>NZ_CP078088.1 GCF_022701175.1 Allobaculum sp. Allo2 | reverse complement strand
CTCCTTTACTTTTCTTTTCATGTGCCGCCCGCAGGGCCTGGAGAGCTTTCTGCAAACGGTTACATGGTTATCCCCATGGTAGTCTTCTTCAGGGAATGTTGGCAAGATTGGGAGCATGGAATTTTGTTTTTACTTTAAAATTTTCAATGAATTTACTTGTTTTTTACTAAATGAACAGCGTTCATTTTTGTTGAAGTAACACGAATAGGTTGATATTGGAAGGTACATTCCCTTATTTAAGGAAAACACGCCCTGTTTGTACTTTTTATGAGGGTGTCAAAACAGGTAACCGATTATTCCAATGGTATTTAATGATCCAAAGTTTAACTTAGTTTTACCTTCGATTTTCCTGGTTTTTGTCAGGCCAAAATACTCGGCAGCACCGATGCGGTAAAAGCTGGCGGGACGAAAAATCAGTCCGAACAAAACGCGAAACCATAGAAAAAGCTGTCGGAAGCGTGATGTCTTCCGACAGCTTTTTGCCCGTATGGTAGAAGGACATCCTTTAAAAGAAGGTCCAGTTTGTTCGTTTGGTGTGCATCCAAAGAGATGCAGGTGAAAATCCGCAGGGGATTTTGCGCTCTGTCTAAAGACGAAGAAGAAGTCCCGCTAGCCGATTCGATGCGTTTTCCTTCCGTTTTGCCCGACTGAAGGGAGCTGTGGAAATCGTATGCGTGAGGATTTGTTTCGTCTGGCCATCTGGAAGAATCGTCCGTCCCGCTTCCGGTTTGCCCTCCAAAAGCGGTCCGGGACGATTTATGGTTGTGAATCAGACAGTGTGTAAAACAGAGTGTAAAGAAGAGGTGCGCAAGACAGTTTCAGACTGTGCCAGCCCGTCTCTTATTTTGGAAGCGCGGAGCTTTTTGGCGTCTTGCGCAGCGCCAGCATCGCCTGGTTGAGTGCGGCGGCTTTGGCGTTGACCTCAGCCTGGCTGACCGGTTTGGCCAGTTCGCCTTCAGCAGCGGCTTTGGCGCTGGCAAAGGCGGCTTTGCCGGTTTCGCCAAATTCAGCAAGGTTCAGTTTGCCGGCCTTGTCGCAGGCAGCTTCCAGAAGCGTCGTGTCGATTTCTTGGCCTGGATCTGGTTCTTCGGCTTCTTCAAGTCCGGCATAAGCGGCTTCAAGAGCGGCCTGAAGATCGGCTGCGTTTTTCGCGGTCGAATATTTACCGTTGATGCCCGCCGCATTCATCATTGCAGCATTGAATGCGTTCCAGGAGTCTTCGGTGTAATCTTCCGCTTTCAGCTCCTTGTTCATCATTTCTACAAACTTCGCTACAAGCGCCGTGCGGGCGGCTGCTGGATCTTCAGCAAAGTTCATCCACAGAACGACGGTTTCATCATTCGGGAGATAGCTTGCCCGGCCTTCCGTCAGGGCTTTTACTTCGCCTGCATCCAGAGCGTCTGCGAGAACGGCGACATTCGAGATGGTCATCTGCGACGTACGCAGCGGCTTATCGGACATGAAGCCAAGTTCGAGAGCTTTGTTCGAAGCGGCCGGTCCGGCTGCGGCTTCGAGTTCCGCTTTCTCGCCAGTGACTTTTTCACCGTCGATATACATCGTGAACGTATCCTGATCGCTGTCATATACGGCGGTGATGTCGTGGAAGGCGCCGAAGAACGACGTTTCATCCTTGATATTCTGCGTACCGATTTCCACCCACTCATTGGTGCCGTTCATCTTCAGGTAGGCCTCGACCGTAACGCGTCCGTCTTTGTGGGTAAGAACACGCATGGCGAAGGAGTCATCGCCCAGAGAAACGATCGTGCTGTACTTGTCGTTGTATTCCCAGGAGCCTTCGGTTGTGCTCTTAATGGATTCCGGAACGAATACGCGCGAGCTGACGGTGAAGCTGTTTCCGCTGGTAATCGCATTCGTTACCTTTCGATCCGGGTCATTCAGACTCATGGAGCCCTTCATGCCGGATTCGGCGTAGTCGCCTTCGCTGTTGGAGACGATTTCGGCTGTATCCGGAAGCGGTGTGTTCAGTCCGTTCGGGCTGAGGTCTTTAATGATGACGGTTTCGCTTACGGTTACGGTCTTTGTAGCCGTAAGTGCAGCATTGCCGTTGACTTTGGCGCTGATCGTAATTTCGGTCGCATCCGCAACCCCTTCAGCAACCGTCAGAATCGCGTTTTTCGGATCGCTGACATCGGCCAGGATCGAAACGCCTTCGATGGCCTGTCCCTTGGCATCGGCTGCCTTCCATTCTACGGAAGTGACGTTGGCACCGGCAGGGTCGGTAGCGAGCGTCAGTGCCAGGGTGTTATTGGTCTTGACCACATCGGCACCGCTGATCGAAACGCTCTTAATGACTTTAACGAGGGCTTTGATGGCTGCATCGAGATCGTCGTACGCTTTATCCACATTGGCTTTGGTGACGTACTTCTCATTCAGTGCCTCTGCAGCAGCTTTTGCGGTTTCAAAAGCGGTCCAGGAGCCGGCATCGTAATTGTCTTCAACGAGAGCATCGGCGTCTTTAAGCAGAGCGTCGAGATCCGTGCGGTCTGCGCCGGAGAAGTCGAGCCAGAAGGCGACATCGGCATCTCTCAGTGTGGAAGTACCGGCGCTCATGGCTTTGAGCTCATCGGCGCTCAGCGCTTTGGTCAGCACTTTGACGTTGGAGAAGCCCATCTGCGATTTGCGGTATTCCTTGTCGGACATGTAGCCGATATTTGGCGTCAGAGCCTGGCTTGCGGCAATCGCATCGGGTACATCGGTGGCTCCGTTGGCGACTCCGTCGACGTAAATGGTCAGCGTCTTTGCCGTCTGGTCGTAGACCGCGGAGATTTCATGCCAGCCGTCGAAGAAATCATCCGGCAGAGCGGAGCTGGTTGCCTGTTTCCACTTGTTATTGACGTCTTTGACGTACGCGTCGATATGGGCATTGCCTTCGACATCGTGATTTTTGTAAATACGGTAAGCGAAGCAGTTGTCGCCCAGCGAGAAGATCACGTTGTGCTTTTCGTTGTGGCCGTCCATGACTTCCCATGTACCTGTTACCTTATCGTTAACGGATGCTGGCACATACATCCAGGAGCTGACGGTGAAGCTGCCGCCGGTAATGGCGCCTTTGATCTTGTTTTCGGGATCGTTGACGTCCATGCCGCCGTACATTACCGGCTGTCCGCCTGCATCGCCGATTTCCGCGGTGCCGTTGAGCGGCGTATCCAGATCGTTTGGACCGAGGTCGTTGATAGCCTGACCCAGTTTCTGGTTGACGGTCACTTCAAATGTGGCCGAAACATTCGTTCCGTTGATATTGGATGCCTTAACGGTATAGGTACCCTTGGCCAGAGAAGCCACGGTAATCAGCTGTGCAGAAGCGCCGGTTCCGGAAACGAGCGCATTATCGACTTCGTTTCCACTGGCATCTGCAATGCTCCAGTCTGCACTCACAATCTCAAGATCGGCCGGGGTTGCCGAGAGCGTGAAGCTGACGGTATCGCCGGCTGTGATGGTCGTTTTGTCTGCGGTAATCGTGGCGCTTTCGACAACTTTCGCGGCTTTCTGCTTCCAGTTGTCCATATCGAGCCAGAGCTCAGTATCTTCGGAAGCGGCTGTCTTCGCTGCAAGCGCAGTCGGATCAATGGCGCTCGAGAAAATCTTCATGGACTTGAAGCTGTACATACCGGTTCGTCCGTTGCCCAGGTCTGCACCCAGAGCTAAGGCAACGCCCGATCCGCTTGGGTGGGTGCCTGCGCTCAGCGATACCTGACCGCGCTGCTGGCCGTCGGCGTAGAAGACGAGCTTGCTGTTTTCGGCATCAAAGACAGCCAGGTAGGTATGTTCATTGCCCAGGAAGTTTGTTTTTTCTTCCTCAGTCAGGTTCTTATATTCGGTCGTTTTCCAGCTGCTGCCCGCTTTGGTATGGAACGAGTAGTCGTAGCTGTTTCCGGACTGGTCGGTACGGATTTCGAACGTCTCGTCGCCTTTGGCGGCCAGAATGTTGTACTGCTTCGTGCCGGTAGGGGTCGCTTCAATTGCGATCGACCAGGAATTTCCGCTTTCGAGCACATCATCGAGAACATCGCCATGACCGATGGTCACGTAGCCGCTCATATTGATGTCTTCGCCGTTTTTAAGCAGATTTGCGGTGGCTTCGAGATCGACATCGAGCTTGTTTGCCGATTTGTCTTCGATGTAGGCAGTTTTTCCCTGGAGCGCTTCAAGTTCTGGAATATAGGCTTCCATCTTGGCAATGCGGTCGCTGCCTTCCGGGCAGACAATGGCTTTCTGCGCATCCGGCATCGTCTTGAGAATATCGATCAGTTCTTTGGCTTCTTCCATCTGGCTGTAGGAATACGGCAGGAAGGAGTCGACCATTTCGATCAGTTCGGCTGCGCGTTCCTTGTCGTATTCGGTCCGGTCAAAGGAATCTACGGTACGGAATTCGGAAGCCTTGTCGGTCAGCGACTGCTCTTTCATTTCGCTGCCTTCAACGGGCAGAATGGTGAATTCCCACTCGTATGCCTTATCGTTGTACAGCTGGTACTGGCTTAACGTATCCGGTCCGCAGGTGGCACCGCCGGTTCCGCGGCTGCCGTAGTTGACGCCAACCATGGTTTCCTTGCGCGGGTTAAGGCCGTATGGGTGATTGGTGGAGTTCAGATCATCCGGTGTGAAGTGCAGGGCCTGCATTTCCAGCGGAGTGGTTGCTACAACGAGCAGGGTGTTCTTGCCGTCTCCGGAAAGGGCCATCCAGTTCGTGTCGGTCATCGTACCGGTGTCATCGACTTTCAGGTACGGGTAGAACAGTTCGCCTACCGTCGAAGAGTAAATGCCCTGACGGCCGAACGTCTTGCGGTCGGAGAGAGATTCTACCGGTCCGTTTCCGTACCATTTGACATCTTCGTAGCCTTCGGTAGTCGTCATCAGCGAACCGATGCGCAGGAAGCTGCCCATGCCGCTGCTAGTCGCATCGACTTTCATGCCGATCCTGACGGCGCCGTCGCCCAGGATGGTGTACGTCATGTCGACTTTCGTATTGCCGGCCTGCGGCAGGGTGAGGTTCGCGGTGATGACGTCGTTATTATCGTCGTCTTTGGAGGCGGTGATGGATTCTACATGGAGTTCGTCATCAGCTTTGGACCAGTTCCAGTCGAAATTGTTCTTATCGTTTTCGAACGTTCCGCGCCAGAAGTTTGGCGTCGGGCCGGTTTCGAGCATCTTTTCGCCTTTGAAGGTGTAGTCGCTGATGATGCCGGTCGTCTTGTCGATCTGGAAGGAGTAATCCTTGCCGGCTACGGTGTACAGATCATTGGTACTTGTGATCGTGGCGGTATCTGCCGACGTATAGGTCTTCTGGCCGACTGGAGCCGGAATGGCGATCTGATCCCAGCAGAGATCAAAGCCTTTATCGGCCCATTTTTCATCGGATTTCGTTCTTACGTAGAGAGTCAGATAGTAGTCGGCGCCGTCTTTGAGCGTTTCGGGCATCTTGAACGGAACAGAGATGGTTCCCGTTGTCTGCGGTTTTACATCGATGTTTTGTACGGTTCCCGTATCCACAACGATACCGTTTTCGAGAACTTCCCAGATCACGTCGTATTTGTTCAGGTTAGTGAAGCTGGATTCGTTATAGACGTTGACTTTTTCGCGTCGAGATCTTCGATTTCCGCGCTGAACCAGTAGTTCTTGTACTGATTCTTGACTTCCATCAGCTCCGGCTGCGGGTTGCGGTCCGGTGAAATGAGGCCGTTTTCGCAGAACGAGTTGTCGTTTGGACGATCGCCCCAGTCGCCGCCGTAGCCGTAGAATTTGCCTTTGATTTCGTCCTTGTACAGGTTCGTACCGCTCTTCTGGCCGGCATCGGTGGCGTAGTAATCCCAGGCATCGACTGCGCCTTCGCCATGCGTATCCGCGGTATCGGCCCAGAAGAGAACGGAAGCGTCATCGGACTTGATGGCTGGATTCGCCGAATTCTGTCCGGCAATTTCGTCGGCGCTCAGAGCCTTGTTATAAATGCGGCCCATGGCGACTTCACCGTTGAAGTAGCGGCCTTTGACGGTATCCGCGCCGACCTGGATCGCGTGCTCCTGCAGCTCGATGTTTGTGGCAATGGAACCTTCCTTGAGCAGGACGCCGTCCGCGTAAATTTTCGCCGTGCCGTTATCATACGTAGCGGCAATCTGATGCCAGTTGTTATTCCAGTTGGCTGGTACGTCGCACTGGATGCCGGACCAGCTGTTTCCGCTCTTGACGAAGAATTCCAGCTTGCCCGAGCCGTTCATTTTCAGCGTCGTCTGATCGTCGCCCTTGGACAGGAAGACATCATCGTTGACGGTGGCATACGGCTTAACGATCGCTTCAAGCGTAAACGCCTTGCCGGAGCCGGAAAGTGCGCTGCCGACTTTGCCGTCCGTATCCGGATAGGAGAGGTAGCCGTTTAAAGACTGGGTGACATTGAATGTTCCAGCCGGTGTTTCCAACGTTACCCAGTCTCCGTTGGCGGTACCGGACAGGCCTTTTTCTCCGAAACGCTGTACGTTACGCCAAGATTTTTGAGATCGACGGCACGCGACTGGTCCACCCAGTCCCAGATAAATCCGCCAAGCTGATTTTCTTCGGCGCGGATGGCATCCCAGTACTCTTTCAGGTTGCCGACGGAGCTGCCCATCGCGTGGGCGTATTCGCACATGACGTAGGGCATTTTGCCTTCGCCGCCGCGATCCCATACGGTGCCCGTACTCGGGTACATGTTGGAACGCATGTCGGTACCCAGGTTGCCGTCGTTTCCTTCGGAATGAACCGGACGGGTACTGTCATGATTTTTGAAGTACCAGATCATGTCGCGCTGAAGACCGTTTGCAAAGTTCTTGTCGCTGTTGTAAGTCATTTCGTTTCCGATTGACCAGATCACAATCGACGGGTTGCTGCGCAGACGCTTAAAGGCGGTTTCTGTACGATCCAGACCGAGTTCGTAGAACCAGCCCTGCTTTTCGGAATTGCCCATGATCGCATGGCATTCCATGTTGGTTTCGCCGATGAGGTACATGCCCCAGTCGTTGGCGAGCCAGTACAGGTAGTCGTCGTTGGAGTAGTGCGAAGTACGAATAGCGTTCAGGTTGTTCTGCTTCATCAGCTTCACATCTTCTTCGACGGCCGCCTGAGGAGTCGCCTTGCCATGGAACGGGTCGGTGTCGTGGCGGTTGGCGCCTTTCAGCAGCAGACGCTTGCCGTTGATTTTTACCGGATCCCAGTGGGTGGTGGTCACGCGATAGTTTTCATCCACTTCGGTACGGGTGAATTCCACCTGACGGAAACCGAGCTGTGTCGAAACGGTTTCCACTTCTTTACCATTGGCATCTTTAAGGGTGATGACCAGAGCGTAGAGGTTTGGATCTTCTGCGGACCAGAGCTTTGGATTTTTACAACGGTGCTCAGGGAAACGCTATTGGTCTTTGTGCTGGCCAGTACCGGCACAGAAACTTCTTCATCGGTAAACAGAGCCGTACCGCTTCGATCGTAGGCGGAAGCGGAGAGCGTCCAGCCCTGGCTGACGGTGCTCGACAGGTTGCGGATATCCGCTTCAATGTTCAGAACCGCGTTGGTGTAGGACGCATCGAGAGTTGTCGTGTAGTGATAGTCCTGAATCTGTACGAGCGGTGCGGATGTCAGATAGACATCGCGGAAAATACCGCCGTCATAGATCATGTCCTGGTCTTCAAACCAGGTACCGTCGCAGAACTTGTGAACTTTGACAGCCAGCAGGTTCTCACCGTCCATGTTGACGTAGTCGGTGATGTCGAATTTGTGCGGGCTGAAGGTGTCTTCGGAATAGCCGACTTCCTTGCCGTTCACGTAAACGTAGTAGGCGGATTCAACGCCGCGGAAATCGAGGTAAATGCGGCGGTCGCTTCCGCGCAGAGAATCATCAATGGTGAATGTCTTGCGGTACAGGCCGACCGGATTGTAGTTGGTCGGCGCAGCCGAGCAGTCTACATTGGAGTCGTATTTGGACTGCCAGGGCATCTGGGTGTTGGTGTAGATCGAGAAATCAAATCCCTGTGTTGTCCAGCTCTGGGGCAGCGTAACGGATTTCCAGTCTTCGCCTTCGCCCTTCTTGAAATCGGTTTTGTAGAAGGCATGATCTTCCGTCATCATTTCATTGGCAAGTGTTTCATTCTGAACGACGGTCAGATCCCAGTTTTCGTTTTCCCCGGTCAGCATCTGCATTTTCTGAGATTCTTCACGGGCGTTGTAGTTCCATACAGCCTTCTGTGCAGCAGCAGAATTCTGATAGGGGATGATCTGGGTGCTGGCGGCTTCGCGGTTAATGCCGGTTACATCTTCTGCAACCTGCGCGTTGCCGTCCACATCCGTGTAGTGGGTTCCCGTCCACTCCTTGTGAGTGAACTTGGTTTTGTCGACGTTGGCCTTGATGGAATCCGCCGGCGACAAGTTGTCGGACGAAGTGCCTTCCAGGGCAGCGATAGTCATCGCCGGGAAGACGGAATACGCCATCGAGGCAGAAACAAGCAGCGATAAAACCTTATGTTTCTTCATTCCAGTTTTCTCCTTTTCTTCGGTGCGCGTCCGCAAGAGACTGGGGGTCTTTGCAAACGCTTACACTGTTTGGTTTCATCTTATGCCAGATGTTAATTTTTGCAATAGGGGTCAGAAAGAATTTTCGTTTTACTGGAATATATGGATATGTTTTACTCGTGTTTTACTTAAGTACTGCGAATGTACAATCTGGATATAAACCGCATACATATATAAAATCATTTATATGGAATGGAATAACCGGAATTTGCACAAAGAGAACAGGTGTAAAAATCGGTAATCGATATTTACCTTGCGTTTCGCAAGTGCAAGTTTTATTAAAAGCTTTACTGCCCGACGGGGATGAAATCCGTCCGGTCTTCCATTGAAAAACGAAAATCCTTAAATAAAGGCCTTTTAACCGCTTCCTGCGACAAACTCGACTGAAGCGTTTTTTGAGTGGACGGCAATCCATGGAACAGACCGGACGGCTTTTACCAGAATCCGCCATAAAACTCAGGAAAAGAAAAGAAAGTACAAACAGAGCAGGAAAAATTCCCCGCTCTATTTCCAGAACGGGCCTGTCTGCCGTGCTTCGTGGGAAAGAAACGAACGATTCAGGTTTTTCAGACGAAAGAAAAAGGAGGAGTGAAGATGGATGTAAAACGTTCGACAGCCTCAAAGACCGGTACTTTACAGAACTGGATGTATGATGGCGAGCCCATGAAAAAACGCCTGGAAGCGGCGGCACAGAAGATGCCCCTGTCCCAGACGATGCAGGCGCTTGCGTATATGGAAAAGGCGCATGCTGGTCAGCTTCGAAGGACCGGCAATCCGCAGCAGCCGGTCGTTCCATACGCCATTCACCCGCTGAGTCTGGCGGTGCACGCGCTGGCCCTGGGCATTACGGACGATGACCTTCTGAGTGCCGCACTGCTGCACGATGTGTGCGAAGACTGCGATATTGCCTGCGCGGATCTGCCCTTTTCCAGAAACGTCCAGGAAATCGTATCCCGGCTGACCAAAGATGCCGGCTGCTTTTCGAAAGCGAAGATGCGCGAATATATCGAAGAGAGCGAAAGGCGGATTTTGCCGATGGCCGAACCGATCCGTGCAGCCCGCCCAGAATGGGATGCGCCCGTATTTCTTCTCGAATATCAGATGGTCAGCCTGATTACCGCGCTTCGCCCGCTCGTATACGAAAGACTTTGAAATCGAGCGCAGGATGGACATCTTCTCTGAACGCGGAATTTGCGAAAGTATGAATTTGCAAGAACAGGACGATAAGGATACAAAGATGATCAGAATCCACAACCCGGCGAATGGACAGAGCCGGGTTTTCGTATGCCGTTTTTCCGGTTTTCTACCATATATATTTTCTATATATTCTCTAAAATATATTCTCTAAACCCATTCTCGATCCATCCGGTGTTGGAACAGCCCATCTCTCCAGAACCGGGAAACAATCCGCGAATTCCCTCTGGTGCGTTCATAAAAATCGAAAATGAGCGTACACGTAGGGGATTTTTAAAAAGCGGCCGATACATACTTCGTTTTTGGGCCGGTCCGCGCGAAAAGCGAAAAAAGAAAAAAGTATGCCTAGTGTAACCCCTTTCCCGGGATGTGAAAAAGAAGCGGCTATGTATAATACAAGTTGACACTCTGAAAGGTAAACAGAATAAAAAATGGAAGCTGTTCATATTGAAAATCTGGAGTTCTCCTACGACGGAGCCACTCCGGTACTCAAAGGAATTACTCTCAATATACCCAAAGGAAGCTATACAGCGGTGGTCGGCCATAACGGATCCGGCAAATCCACGCTGGCCAAGCTGATCATTGGTCTGCTCGAACCCGCCGCCGGTACAATCGATGTTCTCGGAACGCGCCTCACGGAAGAAAGCGCCCCGAAATCCGCGATCACGTCGGCATCGTGTTCCAGAATCCGGACAACCAGTTTATCGGCTCCACTGTAGCCGATGACATTGCCTTTGGTCTGGAAAACCATTGCGTCCCGACCGAACAGATGCAGGGACTGATCGAAGAAAACGCGGCGAAAGTCGGCATGCTCGACTACCTGAACGCGGAACCGACGAATCTTTCCGGCGGACAGAAACAGCGCGTCGCCATCGCGGGCATTCTGGCTATGTCGCCGGACATCCTGATTTTTGACGAATCGACAAGCATGCTGGACCCGCAGGGAAAAGCGAGCGTCAACGCCCAGATCCGCAAGTTAAATAAGGAAAGAAACATCACGATTCTTTCGATTACCCACGATATGGACGAAGCCGCTCAGGCCGAAAACGTGATCGTGCTGGAAAAAGGAAAAGTTGCCGCCCAGGGAACGCCCGCAGAAGTGTTTGAAAACGGGGAAATGATGAAGGATCTGAAACTGGATCTGCCTTTCGCCCTGAAAGCCTCAAAGGCCTTTGAAAAGGCCGGACTGACGGATCATCCGGTGCTTACGCTGGATGAGCTGGTGGAGGACGTATGCCAATTGAAATAAAAGATCTCGAGTACACGTATTCGCAGGGAACACCCTTTGAGCACAAGGCGCTCAAAGGCGTCAACCTGACGATTCCCACCGGCAAGGTGACCGCCATTATCGGTCAGACCGGATCGGGAAAATCCACGCTCGTTCAGCATCTCAACGCGCTGCTCAAGCCGACGAAAGGCAGCGTCGATATCGCCGGCTTTCATATCGATCCGGCGACGAAGCTGACGGATGTCAAAGCTCTGCGCAAAAAGTCGGTCTGGTGTTCCAGTTTCCGGAATACCAGCTGTTTGAAGAAACGATTGCCAAGGATATCGGCTTCGGGCCGAAAAACTTTGGCTATACGCCCGAGCAGATTCAGGAAGCGGTGCATAAAGTGCTGCCTTTAGTCGGCCTCGACGAATCGTATCTCGAACGCTCCCCGTTCGAACTGTCCGGCGGACAGAAGCGGCGTGTCGCCATCGCCGGCATTCTCGTTCAGGATCCGGAAGTGCTCGTTCTCGATGAACCGGCTGCCGGTCTGGATCCCCAGTCAGCCAGAGAAATGATGAATCTGTTCATGTCGCTCAACCGCGGGCAGGGAAAGACCATTCTGCTCGTCAGCCACGATATGGAGCACGTCCTGGACTACTGTGATGAAGTCGTCGTCATGAAAGACGGCAAAGTATCCACGCAAATGGAAGTCCACGAATTTTTCAAACATCCCGAACTGCTGCGCGAAATCGATATCAACCCGCCTGGCATTGTTCAGCTCAAGGAAAAGCTGCAGGAAAAAGGCTTTTCTGTTCCGCAGGACAGCTATTCGCTCGATGAAATCGCTCAGGCCCTGAAAGAGCAGGTGAACGCCCATGAATAACATTGCGCTCGGCCGCTATCTGCCGATCGATTCGGTCGTCAGCCGCATGGATCCGCGCTCGAAAATCATGATCCTGCTCATTCTGATGGTGGCGATCTTCATTCCGGCCGGATTCTGGGGCTACATTCCCATCGTTCTCTTTATTATTGCGGCTCTGTATCTTTCCAGGCTGAAGCTGTCCTACGCGCTGCGTTCGCTCAAGCCGATGATGTGGATGATGATTTTCCTGCTCATTATCAACGTCCTTGTTCTGCATACCGGAACGCTGCTCTTTGAATGGGGCTGGTTCAAGATTTATTCCGACGCCCTGATTCAGACGGCTTACGTCATTATCCGACTGATGCTGATGATCATTCTGACGACGATCCTGACCGCCACAACCAAGCCGCTCGACTTGACGCTCGGCATTGAAAAGCTGCTCAAGCCGTTCGAGAAAATCGGTCTGCCGGCGCACATCATCGCCATGATGATTTCCATCGCGCTGCGCTTTATCCCGACGCTGATCGAAGAAACCCAGCGCATCATGAACGCGCAGGCGTCCCGCGGCATCGACATGCAGAACGGCACACTCAAGGAAAAGGTGTCCGCCATTCTGTCTCTGATCGTCCCGCTGTTTGTTTCCGCCTTTGACCGCGCCGATCAGCTCGCCAACGCCATGGAAGCCCGCGGCTACAATCCATCCCGTAAAAGAACGCGCTATAAAGTGCTCAGGATGCACGGCATCGACTACGCGGCGATGGCCATTTCGGTTCTCGTTCTTGCCATCGACATCATTCTGGCCGTTCTTGGAGTGTAGACATGCGCTATAAAGCCATACTGGCATACGATGGCCATCGCTATGGCGGCTTTCAGAAGCAGACCAACGCGACCGGCATTCAGGAAGTCATCGAAAAGGCGCTGGAAAAATCCTTCATCAGCCGGCGTCCATTACCGCAAGCGGCCGCACGGATGCCGGCGTTCATGCCCTCGGACAGGTATTCCATTTTGACGGCCCCGACAACATTTCGCCTTTGGGCTACTACAACGCGCTCAACACGCTTTTGCCCAGGGACATACGCATTCAGTCTGTCGAAGCGGTGGATGAAGATTTTCATGCCCGCTTTTCGGCGCGCTTCAAGCGATACGACTACGTGATTACCAAGGAAAGAGACAATCCTTTCCTTTATAATTACAGCCATTTCGTATGGCGCGATCTGGATGTCGAACGCATGCGCCAGGGAGCTGCTGTCTTTGAAGGGGAACATGACTTCACGTCCTTTTCCAACGCGCAGATCGACGAGAGAAAACCGCGAACGAAAACGATTTACCGTATCTGCATCCAGGAAGAGCCAAAAGGCCTGCGGCTGATTTTTGTCGGTACCGGCTTTCTGCGCTACCAGGTGCGCATGATGAGCGCCGCTCTCATTGCCCTTGGCGAAGGCCGCATTACGGTCGATGAGCTGAAAGTCATGCTGGAGGCAAAAGACAAGCACGCGTCGCGCTTCAACGCCCCAGCCAAGGCGCTCTATCTCGTTCAGGTCGGCTACACCCAGAATGAACTCGATACTCTGCTCGCTTCTCTGTCCTCGGATCCCGATGGGATCTGAGGGCTTTTTCGTGAAAACGGTGACCAATGAAAGTCTTCCTTTTCCCTTTAGGCATGGGAGGATTTGCGCAATTTAAAATCGTGGAAAAACGTCTGGATTTCTTCTCTGTGCCAGGGGATTGGGATTGACTTTGAAAGGTGGAATGCTTAAGATAATCCGTGGCTGTATCCAAGCCTTTGAGCCCCGGTAACGCTCATTGAAACGGAGGAAGCAACATGCGTCAAACAACAATGGCAAAACCTGCTGAAGTAGAACGCACATGGTATGTAATTGACGGCGAAGGCCAGACTCTCGGTCGCCTTGCCACCACTGCAGCCCACGTTCTGCGCGGTAAACATAAACCCACTTACACACCAAACGTGGACTGTGGAGATTATGTAATCATCATCAACGCTGACAAGGTCAACATGACCGGCAACAAGCTTGAAACTGAAAAGTACTACAATCATTCCGGATACTATGGCGGACTGCGTGTACGCACTGCCAAGGAAATGAAGGAAAAATACCCTGTTGAATGGGTTCGCAGAGCTGTACAGGGCATGCTCCCCACAACCGTCTGGGAGATGTTCAGCGCAAGCACGTTCTGGTTTACGCCGGAAACGAACATCCGCATGCAGCACAGAAACCTGTGGAACTGAAAGTGAAAGGATAGGAGATTAGGAAATGGCAAATAAAGAAAATTTCGTTCAGTATCTCGGTACCGGACGCCGTAAAGAAGCCGTTGCCCGTGTCTTCCTTCGTCCAAATGGAACAGGGAATATCGTAGTCAACGGCAAAGAGCTTAAAGAGTACATGCCTTCTGAATTACTTCAGATGGAAGTTCGTTCCCCTCTTGAACTGACCAACACACTCGACCAGTTCGATGTAATGGTAACCGTTCAGGGCGGCGGCTTCACCGGCCAGGCTGGTGCAATCCGTCACGGAATTACTCGTGCCCTCATGGAAGCTTCGGAAGACTATCGTCCTGCTCTGAAAGCAGCTGGTTATGTAACTCGTGACCCGCGTGCTAAAGAACGTAAGAAATACGGTCTGAAAAAGCTCGTCGTGCACCGCAGTTCAGCAAGCGTTAATTTTACCAATGTTGCAAATCCTGCAGAAATGCAGGATTTTTTATGCCCGAATCGCACAGATCCGCGGCGTACGGGCATAGAAAAAGCCGTGTCGTCCGGGCACGGCTTTTTACAAAAGGAAAAATGTGTCGGCAGACAGCAGCTAGACCATGTAGCCGATGCCTTTGCGGGTAATAATGAAGTCTTCGATGGAAATGGCGGCCAGCTTGCGGCGCAGACGGTTTACGTTGACGGAGAGCGTGTTCTCATCAATGTAGCAGTCGGTTTTCCACAGGGCTTCCATAAGCGTTTCGCGGGCAACGATCTTTTCCTTGTTTTCCATCAGGATCCGCAGGATGCGGGCTTCGTTTTTGGAAAGTTCGATGGATTTGCCCATATAGCTGACTTCATTGCTGCCTAAGTCAAGATGAACGCCATGATGTTCGAGATAGTCGGTATGCTGGGTATAGTCGAACGTCCGGCGAAGCAGCGCCTGGATTTTGGAAACGAGAACCGCGGTATCAAACGGTTTCGTGATGTAATCGTCGGCTCCCTGGTTGATTGCCGTAATGACATTCATGCTTTCATCCGCGCTCGAAAGAAAGATGATGGGAACTGAAGAAAATTTTCGAATTTCACTGGTCCAGTAGAAACCGTTGCGTCCAGGCAGGTTAAGATCCATAAGAATCAGCGCCGGCTTGAGCCGGTCGAATTCTTCGCGGATGTGGTCAAAATCTTTCGCGCAGACCATTTCAAAACCCCAGCTCTGCAAAACAGAGGAGAGGCTCGAGGCCAGGGAGGAGTCATCCTCAACGATCATGATTCGGTACATGCTTTCATTTTAGCGAGCGGCAGGACCAATAACCTGAACAAAAACTGAAATTTCCCTTTCGTTTCTGAAATATAAAATGAACAATCGGCGGTATTTGAGCGCATCTGAGGTCAATTTGGGGTGTAACCGTCTTCAAAAACCGTAAGAAAGCAAAAACGGCTTTTCCGTTTCCCTGAGCAAACCTTCCATCGCACAGGCTGGCGTGCCGCAAAAAGAGTCTGCCTCGTCTCTATAAGCAGAGGCAGGCATCCGGGCATAGAGACAAGTGAATCGGATTGGAAATGCCAGAATCAAGATAGAAAATCCGAACGCAGAAGATAACCGGCACAGATGGAAATACCGGACACAGAAAGCCAGTACAGAAAAACCAGAACAGAAAGTACAGAAAGTACACAAAAGGAGAGACAGCCATGAAGATGGACATGCGGCGCAAGGATCGACAGGTACAGGATCCTAAGAAAATCGAAGAACTTCTAAACCGGGCGGACGTTTTGCATCTTGCCCTGGCCGATGAGGAAATTCCGTATATCGTCGCTCTTTCGTATGGCTATGCGCTGGAAAACGGGAAACTGACCTTCTATTTTCACAGCGCCAAAAGCGGACACAAAATCGACTTGATCCACACAAATCCAAATGCCGCCATTCAGATCGACTGTCCCGGGCGGTTTCTGCCTGCGCAAAACGGTAAAGCGTGCACGGCAAGCGTCGCGTTTGACTCGCTTTTTGGACAGGGAAGGATCCGGGAGATCACCGATCCAAAGCAGAAGGAAAACGCACTGTGTGCTCTCATTGCACACTGTCTTCATGAGAGAAACGAAGATAAAAGCGCCTTTTCCTGGGATTTTGATACGACCGTACTCGATCACACCGCCGTCTTTGCGGTAGACGTCCAGCAATATACGGTCAAACATCATGGCTGAATTAAATATAGTCTGTATTGATCTTAAGGAAATCAAAATCATTCCCTGTTTGTAAAAATCGGCAAGCCAAATTCTCAATTATGACAGTGCAAATGGGATTGAGTATACTGAAGCTGGTCCTCTTTTCTGCCATAATTCGTGAAATTCTGCACGACATTGTGAAGACATGGACTTTTTATCTTTTGCGTTATTCTAGTATACGGTCTTACGAAAAAGGCCTGAATAAGGTAGAAATCAAACCAGAACACACCATAAGGAAGACATTATGACTAATATTGATCAGCAATCCGTGAATGCAATTCGTATACTGGCCGCCGATGCCATTCAGAAGGCAAATTCCGGCCATCCTGGTGCTCCGCTTGGAACTGCACCAATGATGTATGAGCTTTTCGCTAAACACCTTTCCCACAACCCCGAAACCCCAAATGGGAAAATCGCGACCGTTTTGTTCTTTCCGGCGGACACGGCTCAGCCGGCCTGTACGCCCTGTTTCATCTCTTCGGCTATGGAATCTCCGCAGAAGATCTCTGCAATTTCCGTCAGCTTAACTCGCTGACACCGGGTCATCCGGAATACGGCCACACCGTTGGCGTTGAATGCACCACCGGCCCTCTGGGCAGCGGTCTTGCCGCTTCGGTTGGCATGGCCATTGCCGAAGAATTCCTGGCTGAAAAATTCAACCGCCCGGGTTTTGATATCATCGATCATTACACATTCGTCGAACTCGGCGACGGCGACATGATGGAAGGCATCTCGCAGGAAGCCCTCTCTTGCCGGCACGCTGAAGCTCGACAAGCTGATTCTCCTTTACGACTCCAATAAAATTTCCATCGAAGGCGATACCGATCCGGTATTTGCTGAAGATGTAGACGCCCGCATGAAGAGCCTTGGCTTCTCCACCTGGACGGTAGAAGACGGCAACGATCTCGAAGCGATCGCTAAAGCCATTGAGGAAGCCAAATCCGATCGGGAACATCCTTCCTTTATTACGGTGAAAACCAAAATTGGCTACGGCTCTCCGAAAGAAGGTCTGGCTTCCAGCCACGGCGAACCGCTTGGCGCCGACAATGTAGCCGCTACAAAGAAAAACTTGGCTGGCCAAGTCAGGAACCGTTCTATGTTCCGACGGAAGTGTATGAAAACTTCACCGAACTGGCTAAACGCGGACAGAGCGAAGAAGACGCGTGGAACGCCCTCTATGCCGCCTATAAGAAAGAGTATCCGGAAGTCGAAGCGGAATACCGCAAGATGCTGGATCAGCAGCCGGATGAAGCTGCGCTGGAAGCAGCCGATCTCTTTGAAGTACCGGAAAAAGCCGAAGCTACCCGCGTTTCTTCCGGACGTATCATCAACAAGCTTAAAGACGTTATGCCTAACCTCATTGGCGGATCCGCTGACCTTGGTCCGTCCAATAAGACCTACATGAACGGCGAAGGCGACTTCGCGCCGGAAAACCGTGGCGGTCGCAACATCCACTTTGGTGTGCGTGAACTCGCTATGGCCGGCATTGCCAACGGTCTGGCTCTGAGCGGTCTGCGCCCGTATGTCGGCACATTCTTCGTCTTCTCGGACTACGCCAAGCCAATGGCCCGTCTGGCTGCACTGATGAACCTGCCGGTAACGTACGTTTACTCGCATGACTCCATCGGTGTCGGCGAAGACGGTCCGACCCATCAGCCAATCGAACATATGGCTTCTTACCGTTCCATTCCAAACATGGTCGTATTCCGCCCGGCGGATGCGAAGGAAACAGCTGCAGGCTGGACGCTGGCCGCAAAACGTACCACCGGTCCTACCGCACTCATTCTGACCCGTCAGAACGTGCCGCAGCTGGAAGAAACGTCGAAGGAAGCCGTCAAAGGCGCCTACATCCTTCGTGACAGCAAAGCCGAACTGCCGCAGGGCATTCTGATCGCTTCCGGTTCGGAAGTGGCTCCGACCCTGAAAGCAGCACAGCTGCTGGAAAAAGAAGGCATCGACGTTCGCGTTGTCAGCATGCCTTCTATGGAACTGTTCGAAATGCAGCCGGAAGACTACCGCGAATCCATTCTGCCGCGCAAAGTCAAAGCCCGTACTGCTGTTGAAGCGTCCAAGGACTTCGGCTGGGGCCGCTACGTTGGTCTCGACGGCGAAGTGGTCGGCATGAAGAGCTTTGGCGTTTCCGCACCAGGAAGCCAGCTGTTTGACTACTTCGGCTTCACTCCGGAAAACATTGCCGAAACGATGAAACGCGTACTCGCCCGCACTGCGGAATAAGTTTCCCATCCGGAACACTCGAACGGAAGACAGATCGATTTCAGAATTGAAATCCAGATTCTCATACAATGAACAAAGAGGCTGTACGAAAAAATGAATTCGTACAGCCTCTTTTTCATTTGGTGTGATCTGGCGTTCTCTGCTTATAGCCGAATGTTCGCCAGAGAGCATCGTGCGGATTTCCATTTCTTACTTCTTCTTACTTCTCTTACTTCCTTTTGGAAAAGAAGAAAAATTGGATCGGAACAGAAAATCGGTTTCGTTATTTCGCTGCGCCGGACAGCAGCTCCTGTTTTTGTAGTTTAAAACTGGTCCAAAAGCGAAAATCGGATTTGAAAACTGGGCCACCTGACTTGTATCGTACTCCGTAATGGAGGACTAGAAAGTGCATACTCAGATGACAGTTTTCAAATACATCGATTTACGAACACAAGGAATCTCATCCAGAAAAGCCGCTGCGCTGTGCTCGATCTCGAGAACCACTGGTGAGAAGTAGTACAGGAAGTACAAGGAAAGAGAGAGTCTCTGGAAGCTGATCCAACCCACGAAAACAGCCGGACGTTTATTGAGGAGTGTATCGATCCGCCTTCATACGACAGTTCATCCAGACAACCTCGGAAATACAGTCCAGAGGTCGACGCGCTTCTGGATCAAATTCTTGAAGACGAAGAAGAAAAGACACGCCTGCTCGGGTCTGGCCATAAGCAGCAGCTGACCTGCTTACAGATCTGGGATCTGATCAGGGCTGCTGGATTCGACATTGGATTGTCGACCCTCACAAAAAGGGTCAAAGAGAAAAGGAACAGGCACAGAGAATGCTTCATCAGTCAGGACTACGAACCAGGTGACCGGTTTGAATACGATTTTGGCGAAGTGAAGCTGATGATTAATGGTCAGAGAAAGACGTTCTATCTGGCCGTTATGACTTCGCCATGGTCAGGCTATCGAGCTGCCTGCCTGTACGAAAACCGGAAAAGTCAGGTCTTCTTTTGAATCGATGATCCGCTTTTTCAATGAAGTCGGCGAAATCTTCAGAGAGGGCGTTTACGACAATATGAGAAACGTCGTCTCGAAATTCATAGGAAGAAACGAGAAAGAAATTAATCCGGAACTTATCCGCTTCGCCCATTACTACGGGTTCAGGGTAAACGTTACGAACGCATTTTCTGGAAATGAGAAAGGATCCGTCGAACGTTCCGTTGAAGTAGTTCGAAATAAGAGCTTCGCCTTGAAATACAAATTCGACAGTCTCGAAGAAGCTAGAATGTGGCTCAAGGATCGTCTGGATGAACTGAATAAAGATACGAAGCGGAAAGAAGAACAGCCGTTTCTGAAGCCGCTCCTTCCTGACTATGAAGCGGCTCAGATCGCTGAGCGGATAGTAAATAAATACTCTTTAATCAGCGTTGACAATAATCAGTATTCCGTTCCCGATAATCTGATTGGTAAAAAGTAAGAGTTAAAACCTACACAGAAACAATCAAAGTTTATTACGAACATGAACAGGTAGCTGAACATCAGAGAATCAATGATGGAAAACAAAAACGTGCTTCGATATTCGGCACTATCTAAGCACGCTGCGTAAAAAGCCTGGAGCTTTAAGAAACAGTACAGCCCTCAAAGCGGATCCAGAACTCAAATCAATTTACGACAACTATTTTAGCGAAAAGCCGAAAGAATTCATAGAAATACTCACCAGACACAAAGACCGGCCTATGGAAGAAATCAAAGATCTGCTCAGGATAGAAGCCTGTCAGGCACCTCAGCGCCAATCTGTCTATGAGCCTCTGGCCGCACAGGTAGAAGAATACCAGGCCCTCTTTGCCTAGAAAGCGAGTATGAAATGAACATTGAAGCTTACGCCAAAAGGCTGCGCCTGCCTTTTATCCGCCAGAACTATAAGGAACTGGCTGCCCAGGCGAGAGAAGATCACCTTGATTACGAAGAATTTCTGGAAAAGGTCCTCAAAGGCGAAACGATCAGCCGCAATGAAAACTGTATTCAGAAGCGGATCCAGCTGGCGCATTTCCCAAATCGGATGTCTCTGGAAGACTTTCAAACGGAACATTTGAGAATCGAAATCCAGCAGAAAGTAAAAGAGCTCTCAAGTCTGGACTTTATAAAAAATGGAGAAAACGTAATCCTGATTGGAAATCCAGGAACGGGAAAAAGTGCCTTGTCTATCTGTCTGGGTATGGAAGCCTGTCTGAACAATATGAGCGTTCTGTTTATCGGGGTGTCCGATCTGTTGATCGAGATCCGTGAAGCCATGAGCCAGAACCAGCTGCTTCGATATAAGAAACGTTTTGAAAGTTTTGACCTCGTGATATTGGACGAACTTGGATACTGCTCATTCGATCAGAAATCTGGTGAGATTCTGTTTAACTTGATTTCGAGTCGCAATGGCAAGAAGTCCTTGATCGTCACAAGCAATCTGGAGCTCAACCGCTGGAGCGAGATTTTCAAAGATGAAGTACTGACGTCAGCGATGATTGATCGACTGGCTTATAAGGCCTACATGATCAATATGACCGGCCAGAGTTACAGGCTTCGTGAAACCAAGAAATGGGTTGAAGAAAAATCAGGCGGAAAAATCAGAAAAGCGCGTCACCCCCTAGGGGGTGAAGGGAGAAGGAACTGCTCTGGAAAGAGCAGTCTTCTATAACCCAAAGTGGACCAGTTTTCAATTGACAAAAACAGCTCCTTCTGCTCATAGCGGATTTCAACTTTTTCAATGCCATCCATCAGCTTTTGGTCAGCCGGACGTATTCGCCCTCGCTCCGGCTTCGGCTTCTGGCTGCCTTTTGAACATAATCTTCGCAAAGAAGCGTACGAAGCGTATGTTCGAACATGCGAATTTCCTTGATCTGAAACCGTTCTTTGGCCTGTCGGTCCGGCGAGTCGTCCGCATTCAGTTCCAGAATGCGCTTTACCGTATCGTAGGATGCGGTCACAATCGACGGAAAATCGACGATATGAAGCGTATCGGCGGTGAGGAGGTACTGAAAGTTCAGAGGCCGAAAGCGCGCCTGTTCGATCCGGGCCGGACTGAAAATAGGATCTTTCCCCAGGAATTCTCGGACATCTTCCGTATGCAGAGAAGAGGAAGCAAAATGTGAATTTTCCATGCGCCCTGGGAAATCAGCGTTTCGGCTATGTGCTGATCTTCGGGTTTAAAGATCGGGGGTTCGTCCAGTTTCTCAATCAGACGGAAGACGAAATTGCGCATGTAGGAAACTGCCAGCGCATTGGCCGCTCCGATGACCATCGGTGCCGTCACATCGGTCGTCTGTTCAATGTAATCGTGGATTCCGTCGATCGAACGATTCGTCCGTTCAATGATTTCATGAATCCGTTTTGCGGTCAGCTCCATCTCCTCCGTGTTCCAGGGATCAAACCGAAAAGCCGGCAGTGCGATTCCTCCGTTTACACCGGACAGATCTTCGGGCAGACGGACCGATTCGTCACTGAGCAGGATGACTTTTTCCGGACCGAGGGCCATGACACAGAGACCGATCTCAAAGAGCACGTTGTCCCGCATCGTCTTTTCCCGGATTTCTTCGCCGTTTCGAATGAGTGTCGTTTCATCATGCCCTTCGCAGATCAGAATGGCGTAGTCAAACGACGGAATCTTTTTGATGAGCATCGGCAGAAGCGCGATCTGCTCTTCGTTTACGGCCTGCGCGAACAGATCCCTCCATTCGCTGACCTGATAGTCATATTCTTCCAGGCGGTATTTCAAATGCTGAAGAATACCGCTTTTTCGGAAAGACCGCTTGAAAACAGAACAATAGAAATGCCGTTCGCAGAATTTGTCATCTTTCCTCCCCGTCTATGCCTTTTCTTCTTTGGACTGTCCTAAAATAGGAATACATTCCCATACAAAAGGCCTGCCTTTATTATAAAGAGATTCCCGGAAGGAAAATCCAGAGGAGGAAAACGGGTACGTTTGCGTGTGCAGTCGGGATTCTTTCCTCACTTTTGCGTCCAGTATTCGGGGTACACCAGACGGCCAGAAAACATGGAGCAGGCCAGAACCCGTATAAAAAGCTAGACACTCATCTAGCTGGAAATCCACATAGAAAGAAGGAAAGAACAGAATATGATCACTTCAAAACCGATGACGCTTGCCGAAGTTTCCGGTATTGTGCTGGAACAGCTGCCCAAAGGCATTCTTCTGACGACGCAGGATGGCGATGTTCGCGATACCATGACGATCGGCTGGGGCGGCCTGGGAACCAACTGGGGAATGGATGTCTTCACCGTGTATGTGCGGGAAAGCCGCTTTACCAAAACGCTTCTCGATGCCAACCCCGTCTTTACGATCAGCTGCCCGATGCCCGGCATGGATGTCCGGTCGATTTTAGGCTTCTGCGGAACGAAATCCGGCCGGGACGTAGACAAGTTCGAAGCCTGCCATCTCCACACCGTTCCGGGCGAGGAAGTGTGTACACCGGCGATTCTGGAGTTGCCGCTGACGATTGAGTGTCAGGTGCTTTACGCCCAGAAGGAAGATCCGGCCAGCATTCCTTCCGAAATCCGGAAGCACTATTATCCAGAAGGGGACAATCATACAATCTATATCGCACACATTAAAGCGGTTTATCTCCTGCAGAACGACGAACAGTAAAACGGGTCTTCCGCGCGATACTGCACATTTCCATATACAGACAGACAAAGGCGGATCCTCCAGATAAAGGGAGGATCCGCCTTGATTTGTAAATTGAACGTTATTCGGCAAGTCCGGGAAGAAAAGGATCGGACTGCGGATTCATGGACGCAGCCAGTTCGCACCAGTCGCCAAGCCGTCTGGAAATGCCGGTAAAAACGGGTCTGGCGGCGTATTTTCGGGACGGTGATGTTTCAGCATGTGTGCAGCTAGAGAAGCGATCTCGTCGTTTGTACGGGCGTAGCAGGCATAGCCGTGACGTTCGAAAAACTCCGCGTTCTGTGTTTCACATCCTGGAATCGCAAACGCAAGCAGCAGCGGCGTTCCGGAAGCGGCCGCTTCGGTAATGGAAAGGCCGCCTGGTTTCGTAATAAACAGATCCGCCAGCTGCAAGTACTGAAAAATGTTTTTCGTAAAGGCCACCGGGGAAATGGATGGATCGTTGAACTTTTCGATGCGGCGATACAGTTTCCGGTTGTTGCCGCAAAGCACGAGAATGTGCAGATCCGGCTGGTCTTCAAGCAGCGGCTGCAGGGAAATGAGCATGGGCCAGAGACCTTTAATGCCCATCGATCCGCCGCCGACTAAAACGTAGCGTCTGGAAGGACTCAGCCCTAATGCCTTGCAGGCTTTATCCCGGCTGGTGCGCAGATCGAACTTGCGATCGACGGGAATGCCGCAGGGGATCATGCGGGAGTGATCGACGCCTTCCTGAAAGAAGGTCTCCACCAGATCGGGATGGGGAATGGTCATCCAGTCCGTCTGAACGTCGCTTTCAAAGGGAATGCACGTATAGTCGGTGGGAATCATTACGCTAGGCGGAACGTGCAGACCATGGTTTTTCAGCCAGGTGAGCATGAGTCCCGGATACGGATGCGAACACAGGATAAGATCGACTGGATGTTCGCTCAGCCAGCGATGCAAAGCCAGAGCGGTCTTTTTCTGGACCGCCAGAACGGGATTGGGCAGGCTGAAGTTTCGCTCGCCTTCTTCGTACAGGCGGCCGAGCTGATAGACGGCGCCAAAGAGATGCGGCGAAAGCTGCACCATGGAAACGTAGGCGCTGCCGACGCGCCTGGCCATCTGCGGCGAGCGCAAAGAATACGGGTCGAAGAAATGTACGGTCCAGCCGCGCGCCGTGAGTTCGTGGACCATAGCGTGTGCGGCGGAATTGTGACCGCCGCCGGTCGAACAGGACAGAATCAGCGCTTCCATAAAAGCTTACCTCCATATCCGGCCGGGCTTCTTTGGACAGGCCGAGTCTTGCGAGTACAGAAACTGAAGTCAGAGCCGCTCCACCGACTAAAACGGAAGCGGCCTGCAAAGCCAGACACATGGGGGCGTAAAGAATAAAGACAAGCCCCGTCATGTAGAAATTCGGACGAATTCGAATGACCAGCGTAAAGGTCAGAAAAAGCACGATTAAAGCCAGCGTGGGCAGAAAGCTCACCTGACCGGCCCATACGCCAAGGGCGGAGCCAAATGTGGCGGCGATGCCTTTACCGCCGCGAAAACGATAGAAAATGGGGAACAGGTGTCCAAAGACCGGCGCCCACATGACCAGCATCAGACTGCAGGGGATCAGGGCGCATTCTGGCGTGCGGGTGTACAGATAAACCGGAAGGAAGGCTTTGCCCAGATCGCCGAGCAGAACGAACAGACCGCACCAGAACCCGCCTTTTTCAAAGGCGTTGAAGGTGCCGGGATTGCCGTCCTCGGTTCCCAGGGTGGCGTCTTTTTCGAAAACAGTGCCGAGTAAAGGTGAATATAGAGAATGCTCCCGGAAAGATAACCGAACAGCAGATAGGCGAATAGTGTCATCATGATTCTCTATATTATATCGAAAAGCCCTTCAGGACCTTTCAATCATGCCAAACGATTTTGTGAGATTGCCTATCGCATTGGATTTACAAAAAGTTACGCACGAAAAGGAGAAGCCAAAAGCTTCTCCATCAAAAATCGCATAAAAAAGCGGAGCGTTAGCTCCGCGATTGATCAAATGGCGCCTGAAACAAGACTCGAACTTGTGACCTGCCGGTTAACAGCCGGATGCTCTACCGACTGAGCTATTCAGGCATTTGATCTTGGCTCATCAGCGGCTTTTTCAACCCGCTCCCTGAGCGCAAAGATAATTTATCATTTTCCCTAACCCCGTCAACAAATTTCATTCAAAAATTTTAAATTCAGATTTAAAAGTATATGTGGGTCAATCAAAAACCGGAAAAATCCGATGGGTATAAGGGATTTCGCCATAAACGCTCCTCAGAACAAACCAGAAAAAAGTTTTCCACAAGGTCCGGATAAAACAGAAATGAGGCTCTCTGGACTCTATACGGGCATCCAAATGCAGAAGAAAATTTCAAAAATGGAAATTTTCTCCCGAGAAACGCGTTCCACTTCAGAAAAAAAGCCGATCCGGGCGGTTCAGGAACAAAATCCGGCTGCAAAACCAGACGCTTGAACCGTCTGCAGCACCGAGAGGAACAATGCAAGCGTTAAACCGAACCTCAGCAGAAAGGGAACAGGCTTCAAAGTTCGGTCGCTTTGGGAATGCGATAAGATGATCAGTGTATTTTGATATTGGATCCATCGCCTTAACCCCCATGCGTTTTTCTGGAATGGCTGCACATAGAATGAACCGCGAGAAGCAATACCAGAGAAGCAATACCAGAGAAGCAAAATGGGAAAAACAAAACGGGAAAAGCTGTGCAGAAAACACGGCGGGAGGCGACAGGCAAAACAGTACGTGATGGAACAGAAGCCGTACGGGACGAAATAAACGAAACAAACAGCACGAGATAATACAAGAAGGCAGGGGAAAGTATGTTCACAAACACAGACAGCACAAAAATGAAGGATGCAAAGACTTTAAGCGAGACGTCTTCTCTTTTGAACAATTTGAAAGAGATCCAGACACTCGCTGCATCCTTGCCCGCAGACCGTCCCGATCCGTCGCGGATTCGGGCCGTTATTATGGATATGGATGGCACGCTGCTCAACGCGAAAGAAGAAATCTCCCCAAAACCCGTGCGTATCTCATTGGGCTGGAACAGGCGGGCATCCGTCTGATTCTGGCTTCAGGGCGCAGCTATAAGCGGCTTCTTCGCTATGCGAACGATTTGAGAATGGACGAATACGGAGGACTGCTCATTGAAGTGGACGGCGTCGCTCTATACGATCTCTCTGCAAAGGAACGTACCAAATACCACGAGATGTCTTCGGAAGAAATCCGGGAGATCTACACGTGGCTGATCGGACAGAACGCGGAAAGCCAGGCCGTATTTGACGACGGCATGTTTGTCTATTTTTCTCCGGCGATACGGGAACATAAAATTTTGCTGCGCGGGGAAAATCATCTGGATGACGACTATCCCTGGACGGCAGGGCCATGGAAATGGCTGGCGGACATGCGCGACGGCTATCCGGAAATTCATTACGTAAAAGCGCCGAGGAAATTTTCAAGCCCGTCAACAAGCTGCAGATCATGCAGGAAGAACAGCCGCTGATCGAACTCTTCGAACGGATGCAGGCGCGCTTTGGCGATCGGTTTTCGATTTATCGAACGACGCCGCGTCAGCTTGAAGTGCTGCCTCTGGGCTTTTCGAAAGGCGAAGGCCTTCGCCGGCTGATGGAACGGGAAGGCTGGCAAAGCGATCAGGTCATCGCGTTTGGCGATGGGGAAAATGACGTCTCCATGTTTGAAACCGTGCCTTTTTCCTTTGCGATGGGCAATGCGAAAGACTTCGTAAAACAGCAGGCGTGGGCTGTAACGGATTCCAATACGCAGGACGGAATTCGAAAAGCGCTTATGGCGCTCGGCCTGCCCGCAAACACGAAAGCCCATACCAAAAATGAAAGCGAACTCTGCGTCTGCGCACGCAAATCGGCTTTGTTTTAAGCCTTTTGAATTGTGTACTTCCCGATCGGAGTAAACGCGGACAAATCATTTGAACGATCGAGAACGACACGTTCGAAGATTTCGTGGGGTATAATATTCCGGCTTAGCCTTCCTGCCGGACAGTTCTGGCAGAGTGGAAAAGACGGTCGGCAATTTCAAAACGGAAAGAAGGAATTACATGAATCTGGTAACGGTCATCATTATGTCTGCGGCACTTGCCATGGACGCCTTCGCTGTTTCGATTTGTAAAGGTCTGGCCACAAAGCATGCCGACGGGAAAGTCATGCTCGCCTGCGCCTTGTGGTTTGGTCTGTTTCAGGGCCTCATGCCGGCTCTTGGCTACTTCTTCGGCGCGATGATTGTCGGCGCCGTACAGTCGTTCTCGAGCTGGATCGCCTTTGGCCTGCTGGCCTTCATCGGGATCAATATGATCCGTGAATCCGGAAAGGAAGAAGATACCGATTCTTCCATTGAAACCGGAGAAATGTTCATGCTGGCGATTGCGACGTCGATCGACGCGCTCGCTGTCGGCGTTTCCTTTTCGATGACGCCGGTAGAAATCGTCGCCGCATGGCCGGTCTGGGCGAATGCGATGCTTGCCTGTGTGATCATCGCGATTGTCACCGGAATCTTCTGCGCCTTCGGCGTATGGCTCGGTTCCGCCGCCGGAAGTCACTTCCAGAAAAAGCCAAAATTGCGGGCGGTCTGGTTCTGATTCTGATCGGCATACACATTCTGCTTTCTTCTTACGGAATTCTCTGATCGCTTCGCAGGACCTCGTCCGACGGGCATCCAGGCGGAAGAAGAGGCAATTTGAAAAGAGAGTAGAAAGTTAAGAGCGTTGAAATGGCAGAACGGAAACACCGCAGGCGCGGCAAACCGAAATCTGCCGTTTTTACGTCGTATGACAGTACATACAACAGTACATACGACAGACCTGCGTCCAAACCGGAGCATGGTTTTTAAGAAAGGGTATCTATGGCTTATTTATGGCTTATCGTCGGCTTCGTCCTGCTGATTAAGGGCGCCGACCTGTTTGTGGACGGCGCAAGTGCCGCCGCACTGAAAATGAAAGTTTCGCCGGTTATTGTCGGTCTGACGATCGTCGCACTGGGCACCTCGCTTCCCGAAGCGTCCGTGTCCATTTCGGCGTCCATTGCCAACAGCAACGCTCTGGCAATTTCCAACGTACTGGGATCGAATATCTTCAATACGCTCGTCGTGGTCGGCGCCAGCGCGGCAATTACCCCGTTTGTCATCCATAAAACGGTTCTTCGCCGGGATATGGGGTCAACATTTTCTGCTCGCTGCTTCTGCTTCTCTTCCTTCTCGGAGGAAACCTCAGCCGCGTAGAAGGCATTCTTCTTCTGATCATCCTGGCGATTTATCTTTACGTGCTGATCCGGGACGCGAAAAAGAACCCGGTCGAAGAAGACAGCAATGAAAAGCAGATGCCGACCTGGAAAATTCCGGTTCTGCTTCTGATCGGCATTGCGGCCATCGTTCTTGGCGGCGACATCACCGTCGACAGCGCCAAGGAGATCGCGGCGAGTCTGGGCATGTCCGAAAACCTGATCGGTCTGACCGTCGTTTCGGTCGGAACGTCGCTGCCGGAACTGGTTACTTCCGTGACCGCGGCGAAAAAGGCGAAAGCGGCCTTTCGATCGGGAACGCCATCGGCTCCAACATTCTCAACATTCTTTTCATTCTCGGCGCTTCCGCGACGATCTCGCCGCTTAGTGCAGACATGTTTAACGTGATCGATTCCGCCATTCTTCTGGCCGTCGCCATCGGAATGTTCGCACTGTGCTGGTTCTCTCCAAAACTCAATCGAACCAAAGGCATCTGCATGATCCTGGTTTACTGCTGTTTTGTGGCCTATACCATCCTGCGCTGATCCATTCTTCTCGTTTTGCATCGAATGAAATCGAGATCCTGCTACAATTTCTGGTAAAGCAGGATCTTTTTCGCTCCGCACTTCGGTGTCTGAAGGAAAAGACATCATGCAGCAGCGGCCTAAAAATACAGGCGCCAGTACGGCTATCCTGCATCAGAGGAGAATTTTCCATGAAATTTGATAAAGTACTCGAAAATCGTCGAGCAATCCGCCGCTATAAAAACGAACCGATCGACCATGAGGACATCCGCAGAGTTCTCAAGGCCGCCATTCTTGCGCCAAGCTGGAAAAATTCGCAGTGCCCGCGCTGGTATGTGGTCACCAACGATCAGCTGCTCGCAGAGCTCCGGGAAAACGGTCTTCCGGCTTTTAACGCGAAAAACACGGAAAACGCCCCGTGCCTGATCGTCGTATGCTATGAACCGCGAAAAAGCGGCATGGGCAATGACGGCGAATACGCCAATGCGATCGGGGAAGGCTGGAGCTGCTTTGACTGCGGCCTCGCGGTAGAAAACCTCTGCCTCGAAGCGAAGCGTCTCGATCTCGGAACGCTCATCATGGGGATTTACAACGAACAGGCCATTCGTCAGGCGCTCTCTATTCCAGGAGAGCTCAAAATCATGTGCGTCGTCGCTTTAGGAAAACCGGATATCGATCCGGAAATGCCAAAGCGAAACAAGCTGAAGGATGTCGCTGTCTTCAAGGACTGATTCCTCCCGGACACTTAATCCTGCCCATTCCAGCCGCTGAATCCGCTCGTTCTACAGAAAACACACCAGCAGAAAACACAAATGGACAAGGCAGCCCGCGCGGAACGCTTCTCGTTTGGCACGGAACGGCTTTGTCCTTTTTCGTGTTCTGCGCTTTCTGGATCTGAGCTTTTTCCTTTCTTTTTCATGATCAGGTGCTGTCCAGGCTTTGTGTGCGTCGTTTCAAACAGGGATAGGGAATAGACGAGATTCCCGCTACAATAGAATGCACAGGCCCGCAGAACCCTTTAACCGGAGAAAGGAGGCGAGGAGCGCGTGAAGAAACAGAACGTTCTGAAACGGACCGCCCAGTCGATTCGTCATTTTTTGAACATATCCATTCGTATTGGGAACTCTGGAAAAATCGAAGAGAGTACGGGGCGATTGAGTCCAACGCGACGATTCGAGAAATTCACGCGTTTGATCGCGTTAAGCCGGGCGATCTCGTCTACTGTGAAATGCCCATGAGCGACTGGGCACTTGCGGATGTCCCCAAAGGCCATCGCTGCCGTCCTTACCTGATTCTGGCCAAAACCGAAGACGGCCTGATCGGCTGTCCTTCCTCGCACAAGCGCCGAAAGAAAATTTCCAGCTGGGTCCAGATGGAACTGAAACCGGAAGATTACGATCAGTTCATGCTGTTTGGATCCCGTTACCACGCGCAGGGCAGCACGTTTGTGGATCTGAGCCACTGGGAGGAAATCCCGGCGCGTAAAGTGCTCTCTTTCCACCAGCCTGAAAGAATCGGATCGACGCATTGCCGATCGAATTCTGCGCATGGTCGGCACTCGAAAAGTCAGCACGCAGAAAAGAAAAGGAAGTCCGAAAGAGGAAGAAACCGTCTGGCAGATTTCCGCGCGTCCCCAGTCCAGAATTCCAGGGGATATTGTTTCGCTTTCTTCCGGGGAGCCGTTTCTGATCAGTACGGTGGATCAGGATACAGCCTGGGGCTATCGGCTTTCTTCCCCAGACAGTCTCAGCCCGATTCCAAGGTGCTTTCCGTCGAGAGCATCAATCATTACTTCTTCCCGTTCGCGTCCCTTCAAAAGAGAAGCTCGAGCAGCCGGAGCAGTATCCGCTGATCAGCTTCTGCAAAACCTCTACGCTCCTGCAGAAAGAAAAGGAGCTCAAAGCGCGCAAGGCACAGGACGAGCAGAACGAAAACCCGGCTCGCAAAAGACCGGTGCGGCTCCCGCGTTTGCCCGCAAGGAACGAATCCGGATCACCCGTCAGTGCGGCGGGATCTTTCAGGATTTCTTCAGCGAAAACGAATACGTGTACATGTGGACGTATAAGCAGAGCGAAAAGTATCTGGATCTCGACGAGTTTTATGACGGCAACGTGGTGATTCGTGAAATCGAACGAAATCGTCTGACCGAACTGGGAATGCTCATTGCGGACGACATTTTTGAAGAAGTACTCGATACGCTTGTAAAGCGCCGCTCACTCAGTGAAGACGAGGCACAGCTGCTGCGCGAAAACTTCTACAATCCGCCAGAAGCCGAAGAAGAGGCGCCAGCGGATTTAACCGACCTGACGGAAGAGAAAACGGAAGATGGCGTAACGGAAGAGCCAGGGATAGCGCAGGCCGAAGCACAGGAGATTCCAGAACCAGAGACAAATCCAGATCCGGATACGCAGACCAAACCGCAGCCAGACAATAAGATATGAAAAAACGGACAGATCGCAGAGATCTGTCCGTTTTGATTTAATGCGTTTGTCTTTGGCGACGGGTTTCTAGAGCATCGCTCTCTGACTGCGTTTCAGGAAAAACTTTGGATCCGCCGGCGTGAGCGAGGAAATCTCAAAGGTCAGCGCACTGTTCGCTTTGTGGCCGAGCGTCTGATAAAACGTTCCGCGGGCCGCATAGGCGGTACCGTTTGAGGATGTCGTGCTTTGCGGAGCTACATCCGGGGTGTCCGTTGGCGGAACCTGCGTTCCAGGATCATTGCCCGGATCATCTGGCGGCGTGCCTGGATCCGTTGGCGGGGTCGGAATGCTGGGATCATCGCCCGGATTCTGACCTGGAGGCGTCTGATTGCCGGGATCCTGATTGCCGGGATCATCAATTGGAAGATCCGGATCTTCGGAAGGTACTTCGGATTCTACATCCGGTACGCAGGCGTTGTTGTTGAGCTTATAGCCGTCCGGGCAGGAGCAGGCTCCGTTATCAAAGGAACCGCCGCTGGCGAGGCAGGCTTTACGGTTGGCTTCAAGAAGCTGGTTGGTGTAGCTGTCGCCGGCATCCGGATCGCCTTTTTCAAGGAATTCGGTTTTGATCAGACCGCCTTTGTAGTCGGAAATCTGATCCGGACGCTCGATTTCATGGTAGTTGCCGTTTGGCGCCAGGTAATCGAGCATGTAGCGGTTGATGTGGAAGGCCGGTGCGGCTTCGAGTTCGGTCCAGCCCATGTAGTAGCCCTGCATGAAGTAGGCAGGCAGATAGCCGGACCATGTCGCAATCGAATACGTTGAGGTGTAGCCGATGGACCATTCGTCTTTCATAACTCCGGCCGGGATGCCGTACTGGGCCCCTTCTTCTTCCCAGGAGGATGTACCGGATTTCGCGTAGGCCACATAATCCGGGCTGCCGAGGATTTCGTTGTAGTTCTGATAGCCGCCGTAAACAACTTCCTTGAGCAGCGTGCTCATCATGTAGGCGGCCTGTGTGGAAATCAGTTCGTATTCAGTCGAATCGCCGCTGATTTCCATGTTGTCGGAACGGCGGATGATTCGTCGGATCCGGTGCGCGTTGATTCGGGTACCCTGGTTGGCAAACATCGAGTACGCCGAAGCCATCTGGGTAGGGGAAGCGTACATGTCGGCACCGCCGATCGAATACTGCGGGGCGAAGAGTTCGGCGGTTCGCTCATCGAAGCCGAGCTTCTTACAGAAGTCTACCCAGTAATCCGTACCGGTCGCGTCGACAAGATCGATCATCGCTGCGGCGGCGGTGGTGTTTTTCGAAACGCCCAGCGCTCTGGCCAGCGACATTTTCCCATCGTATTTTCCGTCGGAGTTTCGCAGGTTGGATCCGCTGTGCCAGTAGTCTTCCGGTTTGTCGTCCACGATATGGGCGGTTGACCAGCCGAGAATATCAAAGGTTGAGCTGTAGGCGAGCAGCGGCTTCATGGCGGAACCCGGCTGACGGGTGTTCATGGAGTTGTCCTGCTTAACCGATACCGAATCGGAATGGTAATGACGGCCGGCACCGACGGCGATAATTTCACCGGTGCTGTTGTTGATGATCGTCGTACCGAAGTCCATCATCTCGTTCGGGAAGGCGACGACTTCGCCGTTCATGATCTTATCGAGCTCGCTTTGCGCGCCCTGATTCAGAGCGGTGTAAATGTCCATCGGGATAATGGCCGGGTCCTGACCGGTCAGGCTCTGTGCTTCCTGAATGACCTGGTCAATGTAGGCCTGGTTCGGGTCAACGGAAATGGTTTCGTGATAGTTCAGCGCGAACGCCAGATCTGCGTTCTTTTCGAGGTTGTATTCCTCTTCGGTGATGTAGCCGTGGTTGAGCATCAGCTGAAGCGTCGTGTTTCTTCGCTCCTGTCCGGCGGCGAGATGGTCGATCGTATCGGTTTCATCCGACGCGTTGTGGATGTTGTTGAGCGGGTTGTTGGTAAACGGCGCGTTGATGCTTCCGGCAAGGAAGGCGGCTTCGCCAAGGTTCAGCTGCGAGACATCCTTATCGAAGTAGTAGCGCGCGGCTTTCTGTATACCTCGTGTGTTGTTTCCGGAACCAAACCAGATTCGGTTCAGGTAGAACTCCATAATGTCTTCCTTGTCGATGGTCTGTTCCGCAATGAGAGCCAGGTAGATTTCCTGGATCTTCAGCTTGATTTTATCGAGGGTGGAAAGCGAACCTTTTTCCGCTTCCAGCTTGGCTTCCTGGTTTTTGGTGAAGGCGTTGTCGATCATCTGCATGGTCAGTGTCGAACCGCCCTGGCCAAGACTTCCGCTCTGCAGGTTGGAAAGAGCGGCTGCCGTGAAACGCGGAAGGTCAAAACCGTTATGAGTAAAGAAACGGGAATCCTCTACCGCCAGGAAGGCGTCGATGACATTTTGCGAAAGCTGATCGTACGTAATGTCGTCGCGGATTTCGGAACCAAATTCATAAAACATGTTTCCGGAATCATCAAAGATTCGGGAGTTGGATAATGTGGACAAGCCGTCCTTGGAAAAGCGCATGCCTTCCGGGTCGTTAATAATATTGACGAGCACGAAGAAGACCGAAACGCATCCGACCAGAAACAGGGTCAGAACGGCGATCGCGATCTTGTTCCAGGCATCGAGCGTCTTTCGCGGCTTGCCAGTAGGGCGGGCGGAAGGTTGGCGCCCGTGTTGCTGCTGTGCCATTTTCTATTTGTCTCCTTTCAAAGGGGTTTCCATATAATAAGCTGCATATTTCTCGTCGACTGCAGACAGGTAGTCGACTCTTGGATAAAGTCCTTCTTTAAGCAGAATCCCATTCTGTTCAAACCATGAAACAGGAATGGATTTCGCCTGCGTCTGCTGGTGTGCGGCGATCAGATCGCCGGCATCGACCAGATACGTTTGCATCAGACTTGTAAAGCGTACAATAAAAAACCGATCCTGCCCTGTTCCTGAACACGCTGAAGGTGTTCAATCTGATGTTCCTGGACGAGATATTTAGGAAAGCTTGTACGGTTCTGCGTCTGTTTGGCTTCAAAGTCTACGTATCTTCCTCGATAGAGACCGTTGTAGTCGGTCGTGGAGGGCGTTCGATAGTAGGCTTCCGTGATTTTCGCACGGCCCCGGCTGGGGTAGTCCACATGGACGACCTGTACAGGGGTCGGCTTTTTATAGATCAGGGCCCGCTTCATCTCCCGGTAGTACAGATTGGAAGCGTTGAGATCGTCTTCCAGACTGGACCCCCGGTCTGCATGGTTGTCGCTCATGCGGCGCACGCCCTGCGCCTTGTGCATTCCGGCGGGATATTTTATCTGACTCATCGTCTGAATTATATAGAAAAACCATGGCGCTTTCAACGAACCAGACGGCTCGTCCCGTTCCATGCAAAAAGACATATTCAGGATATTCCCGCTTTATTTAAAGGATATTAAGTGTTTGTTTTCGTTTTCTTAAATTCGGCTTTCACGAGCGTAAGACGATGGAGTCACATATTGTGAAATTATACTATAAAATCACAAGAAAGGAACCTTAAGGATTGAGGTGTTTCTTTTCATTTGATATAATGACAAACGCAATGGAGGAAGTTCACATGGCATTCAGATTAACCGCCCAGCAGATTTACGATAAGGAATTCCCGTCCAAGGAAAAAGGCTACGACGCCGATCAGGTTGACTCGTTCCTGGACGATATTATTGAAGATTATCAGGATTTTGATGATCAGAGCAGAGAACTCTCCTCCGCACTGATTCATTCCAACGAACGCGTGGTCCAGCTTGAACAGGAAAACAAGGACCAGGCCGCAAAACTCGCCGACCTTCAGGAACAGCTGAAGGCGCTCACGGAACAGGTGGCAAACCTGACCGCGGAAAACGAAGCGCTCTCCAGCCAGGCCCAGGAAGCCAAAGAGCAGGCGGAAGCCAGCGCCAAGGCGCTTGAAGAAGCTAAAGCGGCAGCCGAAGAAGAAAAAGAAGAAGAGAAAGCCGAACCGCTCACGCTCGAAGAGCGCGTAGCCCGTCTGGAAGCGGCTGTATTCGCTTCGCACTAATTTTAATTTTAATCGATTCTTTGAATCGACAAATGGTTCTGAACAGAACGACGCAGCTGCTGGCAGCCTGACTGCCAGAGGAAAGTCCATGCTCGCACAGTCTGCGATGACTGTAGTGTTTGTGCCAGCCGAATCAATAAGACTGGGGTGTTCGCAAGAACATACGGCTGTACGGAAGCCTAAAAAGGAATCCTCCTTTCATGGCCGACGTCTTTAAAAGTGCCACAGAGACGAAGCTTTTTCGGAAACGAAAAGGTGGAACGGGTAAACCCCTCAAGCGAGAAACCCAAATTTGGTAGGGGAACTGTCCGAGGCCAACTGAAGCCAGAGACAGATGCGTACGCATAGATAAATTGCTGCGGCTTTTTGCTTTCGCGAAAAGAACAGAACATGGCTTATGACTTTTGCTCAGACGTTTGTACGTCCGGATTCGTCCGGGCGTTTTTTATGCCTTCTGCATCGAACAAAGAAAAAGGCCAGAACGGATCGGGAAGATCCGTCCTGGCTGTCTGCAGACCATGGGTAAGTTTGAAACGCCGGGTCTGCCGATACCGTTTTTCTAAACGTGGAAGGAAACTCGTTTGGACAGCGCGCGAACGAGCAGCGGAACGAGAATCAGATCGACGATCAGGGTCGGAATCATATAGGAAGACTGATAGACGATGGATCCCCACCAGGTAACGCCGTAGAAGACAACGCCGGAAATGGTCGAGGACAGAAAGCGGATCAGGTTGGTGATCAGCACACCGGAATAAAAGTACTTCCAGTTTGGGAACAGGCATGCGATGCCGTACACGGAAAAGGCGATGAAATAATCGAGCAGAAACTGTGTAAAGCCCAGAATATACATCTGTCCGGTAACAAACTGAATCAGAACCGAAAGCATGGCGGTAATCAGACCAAGCTGCCAGCCGAGATGATAGCTGGCCAGAAGAAGCGCGATAGTTCCCAGACCGAGCGTTCCGCCCTGCGGCATACGGAAGAGCGGCAGGGTATTGCTCAGGTAGTCGAGAACAAAAAACAGCGCCAGATACATGGCCATGTAGGCGATGCTTCGGGTGGTAAATTTGCTGTCCTTGCGGACACTCGTTTTTGAACGATCAGACATTTTCGTTTTCTCCTTTTTATACGCAGAAGAAAGCCGGATTTTCATGACTGCACGCCGTTCGTGCACCAGAGAGCGAAATACCAGAAGAAGGCTGAACGCTTTTCCTTTGCGCCTGAAAAGAATTCTCTTCCTTATTCTGGACCATTCAATCGAGCAGCGAACGAACAGACGTATTGTAATACGCAAAGAGGACGGGCGCCTGAAATTGGACACGTTCGCATTCAATTCTTCCTTTTCTCTGTGCGTTTTCCTTCTCTATGCGTTTTCCTTCGTTTACACTGCCGCTTTTCGGCCGAATCGAAACGCTTCCCTCGTCTGAGTTATTATTTTTGGCTCATTTTCACTAGAAAAATGGTTCGATGAAAAATTTTGTGGAATTTGGGATTCTTGGTTGATGGGTTTCTTGAAGCATCGATGATCTTAAGAAAGAAATACCCATCATCCTTGAAACCATAAGCCTGTCGTCTGACGGTCTTGATCTTGTTATTGATTCCTTCAATCTTTTCTGAAGATATCCCGTAAATGGCATGCGAAAGGATCCCTTCATAATGGTTCTCGCTGAGTCGCGCAAACCATTTAAAGTGCTTGTTTTTCGTTCCTTTGCACGTGTCAATCAGTGAATTCAGCAGCTGCGCCATCTCCTCTGGATCTGAGCGTTTGAAGGCTCTTTCCAGCTGGTCTTTTACCAGATCGCAGGTCATGAAGAGAGAGTTCACCTTGAGCAGTTCGTTATACCGTTTGACAAAACCTGTTTTGGCAAGAACTGGCTTTAACCCAAACAAGGTGTTCTCGCCACCCATCATGGCTCCAGCCTTCCCTTTTGCATCTTTGGAAGCCAGCGTTGCCTTAGAAGACATCAGAATATACTTCGACCCTTTGAGAAGCCTGGCCTGCACGATTTCACCGCTTGCGATCAGCTCTCTCTCTGAGCATCCTTCCGGACTTCAGAGACCACTTTATCGTTAAAATTCTTAACGATATGAAAATAGTCAAATACGATAGAAATCCATGGGCATCGATCTTGAAATGCTTCCTGAAAATCAGAGTTCATGTCACAGGCAACAGCTTGAACATGACTCATCCATTCAATACCCGCATGATCAATAAAATCGTATACGACCTGTTTCTACTTGCCTCTGGCAATCCAAAGAACATGGCCGGTTTCCAGATCGATGATATGGGTGGCGTATTTATGGCCGTTATGAAGCTTGAATTCATCGATAGCCAGATATCGACTGCAGGTATCGGTTTTCTTCAGCACTGGTCCGAGTTCCGTCTGATCCGTATAAAGCCTGCTCAGCCTGGCTTTATCAATCTCGCCAACGAGATGAGCTCCGACACCAGTCCGCTCAGCGATTTCCTTCAGGGTATAGCGGCCGCTTGCCAGCAGATCTTCAATGTACGATTCGAGAGCTGTAGTAATCGTATGCTTCTGTGCTCTGAATGGAATAGATCGCATTTGTGTATGATGGCCGTTCTCGCAGAAGAGGCGCTGAACCTTCACGGTGACATGGATATAAGTCAAGCCAAAGGGAAGGTGGCGTAGTGTGATTGAACGAGATGATTTGATGTGCATCTTCTGACCGCAAACGGGGCAGATTCGTTCTTCATCAGTGACTTCACAGAGTACTCCGTCACACTGATAGATGGAATGATTTCCGGAAGCATCGATCCGGGAATAAACACCTGACTGGGTAAAGCCCGGCAGCGATGAGGGAATGAAAAGCAGACCGTTATTCGATTCATTGGAAACTTGAAAAGCAGCTGAAGAGTTAGTAGAGTACATACGGGATCTCCTGTATCTGGTAGTCTTGATCGACTTTTCCAGCTTACGGAAGACCCTTTTATTTTCTATATGAAGACATTGGCTCGGAGGATCCCACAAATATTTTCGTAGAGCCATTATTTTTCGGAGGTGCGAATCATGTCTTCAGGAATCATGGATGGATCAAACATGACCTTGGAATGGTTGTTCCAGATCAGCTCGCGGTTTAGGAGATAACCGTCAGCATCGCAGACTTCCTTATAAATTTTGCTGATGCGGTAATAGGTATCGCCTTCTTTTTCAAAATGATGATCGTCTTCCGTGATGCGATAAGTCTGATCAAATGGATGGATGCTGCGAAGTTCCGCCGTCAGGGTGTCGTCCGGGCAGATGATCACCAGCTGGAAATCCGCATCCGTTTCGTTTTTGAAACGGTAGTCCACATAGTTGTAGGCAACCGAGGTTCCGTTGGCCATGGGAATGCGATGGTCGAGATCGCACGCCAGCGCATCGGAATGCTGGTGGAATTCGGTAATGGTTAAAGGACTGCGTAAAACCGCGTTGCAGATCACGTTGGCCAGATTGCACAGACCGCCGCCCACATCCACGATCAGACGGTTGTCCTTAATGACACGTCCTTCACGGTAGCCTTTCTTACGAGAAATGGAACCGACGGTTTTCCAGAAGGAGAAGGTTTCGCCTGGATGAATGATCATGCCGGTCAGCTTGCTGGAAGCGATGTGGACATTGACTGCTTTGTTTTCCTGCGTGACGGGATCGATTCCCGGTCCCTTTTTCATCATGGGAACGGAATAGGAAGCCACCACATACGGAAGCGGTTCCTCCTGCCGTGTTCTGGAGATGGTTTCTTTCGAGACCAGGTCCTGTATGTTACGAACCAGAATGCCTTTGTTTACCGACAGCTGCCATAAAAACGGATAGCGTTCGGAAAGAGGTCTGCGCTCACTCATGCCTGTTCTCCTTTCTTCAGACGGATATGACCTAGCCGATGATCGTATCGGCCGTTTTGAAACAGTTTCAGAAGAGCGGCTTCTACATAGCGGGTTTTTCCGATCTTCTGTCCCGGAACGGTAATGTAGTGGACCAGAATACTGGGGATACCTGCACCATTGGCACAGACAATATCCTTGAAAATCTGATCGCCGATGACTACGGCCTGATCCGCCTTCAGATTCAGCATCTCCAGGGACTTCCGGCAGGCAGCGGGATCGGGCTTGCCCGCTTCGGCAACGTATGGCGAATCGATATTTTTCAGAAAATCCAGAATACGCTCTTCGCTGTTATCCGAGAGGATCAGCGTCTGAAAGCCGAGCTGATGCAGTCTGGCAAACAGCCCGTCCACTTCGGGTGTGGATGGAGCGCCATGATGAACGAGCGTATTGTCGAGATCAAAAATCAGCCCGCGAATGCCCTGAGCGTAGAGCTTTTCATAATCGATCGCAAAAACCGAGGGGACGTATTCATACGGATAATACTTTTCTAGCATGTCGTCTCCTTTTTCGTTTCAGCCGCCCTGTCTTCTGCAGATTTGTCTTTCGCTGCCGGGCGTGCCGTATCCCCAGTATTCTCCGTGTTTGTCAAAGGCGTCTGCATATACTGGCAGACCGTTTCAATCTGCTCATTGATCGGGCCGCCAAAATGATTTTCGAAAAAGGCGCTGCCGATCGTAAAGGCCCAGGGCCTGCAAGCGCGCAGCGTGTCGAGACGGCCATAATCGTTAATGCTTCCCGCAACGCATACCGGAAGCGGGCAATGGGCGACGAATTCACGAATCAGCAAGTCTGCATCTTCGGGACTTCGATAGCCAAGCAGATCGATGCCGTCCACGCCGGCTTCGGCCAGGGCTCTGGCTTCTTCAAGCATCTCCAGGGCGCTTCCATATAAAATGGAAGGCCGCTCTTCCACTCTTCCGACAAAAGGCATGTACTTCAGACCCGCTTTTTGCAGATGGCGTGAATGGCCGGCGAGTACTTCGTACCCATCATCATTTCAAAGCCGCATTCCACGGCAAGAAGGGCGCCTTCGAGTCCTTCTTCTTCGCTGTAGGCGACGACTTCAAGCGCCGTGTGCTTGCCGCAGTCTTTCATGCGATGACACAGTGCCTTCATCTGTTCAAGCGGCAGCGGTTCTTCTTTAAAGCCAAACCATGCCGCGGGGCTGTTTCTGCACTGTTCAAAGACAGCCTCTGCGTCGGGAATGGTCAAATCGTTATGCGTAAGCATGACAATCAGCTGGGGAAAATCTTCCATTCAGGAGCTCCTTTCTGCGTTGAGACGGATTCAGATCCGTATCCATAAATCTATAGAACGGTCAGCCGCTGGAATCGAGAAGATCCCGATCCCATAGGCTTTAGACAACCGGTTTTAGACAATAGGGGTAGACAAAATGGAAAAAACAGGCTCTTTGTACAGATGAAAAATGTATAGAACCTCTTACAATCTTCAAAAATAAATCATTTTTCCAGCCCTGTACAGAAAGAGCTCCTGCAAAAACCAGGGATCGTCTTGGGATCAAGCAGGAAAGAACCATTCAGAAGAGCTTTCTCTATCGGGAAATACGCGATTTTCGGGGATCCGCTTACGTTTTGGAAAGTCAGTTCAGCCGCATCTTTAAACGGCAGGAGACAGAGCCAGACAAGGAACCCAAACTTGGGATCTTCTCGCCGCCAATCGAAGCGCTGCAGTCGAAGAATAGACAATTTTGACGATCAAGATAAATTGGATTGGACCTCGCATATTTTGATGTTTCTTCTTTCCAGCGCACGAGCGATTCAGCGCGCTCTGTCCGGGACGTTTGTAAGGTGGTATGGTATTAGGGCAAAAAGAGGACACCGGCTGATTTTGGGCTTGCGTACGCTTGAATATCGACAGAAATCGGTCGAAATCAAAGCGGAGCACAGCCGCTCAGAAAAGCTTTTCTGTGTCTTCTTTTCAAACTGAGTTATGGAAAATACAAATTGATTTTCAGAAATCGGGATAGATTTGTCCGTTTTTTGACGCTTTTAAACGGACGCTCAAAGGGGTCAGCAAAAGAGGCTAAAACGGATCGCACAGCGCATGGAAGCGTTTCGGTTTTCCAAATTTGTCTCTTCGAGATCCGTCCAGAATCTGTCCGGGTCTGATCAATATCCTTTTGGTGTTGGAATCGAGTTCGAATCGCCGCTTTGCCCGAAACGAAATCCAATTTGTATAGAACAGAAAAATACGGCAGTCCGACCAGGATTCTTTTCCGGCATCCGGAAAACTGGACGGCGGATCCGTTTTGAACAGGAAGGGTACTATGGTTTTTCCAGTCTGTTATTCGTCTTTGCTTTTCTCTCGATCAGCATGGGCATTTACTTGTGCGTTCCCAAACGCTATCAGAATACCGTTCTGCTCGTATCGTCACTGATCTTCTATTCCTGGGGCGGTCCGATGTATCTTCTCCTTTATTAGGAGAAACCGCGATCAGCTGGGTGTGCGCCCTGCGAATCGGAAATCTCAAAAGCAAAAAGAAAAAGAAATTCTGGATGACGGTGGAATGCGTCGCCCTGCTCGGGCTGCTCGCCATTTTCAAATACACCGGCTTTATCGGCTCTACTATGCAGGCGCTCACCGGCTTTCCAGAACACGTCGCGCAAATCGTTTTGCCGATCGGCATTTCCTTTTATACGTTCCAGCTTCTGTCCTATGTCATTGATGTGTACCGCGGAGAAGTGAAGGCTCAGCGAAACTACGCGCGCCTGCTTCTGTATTCTTCGCTGTTTCATCAGTGCATCGCCGGACCGATCGTTCGCTACAAAACCGTAGCCGATGAAATCGAACATCGTTCCGTCACGATGAACGATGTGTACGCCGGCATTCGCCGCTTCAGCATCGGTCTGGCCAAAAAGCCATTCTTGCCAACGGCATCGCACAGGTCGCCGATCAGCTGATGTCTACCAACGCGCAGACGCTGGCCGCAACGCCGGTGCTTGGCGTCTGGATCGGCGCGCTGGCCTTTACGCTCCAGCTGTATCTCGACTTTTCCGCCTATTCCGACATGGCGATCGGCATGGGCCGCATGGTCGGTTTCCATTATCTGGAAAACTTCAACTATCCGTACATGGCCGTTACCGTTCAGGATTTCTGGAGACGCTGGCACATTTCCCTGTCTTCGTTCTTCCGGGATTATGTGTACATCCCGCTTGGCGGAAGCCGCGGCGGTACTCTCATTTACGTACGCAATATGATCGTCGTCTGGTTTCTGACCGGTCTGTGGCATGGTGCCTCCTGGAACTATGTTCTGTGGGGCCTTTACTACCTCTGCTTCCTGCTGCTCGAACGCTTTGTCATTCGTCAGCGGATTCCCAACGGCTGGAACCGCCTGTATACCTTATCCGTAGTCCTCTTAGGAACGGTGATCTTCCGCTTTGAAGATGCGAACACGCTGCTTCTGGCATTCAAAGGTCTGTTTGGACTGAACGGTGCCGGCTTCTTCAGCTGGTCCGTATGGTCCGTCTTCCTTTCCAATATTTTCCTCATCGCCGCCTGCATGATTGGATGCACGACGCTGAGCGTCTGGATCGAACGTCTGTTTTCGGTTTGGGCCAGCAATAATTCCGTCGGCTTCGCCCTCTATTCCATTGAACAGGTCGCTCTGCCGCTGTTCCTGCTTGCTATATCCGTGCTTGCGCTTATCGGCAACGCCTATAACCCGTTCCTGTATTTCCAGTTCTGATCCGTTAACCCAAGTCGTGTGAAGCGGTCTTTCCGCTTCCTAGAAAGATTGATATGAAAAACGATTTTCCAGAAAGCAGCGAAAAATTCTTTATTATTCGAGAGCGCTGGCGGTGGCCCTGTTCTGTCTTTGCATGGCCATCGGGACGATCAACGGACTGCTGCTGCCGCTGCGTCCCAATACTTCCGCGATCGAAAAGCGCGATCTGACCCCGTTTCCGACGTTCAGCCTGACCTCCTTTATGGATGGATCCTGGTTTTCGCAGATTTCCACGTGGTACGCGGACAGCTATCCTGGCCGCGAAAAGCTCGTTGCGATGAACAACGACCTTCAGAAGCTCAAAGGCATTCCGCAAAACGAGATGGTCATTGGCGGCAATGTCACTGCCGATGAGATCGGCGGCAAGGAAAAAGCCAGTTCCAGCGCCGCGAGCAGCGAACAGGGACAGTCCGCCGACAGCCAGTTTGAAAAGCGCACTGAAGCGCCGGAAACCAATCAGCTGGCCGCCGATATTGAAGACTCCATCATGGAAGGTCTGCTGATTAAAGACGGCGGCGCCTATGGCGGCTTCTACTTTGTACAGGAAGCCTGCGATACGTATACTTCCGCTCTCAACCGCGCAGCGGAGGAGCTGAAAGGGATCACCAACGTCTACTCGATTCTCGCTCCGGTAAACGCCTCGATCATGCTCGATGACGAAACGTACAAAAAGCTCTCCGGTTCCGATGCCAAACAGGGCATTGAATACTTCTATTCCCGCTACAACGATCTGGTCAAACCCGTTGGCACGTACGACATCCTGAAGGAACATTCTTCCGAACCGCTCTATTTCCGTACCGACCATCACTGGACACAGCTTGGCGCCTATTATGCCTATCTCAACTTCTGCAAAGTCAAAGGGATCGAGCCTGTGAACAAGGATGAACTCGAACGTCTCGAATACTATCCGTTCACCGGTTCCTATACCGGCATGGTGCCGACCGCTACGTTCACACCCGATACGTTTGAAGCCTGGGTGCCCAAAGGCGGCAACACCATGAAAGTATTCACCGGCGACTTTGGCAACCCCAACAGCGATCAGTACTACGATGCGCAAGTCGTAAATACGTCCGAAGCCATCGACCAGTACAACCATTACATGCGCTTTATCGCCGGCGACCAGCCCTTCATTGAAATCGACAACAACGAAATCAACGACGGCAGTTCCGCCCTGGTCATCTCCGAATCCTACGGATGTGCGTTCGTCCCCTGGATCGTCAACAACTACGACAAAGTCTATGCGATGGATGAACGCTATGCGGAAGGCAACTTTGTAACCTTCTGCAAGGAAAACAACATCACCGATCTGATCGTCGTCAACAACATCCAGCTGGCCAACACCACCACACTGGCAGCTGCCATCGACGAAAAGCTCCACTAATTTTCAAAATAGCGAAAGGCCAGTCCGAATCAAAACGGACTGGCCTTTTTCAAGGGTCGAGTTTGTATTTGGCTCAAAGCGGCTGAACCGGATGAGAGAAGTCTGCGAAGAGTCTCTCCAAAAACAGAAAAAATGGATTTCTTGTCAATCCGGATTGGCTGTATCCCTTAGTTTTCCGCAGGAGCGGCTTCTGGATTCTCCACTGGCATTTCAGTTTCCGCAGATGGAGTTTCGCCCTCCATAGGCTGATCCGTACCGGACTGCGCATCTTCTGCAGGTGCGTCGGTTTGAGAAGAGGCATCGCTTTGCAAACTGGATGTGAGCAGCGGCGCCTGCGCTGGAGCATTGTCGTCGGCTTTGGAGCCGGAGACGAGCGTGAAGTAAGAATATTCGACGGGGGAATTGATTTTGGCGGGAACATCCACGCAGCCGATGCCGCTGGAAATGGTGTACGGGAAAGAAAGCTTCTGAGACTTGGATCGGTTGATCTGGGTGCTGCCTTCCACCGTCCGGTAATTGCCGAAAATCGGCCATTTCACCTGCGATCCGTGGGAGTTTCCGCAAAGCGCAAGATCGGGACGAAGCGAAGAATTTTGTACCGCAAGCAAATTGTCGGGGAAGTGGGAAAGCATCAGACAATACGTGTCGCCGGGAATGGTGGACGCAATCGCTTCCGGGTCGGGCTGCAGGCCCAGACCGGCGAGGCGAATGCCGCTGCCCGAACCGTTGGAAAGAAGAACCGAAGCGTTGTCGAGCATTTCGACCTGGCTTCGACCGTAGACGTCATTGACTTCGAGAAGACGGTTCATGGACGTCTGATCCTGTTCGCCATAGACGGCGAATTTTCCGCTCGGCGCTTCGACGCGGCTGATCCAGTTCACCATCTGATCGCGCATTTCACCGCTGACTTCCGCATTTTTCGAGAAGAGATCGCCGCCGATCAGCAGAACGTCCGGATCCAGAGAGGCGATTTCATCAAAGAGTTTATCGCCTTTTTCAACGGGGAAATTCTCGCCGTATTCGATGTCACTCAGATAGACGATCGAAAGCTGGTTCAGAGAGGCGGGAATTTTCGTCGAACGGATTTGCGAAAAGTTCGAGTGCACCTGGTAGGGGGCAACGAAAATGCCGTTGTAAAGGGTCAGGGTCAGGCAGGTCATGCAGAATACGGCAATGCCGATCACCCACATGGAAATTGTCAGCCACAAAGGCTGTCTTCTTTTCGGGAATGTACGCGATGCGCGGTTCGTCTGGCCATAATCCTGCTCCTTTCGCCTAAAAAATGGGTTCATGGACAATCTATTATAAATCATTGGCTTCCATAGAGATATCCTCTTTCTTTTTCGAGCAGTGTTCCCGCGGGCGGCGCGTGACCGGCTGGACTAGACGGACCGGGACCGGGATTCCTGCTCCAGATCGAAACGATGCGGAGAAGAAAAGCTTCAGAGGTATGGAAAAGGCGGTCTGTGCAGACCGCCTGGTAAAAATCAGAATGAATTTGTGGATCGGCTAAAACCGAGGGCTGGATTCTCTCGATCAGCTGTTTTCCTGCGAAGCCGGTTTGGCGGCGGGTGCAGGTTTGTTTTCCGCCGATCTGGATCCGTGCACTGCGGCATGGGTCTGGGTATGACCGGCGTTTTTCTGGCCTGCTGTCTTGCACGATGCTGCGCGGCGAGTTCTTCCATGGCTTTCTTGGAGTTCAGAATAACCGGAATAACGATCGGGTTGCGGTGCGTCTTTTATAGAGGAAAGGCTCCAGAGAAGAACGGATGCAGTTTTTGATGTCCGCGAACGTCGTTCTTTCTTTCAGTCGGGCCTGCAGGTTGGTCGAAACGATGAATTCGGCTTCCTTGAGCAGCGCCTGCGCGTCTTTCAGGAAGACGAAGCCGCGGCTGACGATAACAGGTCTTGCCAGCAGCTTGTTGGCGCTGGAATCGATCGGAACGATGACAGCCACCAGACCGTTGTCGGCCAGGATGCGGCGGTCTTTGAGAACCGCGGTAGAAAGACCGGAAATGTCGTTGCCGTCGACGTAAATGTCGTCACCCTGGTAACGCCAGTCGGACTGGATCACTTCGTGGTTGCGCAGCAGCAGAACGTCGCCGTTGGCGCAGACGAAAATGTTCGATTCCGGAATGCCAAGTTCCATGGCGGACTGACGATGCTGCATTAACATTTTGTGTTCGCCGTGAATCGGCATGAAGTAACGCGGCTTGATCAGCTGCATCATCAGCTTCTGCTCCTGCTTGGACGCGTGGCCGGTCGTATGCAGGTTGTTGAGCACGGATTTGTTCAGAACCGTTGCGCCGGAGCGGAACAGCTTGTCGACAATCTTGTTTACGGAAGCGTCGTTGCCTGGAATCGGGTTGGACGAGAAGACGACGGTATCGGTCGGTTTCAGGTGAATGAAGCGGTGGGTACCGTTGACGATGCGGCTGAGCGCGGCGAGCGGTTCGCCCTGGCTTCCGGTGCAGAGAATGCAGATTTTGTTATCGGGGGTGGTGCGCAGTTCTTCTGGAGACAGAAGATCTTCGTTGCGGATTTTGATAACACCCATTTTGCGTCCGATGTCGACTACATTTTCCATCGAGCGGCCAAAGACAGCCACTTTGCGTCCGGTTTTGAGCGCGGCTTCAATAATCTGAGCCACACGGTAAACGTTGGATGCGAACGTCGCGACGATCATACGGTGCGGTGTGCTGGCCATAATGCGCAGAATTTCGTTGGAAACGTCCTTTTCCGAAATGGAGAAGCCGTCGACGCCAGAGTTGGTGGAATCCGACATGAGCAGATCCGGCTTGAGCGCGCCGATGTACGCCATTTTCTGGTAGTCCGCGTTCTGACCGATCGGGGTCAGGTCGAACTTGAAGTCGCCGGTGTGAACGATCGTGCCGTTTGGCGTGGTGATCATGACGCCGAGCGAATCCGGAATGGAGTGGATCGTGTTGAAGAAGCCGATGTTGAAGTACTTGGTCTTGATGGCCGAGTTTTCGTTGATTTCAATAATTGGAACTTTCGGCGCGTCCTTGTGTTCGGAAAGCTTTTTCTCAATGAGGGCTTTCGCGAAGCGCGGTGCGTAAATGGCATCGATGTTGACTTGCTTGATCAGAAAGGGAATGCCGCCGATATGGTCTTCGTGACCGTGGGTAATGACAAGGATTTTTCGCTTGTTATTATTGCGGATGAGGTGGTGATAATCCGGGATGACGTAGTCAACGCCTAACAGATCATCATCCGGGAACAGGACGCCGCAGTCGACGATGGCGATTTCATTGCCCTGTTCGTAGCAGTACATGTTCTTGCCGACTTCGCCCAGTCCGCCAAGCGCGTAAATCTGCGTATCCGTCGGGAGAACTTTCGTTCGAGTGGACGGACTGCCGATGGCGGGGACAGGGGAGTGGACAAAAGGCTTGCCGACACCTTTTGAATTGCGGCTGTTTCCGGAATGGCCGGAAGATTTGTGATGCGCCGGATTATTCGATCGGGGCGCAGAAGTGCTGCGGGGTGCCGGTTTCTTCTGCGCTGCAGGCGCCTTTGGGGCGCGTTCTGCAGAAGAAGGAGCAGCCGCAGTTGACGTGTTGTTAACTGGTTTTTCGTTCATTGGAATGGTAGAACAGATCCTTTCTAAAACGGGGCTAAGTCTTAGCCGTCAGGGGAGTATTCGAAGGTTCTGCGCTCCAGCCGGTTTCATTCACTCTGGTATCCATAAAATATGGAAACCAAAAGAAAGGACGAAAGGGCAGGGCAGCAGCCGGAAAAGAAAGGAAAAGATTTCCCGTCTGCTTAAAAGACGGGAGGATTCGATCCTGATCAACTGGGGTGAATACTGAAAATGCGCAGGCAGGGGGTTCAGTCCTGCAGGCGTGCGCGCAGCGTGCGGGCAGGGAAGAGGGGTTCTCTTCAGTATGCCGCTTCTTATCTTCTATTTTAGCATAAGGGCAGCCGCTTGCCGGACTGACGAAAGATTTACTAAAAGAAGAAAAGCGTTTTTGGATTCCTCTTCTTATCGCCTGTTTGATCGCCGGTTCTTTCATCTTCCTAAACGGTTTTTTCCAGACCATATTTCCGATCCGGTCTTCCTGTTTTCCCACGCAGAAAGAAACCGGTCCGGCCGGTCTTCTGGAAATCTTTGGATATTGTTGCACAGAATCATTGCTTTTATAGAATTATCGCTCACGATCCGGACAGGAAAGACAACCTGAAGTGTTTTTCGACAAGGGCTGTTATGAAATGGATGTTCTCGCATGCAAAGACGCTGCCTCCCCGTCGGTCCAGAAAAAGCCAGAAAGAGGGAATTTGCAGTCGAGCACAGTGCCCGTAAGGGAGAGGAAGGAGAAAGTAAGGAGGACGGCGGCAATGAAAAAGAGTACTCTGATCGACAGAATACTCCTGGAAAAGACGGTTTTCGAAATTTGACGGGCTCTGCATCGGCGCGGAGGCTTCATCGTTTCTGTTTAACTTATTCCACAACGGTATAGGCTGCCGGTGCGGGATCGTTTAAATGATCGTAGTAGAGAATGCCCGACAGATGATCGATTTCGTGCTGGAGCACGATCGCCGCATAACCGGTTGCCTGAATGACCACGTTGCGGTCGGTGAGCAGATCGTAGCCGCGCACTTTGACCCGGTCGTAGCGGAAGATTTTTCCTGGATGGGCTTCCGGCACGGACAGGCATCCTTCGCCGTCCGGCAGACACGTCATCATCTTGGAGCGGGAAATGATTTTTGGATTGGCGAGCGCCCATTCGAGGGTCGTGCCGTCATCCGCGTCGACGACAACGGCGATCATTTTCTTGGGAACGCCGACCTGAATGGCCGCAATGCCGACAGCGGGCGAGAGATTGTTTTTCTCGCACAGTTCTTCATCCTGACTGTCTTTTACGTAGCGATGCATCGCGAATAACAGTTCGCGGTCTTCCTCGCTGAGCGGAAGCTCGACATCCGCCGACAGCGAGCGGATTTCGGGCTGATCATCGTGAATAATGGAATCATTGGAAAGTACCATATTTATGCCCTCCGTTTCCTAAACGGTATTCTAATGGTTTTCTATGGCCCTTTCAAATGCGCAAGAGCCGGTGTCCTGACGGTATGATAAAATGAAAGTCCATTTAAGGGGAGTAACTCCAATGAATTCAACAACGGTTTCCCCATCTTCTGCCAAAGGCAGAAAAAGGGAAGTTTGATATAAAAGACTGGCTCGTACCCGCCGGCGGCAGCGATCGCTGGCTGATGGGAGCCGTTATTGTTCTGATGATTTTTGGATCCATGATGGTCCTCAGTTCCAAACAGGGAACGACCGTGGGCATGACGCGTTCCTACGTTCAGGAAATCCTCAAACAGATTGGATTTGTGGTCGTATCCTGGGGAGCTATGGTCTTCATCTCCCGCAAGTTTGACTGGATGAAGCTCTTCAATGCCAAAACGCAAATATTTCTGTGTCTGTTCTATATCCTCCTGCTGTTTGCGGTTCAGCTTGTCGGTATTGACGTGAACGGTTCGAAGGCGTGGCTTCGTCTTGGGCCTCTCACGATACAGCCATCGGAATTTGGCAAGCCGCTGCTCATTTTGCTTCTGGCGTCTTCTGCACGAAACGCCGGGAAAAACATTCGGAACCCATTCCGTTTGGACAGCGATTCTTTCTGCCGCTTTTTCTGCTTCTGATCAGTGTGTTCTTTATCGGGGCGCGCAGAAAGACTTTGGTTCGCTGATCATCACGCTGGGCATCGGTCTGGTCGGCCTGCTGGCGACGGCGGATGCGGATCTGACGAAAGTACAGCGCTATATCGTGATCTTTCTGTTTGTGGTGCTTCTTCTGCTGCTCGTCGGCATTTACTTTTCGGACTGGTTTGTGACGCTGTTTCGAAACGTCCCGCTGCTTCGCCACATCGCCGTTCGAATCGAGAATATGAAAAATCCTTATATCAATATTCATTTTGAAGGGTATCAGCCGGCCAACGCGCTGTATTCTCTGGGCGATGCCGGATTTTTCGGCCGCGGCTTTGGCGGTTCGGTTCGTAAATACGGCTTTCTGACGCAGGCGGAATCCGACTACATCCTCGCGATTGTCATTGAAGAGTTCGGCTTTTTCGGTCTGCTTCTGATTACGGTCTGCTACTGCATTCTTCTGTGGCGTCTGCTCCACTGGGCTCTGGCGACCGCAAAGCCGCAGTTTAAAGTCATGCTGCTGTGCTCGGCAGCGTATTTCCTGCTCCACTTCTTCATCAACATCGGCGGCGTCAGCACGCTGATTCCAATGACCGGCGTGCCGCTGCTCTTTATTTCGGCCGGCGGTTCCGCTCTGCTTGCGGTCGGTATTGTACTCGGTCTCGATTTTTACGCGATCAGTCAGATTCAGATCGAACAGGAAATCGAAGCGCAAAAGAAGCCGAACAGGCCGCGCTTGCAGCCCGCGCGCTCGAAGACGATCTGCAGCTGCAGGCGATGATAGGTATGGGCGAGACAGCTGGACAGGAATTTGCGTACACTGAGCCGGAACGCACGAGCGGCGTGCTTCACGCGCGTTCGGTACGACGGAGTGTCACGCACGATTCGCCTGCGGCGAAAACCGGAACTTCAAGAGGAAGAAACGCGGGAACACGCAGCCGGAAAAAGAGAACGCGCTAGGCAGGGCGCAATCTGTGCTCGGCACGAGACGGTGAGCGGCGCAGCCGCAGCGCCATTTAGACAAAAATTAATAGATACGAAAATCGAATAGAAGATAAGCAACTCGAATCGATAAGAAGGCGGTCTGGGAAAATCATTCCAGACCCCGGAAAGGATACGCGTATGATCGGAGCCTTTGCCGGATCGTTTGATCCGCCTACCGTAGGGCATGAAGATACGATTCGCCGCGCCGCGGCGGTTTTTGAAGAAGTGATCGTTCTGGTCGCTTCCAACTCCCTCAAGCACAATCTGCTCGAACCCGAACGGCGCGTGGAACTGCTCAAAGCCATTTGCGCGGATCTGAAAAATGTCCGTGTTGAGCTCTGCCCCGGACTGACGGTGGAGAGCGCCAAAGCAGCGGGGGCCAATGTGCTGATCCGCTCGATGCGCAATCCTTCCGATTACGAAGGGAAGCGGCCAACGCCTGGGCCAACACAAAACTGGATTCAGGAATGGACACCGTCTTTCTGCTTGGCGATCCGGCGTATTCGATGATTTCCTCGACGACGGTGCGCGAGTTTCTGAAATACCATCAGAGCATTGAATCGATGGTTCCGCGCTGCGTATTCGAAGCACTTCAGCCCGAACTGGCGCATTCGCAATCGGCCAATTCGGACCTCCAGATCGGATAGAAACCGCCGGACAAATCGGGGTACAAAAACGAGGTCCATTTGTCCTCCGACAAAATGGGCGTGCAAGCTGCAGGCTTTCGCACTTTGCGATGCGCCTCAAAACTCGCTACACTCAGTTCAGTGCCTTCTGTTCTTTCTGTTTTTCCATTAAAATTGAAATGAATCTTCACAGCGGTCCATGATCGCTGTTTCTTCCTGTCGGCCGTGCATGCAGCCGGCAGATTTTTCGAAAGCACCTATTGTATAAAGAAGAAACTTTGTGCATTTTACAAAATCCCGAAATAAAATATGCCGCACAAATATGCGGCTTGACTGAAAGGAGCATCCCGAATGAGAACACTGACCGACTGGGTTCGAGAACGCGGCTATGAACCGCACAATCTGAAACTCTACTATGAGGCGTGTACGCATTCCTCGTATATCAACGAAAACGACACCGATGTCGAATGCAACGAACGTCTGGAATTCATGGGCGATGCGGTGCTGCAGATCTGGAGCTCCGATACGCTGTTCAACATGGTTCCGCCGCTCAACGAAGGAAAAATGTCGATGATCCGCGCGCAGACCGTCTGCGAAAGCGCGCTCGCCCGTCTGAACAAGCAGCTGGGCTGGTACGAATTTCTTCGCCTCGGTCATGGCGAAGAGAAAACGGTGGCCGCCATAAACCGTCCATTCTCGCGGACCAGTTTGAAGCCTGCATGGGCGCCATTTACCTCGATCTTGGCTACGATGCGGCCAAGGATATTCTCGATGAATACATGAAGCCGCTCATTACGGCGAAGAAGCCGGATGATGTCACCGACTTCAAGACACAGCTGCAGGAATATGTGCAGACCGATAATAACCGCCAGACGATTCAGTATCGTCTGCTCGAAGAAAGCGGACCGTCCAACGCTCCGAAATTCCGCATGGGCGTGTTCCTGGATGACATCTGCATGGGCGAAGGCGAAAGCAGTTCGAAAAAGCGCGCAGAACAGAAAGCGGCCAAAGAAGCGCTTGGAAAGCTGGCCTGCTGATGGGAGTGCGCGTCCTTGAACTGCTGGGGGATGTCGCGTTCGAAGAAGAACTTGGATCGTTTCTGGAACAGGCGTCGCTCTGCAAGACGCCCTGCTTCCATTCGAAGACAAAAAACTGGAAATGTACTGGAAGGTGGATCGAATTCCGCCTTTCCGTCTTTACAGCGCTGTCGTCCACGATCTGAAGCTCGCTTTGCATACCGATATTTTCCTTGGCTTTGAACCCGAATCGAGCGAAGTCAATCTCGTGCTGATGGAACCGTATCTGCGCGATCTCGTTTCCAGAAACCGCGATCTGAAAGTTTTCGGCGACCATACGCCGTCCATGAAAGAAGACGGCACGCTTTCCTATACCGTCTACACGCCGGATGCGCAGGACGCCATCGAAGCCAGTAAGGCGACGCTCGAAGACGAACTCAAAAGATCGGCTTTTCGTGCGCCGTTGAAGGGGTTTTGCGCGAGCGGACGTACGAAGAAGAAGCCGTCCCCAGCGTAGCGGTCCAGATGCCCGCGCATAAACCGCAGCCCCGTCCGGAAACTCCCCAGAACGGTGGCAAGTCATCCTGGCGCCGCCGCCCGGCCTCTCAGGCGGAAAAAGTCGCGATCCGTGAACTCGAAGAAGGCATGGATAACGTGGCGATCGAAGGCCGCGTGTTCGCCGTCGAAGTGCGTGAACTCAAAGGCGGCTCCAAACTGCTCGAGCTGTATTTGTCCGACGATGACGACGCCATGTTCTGCAAGACGTTTGAAAGCCGCTCGATGACGCTCGAGATGATGGAGTCGTATCACGTCGGCCAGTATCTGCGCATCGTCGGCTCGCTCGCTTACGACAACTACAAGCACGGCATGGCGTTCCGGATCCGCACGATCGAAGAAATCAGCGCCCCGCGCATTCTCGACCAGGAACCGGAAAAGCGCATCGAATGGCACGTTCATTCCACGTTCTCGGAAATGGACGGCGTCAGCCCGATCGAATCGTACATTCAGCAGGCCTGGGACTGGGGCATGGAAGCGATCGGCCTCTGCGACCATAACGTCGTGCAGGCGTTCCCGATGGCCCAGCACAAAATCGAAGCCCTGAAGAAAAAGCGCCGGAGCGCGAATTCAAAATGCTGTACGGATGCGAGATGACGATGGTCGACGACGAATACACCGTCGCCTGGAACCTGCGTGATCAGCGTCTCGATGAAGCGGAATACGTTGTATTCGACCTGGAGACGACGGGTCTCTCCAGCCGCCTCGACAAGATCATTGAATTTGGTGCCGTCAAAATGAAAAACGGCGAAATCATTGACCGCCGCCAGATGTTCATTAACCCGAAGCGCCAGATCCCGGCATCCATTACCGAACTGACCCGCATTCGTCAGTCGGATGTCGATGACGCGAAACCGATGGAAGAGGTTTTTGATGACATCCGCGCCTTCATCGGCGACGCGATTCTGGTTGCCCATAACGCGAAGTTTGACTACGGCATGCTGAACGCGGCCGCCAGAGAACTCGGCAAGCCGGAATTCGACAACCCGGTCATCGATACCCTGCCGGCAGCGCGCGCCATGTTCGAACTGCGCAGCTACCGTCTGGGCGCGCTCTGCCGCCATTACGACGTCAGCTATGACGGCGAAGGCGCGCACCGTGCCGACTACGATGCCGAAGTTCTGAGCCTGGTTTTCCTGTACCTGCTTCGCGACTGGGGCATGGACGCCACGCTCGAATCGATCGCCCATCCCGATCCGACAAGCGCTCTGCGCAAAAACTTTGCCTATCACGTCACCGTCTATGCGAAAAACAAGCAGGGCCTGAAGGAACTGTTTGAACTGATTACGCTCTCGCATACGAAATATCTCAAATACAATCCGAACTCCACCAACGTTACCGGCGAGCCGCGCATCCCAAGACGCATCCTGCAGGAATACCACGGCAAGCGAAACCTGCTCTTTGGATCGAGCTGCCAGAACGGCGAAATTTTCGATCTGGCCCATACGCGCAGCGAAAAGGAACTTTGCGACGCGATCGGTTTTTACGACTATCTCGAAGTGCAGCCGCTTCCCGTGTATAAAAACCTGCTCGACAGCCAGACCATTCACGGTGTGGACGAACTGAAGCAGATTCTGACGTTCATTCTCGATGGCGGTCAGAAATGCGGCGTTCCGGTCATTGCGTCCGGCGACTGCCATTACGTGTCGCCAAGACTTAAACGCGTTCGGGACATCTTTATCAACTCCAAACTGGCCGGCGCTACCCGTCATCCGCTCTACATCCGCGATGAATCGCTGCGTCTGCGCACTTCCGCTCCGGATCAGGCGTTTCTCAATACGCGCCAGATGCTCGATGCCTTTGACTGGGTGGACGACAGGCTGCGCCATGAAATCGTTCTCGACAATCCGAAAAACTGGCCGCGCAGTGCGAAGAGCTGTTTCCGATCAAGGACCGGCTGTATCCGCCAGCCATGGAAGGCTCGGATCAGAAGCTGCGCGACATCTGCATGCAGACGGCGGCCGAATGGTACGGCACGCCGCTGCCCGAACCGGTCGAAGCCCGGCTGACCCGCGAGCTCGACGCGATCATCGGTGCCGGCTACTACGTGGTTTACTACATCTCGCATCTGCTCGTGAAAAAGAGCAACGAAGACGGCTATCTGGTCGGTTCGCGAGGATCGGTCGGTTCGTCCTTCGTCGCGACGATGTCCGGCATTACCGAGGTAAACCCGCTCAAGCCGCACTACCTGTGTCCAAAGTGCAAGCATCTCGAATGGATCGAAGATCCGAATATCCATTCTGGATTCGACTTGCCGGACAAGAACTGTCCGGAATGCGGCACCCCGATGAAAGGCGACGGCCAGGACATTCCGTTTGAAACGTTCCTGGGCTTCCACGGCGACAAGGTTCCGGATATTGACCTGAACTTCTCCGGCGAATATCAGCCAAACGCCCACGCCTTTACTAAAACCATTTTCGGAGAAGACCACGTCTTCCGTGCCGGAACCGTAGGTACCGTGCAGGAAAAACCGCCTACGGCTACGTCAAAGGGTACGAAGAAGAAATGCACATGGAAGACCACCCGTTTTCGGAATACAAGCGAACGGACCTTGCCCAGGAATGCGCCGGCGTCAAGCGGACGACCGGCCAGCATCCAGGGGCATCGTCGTCGTACCGCTCGATATGGACGTGCACGACTTCACGCCAGTGCAGTATCCGGCCAACAATCCGTATGCGGAGTGGAAAACAACGCATTTCGACTTCCACCAGATTCACGACAACATTCTGAAGTTCGATATTCTCGGCCACGTTGACCCGACCGCCATGAAAATGATGGAACGGCTGACCGGGGTCGATGTCCGCACGATTCCGATGAACGACCCGGCGACGATGTCGGTGTTCTCCTGCTGCGACGCGCTCGGCCTCGATACTACCCGCTACAAGGAAACGACCGGCGCGGCCGGTCTGCCGGAATTTGGTACGCCGTTTGTTCGCGGCATTCTCGAACTGACCCGGCCGACGACTTTCGCCGAGCTGGTTTCCATTTCGGGTCTGTCTCACGGTACGAACGTCTGGCTGAACAACGCCAAGGATCTGATCGACAACGGTACATGTACCCTGCGTCAGGTTATTGGATGCCGGGACGACATCATGGTTGATCTCATCCGCTACGGTCTGCCTTCCGCCGACAGCTTCAAAATCATGGAAAGCGTGCGAAAGGGAAAAGGCCTCAAGCCGGAATGGGAAGAGCTCATGCACGAGCACAACGTTCCGGACTGGTATCTCGATTCGTGCCATAAGATTAAGTACATGTTCCCGAAGGCGCATGCCGTTGCCTACGTTATGATGGCGGTGCGCATCGCCTGGTTTAAAGTTCACATCCCGCGGGCGTACTACTGCCAGTTTTTCTCCATCCGTGCCGATGCCACCGATCTGGCGGTCATGACCAGCGGTCTGACCGCCGTGGAAAAAGATGTTTGAAATCGAAAGCATTCGCCAGCAGAAAACCCGCAAACTGGAAAAGAAGGAAGAAGATCTGTACGACACGCTCGAGCTGGCGTATGAAATGTACATGCGCGGCTACCGCATTTCGCCGCTGTCCATTACCCGTTCGCACGCAACCGAATACATCTTCGATCCCGATGACGATCACGCAATCATTCCGCCGTTCTCGGCCGTCGACTCGCTGGGTGAAAACGTAGCCCGCTCGATCGTACAGGCAAGAGAAGAACGTCCGTTTATTTCCAAGGAAGATCTGCTCCGCCGTACAGGCCTTTCCAAAACGCTGATTGAACGCCTCGATTACCTCGGCGCCCTCGAAGGACTCGCCGAACAGGATCAGCTGACGCTGTTCTAAATCCGGTTTTATCCGGCTTTCAAGGGCACTCTGGATCCTTCTGAAAAATGCCTGCTCAGCCTCGTTTTCCATTTTCAGAATTTTGACAGAGCGTGTTTCAGACGCAGTTGAAAAGACGGCTTTCGGGCCGTCTTTTTCTTTAGAACGTTATGAGACATTGCCTTGCGTTTGCACAGATGGTCCGGCATGTCCGTCTCGAGGGAGCGGGGCCCATGGTATAATCGGGGAAAAGCGAGGTATCGAGAATGGCAACAACGAATGTAAGCTTTGAAATGAACGAAAAGCTCAGAGACGAAATGGCTGAGCTGTGCGAAGAACTGGGCATGGATATCGACGATGCATTCCAGCTGTTCGCAAGAAAAATGGTCAACGAACAGGAAATTCCGTTTGAAGTCACCGAAAAGGATCTTCCTGTATCTGAAACGAAAGAAACGATCCGTGTCATCGTAAAGTGGAGCGCCATCTGCGCAGCGGCTGCCGCCAGCGTGGCTCTCATCGTGCGTCTGATTCGCGCCATCCGTCGCCGCTAGACGATCGGTCTGTGCGTCTTTGAATCGACGCGAGCTGGGCGTGCTCCAAACGCCCTCTACTTGAAATCGAAACGAAAGCCGCCCTTTTTTCTCCAAAAGCCGCGGCTTTTTCTGTGCCCGGATCGGCGGTATGCATTGCGCAAACCGGATTTTGACATTCTCTTTTTCCGATGCGCCTTTCTGCCGGGTTGGGGAAGACTGAACGCTCTGAAATCGCGCAAGTTCTGCAAAAGTGACTGTGCTGGACAGGCACTGTCTTTGTGTGGTGCTACATTTGTAAAGCCGGAACGAATTTCAGAGATTTTGATCGAAACTGTGAATTTTTCGGGCAAAGCGCAAAGGGATCCGAGAAAGAATGAGCACGCCTTTTGGTTTCTGTTATCCTATGAGACATGACGCGCAGGCGTCATGACACAAAAGGAGACATATATGAGAGATCTTGAAATGTTTGAAATTATCTCCCGCGAAGAAAAACGTCAGAAACAGAACGTTGAACTGATCGCTTCGGAGAACTATGTGTCGAGCGAAGTCCGTGAAGCTCAGGGCTCTGTCCTCACAAATAAATACGCAGAAGGCTATCCTGGCAAACGCTACTACGGCGGCTGTGTCTACGTTGACCAGGCCGAAGAACTGACCCGTCAGCGCGCGAAGGAACTGTTTGGTGCCGAACACGCTAACGTACAGGCGCATTCAGGAAGCCAGGCCAACATGTCCGTTTACAACACCGTCCTTGAACCCGGCGATACCGTACTCGGTATGGACCTGACCAGCGGCGGCCATCTCACACACGGTCACCCTCTGAACTTCTCCGGTCGTACGTATAACTTCATCCCTTACAATGTGGATCCCGAAACGGAACGCATTGATTACGATAAACTCGAAGAACTTGCTATGGAACACCATCCGAAACTGATCGTTGCCGGCGCTTCCGCTTACCCGCGCATCATCGATTTCGAACGTCTTGGCGAAATCGCGAAAAATCCGGGGCTCTGCTCATGGTCGACATGGCGCACATCGCCGGTCTGGTTGCAGCCGGTCTGCATCCATCGCCGGTTCCCTATGCCGATTTTGTAACGACAACCACGCATAAAACACTGCGCGGCCGCGCGGCGGCATGGTTCTCTGCAAGGAAGAATACGCGAAGAAACTCGATTCCCGCACGTTCCCTGGCATGCAGGGCGGACCGCTCGAACATGTCATCGCCGCAAAGGAATTGCCCTTTACGAAGCCAGCCAGCCCGAATTCAAAGCCTATGCGCAGCGCATTCTCGACAACGTGCAGGCGATGGCCCGCGTCTTTGACGAAGAAGGCATCCGCATGGTTTCCGGCGGAAGCGACAACCACCTGCTTTTGCTCGACACCCTGTCTTCGCTGAACATGACCGGCAAGGAAGCCGAACGTCTGCTCGACGCAGCTGGCATTACCGTCAACAAGAACACCATTCCGTTCGATACTCAGAAACCGTTCATCACATCCGGTATCCGTCTTGGCTCCGCAGCCATGACCAGCCGCGGTCTGGGCGAAAAGGAATTCGAACAGATTGCCCGCTGGATCGTTCAGGTTCTCAAAGCCGGCGACGATGCGACCGCAGAAGCCGTTCGCGAAGAAGTACGTAAGCTGACCGCGAAATACCCGGCTGAGGCCGTTCTTGATTAAGCTGTTCTGTATAGGCAAAAACAAGGACAAGGCGCTTCGTGCTTTAGAAGCGGAATACGTCAAGCGCATGAGCGCGTTTGATCGCATGGAAGTGCTGGAATTCAAGGACGAACCCGATACGAAATCGCAGTTTGAAAAGGAAGCTGTCCGCATTAAGAAAGCGGAAGGCGACCGGGTCCTTGAAAAGATCCGCCCCGATGATTTTGTGATTCTTCTCGACCTGCACGGAAAAAGCTGGTCCTCCGAAGAATTCGCGAAAGAGCGGGCATCCTGGACGAATGCCGGCAAGCCGCTTGTCTTTGTCATTGCCGGATCGCTTGGTCCCAGCGAAGAGCTAATGAAACGGGCGAATGTGCGATGGAAGCTTTCCGATCTGACGTTTACGCATCTGATGTGCCGGGTGCTGACGCTAGAGCAGATTTATCGCTCGTTCATGATTGAAAAGGCCGCTCCTACCACAAATAGGGCAGCCGGAATAAATCGATCGTTTTCTCTTCTCTTCTTTTGAGAGAAAAGAGAGCGGATTGAAAAAATTACCGAAACGTTTGGCGGCATCTGTCCAGTATCCGGATGGGTGCCGCCTTTTGTGTCGTATAATGAGAAACAGATTTCTGCCCTGCTTTTTCTCTGACTGTCTGGTCCGATTTCTATATGCGAACAGGAAACTGGATCCGTTCGAAAAGACGCAGAGAAAAAGAAACGGGCAGCATTACAAGGGATTTCCGGAAACCGGCCGGTTCTGGAAATCAGATTCAGGGGACTTTCATGAAAAAGAGAGCCATTCGCTACATTTGTATCGCCGGAACGATTCTGTTTGCGTACTTCATGTTCGTCGGCATTCTTCAGGCCAGCGAAGCGCAGAACGCACTGCTCAGCGCCACCGGCGGCACACAGTCCAGAGTCAGCATCGGCCTGATTGTCTGGATTGTCTTTTGCGGGATCGCCAGTTTTCTGTTTCTGGGCTATGGGGTAATGTCCAGAGGCGGCAAAAGAAACTGGCAGGAAATGATTCATTCGAAAAGAATGGAACTGAGCATGCTTGTGACCGGACTGACCGGCGCTCTGTTCTCGCTGCTTCTGTCGGCTGTACTCATTCAGTCGCTGCCGACGTACAAGTTCAGCAGTTCCGCGATCGCCTCGGCACACAAGCCGCCAAAAACGGAAACGATCGCCTCATCCGCTTCTTCTTCAACCGCTTCTTCGCAGGCACCCGCCTCGGAACAGCCGGCTTCTTCGGAAGAGCAGAATGAGCCGGGTGTGCTCGATCAGGCTTCTGGCGTCAACACGATTGAAGACGCGCAGACGCTGACCGCCAGACTCGACAGCGCGCAGCCTGATCAGAGCGTGGTGCTGGCCAAAGGTCTGGCTTCAGCGACCCTTTCGCAGTCCATTCTCAACAAAACCGGAAACTCCACAAACCTCGACAATACGATGCGCTATGGCATTAACGCCGCCATCCTTGGTACGCCGGGATCGACGATCAACATCCTCGGTACCGTTCTGAACACGAACGCGGTCGGTGCGCCTGCAGTAGCAGTCAGCGGCGAAAACGCCACCGCTTCGGTAACCGACTCGGATGTCACCGCTCTGGGCGACAGCTCGCCGCTTTTCATGGCACTTGATCACGGTTCGGTTTCCGTTTCCAACGGTCTGCAGAAAACGCTCGCTAACAGTTCGCCGATTTTTTACGTCGATGCAAACGGCAGCGTGACTGCGGATTCCAGCGTTACGGAAACAAACGGTCTGGCTTCGCCGACGCTGCTCAACGCGGGCACCTTTAACGGCAGCCGCCTGAGCATGGCGTCCAACACGTCTTCGGCAGCCGTTCTGATTCCGGGATCAAAGACAACGCTCGCCAACTGCGCGATTACCATGAACGGACTGGACAGCGATTCCGGCATGGAAGGCGCCTTCGTGGCCCGCACGGACGGACGCTGGGAAAAGGCGCAGGGTCTGACAGAACTGACGCTCAACAGCTGCTCGTTCAGCTACATCGGCCGGGCTGACCATCCCAATGGAGCGGCGTTCGCGGTACGCGACAGCGACTTCGTTCTGAACATGAACGCCTCCATGCAGCTGACCGGATTTACAACGCTGGTGCAGGCGGAACGCTCCAAAGTTACGATCAATGCCGTAACCCAGGTTGTGTACGGCAATATTAACGGCGACGAAAACAGCGAAGTGAACATTACCCTGACCGGCGCATCCGGACTTGGCGGATCAATCAATTCCGATCAGCGCATGAAAACCGCTGTTCTGCACATGGACGCCTCGTCCACGCTCGCTCTGAGCAGCGATATTTATCTCACCGAATTCGTTAACGAAAATCCGGCGGGAACCAACATCATCACCAACGGTTTTCACATTTACGTCAACGGACAGGCGGTCATCTGACCCCTGTCCGTTTTTTCAACCTGCACCGTTCTGGTCTTTGCGTCGGATCTGCTCCATTTCCCAGCGGACCAGAACCTGGACGCGTGAAGATCGTTCCGCCCCTGGGCTTTTCCAGCGCCGCTTCAGATATTCTGTCCGCGTTCATATATCTTTCTCTCATGCCGGCATACTTCCGGTACGCCGGGCGCTTTGCGGACCCGGCCTTTTCCATTGGATCGGCAAAATAAGGCTGTCTGAGCGAAATTCATGTAAGCGGTTAACACTTCGATGTTTGCGTAAGAATTCACAAGCTCACTTTTGGAAATTTCAAAGCATCCCGGCCGGTGATATACTAGAAAAGAACGTACGTAAGTACATGATTAAAGGAGGAAACACTGCATCCATGGCAAAGAAAACTGTCAAAGATCTCGATGTGAACGGTAAGAAAGTCATCGTCCGCGCTGATTTGAACGTACCGCACAAAGGCAGCGAGATCACCAATGACAATCGCGTTAAAGCCGCTATTCCTACACTCAAATATCTCACGGACAACGGCGCGAAGGTCATCCTGATGTCCCACCTCGGCAAAGTAAAAACAGACGAGGACAAAGCGAAAAACGATCTCGGCATCGTCGCTCCGCGTCTGCAGGAACTGCTTCCTGATGTAACTGTAAAATTCTGCCCCGTTACACGCGGCGAAGAACTTGAAGCAATGGTTGACGCCCTCAAACCAGGCGAAATTCTGCTCATGCAGAACACTCGCTACGAAAAAGGCGAAAGCAAGAACGATCCTGAGCTCGGCAAATACTGGGCTGGTCTTGCAGACATGTTCGTAGAAGACGCGTTCGGTTCTGTACACCGCGCACACGCTTCGACCGTCGGCATTCCTTCCAACCTGCCGGATAATGCACTCGGCTTCCTGGTGGAAAAAGAAGTAGACATGCTGGGCAAGGCTGTAGACGATCCTGTTCATCCATTCGTAGCCATTCTTGGCGGTGCAAAAGTATCCGACAAGATCGCAGTTATCGAAAACATGCTCGACAAAGCCGACAGAGTTATCGTTGGCGGCGGCATGGCCTACACCTTCGAAAAAGCACTCGGCCACAATGTCGGCAACTCCTGCTTGAAGAAGACAAAATTGATCTTGCAAAACAGATTCTGAAAAAGGCGAAGGCAAGCTGGTTCTCCCTGTAGATACCGTAATTGCGGACGCATTCTCCAATGATGCCAACACCCAGATCGTCGGCGAAGACATTCCTGATGGATGGATGGGCCTCGATATCGGACCAAAATCCATCGAACTCTTCAAGAAAACCCTTGAAGGCGCGAAGACCGTTGTATGGAACGGCCCGATGGGCGTATTCGAAATGCCAAAATTCGCAAACGGCACACTCAAAGTCTGCGAAGCCATTTCGGAACTGCCAGGCGCTACAACCGTAATCGGCGGCGGCGACTCTGCAGCAGCAGCTATCCAGCTCGGATTCGAAGACAAGTTCAGCCACATCTCCACAGGCGGCGGTGCTTCTCTTGAATACATGGAAGGCAAAACGCTCCCAGGCATTGCGATCATCGCAGAAAAAGACTAGTGAGAGACTGAGGATTGAATCATGAGAGACCAGATTATTGTTGGAAACTGGAAAATGAATAAGAACAACGCAGAAACCAAAGCGTTCTTTGAAGAAGTTGACGCGAAAGCCGTCAGCGACAAAGGACTCTACGGCGTAGGCGTTCCATTCACGGACCTGAAAACCGCACTCGATGAAGCGAAAAACCTCATCGTAGCCGCTGAAAACGTACACTTCGAAGATGCCGGCGCTTTCACTGGCGAAGTATCCGTTCCCATGCTCGAAGAACTCGGCGTGAAATACTGCATCATCGGTCATTCCGAGCGTCGTCAGATGTTTGGCGATACCAACGAAACCGTAAACAAGAAAGCCAAAAGCTTCTTGCGGCAGGCATCACTCCAATTCTCTGCATCGGTGAAACAGAAGAAGAATACGACAACGGCAAAACCAAAGATGTCATCACGGAAGAACTCCAGGGTTCCCTGAAAGACATCCCGGCTGAAGAATATGCCAATATCGTTCTTGCCTATGAACCAATCTGGGCAATCGGTACCGGCAAATCCGCTTCGGTTGAAATCGCGGAAAACTGCTGCAAACTCGTTCGCGACGTCGTTCGTGAAATCGCAGGCGACAAGGCTGCGGAAGAAGTTCGCATTCAGTACGGCGGAAGCGTTAAGCCCAACAACATCGTTGAATACATGGCTCAGCCCGATATCGACGGTGCTCTGATCGGCGGTGCCTCCCTCAAACCGGATTCCTTCATCGAAATCATCGAAAAACGAAGTAGTCCAAAATAACAAAGTAATCCCGGAAACAAGCCTGGCCATTGCGGCTGGGCTTTTCTTCTGCCCGCATTTCCAGTGCAGCGTCCGGAGAAAACGGGCGGCCGATAGCCAGCGTCCATTTCGAAACATTTTTTCGGGAAGAGGGAGCGCTTTCTAGGCACAAAGCAGGAGTGTACGTGCCCCTTTACGATTCGCGGACGATCTAAAAAAGTGCGCTACAATATTAACAGTTCATAAGCAAACGGACATTACAAAGCCAGTTCGTTAAAACGAGAATGAAATAATTCAACTCGAGTAAAGAAAAGAGCCTGTCCTGATTTGCTAAAATGTGTCCTGAATCGCAAGAAAAACACAATACGGACAAATGGGTCGCCGAACTTGTCGGTATGAGCACACAATGGCGTAGAAAGCGAGGAATCTTTCTGCTTAACATAACCAAAAGAGACTTTATAAAGCTGATTGAAAGACTTCTGATGCGTGTTCGCCAGGAGAACATCGATTCGTTCGAGATCTCTCAGGAAGCCAGACGAATTTATCAGGAAGCCATGCCCAGCGTCGGCGGATCGATCGACCGGTTCATCCTGTACGGCTACACCGTATTTCTGGAAAAACGGGAAGAGTGCGACGGTCTGGCGAGCGTGGAGGAACACATGGATCTTTCATTTGTCATCCCGCGGCGCTCCCTTCTTCTGTTTCTCGAACAGGTGGCTATTTTGCAAAATGCGACGCCCGAAGAGGCAAAACGCAATGCCGAAGCCGTAGTCACCTGGTTCGAAAAATGGCAATTCAAGTTTCCAAACTCATTTGTATAAAAAGTCAGCTAAACTTTCCGTGAAGTGAAAAAGTAATTTCCACTTTTTCGCACCAGATATGGAATTTGCTTTTTCACTTCCCAGACATTTTTCCAAAGGTGGAGGTATAGATAAAAGGTGGAGGTATAGATAATGGAAAAGGAAAGCAAAATCATTGTTGGCTTTAAGACCGTCGTTTTGGGGCTGTGCCTTTATATTATTGAACTGCTGTCTTTACCTGTTTTCGGTATACTGCAAAAATGCAGACAAACGGCGATGGGTTTTACAGTGATTTTTGGAAGTACGCAGGAGTACAGCCTTACCCCGTAATCTTTATATTGACCGGCATTGTGATTGTGCTGGGAATTGCGTTAATAATTCTGGGATACAAGGACAAGAAATAAATCGCTGTTTACAAAATGGCAACAGATGAAAAATGCTGTTCCTGTATCCATCGTGAAGCGAAAAAGGAAATTCCATATCTTAAGCGTTTTTTGATCCACGAGAATTTTGTCTTGCAAGAGTCGATATTTATTTTGAGTAGAACTTTCCCAACGAGCTTAACTATACAAATCGCTCGTTTTTGAAATTTTATCTCATTAGAGAGCCTTTTTCGAGGCTCTCTTTTAATTCTGCCTGGCTTCATGACCAGACATGCGATTAACAAGCATTATTAAGCAAAAATCGTAAATCAATTTGATTCTTTGAAATTTCATTTTTATTATAAAAATCCTCCCTGTATAGATTATTTAATGATATAAGACAGATATAAATACACTATATGAAAAGGAGCCAAATATGTCTGTTCCAGCTGAGATTCGTGCCGTACCACGTCCCAAAAATTCGATTGTCTATGCCTATGGAAAAACAAGGATCGATACGCTGTCAAGCAGCGAGTCGGCTGTGTCCGCAAGAACGGCCATTGTTATCCAGTCGATGGTCCTACTATCGGCCACATCATTAATGGCAAATTCGTACCTCTTGAAGAACCGACTTCTCCAGCGGTTCATACATCTAAGACAGTTCTTAAAGACTGGGCCAATGTTGAGCTCTGTTACAGGCAGTCCGCTGAATTGATGGAAGAACTGCTTCAGGTCTATAACCGTCAGGACGCCGATAAGATTCTGTGCATGGCCATTCTTCGCGTCTGCTATCCGCATATCAAAGACTGCGAACTCAAAGAGAGTTACGATGAGTCGTTTCTGACGGAGCTGATGCCAGAAACCGCGATGAGCAAGAATACGATCAGTACATTTCAAAAGATCTTGGTAAAACATGCAACCGAATTCTGAAGTTCATGAAAAACCGGGCAGCCAAAGTTGGGATTGATGATCATCTTCTGATCGATGGAACACTGAAGTCGAACGACTCCAGACAAAACACGCTCTCGGAGTTTTCCAGAAAGGCCAGACTGAAAGGAAGACGGGATATTTCCGTACTTTATGCATTTGATCTGGAAAAAATGGAGCCCATCTGTTCGCAGTGCTTTCCCGGCAATATGCTCGATCTGACATCCTATGACAGTTTTGTGAAACAGAACGGTATTCAAAGCGGAATTATGGTTGGTGATAAAGGGTTTCCCGTCAAATCGATCGAAGAAGTCCTTAAAGACTGCCCGCAGCTTCATTACTTCAACCCGCTTCATCGGAATGCCAAGCTTGCCTTCGATCATGAGATGTATAACTTCGAGGGCGTGATCGAAGGCTGCTGCGGCTTTCTTGGGCAGATGGAACCGATTCAGTTTAAGAAAGAGAAGCTGTCCAATAAGGGAAAATGGCTCTACAGTTTCCGTGATCCGAGAAGAGCGGCTCAGGAGGAGACGGACTGGCTGGATAAGCATCGTAAAGATAAGTACGATTTCGAAGAATACGAAAAGAAAAAGCGTACATTTGGAACAGTGGTCTTTGAATCAGATGTCGATCTGTCTCCGGAAGATGCCTGGAAGACCTATAGTTATCGCTGGCAAATCGAGATCGTTATGCGGTACTACAAGAACGCCCTCGGCTTTGATGTAACCAGAGTCCATGATGACTACTCAGTGATCGGCAGCGAATTCATTGATTTTCTGTCGACCGTCATCACGTTCAGACTTCTGAACCTGTTCGACGAAAAAGGCCTCCTTGAGGACATGAGCTATAAAAAATCATGCACATCCTGCAAAGAGGCAAAAGAATAAAAATGATAATGAGTGGGAACTGATCAAAATGAATCCAAGCCAGATTGCAATTCTTCAAAAACTTGATCTGATTCCACGACCAGATTCGGTAGATAAACCCAAAAGGAAACGTGGTCGTCCACGCAAAAATCCGACCGTATAGTTTAGCTGATTGGGAAAGTTCTATTTGAGTATCGGCTTTTTATGTGGAAAATCGAGAGTGTAAGGTCTTTTGTGTAAATTCCATCAAGACATCAGACTGATACAACCAGCTTGAGCCTGACAAATTTATACAAGGAGACCACTTATGCCACGTAAAGCTAAAGCTGGCCAACCATTCAGGAACAGATTGCTTCAACCATCGTTAAGGAATACAAACCTAAGACGTTTAAAGAAGCCTCAGACCTCATCAAGGAAATCTTTGGCCCTGTCCTTGAACAGATGCTCCAGGGAGAACTTGATGCGCATCTCGAGTTATACCAGCGGATCGCATGATCCTAAATCGACAGAGAATCGCCACAATGGCTATTCTGAGAAGACGGTAAGGTCTTCTCAGGGCGAACTGGATCTGCGTATCCCTCGTGATCGCCTTGGTACATTCGAACCGCAGGCTGTTCCTAAAGGCAGCCGGGATATTTCCGATATCGAGGACAAGATCCTGCGTATGTATGGGCAGGGTATGTCACAGCGCGACATCTCCGACATCATCCAGGATATCTATGGCTTCCCGGTCTCTGCGGATACGATTTCAAACATCACTGATCGTGTCTATCCGGTTGTTGATGAGTGGCGTCATCGTCCCCTGAAGAAGTGCTATCCTTTCGTATTCGTTGACTGCCTTTACGTATCAGTGAAAACCGATCATGGTGCCAAAGAACAGGCTGTATATGTGGTTCTTGGCTATGACACGGAAGGCTGCAAAGATATCCTTGGCATCTGGATCGGCGAGAGCGAATCCAGGCACTTTTGGATGGAGATCTTTGACGAACTGAAGGCACGAGGCATAGAAGACATTTTTTCCTGTCCATGGACGGTGTAAGCGGGCTTGAAAGCGGCGCTAAGGCTGTATTTCCGAACGTTACTGTGCAGCGCTGCATTGTTCATATTCTTCGTAACTCGCTTAAATATATTCCAAACAAAGAAAGAGCTGGTTTCTGCAAGGATATCAAGAGAGTCTACGGTGCTTTGAACGCTAAAGAAGCAGAGGGTGCTTTCGATGAATTTAAGGAGAAATGGAGCCAATATCCTGGTTCCGTGAGCGTCTGGGAACGTAACTTTCATCACGTACTCCAGCTGTTTAACCACGGCAGCGCTGTCCGAAAGATAATGTATACAACCAATGCGATTGAGTCGGTTAACTCCAGCCTGCGAAAAGTAACAAAAAGGGCTCGTTTCCAAATGAGGATTCAGTTTATAAGGCTTTGTATCTACGCATTGTGGAGCTTGAGAAGAAATGGCAGGGACGAACGGTTCAAAACTGGGCAATGGTACGCAATCAGCTCCTGTGCGAGGAAGAACTGGGTGCCAGGCTGGAGAAGTACTCAGCCAGATAAGCGGCAGATCCGAAATCCGCTCATGAAATTTTCTTCCGCTTAAACCCTTTACAGCGGGTCCCCGCTCCCCTGCACTCCCTGAAGACGTCCCCGCCGTCGAAAAATGCCACCCTGGCAGGGACGTCACAAGTCTAGCAGGGGGCGCCCGCTATAAAGGGCCGCTCCAGAAATTTTCAATCGCTCATCGTCCAGCGAGGTGTTTCGGGCCTTCGAAACGGCCAAATGTTTCAACTACCAAAAACGAATTTACACAAAATTCTTTACATACCCTATCAGTCAGGCATTACAAGTATGCAATGGTGTTTTTTGTAAAACAGATCAGGAGGTATACAGATGAATTTAGTATTAGACTTGTTTCGCACAAGAAGAAGTTATAGGAAATACAGCGAAAAACCGATTGATGAAGCTGTATTAAAACAAATTATGGAAGTTGGACTTATTTCTCCAACAGGGGATAATTTCAAGACTGTAGAACTGATACTAATAAAAGATAAAGATCTGTTAAATGAAATCGCAAGTATGCGAAAGGCTGCAGCTATGCTTCGCCATGCAGGTGCTGCAATTATTGTGCTTGTAAATACCCAGAAGACAGATTTGTGGATTGAAGACGGAGCTATATCTGCGTCGTATATGCACCTTGCCGCCGATGCTTTAGGAATTGGAAGCTGCTGGATCCAAGTGAGAGCAAGAGATGCCGTAGACGGCAAAGAATTTGAGGAAAACTTCAAGAGAAATTCGATATACCAGAGTATATGAAACCGCTTTGTATCTTATCGTTAGGAAATGTAGATTACCAACTGCCCGCTCACTCCATAGAAGATATTAACTGGGATAATATTCATTCTGAGAAATATTAAAATAATGAATTTTCAGAAAAAGGAGAACGCGGATATTTTTGTCAATTGAAAACTGGTCCACTTTGGGTTGAAGAAGACTGCTCTTTTCAGTTGCAGAATCCGCAGTTTGAGTTCGATATTCTGAATTCTCGGTTCAGGATTCCGTTTTTTGAGTTTAAGATTCCGACGTTTGAGTTCAAAATTCCAAAAAATCAGAAAAAATCAGTTTGAGTTATTTAGCCCAAAGCCAGAATCAGGTCCTCTGATTCAGGTTTTGGGCTGTTTTGTAATACTTCTCACCAGCGGTTCTCGAGATCGAGCGCAGCGCAGCTGCTCTTCTGGATGAGTTTTCCTGTATCCGTAAATCGATGGATTTGAAAACTGTCATCTGAGTATGCACTTTCCAGTCCACCATTATGGAGTACGCAAAAGTCAGGCGGCCCATTTTTCAAATCCGATTTTCGCTTTTTGGACCAGTTTTAAACTGCAAAAAACAAGAGCTGCAAGACGAAACGAAATGCATTTTGAAATGGAACTTCCATAAAAGTAATTTCCATTTTTCGCGCCAGGCATGAAATTTACTTTTTCGCTTCACACAACTAAACTTTCAGTCTTTTCCCTTTACCCTTTTCACCCCGAATCTTTATACTATCTTTATAAGTGCTCCGGCATCTGGACAGGATTCGGGGCTGTTTCTTTAAAGCGACAATGTATATTAAAATTCACCCCGTTGTTGTCCGCCATTTTCGAGTCGCCTAAGATAGGAAATGGAGGGATCGCATACAAAAGTTTGGAGGGTATTGAGATGAAGGCAAACGAACCATCTGCCGTTAAGGCAGCAGCCGCTATATGTACTCTGTCTGTGATCGGAGCCACGGTTTCCACGATCACTGCCTTCACCACCAGTGAAGCGCAGAACAGACTGGACGATAAAGTCTATGCCGCGCAGGAAACCCCAAGCCCTGTCCAGCTGGATACGAAATATTATCTCGAAGCACCAGCATCCCAGTCTGATGCAGTCCAACAGAGAACACTTACCGATTCACAGGCCGAAGATGTGGCCCGTCGGGAACTGGCCCGTCTGGAAGCGCAGGATCGCGAGAAAGCCGCTGTCGCTCTGATCGAAACTCAGAGTGAACCGGCAGACCCCAATCCAGAAGTCCAGTCCGAGGATCCCGCCGCACAGAGCGCAGATCTCGACCCGAACGCGGATGCTTCTTCTGAGCAGACGCTGGAAACGCAGGATTCTGTCGTTGCCGACGCAGCGATGAATGCGCAGCCTGTTCTTACACAGCCTGTCGCTGAGCAGCCGGCAGCACAGCCCGCAGCGAATATGCCTGCAGAACAGGTTCCCGTGGCACAGGTTCCGGTTGTGAATGGCAATGCGTCCGTAGCGGGAGGCGAATCCATTCCGGAAAGCGGCGTCGAAGCCGATAACAGCGCCGATCAGGCGATGACCGGCGATGCGATCAATCTGGACGAAACGATCACGGTACAGCCGATTCTTCCGGTTGTCACCGATCCGGTTCAGACCGATCCTTCTGCCGTTACCCAGATTCCGGAAGACGACCTTCCTTCGGATTATGATCCAAACGCGCAGCCTCCAGCGGATAATCCGCCTGACGATCAGCCGCCGATCGACGATCCGAATCCGCAGCCGCCCATCACCCCGAATCCGCCCAGCAATGTCGATCCGGGGCAGAATCAGCCGGGTGACGATGACAATAAGCCTGCCGGCGATTACTCCGCTTTGAACGCGGCCATCGCCCAGTCGGCCCTCAGCCTGGTGGGAACGACCGACGGACTCTCCTGCACGGAAGTCGTTCAGCTCGCTCTGGCAAAAGCCGGCGTCAGCGATGCCATGTCGCTCTGGCCAAAGGATTATGCGGCGATGTACGGCTACTACACGGATTACGCCGCAGCCAGGCAACCTGATCTACTATGAACAGGGCGGGAACGGTCTGGACCATATCGCCATTTACATTGAAACGGCATGGCCGTCCATGGAAACTACGTCATTGACGGCAAAGGCTATACCAAAATTGCACCGGTAGAAACCGGAAATTATTCTTACTATGCATTTATTCAGGTCTGCCGCTAGGCCGACCGAAAACAAGCCGATCCTTCCGTTGAACGGTTGAAGTTCAAAGATCTAGACGAATCTGCCCATTATGCGGATTCGTCTTTTTCTTTGGAGCCAGAAGAATCTGGATCGGTCGGGGCTTTGAAAGCTGCCCGGTGCTTCCTTCCTTTTTCTTCTCTTTTTTTCTTCTCTTTTTCTGTTTTGAAATTTCCGGATCTTCTTTCAAATTTCTGTATCTGCGAAAAACTTCCGTACAATGAAAGAATCAGGAACGAAAGCGCGCTCACTCTGCCTGGCCGGATTGCCGGAAAGACGCATGGCCTCTTATGGCAGAAAGCCGGCTTAAAACTCAATACAGAATTCGGCTTTGTCTGAAGTGTTTTTCGTTTTCTGGAATCGGAAGAAAAGCTTTCGTCCTGTTATGCGGCTGCCAATGCGGCGGACGGGGTACGAAAGCTGGAGGTTAACTATGGCACGAATGAGAATCGGGCAGGCCATCGACATTCATCCGCTCGAAAGCGGAGGCCGCTGGTGCTTGGCGGCGTAGAGATTGACTCGCCCAAAGGCCTGAAAGGCCACTCGGATGCGGATGTGCTTCTGCATGCGATTGCGGAAAGCATTCTCGGGGCACTGGCCCTCGGCGATCTGGGCGCCAATTTCCCGGACACCGATCCCAAATACAAAGGCATCGCCTCGACGCTGCTTCTCGATGAAGTCTATCGGAAAATGCGCGAGAAAAATATCATATCGGCAACGTCGACGCGACAATCATGGCCGAAAAGCCGCATCTGGCCGGCTATAAGGCGCAGATGACGGAAAATGTCGCGTCCATTCTTCACTGCGACGTCGATCAGATTTCCATTAAGGCAACCCGCGGCGAAAAGCTTGGCTTTGTCGGCAGACAGGAAGGAATGACCGCTCTGGCTGTCTGCCTTCTGGAGGAAGACGAATGAAAGTCGTCATTCAGCGCGTAAGTCACGCCTCCTGCACGGTGGACGGTGAAATTATCGGCCAGATTCAGGACGGACTGCTTCTTCTGGTGGGGTTTAACCGGGAAGACGATGCGTCGGTTTTGCCGAAGATGATTCGCAAAATTGTCAACATGCGCATCTTTGGCGATGAAGAAGGCAAGCTGAACCGCTCCGTCCTGGATATAAAAGGAGAAGTGCTTTCGATTTCGCAGTTTACCTTATACGCTTCCTGCAAAAAGGAAATCGTCCAAGTTTTATCGAAGCAGCCCCTGCAGAGCAGGCGCGCATGTTATATGATCAGTTTAATGCACTGCTTGAACAGGAAGTCCCCGTACAGAAGGGCGTCTTTCAGGCAGATATGAAAATTGATCTGCTCAATGACGGGCCGATCACCATCGTACTCGACAGTAGAGAGGTATAGAAAAATGATTCTTTATGGAAATGAACTTGCTGCAAAACTGCAGGCAGGCATGAAAGAGGAAATCGATCAGATCAAGGAAAAAGGTCTGCGCCTTCCGTGCCTGTCCGTCATTCTGGTCGGCGACAATCCAGCCAGCCAGTCCTATGTCAAAAGCAAAGCCAATGCCTGCCACAAAATCGGCATTGAAAATCGCACCATTCATCTTCCTGCCGACATTTCTCAGGAAGAACTCGAAGCCGTTGTACAGAAAGAAAACGAAGATCCAAACGTTGACGGCATTCTGATCCAGCTGCCGCTGCCGGCTGGTTCCGGACTGAACGAAGAAAAGGCACTGATGGCCATCAGCCCCGACAAGGATGTCGACGGACTTCATCCGCTGAACGCCGGCGCGCTCGCACTTGGCCGCGAAGGCTTCGCTCCATGCACCCCGCGCGGTGTCATGGAAATTCTGAAAGAAGCCGGCTATACTGATCTTTCCGGTATGCGTGCGGTAGTCATGGGCCGTTCCAATCTCGTCGGAAAACCGGTCGCGCAGCTTCTGCAGAACGCCAATGCCACCGTTACGGTCATCCATTCGAGAACGAAAGACGCGCCTTCGATCTGCCGCGAAGCCGACATTCTGATCGCCGCCATCGGCAAGCCGGAATTTGTAACTGCTGAATATGTCCAGGACGGCGCCATCGTAATCGATGTAGGAATCAACCGCGTAGACGGAAAACTGAAAGGCGACGTAAAATTTGATGAAGTGGCTCCGAAAGCGTCCGTCATCACGCCCGTACCGAAAGGCGTCGGCCCGATGACCGTATGCATGCTTCTCGACAACACCATCGAAGCCTGGAAAAACACGAGGGAATTCATGACTGATATTCAATACGACCTTGGCGACATTGTGGAAATGAAAAAGAGCACCCCTGCCATCTTTCCAAAGAATGGAAAATCATTCGCATGGGCGCCGATATTCGAATCAAGTGCCAGGGCTGTCAGACCAGCGTTCTGATGCCGCGTTCCAAATTTGAGAAAAAGCTCAAGCGCGTCATCCGGAAAGCGGATCAGAACAAGGAGGAATAGAATCAATGTCTTTAACTGCAGGAATTGTCGGACTGCCAAACGTAGGCAAGTCCACCCTGTTTAATGCCATCACCAACTCGCAGGCGGAGGCTGCCAACTATCCGTTTGCGACCATCTCGCCCAACGTCGGCGTCGTTGAAGTACCCGATCGCCGCGTAGACCGCCTGACGGAACTGTTTCATCCGAAGAAAACGATTTATACGACCTTTGAATTTACCGATATTGCCGGTCTGGTCAAAGGCGCGTCCAAAGGCGAAGGACTGGGCAACCAGTTTCTGGCGAACATCCGGAACACGGATGCGATCTGCCATGTCGTTCGCTGCTTTGACGATCCGAACATCACGCATGTGGAAAACTCAGTCGACCCGGTTCGTGATGCCGAAATTATCAATCTCGAACTGATCCTCGCCGATCTGTCGACGGCAGAAAACCGCATTGCCAAAGTTGAACGAAAGGCATCGAGCGGCGATAAGAGCGCCAAAGCGGAAATGAATCTGCTTTCCCGTCTTAAACCGCATCTGGAAGCCGGAAATCCGGCCCGCTCTCTGGAAATTACGGAAGACGAAGCGCCGATTCTGCACCAGTACGGTCTGCTGACTGTCAAACCGGTCATTTACGTAGCCAACATGGATGACGAAGGCATCGCCGATCCGTCGGCCAATCCGTATTTCCAGGCACTGTCCAAAATGGCCGAAGCCGAAGGCGCGCGCATCGTTCCGATCTGCGCCCGTCTTGAAGAAGAACTTTCCAGTCTGGAACCGGAAGAAAAGGACGCGTTCCTCGAAGATCTCGGTCTTCCGCAGTCCGGTCTCGATCATCTGATTCAGACTGCGTACGCGACGCTCGATCTCTGCACGTTCCTGACTGCAGGCACCGACGAATGTCGTGCATGGACATTCAAGCGCGGCATGAAAGCGCCGGACTGCGCCGGCGTCATTCACACCGACTTCAAGCGCGGCTTTATCCGTGCCGAAGTGTACGCCTTTGATGACATCGATCGTCTCGAAAGCGAACAGGCGGTTAAGGAAGCCGGCAAGCTGCGCCTGGAAGGCAAGGACTATGTCGTTCAGGACGGCGACGTGATGCATTTCCGCTTCAACGTCTAATCCGACAGGACGGTATTCCATTCCATCTGAAAACAATTTGACTCTCCGTCTCGATCGCGGAGAGTCTTTTGAATTCTTACACTGTGCCCAAATCAAACCGGAATCCTTTTCTTTTGGATGGCGTTCTGTATGATGGGTATACGGTCCCAAAATGTATAGCCGCAAAAGAATGCTTTTGCGAACTCCAATGGACCGAATTCGACGCAAATGACTTTGAAAGGCTCTGGCTTTGCGAAAGGAGAATTTATGTTATCTGCCCTTCGAACATTCGATCTGCGCATGATTTCGATTTATCTGATTGCCGTTTTCCTTTCCATGACGCTTCATGAAATGGCGCATGGACTGGTCTCCTACTGGCTGGGGATTCGCTGGCAAAATCGCGCGGACGAATTTCTTTAAACCCGTTCCACCATATCGACTGGATGGGTCTGCTCTGCCTGCTGCTCTTTGGTTTTGGATGGGCCAAACCGGTACCGGTCGATCCATCCCGCTACAAGGATCCGAAAACCGGCATGATCTGGACCGCTTTTGCGGGTCCGATGACCAACTTCCTGCTTTCCTTTGTCTGCGTGTTCCTTTTGAAGTGCTGGTTTATTTCACCGGCGGCTTCGTGAACACTGCCATCGGATCGTATCTGATCTCGCTTCTGTCCGCGACCGCGGTGATGTCCATGGGATTTGGCGTCTTCAACCTGATTCCGATCCCGCCGCTGGACGGATCCCGCATTTTCTGGGCATTTTTGCCGGACCGAGAATACTTCAAAGTCAATAATCCGCCTGCCTGGATGTCCCTGCTGTTTCTGGTTGTGATTTTCTCCGGCATTCTCGATGGACCGCTGGCCATGATGCGTTCCACCATGATCGGCTGGATGGAAAGCGGAGCGCTCTGGCTGCTTTCTCCGTTTATTTAAACGGCCTGTTTACGCGCGGGGACTGGATCATCCAGTCCAAGGCGCCGCACAAACGAAAGAGATCGAACGGGATTGTCTGGAAATTCCGTTCTGAACCGCTCTGTTGTGAACCCTTTTTGAGTCTGTACGTACTGCAATGGTACCTGCAGACTCTTTTTCTTTTCCAAAAAGGCGGGATCCATTATTCGTTTGCACGCTTCGAAAAGCCATCGCCTATAGAAAAACGAAAGGTACAATCCGGTATTGCAAGAATGAGCAGCGCTTGCATAAATTGATTGATTTTCAGAAGAATTGGACGATGCAGGGAAAGGCTACGGTACAAAAAGACAATGACAGTCAAAAGAAAACGTGAGTGTCAAACCAGACGCTCAATTTTCCGTACCTGTTGCGCTTTAATTCCGTACCTGTTGCGCTTTAAAAGAAAAAAGTAAGAAAAGAAAGAAGGAAAATTATGAAATACTGTGAGCACTGTCATGCTCCCATTTCCGATACGGCGCTGTTCTGCACCAGCTGCGGAACGCCTGTTTCCAAATCCTCTCCGGCCAGTCAGCCGGCAAAGTCGAATCCGGTCCAAAACGCATCGGCGCAGAGAGTTCAGCCTGGCAAAACTGTTCAGCCGGCAAAAATGCCGGATATCCTCAGAATGCCCGGGCGGTATCCAGTACGCCTTATGCGCAGAACGCGCAGCCCGTCCAGAATGCGCAGAACGGATAGTTTTCGAATGCGGTAAAGACAAACGCCCAGACGCAGTCCGTTTCTTCCGCTGCCTCTTCCGCCATGCAGACCGTGCAGGCGGTCGTCGGTTCGGTTCAGTCGTTTGTGGATAATGCCTCGGCGGCTTACCGGCCGGTCGCTCAGCGCGCAGTGGAAAATGCGGAAGCGCCAAACCGGGACAAGACGTGTCATGGCGTAATTCTTTCGGACGGGGAAATCGTAATCCGGGACTACGTATGTGCCGATATCCGCTCCCCGCGCTGCATGGGATATCTTACCGTAACGAATAAGCGCGTCCTCTTTAACGGAGAAGGCAGCGGAAGCCGGATCGCTCAGCAGGCCTGGATTGACGGCGTCACCGGCGTTACCGCCTATTACGGGCGCGACATTCAGATTTCGATGGTCGTTGGCGGAGCACTTCTTCTTCTCTGTTCCCCCTTTGCAGCGATGGTCAATCCGCTCGTACTGTTTCTGTTTATGGGGCTGGGGATCTTACTGATCATTGTCGGCCTGATGCAAAAATGCTTCAAGCTGAGCATTCATTCCAGCAACTACACCGGCAACAGTATTTCGTTTGGGAGCGGGCCGACCAACATGCTCGGCAATGCGGCGCTGCTTTCGCTGACCGGCGGCCCGACTGTCGACACCAACAAGATGATGGATGAGCTCGGCGCTCTGATTCAGGATCTTCAGACGCAGGGCGATCTGGCCATCAAAAATGGAAATAGCCGATCGAAATTCTGCGATCGCAACAAAGACAGGCATCGGCTTTCGCTGCCTGTCTTTGTTTTGGAAAGGAAATCGAAATGATTGATATTAATGTAAATCGTCTCGCAAAACGCATTCAGGAAGAGTGTCCGTACCTCGATGCGCAGGCGGCAATGTATTACGCCAGAGACTTTCAGCGCACCTTTGAAGACGGCTCGAAACCCGCACTGGAGCGATGGATGAATCATGAGCCGTTTGAGACGGATGAAAAATATACCGTTCCTGTGATTCAAAAAATTCACAGAGCCGGAGGAATTGTGGAAGCATTCCGTCTTTACGATCTGTGGAAAAAGATCCCGTCCTGGGCGAACGGCTCATCTGGCAGGGACCGCGCTAAAAGGAGCAGAAAGTCATGAACTTACGACAGATGCGCTTTGCGCTTATGAGCGATGAAAAGCTCTATCAGTCTTTTGCTTCTTCGAACTGGAACCGGATGAGCGTCGAAAACCGGAAGGCAGCGCTGCAGGAGCTGGGCAATCGCGTCGCAGACGAATACGGGATTGAACGCCGGCCGATGTGGTTTGAACCCATGAGCGGAGGACGCTTCGGATCTTTTGATGAGAATGAAAATGTCGTATGCCTCAACCGCTACCTTGTGGAAGAAGGCCGGCAGTATATGGCGGAAAACGGGCAGCTGTATTACTGCGATCGTACGGATGCGCCGGCCGAACTGGTGAATACGGTTTATCACGAATACTATCACGCCTATCAGCGGGATGCGATCGACGGAAAAGTGACGCATCCGGATCCCATGGAAGTCAAAGTCTGGGAAAGCAATTTTAAACGGGATGCGGGCAATCAGCTCGTGAACTACTACAGCAATCAAGACAAAGTGGATCCGCGCTATAACGTCCAGTCCGGGAGCGAACAGCCGACCGCAAAGGAGAAGAAGGCGTTCGAAAAGTTTTTGAATCCAACGAAAGAACTCTCGGCAAAGACCAGATGTATGAAGAGTATAAAAATCGCATGCCTGTGATTCATATTCCAGACACCTTCAGGATGCGATCAGCCAGTTACAGGATCCGAACATCGAAGAAAATCTCGATAAAGAGATGCTCATGAAATACTGCGATGATCATGGAATCGACTATAAAGCAGAGGACAGCTATAAGGATGTCTGCAATCGGATTCGGCAGGCAGAGCATCCAGAACTTGGTCCAGCTAAGCCCGCTTCCGAAAAATCTCTGCTGACCCCGGAACAGGAGCGGCTTAAGCAGTACATGGATGATCATGGATACAGTCCGGAAAACCAGACGGAGTATAAGCGGGATCCGGAATGGCAGCGGCTGCATCAGGCAGTTTATGGAGAACGCGAAGGCATAAATAACTTGCCGCCGGATCCCTCTTTCCACAAAGAAGCGGAAAAGGCCGAGCAGGAAGACCAGACGATCAACAGAGAACTGAACACGGAGGTTTTACCAAAGAAAGCGGAAGAAGCTGCCGAAAGCGAAGACCAGGATCAGCAGGAAGGCGAAAGCAAAACAGCGGAAGAGACCGAGGACGAATCTGAGGCTGAAAGCGAAGGTCAGAGCGAGCAGGAAGGCGAAAGCGAAGCGGTCGAAGAGACCGAGGACAAATCCGCAGCCGAAAGCGAAGATCAGACTGAACAGGAAGATCAGGTCGAGTCCGATGAACTGAACATGGACGACTCCCCGAAGAAAGTGAAGACGAAACTGAGCAGGAAGATCAGAGTGAAAGGTCTGAAGAGACCGAGGACGAATCTGAGGCTGAAAGCGAAGATCAGAGCGAACAGGAAGAGGAAAGCGAAGCGGTCGAAGAGACCGAGGACAAATCCGCAGCCGAAAGCGAAGATCAGACTGAACAGGAAGATCAGGTCGAATCCGATGAACTGAACATGGACGACTCTCCCGAAGAAAGTGAAGACCAGAGCGAACAGGAAGATCAGGTCGAGTCCGATGAACTGAACATGGACGATTCTCCCGAGGAAAGTGAAGACGAGACTGAACAGGAGGATCAGGTCGAATCCGACGAATTGAACATGGACGACTCTCCCGAAGAAAGTGAAGACCAGAGCGAACAGGAAGATCAGGTCGAGCCCGATGAACTGAACATGGACGATTCTCCCGAGGAAAGTGAAGACGAGACGGAACAGGAGGATCAGGTCGAATCCGATGAACTGAACATGGACGACTCTCCCGAAGAAAGTGAAGACCAGAGCGAACAGGAAGATCAGGTCGAGTCCGATGAACTGAACATGGACGATTCTCCCGAGGAAAGTGAAGACGAGACGGAACAGGAGGATCAGGTCGAATCCGACGAATTGAACATGGACGACTCTTACGACGAAAACGAAGACCAGAGAGAACAGGAAGATCGGAACCATTCGGATGATGTAAACATGGATGAATCGGCAGATCAGGAAGAAGAAACATCTGAAAACGAAGAACAGGCCCAGTCCGAAGATCAGAGTCTGTCCGATGAGCCCAGCATGGAGGACGGTTCTTTGCCATCAGACAGCGGGGAGAGTTCCTCTAAAGAGGAGGAAGAAGACGAACAGAAGGGCATATCCTACTGATTCCTCCCAGCTAGTCCAATGCTTCAGCCTCAATGTATGGAAGAAAGGAAAAGAAAATGGAATACAACGAACAGATTCTCAGCGGTGAATATCTTCATGATGATCTGACTTACGTAGAACAGACGGCAAAATTCGGCCTTCCCGGAACGCTTCGAACCGGGAACAGTGTACTGCTCTGTCCGGGTGAGCAGATGCTGTCACGCCATCTGCTTCTGCTTGGCGGAATTGGAAGCGGCAAATCCAACTGCTTCAATCACCTGATCCGCAATGTCCGTGCCGGACTGACCGGACAGGATGTGCTGATCATTTTTGATACCAAAGGCGACTATTACGATGAGTTTTACTGTCCGGGCGATGTCGTCATCAGCAACGATGCCCGGGCTACCGGCGGCGCTGGTTTTGACTGCTGGAACGTCTTTAACGAAGTCATGATCGATGACCGCGTCGAAGAAAACGTCTACGAAATTGCCGGTACGCTTTTTTATGACAAGATTCACAACAGCTCGCAGCCGTTTTTCCCAAATGCGGCGAAAGACCTGTTTACGGCGCTGATGCTGCACATGAACCGCTCCGAGAAAATGGCGGCGCATCACAATAACAAGGCGCTCCGTTCCATGCTGGATACGTTCTCTCCGGAAGCCATGAAGAAAATTCTTCTTTCCTATCCCGATCTGAAGTCGATGAGTACGTATATTGATGATCCGAAGTCCGGACAGACAATGGGCGTCGTCTCGGAACTGCAGCAGGCAGTGCGGGAAATTCTGATCGGCAATTTTAAGCAGAAGGGAACGCTCTCCATGCGGGAACTGGTTCGCCAGAAAGGCGGCCGTGTCATTTTCATCGAATATGACACGGGCATCGGCAATCTGCTTACACCGATTTATAAGCTGCTGGTCGATCTGGCAATCAAGGAAGCGCTCTGCCGCAAGAGCAACGAAGGAAACGTTTATTTCATGCTCGATGAATTCCGGCTGCTTCCGCATCTCGAACACATTGACGACGGCGTCAATTTTGGACGAAGCCTGGGCGCCAAGTTCGCGATCGGAATTCAGAACGTGGATCAGATTTCGGCAGCGTATGGCGAAAACCTGGCGCGAAGCATTCTTTCCGGTTTCGCGACAACGTTCGCTTTTCGGGTCAACGATTCCAATTCCCGCGGCTACATCAAGGATCTTTATGGAATGAATCTGCGTTCGGCAAGCTTCCTGTCCAATATCACGTCAAGAGGACTGGTCGAGCAGATTCGGGAAACGACGGTCGTTGAAGACGTGGATATCACCCGGCTACAGATTGGCGAAGCCATTATCAGTACGCTGGGCATGCCGCCTTTCCGCTTCCGGTTTGATGAGTTTTTCTCGTCGCGCTGACTTTGGAATGCGATCCGCACCCCGTAAGGTACTCACAGAAACGGTTCGCAGATCGCAAAAACCAGAGAATAAAACCCGTCCGATCGAAATTTTGGCTCGATCGGGCGGGTTTTGTAGGAATGCGTCTGCTTGTGGAAAGGAAACGACGGTTTTCGGAAAGGATCGGATCGGGAAGAAAAGTGCGCTTTTTGACGGCAGGGAGAACGGTTGTACGGGTGACTCGGGCGTTTTCGATCCAAATCGGGTCAAATGTGAATGAAACGTGTACACCAAAGCAAGAAGTTTTCATTTCATTTTCAATTATTTTCATGAAAAAACGTACAAAGCACACAAAAACGCAGAAATAAGGGAAGGGCACGGGAAGATATGTTGAGATTATCGGTTTTGCGTTTAATATTTAAGCTATCTTTTTAGAAAGAGGAACAAAATGACAAAACACTTCTGGAAAGCAGCCGGAGCCACATTACTCTGCACATCCATGCTCGCTGGCTGCTCAAGCACTCCTGCAACTGGCAGCAGTACCGCAGATTCTGCTGCAGGCTCTTCCGCCAAAGCTGGCGATACCGTTAAAATCGGTCTCAACTTCGAGCTGACCGGTCAGGTCGCTGACTACGGCACAAAAGAAATTAACGGTGCGAAAATCGCTGTACAGCAGTTCAACGCCCGTGAAGACAAGCCCTTCACCGTAGAAACGGTTGAATTTGATGACAAGGGCGAACCGGCTGAATCGGTTGCTGCAATTACGAAACTGATCGAACAGGACGGTGTTGTCGGCGTTGTCGGACCTGCGACTTCCGCAAGCTCCATCGCTACGTATGAATTTGCGACATCGAAGCAGGTTCCTGTAATTTCTCCTTCCGCAACGCAGGTAAACGCCATGCTCAAGGCAGATGGTACACCATATGAATATGCGTGGCGTGTCTGCTTTGAAGACAGCTATCAGGGCAAAGGCATGGCGGAATATGCCTACAACAATCTTGACGCGAAAAAGCCGTTGTCCTGAACGAAGTATCCGACTACGGTTCCGGCCTGGCCGAAGCCTTCACCGAAGAATTCGAAAGCCTCGGCGGCGAAGTTCTCGACCGTTCCGAATACCAGTCCGGCGACAAGGATTTTGCAAGCTTCATTACCAAAATCAAAGACCTCGACTTCGATGTTATTTACGTTGGCGGCTACTATAACGAAGCAGCCCAGATCGTAAAGGCAGCCAAGGCAGCCGGCATTGAAAAACCGATCATCGGTGCAGACGGATTTGACTCCGCTGACTTCATCCAGCAGATCGGCAACGACTACGCCAACAATATTTATTACACAACCGCCTACACAGCGATTGATCCAAGCGAAGAACTGTCCAAGTTCATCGAAGACTACAAAGCAGCATACGGCGAAGAACCAAGCATGTTTGCGGCGCTTGCCTATGATGCAACCAACCTGCTCCTCTCCAGTCTCGAAACGTCCGGTGCGACGGGTGCAGAACTGAACGAAGCCATCAAGAAAGCAGACTTCTCCGGTATCACTGGATCCTTCACATTTGATGAGACAAACCACACTCCAGCAAAATCCGTTCTCGTTGTTGAACTCGTTGACGGTGTTCAGTCCAACGTCAAGGAAGTAAGCGTAGAATAAGCTGAAAACCTGAATCCATTCAGAAAGCAGGGGTCTGATCCCCTGCTTTTTCAAAAGAAAGGAGAACTCCATATGGAAGTGTTTCTGCAGCAGGTGATCAACGGACTGTCGCTTGGCAGTATTTACGCGCTGGTCGCCCTCGGCTATACGATGGTGTACGGAATCATCAAACTGATCAACTTTGCACACGGCGACATCTATATGATCGGTGCCTACACAGCCTTTTTCGTAACTACCTACATGGGCATGAGATTTCTGCCGGCCCTGATCGTGTGCATGATCGTCTGCGGAATTCTCGGTGTACTCATCGAACGCATTGCCTATCGTCCTCTGCGAAAGGCGCCCCGTATTACCGCGCTGATTACCGCGATCGGCGTCAGCTATGTCATTGAATACACGACCCAGATGTTCATGGGCACGTCCACAAGAACGTATCCGAAGCTTCTGCCGGATACCTCATGGCAGCTCGGTCCGGTTCGTATTTCCTATATTCAGATGGTCATCTTTACCGTAACGATCGTACTGATGATTCTTCTGACGCTCGTCATTCAGAAAACAAAAATCGGCCGCGCGATGCGTGCCGTTTCCGCTGATGAAAATGCCGCCAAGCTGATGGGTATTTCCGTCGACAATACGATTTCCTTCACCTTCCTGATCGGTTCCGCCCTCGCGGGCGCGGCCGGTATGCTGGTCGGTGTGTACTACAACGCAGCCAGCCCGCTGATGGGTATGGTTCCTGGTCTGAAAGCGTTCGTTGCGGCCGTATTCGGCGGCATCGGCTCCATTCCGGGCGCGCTTGTGGGCGGTCTGTTTATCGGCGTTGCCGAAACGCTGGTCGTTGCCTACGGCTCCTCGCTGTACCGCGACGCCATCGTGTATGCCATCCTGATTCTGGTGCTGATCATCAAGCCGACCGGTCTGTTTGGCAAGAACGAAAGAGAGAAGGTGTAATCCATGGCAAAACAGGTTCTGACAAAAACCAACCTGATCTGGACGGTGATTGCACTGAGCATCTTTACCCTCGTCTGGGTTCTGATGGGCGCGGGCGTTATCAACTCCTACTATGAATCGACGATCTTTACGATCTGCTTCAATATTATTCTGGCTGTCTCCCTGAATCTGATTGTCGGCGTCTGCGGACAGTTCTCCTTAGGACATGCGGGATTCATGGCGATCGGCGCCTATTCTGCCGGTATCGTTACGAAAATGATGCCCAACTACGGCGGCATGGCGCTGGGCATTCTGATCGGCTTTGTCATTTCGACGCTGGCCGCTCTGGTCGTTTCCATTCCGACGCTGCGTCTGCGCGGCGACTACCTCGCCATTGCGACGCTGGGCTTTTCAGAAATTATTCGAATCTGCATTCAGAACATGAAAATCACCAACGGCGCAGCCGGTCTGATGGGCATCCCCAAACTGACCACCTGGCCGATCCTGTTTTTCGCGGTTGTGCTTTCGATTATCGTCTGCACAAACTTCGTCCGCTCGACCCAGGGCCGTGCCTGCATCGCCATCAACGATGACGAAATCGCAGCCGAAGCCATGGGCATCAACACCACGAAATACAAAGTCATGGCGTTTATTATCGGTGCCATTCTGGCTTCTCTGGCCGGCAGCCTGTTCGCCAACTACTTCTATGTACTGAACCCGAACCAGTTTACCTTCAACAAATCGATCGACATTCTGGTTATGGTCGTCTTCGGCGGCATGGGCAGCATGTCCGCTTCCGTTATCGCGGCCATCGCGATCGGCATCCTCAACATGTGGCTGCAGCAGTTCACCGACCTGCGCATGATCATTTACGGCGCCGCTCTGGTTCTGATGATGATCTTCCGTCCGCAGGGCATCCTTGGCTCCTGGGAACTTTCCATCGAGCGTTTCCTGAAAAAGCGTAAACTGAAAAAGGAGGAAGCGTGATGGACTCCGTATTAAAAATTACCGGCCTTTCCAAAAACTTCGGCGGTCTGGCTGCGGTTTCCGGCATCAACATGGAAATCTACCCCGGCGAACTGATCGGTCTGATCGGACCGAACGGTGCCGGCAAGACCACGCTGTTCAACTTGCTGACCGGCGTGTATGAACCGTCCGAAGGTCTGATTGAACTCAATGTCGACGGCAAGAAGCAGCAGATCGGCGGCATGAAGCCGTACAAGATCACCGCACTTGGCATGGCGCGGACGTTCCAGAACATTCGTCTGTTCAAAAGCATGACCGTTCTGGAAAACGTCAAGCTCGCCATGCACAAGAACGCCGGCTACGGCGTATTCAACGGTCTGCTCCGTACGTCCCGCTATTACAACGCGGAACGCTGGATCGAAGAAAAAGCCTGCGAATATCTGCAGGAAGTCGGTCTGTACAAAAAGCGCTACGACAAGGCGACGAACCTGCCGTACGGCGAACAGCGCCGCCTGGAAATCGCCCGGGCGCTGGCAACCCAGCCAAGCATCCTCTTTCTGGATGAACCGGCAGCCGGCATGAACCCGCAGGAAACCGAAGAGCTTACCCAGCTGATTCATCATCTGCGCGACAAGTACAAGCTCACCATCATTCTGATCGAGCACGACATGTCCCTGGTCATGAACCTGTGCGAACGCATCTTCGTTCTGAACTACGGCCAGCTGATCGCGTCCGGAACGCCGGATGAAATCAAGAACAACGAATTCGTCATCAAGGCGTACCTGGGCGAGGAGGTGTAAGCATGGCTTTGCTCGAAGTTAAAAATCTCCATGTTCACTATGGCGTAATCGAAGCGCTTAAAGGCGTTTCCATTTCCGTTGAACCCGGACAGATCGTTACGCTGATCGGCTCCAACGGCGCCGGCAAGACTTCGCTTCTGCAGGCCATTTCCGGCATCGTGAAAAGAGCGAAGGCGATGTCATCTTCAAGGATGAGTCCATTTACAAAGCCAAACCGCGCCATATCGTGTCCAACGGACTGGTGCAGGTTCCGGAAGGCCGCCACGTCTTCCCGGGTCTGAGCGTGTATGAAAACCTGATGATGGGCGCCTATCTGCGCAAGGACAAGAAGGGCATCGCCGAAGATCTGCAGAAAGTCTACGAACGCTTCCCGATTCTCGAAAAACGTAAAAACCAGGATGCGTCGACGCTTTCCGGCGGCGAACAGCAGATGCTCGCCATGGGCCGCGCCCTGATGGCCAGACCGCAGCTGCTTCTGCTCGATGAGCCGTCCATGGGTCTGGCTCCGATTCTCGTCAAGGAAATCTTCAATATTATTCAGGATATCCAGAAGACGGGAACGACGATTCTGCTCGTTGAACAGAACGCCCGCATGGCTCTTTCCATTGCGGACTATGCCTATGTACTGGAAACCGGGAAAATTTCCCTGCAGGGACCGGCCAGCGAACTGGCACAGTCTGAAGACGTCAAGAACGCCTATCTGGGCGGAAGCGCGTCCTGATCGGCGCAAAGGAGACCACTATGTTTCGCGTATACAACTTTATGACGAAAAATCCCATCACGGTCGGCAGCGACGAAAGATTTCCGCCGCGCTCGACCTGATGCGCTACAACAAGATTCACCGCATTCCGGTCACCGATGAAAACGATCATCTGATCGGTCTGATTACCGAAGGCATGATCGCCGCCAATAACAAGGCGACCAGCCTCAGTATTTACGAACTCAACTATCTGCTGTCCAAAACCGATGTTCGCACCGTCATGATCAAGCACCCGATTTCCATCGGCGAAAACGCGCTGCTCGAAGAAGCGGCCGAAAAGCTGCTCAAAAACGACATCGGCTGCCTGCCGGTCGTGAACGACAAGGATCAGGTGACGGGCATTCTGACCCAGAACGACATTTTCAAGGCGTTCCTCGACATGCTTTCCTGGGGACAGAAAGGCACCCGCATCATTCTGTCCTTGCCCGAAGGCGTAGGCGTTCTCGAAAAAGTCAGCCGCATTTTTGCGCAGAACAACATTTCGGTAACATCCATCAGCGTGTACGAACACGGCCAGGAAAACGCGGAAGTGCTCGTTAAGACAACGGGCCCGTTCGATCAGAAACGAATGACTGAGCAGTTTTCCAAGGAAGGCTTTACCGTACTCGACATCGAAGAAGTCGAAGCGTAATTCAGAAGTTCTTCCTTATACGATTGAAGCGATACGATTTATGCAGTCTGGGACCGGAGAAATCCGGTCCTTTTTCACGCATGCGCTTCTGGGGACCTGAAAGGACGGCCGGGTATGAGGCGCAGGCAAGGCAAACCCTGCATACGGCCGCTATACTGAAACCGAAAAATACCGCAAAGAAAGAAGGAAAACTATGGCTGAATCCACCAATCCAAATCTCAGTAAGCAGATGATTTATTCCGTATTCGTACGCAACCATTCCAGAGAAGGAACCTTTGCGAAAGTCGAAGAAGATCTCGACCGCATCCGCGATCTGGGAACCGATATTCTCTGGCTCATGCCGATTCACCCGACGGGTAAAGTCGAGCGCAAAGGCGAGGACGGAAGTCCCTACGCGATTGCCGACTACTGGAAAATCGATCCGAAAATGGGAACGGAAGAGGATCTGAAACATCTGGTGCAGAGCGCGCATGAAAAAGGCATGAAAGTCATTCTCGATATTGTCTTCAACCACACTTCGCCCGATTCGAAAATGGTCCAGGAATATCCCGAATGGTTTTACCGCGATGAAGACGGCAAGCCGTATCCGATGTTCCGGGAATGGAGCGATATCGTCGATCTCGACTTTTCGAGCAAAGCGCTTCAGGAGGAACTCATTCGAATTCTGAAGCATTACGCTTCGATCGTGGACGGCTTTCGCTGCGATGTCGCCAGCCGCGTACCGGCCAGTTTCTGGAAAAAGCCAGAGCGGCCTGCGACACAGTAAAGCCGGATTTGTTCTGGCTGGCGGAAAGCTGTCATCTTCCCTTTATTAAGTTCTGCCGTGACAATGGCCGCGTCGGCGAAAGCGATTCGGCGCTGTATGAAGCGTTCGATGTGCTCTATGACTACGACGCCTTCCCGTACTGCGAGAAAATTTTTGAAGACGGCAAGCCGATGGAAGAATGGGTCGACGCGCTGATCCGTCAGGATGCCGAGCTTCCACAAAACGCCATCAAGCTGCGCTATCTGGAAAACCACGATACCGACCGGATCAGTCAGTACGTAAAGGACTGGCCGCTCTGGAAAAACTGGACGGCGCTGCAGTTTACGCTCAAAGGCATGCCGCTCGTTTACCATGGTCAGGAAATTCGAACAAGTCATCGTCCGGACATTTTTACTGCCGATCCGATCGCATGGAAAGAAGACGATGCGGCAGCAGACTGGATTCGAACGCTGGCGCATCTGCACAAAACGCTGTTCTCGGCGCAGCCGGTCATCGACTATGAAATCGATGAAACACATCCTGTTCTGCGCATCAGCCGGGACGGTTATGCGGGTGCCTTCCTGCTCGCAAAAACCGAGCCGGATGCTCTGATTTCGACGAACCTGAAAGACGGCGTATGGTACAACCTCTTTACCGGAACCGACTTTGAAGTGGCCGATCACCATATGAAAGCCGCGGATTTCCCGGTTCTCGTACAGATGGAAGACGAAGTCAAAGACTGACCTGAGGAAAAGCAGAAGCAAATCGCAGAGCGTGAAAACGGGAAACGCACTGAAAACAAGTCCTGCAATCCCGCTTTTGCACACAATCCGTATACGCATCCGAATAAAACGTTAAGAAACAAAAAACGCTCGTCGGCCGCAGGGGACTGTATGAAAATACAGACAGCTGCGCCGACGGGCGGTTTTCTTATGGCTTTGTGTGTTATGCATTCGATCGCAGAAAAAGGTTACGATCTGCGCCGCTTTTTGCGGATGCGTCTGGAGAGATCCTGATCCGCACTGCTGGAGCCGGCGCACTGCGCCTGTTCAAGCATCTTAAAGAAGGACTCGATATCGCTGGCGATTTCCTTCTTCTTGGACGGCCTCTCCAGCGGCAGCAGAACGATCGATCCCGTACTGGTGTCGAGGAAAAGTCATCGTCCGTATCGCTTAAAGCGAGCGGAAAATACGTATCGGGAATGAGATTGCCCATCGAGTACAAGTCGAGAATATGATCGGCTGACATATTTCCGGTAAATAAAGGAATGAAATGATCGACGACATACGTATGGCCGTCTACCTCCAGAGGGGTATGGAACATACTCATACCGTTGCACGTGCGGTAGAAGTCCTTGAGGGCGCCGGGAAGACACAGATTATAGCGGTCTTCAAATTCCAGGAGCATTTCTTCCGAGAAAGGTAAAGGGTCCTGGCCGGGGTGAGGAATGAATACATGAGGTATACACCTCCTTTTCTCAAGTATAGGCGCCATAGGGACCTCTCATTTCGTCGCCGGAGCGAAATTATCAAACCTTAATGGGAAAAAAGAATATAAACAAAGGCCGCCTAAAGATCCAAAACCATTATGGAGAAAATGAATAGAATGTAACAATTTACATTTCCAGCTCAAAACCGCGCGCAAACGGTCAGAGCGGATCGCGACGGCAGACCAAAGAAAAAGCAGGCGAAAGCATCCGCCTGCAAATAGAAAAACTGAGTCCTGGTTTTACTGGACGGGCCAGGAAGCGAGATCCGAAGGGAAGTCGATTTGAACGGTTCCGCCGACCTGATCGATTTCGATATCGGCCTGGAAGGTAAGCGGCGTGCTGGCCACGTCGATGTCATACGTTCCCTTGAGGTCGATCGACAGTTCCCTGATCGTCTTGTTTTCGATCTCGACTTCAAGGACGGTTTTGTCTACGTCGACCGCGCCATAGGAATCCAGAAATTTGGCGACTTCCGAAGGTTTGAGCACAAAGGTGTATTCATTGCCCTCCACTTTTACGGATTCGAAGAGGTTTTCCCGCTCGCTGCGGGAAAGTTCCAGAAACGGGTTGGGCATATGGAAACCGTCTTCTTCGTTAATACCGAGATTTGCGGCGAGAGAAGACGATTTGGTTCCGGCATAATTAAGATACGTGTGACCGTCACGAATATAAAAATCGGCGTCCACGCTCTGTCCGGCCACGCTGCCTTTTCCGAGAAAAGCCAGTTCAGCCGGCTGGCTTTGATACGCAGCGTTGAAATCCAGATCGACGCCCAGAAGATTCATATCCCCGTGGGCTTTGAGCGAATCGGCTTCACAAAGGCGGTTCCAGGATTCGAAAAACAGGTTTACAGCCTCCTTTTTCTGGTCAGCATTGCTGTTGGAACAGCCGGCAGCCAGAGAAGAAAAGGCGAACAGCGTACAGAGCGCTGTAGTGCGAAATGCGTGTTTTGAGAGCATGCGTTCTCCTTTCAAAAGAAATTGGACCGGTCTGCATCGACTCAAATCAGAAGGAAGAGCAGAGCGGCAGGGTTATTAAGCGGGAAACAGGCGGCAAAGAATGTCCGCCTGACAAAATGCAGAAAAGCAGCAATAAGAAATAGCAATAAGAAATAGAAATAAAAATAGAAATAAGAAATCAAGGATATACTGTCCGGTTTTCGTCTTTTCCGGATTGTTTTCAGAAAAGGGAACCGGCGCAACAACAGAATATTCAGAAATTCGAAAAAATACAGGCAGATTCACGGATCTGTCGAAGCCAGAGACGAAAGTGCTTTGCGGTTTTCGATACAATAGTCTGAAAGCAAACCATACAGATTGAATGACGATCGATCCGCCACGGTTTATAAATCCTATCTATGCAGGTACTCTATAAATCGTCAGCCCATGCGGACGGCTAAACCGTCGAAAAAGAAAAAACAGAAAAGGGCATCTATAGAAACAGGGAGGAACCTCTATGATCCTGATTGAACGCGCCAGCACGATGAATGAAAAGCAGCAGAAGGCTCTGCTCAAAGCTCTGGGAAACCATTCGTATTCCTGGATCCCGGACGGATCCGACGAAAAGACGATGCGCGATCTGCTGCAGGCGGCCGAGGCGTCCCCTGTACCAGCGTCGATGCGCCAAGTGACACGCATGCCGATTCCAGCACAGACGAAGCTGCTTCGGACGCGCTGACGATTCTGTATCTGGACGGTTTCGATCACGATGCCGTGTTTACTTTGTACGACAAGCTGAATCAGGCGCAGATCGGTCCGTTTGAATGTGCGACAGCGACCGAAAACAATCTGTACTGGACGCTGGCTGCCCTGAAAAAGGAAATGTTAGCGGAAGCGGATTACATGCGAAAGTACGGCGAGCTCAAAGAGCGGCTTTCCACGATCGATCTGCTGCGCATGCAGAAAGATCCGACCTACCAGAAATTCATTTTCATGGTCATGTCCATGGAGAAGGAAGAAGAAATCGATCCGGTTGCTCTGGAATGGATGCTTTATAAATTTAAGGAATTCGACGCGTCCAGATAGAGGATGCGTGACTGAGATTAAAAACGACGAAATGGAAACCAAAGAATTTCCAAAGAAAGCCCGCGAAAGAGGATGCTTTCAAAATCTGTATCGCGAAATAAACCGTCCTGAGTGCAGGAAGGCACGGCGAAGTAAAGGAGCTTGTTATGCAGATCATCATTGCAGGTCTTGGAAAAGTCGGAATGTGCCTGACTGGCGAACTTTCGGCGGAAGGGCATGACCTGACAGTTGTGGATACAAAGCCGGAGCAGGTGCGCAAGGCGACGTCCAAATTCGACATCATGGGATTCAGCGGAAACGCCGCGGATCCGGATACGCTGGCGGAACTCGATGTGGCCGACGCGGATCTGTTTATCGCGGTGACGACGCAGGATGAAGTCAATCTTCTTTCCTGTCTGCTCGCCAAACGGGCCGGCTGTTCCAAAACGATTGCCCGCGTTCGCAATCCGGAATACAGCTCGTCCATGGACTATCTCAAGGAAGCGCTGGGCCTGGAAATGATCATCAACCCGGAACTGCTGGCCGCCAAGGAAATCGAACGCGTTCTCTCGCTTCCCGGCGCGATGAATGTCGATGACTTTACGAGCGGTCATGGCGAAATTCTGAAACTGCGCATTCAGCCGGGATCCTGTCTGGACGGCTTGCGCGTTAAGGAAATTCATTCCCACATTCACGCCGAAGTGCTCGTCTGCATCTGCCAGCGCGGCAAGGAAACGTACATTCCGGACGGCGACTTTGTTTTGCACGCGCGCGATCTTCTGTATATAGCCGGTGCCCGCGCGCAGTCCGTCAAGTTCTTTTCAAGCGCCGGTCTTCCGGTCGGCGGCATCCGTCATGTGATGGCGGTCGGTGCCGGCAAGCTGTCTCACTATCTGATCGAGCTGCTCGAACGTGCGGGCATTGAAACGACAATTATCGATAAGGATCTCGACGCCTGCGAGCGCATGACCGTTCTGTATCCGGATACGGTCGTCATTCACGCGGACGCCTCGAGCCAGAACGTGCTGCTCGAAGAAGGTCTGGAGGAAATGGACGCCTTTATCGCCATGACCGGCGTGGATGAGCAGAACGTCTTTCTCAGCCTGTTCGCCCAGCGCAAGGCGGATCTGAAAACCGTAACGAAAGTCACCCATATTGATATGGATGAACTGTTTGAAGACTTTGAACTGGATACGGTCATCAACCCGAAGACGCTCAGCGCGGAATACATCATTCGCCACGTGCGTGCGCTGGCCAATTCCATGGGCTCCAATATCCGGACGGTGCACCGTCTGGCCAGCGATCAGGCGGAAGCGCTGGAATTCCAGATCCGGGAAGGATCGAAAGTCATCGGCGTGCCCCTGATGCGTCTGGCGCTCAAAAGCGGGGTGCTGATCGCGCTTATTGAGCGAAAGGGCATGCTCATTCTGCCGCGCGGAAACGATGTCATTTTGCCCGGCGACCTGGTCGTGGTCATTACCAACCGTAAAGGCTTTACGGATGTGGACGACATTCTGGAAGGGAAGAAGAGAATCCTATGAACCTGTTTGTCATTGCCTACGTACTTGGACAGGTGTGCAAGTTTGAAGCGGGCTTCATGCTTCTGCCCATGGTCTGCGCCCTGTGCTACAGCGAATATTCCATCGCGCTCATTTTCTTTCTGTGCGCCCTGCTGTGTCTGACGGTCGGCTTTTTCCTGACGCTTAAAAAGCCGGAACACATGCGCATACGGCCGAAGGAAGCCATGGCGGCAACCGCCCTTTCCTGGGTCGTGATTTCCGTTCTGGGCTGTCTGCCCTTCATGATCTCGGGCGAGATTCCCCGGTTTGCGGACGCGTTTTTTGAAACGGTCTCCGGGTTTACCACCACGGGATCGAGCATTTTAAGCGATATCGACGCGATGTCCTGCGGCAGCCGCTTCTGGCGTTCGTTTACGCACTGGATCGGCGGCATGGGCGTTCTCGTCTTTGTGCTGGCCATTCTGCCTTCGACGAGCAGCACGTTCATGAACCTGATGGTTGCCGAATCGCCGGGTCCCTCGGTGTCCAAGCTGGTGCCGAAAGTCCGGCAGACAGCCAAGTATCTGTACACCATTTATCTGACGATGACGATCGTACAGATCGTTTTGCTTCTGCTTGCGGGCATGCCGCTGTTCGATTCGATCACCCTGACGATGGGAACGGCCGGAACGGGCGGCTTCAGTGTGCGCAGCAGCGGATTTGCGGACTATACGATGCTCCAGCAGGGAATTATCGCGGTGTTCATGGTTCTGTTTGGCATCAACTTCAGCTTTTATTTCCTGATTGTCCGGAAAAATTCAAAGCGGCCGTTTCCATGGAAGAAGTTCTGACGTATCTGGCGATCATCCTCGCGGTCGTGCTGCTCATCGTGACATCGGTATGGTGGATGTTCCCAAATCTGTTTGAAGCGTTCCATCACGTCTTCTTTACCGTCTCGTCGATCATTACGACGACCGGCTACGCCACGGTCGATTTCAACCAGTGGACCTCGTTTGCGAAAACGCTCGTCGTTCTGATCATGTTCATCGGCGCCTGCGCCGGATCGACGGGCGGCGGCATTAAGGTCTCCCGCATTAACGTCATGTTCAAGGGCATTAAAAGGAACTGCAGATGCTTCTGCATCCCGGCCTGGTGCGCAAGGTCAAAATGGATGGCAAGCCGATCCCGCACGAAACGGTTCGTTCCATCAACGTGTTCATCGCCATTTATCTGGTGACGTTTGTCGTGTGCCTCGTTCTTGTAACGCTCGACGGCAAGGATCTCGTGACCAGTTTCACCGCGGTAGCCGCTACGCTCAACAATATCGGTCCGGGTCTAGGCGAAGTCGGTCCGATGGGCAATTTTGGCGCGTTCTCGGATTTTTCCAAGTATGTCCTGAGCTTTGCGATGCTGGCCGGGCGTCTTGAACTCATTCCGCTGCTTCTGCTGCTCATCCCGCAGATGTGGGAAGGCACGATCAAGCTGACCCGCCGCATTCGCACACAGTCCTCACGCGCGAAAAACCAGGGCTTTCAGCGCGAACCGTCCAGCCCCGAAAAAGGCTGCGTCCAAAACCGGAGCCCCGGCGAAAACCGAAAGATCCGGATTTCGAACCGAGTCCGGCGCTTGCACGAAAACAGAGGCCAAGGCGCCTGCGCCTGCTGACCCAGACCTCGCTGGAATGAGTACGGGCCAGAACGGAAAAATGGTTTCTTTCTGGCTGTAAGGACGGCTTAGAAAAACGGAGCGGAAAAGTACAGATTTTTCGCACAATGAAATTTACGCAAAGAAAAACAGTCCAGGAGCGATTTCGCTTGGAAATCGCTCCTGGACTGTCTGCGTCTTAAGTGTTCAGGATTGGCAGATCCTTTGGAAAAGTCGGGCGTTTTGCGGGCGCTCTGTTCGATTTTTCGGGTATGGACCTTCAGAATAAAGGGAAGTACAGATTCGCAACAGTGCGAAAATACGAAAAAGTAAGAAAAGCGGACGATTTCAGGGGCCGCTAAGGGGCGCGTGCGCTCAAAAAAGGAGGGGTTTCGACTGGTATTAGCATTAAAACTGCCAGAATGCAAGAATTTTCAGAATAAAAAGAACAATCGATTGATAGGCTGGCAAGCTAATAATATTATAGTAAATTGCTAAATAGTCAATAAACCGAGGGTTTTTGACTGTTTTTGAAATTCAGAAGAAAGGATCGTGCGCATGGACAGCAATAAACCATACCAAATCGTTCCGGAAGGAAAAAAGCATTCCGTCGGGACTATTCCAAAGTATCCGGCAAGCTCGAACTTCCAAACCTCGTAGAAATTCAGACCAACTCGTTTGAATGGTTCAAAAATACGGAATCCAGGAAGTATTCGAAGAAATCTTCCCGATCGAGAACCACGGCAGAAATATCAAACTTAAATACAAAGGCTTCCACTTCGAACCTCCAAAATGTTCCGCGCAGAAAGCCATGGAGCGTGAGTGCAACTACGCTTCACGCTTAGATGTTGACATGGAACTTGAAATTGTCAATGAGAACGGAGAAGTCATCACCAAGCAGGAAAAAGTCTTCCTTGGCGATTTCCCGATGATGACTGAAACCGGTACCTTCATTATCAATGGAGCGGAGCGTGTCATCGTCAGCCAGATCGTTCGTTCTCCAGGCGCCTATTTTTCCGAAAGCTTTGACAGCAAAACTGGAAAACAGAACTACGCCAGTGAACTCATCCCGAGCCGGGGAACCTGGCTCGAGTTCATGACGGAGCAGAAGAAGAACACCAACGGACGAGCCATTATGACATCGATCGACAGCAGCCGCAAAATGCTGTCTACCATCTTCTTTAAAGCACTGGGCATGTCCTTCTCCCTGGAAAAAGGAGACGACACCCAGGATACGACTGCACTCGATACCTTCATGAAGGCGATCGACAAGCAGGCTAAGGATCCGATTCAGGATGAAACCCATCGCGAATACATGGATCAGTATCTGATGCTGTTCAACGGTTTCTTCGGCAAGTCGGAAGAAATCGAAAACACCCTCCTGGCTGACAAAGTCATGACCACTGAAGAAGCGCTGCTTTCCTTCTACGGCAACCAGCGCTCCGACGAAATCCCGACTCTGGACGGATCCATCACGCTGATGCAGAACAAGCTGTTCGATCCGCGCCGCTACGATCTGACCAAAGCCGGACGCTACAAACTCGGCAAGAAACTTTCCGCCGTCTCCCGTACGATGAACAACACCCTCGCCCAGGACATCCTGGATGTTAACGGAGACGTCGTTTACCCCAAAGGCACCCATGTGACCCGCGATATCCGCAACCGTCTGCGTGAAGAACTCGCCAAGGGTACCTACATGAACCCGTTCCCCTTCAAGCCGGAATTCCTTGAAGCGGACATCGTGACCATTCCGGCCAGCTACCGGACCGGTCTCATCGGCCGTGTCCTGGCCGAAGACATCACCATCGACGAAGAGCTGTTCGAACGCGGACAGGTTCTTTCTGAAGAAGATGTCGCTAAAATCGTTGAGCACGGCAAGGACGTCAGGATTTACGCCGGTCTGATCGCCAGACCCGTTATCCTGAGTGAAGAAAACTTTGATCCGGTTCTCAACTACGGTCAGCGTCTGTACACTCTCGGCCGTCTGACCAACGCAAAAGGTCAGGATCTCGTCAACTCCGATCTCGACCTCATTGCCGGCCGCTATGAAATCGGCGTTACCCCAGAACGCTTAAGTGATGCCGCCGTCTTCGATCTGAAGACCCGCATGAACGACGAAACCGTCACCGCCTGGCTGATCGGTGCCGCCGTACAGGAATTCGACATTGAAGACAAGAACGGCGTTCGCCGTCACATTATCGGCAACGACCCGTTTGCTCAGATTCACACGATCACCATTCCGGATATTTATGCCTTCTTCGACTACAACCTGAGCGTTATGGAAGGCATCGGCGAAACCGACGACATCGATATGCTCGGCAACCGTCGTATCCGTTCCGTCGGCGAACTCATCCAGAACCAGTTCCGTATCGGTCTTTCCCGTATGGAACGCGTGGTTAAGGAAAGAATGTCGATTCAGGAAGCCAAGAGCATTACCCCGAAGAAGCTGACCAACGTCCGCCCGCTGACCGCTGCCATTAAGGAATTTTTCTCTTCCTCGCAGCTGTCGCAGTTCATGGACCAGCAGAACCCGCTGGCTGAGCTGACCAACAAGCGCCGTATTTCCGCGCTGGGCCCAGGCGGTCTGACCCGTGATCGTGCCGGCTTCGAAGTTCGAGACGTTCACTCGTCTCACTATGGCCGAATCTGCCCGATTGAGACCCCTGAAGGTCCGAACATCGGTCTGATTTCCAACCTCACTACCTATGCAAAAATCAACGAGTACGGCTTCATTCAGACTCCGTACCGTGTTGTAAACAAGGATGGAACCGTTTCGGAAGAAGCGCGTTATCTGTCCGCGGATGAAGAAGCGGATTACGTTATCGCTCAGGCGAACGAAGTGCGCGACGGCCGTCTGATTCACGACCGTGTCGTAGCCCGTAAAGGCGGCGAAACGATTATCGCCGACCGCGCCGATGTCGAACTCGCCGACGTATCCCCAAAACAGATCGTTTCGGTAGCGACCGCCTGCGTACCGTTCCTCGAAAACGATGACGCATCCCGAGCCCTGATGGGTGCGAACATGCAGCGTCAGGCCGTACCTCTGCTTTCTCCGCATTCCCCGTACGTCGGAACCGGTATCGAATACAAGATTGCCAAAGACTCCGGCGTCGGCATCATCGCCAAGGAAGACGGCGTAATTACGTATGTCGACTCCCTGCGAATCGTAAACACCGATGCAAACGGCGTGGAACATACGTATCACCTGCGCAAGTTCAGCCGTTCCAACGCATCGACCTGCATTAACCAGAAACCGATTGTCAAAGTCGGTGAAGAAGTCGAAAAAGGCGACATCCTTGCCGATGGACCGTCCATGGAAAACGGCGAGCTGGCTCTGGGTCAGAACGTAACGATCGCGTACATGACCTGGTACGGCTACAACTATGAGGATGCCATCATCATGTCCGAGAGAATGGTCAGCGACGATGTCTACACGTCCATCCATCTTGAGGAATACGATATCGACTGCCGCGAAACCAAGCTTGGACCGGAAGAAATCACCCGCGACATTCCAAGCGTATCCGAAGCCGCCATTAAGAAGCTGGACGAAAACGGCGTCATCATGGTCGGCAGCGAAGTGCACGAAAACGATATCCTTGTCGGAAAGGTAACCCCGAAAGGCCAGTCTGAATCTTCTCCGGAAGAAAAGCTGCTCCTGGCGATCTTCGGCGAGAAGTCCCGCGAAGTGCGCGACAACTCCCTGAAAGTACCGCACGGCGGTGCCGGCATCGTGCATTCCACCAAGGTGTTCAAACGAGGAGAAGAAGGCGTGGATCTGCCGCCTGGAGTTATCAAGCGCGTCAAGGTCTACATTGCTCAGAAACGTAAGATTTCCGAAGGCGACAAAATGTCCGGCCGTCACGGTAACAAGGGTGTTATTTCCAAGATCCTGCCGATCGAAGACATGCCGTTCATGCAGGACGGCCGTCCAATCGACATCATCCTGAACCCGTTCGGCGTACCTTCCCGTATGAACATCGGTCAGATTCTTGAGATTCACCTCGGCTATGCCGCCAAGAAACTGAACCAGAAATTTGCGACGTCCGTATTTGACGGTCTTTCCAACGAAGATCTGGCGGATGTCATGAAAGAAGCCCAGATGACTTTCGATGGAAAACAGGTTCTGTACGACGGTCAGACGGGTCTCCCTTTGATGAACGTATCTCGGTCGGCGTCATGTACATGATCAAGCTTGCCCACATGGTTGACGACAAGCTGCATGCCCGTGCCACCGGTCCGTATTCCACCATCACCCAGCAGCCTCTTGGCGGTAAAGCACAGAACGGCGGCCAGCGTTTCGGTGAGATGGAGGTATGGGCTCTTGAAGCTTATGGCGCCAGCCATACGCTGCAGGAAATCCTGACCATCAAATCCGACGACATCACCGGCCGTATCCAGACGTACGAAGCCATCACCAAGGGCCAGGATATCCCGGAACCTGGCGTTCCGGAATCCTTCCGCGTACTGATCAACGAACTTCAGGGTCTTGCCATCGACGTCAAACTGTTCGATGACGACGGCAACGAAGTTTCTCTGAACGCTTCGAGCGCGAAACCTGGTCAGAAATACGTGGAAGATGACAATGCAAAAATCGACATCATTCAGGATGCTGAAATTGTCGATGACGGCAAAGCCGATGCAGAAGTCAGCGATTCCCCTCTTGAAAACGATCTCGATCCGAATGCTGTAGCCCAAGCGCTCGAAGGCACGACCTACGCAGGCGACGATACAGAAGATGTCCAGAGCGAGCTCGACCAGGAGGAAGATGAAACCAAAGAACTGGAGGGCGAACTTCTCGAATGTCAGTAAACAATTTTTCCTCGATTCAGGTACAGCTTGCTTCTCCGGAAACCATTGAAAAATGGTCCCACGGTGAAGTAACCAAACCTGAAACGATCAACTACCGCTCGCAGAAAGCAGAACGTGACGGCCTGTTCTGCGAACGCATTTTCGGCCCGACCAAGGACTACGAATGCTTCTGCGGCAAATATAAAAAGTCCGTCACTACAACGGAATGGTCTGCGAACGCTGCGGCGTTGAAATCACGCAGTCCAAAGTCCGCCGCGAGAGGATGGGCCACATTCATCTGGCCGCTCCGGTCGCACACATCTGGTATCTGCGCGGAATTCCTTCCCGCATGGCCCTGCTTCTGGATCTGACACCGAAGCAGCTTGAAGAAGTTGTATACTTCGTCAGCTATATCGTTACCGATCCAATGGACAGCGACCTGTCCTACAAGCAGGTTCTCGCTGAAAAGGAATACCGTGAAAAGCTCGCACAGTACGGACCTGGCGGATTCAAGGCCAAGACCGGTGCGGAAGCCGTTCTGGAACTGCTGCAGAATGTCGATCTCGAAGCTGAGTACACGAAAGTGACTTCGCAGCTCGAAGATGCGGCCGACGGCAGTGAAAAGCGCAAGAAACTGATCAAGCGCCTGGATACCATCAACGCGTTCCGTCATTCCAACAACAAGCCGGAATGGATGATTCTTCAGAACATCCCGGTTATTCCGCCTGATCTGCGTCCTATGCTGCAGCTGGACGGCGGCCGCTTCGCGACCAGTGACCTGAATGACCTGTACCGCCGCGTCATCACCCGTAACAACCGTCTGAAACGTCTGCTCGATCTCGGTACGCCGAACATCATCGTGCAGAACGAAAAGCGTATGCTGCAGGAAGCTGTCGATGCTCTGATCGATAACGGACGCCGTTCCAAGGCGATCACCGGTGCCGGCAACCGTGCGCTGAAATCGCTGTCTCACTCCCTGAAAGGTAAACAGGGACGTTTCCGTCAGAACCTGCTCGGCAAGCGTGTAGACTTCTCCGGACGTTCCGTAATCGCGGTAGGACCGGACCTGAAAATGTACCAGTGCGGTATTCCGCGTGAAATGGCGATCAACCTGTTCAAGCCGTTCGTTATTAACGAAATCACCGCTTCCGGCGCCATCCCTGGCATCAACAACCCGAAACAGGCTGAAAAACTGATCGAAGCCCGTGACGAAAGAATCTGGCCGATCGTTGAAAAAGTTATCGAAGGCTATCCTGTACTGCTCAACCGTGCGCCTACGCTGCACCGTCTGGGTATCCAGGCCTTCCTTCCAAAACTGGTTGAAGGACGCGCCATGCGTCTGCACCCGCTGGTATGTACTGCGTTCAACGCCGACTTTGACGGCGACCAGATGGCGATTCACGTACCGCTGAGTGAAGAAGCACGTGCCGAAGCCCTCGTTATGATGCTTGGCAGCCATAACATTCTGGGTCCAAAAGACGGCAAGCCTATCGTTACGCCTGGCCAGGACATGGTCATGGGCAACTTCTATCTGACGATGGAAGAAACCAGCGAAGAACTTCATGAAGAAGCCGACCGCTACCGTGCAGCCGGCATCGAAAAAGAAGCCGAAGCCTGGGACCGCTATGCGAATGCAGAAGGTACCGTTTACGCCGATGTGGACGAAGTCATGCTCGCCTACAAGACCGGCCAGGTTCACCTGCACTCCCGTATCGCTGTGCCTGTATCCGGCCTGAACAAAACTTCGTTCGCTCCCGAACACGCCAATGACTATCTGGCGACAACCGTCGGAAAAATCATCTTCAACGGCATGTTCCCGGAAGACTTCCCGTTCCTGAACGAAGTTTCCGCCGAAAACTTCCAGGCGACTCCGGAACGCTACTTCATCAAACCGGGTGAAGACGTGAAGGAATTCATCCGTGAACTCCCGCTTGCGGAAGCCGTTAAGAAAAAGACCTCGGAAAAGTCATCGCCGAAGTCTTCAAGCGCTACAAAGTGGATGATGTTGCCGATATTCTTGACCAGATCAAGTCTCTCGGATTCAAATACTCCACCGTTGCCGGCATTACGGTTGCGCTGTCCGACATCGAAGTTGCTCCGAACAAGGAACAGCACGTCGATGAAGGCCGTGAAAAAGCCGACGAACTCAAGCACTACCAGCAGAAAGGTCTGCTCACCATGCAGGAATGGGAGCGTCACCTCAACAAGCTCTGGGATAACGTCAAGAACGATATCGTAGACGAGCTGATGAGCAACCTGCCGCGTAAAAACCCAATCAACATGATGGCGACTTCCGGTGCCCGTGGTAATACTTCGAACTTTACCCAGCTCGCCGGCATGCGCGGTCTGATGGCCCGCCCGGCGAAAGGCAAATCCAGAGCCGGCGAATACGTTCCATCCATCATCGAGGTACCTATTTATTCCTGCTTCCGTGAAGGTCTGAACGTATCCGAGTTCTTCATTTCCACCCACGGCGTACGTAAAGGTCTGACCGATACCGCGCTGAAGACAGCTGAATCGGGTTACCTGACCCGTCGTCTGGTTGACGTTGCGCAGGATGTCATCATTAAGGAAGACGACTGCGGAACCGACCGCGGCTTCAAAGTCAGCGAACTGATCGACCGCAAGAACAACACGGTTATCGAATCCCTGTACGATCGTCTGGTTGGCCGTTACAGCCAGCAGGATGTTCTGAACCCGGAAACGGGCGAAGTCATCGTTCCAGCCGATACGTACATAACCGAAGATCTCGCGCAGAAGATCGTCGATGCCGGCGTTAAGGAAGTAACCATCCGTTCGCCGTTCTCCTGCAAGACCACAAACGGCATCTGCCGCAAGTGCTACGGCAAGAATATGGCAACCGGTAAAGACGTTGAAGTCGGCGAAGCCGTAGGAACCATGGCTGCGCAGTCCATCGGTGAACCAGGTACCCAGCTGACCATGCGTACGTTCCATACCGGCGGTGTTGCCGGCGGTGACGGCGGCGATATCACCCAGGGTCTTCCGCGTGTAGAAGAGCTGTTCGAAGCGCGTCACCCGAAAGGCGTTGCCGTAATTGCCAAAGTGACCGGTGAAATCACTTCCATCAAACGTATAGAAAACTCGCTGCGTCAGGAAGTTATCATCAAGTCCGAAAAAGAAGAAGTATCCCATAAGATCAACGCAAACCAGACTCTTCGTCCATGGGTTGCGGTCGGCCAGAAAATCGTGGCCGGTCAGCCTCTGACCGAAGGTCCGCTTGACCCGAAGGAACTGCTTGCGGTTGCCGGCGTAACCGAAGTTCAGAACTACATCCTGAAAGAGGTTAAGAAGGTTTACCAGTCGCAGGGTATCGAAATTGCCGACAAGCATCTGGAAGTCATGATTCGCCAGATGATGCGTAAAGTTATCGTTGTCAATCCGGGCGACACCGATCTGAATACCGGTGTTCAGCTCTCTCTGAACAACATCACCCGCATCAATCGCGACTACCTGCACCAGAACAAGATCCCAGCCGAATTCAAGCCGGTTCTGCTCGGTATTTCGAAGGCTTCGGTAGAAACCGACTCCTTCCTGTCTGCGGCTTCCTTCCAGGAAACGACTAAAGTACTGACCGATGCCACCATCAAGGGTAAAGTCGATCACCTCGTCGGCCTGAAGGAAAACGTCATCATCGGTAAGCTGATTCCTGCCGGAACCGGCTGCACCGGCGACCGTCCGCAGAACCGTGAAGTCCGTGCCATGGCGGAAAAACTGCGCAAGCGCCGTCTCGAACGTCAGGTTAAGAAGACGACCGACAGCCAGTTCGACAGCTTCGCCAAATCGGCGATGGGCACTGCGGAAACTAAGGATGCCGCTCTGCCAGAACCTGTAGCGGAAGATCTTCCAATCCCGGAAAACTATTCCATCCTCAACGACCCGGAAAGCTTTGCGGATGCCATTGATCATCTCGATATTAAGGGCTCCAAGTAAGGCAGTCTGTATCGTGTTGTCTTGAATTCTCCATGAAATCATCAGATTTGTATGAAGAATTCCGAAAATAAAACAAAACAAGAAAGGCCTGGCTGTTTTCGAACAGTCAGGCCTTTTATACTGGGCACATGTTTTTGGCTGCCCAAATGCCTCGTAAGTGTCAAACAATCGACGGGTATACGCGAGACTGAATATTAGATACGCTAAACGGGATCCCTTTCGAGATCCCGCTTGGCGTATTTTTTATTCTTCATCGTTTTCTTCATACTTCGGATCCGGTCCACGGTATCCAATTCGAAGATATTCAGGTAAATCCTTTGAATACGGCAGAAGTGACTTCAATACATCTACCGCGATTTCATCGTCTTTGAACCATTTGAGTTCATCCAGAACGTACTCCATGTAGCGCTCTGGATTTAAGTCGTTCATTTCAGCCGATCGAAACAAAGTCATAAACGCTGCGACGACTTCCGCACCTTTGATACTCTTCGTAGTCTGGAAGTTTTTGCGATTGATCACGAATGGCTTTACGGCTCTTTCTGCCACATTATTGTCGATCGGATAATCACCGTCTTCCAGGTACCTTCCCAACGAGTTCGCTCGATCCATGAAGTACTTGGCTGCTCTGTAGGCGGTGCTTCTTTCCTCGAATCCACTCTGAATCTCCATCATGACTCTTGTGAGTCTTTCAAAGCAGGGCTTTGAAAGTTCCTGCCGAACTTCGGTTCTCGCCTCGTGCGAGTAAGAAGCAACGTGGGATTCGATGTGGTAGAGCTTCCCGAACAGAGACAGGGCTGTGAGCAGAATCTGGAGACCCGGACTTGGTTCGGGTCTCTCTGTTTCGTCCAGCTGGGCTGCCGCTTCTGCGGCCTCTTCGTCGTTCTCCAGTGTGGTCTTTTCCCACTTCAGGACGTCTGCCTGATACTGCGCGAAGTCTGACCGGACTTTGATGGCTTCGAAGATCTTTCTTCTCGCATGGGCCATACAGTTGAGCTTTCTGCAGGGGACATAGTAGCTGGCATATGCATAAAGCCCGTCTGTCATAAGGGCATGACGAAAAGAACCGCCAAGGAGGGCGATTACGAACTCCTGTTTCTTGTAAGGGAAAAACTTATAGACAGCCATCTGGTTCTCTTCATAGATTCCGCTGACGGCGACAACCATAGAAGACTGTTTTCGATCTTTAACCTCCGTGCACTTTAAAACCGTCTCATCCATATGGACGACGTTACAGTTTGGGAGATCCTCAATCATTTGTTTTACGAGGGGCTTCAGATAAAGATCGTAAGTTTTTTCCAGGATGTTGCCCATGGTCTGACGGCTGATCGGCAGTCCCGTGAGACTCAGGTGCTTTTCCTGACGATAGGCCGGGGTTCCCATTACGAACTTATCGTAGGCAATTCCCGCGACCATAGAGGAAGTTGCGACACTCTTGTCGATCAGTGCAGGCTCGTCAGGTTCGGCGGTGCGGATGATGGCTTTCCCGTTTTCATCCGTACACTTGTTTGGGCACGCGACTGTCTCACGCAGCACTTCTTCCAGCCTATAGCGAGCGGGAATCCGATGAATCCTATAGTGACGTTTCATTCCAACAGTTTTCATCTCACAGCCGCAAACTGGGCAAATGCGCTTTTCCCTTCTACACTGAAGGTAGTGGTTTCTTTGACCGCTTCCTGCTTTCTGCACTTGGTGGAAGGTTTTTCTTGCTTCCTTCAACAGAACTGAGCTTTAAATCTTCAGCTTCTTTACGATAGCGGTCTCCCTCTTCCTGATATTTCGTAGCCCGGTTAAAACAAACATCGGCTTTCAGATCAAGCTGAGCCAGCTGTTTATTCAGAATATTGATATCTGGGCCGCCGTCCTCGTTTTCAGAGTAATCCAGTTTCAAGGGAACCATCTTTTCCGTAGAAGGACCAAAGCGGCCGCTTTTCACGGCTTTATTGATTTCTTTAGCGAAATAGAGATCCAGGTACATATCCTCAATAAATTTGTCTTTCTCTTCTTCCGTCATGGTGCTGATCTGATGATGAAGATCTTCGAGGAGCTCGTTGCGGATTGTCTGGTAAGGGTTCGGCACATCCATGTATTAATTTTAACATATTTAGAGCGATAGATAAAGTAAATTAGATGATTTATCTTGATATTCCTTCAAGAAAATCATCCTTTTAAATTGGTTTAAACATACTTATAAGTTCGTGGCAGAAATGCCGGCTGGGGAACAATCGACAGACCGGAAAGCAGAGAAGCCAGCTGCGAACAGTCAATTCGCATGAAGTCGGACTGGTCAGGGCTGACAGGCCACTGAAGGGAAGATCTGGAGAGTCGCTTATAAACAAGCCAGAATCCATTTCCGTCACGAAGGATACCTTTGATCTTGTTCTTCTGTCGATTAACGAAGAGAAAGAGGGATCCATCCAGCGGATCCAGAGCGAGAGGTCCTTGAACCAGGGAGACGTAACCGTCAATTCCTTTGCGAAGGTCAGCAGGCATCTGAGCCAGATAGATGTTTTTAACTTTGGAGAAATCGATACCGAGATCGATTGCAGGGATGATTGATTCCATGAAAAAGCCTCCTTGAATAAAGGAATTATCCCAAGGAGGCGGTCGAGAAAATACCCGTCTTTTATTTGACGCTTACAATGCCTCAGGCACTGCGGGCGTTTTCAAAAAATGCTCTTGTTATACTCGATTTGTCTAAAGACAGAAGGAGACTTTATGAAATTTTATGATCAGTCTCCTGCACAGACCGAAAAGGAACTCAAGACGAGTATCCAGAATGGTCTGAGCAGTGAAGAAGTCAAGGCCCGGCTTGCCAAATACGGGCCCAACAAGCTTCGAGAAAAAGCAGAAAACCATGTTCGCCCGCTTCATGGATCAGTTCAAGGATCCGATGATCCTGATCCTTGTTGCGGCTGCTGTTATTTCGCTGAGCGTATCGCTTCTGAATCATGAAGGAATCAAAGGTCTGTTTGAACCGTTTCTGATTCTTCTGATTGTCGTCGTGAACGCGATCATGGGTGTCATGCAGGAAGACAAGGCGCAGAAAGCGCTGGATGCGCTGCGTAAAATGTCTGCCCCGCAGGCGAAAGTCATCCGTGACGGCAAGGAAACACTCGTGGAATCGAGTGAACTCGTTCCCGGCGATCTGATTCGTCTGGAAGCTGGCGATTACGTGCCGGCGGATGCGCGTCTGATTACGTCTTCGGCATTAAAATCCGAAGAGTCCGCCTTGACCGGCGAGAGTGTTCCATCCACGAAGGAAGCGGATGCGATCATCGAGGAAGGCGCTCCGCTGGGCGATCGAAAGACGATGGTGTATTCCGGCTGTTCGATTTCCTACGGTACCGGCACGGCGCTCGTTACCGCGACCGGTATGGATACCGAAATGGGCCGCATTGCCAACCTGCTCGATAATGAAAACGAGACGATGACGCCGCTGCAGAAAAAGCTCAACACCCTGGGCAAGTATCTCGGCATTCTGGCGATCGTCTGCTGCGCGATTATCTTCGTTGTGGGCCTCATGGACGGTCAGCCGCCTCTGGAACTGTTCATGACGTCCGTATCGCTGGCGGTATCGGCTATTCCAGAAGGTCTGCCCGCCATCGTTACCATTGTTCTTTCCATTGGCGTTCAGCGCATGGTCAAGAAGAACGCCATTATCCGCAAGCTGCCGGCGGTCGAAACCCTCGGCTCGACTTCGGTCATCTGTTCCGATAAAACCGGTACGCTGACTCAGAACCGCATGACGGTCGTTGAAGGCTATGTCGACGGTTCGAACGTCGTGGAAAAAGTGACCAGCGACAGTTCCAAAGGTCTTCGTGAACTGCTTAAATACGGCACGCTCGATTCCGACGGTACAATCAGCTGGGAAAACGGCAAAGCCATTCAGATCGGCGATCCGACGGAAACGTCCATTGTCATGGCCGCTGACGAAAACGGCATGAAACAGGAAGATCTGAACAAGGAATATCCGCGTGTTGTGGAACTTCCGTTTGACTCGGATCGAAAGATGATGACGTCCATCAACAAGATGGATGGAAAATACGTTGCCATCACTAAAGGTGCGGTTGACGAAATGCTCGATAAGATCACGCATGGCGACAAGGAAAAAGCCAGAGAGATCAACCAGAAAATGTCGGAAAACGCGCTGCGTGTCATTGCGATTGCCAAGCGTGAATTCGATGAACTGCCTTCCGATCTTTCCGCAGAAAACATTGAGAAGGATCTGACGTTCCTGGGCATGGTCGGCATGATTGACCCGGCAAGACCGGAAGCCAGGGATGCGGTTGCGGAAGCCAGGAAAGCCGGCATCCGTACCGTTATGATTACCGGCGACCACGTAGTTACCGCCAGTGCGATTGCCAGGGAACTCGGCATTCTTGAGCCGGGTGAAAAAGCCGTTACCGGCCGTCAGATCGACGCCATGAGCGATCGTGAACTCGACCAGAACGTCAACGACATCGCGGTTTATGCGCGCGTATCGCCTGAAAACAAGATTCGTATCGTAAAGAGCTGGCAGCGTCAGGGTAAAGTCGTTGCCATGACCGGCGACGGCGTCAACGACGCGCCGGCTCTGAAATCCGCCGATATCGGCGTAGCGATGGGCATTACCGGTACCGATGTTGCCAAAGGTGCAGCGGACATGACGCTGACCGACGACAACTTTGCGACGATTCTCGCAGCGGTCAAGGAAGGCCGCGGCATTTACAACAACATCAAGAACGTCGTCGGCTATCTGCTTGGCACGAACATCGGCGAAGTCATCTGCGTATTCCTGGTCATGCTGATTTCAAAACAGAGCATTTTCCTTTCGATGCAGCTGCTGTGGATCAATATGGTCACCGACTCTCTGCCCGCCATTGCGCTGGGCATGGAAGCTGTCCCCGATTCGGTTATGCTGGCAAAACCAAAACCGCGCAATGAAGGCATCTTCGCCCGCGGCTTCGGTCTGCGGATCATCCTTCAGGGTCTGATGTTTGGCGCCCTCGCGATTATCGCGTTTTACATCGGTGAAAATACGATGCATGTGGAAAACGCCGGCCGTACGCTCGCGTTCATGGTTCTTGCCTGCTCGCAGACCGTTCAGGCGTATAACATGCGTTCCGAGCAGTCTCTGTTCAAAATCGGCGTGTTCTCCAATAAGCATCTGAACTACGCGGCTCTGTTCTCCCTTGTCATGATGGCGCTGGTTCTCTTTGTTCCAGGTGTCATGAGCGCATTCAGTACGATTTATCTGACGGGCGAACTGTATCTGATCGGTATCGGTCTGATCTTCGTTCCAGTCGTTGTGATGGAATGCTCGAAAGCGTTCGGCCTGATCCGCCATGAACACTAAACATTCTTCCAATTTATGAAAAACTGAATTCCATTTTCACCCTGCGTTGCGGATGGAACAGAACGGCTGTCGAAAACCTGCACGGTTTAGACAGCCGTTTTCTTTATGCGCTGTCCGGCAGAGAGGATGTCGGTACGGCTATAATGAAAACGATGGAAAACGATTCTCGATCGGGTTGGTAAAGCCAGAAAGAATCTGTTTTCAGACGAAATACGAATACCAAGCCAGAGCGCAAGGGCAAATCACGCTTGCGGATCTGGATGAGAAAACATACGCAAAGGAGAGAATACGATGAATTTAAAAGAACTCCAGAACGGCAGCGATATTCGCGGAGTTGCCCTGGATCTGAATCCGGAAGAGCCGGTCAATCTGACCGATAAGGAAGTGCGCGCTCTGGCTCGTGCGTTTACGGCCTGGCTGCGCAAACGGACCGGCAAAACGGATATGACGATCGCGGTCGGCCGCGATTCCCGTCTTTCGGGTCCAGCTCTGGCGCATGCGGTCATGGACGGCCTCGTTTATGATGGCGTGGACGTTTTTGATACTGGTCTTTCCACGACGCCGGCGATGTTCATGTCGACCATTTTTGATGATTTCGATGCGGACGGTGCCATTATGCTTACCGCCAGTCACATGCCGGCTAACCGCAACGGCATGAAGTTTTTCTATAAAGGCGGCGGCCTGGATTCCAATGAAATTGCTCAGGTCATCGATATTGCCGAACGGGAAGCGTTCAACCATAAACCCGGCGGTTCCATTACCAAATCGGATCTGATGAGCGTCTACGCGGAGCATCTGCGCAACATCATTCGGGAAAAAGTCGATCAGGAAGCCGTGAACCCCGATCTTCCGCTTGAAGAACTTCACGTGGTTGTAGATGCCGGAAACGGTGCCGGCGGTTTCTTCGTCGATCAGGTTCTGAAGCCGCTTGGCGCGAATACCGAAGGCAGCCAGTTCCTCGATCCGGACGGACATTTCCCTAACCACATTCCAAACCCGGAAAATCCGGAAGCCATGGCATCGCTCGTAAAGGCGGTAAAAGACAATCATGCGGATCTGGGCATCATCTTCGATACCGATGTCGACCGCTCTTCTGCTGTAGACGGCAATGGGAACCCGATTGGACGTAACGATATTGTCGCTCTGGCATCCGTTCTGGCGGCTCGTCATCATCCGGGCATGACCGTAGTAACGGATTCGGTTACGTCCGATGAGCTTGGCGAATTCCTGGAGAAGCATAATATCCAGCATCACCGCTTCAAACGCGGCTACAAAAATGTCATTAACGAAGCCAAGCGTCTGAACGACGAAGGCGTCGATGCCGAACTGGCCATTGAAACCAGCGGTCATGCGGCGTTCCGTGAAAACTACTATCTGGATGACGGCGCCTATCTCGCCAGCCGGATTGTGGTCGAAGCGGCTTCGCATTCCATCAGCGATCTGATCGCTTCGCTCGGCCATCCAAAAGCCGAAAAGGAACTCCGTCTCAAAATTAACGAGAAGGCGTTCAAGGAATATGGCCGCCAGGTCATTGAAGATCTCAAGGCGTACGCCGCGCAGGAAAGCAGCACGATTACGCTCGTACAGCCAAACTACGAAGGCGTCCGTCTGAAATTTGGTACGGATCATGGCGACGGCTGGGCTCTGCTGCGCATGTCGCTGCACGAAAATCTGCTTCCGCTCAACATCGAATCCAAACAGACGGAAGGCGCCAAGATCATGGCGCGCGAACTGCTTGAATTCCTCGAACAGTATCCTTCCCTCGATCTGCATCAGATTCGCGAATTCATCGAAGAATAAAGGGATTCTCAAACGATTTTGTTCTTCGTAACCTGCAAAGATCGAAACTGGAATTTTAAAAATGCATACAAAAACAGCCGCGTGAGCGGCTGCTTTTCTTTGAATCAGCAGGACGGAAAGAACTGCCCAGTGTCTAGCCTGTGTCGAATGGAAATACAGGATTCTTATTCTTACAGAATCTGAATGCCGGCTTCTTCGCATGCATCGAGCATATCCTGCGGCCAGATGGACGCCTGAACTTCGCCGATGTGCGCTTTCTTAAGGAGAAGCATGCACAGTCTGGACTGACCGATACCGCCGCCGATGGTGTATGGCAGTTTCTGTTCCAGAATGGCTTTATGGAACGGCAGGTTTTCCCGGTCGAGCGCGTTTTCCGCTTTCAGCTGGTCGTGCAGCGAGTTTTCGTCGACGCGGATACCCATGCTGGAAATTTCCAGCGTGGTCTGGAGCGGTTCGTACCAGAACAGGATATCGCCGTTAAGCTGCCAGTCGTCGTAGTCCGGCGCGCGGCCGTCGTGCTTCTGACCGTTGGACAGCGGAGCGCCGATTTTCATCAGGAAGATGCATCCGTATTCTTTTGTCGCCGCGTCTTCACGTTCTTTCGGAGAAAGATCGGGATAGCGGTCGAGAAGCTGCTGGGATGTGATGAAGGTAATGGAATCGGGAAGGCGGTTTACCGCCTGCGGGTATTTGTACCAGACTTCGTGTTCCATGTGCTTGATGATTTTAAAAATGCGAAGTACATGTTCGCGCAGCGTCTGCTCCGTGCGTTCGTCTTTGGCGATGACTTCTTCCCAGTCCCACTGATCCACATAGGCGGAGTGGAGATTGTCGAGGTCTTCGTCCTTACGGATCGCGTTCATGTTGGTATAGAGACCTTCATGAAGGCCAAAGCCGTACTTGCCTAAAGCGGCGCGTTTCCATTTCGCGAGGGAATGCACAATTTCAATATCTTCTTCCGGAAGGACTTTCATGGAAAAGTGAACCGGCTGTTCCACACCGTTCAGGTTGTCATTCAGTCCGGAACTTTTCGGTACAAAAGCGGTGCCGAAATACGGGTGAGGTTCATTTCCTTGCCAAATTCGTGCTGAAAAGTATCCCGAATGTATTTGATGGCTTCCTGGGTCTGCCGAATATCGAGGACCGGGTCATAGTTTTCTGGGATGATCAGATTCATTTTGTTTCCTTCTTTCTTTCTGGAAAATCTGAAACAGTATAGCACGCACGTCATTGGCTGATTCCTCTGGTCATTCCAATCCGCAAAATTCGGGAAAAGAGGGTTCAAAAAGGTGGGGAAAGGAAAGCATTTTTCATTTTTGCGGTGTCCTTGAGAAAAGGCGGCGGCAAACCGAAACGGACGGAAAATCCGAAGGCAGTGACGGCGGGAACAGCCCGGACAGCTATCCGGGAGCCGTGTTTTTCTTAAAATCGTCAAGTAGTGAAAACAAAGAAACATTTTGAAAGCGGCCTGAAAGAAGATTGTCGGTTTTGGCATGGTTTTGATTCATTTTTCGTCGGGATCACGGCGTTTGCCCCGCACCGATTGCCAAAGAATTATGCGGGGCGTAAGGTTAAGAAAATTCAAAGAAGGAAGGTTTATTTGTATGGATATTCGTTTTGAACCGCGCAAAGAACTGAAAGAAAAACCCCAGGGCCCGCTTGGCTTTGGCAAATACTACACCGACTACATGTTCATCTGTGATTACGATAAGGATCAGGGCGGCTTTCATGATGCCCGCATCGTCCCGTTTGGACCGATCGAAATGGATCCGGCTTCCATGGTTCTTCATTATGCGCAGGAAACTTTTGAAGGTCTGAAAGCCTACCGCACAAAAGACGGCAGCATTCAGCTCTTCCGTCCGGAAAAAACGCGCAGCGTTTTGCCAACTCCAATAGCCGTCTGTCGATGCCGGCCGTTCCGGAAGATCTGTTTGTACAGGCCATTGAAGAACTCGTCCGCGTCGAAAAGGACTGGGTTCCCGCTAACGAGGGCGAATCTCTGTATATCCGTCCTTACATGTTCGCTTCCGAAGCCGCTGTTGGCGTACATCCGGCGGTTTCCTATAAATTCATGATCATCCTTTCCCCGGTAGGCGCCTACTATCCAGAAGGCATGGCTCCGGTAAAAATCTGGGTGGAAGATGAATACGTACGTGCCGCTCCAGGCGGAACCGGCTTCACCAAGTGCGGCGGCAACTACGCCGGCTCACTGAAAGCACAGGAAAAAGCCGAAGAACAGGGCTATACCCAGGTTCTCTGGCTGGACGGTGTCCACAAGAAATATGTCGAAGAAGTCGGAAGCATGAACGTCATGTTCCTGATCGACGGCGAAATCTGGACCGCTCCGGTTGACGGAACTGTACTGCCGGGCGTAACCCGCGACTCGATTCTGCACATCGTCCGCGATCTTGGCTACCCTGTTCACGAAGAACATCTGTCCATTGACGATCTGATGGCCGCTGCCCGCGACGGAAGACTGCAGGAAGCGTGGGGTACCGGTACCGCAGCCGTTATTTCTCCAATCGGCGAACTTTGCTACAAAGGCGAAAAAGCCGTTATCAATGACTTCAAGACAGGTGACCTCACCCAGAAGCTGTACGATACGCTGACCGGCATTCAGTGGGGCAATGTCGAAGACAAATTCGGCTGGACGCGCAAAGTGTGCTAAGTCCGGTTCAACAATGAATCCAGATTCAAAACAGGAATCGAAAAAGAATACGGACGCGGCTAGTGTTGCGTCCGCTTCTTTCGATTCGCCTCTCGATCCCGATCTGAGCCATCCGGAAATTTCTCTGCAGTCCAGCCGCAGAGATGCCGGTCTTCTGTACGATGTGTATGGAGTAAAGGACGGCCACTGGAGTTTTGCCCGCCAGACGATGCGCCAGATCGCGCAGGCGCCGACAGAAGAAGAAGCCCAGACGCTGCTTCGCGTGCTTGTGCCCAACATGAGTGCCAACGCGCATATCGTCTTGCCGTTTTACTGCGATCTCGGTCATCGGATTTATATTGGAGAACACTCCATGATCAATATGGACGGTCTGATGCTCGATGAAGGAAAGATCGTAATTGGAAATCATGTTCTGATCGGGCCGCGCTGTTCGTTTTACACCCCGGTTCATCCCATGGATCGAGACATTCGCAAAACGGGTCTGGAAAAAGCGCTGCCCATCGTTATTGAAGATCATGTCTGGATCGCCGGCAGCTGTGTGATCAACGGCGGCGTCACGATTCATGAAGGCAGTGTGATCGGCAGCGGTTCGGTTGTGGTTGACGATATTCCCTGTGGTGTATTTGCGGCTGGCAATCCGTGCCGCGTCATTCGCGTGCTTGATGAAAACGACCGAAAAGCTGCCAGACAGGAATACGAAGACTGGAAACAGGCCTGCAGAGCGATCGGCCGCTGAGAAACCGGTGGGAAAAGCCAAAAGCTGAGATTTGATTTCAGCGCCTGCGGGGTTTAAACTTGGTCCAGAGGACATATATTATGAGTTCAATTGTCAAAGACCTGACGGATATTCAGGGAAAAAACATATCGTAACGTCGATTGAATACGACACGCCAAGTGAAGCCAGCCAGGATGAAGTGTTCTCGACGGTCCGTGAAATTCTTGCTGACAACCTGGACGCCTTCTCCAAGATCACATTCGATCTGGTAGACGGCGGAGAGAAAGTCCGCGTCGAAGTAACGGAAAACAGAAAATAAACAGGAAATGCAAAAGCACCTTCGGGTGCTTTTTCATTTGAAAGAATAAAAACATTTCACATAGTTTCAAAAGGATTTGGCCCTTTCTTCGAAGATTTCAGGAAAATCCTCAATCGCTTGTAATCCATGCCGAATCCCGTATTATGTGAAATTAGTGTCCGTTTCTCTCAATCGGAAAACCGGATTTTACGCGAAGGTAAAATCGGAATCCGCTTTTAAAACGGTTTTGGAAAGAGAAAACGGAACCGAAAACACAAAACGAAAAACCTTTTTACGGGCAAGCTGCCAAAGACGGTTTACGCGGATGCAGCAGGCCGTAAAAATTTAATGAGGAAAGAAGCAGAATCGGAAAGGAAAAAGGATTATGTGGATTTTTACTGGAATTCTCGCTTATATCCTGTTCTGGCTCGCCTGCATTGTTTTCTATACGATCTATTACCTGACGCAGGTCATTCAGGTGACCAGCTTCTCCCAGGTTCTGTATACGCTGAACGCGGGTGCAGAAGGAGCGCAGGGAACAATCGGGGCGGCTGTAGCGGGATTTTTGAACAGAACTGGCTGCTGCTGATCATCGGTACGCTCGTTTTTGGAGTGTACATGTATTTCTGCATCAAGCGCATCCGCTTAAAGAAAAAAGGCCGCAGGCTGTTTGCGGATAAAAAATGGAATCTGGCGTTCAACCTGTCTTCGGTTGCGGCGATTGTGATCTGTGCCGCGCTGGCGATCAGCGGCGTCTTTACCGGACTCGATGCGGTCGGCTACGAAGAATATGTCAAGAACGCCAACCGCGTCAGCGAACTGTATGAAGACCATTTCGTACAGCCAGACGACGTCAAGCTGACGTTCCCCGAAAGAAGCGCAACGTGATCCATATTGTTATGGAATCCATGGAAAGCACGTACGCCAGCCGCGAAAACGGCGGGGATATGAGGAAGACCTCATTCCGAACCTGACAGCGCTCCAGCAGGAAGGCGAAAACTTTGCTGCAGCGGACAATCCGGACGTACAGGGCGCCTATGTGACCAACAACTCCGGCTGGACAATTGCCGGACTCGTTGCGCAGAGCGCGGGCGTACCACTGAATGTCGGCAACCAGGCGTTCGTTCACAATCTGGACTCGGATGTGCAGTTCATGCCGAATCTGACGGCGATGGGCGACATTCTGAAAGAAAACGGCTATAAAAACTACTTCATGTGCGGTTCGGAAGGCGCCTATGCCGGACGGACCAACTACTATAAGCAGCACGGCGATTACGAAGTGCTCGACTACGATGAAGCCATCCGCGAAAAGAAGATTCTTTCCGATTACCGCGTATGGTGGGGCTTTGAAGACGAGAAGCTCTTTGACTGGGCCAAGGCAGAACTGGATACGATTTCGAAAAACGAGGAACCGTTCAACTTCACCATGCTCACGGCCGACACGCATTTCGTAGACGGCTACAAGTGCAAGGACTGCACGGACGAATTTGACGAGCAGTACAAAAACGTCATTCACTGCTCGGACCGCAAAGTCGGCGCCTTCATCGACTGGCTCAAGGAACAGCCGTTTTACGAAAATACCACGATCATCCTCTCGGGCGACCATCTGAGCATGGATGGATCGGTCGGTCCGAACATTCCTTCGGACTATTCGCGCAAGGCGTACTTCACCGTGCTCAACGGCCCGGAATATACGCTGAATCAGACGCGTGAATACTGCACGCTCGATATTTTCCCGACCATTATCGAAGCGATGGGCATCGATATCGAAGGCCATCGTCTCGGTCTGGGAACAAGCCTGTATGCAAACGAACAGACGCTGATCGAAAACCTTGGTCTGCTGGCGTTCAATGCGGAACTTGCTTCCAAGTCGGATTACTACAACAACGTCATCATGAGCGGCGACCAGACCAACGGCGGCAATCAGAAAGACGACATGCCGAAAAACGAAATGGTTGAACAGCCGGACGGCAACTTCTATGAAGAAAATGCGGATCAGTTCAAGGATCCGGACTACTACTATCCGCCTGCTGTCAACAACAACATTTACGTACCTCCAGTTGTAACCCCGCCATCCGATCCCGGATATGCCCCGGACCCGGGCGGAAATGATCCCGGAAACAACAGTTCAGGACAAGCTCCAAATCTGCCTCCAGCTGAGCCGCCTGTCAATCCCGGAGACAATACGGGCGACGATTCGCAGGGCGGATCGACCACACCTCCCGGCGGAGGCGATACGGGCGGATCGACCACACCTCCCGGCGGAGGAGACACAGGCGGAACAACCCCGCCTGGCGGAGGAGACCAGGGCGGAACCGTCACGCCTCCTGGCGGCGGCGATCAGGGGACAGTGACGCCTCCTGTGGAACAGCCAGCGCCTCCGGCAAGCGATGCCATCCAGAGCGCACCGCAGGAATCCGCAGTTCCTTTGCAGGCTTAGATTTGCAAAACAGGAAACAGAGTCCTGCTGCCTGTCGCTGAAAAATACGTCCGCTTTAAGAAAACGAATGAACGATGCCTTCTTCATCCCAGAAACGATGAAGAAGGCATTTTTTAATGGCAGCGATTCGGTTTGGCGCAGGGGAATCTAAGCCGCTGGCGGGAAGATCGCAGACTATGGACGTTTTTCTCACTCTTTTTGGACAGGATTGAACAAGAACCGAAACGATTTTGATTTTAAAAATCGGCTTGCCTAGAATGGATAAATACAAATCGCTCTTCTGGTAAAGCCGAATTTATTGTCTTTTTAATGAAACCGGTTACAGAGAGCAGGAGAAATGTAACAAAATGGAAATAAACACAAGTTTTGGAAACTTGTTACATTTTCTTCACCACCGAAAATTTCGGTGTGATATAACAAACCTAATCGAAAAAAGGAAGGTTCATCATGAAAAAAGCGGTGCGGAAATCATCGTAGAAAGCCTGCTCGAACAGGGCGTGGATACCGTTTTCGGCTATCCGGGCGGACAGGTTATTGACCTCTATGATGCTTTATATGCCTATCAGGATCGTCTTAAGCACGTGCTGTGTTCGCATGAGCAGCATGCCTGTCATGCGGCAGACGGCTATTTCCGGGCAACCGGAAAAGTCGGTACGGTCATTGCGACATCCGGTCCGGGCGCGACCAACCTGGTGACCGGAATCGCGACAGCCTATCTGGATTCCGTTCCTCTGGTGGCCATTACCGGAAACGTATCCACGAATCTGATCGGGCGCGACTCCTTTCAGGAAGTAGACATTACCGGCGTGACTCTGCCGGTTACCAAACACAACTTTTTCGTCAACTCCATCGACGAGCTGGCACAGACCATTCATAAAGCGTTTGAAATTGCCAAGTCCGGCCGTCCGGGTCCGGTGCTGATCGACGTTCCCAAAGACGTTCAGCAGGGAATTACGGATTACGAGCCGCTTGGCTATTCCGAAAAAATGCCGGAAAAACTGTCAACGAAAAACAGATGGCTGCTGCGGTGGAAATGATCAACGAAAGCCAGCGCCCCTATATTTATATTGGCGGCGGTTCGCTGGGCGCGGAAGTTTCCGATGAAATCATGCGTCTGGCCGAAAAGATCGATGCGCCGATCGGCTGCACGCTGATGGGGCTTTCCGCCGTAGCGACCGACCATCCCCGCTACCTCGGCATGGAAGGCATGCACGGCCACTACGCCTCGAGCATGGCGCAGAACGAATGCGATCTGATCATCGCGATCGGCTGCCGCTTCTCCGACCGGGCTACAGGCAACGTAAAGAAATACGCCAGACAGGCGAAAATCCTGCATCTCGATATTGATGCGGCAGAGCTCAATAAAAACGTAGCGGTAACGCTCGGCCTGGCCGGCGACATCCACGACGCGGTACAGCGACTGCTCGACGCGGTCAATCTGCAGACGCATCCCTCCTGGCATCAGCGCATAGCCGATCTGAAGCAGGCGGAACTGAATCAGCAGGAACAGCTCGCCAATCCGCATAAGCTGACGCCGCAGGCGCTGATTCACGAAGTGGCGCGCTATTGCGATGCCTCTACGCCGATTGCGACCGATGTCGGCCAGCATCAGATGTGGGTCGCTCAGTCCTTCCCGTTCCAGCAGCCGCGGACGTTTGTTTCCTCCGGCGGCCTGGGCACGATGGGCTTCGGTCTTGGCGCCGCGATCGGTGCTGCATTTGGTTCTGGCAAGCGCACGATTCTCTTTACTGGAGACGGCAGCTTCGGCATGAACCTGGGCGAACTCGCAACACTCAAGGCAACCGGCGCTCCAGTCGTTGTTGTCATTTTCAATAACAAGGTGCTCGGCATGGTCCGTCAGTGGCAGACTCTGTTCTATGGCGCCCATTACTCGAATACAAACCTGGAAGACCGCGAAAGCGACTTCGCGAAAATCGCGGAAGCGTTCGGCGTTCCGGGATTCCATATTGATACGCTTGAAGAAATGCCGGAAGTCATCGCCAAAGCCATGGCGAAGAGCGGCCCGGTCGTGATCGACGTCAAAATCGATCCGGATGAATTCGTACTTCCGATGCTTCCGCCTGGAGGCAGCATGGAGCAGATCATCACCCTGCGGGAGGAAATCTGATGGAAAAATTTGAAATCGCCTGCCTGGTCGACAACTACTCCGGCGTACTGACGCGCGTCGCCAGCATGTTTACCCGCCGCGGCTTCAACATCAACTCGCTGACCGTCGGCGCTACCGAAGATCCGGCGATCTCCCGCATTACGATCTCGGTCAACGGAGACGAGAAAATCCGCTCCCAGTGCATTAAGCAGCTGAGAAAGCTGTATTGCGTAAAAACGTTAAGGAAATGGTTCCGGCCCAGCGCGTATCGCGCGAACTCGCGCTCATCAAGCTGCGCAACACCCCGGAAACCCGTCCGGAAATCGTCAGCGCGGTGGACATTTTCCGCTGCAAGATTATCGACTTCTCCCCAACACCCTCTGCGTGGAAATTACCGGAGAATCGACAAAGATTGACGCGTTTCTCGAAATCGTCCGTCCCTACGGCATTCTCGAAATGTCCCGGACCGGCGTTGTGGCGCTTCAGAGAGGCTGCCACTACCTGTACGAAGACGATCTTGATGAATTCGCCTTCATGGAAACTGACCGCAAGGACCTGATCGGCTAGTCTTGGCCGAACGGAACTTTTGGCCGCTGCCCACTGGCAGCGAGATCTGCTCCATCCAGTTTTAAGGTTTGGAGCAGCCCGTAAATTTGAGGGAAAACTCCCAGGAAAGGACATACGATCTACATGGAAAACAGAATTTTTATGAACAGGACTGCGATGTAAACCGTCTGAAAGGCAAGAAGATCGCAATCATCGGCTACGGCTCTCAGGGTCATGCGCATGCGCTCAACCTCAGAGACTCCGGCGCAGACGTTGTGATCGGCCTGTATGAAGGCAGCCGCTCCGCGAAAAAGCCAAGGAACAGGGCTTCGAAGTTCTGCCGGTTGCTGAAGCTGCAAAAGCGGCCGACATCATCATGATTCTGATCCCGGATGAAAAGCAGAAAGACGTGTATCGTACAGAAATCGCGCCAAACCTCACAGCCGGCAAGACACTCGCCTTTGCCCACGGCTTCAACATCCACTTCGGACAGATCGTTCCGCCTGCGGACGTTAACGTCATCATGGTCGCTCCAAAAGGACCTGGCCACACCGTTCGTTCTGAATACGAAGCCGGAAAAGGCGTTCCTTCTCTGATCGCTGTAGAACAGGATGCAACCGGCGACGCGCTTGAACTCGGTCTGGCGTATGCAGCTGGAATCGGTGCTTCCCGTGCGGGCGTTCTGGAAACGACTTTCCGTACTGAAACCGAAACCGACCTCTTTGGCGAACAGGCCGTGCTCTGCGGCGGCGTTGTCGCTCTGATGCAGGCTGGTTTTGAAACTCTCGTGGAAGCGGGATACGACCCAAGAAACGCCTACTTCGAATGCATTCACGAAATGAAGCTGATCGTTGACCTGATCTACCAGTCTGGTTTCGAAGGCATGCGCTACTCCATTTCCAATACCGCTGAATACGGCGACTACATCACCGGCGAAAAGATCATCACCGAAGATACAAAGAAAGCCATGAAACAGATCCTCAAGGACATCCAGGACGGTACGTTCGCAAAAGACTTCCTGCTCGACATGTCCGATGCAGGCGGCCAGGCGCACTTCCGCGCAATGCGAAAGAGAGCCAAAGAGCATCCAAGCTCCAAAGTCGGCGAAGAAATCCGCGCTCTGTATTCCTGGGCTGACGAAGACAAACTCGTCAACAACTAATGGAATTGCCTCGTGCAACCGAAAAAGGCCCGTTTGACGGGCCTTTTGATTCATCGCACAAAACGACAGACTGACGGAAAGAGGACCAGATCGTACCCGGTCCGAACCATCCGCGCTGAAGAATTCAGAATACATATATTCGATATATATAATGGAGAGTATAACGAATTCAAATAAAGGAGATCAGGCCATGGATTGTCCGTCCAGTAAAGAAGCCCGTTCGCTCAAAGCACACGGGATCACCAATCGTATCCATTCTGCAGAGAAAAACAAAGCCATCTGCAGCCGCAAAAACAAAACGCATGGCTCGCCTCGAGTCTTGCCGCCTGCCTGACACTTGGTGCCAGCGGAACATTTACGCGCCTGCAGGCACAGGAACCGGAAGAAGCGGAAGTCCATAGGAGTGACGTACCTGCAGATGGAGTCGGAATCTCGCTTTCGTCCGCGCAGAAGGTTCGGCGCATCGATATGACGCACTCCGGAAAAACGGTCGAAGAGTGGGTCGCCCTGTATGACGGGAAAGATCCGCTGTCTTTAGGCATTCTTGGATTTCTGCTGACGCGTCCGGAAAAAGAAGCGGCGGCTGTACTGATTTACGGCCTGGAAAACGGCATCGGCGATTTGCACGATTCCCGCGATGCCATGTCTATCGCTCATTTTCGACAGGCTCTGGACTATATCGATCAGTGCAACGCGCTGCGCCGTCAGGAAAATCAGCCGGAACTGAGCGTTTCGCTGACGATGATGGCCGTCGCCATGGTGCAGACCGACTATTCCTCCAACAGTCTCGATCATTCCCGAATATTTGATGTCGGGGAAAACCTGTACTGGGGCGGGTCCACCGGCACACCCTTTGGCAGCGGAAGCAATCCGTTTGACTACTGGTACACCCGTGAAAAACCAGAGCGGGGAAGCCATTATCGCAATATCGTCGATCCGCGCTATGTACTGACCGGTTTCGCCATTGCGCAAAACGGCAAAAATCCAGGACCGCTCTTTGGACAGGTGTTCTTTTTCCAGGATGCGGCGGAAACGATGTATACGACCGACGAACTGCGCGGCGCCCTCAACGAATACGAACAGAAGGCGCTGGAAGGAACGTGGGAACCCCAGCCAGGCGATGGCAATCAGAACATGTACCGGCTGTACAACCCGAACTCCGGCGAGCACTTTTATACCGCCGATCGAAACGAGCGAAACAGCCTGATTCGCTTTGGCTGGCGCTATGAAGGCATCGGCTGGATCGCGCCGTATACCGGCAGCGCGGTTTATCGTCTGTACAACCCGAATGTCGGCGACCATCACTACACCCTGAAGGAAACGGAAAAAGACTTTCTGGTCAGCCAGGGCTGGACGGAGGAAAAATCGGCTGGTATTCCAATACCGATCAGGCCAGCGCTCTGCCGCTGTATAGGGCGTATAACCCGAACGCGAAAACCGGCGCGCACAACTTTACCGTCAGCGCCGCGGAACAGAAATTTCTGACCGAAAACGGCTGGAAGGGTGAAGGCGTTGCCTGGTACGGCGTAAAACTCCGCAAATAAAGCAGGCGGATAGGCGCTAGGAAAAATGCAGATCATGGTCCGATGAAGACAATCATCCGATACAGTGATCCAATCCATAAGAAGAAAAGAACAGTCGAGGCCAACAGAATATCGGCCTTTGACTGAAGAATACGAAAGAGAAAAGAGATTTACCTAAGAGAAAAAGAGGAAGGTTCCCAGATCCGCTTCCGGATTTGCGGGGCCAAAGGAGTACGCAATGAAAAGCGATGAAATGAAGAAGGGGTTTGATAAAGCCCCGCAGCGAAGTCTGCTGCACGCACTGGGTCTTACCCAGGAAGAAATCGACCGTCCAATTGTCGGAATCGTCTCGAGCTACAACGAGATCGTTCCCGGCCACATGAATCTCGACAAAATTACCGAAGCGGTCAAAACCGGCGTGGCGATGGCTGGCGGAACGCCCATCGTTTTTCCGGCGATTGCGGTGTGTGACGGAATTGCGATGGGCCATAACGGCATGCGCTATTCTCTGGTCACCCGCGATCTGATTGCGGATTCCACGGAAGCCATGGCGCTCGCCCACGCGTTTGACGCTCTGGTCATGATCCCAAACTGCGACAAAAACGTTCCCGGTCTGCTCATGGCAGCCGCCCGTCTGAATCTGCCGACCATTTTCGTTTCCGGCGGACCGATGCTCGCCGGCCGCATCGACAAGCACAAAACGTCGCTTTCCAGCATGTTTGAAGCCGTCGGTGCCTACAAAGCCGGAAAAATCGATGAAGCCAAACTCGATGAATACGAAAAGAACACCTGCCCGTCCTGCGGTTCCTGCTCCGGCATGTATACCGCCAACTCGCACAACTGCCTGAGCGAAGTGCTGGGCATGGCTCTGCCGGGCAACGGTACTATTCCGGCTGTGTATTCCAAGCGCATTGAACTCGCGAAGCACGCGGGCATGCAGGTTATGGAACTGTTCCGCAAGGATATCCGTCCGCGCGATATTCTCACCGAAAAAGCGTTCAAAAACGCACTGACTGCCGATATGGCGCTTGGCTGCTCGACGAACTCGATGCTCCATCTGCCGGCGATCGCGCACGAATGCGGCATCAAAATCGATCTCGACAACGTCAACGAAATTTCGGAACATACGCCAAACCTCTGCCACCTCGCTCCAGCCGGTCCGACGTACATGGAAGATCTCAATGAAGCGGGCGGCGTGTACGCGGTATTAAAGGAACTCGAAGATGCCGGTCTGCTGGAAACCGATCTGATGACTGTAACCGGCAAGACGATGCATGAAAATCTGGCCAATGCCAAAAACCTGGACGAAACCGTCATTCGTCCGATCGACAATCCGTATACGAAAACGGGCGGTCTGGCCGTCCTCAAAGGCAACCTGGCGCCCAACGGCTGCGTCGTAAAACGTTCCGCCGTCGCTCCGGAAATGTTAGTGCACACCGGACCGGCCAACGTTTTTGAATCGGAAGAAGAATGCATTGCCGGCATTTTCGGCGGCAAAGTCAAACCGGGCGACGTCGTTGTCATCCGCAACGAAGGTCCGGCTGGCGGTCCCGGCATGCGGGAAATGTTATCGCCGACCTCGGCCATTGCCGGCATGGGTCTCGATAAGGAAGTCGCTCTCATTACCGACGGCCGCTTCTCCGGAGCCACTCGCGGCGCTTCGATCGGTCACGTTTCGCCAGAAGCCTGCAAAGGCGGTCTGATCGGCTACGTATGCAACGGGGATCTGATTTCCATCAACATTCCGGAATATTCCATTGAACTGCTCGTGGACGACGAAGAAATCGAACGCCGCAAAAGAAATGCCCGCAAAAGAACCGCGCAAGGTCGAAGGCTATCTCAAGCGCTATGCCGCTCAGGTGCACGGCGCGGATGAAGGAGCGGTTCTTTCATGAGCCGCAGCGTAAATCTCGATTTGCTTTACGATCGGATTTGCGGTCTGGCGGTGTTTCGCAATTTGTACGAAGACGAAGTGTTCAAGGCGTTTGCGGATATGATTCAGGACCATTCGCATTTTTCCAGCAGTCTGAACCAGTACGCAGCCCGCTTTGCGGGTCTGCTCTACATGCAGGAAAATCCCAGCTGGCCGGACTATCTGCGCGATCTGGTCTGCCGCACGTCGACCTGTCTGTCCCGATGGCATCTCGCCGGTCAGCCCAAAAATGAGCTGATTTTCAATCAGGCGATGTATGAACTGGATGCACTGAGCGAAGCCAGCCGGCTTTCCAGCCGGGATCTCGGCCTGCAAAGCGAAATGTGGAACTGCAAGGCGCAGGATCTGAAAACGGAGTATCTGGAAAGTCTGGAAACGATGAAAACCCGCGGCACGGGCCTGTTCGCCCAGTATTCAATGTTCCGGCTGGCCAGCGAAGACAAAGTCCGTCTGATTCCGGTACGCAGCGGCGATCCGATCACGTTCGACCAGCTGTACGGCTACGAAGACCAGCACGCCAGACTGATCGAAAACACGATGGCGCTTCTGAAAAATCTGCCCAGTTCCAACCTGCTGCTTTACGGCGACGCGGGAACGGGCAAATCCGCCAGCATCAAGGCGGTGCTCAATCGGTTTAAAACCGAGGGTCTGCGGCTGGTGGAAATCGGCCGGGGACAGCTCGATCTGCTTCCCGATCTGCTCGATACCCTGGCTGAAGAGCCGCTGAAATTCATTGTCTATATCGATGATCTGTCCTTTGGCGAAAACGACGACTCCTTCGCGGCGCTTAAAGCCGTGCTAGAAGGCAGCGTCTGCGCCCGCAGTGCAAATGTGGTTATTTATGCCACCAGCAACCGCCGCCATCTCGTCAAGGAAAGCATGTCGGCCCGTACCGGGGACGACGTGCACCGGCGGGATACGCTGCAGGAAACGCTCTCGCTTTCTCAGCGCTTTGGACAGTGTCTCTTTTTGAAAAACCCGATAACCGCAGCTTCTTTGAAATTGTCGATGCGGTTTTAGAAGAATACGGCCTGCACGCAGCCGACCCCAGGGCCATTCATGAACAGGCTTCGGCCTTTGCGCTTGCGCAGGGCGGCCGATCGGCCAGAGCGGCAAGACAGTTTGCCGCGCATCTGGCAGCAAAGGAAGGACTGAACGAAGATGTTAACGCTTGAAAAGATTTACCAGGCCCGTTATGTCCTCAGGACATCGCCCGTCAGACGGACCTTATCCCCGCTGCCAAGATTAAAAGCGGCTGCAATGTATTTCTGAAAACCGAAAACCTGCAGAAAACCGGCTCGTTCAAGCTGCGCGGCGCCAGCTTTAAGATTTCTCAGCTTTCGGAAGAAGAAAAAGCGCACGGCGTCATCGCCTGCTCCGCGGGCAACCATGCCCAGGGCGTAGCGCTCGCCGCCCAGGCCTGCGGCATTCCCGCCATCATCTGTCTGCCGGAAGGCGCCCCGATTTCAAAGTTGAAGCGACCCGCAGCTATGGCGCGCAGGTCGTTCTCGTTCCGGGCGTATATGATGATGCCTATGCGGAAGCCCTGCGTCTGCGCGACGAAATGGGCTATACGTTCATTCATCCGTTCGACGATGAACTCGTCATCGCCGGTCAGGGAACGATCGGTCTCGAAATTCTCGATCAGATCGATGATCTTGACGCGGTCGTAGTTCCCGTTGGCGGCGGTGGGCTGATTTCCGGTGTCGCCTACGCCATCAAAACCTTGCGCCCAGACGTTAAAGTGTACGGCGTACAGGCCGAAGGCGCGCCAAGCATGGCGGCGTCTCTGGAAGAAGAGCGCATCGTCTGCCTCGATAAAGTCCGTACCGTCGCCGACGGCATCCAGGTAAAAGAACCTGGCGAACACACGTTCGATCTTTGCCGCAAGTATGTTGATGAAATTGTCACGGTTAACGACGATGAAGTCGCGACCGCCATTCTGAAGCTGATCGAAACGCAGAAGCTCATCACCGAAGGCGCCGGCGCCGTATCGGTAGCCGCGGTCATGTTCGACAAAATCCCGACCGAAGGCAAGAACATTGTCTGCATCCTCTCGGGGGCAACATCGACGTAACCATTCTTTCGAAAGTCATTGAACGCGGTCTTCTCACGTCCGGCCGCAGCGCGACTCTGGCGATTCAGCTTTCCGACCGTCCAGGTCAGCTGGCCAAAGTCTCCGCGCTGCTCGCTTCCTTAGGGGCCAATGTGGACAGCGTCTTCTATGAAAAAGCGAGCGAAGGCGCATCGATTACCGACTGCGTTTTGCGCATCAATATTGAAACCCGCGACCAGGACCATATCGATCTGGTCGAGAAAACGCTGATCGAAGAAGGCTTCCAGCTCCTTTAAAGAGAGCAAAGAGCCTGAACTTCGATCTGGAAAGGACCTTTATGAAACAGATTTCTACACCGAACGCTCCAGCGGCCATCGGGCCATACTGTCAGGCGGCTGTCGTAAACGGCCTCGTATTTACGTCCGGACAGATTCCGATCAATCCGGCAACCGGCGCCGTCGAAGCTGTGACCATTGAAGAGCAGACCGAACAGGTCATGAAAAATCTGACCGCCGTTCTCGAAGCAGCCGGAACCAGCCCGAAAAAGGCTGTGAAGACCACCTGCTTCCTGGCCAATATCGAAGACTTTGCGGCCTTCAACGCCGTGTACGCGAACACCTTTACCGAAAAGCCGGCACGCAGCTGCGTAGCCGTCAAGGATCTGCCCAAAGGCGTTCTCGTTGAAGTGGAAGTAATTGCCGAACTGTAATTCCAGCCAAACTGCAACTGCAGAAAACGCAGAAAATTGACGGAAAAAGCCAGAAGCGATGATTCGATCCAGAAGATCAGCAATCATCGCTTTTTCATATGGAATGGAGGACTTGAAACGGAGCCTTTTCCCGCTGTTCCGGAAAACATCGACGAGCGGGGCAGATACACCGCAAGATACGCCGTCCGACGCTTTGAGAAAAGGGAAAGCGGGCGTTCTGCAGGCGGCGAGAAATGCTTTCGCTTTTGAAAGATACCGGTTTCATTAAATGAAGACATATTAAAAGATTCTCAACATTGACTAGCCCTCCGTTAAAACTTCAGCCTCGCAATTGAAATGCGATAAGGAAGCATTACAATATGGGGCATGTCACGTAAGAAACTGACCATTCTTCTGGGTACTATTGCCTATATATTCTTTATTCTGGGGTGCATACTGGCGTATGCGGTCCAGTACATCACGCAGGTGATTCAGGTCGAATCCTTTTCCCAGTTCCTGTATACGATGCAGGTGGGCATGGGCGGTGCCAGCAATACCATCGTCCAGATCCTGCAGGGCTTTCTGCTGAATTACGCGCTTTGGATTGTCCTGGGAACGCTGCTGTACGGCTTTCTGCTCCACAGCCAGCTTTCCAGAAAGAACCGCACGCATACCCGCAAAAAGTGGATGGCGTCGAATGCGATCAAGGCGATCAACTGCGGCAGCCTGCTGTGCATGACGGGCTGCGTGGGACTGATGATTTCTCAGCTTCAGAAAGGCTATGAAGCGCTGAAAATTGATCAGTACATCGAAGAACAGAACAAGATTTCCACGCTCTACGAAAACCATTACGTCAAACCGGAAGCCGACTTGATTCAGGTCCCGGCGAAAAAGAAAAACATCATCTGCATTTATCTGGAGTCGATGGAAGCCACATTTTCCGACAGGGAACACGGCGGCGGATTTGATGCGGATCTGATCCCTAACCTTACCCGGATCGCTAAGGAAAATACCGACTTTTCCGCACAAGGGGATATCTGTCTTAACGGCGGTCAGGTGACCAGCCAGACGTCCTGGACAGTTGCCGGTCTTTGCGCGCAGACGTCCGGAACGCCCCTTGGCATTTCTAACTCGCAGTACAATCACACCTTCTCGGAATCGATGCTCTTTCTTCCGAAAGTCGTCAGTCTTGGCGACATTCTGGAACAGGAAGGCTATACGAACTATTTCATGTGCGGTTCCGAAGCCAGCTATGCGGGACGCGCCAACTACTTCCGCCAGCACGGAAACTATGAAATTTACGATGTACAGACCGCGCGCGACGAAGGCGACATTCCGGAAAACTATGACGAGTGGTGGGGCTTTGAAGATGAAAAGCTGATCCGCTTTGCCAAAGAGAAAATTACAAAACTTGCCGCGCATGACGAACCGTTTAATTTTACCATGCTTACAGCGGACACCCACTTCAAGGACGGCTATTTGTGCAAGAACTGCCCGGATGATTTTGATGAGCAGTATGAAAACGTCATCCGCTGCTCCGACAAGCGGATCGCGGAATTTGTCGAATGGATCCAGCAGCAGGATTTTTATGACGATACGGTTATCATGATTTCCGGCGACCATCTTTCCATGGACAGCCTGATCAACCAGAGCGTCGGCATCGATTTCCCAAGACGGACCTATTTTACGGTTATCAACGGCGCGCCCTATACGCTCGATCGAACCCGCGATTACTGCACGCTCGATATTTTCCCGACGACGCTCGAAGCGATGGGCTTTACGATTCAGGGTCACAAGCTCGGCCTGGGAACGTCCCTGTACGCGGATGTTCCGACGCTTTGCGAAGAGTTTGGCTTTGATGATCTCAATACGCAGATCGCCTATCGATCCAAACGGTTTGAAGACGAAATTCTCAAAAACGACGGCTATACGCCGGAAGAAGAGGACGACGGCTTCTTGCCCTTCTTCTTCAACCGCGACGATTCGTCGAGTTCGTCCAGTCATCAGACGCCAAGACTTCCTGTATTCGAAGAAGAATAAACAGAAACGAAATGCGAAGCATTCCAGAATGAACGATAAGAGGCACCTTTCCATGGGCGCCTCTTTTGGTATGTCCGCACAGCAGCTGCGCAAAAGGATTATCTGGACGCTCTCGTCTCTGTGCTGCTCGGGGAGTCATGCTCCTGGGTTTGATCCCAGCCGGATCGGCCGGACCGTCGAGCGGCGGTTTTAGAAACAGAAAAAGCCTGTCGGAGCGGCAGAGAAGAAAAGCGCCGGATCGACAGGCTGTCTAAGGAAAGCTGCGCATAGAAAGCAGTACAAAGAAAAAGACAATAAAAAAGCTCCTTGCGGAGCGAATTTTCAAATGGTGACTCGGCAGGGATTCGAACCCTGGACCCCTTGATTAAAAGTCAAGTGCTCTACCAACTGAGCTACCGAGTCATTTTAAGTGGTGCCGACTAGAGGACTTGAACCCCCAACCTACTGATTACAAGTCAGTTGCTCTACCAGTTGAGCTAAGTCGGCGAATGGTGGAGGCTAACGGGCTCGAACCGCTGACCCTCTGCTTGTAAGGCAGACGCTCTCCCAACTGAGCTAAGCCTCCTCTTGCTGAATGCCTGATCATTGTAGCTCATTCATTTTTCATTTGCAAGAAAGTAAACCTGACTTTGAAAAATCGGAAAAGGGAAGAAAGGCAGGAAGAACTGCAGGGAAGAAAATGCGCCAGGTCCGCCTCTGCATCTCTGGAGCCAGGCAACCGCATGTGCGTCTGGAAGGCGGATGTTTGCCTTTGCCGGTTTCAGAAATACAGAAAGGAAAGAGGCAGCGGCAAAATACGGTTTGCCTGCCATACGAGCAGCCAGATCCGAAAAAATGGCAAAAAATACCGGGTGAGCATCCCGGGACGTTGTGGTCAGCCTGCATGACTGAACGCTCTATATTTAAAGCCCAGACCTGACATGAAGAAATATATAGTGCAGAGGGGTCAGGCGGCGGACTGCCAAAAAAATGGAGCAGGTGATGAGAATCGAACTCACGTAGTCAGCTTGGAAGGCTGAAGTTCTACCATTGAACTACACCTGCAAAAATAAAAATGGTGACTCGGCAGGGATTCGAACCCTGGACCCCTTGATTAAAAGTCAAGTGCTCTACCAACTGAGCTACCGAGTCAGGAAAAATGGTGCCGACTAGAGGACTTGAACCCCCAACCTACTGATTACAAGTCAGTTGCTCTACCAGTTGAGCTAAGTCGGCAAATGGTGGAGGCTAACGGGCTCGAACCGCTGACCCTCTGCTTGTAAGGCAGACGCTCTCCCAACTGAGCTAAGCCTCCATTCGCTTAACGCTTGATCATCATACCCAAAGCGGTCCGATCGTGCAAGTATTAATTTCAAAAAATGAAACGAGGGCGGAAGAAAACGCGTTGCCCATTTTGGCAAGGCGTGTCTTTTTCCTTTACCTGTCGTATTTTTGGCTTTTTATCTTTACGAAGTCCATTCGAAAAAAGTAAACTTTAAAGTTTCTTTCAGCTTCCCCGCTAAAATAGAAGCTGAAAAAATCCGGGAGCGTACCGATCCAGCAGCCGTCAAAAGACGGTTGGACCTGAAATTTCTCTGAGTCTGGAAACGGAGTCGACAGCCTGCTGTCCTCGGCACGCTTGCCGCAAATGAAAAAAGAAACGATGGATCGGGAAGCTTTCCTGGATCGAAATCGTAAACAGACAAAAATATATATCGAAAAATCGGCGAAAGGCCGGTTTCTGGAAAGGAGCCGAATATGAAAATTTTAATTGTGGAAGATGAAACGCGTCTGGCCGAAGCGACAGCCGCGATGCTTCGCCAGAATGCCTACAGTGTGGATCTGGCGTTTGATGGAGAAACGGGATCCGAAAAGGCGTCCAGCGGCATTTACGATCTGGTTATTCTCGATGTAATGCTGCCAAAAAAGACGGCTTTGAAATTCTCGAAGATATTCGAGTGCTGGCTCCGGAAACCCGGGTGATCATGCTGACGGCACGCGGCGAACTGAGCGATAAGCTGGCCGGTCTGAAAAATGGAGCGGACGACTACATGACCAAGCCGTTTCATATGGAAGAACTGCTGGCCCGTGTCGATATCCAGCTGAAGAAAACGAGCGCCGTGAAATCCAATAAGCTTGAATATGGCGACATTTCACTGGATCTGCAGTCGTGCATGCTCAAAAGCCGGGAAAGCGGCGAAAGCATTCCGATTGCCGGCAAGGAATACACGCTTCTCGAATATTTCCTTTCCCATCCAGGACAGATTCTCAGCCGGGATCAGCTGTACTCCAAAGTGTGGGGCTGGGACAACAATATTGAATCCAATAATCTGGAAGCCTATCTTTCCTTTCTGAGAAAGAAGCTGCGTCTGCTCGGTTCCAAAGTGGAACTGAAATCGGTACGCGGTCTGGGCTATCGCATGGGGATGAAAGATGAATGAACTTCGTCGGAAGATGATGCTCACCCTGTTCGGGCTGCTGAGCATCATGGTCTGGCTGATTGTCGGCGTCTTTGATTTTCAGAACTACGCGACCGTACAAAACGATCTATCCGCCAGTATTCTGGAGATTTCGGAAATGACCCGCGAACTCTGGAATCCGACCGCGCTTGGTCCGTTTCCGCAGGACGAAGATGAAGATTCCCGGCTGGCTCTGCTTTATGAAAATCCAGTCTACATGATCGTCTTCAATAACGCGCAGAAGCCCATGCATTTTCTGACCACGCAGGATACAGATGAAGGGACGATCAACAAGATTGTCGAGAAAGCGCAGTTCGTCGAGAAAACGAGCCGCCCGGATACGAATCCGGCGATCGGCAACCTTCTGGTGAGCAGCTACGTGTGCTATCATCCGTCCAACAATATGGTGATGATGATCGACGTAACCGCCATCCGCAACGAACTGATCAGCCATCTGTTCATATCCATCCTGATCGGCATCGGCTTTGAAGGCCTGCTGTACATCGCCTGCCGCAAGGCGGCAGCCTGGATGATCGGCCCAATCGAAGAGACATTCAAGAAGCAGCGCCAGTTTATCGCCGACGCGTCCCATGAACTGAAGACGCCGGTCGCGGTCATTCTGGCCAATGCTGAAGCCATGGAAAAGGACCCGAACCCCAAATGGCTTTCCAATATTGAAGAAGAAGCCAGCCGCATGAACGGTCTGATTACCGATCTGCTGGATCTGACGCGAAACGAGCAGCAGGAAATCCAGATGCTTCCGGTCAACCTTTCCCGTCTTGTGGAAAAGCAGTGCCTGATTCAGGAAGCGGTCATGTTTGAACATCATATTGAGCTGAGCGAAACCATCGAACCGGATCTTACGGTGAACGGTCAGTCGTCTATGCTCGAACAGGTGATCGCCATTCTGCTCGATAATGCGGCGGCGCATTCCGATGGAAAGATCGCGGTCACGCTTCGCCGGCAGGGAAAAGACGTTCTGCTTTCGGTTTCCAATACCGGCGTTCCGATTCCGCCCGATCAAAGGGAAAAGATTTTCGAACGCTTCTATCGTGCCGATGAATCGAGAAACCGTTCCTCCGGCCGGTACGGTCTCGGACTGGCCATCGCCAAAAGCATCGTGAACCGGCACAAAGGCAAGATTGAAGTTGACTGCCATGGCGGCTGGACCACCTTTACGGTCGTTCTTCACGCAGCGGCCTGATCCGATCCGGTCTATATGCAAATCCATGTGTAACAGCCAGAAGGCGCGAGAACGATCGCGCCTTTTCCCTGGCTGCAAAGAGAGCCTGAACTTCTGGCAAAATACCTTTGTCCGCACGGGGAAGACAGATTTTGCATCGCCTTTTGAAATGGTATTTTCTAAACCGCTCGAATCTGGATATTATGGATCTGTTTGCGGATCGATCGGTCTTTTGGAATTTTCCGTTTCGATGGTTCACCAGTCTCAGTGAATCAAACTGGAATGGGGAAAAGGCAGATCCGGGAGATTGAAGGAAGGAAACCGGCAAAGTTCTGTGCGATAAACGGGCACTGCCGGAAGGGAAAGATATGAAACAGTTTTTAAGCCGAACCTGGATGGTTTACGGCATCGGCCAGATCTTGATGATGGCCCTTTGTGCCTATGTCGGCTGGTATGCGGTTGCCAATGCGGCGGTCGTCATTACGGCTGCGTATTGCGTGCATCTGGCCAGAAAGCGCAAAAACAGCTCGAAGACAACAAGGATGTCATCCGCAAAATGACGCGCAAGCAGAAGAAGACGCTTGAGGCGATCGACGATAAGCAGGTCCGCGAAATTTCCGCGACTTCGCGCATGATGCCGTATCTCTGCTTTGGCTGCCTGCTGCTCAACGGCTACACCTATTACTACAACACCGCCAATTCCCGCGCCGCAGCCGTATGGCTGGGAATTCCGGATGCCTGGAACGTATGGTTTCTGGTGATCGGAATGGTGTTTGGCTTTGTTTTCTACTTCGCGTTCTGCTTTAAAATGAACGAAATGATGACTCTGAAGGACTGATCTTCAGAGTCTTTTTCATGAGAAGCATGGTAAGTGTCAAACAATCGACGGGTATACGCGAGACTGAATATTAGATACGCTAAACGGGATCCCTTTCGAGATCCCGCTTGACGTATTTTTTATTCTTCATCGTTTTCTTCATACTTCGGATCCGGTCCACGGTATCCAATTCGAAGATATTCAGGTAAATCCTTTGAATACGGCAGAAGTGACTTCAATACATCTACCGCGATTTCATCGTCTTTGAACCATTTGAGTTCATCCAGAACGTACTCCATGTAGCGCTCTGGATTTAAGTCGTTCATTTCAGCCGATCGAAACAAAGTCATAAACGCTGCGACGACTTCCGCACCTTTGATACTCTTCGTAGTCTGGAAGTTTTTGCGATTGATCACGAATGGCTTTACGGCTCTTTCTGCCACATTATTGTCGATCGGATAATCACCGTCTTCCAGGTACCTTCCCAACGAGTTCGCTCGATCCATGAAGTACTTGGCTGCTCTGTAGGCGGTGCTTCTTTCCTCGAATCCACTCTGAATCTCCATCATGACTCTTGTGAGTCTTTCAAAGCAGGGCTTTGAAAGTTCCTGCCGAACTTCGGTTCTCGCCTCGTGCGAGTAAGAAGCAACGTGGGATTCGATGTGGTAGAGCTTCCCGAACAGAGACAGGGCTGTGAGCAGAATCTGGAGACCCGGACTTGGTTCGGGTCTCTCTGTTTCGTCCAGCTGGGCTGCCGCTTCTGCGGCCTCTTCGTCGTTCTCCAGTGTGGTCTTTTCCCACTTCAGGACGTCTGCCTGATACTGCGCGAAGTCTGACCGGACTTTGATGGCTTCGAAGATCTTTCTTCTCGCATGGGCCATACAGTTGAGCTTTCTGCAGGGGCCATAGTAGTTGGCATATGCATAAAGCCCGTCTGTCATAAGGGCATGACGAAAAGAACCGCCAAGGAGGGCGATTACGAACTCCTGTTTCTTGTAAGGGAAAAACTTATAGACAGCCATCTGGTTCTCTTCATAGATTCCGCTGACGGCGACAACCATAGAAGACTGTTTTCGATCTTTAACCTCCGTGCACTTTAAAACCGTCTCATCCATATGGACGACGTTACAGTTTGGGAGATCCTCAATCATTTGTTTTACGAGGGGCTTCAGATAAAGATCGTAAGTTTTTTCCAGGATGTTGCCCATGGTCTGACGGCTGATCGGCAGTCCCGTGAGACTCAGGTGCTTTTCCTGACGATAGGCCGGGGTTCCCATTACGAACTTATCGTAGGCAATTCCCGCGACCATAGAGGAAGTTGCGACACTCTTGTCGATCAGTGCAGGCTCGTCAGGTTCGGCGGTGCGGATGATGGCTTTCCCGTTTTCATCCGTACACTTGTTTGGGCACGCGACTGTCTCACGCAGCACTTCTTCCAGCCTATAGCGAGCGGGAATCCGATGAATCCTATAGTGACGTTTCATTCCAACAGTTTTCATCTCACAGCCGCAAACTGGGCAAATGCGCTTTTCCCCTTCTACACTGAAGGTAGTGGTTTCTTTGACCGCTTCCTGCTTTCTGCACTTGGTGGAAGGTTTTTCTTGCTTCCTTCAACAGAACTGAGCTTTAAATCTTCAGCTTCTTTACGATAGCGGTCTCCCTCTTCCTGATATTTCGCAGCCCGGTTAAAACAAACATCGGCTTTCAGATCAAGCTGAGCCAGCTGTTTATTCAGAATATTGATATCTGGGCCGCCGTCCTCGTTTTCAGAGTAATCCAGTTTCAAGGGAACCATCTTTTCCGTAGAAGGACCAAAGCGGCCGCTTTTCACGGCTTTATTGATTTCTTTAGCGAAATAGAGATCCAGGTACATATCCTCAATAAATTTGTCTTTCTCTTCTTCCGTCATGGTGCTGATCTGATGATGAAGATCTTCGAGGAGCTCGTTGCGGATTGTCTGGTAAGGGTTCGGCACATTCATGTATTAAATTTAACATATTTAGAGCGATAGATAAAGTAAATGGGATGATTTATCTTGATATTCCTTCAAGAAAATCATCCTTTTAAATTGGTTTAAACGTACTTATAAGTTCGTGGCAGAAATGCCGGCTGGGGAACAATCGACAGACCGGAAAGCAGAGAGGCCAGCTGCGAACAGTCAATTCGCATGAAGTCGGACTGGTCAGTGCTGACAGGCCACTGAAGGGAAGATCTGGAGAGTCGCTTATAAACAAGCCAGAATCCATTTCCGTCACGAAGGATACCTTTGATCTTGTTCTTCTGTCGATTAACGAAGAGAAAGAGGGATCCATCCAGCGGATCCAGAGCGAGAGGTCCTTGAACCAGGGAGACGTAACCGTCAATTCCTTTGCGAAGGTCAGCAGGCATCTGAGCCAGATAGATGTTTTTAACTTTGGAGAAATCGATACCGAGATCGATTGCAGGGATGATTGATTCCATGAAAAAGCCTCCTTGAATAAAGGAATTATCCCAAGGAGGCGGTCGAGAAAATACCCGTCTTTTATTTGACGCTTACGAAGCATGAATTCTCAGCCTGAAAGCAAAGGAAAAGCCGGTCCGTCAAAGTCTGAAAGAAAGGACGGGATCCGGCCAGAATAAAGAAAAAGACATCGCCAGACGATGTCCCTTTATTTGAGTCCATAAGCTGGACATGAATTTGCGATGGCTGGGGCAACTGGGATCGAACCAGTGAAATGCAGGAGTCAAAGTCCTGTGCCTTACCGCTTGGCTATACCCCAAGGCGCACAAAAAGCAAAGGTATTGTATCAACCGCGAATTTTCCTGTCAACGAACGCAGGAATGTGCGACTGAAGCCACTTGTGCTGCAAAGAGAGGCATTTGGAAACGACTTTTTCCAGCGCAGAATCGTTGATCCGGCGGCTTTCAAAACGAATCTGATCGTTTTCAAATAAGGAAATGGAATTGAAGGCGCTCTTGATCTGCCGTCCGAATACAGGGCGCATCTGAAGCAGTCCGGCTTCCGAAGCGATCCGGTAATCGGGATCAAACGACAGGTACGTATGGCAGTGAAACGTGGAAACAATGGCTTTGACAGAGCTGTCGGGGTCCTTGCCGCAAAGGACAAGATGGATCCGGCAGTTCAGTACGCCAAACCAGACTGACCACTCCTGCAGCAGCACGAGCTTTCTGGAAAGCAGGTCCGCCGTGGAAGAAGCAATCAGAATGTTTAAAACAAGCGGGTGGTCTTTCAACAGGTCTTTCATACTCTCTTAAATCCGTGGTTCTGTACGATATAATATTAGCAACTCAGGGAGGCATCGTCTAATGGTTCGAGCGGGTATAGATTTAGGAGCCCACAGTCTGCGGCTGATTGTGGACGGAGAGGGCGTTGTATTTGATGAGCCTTCTGTTGTCGCGTTCAATGAAAAGGGAGATGTTCTGGCCATCGGGGAGCAGGCGTACGATCTGCGCTCGTCCAGGGACCGGACGATCCGTTTAGTCCGCCCGATCCGTGATCAGGGCGTGGATACAAAAGCGCTCGAAGCCATGCTCAACGAACTGTGCTATGAATTCCGGCTGTTTCGACTGTTCCAGAAAACGACGCTTCTGTTAAGCTATTCTTCTGCGTTTTCGGAAGAAGATATTTTGCATCTGAAACAGACGCTTCTCGATCTGGGCGCCAGTCAGATTTATTTCGATCCGGAAATCTGGATGGCAGCCGTTGGATCCGGCCTGGATCTGTTCTTGCCGGTTTCGAGCTGCGTTCTTTCGGTCGGCTTTTCCAACTGCGATATCGCCATTTTCCGTCAGGGACAGCGCATTTATCACGCTTCGAACCCTTCGCTCAATGGCCGCAGAGCCAGCGAGCTGGCAGCAAAGTACCTGCTTCGCCATCACGATCTGATTCCGGATGAGCAGACGCTCGATTTGCTGATTCAGTCCATCGGCGCGGTACGTCTTTCATCTAAGGATCAGTACGTGCGCATCAAAGGGCGCCTGCGGGATACCGAAAAGCAAATTGAAATCCCGGTCAGCCAGAATGAAATGGCTGCGGTACTCGCACCGTTTGCCAGAGAACTCGGTCTGTGGGTTTCTTCGTTTGTGCGCGGCTTGCCGGAAAACATTCAGCTCGATCTTTCGGAACGGGGAATTGTCGCCAGCGGCGGTACGATGAAGATGCTTGGCCTGGCCGATCAGATCGGCGCGCTGGCCGGATGTCCCGTTTACTGCACCGATGAGCCCGATCGAACGGTCTCCCGGGGCATGGAAGCGCTTCTCGAAACCATTGGACGCTGAGAAAGGGCATACCTTTCAGGCTTTCGGACTTTTCGTTTGCAAACAAAGTGACAATTGAATATATTGATAGATGGCTATTTATACAATTCACGATAAATTTGCTTCAATTTGCGAACAGGATTCGCTAAAAATTGGCTGAAAATAGAAACTAAACAGGAGGAACTTGAGCATACATGGCTAAACAGGACATGATCGAACTTGATGGCTTGGTAACGGATACACTTCCAAACGCCGCATTTAAAGTAAAACTGGAAAACGGACACGAAATTCTGGCTCATGTTTCTGGAAAGATTCGTCTGCACCACATTCGTATTCTTCCCGGCGACAGAGTAAGAGTGGATATTTCCCCTTACGACCTCACACGCGGACGCATCACCTTCCGCTACAAATAAGGTATACCGCCTGAATAAACAGGATACATACGACAGGAAAGTTCAGAGTCAGCGAATTCTGAACAAGGAGGTACATCATGGAAGTTTTTACCCGGGCAGCATTCAATCAGCTTCCTGACGGCACGGATACTCGCGCCTCTTTTACATTTGAACCCCTCGCACGCGGGTTTGGAACCACCATTGGCAACGCCATCTGCAGAACTCTGCTCTCGGATCTTCCGAGCACAGCCGTTATGGCTTATAAAGTGGAAGGCGCTCCTGCCGATGCCGCTAAACTTGATGAAATCGAAGAAGATATTATTCGTCTGAAACTGAATCTGAAAAAGATCCAGCTTGAAACCGAAGATACGGGAATCACCGAACTGCAGTTAGTGAAAACCGGCCCTTGCACAGTAACCGCCGGCGATCTGATCTGCCCGGAAAACACAACGATTACCGATCCGGATCAGGTGATCTGCACCGTTAAGGAAAACCAGACACTGAACATGACGCTGTTTGCGGCGACCGACGGCGGCTACAAGACAGCAGGCGAAATTGAAAAAGAATACGACCTTCCCGAAGGAACGGTCTGCCTCGATACAACCTTTACACCGATTAAATCCGCAGAATATCTGTCCGAGCCGACGCTGCTTGGTCACGATACGAAGTATGACAAAGTCACATTCGACATTCATACCAACGGAAGCATTACGCCGCTGAACGCCGTTACGGAAGCTGCGCGTATTGTCATCGGCTATCTCGATAATATTTATCCGGCTGCGCAGATGGAACTCGAAGAAAGCTTCACCGTTCAGCCGCCGGTTACGGAAGAAGTGGCGAAGTCTTCGACAATGATGATCGAAGATCTTGAGCTGTCTGTCCGCTCCTACAACTGCCTCAAACGTGCAGGCATTCAGACTGTAGAAGAGCTGACCCAGAAGACCGAAGATGAAATGATGCACGTGAAAAACCTCGGCAAGAAGTCGCTTCAGGAAGTCAAGGACCGTCTCGAAGCCATGGGACTTGGTTTCCGGCAGTACGACTGATTCCAGGCAAGCAGGCTGCGCTGTATTCCCTGAGAAGAGGGAGAAATTTCAGCCCGCAAAGCGGGAACGGAATTTCAGAACACGAAGCGCGCTGTCAGCCAGCACGAAATCCATTATCGATACAGAAAGAGGAAGTCCGGATCGAATCGGACCTCCTCTTTTCTGCTTTCAGGGGCGTTATCGGCGTATAAAGGACGAAATCCACCGATATTCGACAGGCGGAAAAATACCATCCCAAGCGGCTGGATTTATCGTGAAGAAAAGGATCCCGTCCCTTTGAAAAACGTCTGTACATTGCATTAAGAAAAATGTAAGTATAGGGCAATTGATCTGGATTTTCGATTTAGCTATGATATTTTTATAGAAATGAAACCAAATGATTTGAAATGAACAGTATGAAAACAGCTTTCAGCGTTTGCGTTTACTCCCGTTTTTTCAATCTGCAGGGCAGTACAGAGTGAACAAAACAGGCAGAACAAGAACAGGCGTTCCGGATACCCAGAATCCAGAGAAGAAAGCCCAGACTTTTCACAAATCGAATCCCGAAAATGCTTCGGCCGCGCCGCATGCATTTACATACAGTAAGTACAGAAAGTGAGGAATTGCATATTTATGGCAAAAGATTTTTCAAAGATCGCAAAGCGATTATCAGCACGATTCTCGATAACATGCAGGGCTCGAATGAATTCGATGAGTCCAAATACTACACGATCGACATTCTCGACGTGGACGGTGAAACCGCCAAGGTAATGGTCTGCGATGATTACCGCTACCTGACAAAGGAAGAAGGCACCTGGAAAGAAGTGCCGCAGGCTTCCAAAGCGTAATCGCCAAAAGCCTGTTTTCTCGCGCAGCGTATGACGTTCGAGGACAGGCTGTATGACAGGCTTGCTAAAAAAGCACAAAACGTATTTAAAACGAAAAAGCGGCCCGTACCGCAGAACGTTCCCTTGAGGGAAGGCTCTGCGGTACGGGCCGCTTTCGTACAGGGATGTATGGGCAGGCTTAGTCTTCGAGTGTGCGGATTCCAAAGCGGAAGTAAAGGACGTGGCCGATCCAGACGGCCACAAGAATCCACTGGACCCAGGGCAGATGGAAGAGCATCAGCCAGCTGCAGAGAAGCACGAGCGAGATCGTCATCAGAACGCGCTTCTTAGCCTGCGGACGCATGGCACGGTGTTCAACCCAGTCTTTGGCATTGTCCTGATACAGCCGGGATGCGACAAAGCGATCGTGCAGCTTCTCGCTGCTTCGCCCAAAGCCAAAGGCGGCCATCAGCGCGAAAGGAAAGGACGGCAGAACGGGCAGGATGGCTCCAAGAACGCAAAGAAACAGTCCGACGAAGCCGATCAGCAGAAACAGCGGCTTTTCGATGCGGTTCTGGTTGTCGTAGTACAGATGGCGAAGAGCCATGACTGGATGATGGAGAAGCATGCGCGGGCCGGAATAGCGCATGACCTGACGAATCTGTTTGCGCCGCTCGTTTCGGTAACAGTGCACCTGGCACTGGGAACAGAATATTTTCGTTTCCATGAACGGGCATTTGGAAATGCGCACAACGGCGTATTCCAGCAGCTCTTTTTCTTCATGGGGATTGGGATACTTTTTGTAGTAGAGGGCGATCATTTCCTGGACGACACGTGCCTCAAAGGCCCGTTTCTTTTCAGCCCTGCGCTGCTTTTCGCCGGACGAAAGAGAACTTCCGCTTTCCGCCAGCATGGTATCCAGCCCCTGATCGAGGGAATCGATGAAGGTATCGATGCTGGCCTTTTTGCACGCTCTGCGAATTTCTTTGTCTGTCGCATCGGGTTTGGCGGCTAAAAGGTTATTGCGAAGGGTATCGGTAAACAGAACGCTCTCCTGCAAAACCACAGACTGTTTTGTACGCAGGAAATCCGTCTGTACGTCTTTCAGATTTTCATCGCCAAGGCGGGCTGTCCCGGCCTGCGGATCGAAAAAGCGCATGAGCAGGCGAAGCAGAGTGGATTGTCCGCAGCCGCTTCTGCCTTCGATTCCGGTGATTTTTCCTTCCGGAAAAGACAGGGAAAGACTTTCCAGGATCGCCTGATCGTCATAGGCAAAGGCGAGATTTTCCACCGCCATGGCGCTCGATTCTGGGCAGGCCCCTTTTTCGTTTTCCCTGACGGTAACTTCTTCATCAAACAGCGTCAGGACGCGGCGAGCGGCCCCAAGCGTGGAGGACAGACCGGTCGACAGATTGGCCAGCGCCAGAAATGGTCCAAAGGTTGAGGACTGGAGCACGAGACACGCAAGGAAGCTTTGTGCACCGATCTGATCGTGCCGGTAAAGATAGAGACCAAGAAAAAGCATGAAGAGCATCGAGAGAGTAACGATAGCCAGAGAGGCAGAAGAAGCGGCCACGGTCTGTTTTTCTGCTCGTCTTCCAGCACGAGCAGTTCTTCCGTCTTTTCGTTCATTCGTGCTTTGCGGACGCCTTCAAGATCGTACTGAATGATTTCGTCCGCGCCGCGCACGTTTTCCAGCACTGTCGCGCTCAGATCGCCGACAGCCTTACGACGGGCAATGCCGGTTTTCTGTGCGGCAGAACCGAAAATCAGCGGAATGCCAAAGGCAGCCAGCGCGTAGCTGCAAAGAAGCAGGACGCCGATGGACCAGTGAATCCAGAAACCGGCAGCTCCAAAGAGGACGGCGCAGCAGATCGCGATGCAGAACGGAGAAATCGTGTGGGCATAAAACACTTCCAGAAGTTCCACATCCGAAGTGATCAGAGCGATCAGATCGCCCTTTTACGCCCGTCCAGCCGGGCTGGACCGAGCCGGCACAGCTGACCGAAAACTTTATCGCGAATCGTGGCCAGAAGACGAAAGGCAATGTAGTGGTTGCACGCCTGCTCGCCATAGCGAAGGACGCCGCGCAAAACGGCGAACAGTCCCATGCAAAGGCAGGCTGTCCCGAAGGAGATCGAAATGGAGCCAGGTATATGGGAGAATGCGGCCAGGACGGCCATCATCCCGATTCCGGCAGCACACACGAATCCGGCGGTTCCGGCCAGAATGGCGAGAATCATCCAGCATTCCATGCCGTGCACCAGCTTGAGCAGACTGCGCAGTACGCCAAAGGTGGAGAGATTCTTATTCGTTTTCTTCGCGTTCATACAGACTTTCTCCTTTCACGTACTGTTCCAGTTTCTGCTGGGCAGAATAAATGCGTTCGAATTCGCCCCCGGCTTCTTTCAGATCTTCGAATCGTCCCTGTTCAACGAGTTTTCCATGGGCGAAAACGAGAATCTGCTTCGCGCGTTTCACGTTGGAAAGGCGATGGGTAATAAAGAAGACGGGATGCTCTTTGGAAAATTCCTCGATTAAATGAACGAGAATGGCTTCGCTGGCAGCATCAATGGAAGAAGTTGCTTCATCGAGCAGAAGCGCGGAGGGTTCGCTGGAGAGAAGCCGGGCGAACGCCAGCCGCTGTTTCTGTCCGCCGGATAGGTTGGATCCGCCTTCCTCCAGGACAAAATCCAGGCCGCCCCGCTTCTGGATGAGCGGCCAGATCAGCGTTTTTCTGAGAATCTCGATCAGGGTTGGATCATCGATTTCTCTTGATCCGCACAGGTTTTCGCGGACGGTTCCCGCAAAGAGGACCGGCTGGCTGTTCAGAACGCCGATGTGACGAGCCAGACTTTTTCTCGACAGACTTTCCAGCGGCTGATCGTTGAGCGTCAGCGTTCCATCGTCAAAACGCAGGCGTCCATAAAGCAGGGAAGCCAGAGTGCTTTTTCCCGAACCGGATTCGCCTGCGATGCCATACAGACCGTTTCCCTGAAGCGAAAAGGATACATGTTCGAGCGCTGGCTTTGTCGCCTCTGGATACGTGAAGGACAGATCTCTGGCTTCGATATCCAGAGCCGGAAAAGCCGAGTCCAGACAAAGTTCCTCGCTGCCGTCCTGAACGGGAGTGTCGAGAATTGCGAACATTTTATCGGCTGCCGCGGATCCATTCATGGAAATATGGAAATAACTGCCCAGCGTACGCATCGGCAGAAAAATTCCGCGGAAAGCAGGATGATCGAAAGCATTGTGGAGGCACCGATCTGTCCGTGCAGGCAGCCGTAAAGCGCCATACCCATGCCCAGCGCGCTTCCGCCGTAGGCAACAAGGTCCATGACGGAAATCGAGTTGAGTTGCATGATGAGAACGCGCATGGTAATGCGGCGGAAGTTTTCCGCCTGACGGTTCATCTTTTCGTGATAGAGGCCATCCGTTCCGTAAAGCTTGAGGGTGGTAAGTCCCTGCAGGTTTTCCAGGAAGTCATCCGACAGCCCCGTGTACTGATCCCAGTAGCGGGAAAGCAGTTTTTGGCAAATTTCTGTACGGCGATGATGGAAACAGGAATAAGCGGAACGCAGACAAACAGCACAAGGGCTGCCGGCCAGTAAAGAAATCCGACGATCAGAAACAGCGTGAGCGGAGCGAGCAGAGCGTAAAAGAACTGCGGCAAATACTGGCCAAACCAGACTTCGAGCTGTTCAACGCCTTCGCTGGTCAGCTGGGAAATTTCCGAGGTACTCCATCGGTTGCGATAGCTGCTGCCAAGCTGGCTGAGCTTGTCAAAAGACGTTCGCGCAGCTGCCGGCGAACAAGGGCCGCGGCCTGGAACGAAGCACGGGAGGCCATTTTTAAAGCCATCTGGCGCACAATCAGACAGGCAAGAACGAGTAAAGCGGTATTCCATACGGAAAGGGAAGGCGTCCCGAAAATGGAGGCTGCGCATACGCACAGCGCGATCGTGGAAAGGCTCGAAGCCAGCAGGGAAATCCACTGAAAGAAAATGTTTCTGCTAATATAAGGAAACGTATCCGGGAAGGCTTTCAGAAGACGTTTGTTCAGCATAAAGGGCTCCTTTCTGATGCTCCTTGCATAAAGACGGACATTCCGTCTCCAAATGAAAAAGGTCGCAATCCATGCTGCCGCGCTGACCCGGTCTGTTTTCAAAAGGCGGGGAGAGTCAGAAAGTTAGCGTGGATTAACGGTTTGCGCCGACTAACTATACAGATGGATTTTCCCGTGTGCAAGCCATTCCTTTCGCTTTTCGAACAAAAGGGATCCAATTTGTATGAATTCGCTTTCCGGACTGACGGACAGGAGAGCGGATGAAAGAATAGAAAATTTATCGTCTACGCAAAAAAATGAGCAGAAAATGAAAAAGGCCGCATGGCCGTAAGGAGAGGAGCGATTATATGCTGATATCGGCATCCCATCTGCATTTGGACTATGGAGACGGCCGTTCACCAATTCTCGACGATGAATCGATGGACGCCGAAGTTTCGGAAAAATCGGACTGGTGGGCCGCAATGGTGCAGGGAAATCCTCTCTGCTCAAAATCCTGGCGGATCCCCAGACCACAGCGGGCAAAATCATCCGCAAGTCCGGAATGAAAACCCACATTCTGGAACAGAATCCCGTCTTTACGCAAAAGACGATCTGGCAGGAGATGAAAGCGGCCAACGACGCACTGAGCGATCCGCGCGATGACTATGAACTCAAGGCCATTCTGACGCGTCTCAAGCTGGACGATTTTGACGCGCCGATCGAACCGCTTTCCGGCGGCCAGAAGCGCCGTCTTTCGCTGGCCCTGACGCTGGCGGACCGGGCGGATCTGCTTCTTCTGGATGAACCGACCAATCATCTTGATATTGAAATGATTGAATGGCTGGAAAACTGGCTTTCCAAAACGAAGGCGACTGTCATTACCGTTACGCATGATCGCCGCTTTCTGGAACAGGCATGCACCCGAATTCTGGAGCTGACCGACGGTCATCTGTACAGTCATCCCGGCTCCTACGCCGAATACCTGGAAGCCAGAGAAAAACGGGAAGCGGATGAACAGGCAAGAGCCGCCAAACGGGAAAACCTGTACCGTCACGAACTCGAATGGGTACGGGCTGGCGTGCAGGCGCGTTCCACAAAGCAGAAGTCCCGTCTCGACCGGTTTGAAGAACTGCGCGCGCAGCGAACCAGCCGGCAGAACAAGACGATGGAACTGCGCTTTCCCAGCGAACGCCTGGGCAAGAAGACGCTCGAATGGCAGAACCTTTCCTTTGGCTATACGCCTGAGAAAATTCTGTTTCATGACTTTTCCTACCACTGCAAAAGAACGGACCGCATCGCGCTCGTCGGACCGAACGGCTGCGGAAAATCGACGTTCCTCAATCTGGTCGACGGCGATCTGACGCCGCTCACCGGCGCCTTTAATTTTGGCTCCACAGTAAAAATCGGCTATTTCCGACAGATCCCCGATCCGGCGGATGGAAACCTTCGTGTTCTGGACTATATCGAAAAAGAAGCCAAGGCAGTCGTTACCCTCGACGGCGCACAGAGCGCTTCGGCTATGCTCGAACGATTCCTGTTTGATAAGACCAGGCAGTATCTTCCGTTAAACCGGCTTTCAGGCGGCGAACGGCGCCGTCTCGAACTCGTTCGCGTGCTGATGAAAGCGCCGAACGTCCTGCTGCTCGACGAGCCGGGAAACGATCTGGATATCGAAACGCTGGAAGTTCTCGAAGACTATCTCGATAATTTCCCCGGCATAGTGCTGTTCGTTTCTCACGACCGTTTCTTCATCGACCGTACCGCGACCGAGCTGTTTGAACTGCAAAGCGACGGAACCTTCCTGCGTATTAGCGGAGGCTATTCCGATCTGCAGGTGTTCAAGGAAGAAGAACGCCGCCAGGACAAAGCCAGACCGGCCAGTGCAGCCATTTCTGCCCGTCCAAAGGAAAAGAAGATTTCCTTTTCCTCCAAAGAGAAACGGGAGCTGGAAGAAATTCCACAGAAACTGGAAGCCAATACGGCTCGCATTGAAGAAATCGATAATCTTCTCGAGTCGGAAACGGATTATAAAAAGTGGCCGAGCTGAGCGATGAACGCGAAGCCCTTAGCCAGACCAATGAACAGCTTGAAGAGCGTTGGATGGAGCTCGAAGAAAAGCGGGAAGAAACCGCAAAACTTTACGCCGCGAAAAATAAGAAAACGAGTAAGAATACTAGACGAGTAAGAAGACGAACAGGAAAAACAAGAAAAAGAGGAAAGCCCGAAGAGCTCGCTCAAAAACGCTTCTCTCGAAAGAATTCGTTCGAAAAATTGAAAACTTAAAACGATGCGAAAAGCCGGTCTGGATTCGAGTCTGTCCAGACCGGCTTTTCGCATGGACGCTCTGGATCTGCAGGGCCTTCGGGCATAAGGCAGCCTGGCCTCTGGGGAGCATTTCTATAATGAATGCACAGCAGGTCTCTTTTTCGAGCAGAAGCCAGATGGAACGGATCAATGCTTTCAAATTAGGGCAAGATCTCGGGCCCAGGGCGCTCAAGAGTGCGGCCGACCTTCTGATCGACAGAAATTTGTTGGAGCCTGCAGAAAGTGAGTGGATAGCGATGAGTGATTTTCTGAATCATTTAAAAGAAGATGTCGAAAAGGGCGGCGAAGAAATCAAGGACGTATGGCATCATGCCAAAGAATCTTTTGAAGCCGATGCCGCTGCAGAAAATGCGGAACTGGATTCCTACCATGATCTGTTTGCCTGGGCAGACGGCAGTCTGCTCGCCCTTCCGTTTGACGAGAAGGAAATTTCGCAGAAAGACCAGGAAATGCGGACGCTGGCTGTCATGGCAGTGAAAGATCAGTCGATCTGTGCGCCAGCGGACGGTGTGATTGAATCAATCGATCTGCCGCAAAATACGATTGTGATCAAGACCAGTCCTGTGAATACGCTGGCGATTAAAGTATGCGTCGGCACTGTTTCCTTTGAAAAGGATGCGACGATTCTCGTTCATCCCGGTCAGGATGTACAGGCCGGCCAGCCGTTAGTTCGCTTCGCCCATCCGATCGAAGCTAAGTCGAAGCTGATGCTGGCGGAACCGAAGACGTTTGCGGATTTTAAAGGCGCCGGCTACGTTCCAAACCATGAACCGGGCGTCATCGGACGAAACGAAATTATTATCACCACCCAGCCGAAGGCAAAAGTGTACAAGGCGTAAAGACGGGCATATCCAAAAGGGCCCATGACAGGGCTCGATATAATGAAGTCAATCAAGGAGGTCTGAATCATGAGTGATTTCTTTAAAGATCTGGGAAAAGATGTGAAAGAGGGCTGGGACAAAATGTCCGACTCTGTAGAAAAGGAAGCGGAAAAGCTGAAAGCTGACTTCGAAAGCGACAAGGAAAAAGCCAAGGAAAAAGCCGCAGACGTAAAAAGAGACCGAAGCCAAAGAAGCTGAATGCAAGGCAGATCTTGCCAAGGATGATGCCAAGGCAAAAGCCGATACCAAAGCCTTCAACGAAAAGTCAAAGCCGGTGCAGAAGAATTTGCCAGCGATGTGAAAAAAGGCTATGACGACGCCAAGGACAAAGTCGAAGACGCTGCTGACAAAGCAAAAGCTGACGTAAAAAGACACAGCCGATGCGAAAGAAAAGTCGAAGCTTTCAACAAAGATGTGAAAGCCGACGTGAAAAAGCAGAAGACAAACTCAAAAAGTAGTCCCCAGGCATACCCAAAACTGAATAATTATCTGGCCGGATAACTCCGGCCTTTTTCCTGCTGAAAACTTTTTGTTCCGTAACGGACCGGCTGCCTTTACGAAGAACCGGTCAGTCGGAAAACGGGAAAATGAAGCATTTTTCCAGGGGATAACCGAGGCGAAAAATCATTGAAAAAGTGCCCGCAAAGCATCAGAAATGATCTGAATGCGATGGGACCGGACGGCTCCTTCAACCGGGATTTGAAAGGCAAAAAGCTGGATTCTGAGATGAAAAAGTTAAGAATTCTGATCAGATGTTTGTCTTTTTGCACTTGACATTTTTGTATGGAATCGATGGCTAAAATTGTTGTCGGATTCCCTATAAGCTTGTTAAAATCAACAATAAGAGGTTATAGCTATATCTGAAACGATTGCATATGTCAGGCGAAGCGGATATGCCTACAGGAATATTCGAAAAAAACGCCTCATGCGGCAAGAAATTCTAACGATTTGAGGTTTACAAATCAGGGAATGTTGATTTTTCAATCGTTACAGGTAGTATAAAGAACGTAGAAGAAATAGAAGGGTATCTTTATGGTCAAGAACAACATCGAAGTGGACATTAAAGTTAAAATTCTCGAAGGGGATATACCCAGGAACGTCTCGGCACCAAAATTGGAACTACTTCCCAGTACGTTAATCGCATCATCAAGAAGAAAGAGGGCCTTCTGAACAAGACCTTTATTCAGATGATGGAGGCTCTTGGTTACGATATTGAACTGGTTTATGTCCCTTGCGAGAATCACGACAATTAATAATCTCGAGCAAGTACAATCATCGACGAACTGATCATAGAAAAACAGAGAGATCCGCGCGGTTTCTCTGTTTCTTTTTCTTTACCTGGATTTTTGGAAAAGCGGAAGATTTCACCCGCCCATAAAAGCGTGAGGGAATCCTGCTATACTGAAAAACGAGCCCGATCCGCTCCTGCTGAAAGATCGATTAAAGTGCTTCTCCTGCAAATCTCGAAAGAGAGGAGTTCGAAACAATTCCAGAAGCCATGCAGGAAACGGCATCAAGAATACGGAGGAATACCATGTCGCAAGCTAACAACGGAAAAAAGTCATCGCCTACAACCGGAGCGCCCGGCATGAGTATGAAATTCTCGAAACTTACGAGGCAGGCATTGAACTCAAGGGAACCGAAATCAAAAGCGTACGAAAAGGAAAAGTGCAGCTGAAGGACTCCTATATTTCCATTCGCAATGGACAGGCCACGGTGAAGGATATGCATATTTCCCCGTATGAATTTGGCAACCGCTTCAACCATGATGAAACCCGGGACCGCCGTCTGCTGCTTCACAAAAACGAAATTCTGAAACTCGATCAGGCAGTCCGCCTGAAAGGGCTGACTCTGGTTCCACTGTCCATGTATATTTCCCATGGTCTGGCCAAACTGGAAATTGCGCTGGCCCGAGGCAAGAACATTCATGACAAGCGGGAAACCGCCAAAAGCGCGATGCGGAACGCGATATTCGCAAGGCGCTCAAAGGCAGCTGGTCCTGATCGCGCTTTACCGCTCTGGATCTGTACCGCCTGGAAAACGGTCAAAACCGGCCGCCGCTTAAAAAAATTGAAATCGAAAATCTTTTGCTTGCATACAGTTTGAATTTTGCTAGAATATTTAATCGAGGACGACATGCCGGGGATGTTTCTGGCATTCGATGAGTAATTGTTTGGACTCAGTCACAGCCGGGTGATTCCGTTAAAATCATTCAAAATAAACGCTAACACATTTAACTTCGGCCGCACCAACACTGGTGCCATGGCCTTCGCTGCTTAATTTATTCACTACGCGTGATCGCAGCCTGTTCAGATCAGTTCGCTTTCTTATCGTCTGAACAGATGGCGTAAAGAAGATAAGCTGACGAAGCGACTGGCTTCGCCGGACGAAAATCCAACAGTCACCCCATCAGAAATTGTGTCTGTCCAAGTCTGATGGTCAAATGACAGACTAAGCTGTAAACACTGATTCGTGGGACATTGCTTAGACGCGAGTTCGACTCTCGCCATCTCCACCAAATGAAGACCACAGTGATGCAAGTCCTCTGCAGAGATAGTGCAAGTCTATCCGTCTTCATCAAATATGGGGTGTTAGCTCAGCTGGGAGAGCGCATGGCTGGCAGCCATGAGGTCAGGGGTTCGATCCCCCTACGCTCCACCATATGGAAATAACCCTTTAGGTAAAGCGCCTAAAGGGCCTTTTTTTTGTTATGTGCGATTTGTGTGCGATTTTTCTTGGTCGTATGCAGTGCCGACAGAACATCGTCTTCTGATCTGTCGACCAGGTGGCCGATTATTCCTTTCCGGAAAAAGAAAAGAGTCGGTCAGGGATCTTAATAAATCGCTGAAACAGATTGAATTGGTATTTCGATTAGGTTGCCATCTATCCCTTCAATAAGCAAAGCATCATCATAATTGTCAAAATCATCTTTATCTAAAATCTGAATGAATATGCCGTTAACCGGCGGGCTATCTGTACAAACCACCGAAATGGGCTTATCTGTTTTCATTTTTACTCTGTTCATTACGTCTTCTAAACTCATTTGATGGTCTCCCGGAACTAGATGTGCTCCTGTCTTGGAAAAATTTATCACAACAGTATCTGTATCTTCATTTGAAGTCTTTGAGATATACTCTCAATTTTAGTTTTTATCAATTGAAAACTGTTCCACTTTGGTCGGAAGGGGGCCTCCCTGTCATAGTTATCGGAACCCTGCTCTTCCGGGTGAATACATCAGGCCACTTTTCTTGTTAAGGCACGAGAAATACGACCTGTTCAAGATTGATGGATATATACCATATTTAAATATAAAGCAGGTTTCTGAATTTTCTGAAACAGAAATGAGATCCTGTGTCTGCAAAACAGGAAGATCAGACCGCTTGTCGCTTGCATCAGAAATTGCACCTCCTTGGACAGACAAAAAAGCGCTGGCTAGGCAGCGCTCTCTGAATCGTGCTGCGGAATGAATTTTTCCATCTCCTGAGCAATGGCGTCATTCTCGTAAATGCCCTGGTCGCGGCAGGCGCAATGGAAGTCATAGCATAAATCCAGCGGCATACAAACATTTGATGATGATTTCGGGATTTACGTCTTTCTTCTTTTGGAAATATACCAGTGCAGGAAGACTCCAATAAGGACAATCACGATGAGGCTGGATATCGCCTGAATCAGATAGTAATGCGTGCTGTGCATGAATTTTGGTTACCATGTGCAGAAAAGACATTCGAATCCATTCCAAAGGCGGTGTGTCGATTTACCCGCTCGCTTACAGCAGCAGGGCGATTAGTGAACTGACCAGATCCACAAGGAATTGGGGAGCGGAAAGAAGCAGGGAACAGTAGAGAAGATCTTCCAGAGCTCTTTTGATTCTGGATCGGGTACGTGATTTGCTTTTGCAGGAGCGATCTTCAGTCAAATCGGGATTCGATTCATGGTACATCGGTTTTTACCTCGCTTTCTGCAGACTTGAAGTCCAAAGATGAAGAATAAGAAATTCAGAAGATTGAGGATTCCCAAACACCCGAATCCGAAAAGGCAGAATCCGGGCTTTCAGGATGCGCCCGAGAAAATGGATGAAAAAATGAAAAAGAAATGCGGACAGAGCACTGGAGAACGTGGAAAACTTTCAAAATGGAAATTTTACCCGTCTTCGCGGATCCTTCCGCCCTGTACCAGCGATGATTTTTGATTTACGCTTCCTGAATCGGACTGAGAATGCTGGCAAGTGAATCCCGCATTTCCAGGTGCAGGCATCTGCTGCTCAGTCTTTCTGAAAAACAGATCATTCAAAGGTTAGGAGAATCGCATATGACAACGAGGGAGAACGTATTAAGCGCAGAAGAAAAGAAATTAGTCTTACGCAAAGCGAACTGGCGGAGCGTCTTGGCTACACCAGCAAAGCTGCGATCAGCCGCATTGAACGCGGCGAGAACAATTTCCCGCTCAACAACATTGAGGCGTGGGAAAAGCTCTGCATACCACCCGCGATTACCTTCTCAGCAAATCCGACATGAATGATCTCAACGGCCAGTCCTTTACCTGGACAGCCAGGGATAATGTCATGAATAAAATCGACGCCGGCGATACTGTGAAATTGGACAAGACCTCCGCTGCGCAGAGCGGCGATCTGGTTCTAGCGGATGTGAATGGCGCCATCGTCGTGCGCCGCCTGATTCAGAAAGACGGCGTGACGATGCTGCGGGCTGACAATCCGGATTACGAAGATTTCTTCAATCCGAAGTTTCAAATTCTTGGGGTTGCGGTTTCGGTAGAGAAGGTGCTTCATTAAATGCTTTTGAACGGTACGTTCTAACCGTTTCTGCCGTATCTTCTCCCTATCCTGTCCGCGTTGAGTCGAGCGTTCGCTCCGGATTTGTTAAAATTCAGGAGCTGTCCACTCAGTCTGAATGGGACGAGCGAATCCTGCTAAAGCTGGCAGGCTGACCGGTCGCTTTGCAGGCGACACTTAAAAACGGCGGGAAGATTTACCGCGAAACAAAACGGGGAATCCGGCGCACGATAAGGTGAATATTACGCGCGGTTGTGCGGGACTGCCGGCAGGATGGACAGACGCAGCTGCAGGAGAGAAAACGGAAATGAAACTGGTATCGAGAATGACACCCGCTCTGCTAAAAAGTGGAACGAGACGCAGACGATGGAAGAAAAGGATCTTTGTGGACTGGTTTTCTGCATGCCCAATGGCGCAGATGCGCTCTGGTCCAGACCAGAGCCGGAAGATCTGGAAATTGTAGTGGACAGACAAAATCTCAAAAATCCCGTGGAAGGCAAAACGGATCTTGTGCGGACCTGGACGAGTGTGAAAGACACGCCGCTTCGCCATCCGCACGCGTTTTCCATACGGCCTGCGGCTTCAATTGAGCGGACCTGCGTACTGATGAACACGTCGATGATTGATGAAAAATGGGTTCGACCGGCTTTGAAGCCGCTCCTTGCCCCGGATGACGAAGTTTGCGTTCTGGCATTCAGCTTTTTTGACGATACGAAAACGCTTGAGGATTGGAACCGTCAGTACAAGAAGGGCCAGGGCATCTGGTACCGCTCGAATACGGATGTGTTTTTCGCCTACGGCCTGAAAGAAAAACAGATTCACTGGGTCAATTACTTCACCGACTCCATCCCGCAGATGAAAGAAGCCATTCTTAATTCCAGTGTGCTTCTTCTGACTGGCGGCGCGCCGGATCTGATGTATCGGCGCATTCGGGAAAAGAAGCTTTCCGGCCTGCTTCGGCGCTATCAGGGTCTGGTGATCGGCTATTCCGCCGGCGCCATGATCCAGCTTAGGGAATACCACATTACCCCGGATGAAGATTATCCGCAGTTCTGCTGGAAAAACGGACTCGGCTATCTCACGGACTTCGATGTGGAAGTGCATTTTCAGAACACGCCCCATCAGCTCCGGCATATTGAGCGGGCACTGAGCGAACGCCACCGTCCGGTTTATGCGATCGACGAAAAAGGCGGCATGATTGTTCAGCCCGATGGAACAAAAAGCTTCTTCGGAGCGGTGACATGCTTCGATCCAAAAACCAAATAAGCAGGAAAACGGAAAGTAAGAAAACTGACAAAGAGACAATCCGGGCGGCACAGAATGACGTGACATAGGATGACGTATAGTTACGCGTTATTCTTTAAAAACCGCCTGCCTGTCGATGATGAAATTCCGAAATATAAAGTCCAGGGCATGCCCTGGCTTTTTGGCAAAAGAAAAAGGCGGCTTTTGCTTTGATTTGCGAAGGCCGCCCTTTGAAGTTCATGGGTGAGGATAGATCCGTGAATTACAAGTCTAAGTTAAAACGTACGAAGTTCGAGTGTGGATTCCAAGATGGAACGTTCGATCCGGCGAAGCTCTTCTTTACGACGGCTAACCGGGATCATGGCTGTGATTTCGTCATCATCGTAGCCAACGACCATATTCTTTTCGGATAACATGATCGGTCGTTTCAGAACCGACGGGTTTCTCTGGATAAAACGAGTGAGCTGGGTCAGTGACATTTCATCGATTTCTTCCTTCAGTGTGAGATACGCTTTTGAACGTGTCGAGATAATGTCTTCTGTACCGTTTTCGCAACGGGAAAGCAGATATTTGATCTCAGCTTCAGAAAGCAGGTTGGAGAAGATATTCTTTTCAACAAAATTAATGTGGTTATCTTCGAGCCATCTTTTTGCCTTGCGGCAGCTTGCGCATCCAGGCGACGTGTAGAACAATACGGCATCTTTCATATTATTTTTCCTCCGAAACATAATTGTTTCCTTTTTCTTGATAGGTCAGTGTCTTAGATTTGCATTTCCTGAAGGAATGCATTTCTTAATTGCATCTTTATTTTATGTCTTACCCGAGTAAAGATGCAACCTTTTTAGAAAGAAAATCCGAAAACTTTATTTGCAGCAATCGTCCTTTAAATAAAGGGGGAATCAATAATAACTAATTTGAACGCGCTTTCATTGAGGTACATTTGAGTTCTTAATATTGTGGCGAAAGCGTTAAATTGATGAGAAAAGTGGCAAATAGAGCTAGTCTTGCCCTTTCTCGGTTTAAACGCAGAGCGGATAATTTGTACAATTTGTTTTTTATGAAGATAAAAATCAATCAAATTTGTACATTCGTTGCGTGAAATGGCTCTCATGAATCTTTATATTCTTTCTTAGCCTTAACATTATCTTTATACGAATTAAGGATTTTTTAATTTTTGATACTCAAAAGCCGCATTCCTTTTGCGGATATGTCCGATGATTTTCTTGCGATTTGCCCAGATTCAGGCTGCTCTGGGGCACATTCATTCTATGAGGATAAATATCCCATTAATATAAGACGGAATATAAATCCGAATCAGATGAAATAAAATGACGATATGCATAATATCCGCTCTCCAGCGGGCAAAAAATTGAAACGGCATCCATAAAATCCTCTATAATGATTTGTGACCCAGCAAGGAGAGAAACAAAATGGAAATTATTGAAGTACTTAACAATAACCAGAGTTACCTCGAAGATTTCATCACCCGGGTTGTCTACAACTCGAACGCTCTTGAGGGCAGTACCCTGACGCGTAATGAAACCTACGCGCTGACCTTTGACTCCAACCATTGCGCCATCAACGCCAATGCCAAGGAGATTCATCAGGCGATCAACCACAAGCGTGCCATGATGCAGATGCTAAAGCGTCTGAACGCCGGCGAACCGCTGACGGCCGAATATCTGATGTCCGTCAACGATACGATCAACGAAAACATCATGTTCGGCGGAGCCTATCGTGAAGATCCGGCTATCGTATCCGGATCGACCAAGGTATTCCCAGGACCTGATGAAATCGAATCCTTCCTGAACCGTTTCATTGCCAAATATAATGACCTCGTTAAAAACGGATTTACGATGGAAGACGTAGCGGACATGCACATTTCGTTTGAGAACATTCATCCGTTCTCGGATGGAAACGGACGCACCGGCCGCATTCTGATCAACTCTATGCTGATCGCCAACAACCAGACCCCGATTGTCATCCCTCTCGAGATGCGCAATGACTACATCAAACTGCTGGAAACCAACAATGTAAAAGACATGGCCAAGATGTTCACCGGCCTTCAGGAAAAGAAGCTGAACGTCTGAAAACGTTCGCGGATCTGCAGTAGTCTTCTCTTTCGCTTTACCCATTATCAGAAATCAGAAAAGCAGCTTTCGGGCTGCTTTTTTGCTGGGCGGGGAACGGGAGATGCGCATAGGAAGGAACATAGACAGGAAGGGACATAGATAGGAGGCCCACAGAAAGAAACAAAAGATACAAACAAAAGATACATAGGAAGGGCAAAGTGAGACGCAAAATTTTCTCACGGCACAGATCCCTGAAACCATATCCCTGTATATCCATATATGGGGAAGATATATGGGGAAGCGGGCCTCTGGTACGGATCGGCAGAAAAGAATGCAAAGAGGCCGGCAGCAGGTCTGGAAAACGGATACAAATTTTGCATTCTTCCGATGCATGAAAACGGTTTACAGGTACAATAGGGAAGCGCGCAAAGCGCAGAAGGGAATTTAAATCATGCTTACTCCAGGAACACCGGCTCCGGATTTCACGCTGCCGGATCAGGATGGAAATCTGCACACGCTCTCTTGCTATAGAGGAAAGAAAGTCGTTCTGTATTTTTATCCGAAAGACAATACGTCTGGCTGTACAAAACAGGCCTGCAGTTACCGGGACCATTTTGAAGACTTTGAAAAGGAAGGCGCGGTCGTCATCGGCATTTCCAAGGATACGATCCGCTCCCACGCCAACTTCAAAGCCAAATATGAGCTTCCGTTTCTGCTGCTCGCCGATCCGGAACGAAAGGTTCTCCATGAATACGATGTCGTAAAGGAAAAGACCATGTATGGGAAAAAGGTTCTCGGTACCGTACGGACAACGTACCTGATCGATGAAAACGGCATCATTCTCAAAGCCTATGAGAAGGTCAAGCCGGAAACCGACAGCGAGACGGTTTTAAAGGATATTGAAAACGCAAAGCTCTAAGCCAAACCGTGCAAGGCACAAATCCTGCTTGTGCCTGACTATGTTAAAATTGATACAGATTCATCCGTAGAACGGAGGACGAATTCTGCCCAGCGCTTCCATTGCCCGCCATTCCTTATTAAGCGAAAGGGAAGGTTTATCATCGAGCGGCACTGCGAGGCACCGTTTAAACAAAAATCAGTTGCGGATGAGGGAGGATAAGATGATTAAACGAATTGGCATTCTTACTTCCGGCGGCGATTCCCCGGAATGAACGCAGCGGTACGTGCCATCACTCGTGTAGGCATCAATGCCGGACTGGAAGTCTATGGAATTTTCAACGGATATAAAGGAATGGTTGAAGGCTATATCGAGCCGCTCACTTCCGAATCCGTCAGCGAAATTCTTACCCGGGGCGGAACCGTTCTCGGGTCTGCCCGTCTGCCGGAATTCAAGGATGTGGAAGTCCGTAAAAAGCCATCAAGCAGCTTGAACGCCGCGGCATTAACGCTGTAGTTGTTATTGGCGGTGACGGTTCTTACCGAGGCGCGCTTGAACTGACTCACATGGGCATTAACTGCATTGGTCTGCCGGGAACGATTGATAATGATATTACATGTACGGATTTTACGATCGGATTCATGACAGCTCTCGAAACAATTGTCGATGCAGTCGATAAACTGCGGGATACATCCAACTCGCATCACCGCTGCTCCATTGTAGAAGTCATGGGAAACCGCTGCGGCGACCTCGCCCTGTGGGCAGGTATCGCCTGCGGAGCGGAAATCGTTGTTACCAGCGAAAGCGGTTTTGATGAGCAGGATATTCTCGATCGTCTGCGCGATCTCGATCAGATTAAAAAGAAAAAGCACGCGATCATCATCATTTCGGAAAAAATTACCGATGTTCACCAGTTTGCGAAAAAGTTACGCTCAATACCGGCTTCTCCGGCCGGGCTACCGTTCTTGGTCACATCCAGCGCGGCGGCTCGCCCTGCCCGTTTGACCGTATGCTCGCCAGCCAAATGGGCGAGAAGGCCGTGGACTTGCTGATGCAGGGCATCGGCGGACAGTGTGTCGCTATCCGGAATAACAAGATCACGTCTTTCCCGATCGAAAAAGCACTTGTTATGCCGTCTGAATCGAAAAACCGCTCACCAACCTGTTCGAACGTCTCGGATAGAGAGATCATTCGTGCAATTGCGAGGGGAATGGTTTAAAATCTCAACGGATTCAACTCTAGAGGTGTATGTATGGATAAAAAACAAAAGTTGTATGTACGATCGGCCCAGCCAGCGAAAACCCTGAAATGATCGCAAAGCTGGTCGAAGAAGGTATGAACATCTGCCGTCTGAACTTCTCTCACGGCGATTATGAGGAACATGGAGCACGGATCGAGCGCATCCGCCAGGTTTCCAAGGAAATGAAAAAACCGATTGGTATCATGCTCGATACCAAGGGCCCGGAAATTCGTCTTGGCAAATTTGAAGACGGCGGCGTCCAGTTTGAAAAAGGCGACGTAGTGACCATCGTCAACGATGCGGAACTGCTCGGCAACCGCGAAAGATTTGCGATCAGCGTACCGGAAGTTTTTAACGATGTAAAACCCGGCGACTTCATCCTGATGGATGACGGTAAAATGCGCGTGGATATTACGGAAGTTACTCCAGGCAAGGAATTCAAAGGAATTGTAGCCAACCCCCACTTCCTGAAGTCTAAGAAGGGCTGCAACCTGCCAGGAATCATTCTTTCCATGCCTTTCCTTTCCAAGAAAGATGAAGCGGATCTGCGCTTTGGTGCGAAAAACGATATCGACTACGTAGCTCTGAGCTTTGTACGTCGTAAAGAAGACGTTCTTGCGGTTCGGGATGTTCTCATTTCCGAAGGCAAGGATGATATTCAGATCATTGCGAAAATCGAAAACCAGGAAGGTTTCGACAACCTGCCTGACATTCTGGAAGTAGCCGACGGCATCATGGTTGCCCGCGGTGACCTCGGCGTGAACGTATCACTCGAATACGTACCAATCTACCAGAAACAGATGATCAAAATGGCAAACGATGCCGGCAAGCCGGTTATCACCGCTACCCACATGCTCGAATCCATGCAGGGCAACCCGCGTCCGACTCGTGCAGAAGCCAGTGACGTTGCCAATGCGATCATGGATGGCACCGATGCGGTTATGACTTCCGCTGAAACAGCTGCAGGAAGCTATCCAGCAGAAGCCGTTCATACATTCACAAAAATTGCCAATGCCATCGAACCGATGATTGACTACAAGAAACGTCTGGCTGATGGTATTGCTTCTTCCAAGCGCAACATGAGCGACTCCATCGCCATTTCCGCTGCGGAAACCGCTCTGGCCATGGACATCAAGGCCATCATTGCCTTCACACAGTCCGGCCTGACCGCTAAACGTCTGGCGAAATTCCGTCCGGAAGCACCGATCATTGCGGTAACTTTCGATGAAAAAGTTCAGCGCTCTCTGCTTCCTGTCTTCGGTGTACAGCCTGTCGTTACCGACGTGCAGAACACCCAGCAGAACGACGTTCAGCTCGCTCGCAACATCGCTCTGAAAAACGGTCTGCATCACGGAGACAACATCATCGTTGTAGCCGGCTATCCAGTTGGAAGCGGATCGACCAACATGATGAAAATCGTTACTGTCTAAACCGACTGACGATTCTTCCGCTTAATTTGATTTCCTTTCAGGAGCTGCAATAAAACTCTGTGGCTCCTGTTTTTTATGCATTTATTTTTATTTTTTGCTTATTTATTTGCGTCCGGCCAGGAGAGGGGCGATCTGTCCGGTTCTTCCATCGCAAAACCGGCCAATCCGGTTCGTGAAGGCTATACGTTTGAGGGCTGGTTTACGGATTCCGAAGGCAAAAACGCCTTTAACTTCGAAACGGCAAAACCAGAAACCGATACCGTGATTTACGCCAGGTGTACGCGGATCCTCACAGCCCTGGATGCCCCGGCTAAACTCAGAGTTAGCACATCCCGTAGTGAAACCGGCGTACTGAGCGGAACATTCCGCTGGGATGCAGTAGAAGCGGGTGAAGGAAAAGTCAGCGGGTATGGCGTGACGCTGACGGATCCGGATGGAATCGACTGGACGCAGGGCGGCATGGCCGGAACGTAAACCGAGTTTGCGACGGCTCTGACCAAAGAAGGCGATTGGACAATTACCGTTACCGCAGTGGGCAGCGAAGAAAACGGTTCGAGCGACAGCCAATCGGCAACGCTGACCGTCCGCGTCACCTTCGATGCGCAGATCGAGGAAGAATCGGAAGATGTTCTCTGCCTTTGTGCATCTTCCATCACGAAGCTGAGCGATCCGGTTCCCACCGGCTACACGTCTGAAGGCTGGTTTACAGAGGAAAGCTGCACGAACAAATTCGATTTTGCGCAGGCAAACCGGAGCAGAGCCTGACCCTGTACGCCTAGTGGGCCGAAGAAGAACCGGTTGTGGAACTGAACTGGACGCTTCTGAATCAGGCCATTGCCAAAGGCCAGAACGTCAATACGAAGCTGGCCAGCTATCAGGACAAAGACAAGAGTGAATTCTCCGCAGCCTTTGGACGCGCAAAAGCGCTCAGAAGTGCAGAAGAGGTCACGCAGTCGGAAATTGACCGCATGGCCAGAGAACTCGCTTCGGCAGAACTTGTTCTTCGTCTGAAATCCAGTAAAGATCTGCTGAACCTTGAATAATCCGGCTGATCGAGCAGGAAATCAAGGCAGTCGGATTCTTCCCGATTTACAATGGAAACCGAATTGCCAAAGAATTCAAAGGCCGGCTGCAGAGCGAAATCTGCAGCCGCCTTTCTTTATATGGTTATGTTCGAGTTACATGGTTATGTTCGAGTTCGTCAGGGAATGGGTATATTCGTGTTCTTCCGGCGTAAGTTCTTCGGATTGGGTTCTGGGTTCTGCGCCCGGTCCGGTTTCAGGCCCATGCTGCCGTGCAGGGCTGCCTGCTGACCATCCAGGAAAACGCGGAAAGAAGAGTAATGAAGATCGCTCAGGACAGAGATCGCAGGCAGATATAAAAATAGATAGGCAGTATCAATTCATAATCATTTCCCTTCAGTTTTATGCGCAAATCACTCACTTCATCGCGGAAAAACAAGCGGGGTGCTCTTGAGTGTAAGCGTGCACAATGCTAACCTGAAATCATGAGACCATCTGTGATGGATGGAAAGAGGAGGAAACATGAGGAAAGCTTCCAGAAAGATCGCAAGCAGCTTTTTAGCCGCTGCTATGCTGATCCCCTCATTCCGTTGTTTACGCAACTGGAACGACGACAATCAGCAATGACGTGAACGTTGTCTACTCTGCAGGCATTGACCAGTACACGAAAGATCATGCAGCAGATGTTTTCAAGCTTCTTGGCGAGGATGTAAAACTCACGACGAGCGATGCTGCTGTTGAGGGAAAAACAAACCTGCTGGTCGGAATCCAGGGCGAGGATTCTCCGGCGAAAACCTACTTTGACACGCATACCATTACGGCTGAGGATCTCTTTTCCAAGACCGATAGCTATGCGCTTGAAATTCAGGATGGAACGATTGCCATTCTGGGCGTTTCTACCGATGCCGCCTTCTATGGCCTGACTTCGCTGAAACACATCTTCAAACAGGTGGAAAACAAGGAAGTTCGAAACCTGCGCATGGAAGACTTCGCGGACGTTAAGACCCGCGGATTTATCGAAGGCTACTACGGAAACCCGTGGTCCTTTGAAGACCGTGCGGATCTGATGACATTTGGCGGCGACTATAAGCTCAACGGCTATTTCTACGCCCCGAAAGACGACCCCAAGCACAATGCAAAATGGCGTGAACTGTATACCGAAGAAGAACTGAAAAACCACGCCATGCTGGCGGAAGCGGGAAACAAATCCAAATGCTATTACATTTACGCGCTTCATCCCTTTATGACCAATGCGATCAGCTTCGGTTCCAACTACCAGAGCGATCTGAAGATCATCAAGGACAAGTTTGAACAGATGATGGGTGTGGGCGTAAAACAGTTCGCCATTCTGGCTGACGATGCCGGTGTTCCAGGCGGCGAACCGCAGAACTACGTAACGCTCATGACCGATCTGACCAACTGGCTCAAAACCAAGCAGTCCGAATATCCGGGCCTGAAAACCGACATGATTTTCTGTCCGAACGACTATATGGGCAACGGCAGCAGCCAGCAGATGCAGACGCTCAAGCAGCTGCCGGATTCCGTTTCGATCATCGAAACCGGAGGACGTGTCTGGGGTGAAGTCGGTCCTTCCTTTAACAACCGTTTCTATTCCAACATGGGGCGTCCAGCGTTCATGTGGATCAACTGGCCTTGCTCGGACAACACCAAGGATTCCCTGATCATGGGTGCCGCGCTGACCTTCCTGAAACCGAATACGAATCCGGAAACCGTGAACGGTATCGTTCTGAACCCGATGCAGCAGTCGGAACCGTCCAAAGAGGCGATCTTCACCAATGCGGACTACGCCTGGAACATCTGGACTTCGGAAGAAAAATACGATTCCGTATGGCACGATTCCTTTAACTATATCGACCATGGCGATTCCACAGATACCATCGGTTCTGCCGCGTATCGTGAACTGTCCAAGCACATGCAGTATTCGAGAGCTGTGAACACGGAAGAATCCGTTGAAATCAAGGATGCCATGAGCGCTCTGGGCAATAAGCTGGCAGCCGGCGACGCGACCGTCGTCGACGATGTAAAAGCGCTCCGTCCTGAATTCGAAAAACTGCACCAGGCCGCCCTGGATTACCGTGAATATACCGGCAACGAACGTACCCTTGGCCAGATCACGTACTGGATTGATGCCTGGGAAGATACGACCGATGCGATTCTTGGCTACTTCGATACCATCGACAAGCTGGAAAGCGGCGCACCGCTGTCGGAAATCTGGGATTCGTTCTCCGCAGCACAGGCTGCCCGCGACCAGTCCGAAACGCATAAACTCTGGTACATCGATCACTGGGAATATGCGAAAGCCGGAACGAAATACGTCACTCCGTTCATGAACCGTCTGGACACGCTTCTGTCTGACCAGATTCTGCCGCTCGTTGATCCGAGTGCAGACCGCGTTCATATCATTACCAACCGTATCGATACGCCGACCGGCTCCATGGCCAACGCCACCGATGGCAATCCGAATACGGAAATCATTTACAAAACCCCAAGCAAAGTAGAACCTGGCGATTACATCGGTGTCATGCGCACAACCCCGATTGATGTCGATTCTGTCAGCATCCTTCTTGGTCAGTCCGGAAACCTGAACGATACATTCCCGTCCGCCAAACTGCAGTACACCCAGGATGGCGTAAACTGGATCGATATCGGAGAAGAAACGAGCAGTACCACCGACATGAGCCAGACTGGCCTTGGCCTGAAAAACGTTCTGGGCATGCGCGTTCTGTGCACAGGCAGTAACCCGAACATCTGGCTTGGCGTCCGTGACTTTGTCCTCAATCCAGAAGCCGGAGGCGACAGCGGGGAAACCGGAGAAGGCTCCTTCTCCCTCCCTGCAGGAAATGGCGCATATCAGACGAACACGAAAGAGAAAGCCTATGACGGCGATGCTTCCACGTACCTGTGGACCAACCAGAAAGCCGCTGTCGGCGATACCTTTACCTGGACATACGGCGAAGAAGTCCGCGCACGCAACGTCCATATCATTATGGGCAACGGCTCTTCCGCCGATAAATGGACCAGCTTCGTTCTCGAAACGTCTGTAGACGGAACGAACTGGACCGAACACAAAACGTTCACCAGTACGCCAAAAGGCGCCGATGAATACAACTTCGACCTGCAGAACGCATCGGTAAAATACGTGCGTCTGCGCAACCTCGAAGCGGTAGAAAATTGGGTTCAGCTTTCTGAATTTACTGTAGAAACCGAAGCTGGCGATCCGTACAACGCCAGCCATCTGATGACCAACACCGACATTGAAGCCGGCGTCTTCTTCACCGCAGCCGAAAGCAAACTGAAGGCGGAAGGCAGCATTACGCTCCAGCCGGGCGAATACCTCGGTATGGATCTGGAACGCATCGTTGAGATGGAATCGATTGATCCAGGAACTGATGCAGCAGGTCTGAGCGTTCAGACAAGCCGCAACGATTACGAATGGCAGGCATTTGATGCCAAAGATCCGATTGGCCGCTATGTCCGTCTGATCAACAATACCGACCAGCCGGTAACCTTCACCATCGACGATGTAATGACCGTTACATGCAAGACCGAAGCGGTGATCAAGCTGGATTCCTCGACGATGGGCAAAGATGACGAGTACGGCTATCAGGATACCCGCAATAACGGCGCAGCCTTTGACGGCGACGTAGATACGACAACCCTCTTTGCGGACTACCCGAAAGCGGGCCAGAACATCATCTACGATCTTGGACAGCTCCGTCCGGTTTCCAAAGTGACGATTTACACGCAGGATTCCGCAACCAACTACCTGACCGACTTCAAAGTCTCTGTTTCTGCCGATAAGGGAAACTGGACCGAAGTCTTTACAATCGGTGATGGTCAGCCCGATACCAATGAGCTGACAGTCAATGCGGTAAACTCCGAACTCTTTACCGCGTCTTCCACCTATCCAAACAAAGTCATGGCTTCCGGCGAAATTACTTCGACGAATGCCCGCTACGTGAAGATTGAGTTCACTGCCGATAACGACGTTCGCTTCGCTGGCTTCAATGAAATTGAAATTAATGACGGCGCGTACGTTCCGGTTTACAACGCCGCATTCCGTACGGATTCCGCACAGCGCGAAGACTATATTCCAGCTAACCTGGTTGACGGCAGTCTTGCTACCGCATGGACACCGGATACCGATGCAGCCGGATTCATCGAATACGACTACCCGAAGGCCTCGAAAAGAACCACTTCAACGTCATCACCAAAGGCGACGCCAGCAAGGCTGCCTTCTCCGTTCTTGGCGTTAAAGACGGCGAAAAGAAATGGTACGACCTCGGAACGCTCGACCATTCGCTCAGCCAGTTCGCAGTCGATATCGATAAAGTGCTGACCGTGAAGATCAGCTGGCCGGAAGGCACACAGCCAGTCGTTTCGGAAATCATCGCCTACAAGGCATCCCTCGAAGAAATCGATACGACGCTGCTGAAAGCCGCAATCGATAAAGGCGAAGGTCTCACGCTGAGTGATTTCAACGAAGCGTCCCAGAGTGCCCTTGGGGCCGGACTTGACAGCGCAAAAGCGGCTTACCGCAATAAGCGCAGTCAGGAAGCGGTCGATGCAGCAGCCAAGAGCCTGAACGATGTTCTGCTCGAAGCCCGAAAGACCCCTTCGGCTTCTGCACTCGAAGAAATCTAAGTTTTACCCCGAACGCACAGATTCGATTTTGTGAAAACGGAATGATGAAATATAAATCTGGTCCCGGATTTGGACGATGCCTGGATGGCTTCCAAATCCGGGGCCGTTTTTGTGCAGGAGAGGGCACGACAGAACGAGATCGGAACGCGGTTTAAAACGCGCTGAATAGAAACCCAGTACATAGAATTCCGGCACTCGCACAGAAAGACAGGAAAATAAATAGAAAATAAATAGAAAATAAATATTGGAAACAGCGCAAGATCCTATCCGACACGGATAGGATCTGAGTGAAAAAGTATCATTCCTTGATCTGAAAGAATTCCTTGAAAACGCTTGAGTGAATACGCTCTCAATGGTACGCTTAATCCGCTGCACCATTTTGAATGGTGTCATAAGGAGGAAAAATGAGGAAAACTTCCAGGAAAATTGCGAGCAGCTTTTTAGCCGCCGCAATGCTGATTCCTTCATTCAGCCTGCCCGCTGCCGCATCCGAACCGGATACGGGAGCCGCAAGCGCTGAATATAAAATTTATCCGACGCCGCAGTCTGTTGTGTACGGAACAGGCGCGACGACGGTTTCTAAGGATGTCCATGTCGTGTATTCGGCAGGAATTGACCAGTTCACAAAAGACCATGCCAAAGAGGTATTCGCTCTGCTCGGTCAGGACGTAACCCTGAGCGAAGGCGACACGCCAGAAGAGGGCAAAACCAATCTGCTCGTCGGAATCCAGGGCGAGGAATCCCCGCAGCGGATTATTTTGAAACCCATACGATTGCAGCCAAAGATCTGTTTGAAAAGACCGACAGCTATGCGCTGGAAATCGGCGAGGGAACGATTGCCATTCTGGGCGTATCGACCGATGCGGCCTTTACGGCCTGACGTCGCTGAAGCATATTTTCTCGCAGGTGGAAAACCGTGAGGTCCGCAGCCTGCGCATCGAAGATTTTGCCGACGTCAAAACCCGCGGCTTCATTGAAGGCTACTACGGAAACCCGTGGAGCCACGAAGACCGTCTCGATTTAATGAAATTTGGCGGCGACTATAAGCTCAACGGCTACTTCTATGCGCCAAAAGATGACCCGAAGCATAACGCCAAATGGCGGGAACTGTATACGGAAGACGAGCTGCAGAAGCATAAAGAGCTTGCAGAAGCCGGCAACAAATCCAAGTGCTACTACATTTACGCGCTGCACCCCTTCATGCATAATGCCGTGAATTTCGGAGATAACTATGCGCGCGATCTGAAGATCATCGAGGACAAATTCGAACAGCTGATGCAGGTCGGCGTAAAACAGTTCGCAATTCTGGCAGACGATGCCGCGGTGCCTGGCGGCAATCCGCAAAACTACGTCACGCTCATGACGGATCTGACCGAATGGATCAAAACTAAGCAGTCCGAATATCCGGGTCTGAAATCCGACATGATTTTCTGCCCGGCGGATTACATGGGCAACGGCTCGAGCGCGGAAATGCAGACGCTCAAGCAGCTGCCGGATTCGGTTTCCATCGTGCAGACCGGCGGCCGGATCTGGGGCGAAGTCGGACCTTCGTTCAACGATCCTTTTATGAACGAATGGGACGCCCGGCGTTCATGTGGATCAACTGGCCATGCTCCGACAATACGAAAGACGGCCTGATCATGGGCGGTGCCGAAGCGGTACTCAAGCCCAATACCAATCCAAATACGGTTAACGGCATCGTTCTGAACCCGATGCAGCAGTCGGAGCCCAGCAAGCAGGGTCTGTTCACCAACGCCGATTATGCGTGGAATATCTGGAGCGACGCGGATCACTACACTCAGGTATGGAACGACTCCTTCGCCTATATCGACCATGGAACCGGTAAAGAAACCGCGGGTTCGAACGCCTATCGCGAGCTTTCCAAGCACATGAAAAACTCGAAGCAGATCGGCAACAGCGAATCCGAAGAACTCAGTCCGAAGCTGGACGCTTTTAAAGCAAAGCTGACTGGAAACCAGACGATTACGGACGAAGACATCGCCGAAATCCGCGCTGAATTTGAGAAGCTGCGTGATGCCGCAAGAACGTATCGCGAAGAAACCGGAAACAAACGGACGCTCTCGCAGATCATTTACTGGATTGACGCATGGGATGATACGACCAGCGCGGTGCTCGGCTATCTCGATGCCCTCAGCGCACTGAATCACGGCGAATCCACCGCGGCGGTATGGGATCATTTTGCGAGCGCCCAGAACGCCAAGACCCAGGCGGGAACCCATGGCTTCCATTACGTGGATCATACGGAATACGCCAAGGCGGGCCGCATTCACATCACGCCGTTCATGAACGCACTGGATTCGGCGCTTTCCGCACGGATTCTTCCGCTGATCGACCCGAACCTGGATACGGCGACGTTCATTACCAGCCGTTCGGATACGCCGGAAGGATCGCTGGACAATGTGTTTGACGGCAATGCCTCGACGCAGATCGTTTTCAAAACGCCAAGCACCCTTTCTGCAGGCGACTACGTTGGTGTCATATATACCCAGCCGAAAGACATTTACGAAATTCAGTTCCTGCTCGGTCAGTCCGGCAACCTGAATGATACGTTCTCCAAAGCCAAAGTGCAGATCACCGCGGACGGTAAAACCTGGACCGATCTGAATGACACCGTGTATACAACGCCGCAGGAAATCCATCTGAGTGATCTCGATCTGAAGGGCGTGCGAGGAGTCCGTGTTCTTTCTACCGAAGACAAAACCAACACCTGGCTTGGCGTTCGCGACATTCGAATCAATCCGGAGCAGGGGGAGCAGTGAGATCGAACTGCCTTCTTCCACCTTCACGCTGGGAGACGGCTGCGCCTACTATCAGCAGAGCACGGCGGATCAGATGACGGATGGCGATACGTCCACCTTCGCCTGGATTTCAACGCCAGGCGATTACGCACCAGTCGGCCCGATCGTAACCCGTACGTTCTCGGAGGCCGTTCAGCTTAACGAAATCGTCTTTGTCAACGGCGGCGCGAAAAACGATAAGCTCACGCATTTCGCTCTGGAATACTCCGAAGACGGTACCACATGGAAAACCGCCGGCGAGTATACCGATCCAAAACCGGAGTCGGCGCAAAGTACCTTCCGTGTAAAACTTCATGGTGCAAGCGTAAAAGCCATTCGCATTAATAACCTGGAAAGCGTCCACAAATGGCTCCAGATTGCCGAATTCAACGTCGTTCCAGGCGACGGTTCGGATTACGATACAGAACATCTGATCACCAATGCGGACAGCACCAGCGCGGTAACTTCGGAAATCGAAAACGGCCGCCAGCTGCTGACCAGCGATGGTCAGAATCTCGTCCTCAAAGCTGGGGAATACGCCGGCGTTGATCTTGGCGAGATTACGAAAATCGCGTCGCTTACGCACGGAGACCTGGGCAGCCTGTCACTGGAAGTTTCCCGCAACGGATACGAATGGGTAAGCGTTGCAGCGGATGCGTCCAGTGCAGAAGATGCCCGCTATGTACGTCTGATCAATACGACGGATGCTTCCGTTTCCGCAGATCTCAGTACGCCGCTTTCGGTAACGGTAACGAAGATCAGCGGTCCGTACCGTCTCTCGGATACGGTCGGCATTACGTCCGCCGGCTGGGCGAGCGAAGATACGCGTGACAATGGAGCGGCGTTTGACGGCGATGTGGATACCACCACCGAATTCGCCACGCTCCCCGCAAAAGGCTCCGAAATTATTTATGACCTCGGTCAGAACCGCTCGATTTCCAAACTGGAAATCGTAAACCAGGACAGCGCCGTCAACTATATCCGCGACGCGAAAATCCAGATTTCCAGCGACCTTGAAAACTGGACGGACGTTATGGAAATCGGTGACGGTGTGGAAAACACGGATGACGCAGACGTAACGGCCAAGGATGCCGATGCCGGCTACATGGCCAGCAGCCGCTATCCGAACAAGGTTACCAAAGTCGGAACGCTCGAAACCGCGCAGGACGCCCGCTATATCCGCATTTATTTCACCGCAGGCAACGCCAGCCGGGCCGTACTGTTCAATGAAATTCTGATCAACGACGGCGAATACAAATCCGTTCCGCATCCAGCCGTAACGGCTGCTGTGGAAGAAGCGCAAAACCACAGCGCGCTCAACATGTTCGACAGCGATCTGTCCACGTCCTACAAACCAGCCTCCAGCCAGGCCGGATCGGTACAGTATGATTTCTCCGACGAGCTCGATGCCAATACGCTGAACATCATTCAGAAAGGCACTTTGAGCAATGCCACCGTTTCGGTTCGCGCGGTCAATACAGACGGCAAGATTGAATGGAAAACTCTTGGTCATCTGGTACGTTCGCTGAACACGATGGGGTCGAACGATATCGATAAGATTCTGTCCGTGAAGATCGAATGGACGGATGGAAACGCGCCGGAAATTTCGGAAATCATCCGCTTCACCAGCGAGAATCCGACCGTGCAGAATCTGGATTATTCCCAGCTTCTTCTGGCCTGGAACAAGGCGACCGCGCAGCAGTCTTCCTTTGTGAACGGATCCGATCTGGAAGAAGCGATCACGCAGGCGCATGAAGTCATCAACGCTGCTTCCGCTTCCCAGAACGAGATTAACGAAGCCGCCAGAGCCCTGAACAGTGCACTGCTGACGATGCGCATTGCACCGGAAGCTGACCGCCTGAACGGTCTGAAGTAAGACGAGTTCTTTCCAGGTCATCAGGATTCATCGTCTTTCTCAACCCATTACGCCGCAGTAAACCGCAGCCATACGCTGCGGCTGCTGCGGTGTTTTTGCGTGCAGTCCAGATCGTTCAAAACTCGTTCGCGCGCTGTAAGCGGCTTGAAAAATGGAAAAAACGGTCGAAAACCGGCAGGAAAACGTATCAATCCCCGCGTATGGCCGAGGGGATTTTCGGGAATCTATGGTTTTTTCGATTTTCGCTAAAATGAAAACACTGATTCCGTCCGCATCCGACAGGCGGAATCTTTGAAAAATTACGGCTGCTCCCGACGCAAGCGATCGCAGAAAATGCGAAAGCTTCCTTGCGAAAGGCCGGGAAGAAGCCGCAAGAGAAAAGGAAAGTGGAATTACATATGAAACGAGAACAGCTGGGGTCCCGTCTGGGCTTTATCCTGCTGAGCGCCGGATGCGCGATCGGTATTGGAAACGTCTGGAAATTCCCCTACATCGCCGGACAGAACGGCGGTGCAATTTTTATTCTGATTTACCTGTTCTTCCTCGTGGTTTTGGGCATCCCCGTCATGACGATGGAGTTTGCGATGGGACGTGCCGCCCAGAAAAGTCCAGCCAAAATTTATAAGACGCTGGAACCGAAAGGAAGCAAGTGGCACTGGCATACCGGTTTTGCGATTGCGGGCAACTACCTGCTCATGATGTTTTATACGACCGTCGCCGGATGGATGCTGAAGTACTTTGTCGATATGTGTCTGGGCCGGTTTGAAGGTCTGGATGGCGCCGGGATCGGTGCGGCGTTTGATGCCACGCTGGCCAATGCAGGCAGCGAAGTATTTTACATGGGCGTCATTGTCGTCGCCGGTTTTCTGATCTGCATGCTCGGTCTGCAGAAAGGCCTCGAGCGCGTAACGAAAGTGATGATGATTTCGCTGCTCATCTTAATGAGCGTCCTGGCGATCAACTCCCTGTTTCTGGAAGGCGCCAACGCCGGTCTTCGCTACTATCTGCTGCCGGACTGGAACCGCTTCATGGAAATCGGACCGTGGAATGTCATCGTCGCGGCGATGAACCAGGCGTTTTTTACCCTTTCGCTCGGTATTGGTGCCATGGCGATTTTCGGCTCCTACATTAATAAGGATCGTGCCTTGCTCGGCGAATCGATCAACGTCGCCGTTCTGGATACGTTTGTCGCGATTGTTGCCGGCCTGATCATCATTCCAGCCTGCTTCGCCTATTCGGTCGATGTCAATGCCGGTCCGGGTCTGATCTTCGTCACGCTGCCCAACGTCTTTAACGCGATGCCGTTTGGCCGTCTGTGGGGCGCGCTGTTTTTCCTGTTCATGACGTTTGCAGCGTTCTCAACCGTTCTGGCGGTTTTCGAAAACATCCTTTCGAGCTGCATGGACCTGTTTGGCTGGGACCGCAAAAAAGCGTGTCTGGTCAATATGGCGGCAGTCTTCGTACTGTCGCTGCCCTGCGCTTTGGGCTGGTCGCTTCTGTCCGGCGCGGCACCGCTAGGAGCGGGAACGACCATCCTGGATTTTGAAGACTTCCTGGTTTCCAACATTTTGCTGCCTGGCGGATCGCTCATTTTCGTTCTGTTCTGCTGCACCAAGTTTGGCTGGGGCTGGAAAACTTCCGCAAGGAAGCCAACGAAGGAAAAGGCGCCAAAGTGCCTGAGTGGCTGCACCCTTACTGCAAGTACGTTCTGCCGGTCATCATTCTGGTGATTCTGGTGATCGGTCTGATCTGATCCTTCGCATATGTTCTGAAGCTGCTTTTTACAAAATCATTTCGCCGACCGCTAACCGTATTGCGGGCGGCGTTTTTGTATGGCCCGAAGCGAGCGGCGCGTATTGCGGGACATAAGAAAACCGCCTGCCGTAAGTTTTAAAACTTTGCTGGCAGGCGGTTTTGCTTCGCCGTTGGGAAAACAGGACTGAGGCGTGCCAGAGGTATGTCTGAGGCATGCGTGTTACCGGGGCTCCGTCTGAGAGACAGGAAATAGCCGGTAAGGCGATCGGATTTATTCGACCGCTTTGAGCGATTCTACCATCTGAATCTTGCGCAGACGGTATTTCATGATCCAGTTGACGAGCAGAGCGAAAAGCATGGTCAGACCGATGGAATAGACATAGGACTGCCAGAAAATCGTGCGGCCAAAGCGGATCGTATCGAGTTCGGCAAGGTTCATAATCAGATCGTGCAGGTAAATGCCCAGCAGCAGACCGACGAGTCCGCCAATGAGGGCAAGGATTATGCTTTCGCGGTTGATGTAGGCGTTGACTTCCTTTTCGGTAAAGCCAAGGACCTTGATGGTCGCAATTTCACGCAGACGTTCGGAAATGTTGACGTTGGAAAGGTTGTAAAGTACCACGAACGCCAGCATCGCCGCCGACAGAACGAGAACGACTACGATCGACTTGATCGAGGAAATCATGTTTTCAAAGTTGTCGATTGTCGCCGAATAGAAGGTGACGGACCGGACGCCCTCGTGCTGGAGAACGCAGCTGCCCAGCTCGCTTTCAAATTCCGGAGACGTATCGTCGTTAAGCAGCAGAATCTGCGCGTCCGGCTCTTCCTGAACATGGAGACGGTCGAACGTCTTTTGCGTTACGTAAAGCATGTGGCCGGTGTACTGTTCGAAAATGCCGGCGATCGGAAGATCTACTTCTTCATCGTCCGCCGTTTTGAAGAGGATCGTATCGCCTTTGGACAGGTGCATTTTCTCGGCCGTCTTGACGGAAACGAGAACGCCGTCGTTTAAAGACAGACGTTCGGAACCGTCCATCGGGATAAACGTCATGAACTCTTCGAAGGCTTCAGGATCTTCGACAATATTGAGCGTGGCGGACACATCCTTATCGTCATAGTGAACGGTAACAGGAAGGGTTTCGAGATTGAACGTATCTTCGATGCCCTTTTCCTTTTTCAGATCGGCGGCCAGCTGCCGTCCGTCTTCTTCTTTGGCATCCACGGCAGCATCAAAGTGGTAAATCGCCTGGAACTGGCGCGGAACGATATCGCTGATGGAGTCGTTCAGACCAAAGCCGGCGACCAGCAGGGCGGAACAGCCCGCGATGCCGATGACGGTCATGAAAAGCGCTTCTTATAGCGGAAGAGGTTGCGCAATGTGACTTTATGCATGAACGAAAGCTTTGACCAGAACCAGCCGACGCGTTCTAACAAAATCCGCTTGCCGGCCTTTGCGGCTTTTGGCCGCATGAGCTGGGCCGGCACTTCGCGCAGTTCCTTAATAATGGAGAAGAGCGCAGCGAGCAGCACGACGCCGGTAACGCTTAAAGACGCAAAGAGCATCAGACCCGGCTGGAAGCGGAACTGAATGGCTTCCAGGTTGTACATGATGTTCCAGGCGGAGTAGATGATCATCGGGAACACGTACATGCCGACGGCACAGCCGAGAATGCTGCCAAGAACGGAAGCGGATCCCGCGTAGAGCAGGTACTTCGCGGCGATTTGCCGGCGGGAGTAGCCAAGGGCCTTGAGGGTTCCCATTTCGTTGCGCTGCTCATCGACCATGCGCGTCATTGTCGTCATGCAGACGAGCGCGGCGACGAGAAAGAAGAAGACAGGGAAGACGGAGGCGATGCCGTCCATGCGGTCGGCGCAGGCTTCGTAGTCTTTATAGGAATAATGCGAGTTGCGATCGAGCACGATCCATTTGGCTTCGAGATCGTCGAGCTGCTTTTTCGCGTCCGCGATTTTGTCTTCGGCTTCTTTTTGTTCGTATTGTATTCGGCCAGACCGTCTTCGTATTCTTTCTGACCGCTGGCGTAATCGCTTCTGGCTTTTGCCAGATCGTTTTGGGCCTGATTGAGCTGGGCTACGCCATCGTCATACGTTTTTGGTTTGCGGCCAGCTGCGTTTCACTCGCAGCCAGCTCATTTTGCTGGGCCGCAAGTTCCTGACGCTGTTTGACTAAGGCGTCGCGCTGTACGATGGCGCTCTGCGCCTGAGCAATTCCGTCATTTAAGGCAGTAAGAGAGGCGTTTGCGGCATCGAGCGATCCGCCAATCGAGGTGAGAATAGAACTTTTCTGCGTGTTCAGCGCAGCTAGAGCGGAAGCTGCGTCGGGCGCGCCGGGCACTGCCTGGGCCAGTACGCCCTGCAGCTGTGCCTGCAGCGCCGCAAGCTGTTCTTTTAAAGCCGGCAGCTGCGTATTTTGGGGATCGGCGCTTTCGAGCGCGGCAATCTGTTGGCTCAGCGTCTGGATACCCTGATCGAGCGATTCGATTCCGGAAATGGCCTGATCGATGGACTGGACGCCCTGAATGGCCTGCGTGAGCGCATCTCGCCTGGCAATCAGATCGCTGGCGGTCGTATCGATGCCCTGCAGCTGAGCCAGCCCGGCATCAATCTGAGCAAGGCCGTCGGCGATCTGCTGCTTTCCGGACTGGAGCGCGCTGCGTCCCTGATCGAGCTGCGTTTTTGAACTGGCCAGAAGCGCTTCGTTATCGGAAATCTGCTTTTCGCCATCCGCAATCTGCAGCGCGGCATCCTCGAGTTTCTTTTTCGCGTCGTCGAGCTTCTTTTTCGCATCGGCGAGCTTGTCCTGGGCTTCCTTTTCCTGGTCGTCAATTTTCTGACGCTGTTCGTCTTTCCAGAGGACGGTTCGGCTGTCGGCGAGCGTTTCGACTTCATCGACGACCGGATCGGTCAGATCGAAGTAGGCGTCGGAATACGTATCCGCTTCTTTGGCCCCGTCGACGGTCAGATCGATTTCCGTAAAGTAGTCGGCCTTGATCGCGGACTGCGGGATAAAGAAATACGTATCGACTGTACCGGAACCGATCGAAGAAGAGCCGTGTACGTAGGACAGGTAGTTTGGAGAATAGGCTTTGCCGGTAATGGTGTAGGTGTCGTATTTGAGATCGTCGCTGACCGGCGTGTCGTTTCCGGAATACAGATGAACCGTATCCCCGATCTCAAAAGACCCGAAAATGTTTCCCGTGGCGCTGTCGCCTTCCACCATGCACTCCCTGTCGTTTTGCGGCAGGCGGCCTTCGACCAGACGCGGCGTATTGATCGTCTGTCCGTCCGTATAGGAGAGGACTTTAACGGTCATTTCCCGGCTGCCTTTGCGGCAGAGATAATCGGCGGAAAACTGACCTTGCGCGTCCTTCACGCCAGGTTCCTTTTTCAGCGCCTCGAGATCCTTGTCGCTTAAGCCGACGGTGGAGTACACCTGTATATCCTGCAGGTTGTAGCGGTCAAAGTAGACGTCGGCCGAATTTTTCATATCCGGCGCGCTGGCTTTGATGCCCGCAAAAAACGAGACGCCCAGAGCGGTGATGGCCAGGATGGACAGGTAGCGCCCCAGGGAATGGCGGATTTCACGGAACAGGTCTTTCCATAGTGCGGGTGTCATCAGTATTCAATCTCCCGTGCGCTCATCGGATGCTCGTTGCGGGTAATGCTTTCGATTTTTCCGGAACGCACTCGAATAATCTTGTCGCCGATCGGTGTCAGCGCCAGATTATGCGTAATGACGACGACTGTCGTCTTTTCCTTTACAGATGTTTTGCAGGACTTCGAGAACCTGCTTGCCCGTCTGGTAGTCCAGCGCGCCGGTCGGCTCGTCGCAAAGGAGCAGGCGCGGATTTTTCGCAATCGCGCGGGCGATTGCGACACGCTGCTGTTCCCCGCCGGAAATCTGGGAAGGGAAGTTGTTTTCCCGGTCGAGCAGTCCGACGGATTTCAGCGTTCCGGTAATATCGAGCGGGCTTTTGGAAATCTGGGCCGCCAGTTCGACGTTTTCGCGGACGGTCAGATTCTGAATCAGGTTATAAAACTGGAAGACGAACCCGACGTCATCGCGCCGATAGAGCGTCAGCTGCTTCGAATCAAAATCACTGACGATTTTATCGCCGACGCGAATGGTTCCCGAGCTGACGGTATCCATGCCGCCAAGCAGGTTGAGAATGGTGGATTTTCCAGCCTCGCTGGCGCCGGCGATAATCACAAACTCGCCTTCTTCAATCGAAAAGCTGACGCCGTCCAGGGCATGAATGCATACTTCACCCATCTGATAGTCCTTGCGGACGTCCTTGAATTCAATAAAACTCATCGCAGAACACCTCCTGAAGTCTCTAAATAGGGAAGGTTAGTTATCTTTTATTATGACCTGCTTTTGAGCAGGACTGTGCGAAAACCTTCATTTCCTGCCTCTCTTTGACCGTTTGGCAGCAATACGAAAAGCCGGGGCCAAAGAGAGGACCAAAGCGGCTGGAAAGCGTTTTTCAGGCCGGATTCTATCCCGAGAGGAAAAATGGAAAAATCCGGACAAAACGATGCAAAGACTGTCGAAAAAGGAAACTGTTGCCGGCCTGTACAGACAGGATGAAACGATCTGATATACTAAGCAATGGCATCTTGCTTTTAAAACCAGATGAAAGAATATTCCAAATTACTTAAATAGATCCTGTTTTCCTGTGTTTCTGCTCCATGTTTTCTGGACGAATGAAATGCGGATGGATTTCTGTGCGGATTTGGTTATGGCGTCTGTCGATCTGTTCTCTCCTTGTATTTTCGGCCTGCCAAAGCCATTTGCACACACAGCTGTCGATCTGTATATTTCAGTCATGTCCGATTAGTGGAAAACGGAGCATGGTCCGCTAAAATGTAGGCGGACCATGAAACGATGGCTCCCGCAAAATGGAGAACAGATCAATTATGAAAGTAAAAGTCATTACGGATTCCGGCAGCGGCTTAACGCAGAAGCAGGCCGAATCCTTAGGAATAGAATTTCTTCCCCTGCAGGTTCTCGTCGACGAGACACAGTATCTCGACGGCGTGGATCTGACCTGCGAAAAGCTGTATGAGCTTCTCGATGAAGGCAAAATGCCCACGACCAGCCAGCCGCCTCTTCTTCTTGAAGAAGAGCTTTTCGAACGGCTGAAAAGCGAAGGCGTAACGGACGTGATTGTCATCAATCTGTCCAACGGCCTCTCTTCAACCAACCAGATCATCCAGGCGACCGCAAAACGCTTCGATATCGTCGTGCATACGCTCGATATTTATACGACCCTCGCCGTGCAGCAGTATCTGGTCATTGCGGCCCAGCAGCTGCTCGAACAGGGCAGGGATCCGGAAGCCATCGTCGACGCGCTGCGCAAGTCAGTCGACGGTTCAGCCGGTTATCTGATGGTCGACAATCTCGACCATCTCGCCGCAGGCGGACGTCTGACGCCGCTTGCTGCCAAACTTGGCGGCATGCTCAAGATTAAGCCGGTCCTGCGCGTTTCCAAAGATACGCAGGGCAAAGTCGACTCCTTTGAAAAAGTCCGCACCTTCCATAAGGCGGTCAGCCGCGGCGTAGAACAGGTAGCCAAGGGTCTTGTGGACGGCGTCGACTACGAACTGTTCGTTCTGAACGGCAACGCGGATGCTTCGGCAGAGGCGGCAAGAGAAATGATGGCGGCGCTGCGTCCTGGAACAAAGGTTCATGTGCTGAACATGTTCCCGGTCATCGCGGCGCACACCGGACTTGGCTCGGTCGGCGTACAGTACATCCCGAAAATTGAAGGAGTGGAATATGATGAAACTCGCATTTGTGACTGACAGCGGAACCGGATTCAGCAGTGAATACTGGAAAAAGCATGGAATTTATTCCGTACCTCTGCAGATTACAGAAGGACAGAACACCTACGACGAGTTTGAAGATATCTCCTATGCCCAGGTCATTGACAACCTTCACCAGCAGAAACTGATGAAGACCTCGCTGCCTTCGCTTGGAAAAATCGAAGATCTCTTTGAACAGCTCAAAAAGACGGATATGAGGGCGTATTCTGCGTTCCGATCTGCCGCGGACTTTCCGGCACCCTGAATGCCATGGAGTCCGCTGCGCACCAGATGGATCTGGCCTTTTACGGGTTTGACTGCGGAACGACAGCCGTAACCCAGTCCCACTGCATTATCACCGCCAAAACGATGTATGAGCAGGGAAAGAGCATTGAGGAAATCATGGAAAAGCTCGAACAGATTGCGGGAAACTGCGATACGTTCGTTCTTTGCGACGACCTCCAGCACATGCGCCGCGGCGGCCGTCTGACCGCAACAGCAGCCGCTCTTGGCGGACTGCTCAAAATCAAGCCGATCCTTCACGTCAACCGCAAGACTGAAGGCCGCGTTGACGCGGTCGATAAAGTCCGCACGATGTCCCGCGCGCAGGATCGTACGATCAGCCTGCTCAAGGATATGGGCACCAATAAGGACTATGACTTTACCGTCGCTCACGTGGATTCTCTCGAAAGCGCGAAGGCGTTCGCCCGCAAGATCAAGGAAAACTTTGACGGGGCTACGGTTCGCGTAATCGATCTGGTCAGCGCCGTCGGCATTCATACCGGACTCAACTGCCTGGCGGTTCAGGTTTTTGATCCAGCCGGCTATCCGGTCATGGTTTATACCGACGAAGATACGATCCGCATTTAATGCGACTTTCGTACGAAAACGAAATTAAAAATTGGAGAGACAATAAAATGCCGCTGCAGGCGAGGAAAACCTGCGGCGGCATTTCGCGTTTTTCAAAAAGAAAAGACCGAGGAAACTCGGTCTGTGAATTTATTTGCGGGTCAGCAGCGCGGTTCGTACGGTGAAGTTTCCGTATTCGTCGAGCGCGCGAATCTGTACCATGCGCGATCCGGGTTCGTGGATCAGCATGGACGGATTGAGAATATAGAGCTTGCAGCGCGAACAGTCGCTGAGCTTGGTTACAAAACTCTGGGCGTCCACTTCGTCGCTGACGCCGACGGTCAGATTCTGCACTTCGAGTTTCGGCGCAGTCGTATCCACAACCTGAATGTCGACCTGGGACTGGTGCCCGTCGATCGTGCAGGCTCCGGTATAGCTGCCGGCCTTATTGATGTTGAGGTTGGTCGAGCAGACGGGTGTGCTTTCAGTTTCGTAATGAATCTTATCGATCATGTCATACAGCGAATAGTCCGAACCGGCTTCGACGGGGCTTACTTCCTTTTGAAGGTAATCGCTTCGGAAGCCATGAGCGGGTTGAACAGACTGGAAAAACAGCCAGTACAGTAATCGCCAGAATGGAGCTGAGTACAAGACGCGGCGTCTGGGACTGCCGCATATGAAGTAAGAAACGACGTTTTTCTGATAAAATCGACGACGCGCTCTAGCCGAGCGGGCCCGGCGTGCTTGAATCGGATTGAAATACATGATGTTCCTGCCTTGCGCAGCCAATTTCAATAACGGTACCGGTCTGCAAAAGATGCGGGGAAAGACCGGAGAAAATAAAAAGACGACCTCTGCGCAAGACACAATACTGTCACTGATTGCGGCTAAAGGCAAGCGCAAAAATGATGAAAACGTAATGAAAATGACACGCTGAAAGCGTGTAAGAAAAGCGTCTGTTTTCATAAAAAGAAGGATGCAGAAGCCATTCCTGTTTTGTCTGTTCTGAACTGGAAAAGCGCTTTCTTCCGGATCACAGACGACTGAAAACGCGTGTAAATTCCAAATACCATCTTTGAAAATTGATTGAACAAAACTTGATTTTTCTTTAGATTTCGCAAACCATTCCCTGTCTACAATCAGAAGGAGAGAAAAGCACCGCACGCGCCAAATCCAGACAGAAAAATTGAACGCATTTTTCATGGAATGGAGAAATGGAAGAAAGAAACCGGATCTTTCATTATGGAATAAGGCTTTAGCTCTCAGATTTTGAAAGCTTCAGGAGGATCTTTATTCGAAAGGATGGCCGCCCTTTGAGCGGCATCCTGTGAAGGAACAGAGAAAGGAGCTGTTGAATATGACAGGAAAACGATTTGGTTTGCAAAAGGCTCTGTGCGTGTGCTTAGGCATTCTTGTTTTTTCGGGCTGTACTGATTCTTCATCGAGCACTGCCGGCACGGTGCAGCCTTCTTCTTCCAGCACCGCCATGCAGACCATTTCTTCGAGCTCAGAAGGGGAGCTGTGGGTGATGGAAAATGACACGATCGCATCCAGGCTGCAGTACTGCCGCCCGGGTGAAGGCGGTCATATGATCACCCATGCCGATCTGAATTATGGCTTTGAAGCACCGGCCGACCTGCACTATGTTTCGGAGAATGGAACGATCTCCTTTAAGAAAGACGGAAGCTGGAAAGCGGTAAAACCTGGAGAAGACTGTATTACGCGGCTGCAGGACTGGGATCTGGAAGAAATGAAGGAAAGAGGTCTGGATCCGGATATCGCTCTGCAGCTGCCGAAGACGGATCGGTTCCATGTGTATGTAACGGAAGACTATCCTGTCTATACGCTCCGAAATCCGAAAACGGAAGAATACCGTCTCGTGGATGATCGTGCGGCCTGCACCGCTTTGGTCGATCAGGGATGGGAGCAGGTGGAAGAAATGTTTGTGATGTCAGCCGATTCGGGCACGAAAGTGCGTGCTTTCTACAATCCGGAAGACGGCGATCGGATTTATACGGTCGATTCGGAAGAAGCAGATCGCCTGCTCGAAAAGGGATGGACGGAAGAGGCTTCTCAAATGACTTCCGATACCGAAGAAGGCATTCCTGTGTACTGTCTGACGGCAGAAATCAACGGGAAGTCCCGCCATCTGTATACAACAAAGTACCATGACTGGCGCGCCTATGGAGATTTATGGAAAGTCGATGACGATATTGCCTTTTACGCCGTTCGGACGCCTCTGTATGACGATGGAACGCTTTATTGAGGAAGAATAGTTTCCGCATTCGAAAAAATGACTTTAGACCGGCCGATCGTACAGATCGAGCCGGTTCTTTTAATCGATCCGGTTCTTTTATGGGAAAAGAGCGGATATCGATGTACAGGCAGGAGAATAGAATCCCGGTGCTTGAGACGGCAGAGCGGACTGGCCGCACGGCATCTGGAATATTTCCCTGAAGACAGTCGGGCAGCCGTATAAAGATTCAGATTGAAAAACAGATCGTCAGACTACCCGGTTTTGAATCTGAAAAAGGACAGACTTGCGCATTTTCTCCTTTTCTGATAAGGTATTTCGGCAAGTCTATCTTGCTTCCTGTCCTGCCTGATGACAGGACCGACAGACCAGAGGGAGGTGTACATGATGAAAAAGTATGAGGTTATGTACATTGTGAATGCATCGCTCGATGACGAACAGTTCGCAGCTCTTGAAAAAGACTGTATGCTCCAATCATTGAGAACGGCGGCTCCGTTGACAAAGTGGACAACTGGGGCGTAAAAGATTTTGCCTACGAGATCAATCACATGAAAAAAGGCCACTATGTGGTTATGTACTGCACCGCTAACAACGAAGGAATTGAAGAATTCCAGCGTCTGTGTCGTATCAACAACAGCGTAATTCGTGTCATGGTTATCAAAAAAGAAGAAGAAAAGTAAGAGGTACCGTCTATGATGAACCGCGTTGATTTAATTGGTCGACTGACGAGAGATCTGGAACTTCGCCGGACTCAGTCAGGTAATAACATGCTCAGGTTTACTCTTGCTGTAGAGCGCCGCTATAAACAGCCTGGACAGCCGGAAGCTGACTTCATCAGCTGCACGGCGTTTGGCAAAACAGCGGAGAACATGGCTCGCTTTTTGCATAAAGGCTCGCTGATCAGCGTCGAAGGACGCATTCAGACCGGATCCTACGTTAACCAGCAGGGACAGAAAGTCTACACGACCGATGTCATTGCGGACAACGTACAGTTCCTCGAACCGAGAAACGCTCGAGGCGGATACGTTCAGGATCAGGGCTACGGCTACAATGGCGGTTATTCGGATAATTCCCAGAGCTACGGCGGCTACGGCAGTCAGGACGCTTCGGGAGGCCAGAACTATTCTGGCGGTTATTCGAACCAGAGCTACGGCTATGGTTCGCAGGCATCCAATCCTTACGCGAAGAGCGAAAACACAGGATTTGGAGCTGCTTCTGCTTCACCCGACAATGACACAAGCGGCATCGTCGACGATTCGTCCACCCTGGACATTTCTTCCGACGATCTGCCGTTCTAAACGAATTCAAGAAAGGAGATCCGACACATGGCATTCAAAAAACAGCGCATGGGCCGTAAAAAGTCTGCTACTTTACAAAAAACAAAATCAAGGAAATTGATTACAAAGATGTTGAACTGCTGAAGCGTTTCATCAACACGAACGGAAAAATCATCCCCAGACGTGTTACTGGAACTCGCGCCCGCTACCAGAGACAGCTTGCTACTGCCATCAAACGCGCACGCCAGATGGCTCTGCTGCCTTACGTTGCAGACTAATTTCGGTTAATTTACCCATACCCATTCAGACAGGCTGGCTTCGGCTCGCCTGTCTTTTTCAATCCGCACAAAAGGCCTTTCTGCTGCTGAGAACAGAACGGCCTTTTTCCATGAATGGGGAATGTTCGATTTTCAGAAGGGAGATCTTCGCTTTCGAGCGTCTGCAGCTCCTTGCTGGAGAGCTGAAGAAGATCCGGATTTCTGACGAGCCGTACGGCCTGTCGGGAGATGGCTTTTTCCAGCATCGTCCGTACATCCCGCGCGTTCGCAAAGCCTTTGGGGGCCGGACGGGTCAGCTGCTGGAAATAGGCGCCTGCTTTCTTTGCGGCTGCCGGACTCAGTGTGTAATCGAGCGCTCTGGCCATGTGTTCGAATATGGAAAACAGCTGGTCAGGCAGAAAGTCTTCAAAGTGAATGCACGTCGTAAAGCGGGAGCGCAGCCCCGGATTGGAGTCGAGAAAGCGGTCCATTTCCGCCGGATAGCCCGCTGCTATAACGACAAGATCGTCGCGGTGATTTTCCATCTCGCGCAAAAGAACTTCGATGGCTTCGTGTCCAAAGTCGCGTTCGGACGAGCGGGCAAGCGCATACGCCTCATCGATAAAGAGAACGCCGCCGATGGCTTTATCGATGACCTTTTTCGTTTTCATCGCCGTAGAGCCGATGTATTCGCCGACCAGATCGCCGCGCGTGCATTCCACAAAGGTTCCGCGCGAAAGAAAGCCGAGATCCTTGTAAATGCGGGCGACAATCCGGGCGGTAGTCGTTTTGCCGGTGCCGGGGTTGCCGGAGAAGATCAGATGGCGGGCGGCCGGTGCGCTTTTCAGCCCGCGCGATTGACGCAGCCGGCTGATCTGGAGCAGGTCGCAAAGCGTATGGATTTCGTTTTTCGCTTCTTCCAGACCGGTCAGCGCATCCAGCTGTCGTAAATCTTCCTGCAGTGCACTGGAGGAAAGCGAAGAATCGTCCGGCGAGGACTTTGTTTCTTTTTGCCGGTTGCAGACTCGTCTTCGCGTTGGTCTTCTTTGTTTCCAGCGGGCGCCTGTGAGACCTCTGCGAATTGTTTGGCAGACAAATTCGACATAGATGCATCCGAAGAATCCAAATCGGTTCGACCTGGATCGAAAAGCGTATCGATCTGATCGTGAATGGCGTGAAGCAGATCCTGATTGGCATTGGGGAAGTCTGGATCAGCAATCTGAAAGAAATGGTCCGCAAACTGAAAATCCTCATCGAGTGAAACAGAATCGTCGAAAACATTTGTATTCAGCACAGTCGGATTCTCATGAATCCATGCGCTCTCCGGCCGGCTTTCTCTGGGAAAGAAGGCGATGAATTTCTGAACGGCGCTTTCGGAGCGGGTCCGGTTCCAGACGCCCATCATAAGCGTATATCCCAGTTTTCGGCGCATGTCCCAGCCAGTCAGCTCATGCAGGAAATCGCACGTTCCTAAAGCGGTCAGCAGATTCTGGCGCAAAGAAGATTCAACAGTCATGCCCTCATTATAAAAGCGAAGAAAGGAAAACCGTCCCTTATGCCTGTCTTCAAGGTATGTCTTCACTGCCAGTCTTCACCGTATGTCAGTGAGGCGTATCGTCTCTGCCTGTCTTTCCCGCATTTCTTCTTTCCATATCTCCACTGCGGTATTTTCGCTGCCGGTATTTCCTGCCGCCTTATGCGGGCATACAGACCGGCGGATCCAAAACGTGTCTCGCCTGCAGCTGCCGCACTTTGGGCAATCCGAATGACTTTTCACTCGATTTGTGGCCTTGTCTGTCAAAATATTTGGCTGGGCAAATCAAAATGAAATACTGCGAGGCTTCGTACAATAGGGATAGAAAGACTTCGCAAGGAAGCATTGAGGTGATTTTATGTTATTTGGAATTCTGGCCCCTTATTCGTATGGACTCGACTTCAACATCGGTCTTACGGCCTGGCTGGGCATTGCCTGCATCATTCTGGAGGTCGTCGGCCTCTGGAAAATGTTTGAAAAGGCGAACGTGGCTGGCTGGAAAGCGCTGATTCCGGTTTACAATCTGTATCTGCTTTACAAGATCAGCTGGCAGACGAAGATGTTCTGGTTTGGCCTGGGAACGGAACTGTTCGCTGGTATTTTCTACTATCTGGCGGTTGGAACGTTCAATTCCGCATTCCTGTATTTCGCCTATGGCCTTTCGATTGTAGCGGCCATTATTCAGGCCTGCCTCTGCTACAACGTTTCGCTGGCGTACGGCCATGGCATCGGCTATTTTCTGGGCATCTATCTGCTGGATTTCCTGTTCTATCCGATCATCGGCTTCGGTTCGAGCCGCTACATTGGAAACCGCTACGAAGGCTATACAAGCGGCAGCCGCTCGTAATCGAAATTGTTTTTCAATTTATTTCAAATGGAAGGCCGTCTGAACAGAGGGTCTTTTGTATGGACGAGGGCAAAGATCAGTAAAAGAAAATGGCAAACACACCGCAGACTTACCGCAAGTGCGCCGGGAAATACGGCCGGCAAGTATGTGATTTTGTCAGAAATATGGAGCGCACAGCCAAATCAGCCTAAGATATACGTGTATATGAAAATTCAGTCTATTGTCCGGGCCGGAATGCTCACCGCGGTTTTTGGCGTCTTTCTGTTTCTGAACACGCTTGGCGGACTGTGGGTCGAATCGCTCTTTCCGTATTTTTCGGACTGCCGATTCTGCTGTGCTGTCTGATCTGCGATCAGGATTCCAAAGTACCGCTCTGCGCGTTTCTGGCCATGTTTCTACTTATGTTCATGCTCTCCGGCATCACGACCTGGCTGGTCGCCGGATCAATGCTGGTATGCGGGTATGTGTTTGGCCGCGGCGCCATACGCCAGAAAAATCTTTTGTTCTCTGTCTGGCGACCATGCTCATTCTGTTTGTGACGGATCTGCTTTCTATGACCGTCTTTGCCGCAGTCTTTGGTTTTGACGTTAAGGAAGAACTGTCCGTCATGGGACCGTTTTTGTGGATGGTCTCGCCGATGATGATTCTGATCCTGCTGGCGTTTATTGAAAGTCTGCTGGAAACGCTGGTGGCGGCGCTGGGCTGCGTCGTTCTCTGCCAGCGGGTTCTGCACCGGCCGGTGCCGTTCAAGCTGCCGGAAAACTGGGACGTTTCTCCGTGGTGTTTCTGGCTGCTGCTCGTTTTATGGGGCGTATGGGAAATTCTGGTTTACCAGAACAATCCGGCGCTCACGGTATGGCGCGATCTGGCGCTCGGTCTTCTGATTCTTGATTTTTTACTGATGGTCTGGCAGGGCTATCTGCTGCAGTTTCGAAAAGCCAGAACGGCGATGGACGAACTGCGTGACGATCCCTCCGTACAAAACCATCCGTCGAAACTGAAAAAGAAAAGAAAAGCCATTCAGAACCGCCTGTTCTGGATGACCTTCCTTTCGCTGATGCCTCTGCTCAATGTGTATACGGCATTGACAGGGATGTATAATTTAGTCTTACGTACCTTTGCCAGAAAGAAAGGTTCGTAAGTCCTGCACGCAACCGCCCGCTAAAGTAAGATTCGATCCGTTTGTTTTGAAAAAGACGCTCTTTGTTCGAAAAACGATCGATCCGTGTGCGGCAAGAGAAGCTGCTGGCTTCTTGAAACCTGCAGGAGGTATGGAAAGACAAAGGAGCACATCATGAAAGAATACGGGAAATGGCTGTTTGCTTTCTATTTCCTGCTTGCGCTTGGCGGTGTCATGACTGTCTACGAGGCGATTGCGGGAGAATGGATCATGTTCGCCCTGCTTCTGCTGCTGGATGCGGGATTTCTGTTTCTGATTACCGCGTTCTGGCTGCAGTTAAGAAGGAAGGGCATCCAGTCCGATGCCAAGATCAGCCGCATTCTGGGGCGCGACGCCAAAGAGGCGCTCTCCATTGGCGAAGTCGGCATCATCACCTACAACGAAGAATACGAAGCCACCTGGGTTTCGGACTATCTGCGCCCCTTTTTCCCGAATCTGGTCAATCACAAGCTCACCGTGGTGATTGACGGCATTAAGGACCTGTTTCAGAGCGATATTGATTCGGTCGTCTGCATGTATAACGGCAACACGTTCGAATTCATTCATAAGGAAGACAGTTCGGTTCTGTTTGCGCGCAACATTTCGGAACTCGAACGCTATAAAAGATGATTGCGCAAAACAGCATCGTCGTCGGAACGCTGACACTCGACAACTATTCCGAGTATCTGTCCTACGACAACGAAGCGCTGATCAACGACATCAACACGCGCATTCGCACGCCTCTTCTGGCCTGGGCCAAGGAGATGCACATTTTAATGCGCCGTACGCGCTCGGACCGCTATCTGCTCGTTCTGGACTCTGAAATCCTCACGTCCATGCGCAAGAAGAACTTCCCGATTCTTCAGAAAATCAAGGACGCAGCCAACAAGTCCGATCTGTCGATGACCATTTCCGCTGCCTTCGTCAGCGACCAGCCGAGCTTTCTGGAAATCGACCGTCTGCTCAACGAACTGACCGAACTCGTTCAGTCGCGCGGCGGCGACCAGATCGCCATTAAAAGGGGAAAATCCGGTCGAATTCATCGGCGGCAATTCCGAAAAATCCACCCAGCGCTCCAAGGCGCGCGTCCGCACTGTCGGCGCCAGCCTGCAGGATGTCATTCGCTCTTCCCAGAAGGTGTTTATTCTGGGTCACGTTAACACCGACTACGACGCCATGGGCGCCGCGCTGGCCGCTTCCAACTGGGTTCGCGCGCTGGGCAAGGATCCGTATATCGTATTAAAGGACGTGCCGCGCGATTCGCAGCTGTCCGATACGATGAACGCCTACTCGAGCACCATTCTCAGCCGGCATCGCTGCATTACCGAAGAGCAGGCACTGGAAATGGCGGACGATAAGAAAGATCTGCTCGTTCTGGTCGACCATTCCAACCCGGCCATTTCATCGGGCAAGGAACTGCTCAAGCGGGATATTCGAAAAGTCATTATTGACCATCACCGCCGCAACGCGGAAGCCAGCCAGGAAAATGTTCTGGTCAGCTACATCGAACCGGAAGCCAGTTCGACTTGCGAGCTTATGACAGAACTGCTGGAATCCTCGACGGTCTCCATTCCAATCTATGAAATGGAAGCGACAATCATGTATCTTGGTATCGTTGTCGACACCAGCCGCTTCAAGCAGCACACGTCCGAGCGGACGTTCCAGGCTGCCGCGACGCTGCGCTCCTGGGGCGCGAACGCCAACCGCGCCGAACAGGCTCTGCAGGTGGATTATTCCGCCTATCGCCGCAAGGCGCAGATGATTGAAAAAGCAAAGCTGTATCGCGATAAATATCTCATTGATATTCTGGATGAGCCGGTCAGCCGGACGATGCTCTCCAAAATTTCCGATGAGCTGCTCAGCTTCAAAGGCTGCAGCGCGGCATTCACCATCGGAATCAACGAAAACAACGGCAGCGTAGCTGTCTCTGCACGCAGCGACGGAAGCGTCAACGTGCAGAAAATTATGGAAAAATGAACGGCGGCGGCCATTTCACGGCCGCGGCCCTCGAGAGAGAAAACGCAACGGTCGAAGAAGTCGCTGCCCAGCTGCAGGATCTTCTCGATGAAGAGGAGGAGTAGAAATGAAAGTAATTTTGTTAACCGATGTCCGCAAAGTCGGAAAAAAGATGAAGTCAAGGAAGTTTCGGACGGATACGCCCGCAACTACCTGATCAAGAACGGTCTGGCTGTGGTCTGCTCCAAGGAAAACACCCGTGCCCTGGACGAGCGCATCGCCGCGCGCAAGGAAGAAGACGACCAGAACCGTCAGGAAGCTGAGCGCATCGCCAAAGAGCTGGAAAACATGCAGCTCGAGTTCACCCTCAACACCGGAAAAGGCGGCAACACGTTTGGCCAGATTTCGTCCAAGCAGATCGCCCATGCCCTTTCGGAAAAAGGCATTGTCGTCGACAAGCGCAAAATCATGATGGAAACGCCGGTAGATTCCTTAGGCACCACGAACGTGAAAGTGGATCTGTACAAAGGAAAAATCATCGGAACCATTCACGTCCATGTCAGCGCGAAAGGAGCTTAATCTGTCATGATTCAGGAACTGCCCAATGCGAGCCGCATGGAGCAGGCCTTGCTCGGTGCCGTACTGATCGACCCTGAAGTCCTGTCCAAGTGCCGGGACGAGGATCTTACGGCAGCCGAGTTTTTGTTCCTGCTCACCAGCAGATTTATTCCGCCATGCTGGCGCTCGCGTCCGCCGGCCGTCAGGTTGATTTTGAAAATATTGTGCTCCGCCTGCAGGAAAACGAAGAACTCGAAAGCAGCGGCGGCATGGACTATATTTCCGAACTCGTCGACGGTGCTGTCTCCGGCGCGGTCGCGGGCCGCTATATTGAGACCATTCAGGCCAAGGCGCAGCTGCGCCGCCTGATCAGTACTGCGGATCGGATCTCGGAAGAAGCTTCGGGATCTTCGCTCGAACTCGATTCCATTCTCGATGACGCCGAACGGTCCATCATGGACGTCACCCGGCGCCGTCGCGGTTCGGACTTTCGTTCTTCGGCGGAAATCTGCGAAGAAGTAAAAATGAAATTTCCATTTTGCGCGAACAGAGCGGCATCAGCGGCATCCGGACCGGGTATACCGATCTCGACCGGATGACCAACGGTCTGCACCGCGGTGATCTGATTATTCTCGCCGCCCGACCGGCGATGGGTAAGTCGGCGTTCGCGCTCAATGTCGCCAACCAGGTTGCCCGACGCAACCCGGGCGCGGTCGCCATTTTCTCGCTGGAAATGCCGGCGGCTTCGCTCATGAAGCGTCTGATTGCCTCGGAATCCAGAATCGATGGCGGCAAGCTCACCAGCGGCAAGCTCGACGACGGCGAAATGAACGGCCTTTCTGATGCGTGCGCTCAGCTGTCAGACCGGGAACTGTTTATCGACGATACGTCGATGGTCAAAGTCAGCCAGATTTTCTCGAAATGCCGCAAGCTGAAAAACCAGGCCGGTTCGCTCTCTCTGATCGTCATCGACTACCTGCAGCTGATCAGCGGAAGCGGCCGTACCGACTCGCGTCAGCAGGAAGTTTCGGACATTTCGCGAAACCTTAAAATTCTCGCCAAGGAAATGGACTGCCCGGTTATCGCGCTTTCCCAGCTGTCCCGAAAAGTCGAAGAGCGTACCAACCATGAACCGCAGCTTTCCGACTTGCGTGAATCTGGATCGATCGAGCAGGACGCGGACATCGTCATGTTCATTTACCGTGAGCAGTACTACAATTCGGATCCAGATCAGCAGACGGAAACCGAAGTTGTCGATCTTTCCCTGAAAAAGCATCGAAACGGTGAAACCGGTAAAGTTCAGCTCGTGTTCGAAAAGTCGTATTCGCTGTTTTCTTCTCTGGCGCATGACGGAGTGCCTGGCTATGCGGGTTGATCTGCTCTGCTCGGGATCGAAAGGCAACGCCTGTCTGGTCCGGCATAACAATACGAAGATTCTGATCGACTGCGGACCTCCGTCCTGGCGCTATCTCAAAAACGCCATGGATGATGCAGGGGTAAGTCCGGACGATCTGGATGCCCTGCTCATTACCCACAGCCACAGCGACCATATCCGGCAGCTTTCGCATTTTACCGGCCTGCCGGTATACGCCTGCTGCGCCCTTCATCCCAAAAACTATAAAAAGCAGCCGGTGACTCTCGATCTGCGTCAGGTTCTGCCGCCTGTCCGCTTTCAGGTAGGGGACCTGAAAATTCTCGCCTTGCCAACCTCGCACGATTCGGGTCCGTCGATGGGGTTTGTCATTAAGTCCGAACACGAAAAGCTCGTATACATGACCGATACCGGCTACGTGCCTGAAGCGCTGTTTGGCGATCTTTCGGATGCGGACTACTACATTTTTGAAAGCAATCACGATCTGGAAAAGCTCAACCAGACCGACCGGCCGTTCGCTCTGAAAATGCGCATCGCCTCCGATACCGGTCATCTGTGCAATCAGGACAGCGCCCGCATTCTCTGCAGCTGCATGACCCGGCGCACCCGCCATATCGTTCTGGCTCATCTTTCCGAAGAAGCCAATACGCCCGAACTGGCGCTAGGCGCTCTGTTTGAACGGCTCGAGTATGCGCACGTTCATCACGATCAGCTTGTGATTGAAGCTGCAAAGCAGTTTGAACCGCTCCATTTTGGCGAGATCCGGGAAGATGATGAGGCGGCTGACGAAACGGCGGCTGCGTATTCGGCGGATTTGTCGGATTTGTCGGATTTGTCGGATTTGTCGGATTTGACAGACCCGGCAGACAAAGCGAAAAACACGGACAGTACGTCTTTTCCGGATCGAAAGAGGATGCTTCGCCTGCGGCTTTGCCTGCGCCTCAAAAAGCTGCTTCCAAACGCTCACGTTCCAAAGCCGCTTTGGCGGGTCATGGCGAATCGTCACATGCTGCCTGAAACGAAATCGCATGCTTTCTTTTCCAACAGGAAATCGTCTCATTTTCGTTCATAAAGCTGCTTGTCTAAAGCGGCTTGCCGTTTTGCGGCAGTCTCTGGTTTTCCAGAAGGCTGCCGCTTTTCTTATAGCCGGACTTTGTTCGCCAATGCCCGTATCTTTGTCCGCCCCGGCTTTTCCGGCCTGTTCTTTCCTGCTTTGTCTTTTCCCGTTTTGTCTTTTTCCGATTTGTCTGGACGGAAGGAAGCCGGGCGGATTTTGTCGGGCTTTCGCCTGGAAACCGGAGATGGCGAGCGCTTTTGCCCCGCGCTGGTCTGCCTCTGGGCAAAAATCGGAAACTGGCCAGTGCGCCGCAATCGCTCCAGAAAAGTTCAAAACGATTTAAGTACAGGCAAACTGGCAATAATCATAATGGATTCGTATTAAAAATATCCGTATCGGAGATGGAAGAATTTCACTCTGCTTACCCTGAGCTATCTCCGGGGAATTGAGCGGGTTTTGGTATAATGTCTTCGATAAAGGAAGGTGATTCACTTTGCTTACTGTTTTTGATCATCCGCTGATCAAGCACAAGCTTTCGATCATGCGTGATAAAAACACAAGTACAAAAGACTTCAGAGATAACCTTGATGAAATCGGATCGCTGATGGTCTATGAAATGACCCGCGATCTTCCTCTTCACGACGCAGAAATCGAAACGCCGATTACGACCATGACCGGTCACAAGCTGGCCAAGGATGTCGTTGTCGTGCCGATTCTGCGTGCGGGACTTGGAATGACTCAGGGCATTCTCGATCTGATTCCAACGGCCAAAGTGGCCCACATCGGTCTGTTCCGTGACGAAAAGACGCTGGAACCGCATGTTTACTTTGAAAAGTACCCCAAGAACATGCCGGAGGCTGTGACGATCGTTGTTGACCCGATGCTCGCAACCGGCGGAAGCAGCTGTGCCGCGATTGACATGGTCAAGCGGCAGGGCGCGACCAACATCAAGCTGGTGTGCCTGGTCGGTGCGCCGGAAGGTGTAGCCGAGGTGGAAAAGCATCATCCGGATGTGGACATTTATCTGGCCGCTCTCGATGACCATCTCAATGAGAACGGCTATATCGTTCCAGGACTCGGAGATGCGGGAGACCGTATTTTCGGCACGAAGTAGCCTATGAATCCGATGAAATTCGGCGGGTTTCTCCTGGTCAATCTGCTCGTGTGCATCTGGCTCGGGTATCTGATTGATTCCTGGACGAACATGTCCCCTGTCTGGATTATTGTCTTTACGCTGTATGCGATTATCGGCAGCTTCTTAGTTCTGCTGTATCGCAACAAGAAAAAGACAAGAAGAAATCTTCCGGAAAGGAATAGACGCCATGTCCCCGGATCTTCGGCAGCTTTTCCGCTACAGCGGGAAGGCCACCCTGATTCTTTGTGCCGTCGCGTGCGCAGTCAGTCTTTTCATTGTCCAGGGAAGACAATGGATTTTTGCGCGTTCGCGATTTTTTATGGAGCATTGTGCGCCATGCTTTCCCTTTACATGATTGCCCTCTCGACCCGGAACCTTTCCGGTGCGGACGCGGGCAAGAAGAGCAAAGGCTATGGCTCGTACATGCTTCGGTATCTGATGTATGCCGTCCTGCTTTTTGCGGGGGCTTTTGCAGGTCTTCCCGTACTCGGGCTGATGGCAGGCATCGCAATCCAGAAAGCCACCCTGGTGCTTTACGCCAGGCGCGGCGGAAAGGAGACTGAATGAGCGAAGTCAGTCAGATTGTTTTTCACTTCGGTTCGTTCAACTTCTCCCTGCACCAGTCCATTCTCGTATGGCTTGTGATCTGCCTGATCGTAGGCATTGTCGCCTGGATCGCAGGAAAGAAAATTGAAAAAGCGGACCCGTCCAAAGCTCCAAAAGGCATCGTTTACTGGTCTGAAGAGCTTTACAACCTGTGTCTGTATGTCATTCAGGGCAACCTGAAAGAAACGACCATCCACTATTTGCCGATGTTCGGCACCCTGATGGTCTGCATGCTGCTGTCCAACCTCACCGGTCTGATCGGATTTCAGAACCCGACCTCCAATGTTTCCTTCAACGCAACGCTCGCGCTGATGTTCTTTCTGATGATTCAGTTTCACGGAATCACCAAGGCTGGCCTCAAGGCCCGCTTAAAAGAACTGACCGAGCCGATGTGGCTGCTTACGCCGCTGAATATCATCGGTGAACTGGCCCTGCCGGTTTCGCTGACGATGCGTCTTTTCGGCAACATTCTGGCCGGAACGATTATTTCGCTTCTGATTTACACGCTGATCAAATCGATCGCCCCATGGGGATATCTTGGCCTGACCATTACGCCGTTCCTTCACATGTACTTTGATGTGTTCTCCGGCGTAATTCAGACGTATATCTTCTTTACGCTGGGCACGTACTTCCTCGGTCAGCAGACCGCTGAACAGGAAGACTGATCCTTTGAGGGCTGTCAGGACTGCACAAACACGGGCAGACATACGACAGTACACATACAGAAAAAGCGCACAGCTTTATGGCTGTGCATGAACCGCCCGGGATCGCGCTTTCGATCCCCATCCATTTAATTTGAAAAGGAGAATACAGTTTTATGGAATTCAATGCAGATTTCGTAAGAGGAATGGCCTGCCTGGGTGCCGGCATCGCCATGATCGCTGGTCTTGGCCCTGGTATCGGTCAGGGTATTGCCGCTTCCAAAGGTGCGGAAGCCGTAGGCCGCAACCCGGATGCTTCCGGTAAAATCCAGTCCATCATGGTACTGGGTATCGCGCTGGCTGAAACCACAGGTATTTACTCGCTGATCATCGCCATTCTGCTCATCTTCGTGAAGGGCTAGGCCGCTGGTGAGATCCGATGATTGATTTCAATATTGATAACTACCTGCGGATTTCCTGGCAGGATGTTCTGCTGGTATGCATTTCATCACTCATCATCGTTCTCTTCTGCAAACATTTTTTCTGGGATAAGATTCTGGCCTTTATCAACAAGCGTCAGAAACTGATTCAGGACAACATCGACAGTTCCGAGACGCTGAAAAAGAAGCGCTTCAGGAAAAGGAAGAATACGACCGTCAGCTCGCTGCTGCGGGCAGCCGTGCCAATGAAATCATTGACCAGGCAAGACGCGAAGCGCTGGTGGAAAAGGATTCGATTCTGGATCAGGCACAGAAACAGGCTTCCAACATAGAACGGGCGGCCAAGGAAGACATCGAAAGGAACGCCTGCGTGCGCAGGGCGAAATGAAAGCCGCTATTACCGATGTCGCCATTGCCGCTGCCGGACAGATCCTGGATTCGGAAATTGATGCCGATAAACAGAAGAAGATTCTGGACGATCTGATTGATGAAGCAGGTGAAGGCAAATGGTAGATACCGCCCTTCCTTATGCTCAGGCTCTGATTTCTCTTGCCCAGGAAAATCATGAGGAAGATGCCGTTTTCCATGACCTTGAGCAGATGGAAACGGTGATGGATGAAAACCCGGAGCTCGAGCCCTGGCTTTCTCATCCTGCAGTCCCCTCTGCCCAGAAAGAAGCTCTGCTTCTGGAGCTCTTTCAGGATGGTACCCATCCCGTATTTGGGGACTTCCTTAAAATTGTCAGCCGTCATTCGATGAGCGGACACTTAAGAAAAATCGCAGAAGATTACCGGGCTTTGCTCGACGAACTGCACAACATTCAGAACGTGTACGTGACGTCGGCCGCAAAGCTGGATGAAAACCAGAAAGAACGGCTGAAAGCCGCTCTCAAAAGAAGCTTGGCGCGGAAATCCGCCTGAAGTGTTCAGAAGATCCGTCTCTGATCGCGGGCATGATTATCCGTACCCCTGATGCCGTGCTCGATGCGAGCTATCAGGGCAAGCTGGAAAGAATGAAAGAACAGCTTTTGAAAAGCTGAAGCAGGTGATGTGTATGAGTTTAAATCCCTCCGAGATTTCAAAACTGATCAAAGCACAGATCCGGAACGTTGATAAAGAAGTCGAGATGAACGAAAGCGGAACGGTACTGAGTGTCGGCGACGGAATCGCCAATGTCTATGGACTGAAAAACGCGATGATGTCGGAGCTGCTCCTCTTCCCGCATGATGTCTACGGCATGGTCCTCAACCTCGAAGAAGATCAGGTCGGCGTTGTACTGATGAGCGACAACCCGGACATCAAGGAAGGCGATACCGTAAAACGCACCGGTCATATTGTCGAAGTGCCGGTCGGCGACGGCATGCTTGGCCGCGTAGTCAACGCGCTGGGCGAACCGATCGACGGCAAGGGCCCGATCGAAGGCACACGTCTTCGCCCGGTTGAGCGCGTAGCGCCCGGCGTAATGACCCGTAAGAGCGTATCCGTTCCTCTGCAGACCGGTCTGAAAATCATCGACTCGATGATTCCAATCGGCCGCGGTCAGCGTGAGCTGATCATCGGCGACCGTCAGACCGGTAAAACCGCGATCGCGGTCGACACGATCATCAACCAGAAAGATCAGAATGTGCTTTGCATTTATGTCGCAATCGGTCAGAAAGCCAGTACGGTAGCCCAGATTGTCGAAAAGCTGAAACAGCACGGCGCCATGGACTACACGACCGTTGTCGTATCCACGGCTTCCGAAGCGGCGCCTCTGCAGTACATTGCGCCGTATTCCGGCTGCGCCATCGGCGAAGAGTGGATGGAGCAGGGCAAGGACGTACTGATCGTCTACGATGATCTGTCCAAGCACGCGGTAGCGTACCGCGCCATGGCGCTTCTGCTGCGCAGACCGCCAGGACGTGAAGCGTACCCCGGCGACGTCTTCTATCTCCATTCCAGACTGCTCGAACGGGCAGCCCGTCTGAATGAAAAGCACGGCGGCGGATCTCTGACCGCGCTGCCGATCATTGAAACGCAGGCCGGCGATATTGCCGCCTACATTCCGACCAATGTAATTTCCATTACCGACGGTCAGATCTTCTTAAAGACCGACATGTTCAACGCCGGTCTTCGTCCAGCCGTTGACTCGGGTCTTTCCGTATCCCGTGTCGGATCCGCTGCGCAGGTTAAGGCCATGAAGCAGGTATCCGGCTCGCTGAAACTGGAACTGGCTCAGTTTGCGGAAATGGAAGCCTTCTCCAAATTCGGTTCCGACCTCGATGCCGCTACGGCCGAAGTTCTGAACCACGGCAACCGTCTGACGCGTCTGCTCGTTCAGAAGCAGTACTCGCCAATGCCAATGCCGGAAGAAGTCCTTTCTCTGTTCTCGGGCAAATATAAATTCCTTAAGGATATCCCGGTGGATTCCGTTGAAGACTTCGAAGAAAAATGCTTCTGTTCTTCAAGTCCGAACATCCGGAAATCCTCGAAGAAATCGCCGAGAAAAAGCTCTGGATGATGATCTGACCAGCCGCATCAAAGCGCTGATGAACGACTTTCTTGCGGACTATAAAGTAAAGGCAGGCCTCTAGTATGGCAGCCAGCAAGCAGGCGATTAAAAGCCGGATTGCTTCGGTTCGCTCAACTAAGAAAATCACCAACGCCATGCAGATGGTCGCCAGTGCCAAGCTCAACAAAACCCGTTCCGCCATGGAGCGCAACCGTGAATACGCCAACGCCCTGCAGGAAATGCTGGCGGTGGTACTCGCCCACGCTGATTCCGGAGCGCCGTATCTGAAGGAAGATAAAAACAAGCCGTCGTTTCTGTTTGTGATCACTTCGGATATGGGCCTCTGCGGCGGCTACAACGCCAACGTACAGCGCCTGTTGACCGAGTGCGTAAAAAACGGCGATCAGATCGTCATGATCGGATCGCACGGCGTCTCGTATGCAAACAGCCGCAATATGGAACTGTTCGGCCGTCTGGTTGACATGAGCGAGGAAGATGCGTATGCAGAACTTGCCCGCTATGCCGATCTGGCGCTGAAAGAATACGACGAGGGAAAAGTCGGTGCCATTCGGGTTCTCTATACCCGCTATGTCAATACGCTGACGTTCGAGCCGGAAGTACTCACCCTGCTTCCCCGCAGAAACCGGAAAAGTCCGAAGAGGAGTCGAAGGTGCATGCGGAAATGCTCTTTGAGCCTGGCAAGGAAGAAATGCTTGCGCAGCTGATTCCGATGATCGCAAAATCGGTTCTGTATTCCAAATACATGGAAAGCAAGACCAGCGAGCAGGCCAGCCGGCGCATGGCCATGGAAAGCGCGACCGACAACGCGGAAGAACTCGAAGAGAAACTCAACCTCGAGTACAACCGTGTCCGCCAGAGCGCCATCACCCAGGAAATTACAGAAATCGTTGGCGGTGCCAACGCCCTGAAGTAGAAAGGACGCAAATCGCTTATGGATGCGAAAGACGAAACAAAAATACCGGGGTCGTAACCCAGATTGTCGGCCCTGTAGTCGACATTCGGTTTCCCGACAGCAAGCTTCCGGATCTGCTTACCGCAATCAAGATTCCCAAATCCGACGGGACTTCGCTGACCGTTGAGGTTTCCCAGGGAATTGGCAACGACCTCGTTCGATGCATTGCGATGGGCAGCACCGACGGACTCGTCCGCGGCATGGACGCCATCGATACCGGCAAGCCGATTCAGGCACCGGTCGGTGAGGAAGTGCTTGGACGCATGTTCAACGTGCTCGGAGAACCGATTGATGAACTCGGACCGGTCAATGCCAGACAGACCATGCCGATTCATCGTCCGGCTCCAAAATTTGACGAGCAGTCGACGACATCGGCTGTTCTTGAAACCGGAATTAAGGTTATTGACCTGCTGACTCCGTACGCCCGAGGCGGTAAAATCGGCCTCTTCGGCGGTGCCGGTGTCGGCAAAACCGTACTGATTCAGGAGCTGATTCACAATATCGCTTCGGAACACGGCGGCAAATCCGTCGTTGTCGGCGTAGGGGAGAGAACCCGTGAAGGCAACGACATGTACTACGAAATGAAAGACTCCGGCGTTCTCGATAAAACCGTACTCGTTTACGGTCAGATGAACGAATCCCCAGGCGCCCGTATGCGCGTAGGCCTGACGGGTCTGACCATGGCGGAATACTTCCGTGATGTGGAACATCAGGATGTTCTTCTGTTTATCGATAACATTTTCCGTTTTACCCAGGCGGGATCCGAAGTATCCGCTCTGCTTGGCCGTGTTCCTTCGGCCGTAGGCTATCAGCCGACGCTGGCGACCGAAATGGGTCAGCTGCAGGAGCGTATCACTTCGACGAAGGAAGGATCCATCACTTCGATTCAGGCGGTCTATGTACCGGCCGATGACCTGACGGACCCGGCTCCGGCGACAACCTTCTCCCATCTGGATGCCAAGACGGTACTTGACCGTTCCATCGCGGCGCTGGGTATCTTCCCGGCGGTGGATCCGCTGGAATCGAGTTCGCGTATGCTGGATCCGATCGTAATCGGCGAACGTCACTATAAAGTGGCGCGAGGCGTACAGGAAATTCTGCAGAAATACAATGAACTGCAGGATATCATCGCGATTCTTGGTATGGACGAACTTTCCGAGGAAGACAAGAAGATCGTTAACCGCGCACGCCGCGTTCGTAACTTCCTTTCTCAGCCCTTCCACGTAGCGGAAGTCTTCTCCGGTATCAAGGGAGTCTATGTACCGCTTGAAACCACGATCGACTCCTTTGAAAAACTGCTTTCCGGCAAGTACGATGACCTTCCTGAACAGGCCTTCATGTTTGTCGGCTCCATTGAGGAAGCGGTTGAAAAAGCCAGAAAGATTGAGGAAGAATCCAAGTGATCAAACTGCGTGTAGTCACGCCGAACGGCCGCTATCTGGAAGAAACGGTTTCAAGCATTCACGCCAAAAGCGTGCTGGGCGAATTTACGATTCTGCCCAACCATGTTCCCGTCGTTTTTCTCTCGTTCCCTGCAAGCTGGTCATTCATGTCGCCTCCGGACAGGAGCAGGTGTACGCCATTTCCGGCGGCATTCTCCAGTTCTACGGCGATGAAGCCAGACTGCTGACGGATGCTATTGAAGGCAAGGCGGAAATCGATATTCCGCGTGCCAAAGCGGCTTTGGAAAGAGCCAGAAAACGCATGGAGAAACAGGGAGATCTCGATCAGATGCGCCGGGCCGAACTGGCCATGCGGCGTGCGATCAACCGTCTGTCGGTTACCGATTCTCTCTAAATCAGAATTCTTTATAGATCAGGAGCTTTTTCTGTTCGCATGCCGGGAAGAAAAAGCTCTTTTTCCGTTTGTCTGCCTGATTCATGGATCCGTTAATCCTCTTCGCCGGACTGGCCGCAGGTCGGCATGGCGAGCCGGATCCGCTGCGCAGCGAAGAAAGAAGCGAAGAAAGAAACGAAGGGGGAAATGAAGGCACAATACATTAGGTGGTGAGGCTCGTAATTAAAAATTCAGGGTACAGCTTAAAGCTAGCTGTACCCTGAATTTTTGGACTACGAAAAATGGGAGCGGCTTGAAAGCTACGGTCCCAAGTTTGTGGAGAATATTGTTCAGGCGGCGCCAGAGATCTTCTGATGGAGAGCATGCGGAGAATGAGCGAGATGAGAATCGTCGCTCACGTCCATGACGAGGTGATCATTGAAGCTGATGAAAGAAATTCGGTTGAAGAAGTCTGCAAGCTGATGAGCGGAGTGCCTGACTGGGCTGAAGGGCTGGTGCTGAATGCGGATGGTATGAGTGCTCGTTCTATAGGAAGGACTAAAACAAGCTCAGGTATGGTTACATGTACCTGAGCTTGTTCATAGGGAGCGAAAAATAAAGAATGAAACAATGTTACACTATTCTTAACAGTTCAAATCAAAAACAAGTGGATGAAGGGAGAGGATACGCTTTGGAAAAACTGATTGAATTCAGACGTTATCCTCTCGATATGATCCTGGATAAGCTGTTGATTGATAAGACGACAGGCAAGCGAATCATCTGGCAACGGATGGCTACAGTGAATATGGAAAGAATTACTGCGATCGTTTTGAAATTACTCCTGGTGCACTGGCCGGAATTAATCCGGTCCTCATTCAGCCAAGAGCATTTAAAGCACTTGAAACGCAGCAGCAACGGACCAAATCGAAGGCAGAAGTGTTCACTCCATCCTGGATCGTCAACAAAATGGTGAATCACCTCGATGAAGAATGGTTCGGAAGTCCTGACGTATTCAATGTTGAAAAAGATCAAACCTGAGAGACAAAAACCGAAAAGATCGATTTCAAAGGTAAGAAGTGGAAAGACTACGTTGACCGATCCGTTCTTGAAATCACCTGTGGCGAAGCACCATTCATCGTTTCCCGATACAACGCCTCAACCGGAGAGATCATTCCTGTTGAAGCGCGAATTGGGATTCTTGATCGAAAGCTGCGGGTTGTGACCGAGAACACAGACAATGAAGAAGACTGGATTAAGTGGGCGACGCGCGCCTATGAAAGTGTGTACGGCTATGAGTACCAGGGCGACAATTTACTCATTGGCCGTATCAACCTGCTCATGACCTTTGTTGACTACTGCCAGAGCATTTGGGACAAAGAAGTCGATAAGGATCTTCTTACTGTAATCACAAACATCATCACTTGGAATTTCTGGCAGATGGACGGCTTGAATGGAACTGTCCCATTGGGTGTTCCGCAGCCGGTCTTTGAGCAGATGACCCTTTTCGATATTGAAGACAAACCAGAAGAAAAAGCTCCACTTTGTAAAGTACGAAAGTGGAGAGCGAAAAAACGATTCGATACAAAGAGATTGAAAGGAAAGAAGGAATAGATATGAGCCAGAAAAAGTTTGATGTAGTGATCGGCAAAAAGCTATATCAAGATGGTATCGCTAAACAGATTAGGACACCTTTTATATCAAAGGGACGAATAAACCAATCTTTATATTGTTGTTAACAGGGGCCGGTTCTGCAGAAACCTTCTGCGGAATCGGCCAATTTCGTCTTGTGGGCTTTTGTCATACCGGTCAAAATACAAGTGTTGAATTGAATTTAAAAATCAGGACGTGAACGATGAGGAGGCTTGAATTATGACTATGCAGATGAAACAGATCGATAACAAAAATGAACTCCTCAGAGATGACCTGAAAACCACGATCAAAAAAGGCAGCAAAGTTTCAATTGCTGCAGCTTATTTTTCGATTTATGCCTTCAGAGAACTGAAGAAGGAATTAGGCCAGATCGATGAGCTTCGTTTTATTTTCACCTCCCCACCTTCCTTCCAGATGAAAAAGGAGAGAAAAAGCCCAAAGAGAATTTTATATTCCCAAATTGAACCGAGAACGAAATCTATATGGAACAGAATATGAGATCAAGCTGCGCAACGAAATGAATCAAAAGGCTATTGCTAAAGAATGCGCCGACTGGATTCAGAAGAAATGCAAGTTCAAATCGATGACCGGAAACGAAACAATGTCCGGAAATATCATTGTTTCTGCTCCCGGAGAAGAAGATCAGGTCTATTTTCCAGTCAATGCATTCTCGACTGCTGACCTGGGCTGTGAACGGGGTAACTATGCGTTCAATATAACCACAAAAGCAGATACTCCATTTTCGACATCTTACCTGCAAAACTTCAATTCAGTCTGGAGCGACGATTCCAGAGTCCAGGATGTAACAGATGAAATCGTCCAGAGCATATCCTCCGCTTATGTCGAGAATTCACCGGAGTTCATCTATTACGTCATCCTGTATAACATCTTTAACGAATTTCTGTCGGACATCTCTGAAGACGTTCTCCCCAATGAAGCCACTGGATTCAAGCAGAGCAAAGTCTGGAATATGCTTTATGACTTTCAGAAGGATGCGGCTCTGGCAATCATCAACAAGCTGGAGAAATATAACGGCTGCATCCTGGCAGACAGTGTCGGTCTGGGAAAAACCTTCACAGCCCTGTCTGTCATCAAGTACTACGAGAATCGCAATAAGAGCGTTCTTGTCCTTTGTCCGAAGAAATTGTCCGCCAACTGGAATACCTATAAAGATAATTACGTAAACAACCCGATTGCGGCTGACCGATTAAACTATGACGTTCTCTATCATACGGATTTAAGCCAATGTCATTAAGTTAAGATTTCTCAGACCACATCAGCGTTAAGCAGTGATGTGGTCTTTTTCTACTCTTCAAGTCAAATCTCGAATGATTCGAGTTTTTCACTTTTTCTAAAAATCTATTGACAAATTTCTGCCGCCGCGCGTCTGCTTCGCAGCCGATGGGGAGAACTTAAAGGAGTTTTCCCTATGACTGCTATCGCCAAAGAATGTTCTTTCTTCAGAAACACCTTCCTCAATATCATCAGCTCAGAAACGGCGAACCCTGCCAATTTTACTTCTCAGTCCGCCTTCACCCGTAAGCGGCAGATTGACCTGCATGAGCTTGTCCTTCTTCCGTTTCAGCTGACAGAGGAATCCCTCGCTGCTTCCTTTCCCTGGATCCTGTTTAAGGGCGGATCATCTGTTTCAGCCTCTGCTGTGTCTCAGGCCCGTTCCAAAATCAACTCTTCACTTTATAAAAACGTCTTCAATCGGTTTAACAAGGCAACTTCCAGCTCTGATGTTAAAACCTTCAAGGGTTATCGCCTCCTCGCTGTAGATGGAAGCGAGATTCAAGTTCTTCCTGAACAGGACAATGACATCACCTATGGCGCTTCTAAAAAGGCAAGAAGAGGCACTTTGTTCATTTGAATGCCGAATTCGACGCCCTCAACTCCGTCTTTACTGACGCGCTGCTTCAACCCGGCTCTGAGAAGAATGAAGATTCAGCTCTTCTTGAACTCGCTCAGCGTTCTTCATTTCAGAAAGCCATCTTCATCGCTGATCGGGGATACGAAGCTCTTATGTCTTTCTATCGCCTGCAGAAGGAACATGTCCCTTTTGTCATACGTATCAAAGACGAGACATCATCTACAAGCATTCTCAAGTACTATAAGACTCCCGAGTCAGAAGAGTATGACATTCCTTTCAATGTGATTCTGACCAGTAAAAACAACAGGCATGTCAAAGACCATTGGGATGTCTATAAGTACATCTCTTCGTACAGGAAGCAGCCTGAATTTGACGGTCAAACGACTGAACTCCCTTTAAATATCAGGGTTGTGAGGTTCAAAGCTGCCTGCGAAGGGAATGAATCATTCATTACCGTCTGCACCAATCTGTCGGAAGCTGAGTTTGGGACCGAGGACATCAAGCAGATCTACCGTCTGCGCTGGCAGGTTGAAGTCGGCTTCAGGGGACTGAAACGAAACACCGATCTTGAATGGACTCATTCAAGGAAGCTTGATCTGGTCCAGGCAGAGATCTATGCCAAAATGACTCTCTACAATCTTTGTTCCCGTTTGCGCAACAAGGTAGAAAGATCTCGTCAGCACCAGAAGCGCATCGCTCAGGCCAAAAAGCACAAGCAGAAGGCAGATTTCGGATTCATCATCAAAACGATTCAACAGTGGCTGTTCAAAAAGCCAGAATCAGCTTGAGTACACTGGAAGATCTTCTTCTGGCCAGGATATCTCCGATCAGAGAAGGAAGAGCTGATACCAGAAAGAAGAAGTGACAGATTTGAAAACCGAAAGTCATCAGGATGATTTTTTCAACAGGTAGAAAATCATCCTTTTCGTCATGCCTGAGACGCAAAATATAAGAAATAACAACGCTCATGAACAGGGTATACGATTTTTATCCCTCCTTAACTTAATGACATTGGGATTTAAGCAGAAAAAAGGCCTGTCCAACGGTCTGGATCTTGGCCGGCTCAACTGGGGCAACTACGATCTGGTCGTGATTGATGAATCACACAATTTCAGAAACGGCATTGGAACTCATGCCAATACCCATGAGAATCGCTATCAGATGTTGATGGACAAAGTGATCAAAGCCGGTGTCAGAACCAAAGTGCTGATGCTGAGCGCGACTCCTGTCAATAACAGATTTACCGATCTGAAGAACCAGCTTGCCATTGCTTATGAAGGCGAATCGGAACAGCTGGATGAAAAGTTGAATACAATCAAGACAATCGACGAGATTTTTCACAGGCACAAAAAGCGTTCAAAACCTGGAGCGAACTTTCACCTCAGTCCCGAACAACCGACACGCTGCTGGGAATGCTTGATTTTGATTTCTTTGAGCTTCTGGACAGCGTGACCATTGCAAGATCCAGAAAGCATATTGAAAAGTATTACAACACAGAAGCGATTGGCAAATTCCCAACACGGTTGAAGCCAGTTTCCCTGCGGCCCAGTCTGACGAAAAAGAAGAACGCCATCAACTATTCGGAAATTTATGAAACTCTGAACCAGCTGCTTTTGACGGTCTATACTCCATCAAACTTCATTTTCCCCAGCAAGCTCCATAAGTACGCAGAGCTCTCAGGCGGCGGTGGCAATAACCTGACCCAGATTGGTCGGGAGCGCGGAGTTCAGAGACTGATGAGCATTAACCTTCTGAAGCGGCTGGAAAGCTCTGTTCACTCTTTTTATCTGACTGTGAACAAGATTCTCCAAACGATCAATACCAGCATCGAGAAAGTCAACCGATTTGAGGCAGCAGGTATTGGCAGCGTAAAAGAAGCTGAAACAGGCGACACTTATGACTTTGATATCGACGATACCAATGAGGACATATTTACCATAGGCGGAAAAGTCGATATTGATCTGCGGGATATGGATTACAAATCCTGGCGCGAAGAACTGCAGCAGGATCGGGATACCCTGGAACTGCTCATTTCCATGGTTCAGGATATTACCCCTGAATATGATCTCAAGCTGCAGACACTCGAGCATCTAGTGGAAGAAAAAATCAGCCATCCAATCAATCCGGGAAACAAGAAGCTGCTCATCTTCTCGGCATTTGCAGATACTGCAGAATACCTTTACGAACAGCTCGCCCCTGTATTGAAGAGAAAATACGGTCTGAATACAGCAATGGTCACTGGCTCTGTTGAAGGAAAGTCAACCATCAAAGGACTGAAGCCAGAACTGAATAATATTCTGACTTGCTTCTCACCAATTTCAAAAGACAGAGATGTACTGATGCCAGGATCAACGGATGAGATTGACGTTCTGATCGCCACCGACTGTATCTCTGAAGGTCAGAATCTTCAGGACTGTGACTATCTGGTGAACTATGACATTCACTGGAATCCGGTGCGCATCGTTCAGAGATTTGGCCGTGTTGACCGCATTGGAAGCAGGAATGAGTTTATCCAGCTTGTAAACTTCTGGCCAGATATGGAATTGGATGACTATATCAACCTGAAATCCAGAGTTGAAACGCGGATGAAGATCTCCATCATGACATCCACAGGGGATGATGATCTGATCAACGAAGAAGAAAAAGGTGACCTGGAGTATCGGAAACAGCAGCTTAAAAACTCCAGGAAGAAGTTGTGGACATTGAAGACATGTCCAGCGGCGTTTCGATTATGGACCTTGGGTTAAATGAGTTTCGAATGGATCTTCTCGAATATGTTAAGACTCATCCGAGTCTGGAAAACAAGCCTTACGGACTTCGCGCCGTTGTCGCAGCCAGTAAAGACAATCCAGAGGGCGTGATCTTCATCCTTCGAAACGTCAACAACAATGTGAATATCGACAACCGCAACCGAATCCATCCCTACTACATGGTCTATATGGGTGAAGATGGAGAAGTGGTCTGTGATTATCTGAATCCTAAAAGCCTGCTGGATCGCGTGAGACTTCTTTGCAGAAACAAAAGTGAACCAATTGTATCGCTCTGTCAGAAAGTCAATAAAGAAACAGACGATGGAAAAGACATGTCGGATATCTCGATGATGCTGAATGAATCAATCTCATCCATAATTGACCTGAAAGAAGAAAGCGACCTGGACAGCCTTTTCTCTGCAGGAGGCACTTCCGCCCTTCTTTCAGATGTAAGCGGTCTCGATGATTTTGAACTGGTCTGCTTTCTGGTTGTGAAAAAGGAGGATGACTAATGCTCGGCCTGCCAAAAACAACAGAATTCAATAAACGAATTCCAAAGAAGAAATTCTACGAGCAGCTTGAGGTTACTCCTGAGACTAAGCGGGTCTTTGTCGACCAGATCAAAAACATTATCTGGAGAAATAAGATCGCTCCATCCACTGCCAATATTGCTGCTGGCGAGAAAGTGAATGAAATCGAAGTTTTTGAGGTTCAGTTAGCCTCTAAGGATCTCGATGAAAAAGTCCTGAAACTGATCGACCAGGGAATTCCCTATCACATTGTTTTTGTTCTCCATCATGAAAAGCAGATCCAAATCTGGACAGCATTCAAGGAAGCAAAAACAAAGAAGAGACGGCCTACAAGGTAGCTGCCTACTACCATACGGATTGGATGCCTGAAGACTCTTTCAGCGTTGAACTCAAAGGCATAAATATGAACCAGATTTATGAAAGTCTGGTAAGGGAGATTGCTGGCGATTCACTGTTAGGCAATGAAGAAGAAAGCCTAGAAGAATCTGTCGATCGGACAAATGAAATAAAATACCTGGAGAAAAAGATCGAGAAACTGCAGGCAAAGATGAGAAAGGAAAAGCAGTTCAATAAAAGGTGAAACTCAATGATGAGTTGAAGCATCTGAAATCAGAATTGCGTAAATTTGAATATGGAAAAGATGAAAATGGAGACTGCCGATTTATTTGAATCAAATGTTAAAAAGATTGGCGATCTTTTTCCAGAAGCCATAACTGAATCCTTTGATAACGAAGGAAAAACCCGAAAATCTATAGATTTTGAAATACTGAAAGAATTGCTCTCAGGAAGTATTGCTGAAGGAAACGAGACATATACTTTTACCTGGCCAGGAAAGAAGAAAGCATTAGCGCAGGCTCATTCCCCGATTCGAAAAACGTTGCGACCTCTACCTGAAGAAGGAGTGGATTGGGAACATGCTAAAAACCTATACATTGAAGGGGACAATCTGGATGTTCTCAAACTTCTCCAGGAAAGTTACTTAAATCGAATCAAGATGATCTATATTGATCCTCCCTATAATACGGGACACGATTTTCTCTACAGAGATACATTTGAATCTTCAAAAATACAGTTTGAGGAAAAGATAGAAGCTGTCTCAGAGGATAGAGACCGACTGATCCGAAATTTGGAGACCAACGGTCGGTTTCATTCAGACTGGTGTTCAATGATATACCCGAGACTGATCTTGTCTAGAAATCTTCTGACTGAAGATGGTGTGATTTTTATCAGCATTGACGATAATGAGCAGGAAAATTTAAGGAAGATTTGTGATGAAGTTTTCGGTGAACAGAATTTTGTCGCTCAGCTTATCTGGGAAAGAGCTTATGCTCCGAAAAATGATGCAAAGTACATTTCGAATAGTCATGACTACATTCTTATGTACTCAAAAAATCTGGATAATTTTAAAATAGGACGTCTTCCGCGAACGGAAGAAGCCAATGCACGTTATGCGAATCCAGATAACGACCCTAGAGGACCGTGGAAACCAAGTGATCTGTCGGTAAAAACCTATAATGCTGAATCTGACTATCCAATCACCCTGCCTTCCGGCAGGGTGGTAGAGCCTCCAGCAGGACGCTGCTGGAGTCTCTCCAAAATAAATTTTGGAGAGACTCCAGGATAACCGCATCTGGTTTGGAGCCAAAGGAGATTCCGTTCCCAGTATGAAACGATTTCTTTCTGAGTTGAAATTTGATGGAATGGCTCCCACTTCAATTATGTTTTACAAAGATGTCGGTCACAGTCAGGAAGGTGCGAAAGAAACATCTGCATTATTGGGTGGTGGATACTTCGATGGCCCAAAACCAGTCAGACTCTTGAAACGGTTGATGACGCTTGCAAACCTGAAAGAAGATTCGATTGTATTAGATTTCTTTTCTGGTTCAGCCTCTCTTGCTCAGGCAGTGATGGAAATAAATCGTGAAAGTGGCAAGACAATCCAGTATATCTTGGTTCAGATACCAGAAACAGTAGATTCCAAAAGCAAAGCCTATGAGGCGGGTTATCGAACGATTTGCGATATAGGAATCGATCGAATCAAGAAGGCCACAGGTAAGATTTATAAAGATAATACTCTACTTGGCGAAATTGTTCCTGGTTTTCGTGTCTTTGAGCTGGCTAGTTCGAACATGAAAGATATTTACTACTCTCCAAACGACTACCAGCAATACTTTCTCTCAATGACTGAATCCAATATAAAGGAGGATCGTACGGACCTGGATCTTCTTTTGGTTGTCTTCTTGATTGGGGTCTGGAGTTATCAAAGCCCTACAAATCAGAAGAGATCACTGGTGTCTCTGTTCACACCTATGATGAAAATGCTTTGGTGGCCTGCTTTGCAGAAAACGTTCCTGAAGAAGTGGTTCGAGAGATCGCTAAACGTCAGCCGCTTCGCGCTGTTTTCCGGGACAGCAGCTTTGGAGACGATGCCGCTAGAGTAAATGTTGGAGAAATCTTCAAACTTCTCTCACCGGATACAGAAGTCAAAGTGCTGTAGGTGACTTTTATGAAGATCAAATATAAGCACCAAAAATTTCAGGCAGATGCTGCTAAGGCAGTCGTTGATGTTTTCAAAGATCAGCCATATTCAACCCCTCCTATATGATCGACCAGGGTAAAAGAGACCTTACTCTGTTCGAGAATTTAGAGGGGTACGATGATTCGATGGGATGGAATAACGCTAAAATCATCCCAGCTCTTTCCGATAAGATCATCCTGGATAGAATCAACAAAATCCAGAGAAATGGGCAGATAAAGCCTTCAGATAAACTAGTCGATCGCTCTAACGGCTATAACCTGTCAATCGAAATGGAAACAGGTGTCGGTAAAACATACACCTACATTAAAACAATGTATGAACTAAACAAGGCCTATGGCTGGAGCAAGTTCATTGTTGTGGTTCCAAGCATCGCAATTCGTGAAGGTGTCTACAAAAGCTTCCAGACAACTCAGGACCATTTCGCTGAAGAATATGGCAAGAAGATCCGCTTCTTCGTCTATAACTCTTCACAGCTTTCTGAGATTGATCATTTTGCTTCTGACAGCTCGATCAACGTCATGATCATCAATGCCCAAGCATTCAACGCTACAGGCAAAGATGCCAGACGCATTTATATGGAATTGGATGAATTTCGTTCACGCCGCCCCATTGATGTGATCGCAAAGACGAATCCAATTCTGATTATTGATGAGCCGCAGTCGGTTGAGGGAAGAAAACGAAAGAGAAGCTTAAAGAATTCAATCCTTTGATGACTCTTCGTTATTCTGCTACTCACAAGGATCCTTACAACATGATTTATCGGCTGGATGCGATTGAAGCTTATAATCAGCGTCTGGTAAAGAAAATTGCTGTAAAGGAATCTCTGAAACAGGAACAACAGCAACAAACAGTTTTGTTTACCTGGAAGGCGTGAATGTCTCCAAGAAAAACCCAACCGCGACCATTCAATTCGATGTAAAGATGAAGAATGGAACAAAACCCAAAAGCCGAATCGTTAATGAAGGAGATAATCTCTTTGAATATTCTGGCGGGCTGGAAGAATACCGGGATGGTTTTGTCGTAAAGAGAATTGATGGCCGGGATAACCACATTGAGTTTCTCAATGGCCTGACCCTATATGCGGGAGATGTTGTTGGGAAGATTGATGAAGATCAGCTGCGCAGGATCCAGATTCGCGAAACCATTCTGACTCATCTCGAAAGAGAGCAAGAACTTTTCTACAAAGGAATCAAGGTTCTGAGTCTTTTCTTCATCGATGAGGTGGACCATTACCGAATCTACAACAAAGTTGGTGAAGCGGAGAATGGCAAGTTTGCCGATATGTTTGAAGAGGAATATGACATTGCTGTCAGTGCTCTTCGGGAGCAGCTTGATGATCAGGATGAATATGCCAAATATCTTGATGCCATTACCGCTTCCCAGACTCACTCCGGTTACTTTTCCATCGATAAAAAGGTCACCTCTCAAATGGAAAGATCAACAAACGTGAAGGGGTGTCAGAAGATACATCAGCCTATGATCTGATCATGAAGAATAAAGAGCTTCTGCTGGATCGTGATCCAAAGAAATCACCTGTTCGTTTTATTTTTCCCATTCCGCGCTGCGTGAAGGATGGGACAACCCGAATGTTTTTCAGATCTGTACGTTGAAACAAAGCAGCAGCGAGATCCGAAAGCGTCAGGAAGTCGGACGTGGTCTTCGTCTTTGCGTTAATGATAATGGAGAACGAATGGACGCGAACGTTCTGGGAGATGATGTTCAGAATGTGAATCTGCTGACTGTAATTGCTTCTGAAAGTTATGACTCTTTTGCCAAAGGACTTCAGTCAGAAATGGCAGAAGATGTTTCCGACCGTCCACGCAAAGTTACCACAGATCTCTTTGCCAATAAAATCATTCGCGATGTGAATGGCGATGAACAGGTTGTTACGCCCGACCTGGCGCGAATCATTTACAACAACATGATTCGCAATGATTACATCGATGATGAAGGTGTTCTTACAGACAAATACTATTCAGACAAGAAAAATGGAACAGTCCAGGTTCCGGAGAAGCTGAAGGACAGTCAGGACTCTATCGTTAAGATTCTCGATTCCATTTATGATCCGCGTGTAACGACTCCAGAAAATGGACGATCGAATAATGTGACTTTGAAGGTTGATAAGAGAAAACTGGCGTCTACAGAGTTTAAGAATCTGTGGAAACAGATTAATCAGAAAACGATTTATACAGTGAACTTTGACTCGGATGAACTTGTCGAAAAATCAATCGCTTCCCTGGATGAACACCTGCAGGTAGCAAAGGTATTCTTTCGAATTGAAACAGGAAGGATGGACCACATTGAGGATCGTGAACAGCTTGCAACGGGTCAAGCATTTGCTAAGGATCAAACCAGAAATATCAAAATTTCAGCTTCATCTTCCCAGAACGTGAAATATGATCTGGTTGGTAAAATCGTAGAAGACACCGGATTGACTCGAAAAACGATTATTCGAATCCTTCAGGGAATTAAGCCTGAAACGTTCAATCAGTTCAAAGAGAATCCGGAAGATTTCGTCATTAAGGCATCGTCTTTGATCAATGATCAAAAGCCACAGCAATCATCCAGCACATTACCTACGATCTGCTCGATGAAGCTTACGATACAGATATCTTCACGGATGCGACAATCAAGGGTCAGCTTGGCAAGAATGCCATGAAAACTCAGAAACATCTTTTTGATCATCTGGTTTTCGATTCGGATAATGAGAAGAAGTTTGCGTCTGACCTGGACACCAGTGATGAAGTGGCTGTTTATGTTAAACTGCCGAATTCATTCTTTATCTCCACACCAGTTGGAAAATACAATCCAGACTGGGCGATTGCTTTCTATGAAGGAAACGTCAAACACATTTATTTCGTCGCGGAAACAAAGGGGTCCATGAATTCTTTGCAGCTGCGAGAAGTTGAGAAATCAAAAATTGAATGTGCCAGAGAGCATTTCAAAGCAATTTCTGGAAAGAATGTCGTTTACGATGTAGTTGACAGCTACCAGTCACTGATGGATAAAGTGATGAAATAACAACCAAAGGACTGGCTCCTCACTCTTCAGGAGTCAGCCCTTTTCTTCGTTCTCTCACTTCTGCTCCGGTTTTCGGTTGATCCGTCGCTTGCCGACAAAGTAGAACTCAAGGCTTCGGTTCTTGTAGACCATCACCTTGTCGACCATGGCTCTGACCAGATCGCCATCAAAGTCATCCACGTGTTCGAGCTTCTGTAGGAGATCCAGATAGTTCCTCATCCGGTCACCTTCGTATTCCATATCTCGGATCTTTGCTGCCAGTTTTGCGTGGTCTTTTTCCAGCTTCTCATATTCTTCCAGAAGCTCTGTATAGGCTTCATTGAAGTTGCTCGGGTTCGCTTCAATCAGCTTCTCAGCTTTCTCTGCGATTTTCTCCATCCGCTCCTGAATGCGGTCGGCTTTGGCTTGAAGCTTTTCAGTGTTGTACGTCTCGTGGAACTTATCAGTCCATTCATCAAGAATGCTCTGTTTGTCTTCAAGCAGTTCATTGAGCGCGTTCACAAATTCCTGTTCCAGTACAGCTTCTGGAACTCGGTGGGAAGGACAGCGTTGATCGCTGTCGTATTTGTTCTTCCAGCAGATCCATCCAGGCACCTTCTTCTTCGTGTATCGGGTCGCGACGCTTCGGGTGTACCAGGACTTACAAGTCGCGCACTGAACTCGGTGGCTGAAGGGAAATGGAGTGTGGCAGCCTAACCGTTCTTTGCCATATCTGTATTTGCGGTCGGCGATCATTTTCTGAACCCTGTCGAAGTCTTCCGCGCTGATGATTCCCTGATGGGAGTTGGTTACGTAGTAGGAAGGGATGGCGCCCTTATTTTTGACCTGTTTCTTGGTGATGAAGTCTGGTGTGTAGACTTTCTGGAGAACCAGATCGCCTTTGTATTTTTCGTTCATCAGCATCTGTTTAATGACGTTGCGGTCCCATTTATCCCTGCCAAACTTGGTCTTGATCCCGTGGCTTTCCAGATGGTTCTTGATGTCTGTGTAGGTACTTCCGTTCAGAAACATTCGGAAGATCAGCCGGACAATCTCCGCTTCTTCTTCAACGATCTTAACGCCACCATCCTCGGCTCGGGTATAACCCATCAGATTGCCGTAAGGGATCTTGTAGGTCCCTTCTTCATATTTCTTCCGGACACCCCATTTCACGTTTTCAGAAATGCTGCGGCTTTCTTCTTGAGCAAGGGAGGACATGATGGTCAGAAGTAGCTCGCCTTTTCCATCAAAGGTCCAGATGTTCTCTTTTTCGAAATAGACCTCCACGTTATGCTCTTTGAGTTCACGAATGGTCGTCAAGGAGTCAACCGTGTTTCTGGCAAACCGACTGACTGACTTGGTGATAATCAAGTCAATCTTGTGGTCGAGCGCATCCTGGATCATTTGCTTGAATCCTTCACGGTGGGCGGTACTGGTTCCGCTGATGCCTTCATCGGTATAGACGTTTACAAAGTTCCAATCCGCTCGTTCACGGATCATGTTCTCGTAATAGGAAACCTGGGTTTCGTAGCTGCTCTGCTGTTCATCACGATCGGTTGATACCCTGGCATAGGCAGCAACGTTTTTCTGGCGATGATTGGCTGAACTCTAGCCATTGTTCTGGTTACTGGGATTTTTCGTACTTGCATGTCTTTCTCCTTCCATCTATAAAGTGGAACTCCATGGTTCCGTCTGGTTCGACTTCGATCACTTCGACCTGCTCTCGGAAGAAGTCTGTATCGAATTTCTTGATTCCAAGTGTTCTTGCAGCGATTTTTTCGAGGATAAATTCATCGAGATTGATTGAATGGCACTCTACCAGGTGGTTTCTTCTGGAGTAGCATTGCCAATAAATGGTGATCTGATCTTTATATCTTTGAGTGATGCGCTGGAAATTTCGTCCACAGTCTTTGCATTTGAGCTTGCCTGTAAAGGCATTGACTTTCTTACGATTTCTTCCTGGCTGTCGGTTTTGTTCTGTTCGCTGCTGGGCTTTCTGCCAGGTTTCTTCGTCCACCAGCGGTTCGTGATGGTCTTCGACCAGGTACTGCGGCAGCTCTCCCTGGTTCTTATGCCGATCATGAAGAATCGGGTCACCTACGTATTCTTTGCAAAGCAGCAGTACTCCAATATAGGTTGGGTTAGCAAGCATGGCTTTGATCATTGCAGCCTGGAATTTATTGCCTTTCCGAGTCTTCACTCCGGTCCGATTCATCCATTCAAGAATGTCTCGAACTCGCATGCCGTTGGCATAGTCCTGAAACATCTTTGTGACGATCCAGCCTTCGGTCTCATTCACGATCAGATCATCACCTTTCCAGTCGTAACCAAAGACTGGATTTCGTCCGTTTGGAATGCCTTGTTCAAAGCGCTTCTTGATTGCCCAGCGGATGTTATCGGAGATGTTGCGGCTTTCCTCCTGGGCAAAAGAAGCCATGATGGATAGCATGAGTTCTCCATCATGGCTGAATGTGGAGAGATTCTCTTTCTCAAAGAACACCTCCACGTTATGTTCTTTAAGCTGACGGACAGTTGCTAGAAGGTCGACGGTATTTCTGGCGAATCGCTGGATGGATTTGGCCAGAATCAGGTCAATCTTTCCCTGCAGAGCCAAAGCAATCATCCGGTTAAACTGAGGTCGCTTCTTGGTGGTGGTACCGCTGATGCCGTAATCGGCAAACACACCTGCGTTCTGCCAGAGCGGATTGTTATTAATTTTGTTGGTGAAGTGGACGATCTGGTTTGTGATGGAGGACTCCATCAACTCGGACTCTACAGAAACTCGGCAATAGGCTGCGACCCGTTTCAGTTTTTTGATCATGTGGATCTCCTTTCGTCGGACTATATATCACTCTGAAAGGGGCGATTATCCAGTAAATTCGACGTAGGGATTACTTCAAATTTACGGCTTTGTCGCGACCGAATTTGCCCATATGGAAGCAATGAGAATTGCAATACTGCTTCTGATAGCTCTTGTAATTCTCGATCGGGCTGCCGCAGGTCTTGCAATAAGTGATAACCGGGTTTCGTTTATGGACGAGATGCTGGTGCTTGTTCCACCAGTCTTCCCGACATTTCTGGCAACAGAAGATCTTTCTTTTCGGAGCTTCCTCGGGAAGAAGGGCTCCACAGTGTTTGCAGCGTTTCCGCTGCTTGGCTTTCTTTCCGGCAAGACCTGCCTGTCTGCACACGTTTTGAACGGCAGATTTTGTCAGACCAAGCTGGCTGGCGATGAAGTCGTAGCTCTTGTTTGCTTTGCGCATTTCGATGATGGTTTTCTTGTTTTCCTTGCTGACCATGTTGTTCTCCTAATCTTTGCAATAGAAGGGAGTTCTGTACCCTTCGGCATTGAGTACCAGACCGTTATCCCATGGCGGAAGCTCACACATCTTCTGGCAGATCGTTTCAACCGATATGCTGGGATCAGCTTCTACGATGATTTCATCGTGGACATGGGCGACGATTTTGTATTTCTGGCAATTGCTCATGGCGTTCATGAGAAGATCTCGTGAGATCGCCTGCGTGATGTTTTCGACAAATTTCGGACCGTAGCTTTCCAGCCGTTCCCATTTCTTGTTCAAACCCAAGCCCATGTAGGTCACCGATTCAGTTCCATATTTATTGGTCTCGATTCTTGGCTTGGGGTAAGCCAAAGATCTTCCTGACGGAAGCTGGATGAAGAGAATGCCTGATGTGTATGAGAAAACCAGGTTCTTGAGAAAGACCGGCTGCTTCGTTCTGAGTGCTTTCTTGATGGCTGCATCAACTGCCCACCAGTACTTGACGATTTTCGGATTAGCTTGACGCCAGGAATCAACCAGTGGCTTAAGTTCTTCTTCCTTCATTCCAAAGTCCAAAGCGCCCATGGCTTTCATCGCTCCTACTGAGCCACCGTATCCACAGTTGTGAACGAGTTTGTTCGATACGGTAAAACGGTGATGTGGTCCGGCATTTCGTATGTCATAAAGTCGAGTCTTGCTGAGATCAGTTTCCATCCCTTGCATTTTCGTTTTACAGAGTCCTCGGCTTGTTTGATGATTTGTTCTCGGGTATATCCTTGGCCGAGTCTTCTGACTACCACATTTCGGGAATAAGGCCAGTACTCTTGCTTGAACTCGCTTAAGACGGTGTTGCGCTTGTTTGCTTGATTTTGCTCGTGAGAAGCAAATCGAATGTTTCCCGGCTCGTAATTTCCATTTGTATCGATTCGATCTATTTCCAGATGTCGTGAAAGCTGCGGATATAAAGACATGAGATACTGTCCGGCTTCGATCACAGATGCAAAACGAAATTTGATCCCTCGAGCACCATAATTTCTGTATTCTGGGTCTCTTTCGTTCTCGCATCGGCTTTTGGCTGCGGTTAATCGCTTTTCTAGCCAAATTGGGATCTTCCGTTTTTGCGAACAAGCCTGGCATCCTTTTGACTTTCCTCTTTGTAATTGATTGAGATCTTGCCATTGGATACTTTCGCATCCGTTGCACTTTGTTAGGACATAACAGTGATTCCACTTCTGGCTCCAGCGCTTTTGTGGAGAGATGATTGTCACCCAACCTAATCGGGTGCCTACCATTTCCGGTTTGTATGAGATGTGTGCCGCTGGAGGCAGCTTTTCCAAATTGTATTGGCTTCTGCGACCCCTTGATCCAGACGACATGATCTTTTGTTGCTCGTAGTCCTTCATATTTGATCACCTCACCGATACCTTTCTCAATCACGCCTTCATGCGTGACCCAGTTTTCTCCGTCCCACAGACGATGGTCTAAACGGACGTCTTCAATCGGGACCAGTCCTTTATCTGTCAAGACAAGCTCACCTTTGGCAATACACGCCAATTCCGCTTGCTTGCCCTTCTGTCTCAAGTCTCCGTTCACACCGTGTTTGACCACGGGAACCTTGAACATTCGGCTAGCCGTTTCGCAATAGATATCGCCGTTTTCTTTGAAGACCGTCTGTCGCCATTCTTCTTCCGCCAACCATGAGAGAACTCGTGCTTCGATCGCAGAGAAGTCTGCGACGATGAAGTCTTTTCCATCCGGAGCGATGAGTGCGGTTCTGATGAGCTGAGAAAGCGTGTCGGGAATATCGTCATAAAGCATTTCCAAGGCTTGTATATTCATATTGGCAACAAGACTTCTTGCTTCTTTCAGATCTGGCATTTTGTTCCTGGGGAGATTCTGGAGCTGAACGATACGGCCAGAATAGCGGCCAGTGCGAATCGCTCCATAGAATTGGAACATTCCGCGAATTCTTCCGTCAGAACAGGCAGAATTGAGCATGGCTTCATACTTCTTGACCGAGGCCATGGCCAGCTGGTTTCGCAGTTCGAGAACGGTTCGTACTTTATCCGAGGCTTTCTCCATCAAAGCCTTCATGCCTTTCTGGTTGAGGGTATCTGTTGGCAGATTCTGCTGCAAAAGCCACTCCTTCATCTGCGATGGTGAGTTTGGGTTTTCCAATCCGGTCATCTTTTGAAGACGTTTGAGCAGCGATTCTTTGGCAGATTCGCTGATTTCCAGAGCATGGGTAGCCAGGTTGATGTCGACCAGAACACCACAATCGTTAATCCGCTGGTCTAACTGGTACTCCGTCCATATAGACGCTCTGACCGGAAACTTTATCAACCGCTGTTCGATCTCGATTTCCGCTTCTACATCCCGCTTGTTGTACTCCTTGAAAAGCTGCCATTTCTCTGGATCTTCCTGCTCGATGGGACCGCTGCAGAACATCTTGATGAGCGCTCTGCCTTCCTTGAGCTTTGGCCGTTCAAGGTTCAGCACCTGTGAAAGCTGGTCCAACGATAGCGGAAGCCCAAGCGTGGCTGCATGGACCATGGAGCATTGCCAGTCTTCCGGATCAAGAAACTCGTAATCATCGAGCATTCCAAGATTTCGGAAATACCTGGACAGACAGATTCTTTCGAAGGCAGCGTTATGTGCCACTTTGATCACGTCCGGATCGAGAATGGCTTCGATTAGAAAATCAGGCAGTGCTTCAAAGTGCTTCATGTCGATCACATCCACAGGATCGCCATCAAAGGAAAAGGCAAAGAGGAGGATTTGGAAATCCTCGCTCTCTGCATAGCGGTAAACACCAGCTTTAGAAAGATCAGTAGATGAAGACGTCTCAAGATCGATGAAAAGCCTACGAGAGGAAGTCATCATCAGTATCCTCACTGACAAAGTCATCGTTTGCGGTTGTTCTACCTCCCAGACGCGGACCGTCCTTGATCTTCTGAATGTTGCCAAGACCACAGGCAACACCTTTATTGCCATTGGAGCTGAACGCGTAGAAGTTCAGAGAAACACGGGCATAGCATCCGGAGTAGACTTCGCTCTGGTCGAGGATTGGCTGTACGCGACGATCTACGATCTGCGGTGCTTCCTTACTGGACGCGTTCAGGAAGTAGTGGCCTTTATAGACCTCGTCATCTCGTTCGATATCACCATCACGCAGCGGGAGTTTGATGGCCTGCTTGTTGGGTTTCTTACCGCCGAATTTGGCCAGACCGTTATCGATAGCGGCATCGACTGCTTTCTCGATGGCGGACAGGGTTTCCAGATCATTTTTAGGAATCAGAATCTGAGTGGAGTACTTTTCTTCTCCACCATTGATAGACACAGGCTTCCATCCGTTGAAGTAGGACAGGCGGGTTTCTTTTCCCGTTACGACTTTGGTATTTGCTTTCATGCTATTTCTCCTTTGTAAATTCGATTTCTTTTCGTTTGTCTGAGACAGGAACCAGAGTTGGCTTTCCGACTGGTTTTGTGACCAGGTTTCCAAGAATCTCCTGGAAGACAGGTTTGGTCATGACTTTCTCCATATCTGTGATGGTTCTCAGGCTTTTCTTGTAGATGTCAGTGAATCCGGCTGCCTGACAAGCAGCGATGACTTTGGCTTCACTCACGTACTTGCGATTGGAGCGGCCAGCGACAAGCTTGAATCCGCTCCACTTCTTGCCCTTCAGAGCTTTCTGTTGAGCGTAGTCTTTGATCTCTTCTGCCCATTTGATCAGGTCGTCCAGTTTGGGAAGAACCTGCTCGATTTCTTCATCAGAAAGGCTTGTTGGATCTTTGAATTCATCCTTGGCCAATTCCAGCGCTGCCTCTGCGCGTTTTCTGCATTTGGCTGCAGCTTTGCAAAACTGACACCAGGAACCATTGCAAAGTTCGCCTTTGCCGTTAAAGGCAAGTTCTGCTTTAGGCTTGAGAACCTCATGAGCCCAGATTTTCAGCTCATCCGGTGTGATGGTCCAGGAGCTGATGTTTTCTTTGCGCGGCTGGAAAATTGTCATTTCGATGGTATCGATATCGAAGATGCCATCGAACAGTTCCAGAGCACCAAGTGCATACAGCATCATCTGGGTGTTGTTTTCTGCATTGACCAACACACCCAATCCGTACTTGAAGTCGATCACATGCAGTTTGTTATCACTGGCAATAATGCAGTCAGCCGTTCCAAAGCCTTCTGGGACGTAAGCGGACAGGTCGAGTTTCTGTTCGATCATGATGACCGGTTTGATCTCATCCTTGATGGTTTCCAGAATCCAGGAAACGTACTCGTCGGAATGGCGCTCCATCGCTTCATCCTGGAAGTCGGATTCTGGTCGATCAGACTTCATACCAAGAGCAGCCTTCAGCTCGTGCTCACACAGAGCATGAGCTGCGGTTCCTTCTTTGGCTGCAAGACCTGAAGTATCCGGATAGGTTTCTTCGAGCCTTGCCGATGGCGTACAATGAAGCCATCGATGAGATGAGGATGGAGAAAGAATGCAATGACTCATTTCAGCTCCTCCACATCTTTGACAAGAGCCCGGTAGTGAACAGGATCGATCTTCGACAGCCTGTTTGCGCCGTACTTTTCTAGCAGTTGCTGGATCTGTGCAGTAAAACCGGCTCTGGATTTTTCAGCGAGAATTGCGCGGACTTCTTCGAGTGAGAGTTTTGGCTGCTCGGGTGGAGTAGAAGATACTGGAGCAGGTTCCGATGCTTGAAGAGAATTGGCAATTCGGTTTAGAACGTTGAGAAGTTCTTTTGGAATTCATCCATGGTGATTACCTCCTTCACTGGGTAGCCGTGAGGAAGGTAGGTTTGTGACATGAAAAATAAAAAAACCCTCTATTCCTATAGAGGAGATAGAAGCCTTGGTAGTTTATTGATAATTTGGAGAAAACAAATATGTATATGATTCAATATACGCATCAGTCTCTTCCAGATGAAGAGTATTGTTTGCTTTTAGGCATCTCGATTAGCGTGTTTAATTCGAATAATGGATTTATGATAGAAAACATCCTCCGACTTGACCCAACAAAAGACTGGCATTCTTTGATAGATAAGGAATCAGGAAAAATTAAACAAGAGATGAGTTGCTTTTTAAATTCAGAAGTCGAAGAGGAAATTACCAATCTTTTTAGTGATATCGTAGAAAAACGAAATAGGATAATTCATTCTTTTCGCATCACTAACCAATATGGAGAGCAGTCCCTAGCCACAAAAGCAAGAATAGAGATGGTGGAGTGCAATTCGAAATCACAAAGAAGTATTTACAAGATTTTATTAAGGAGAATGATGTTCTTTCCTCTAAACTTCATGAACTACGAGGATTTTAATTTAGTTCAGGATTTCATTCACTTTGTTCTGAACCGCTACTGCATCATAACCTGCATTTTTGAGTCGATTTGCTTTGTCGTGGCCATTGCCCCATTTACCGGCAATGACCTCTCGGGCAACCGCATCCACGCTCTTCTTTACGGCTCCCAGCTTCTGGTTAACCAGTGCCTGGATAGTGTTGGGATCATACCCGGCTGCTCTTAGGCGGTTGACCCGATCCTGTCCGTTCCCCTACTTGCCATTAATGACTTCTTGGGCGATTACGGCGTTGGACTTCTTCGGGGGTGAACAATAGTTATTTTCTATTTCAACTGAGATTATTATTTTAAATATAGAAACTATATTTTAAAAGATACAATTAAAGGTGATATCCGCCCCAATGTCATTAAGTTAAGGAGGGATAAAAATCGTATACCCTGTTCATGAGCGTTGTCATTTCTTATATTTTGCGTCTCAGGCATGACGAAAAGGATGATTTTCTACCTGTTGAAAAAATCATCCTGATGACTTTTCGGTTTTCAAATCTGTCACTTCTTCTTTCTGGTATCAGCTCTTCCTTCTCTGATCGGAGATATCCTGGCCAGAAGAAGATCTTCCAGTGTACTCAAGCTGATTCTGGCTTTTTGAACAGCCACTGTTGAATCGTTTTGATGATGAATCCGAAATCTGCCTTCTGCTTGTGCTTTTTGGCCTGAGCGATGCGCTTCTGGTGCTGACGAGATCTTTCTACCTTGTTGCGCAAACGGGAACAAAGATTGTAGAGAGTCATTTTGGCATAGATCTCTGCCTGGACCAGATCAAGCTTCCTTGAATGAGTCCATTCAAGATCGGTGTTTCGTTTCAGTCCCCTGAAGCCGACTTCAACCTGCCAGCGCAGACGGTAGATCTGCTTGATGTCCTCGGTCCCAAACTCAGCTTCCGACAGATTGGTGCAGACGGTAATGAATGATTCATTCCCTTCGCAGGCAGCTTTGAACCTCACAACCCTGATATTTAAAGGGAGTTCAGTCGTTTGACCGTCAAATTCAGGCTGCTTCCTGTACGAAGAGATGTACTTATAGACATCCCAATGGTCTTTGACATGCCTGTTGTTTTTACTGGTCAGAATCACATTGAAAGGAATGTCATACTCTTCTGACTCGGGAGTCTTATAGTACTTGAGAATGCTTGTAGATGATGTCTCGTCTTTGATACGTATGACAAAAGGGACATGTTCCTTCTGCAGGCGATAGAAAGACATAAGAGCTTCGTATCCCCGATCAGCGATGAAGATGGCTTTCTGAAATGAAGAACGCTGAGCGAGTTCAAGAAGAGCTGAATCTTCATTCTTCTCAGAGCCGGGTTGAAGCAGCGCGTCAGTAAAGACGGAGTTGAGGGCGTCGAATTCGGCATTCAAATGAACAAAGTGCCTCTTCTTGCCTTTTTAGAAGCGCCATAGGTGATGTCATTGTCCTGTTCAGGAAGAACTTGAATCTCGCTTCCATCTACAGCGAGGAGGCGATAACCCTTGAAGGTTTTAACATCAGAGCTGGAAGTTGCCTTGTTAAACCGATTGAAGACGTTTTTATAAAGTGAAGAGTTGATTTTGGAACGGGCCTGAGACACAGCAGAGGCTGAAACAGATGATCCGCCCTTAAACAGGATCCAGGGAAAGGAAGCAGCGAGGGATTCCTCTGTCAGCTGAAACGGAAGAAGGACAAGCTCATGCAGGTCAATCTGCCGCTTACGGGTGAAGGCGGACTGAGAAGTAAAATTGGCAGGGTTCGCCGTTTCTGAGCTGATGATATTGAGGAAGGTGTTTCTGAAGAAAGAACATTCTTTGGCGATAGCAGTCATAGGGAAAACTCCTTTAAGTTCTCCCCATCGGCTGCGAAGCAGCTGCGCGGCGGCAGAAATTTGTCAATAGATTTTTAGAAAAAGTGAAAAACTCGAATCATTCGAGATTTGACTTGAAGAGTAGAAAAAGACCACATCACTGCTTAACGCTGATGTGGTCTGAGAAATCTTAACTTAATGACATTGATATCCGCCCAAAAAAATCAAAAATTGTATTCCGTAATTTAGATAAAATTGATACAATTCAGATAAGAAATCCTACACGGAGGATAATCACTATGAGGTATAGGAAGTATCTGAGGTCAGCCCTCTAGCCATAACAAAGCATAATAGACAGTCGTTGGCTATGAGGGAATCAGCTTTTCTGACTGTTCATTTTTCAGATGTAGTAGCCCTAATTAGAGGCGATTATAAGATAGCTTAGCGTTCGGTATTCAAACAGTTTTTCTGTGCCTAGGCTATCACCATCTGAATCAATCAAAATAAAGGAGAATAATATGCAGAAATGGCTAAAGGCGTTAATAGCGATGATCTGCGCTATTTGTGTAGGTTTTAATTTTATGTCTATAAGCGCGAACGAGATCGACACAAATAAGACAAGCGGAACAGATACGCCTCAAGTTGAAGTATATGACGGATTTGGGAATCTCGTTTACGAATGCGATACACTCGACGAAGCCGAAGCTTTTATAAACGGCGAAACTGCACACTCGATCGACAACAATGGTATTCAAGGAGCAAGATCAGTTGGTGAATTTTTGAAGTTATGTAAATTTGGGGGTAAAAACTCTCAGCAGCTGGCGCTATAATAACAACGATAGCCGTTATTTATAAAACAGTACAATACGCCCAAGGCGAGGCAGATTTTATTGATATCATTGATCAAATTGTTCCTGCTTCAACCATTATTGAATTATTTAACTCTGGAAGATCAGGATACCTATACGGAACAAGTGCTCCTAACCCATATCCACCTCATTCATACCAAGGCGCAACATGGATTAGAAGCAACACATATTACGTCATTGAATAGTAACAAGATTGGTAAAAAGATGGAATTTTTAACTCAGACGGCTTTTATGTTTGCTATTCTTGGCTATATATACAGTATTAAAGATCGGAAGAATAAGATGATCAGGGTGTCATTTGTACTTTCTCTGATTTGTCTTTCTACTTACATAGTGGCTTATCTTTATCTGTTTTTATAGGAAAGTTGAATTGGATCAAAGCAATCGCTCTATTATCTGTGATATGTTGCTCTTTGATATCGATTAGACACTACATTTGTCTAGGTTAGTTTGAAAGATCCTACCTGATTATTTATACGAATCTAAACGTTTCTTTAGGAAAAGATTGTCTATATATCTAAACATGAGCATAGTATATCAAATCCACTCTACAAAAATAGCCCAGCAGGCAGTTGGTTCATCCTAAACCACCAGCCTGCTGGCTTTTCTGTTTATCCGAGTTTTCGATTCACAATAGCCTGAATAGCATTGTAGTCATATCCGGCTTTGGTCAGTCGGTTTTTCCGATCAGCTCCATTACCCCACTTACCCTGGGTGACCTCATTGGCAATCGTCTCATTCGACTTTTTGCTGCCTCCCAGCTCCTGGTTGACCAGAGTCTGGATAGCATTGGGATCATACCCAGCCGTCTTAAGGCGGTTGATCCGATCCTGTCCGTTACCCCACTTGCCATTAATAACTTCCTGGGCGATCACGTTGTTAGACTTCTTCGCAGGAGCGACAGATGTGGCTTTCTGGCCAAGAAGAGAATTCACCTTCGCCTGAACGGCATTGTAATCATATCCGGCTGCGGTCAGTCTGTTCTTTCGATCATCCCCATTGCCCCATTTTCCGTTGATGACTTCTTTGGCAATTTCATCAACGGATTTTTTGCCGGTGGGCTTGGCAGTTGTTGTACCATTGACCTGCTTAACCAGCTCCGGAAATTTGCTCTTGAGATATGGTCCTGGACAATTGGTCGCCGCAAACATGTCATGGCAGGTCAGAGTTCCACTAGCATTCCCTGTCCAGGTAAGGCTGATGCCATACCTCTGGCAGATATCCCTGCAGAGATTGACGAGAGAATTGAAGGCAGCAGCGGAAACTGGCCAGTTTCCACCTGCGGAAGAATTGGCTACCTCGATTGTGATGGCCTGATTATCATTTTCCCAGGAACTGGACGTCCAGGCTCTGAACTCTTCCGGAACGCCGCCCCAGATGGTACCGTCGGTGCCAATGTAGTAGTTGGCAGAAGCCTGTCTATCTCCAGAGAAATGATAGTAGGCACAGTCTTTGGCCGACATATTACCAGCCATATGGTGTGGCGTGATCTTTTGATTTTCGAGGTACGGGCATTGGCTTTAGCGTAGATCGGTGTCGATCCACTAATCAGTTTTGAATAGGTCATATTATTTCTCCTCCTTGATGGCACTTCCTCTAGCAAAGACCAGATCGTCAATTCGTCTTGCGCAGTCCAGCATCTGCTTGGAATGGTTACCTTCTACGTTGTGTTTGAGAAGGTTGCTGGTGGATTCAAGCAGCAGGTGATTCACGTCCTGCTGCAACAGAAAACTGTGATGGTCTCTGTCCAGTTTTTCCTGGTGCTCGGCCAGCTCATCTTTGAGAGTTCGAATCTCATCTTCCAGGACTCTCACTCGTTCTTTGAGCTTCGAGAATGGCTTAAAAGCCAAAGACAAAAGCGCTGCCAGCGATGACAGCGCTCCTGCTAAAGCTCCAAGCCAGACAATGCTTGTTTCCAGTTCAGGCATTCTCCACCTCCGGAAGACCGGCTACAGAGGTCAGAAGGCTGACCAGACCAGCCAGTGCGGAGGCAGAAAGGACGACAAGAAAGTCGACCTCGGTAATCAGAGCGGAAGCTCCAATAACGCCAACAGCCGTCTGCGATACAGTTTTAATGGCGCGGACGGCTGCTGCTTTGATCCAGATTTTCGTTTTGTTACTCATTGAAACATCTCCTTTCATGCTTGCTTCTCCCAAGCGGTTGGAAGATCCGTTGGACTGAACGCTGTATCTTCAAGTGCCTTATAGATAGATCCATCCGTGAAAGTCATGAACTCTCCAGATTTGTACAGATCATGAGCTCCGCTAGGCGTAGACCAGGGATAGGCATGATCCTTGTCTTTGCCATGGTACGGTTTCCAGATGGTTGCGACAGACTGATCCCAGTCGGGATGAATGCTTCCGTCATAGTCGACAAGACATTCAAAAGGCTGGTCAGATTCCCGATCCCGGAAGATCTCACCAGCCTTATAGGAAGCATTCTGCCGATATACCGGAAAGCCAAGATCAAATTCTGCAGGATCACCACCATCGTTTACGACCTCTTTCGTCAGAAAGAGAACCAATTTTCGCAAAAGAGAATCAGCTTGTCGTCTTCATTCATCTACGTTCACTCCTTTCAAGATGTTGAGAATCCGGTCGGTTCGATCTTCCGCTTTGACGATTTGTCTGGGCTTGAACCATTCCAACACTGGTGGGTTCTCAATTTTGGCTGACCTCCAATCTGCTGTTGGGTTTTCTTCAAAGCGAGTTGTCCGACGCACTGGAATATTCGGATCAAATAGTGATTCATCTCCGATATGCTGAATAGTTACCGGAATCGTGGATAATACTGGAATCTGTTTGTGTCTGAGAAAGCTGAGAATCCCAAAGCTTTCCAGAGCATCGTTTCCAAACACGGTATCGATATAGTTGCAGCATTCTTCGACGATACCGATTGGCAGCAGAATGGCACATCCCCACATCGACCAGTCATGGTAAATATAGGGACTTTCCAGTCCGCTGATGAAGTCGTTGTAAGACTCACCATCAAAGGCCATGGTGAAAAGCGAAAAGGCGCAATCCGGATGCGACTGCGCCATTTGCTCAATGATTTGTTTGAATCCACTACAAACCTGGACATTGTCATTCAATACGACTCTGTGGGTCACTCCTTCCTCGTGATGAAGCAGCCAGGTTTGTTTGACCGCAAGATAGGGATTTCCGGTTTCGGTGCTTTTATCATAGAAAATATCCTGATCGGTAAGTTCTAGAGTATCTCGTAAGTTTTCCGCCATTTCCTGACGCTGGCGTGAAGCAACAATTTTGATGTCGACCATTCTCATCACCTCCTAGGCCGATGTTCTCCACTCAATACAGTTGAGAATGCAGGTGGACGAACACGATGTGGATGGATAGTACAATTTCAAGCATTTTTGGCCACAGACCTCATACGGCTGTTTTTTGTAGTTTAAAACTGGTCCAAAAAGCGAAGATCGGATTTGAAAACTGGGCCACCTGACTTGTACCGTACTCCGTAATGGAGGACTAGAAAGTGCATACTCAGATGACAGTTTTCAAATACATCGATTTACGAACACCAGGAGTCTCATCCAGAAAAGCCGCTGCGCTGTGCTCGATCTCGAGAACCACTGGTGAGAAGTATTACAGGAAGTACAAGGAAAGAGAGAGTCTCTGGAAGCTGATCCAACCCACGAAAACAGCCGAACGTTTATTGAGGAGTGTATCGATCCGCCTTCATACGACAGTTCATCCAGACAACCTCGGAAATACAGTCCAGAGGTCGACGCGCTTCTGGATCAAATTCTTGAAGACGAAGAAGAAAAGACACGCCTGCTCGGGTCTGGACATAAGCAGCAGCTGACCTGCTTACAGATCTGGGATCTGATCAGGGCTGCTGGATTCGACATTGGATTGTCGACCATCACAAAAGGGTCAAAGAGAAAAGGAACAGGCACAGAGAATGCTTCATCAGTCAGGACTACGAACCAGGTGACCGGTTTGAATACGATTTTGGCGAAGTGAAGCTGATGATTAATGGTCAGAGAAAGACGTTCTATCTGGCCGTTATGACTTCGCCATGGTCAGGCTATCGAGCTGCCTGCCTGTACCAAAACCAGAAAAGTCAGGTCTTCTTTGAATCGATGATCCGCTTCTTCAATGAAGTCGGCGGAATCTTCAGAGAGGGCGTTTACGACAATATGAGAAACGTCGTCTCGAAATTCATAGGAAGAAACGAGAAAGAAATTAATCCGGAACTTATCCGCTTCGCCCATTACTACGGGTTCAGGGTAAACGTTACGAACGCATTTTCTGGAAATGAGAAAGGATCCGTCGAACGTTCCGTTGAAGTAGTTCGAAATAAGAGCTTCGCCTTGAAATACAAATTCGACAGTCTCGAAGAAGCTAGAATGTGGCTCAAGGATCGTCTGGATGAACTGAATAAAGATACGAAGCGGAAAGAAGAACAGCCGTTTCTGAAGCTGCTCCTTCCTGACTATGAAGCGGCTCAGATCGCTGAGCGGATAGTAAATAAATACTCTTTAATCAGCGTTGACAATAATCAGTATTCCGTTCCCGATAATCTGATTGGTAAAAAGTAAGAGTTAAAACCTACACAGAAACAATCAAAGTTTATTACGAACATGAACAGGTAGCTGAACATCAGAGAATCAATGATGGAAAACAAAAACGTGCTTCGATATTCGGCACTATCTAAGCACGCTGCGTAAAAAGCCTGGAGCTTTAAGAAACAGTACAGCCCTCAAAGCGGATCCAGAACTCAAATCAATTTACGACAACTATTTTAGCGAAAAGCCGAAAGAATTCATAGAAATACTCACCAGACACAAAGACCGGCCTATGGAAGAAATCAAAGATCTGCTCAGGATAGAAGCCTGTCAGGCACCTCAGCGCCAATCTGTCTATGAGCCTCTGGCCGCACAGGCAGAGGAATACCAGGCACTCTTTGCCTAGAAAGCGAGTATGAAATGAACATTGAAGCTTACGCCAAAAGGCTGCGCCTGCCTTTTATCCGCCAGAACTATAAGGAACTGGCTGCCCAAGCGAGAGAAGATCACCTTGATTACGAAGAATTTCTGGAAAAGGTCCTCAAAGGCGAAACGATCAGCCGCAATGAAAACTGTATTCAGAAGCGGATCCAGCTGGCGCATTTCCCAAATCGGATGTCTCTGGAAGACTTTCAAACGGAACATTTGAGAATCGAAATCCAGCAGAAAGTAAAAGAGCTCTCAACTCTGGACTTTATAAAAAATGGAGAAAACGTAATCCTGATTGGAAATCCAGGAACGGGAAAAAGTGCCTTGTCTATCTGTCTGGGCATGGAAGCCTGTCTGAACAATATGAGCGTTCTGTTTATCGGGGTGTCCGATCTGTTGATCGAGATCCGTGAAGCCATGAGCCAGAACCAGCTGCTTCGATATAAGAAGCGTTTTGAAAGTTTTGACCTCGTGATATTGGACGAACTTGGATACTGCTCATTCGATCAGAAATCTGGTGAGATTCTGTTTAACTTGATTTCGAGTCGCAATGGCAAGAAGTCCTTGATCGTCGCAAGCAATCTGGAGCTCAACCGCTGGAGCGAGATTTTCAAAGATGAAGTACTGACGTTAGCGATGATTGATCGACTGGCTTATAAGGCCTACATGATCAATATGACCGGCCAGAGTTACAGGCTTCGTGAAACCAAGAAATGGGTTGAAGAAAAATCAGGCGGAAAAATCAGAAAAGCGCGTCACCCCTAGGGGGTGAAGGGAGAAGGAACTGCTCTGGAAAGAGCAGTCTTCTATAACCCAAAGTGGACCAGTTTTCAATTACGCAACTGGACCAGTTTTCAATTGACAAAAACAGACCAGATCTCCGTCGAAAACGTCCACATGCTCCAGCTTCTGGAGAAGTTCCAGGTAATGCTTCGTGCGTTCTCCTTCGTATTGCATGTCCCTGGTCTTGGCAGCCAGCTTCGCATGATCTTTCTCAAGTTGCTCATACTCGATGAGCAGCTGATTGTAGGTTTCGTTGAAGTTGGCAGGTGTTTCTTCGATAAGCTTCTCGGCCTTCTCAGCGATCTTCTCCATCCTCGCCTGGATGCGGTCGGCTCTAATCTGGAGCTTTTCAGTGTTATAGGTGGCATCGAACTTTGCACTCCATTCGTCGAGGAGGCTCTGCTTGTCTCCAAGCAATTCGTTGAGCGCCTTTACGAATTCCCGCTCCAACACACTCTCTTGCACCTGATGTGATGGACAACGCTGGTCACTCTCGTATTTGTTTTTCCAGCATAACCACACCGGCACTTTCTTTCCGTTTGACCGAGTAGTAACGCTTCTGGTGTACCAGGATTTGCAGACTGCACACTGAACTCGGTGGCTGAATGGGTAAGGCGTATGGCAGCCCAACCGTTCTTTACCATATCTGTACTTGCGGTCTTTGATGATCTTTTGCACCTTGTCGAAATCCTCTGCGCTGATGATTCCTTGATGAGAGTTGGTGATGTAGTAGGAAGGGATGGCTCCTTTGTTCTTGACCTGCTTTTTCGTAATGAAGTCAGGCGTGTAGACCTTCTGGAGATGAAGGTCGCCTTTGTATTTCTCGTTCATCAACATTTGCTTGATAACATTCCGATCCCATTTATCTCGACCAAACTTGGTCTTGATGTGATGGCTTTCCAGGTAGTTCTTGATGTCGGTGTAGGTACTGCCTTCCAGAAACATCCGGAAGATCAATCGAACAATCTCGGCTTCTTCCTCGACGATCTTGACTCCACCGTCTTCTGCTCTGGTATAGCCCATCAGATTGCCGTAAGGGATCTTGTAGGGCCCTTCTTCATATTTCTTCCGGACGCCCCATTTCACGTTTTCAGAAATGCTGCGGCTTTCTTCCTGCGCCAGGGAGGACATGATAGTCAGCAGCAGCTCACCTTTGCCATCGAATGTCCAGATGTTTTCTTTTTCGAAGTAGACCTCCACGCCATGTTCTTTGAGTTCCCGAATGGTGGTCAGGGAGTCGACTGTGTTTCTGGCAAATCGGCTAACAGACTTGGTGATGATCAGGTCAATCTTGTGGTCCAACGCGTCCTGGATCATTTGCTTGAAACCTTCACGGTGGGCTGTACTGGTTCCAGAAATACCCTCATCCGTATAAACGTTGACGTAATTCCAATCTGCCCGCTCACGGATCATGTTCTCGTAGTAGGAAACCTGCGTTTCATAGCTGCTTTGCTGTTCGTCCCGATCGGTGGAAACTCTGGCGTATGCAGCTACATTTTTCTGGCGACGATGGGCTGAACTCTGGCCATCGTTCTGGTTACAGGGATTTTTCGTACTTGCATGTTTTTCTCCTTCCGTCTGTGAAGTGGAACTCAAGGGTTCCGTCGAGATCGATGTCGATGTGGTCGATCTGTTCTCGAAAAATGACTGGACCAAATTTTTGCATTTCCAGCATGCTGGCCGGATCTTTCCAGGTCTTCTTCGTAAAGGTTCATGGAGTCACACTCGTCAAGGCGCGCTCGTCTCGAGTAACATTGCCAATAGATGTTTTTTGGCCTTTATAGCTCTGGACAATACGTTGATAATTCCGATGGCATTTCTTGCATTTGAGCTTGCCTGTAAAAGTGTTGTATTTCTTTCTGTTGTGATCGGGATGCCGGTTTTTCTGTGATGGTCGACAATCCAATGTCGAATCCAGCAGCCCTGATCAGATCCCAGATCTGTAAGCAGGTCAGCTGCTGCTTATGGCCAGACCCGAGCAGGCGTGTCTTTTCTTCTTCGTCTTCAAGAATTTGATCCAGAAGCGCGTCGACCTCTGGACTGTATTTCCGAGGTTGTCTGGATGAACTGTCGTATGAAGGCGGATCGATACACTCCTCAATAAACGTTCGGCTGTTTTCGTGGGTTGGATCAGCTTCCAGAGCCTCTCTCTTTTCCTTGTACTTCCTGTAATACTTCTCGCCAGTGGTTCTCGAGATCGAGCACAGCGCAGCGGCTTTTCTGGATGAGATTCCTTGTGTTCGTAAATCGATGTATTTGAAAACTGTCATCTGAGTATGCACTTTCTAGTCCTCCATTACGGAGTACGATACAAGTCAGGTGGCCCAGTTTTCAAATCCGATTTTCGCTTTTGGACCAGTTTTAAACTACAAAAAATAAAAAGGACAAGAAAACGGCGGAAAGGCTCAAGCGGTTCATATTTTTGATTGCGATTGTGAATCTGTTAGAGTGAATGCGAGCGGAGCAGAAGCCAGACCATGCACGGCTGGACGGTTCTGACCGATAATACAAATAAGCGAAAACAGGATCCGAATGTGGAGGTATGCTCCGCACGGAAGGATCTTTGAAACACAGGGAGAAAACAGATGGAATACAAAACCGATGAAATGCTTCGAAACTGGACAACGCTGCGGATCGGCGGCCCGGCTGCACGTTTTTATGAACCGGAAACCATTGCGCAGATTCAGGAGATTCTCGAAGAAAATAAGAAAGCCCAGGCGCCGCTTCTCGTTCTGGGAAACGGATCCAATGTTCTTTTTGAAGACGAAGGCTATGACGGCTGGATTATTCATCTAGGCGAAGCCTTCTCTGGTATTGAGGAAGAAGAAAACGGCGTCGTCCGGACGCTGGCCGGCACCACCAATGAAGAGCTGGCGGATTATCTCGCCAGGCACGGACTGACCGGTTTTGAATTTGCGAGCGGGATTCCGGGTACAGTCGGCGGAGCAGTCATCATGAATGCCGGTGCCTATAACGGGGAATACAAGGATATCCTCGTCCGCGTTGGCTATCTGGATGAAAACGGCGTCCTGCACGAAAAGAGTGCCCAGGAACTGGATCTTGGCTATCGACATTCCTGGTTTACCGACCATTTTGGCATTGTGGTTTACGCGGATCTGCAGTTTGAAGAAGACCGTCCGGAAAACGTGAAAGCCCGTATGGATGATCTGCACGATCGCCGCCACTCCAAACAGCCGATGGACAAAGCGTCCGCCGGATCCACGTTTAAGCGTCCGGCAAAGGCTACGCTTCCGCGCTCATTCAGGAATGCGGTCTGCAGGGAAAATGCGTCGGCGATGCGATGGTATCCACGAAGCATGCCGGTTTTCTGATCAACGAAGATCAGGCGACATGCAAGGAATTCCTGGAACTGGTTGCGCTCGTTCAGGACGAAGTGCGCAGACAGAAAGGCATCGATCTCGAACTCGAAGTCCACTACATTTGCAAAAACGGATAGATATCGGAGCAAAATCCTGTATCCCGATTCGTTGTACGACAGGACTTAAAAAGCAGAGCCGCCCTCTGAAGCAGGAAGAAGCGGGCGGCAAACAGAAAGAAAACACGTCTGCACTGTCAATCGGAGAAAAGATCCGAAAGGTTCAGACGTGTTTTTGTTTTCGTATCATTTTGCGGCCGTTTCGCTGTGACGACGGTTTGCGTCAGAAGGCGCTTTACGTCGGAGCGGCGTTTTTATCGGCTATTTGGCAGCAGGCTTTGAGGATTTATGATCCGGCTTGTTGATCGACAAAAAGTGTTCCACGAGCTTGTTTTGCATTTCGGGATCTTCAACGCGCTGACCGTCGATTTCAAAGGCGGCTTCACCGGTCTTGGCCGAGATCAGAACGGTGATAATCTGATCGTCGTATGTGAAGGTACCGCTGGGGATGAAGACGCTTTTGCGCCTTTGACGGGATTCTGGATTTTCTTTCTGGCAGCAGGCATGGAATTCTCCTTTTCTTTCGCATTGCTTTGGACTTTCCCTCCAGAAATGGACAGTAGACAACCGCAATCGGTTTGCGACGGTCTTGTGAAGATCGCAAATCTGGCTGTGAAAGCCTTTCTTTTCCAGTCATTTTGCCTTATGTCAAAGGAAAGGGACGACTAGATTGACTGACTCTTCTGTTTTTTATAATTGTATATGCAAACCATTCTTCAGGGCAGGGTGAAATTCCCTACTGGCGGTATACTCCGCGAACCTTCGGGCCGAGCCGTGTGAAACTCCGGCAGCAACAGTTATAGTCTGGATGAAAGAAGAACTTTTTTGTGCGCTTTTCTGTGTGCATAAGACCTGGAAGATGGCGAAAGCAGGTTTCTTTGTAACAGGAGGTGCAATATGAAAAAATAAGTACAAAGAAAATGACCGTACTGGCTCTGTTCTGCGCATTGGCTGTCGTTCTGACGCTGCTGTTTCGCGTTCCGCTGGTACCGTCCGTCTCGTTTCTGACCTATGATGCCAAGGATGTCGTCATCGGCATGGCGGGATTTTTATTTGGTCCGATCAGTGCGATGATCGTTTCCGCAATTTCTTCGGCAATTGAACTGCTTTTTCGCGGCGGCAATATAATCGACTGGCTTATGAACGTCCTCTCAAGCTGTGCCTTTGCATGCACGGCCGCTGTCGTCTACAAGCGGATGCATTCCAAAAACGGAGCGTTTGTCGGCCTTTGCGCCGGTATTGCGGTACAGATCGTGGTCATGCTTCTCTGGAACTACATCATGGATCCGATCTATTTTGGAATGCCAAGAGAGGCAGTGGTGACACTTCTGCCCGCTATCGCGCTGTTCAACTTCCTCAAGGGGCTGATCAATGCGGGCATTCTGCTTCTGGTCTATAAGCCAGTCTCCAACGCTCTTCACAAATCGGGGGCGCTGGGCAAGCGGGAAGAAGAAGAGATCACCGGTCACAAGATGGCTGGCGCAGTCGGCACCTTTGCGATTCTTACTCTGGCCATCATTATCCTGGCTGTGATCAACGTGATCTAAAGAAGGTTCCGCCAAGGAATCGAATTCCTTTCATCACCCACAAACAAAAAGAAAATCCAGCCGCAAGGCAGGAAGGAGAAAATCAATGGAAAAAGAAATGGGCTTTGAAACCGCCGTAGAGAAATACAGCGCCAAACTGGGCGACTGGAAAATCATGGCTCTGGCAAGCTGCGTGGATAACTATCCAATGGTGCGCAATGTATCTTGCCTGTTTTACAACGACAAAATCTACTTCAAGACCGACAAGAATTTCCGCAAGACTCAGCAGCTGTATGCCAACCCGCGCGTAGCTATGTGCTTCAACGGTACGCAGGTAGAAGGCACCGCCAAAATCACGGGTCTGGTCGTGGAAGAAGAAGGCCGTGTATTCGAGAAGAAATATAAAGAATTTCTCTGGCAGTCCTACAATGCCTACTCGCATGAAGACACCGAGATTCTCGTGGAAGTAACACCCCATTTCGTGGAAATCTGGGATGAAGACGAAAACCGCAACGCGTACCAGATCTTCATCAACTTCGATGAGAAAAAGCGGTCTACAAACCTTACGACTAATTCGTTCATTCCAGACAGCCGCTTTTCACAAAGCCGCTCTATTCGATTTACCGGCAGATCCAGTCAAAGGGTCTGCCTTTTTCATGCAGAAAAGGCGGATCTCTCCGGCAGCCTGTTTCCTACGGGTCGCCGGCGCCCTCTGAAAAATAGCCGGGAACGCTTCGGAAACGTAAAAAGCCAAGTATAGAAGGGCGCTTAAGCCTCACGAAACAGCTGTTCATTTAACGAATTGCTTAAATGAACAAATTGAAGTTAAAAAGTTGACATTGTTCTTTGCCACAGGTATTATAACCAAGCATTCCAAATGGCGGTTGTGGTGAAGCGGTTAACACAGCGGATTGTGGCTCCGTCATGCGCGCGTTCGAATCGCGTCAGCCGCCCCATATGCAAACATAAAGGTTTAACCTTTCAAATATCCCTGCTCAAAAGCGGATTCGCTCCAGAGCAGGGGATTTTTTATCCACTCCTCTTTTTCCAGAGCGCATCCTGGAAGACACAAGCGATTCGGTGCGGGTCGGATTGCCGGAAAGTGTAAGGAAAAAGAAATAATCAATAATAGCGAATATGCATGCTGAATTTCTTGCATAATCGGTATAGATATATAGGTGTAAGTTAAATAACTGTTTCAGATCCGTGCAAACGAACTAACCCGGTGCAGAGGGGTGTCATGCTGCCGGGAGTTCAGGTGAATGCTCGTAAAATCCAATACGGATACGTTTTGGAGGATGCGATCGGACGGCAGCAATGTCATCTGTGAAGAAGAGAAACTCTTCAAGCGCACTGAACATGCTGGATCCAGCCTGAAACAAAGGTACCGATCATCACCGGCTCGCAATAGACGCTCTGTGAAAAGAATCCTGCCTCTGTCTGAACTGGTCTTCAGTTCATGCAGGAAATACCAGTCAAGAGCCGGGGCAGCTCATCCGGGAAACCGGAGATCTGATATGTCGGATTCGGGCAGCAGAATCTGCCGCCCGCTAAGAGTTGGATTTTCTGGTGCCAGGGGCACAGCGAAAAATAGATACTCTGGATGACATGTGAAAGATGAGGGTGTCATTCCCTTGCTGGCATTGGTCCATTGGACAGGGCGATACGTCGAGAGGTCGCTGCTTTCGGCTCAGAATCGTTTTCCGGGTGACTGAATAGGTTTCAGCTGTATTTGCAGCAGCGTCAAGAAAAGCGCAGTTCGTTTGTCTGGACGTGAAATGGGAATCATAAATTCGGGATTGGAATCGAGGAACAGGATCGATTAAAAGTTCAGTCCTGTTCCCCTTCATTTTGAATTGCATAAGAGTGCAAAATCCGCTTGTCGAACCGGCAGGCTTTTTCATTGGGACTGCTCTCGATTCAGCGTTCTTCTGTGAATTTCAAAATCCTTTCTTTGATGACATTTGTCTTACGCTCTGGACAAATGAGGCGTCTGTTTCTGGAAAAGGAATAGTATGAAGTCATTCAGTCTGATGCCTTCATTGTATTTTTGAATCCGTCAGAACTTGAATTCGATCAGTAAAGGGGACTGACAATGCAAGAAGAACTGTTAACGGAAGTATCCGTACATCTTCCGTTCGAAAAAATTCAGAACTGCCGCGATCTTGGCGGAATGATTGGAAAGGATGGTCGAGTGATTCGGCCTGGAAAGCTTTTTCGATCCGCTAAGCTTTCTCACGCTTCCAAACTCGATCGCATAACCTTCGAAGAACTGGGACTTGGCTGCATCGTGGATCTGCGATCCAGAGCAGAGCGCAATACGGAACCAGATAAACCGGTTGAAGGCGCACAGCTGGTGGAAGATCCCGTATTTCTCGAAATGGATCTTCGAAAACTCGCTGGCGGCAATGAACATCTGTTAAAGATGGCGCTCTCCAATTCCAGAAATATGATGGAACAGCTTTACGCGTCTTTCGTATGGTCGGAAGATGCGCGAAAAGCATGGAAACTTCTCTTTAAGGTGTTTCTGGAAACGGATGGCGGTGTGGTCTGGCACTGTACGCAGGGCAAGGATCGGACCGGTATTGGCGCGGCGCTGATTGAATATGCGCTGGGCGTAGATATGGATACGATTCTGACTGACTATTTGCAGACCAATCTGTACATGAGCAAAAACGCGGCAAGAGACCGCATGTTAGCGTCGGCGGTCTTTAAGAAAGGCAAGGCTCTCGCTGACGATGAAATCGCCGGCTATCTCTTTGCGCACCGTTCCTACTTTGAAGCTTTTGACCGCTCGATTCAGGAACATTACAGTTCTTGGGACGCGTTCCTGAAAGAGGGGCTTGACCTTACTGAAGAAGACCTGCATAACCTGCAAAAGAAGTATCTGATGGATTAGCGGGTAGACAGCAAATAAACTCTGTGCTTCGAATTCCCGCTGAGGTGAAAGAAGAATACAGCGATCAGTTATCTGAAGCCTGTGAAGGACGAGCAGTGGGTGACTTCTCTGTTTTGTACCGTTAAAACAATAATAGAAAAGGATCAGTTAAAAGAGTATTCGAGGAGGTCCTTTATGCGCGCTTATGATCCTGAATTAGCAAAATTGGAAAAAGAAGTAATGCCGTGGGTATGTGTGGATCCCGAAACTGGATTTTTAAACTGAGAGACGATGCGCGTACTGACATTGAAGAAAAAGACAAGCTGTACGATAAACTGTTTCAGACATTAGTAGACGGGTCCCTGAAGGTTGCCGTTAAGAAATAGATTGCAAGAGCCGCTTGAGCGGCTCTTTTCTTTTGGAGCACGATATCGAGGATGTTCTGCTTTAAATCCGCCACACACTCAAGCCATTGATCGTGTGAAAAGACGTAACGGAAGGCTCCCCATTTGTTTGAGCGGATAACTTGTTTGATTCGATCACTGGATAAATCAATACGTGGCTGTTTTCAGAATCGCCTTATGAACAAAAGAAGCCAGGCGTTTGTCGACTCGAGATCGGTCCAATCCGTCACGGTTATTCAATGGAAGCAAAATCATGAATGGGAACTGCAGTACCAGCAGCCGCCTGCACCAAAACAAAACCCCTTTGTCCATTCTGGATAAAGGGTAAGTATTCGATGGCAGCGCGTACGGGATTTGAACCCGTGAATGCAGCCTTGAGAGGGCTGTGGCTTCAACCGCTTGCCGAACGCGCCATTTGCTTAATTAATCTATCACAGACAGTCGAAAATAGCTAGAAAAAAGAACAGGGGCTGTGTGCAGGAAGATGTACGGCCCTTTAAAAATGTAAGCGTTATGGGGATATGCCATATTCATTTTTGCCATTTTCCGGGTCAGGTTTGCTGGAAATTTTTGCAAACTTGAAAGAGGAATTCACGAAAAAACAGGGAAGGAAAAATACGGTGAAAATGTGGGAAAAAACGAAGAAAAATGGATAAACATCGACATTCATCTTTTGAACAACCCCAATTCTGCTATCATTGAAAGCGGTTACGTTCATAAGAAAGGAAATTTGACGTATGCAAAACACAAGTATGGAAATGATCCTGGTCATTGTCATGATCATTTCTGCATTTGCGCTTCTGTACGCTGCCACACTCTATGGTTCCGTGAAAAAGAAAGCTCCGGCAACCAGAGAATGCAGGATCTGTCTTCCTATATTCAGGAAGGCGCGATGGCGTTTCTGAAACGCGAATACAAAATCATCATTATTTTCGTAGTCGTTGTGGCTATTGTACTGACAGCCCTGGGCTTCATCCCCTCGCTGCAGGGTGTTGACGGTGTTGGCTGGAGCGGTGCGATCTGCTTCGTGATCGGCGCACTGTTCTCTGGTCTGGCTGGTTTCATCGGTATGAAAGCCGCAACCAAAGCCAATGCGAAAACCGCAGAAGCGGCTCGTTCCGGCGGAATGCCAAAGGCTCTGCATGTTGCCTTCAACGGCGGTTCCGTTCTGGGTATCTGTGTAGTCGGCTTCGGTCTGCTTGGCCTTACGGCTCTCTTCCTTCTGTTCACGTTCGTATTTGGCGAACCGGAACAGGCAGTTCCTGTAGTATCTGGCTATTCTCTTGGCTGCTCCATGATCGCGCTGTTCGCTCGTGTGGGCGGCGGTATCTATACAAAAGCGGCGGACGTTGGTGCTGACCTGGTTGGTAAAGTCGAAGCCGGTATTCCGGAAGATGACCCGCGCAACCCGGCGGTTATCGCGGACAACGTAGGCGATAACGTAGGCGACATTGCTGGTATGGGTTCTGACCTGAACGAATCCTATGTAGGTTCTCTGATCTCCTGTATCGCTCTGGGTCTTACCGTAACAATCGGCGGCGTTTCCTATGCTGCACAGGCTACGATCTTCCCGTTCGTTATTGCGGCTGCCGGTATTGTCGCAGCCATCCTTGCTCAGGCATTCGTTCGTATGAAAACCTGGGAAAATCCTCAGAAAGCTCTGAACATCGCAACATACGTTGCAACTATTATTGAAATCATCACGTCTCTTATTGCTTCTCTCTGGCTGTTCGGATCTGTATCGCAGTTCTTCTCGGTTTCCGTTGGTCTTGTTGTCGGCATGCTGCTGGGAAAAATCGCGGAATACTACACTTCGGATGAATACCCGAAAGTTAAGGAAATCGCTTCGGAATCCGAAACTGGACATGCGACAAACATTATTTCCGGTTTCTCCGTTGGTATGGAATCCACCATGCTGACTGTCGTAGTTCTGGTTCTGGGTATTGTTGTGGCGTATCTGTTTTCCGGAATGTATGGAATCGGTCTTGGCGCTGTCGGCATGCTCTCTACCTGCGGTATTACCGTTTCCGTTGATGCATATGGCCCAATTTCCGATAACGCCGGCGGTATTGCCGAAATGGCTGAACTCGATCCGAAAGTCCGCAAGATTACGGACCGTCTCGACTCTGTTGGAAACACTACTGCTGCAATCGGTAAAGGTTTCTGCATCGGTTCTGCTGCATTCACCGCGCTGGCTATGATCGTTGCCTTTGCACAGGCTGCTGGCCTTCAGTCAATTTCTCTGCTCCAGCCTGGTGTTCTTGTTGCTCTTCTGTTTGGTGCGATGCTGCCGTTCTACTTCACCGCGCTGACCATTCGTTCCGTTGGACGCGCTGCCAACAAGATGATCGAAAACGTACGTGCTCAGTTCAAAAATGATCCAGGCATTCTGGCTGGAACAAGCAAGCCAAACTACACTGAGTGCGTAGATATCTCTACCAAAGCTGCGCTGCATGAAATGGTTCTGCCTGGTCTGATCGCTCTGGTCAGCCCGGTGGTAATCGGTCTTCTTCTCGGATGCGAAGGTCTTGGCGGCATGCTGCTGGGCGCTCTGGTTTCTGCGATTATGCTGGCTGTCTTCATGGCAAACGCAGGCGGTGCCTGGGATAACGCCAAGAAGTTCATTGAATCCGGCGAACACGGCGGCAAAGGTTCCGAGGCGCATAAAGCTGCGGTTACCGGCGATACCGTCGGCGACCCGTTCAAGGATACGGCTGGTCCTGCCATGGATATCCTGATTAAGCTGATGTCCGTTATTTCTCTGATTCTGGCTCCTGTACTGGTACAGATACAGCCATGGCTCAGCTTCCTGTTCAACTAATCTTTTCTCTAAAACGCAAAAGCCGTCTTCCAAGCGAGGGCGGCTTTTTGCATGTACCCATTTTCGTAAAGCCGGGCACTTTGAGCAAAGGTGTCTGCAGAAAAAGGAAGCGACCGAGAACCCGGGCGCCAAAGCGGCTGAGAGTGCAACGTTATTCGGATTAGATTTGATCAAAAACGCGGAAAAGAAAAATCAAACAAGTAAATTTCATTTTCAACAGTCCGCTTTATGGAAACGTGCTTCTTGCTAAGATGAGATTCAGAAGACGCAAGACTGTACGGTCTGGCGGATTCGGGTAACCATACAGGTCATTTTGCCGAAAGGAAAATCTTGCAGCGTACAAGCTGAACGGCTTTGTCCGCTCAGAGTAAAGGAAATCCAGTCGGCAAAACCTCTTTTCTGTTTCCAGATGATTTCTTCAGGGCGAATAGAATCGATCGAAAAGGGAGCTTGAAATGGGAAATGACTTGTTCGAAGCGGAACAAAACGTGTTTTGCCTGAATAAGAAAAGAAAGGGGAAAGAAGGAATGAAATTGCATAAACCAGCCGACTTGACCGGCCGGATGCTCTCCGTGCTTCTGGCCGGTGCCGTGAGCTTTGCGGACTGGCTGTTCCGCAGCGGCGGCAGATTCGGAAAATGACCGTTCATATATCGTCAGCGCGCAGCCGATCGAAGACGTTTACGATCTTCCAGAACAGTATCCGGCAGATTCCGGGACAGTCCGCGTTCAGAATATGAAAACCGCACGCGTTCTGATTGAATTCACGGATCCGTGCGTAATGGAAATCATGGAGGGAAAGACTGGGATCCGGCGGATCCCGATATTATCGCGCTTCGTGAAGACATCCGCAGACGTCAGGATGAGCATGTTCGTCAGATTGAACGTCAGATCCAGAACGACAAGCCGCTCGACATTCTCACCCGTCTGGATCTGAGCGCAAGTGCCGTCAGCGTCGAAGTTCAGACCAGTCAGATTGAGAACATTCAGTCTCTGGACTTTGTCCGGCAGGTGACGGTTGAGCAGAAAATTTATCCAGCGGAAGATACCCAGCCGGCCGATCTTGGATCGGCTCAGACTGGCGGAACGAACGGTGAAGTAACGGGAATCAACGACGAGGCTCTGAACGAGGAAAGCGGTCAGGGTACGCGTATCGCGGTGCTGGACACCGGTCTGAACGCCAGTCATGAAGTGTTCAATAACGACTGCTTCAATGAATCGCTCTCCCGTAAAGCGCAGCAAAACCATATGAACGCGGCAGACTATAAGGCAAGTCTGGATCTTATGGAGTCCAGCGACATTGAAGCGGTAATGAGTTCGCTTCATCTGCAGGACGGCGACAAAAGCAGTGCAAATCTGAACCGCCTGTATATTTCGGACAAGATTCCGTTCCAGTACAACTATGCGGACGGAACGATCGACGCCAGCCACGCTCTTGGCAATATCGATCATGGCTCGCATGTCACGGGAATCATTGCCGCCAATTCCCTGATCAAAAAGGGAACAGTTTTATCGAATCTCAGTATATGAAGGGATATGCGAGCGATGCACAGATTCTCGTGATGAAAGTGTTCGGTCAAAATGCCAACGGCAGTGAATCCACACTGTTTGCGGCAATCGAAGATGCGATCACGCTGGACTGTGACGTGATCAATATGTCCCTTTCCAGCAATTCCGCCGGATTTGGCACCAGCAGCGATCCGCGCTACCAGAATATTCTCGATCATCTGAAGGAGAAAGATGTCGTCATCTGTGCCGCGTCCAGCAACAGCGGCAACTGGGCCGACAGCACGAACCTGAACGGAAAGCTTAAACCCGGTGATATTTCCTTTTCGACCGACGGTTCGCCTGGAACGTATACAAATACTCTTGCTGTGGCGGCTTCTGACCCGGATTCCTTCCAGACAGACCAGTCCGGTAAGACGTCCTTGCGCATGAACGCAGCCTCGTTCAGTTCCTGGGGCATTCCGGAAACGCTGGAACTCAAGCCAGAAGTCAGTGCTCCGGGTGTCATGATTCTTTCCAGCAACGGTGAATCTTCGAATGCCGGATACGATTACCGGGCCGGTACTTCGATGGCGACGCCTGCTGTAGCGGGCATGGCTGGAATTCTGTCGCACTGGATTAACGAGCAGGATCTCACCACAAAACTTGGCCGAAGCAAACGTTTTCTTCAAAATTCGCTTCTGATGTCGACCGCGATTCCAATGAAGGATGAGGACGGCAATTATCTGCCGGTTCTGCAGCAGGGGCTGGAGAAGTCCGCATTGATCAGGCGGTTCATGGAAAGCTTCTGATTTCCATGGATCCGTCGGCAACCGATTCTGCAGAAGACGGCAAAGTCAAAATTGAACTCAAGGACGATAAGGATCGTACCGGCAGCTATCTGTCCCGTATTTATCTGGAAGGAATCGAAAAACAAGCGACATTCACTTCAAGGTAGAAAAGCATCTCTTTACCCAGAAGGTCGACGAGCACGGAAACCTGCTCAAGACCACCCGCCCGATGGATCTGGAAGCGGACACCCAGGCCAATCAGGTTTACACACTCAAAAACGGCGCGAAGAGCGGCTTCAATCTGACGTATGCGCTCTCTGCTGCAGAAAAGGAAAGACTGAATCGCGAAACGCCCAAAGGTGCCTACATCGAAGGCTATGTGACGATTCGCCCCTGCAGCAGTGCCGGCACGTATCTCGAAAACGAGACCGTTTATTCCATTCCGATCCTGGGCTTTTTCGGCGACTGGGAAGAACCGGGTATTTTCGAAAATGTTTCCCTGTATTCTTCAGCCAAAGATCCAGATGAAACTGCCTATGTGGTGAAACGGGATCCGGATGGCCGCATCCATACGAACATGCTGAAAATTTCCTCCACCAGCACGAAGAAATCCCGCTATCTCGCGGGCAATCCGTATGTAGTGGAAGAAGGCACGGAAGATAAATCCCGCTCGGCGATGAACTCGGATCAGACTTTTGTGGACGTAACGTTCTCCTCCGTTCGAAACGTCAGCGGTCTGCGCCATATGATCTTTACTGCAGACGGCCAGCTGATGCTGAACAATCAGGATGGAACGTATTCGGTTAATCTTTCCAAACCCTATACCACACTGAACGGCACCCAGACGAACTGGAACGATCAGACCCATACGCAGCGGCTCGTCAATACGACGATGACAAACGGTCTGGCCGAAAACACGCCTTACGTATTTACCACCGCGGCCATTACGGAATATACCGAAGGCGGCAACGTGCTGAAACTTCAGGAAAAAGCGCTGAATGGCACATTAAAGCCTGGCATGAAGCTTGAATTCCCATTCACGCTCGATAACGAAGCCCCCAGCTGCAGAGCGCACAGGCTTCGTCTGATGAAATCCAACTGAGGGTTCGCGACAACCGCTATGCAGCAGCGGGCGCGCTCGTCGATCAAAATGGAAAAACGACCGCCATTGCCGCGCCGGATACGGCGGCAGAGCCTGGCCAGACACAGACCATTACGCTTCCGGCAGACCATCTTTCAGAAGGTTCGTATACCGTCGTAATTGGCGACTATGCCCGAAACGAAACGGCTTATCGTCTGACGGTATCCAGAGCGGCAAATATTTCCTATAATCTGATACACGTGCATATTGCCTCGAAAAATCAGCAGGAAGACGGTTCCTGTCGCATCGTACTGGAAGCCGATACTTCGTATACGCTGCCGACAGGCGTGAGACTAAAAAGAACAATGTTTCGGTTCCTTCCGATCAATATGCGTATGATCCTTCGACCGGTGAAATTGTGCTCCTTCCGTCTTTGCTTACCGAGGGCGAACTGACTTTGGAAGCCGAGGGTGTTCTGGATGTAATGGATCTGCAGCTGGAAGGCGATGCCGTCAGCTGGCCGCAGGAACAAACGGCGATACGAAATGCGGACTTTGCGATGCAGGTGCAGGCAAAGAACGGCTATAAACTGCCCAGCCAGATTTCCGTCTATATGGACAGCCGGCTTCTGGATTCGACAGCCTATGCCTATGCGAGCCAGACGGGTAAACTGACCATCCCGGCAGACCAGATGAGCGGTCACGCTTTGCGAATTGTGATCCATGCTGTAAAAGACGGGGTTGGCGAAATTTCTCTGAGCCCGGATAGCCTGAAGCACTGCAGTCTGCGTATTCACGGAGAACATGAGACGGGGCGCGACTGTGTAATGAATCTGGAGGCAGAAGATGGCTGGGCGCTGCCCAAAACCATAACGGTCACAATCGAAGGCGCCTTGGCTCCTCTGAATGCAGGCGTAGATTACGTCTATGCACGGGAAGGAAAAACGATCATACTGCTCGGCCGGTATGTCAGCGAACGGAATGTACAGATTGAAGTTCAGCCGATCTATGTCGAACTGCTGAAAGAAGCTGTAAACAAAACGGAACAGCTGAATCCGGCAGACTTTTCTTCTTCTCTCGATTCGCTTCAGAAACTGGCTGAGCAGGCCAGATCCCTGGTTTTAAAACCCGAAAGCCAGACGGATACGAATGAAAAAGCCCGTCAGCTTCATCAGCGTCTTCTGAACCTGAGAAAAACGCCAGACGCATCCCAGCTTGATGCGTTAAAACGGCAGGCAGCCTGAATAATGGCGGATTGAAAAAGGCAATAAAACCAAAGGACAGACAAAGCGCCCCGGCAACGCTGAATCTGTCCTTTTCTGCGCTCTTCTGGAGAAACGACAGTACATCTCGGTTTCCAACAGAAAACCTTCAAATTCTGGATGGCCCAGGCTGGATCAGGAGCTTGAACTGCAGGAAAACTATGGAGAGGCGTATAATGGCTGCGAATCAGGATAATGAATAAAAACAATTATTTATTCATCATATGTATAAGACGCAAAGCGAAAACATAACAGAAAAAACATATACAGAAAAAACATATATGGAAAGGATCGAAACCCGATGATTTGTGAAAATGAAACGTTTGATCAGGAGAGAGCCTTTTACGGTGCTCATGATCTGACTCTGAAAAACTGCCGCTTTGATGGACCGGCCGACGGAGAAAGCGCACTGAAAGAATGCCAGCGCATTCAGGTGGAAGACTGCTACTGCAATCTTCGCTATCCGTTCTGGCACGACACAGATCTGTCCATCCGAAATGCAGAACTGACGGAAAACTGCCGGGCTGCCCTCTGGTATGCGGATCATGTGCAGATTGACCACAGCAAGCTCAACGGAATTAAAGCCGTACGTGAATGTGCGGATGTCCGCATTTCCGACTGCACGGTGAACTCGCCGGAATTTGGCTGGTCGGTTCGCTCGATGATCATGTTCGATACGGAAGTCACAGCGGAATACTTCATGATGCGTTCAAGCCATCTTCTTTTGATCACGTAACGCTTCATGGAAAGTATTCGTTCCAGTATGTGGAAAACGCGACCCTCGACGACTGCAATCTCGATACGAAAGACGCGTTCTGGCATTCGAAAAATGTCACGGTTCGCAACAGCGTGATCAAAGGCGAATATCTGGCCTGGTACAGTGAAAACCTGACGCTGATCAACTGCACAATCATCGGTACCCAGCCGCTCTGCTACTGCAAGAACCTTCAGCTGATCAACTGCCGCATGGTGGATACCGATCTCGCCTTTGAGCGTTCGGACGTTCGGGCGACGCTGACCGAACCGATTGACAGTATCAAAACCCGCTTTCCGGAACGATCGAAGTTCCGGCTGCCGGCGAACTGATCTACGATATCGATGAAGCTAAGGGAAGAGTCGTTTTCACCGAATCACAGGAATAATTCACAGACGACCTTCACCGAATACATACGGGGAAACCAAAATTTCATCCCTATCCCGCTGTCAGAATTCATAAAACCGCGCTCTGTCGATGGACAGCATGTCATCGAACAGAGCGCGGTTTGTATTCTGCGGTGAATTCATAAAACGGTTTTTCACATCGGCTTTCCGCAGGGCGGATAAACGAAGAACGAAACCGGCTTAGCACGTTTCGTGATCCAGATTCCAGGTGATTCCTTCTTCTGGAGACATGGAAGCAATGGAAGCCAGCGTACATAACGGAATACTGGCTTCTTCCACGATGCGGCGGCCAGGCTGCCAGGATTTTTCAATGCAGATGCCAGCACCGGCTAAAACAGCCTGCTGCTGTTCGAGCAGCGTGCGGATGCCTTCAAAGGCCTGTCCATTGGCCAGAAAATCATCAATGAAAAGTACACGATCTCCTGGCGCAATGAGGGAACGTTCCATGCAGAGGGTATAATCCACGTTTTTCGTAAAGGAGTGGACGGTCACAAAGACGGGATCTGTCATGGTGGAGGGGACAGCTTTTTGGCGAAGATCAGCGGAACACCCATATGAACCGCGGTCATCAGCGCAGGCGCAATTCCGCCGCTTTCGATCGTAATGACTTTTGTAATGCCATGACCGGCAAAACAGTCTGCAAAACGTTTTCCAATCGCATCCATCAGTTCGGTGTCGATGCAGTGATTCAGAAACTGATCGACTTTCAAAATCGAGGGGAAAGAATTTTTCCTTTTTCGAGAATTGTCTCTTTGAGCTGATCCATATAACGTTTCCTTACTGAGCAGAGTCAACTGCTTCTGTCTGGATGAACGGATCCAGCTGCGAATACAGGCTCGCATGAGCGAAGAAAAGCAGATCTTCGCAGCAGCCGTCTGCAATCCTGGATTCAATCCGTCATATTCTGTCTTTTGTCTTTTGGTTATATGGTATAGCGTTTTGGCTTCAAAACATGTTTTGACCGCTTAAAAGCCAGAAGCAAAAAAATCAGCAGACTGGAATTTACTATTTCAATTTTCTTTTCTGACGCCTTCAGAACTTTTTGGTTGACGGACTGCGCTCTAAAGAGGTATAAAGTACAAGCTGTTTGCAAGCGGGATTCCCGTTAAAAAACGGCAATGTGAAATTCTTAGAAAAATCACAAATAAAGCTTGCGTGAAAATGCAGGACGTGATATTCTAAGTGAGCGTTAAGGAAATGACTTCCAAAACGCATCAAATCACCTTTAGATATCGAAGAAAATGGTTTAAGTGAAATTCTTAAAGAAATTCACAAATAGCTGTTGACAGAGATTTCTGATGATGATATGATAAACAAGCCTTGTGAGAGACGTTGATCTTCTCACAAACAGATGGCTCTTTGAAAACTTTACAGACAGATCAAGAAATTCGAAATACACAACGTCGATTCTTAAAATCACAAAAAGTACTCGAACAATCATTTATTCACGAAACATTAAACGCATAAGCGTTTGAGTCAATATCAAATGGAGAGTTTGATCCTGGCTCAGGATGAACGCTGGCGGCATGCCTAATACATGCAAGTCGAACGGATATCTTCGGATATCAGTGGCGAACGGGTGAGTAACACGTAGATAACCTGCCCATACCCGGGGATACGCTTTGGAAACGAAGTCTAAAACCCCATAGGAAAGAAGAAGGCATCTTCTTCTTTTGAAACAGGCGTTTGCCTGGGGGACGGATGGATCTGCGGTGCATTAGTTAGTTGGCGAGGTAACAGCTCACCAAGACGATGATGCATAGCCGGCCTGAGAGGGCGATCGGCCACACTGGGACTGAGACACGGCCCAGACTCCTGCGGGAGGCAGCAGTAGGGAATTTTCGTCAATGGGCGCAAGCCTGAACGAGCAATGCCGCGTGAGCGAAGAAGGTCTTCGGATCGTAAAACTCTGTTGCGGGGGAAAAGGAAGGGAAGAGGAAATGCTTTTCTTTTGATGGTACCCCGCCAGAAAGTCACGGCTAACTACGTGCCAGCAGCCGCGGTAATACGTAGGTGGCAAGCGTTATCCGGAATGATTGGGCGTAAAGGGTGCGCAGGCTGCGCGTCAAGTCTGAAGTGAAAGGTACGGGCTTAACCGGTACAGGCTTTGGAAACTGGCACGCTAGAGGACAGGAGAGGGCGGTGGAACTCCATGTGTAGCGGTAAAATGCGTAGATATATGGAAGAACACCAGTTGCGAAGGCGACCGCCTGGACTGTTGCTGACGCTCAGGCACGAAAGCGTGGGGAGCAAATAGGATTAGATACCCTAGTAGTCCACGCCCTAAACGATGAGGAGCAGGTGTCGGAGGGAGGACCCCGGTGCCGAAGCTAACGCAGTGACTCCTCCGCCTGGGGAGTATGCACGCAAGTGTGAAACTCAAAGGAATTGACGGGGCCCGCACAAGCGGTGGAGTATGTGGTTTAATTCGAAGCAACGCGAAGAACCTTACCAGGCCTTGACATAGGACGCGAAGACTTAGAGATAAGTTGGAGGTTACCGTCCATACAGGTGGTGCATGGTTGTCGTCAGCTCGTGTCGTGAGATGTTCAGTTAAGTCTGGCAACGAGCGCAACCCTCGTGATATGTTGCTACCATTGAGTTGAGAACTCATATCAGACTGCCGGTGACAAACCGGAGGAAGGCGGGGATGACGTCAAATCATCATGCCCCTTATGGCCTGGGCTACACACGTACTACAATGGCGTCTACAAAGGGAAGCGAACCTGTGAAGGGAAGCGAACCCCATAAAAGACGTCCCAGTTCGGATTGAAGTCTGCAACCCGACTTCATGAAGTTGGAATCGCTAGTAATCGCGGATCAGCATGCCGCGGTGAATACGTTCCCGGGCCTTGTACACACCGCCCGTCAAACCATGGAAGCCGGCAACGCCCGAAGCCGACGGCATAACCCTTAAAGGGAGTGAGTCGTCTAAGGCGGGGCCGACGACTGGGGTTAAGTCGTAACAAGGTATCCCTACGGGAACGTGGGGATGGATCACCTCCTTTCTAAGGAGAAAGTACAAGGAAGTCCATTGGTGAAAGCCGATGGCAAAGAGTAATGAGTGAGGATTTGTCTGTGAGGTTTTGGAGGAGCGATCTTCCAGAGAATGGATCTTTGAAAAACGAGCATCAGTAAGAAGACATAACAGAAGGTCTAACGAAAAGTTGAAGAGTAATAAAGATTTAACCGAAAGTTGGAAACAGTTAGTGGAACAGTTCTTACGAAATAGAAAAATCTCGAAACAAGCATAACTAGAACCAAAGTTAGAGAACTAGATCAAGCAAGGAAGGGCGTACGGAGGATGCCTTGCCACTCTTGAATGATGAAGGACGCGTCAGGCTGCGAAAAGCCGTGCCGAGCTGTCAGGAAAGTGACGACACACGGATATCCGAATGGGGGAACCCGGCTGGTTTTATAGCCAGTCATCCATGCAAATGGAGAGAAACCCGGTGAACTGAAACATCTAAGTAGCCGGAGGAAAAGAAAACAAAAGTGATTTTCCGAGTAGCGGCGAGCGAAAGGGAAAGAGCCCAAACCATAGCGATATGGGGTTGTAGGACCGCTGGAAATGAAAGACGAGCGAACGGGAACGCGATGGAAAGCGCGGACAGAGAAGGTGAAATCCCTGTACCGGCAAGCGAGTCGAGTAAGGAGCGGAATCCTGAGTACAACGGGACACGTGAAATCCTGTTGGAAGCAGGCGGGACCATCCGCCAAGGCTAAATAAGTAAGAGTGAGCGATAGAGAAGAGTACCGTGAGGGAAAGGTGAAAAGAACCGCGCAAGCGGAGTGAAAGAGAACCTGAAACCGTATGCCTGCAAGAAGTCAGAGCCCGACCAAGGGTGATGGCGTGCCTTTGTAGAATGAACCGGCGAGTTGCTTTTGAATGCAAGGTTAAGCGGGAAAACGCGAAGCCGAAGCGAAAGCGAGTCTTAAGAGGGCGGCAAGTAGTCAGGAGCAGACCCGAAACCGGGTGATCTAGCCATGGGCAGGTTGAAGCAGAGGTGAAACTTTGTGGAGGACCGAACCGACCATCGTTGAAAAGCTGGCGGATGACCTGTGGCTGGCGGAGAAATTCCAATCGAACCCGGAGATAGCTGGTTCTCCCCGAAATAGCTTTAGGGCTAGCGTCAATGTTATGGCTGCGGAGGTAGAGCGCTGAATTCATGATGGCCCCATCCCGGGGTACTGAATGGAATCAAACTTACGAATGCCGCAGCGGGAAGTCGTTGGCAGTCAGAGTGCGGGTGATAAGGTCCGTGCTCAAGAGGGAAACAGCCCAGACCGCCGTTTAAGGCCCCAAAATGACAGCTCAGTGGAAAAGGATGTGGGGACGCACGGACAACTAGGAGGTTGGCTCAGAAGCAGCCATCCTTGAAAGAGTGCGTAACAGCTCACTAGTCGAGTGGCCCTGCGCCGAAAATGTACCGGGGCTAAGCTGTCTGCCGAAAGCGCGGATTAAGTACTGAAGTATTTAGTGGTAGGGGAGCGTTGCATGTTCATTGAAGCGTTACCGTAAGGGGATGTGGAGGACATGGAAGTGAGAATGCCGGTGTGAGTAGCGAGATGCAGGTGAGAATCCTGCACACCGAAAGCCCAAGGATTCCGGGGAAGGTTCGTCCGCCCCGGGTCAGTCGGGACCTAATGCGCAGCCGACAGGCGAAGCAGATGGAAAGCAGGCGAAGATTCCTGCACCTGAGATAAAGGCGATGGAGTGACAAAGACGGGAAGTGTGACCCTCTTAATGGATTGAGGGCGAAGCGCGGCAGTACCGGTCCAGGCAAATCCGGACCGAGAGGTACAGAGCGTTAGAGGTAAGCGAAATCCTTGGAAAGTAGCGAAGCACATGGAGCGGCTTTCAAGAAAAGCTTCTAGCGATACTTTATCTTGGCCCGTACCAAAACCGACACAGGTGGGCGGCAAGAGAATTGTAAGGTGAGCGAGAGAACTGTTGCCAAGGAACTCGGCAAAATGGCCCCGTACGTTCGCAAGAAGGGGCGCTCGAGAGAGCCGCAGTGAAAAGGTCCAAGCGACTGTTTAACTAAAACACAGCTCTATGCAAAGCCGTAAGGCGAAGTATATGGGGTGACACCTGCCCGGTGCTGGAAGGTTAAGGGGATCTGTGAGTCCGCAAGGAGGAAGCAGTGGTCCGAAGCCCCAGTGAACGGCGGCCGTAACTATAACGGTCCTAAGGTAGCGAAATTCCTTGTCAGGTAAGTTCTGACCCGCACGAAAGGTGAAACGATTTGGGCGCTGTCTCGGCAGCAGACTCGGTGAAATCTTAGTACCTGTGAAAATGCAGGTTACCCGCAACTAGACGGAAAGACCCCATGGAGCTTTACTGCAGCCTGGTATTGGGTTTTGGATGATCATGTACAGGATAGGCGGGAGGCGAAGAAAAGAGTACGCCAGTATTCTTGGAGCCGACGTTGGGATACCGCCCCTGATGATTTGAAGCCCTAACATAGAGAGAAACTCATAGACAGTGCCAGGCGGGCAGTTTGACTGGGGCGGTCGCCTCCCAAAGAGTAACGGAGGCGCCCAAAGGTGCGTTCAGTCTGGATGGAAACCAGATTTAGAGTGTAAATGCATAAGCGCGCCTGACTGCGAGGCCAACAAGCCGAGCAGGGACGAAAGTCGGGATTAGTGATCCGGCGGTGCCGAATGGAAGGGCCGTCGCTCAACGGATAAAAGCTACCCTGGGGATAACAGGCTGATCCCGCCCAAGAGTTCACATCGACGGCGGGGTTTGGCACCTCGATGTCGGCTCATCGCATCCTGGAGCTGGATTCGGTTCCAAGGGTTGGGCTGTCCGCCCATTAAAGCGGTACGCGAGCTGGGTTCAGAACGTCGTGAGACAGTTCGGTCCCTATCTGTTGTGGGCGCAGGAGATCTGAGGGAAGCTGTCCTTAGTACGAGAGGACCGGGATGGACCTGCCAATGGTGCACCGGTTGTTACGCCAGTAGCATAGCCGGGCAGCCAAGCAGGGATCGGATAAGCGCTGAAAGCATCTAAGCGCGAAGCCGAGCCCAAGATAAGATCTGCGGTATATAAGACCCCTTGAAGACGACAAGGCGATAGGCTGGAGATGGAAGCGAAGCGATTCGCGGAGTTGGCCAGTACTAATCGGTCGAAAGCTTAATCTAAGATTCGAGAAAGCTATACGCAAGAAGCCACTATGGAAACCAACGATCGCGTTAGATCGTTATGCTGGAAGACTGATGTTTGTTTTTGGAAGATCCATTTGATAAACTTTAAAAGTACGGTGACGATAGCGGATGGGATACGCCCATTTACATCCCGAACATGGAAGCTAAGCCATCTTGCGCTGACAATAGCCACAAGGCAAAGATAAGTAGTTGCCGAACAAAATGAAATCCCCGAAAGATAAAGGAGAAATCCGATATTCTTCGGGGATTTTTCTTTGTCTGCGTTTTATGAACAGAGAATTCTTCGCTTTCAGCGGCTCGCGGATCGGACGCCTGGATTTGCAGTTTACATTTCATCGAAGTGCGCGTATTCCAGATACTTTCTTGCCAGAACTGTTAATGCGATGGAAAGGGCGTTCATGGATTTGGAGTCTTCGGCCTGCAGTGGAAGCGGGAGATTTCATAGTGCAGCGAGAACTGGCTGTGATCGCTGAGAGAGTTTTTGAAAGCATCGTCACCGAACAGATCGGGACTTTTCGAATGTTGAGCAGATTGACGATGTTTTTGAGATGCGGGGTTTCTCCGCTGAGACTGGTGATAATGACCAGATCGTCCGGCGTCAGTGTACGGGCGATAATTTCAAAGTTCGTTTCTCCAGAAATCAGATGATTCGGCTTGCCGTAGAGAAAAAGCTCCGAAGAAAACTGCTGGGAATAGTTGTTCTGTACAAATCCGGTCGCGTAAATGATCAGGCGATTTGCCGAATCGATGGCTTTCAGCAGCGGCGTGTAATTGAACTGCGCGCACATATCGAACGTTCGCATCACATCGTGACGGTACTGATCGACCAGATCCTGCGGAATGACTTCCCGCGCATTCAACGCTTCCTGCATTTCAAATTTCATCTGGGAATAGCCGCGATAGCCGAGTTTCTGCGCCAGGCGCAGTACGGATGACCGGCTCGACTGCAGCATTTTCGCCATATCGTTAATGGACAGGCCGCAAAGATCTTCTGTATGGGAAACGAGAAAACTGGCCATTTCCTTTTCTGTATCGTTTAAGCCGTCATAGCTCACTTTTACCTGCTGGAAAAAATTCATGATCCTTCTCCTTTCTCCTTAGTGCGGGGATAGTCCATCCAGAATGGATGGAAAAGAAAAACAGGTTTTGTACAGCCATACTCTTTCGGTCCGTTTTTAAGGTACAGGAATTTTCAGAAATCGATAAGACCGTTTTTACATCCATCCCTTTTTCGTGCACATTCCGTGATCAGGCGAAGTGTGAGGGGCACTCCGCTTACTGAAAAGATCAAAGCGCAGAAACAGAAAAGACTCCAGATTCTGGAGTCTTCAAAATCAGTCGATCGTCTTGTCAAAAGAATCATGAGCGCTTCATAAGGACGAAGCGTCTGGATCTTCGAGAGCGTTTCTGGGGTGTCGCAGTAATTGGAAAGGAGAAGCTTTGCGCATGAAAGACATTTTTCTTCTTCTTTGGAAAGGCCAAGATCGGATAGGGAGAACGGAATATCCTGATCGGCGAAGCTGCAGATGATATACAGGCTGCTGTTTTCGTTGGCTCGTTTATAAGCGAAGATCTCTGGATGATCTTTCATTTTGAGCGAGTACGTTCCGTTGCGCAAAACCGGGAGTTCTTTTCGCAGAGCGATGAGCTTCTGGTAATGGTAGAAGACGGAATTGGGATCGTTCAGCGCGTCTTCGACGGTAAAAACGTCTCTGGCTTTGGTAAAGGGCAGCCAGGGCTCGCTTTTGAGAAGCCGTAATTGGACTTGTTTGAATCCCATTGCATCGGCGTACGGGCATTGTCCCGGCTGCCGTTATGGCAGACGGTACGAATGAACTCTTCGGATTCTCCGTTTTCGCGAAGCAGATCGATAAAGGCGCGGGTCTCGATATCCTGATAGTCTTCCAGACGTTCAAATTCCGGGTTTACCTGACCAATTTCTTCACCCATGTAAACGAAGGGCGTTCCCTTCATGCCATGAAGCAGGGTGCCAAGCATTTTTGCGGATTCGATGCGGAAGCGCTGATCGTCGCCATAGCGGGATACGGCACGCGGCTGATCGTGGTTGTTCCAGTACAGGGAATTCCATCCCTGTTCCAGATCGTTCTGCCATTTGGACAGGTTTTCCTTCAGATCGGCAAGCGGAGCGCGTTCGACGGAAAACTTGCCGTATTTTCCATAATCGAGATGCATGTGTTCAAACTGGAAAACCATGTTGAGTTCTTTTCGCGCCGGATCGGTAAAAAGCAGAGCCTGCTTTGTTGTGGTGTTTGGCGTTTCGCCGACGGTCATCACATCGTAGCGGCTGAGCACCTGCTCATTCATTTCCTGCAGGAATTCATGAACGCGCGGTCCGTTGGAACTGCCCATGTAATAGGACTTTGTATAGGGAAGCGGCCGTCATTGTCCGGGAAGGCGGGATCTTTGGAGATGACCGAAATGACATCCATGCGAAATCCGTCGACACCTTTATCCAGCCAGAAGCGCATGTCTTCATAAACCGCTTCGCGAACCGCCGGATTTTCCCAGTTCAGATCGGGCTGCTCTTTGGCAAAGCAGTGCAAATAGTACTGATCGCGTTCGGGAACGTACGTCCAGGCCGGTCCGCCAAACGTCGAGCCCCAGTTGTTGGGAAGCGAGCCGTCTTCTTTCGCGTCTTTCCAGATGTAGAAATCGGAATAAGGATTGTTTCGGGAAGAGCGGGACTGCTTAAACCATTCGTGCTGATCGGATGTGTGATTAACGACTAGATCCATAATGATGCGAATCCCTTTTTCATGGGCTTCTCTGAGCAGCTGCTCAAAGTCTTCCATCGTTCCGTACTGCGGATGAATGGCCCGGTAGTCGGCAATATCGTATCCGTTATCGATAAGCGGAGATACATAGATTGGGTTCAGCCAGATCGTGTCTGCGCCAAGCTTCTGAATGTAGTCCAGACGGGAGCGGATCCCGTTGAGATCGCCGATGCCGTCGTTGTTGCTGTCCTGAAAAGACTGGGGGTAAATCTGATAAATGACGCTGCTTTTCCACCAGTCGGTCGACTTGCCGCGCATTATTCATCCTCCTCGTCATCGTCGGATGCGCCAAAGGACGCGTTGACGTAAACAATTTGCGAGCGGGCTTCCGCAATGGCGGTTTCAATGGCTGCTTCATCCAGAGCACCGCTCTGCGCCTGCAGCGCCAGAGTAAGCACCAGCGGCAAATTCATTCCCGCAAACAGATGCGTATTGGGCCGTTTGAGAATGTAGGGCGCGCATGCCTGGCAGACCGAACCGCCAGGCATGTCGGTAAAGATCAGAATTTCATCGGCCGGATCGACAGGATCGATGACAGCGGCGAGTTCTTCTTCGATGGGGGTGTTGTTCAGGTAGGCGGAAATGTCCGCAATTTCAAGATCGGAAGGGAAGATGTAGTTGAGAGTATCTTTTAAGCCGGAAGCCATAGTGTGATGGCTGGCGAGAATGATTTTGGTCATGATCAGCAGGTATCCTTTCGTAAATGGGGTAAAGAATGAGAATGCAGAACGATCAGAACGAGAGCAGCTGCCGGAAATTTTATTGAAAGAAAAGCCGGCAGCTGTTTTATTCCGGTGCGCCTTTCCAGAAGGGAAAGACAAAGTAAGGAAATTAAACGGTCAGAATACCGAAGAAGGAGCAGACCAGCGCCAGCGCAATGATGGCGAAGATGATTTGAATGACGCTCATTTTTCGCGAAGAGAGCAGCTTGTACACCGTAAAGGTAAGCAGTGCGGGGAGCAGAGCTGGCATGATCGAATCGAGTACGCCCGTCTGAATGTTCAGAGCCACTTCGCCAAACGCAAATTCCAGACCGACCGTCATATGGATTACGGAAGGAATGAGGGCGCCTACGACGGTCAGCCCCATGATGGAAGCGGCCTGGGTAAACGTCTGCAGTTTGTCGCCTAAAGCAGTAATCAGCTTCAGACCGGATTCATAGCCGAGGTCGAACAGCTTGAAGCGAAGGAACAGGAAGCAGACATTCAGGACCATCCAGATGACGGCGCCGATCGGATTGCCTTCCAGACCCATGTAGGCTGCGATGGATCCCATGATGGTCGGATACAGAACCCAGATCAGGGTGTCGCCGATTCCGGCTAAAGGCCCCATCATGCCGGTCTTGAAGTTCTGTACGGTGTCGAGCGCCTCCAGACCGTCTTTTTCCTCCATGGCCAGCGAGGCGCCAAGAAGAATGTTGGCCATCCAGGTTGTAGTGTTGAAGTACTTGAACTGGTTGTCGAGCGAAGCCCGGTAATCTTCATCGTTCGGATAGAGCTTGCGCAGTGCTTTCTTCAGACCGAAAACGACGCCAGGTCCCTGCTGGCTTTCGTAGTTGAAAACGTTGCAGGCCATGAACATGTAGCGAAATGCAGCAGTACGAATATCTTTTGGTCAGCACCCGATGGCTTTCGGCTGCGGGTGCCGGGCTGTTTTCCTGAATAACGGATGGAGTTTCCATGTTTTTACTCATCCCAGTCATCTCCTTCCTCTTCGATGATTGCAGTATCGCCGGCACTCTTTGCGACGGCAGCGGCCGGCTTAGACGATGCGGTGGTGAAGTAATAGTAGGCAAGAGCCAGACCGATGATCGAAACGCCGAGCATCGGCACGTTCAGATAGGCCGATAGTACGAATCCGGCCAGAAGCATGGACAGGTATTTCTTAGCCGGCATAACCTGAAGCAGAAGCGCGATACCGACAACCGGAAGCATGTTGCCCGCGATGGACAGTCCATTGGTAAACCATTCGGGAACAACGGAAAGAATGAAGCTGACGATCTGTTCGCCGAAGATGACGCAAAGTGCAGTTGGCAGAGCGGTGGAAAGCATGAAGATGACGGGTCCAAGCCAGAGAATGCGTTCCATTTTTTGAAGTTCAGCGCATCGCAGGCTTTTTGGCTGCGTTGGCTACGTAGGTGTTGAGCAGTTTGGCAAGAACGTCGAGCTGAATGCCGAGCATGCCGACAGGAACGCCGACCGCCAGCGCAACGGCTTTGGCGGAATCGAGATCGCCCGTGGTACGGCAGGCAACGAAGATGCCGACCAGTGCGGCTAGTCCCCAGTTGGGGACGGAACTGCCTCCAATGTTGGCGACGCCAAGGTTCATCAGCTGAAATGTTCCGCCGATCATAAGTGCGGTAGTGAGATCGCCCATGATGATGCCGGCAGGAACCGAGATCATGATGGGAAACCAGGTCATGAGGACGAGCCCCTGCTGGTCAATGACCATCCAGCAAGCGAGCAGGATGATCAGGATAGCCTGTAAAATTTCCATATTCAGTTTCCTTTCTCAGAATGATTGATCTGCGTGTTCAGATTTCCTGGTTTGAATCGACTGCGAGCGCCTCTTTGGCAAAAGGGTGAAGTTGCTTAGAGAGATCCGTCTGGATCGGGACGGTTTTTCGTCCTTGATGTACGTTTCAAAGGCTTCTTCGCTCTCGCCCGGTACATAGTGGAACGTTACCGGTACGCCGAGCTGCTGCAGACGGCGGAAGTCCTGGACTTCCTTTTCACTGACGGAAACCATCTTTTTCACCGTCTTTTGCCTTCGCCGTCGAAGAGAATGCCGATGTTGACTTTCGGAATCTCAATACCGTTTTCCTTGAGGGTGACGAGCGTTTCCGGCTCGCGCACAATGACGAAGACGTTGTGGTTGTTGTACTTGCCCGCTTTGAAGTTACGGATGGCGGTTTCGGTGTCGATGATGGACATGCCTGTTCCGGCCGGCTTGCTCATGCGCATCGCCTGTTTCTGGATTTCATCGCCGGATACGATGTCGTCGATGACCATCAGGCGTTTGGCTTTCGTCACTCCTGCCCACTGGGTCACGACGATTCCGTGGATGAGCCGCTGGTCGACTCTGGCTAATACAATGCTCATAATTTTTCCTCCCTGGCTGTTCGCCCTGTTGACGAGGACAGAATAGAAAACTTCCAGAAACAGGTAAATGGTTTGCAAGGACGTTGGGAAAGCGCTTCAAACTCTGGGTATTTCCCAGGACGGCGGGAAATTTCCCGTTGAAAAACAGCTTTATATAAAGTGAATAATACGATAAAACGCAAAAACGAAAACGGGGAAAGCCTTTTCTTCCCATGGGCCGAAAACACTGAATCGTCCCGATTCAGGCATAAAACGCCTGCCGCCAATCGTGCAGGCAAAAGCGGAAAAGAAAAGAGATGCCAGTCTCGGCATCTCTCAAAGGAACAGATTCTGTTTTATTTTATGGGGGCGGCTTTTCAGGTTTTTCCAGCGGACCAAGGGGTCCGTCTTGATTTTCAAGACGGATGTGCCTCCTTTTTGACGAATATATGCATGCGGGAAGGGGCGCAAGCAGATCAGCGCGAAAGAGAGCAGGCTCGAAACTGTCGATAACCCGGACTTGGATGGATTACGAAACAGCTTCTTTTGGGAGGTAATTTACCTTTTCTTCGTACTGGCGAAGCTGTCTTGGACTTAAGGAAGAAAGAAATTCGCTCTCGAGCTGCAGGTATTCCTTCAAGTCGAGCAGCACGTGATAAAACATCGCCTGACTTTCAAAATCGCTCTGCTCATCCGGACACAAGGCGCCCTGCCGAATGAGGCGGTCGACGTCTTCAAGCTGCGTTTTTGGCCGGGAAGATTCCGTTACGTGAAAGGAGAGCGTGTCGATAAAATTTGCGGCCAGTTTGCCATGTCCGGGTATGGACTGAATGGCTTTGACATGAGCATGCAGCTGCTTGAGAATCATGCACTGCAAAAGCCGCACTTCAAAATACTGCAGAAACCATTTGTCCCGTTCGTGAAAGGAGTTTTGCGTAAACTGGGTGGCCTGGGCGATGCATTCGTTCAGTTCCTCCTGCAGGAGATTGAGATCGCTGCGCGAAACGTCGGCTTTCTGTTCCTTGCGCAAATACGCCGACACGTCGCACAGGCACGTTTTCAGTTCGGCTTCGACGGCGCCGATTTTTCGATACAGGCGTTCGCGTTCACTCAGCGTCGGCTGCAGAAGATTCAGTCCGAAGGCGATGAGCGTACCGATCATGAGCAGAATCAGCTCATCGATCACAAATTCCGCAGAAAAGTCCCGGTTGATCAGGAAGTGCGCGCCGATGACCGCGTTGACGGAAAGCGTACTTTGCCAGTTGAGCAGATCAAGAATCAGCACGTCGGCGAAAAGAAACAGAGCGTAAGCCAGATACGACTTTTCCACCAGAGGGAAAATGACGGCACAGATCACGACGGTAATCACAAAGGAAACCAGACGCCAGCCGATCAGCTGAATCGTATCCTTACGGGTACGGGCAATCAGAGTCAGCAGGGTAATGGTTCCCGCGGATGCCGCATTGGGAAGCTTCAGAAGCTGACAGACCAGAATGGCGGCGGCAGAACCGATCCCGATTTTGACGGCGGCCGAAAGCGCCTGGCGCCCACGGCGGCCATACTTCCAGAGCTGCGGGCGAATTTTTTCAAAGTTCATAAAAAATCTAGCATTCCGTCCCTCTTTTCATAGCGAAAAATAAGAAAAGCTCCGAAAGCCCATGCAGAACAACGGGTTTCGAAGCTTTGATGTTTTCTCAGTCGATTTTCAGGACTTCGACTTCATCGTAGTCAGGAATCGGAAGGGAAGGGGTGTAGACGTACTGAAAGCTGGACGATCCGGCGGAAGGTTTCATTTCGTAGACATCCGCAAATACGGTCTGCCCTTCTTTTTGTAAAGAATGTTGACGTGTCCAAAATACGAATTCGGTCTATCGTCGGGCCAGCTTAACGAAAAGGCGATCGTCGAATAGCTGGAATCCCTGCCGTCATCTGTCAGCTGAACGGTGTAGTTCTGATCTCCAAGCTCGCGATATGCTTTCAGCAGGTCTTCGTCGCTCATCGTTCCTTTCTCATCGAGAAAGTCGTAATCGGAGCGCAGGTCGCTTTCCCAAAATCCGTCAACGGAAAAGGACAGATCGTTCGCGTCCAGATCCGTTTTTCGCTTCCGGACAGGGCCAGCGTCTGATACATCGTATCGACGCCAAAGGGCATATCGATCCAGGTGCAGGCGTCTGCGGAATACGAATTCGGGTCATCTTCTTCTGTTCGGGTGTCGTAGACGTTGATACTCATGCTCTTCGATTTCAGCGTATCCTGTCTGGAAATCTGCAGGGTGGCGAAGCTGACGCCATTGATCTTCTCAAGGTGAGCGACCTGAACGCTTACGCCGGCTTTTTCCAGTGTAAGCACGCCGTCTGCATCGTCCGTATAGGGAAAATCGGAGATGGAAGAGGAACGCATCACATAAACCGGAAGCAGGACAAAGCACAGACCGGCGATAAGAAGCGCAACGGGTGCTGGCTTCAGCGCATGAAGCAGTCTGGAGATCTGATGAAAAGCCGGTCGATTGTGAGCGTTCTGGGAAGCCGTATTTTTGAGGCGCGATTTGAGGCATGAAAAGAACGGGAGTCCTTTTGCGGCGGCAAAGGCGGCTTCTTTTCGTTTGCCAAAATCGTCTGGCGGCATGGCGGCCTGCTGCATAGGCATTCTCCTCTCTCTCCATCCCTTTAAGCACAGGATTCTTCCTTTTCAAACCTGCAGGCAATAAAGACAGGCCGTCTGGACGATTTGGCGTCCGGCGCAGTTCTTTTCGTCTAAGGGACTGCTAAAATGATAGCAGTCCGATCTTTTGAATCGAACGCTTCATCCGAAAGGGGAAGAAAAAGACCAAAGCTCTGGAAAAAGGACAAAGGGCTGGTGAAAAGGACAAGGATCTGGAAAGAAAAAGAGGAATTGTCATGGCACAAAGAAAAACAGTCTGAACAGGAAAAAGGCATTTCACACGTTTGATGAACTTTCTGCGTATGCTGCAGCCGGATATGCGATTGTATTTGGCATCTGCTTTACGTTTTTACTCGGTGTTTTTGACCGGTCGAAAAATTTCTTTGCTTTTCTGTTCTGCATGCTTTCGCTTTTTACGGCCTGCTTGCCGTAACGCGCTTTTTCAAAGCCATCCAGTCCCATTCGGCCCGCCCTTCGACAAAGCGGTCCGCGCCAGATGCGGAACAAAAGCCTCCGCTTCCTGTCCAGGCGAAAGCGCCGGAATATGAGCGAGAGGTTCCCGAACCGTATCGAAAGCGTCTGGCCATTTTGAAAAAGCAGATTGAACAGGCGGAGGAGAGCGAAAATGCGATCGACCGTCTGATTCAGGATTCCTTTGGCAGCTCCTGGATGTCTGCTTCCCGCTACAAGAGCGTACTGGACGGAGCCAGAGACGTTCTCGAAAAAACTATGAAAACGCCAGTCAGGCTGTTGAAGTATTCGGCAGTGCCGACGTAACGGAAAAGCGGATCCGCTTTCTGGACAATTACGTGGCGGATTCGACGGATCTTCTCAACCGTATCAACGGCGTGATCGACAAGCTGCTCGAACTGCGCCAGAGCCAGACTTTAAAGGACGGCGACGATCTGGATGAACGGCTCGATGAGCTGTCCAGAACGACGATGCTGTATTCAAATCAGCCAGCGCGCATGCCCTCTGGCCAGAACAAGTAAAACTTACAGGAACAAGAAAATAACAGACACGACCCAGACAGTTTCATTCCGTCCTTCTCGCAGGCAGAGAAGGGACTGGATGGAGCTGTTTGTTTCTGCCTTTCTCTGTGTTTGTCTGCTTATCTGCAATTTTTTCATCGCTCAGTGCGCATTTTTCACCGCTTTTGCTCGTTCTGGACCATCCAGAACCTGCAGGAAATCTCAGAGATCGTACACAATTCCTGCCCCGTTCCAAAAAGAATGACCATTTAAATCCCGATTGGATATCCTAGAAACAGAACGATCATCCAAAATGATCACGAATATGTTTATGAAAACCGATGATCGATTCCCGCTATGCCCGCTATGCTGAGGCTGTTTTTGGAAAGGCAGTAAAAATTACCCCCTTCGCGAGGGCAGTTTGGCGAGGATCTTATCATTTTTGTGAAATCAGGAAACAGGAGGAGTTTCTACGATGGAAAGCCAGAGAACGATTACCCGACGCTTGGCTTCGGCGCTGGATTCGCTCGAAGACGAATTCAGCGGCCTGTATACAAAACGGGCTGTCACGCTGCGGCAGAAAGCTTTGGAAAAAGCCACCGAATCCATGCGGCCGTCCGCTTTAAAAAAGCTGCTGGATCTTTACGATCGCCTGGGCATTTCGTATTTGCCCGATCAGTCCAATGACTACTATCTTCACCTTACCGACACGTATGCATTCGAGCTGGAAACGTTTGAAGATGTCGAAGCCAGCATGCTGAACAGTCTCTATCGTCGCTTTCAGACGTATGCCACACCCAGTGAATATCTCAAACGCGATGTGGACCGTCTGAGTTTTCCCGAAGATGCAGCCTGGAAGGACGATTCGCTTCGGGTACGCATTCTCCGGCAGTTTGTGAAATACGGCGGATTTCCAAAATCCGCAGGGTTTGGAGGCAAAAACTACCTGCAGAGCTGCGTCCGCGAAAAATCCGGCAATCCGAGAATGACGCTCGAAAACGGTGCGGATTTTCTCGATGACGATGTCTTTGAACCGCTGGCCACTGCAGACAGGCCGGATCTGAAGCCGAAAGGCAAATACGGACTGCTTCGAAAAATCGATGATCTGGCCCGAGGCCGTTTTCGCGTACAGGGCGTTACAGTGCAGATGCTGTACTATTTCGCCATTGTCTATAACATGAGCTACTTTACGAACAATCAGGCGGACTTTGAAATTCTGGATCACGATTCCGATATCGAAATCAATCTGTTCCGGGACTACTACGACAATAACCTCACCCGCTTTTTATCGGAATCCATGACAAACCGGGCAGGCGGACTGGAGTATGTGCCGACCGGCCGCGGCATCAATTACAAGAACTTCGCGGAAATGGTCTATCTCTACTACCTTCGCCAGAACGATCTGAGTCCGGCGCAGAAAATTGAGCGCGCGGAACAGATGATTGACTCGATCCGCAGTGAAAAAGTAAGAGCGGAAAGTCCGTAAAAGCTATGGAGACGCCGACACAGCAGTATCGAAATTACGTCCGGCAGAGCCCTCTCGCCTCGAATCTGGAAGGACAGGACGCGCTTTCGTGGTCGGAGGAGGATTTTAAAGCGTTTCTTCTCGAAAACTACGACTGCGATATCTACGCGCTGACGGATACTAGGAGAACGCCGACCGTCATGGAACTGGCACAGGAACAGCGCAGTGCCAGAGCGCAGTATCAGGCGATTCTCGATCAGCTCAATGCGCGCGGCGTGGATGCCCAGACGTGCAAAGGCGGTCTGTGGTTTACCGACGTACGCTCCATGCAAAAAGAGGGGATCGGGCTGCTCGAAGAAAAACTGGGCGTTGCGGGCGAAGACGTCAAACAGTTTGCGCGTCTTCTGATCAATGCCAACAATCTGGTCTCTTCTATAGGAAAAGACGGAAAACAGTTCAGAAAGCAGGAAGAAAACCTTTTGCCGGAAGTGCTTCTGGAAGCGCTGAATCCGTCCGATACCGAAGAAGAACCGGATGCGGAAGATCCCATGCAAATCTGGACGGATTTTGTGGCCAGGGTTCGCAATCAGTGTGCAGACCAGAATCTGGATGACAAAGAAATCCTGAACCTGGCCAGAGTTCTGGCCAGGGACAATGGGATAACGGTACCAGAAACTTTGCCGAAGGCAGCCGTACAAAACGGGAAAGCAAACAGACTGGCCAGTTTGAAAAAGCAAGCCGATTCCCAGAAACAGGCCGAAGCTTCAAACACGCAAGAAGCTGAGCCGAAACCAGAGCCCAGAAGCGTGCCGCAGCTTATGGCGATGAGCCGGACGGTTTTGCTGAGTGCCTTCTACTATTTGTTCAACGATCTGCACGCCGTCGATTCCCCGATATGTGGGCGTGCTACGAAGATCTGTTCAAAGCCTTTAAGCAGCAGGCGGATCCGTATCTGATCGCCGCCGGCTACCAGCCCGTCAGCGGCAAAAATCTGTTCGATGTCCTGCTGACCTTCTCCTCCTACGCCTCCCTGATTCTTTAGCGGCTCCTGGCCGCCCGACAGCACCTTCTGCGTGAGGGAATTTTCCGTTATGTATACGAGAGGAAATTCTCTGTTATGTATATCGGTTATTTAGATCGGTTGCTTATATCGGTGGCCTTGCGGACGGTTCTGTCTTTCGCCTTTCTTTTTCGAAACAACCGGCTCTGCCGCCGCGGCAGTTCCTGGCGAAGAAGGGAGATGTCTGTGGAGGAAGAAAAATGCTGTTTTGGATGTCGGATCGCGGTACGCGTCATATCCAGGAAAAGAAAGACTGCGAAGACTGCCTCGGCGCGGCAGTGGAAGAAAATCGTGTCGTTTTGGCACTGGCGGACGGAGTCAGTACGTGTAAAAAGCGGCGAAAGGCGCAAAAATCGCGGTGCACACGCTGCTCGATCTGCTGATGGATCTGGATCTGACCCGGCCGGCCGGTCTTCAGCGCCAGAAAATCTTTGAGAAAGTGTGGAATGCCCAGCGACTGGAAGCCGAAAAACCGGATGCAGCGTAGAGGACTATTCGTGTATATACGCCGCGCTTCGATACGACCGGGATACGGATCGTCTGTTTTATCTCTCGCTTGGCGATGCGATGATCCTGGCGATGGGAGAAGAAACCGATCGGGGGCTGCTGGTCATGCCGGCTTCGAAGCAAAACGGAACACCCGCATCGACCACAGTGCATGGCGAGCGTCTCCTTCAGATCGGACACGTCTGCGGCAAGCCGTATACGTCAATTCTGCTTTGTTCGGATGGAGCCTGGTCTTTACTGTACGATCGCAACCGCATGAAAACCGAGGCTCGAAAGCTCATAGAATCCGAAAACTTCGAGGGAATTACGGGCTATCTGAAAAAGGAAACGGTGTGGACGACTGTTCCTTTTAGCGCTCCAGCTCGAAAACTGGATAAGGGCATCGAACATACGACCGGCACGACGGCACGCCGGTTTGTGTCGATATAAAAACGCCGGCCCAAATGCGGCTGCCTATCCGGGGCCGGGAAATCGAATAGAACGTATTCTGGTTCGTCGAAGCCCAGAGTCACCGGTTTTTGCTGATTTTTCGGGGACACGATCGCAAAAGCCGGCACCTGGAGGCTTCAGGCCGACGGCGCGGTTTCTTATTCGCCTTTTGAAAGAAAGCAGAAGCCGGAGAGCCGCCGAATACGCAGAACCATTTTGCTGCAGGGCGAGGGAAGCATGCCCCTGTAGAAGCATGTCGCTGTAAAGGAAAACCGCCAGCAGCTGAAAAAACGGTCGTCCGGGGACGGACAAAACGCACCGGTGCGAGAAGACTTGAAAAGAAACTTGAAAAGAAAAGGAAAAAAGCTGACTGAGAAGAAGGCCGATATGAAGGCCCAAAAGAATACCAAAAAGAATGCGGGAATGGGTATGGAAATTCGAAATCCAAATGAAATCCGGCTGGTGCTGTATTCCAGACAGAGCGAGGAGCGGCTGTGCCGGGTTTTTCATATTTGTTCAAAACTTGGCGAAGGAGCTTTTTCTACGGTGTACGAAGCTTATCACGAGGAAAGTTTTCGCGGGGTACTGAAACAGTACGGACAAAAGGGCGAGAGTGCAGATTTTGTCGATCCGCTGCTTGCCCCGTACTTCCTGCTTCGGGAGACGCTTCAGAAAGGAAAGTCGCAGGATCTGGCGAACTTTCTGCCCTTGTACGAAATTTATGAAGAAGAAGGACAGAAAGGCAGCTTCTGGATCTGGATGCCGGCTGCCCGCGTCGTTTCGTTCGCGGATCTTTGCCGCTCCATTCGTCAGTCGTCGAAAACGGCGAGTGAAGTTCTGGAACTGCTGCTGACCGCGATCGGTTCGCTTTTGCGCGGCGTGCAGTCGCTTCACGAAAGCGGAATGGTTCACCGGGATCTCAAACCGGCCAACTTCGGCATCCGCAAGCACAACGATACGTATCTCTCGCAGGGCGTCTGCCTGTACGATGTGGAATCGATCTGTTCGGTTTACAAACCAGGCCTCATTGTCACGGGAACGCCAGGCTATATGGAACCCGAAGCGCTTTGGGAAGATCCAAGCAATCAGACCGATCTCTATTCGATTGGCGCCATTTTGTATAACGCGCTGATTTTTACCGAAGAAGACAGCGAACACGGAAGAACCCCGGATGGAAATCCGGCAGGCTGTACGTTTGGTGCGGTGTATGCCGAACTGAAAAATTCCCGGCTCTTCGCGGATCCGGCTCTGAAAAATGCATCGCGCCTTTTACGACAGCTTGCGCAGATGATCAGCCGGGCTCTGGCGCCTCGCGCGCGCCGCTATCCTTGCGCGGAACTGATGCTCGAAGATCTGAACGCCATCTTATCCCGCGTGCGGCAGATGACGCGGCGCAAAAGCAGCAGAGCGCGCTCATTTCGCTCGAACAGTTTTTTCAGGCGTCTTCGAGTTCCCGCTTAAGAGGACTGGAACCGCTGCGCCATCTTCATGCGCATCTGTTTGAGCTGCCCGTCGGCCGGCAAAATCCCCGATTGAACGGGAAAACGCGCCGGGAAAACCGGGTCATGCTGATCGGGTTTGGCATTTTCAGCGAGCTGGTTATCGATCTGCTTTTGCAGATGATTCAGTTTGAGGAAAACCCAGTAGAAATTCTGATTGTCAGCGAAGATCCGGAAGAATTTGAACGGTACGTAAAAGGGCGGCCGGGTCTTCGGGATTTCTTCGGTCTCATTTACGAAACGCCTTTTGGAACCGTGAAAAATCCGTTCCCGCAAATGCTTCGTATGGAACCATTCGTTTTTATCCTCTGCACCTCGATTTCATCGGGGATACGCTGTTCGATCTGCCGGGAAGACTGCAAAAGACGTTCTGCATTCGGATTCCGTTTTCATTGCGCTCGCACGGGATACCAGAAACCGCAATCTGGCTGCTTCGCTGAGCGATCTGTGTGCACAAGAGAACGTCCTTTGCGATATTCGCTTTCATCAGCAGTTTCCTGAGGGCCCCTACGAGCTGGCTGTGTGGCAGGAAAACGAAAAAGAACCGGATTTTACATGTTCGAGTATGGAAGCCTTGCCAATCCGAACGGATGCAGAGTTTTCCAAAGACGAAGAAAAACTATGCCGGCTGCTCGATGAGCTGGCGTTTAATGCCCATCTGTTATGGCAGCGCCAGAGCATGCCGGATCTGGAAGCTGCCAGACGCGAATTTGAAGATCCTTACGCGTACTATTCGTCTTTATGTACCGCTATGACTATTCCCGCAAAGCTGGCGGGATTCGATCTGACGCTCGATCTACAAAATCCGAAGGACGTACTTTCCGAATTTCGAAAACGCCTGTCGGATCCGGTGTATGCCCAGGCCAGACAAAATCTGGTGTGCGCGGAACATCGCCGCTGGATTGTCGAAAAGCTCTGCCGCGGCTGGAGCCGGCTGGATGATCTGGACGCCTGCATTCCGGGCAGAACGTACGACCATCACGAGCACCATCTGCTGCTGGTGGATTCCACGCCCAGTCTGACGCTTCAGAACGGAATCTGGAAAGAGCGGTCCATGTGGGATCAGGCCGATGAAGCACATCTGGCTTTACTGGATGATCTGGATCGACGCTCGGTGGAAGTGCACCAGCACCATTTGCGAAAAGCCAGAGACGTGCGCGCCTCGGCTACGCCGTTTCTCTGGGACTGGAGGAACTGGAATCGATTGCCCGCGCAAACGAAACCGTCTGGTCGGCGTTTTTCGCCTGGAAAAGCTGCGTTCTGGAAATCTGGAATGGGGAGCAGAAAGCCAGCGGGCCGTATAAAAAGCACACGGGCATCCTGAAAAAGCGCTCGCTAAGCTGGATCCGGCGCAAGCCGTGCGTGCAGCCGATATCCTGAACCGTTTTGAACAAAGCTTCTGGCCGCTTGCCGCCTGTCACGATTACAAGGACTGGAAGATCAACGATTTAGTTCTGATTGATGAAATTCCGTTTCTGCTCGATTTCAGCAGCGAACATCAGATCTGGATGGAACTTCGTTTGGAGTACGTGGAAGATATTCTCCATACGCTTTTTGCGTTTGAACCCCGTCAGCTCCGGATGGTCTGCGCTCCAAAAATCAGGAAGAGGCGAAACGGGACTATGCGCTGGCTGTGCAGATTGCCCGCCTGATGCGCACCCGTCATCAAAGTCTTCAAATCGATCTTGTACTTCTGAATGAGGGAGATTCAACAGCGTTTTTGCCCATTTCATCTTCGAGGTGCGGTCCGGTATACACCGAAACCGAAATGGATGGAGAAGTTCCCGTCTATATCCTGAATCCAGACTGCTCGGATGAAGCTCTCGATCGGGCATCGGACAGGAACAAAACGGAGGAAAGCGGAAGCATCGAAAACGATGCAGAAGCCTTCGTTTCAAAGCCTTCGGTTTTAGCCCGGATGTTTGTGCAGAGATTTGAGAAAACCGGACCGGCAGGAAGCCTGCTGGAAGGTCTCGTTCAAAGCGGCAAAGCGTATCGTTTAAATACTGTAAAGTCCCTCCAAGAAGACAATCTGGATCCGGATCTTTCAGACTGTCCGGAACGCGATTCTCTCCAGCCGGAATGTCTCAATGAAAGACCCTGCATGCAGGATGAGGAAGTCATGAACTGGCTGGGTCTGAAAACCGGTCAGCCGGCGTTTGCGCACTATGAAGGCGACGAAGAGCTGTGGGCGATTTATTCCGAAAATCCAGCGGCGTGGACATCGCTCTGTGAACTGCTTTCCGCACTTTCCGTACACATTTCGCCAATCGTCTTTGATGATCACGCTCTGGCCCCAGCCCATGAGCGAATGCAGGTTTACGCCCTGCCGGAAGCCTGCCGCCCCGCCCTAAAGCGCATTATGGATGCGCTGAAACAGGCGCATCTCATTGAAGAAGAGAGCGGTCTGTATTCCCGCTACGTAGAATCGCTCGAATTTCGCGCAGTATCGCCTTTTGATCTGAAGGAAAGCTTTGCGCGTCTGTTCTGGAATTTCCGTCTGGTCATGGACGAACATACGGTTCAGATCGAAAAAGCTGCAAATAGGGAAGTGAAGGTTGCGCTGGATCCGCTGGATCTGGAAACCAGCCACCTGGAAGAAGAGCTTTCGCGTCTGGAAAGTCAGTATTCGCCTGAGATTGTTTCGTCCTGCCGGGCGTGTCTGGAACGGCTGATTCAGAAACGGCTTCTGATTTCGAGCGGATGGACAAAACCGCTCGAAGCGGGTGCGCCTTTGCGCTTTGTCTCGCACCGTCTGAAGCAGCTGCTGAGCAATCCGGTTGCGATCCTTCGTGCCCGTCTCGTCTCGCATCTGCACATGACTTCAAAGTACGACGATTTTATGGGCGGCATGTCCTTTGAATCGCGGGAAGGCAACCTTTCTTTGGACAGACCGGCCGAATTTGACTGCCTGCTGATCAAAGGTCTTCGTTCGGTTTTTGTACGCGTGATCGATACGGCAAACCAGCCATCGTCTGCCGATCTGAAAACGATCGATCAGCTGATGGCGCGCGGACATGGCCTTTGCCGGATGGTGTATGTACTTTGCTCGCCATATGCCTGCACCAGAAGGGAAGAACCGGTTCAGAGGGATGCTCTGGAGCGTGCCGGCGATCTCGATTATGTGTATTTTCTTTCGGCCGGCGCGATGGACGAGCCCGATACGCTGGAGAACCTTCCGGAAAAAATTGTCGAAGCGTTCAAGTAAAAAACGGATGTATACCCTTATGATTTATCTGCTTTTCTAACAAACCCCGAAATCGGTGTGAAACGGATTTCGGGGTTCCGTTTCTCTGGCTATGTCTTTTCACTAGGGAGCACTGCATGCTTTTACCCCGTAAAATGCAAAGGTCCGCCATTTCGTATAGTAAGTGTCAAACAATCGACGGGTATACGCGAGACTGAATATTAGATACGCTAAACGGGATCCCTTTCGAGATCCCGCTTGGCGTATTTTTATTCTTCATCGTTTTCTTCATACTTCGGATCCGGTCCACGGTATCCAATTCGAAGATATTCAGGTAAATCCTTTGAATACGGCAGAAGTGACTTCAATACATCTACCGCGATTTCATCGTCTTTGAACCATTTGAGTTCATCCAGAACGTACTCCATGTAGCGCTCTGGATTTAAGTCGTTCATTTCAGCCGATCGAAACAAAGTCATAAACGCTGCGACGACTTCCGCACCTTTGATACTCTTCGTAGTCTGGAAGTTTTTGCGATTGATCACGAATGGCTTTACGGCTCTTTCTGCCACATTATTGTCGATCGGATAATCACCGTCTTCCAGGTACCTTCCCAACGAGTTCGCTCGATCCATGAAGTACTTGGCTGCTCTGTAGGCGGTGCTTCTTTCCTCGAATCCACTCTGAATCTCCATCATGACTCTTGTGAGTCTTTCAAAGCAGGGCTTTGAAAGTTCCTGCCGAACTTCGGTTCTCGCCTCGTGCGAGTAAGAAGCAACGTGGGATTCGATGTGGTAGAGCTTCCCGAACAGAGACAGGGCTGTGAGCAGAATCTGGAGACCCGGACTTGGTTCGGGTCTCTCTGTTTCGTCCAGCTGGGCTGCCGCTTCTGCGGCCTCTTCGTCGTTCTCCAGTGTGGTCTTTTCCCACTTCAGGACGTCTGCCTGATACTGCGCGAAGTCTGACCGGACTTTGATGGCTTCGAAGATCTTTCTTCTCGCATGGGCCATACAGTTGAGCTTTCTGCAGGGGACATAGTAGCTGGCATATGCATAAAGCCCGTCTGTCATAAGGGCATGACGAAAAGAACCGCCAAGGAGGGCGATTACGAACTCCTGTTTCTTGTAAGGGAAAAACTTATAGACAGCCATCTGGTTCTCTTCATAGATTCCGCTGACGGCGACAACCATAGAAGACTGTTTTCGATCTTTAACCTCCGTGCACTTTAAAACCGTCTCATCCATATGGACGACGTTACAGTTTGGGAGATCCTCAATCATTTGTTTTACGAGGGGCTTCAGATAAAGATCGTAAGTTTTTTCCAGGATGTTGCCCATGGTCTGACGGCTGATCGGCAGTCCCGTGAGACTCAGGTGCTTTTCCTGACGATAGGCCGGGGTTCCCATTACGAACTTATCGTAGGCAATTCCCGCGACCATAGAGGAAGTTGCGACACTCTTGTCGATCAGTGCAGGCTCGTCAGGTTCGGCGGTGCGGATGATGGCTTTCCCGTTTTCATCCGTACACTTGTTTGGGCACGCGACTGTCTCACGCAGCACTTCTTCCAGCCTATAGCGAGCGGGAATCCGATGAATCCTATAGTGACGTTTCATTCCAACAGTTTTCATCTCACAGCCGCAAACTGGGCAAATGCGCTTTTCCCTTCTACACTGAAGGTAGTGGTTTCTTTGACCGCTTCCTGCTTTCTGCACTTGGTGGAAGGTTTTTCTTGCTTCCTTCAACAGAACTGAGCTTTAAATCTTCAGCTTCTTTACGATAGCGGTCTCCCTCTTCCTGATATTTCGTAGCCCGGTTAAAACAAACATCGGCTTTCAGATCAAGCTGAGCCAGCTGTTTATTCAGAATATTGATATCTGGGCCGCCGTCCTCGTTTTCAGAGTAATCCAGTTTCAAGGGAACCATCTTTTCCGTAGAAGGACCAAAGCGGCCGCTTTTCACGGCTTTATTGATTTCTTTAGCGAAATAGAGATCCAGGTACATATCCTCAATAAATTTGTCTTTCTCTTCTTCCGTCATGGTGCTGATCTGATGATGAAGATCTTCGAGGAGCTCGTTGCGGATTGTCTGGTAAGGGTTCGGCACATCCATGTATTAATTTTAACATATTTAGAGCGATAGATAAAGTAAATTAGATGATTTATCTTGATATTCCTTCAAGAAAATCATCCTTTTAAATTGGTTTAAACATACTTATAAGTTCGTGGCAGAAATGCCGGCTGGGGAACAATCGACAGACCGGAAAGCAGAGAAGCCAGCTGCGAACAGTCAATTCGCATGAAGTCGGACTGGTCAGTGCTGACAGGCCACTGAAGGGAAGATCTGGAGAGTCGCTTATAAACAAGCCAGAATCCATTTCCGTCACGAAGGATACCTTTGATCTTGTTCTTCTGTCGATTAACGAAGAGAAAGAGGGATCCATCCAGCGGATCCAGAGCGAGAGGTCCTTGAACCAGGGAGACGTAACCGTCAATTCCTTTGCGAAGGTCAGCAGGCATCTGAGCCAGATAGATGTTTTTAACTTTGGAGAAATCGATACCGAGATCGATTGCAGGGATGATTGATTCCATGAAAAAGCCTCCTTGAATAAAGGAATTATCCCAAGGAGGCGGTCGAGAAAATACCCGTCTTTTATTTGACGCTTACTTCGTATAACTGAATCAGGACAGGAAAGAAGAAAAGGAAAGCCTGCAGACCCGGACGAGGTGCAGGTCGAACTTCTTCTTTCCTGGTAAAGGAGGCCAGTTATGTATCTGAGTGAAAAGACCTGTCAGGGAACCACCCTGATTCCTATGGAAACCCGGCATCTGTCCAGACGGCGCATCCTGGTGTTTGGAGAAGTGGATGAAGAAAAAGCCAACAGCATCGTCTTGCAGCTGCTGACACTCAATGAGGAAGATCCCAGTCAGCCCATTGATCTGTATATCAATTCACCCGGCGGGGAAGTTGGGGCCGGCCTGCTGATTTATGACGCCATGCAGTCGAGTCCGGCACCCATCCATACCGTCTGCATGCAGAAAGGCTATTCGATGGCTGCCGTTCTGTTTGCGGCAGGCGCGAAGCGTCTGATGTTTGAAGACAGCCAGCTCATGATTCATGAGCCTCTGCTGAATTCTTCGTTTGCGGGAAACCATGAATCGCTGAAGGAAGTCATGAAAAGACTCGCCGACTATTCCGGACGCATTCATGAAATTCTGGCTGCACATACGAAAAAGAGCGTGCAGGAAATTGAGGAAGCGTCCGCCAAAGACCGGTATTTCACCTTGCAGGAAGCCATCGATTTTGGGCTGTGCGATGGAAAGGCACAGCTGGGAGAACTGATTCAGGAGGGATAAGCGTATGAGTGAAAAAATCATTCTCGGCGATCGCGCGATTTATTCGAGCGACTGCGCTCTGACTGGCATCAACAACAACGTGATGGTCTGCGGCTTTTCCGGGAGCGGAAAAACGATGTCCATCTGCGAACCGCGCCTGCTGGAAACGACCGAATCGTCTCTGGTCGTTACCGTCACCAAGCGCCGTCTGGTCAATACGTACCGCCGTCTGTTTGAAGAGCGCGGCTACAAAGTGATTGATCTGAATTTCATCGATCCGGAACGATCGGATGTCCGCTTTGATCCGCTCGATTACATGATGTCCGATGAAGACATCGAGTATTTTGCCACCTCGCTCATCGTGGGCGACGGGCAGAAAAATCCGTATTCGCAAGCCGATCCATACTGGGCACAGGCCGCTGCTTCGCTGTTCAGCGCCGAAATTGCGCATGTGTGCCGCCTTCATCCGGGAGCCGGTCTGGACGAGGTGCTGCAGTTTCACAGCCGCATTCACCTGGACTATTCGCGCGATCTGGTGCAGACGAGCGTGGATAAGGAATTCCGGGAAATTCTGGAAATTGCGCCGGACAGCTTTGAGGCCCGCTGCTGGTCAACGTTTGTCAGTACGCCGATCCGGACAGCCGGATGTATTTTCAGCGATCTGAACTCCAAAATCGACCGCCTGTTTCCTTCATCCATGCGGGAACTGCTTCGCAAGAAGGAGAGGCTGGATATTGCGGAGATGGGCTGGAAGAAAACCGTTCTGTTTGTTTCCACTTCGAGCACAAACAATGGTCTTCAGAATTATTTGAATATCTTTTACGGCCAGGTGTTCCGTACGCTGTTTCACTTCGCGGATACGTGCGGTTCCGGCCGTCTGCCGATTGGCGTACACATGATCTGCGACGACTTTGCGAGCGGCGGCTGCATCGAAAACTTTCCGGAAATGATTTCGGTTTTCCGCGAAAAGAACATTTCCGTTACCCTTCTTCTGCAGTCCGAATCTCAGCTGAACAAAATGTATGGACGGGAGGATGCGACGACGATTATCAACAACTGCAACACATACGTCTATCTTGGCGGCATGGACTTGCAGACGGCAAAAACGTCAGCATTCGCGCAAATCTGCCGCTGGAAGACGTGCTCTCTATGCCGGTCGGAAAAGAAATCATCTTCCGTGTCGGAAGCCGCCCGCTTCGCACGCAGCGCTATCCGGTCCTCGACCACCCGGTTTACCAGAAGGTCCAGAAGGCGTTTGAAGAGGAAGCCCGCCAGCAGAAAAGCTTCTACGAGCGTCTGATCCATTAAACAGACGATTTCTACTGCAGGTGCCTACCCTGTACAAAGAAGTTCAGAACAGAAATACAAATTGAAAAACAGGCTGCTCAAACGGAAAAAATACCGGATGGGCAGCCTGTCTTTGTCTTTTTCAGTGCGCTCGAAGACGGAGTACAGAAAATCGATACAGAGTATCGGTACAGAGAACCAGTGGAAAGCCAGTATAGAGCCAGCAGAGAATTCGAACCAGGATCTCAGAAACATTGCTCGCCGGACCGCTGTCCCTGACTGCGTGTTTCTCAGAGATCTTCAGAGCGATCGAATGAAACGGACCATTTCCTGATTCTGGCGAAGACAGACGAGCCAGTACTGAATGGTCATGTCTTCGACGGGACGGACGACGACGCCTTCATTCGCATGCGGAAGCCAGTTGGAAACAAAGTAGGGAAGGCGCCAATCCCGGCTGCGCTGGTAAAGGTGGCGTTGTTATCGATGGTCAGAAAATGAGTTCTGGGAAGATTCCGTTTGACTACTTCGTTCCAGTAGCCGATTTGCGTATAGATTTGTGGAAATGCTGCACAGCCTGACTGTTCACGACTAAGCCGCCCGAATACCAGCTCGTATTCAAAGCGCGAAACGAATTGCCATACAACACCCAATAGACAACGCAATACAAAATCAGGAAGAGAAATGCACGCCTTGCTCATAAGCGGACCGTTTATATCCGCAATGAGCGATGGCTTCCATCCAAGCGATGGATTCCATCCAGAAGAAGAGAAGACAGGCGAAGCGTTTCTCTTCCTTTTGTCTGGCTTTTAACAGGGAGCGGGAAATGCATCGCGTAAAAGGTCTCATTCGAATATTTTTGCGGAGCTCTTGCCAAACGTTTGAAATGTGTTTAATGTACTGATTGTATATATACAATATCTAAAAGGAGATCACCCATTATGGAACTGGAAATCGTTCTTAGCTTTCGGGGAGACGTCCCTATTTATGAGCAGATCGAAACACAGATGCGAAGCCAGATCCTTTCCGGCAAGCTGAACCCGGGTCAGTCGGTTCCCAGCATGCGGGCTCTGGCAAAAATGTTGAAAGTCAGCGTCATTACCGTTCAGAAAGCCTACGAAGATCTGAAACAGGAAGGCCTGATTGAGTCGGCTGTCGGGCGGGGAACCGTTGTTGCCCAGATCGACAGCCAGGCAGCGCAGGAAGCCAGACAGAAAGAAGTGGAAGCCTGTGCGGAAGCGCTGATTAAAAAAGCGAAAGAAACGCAGATGACTCTGGAAGAGCTGCTGAATCTGGTTTCTTTGCTGTATGAGGAAGACGAAGTATGAAAGACGCACTTAAAGTAACCCGTCTCAATAAAGCCTTTAAGGATTTTTCTTTGAAGGACGTTTCCTTTACCGTCCCGGCCGGCCGGGTTGTCGGCATGGTCGGTGAAAACGGCTCGGGAAAGAGTACAACGATTCGATGCATTCTTGGACAGGACATTCCCCAGTCCGGCGAAATTCTGATGTACGGCGAAAATGCCCTGGACAATGCGCGCCTGCACAACCAAATCGGCTATTCCGGCGACTCCAAAGGTCTGCCGGGCGCATTCACGCCAAAAGAAATCTCGTCCATCATGAAGACGATTTATGAAAACTGGCAGGAAGACTACTTCTTCCGTTTTCTGGATCGTTTTCAGGTACCGCTGGATCGGAAAATTGCCCATCTCTCCCGCGGCATGTACATGAAACTCTCGATTGCGACGGCACTGGCGCATCAGCCGGACCTGCTTCTGCTTGATGAGGCGACCGCCGGACTGGATCCGGTCGTACGCGAAGAAATTCTGGATCTGCTGCAGGAATTCATGGAAGACGAAAACCATGCCATTTTGATGACGAGTCATATTACTTCGGATCTGGAACGGATTGCAGATTCGATTCTCTACATTCAGGACGGAAAAATCCTGTTCGAGCTCGACCGTGAGGAAATCGATCGGTTTGGCATTGCCCAGCTGACCGCGGATCAGGTTCAGTTCGTCGATGAGCAGCTGATCCTGGCTGCAAGAGCGCAAAGTCTGCATACCGAAATGCTGGTCAAAGACCGTACCGAGTTCAGCCGGCGGTATCCGGATTATGCAATTCATCCGGCGACGCTCGATGAAATGATCGTCATGCTGTCCAAAGGGCAGCGGAAAGGAGAAAGCCGATGAAAGGACTTATGAAAAAGGACTTCATGATGCTGAAAACCCAGTGGATTGTAATGCTGGGAATCTTCGCCCTGATCAGTATTTTCATGATCTGGATGGACGCCAGTGAAGGCTTGATTTCCTATATTACAATTTATTTTCTGATGCAGGGCGTAGCGTCGATCATTACCGATCGAATGAGCGGATGGAATCTGTATCAGACCGCACTGCCCATTTCCAGACCGACCGCCATCCGCGAAAAATATATCCTCAGTCTGCTTTGCGGACTGTTTGGGTTCGGACTCAGTCTGGCAATCGTCTATGGTCTTGGCTTTGGAAAAGATCAGGAAGTTGTACTGATCAATATTCTGCTCGGCTGGATTCTGTCGTTTTCCGCCCTCGGCTTTGGCATTCCGCTGATCACCATGCTGCCAAAGAGCGCCTTCATCCTGGGTATTTTTGGATCTCTCCTGCCCGGCGGTGCCTGCGTTGCTCTGTGGAGCATCAAACTGAATGAGGCTTCGGCGAAAGCGATGGCCACAGCCGATGCAGCCCCTTTCAGCATGCAGACCGATTTTCTGTGGACATGCTTTGCCATTATGGTGCTTTGCGTCGTGCTTTCTTACCTGATCGTTCCCAGACTGCTCGCGAAAATGGATCAGAAATAAAAACAGAAAAATCTCAAACAGTGCGCGGATCCCGTGGAAACGGATAGTCCTTTTCCCATCGTGCTCGACTTGAGAATCCAGGCTGCTCGAAGACAGACGGTTCTGTCCTGCATTTGAGCAGCCTTTTTGTCTGCCAGGTTCTGCAGGCAGAAGATCCAGCAGACGCGCGGTTCGCAGGAAAGAAAACTGGAATTTAAGTTCGAAATGGAAGTTAGAATTTCCAGAAAGACGAAACGAAAAAATCGCCCAGGACTGGAATTTACTATTTCAATTTTCTGGAAAATGCGGCGAGAGTATTTTAATTTGACAGATTCCGTAAAGAAGGAGTATCTTAACAAAGCTGTTTGAAAGCAGACAGCCGCTTGAAGAACACAGCTGAATCTCTAGCAATTCCTAGATGTGAAAATGTTTTAAAAATTCACAAATAAGGCTTGCATAGGAGAAAATGCTGTGATATTCTAAGTGAGCGTTAAGGAAATGACTTCCAAAACGCATCAAATCACCTTTAGATATCGAAGAAAACAGCTTAAGTGAAAATCATAAAGAAATTCACAAACAGTTGTTGACAGAGATTTCTGCAGATGATATGATAAACAAGCCTTGTGAGAGGCATCGAGTTTCTCACAAGCAGATGGCTCTTTGAAAACTTTACAGACAGATCAAGAAATTCTGAAATACACAACGTCGATTCTTAAAATCACAAAAAGTACTCGAGCAATCATTTATTCACGAAACATTAAACGCATAAGCGTTTGAGTCAATATCAAATGGAGAGTTTGATCCTGGCTCAGGATGAACGCTGGCGGCATGCCTAATACATGCAAGTCGAACGGATATCTTCGGATATCAGTGGCGAACGGGTGAGTAACACGTAGATAACCTGCCCATACCCGGGGATACGCTTTGGAAACGAAGTCTAAAACCCCATAGGAAAGAAGAAGGCATCTTCTTCTTTTGAAACAGGCGTTTGCCTGGGGACGGATGGATCTGCGGTGCATTAGTTAGTTGGCGAGGTAACAGCTCACCAAGACGATGATGCATAGCCGGCCTGAGAGGGCGATCGGCCACACTGGGACTGAGACACGGCCCAGACTCCTGCGGGAGGCAGCAGTAGGGAATTTTCGTCAATGGGCGCAAGCCTGAACGAGCAATGCCGCGTGAGCGAAGAAGGTCTTCGGATCGTAAAACTCTGTTGCGGGGGAAAAAGGAAGGGAAGAGGAAATGCTTTTCTTTTGATGGTACCCCGCCAGAAAGTCACGGCTAACTACGTGCCAGCAGCCGCGGTAATACGTAGGTGGCAAGCGTTATCCGGAATGATTGGGCGTAAAGGGTGCGCAGGCTGCGCGTCAAGTCTGAAGTGAAAGGTACGGGCTTAACCGGTACAGGCTTTGGAAACTGGCACGCTAGAGGACAGGAGAGGGCGGTGGAACTCCATGTGTAGCGGTAAAATGCGTAGATATATGGAAGAACACCAGTTGCGAAGGCGACCGCCTGGACTGTTGCTGACGCTCAGGCACGAAAGCGTGGGGAGCAAATAGGATTAGATACCCTAGTAGTCCACGCCCTAAACGATGAGGAGCAGGTGTCGGAGGGAGGACCCCGGTGCCGAAGCTAACGCAGTGACTCCTCCGCCTGGGGAGTATGCACGCAAGTGTGAAACTCAAAGGAATTGACGGGGGCCCGCACAAGCGGTGGAGTATGTGGTTTAATTCGAAGCAACGCGAAGAACCTTACCAGGCCTTGACATAGGACGCAAAGACTTAGAGATAAGTTGGAGGTTACCGTCCATACAGGTGGTGCATGGTTGTCGTCAGCTCGTGTCGTGAGATGTTCAGTTAAGTCTGGCAACGAGCGCAACCCTCGTGATATGTTGCTACCATTGAGTTGAGAACTCATATCAGACTGCCGGTGACAAACCGGAGGAAGGCGGGGATGACGTCAAATCATCATGCCCCTTATGGCCTGGGCTACACACGTACTACAATGGCGTCTACAAAGGGAAGCGAACCTGTGAAGGGAAGCGAACCCCATAAAAGACGTCCCAGTTCGGATTGAAGTCTGCAACCCGACTTCATGAAGTTGGAATCGCTAGTAATCGCGGATCAGCATGCCGCGGTGAATACGTTCCCGGGCCTTGTACACACCGCCCGTCAAACCATGGAAGCCGGCAACGCCCGAAGCCGACGGCATAACCCTTAAAGGGAGTGAGTCGTCTAAGGCGGGGCCGACGACTGGGGTTAAGTCGTAACAAGGTATCCCTACGGGAACGTGGGGATGGATCACCTCCTTTCTAAGGAGAAAGTACAAGGAAGTCCATTGGTGAAAGCCGATGGCAAAGAGTAATGAGTGAGGATTTGTCTGTGAGGTTTTGGAAGAGCGATCTTCCAGGACAGAAAGAAGGATAAATAGTTATCTTTCCTTTTGTTCAAAGAATGGATCTTTGAAAAACGAGCATCAGTAAGAAGACATAACAGAAGGTCTAACGAAAAGTTGAAGAGTAATAAAGATTTAACCGAAAGTTGGAAACAGTTAGTGGAACAGTTCTTACGAAATAGAAAAATCTCGAAACAAGCATAACTAGAACCAAAGTTAGAGAACTAGATCAAGCAAGGAAGGGCGTACGGAGGATGCCTTGCCACTCTTGAATGATGAAGGACGCGCCAGGCTGCGAAAAGCCGTGCCGAGCTGTCAGGGAAGCGACGACACACGGATATCCGAATGGGGGAACCCGGCTGGTTTTATAGCCAGTCATCCATGCAAATGGAGAGAAACCCGGTGAACTGAAACATCTAAGTAGCCGGAGGAAAAGAAAACAAAAGTGATTTTCCGAGTAGCGGCGAGCGAAAGGGAAAGAGCCCAAACCATAGCGATATGGGGTTGTAGGACCGCTGGAAATGAAAGACGAGCGAACGGGAACGCGATGGAAAGCGCGGACAGAGAAGGTGAAATCCCTGTACCGGCAAGCGAGTCAAGTAAGGAGCGGAATCCTGAGTACAACGGGACACGTGAAATCCTGTTGGAAGCAGGCGGGACCATCCGCCAAGGCTAAATAAGTAAGAGTGAGCGATAGAGAAGAGTACCGTGAGGGAAAGGTGAAAAGAACCGCGCAAGCGGAGTGAAAGAGAACCTGAAACCGTATGCCTGCAAGAAGTCAGAGCCCGACCAAGGGTGATGGCGTGCCTTTGTAGAATGAACCGGCGAGTTGCTTTTGAATGCAAGGTTAAGCGGGAAAACGCGAAGCCGAAGCGAAAGCGAGTCTTAAGAGGGCGGCAAGTAGTCAGGAGCAGACCCGAAACCGGGTGATCTAGCCATGGGCAGGTTGAAGCAGAGGTGAAACTTTGTGGAGGACCGAACCGACCATCGTTGAAAAGCTGGCGGATGACCTGTGGCTGGCGGAGAAATTCCAATCGAACCCGGAGATAGCTGGTTCTCCCCGAAATAGCTTTAGGGCTAGCGTCAATGTTATGGCTGCGGAGGTAGAGCGCTGAATTCATGATGGCCCCATCCCGGGGTACTGAATGGAATCAAACTTACGAATGCCGCAGCGGGAAGTCGTTGGCAGTCAGAGTGCGGGTGATAAGGTCCGTGCTCAAGAGGGAAACAGCCCAGACCGCCGTTTAAGGCCCCAAAATGACAGCTCAGTGGAAAAGGATGTGGGGACGCACGGACAACTAGGAGGTTGGCTCAGAAGCAGCCATCCTTGAAAGAGTGCGTAACAGCTCACTAGTCGAGTGGCCCTGCGCCGAAAATGTACCGGGGCTAAGCTGTCTGCCGAAAGCGCGGATTAAGTACTAGAGTATTTAGTGGTAGGGGAGCGTTGCATGTTCATTGAAGCATTACCGTAAGGGGATGTGGAGGACATGGAAGTGAGAATGCCGGTGTGAGTAGCGAGATGCAGGTGAGAATCCTGCACACCGAAAGCCCAAGGATTCCGGGGAAGGTTCGTCCGCCCCGGGTCAGTCGGGACCTAATGCGCAGCCGACAGGCGAAGCAGATGGAAAGCAGGCGAAGATTCCTGCACCTGAGATAAAGGCGATGGAGTGACAAAGACGGGAAGTGTGACCCTCTTAATGGATTGAGGGCGAAGCGCGGCAGTACCGGTCCAGGCAAATCCGGACCGAGAGGTACAGAGCGTTAGAGGTAAGCGAAATCCTTGGAAAGTAGCGAAGCACATGGAGCGGCTTTCAAGAAAAGCTTCTAGCGATACTTTATCTTGGCCCGTACCAAAACCGACACAGGTGGGCGGCAAGAGAATTGTAAGGTGAGCGAGAGAACTGTTGCCAAGGAACTCGGCAAAATGGCCCCGTACGTTCGCAAGAAGGGGCGCTCGAGAGAGCCGCAGTGAAAAGGCCCAAGCGACTGTTTAACTAAAACACAGCTCTATGCAAAGCCGTAAGGCGAAGTATATGGGGTGACACCTGCCCGGTGCTGGAAGGTTAAGGGGATCTGTGAGTCCGCAAGGAGGAAGCAGTGGTCCGAAGCCCCAGTGAACGGCGGCCGTAACTATAACGGTCCTAAGGTAGCGAAATTCCTTGTCAGGTAAGTTCTGACCCGCACGAAAGGTGAAACGATTTGGGCGCTGTCTCGGCAGCAGACTCGGTGAAATCTTAGTACCTGTGAAAATGCAGGTTACCCGCAACTAGACGGAAAGACCCCATGGAGCTTTACTGCAGCCTGGTATTGGGTTTTGGATGATCATGTACAGGATAGGCGGGAGGCGAAGAAAAGAGTACGCCAGTATTCTTGGAGCCGACGTTGGGATACCGCCCTGATGATTTGAAGCCCTAACATAGAGAGAAACTCATAGACAGTGCCAGGCGGGCAGTTTGACTGGGGCGGTCGCCTCCCAAAGAGTAACGGAGGCGCCCAAAGGTGCGTTCAGTCTGGATGGAAACCAGATATAGAGTGTAAATGCATAAGCGCGCCTGACTGCGAGGCCAACAAGCCGAGCAGGGACGAAAGTCGGGATTAGTGATCCGGCGGTGCCGAATGGAAGGGCCGTCGCTCAACGGATAAAAGCTACCCTGGGGATAACAGGCTGATCCCGCCCAAGAGTTCACATCGACGGCGGGGTTTGGCACCTCGATGTCGGCTCATCGCATCCTGGAGCTGGATTCGGTTCCAAGGGTTGGGCTGTCCGCCCATTAAAGCGGTACGCGAGCTGGGTTCAGAACGTCGTGAGACAGTTCGGTCCCTATCTGTTGTGGGCGCAGGAGATCTGAGGGAAGCTGTCCTTAGTACGAGAGGACCGGGATGGACCTGCCAATGGTGCACCGGTTGTTACGCCAGTAGCATAGCCGGGCAGCCAAGCAGGGATCGGATAAGCGCTGAAAGCATCTAAGCGCGAAGCCGAGCCCAAGATAAGATCTGCGGTATATAAGACCCCTTGAAGACGACAAGGCGATAGGCTGGAGATGGAAGCGAAGTGATTCGCGGAGTTGGCCAGTACTAATCGGTCGAAAGCTTAATCTAAGATTCGAGAAAGCTATACGCAAGAAGCCACTATGGAAACCAACGATCGCGTTAGATCGTTATGTTAGAAGACTGATGTTTGTTTTTGGAAGATCCATTCAAAAATCTAAGTATGGTGGCGATAGCCTGCAGGATACACCTGTTCCCATCTCGCACACAGCCGTTAAGCTGCAGAACGCCGACAATAGCCGCAAGGCAAAGATAGGAAGCTGCCAGACAAATGAAATCCCCGAAGGATAAAGGAGAAATCCTATATCTTTCGGGGATTTTTTCATAGTCTGCGTTCTGGAAGTGAGAAATCCGGGATCTGATCCGGTCGCTGCCGTCCGCCCGGACAGCAGGTAGAACTGGTCCAGAAGCGGTGTAAAGATTCAGTTCTGAGCGGAACGCTGTTCAAAATTTTTTCAAACAAACTGAAATTGGATTGCGGATTTCACAAAAATTGAAATCTTTGGGATTTCGTAAATACGTTAAGATGATGGATGAAAGCGGAAAAGAATAGACGTTTCGTCTTTTAATCGGGCAAATTCAAAAGACAGGCTGCAGCGGGCAGTGCAGCTGGAAAACAACCGTTCTTGACCGCTGATTTTACTGGGAGCATGGATTCCCAATCGGGTTCTGTGCTTTCGGTCGAGAAAGAAAGTGAGGATTTATGAAGAATCACAGCAGAACATCTGCCAGAGCGAAAACGTTTGGCAGAATGGGAAGCCTGTTTTGCGCAGGCAGCATGGCAATGAGTCTGATTGTTCCTGTTCCGGTTCTGGCGAAATCCTGGACACCGGCTCAAACGATCATGAAAAATGCAGCGCTGATGCCGCAGGCAGAAACTCTTACCGAAAAAACAGTGGATGACACGGACGCCTCCATTGCCTATTCCGAAGGCAACGCGAATAACGGCGGATGGACAGCAGGCGGAAGCGGCGATCCGGCTGCAACCGAGCATTATGCCAATCAGGCTGGCGCCAGTCTGACTTTTACGTTTACAGGCCAGAAAGTGGAAATCTACGGTGTAAAAGCCCCCAATCATCGGAAGTTTTCCGTTTCCATTGATGACGGAGAAGCCGTTACCTGCGATGCGTGGGCCGAAAGCCGAACCGGAGCGGATACGCTCCTGTTCAGTTCCGAAGATTCGAATCTTAACCTGGATGAAAAAGAGCATACGCTGAAGCTGACCATTCTGGATGAAGCCAATGCGGCGGCTTCCGGAACGCTTTATGGAATGAGCGTTACTTACTTTAAAGTCTGGTCGAGTGGTGAACCAGAACCGTTCAAGGGCTATACGATCGTCGAAGATATGGACATCACGGAAGATGATGAGCTCTTTAAAGTGAAATACAACGGAAACTGGAAAGGCGGCGGTACAGCTTATCCAGACGCATTTCACGACGGATATGAGCACTATGCCTATGACGGAGACTCCTTTGAAATGAAGTTCATCGGCAATAAAGTCGAAATGTGGGCAACCAAAGCCCCTGGTCATGGCGTTTATACGTTCTCTATTGACGGCGTAGAAGTGGGAACCGCCAGCGCTACGAGCGATACGCGTGTGAATCAGCAGCTGATCTGGGCTTCAGATACGCTTGAAGAAGGCGAACATACGCTGAAAGTGGAACTGAAGGATCAGCCCGATATGGCCATTCAGCTCGATTATCTGAAAGTCTATCATGAGGAACTGACACCGATTTCTGTTTCTCTTCACAGTACAGCGACGACAGCAATTCCAGGAACAGAACTGACACTCGAAAAAGAGTTCCAGCCATGGAATTCGACGGGTACTCTCGTCTGGACGAGCAGCGACCCGACAATTGCCGCAGTGGATGAAAACGGAAAAGTCACCATCGCTGGCAAGGATGTCGTTACAGAAAAGAAAAAGGTAACCATTATGGCAGCACTGAAAGATCATCCGGAAATCAGCGCTTCAATTGTTCTCAATGTCGATCCCGATCTGTCGACGATGAATGCCTATGTCGGCAACGAAAAGCTTCTGGATCTTCCGGAAAACTATTCGAGCCTCTATGCGGGTGAGGGCGATTCATTTAAGGGAACGCTCTGGAAAAATGACACGATCAACTCGAAAGTCAACGTAGCGTCCATGGGCGAAGACCTTCATAACGTAGAACTGAGTTTTTCCGATTTCGTGAATGAAGACGGAGATAAACTGCCGGCATCAGCCATGCATTATGGCTGGCTCGAAACGACTACGGCCAATATTGGACGCGGCAATTCGGGTGCGCCGGTTAAGGAGTTCCCGGATCTGATCGGCAATCCCGGCAAGATTACCATTCCTGCACAGTCGATTCGCTTTGCCTGGATCCAGTTTGGCACGACCGCTTCGACGAAACCGGGTACGTACAAAGGCAAGGTTCGTATCTCCTGCGATGAAGCGTCTTCGCTGAAGGAACTCGACTATACGCTGGAAGTCATTAATGTACAGCAGCCGGATCCGGAACTGACTGGAATTCAGCTCTGGCAGCATCCGTTCTCGGTAGCGGACAACTATCTTGGCTTAGGTGCCAATAACAAGGGATCGATTTGCACAGACAGTCAGAAAGATTTCTATTTCACCCAAGAACATCTGGATCTCATGCGTGATTCCTACGAAGACTATGCGGCCATCGGCGGTCACGATGCGGTAGCCAATATTGTGGATCAGGCCTGGGGCCATCAGTCGTTCTATAACGACCTGTCCATGGTGCAGTGGACGAAGAAGTCTGACGGTACCTGGGATTTCGACTATTCCTGGTACGATACCTGGATCAATTTCATGATTGAATGCGGCGTTCTGGATCCAGCCAACGGCATTGGTCAGATCAAGGCCTATTCCATCGTTCCATGGAACAACCAGATTTCGTGGTTTGATGAAGCAACGAGCTCGACCAAATCCCAGACCTTTACGCCGGGAAGCGACGAATGGAAAGAAATCTGGACCGACTTTCTGCAGGACTATCTGCAGCATTCCGAGGAAAAAGGATGGACCGACATCACCTATATTTCCATGGATGAAAGAAGTCTGGATATGCTGGAACCGGCTGTTGAGCTGATCGATTCGATTAAGACCGAAGACGGCAAACAGTTCAAGATTTCTTCCGCACTGAACTACAGTGCTCCGTCCTATTACGATTTCACAGATAAGATTGACGATATTTCCGTCAACCTGGGCAATACATCCAAGGAACAAACGGCTGCGCTGTCCGAGCATCGACGCGAAAAAGGTCTGAACACCACGTTCTATACGTGCACGGGCGACTATCCGTCGAACTTCATGATTTCCGATCCAGGCGACAACTACTGGGATATGTTCTATACCGTTACCCTCAAAACCGACGGTTACATGCGCTGGGCATTCGATAACTACGTCTATGACATGCACGGCGACGCTACTTACCGCTATTGGGAACCGGGAGACGGCTGGTTTATCTATCCGCTTGAGAGAGGTAATACCGATCTGATTCAGGGCAAGAACTATTACAGTACCCCGCGTTATGAAATGCTCAGGCAGGGTATTCGCGACAGTGCGAAAGTTCGCTGGCTGCTCGCAAATGAAGATCTCGACGAGAGTGCAAAAGCCAGCCTGCAGAGCGCCGTTGACAGCATGAGCAAGCCGTCGCAGACGAGCAGCTATGGCTCGGCCGTTGCCTCTTCTCAGGAGGTGAGAATGAGCGTTCATGCACAGACCAAAGCGGTTGCGGATGCAATGCAGGCAGCTGCGCACACGATTGCCCCGGAAGAAATGGAAACGATCCATACGGAACTGCTCGCTCAGCTCACAGATAAAGTCGATCACCTCAAATTTGAGGAAACCGACTACGAAAGCACAGGCTGGACGCAGCTGGCAGAAGAAACAGAAACGGCCAAAGCAATCCTGAATCATCCGGAAAGTCAGGATCAGGTCGACCAGGAAGTCGAAACGCTCCATGCGCTTCTTCTGGCCCTGCGTCTTCTCCCCAATGCGAATCACCTTCCTACAGTACAGAATGACTAAGCTCAGTCTGTTCGAAAAAGGAACGTTCGAAACGGCATCTGAATCTGGATGCCGTACGCTTTAAACCGATTGTGAGGACTCTGGAAAGTAAAACCAGAGTCCTCCTTTTATGGAAACCCGATGAGCTGTACAGAAAGCAGACGGAAAATCAATTTTCTGGGGGCGATCCCAGGAGCATAAGATTTGCGTTCTTTCTTTTGAGGTGTATAAATGAAAAGCTGTTTGTACGCAAAAGCGAAATAACAGCCCAATCAGCTAGTCGTGAAATTGTTTTAAAATTCACAAATAATGCTTGCGTCACTTCGATGCCCGTGTTATTATAGTTGAGCGCTGAGGGAAATCGCTTCTCTCAGTCGTCAAATCACCTTTAGATATCTAAGAAAACAGCTTAAGTGAAAATCTTGAAGAATTTCACGAATAACTGTTGACAGAAATTTCTGACGATGATAGGATAAACAAGCCTTGTGAGAGACATTGATCTTCTCGCAAACAGATGGCTCTTTGAAAACTTTACAGACAGATCAAGAAATTCGAAATACACAACGTCGATTCTTAAAATCACAAAAAGTACTCGAACAATCATTTATTCACGAAACATTAAACGCATAAGCGTTTGAGTCAATATCAAATGGAGAGTTTGATCCTGGCTCAGGATGAACGCTGGCGGCATGCCTAATACATGCAAGTCGAACGGATATCTTCGGATATCAGTGGCGAACGGGTGAGTAACACGTAGATAACCTGCCCATACCCGGGGATACGCTTTGGAAACGAAGTCTAAAACCCCATAGGAAAGAAGAAGGCATCTTCTTCTTTTGAAACAGGCGTTTGCCTGGGGACGGATGGATCTGCGGTGCATTAGTTAGTTGGCGAGGTAACAGCTCACCAAGACGATGATGCATAGCCGGCCTGAGAGGGCGATCGGCCACACTGGGACTGAGACACGGCCCAGACTCCTGCGGGAGGCAGCAGTAGGGAATTTTCGTCAATGGGCGCAAGCCTGAACGAGCAATGCCGCGTGAGCGAAGAAGGTCTTCGGATCGTAAAACTCTGTTGCGGGGAAAAAGGAAGGAAAGAGGAAATGCTTTTCTTTTGATGGTACCCCGCCAGAAAGTCACGGCTAACTACGTGCCAGCAGCCGCGGTAATACGTAGGTGGCAAGCGTTATCCGGAATGATTGGGCGTAAAGGGTGCGCAGGCTGCGCGTCAAGTCTGAAGTGAAAGGTACGGGCTTAACCGGTACAGGCTTTGGAAACTGGCACGCTAGAGGACAGGAGAGGGCGGTGGAACTCCATGTGTAGCGGTAAAATGCGTAGATATATGGAAGAACACCAGTTGCGAAGGCGACCGCCTGGACTGTTGCTGACGCTCAGGCACGAAAGCGTGGGGAGCAAATAGGATTAGATACCCTAGTAGTCCACGCCCTAAACGATGAGGAGCAGGTGTCGGAGGGAGGACCCCGGTGCCGAAGCTAACGCAGTGACTCCTCCGCCTGGGGAGTATGCACGCAAGTGTGAAACTCAAAGGAATTGACGGGGCCCGCACAAGCGGTGGAGTATGTGGTTTAATTCGAAGCAACGCGAAGAACCTTACCAGGCCTTGACATAGGACGCAAAGACTTAGAGATAAGTTGGAGGTTACCGTCCATACAGGTGGTGCATGGTTGTCGTCAGCTCGTGTCGTGAGATGTTCAGTTAAGTCTGGCAACGAGCGCAACCCTCGTGATATGTTGCTACCATTGAGTTGAGAACTCATATCAGACTGCCGGTGACAAACCGGAGGAAGGCGGGGATGACGTCAAATCATCATGCCCCTTATGGCCTGGGCTACACACGTACTACAATGGCGTCTACAAAGGGAAGCGAACCTGTGAAGGGAAGCGAACCCCATAAAAGACGTCCCAGTTCGGATTGAAGTCTGCAACCCGACTTCATGAAGTTGGAATCGCTAGTAATCGCGGATCAGCATGCCGCGGTGAATACGTTCCCGGGCCTTGTACACACCGCCCGTCAAACCATGGAAGCCGGCAACGCCCGAAGCCGACGGCATAACCCTTAAAGGGAGTGAGTCGTCTAAGGCGGGGCCGACGACTGGGGTTAAGTCGTAACAAGGTATCCCTACGGGAACGTGGGGATGGATCACCTCCTTTCTAAGGAGAAAGTACAAGGAAGTCCATAGGCGAAAGCCGATGGCAAAGAGTAATGAGTGAGGATTTGTCTGTGAGGTTTTGGAAGAGCGATCTTCCAGGACAGAAAGAAGGATAAATAGTTATCTTTTCTTTTGTTCCAAGAATGGATCTTTGAAAAACGAGCATCAGTAAGAAGACATAACAGAAGGTCTAACGAAAAGTTGAAGAGTAAAAAGATTTAACCGAAAGTTGGAAACAGTTAGTGGAACAGTTCTTACGAAATAGAAAAATCTCGAAACAAGCATAACTAGAACCAAAGTTAGAGAACTAGATCAAGCAAGGAAGGGCGTACGGAGGATGCCTTGCCACTCTTGAATGATGAAGGACGCGTCAGGCTGCGAAAAGCCGTGCCGAGCTGTCAGGAAAGCGACGACACACGGATATCCGAATGGGGGAACCCGACTGGTTTTATAGCCAGTCATCCATGCAAATGGAGAGAAACCCGGTGAACTGAAACATCTAAGTAGCCGGAGGAAAAGAAAACAAAAGTGATTTTCCGAGTAGCGGCGAGCGAAAGGGAAAGAGCCCAAACCATAGCGATATGGGGTTGTAGGACCGCTGGAAATGAAAGACGAGCGAACGGGAACGCGATGGAAAGCGCGGACAGAGAAGGTGAAATCCCTGTACCGGCAAGCGAGTCGAGTAAGGAGCGGAATCCTGAGTACAACGGGACACGTGAAATCCTGTTGGAAGCAGGCGGGACCATCCGCCAAGGCTAAATAAGTAAGAGTGAGCGATAGAGAAGAGTACCGTGAGGGAAAGGTGAAAAGAACCGCGCAAGCGGAGTGAAAGAGAACCTGAAACCGTATGCCTGCAAGAAGTCAGAGCCCGACCAAGGGTGATGGCGTGCCTTTGTAGAATGAACCGGCGAGTTGCTTTTGAATGCAAGGTTAAGCGGGAAAACGCGAAGCCGAAGCGAAAGCGAGTCTTAAGAGGGCGACAAGTAGTCAGGAGCAGACCCGAAACCGGGTGATCTAGCCATGGGCAGGTTGAAGCAGAGGTGAAACTTTGTGGAGGACCGAACCGACCATCGTTGAAAAGCTGGCGGATGACCTGTGGCTGGCGGAGAAATTCCAATCGAACCCGGAGATAGCTGGTTCTCCCCGAAATAGCTTTAGGGCTAGCGTCAATGTTATGGCTGCGGAGGTAGAGCGCTGAATTCATGATGGCCCCATCCCGGGGTACTGAATGGAATCAAACTTACGAATGCCGCAGCGGGAAGTCGTTGGCAGTCAGAGTGCGGGTGATAAGGTCCGTGCTCAAGAGGGAAACAGCCCAGACCGCCGTTTAAGGCCCCAAAATGACAGCTCAGTGGAAAAGGATGTGGGGACGCACGGACAACTAGGAGGTTGGCTCAGAAGCAGCCATCCTTGAAAGAGTGCGTAACAGCTCACTAGTCGAGTGGCCCTGCGCCGAAAATGTACCGGGGCTAAGCTGTCTGCCGAAAGCGCGGATTAAGTACTGAAGTATTTAGTGGTAGGGGAGCGTTGCATGTTCGTGGAAGCATTACCGTAAGGGGATGTGGAGGACATGGAAGTGAGAATGCCGGTGTGAGTAGCGAGATGCAGGTGAGAATCCTGCACACCGAAAGCCCAAGGATTCCGGGGAAGGTTCGTCCGCCCCGGGTCAGTCGGGACCTAATGCGCAGCCGACAGGCGAAGCAGATGGAAAGCAGGCGAAGATTCCTGCACCTGAGATAAAGGCGATGGAGTGACAAAGACGGGAAGTGTGACCCTCTTAATGGATTGAGGGCGAAGCGCGGCAGTACCGGTCCAGGCAAATCCGGACCAGGAGGTACAGAGCGTTACAGGTAAGCGAAATCCTTGGAAAGTAGCGAAGCACATGGAGCGGCTTTCAAGAAAAGCTTCTAGCAGTACTTTATCTTGGCCCGTACCAAAACCGACACAGGTGGGCGGCAAGAGAATTGTAAGGTGAGCGAGAGAACTGTTGCCAAGGAACTCGGCAAAATGGCCCCGTACGTTCGCAAGAAGGGGCGCTCGAGAGAGCCGCAGTGAAAAGGCCCAAGCGACTGTTTAACTAAAACACAGCTCTATGCAAAGCCGTAAGGCGAAGTATATGGGGTGACACCTGCCCGGTGCTGGAAGGTTAAGGGGATCTGTGAGTCCGCAAGGAGGAAGCAGTGGTCCGAAGCCCCAGTGAACGGCGGCCGTAACTATAACGGTCCTAAGGTAGCGAAATTCCTTGTCAGGTAAGTTCTGACCCGCACGAAAGGTGAAACGATTTGGGCGCTGTCTCGGCAGCAGACTCGGTGAAATCTTAGTACCTGTGAAAATGCAGGTTACCCGCAACTAGACGGAAAGACCCCATGGAGCTTTACTGCAGCCTGGTATTGGGTTTTGGATGATCATGTACAGGATAGGCGGGAGGCGAAGAAAAGAGTACGCCAGTATTCTTGGAGCCGACGTTGGGATACCGCCCTGATGATTTGAAGCCCTAACATAGAGAGAAACTCATAGACAGTGCCAGGCGGGCAGTTTGACTGGGGCGGTCGCCTCCCAAAGAGTAACGGAGGCGCCCAAAGGTGCGTTCAGTCTGGATGGAAACCAGATATAGAGTGTAAATGCATAAGCGCGCCTGACTGCGAGGCCGACAAGCCGAGCAGGGACGAAAGTCGGGATTAGTGATCCGGCGGTGCCGAATGGAAGGGCCGTCGCTCAACGGATAAAAGCTACCCTGGGGATAACAGGCTGATCCCGCCCAAGAGTTCACATCGACGGCGGGGTTTGGCACCTCGATGTCGGCTCATCGCATCCTGGAGCTGGATTCGGTTCCAAGGGTTGGGCTGTCCGCCCATTAAAGCGGTACGCGAGCTGGGTTCAGAACGTCGTGAGACAGTTCGGTCCCTATCTGTTGTGGGCGCAGGAGATCTGAGGGAAGCTGTCCTTAGTACGAGAGGACCGGGATGGACCTGCCAATGGTGCACCGGTTGTTACGCCAGTAGCATAGCCGGGCAGCCAAGCAGGGATCGGATAAGCGCTGAAAGCATCTAAGCGCGAAGCCGAGCCCAAGATAAGATCTGCGGTATATAAGACCCCTTGAAGACGACAAGGCGATAGGCTGGAGATGGAAGCGAAGCGATTCGTGGAGTTGGCCAGTACTAATCGGTCGAAAGCTTAATCTAAGATTCGAGAAAGCTATACGCAAGAAGCCACTATGGAAACCAACGATCGCGTTAGATCGTTATGCTGGAAGACTGATGTTTGTTTTTGGAAGATCCATTCAAAAAATCTACGTATGGTGGCGATAGCCTGCAGGATACACCTGTTCCCATCTCGCACACAGCCGTTAAGCTGCAGAACGCCGACAATAGCCGCAAGGCAAAGATAGGAAGCTGCCAGACAAAATGAAATCCCCGAAAGATAAAGGAGAAATCCGATATTCTTCGGGGATTTTTTCATATTCAGCGTTTATGAACTGCAGCTGCCTGCAGATCGTTTTGGATTAGTAATTCAGAGTGACAGGACCGACGTCAAAGGAATCCATCAAGTCATCTGAGTTAAAAATATGGAATGTCAGTTCAACTTCTGAGATTTTATCGATGTCGTTGTCTTCAAGGTCGGAAGACATGATGGTAATGCCCTCTCGTACCTTTTACCAGGTATAACATCCGACGAGAAGATTGGATCTACCATATAGCCGTTGATGGAACAGTCTCTGGCCTGAACAGTCCTAGGGATTTCTGAATTATTCTCGATATAGACCATAAGATCAGCTCCGAAAAATTCATCGTATTCCACTTCATCCAGAGAAATGATCTTGATTCCATTCTGGTCTACAAGAACGGTACCTTCCGGTGCATCGGTTTCGGATTCTTCTTCTCCGGTTTTCAGAGTGATCAGATCGGAATCTACGCTGTCCATGAAGTCATCGCTGTTGAAGAAGTGCAGGTTGAATTCAATGGTGTGGATTTTATCGATGCCCTGATCTTCCAGCATGCTTGAAAGGAAAGTCATTTCGCCTTTGCCAGTCTTGCCGGGAGCCACTTCGATGGACATGGATGGATCGATCATAGCGCCGTTAACCGAAGTGTTTCTGGCCTGAACGGTCCAGTTCTTATCCGAATTGTTTTCAAAGACCATCTTTACTTCTTCGCCCAGAAAGCCTTTTTCCATGCCGGTTGCGGTGACCTTGAGACCGTCCTGATCGTAAATAACGGTTTCTTTAAAACCTTCCTCTTCTTTTTCTTTCTTTTCTTCTGTTTGTGCGACGGACGTTGCTTCACTCTGTCCTCCGCTTGTGCTGTCTTTCTCCGGTTTGGAATCGGAAGAAGAACAGCCAGCCAGAAGAAGAGCCGCGCAAAGGAGCGCAGCTGTACGTTTGAATTTCATAATCTTCTCCTTTGTCCTGTTTGCCAAACCGTTCGGCCGCTTTGGATCAGCCAACAGGGATTACAGATTTAAAATACCATTAATAATGAATGAATAATCGGAGTATCGCAAAAAGATAAAAAGATGTCGAAAATGATCAGCGGCTTACCGGGAGCGGCATACTCTGAGGTCTCCATTTCTCAAAAGCAGCATTAGTTCGGGTTCGGCGTCTCTTTTTGTCTTCGAGGAAATATACGTAAAAGGTTCATTTTCCACGAATGGAAAAATGAACCTGAAATGGATCCAGATTTATTCGGTTTGCGGATCGTTTGAGGCGGAATTCGAAGCCGTATTCTGGGCATCCAGCTGACGGCGCAGAGATTCGACTTCATTTCGCAGTTCATCCATTTCTTCGGCTGAACGGGTACGGTTTTCGTTATGGAGCAGGGAGAAATGATAGGTTGCTCCCGAACGCGAAGACTTGGATCCATGGCTTTCTTTTATACGCTGAGCGGGAGGAAGCGAAAGATCGCTTTCATCAGCACTCTTCAGTTCCCGGTCGATCAGAACGACCATGCAGGCCTTGACCACAATGAGAAGAAAGACTTCGAAAATATCCATCAGGGACGCCGCTGTGATCGTTCGCAGAATTTCGGCACCCAGCTTGAAGGTCAGACCAAGAGACTGGCCATGAAGCAGATAGACGCGGGCATAGCGTTCATGACGAAACAGCTTGAAGAACGCCGAAACGGTGGTAAAGACGATCAGGATGATCGACATCAGCTCCAGCAGATACATGGAAAAGGCTGCCAGATCCATGACCACTTCATGAAACAGCCGGGTCGTATCCGACATATAGGCGGCTTCGCGCAAAACGATGGGCGCGCTGGCGGATAAGGTGGAAATAAAATACATGAAAAAGTACTCCTAGCGGGCGTTTTCCTTATTTGCCCAGACAGAAATTGGTAAACAGGGTATCGAGAAGATCTTCCCGGTGAACTTCACCGAGAATCTCCTTGAGATGATCGTGTGCAGACAGAAGATCAATTTCGATCAGATCCGGCTCTATGCCGTTTTCCATAGCTTCTCTGGCGCGATCCATATCCTGTCGGGCCTGACTTAGAAGCCCGAGCTGCCGTTCGTTGGAAAGACGCGGCTGCCATACGATCTGATCGCTCGTGAACAGATGGCCGAGCGCTTCGCTCAAGCCGCCCAGATCTTTGTTCAGAGCGGAAATCGAGACGGCGCCATCCATTTCAAAGGCGGGGGCAAGATCCTTTTGTTCAGGATCAGAATGCGCCGCTTGTTTTCGGTCATCTTCAGAAGCTCCTGATCCTGTTCGTCGAGAGGTCTGGACGCATCCAGAACGAGCAGAACAAGGTCCGCATCTTCAATCGACTGACGGCTTTTTCAATACCGATCTGCTCGATCTTTTCTGCCCCTTCTCGGATGCCGGCGGTATCGACAAGATTGAGAACAAAATCGCCGATCTGAACACGGCCTTCGACTAAGTCGCGCGTCGTTCCGGCAATATCCGTTACAATCGCTTTGTCTTCCCGCAGCAGAGCGTTGAGCAGAGAACTTTTGCCGACATTCGGCTTGCCGGCAATGACCGTCCTGATGCCGTCCTGTACCATCATCCCGGCTTTCGAACGTTCGATAATTTCATCCATTCGTTCAATAATTTCACGCGAATGAGGCAGGAGCGTTTCCGCCGTCATTTCGGCGGCATCTTCGTATTCAGGATAATCGATATTGACTTCGATATTGGCGATCAGATCCATCATGGAATCGATCAGCGGCTGAAGCAGCTTGCGGATTTCTCCGCGAATGGAGTAGATGGCCTGTCGGCTTCCGGCATCGGTGGACGCATCAATCATGTCTTCGACCGCTTCCGCCTGGGACAAATCAATCCGGCCGTTCAGAAAGGCGCGCTCCGTAAATTCGCCGGGTCGGGCCATCCGCGCGCCGTTTTTCAGGAGCAGCGAAAGAATCTTGCGGGTAACGAGCGGTCCGCCGTGTGCATTGATTTCCACAACATCCTCGCACGTATACGATCGAGGGGCACGGAAAACAGAAACGAGAACCTCGTCAACCGGCGTCTGGTTTTCTTCAATATATCCATAATGAATGGTATGGCTTTTCGCGGCGGAAAGATTTCCGGAAAAGAGGGAATCCGCGATCGCAATCGCATCGTCGCCCGAGAGCCGGATAATGGAGATGGCTCCGCGCGCCAGCGGGGTAGCAATCGCCGCAATGGTATCTTCAAACATGTAAAACCTCCTGAAGCTGAAACCGGCCGCGCCGTTCAGCCAAAAGCGTGTAAACAGGCAGATTAAAAAACAGAAGAAAGGCAGACCGTAAAACCCGGCCTGCTTTCTTATCTTCCTCTTAACGAGAATAGCACACCCGGCCAATGTATCCGCATCCCAGGAACGATCGCCAGGACAAGGGCTGCCGGCGATTTGGGATCCGAATCCGAATGCAGACAAGCCGGACACGTACGCTGCAGAACACCGATCTGGCTTTTGGGCAAGCCAGGCCGGCTCTGGTTGTATACAATGCTTAAGGCACTATATAGTAGAAACCCAAATAAATTAAGCGGAAATTCTAAAGCAGGTGAAAAAATGAAACAGTATTCGAGTACACAGACTCGTGAAATGGCTCAGGATCTGAAGGACGGAAAAATCCTCGCGTTTCCGACCGATACCGTATATGGCGTCGGCTGCATTTGCGGTGATCTGGACGCCCTTCAAAGACTGAAACAGATTAAAAGAGACCGGAATCCAAACCGATCCCGATGATGTGCGCATCTCTGGATCAGGTCGAGGATATCGTTGAAATTTCCCCGCTGGCGCAGAAGCTGGCGGACGCATTTTTACCTGGCGCCATGACGCTCATCGTACGTCTTAAAGAAAACGCCAGTCGGGAATACACGAACGGGAAGGATACGATTGCCCTTCGTATTCCGGATGCGCCGGTACTGCTCGATGTCATGCGTCAGACAGCCAGACCGCTGATGGTCAGCTCCGCCAATCTTTCCGGCGAACCGGCTGCCCTTTGCATGAAAGAGGCTGCCGATATGCTTCCGGCACTCGACGGAATTCTCGACGGTCCCTGTCAGGAAGGCATCGCCTCCACCATCGTGGACTGCACCGGGGACGCACCTGTAATCCTTCGTCAGGGACCTATTCATCTCGAAGAGATTAAAAAGTCCTTGGCTAAAGCCATACAGCCTGTCGCAGGCATAGCGGGCGTCTGTACGGGTTTTCGAACAATTTGACAGAGCCCGAAAAATGAATACTCTGAAGAGAAAGCAAAACGAAAAATGGTCAGAACTGTTTTTGATAAAGTGAATTTGAACGCTTTTTCCAAACTGGAAAGCGAACGGTCTGATCTGCAGACTTTTGTTTTGCGCACCGAAAATATGTAAACAGAAAGGAATGTCATCATGAGCCAGAAAGGCAATAAAGATAACGTAAAACTGACTGAACAGGAAAAAGTCCGTCGTCAGAAAATGCAGGATCTGATCGATATGGGCGTTGATCCATTCGGCCAGGCCTATCCAAGAACCCACCGAACCAGCGATATTCTGCCGGTTTATGCGGATAAATCCAAAGAAGAACTCGAAGAACTTCAGGTTCCGGTTAAAGTCGCCGGCCGCATTATGACCAAGCGCCGCATGGGCAAAGCCGGATTCATGCATATCCAGGACCGTGACGGCCAGATCCAGATTTACGTACGTAAAGATACGGTAGGCGATGAGGCTTACGAAGTGTACAAGAAAAACGATATTGGCGATATTGTCGGCATTGAAGGCATTCTGATGAAAACCGATCATGGTGATATTGCCGTACGCGCCAAAGAGTACACGCATCTTTCCAAATCACTCCGTCCGCTTCCGGAAAAATTCCATGGACTGACGGATATGGAAGAGCGTTTCCGTCGTCGCTACGTCGATCTGATCATGAATGACGATGCCCGCCGCATTGCAATTACGCGTCCGAAAATCATTCGTGCCATTCAGCAGTATCTTGACGGCCAGGGCCTGATTGAAGTCGAAACGCCAGTTCTGAATACCATTCTTGGCGGTGCGGCAGCCCGTCCGTTTGTAACGCATCACAATACGCTCGACATCGATATGTATCTGCGTATTGCTACTGAGCTGAACCTGAAGCGTCTGATTGTCGGCGGACTCGAAGGGGTTTATGAAATCGGCCGTCTGTTCCGTAACGAAGGCATGGACCAGACCCACAACCCGGAATTCACAACCGTTGAAGCGTATGTGGCTTACTCCGATCTGCGGGGCATGATGGACCTGATCGAAGGTCTGTTCCGTTATGTAGCACAGAACGTTCTCGGTACGCAGACCGTAACGTATCAGGGTACGGAAATTGATCTTTCTAAGCCGTTCGCTCGTCTGAAAATGTCCGAAGCGGTTTTCGAAAAGACCGGCATCGACTTCGAAAAAATTACCGATTTCGAAGAAGCGAAGAAAATTGCGGAAGAACACGGCATTGAACTCGAGAAGAAGCACAACTCGGTTGGTCACATTCTCGACCTGTTCTTCGAAAAATATGTGGAAGAAACGCTGGAACAGCCGACATTTGTCTACCATTATCCAGTAGAAATTTCCCCGCTGGCCAAAAAGAACGCGGAAGATCCGCGCTTCACCGACCGGTATGAGCTCTTCATCAAAGGCCACGAATACGCCAACGCCTTCTCTGAGCTCAACGATCCGATTGACCAGAAAGAACGCTTCCTCAATCAGCTCGCTCTGCGCGAACTGGGCGATGATGAAGCGAACGACATGGACGTCGACTACGTAGAAGCCCTCGAATACGGCATGCCGCCTACCGGCGGTGTCGGCCTCGGCATTGACCGTTTTGTCATGCTCCTGACCGATCAGAGCTCGATTCGCGAAGTCCTGCTCTTCCCGACGATGAAGCCCCTCTCGGACTAAATAAGCACAAAAATCAGGTTTAAACAGCGTTTGCGCCGTTTTGTTAATCGAAAAATGTCGTAAAACGGGGTTACCGCAAATTTTAAACAAATAACTTTTTGAGCATCGCTCGTGATTTCCGACAGAACCTTGGACTGTATAGTTCGGGGTTCTTTTTTCAGAAAGCAGAAATAACCGTACGGCGTATGACTGTGCAGACTTTTTCATTCATACGAGCGGACAGGCGAGATGGCGATGTTCAGCTGCTCCTGACGGGTCAGTCCCAGTCTGGCTAAATCAAAAATATGGCTGCCTCGGTTCTTCGGGAAAACGTTACCTGTACCTTGCCCGAATAATAAAACAAGATGAATTAGAAAGGAGGTTCCTCATGACGAAACAGAATCACAAAACAGGTCTTCTTGTAGACGCGATGATCTTCTCTGCTGTTTTCTTACGCGTTCTGGGAAATCTTGGCATATTGGGCGTTCCCAGTGGAATTGTCCGCTCGCTTATTTATATCGCTCTTTATATCGGATGGGAAATTTCCGTCAGCAAACGGATCATTCAGGTAGAGGTGCGCCATTATCTGATTGCTGTTTCAGGTTTAATGGTTTTCTGGTTTATTCTCCGTTCAATGAAATACTATTTCATAACCGATATCGGAACAGCACGGCAACTGTGGGACTGGTACTACCTGCCCATGCTGTTTATTCCGCTGTTTTCTTTGCTTGTTGCCCTCCCACTGGGGAAGCCCGCAAATGCAAAGTTATCGAAAACGACGCTCCTGTTATTAGCTGTTCCTACGGTGCTCTGTCTGCTTTTTGAGCTTACAAATGATTTCCATCAGCTTGCCTTTTCCTTCCCGGAAGGAGAGGCATGGACGGGCGAAAACAATGGATATAGATTCGGGTATTATATCGTTCTCGGATGGGAGATATTTTGTGCTTTGGCGGCATTTGTCATCATGCTGATCAAGTGCCGACTCTCCCAAAGGAAAAATATCTTCCGTTCTTGCTGTTAACATGCTCGATCGCATATGCCCTGATATATCAGCGGCGCAAAATGGATGCGGCTGATCGGCGGAGACATCACGGCAGCCCAGTGCCTGATGTTTACCGGAATATTGGAAAGCTGTATTCAGAGCGGGCTGATTCAGACCAATACCGGGTACAAATCGCTGCTTGAAGCCGGCTCCATAGGAGCGCAGATCGTAGACACGGACTTGCATACCCGTTATGCCTCTTCAAACGCACCGATGCTGACGGCGGATGTGATACGCTCGGCACAAAAGGACGCGACCATGCTGGATCGCAACACGCTGCTCAGAAGCTGCAGGATCAATGGCGGTCATGTTTTGTGGCAGGAAGATATCACAGACATTACTGCTCTGCTGGAAAAGCTGGAGGAAAACCGGCAAAGGATTTCGGAAAGCGATGATGTGGAGCAGCAAAACTATAAAACCAAGGTAAAGATCAATGCAGTTCGGGAAAAGAGCCGGCTCTATGACCGGCTGCAGGCACACACAGTGCATCAGATCGAGCTGCTCGATCAGCTGCTGACACAAAATGAAGCGGAAGACAATCCGGAAATTCGCCGCAGTCTGCTGGCAAAAGCGGCGGTGATCGGCGCGTACATAAAACGCCGGGGCAATCTGATGTTTATCGGTGAAAGATCGAGCGTAACGGATACCGCTGAGCTGTCCGCCTGTCTGGAGGAATCCCTTGCCAATCTGGAACTGATGAGTGTGGAATGTGCCATGGATATTCCGGGCAAAAACCGCATTTATACCCAGGATGCAATCCGTGTCTATGACTTTTTGAAGCCGTGACGGAAGCGGCCATGGATGACCTTCGTTTGGTCTGGCTGAAAGCCCGCAGTCTGGAAGATGCGATCGTCTTTTATCTGCATGCGGAAAGCAAAGGCGATTTGTCGGAGCTGTCTGTTCTTGCCGATACGTGCACCTGTGAGGAAGGCGTATAGCGCTTTTCCCTTCGGATCGGAAAGGCGGGTGAACCGGCATGAGGAATTTTTATTTTTCTTCAACTCCGGCACAAACGCCGCTGCTGGTTGCCTTGTTCCTTACCCTGATCCTGTCCCTTTTCGTGATGCTGGCTGCTTACGGTAAACTGCGCGACAAGCGGAATAATATTATGCATCTATCCATATTTGTGCTCGTTCTTATCGTATTGTCCGGGCTGGCGGATGCTTTTTCAAAGATGACCAAAGGACTGGCGTACAGGACATGGCTGCCTCTGCCTATGTGGCTTTTATGGGGCATCACATTAGCGGCAGATCTTCTGCTGATATGGGATATGGCAAAGCTGCACAGACTGGGAAAGCAGACGCTCAGCCGCGATTCCGTCAAGCAGGCTCTGGATATGCTGCCAAGCGGCATCTGCTATTTTACGCCCTCCGGGAGTGTGAAACTGTGCAACCGGCAAATGGATACTCTGTTCCGCACGATCTCACAGAGTGATCTCCAGACGGTTGCGGAACTGCAGGATGCGCTGTCAGACTGCAACGCGTGCAGCGGGGTGATCCAGCTCTCTCCCCAGAGGCAGACTTGTCTTTTTCCCGACGGCAAAGCCTGGCGTTACCGGAAGACTGAAGTGAAAGCGTCGGACGGCACCTTGTATACGGAAGCTATCTTTTCGGATGTCACGGAGCTGTACCATAAAAATCTTGAGCTGAAAGCGCAGATTAAACGGCTGAAAGCCATTTCGCTCGAATTGAAATGGCTTTCTGACAATGCTTTAATCCTGACAAGAGAAAAGGAAGTGCTCGCCGCCAAGACGAAGCTGCATGACGATAGGGAGCGGGACTGATTGCCATACGCCACATTCTTAACCACAACCAGACGGAGGAAGCGGCAAATGCCATTGAGCTGTTCTCCCGTGCGGTCAGCGCTATTAAATACGATAATGACTATTCGCAGGGGCACAGCGAGCTGGACAGATTCCTGCAGGATGCCAGGACCATCGGTATCCAAGTAAACTTATCCGGAGAATTGCCTGAGCAGGAGAAGCTTCGCGGTGTGATGATCCTCGCCATGCGGGAATGTCTGACAAACAGCGTGCGCCATGTCGGATCAACAGCACTGTATATAACGGTGGAGAAAACCGGCGGCAGCATTTCCATGCAGATCACAAACGACGGAAGATCGCCCGAAACGGAGATCGTTCCCAAGGACGGACTTTTCAACCTGTATCGCCATATTCTGGACTGCGGCGGTACGATGGAAATACAGTCGAAACCGGTCTTTGTGCTGACCGTGGTTTTCCCGGGGACAAAGGAGAGTATGAAATGAAACAGGTTCTGATTGTAGAGGATCAGCGGATGCCCCGTGAATACATGGAGCGGGTGCTTTCCGACAGCTGCAGATAGGAGCTGGCCGCCAGTCTCAACGGAGCGGATATGGCTCTTTTGAAATGCGGTCAGCAGCACATTGACCTGATTTTGATGGATGTCTGTACTTCAGGGTGTAAAGACGGCATTGAAGCTGCCGCCGAGACCAAGGCGAAGTTTCCGGACATCCGGATCGTCATCGTCACATCCATGGTTGAGGTGAGCTACCTGAAACGTGCAAAAGCGGCCGGAGTGGACAGCTTCTGGTATAAGGACATCAGTCCGGAAGCACTGATCGACGTGATCGACCGGACCATGGCGGGCGAACATCTTTTCCGGGCGAAACGCCGAAGGAAAATTGGGATTGGTCGAAAGTACGGAGCTGACGTCAAAGGAGATCGAGGTACTGCGGCTGATCTGTGACGGATTGGAAAACTATGAGATCGCCGCCCGGCAGAATGTTTCGGAAAGAACCATCAAATACCATGTTTCCAACATTTTGTCCAAAACCGGATTTACGAATAGAACCCAGCTTGCCATCGCGGTAACAAAGAAGAATTTTATCGTTCCAAACCTCCCCGAGGAACAGACATTTTCCACAACCGAATAACAAGAACCTGTTCTGTCTATCCTGGCTTTCTTTAGAGCCGGGATTTTTTTGAAAATTTTTCTGAAAAAGTGTCCGAACCTGTACTTAAGGACAGGGCGCGATCGAAAATAACTCATTACAATGGCCACAGTATCAATCTGTAAGGAAAATAAATATCCGTATTCTGTCGAAAACGAGAAGGCCCTGAGAGGCAAGCGGAACACGTGCCGGCTTTTTCTTGCCGCAGCTCAGGCCGAACTTGCTCTGCAGCAGGAATCCTCATCAGGAGAAAGGAGGGGGATGAAACAGATTCGAAGCGTATTCTTGATTGCGCTGCCTGCGCTGACAGTTCTGGGAGTGACCGGAGTTCGTCTGTTTCGTTATTTTGCTGCTGAACGGATCATGGAAAATGGCGGCTCGATGAATCCGGACACTGTGGATGGTTCAGAGACTCCTACGATAGATGGTTCAGAGACTCCTACGATACTGGATGGCGATCATACATACGCCGATAATGAGATGCTGCTTCAGGTGATTTCAGGCACTTGGTCAAGTGAGGACGGGCATTATGTCATAGAGCTGGACAGCGGCTGCCGCATCAAGCTTTTACTGGATGGCGAGCAATAGCTGGATGATCCTATTCAATTTGTCTATCTTCAGCCGGGAATCGTCCAGTCTACGGAGTTTTTCCTGGATACCTGCGTATTGCAGAGGAAAGATGGATCCCCTGCGGGGAAATCACTTCCTTTTACCATGAGGCCTCGGATGAAGATACTGACGGCAGACTGATCCTGGAGCTCGACCTTGCGGACAGCAGCAAAACAGTCGAGTTCAAAAAGCAAGAGAAATAACCAAAGATACCGTGAAGAATTTGCATTCTGAATCAACAAAAACGGAGAAAATTACCATGACTAACGGCAGACAGATATTTTTGAAGATCACTTCTATCCTGATGATCGCAGGCGGCATCATCGCAGGGATCGCCGGGGTGATCGCGATTCTTGGTGTCAGTGCACTGGCGGCGCTGGCGGGGAGTGCAGATGGAACGGGTATCCTCTACGCGAGTTCCATCATCGTGACAATCAACTCGGTGATTGAGATCATCGCCGGCGTAAAAGGTCTCAGGGCGTGCAAAGTCCCTGAGAATGCCAGCAAATGCGTGAACTGGGGCATTGGGATCACGGTTCTGAGCATTATTTCTACGGGAATCGGTCTGATCGGCGGCGGAAAGTTCCGTATTACGAATCTGGCGCTCAGCTTGCTGGTACCCGGACTGTACGTCTACGGTGTCTGGAAAACAATGCCCAGTGTAAATGCATAACAGTACACTATAGCCATTTTTGAAAGGAAAATTACAATGTCATTAAGTTAAGGAGGGATAAAAATCGTATACCCTGTTCATGAGCGTTGTTATTTCTTATATTTTGCGTCTCAGGCATGACGAAAAGGATGATTTTCTACCTGTTGAAAAAATCATCCTGATGACTTTTCGGTTTTCAAATCTGTCACTTCTTCTTTCTGGTATCAGCTCTTCCTTCTCTGATCGGAGATATCCTGGCCAGAAGAAGATCTTCCAGTGTACTCAAGCTGATTCTGGCTTTTTGAACAGCCACTGTTGAATCGTTTTGATGATGAATCCGAAATCTGCCTTCTGCTTGTGCTTTTTGGCCTGAGCGATGCGCTTCTGGTGCTGACGAGATCTTTCTACCTTGTTGCGCAAACGGGAACAAAGATTGTAGAGAGTCATTTTGGCATAGATCTCTGCCTGGACCAGATCAAGCTTCCTTGAATGAGTCCATTCAAGATCGGTGTTTCGTTTCAGTCCCCTGAAGCCGACTTCAACCTGCCAGCGCAGACGGTAGATCTGCTTGATGTCCTCGGTCCCAAACTCAGCTTCCGACAGATTGGTGCAGACGGTAATGAATGATTCATTCCCTTCGCAGGCAGCTTTGAACCTCACAACCCTGATATTTAAAGGGAGTTCAGTCGTTTGACCGTCAAATTCAGGCTGCTTCCTGTACGAAGAGATGTACTTATAGACATCCCAATGGTCTTTGACATGCCTGTTGTTTTTACTGGTCAGAATCACATTGAAAGGAATGTCATACTCTTCTGACTCGGGAGTCTTATAGTACTTGAGAATGCTTGTAGATGATGTCTCGTCTTTGATACGTATGACAAAAGGGACATGTTCCTTCTGCAGGCGATAGAAAGACATAAGAGCTTCGTATCCCCGATCAGCGATGAAGATGGCTTTCTGAAATGAAGAACGCTGAGCGAGTTCAAGAAGAGCTGAATCTTCATTCTTCTCAGAGCCGGGTTGAAGCAGCGCGTCAGTAAAGACGGAGTTGAGGGCGTCGAATTCGGCATTCAAATGAACAAAGTGCCTCTTCTTGCCTTTTTAGAAGCGCCATAGGTGATGTCATTGTCCTGTTCAGGAAGAACTTGAATCTCGCTTCCATCTACAGCGAGGAGGCGATAACCCTTGAAGGTTTTAACATCAGAGCTGGAAGTTGCCTTGTTAAACCGATTGAAGACGTTTTTATAAAGTGAAGAGTTGATTTTGGAACGGGCCTGAGACACAGCAGAGGCTGAAACAGATGATCCGCCCTTAAACAGGATCCAGGGAAAGGAAGCAGCGAGGGATTCCTCTGTCAGCTGAAACGGAAGAAGGACAAGCTCATGCAGGTCAATCTGCCGCTTACGGGTGAAGGCGGACTGAGAAGTAAAATTGGCAGGGTTCGCCGTTTCTGAGCTGATGATATTGAGGAAGGTGTTTCTGAAGAAAGAACATTCTTTGGCGATAGCAGTCATAGGGAAAACTCCTTTAAGTTCTCCCCATCGGCTGCGAAGCAGCCGCGCGGCGGCAGAAATTTGTCAATAGATTTTTAGAAAAAGTGAAAAACTCGAATCATTCGAGATTTGACTTGAAGAGTAGAAAAAGACCACATCACTGCTTAACGCTGATGTGGTCTGAGAAATCTTAACTTAATGACATTGGGAAAATTATTATGAAAAAGATTTTAACGACTCTTCTGTCTCTCACAATGATGCTGGTCCTTGCTGCATGCTCCGGCGGAAACAACGGCGGAAGTGCAGCGAAAACGACAGCGGTTTCCGGCGACAAGGTAACGGCAGAACTTCCTTCCGGCTGGAGCCTGGTGACCGGCACCGACATGAACGGGAATGACATGGCGGACTTCATCTGCCATGCCGAGGAATTTGAATATGGCGATCCCTATCTGCAGGTAGAAGAGTATACGAAGGATCTGGACAGTGCGAAGGAGCTTCTGGAATCCGGCGATCCCTATGGAACCTACGATGGAGAAAAAGAGCTGACGAACGGCACCTGGTATGTGGCCGAAAATGCAGCCAGCGCACAGATTGGCGAAAAAGTGTTTATTGTAAAAGGCTACGAGTGTGATTTTGGAAGTGATGAAGTACAGAGTATTCTCGGCACTCTCCAGTGGACGAAATAAATCATATTGCATTATATTTGCCGTTCACAGGCACATGAAAACATCTATGAACAGGGCTCTGCTTTAATGCGGCAGCCCTGTTTTTATTCAGATCCGTCTGGGTATATTCCTTTCGGTCGTACTGCAAAGCAGCTGTGCTGTGCCGATATGGAGAAATGACACATGAACCTTTTACAGGAATAGAAATGCGCATGCTGCGGCGGAGCCATCGAGTTTGACAGCACTGCGCAAAAGATGACTTGTCTGTATTGTCGCCCCGAGTCTGTCCTGGAGACTCTGCAAGGCTATTGAGAGGCTCTGAAAATCGAGCAGCCCGACGATATGCAGTGGGAAACAACGGCGGTCGGTGAGCGGCAGCAGGGAGAATCGGAGAATTTGCGCAGTTCTATGTGCAAGTCCTGCGGCTGGACGATCGTGGGCGAAAAGACCGCCGCCGTGACGGCCTGCCCTTTCTACGGCCAACTTATGGTGATTATGGGTCGTCAGTTAGCAGGTGTGCTGCACCCGGACTAAGTCATTCCTTGTCAGCTGGATAAAAAGACGGTTAAAGCTGCGCTTATGAAGCGTTATGACAGCAAACAGCGTTTTTAAGGATCAGAACCATATTGACGAAGTCAAGGGCATGTATATCTCGTTCTGGCTGCTTGCTGCAGATGCGGAGGCCTATGTGCGCTGTAAACGTTAATTTCCCCAAACAGGTACTCACAGCAAAGCAGTTTCTGGAATAGGAACTAAACGAATGAGAACAAACATCTCCTTTTATGGAGAATTTTTCCGAAGAACCGAGGCACGCATATTTTTGATTTAGCCAAGCTGGGACTGACCAGTCAGGAGCAGCTGAACATCGCCATCTCGCCTGTCAACTCAGATGGATTAAAAAGTCTGCACGGTCATACACCGTACGATTATTTCTGCTTTCTGGAAAAATCTTCTGAAATTCTGGAAAAGCCAGGAATCAAAAAACAGATCCGGCTTCTGTCCACTTGAAGCCAGATCTGTTAACTCGCTAAACAATAACGAGAGTTAAGAAGGAAAACGAACCCACCTGGATTCACATATTTGGCAGCTGCATTTAGTCCTTCAACTCAAAAATCTTAGCGTGGAAGCAAGGAAAAGGCGAAACGCAGCCCTGGGAAAAGCAAAATCCCCTCAGTTTCCTGGATTAGATAAAGGAAATTGAGAGGGAAAACAGATTTTTGAAAAAGTAAACGAAACGCCCGTTTTTATCCGTTCAATAGCTGCGTTCACTATTTCAATTCACCATCTTTTGAAACACGGCGTATGAAATTCAGCCGATTTTTTTGCAGTTGAGTTCGACAAAATCCCGGGTCAGCGCTTTGGGGCCAGAGACGTGAAAACGAATTACATAGCTGTCCGGCGTACGGCGGATGACTTCCCGGCACCGATGGTCGGATGACGAATCCATGTACCGACCGCAAAGGACGTTCGGCGCTGATTGGAACGAAGATCGTTTAGAGTCTGCGCGTCTTCCTTGCGTCCAGACTGTTCCTTAATTTCGGTAATATCATTGGCCATCATGATCTTTTGAAGCCTTCAAAATCTTTCGCTTCGTCCAGCAGGTTGAGCTGGAACAGGGAATGGTAAATCGCGCACGCGCGTGCCTGACAGTTGATCTGCCTGTCGGGGTTGAATTCGATATCGCAGTAGGCGTCGCAGTCTCGTACGGCTGCGGCTTCTTTCGGATTTTCAAGAAGGGTGATCAGATATAGCCAGTTATAAAACAGAAAAACGGGCTCTGTCGGATATTTCTTCTTTTCCAGTTCAAAGAACACCAGCTCGCCGGAATCGCGCAGGCGCGGATCGCGCTTGGCTTCCACGGGGTTACGCCAAGCAAATCCACATAGGGACCGCCATGGCGAAATGCCTTGGACGCCTGATACACATTTTCCACCGGAAACGCCTTGCGCAAAGAAGGCAGGCGCAGCGTCATGTTAAACGGGGAGAGACGCCGCCCCATTTCTTCGGTCGATTTTGTGCTCACTTCCAGAATCGTTTTGCCAGGATGCTTTTTCTTCCATGTTTCCTGGAGCAGAGCGGAATTTTTCTGCTTCTGTGCGGGAGAAGTCCCGCTGTGCCAGTCAAATTCAACGTCTTCCTGCTGATAGAAAGGGCGTGTCAGTTTTGGAGTATATACAGGTCTAGTTGTCATGGCTTCAGTATAGTTCCCGACAGCGCAAAAGGTTTTGCGCATGAATCGAGACAATGCCTCCATGGATGTCTTCATGGATAAGTACCAGAAACCCGGATCGACCAGAAAAGGAAACCGCTCAGAGCAGCAATCGAACCGCTGGATCGGGCGGACAGAAAAACGATAGATTCAAAAAGCCATGCAAAGGAACGGCTTCGGCTTCCTGCTGCATGGCTTTTCGGTTTAATCGGTTAAAGGGAGTTTACTGATCGTGTTCGCCGGTTTTGTGCTGCAGACGGCGGCAGAAGCGCTCAACTGGACGCGTATACCGGGGAAAGTATCGATCGTTTTCAATGAGATGGCCCAGAGCCTCTTCAATGAGCGGGGCATGGTCGCTCAGGGAATCGAGCGCGTCAAGATGATCGAGCAGCCGCTTTAAAACGTCTTTTCCGGCATGGTCGAGATCGGATTCGTCCAGCGCGCCAAGAAGGTTGAGTTCGGCGGTACAAAGGAGCTGAGAGCCAATAGATCGTCTCTGTCCTGCTTCCACGCGTTTTCAAAGCCCTGCTCGGCTTTTTCGTATTCGGTTTTCGCGTCTTCTTTCTGTCCGTCTTTTAAGGCGATGGTTCCCAGTTCGTTCTGGATCGAGGCCATCGTAAAGCCGAAAAAGGCGGGATCCTTGAAGGCGCATTTTTCAAATTCATCTAAAGCGCAAAGATACAGTTCCTTTTGCGTCACGTTCGCAAACGGACTGCGATCACGCCATGCTTCGACAGTTTTTGGATCGAAGGAATACGCCGCATAATAGGCGACCCGTCCGAGGTATTCCCGGAAGAGACCGGAGAATGCAGAAGGAACTCCTTCTGATCGATCCACGCCTGCAAAAACGCAGGGAACGGATTTTCAGGACGGCTTTCCGCCTGATACAGAGCGGACAGGCCTTCGATGTAGTGAATGCGGCTTTTCCAGTAGAGCCGGGCCGGCCATTCGACGCGTTCGGAAATTTCGATGGCTTGGTCGAGGAGCGCGTCAACGAGCGTATCGCGAAGGGAAACGGCTGTATGGCTAGAAGCATGGTCAGAGGTGCGTTCCGTTTTGCGGTCTTTTTATTGAGCAGCGGATGATGAGCGAGCTGCTGAATGCTGTCGTCCATTTCTTCCTGCTGGATCAGACAGTTGGCAAAGGAAAGCAGAATTTCCAGATGGCAGGCCGAAAGATCGACAATGTGCTCATCCTTGAGGCGATCGAGCTGATCCATGGCGTCCAGGTAAATGCGGTTGGCGTTTTCAAAATCTTCGGCGCCTTCATAGACGTCCGCCAGATTGTTCAGAATCAGAGCCTTGCGCAAAGGGCGCCAGTTTTCTGGAGTGCTGTCGGTACACTCCAGCGCTTTCTGGTAGGCGGCAATGGCTTCTGGATAGGAATACAGAACCGAAAGCAGATCGGCCTGCAGCGTCCACGCCTCGCAAAGCGCATTTTGCAGGGAGGATATGTATTTTGCCCCGGCAATAAAGCTCTGTATTGTCTGAAGCGCGTCGCTCGTTTTGCCCTGCTCATACAGCAGCCATGCGCTGGCCAGATCGTAAAAGGCCAGCAGCGGGCGCAGGGCGGCTGGATTGGTCTTGCCCTGAACGCGTTCCAGATCAGCTTTGGCCTGCTCCCGAAACTGGCTGGCTTTTTTGAGATGTCCGGTCTGCGTATACAGACGACAGAGACGCAGACAGACATGCGCTTCAAACAGAGGCGTCGGTGCACATTCTAGAGCTGCCATAAAAGCGTCTTCAGCTTTTTATACTGCTGAAGGCCGGCCAGACACTGTCCATACGTCAGCTGCAGCCAGGGCGAGAAAGAAAGACGAAGGCACGTTTTGACCTCGCTTCTGGCTCTGTCGTAATGGAGAGCTTTCATGTTTTTCGCAATTTCAGCCGCGCAAACTGGGGGCTTGCTGGTAAGATCGGGTTTCATCAAGAGAAAGCATAAGCAATCCGGAACGCTTCGACAAACAAAAGAACGCCCGATCGGGGAGCGTTCTTTCGCAAAATTCGATTTTAGTCTTCTTCGGCAGCCTCTTCGGCCATGCTCTGCTCTTCAGAAGTCAGATCCGGGAGAGTCTGTCCTTCTGGACCCGGACGGTAGTAGATGACATCGACCGGTGCGGACATCTGGCTGTTGAGCATATTGATGTAGGCGGCATCCTGATTGGCGTAGTAGCCGGAATTGTACTTGTTGACGAAGTAGTTGTTGACGAGAACGCCAAGATCCGCAATCGCGTTCAGACCTTCCTTCTTGCCGATAGACGAGAAGATGGAAATGGAGAACGGAGCCGGTCCGTTGGAAATGGCCAGCGTGTTTCGAACGGCGTTGATGTTTCCAATTTTCTGGATGTAATGACCGCTCAGATCGCGGTTGAGGAACGTATTGAGCGACGCGTTTTGCAGCCAGTACTTCAGATCGTTGAACGTACCTGGCGTTTTGTACAGCTTGTACAGAAGATGCATCGTGTAGTCGGCATTCAGTACGTTGTAACGTTCGTTGTAAAACTCCGGTGCCTGCGGAGACGGGGAATACTTGGAAACGAGTTCCTTGAATTTCTCATAGCCGCCAAGGTTTTCGTAAAGCATGTGGCCGGCAATGTTGTCGGAATACAGCAGTGCGGCTTCGAGAAGTTCGTCGATCTGAATTTTATCGCCGACTTTGAACTTGCGGTGAATCGGCTGGTTCAGGTTTTCCTTATCTTCTTCTTCCCGCATTTCTTCGGAGTATTCGAGCGAGTCGTTCGGATTGATCCGTCCGGCTTCGATTTCTTCGTAGTAATACATGCAAAGGGGAAGCTTGTATGTGGAGGCGGCGGTGAAATTGGTTTTTGCATTGTCCGATTCAATGTAGGCATCCGTCGTCAGATCCATGACCGACCAGGAAAATTTGGACTGGTCAATGTTATGCGAATTCAGATAGTCGAGAATCTGCGCTTTCAGATCCGCGAGTTCGGCACCGCTGGTCGAACGTTCAATTTCCGATTTCACTGCATTCAGTTTTTCAAGCTCCTTAGCCGTAATTCCGTTAACGCCAGCCTGTGAAGCCTGACTGGACGAGCTGGCCTTGGAAGAAGCGGAAGACGAAGCGGAAGACAGGGAGGCGCCTGCGTTCTCCGCTGGTTTTGGCGAGAACAACCCGGCGACAGCGCGCATGCCGGCATAGCCGCCGTAGCCCACGAGGCCAACGGCGATGCATACGGCTACAAGGACGATGGCAAGCCGGGGCGGATCGTAGCGGCGCTTTCGCTTCTTTCTTTTAGGAACGACATTCGAGCCCGGCCTGGAGGCGGATCGTGTCGATTTTTTCTTACAGGTTTATCGGATCGCATATACCTGATCTTATAAAAAGACGGACGTAAGTTCAATAAGCACCCATGGATTGCGTTGCTTTTCTCATCGTGTTTTCGCTGTTCTCAAAAGGAGAGAGGATCATTTCTTTCCTGTCGCGGACTGTAATCGTTTACCTCTTTATCTTGCCGCCTTACGGCAATTTTTAAGACGTTCCATAAAACGCCGGGGCCAACGGCGGCAACGCAACAGGAGCAGGAACCGAAAACGGATAAGAACAGAAAAAACGGATAAGAACAGAAAAGAGAAGAAAAGGGAAAACGCAGGCGGAAAAACGCAAAAAAGCGGACAGATTTCTCTGCCCGCCGTATGGATCGAATAACTTTATTTTTCGAGCATACCGCTGCGAATTTTGTTTCGGAATGTTTTTCCAAGCAGGGGATGGAGTACCATCGTAAACTCACCGCAGTACTCCCCGGCGGTCGCGCCAAGATTTTTCTTGAAGTAGAAGACGCCGTAGCCTTCTTCATCCGGTTTGAAAAAGCCGGAAATGCCCCAGAAGTTGTAGCGGCGCAGGTTGTGTTCCAGAGCCAGGCGGATCATCGCTTTCTGGGTTACATACGGCCCCATGAAACGGGCGAGATCCGGGCGGCTGCCGCCGTAGAGATAAACCATTTCCGAAGGCGTTTCAAAGAAGATGCCGCCGGCCAGCGGAATCCGATCGGCCGGCTCGGCTTTTCTGAGTTCTACAAGAGCTTCCATCTCCTTTTCGTTATGGGCTTTCTGCTCCTGAATTTCCAGCAGCTGATTGCGCTTCTTTTTCGAATTGGGCATTGCCTCGCAGACGGCCTGCGCTTCTTTTCCTTTTCGGAAAATTCCTTTCCTTTTCCTCTAAATACGTACGGTAAGCCGGAACGTTTAAAGCGGAAATGCAGACATAGCCGTGCGGCCCAAACGATTCGAGCAGTTCCTGCCGGCCGGCCGTCGAACCGGAATTGAAGTTATGCTTCTGGGCGCTCTGTTCGAGAAGCGTGTCAAATTCGGAAAGATCGGAATTTTCATCCCCGCGGGTAATGGTGTATTCGAGGTAGGGAAGGTCCGCTTTCTGAAAGGAACGGCGGGTGTTGCCGGCCATTTCCTTCATCAGCTCAGGCCAGGTATACATTTCATGCGGCCGGTCGAGTGCGATTGGAAAGCCTCTGGAAATTTCGGGAAGATTTTTCTGCAAGTCGATCCAGGACACCCAGCGGGACTGGAACCGTTCATCGTAGCCGCGCCAGAGCTTTGTCTTTTCAAAGCCGAGGCCAGCCAGAAGGTCGCGGTAGCTTTCGTTGCAGAAGAGACCTTCAACGACATCGCCGTTTTTATCGTGCGGCTGGTATTCTACGCTGCTTTCAAGCAGCCACAGCAGTGCCCCTTCTTTTGAGCGTCTGTCGCATGCCGGAAACAAACTGTTCGAGTTTCACGGGATCCTGGGCGAGTTCCGGGAGGCACTGACCCATTCGCGCGGGGAAGACGCGTAAGTAAACAGGCGGAAGGCAGGACGGAAGATGGCGTAAATCGCATACAGGATTTTTCCGTCTTCTTCGCCGGCGTAGTAGCGGACAGTTTCATGCGCTTCGTGCGCGCGGGCAAAGTCGCCGCTCTGCAGGAAGCTGTAAGCCATATGCGAGTCGTTCAGAAACTTCGCATACTGCTCGTACGTCAGGGTTCGTATATTCAAGAGCAGACCTCTCTTTCTAGTCATAAAAGAAGATTCGAAGACCGTGCAAAAGGCGCGATCGTCGAATAAGCGTATTCACTATACCATTTTGAAAATGGATCGCTGAAACCGGCACGCAGCGATGAATGCGACCTGGAAAATTCGTGAAATCTTAGGGCTTGCGTTTTTAGGAAATACCCTGTATAATCCCGATTGTCTTCTTCAGGACAGCCAGACGGCTGCCGGAAAAGACCGTCGGATGACCCGATCGAGCGGCTCAAAAATTAAAAATTGAGTTGCACCGATTTGGAAAACCTGATATATTAATCAGGCAGTCAAACGACAGCACAAATCAAAAACTAGTACACAATGGAGGCTTAGCTCAGTTGGGAGAGCGTCTGCCTTACAAGCAGAGGGTCAGCGGTTCGAGCCCGTTAGCCTCCACCATTGTGAATGGAGAGATAGCGAAGTGGCTAAACGCGGCTGACTGTAACTCAGTTCCTTAGGGTTCGGCAGTTCGAATCTGCCTCTCTCCACCACTTGCAGGTGTAGTTCAATGGTAGAACTTCAGCCTTCCAAGCTGACTACGTGAGTTCGATTCTCATCACCTGCTCCATTTGAAATTTTCGGGACTTCGGTCCCGTTTTTTGTGCACTAAAAACTTAGATCGACGGAATTTACATACCCGCTCTCGTGAGAAATTCATGCATGCGTATAATAAGGACATGAAAAACCATTTTAAAGCGATTGTGATTACGCTCCTGGTGATCCTGTGTATTTTCACAGGACTGAGTGGCGCCGCTCTGTTTGGCCTGCAGCGGCAGGTTTCCTCTCTTACCGCTTCGTTTGTGAATCCATCCGATGAACCGAGTGAAAAAGGAGAGGTCACTCTGAGCGCGCCCCAGACGCTGACCCGTTTTTACCAGACTCTGGTCAGTGAATTGAACGAATATGGCGATCCCGCCAAAACGCAGGAAGCGAGTGCCCGCCTTCTGACGCAGGTGTTTGTCAAAACCATGAAGGACTGCACCGTCAGGACGATTGAATACAAGCCAGACGGACTGGAAATCGAAATTCAGGGTGTCTGCGTTCCGTTCGATCAGATCGACAGCTCGCTGGCTTCTTCTGTGCTCTATTCTTCGCTGGGCCGCTACGCGATGAGTCACCCCGTCAATTCCGCCATGGCCATTTTCGGATCGACAGAAAATTTTAAGAGCACTGTGTACGGCGATTTCGTCAACTTCTACCTGGAAGATCTGAAAAACGCGATTATGAAGCTGGATGCCGAACCGGTCTACTATACGATCGACGTGAGCATCGATGCCGAGGAAACTGGAAAATCCGCACGATCGATACCCAGGAAGGTACCTCTCTTTCGCAGGATGCTGCCAGTTCCCAGACAGTAAATCCGGACGCGGATTCGGACGCTTCGAAAAAGTAACCTCTGACCGCTTCGGAATGCTCCTTTCTTAAATGAGGCGAAATGCCGTATCTCTTATCGCTTACCGCTTATCCGATTTTTCGATCGGAAGCTGTAAGCGGACAGGCACACCCGATCCGTCCAGACACACAGCCCGGTACAATGCAGGTAAATATACGTCTGCAGCGTATCGGGCTATTCTTTCATATACCGGTTTGGAAAGGGGCAAAACAATGAATACGGTTCGCAATTATCATCGCATGATGAAAAAGACCGGCGGCGACAAGCTGCTGTATTCGTTTCTGATTTTTTACTTTGTCGATTGCGCGCTCATTCTCTGGAACGACCCGTCGATTTCCAGCTATGGCGATGCGCTGTGGATGGGCTTTAGCGTCGCGACAACGATCGGGCTTGGCGATTATACGGTCACCACGCCGCTGGCCCGCATTCTCACGATACTTCTCGGCATTTACGGAGCTGTCGTGGCCGCTTATATTCCCGGCCTGATCGCCTCGTCGTACTTTGAAAAACTGACCCGCAAAAGAAAGGCGGTTATGCAGAAACATGGCGAAGCTCTCCAAAACCTTTCGCAGATGAGCCCGGCGCAGAGAAAAGAGCTGTCCGCGCAGATTCGTAAGGAGAACGCGGCATGAAGGTGATCAGTCTTTTTCTCTGATTCTCAAGCAGACGCATACCCGTCGCTATCTGACGGCGTTTGTCGGGTTCTTTCTCGTTGCCACGCTTCTTTGTGGCTTACCGATCCAGATCTGCATTCGTGGTGGGATGCGATCTGGTACGGATTCATGTTAGTGACGACCATCGGCTTTGGCGATCTGAAAGCGACGACGCTGGTCTCCCGCCTCATTTCGGTAGTACTCGGCCTGAACGGCATTCTGACAATGGGATTTCTTTGCGGCGTAGGAGCGAGCTGGCTGTTTGAAACAGTCCGGCTTGGACAGGGCGAATCCATTGCGCGCATGCTGGATCAGCTCGAACATCTCGAAGATCTCGATGACGATCAGATCGACCACCTCAGCCGTCAGATTTCCCGGTACGATCCTTCGAAAGAAATCGAGCCGCCCACGAAGGCGTGAAAGCCCATACCGCGCAAAAGCAGGAGAGATCGCCTGATTTCTGGGCAGTATATGTATGAATGAAGTAAAATTGATGAAGATAGATTCCTGTTCCAAAATGCCGGTTCAAACGCCGCCAGACGTGTTCGTCGGGCAAGACCCGGCAGGATCCCATCCGTTAGCCTGCCTGCAGACTTTCGTGAATGAACGATCCAGGAACAGAAAAAGAAAGCAGGTCTTCGTTTTTGAAAAGGGAAGACCAGAAAGGAATACATATGGAAAAAGTTACCGACACAGTCTATTTTGTGGGCTGTCAGGATCGCGACATTGATCTGTTTGAATCGCAGTACAAAGTTCCTAACGGTGTAAGCTACAACTCCTATCTGATTAAGGATGGAAAAAATGTGCTGATGGACACCGTTGACCGCCGTCGTACAAATGAGTGGCTGGCCAATGTAGAAGAAGCGCTTGCCGGCGAACCGCTCGATTATCTGGTAGTGCAGCATCTGGAACCGGATCACTCCGGAAGCCTGGATGCCATTCTCAAAGCGCATCCGGAAGCCACTGTCGTTGCCAGCGCGAAAGCCTGGTCCATGATTCCCAATTTTGAAGTCACTCCAATTCCGGAAGATCATCGTCTTTCCGTAAAAGAAGGCGACATGCTCGATCTGGGTACGCGCAAGCTGACTTTTGTCATGGCTCCGATGGTACACTGGCCTGAAGTCATGGTGACATACGATGACAAGGACAAAATCCTGTTCTCCGCAGACGGCTTTGGAAAATTCGGAGCCAGCGGAACAGATGAACCGTGGGATGATGAAGCCCGCCGCTATTTCATCAACATCGTAGGCAAATACGGAAAACAGGTACAGGCTCTGCTCAAAAAGGCAGCCGGCCTCGATATCGCCATCATCGCCCCGCTCCACGGACCAGTTCTGAAAGAAGACCTTGGCCGCTACATCAGTCTGTACGACAAGTGGTCGAGCTACACGCCGGAAACGGATGAAATCCTGATCCTCGTCGCTTCCATCCACGGTCACACGAATGTCGTTGCAGACCGCATGAAGGAAATTCTCGAAGCGAAAGGACAGAAAGTCCGCCTCATGGACGTAACCCGTCAGGATACGCACGAAGCCGTTGCCCAGTGCTACCGCTGCAAAAAATCGTGCTGATCGCCTGCTCCTATGATGCCGGCGTATTCCCGGCGATGGAACGCGTGCTGTCCATTCTTGCCCACAAGAACTTCCAGAACCGCACGATTGCCATGATCCAGAACGGATCCTGGGCACCAAGCGCTGCCAAGACGATGAAATCCATCCTCGAAGGCTGCAAGGATATCCAGTATGTCGAACCGGTCGTAACGATTACAACGTCGCTCAAGGAAAAAGACATCGCCCCAATGGAAGAACTCGCCGATCACCTGATCGCTGCAGAATAAAACCAATCGCCATGGAAAAATCCGCTCTGGATGCTTCCATGGCTTTTTTGATTTAGGACGGTTTTTGCGAAAGAAAGACAGACGGGCACCTCGCGTGAAAAAAGAGCGGGGCTGTTCGATTCTGAAAAAACAGACCGATAAAGTGTTCCGCAGTCCATACCCATCGCCCAGGTGAAAACCAGAAACCGATGCAGAGACGCGGAGAAATCGGCGGAGGATCCTTTATGAATGAACAAACGTGGCTCGAGCAGAAACTGGCCCAGAATGGCTTTACGCTCGAAGATCTGAGCAAGCAGACCGGAATCGATCGCTCAACGCTTTTAAAAATGGCAGAGAAGGAAGAAGCCAGAGACGAACAGTGGAATACGGTGCTTTCCGTACTGAACAGCTATCCGATTCTGTATACGCCTTCTGCAGACCTGCTTGATCTTCTGTGCCAGCGCATAGAGCAGAGCTCGGCGCAGGAAATGTGTACCGTTTACTATGGCGTCAACCAGAGCAATCTCATTTTCGCCCTCTGTCAGTTTGAAGACGGCTCGATTCACGGCGCCAATGTGCAGCCGGATTTTCTGCGTTCGCTGCACCTTCCGCTTGGTGAAGTGCTCCAGCTGTTTCAGGCGCAGGAACTGGCTCTTGAAAACGGAAAGCTGAGCTGAAGACACGGAAAAGCGTGTGCAAAAGAAAAGTCAGACATCTGCCTGTCCTTCTGTGTCAGAGCAGACAAGGCTGAACTGAATCCAGAGGGACTGGAAAGAACACAGAAACAGCGCTGTGATTTCTCAAAAGGAGCACAGCGCCGTTTGTTTCGTTATTCTTTTCAAATTGGTTCCGAAAACTTTAAGAGTTTTCGCCATAATCAGAGCTGAAGTACGATACCCGTAATCGCGCAGATGACAATCAGCGCGATCGGGTGGAGCTTTAAAGGAGAAGGCCACGATGCCAAAAAGCACGATGAGGCCCAGATTGATCCAGAAGCTCTGATTCAGTACGAATCCCGAAGGGAAGAGTACGCTGACCACTACGCCGATGGCCGCCGATACGATCAGCGCGCAGGAAGCGGGGCGCAGTCCGTAAAACGCGTCCTGTACGTAGGGGTTGTCCTTGGCCGACTGCAGAACCCGTGCGATCACGCAGATGATGATGACGCTTGGCATGACCAGAGCAGCCGTTGTCAGAATTCCGCCGAGAATGTTATTGCCGGTGGCGTGATAGCCGACGTAGGTTGCCATGTTAATGCCGATCGGTCCCGGAGTGGATTCGGAAATGGCGATCATGTTGAGCAGATCCTGTTCGGTAAACCAGTGATAGCGCTCCATCATCTCATAAAGAAACGGGATGGTGGCCAGACCGCCGCCGACCGAAAACAGACCGGTTTTGAAAAATTCAAGGAAAAGGGTCCAGTACAGACTAAGCATGACGGTCCTCCTCTGGCTTTACGCTCTCTTCCAGCTTGGCGCTCGCCTTTGCGGGCACGTTCGCGTCGGATTTTGATTGCGCAGACGGCGTTTCTGTCGTATCTTGTTTTGGCTGATTCGTCGCAGACGACGCTTTGGCTTTAGCTAACGCCGGCCACTTTACAGGCGCTTTCTTTCCCAGAATGCCTGCGGCGGCTGCCAGGATGACGATGATCGTCGCGGAAAGCAGATTGAAGTAGGAAAGTCCCAGAAACAGGACAAACAGAGCCAGAGCGTACCAGTCTTTGACGCCGGCTTTGAACATCTTCAAAACGGCCTGCATAATCAGAACGCATACCGCAATACGGATGCCCGCCAGGGCGTGCTGAACGATCGGCTGATCCGCAAACGAGGTCATCAGCGACGCGATCAGCATGATGATGACCAGCGAAGGAAAGACGATGCCGGCTGTCGCCATGATGGCGCCGGGGGTCTTTTTCTGGGAGTATCCGACAAACGTGGCGGTATTGACGGCGATGATTCCTGGTGTACACTGACCGATGGCGTAATAGTCCATCAGTTCGTCATACGTTGCCCAGTGCTTCTTGTTGACGACTTCTTTTTCCAGCATGGGAAGCATGGCCAGTCCGCCGCCAAACGTGAACAGGCCGATTTTGGAAAAGGTTAGAAATAAATCTGCATAAATGTTCATAAGCGTTAAATTCCGTTTTTCCTTAGTTTGTTCTCTGATTCTTTGAGGGTCAACACTTTCGACTTGAAACAGGTCAGCAGGCTTGAGAAAAGCGGAAGAAAATTACACGATGAGAAAAGGTTAGAGACTTTATTTACAATCCAGGCAGGATGACGTGTATATTCCTGTCTTGAAATGAGGTTGATTATGAAACGATTGAAACGGCTTCTCAAGCCGGTGATTGCGCTGTCCCTGTTCGTGCTGACAGGATGTTCTGGCGGATCCGGACAGGATCTGAAAGTGGTCAGCGACAAAACCGTAGAGCTTGGTGAAACAGTATCCCTGGCTCCTTCCGAGTATCTGTTAAACGAGCCGGATGAGAGCATTCTGAACGAAATTACCGTCGATTCCGATCTGAAGACGGATTCCGACAAATATACCTATAACGGCTTCAAGGAAACCGTCACATCCAAAGATAAGAAGTACCTCGATATCGGTACGTACAAGCTGACGCTCAAATACGACGGCAAGGACTATCCGGTAACGCTGCGCGTGGAAGATACCGTGATGCCGGAGTTCATTTCGCCTTCCGCAGTCGTTACGATTCCGGTCGGCAAAACCGACTTCGATTTCTCGAAAATTTATCGGACCGACGATAAATCGGATGTGGAAATCCGCCTTGACGGTTTTTATAACCTGAACAAGGAAGGCACGTATCCGGTAACGATCGTGGCGACCGACGCGGCCGGCAACACGAACTCGATCGAAATTACGATCAACGTCGTTGCCGACAATACCCACATTACTGCGTCCGATCAGTTCGATGACGAAGTGGTTCCGTCTCCAGATGGGGACGACACCAGCAATGGCTCCCAGACGCCGGTGATTCCTGATCCGGAAGAACCGGTCGATGATCAGAAGCCCGACAAACCGAGCGTTCCGACGGCCTGCTCGATTTCCACGCTGCCTGCCGGTGCAGAAAGCGCGGAAGTCTACTACAGCTTCTCCGATCTGTACGCAGCCGGTACCGCATGGAATCAGCTTTCTCCAAACAACTATTTCTTCTATCTTGAAGGCGCGGACGACTGCGGAAACAAAGTCTACTTCCTGACTAAGGGAACGCAGACTCCGGATCCATCCGCCCAGCCCCAGCAGACGCCAAATGCTGCCGGAGACGACAATTCCAAATAGAAACTGCCAAAGACCCAGCCAGAAAAGCCGGGTCTTTTTGCGCTCTTTTGGGCTTCTGCACGGCTGCTGCGCTGCTGCTTTCGGTTTTGACGCAGCAGCTTTCTGCCGCTGGATCACCGGAAAACCGGCACTTTTCTCCATGATTGCAGGCGCAGAAGACAAGGCCAGAACCGGAGGACAAATGAAGAAAATCTGGTCGGCCATTTTCGAAAAAGGGCGGTCAGTCCATCGAAAAGCTAGTGTATCATTTAAATCAGATAGAAGTATATTTTGCGAGACACGCCTCGCACGATTTTACGATGCCCGCAATGAAAGGGGGCTGAGGATGAAATACAGTTTTGATGAAGTTATCGATCGAACCGGATACCGTTGTGCCAAATACGACGAACGCCTGCAGAAATTCGGTCGGGCGGATGTCCTTCCGCTCTGGGTGGCGGATATGGATTTCAAAACGGCACAGCCGATCATTGACGCCTGTGTCGCCAAGGCAAAAGAAGGCATTTGGGGCTATACATCAAGACCCGACAGCTATTTTCAGGCGGTCCAGGACTGGCAGCTGCGGCGAAACCAGTGGAAGCCGGATACGAAGTTAATGAGCTGGAGTCTTGGCGTCGTCCCGGCCATGAGCGCCATTTTGCACATCTTTTCCGATCCGCAGGATCGTATTCCCATTCAGACGCCGGTGTATTCCGACTTTTACGACATCGTTGAGGACAGCGGTCGAATTGTGGTCGAAAACCGGCTGCTGGAACAGAACGGGCGCTGGCAAATCGATTTTGATGATTTTGCCCGAAAGGCCAGAACATGCAGAATTTTCCTGATTTGCAGTCCGCACAATTCCGTCGGACGGGTATGGAGCCGGGACGAACTTACACGCATGGCGCAAATCTGCATCGAAAACGATGTGCTGATCGTTTCGGATGAAATTCATTCGGATCTGATTTTTAACGGGTGTCGACATATCCCGACCGCGTCTCTGTCGGAAGATATTGGTCGGCATGTCATCACGGCACCTCTATTTCCAAGACGTTCAACCTCGCCGGAATGCAGGCCAGTACGACGATTTTCCGGATGCGAAGAAAAAGAGCGTTTCGACCGCTTCTGGGGCGCCATGGACATTCATCGAAACAACGCCTTCAGTTCCGTGGCGATGGAAGCGTCGTACCGGCATGGCGAAGAGTGGCTGGACCAGCTTCTCTTCTATTTGCAGGAAACTTTGACTGCGTCTGCGACTTCTGCAAAAAATGGATTCCGCAAATCCGGCCAAATCATCCCAATGCAACGTATCTGATATGGCTGGACTGCCGGGATCTGCATCTGAGCGATGATGCGCTGCGCGATTTTTTCATTGAGAGGGCTGAACGAAGGGCGATCGTTTGACCGCAGCTCCGGCTATATGCGCCTGAACGCCGCCTGTCCAAGATCCATTCTCGAACAGGCTATGCATCGGCTCAAAAAGGCCGTCGACGACCTGGTGACAGAAGGCAGGCAAAAGCAGGAAACGGCATGAGATAGAACGGTGTGAGATAGAAGAAAACAGGAAATACGGTCAGGGAAAGGAAGGAAAGACTTATGAATAAGGAAAGTCCGCTCTATGCGGCGTATACGCAAATACTGAAGGACGAACTCATTCCCGCAATGGGATGCACGGAGCCGATTGCGATTGCCTATGCCGCGGCTAAAGCCAGAGACGTGCTTGGATGTCTGCCGGAGTCCGTAAATGTGTCCGTCAGCAGCAATATTATCAAAAACGTAAAAAGCGTCGTCGTTCCCAATACGGACGGAAGCAAAGGCATTGCGGCCGCAGCCGCCGCGGGAATTGTGGCAGGAAAGGCGGATCAGGCGCTTGAAGTCATCGCTCAGGTCACTCCGGAGCAGAAAGCACAGATGTACGCCTTTTTGAAGCAGACGCCCATCACGGTCGAAGCAATCGATCATGGTCTCGTTTTTGATCTGATCGTCTCGCTTCAAAGCGGCCGGCAGACGTCTTCAGTCCGGATTGCCAACGCCCACACGCAAATTGTCTTCATTGAGAAAAATGGCCAGATACTTCTGGATCGAACCGATCAGATCGACAGCTCCTGCGCATACGATGGGGCGTTCAGAAGCGGACAGATCGATCCGGATCTTCTGACCGTCGAAAAGATTTATGAATTTGCAAACGACTGCGACATTGAAGATGTCCGGGCCGTTCTCGACCGTCAGATCGCGTACAATACGGCGATTGCCGAAGAAGGGCTGCGCCGCAGCTATGGCGCTAATATCGGATCGACGATGCTCAAATACTATGGCAATACCATACGCAATCGGGCGATCGCCAAAGCGGCAGCCGGATCGGATGCGCGCATGAGCGGCTGCGAGCTGCCCGTCATCATTAATTCCGGTTCAGGAAACCAGGGCATGACGGTTTCCATCCCGGTCATTGAATACGCAAAGGAGCTGAACTCCAGCAAAGAGCAGCTGTACCGGGCTCTGGTGCTTTCCAATCTCATCGCCATTCACGAAAAGACCGGAATCGGGCGTCTGTCCGCCTACTGCGGAGCGGTCACAGCCGGCTGCGCGGCAGGATGCGGAATCGCCTTTTACAGGGTGCGGATCGCAAGGCGATTGAACACACGCTGGTCAATTCGCTGGCGATCGTTTCGGGCATCATCTGCGATGGCGCCAAGCCAAGCTGTGCCGCGAAAATCGCTTCGAGCGTGGAAGCGGGCATTCTGGGCTATCACATGTACTTGAACGGCCAGGAATTTTTAGGCGGCGACGGCATTGTCACCAAAGGCGTGGAAAACACGATCCGAAATATCGGACGCCTTGGCCGGGAAGGCATGCGGCAGACCGATCAGGAAATCGTGCAGATCATGCTGGGCTGTTCGGACCGCACGCTCTGAGTCCTGCAGAGCTTTTCAAGGCAAAGTCCATAAAATCAAACGAATCGAATGAAAAGATCGCCGAATGGAAAAGGATTGTCTGCCGGTTCGGCTATAATTCCCCAAACAGAGCGGATTCCAGACGTTCCGGACGCCCGTGAGGCGGCCGCATTCCGGAATCCGGAAAGGAGTTTTTATGAAAGTCGTTATTGTTGGCGGAGTAGCCGGCGGCGCCACAGCAGCTGCCCGCATCCGCCGTCTGGATGAGCAGGCGCAGATTACGGTATTTGAACGCTCGCATCATATTTCGTATGCCAACTGCGGCCTGCCGTATTACATTGGCGGCGTTATTTCCGACCGCCGCGATCTCACGCTCCAGACCCCGGAAAGCTTCGACGCGCGCTTTCGCGTAAACATGAAAGTCCGTCATGAAGTGACCGCCATTCATCCCGATCGTAAAACTGTCTCGGTGACGAATCTGGAAACCGGGGAAACGTTTGAAGAACCGTATGACAAGCTGCTGCTTTCCCCAGGCGCAAGACCGGTGCTTCCGCGTTTAACCGGCATGGACGCCGATCAGCTGTTCACGCTGCGTACGGTAGAAGATACGCTTCGCGTCAAGGACTATATCGATACGCATCATCCCAGATCGGTCGTTCTGGCCGGCGGCGGCTTTATCGGCATGGAGCTGGCGGAAAATCTGCGCGAACTTGGCATCGACGTGACCATCGTGCAGCGACCGAAACAGCTCATGAACCCGTTTGATCCGGACATGGCGGCGCTGATTCAGGGCGAAATGCGGCGGCATGGCGTAAAGCTGGCTCTCGGCCAGACGGTAGAAGGATTTCGAAAAAGGAAAACGGTGTGGATGTTCTGCTCAAGGAGCAGGCGCCTCTTCACGCCGACATGGTCATTCTGGCTATCGGCGTCGCGCCGGATTCAAAGCTGGCCAAGGACGCCGGTCTGAAGCTGGGCATCAAGGACAGCATTCTCGTCAACGAGCGCATGGAAACGTCCGTTCCGGACATTTACGCCGTCGGCGATGCTGTTCAGGTTTCTCATTATGTAACCGGCGATCCGGCCCTGATCGCACTGGCCGGCCCGGCGAATAAACAGGGACGCATTGCAGCCGATAACATCTGCGGCAAGGACAGCCATTACAAAGGCTCGCAGGGCAGCAGCATTCTGAAAGTCTTTGACCTCGATGCCGCCGTCACCGGGCTAAGTGAGACGGCCGCCCGCAAAGCCGGTCTCGATGTCGACTCCGTCATTCTTTCTCCGATGAGCCATGCCGGCTATTATCCCGGCGGCAAAGTCATGACTATGAAAGTCGTCTTTGAAAAGGGAACGTACCGTCTTCTCGGCGCGCAGATCGTCGGCTATGAAGGAGTGGACAAGCGCATCGATGTGCTGGCGACCGCCCTTCACTGCAAAATGAACGCGGTCGATCTCAGGATCTCGATCTGGCGTACGCTCCGCCGTATTCCTCGGCAAAAGATCCTGTAAACATGGCGGGATTCATGATCGAAAACATCCGGGACGGCATTTTGAAGCAGTGGCATCTCGACGATCTGGAGGCGATCGAACACAATCCCGATGTAACCCGGCTCGATGTGCGCACGAATGGAGAATATGCGTGGGGCCATATCGAAGGCTTTCTAAATATTCCTGTCGATGAACTGCGCGGGTGCCTGAATGAACTTGATCCCAGAAAACCGGTTTACGTCATCTGCCAGAGCGGTCTGCGCAGCTACATCGCCTGCCGGATTCTGGAAGCCAACGGGTTTGACTGCTACAACTTTGCCGGCGGATATCGCTTTTACGATGAAGTTACGCACGAACGGCAGCTGGTGGAATCGGCCTTCCCCTGCGGCATGGATCGATAAGAAAGATCCGGCACAGACAAGCCGCTGAAAAAGAAACATCTGAAACAGAGCGGGAAAAAGAACGGCTGAAAAGAAATTCATAAACATAAAAGGAATACAGGGACGAACATGGCCTTTCGCGGTGTTCGTCCCTGTCCGTTTTCTGCATGTCCGGTGAAAACTGGAAACCCAAAGTCCCGGACGAAGCACAAAAAATCTGTACCCGATCTGCCGGAGCAGAATTCAAGGTACAGATTTTCATTTCAATGGAGTTTAGAGCCAGAAGGCAAAGGCAGCAGTAATGGAATCGATGATGGATGCTGGATCGACAGCCGATGCCGGGGCGGAAGATGTCGGATCCTGAATGATCCACATGCCGTTTTCATCTACGCCAGTCGCTACGAGGAAATGCGGATTTTCGTTGTCGCCCTGCTGGAGAATGACAATATCGCCGGCGGCAAGCGCGTCTCCGATCTGCGTCTGGTAAGCGGGCAGCGGATTCATCGGAATGCCCCAGTTTAAAGCGGCTCCCGCGAAAATGGAATCGCCGTCGCGAGCGGGCGTTAGATCGTATTCATATTGACGGGCAAAATCCGCAACCGTAACGGGGTTGAACGTCGGATCCTGAAGAAGCCAGGAGAACACTTCGGAAATGGCGGTCGGGGCGCCTCCGGTCTGTACGAACAGGCCGTTTCCATACTGCATATAGCCCCAGTCCGGATTGGCAGTTTTCAGATCCTGCAGCGCGTCGGTTGCAATCTGCGCGTCCCGGTTGCCGTCCTTGTTGGCACTCGGATAAGCGAGAATGAAATCCACCATGGATGGATCCGAGGCGGCCAGATTGACGATGGCTCCAGGCCATGCCGAAGAATCGGTAAAGAACTGCTCGAACAGACGGACTTTTTCCGGCTGCTCCGGAACCGTAATTTCACTGGTCGCATTCAGCTGATCCCGTGCAGCTGCATCGCCGTTTTTGGCGGCTTCGATCGTTGTCAGAAAGGATTGATCGTACGCGTCGAGAGCGGCCTGCTTCATTGTGTTAAATGCGCCTTCGTCCCAGTCGTCCGGCTTAACGGCATTGTTGACCAGGGCGGTAAAGTCATCGTACTGCTTCATCGCCTCGGTTTCGGCGGTCTGGTATGCCGAAGAAGAAGGCATGCCTGATTTGTGATGGAGATAGACGACCGCAAGCAGAGACGTCAGCGTCACGGCCAGAACCAGAATCAGAACGGGAAGAACAAGCGATCCCTTTCGTTTCTTTGGCTTTGCCGGTGCCGGCTGCGCTTTGCGCGAGCGGGAAGACCGGGATGGAAGATCGACTTCATAGTCGTCTTCTTCGTCATAGTTTTCGTCATCCCAGAGCTCTTCATCCGCGAGATCTTCATCAAATAACTGACGCTCTTCCTTTGGGGAAGGGCGCCTGGACGCTTCGCGAGTGGCAGCCTCCCGATTCGCCTTGCGGCTTTTTGGTTTTTCTGTGTTATTTTTCATGACGATATTTTAACATACGGCTGTTCCCGGTCGAATACGCCATACTAAATTCAGCCAAATTGATGGGCACGCCAGCGCTTTGTCAACGCTGACGCACTAGACGCGGCACGATATGAAAACCTTTTCCTTTTTACAGGACGAGCCCAAAGAAAAATACGGCGCAATTTGGAAAAGCTGCGCCGCTTAGAAAATTGAAAGCTGAAAGATTTCTTTTACAATACCGTATTGTGTGCCGCCCATTTCGCGGCGTTTTTGAAAGCGCACAGGATCCGATTGCCCAATGCGGCTTCTGGTTTCAACGGTCGGAACGCTCTTAGCATCCGCTATAAATGAAAAGGCCAGAACTGGAAACAGGAGAGACATGAATACAAACCATAACGATACAAACCCAAATCCGTCTGCTTCTTCCCGACTCGAAGAGAAGGACTGGCAATGGGAAAGTCCGGAAGAAAAAGAACGAAACGACAGGCTGTTTTCCTCAAGCGCTGCCGATTCGCTGGCCTCTCTTTCCAGAACACCGGACAAAACCGGCCGACGGACCCGAAAAACACAGAACAGACGATGAAGAAAACGGCTTTGAAAAAGAGCCGGCCAGTCGCGCCGATCAGAGCGCTCACTCTGCCGCTTCTTCAGCGTCAAATCGGACGAGTGCGCGAAAAGCCGGGAAGCAGGCGGCGCGAACGTCCGCAGGAAAACCTGTGAAGAAGCACCATTTTATGCGACGTACGCTGATCGGCCTGCTGGCGTTTGCGGCGGCCTCCTTTGGGGCGTATAAAATTTATCCGCTCGTGGCCGGACCGCAGATCGGCTCCGCCTCGCTTTCTTCCGAGCAGATCGATGAAATGGTCCGCAGCCGTCTGATGAACCAGACGAGCCGCAATCTGCAGCGCATTCCCGTCTTCGCGCACCGCGGCTTTGTCGAAGACAATCTGGACAATACGTTCGCTTCGTTCGATCTGGCGCTGCTTTCCGGCTGCCCCCAGGTCGAGCTGGATGTACGCACCAGTTCGGACGGTGTGCTGTATGTCTGCCACGACGATTCGCTGAAAGGACCGGCGGGTCTGGACTGGAACATTACCGAACATACGAGCGAAGAACTCGACCAGATCATTTTGCATAACGGAGAAAAGCTGCACCGCCTGTCGGAAGTAATCGGCCGCTATCGCGATCAGCTCATTTACCTGATTGAATTCAAGGACGATCGAAACGATCCTCAGCCGTTTCTGGATGTCGTCGAAGCGTATCCCCAGTACGCTTACACGATGCAGGTGCAGTCCTTTTATACCGGCATTCTCGAAGCCATCCACGAAAAGCTGCCGAACATGTTTGTTCAGCTGCTCGTCAATAAATATACGGAAATCGATCCGGCGCTAGGCTGCGACTGGCTGGATTCGCTTGCGCTCGATGAAAAGCTCATTTCGCAAAAGCGGATCGAGCAGATCCATGCGGCAGGCAAGGAAGTCTGGCTCTGGACCGTCGATGATCCCGATGCCATTCACCGCTATCTCTCATGGGGTGCTGACGGGGTCATTACCGACACGGAAAACGCCGTCCTCATTTATAAGGAAATGGCACAGAGCGCACAAAACTGAGTTCGACAGGAAATGCGTACTTCCAGACGCGTCTGAAGAATTGAGCAGTACAGGAATTGGAAACAAAAGGCAGAAGAAAAGGGGTTCCGCTTTCCTTCTGCCTTTTGAAGTTCTGGAAAATGAAAAGATAATCCGAAAATTAGCAGAAAGACCCACCTGTCCGGAAAAGATAAAATCCCTGCAAAACCGTTCGCGTTTTCCATCTTTTCCGGATCAAAGAGGGATCTGAAATGAGAACAGCCGGGCGGGCAAACGAGTCACTGCCTCGCCAGAAAAGAAACAGAATGAAAAAGGAACCGGCAGCCCGTCTGAAATCGGTGCCGTTTCCATCGGACTGAACCTGGCGCACCGCCAAAAGCACCGGCGTGCGGAAAAGAAAATGCCGGTGAAAAAGGAAAAATTCAAAGACATTCGGGCAAAATGTTATACTGAAGGTCGCGTCTTCCCAAAGAAGAGCGTCCTGTCTGAAATAAAGCGATTTCTGGTTTGCGGGCAGGGAATACAAATGAATTTCCAAATGCTTGAGCATATAATATAAAACAGAGTGAAGGAGATCTTATGGCGAAAAAAGTGTCTACGCTTCCATCGAAATTGCCGACCGGGAAGTACGGCTTGCAGTCGTGGAAATCTTTAATAACCGAAGCAATGTTTTACGCGTGGAGCGCTGCGCACACTCCGGTATCTCCAACGGAAAGATTACCGATGAAAAGAAGTAACCAACGCCGTGAAACAGGCCCTCAGTCAGGCAGAAAATGCGCTTGGCTACCGCATCGAACGCGTTCTGCTCGCGGTTCCCAGCCGCGGCGTCAAAAACGTCAATACCAAAGTGCACATCGATATCGACGACGGTACGCATACCGTTCGCCGCTTCCATCTTCAGCAGGGGCTGAAGACGGCGATGCATGCCGCAAGCTTTGACGACGAAGTGCTGATCAACGTCAACCGGATTCAGTATTTCATCGGGGCCACCCATCTTGATGAGATGCCGTTTGGCTGCGATGCGGCGGAATTCGATATGGACGTCGATCTGCTGTATGGAAACCGGGAACTGGTGTTCTCCTATGTCAAGGCAGTGGAAGATGCCGGCATTCAGGTCATGGACATTGCGGTCGATCTGTACGCAGCCGCAAAGGAAACCGGATCGCTTCTGCAGTCCGCGGACGCGCCGGTCATTCTGATCAGCCTGGAGGCCGATCATACCGCGCTGGCCCTGCTCAATCAGAACAAAATCGCCTTCTGTGCTGTGATTGATCAGGGATACCAGTCCTTCATTGAAAAGCTTCAGGATCGCTATCAGCTTTCCGACAGCGCCGCATGGCGTCTGCTCGAAAACCTCTTCAGCGTTCCGAAGGAAGACGATGAGGACCGTGTGATCTACATTGAACAGCAGGAAAATCGCCGTGTGGAAATCACTCGAAAAGAACTGGCCGATGCCGTTCTGCCCCGCATGCGCAGCTGGATCGCGGAAATCAATGCCGCCTGTCAGGCGATTGTAAGCCAGACCAAAGCCCGCTATCTGATTACCGGTCAGGGCTCGAACATTCCGGTTCTGCGCGATCTGCTCAAGGATTTCAATGCGTCTGCGGACGTTTATTCCGTTTCGAGCATCGGTGCCCGCAGCGGATGCTTTGTCGTGCCGCTGGGCATGGCGTACGTCTGGGAAGACGGCAATGAAATTCAGGGCCGCGACAAAATTTCCGTCAATAACAACGAACTGGAAGAAAGCATCGAGTCCATTACCCGCTATGTCAAAGATGAAGAAGGCGGATTTACCCGTAAGCTCAAGCGCGTAATACTTACGTCGAAAAACTAGCGGCTTCACCCTTGCCGGAAAAACGAATCATACGATTCGGATTTGACGCAAGATTGGAAAACAGAAAACCAAAAACGGAAATATCCGACAGAAAACCTGTACGATAGGATATCAGGACAAATGAGCGTAAAATGCGGCCATACAGGCGCATATCGCGCTTGTCTGAAGTCTTTATGGACATAGGATTATCGAACCATCGAAACAAGGAATAAAGGAGAGTATTCACATGCCAGAACTGAATCAGAGAGCGAATATTAAAGTCATTGGCGTTGGCGGCGGCGGAAGCAATGCGGTCAATCGCATGGTTATGGACGGACTGCAGGGCGTAGATTTCTACATCGCCAACACGGACGTTCAGGTTATGAAAAGTTCCCCGGTAGAAAAGAAAATCGTACTGGGCAACGATTCGACCAAGGGACTTGGTGCCGGAGGCAACCCGGAAGTCGGCCGTAAAGCTGCAGAAGAAACTGAATCCGAAATCCGCGAAGCCATTAAGGGCGCGGACATGGTTTTCATTACCGCTGGAATGGGCGGCGGAACCGGAACCGGTGCTGCACCGCTCGTAGCCAAGCTGGCGAAAGAAGAAGGCGCGCTGACGATCGCGGTCGTTACCCGTCCGTTTACATTTGAAGGCAAACGCCGTTCCAACAATGCGGAACAGGGCATTGAGGAACTGAAAAATATGTCGATTCCCTGATCGTTGTTTCCAACGACAATCTGCTTGAAGTCATCGGCCGCAAGCCGATCGAAGAAGCCTTCCAGGCTGCAGACAACGTACTTCGTCAGGGCGTTCAGACCATTTCGGATCTGATTGCGGTACCTGCCCTCGTGAACCTTGACTTTGCGGACGTTCGTTCCGTAATGGCCAACCAGGGTCGTGCTCTGATCGGTATTGGTATGGCAGACGGCGAAGACAAAGCGCTCAACGCTGCAGAAAAAGCCATCCAGTCCCCGCTGCTCGAATCGGATATTACCGGCGCAAAATCGGCGATCATCAACATCACCGGCGGCGACAAGGTTTCCCTGTATGATGCACAGAACGCGGTTGCGGTGATTCAGGATGCAGCCGGCGGCGACATCGACACCATTTTCGGTATCGCTATTAACGAACAGCTCGGCGACGCGATCATCGTTACCGTTATTGCAACGGGCTTTGAAGACGACGACGCACCGGCAGCGCGCAAGGCCGCAGTAAAGGGCGGAACCAAAAGGCAGAACCTGCCGCTAAGGTTTCTTCCTGTACACACAGCCGCAGGTAACGGCTGGCCGTGCTTCGGTAAGCGCGGAAGTCAAAGCGTCCGAGGATGAAAACATCCCGGATTTCTTCTTCCAGAATCGCTAATTCCATAAAAGATTTGGAAACGATTTAATTTTGAAAATTACAGAGCGAAAGGACCGAACAATCCTTTCGCTTTTTTGATGGAAAATGGGCATGCAGCCAGACAGCCGGACGAAAAAATTATGTTCAATTTTGTGAAATCCAAACCCCTCAATCTCGGTCCAGAAAGAGAGCTTTGAACGAAAAAGCAGATAAATTAACAACAAAGTGTTTTAATAAAGAGTATAGACGAGCTATCTGTTCCACTTTCTGACAATGGATCGGAAAATGGACAGAAAAAGGGCGGATTCTTGCCTTTGTTGCATTTGGTGCCGCCTCTCTTTATGATGAGTTCGAAAATTCTGGAGGTTTACTATGTCTTCACCACGACAATCAAGGCCGGAGAATCGGCGTACTTACCGTAATTCCGCACCGAAAAGCACCAGAAGATCGAACCCCCAGGGCCGGCGTTCTTCTGGAGCAGAAGACTGGTACGATGACGATTACGAGTACGTAAACGTCTCTTCGAAAGCCAGCCGCCGCAAGGCACCGACTGTTCCCAGTTCCGTCCGGAAAAAGAAAAACGCAATCGCCGTCCCGGCATTCTGGCCTGGCTGATCAGCCTGGCTGCCTTATGTGCCGGCGGCTATTTCATTTTGAGCTCTTCCGTCTCGACATTTTGCCGCTGATGTATCTCTTCATTTTCGTGGCCGTTCTCAGTCTGCTTCTTCTGCTTTTTGTGTGGATCTGGCTGGGCAAGACACGGCGGCCGGTATCCAGGACGATCATGGCTATTCTTGTGATCGTACTTGGCGTCGGCTGCGGCGTGGGTGGCGTCTATGCGCGGGCGACCGAAGATATGTTTACGGAAATTTCCTCGCTGACGGATCGCAAAGCCAACGTCATTTCCTTTTATACGCTCAAAGGCAACCATATTACGGAACCCGATCAGCTTAAGGACGGTACGGTAGGCTATGTAGACGGTCTCGATTCCCATACGCAGGACGCGTTAGAAAGCCTGCGCAAACAGGGCGCTTCCTTTACCCCCGTGCAGTACGATTCGATCTACTCGCTGGTCGACGCGCTCTTCGATCATGAAGTGACCACGATCGCCTTCCCGGAAAACAATCATGAAGAGCTGTACGAGGCCGCTAATGACGAAAACCAGTACAGCGCGCTGAATACGTTTGCCAACATCACGGACGAATACATTTACTATACCGATCGCGACGCGTCGTCTATCACGCCGTCCGATCCGGTTGCCAACATCATGAGTGATCCCTTTACGGTCCTGATTTCCGGAAACGACAGTTACGGAACGATCGATACGGTTTCCCGTTCGGATGTAAACATGTTAGTGACGGTGAATCCGCGAACCGCACAGATTTTGATGATCTCCATTCCGCGTGACACGTATGTGACGGTATCCTGCGAAAAGAATTCCCGTGCCTGCGAAGCGGTGGACGGCTCGACCGATAAGCTGACCCATACCGGCATTTACGGCGTGGGCACGACGGAAAGCACGATTGAAGATTTCCTGGGCGTGCCGATCAATTACTATGTACGTGTGAACTTCTCGTCGCTGATCAATCTGATCGATGCGGTCGGCGGCGTGGATATTGATGTACCGGAAGGACAGGAAGTGGAACGCTTTTACGCCAACGGAGAAGAAGGCGTGCATGCGGGCGTCAATCATCTCGACGGCGACCGTGCGCTTGCCTTTGCCCGGGAACGTCATGCGTATGTCGACGGCGACAACCAGCGTGTCAAAAATCAGGCGATGGTCATGAAGGCGCTGATTCGCAAATGCATGTCTCCATCGATGTTCATCAACTACCCGAAGGTGGCCAAAGCAGTATCGACGGCGATCGATACGAACATGAGCGCCCGGGAGTTGAAATCCCTCGTGACGCTGGAAATTGCCAGACGTCCGGACTGGAACATTCAGAACTATGCCATTGCGGGCGAATCGTCTTTTGAATACTGCGCGACGCTCAATACGACGGCGAGCGCTTCCATCGCCGTTCCGTCCATGGTGGAATACGCGAAATCGCTTATCGCGGATGTGCGTGCAGGCGAAACGATCGAAATTTCTCCCGAAGCCATTACCCCGTCGGTCGATCTCACACAGGATCAGACCCAGACGGAACAGGATAATGCCTACAACGAACCGCTCGTTACCGATCCGTACGGCTATGGTCAGGATTATGTCGATCCTGGCTACGATCCGTATCAGCAGCCGGCGCAGGATTACGGCTATACCGATCCGAATGTGCAGTACGATGCCTGGGGCAATCCCATCGATCCTTCGGCGAGTCCGTTCATCGGCTATGACGAATGGGGCAATCCGATCTACGGCGGATAGCCAAACCTTTCCTTTGAATTTTGTTCAGGCGAAAAGCAAATCGAAGCTTTTCGCCTTTTGTCTGAACCGGCAAAACGGTTCGCCTGGACGTGAGGCCCTTCTGCCTTTCCGCGCTCCTGCCGCTCTGTTTCCGCAGGACTGGAAACAGGGGAAAAAGAGGAAATGAGCAGGGAAGGACTGAACCCGATATAATGAGGATGTTATGAAATTGGATATTACATCGCGCACAGCTGCTGCGAAGCTCAAATATTTCTGCTGGATCCTGCTGTTCTTTCTGCTGAGTCTGCTGGTCGGGATCTTCATGTTCAAATCCAGATAGCGGGAGGTTTCATGAAGACAAACAAGACCGCGCTGATCTGCATCAGCGACACGTACCTGCCAAGAGCCAGACTTCTCGCCAGACAGTATCAGAAGCATGGCGAAGAGACCGTTATTCTTACGCCGGATTTTTCGCACAAAACCAAGGCGCCCTTCTCGTCAGATGAAGAAGGCATCGTCAGGCTTCGCCATCGGCCCTACCAGAAAAACCTGTCGTGGCAAAGACTGCTGGGACATATGGAATTTGCCAGACGTGCCAAAACGTGGCTGGAAGACTGGAAGCCGGATCGCATCCATTGTCTGATTCCGGCCAATTCGCTGGCGATGGAAATTGGACGCTACAAGCGAAAGCATCCGGACGTCTGCCTGATTTTTGATATCAACGATCTGTGGCCTGAATCGCTGCCGGTCGGCTCCTGGTTTGGCAAAACGCCGCCGGCCTGGATCTGGAAGCATATGCGAAACGGCTATTTAAAAGACGCGGATCTTCTGGCCAGCGAATGCGCTCTGTTTCAGAAAAAATTCAGGAGCAGACCGGTCTGCCCGCGCAGGTGATGTACTGGTCGGCCGGAACGGAAGAAACTTTTACAGCGCATTCTGCTTTTGAAGATACGGAGCATCTGAATCTCTGCTATCTGGGGTTTGTCAACAACATCATTGACCTCGATACGATGGAAACTCTGTTTCAGGCGCTTCATGCACGTACGGCGGTTCGCCTGCATCTGATTGCGCAGGGACAGCGCCGCGACGAAATGGTCGAGCGGCTTTCCCGTACTGTGAAATCATCGATTACGGAGCCGTCTATGATCCAGAGCAGAAACAGTCGATTTTTGATGCCTGCGCGTTTGGCATCAACATTATGAAACCGGACGTACAGGCCGGCCTTTCCATGAAGACGCTCGATTATTTACAGGGCGGGCTTCCGGTCATTAACAGTCTGGAAGGCGATGTGCACGACTGGATCGAAGAGTACAGATGCGGGATCAACATCGACCGCAGCCGTCTCGAACAGACCGCAAAGGAAATTGCGGAGGCCGCTCAAAATCAGTTAGAGGCCATGCGAAAGGCGGCCCGTCAGGTTTTGAAACGGATCTGTCTCTGTCGGCGTTTGAAAAAGCTTTGAAATCCTGTGGCAAAGCGAGCAGAATCTCACAAAACACAGCAGGAAATGAATTCAGAATGGCCCATTGGAATAAAGCCGGGCGTTTGTAAGCGGAGTATGCGCGCAGGCGGGCGGCTTTTTGCGATCTGTCGCGCAAAAGATCACAATACGGAATATGGATCATTCTGCCCGTCTGGATGTATAAACCTTTCGGCAGGCTGTACTTGCGGGATAAAATCGCGGCGTGACTGCATGAGACATACGCAGACGGTTTCTGTAGCAGGCAGAAATGGATTTTCCATCCCCCAGAAAAATTCAAAGTGTGGCCCGCGGCTATGCATCGAATTTTTCAAAGGAAAATCCGCAGTCGATCTTCTTTTCATTTTGTTTTATCCTTTGCGGCGCAGACTGGCGCTGCAGTCTGGTACAAGGAGGCTTCATGAACCCATCGAATCCCATTCGCCTGTCTCTGGCGATGACCACATATAACGCAGAAGTGTATCTGATCGAACAGCTCGAGTCGATCCGTCTGCAGACGATGCCTTTTGATGAAGTCGTCATCGTTGATGATGCTTCCAGAGATCACACCGTCGAAAAATCCGCGAATATATCGCCACATACCATCTCGCCGGCCGCTGGTTTCTGCACGTCCATACCGAGAACACCGGCTTTGTCCGCGCCTTTCGTGATGCGCTGAGCCGCACGCGGGGCGAATATATTTTTCTGAGCGATCACGATGACATCTGGAAACCAGAAAAAGTCGAACACATGATGAAGATGTTTGATAAGCATGTGGAACTGCTGGCGCTCGCTTCTTCCTTTTCGCTGATTGATGCCCAGGACCGTCCAATCGAAGGCAAGTCGAGCAGCCGGCGAAGCAACCATAATCTCATTCGCCGTCCGCTGCCGCGCGGCCAGTTTTCGTGGCTGACCTTTGAAGATCTGATGGGCTACAACGTCTCGCCAGGATGTACGCTCGCGCTGACCAGGCGGCTGAAGGATGAGTACCTGTCTACGCCGGTCGATATGAATCTGCCCCATGACTGGGCGATCTGCGCGATCGCAGCCATTCAGAACGGTCTGGGCTATCTCGACGAGGAACTGATGGGCTATCGCCAGTACCCCGGCAACACGCTCGGTCTCACTCGCCGCAGCGACTACGAAAGCCGTCTGCATGCTTCGTGGCAGGACTATCTCCAGAAAGAAGCGCTCCTCTCGCTGACGCTTCAGTTTCAGGCCGAGCTGCAGATGATCGAAAAGATGGAAGAAGTCCGCTCGTTTTACGCGCAGAGAGCCCAGGCGCTCAGCCACCGCTCCCTGTTTGAACTCAGCTCGCTTCTGCTTTCCCATCAGGGCAGCGGATTCCGCCTGACGCTTGGCATGGACATCAAATCCATTCTTTCTTCTTCCTCTTCTTCCGCTACTGCGCAGCAGGAAGCCAGAGCGTTCAATCCGATCGATCCATCCTCCAGAAAAGAAGAAAAAGAAGCAGAAACCGATCCGAAAGGAAACCGCCCGCAAAATGAAACGGATCGGAAAAAGGCAGCCCGAAAAGCGGACGGAAAGGCGGACGCATGAGTTCGAGACTGTCCATTTCGGTCGTTCTGGCTACCTATAAAGGCGCACCCTGGCTGAACGCGCAGCTCGATTCCATTGCCGATCAGCTATGGGTCGGCGATGAGCTGATCATCAGCTGCGATGGCGGTTTAAGCGAAGATCTTGAAATCGCGGAACGCTTTGCCAAAGCCCATCCGGATTTGCGGATCCGTATTTTAAGCGGCCCGGGTCTTGGCGTCGTGCGCAACTTTGAATTTGCGCTCAGTCAGGCAAGACGGGAAATTATCGTGTTCTGCGATCAGGATGATGTCTGGAAACCGGGCAAGCTCGACTTATACCGTCACGGCTTTCGCGAAGAGAACGTCATGGCGATGCTTCACGATGCCTCGATATGCGATGCTGATCTTCACGTGATTGAACCTTCCTTTTATCAAAGCCACGGCTCGAAGGAAGGATTCTGGAACAATCTGCTTCGCAATTCGATGATCGGCTGCTGCATGGCAGTGCGAAAGGAAGTCGTGGACGCAAGCCTTCCCTTTGGAAAGATTCCCATGCACGATCAGTTTCTGGGCCTGCAGGCCTATCGCATGGGCAAGGTGGTTTTCAGCCCGAAAAACTGTCTGGACTATCGACGGCATGGAAACAACGCGTCTTCGCTCAAATCGAGTTCTCTGCAAAATCAGATTCAGTGGCGCCTCCAGCTGATCGGCGCGCTGCTTCGCCATCCCGTTCCTAAGCAAAAGGCAAAATCAAGATAAGGAAGAACACGGAGGTCCGGCAATCCGGGCTTTTTACGGAAGTGCGTATCCTCCGAGAAAAAAGCGCCGTGCCTAAAGCTGAACAGATTCGGAATGAGCAGAATTTGGGAAAAATGTGGGAGAAAAATCGCCAGAAAAACCATTAAAAATCCGTGAATGCTCTTACATTTCGTATGTTGTGGGACGTGCGCCGTATCATTTCCCATCTTTTCTTTTTTGGCTAAGATGGAGCTGAACGGAAAAGGAGAACTGAAGAGATGAAAGGCATCATTCTTGCCGGCGGATCCGGAACAAGACTCTATCCATTAACCAAAGTAACCAGCAAACAGCTTCTTCCTGTTTTTGACAAGCCGATGATTTATTATCCAATGTCCATTCTGATGGAAGCTGGCATCCGGGAGATCATGATTATTTCTACCCGGAAGACACGCCTCGCTTTGAGGAACTGCTCGGCGACGGCAGCCAGTTCGGTCTGGAGCTGACGTACAAAGTACAGCCCTCGCCCGATGGACTGGCGCAGGCATTTATTTTAGGCAAAGATTTTATCGAAAACGATTCCGTCGCCATGATTCTTGGCGATAATATTTTCCATGGTCACGGTCTGACCAAACGGCTTGTGGAAGCTGCCGGCAGAGACAGAGGCGCTACGGTATTTGGCTATTATGTAGAAGATCCGGAACGCTTTGGCGTTGTCGAGTTTGACGAAAACGGCAAAGCCGTCAGCCTGGAAGAAAAACCGGCCGAACCGAAATCCAACTATGCGGTTACCGGTCTGTATTTTTATGACAACAAAGTCGTGGATTACGCCGCCCATCTTCAGCCTTCCGCCCGCGGCGAGCTGGAAATTACCGATCTGAACAAGATTTATCTCGATCAGGGCGAACTGAACGTCACCCTGCTTGGCGACGGCTTCACCTGGCTCGACACCGGTACGCATGAATCTCTGGTGGATGCCACCAACTTCGTGAAAACCGTTGAAGAACACCAGCACCGCAAAATTGCCTGCCTGGAGGAAATCGCCTACCGGCAGGGCTGGATCGATCGCGAACAGCTCGAGAAAACGTACGAGATTTACAAGAAAAATCAGTACGGCGCCTATCTCAAAAAGCTGCTCGATCGCAAATACATTGATAAAAACCAGAAATAGCGGTCTGCTCGGAAGAAAAACAGATCCAAAGCCGGACAAAAGGCCGGCCGACATTCAAGAGGAAATAAGCATGAAAGTGATTGAAACGGAAATTCCAGGCGTGCTGATCGTGGAAACCGACGTTTTCGGCGATCATCGCGGCTACTTTACGGAAACCTATTCCAAACCCAAATACGAAAAGCTCGGCATTACGGTCGACTTCGTTCAGGACAACATGTCCTTTTCCGCAGCCGAAGGCACGCTGCGCGGTCTGCACTGGCAGAACCCGCCGTATGCGCAGTCTAAGCTCGTCAGCTGCACGAAGGGGAAAGTCATCGACGTTGCGGTCGATATCCGCAAAGGTTCTCCAACCTTCGGCAAATGGGTTTCCTGCGAACTGTCGGCGGACAACCATCGCCAGTTCTTTATCCCGCAGGGCTTTGCGCACGGCTTTCTGACCCTGACGCCGGATGTGGAATTCCGCTATAAAGTCGACAATGTCTACGACAAGGCATCGGAGGGCAGCATCCGCTATGACGACCCGACCGTCGCCGTCGACTGGGGCATGCTTCTTAATGGACGCGAACCCGTGCTCAGCGACAAGGACCGCATTTCGCCGGTTCTCGAAGACGCCAACAACCTGTTCGTTTACGATGACATGATGAAAGGAAACTAGCCATACATGAAAATTCTCGTTACTGGAGGAGCCGGATTCATCGGTTCCAACTTTGTTGAATACATGGTCAATACGTATCCGGAAGATGAAATCATCAACCTGGACGCGCTGACTTACGCCGGAAATCTGGAAAGTCTCAAGAGCGTAGAAAACAAGCCGAACTACAAGTTTGTCAAAGGCGACATCGCTGATCGTGACTTCATTTTCGATCTGTTTGAAAAGGAACGTCCCGATATCGTCGTGAACTTCGCCGCCGAAAGCCACGTCGACCGCTCGATCGAAGATCCGGAAATCTTCGTAAAATCCAACGTTCTTGGCACAACGACTCTGCTCGATGCCGCAAAAGAATACGGCGTTAAACGTTTCCATCAGGTATCGACCGATGAAGTGTACGGCGACCTGCCGCTCGATCGTCCGGATCTGTTCTTCACGGAATCCACGCCGCTCCATACGAGCTCGCCGTATTCTTCGTCCAAAGCCGCTGCGGACCTGTTCGTTCAGGCGTACCACCGCACGTACGGCCTGCCGACAACGATTTCCCGCTGCTCGAACAACTACGGACCGTACCAGTTCCCGGAAAAGCTCATCCCTCTGATGATCGCCCGCGCGCTCGATAACGAAAGCCTGCCGGTTTACGGCGACGGCGCCAACGTGCGCGACTGGCTGTACGTTCTCGACCACTGCAAGGCCATCGACCTGATCCTGCGCAAAGGCAAGGAAGGCGAAGTCTACAACATCGGCGGCCACAACGAAAAGAGCAACCTCGAAGTCGTTAAGGCGATCCTCAAGGCACTCGACAAGCCGGAATCCCTGATCACATACGTAGCGGACCGTAAAGGTCACGACCGCCGCTATGCGATCGATCCTGCAAAAATCGAAAAAGAACTGGGCTGGGTACCGGAAGAAAACTTCGATACCGGCATCCAGAAAACGTTCCAGTGGTATCTGGACAACCAGGACTGGTGGAAAAACATTCTCAACGGAGAATACAAAAACTACTTCCAGAAAATGTACGTCGACAAAGGAAGAGTCGACCAGTAAAACCGTCTCGCTATTGAGGCATACACGCTTATGAACCCGCAGCCGGAGGGGCGAAACAGCTTCGTCCGTCCGGCTTCTTTTCGTTTTGAGCACAGAGGAGGATTGAAAATGAAAATTCTTGTTACCGGCGCAAAAGGCCAGCTCGGACACGACATCATGGTGCAGGCCAAGGAGCGCGGCATTGACGCCGTCGGCGTCGATGTAGCGGAAATGGACATCACCAGGCAGAATCAGGTTGAAGAAGTCATTTCCCGCGGCGATTACGACGCCGTCATTCACTGCGCCGCCTGGACCCAGGTGGACAAGGGCGAAGAACCCGAACTGTTTGAAACCGTAGAAGCCATCAACGCGACCGGAACCGGCTATATCGCCAAAGTGTGCCGCGAACTCGACATCCCGCTGATGTATTTCTCGACGGACTACGTCTTTGACGGCCAGGGTGCGGAACCGTGGAAAGTGGATGATGAAAAAATCCGCTGAACGTTTATGGCCTGACCAAATCGGAAGGCGAGGACTACGTGTTCCAGAACCCGAAAAACTTCGTTCTGCGCATTTCCTGGGTATTTGGCGCCAACGGCATCAACTTCATCAAGAAAATGATGCAGCTGTCCGAAACCCACGACACCCTTACCGTCGTTGACGATCAGGTCGGTCTGCCGACGTACACATGGGATCTCGCCCGTCTGAGCCTGGATATGATTCAGACCGACAAATACGGCACGTACCATGTGGCCAACAGCGGCGACTACATTTCCTGGTACGATTTTGCCAAGGAAATTTTCGCCCAGACCGGACGTCACGTAAAAGTCATTCCAGTCGGCTCCGATCAGTATCCGGCTAAGGCGAAACGTCCGTCCAACTCCCGCATGGACCTTTCCCGCATCGCTGCAGAAGGCTTTGAACCACTCCCTGCATGGCAGGATGCGCTCGCCCGCTATCTGAAAACTATGGATCTGGCTTAATCTGGCTAAAGCCTGCCTGTTCGAATTTACGAAATTTACGCTCTGTCATCCGGCAGGGCGTTTTTCTTTGGACGATTGGAAAAGGCCGGTCTTCGCGTTTAAAAACCGGCAAAGAAAACGGATGCCCGAAGGCATCCGAAACAAATCAAAGATAAAGCGGGCACGCAAATCCAGATAACAGAAGGAAGACATAGATCTGTTTTTGCGCTTATGCGTTTGGCTCTGGCTTTGGCTTGCACTTGAACAGGGAACGGCAATGTTTCCAGATCCACCGTCCCAGGGAATGGAGCGGATGGAACGATTCGGAAATCATGCCGGTGCGCTCGATGAACAGTTCAATGACGAGCAGAAGAAGCAGGATCAGAACGACACCGGCTTTTCGGCTGTAAATGTAAATGAACGCGCTCATGCCAAACAGGAACGTAATGCCGCACATGATGATGACCGAATTGGTCTGGCCAAACCGCTTGAGCAGCTGATGGTGCAGATGGGATCGGTCCGCCTGATCGACCGGAATGTTATGAATCTTGCGGCGCAGGATCGCGGAGAGCGTATCGATAATCGGCAAAACGAGAAGCAGAATCGGCAGGCCAAGGGTAATGGTTGTCGACGATTTGAATCCGAGAAGGGAAAAGGAAGAAACGATGGAACCCAGAAACAGAGATCCGCAGTCACCCATGAAAATCGAAGCGGGATGCGCGTTGTAGAGCAGAAAGCCAAGTACCGCGCCGGAAAGCATCAAGGAGAGGATGACCATATCGCTGCGCTTGTCGACAAACGAAATCGAACAGATGACGGCCAGCACAATGAGAATCATGCCGCCGCAAAGTCCGTCGAGACCGTCGAGCAGATTGATCGCATTCGTGATGCCGACCACCCAGAGGATGGTGAAGATCGAACAGATCAGATCCGAGCGGATGGCCCAGCCAAAGATGCGCAGGGTATCGACGCGTATGCCGTAGTGAAGCAGAATCAGCGACGCCAGCACCTGCAAAATGAATTTGACCTTGGCCGGAAGATCCACAAAATCGTCAGCAAGACCGATGAAAAACATCATCGAGCTGGCGAGATAAATGCCGAGTATGGAACGGTCCGCCTGCCCGTTGAGCAGCAGCGCACAGGAGAAAGCCAGATAAATGGCTATGCCGCCGATCCGGGAAATACGGCCGTGATGAATGGTACGGTTATTGATTTTCGCCCAGGCATCTGATGGATACGACAGCCGCTTGATCAGGGGAATGAGTGCGGCTGAAATCAGAAAAGGCGTAATGAACGCCATGACAGCAGTCACGGACTTCCTCCTTTCCAGGACAGTGAGAGCCCTTATGCCATTATGACAAAGAAATTCATTTTTGGTATTTCATCCGTTCGCCCGAGTTTGCGACTGTGTCTGTATACGGGTCTGCACAAAGACGACACTCGCAGAGCGTTTCCGGGAAAAGCCGGACGGGGCCAGCGGATTTGGTTATACTGTTCTGTATCAGGATAAGGCGATACGTCTGTTTCAATGTACAGAACTGGGGATTGGACTATGAAAAAGATGCTCCTTCTTTACAATCCTGTGGCCGGAGACCGAAGAATTCAGAACAGCCTCTCCGATCTCGTCAATCAGATGACGGGAATGGGCTATCTGGTTACGGTGTATCCGACACAGAAACCGGGAGATGCCAGCGAAAAGCTGAAAAATCTGGATCTGAGCGGCTGCGACCGTCTGGTCATCTGCGGCGGCGACGGGATGCTGCACGAAGCGCTCAACGGCTGGATGGCTGGAAAAAACATGCCATTGCTGGGCTATATTCCTTCCGGCACCGTCAATGACTTTGCCAACTCGCATGAAATTCCGCTCAAGCTGAGCGAAGCCGCTGAAATTGCGGGCGGCGACTGGTGGGCGCCCATCGATGTCGGTCAGTTTAACGAGGAATATTTTTCCTATGTGGCCGCCTTCGGTCTGGGCACCTCGGTTTCCTATCTGACGGCGCAGGAGCGCAAAAACCGCCTCGGTTCGATCGCCTACGTTCTGGAAGCCCTTGGCCGCGTGGATTTTGCCCATTGGGAAAACAACTGTGAAACGCTGGAAATCGAATGGGAAGGCGGTTCGCTGCAGGGCGACTTTCTGTATGGCATGGTTTCCAATTCCCGCTATATCGCCGGATCGGATCTGTTTACCCGAAACATTTATAACTGGCACGACGGACTGCTCGAGGGTGTCTTTATTAAGCGCCCGATGAATATCAGCGAGCTCAACCAGATCATTTCCTGCCTCATGCGCTCTTCTTTTGACAATCCGCTCATGATGCAGGTGCAGTCGCCCTGGTTCCGGTTGAAAGGGAAAACATCCCGTGGACGCTCGATGGCGAATACGGCGGCGTGCACGATATCGTCGAGGCCCGCGCCGTTTCTTCGGCTCTCAATCTCGCTCTGCCCAAATCGCACGTGCAGGAAGCGGCCGACTGGCTCGCCGCACTCCACCCGGATGTTCCGCTGGCGCTGCCCGAAAATCCCGCGAGTAAGGAAAACGCCCAAGGGGACGGTCCGCATGGAAAATGATCTCATTTTAAATCCGTCGCAGACCGAAGCGGTCGAAGCCATTGAAGGCTACGTCCGGGTTGTTGCGGGCGCCGGTTCCGGAAAGACGCGAACACTCGCCGCCCGGTATGCCTTTCTGATCGAGATCGGCATGATTCCGGAAAGCATTCTGGCAATTACGTTCACGAACAAAGCGGCAGCCGAAATGAAATCGCGCATCCGCTCACTCACCGGAGACGATCAGTGCGGGACGATCTGTACGTTCCATTCGCTCTGTTCGATGATCCTGCGCGAGGAAAGCCACATCATCAGCTATCCGAAATCGTTTGTGGTGCTCGACAACGCGGATATCGATCAGCTTCTGCGGCAGGTGTACGACGAAAAGGGACTGACGCTTCACGACATGACGTTTTCCAAGGCGCGGGACATGATTGAAATCCGCAAGATCAAGGACGAGCCGAACTACCGGGAAGATCTCGTGGCGCTCTCGCCCGCAGCCATTCAGAAAAAATACGAAAACGCGATCGATCCGCAGGATCAGATTTTTACGGGTATCTGAGCGCGCAGAAGAAAAACTTCGGCCTCGACTATAACGATCTGATTTTGCTGACGCTGAAAATCTTTGACGAAAATCCCGATGTCGCCCGCAAGTGGCAGCAGCGGTTTGAATACATCATGGTGGACGAGTTCCAGGACATCGACGGTCTGCAGTACCGCCTGATCGATGCGCTGGCCAAAGTTCATCACAATCTGTTTGTGGTCGGCGATCCCGACCAGACCATTTATACGTGGCGCGGCGCCAACGTACGCCGTCTGCTCGATTTTGATGAACATTTTCATCCGTGCCAGACGGTGCTGCTCAACGAAAACTACCGCTCCACGCCTCAGATTCTGAAGACGGCCAACTCGCTCATTTCCAAAAACGCGAACCGGATCGACAAGGATCTGATACCCTTTCTGCCGGATGGAAAACCGGTGGAAGCCGGTCATTTTGAAACGCCGGAAAAAGAAGCAAAATGGATCGCCTCGCGCATCGCTTCCCGTCATGAGGAAGGCGTGGCGTATCGTGACATGGCCATTTTGTACCGCGCTCATTATTTAACGCGTCCGATTGAAGACGCGCTCATTGCGGCGCACATTCCGTACGCCGTGTATTCGGGCGTGCCGTTTTTCTCGCGTGCGGAAATCAAGACGACGCTCTCGTACTGCCGCATGCTGCTGTACCGGGACGATCTCGACTTTTTGCGCACGATCAACGATCCGCCGCGCAACATTGGAAAAGGCCGCATCGCCTTTTAAAGGACTATGCCGAACAGAGGGAAATCTCGCTCTATCAGGCGCTCGTCGAAAACAGCGAAAGCGACTATTTCGCGTCGACCAAAGCGGCTGAGTATATCGCGGTCGTGGAAGAAACGGTATGGCAGGACCGGCTGATCAGCCAGGTGCTCGATGAAGTGCTTGACCGCTCCGGCTACGAAAAGGAACAGCGCCTGCGCGGCGCCCAGGATCGCCTCGACAATCTTGCCGAACTGAAGCAGGCGGCTGCCGAATTTGAAGTGTCGTGGGAGAAGATACGACGCTCGAATCGTGGCTGAACCAGAACGCGCTCTTTTCCGCTGCTGATGGACAGACGACCAGCGATCAGGTACGCCTGATGACCATTCATACGGCGAAGGGACTGGAATTTGACACCGTCTTTCTGCCGGCGCTCGATGAAGGCATTTTCCCGTCGAGGCAGACGAAAACCCGCCCGCAGATGGAAGAAGAGCGGCGCCTGATGTTTGTCGCCCTGACCCGCGCCAAAAGGAGCTGTATCTCAGCGATGCACAGGGCATCCTGCATTCGGGATCGAATCGCATGCCTTCGCGCTTTCTCTTTGATATCGGGCTGGAAAACGCCGTCTGGCAGCCGCCGATTCCAGAAGATCTCATTCAGGCCGCGACCCGCTTCATCTCGCTGCGCTCCCGTTCTTTAAAAGGGGAGTCGGAAAACGAAAACGAGCTGCAAAGCGGCGATCGCATCGCGCATCCTGTCTTTGGAGAAGGCATCATTCTCGATCTGGATCGACAGGCACAAAAATCGTGATTCAGTTTGATAAACTGAGCACGACGCGTACGCTTTCCCTGCACGCCCGCCTGAAAAAATCGGAGGCGATCCGGAAGCCATTTTGCATTAAGCCTGCGCTTTCTCTTCGAAAAGGCAGATGAAAGATCTCCCGGAGGGTGCAGGACGTATACTCAAAAAGAAAAATAAAACCGCATCTTCTGGATGCGTATGGGGATAGAAAGCCATATCGGCTTTCGTGAAAATACAGCCAGCGGCTGTATGGAAAAGGGGACTGAAAAGGAAATGGATACAGAAAAGAAGCCCGCGGCGCCTGAAAACAGCCAGCCGGAGACTTCGGCGGCCGCAACAGGGGATCGGGCCGCTGGAAGTCCGCCTTTACGGCGAGCAAAAATCAGCGCCTCCAACACGCCAAAAATCGTAAAACCGAAAACGGCGAATGCCAGTACAAATAAAAATGAAACCGAGGCGCATAGTGATGGTGCGATTGATCGTCTGGAACGGGAAAAGCCGCTGACACGTCTGATGGAAGAAGCCGAACGCCAGGAAGAGGCCGGCGAAAGCCCGAAGACAGAAACTGCACCGTTCGGTTCGGAACCCGCCGCCAGTGCGGATTCAAATTCCGATTCGAGTGCGCAAGAGGAAAAAGAGAGCGAAGTATCCAAAGAAGCAAAAACGCCAAAAGCGCCAAAGGGCCTTCCCGCTTTGCCAGACTGGTACGAAAGCCGGGGTTCTGGTGTCTGCTGATCTGCCTGCTTGCCGTGTTCTGGCTGCTCTATTCGATGCTGGAACTCGGTCTGCTGCGTCTTTCGGCCGCCGCCTGGATTGTCGGACTGGCCGCGGCGGCTATGACCGTTGCGGGGTTCTGGTTTTCGAAACCCGAAACCGTCTGTGGTCCATTCCAGCCGTCTTTCTTTGCGTGGCCATTGTCGTAACGTGCTTTTTGGTCAGCGCTATGTGCATTCGATTTCCAGAGAAATCGATCAGCTGAGCGACTATGGTCAGGAATACACGCTGAGCGCCGGATTATACGTACCGAACGCGGTACCGCTCCAGACGATTGACGCTCTGGAAGGCCAGATTGTCGGCGTTCTTGACAGTCGCGGCAACGAAACGAATGAAAAAGTTCTGGACCGTCTGAAAGAAGAAGGCGTGACGGTGCGTACCGAATCGTACAGCACGCTCCAGCAGCTCAACAAAGCCGTTCGCGGCCAGAAAGTACGTGCCGCCATTCTGACGCCGACGGAAATTAAGCTGATTCATGAATTTTCCAATGGACAGACGTCCAACGGCGATCTGACAAGCGCGCTGAACGTCAGCTGGTCGACCGGTCTGGTCGAAGAAAACCAGCCGCTCGATCTCAACACGCAGCCGTATACCGTTCTGGTTTCCGCTTCGGATACGCGGCTGAATACCCAGATGTACACGTCGACAATGACGATGCTGCTGACCGTCAACCCGACGGCGCATCAGGTGCTCGTCACCGTTATTCCGCGCGCGCTGGCTCTGCCGGCCAAATGCGACGGCACGCTGGGCTGTCCGGCCGATGGCGCTGCCGACCGTGCCGGTCTGCTTTCCAATTACACGCTCGAAGCGCAGCGGCAGGCGCTCGAAGAAGAATTCGGCACGTCGATTGATTTTACCGTTCAGGTCGATCTGGCCGCGGTCGTTTCGCTGTTTGATGAAATGGACGGCCTGTATCAGTCGGGCGGACGGGAATACGAAATCGCTTCAGCGATTACGGTCAATCCGGATAAAGGCGTATCCGGACCGAAAATCCGTCAGATTCTCGGCTCCCTGTCCAACTACTCCGGAAACGATTTCGACCAGGAACTGAACCAGTTTGTCATGTTCTGCGATCTTGCCCAGGCCAGAAAGCAGATTTCGTTTACGAACATTCCGTCCCTGCTTCGTATTCTCGACGGATCGATGATCACATCGTTCAACTACGAACAGCTCTGCACGCTCATATGGCAGTACGTTCTTGAACCGGAACCGTTCACGTGCTGGTATTCGACCGTTTCCGGGGAATACCAGACCCAGTATTCCGCCGTTCTTCGCGATTCGGCGTACATGTTAATTCCCGATCCGGAATCGCTGGATCAGGCGAAGACGGCGATTCAGTCCATTCTCAGCGGCCACGAACCGCAGACGTCCCGCATCGAACGAAGCGATGAACCGGCACCGGCTTCCGAACCCAATGCAGAATCGGATCCAGCAGCCCAGCCGGAAACGTAGCCCGAAGCGGCAGAAAACGGCATCGTACAGGATGCGGGAAATGAAGTTCAGCCGGAACTGGTACCGGCCGGACAGTAATCAGCATTAAAAAGAAGTGTGAGGCGCTTTATGTATAAAACCAAAGATCTGTATACCCATGAACATTCCCTGGCCAAAAACTGGCTGGATCAGTTTGAATACCCCTGGCAGGCTTTAGGAAAAATCAATGAACTGATTCTGACGCTGTGTCACGATCTGCCGGCGGAGTATGAAGAAAAGGAACCAGGTATTTTCGTTCATAAAAGTGCAGAGATCGCACCGACCGCGGTTTTAAAAGCACCCTGCATTATCGGTCCGGATACCGAAGTGCGTCCAGGAGCCTTCATTCGCGGCAACGCGCTCGTCGGTGCGCACTGCGTGGTCGGCAACTCCACCGAATTAAAAACGTGATCCTTTTTGATCACGTTCAGGTTCCGCATTACAACTACGTCGGCGATTCCATTCTCGGCTATCGCTCGCATATGGGCGCAGGCTCGATTACGTCCAATGTAAAAGCGACAAGTCGCTGGTTGTCGTCAGCGACGGCAAGGAAAAAATCGAAACCGGTCTGAAAAATTTGGCGCCATGCTGGGCGACGATGTAGAAGTCGGCTGCAATTCCGTTCTCAATCCGGGAACGGTAATCGGCCGCCATACGAACATTTATCCGCTCTCGAGTGTCCGTCATGTGATCCCTGCCAATTCGATTTTCAAGGACAAGGATCATATCGTCTCGAAAAAGTAACGCGCATACGAATCCGTATCCATTCAAAAGAAAGTAGTCTTTGTCTCGGTTTCTGCCAAAGCGAGGACTGCTTTTTGTTTTGGCCAAAAAGCCGGTAAGCGTCAAATAAAAGACGGGTATTTTCTCGACCGCCTCCTTGGGATAATTCCTTTATTCAAGGAGGCTTTTTCATGGAATCAATCATCCCTGCAATCGATCTCGGTATCGATTTCTCCAAAGTTAAAAACATCTATCTGGCTCAGATGCCTGCTGACCTTCGCAAAGGAATTGACGGTTACGTCTCCCTGGTTCAAGGACCTCTCGCTCTGGATCCGCTGGATGGATCCCTCTTTCTCTTCGTTAATCGACAGAAGAACAAGATCAAAGGTATCCTTCGTGACGGAAATGGATTCTGGCTTGTTTATAAGCGACTCTCCAGATCTTCCCTTCAGTGGCCTGTCAGCACTGACCAGTCCGACTTCATGCGAATTGACTGTTCGCAGCTGGCTTCTCTGCTTTCCGGTCTGTCGATTGTTCCCCAGCCGGCATTTCTGCCACGAACTTATAAGTATGTTTAAACCAATTTAAAAGGATGATTTTCTTGAAGGAATATCAAGATAAATCATCCCATTTACTTTATCTATCGCTCTAAATATGTTAAAATTAATACATGAATGTGCCGAACCCTTACCAGACAATCCGCAACGAGCTCCTCGAAGATCTTCATCATCAGATCAGCACCATGACGGAAGAAAGAAAGACAAATTTATTGAGGATATGTACCTGGATCTCTATTTCGCTAAAGAAATCAATAAAGCCGTGAAAAGCGGCCGCTTTGGTCCTTCTACGGAAAAGATGGTTCCCTTGAAACTGGATTACTCTGAAAACGAGGACGGCGGCCCAGATATCAATATTCTGAATAAACAGCTGGCTCAGCTTGATCTGAAAGCCGATGTTTGTTTTAACCGGGCTGCGAAATATCAGGAAGAGGGAGACCGCTATCGTAAAGAAGCTGAAGATTTAAAGCTCAGTTCTGTTGAAGGAAGCAAGAAAAACCTTCCACCAAGTGCAGAAAGCAGGAAGCGGTCAAAGAAACCACTACCTTCAGTGTAGAAGGGAAAAGCGCATTTGCCCAGTTTGCGGCTGTGAGATGAAAACTGTTGGAATGAAACGTCACTATAGGATTCATCGGATTCCCGCTCGCTATAGGCTGGAAGAAGTGCTGCGTGAGACAGTCGCGTGCCCAAACAAGTGTACGGATGAAAACGGGAAAGCCATCATCCGCACCGCCGAACCTGACGAGCCTGCACTGATCGACAAGAGTGTCGCAACTTCCTCTATGGTCGCGGGAATTGCCTACGATAAGTTCGTAATGGGAACCCCGGCCTATCGTCAGGAAAAGCACCTGAGTCTCACGGGACTGCCGATCAGCCGTCAGACCATGGGCAACATCCTGGAAAAAACTTACGATCTTTATCTGAAGCCCCTCGTAAAACAAATGATTGAGGATCTCCCAAACTGTAACGTCGTCCATATGGATGAGACGGTTTTAAAGTGCACGGAGGTTAAAGATCGAAAACAGTCTTCTATGGTTGTCGCCGTCAGCGGAATCTATGAAGAGAACCAGATGGCTGTCTATAAGTTTTTCCCTTACAAGAAACAGGAGTTCGTAATCGCCCTCCTTGGCGGTTCTTTTCGTCATGCCCTTATGACAGACGGGCTTTATGCATATGCCAACTACTATGGCCCCTGCAGAAAGCTCAACTGTATGGCCCATGCGAGAAGAAAGATCTTCGAAGCCATCAAAGTCCGGTCAGACTTCGCGCAGTATCAGGCAGACGTCCTGAAGTGGGAAAAGACCACACTGGAGAACGACGAAGAGGCCGCAGAAGCGGCAGCCCAGCTGGACGAAACAGAGAGACCCGAACCCAGTCCGGGTCTCCAGATTCTGCTCACAGCCCTGTCTCTGTTCGGGAAGCTCTACCACATCGAATCCCACGTTGCTTCTTACTCGCACGAGGCGAGAACCGAAGTTCGGCAGGAACTTTCAAAGCCCTGCTTTGAAAGACTCACAAGAGTCATGATGGAGATTCAGAGTGGATTCGAGGAAAGAAGCACCGCCTACAGAGCAGCCAAGTACTTCATGGATCGAGCGAACTCGTTGGGAAGGTACCTGGAAGACGGTGATTATCCGATCGACAATAATGTGGCAGAAAGAGCCGTAAAGCCATTCGTGATCAATCGCAAAAACTTCCAGACTACGAAGAGTATCAAAGGTGCGGAAGTCGTCGCAGCGTTTATGACTTTGTTTCGATCGGCTGAAATGAACGACTTAAATCCAGAGCGCTACATGGAGTACGTTCTGGATGAACTCAAATGGTTCAAAGACGATGAAATCGCGGTAGATGTATTGAAGTCACTTCTGCCGTATTCAAAGGATTTACCTGAATATCTTCGAATTGGATACCGTGGACCGGATCCGAAGTATGAAGAAAACGATGAAGAATAAAAAATACGCCAAGCGGGATCTCGAAAGGGATCCCGTTTAGCGTATCTAATATTCAGTCTCGCGTATACCCGTCGATTGTTTGACACTTACAAAAGCCGCCGGCAAAATCGATGTTAAAAAGCAGCGACGAAAAAGTGTATGAAAAAGGGGCCGTAAAAGGCACCCTCTTCAGTATTATCGTTTCATTTTGCGAGATCGGACTGCAGGTTTTGAGAGCCTCTTTTGCATCGACCGCCATAAGAGACGTATCGTCCCGCTTTTTCAGGCGCAGAAGCGCTCTGGCATCGGGATCTTCTTCCTGCAGCGACCAGAGAAGATCCATGGCGCCTGCGGGATCGTTTTGCAGCCTTATAACAAAATCGTCATCGCTTTCGTGAAGAAAACCCTGCAGCTGATCGAAGCCGTCGCTGTACAGCGCAAATCCGTTTACTTCGTCAAAGGGAATGGAACCCGTCAGCGGGGCAAACCAGCTGGCGTTCAGATCGACAATCGGATAGCCGCCTTCTGGATTGTTTTTGCGGGCGCGGTTGGCGATGAGCATGGACTGAATTTCGGGAAGCGCCCGAAGCGCTTTTAAGGAAAGATCGTCGTTTTGACGGATTCGGGCCATCGCTTCCAGAACCTTATTGTCAAAGAAACCGACACGCTCGTCGACCAGACGAAGCGGACGATCCTTTAAGGCAAACAGCAGCGGACTGTCGCCCAGAATGAAATATTCAAAGGCCTGGGTACGCTTACTGGCGCGCACGATGCTTACGGTACAGGAAGGCATTTCGTCTTCGGGGCACTCTCCAAACGCTGCGGAAAGCTCATTTAGAATGATTTTGAGAATCGATTCGATGGACGCGTCCAGATTTTCAAAGCGTTTCGCGGATCGGGCAATGGACCGCGCCAGCCACGCCGCGTCCGATCCCGTCTGCATGCGATTGCCGCCCTTGAGCGCGCTCGCTCCGTCCGCAATCAGCCAGACTGACGAAGAGATGCCCAGCGCGTCTTCGTTAACGGGCTTTTCCGTTCGGCTTTCGAAAAACACAGGCTTTCTCCATGAGCAGGACGTTGATCATATAGGCGATTCCGTTTTGTCCCGCGTTGTACTTGGTCGTTCTTCGGCAGACATCGATGACGGATTTCGGGCTGTTTTTCATCGCGATGCCAAACGTTTCCTTCAGCAGCGCTTTTTCAACACTCAGCGAGCCGAAGCAGAGCGTCTGTTCGGCTGAGAAATGAAATTCCTTCTGGGCCAGTGCAAAGGCTTCGCAAAGCGAACTGCCGCGCGGGTAAATTTCCAGAACGGTCGGGAAGACGCGGCAGACCGGATAGGCTTCGAGCTCTTTCTTGCGGCGGATCCGGTTGATCAGCGCCTTGGAGCTGATCAGAAGCAGACGGTGATAGGACGATTCCGATTTGAGCGTATTGAAATCGACGGAACGAACCGGGTAGAGGTGCTCGCGCAAAGCGAACAGAAAAGCGTACGTTCCCGGATGATCGCACAGGTAGCGGCGGCCGCTGTCGATGATGCGGGCGCAGGGGATTTTCAGAGAAAGGTCGGATTCCAGCGTCGACAGACTCGTCAGCAGTTCGCAGGCTTCTTTTGGATTAAACGCGTGCAGGCTGATGATCTTTTTCAGGCAGGGAAACGTACTGGCTGCCTTCGGCGGCAAGAACGTAGGAAAAATCCTGTCGATTCGTTTGCGCTCCAGAAAATGAAGAACCCAGCGGGCATCGCGCTGAGAACACAGACCAAGGACGATCCCCTTGGAATGCAGATCTTCGAGAATGGACATGGTGGCTGGAGGAATGTCTCCAAACTGGTTGAGAAGCGTATTTTCAAGTCCGATCAGGACAGAATGAATGATTTGCATGTTCTTATTCTATCAAGTTTGGCTGAGCGTGCACGAATCCGAAAAAGAAGAAAACGGTCGAACCGGTCCGGTAAAAGAGGGAAAGCTTTTATCCTCCTGTTCACGATCGGGAAATTTTCAGGAAAAAGACAGCCCGTTAAGATTATTTTCATGTTTCTGTGGCACAATTTCTGTGAAATTCCCAAAGCCCCCGCCTTGGGAGTGTTCTGTATACAGCGATGGAAACGATGTTCCGGCAAACAGACCGGACCGTTATCGCTCTGCTTATTGAAAATAAGGAGTTTTCACATGAAAAATGTCCAAATTGTCAGACGGAAAACCTGGATACCAGCCGGTTCTGCAATGAGTGCGGGACGCGTCTTCCGGATTCTGAAAATAAAACGGAAACCAAAAGCACGGAGGCCTGGTACTACGTCGAAGACGGTGCCTCCAAAGGTCCTTTTTCCAAAGACGATTTCCTGAATCGGATCGTTTCAGGCGACCTCGGTCCGGATACGTACGTGTGGACGCGTGGCATGAAAGAATGGACCCGCCTGAAATCCACACCGCTCTATCAGGAAAGTGAGCCTGCTGAAATGCCGGCCGAGCCCGAAACCGCTGCAGCGTCCAGTACGAACGCCTTTACGGATACGAGCACGCCGCAGAGTACCCAGACCAGCATGTCCGGTTCCTATTCTTCGACTACTGAAACGTATGGCGACAGCTCGCAGGCGCAGGAATGGTACTACGCTGTAAACGGCCGCTCCTATGGACCGTTCTCGGAAACGGTTATGATCGGCTACATCCGTCAGGGTATTCTTGACGGCGAATCCCTTGTCTGGAAAAGCGATTTTGAAGACTGGAGAAACCTTTCCGCTACCGAACTGCGCGCCTATCTGCCTGCGCAGTCGACTGCGCCGCGCCGTTCCCAGCCGGATCTTCGCTCGAACGCAGGCAATTCTTCCACCGCCTACATTACCCCGCGCAACCCCGTACTGTATCTGCTCGGAAGCATTCTGACCTGCGGTATTTTCAGTATCGTCTGGCTCTATCTGCTCGTAGAAGACTCCAATCGTCTTGCTGCAGCCAAAGGCCAGCCGCATGGACCGTCTGCCATGTCGGTTATCCTGCTGACGATCGTGACTTGCGGTCTGTACCTCATCTACTACTTCTACAAGCTGGGTAACCTGCTGTATGACTGCTCCGGCCGTCGTCAGTCCAACAACGCGGTACTCATGCTGATTTTGTCGATCTTCGGTCTCGATGTCGTTTCCATGATGATCGCGCAGGATCAGATCAATACCATCATTTCGCAAGACTAGTTTTGCATCACCTTTTCGAACCTGGCCAGTCCTGTTTTGGGACTGGCTTTTTGTTTCCAATTCAGTCAGGGAAGGCAGCCAGAGAAAAACGCAGCGAGAAGAGAAACCTTCAGCCGAAGAAGAACGAGTCTATGAAGAAAAGGCACATGGTTTTGGCTGCTCTGCCGCTGCGCTTAAAATGTCTTTCGAATCTTGATTTCAGGACTGTACAAACTTTACAATGAAACGGCTTCCTCTCTGCCCGCGACCTGACTTTCAGCCGGGTTGACGAGCCCGCGAGGGAAAAGCGCAGCAGAGAAATTTGAATCCAGCGCAAAAAATTTCATCAAAAACGCGCAAAAGGAGATTGCATGATGAACTATAAAACAACACGAAACAGGCTTCTGCAGGCCTCGCTGGCCGGCGGTCTGGTGCTGGGCGGCCTTCCTGTGCATGCGCAGGACATTCAGCCTATGGAAGAAACGCACACCTCCTCCATGCCGCAGACGGGCAGCCCTTCGCAGGACGTATCCTCCATGCCGCTTGAACCGTCTTCCACACCGGACAACACTCCATCCGATAACACTGCGCCTTCCGCTCCGACTGCTGATCCGGCCGCTCCAGAAACGCCGGCAGTCATAACAGAGGAAATCGTGGAAGAAGCGAGCGAACAGGAGGAAGACAAGCCGTCCATGCCTCTTCCGCTCGACAATCACCGCAAGAGCGACGTGAAGCTCAACGGTATTGACATTTCCCGCTGGCAGGACGGTATCGATCCGGCGGCCATGGATGCGGATTTTATCATCTGCAAGGCATCCGGCGGCAACGGCTACCGGGATCCGAAATTTTACGAGTACGCCTCGAGCATTCTTGAAAGCGGCAAGCTGTTTGGCTTTTACCACTTTGCGCATGATCGCGGCTGCGAAGACACGCCGGAAAAGGAAGCTGATTTTTTTACCGCACAACCCGTGCCTACATCGGCAAGGGCGTGCCGATTCTCGACTTTGAAGCGCGCGATCTGTTAAGCGCGAAAGATACCGACTGGGCGTACCGCTTTGTGAAAGCCTACTACAGTCTGTCCGGCATGAAGTGCATGATTTACATGAGCAGCTATTACACCCGGACGCTGGACTGGAGCCGTCTGGCGGAAGAAGGGTATCCCCTCTGGGTCGCCAACTATGGCCAGAACGAAGTGCAGAACGGCTATCGGGAAAATACGTTTACCGACAGGGCCGGTACGGGCGCCTTTGAGGAATACTGGATGCACCAGTATTCGTCGAGAGGCCGTCTGGAAGGCTACGACGGCGATCTCGATCTCAACAAGTTTTTCGGTTCCGCCGAAGACTGGAAATCGTTATGCACGGTAAACGAAGTGCCTAAGACGATGTATCGCGTCTACAACCCGAATTCCGGCGAACATTTTTACACCGCCGACCGCAACGAATGGGCCTTCTTGTGCGATGCGGGCTGGAAAGATGAAGGCACCGCCTGGCAGCTTCCAGCGACGGGCGAGCCGGTTTTCCGCCTGTACAACCCGAATGCGGGCGACCACCATTACACAATGGATGCCAAAGAGAAAGACGGCCTGATTCGAGCCGGCTGGACGTACGAAGGCATCGGCTGGTATTCCGATCTGAAGGAAGGCACGCCGGTTTACCGTGTCTATAACCCGAATGCCAGAACGGGCTCGCACCACTTCACTACGGATTCCAACGAATACAGCTATCTGAAAAAAGCCGGCTGGAATCAGGAAGGCATTGCCTGGTACGGCACAGTCGAGGAGAGCAAAGAAGAAAAGACGGTGCGTGAAAACTGGATTTCTTCCTCCGAGCACAATAACAGTTCCTCGCAGAACAAATCGATTCGCGTGGAAACACCCGAACTCAACACCGCATCCAAACGCCGGGCAACCTATCCAGAACGCCCCGGCGAGAACAAAGATACAAAATCGTCCATAACCGTTTCTTCCAATCCCAACGGCATGAAAATTCACGTCCAGGATTAGCGAACCGCAAAAACGAAATTGTGATCGGAATCCGGATTTGCAAAATTCGAATCCGATTTCTGATCCTCACTGCATACGAAAAGGCTTTGTCTGCCTGCTGCTCGCATTGAACAGCCAGGCGGCAAAGCCTTTTTGCGAAAGAAAGAAAGTCCAGAAAGAAAAATCTGAACAGAAAAAATCCGGACAGAGAAAAAGAATGCCGGCACAAAGGACGACATTCTTAAAAGTTCAGAACACCGGATGAAAATCCGTAAAGGAGAATTGATCTTCGTTCTATTTTCCAGAAACTGTTCGAATAGAATCGGAACGATTAGAAATTCGCTTTTGGATCTTCTGGATTTTTGCGCAGTTTCAAAAGGGTTTGGTTCAGAGCACTGGCCGCGTCATTGACAGCCTTCTGACTGGTCGGATTGTCGATCTGCGCTTTGGCAGCCGATGCAGCCTCTGTAAGAGCCGCTTTTCCATCCGCCTTAAAGAGCGACAGGTTGAGCGACTCATACTTGTTATGGGTCAGCCGGACAAACGTCAGGTCGACCAGCGTGAGATTCGAACGGGCGGTATTAAGCGATTCGAGCGCGGCATCGACCGTCTTCTGTTGGGCGTCGCTGTCATTCAGAACGCGTTTTGCCTGATCCAGAGCGGTATTCAGCGCTTCAAATGAAGCTTTTACATAGCTGTGATTTTCATCGGGACGCAGAGCAAGCTGTTCCGCTTCAATCGCATCGACGCGTGCCTGCAAAGCCTCCTTATCCACCACGATTGGCGCGTCTTCAAAGACAGGGGTGTATTCCTTCATGGCATGAACCGGTCCAAACGCAGGCGTCCAGCCTATGAACACTTTGCCCTCGGGAACAGTAACCTCCGAAGCGGCTGGAGCGAGCGTTTCAGCACTCTGGCCGTCTTCGACATACGCCTTCTTCAGGACAGTTGTTCCGTTTTTGAAGGTGACGCTCCACTGGCGCTTCAGCGCGTCTCTGGCTGCCTGCAGTGCGGAGAGTGCAGCCCTGACGTCCTCCTCACTCGCATTCGGATTAGAAACTGTATTCTGGGCGGCTTCCCGTTTCGCCTGCAGGGCGCTCCAGGTCGAAGGTGTCCAGTCGGTTTCATTCAGGGCCGATACTTCGGCAAGCAGGGATTCGAGCTGGGTCTTATCGGGGCTGGTCTTAAGGAAACGCCGATCCAGGAAAGAATCGGATCCTGATTGTCCGTTTTGGAAAGGGTCAGGGTAATCGTTTCTTCCTGATCAAGATGAATATTGGCGCTGTGCAGCGTTTCTTTCGAACTGGTGACGTTGCAGTCCATGAGTTTGGAAGTGCCTTTGGATGTCGTCACGTCCAGTTTCATCGTGCGGCTGACGCTCCACCAGCCGTTGACGCCGACGTAAATCGTATGGTCGCCTTTAGGAAGCGTCAGCGCATACGAAATCGTCTTGCCGCCTCGCGCCCAGTATCCGCCGGTATACGGGTTTTCCAGACTGGTCTGGGAGAAGGCGACCATGTCGACATCGCCGCTGTTTTCGCCGATTCTCGAGAGCGATCCCCATGTGTTTTCGTCCGTTTTGACTTGTTCGCTGACGGTGTTTTTCATCTGGGAAGAAGACGCGAGAGCGTATTTGTGGGAAAGCGAGTCGGGGTTGTTGCAATCGATCATGTATTCCATGTTTTCCGGAATCAGCTGAACGGAAGCGAAAACCTTCATAGTCTCGTTTTTCGCTTCATCCAGAACGGCAGTGCCGCTAATCGTAACCGTATCGAAGGCTTTATGACTGCTCCACAAATCTTCGTTTTGCCATGTCACCGGATAGCTGGAATGACCGATGGTGACGGTTTCGGGCAGACCGCTCTTGGAGGATGTCGAATACCAGGTGTTTACGGGTTCCGCCTGGCCGTTTGCTTTCATCAGGCGGTCGTATTCTTCGGCCGAAATGGCGATCGGCGTTCCGTGACGGGCGCCGGACGGCATCTTAAAGCCGCTTTCAAGTTTTGTGAAAGTGCCCGAGTCCAGATCGGAAATTTCAAGCGGGTAGTAGCCGATGCCGCCAAAGTCATCCGCCAGCAGGATCCATTTGTCGCTGGCGCTGTCGTCGGCGTTGAGCTTGTAAATGGCCGGACCTTCGACATACTGGTTGGCGTTGAGCGAATCGGAAGCGATGTGGGTGTACTCGCCAAGAAGCGTATCGGATTTTTCCAGGAACAGCGTCTTGGTTTTCGCGCCTAGACTGTTCGTTTCGCCGCCTTCGTTTTTGGTCAGACGGTAGTAGGCATTGTTATGAGCAATAACGGTCGTATCGATTGAAGACTGATCCTTGTCGATCCATACTTGCGGCTCGCTGAACGTGCAGAAGTCACGGGTACGGGTATAGTAGACGCGCTGCTTGGCGTAATTGTCGCCTTTGACTTTGCTGGACCAGTAGACGATGTATTCGCCCGTCAGCGGATCGTACGCAGCTTCCGGGGCCCAGGTGCATCCGGCATCAATCGATGCAGACACTTCGACCAGACGCGGTTCGCCCCAGTCGATGAGGTCATCGGATTCCCAGACGAGCAGGCTTTGCGAGCCGGCTTTCTGGGCGCGATCCCAGTTTCCGTTGCCGTTGATTTTGAGATCGGTGGCGATGATGTAAAACTTGTCGCCTTCGGGAGAACGCAAATGTACGGGTCTCGGACGCCTTTTTCGCCCAGAGACGATACGAGCGAAGGCTTGCCGTCGTTGAGGTCGTTCCAGTTCAGGCCGTCCTGGCTGGCGGAGAAGTAAATCTGTTCGCCGTCGGCTTTTCCTTCGCCGGTGAAATAGGCGAAGAAATAATCCGTCATTTCCTGCTGCTTCGGCGCGGCCTTGATCGTCAGATCAAAGACTTTGGTTTCGGTTGTGTTCTTGTAGGAAATCGTCGCGGTTAAGGTGACGTTCGTATCGCTTGCCGGACGGGTGATGACGCCGGCAGGAACTTTGCCATAACCAGGGACGCTGGCTTCTTTTTCACTCAGATCGAGAATGCCGTTTCCCGATTCGGACATCGACCAGGTAATCGACGCTTTGCCCAGATGATCGGGCAGCCTGATGTTTCCCTTGATGTTGTCGGCGTTCGGAATGGACAGTTCGGCTTTGGCATCCGAAACAATTTTGTCGGGATCTTCGCCGGGCACGTTCAGATCCAGAACATAGGATGTATCGGTGCCGGTGAAGGCTGCGGTGATGCTTGCTTTCGTATCGGCCAGCGGCATCGTGTACTTGCCGTCTGCGGAAATCGCATCATTTTCCGAAACGCTCCAGGTGACGTTCTGTCCATAGACCTGCGCTGGTAAGTTCAGATCGGAGTCGATCGCATCGACGCTCTTGTTTTTGTTTAAAATCGCCTGCGCCAGGGCGGCTTTCATGCAGTCGTCCTTATTGGGCTCTTCCTTCCAGGCCTGTGCGAGCTCTTCGCTGTTCAGGGCCTTGTTCCACACTTTGAAGGAAGCTGCTGCACCGGAGAAGAGAGGATCGGGCGTATAAAGCGATTTTCCGATATAGCCGTCGCGATCGCCGGTTAAAATCTGGCTCCAGTCTTTGGAGTGGTCGAGTTCGGTGACTTTTTCGCCATCCAGATACACTGTGATCGTATAACCGTCCGAGACGATGGTATACGTATTAAACGCGGTGTTCGAGGCGACTTTGTCGGTATTGACGGGCAGACGGGTTTCACCGCTTTGCGAGATGGCGGCAAGAATTTTATCCGTGTAGCCGCCCTGTCCGCTCTTTGGCGTCAGGAAGAAATAGTTGTCGACGTTTGGCCATACGCCTTCCTTGCTGCCAAGCGTCAGCAGCCAGTGGCTGGATGTCTGCGGCGCATAGGCGCTCAGGCTGATCGTAAAGGCGTTTCCGTCTTCGATCATGCCCTTGGGCAGCGTGACGTAGCCGTTCTGGCTGAAGCTTAAAATCGAGGCTTCGCCATAGCTTGCGCTGTCGGCACTGTCCAGGCTGGTCAGAGGCGCATCCAGCCCATAGCCGGACTGATCGCGCAGAGCGCTTTCTCCGTCCTGGACATCAAAGGAGAGATCGGTACGCAAAGCGCCGCTATCTTCCAGCATGCGTTTTGGCTTGCCGATGCCTTCGATGATGTACGTCGTAATGGAATTGGCTTTCAGATTTGCGGTTACGGAATGATCATCTTTCGAGGCGAGAGCTTCTTCGCTGACGTCTTTCCATTTTTCGCCCTCTTCCATTGAGCCGCTCGTACGGATCGCGGTGACCTTGCCTGGCGCATGACTGAAATCGCCTAGGTTGAACTGCATCGTCTGTGCGTCGGCTTTGTCGTTGATGGCGACGATGACGGCTTTCTGCTCGTCGGGGTCATAGGCGCAAAGCGTACTGTCGCTGGAAGCGAGAATCGTATAGCCCGGACGGATGTAGCGGGTGAACTGGCCAAAGCCGTAGTACTTCATGGAAAGGGCAAGGCGGCCGGTGTTATGATCGGCAGCCGCGACGCCCCAGTAGCCGCCGGTCTGACCGTTCCAGCCGAGATCTTCGAGCGTGGCTTTATCAATGCCATTGGAAGACGAAATCCAGCTCTGGCCGTATTCGGAATTATCGGCATGCTTGTCGATCAGATTCCAGAAAATCCAGGCGGAGCAGTTGAGGCCGTTGACATCGGTAATGATGCGCTTGCCAAGACCTAAAGCCGCGCTCATTTCGCCGGCATTGCTTCCGGCGGTAAAGCCGCCGTCCACTTCGCTCATCCAGAGATTTTCTCTTCTTTTTCGCTAAAGCCTGCAGACCGGCACGGTTGCTCCCGCCATACGTGTGCGTATCGATGCGATCGACTACGGTTTTTGCTTCGCTGCTGAGTGCGTTGTACGTGGTGATCTGCGTATCGATGCTCGTTTCATCAGACGCGCTCAGCTGGAGATCAATGTTCTTTTCTTCCAGCTTTGCGTTGAGACGGACCAGAATCTGCGAAATGGCGTTTGCGTCGAAATGGCAGCCTTCCTGTTTGCTGGAATAGGCGCCCCAGTAATCGGTATTCGGTTCGTTAAACGCCGACGCGCTCTCAAACGTCACTCCGTTTTGATGGAGATGTTCGATGACATCTGCCATGTACGTTGCAAAGGCGTCGTAGCTGTCTGTGCGCAGGTTGTTCTGACTGGCGGTGTAGTTTCCGGAAGAGCAGAGCGATTCCGTCATGAAATACGGCGGGGAATTGGAGAAAATTTCCGCAATGAAATCCTGACCGGACGCCGAAGACGCCGCCTTGAGCACGTTCAGCTGATCCTTGTCGGCCTCCCAGTCATAGTTCCAGGCATATCCGCAGTCTGGATCGGCCCGGGTGAAGTTTTCTACATACCAGCTGAGCGGGTGTTCCTCGGTAATGACGATCGGGGTGATGTTGGTGCAGTAGCCGGGGACTGCGGAGTCCGAGCGAATAATGTGGCTCTGATGCAGTCCGGGATCCTGCGTGCCGTCTTCGAGAACCTGATCCTCCGGGATGACCGCCATCTCGATGTAGTCGTGCATGTACGTGTTGGAAGAAGCTGTGTTTCCTCCAAGCTGCAGCGTGTTTTCGCCCTGAGCCAGTTCCACATTTTCGAGAACGGCTATATAAAATTTCACGTTCCCTGTACGGCCATGATGTTCTTTTCGATTTCCTCTGTGGAAGCGGAGTAAATTTTGTCGTGATTGACTTGCAGGGAAACGCCGCGGTTGTGCGTACCGTCCAGTTTAACCAGCACTTTGACGGTATACGTTCCGGTTTTTTCTGCCTGAACGGTATACGTCAGCATGTCCGCATTGCCTACCGTGCCGTTGATCGGTCCGATCCAGCCGATTTCCTTAAGAGTGCCAAGCTTTGCGCCTTTGAGAAGTCCGAGATCGCGGTCCGTTTTCTGCCAGCGCGTCGAATCGTTGTACGTCTTCGAAGAAATCTGCATTTTGGATCCGCCAAAGGACGGCGCGCTTCCTTCTTCGAGCGTGCACAGAACGGCGTTTTCGTTTGGAGAGAGCGAAGCGATCGTGCTGTCTCCGCCGCCCAGGTTGTAGCGGCCGATGTTCAGATCGAGTCCGTCATCGGAGAAAAACTTCTCTGCCGTGTCCGAAGTCAGGGCTTCGCTTGAGCCGATGCGGTTGGCCCACCAGCAAAGCGAAGTGCCCCAGCCTTCGAATTCGCCCAGGCCGTCGCCGTCCGTATCGTGAAACGGAGACGCTTTGGCAGCCTGTACGCGAACCGTCTGATCCGGAGCGCTTTCTGCAGCCGAAATCGGGAGTACAAAAGCGGAAATGCTTTGCATCGCCATGGCGCCGGAACAGAGCAGACTGAGCAGTCTGTACCTTTTGTTCATATCTTTCCTTTCCTGCTTTTCAGCAAGAAGCCGCCCGGGTCTGCATGGCCTGAAAACGCACAGGCCGGGGGAACAGAGGCAAGCGGCTCCATCTTCTTTATTTTGGCCGGTTAAGCGGTTACATTCAACGGATGTTTAAAAATGGACGTATTCTCATTGCGGATTGTCTATTCGTTTTTGAAGCAGCCGTTTTCGCGGAACGATTTCAAACGACAATTTCAGACGACATGGGAAAGGACGGTCCAAAGGGCGGATGCGCAGACCGAGCGAAAAGGCGAACGGCTATAAAGTTTTGGTTCTGTCCGGCAAGGATGAACGATGGCAAACTGATTGGTTGAGGAAAGCAGACAGAATGAGAATAAAGGACTTTTTTCAGGAAAGAGTGTTCAAAAGGAGAAAATCCCGTCCTTTTTGCGCCGTGAGGGTGCCGGTTCTGGATTTTTGGGGATCCGTTTGACAGGCTATCGGGGGCTTGCTAGTATGAGTGCAACATACGAAACAGGAAAAAGATAGAGGCAGCGGTGCAGAATAGTACCTTTTGGAGAAGGCATTCGAAGAAGAAAGGGAAAGGCAATCATCGCCGAAAGACAGGTCCGGCAGGGGCTGATCTTGGGCTGCAGGGAAATACTTTGCAGACTCCTTCGGTCGAAGAGGTGTTATCTTAACTTCATCTTTTTGACTGCGGATACCGCAGTTTTTTCATTTCTGATTTTCGTTTGAATAAGGAGAAGAAAAATACATGAAAAAATCATCGATTGCAGCAGCGGCCATTGCCATGATGATGCTTGCCGGATGCTCATCTGCACCAGCGCAGACCAGCGACAGTTCCAATACCTTTACCGTCGGCATGGAATGCGGCTACGCCCCGTTTAACTGGCAGACCACAACCGAAACCGATACGACGGTTCCTCTGGCCAGCGGCGCCGGCTACTGCGACGGCTACGACGTTCGCATTTCCCGCAAGCTCGCCGACGAAATGGGCAAGGATCTTGTCATTAAAAAATCGACTGGGACGGCCTGCAGCCAGCCCTTGAATCCGGTGAAATTGATGCCATCGTTGCCGGAATGACCGCAAACGAAGAACGTGAAGAAGGCATTGACTTCACAACCCCGTATTCCGAAAGCGAAATGGTCATGATCGTACCGAAGGATTCCGAAGCCGCTTCCTTTACCGATATTCAGCAGTTCTCCGGCCACAAAGTCATCGGCCAGAAAAACACCAACTACGATACCGTCATCGATCAGATCGACGGCGTTATCCACGTCGTTCCAAAAGCACGCTATCCGGAGCTGATTCTGGCTCTGCAGTCCGGAGAAGCCGAAGCGATTACCGCTGAGCTTCCGGTTGCCAAAGGTATCGTGCAGGCCAACCCGGATCTGACGTACATCACGTTTGAAGACGGCAAGGGCTTTGATGTCGATACATCCGTATCCATCGGTCTGAAAAACAATACCCGCGATACCGAAAGCTTCAAAGCCGTTCAGGACGCTTTAGACAAAATCACAACCGAAGAGCGCGAATCCATGATGCAGGATGCCGTACTGAACGCGCCGACGACTGGTGAATAAGCCGTATGAGTATTGACTGGTCTTACGCCTGGCGGGCGCTCGTCAATAACTGGCCGATGTTCTGGCACGGTGTCGAAGTTACGATCGCCTTTGCGATCGTCGGCACAGTGTTCGGTTTTCTGATCGGTCTGATTGTCGGCGCCATCCGCTCCGTTCCTGTTGATCCGCTCGATTCTTCCTTCATGAAAGGACTGAAGAAGTTCGGACGCGGCATCACCGGCCTGTACATCTGGGTTTTCCGCGGTACGCCGATGATGATTCAGGCCTGCTTCATTTATTACCTTCTGCTTCCAGTCATTCACTGGAATGCGATTACGGCCGGTTTTGTGATCATCTCGATCAACACCGGCGCCTACATGGCTGAAATTCTGCGTTCTGGCATCCAGTCCGTAGATCCCGGCCAGTTAGAAGCCTGCAAAGCGGTCGGCATGTCCAGCTTCCAGGCCATGGTCTCGGTTATTTTCCCGCAGGCCATCAAAAATACCTTCCCGGCTATCGGCAACCAGCTGATCGTCAATCTGAAAGACTCCTGCATGATGAACGCTATTTCCGTAACGGAGCTGTTCTTCCAGTCGTCTTCCATCGCGGGAAGCAACATGCGTTTCGCGGAAATTTACCTCGATACAGCCGTTCTGTATCTGGTTCTTACGACGCTCGCTACCTGGCTGCTCAGCTTCATTGAGCGCAGGATGAACGCCCGCGAAAACGAAGGAAAAGAAAAGAAGAAACTTTTCATGGAGATGTCCTCATGAGTGAACCTGTAATTCGTGTCAGTCATTTAAAGAAGAGCTTTGGCAAGCAGGAAGTTCTTCACGATATCGACTTCTCCATTAACAAAGGCGAAGTAGTCTCCATCATCGGATCTTCGGGATCCGGCAAGAGTACGCTTCTTCGCTGCATCAACCTGCTCGAAATCCCGGATTCGGGAACGATCACGTTCCACGGTCAGGACATTCTCAAAGGCGATCTGAACGGCTATCGTTCGAAAGTCGGCATGGTTTTCCAGAACTTCAACCTCTTTCAGAACAAGAGCGTTCTGGACAACTGTGTTCTCGGTCAGCGCAAGGTGCTCAAGCGCTCCAGGGAAGAAGCGGTCGCCATCGCCAAAACGCATCTCGATCGCGTAGGTATGTCGAACTTCCTCGATAAGGGAGCCACCAAGCTTTCCGGCGGTCAGAAACAGCGCGTCGCGATTGCCAGAGCACTGTCCATGGATCCGGAAGTGCTGCTGTTCGATGAACCGACGTCCGCGCTCGACCCGGAAATGGTCGGCGAAGTTCTCGAAGTCATGAAAGACCTGGCCAAGTCCGGTCTGACGATGATCGTCGTAACGCATGAAATGCAGTTTGCGAAAGATGTATCCGATCGCGTCATTTTCATGGATCAGGGCGTCATCGCCGAAGAAGGCACGCCGGATGAAGTCTTCGAACATCCGAAAAACGAAAGAACGAAACAGTTCCTTTCCCGCTTTCGCCAGACGACGCTTGAAAAAGAAGACTAGAACCGACTCTGTTCTCTCTTCAATCTGAATTTAAATCGCTCGGTATGACCCGTTGAGGTCATGCCGGGTTTTTGTGCCCAAAACGGAGGGGACTGGACGGAACGTAAGTGTCAAACAATCGACGGGTATACGCGAGACTGAATATTAGATACGCTAAACGGGATCCCTTTCGAGATTCCGCTTGGCGTATTTTTTATTCTTCATCGTTTTCTTCATACTTCGGATCCGGTCCACGGTATCCAATTCGAAGATATTCAGGTAAATCCTTTGAATACGGCAGAAGTGACTTCAATACATCTACCGCGATTTCATCGTCTTTGAACCATTTGAGTTCATCCAGAACGTACTCCATGTAGCGCTCTGGATTTAAGTCGTTCATTTCAGCCGATCGAAACAAAGTCATAAACGCTGCGACGACTTCCGCACCTTTGATACTCTTCGTAGTCTGGAAGTTTTTGCGATTGATCACGAATGGCTTTACGGCTCTTTCTGCCACATTATTGTCGATCGGATAATCACCGTCTTCCAGGTACCTTCCCAGCGAGTTCGCTCGATCCATGAAGTACTTGGCTGCTCTGTAGGCGGTGCTTCTTTCCTCGAATCCACTCTGAATCTCCATCATGACTCTTGTGAGTCTTTCAAAGCAGGGCTTTGAAAGTTCCTGCCGAACTTCGGTTCTCGCCTCGTGCGAGTAAGAAGCAACGTGGGATTCGATGTGGTAGAGCTTCCCGAACAGAGACAGGGCTGTGAGCAGAATCTGGAGACCCGGACTTGGTTCGGGTCTCTCTGTTTCGTCCAGCTGGGCTGCCGCTTCTGCGGCCTCTTCGTCGTTCTCCAGTGTGGTCTTTTCCCACTTCAGGACGTCTGCCTGATACTGCGCGAAGTCTGACCGGACTTTGATGGCTTCGAAGATCTTTCTTCTCGCATGGGCCATACAGTTGAGCTTTCTGCAGGGGCCATAGTAGTTGGCATATGCATAAAGCCCGTCTGTCATAAGGGCATGACGAAAAGAACCGCCAAGGAGGGCGATTACGAACTCCTGTTTCTTGTAAGGGAAAAACTTATAGACAGCCATCTGGTTCTCTTCATAGATTCCGCTGACGGCGACAACCATAGAAGACTGTTTTCGATCTTTAACCTCCGTGCACTTTAAAACCGTCTCATCCATATGGACGACGTTACAGTTTGGGAGATCCTCAATCATTTGTTTTACGAGGGGCTTCAGATAAAGATCGTAAGTTTTTTCCAGGATGTTGCCCATGGTCTGACGGCTGATCGGCAGTCCCGTGAGACTCAGGTGCTTTTCCTGACGATAGGCCGGGGTTCCCATTACGAACTTATCGTAGGCAATTCCCGCGACCATAGAGGAAGTTGCGACACTCTTGTCGATCAGTGCAGGCTCGTCAGGTTCGGCGGTGCGGATGATGGCTTTCCCGTTTTCATCCGTACACTTGTTTGGGCACGCGACTGTCTCACGCAGCACTTCTTCCAGCCTATAGCGAGCGGGAATCCGATGAATCCTATAGTGACGTTTCATTCCAACAGTTTTCATCTCACAGCCGCAAACTGGGCAAATGCGCTTTTCCCCTTCTACACTGAAGGTAGTGGTTTCTTTGACCGCTTCCTGCTTTCTGCACTTGGTGGAAGGTTTTTCTTGCTTCCTTCAACAGAACTGAGCTTTAAATCTTCAGCTTCTTTACGATAGCGGTCTCCCTCTTCCTGATATTTCGCAGCCCGGTTAAAACAAACATCGGCTTTCAGATCAAGCTGAGCCAGCTGTTTATTCAGAATATTGATATCTGGGCCGCCGTCCTCGTTTTCAGAGTAATCCAGTTTCAAGGGAACCATCTTTTCCGTAGAAGGACCAAAGCGGCCGCTTTTCACGGCTTTATTGATTTCTTTAGCGAAATAGAGATCCAGGTACATATCCTCAATAAATTTGTCTTTCTCTTCTTCCGTCATGGTGCTGATCTGATGATGAAGATCTTCGAGGAGCTCGTTGCGGATTGTCTGGTAAGGGTTCGGCACATTCATGTATTAATTTTAACATATTTAGAGCGATAGATAAAGTAAATGGGATGATTTATCTTGATATTCCTTCAAGAAAATCATCCTTTTAAATTGGTTTAAACATACTTATAAGTTCGTGGCAGAAATGCCGGCTGGGGAACAATCGACAGACCGGAAAGCAGAGAAGCCAGCTGCGAACAGTCAATTCGCATGAAGTCGGACTGGTCAGTGCTGACAGGCCACTGAAGGGAAGATCTGGAGAGTCGCTTATAAACAAGCCAGAATCCATTTCCGTCACGAAGGATACCTTTGATCTTGTTCTTCTGTCGATTAACGAAGAGAAAGAGGGATCCATCCAGCGGATCCAGAGCGAGAGGTCCTTGAACCAGGGAGACGTAACCGTCAATTCCTTTGCGAAGGTCAGCAGGCATCTGAGCCAGATAGATGTTTTTAACTTTGGAGAAATCGATACCGAGATCGATTGCAGGGATGATTGATTCCATGAAAAAGCCTCCTTGAATAAAGGAATTATCCCAAGGAGGCGGTCGAGAAAATACCCGTCTTTTATTTGACGCTTACGACGGAACTGCACGAATCAGAATCCGCAGGCGGTCATGGATTCGGCCTAAAATAGACGCATACTGCGTCGGGTATACAGTTTTGATTCCGTGGCGAAACGGGAAATACGGCCCGACAAAGGCATTGACATCGGAAATGCCAAGCTGTATCTTTGTATTACCCAAGTGATACAGATAAGACAGAGGGAAGAGATTATGGACTATTCATTTCGAAACGACTCGCCTGTATATCTGCAGCTGGCTTCTATTCTCGAAGGCGCCATCGTTCGGGGAGAATTCGCCCCTGGCGATAAGCTGCCGTCCGTTCGGGAAATTGCACTCGAAAGCCGGACAAATATCAATACTGTTCAGAAAGCGCTGGCCAGGCTGGAGAGTCAGGGCCTGATTGAAACACGGCGTACCAGCGGAAAGTACGTCTGCGACAATCCGGAAACCCTGGCAGGACAAAAGAGAAGCCGCAAAACGCTCTGCGAAACGTTTTTGCGTGGAATGCAGGCTCTTGGATTTTCCGCGTCAGAAAGCATCCGCCTTCTGAAGGAAGGAGTAAATGATGGAACTGAACGTTCGTCATCTCAGTAAATCGTATGGAAACCGCCCGGTGCTTCAGAATGTGTCGTTTACGCTCGAACCCGGACAGATTACCGGTCTGCTTGGCCCGAACGGCGCTGGAAAAAGTACGCTGATCAAGTGCATCAACGATCTGCTCGTCTATGAGCAGGGAGAGATTTCCGCCGATGGAAAGAAGCTGGATCCCTCGGATCATCTGCGCATTTCCTATTTGCCGGAAAAAACGTATCTGGATTTGAACGCCAACGGAAAGGAAACTCTTCGCTTTTTTGAAAAGTTCTATCCGGATTTTGATCGCAAAAAGCCTGCCGGCTCATGGAAGCGATGGATCTGGATCTGAATCAGCCGATTAAATCGATGTCCAAGGGCATGCAGGAAAAGCAGCAGCTGATTCTGGTACTAAGCCGCAAGGCCGAACTGTATATTCTCGATGAGCCGATCGGCGGTGTCGATCCGGTCGCGAGACAGAAAATTCTCGATCTGATTCTGGAACATTCCAGTCCGGAAGCATCCATTCTGATCAGCACGCATATGATCGGCGAAATTGAACGCATCCTCGATCGGGCGCTCATTTTGCGGCACGGAAAAATCGTTCTGGACGAAGACGCGGATACGCTTCGTCAGAAACAGGGAAAATCGCTGGAACAGATTTTCGTGGAGACACTGCTATGAAAAAACTGACCGAAACCTTTACTGCCCAGATCGGAAAGCGTCTGCTTCCGGTCTGGCTGATTCAGCTGATCGTTTATAGCGTATGGCTTATTCTGGTCAGTCTGGACTGGAGCGGCCGCTTTTATTCGCTGCTCTGTCATCTGCTTTTGATTGCGGTATTTGTGATGAGCGCGGCGCTGGTCTTCTAAGCGTTTTTTCAAATCTGGAAGCTGTTTGCGGACTGCTTTTACAGCGCCAGAGCGTATCTCATTCGTACGCTGCCTTACAACCGGAAAACCATTTACTGGTCCTGGTTTGTGACGAGTCTGCTTACGCTTCTGCTTCTGATCGCGCTTTTTACGGCTATGGTGGCCCTGCCGTTTGTTCTGCACGATTTCGCGGAAATTCAGACTGGGGGCATTCTGGATGTCGATGCACGCCAGATGGTCCTGGCGTTTGTCATTGAGGTGATTGTCCAGTGGATCGCCTATATGCTTTCCGGCGCCTTCGGCATAGCCTATGGCCACAGAAACGGCCGCTCGGAGTGGCTGATTTTCATCGCGACCGGCATTGCGTGTGCGCTGATCGTACAGCTGACTGCGGCGGGCCTGCTGTTTGTGTTCGAACCCGGTTTCATTTCACTTCTGGACAGTCCGACAATTCAAGGCGCGGATCTGGTTCGAATCATTTACAAGATGGCGCTGGCCTTTCTGCTTCTGGATGGCATACTGGCTTTTCTTTGCGCAAGACGCGTGGAAAAGCACGCGGATGTGGAGGAAGTCCGGTCGCCTGAAATCCTTTTGAAACGTCTGTATGGAAGAAAACGTTTTTCGCTTTTGAAGTATGTGTACAAAACGGCGCCTGTTTCTCTCGAATGAAACAGGCGCCGCCGTTTTAAAAGCGGCAGGCATGCCCGGTGAAAAGAAGGCTTTTAAGCAAACTATCCATGCCTGAAAATGCGGGCAGAAAATTGGTTTTTCAAGGCGGGTCGAAGCGCATATCGCTATAATAAAGAGGATAAACCAGGAGGAAATATTGAAATGGTTAAAAACCTGTAGTTCTTGTTGTCATGGACGGCGTAGGTCTGTCTGACAACGTTCTTGGAAATGCCGTAAAAATGGCATACAAACCGCATCTCGACAAACTCTGGGAAACCTGCCCGCACACAGAACTGCGTGCGCACGGTCTGGCTGTAGGTCTGCCTACAGACGGCGACATGGGCAACTCGGAAGTTGGTCACAACGCCATCGGAAGCGGACAGATTTACTCGCAGGGTGCCAAACTCGTTAACGAGAACATCGAATCCGGCGAAATGTTCGAATCCGCTGCATGGAAAGAACTCGTAAACAACGTAAAGGAACACGATTCCACCATGCATTTCCTTGGCCTTCTTTCGGACGGCAACGTTCATTCCCATATCAATCATCTGAAGGCTCTGATCGCTCAGGCGAAAAAGAAGGCGTGAAACGCGTACGTCTGCACATCCTGCTCGACGGACGTGACGTTCCGGAAACGAGCGCACTGAAATACGTCGATGAAATCGAAAGCTTCATGAACGATCTCAACGATGCCGACTTCGACGCTCAGATCGCTTCCGGCGGCGGACGCATGAAAATCACGATGGACCGTTACGAAGCCAACTGGCCAATGGTTGAAGAAGGCTGGAAGATTCACGTGCGCGGCCTTGGACGCAATTTCAAATCCGCAACCGAAGCCATTGAAACGTACCGTGCAGAAACCGGCGTCGTTGACCAGGACCTGCCAGGCTTTGTCGTTGTCGATGAAAACGGCGATCCGAAAGGAACGATCAATGACAACGATTCCGTTATCCTCTTCAACTTCCGCGGCGACCGCGCTCAGGAAATTTCCATCGCTTTCGATGCCGATGAATCGTTCGACAAGTTCGATCGCGTAAAAGTTCCTAACGTAAAATTTGCGGGCATGCTGCAGTACGATGCCGATGCGCAGATTCCGAAGAAATACCTCACGGAACCGCCAAAAATCCATTACACGCTGACCGAACAGCTCGTTAATGCCGGCATCAGCGAATACGCCATTTCCGAAACCCAGAAATACGGTCACGTAACGTACTTCTGGAACGGAAACCGTGCCGCTAAGTTCTCCGAAGAACTAGAAGAATACGTAGAAATCGAATCCGATGTAATCCCGTTCGAGCAGCGTCCGTGGATGAAATCCGCTCAGATTACCGACAAGCTCTGCGAAGCCATCCGTTCGGGCAAGTACGACTTCCTGCGGACGAACTATCCAAACGGCGACATGGTTGGCCATACCGGCAGCCTGGAAGCCACAATTATCGGTGTCGAATCCGTTGACCTCGCCCTTGGCCGCGTCATCGAAGCTGTTAAAGCCGTAAACGGCGTTCTGCTCGTTACCGCCGACCATGGCAATGCCGATGAAATGTATGAGAAGCCAAAGAAAGCCGGCGCTCCGCTCAAGGCGAAAACTTCCCATACCCTCAACAAGGTTCCGTTCATCGTCTACAACTACGACTGCAAGCTCAAGCAGGACGATGACATGGGTCTTTCCAACATCGCAGCAACCGTCTGCGAAATTCTTGGCGTAAAACCCAACGAACACTGGAGATCTTCCATCATCGAATCCGCAGAATAATCGAAAGAGCTGCGGCTCGGTCGAACCTGTTTGATGCATTCAAGACCTCTCTGCCTGAAGATCTTTTCCAGATCCAGAAGGACAGAGAGGCCTTTGCTTTTGCGCCTGGAAAAAGCAGGCAGGGATGCAGAAAAGGCGCTGGTACGCTTTGATCGGGTTTCGATCGATGCGCTGCCAGCGCCTCTATGGGTTTAAAAGGTCTGTAAACGATTGGAAAGGGGAACGGCTACCGTCTTCGAAAACGGCCAGAGCGGCGTCCCGCAAAATCGGATTCGGGGCCGTCTGCATCTTCGTTGTCCTCTTCCTCATTTTCCTCATCAAGGGGATCATCGTCTTCATAAATTTCAAACTGGACGCCCTCTTCACTGACGTCATAGTTTTCTTCCTCATCTGAAGCCGGCCGGCTGCGATAAGGATCGTAAATATTGGGAAGCCGGAATGCCGGAAACACCATGATGATCAAAACCGCGTAGCGGACGAGTTCAAAAATCAGAAACAGAATGAAGGCGCTGTCGGGGTAGACGGTCGTATCGCTTTTCCAGTAGCGATACAAAATGAACAGGCCATAGGTGAGAATCAGAAGCTGACCGCCCAGAGCCGCGTACAGACTCTTTTTCGAGCCCGGGTATTTTAAATAGTAGAAGAAAATCGGCAGCGTCCATAAGGCGGCGGTCAGAATGCATAAGGTAAACATCAGACCAGTCGCGAAGACGGATCCGTTGTCGATGGAAACGAATCGGTTCTGGAAGAGATGCACCAGAATCGGAAAGACGATCAGCTCGCCATATACCCCGATCGCCATGCGAATGGCGGCTCTTGGATATTTCGAAGACAGTGCCTTGCGGGCTCTGGCCTGCCGTTCAAGCCGAAGCTGTTCTTCACGCTCTGGATTTCCCTGCAAATCGGGGGAAGACTGTGCGGAGCGCGCGGTCTGGCGACTGGTTTTTCTTTCCTGTGCTTCCCAGTCCGCTTGCGAACTTCGCGGGGATGCGCTTGAGAAGTCCGGGTCGGGCCGGTTTCGAAGCGGGGTGCGAGAAGGCTGGGGCTGCGCAGAGTTCGATCCGTAATCCGCTGCACCATTCGTTTGAAAGCCGGCGGACCGTGCCGGAGCGCTTCTTCGTGTCTCCGGCTGCACAGCGGTCTGTGCTCCCGGTCGGGTCGGCGATGGCTGCCGGTGCGCTTGTGCGGAAGCGGCTCTGGCCTGCTGCTCCCGAGCACGGCGGGCGTTTCGGGCACGGGCCTGATCTCTTCGCTGCTCTTCCTGCGGAAGGAAGAGAACGTGGTCGTAATAAATGCGGCCAAACCAGGAATCAAAGAGCCAGTTTTTAAACCACATCAGTAAAAGCCTTTGATCAGAACGAGCGCGCACCAGACGAGATAAAACACAAAGAAGCTGGTGTGCCGGAAAAGGTCATAGACGAGCCAGCCCGCAAACAGAAACTCGGCGGCAATGCCCAGATTAAACAGCGAGCGGGACGCTTTTTTGCCAAACGCGGCTAGAAAGAAGATGCCCAGCCACATGGCCAGCTCCACAAACAGCGTCATCATGTACAGCGAGTTGAAATAGGGCGGTTTGGAAAAGAGCGGCTGGTTTAAAATGGAATACAGGGCCAGCGAGCAGATGCAGAGAATGCCATAGCTCAGTATGAGCATGCTCTGTATGCGCTGCTTCGCTTTTTTAAATAGTAAAGGTCTTCTCGACGGCGTGAAGGCGCCGGAGAAGCGCGTCGTGTTGAAGAATTTTGTCTTGGATTCATACCATTAAGCGTAACACGATCCAAAACATCATTCCAATGCGTCGAAAAGGACTGTTTTGTTAAACTGTACAAAGAACGGGTCCGTTTTAAGACGGCGAAAAAGAGAAGCTGCACCTAGAATTTGTCGATCGGAATGTCTCGAGAAAGAGAGCTTTTCCTCCGCAATGAGGTCATATGGCGGGCAAAAGAGATCGCGAAAACGGGTGAAGCCTGAACGTAAAAGGAGAAAAGACAATGGCAGAAATGTATTCCGTAATTTATCGAACGGTAGATGAGAAGGGCTGGCGTGCGCCATGAAAAGCGGCGCGCTTGAAGTTCTGGCTACGCCGCAGATGATCGCCTGGATGGAAGAAGCCAGCTGCTTGCTGAACGATGTGGAAGAGGGATGGACCACCGTCGGCATCCATATGGATACGACGCACGACGCACCTAGTCCTCTGCATGCCCGCATTCGCATCGTCAGTCATCTTCTCGAAAAGAAGGGCCGCATTTCCAGATTTGAAGTCAGCGCCTGGCAGGGCGACAAATGTCTGGGTAAAGGTCATCATGAACGGGTGGACGTGAACGCGGAAAAATTCATGAGCCGTCTGAAGTAAGGTGCCGGCCTGCCAGCCTCCCGACGGAACGGCGGCGTTTCGCCCTTCGGCTTTTCTGGTTTCAAAAAGCGGGCATCTAATATAAAGCGGGCATCAAATATTATATAGAAAGCAAATATAGACTCTGGAAGAAACTGCAGATCCAGAAGCGAATACAAAACGAAAACATACGAAGACCAAAGCCCGGCTGTTCATGGGAAAACCTATGGAACCGCCGGGCGTTTGTGTATCGTTTTGAATCGTTCTGGAAAAAATGGATATCCGTGCCAGGAATCGGGAGAAAGGCATTTTCCTCACGCAGCTTGCGTCGCAAGAAGGCCTGCTCTTCTGAAAGAACAAGGCAGGCAATGCAGGCGGGCGACCGGCTCTTCGTACACTTCATCCGTATACGGAGCAGCCGGAATGGACAGCGCCTGAAACGCAGGTTCTAACGGATACAGCCGGTCGGGGTGACCGTCGATCGTATTGATCGCATACGAAGTCTGACCGCCATCGAGAACGCCCTGAATCTGGGCCTGGAGCGTCTGGGGAGACATCAAGCCAAAGCCCTGCAGGGATACGCAAAGACTGCTGTCGTATTCCTGCGGCGGATATTTGGCGAGCTGACTCGTGAATGCCTGCAGCACATCGTGCGCGCTGCCGAACACTTCGATGCCGTAGTTGGCGCTTAACAGCTGCAGATTTTGTAAATAGGGAAGCACGTACAGACGGTTAGCCGCCTGCCGCATACCCTGAAAGGACTGTCCGCTTTCCAAATTGATTTCGTCGTAAACGGCATCCGGTTCCAGCGTCGCCCCAGTATAGACGTGCTTTTCTTCCAGCAGATTGCGCGCTTCATACAGAAAGCCGTCAATTTGTTCGGTGCGCCCGGGCAAATTCGGATCGGTCAGACCGGCACTGCCTGCGGGAAAGCGCAGCGAATCAAACTGGATTTCCTGAAAGCCGATCGAGCAGGCTTCCAGCGCCAGATCGAGATTGTACTGCCACACCCTGTGCTCATACGGACTGGTCCAGTACGATCCTTCCAGCAGAGCCGGCGTACCGTTTTCCTCACACAGGGCAAGATCCGGCCGGCTCTGGGCGAGAAGGGGATCGAGGAACGTTTCCAGGCGGGCGGCCATAAAAATGCCTTTGGCTTTCAGGCGGTCGACTAAAGCGCGGAAACTGTCCATATCGATGGCCCAGGGCTGGGCGGCATCGATGTCATCACCCAAAAGGCAGAAGCGGTATCGGAAAGATAGGACAGCTTTCCGTTTTCATCCTTGAGCGTAACGATCAGCGTGTTGAAGTCGTTTCGTGTCATATAGTCTTCAATCTGGGAAGAATAGTCGAACAGAACAGGAAGGGAAACGTTCAGAGCGCGTTCCGGATCGGGAAGCGAGTTTTCTTTCCAGTCCGGCTGGGGTAGGCTTCCTTGCCCAGAGAAGCAGCTTCGGGTATGTCTTTCTGGAATTCTTTGGCGGGTGCTGTCGACGCATTGGAATAGGCCAGCCACAGCACGACAGAACCGGGAATATATCCAGTCAGCGGCTGGAAAGAAGCGTCATCCTCTGTTGAATTCGGTAGCGTTTCGATCTGATACCAGCGCAGCAGCCCGGCACTCGCATCGTAATCGTCGAGATCAGCGTCGATCACTTTAAAGGGCGTGCCCGGCTGGATATACGCTTCTTCGAGCGGGCCGTCCTTGGTCTTGCGCAGCCAGACTTTGCGATTGACGCTTGCGCGCGAAGGTGTCATAGCCTGGAGCTGATCGCGTGAGAGATGGGAATTATCGATTTCGAGAATCTCTCCGTCGGCTTCGATGCTCGAAAGGTGTGCCCCGCCGGCAACCAGACGCACTTCCTGTCCGCGCGTGAGCGAAAACTGTCTCGTCTCGATTTCACCGTTTTCAATGTAGGGCGAATCAATTTTCAGAATCGGGGTTTCGCTCTGTATGTAGCGGACTGGATACATCCGCTCATGCAGAAAGGGAAAGAAGGTCAGCGAGACGACGATCGAAGCAATGGCGAGCGAGCCCATAAGAAATGTCAGGCATGCGCGTCGTAATAAAGAATTCCTGTTCATCATTCTCAATTTACCACAATCCCAAAATAAACGTAAATATGGCCAAAAAGGGTGAAGACAGCCAAAATGAACCGAAAAAGAAGGCATGGAGTGGGGAACCCTGATCAAATTTAGCAGATTTTTGGTTTTTATCTCTTTTATAACAATGTCATTAAGTTAAGGAGGGATAAAAATCGTATACCCTGTTCATGAGCGTTGTCATTTCTTATATTTTGCGTCTCAGGCATGACGAAAAGGATGATTTTCTACCTGTTGAAAAAATCATCCTGATGACTTTTCGGTTTTCAAATCTGTCACTTCTTCTTTCTGGTATCAGCTCTTCCTTCTCTGATCGGAGATATCCTGGCCAGAAGAAGATCTTCCAGTGTACTCAAGCTGATTCTGGCTTTTTGAACAGCCACTGTTGAATCGTTTTGATGATGAATCCGAAATCTGCCTTCTGCTTGTGCTTTTGGCCTGAGCGATGCGCTTCTGGTGCTGACGAGATCTTTCTACCTTGTTGCGCAAACGGGAACAAAGATTGTAGAGAGTCATTTTGGCATAGATCTCTGCCTGGACCAGATCAAGCTTCCTTGAATGAGTCCATTCAAGATCGGTGTTTCGTTTCAGTCCCCTGAAGCCGACTTCAACCTGCCAGCGCAGACGGTAGATCTGCTTGATGTCCTCGGTCCCAAACTCAGCTTCCGACAGATTGGTGCAGACGGTAATGAATGATTCATTCCCTTCGCAGGCAGCTTTGAACCTCACAACCCTGATATTTAAAGGGAGTTCAGTCGTTTGACCGTCAAATTCAGGCTGCTTCCTGTACGAAGAGATGTACTTATAGACATCCCAATGGTCTTTGACATGCCTGTTGTTTTTACTGGTCAGAATCACATTGAAAGGAATGTCATACTCTTCTGACTCGGGAGTCTTATAGTACTTGAGAATGCTTGTAGATGATGTCTCGTCTTTGATACGTATGACAAAAGGGACATGTTCCTTCTGCAGGCGATAGAAAGACATAAGAGCTTCGTATCCCCGATCAGCGATGAAGATGGCTTTCTGAAATGAAGAACGCTGAGCGAGTTCAAGAAGAGCTGAATCTTCATTCTTCTCAGAGCCGGGTTGAAGCAGCGCGTCAGTAAAGACGGAGTTGAGGGCGTCGAATTCGGCATTCAAATGAACAAAGTGCCTCTTCTTGCCTTTTTAGAAGCGCCATAGGTGATGTCATTGTCCTGTTCAGGAAGAACTTGAATCTCGCTTCCATCTACAGCGAGGAGGCGATAACCCTTGAAGGTTTTAACATCAGAGCTGGAAGTTGCCTTGTTAAACCGATTGAAGACGTTTTTATAAAGTGAAGAGTTGATTTTGGAACGGGCCTGAGACACAGCAGAGGCTGAAACAGATGATCCGCCCTTAAACAGGATCCAGGGAAAGGAAGCAGCGAGGGATTCCTCTGTCAGCTGAAACGGAAGAAGGACAAGCTCATGCAGGTCAATCTGCCGCTTACGGGTGAAGGCGGACTGAGAAGTAAAATTGGCAGGGTTCGCCGTTTCTGAGCTGATGATATTGAGGAAGGTGTTTCTGAAGAAAGAACATTCTTTGGCGATAGCAGTCATAGGGAAAACTCCTTTAAGTTCTCCCCATCGGCTGCGAAGCAGCCGCGCGGCGGCAGAAATTTGTCAATAGATTTTTAGAAAAAGTGAAAAACTCGAATCATTCGAGATTTGACTTGAAGAGTAGAAAAAGACCACATCACTGCTTAACGCTGATGTGGTCTGAGAAATCTTAACTTAATGACATTGCTTTTATAAAAGAGAAAAACTGCCTGGCCTGCGCAGACAAAACGAGAAAAATCGACATCTGAAAAAGACGATTGGGCCTGTGAAAGTGCGGGAGCCGGGCAAAGAATGAAAAGGGAAGAAGTCTGGATAGAGTTGAAAAAATCGGACAGTATGGCATTATGAAGACTCTGCCGGACTATAGTTCTTAAGCATATAAAACAATACAATGCGGTGAATAAATTCATAGAATCACGATTTCTTCTGTGGAAGTCTGATGTGATTGTTCTGTTATGACAGGGCTGTCGGAACAGCCGGCTGGTCTGCGCTTTTCCAATAAGACCATGCAAAACGCATCGCAAAGCCTGGCGGAAATTTCTAATCTTAAGGAAGGAGAAACCATGAAACCTGAATCAGAATATCTTCTGATTATTGACGGGTCTTCACTTCTTGCAACCAGCTATTTTTCTTCTTTGCCCAAAGCCATCCGCAAGGAAAAAGACGAGGAAAAAAAGAGGAACTTTACTCGAAACTGTTAAAAGAGACGCTGACGGCCGCTACTGCGACGCGATTGAAGCGTTTTTTCATACGATTTTTACGATTCTGACGTACCAGAGGCCAACACATCTGGCGGTCTGCTGGGACGTAAACCGTCACACTTTCCGCAAATCCATGTGGCCCTCCTATAAATCCAATCGATCCAGTACGCCGACCCCTCTGGCCGAGCAGTATCAGACCGCCTACACCCTGTGTCAGGAACTTGGAATTGCCCAGTTTCAGCACCCGGATTATGAAGCGGATGATTTTGCGGGCAGTCTGGCTGTGCAGATGGAAAAGCAGCTGCCGGTCCGCCTGCTGACGCGGGACAAGGACTACTTCCAGCTGATCAGTCCCCGCACCAAAATCTGGTACGGCATGTCCGACCGCGACAAAGTGCATGCCTGGCGCACCAAATACAATATGCCGGCCGGACTGCCCAGCCGGGTGGTCGAAGTGGACGACCAGGTTCTTGAAGGCGAGTTTGGCTACAGCGCCAGCTGCGTCTGCATGATGAAGGCGCTGATGGGCGACCGCTCCGATAATATTCCCGGCGTTCGCGGCATCGGGGAAACCCGCGCCGTCGCGCTCGCCCGTCATTATTCGAGTGTCGAAGACCTGTATCGGGCCATCGATCGCGCACAGGATCCCCGCGCACGCAAAACACTGTTTGCGACGTGGCGAAGCTGGGGCATTCGAAAGAATCCCTACTCATGTCTGACCCGCAAAGGCGGCGAGAATGCTCATTCCGCAAGGGAAATGGCCGAGCTCTGCTACGTGCTGGGAAAAATGAAAACCGATCTCGTGCTCCCCATGCCCGGCGGCTATCCCGGCATGCGGCTGAAAAAGGAACACCTGCAGTTTTCGCTGAACGCACGCGATGCCCAGTCGATTTTGGAACAATATAATATTGAACTGAACATTCGCCTGCGCCCGTCCGCCCTCAAGCGTATGGAGGCGGCTTCTGCGTCGGCTCGATCGGCAAAAGGTTCGTCGGATTCCAGCCGCAAAAACGGCCGCTCGGGATCATCCAGTTCGCGTCCGAACCCCGTAAAGACAGCGGAAGGAAAGCGTTCGAATTCGAAAAAGCCGAATGTGCACGATCCGCGTACGAAAAAACGTCCGCCTGGAACGGCAAGCCGGCTGGTAAGAAAAATGAGCGCAAAGCGGCCGAAACGGCCCGGATGGAATCGAGAAAAACGATGGACGCCGCAAACCTTCGTATAAAAATTCGTCTGCCTCTTCACCAAAGGGAAACTGGACGAAGAAAAACGGCTCCGGTCGCGTCCAGAACACGAAAAATGCAAACGCGTATTCTCCAAAACAGACGAAGTCGTCTTCAAAGTCTGGTGCGGCTATGAACGAGACGAAAGCGATGAAAACGTCCAAAAACGCGCGCTCGTATCCAAACGGCCCCAGACGCTCTTACAGTGAGGGCCGCGTGCAGGAACCCGGACGTTCGGCGGGTTCAAAACGAAGAAAAAGGACGCGTATCCGTCCGCAAACGCGTCCTCCAAAATGACCGGAGCTTTGCCGGTTATGCAAGAAAGACCTCAGCTGTCTGATCAGTAATCCAGCTGTTCAGACTGTACATATCAAATTCGAACGGACAGAGCCGGAGGAAAAACCTCCGGCTTTTTCCATGCATCTTTTCATGGACAGAACCTGGTGCAGACTGCCTCTTTGTTTCTCAGAAAATCCAGGAGGCGACAGAGGCTGAAAGCTGTCTCCGGCAGGAGCGCTTCCGCAGCAGAAAAGACAGAGCGGAATAGCGATAAAAGAAATCGACTGTCCGGCGAAGGCGCCAAAACCATGGGCGCTTCCCGTTGTTTGAGGCGGATCGTGCTATATTGTTGATGTCCTGCACGTTGGCAAAAAAGCAGAACTGCCAGAAATTTGCTTTTTCAAAAGAAGAAATTTTCAGGGATGCCCGCCTCCATTTGAGAAACCGTCTGGATTCGGGTGTATCCTGCGGTATCGTTCTGCAGCGTTCGTATTCCCTTTGAAATGATTTGAAGGGCATGCGTTTTCTGTCGCTTTGCAGGGTTTTGTTTTCCCGTCGAGCCTGGACTCGATGGTCACAAGGATATCTGGTATGACATTTCTAAGGAAAAAAGGTTAGGCTTTACGATGCACAAGTGGTTTAACCGGACGCCCCAGGCCAGACTTCTGGCCGGCGGCTTTGGTCTGGTCATTCTGATCGGCGCCATCCTTCTCATGCTTCCCATTTCACTGATGCCGGGAAAGCAGCTGAATTTTCTGGATGCGCTGTTTGAAGCCACGAGTGCCGTATGCGTAACGGGTCTGACGGTAGTCGTCCCCGGACAGACCTTCAATTTGTTTGGACGATTCGTTCTGGCGATTCTGATCCAGATCGGCGGTATGGGCGTTGTCCTGCTGGGCATTTTGCTCATACGCGTCGCTGGCGGCAAAATGGGTCTGAAAACGCGGTCCCTGTTTGTCGCCGCCCAAAATCTGACCGACTATTTCGATTTGCAGAAGCTGGCGACGATCATTTTGCGCATCACCTTTACGTTCGAAGCCATCGGCGCGATCTGCCTGTGGTTTCCGCTCATGCGCTACTTTAATCCGCTTCAGGCATTTGGCCATGCCTGCTTTCTTTCCGTTTCCGCGTTTAACAACGCCGGCTTTGACGTGTTTGCAGGCGGGGATTCGCTGATTCCCTTTGCGGGAGACGTCGCTTTCTGCATGACGATTTCCATTCTGGTTATTATCGGAAGCTTCGGCTTTCTGGCGCTGATCGATTTGTGGAAGAAAAATTCTGCTGGCGCAAGCTGTCGCTGACGACGAAGATCGCCGCGTTCATGACGGTCTTCCTGCTCAGTGCCGGAACGATTCTGCTGAAGTTCACGACCGGACAGACGTGGCTCGAAGCCTGGTTTCAGTCGGTCATTGCCCGAACCGCCGGCTTCGCGTCCTATCCGCTTTCCGCGTTTTCCAACGGCGCGCTGCTGGTATTCATCGTTCTGATGTTTATCGGCGCCTCGCCAAACTCGACGGGCGGCGGTATTAAAACGACAACCGCCTTTGTGATCGGCCTGAAAGCCATCTCCTCGAGTACGGCCCATGATGAGGACAGCTGCTTTTTCCGCAAAGTCCCCAATCTGGTATTCACGCAGGCATTCACCGTTCTCTTTTACGGACTGATGGTCGTCTTTATCGCGACCTTTCTGATCTGTGTAGCCGAAAGCCATCTCGCGCTTTCTGACGTGCTGACGGAAGTCGTCAGCGCCTTTGCGACCGTCGGAAGCAGTACCGGCATTACCGCGTCGCTGCAGCCGGTATCGCGTGTGATTCTGATTGTCGTCATGTTTACCGGCCGACTTGGTCCGGTGACCATTGCCAACCTGCTCGTGACCAGCCGCGCCCATTCCGCTTCGTTCACCGAAGAAAATGTGCTGATCGGCTGATCCATAAGATAAAGAAAAACTGCCCGCCCAGAATGGACAGGCAGCCGGTATAGAAATGAAGCCCGTGACGGAATCGGTAAAAATGCGTTCCGCGAGGCTGGAAAAGTGTTTTTGGGGAAGGAAGATACTTCATGTTCTTTAAGCAAAACAAACAGGAAAAATCGATCGAGATGCCCTCGCAGGGCACATTCGTCATAATCGGGCTGGGCCGTTTTGGTTCCGCCGTTGCGCAGACGCTCGTTGCCAACGGGCAGGAAGTCATCATTGTCGATAAAGATCCGGATCGCGTACGGGAACTGCGCTATCTGACGGATTACGCCTATGTCATCAATCATCTCGATCAGAAATCGCTCGAAGAAATCGGTGTGGCCGACTGCAGCGCCGCGATCATCGCGATCGGTTCGCAGATGGATGCCAACATTCTGGCGACGCTCTACTGCCTGAATCTGAAAGTGCCTACGGTCATCGCCAAAGCCAACTCCAAGGACCAGGGATCGATTCTCGAAAAGATCGGCGCGAAAGCCGTCTACCCGGAATGGGAGATGGGGAGCGGCTGGCCAACCAGCTGTCCAACAAGCGCGTCATCGATTACTTCTCTGTATCGGGAAATATCGATATCGCCCAGATCGAAGTGCCGCACAATTTCATCGGCAAGCCGCTGAAAGATCTCGCACTTCGACAGAAATACGGCATCTCGATTATCGCCATTCAGAAAGGCGATGAAACGATCGAGGAAATTGATCCGAACTACGTATTCGAAGACAATGAAACGATCATCGTCATCGGATCCAACGAAAATATCCGCGTTTTCGAACAATCCAACGCAGACTGATTCAATGGACGGCAGAAGGCTGGTGCAGACAGAACAGAAGAATTTGTTCTGTACCGGATTTCTGCCATCTTTGTTTGATAGAATAATACGAAGTTAATCCAAAGAAAGGAGCGATCTCTGTGGAAAAACAGCTTGTCCTCGTTACCGGCATGTCCGGTGCGGGTAAAACCTCTGCCATGAATGCGCTCGCCGATCTTGGCTACAACTGCATTGACAACTTCCCGAAGGAGCTTTTGAACTCTCTGGAAAAACTGATGGAAAGCGATGATCCGGCTTACGACCGTCTGGCTCTGACGGCGTCGAGTCAGGACTACGTCGATTTCATGAACTTCTTTGACGCCCTCAGCCGTCCGCTGCAGGTGATCTTTGTGGATGCCAGCGATGAAGAACTGCTGCTGCGCTACCGCTTTACGCGCCGCATGCATCCGCTGCTTCTGAAAAATCAGGCGTCCACGCTCGAAGAAGCGATTGAGCTCGAACGCGATTCCTTTAAAAATCTTGAAGAAAACATGAAGGATACCCTTCACCTCGATACCACGCGGCTGACCCCGCAGGCGCTGGTCAACGCGCTCAAACCGTATTTCAAAACCCGACCGAACCGGAATTTGCGATTACGTTCCAGTCGTTTGGGTTCAAGCACGGCGTGCCGATGGATGCCGATGAAATTATCGACGTCCGCTTTCTGCCCAACCCGTTTTATGAACCGGCCCTCAAGGATCTGACGGGCAATGACGAAAAAGTGTACAAGTACGTCATGGAACGCGAAGAAACCCGGGAATTCAGCCGGCGTCTGAAAGACTATCTCGACTTCGTGTTTGAAGCCTACCGTTCGCAGAACAAGAACCACATCATCGTGGCGATCGGCTGTACGGGCGGTCAGCACCGTTCGGTCAGCGTCTGCAACTGGCTCAATGAACAGTACAGGAAGGAGTACAAGACGTACTGCTTCCATCGCGATGCCGTCAAGGAGGATGAAGCATGAAAAATGTGGTAGTCATTGGCGGTGGTACTGGTCTTTCCGCGATGATGAGCGGTCTCAAGCATCTCGAAGATGTCTCGCTCACGGCCGTCATCACCGTAGCGGATGACGGCGGATCCACCGGGAGGCTGCGCGATATTTACCATACTCCAGCCATGGGCGATATCCGCCATGTTCTCTGCGCCATGGCGGAAGTCGAAGATGACCACCTGTTCGCGGATTTGATGAACTTCCGTTTCAGCGGATCAAGCGACATCGGCGGTCATCAGCTGGGCAATCTGATCTTTCTGGCGCTTATGGACATTACCGGCTCCTTCATGGGCGCCGTACAGGCCATTTCCAAAGTCCTGAAAGTACGAGGCAACATTTTGCCCTCTACCCTCGACAACGCGATTCTTTACGCTCTGATGGCGGACGGAACGCTCGTTCGCGGGGAAAAGAACATTCCAAATACGAACAACTCGATTTCGCGCGTGTACTACGTCGACGAAATTCATGCCTACGATAAAGCGATCACGGCCATCGAACAGGCGGATCTGATCATTTACGGAATCGGCTCTCTTTACACTTCAATTTTGCCCAACCTGATCATTCAGGATGTCGGCAAGGCAATCGCAGACAGCCCGGTTCCCAAAGTGTATTTCTGCAACGCGATGACGCAGCCCGGCGAAACCGACGGCTTTTCCGCGGAAGATCACGTTCGCGCCATTGAAAAGCACACGTTTAAAAATTCCGTCGATCTGCTCGTGATCAATTCGCAGCCCATTCCGCAGGAAACGCTGGACCGCTACGCCAAGCAGGCAAGCTATCCCGTCACCTTGAAGGAAAGCGACCATACGTACGCCATCCTGGAAGAAAAGCTGTCCATCGTGGATGAAAACGGACGGATCCGTCATGACAGCGACGCTATCGCCCGCAGCGTACAGACCATTCTGAACACGCTTGACGAAGGGAAAGAAAATGTCGTTTTCAAGTGATGTCAAAGCCGAGATCAGCAAGCTTTCCTTTTCCGGCGCACAGGCAAGGGCGATGCTTTGCGCGCTGTTTCTTTCGAGAGCTTCGCTGAACTGGAATTCGCAGGGAACCTGGCTTTCCTTTCAGACGGAAAATGCCTCCATTGCCAAGCTGGTGTTCCAGCTTCTGAAAAACGAGTATCAGGTCGATATCCAGCTTTCCACGCTGAAAAAGATGAATCTGAAAAAGAACAACGTCTACCGGCTGATGGTGTATGAACAGGCTTCGGACATCCTCGAAGATCTGGGCATTTTGCGCGAAAGCGGCCTGTACAGCGTGCCGCCGTATACGATGGTGCGTTCCGAGAAAAACGCGCGGGCTTTTATTCAGGGTCTGTTTCAGCCTCCGGCAGCATCAACTCGCCAAAGACGGCCAATTACCATCTGGAAATGAATCTGCCTTCGCAGGAGCTGGCGCAGATGACGATCAAGCTGATGAACCGCTTTTACATTCCGGCCAAACTGCTGACGCCGAAAAAGGGCTTTGTCGTCTATACGAAAGCCGGAGACAAGATCGCGGATTTTCTGCGTCTTCTGGGCGCCAGCCAGTCGCTGTTCGAATTTGAAGGCCAGCGCATTCAGCGCGACTTTTACAATCAGCTGACCCGTCTGGACAACTGCGAAGTAGCCAACGAGATGAAAACGCAGAAAGCCGCCAGCGAACAGCTCGTCTGGATTGCGACGATCGAAGAGCGCGGCATCAAGGTGCCGATGAAAATTTCCAACGTCATGGAAGCGCGCAAGCAAAATCCGGAAGCGTCCACGCTGGAGCTTTGCGACGCGGTTTTTGATCTCTTTGGAGAAAAGATTTCCAAATCGGGTATGAAGCACCGTCTCGCGAAAATCCGCGAACTGGCTTGTCCGCAAAAGGAAGAAGCAGGCGTATGATCCGCAAATTCTTTTTCTCCTTGAAACGGCGCGTACAGACACTGATGCGTTCAAACGCCTCGTACAGAAACCAGTCGCTTTTCAAAAGGCAGCGCAAGTCCAGAGGACTCCTTGCCGCTGGCCTGTGTATAATGCTGACGGGCTGTTCGCAAAACCTTACCCTGACCAACCAGACGTTTGTGCTGGAGCTGGGCGTCGACGTCTACGCCAATCCCTCACTTTATCTCGAAAATCCGGAAAAAGTCGATCTGGACCGTCTGAGCGTAGAAGCGGATGCGCCGGGCATTACCATTACGGACAACCGCTTTGTAACCGTCGGCCTGGACTATCTGACGGTCGGCGAGTATAACTTTCTGATCCGTGACGGACAGGAAACCATACCGTTCGTGATCAAGATCAAGGACACAAAGGCCCCTCTCTGGCGAGATCACCGTCCAGCCTCGACTTAAAATACGGACAGGACGTGAACTGGGATGACGTGTTTGGCGCCAGCGATCTTTCGGGCGTTTATTACGAGGCTCCTTCGGATCTGACGTGGAATACCGAAGAGCGGGATGTGGATATTCGCATTCGCGACCGCTTTGGCAACAGCATTACCAGAACCCTGCATATTACCGTCTCCTGATCTGAGGCACGGCTTTGAATTTTTCAGTTTGCTGTGGAACCTTACGCCTGGATCTTGTAAACTCGCGAGTATGCAGGGAAATTTCAGGCAGATATTTTTGAAAATGTGAAAGTCTTTAGATGATTTATGGCACGACGAAAAGCCCTCCTTGCGAAGGGAAATTTTTCTTAGCCGTCATCATTTGTATTCTGCGTTATACCAACAATGACTTGGTTGTTGTTTCTGCCAGTTGAAAGGGAATTCCAATCTGTTTAAGCAGGATCTGCACCTTTTCAATAAGAACTGGATCTGATTCTTTTGTCAGTTCAACCAGTTCTACGGCCGTTTTCTGAATTTCGTGGACGTTCTCCAATTCCACGAAATTCTCGGCTTCGGTGCAGCTGTTTTCTTCAACCGTCTCGTTCTCAGCCGGGACCGCTGTATTCGATACGTCAGATTCATCACTGGGCCGGAAACATTCTCCGGTTCGAAGCATGTGATAGGCTGCTGTCATCATTTTTCTCGCAATAGCCACCAGAGCTCTCTTCTTGCCTCGTCTGCCAGAAATGGCTTTATACTTATTGCCAAAATATGGATTTTTAACGGCGTTGGGAGCGCACTGAATCAGTACAGGCTTCAGGTATCTCCCACCCTTTCCTATCTTCACTGATTTGTGCTTTCCGTTACTCTGATTACTTGCGGGACAAAGACCGCACCAGCTTATAAAGTGCTTCACGTTTACGAAGCAATCCATTTTCGGACCGATTTCGCCGAGAATCTGTTTCGCCGAGAGATGGGAAATCCCAGGAATTGGTGAATTGAAATAGTAAACGCACCCATTGAACTGATAAAAACGAGCGTTCCATTTACTGTTTCAAAATCTACCTTTCCTCTCAATTTCCTTTATCTAAGCCAGGAAACTGAGGGGATTTTTCTTTACCAGGGCCGCGTTTCGCCTTTTCTGTGCTTCCATGCTAAAATTTTTGAGTTGGAAGGACTAAATGCAGCCACGACAAAAAGAGCAGTTGATTAGTGTATTTTTTACTCCGATACTAAATGCAACTGCCAAATATGTGAATTAAGGTGTGTTCGTTCTCCTTCTTAACTCTCGTTATTGTTTAGCGAGTTAACAGATCTGGCTTCAAGTGGACAGAAGCCGGATCTATTTTTTTGATTCCTAGTTTTTCCACAATTTCAGAAGATTTTTCCAGAAAGCAGAAATAATCGTACGGCGTATGACCGTGCAGACTTTTTAATCCATATGAGTTGATATGCGAGACAGCGATGTTCAGCTGCTCCTGACTGGTCAGTCCCAGCTTGACTAAATCAAAAATATGGCCGCCTCGGTTCTTCGGGGAAATTCTCCTTAAAAGAAGATGTTTGTTCTCAACGGAGGCTTTCTGGATAGACTGCATCGGATCGCAGTAAAACACTTTCACACCGAGTGCTTCGATTTCTTCGACTGCAGTAAATTCTGAACCGAGATCGGTCAGAACCACCGCGAACAGTCGTCGGAAAGTCTGGGCTCCAAGCTGATCGTGGAGAGTTTTAAGTCCTTCAGACATCGCCTGAGCGGTCTTTTCTGTGTGGTAAACAGCGAGAAACAGATGGTGCGGATCGCGAAATAGAAAAGTCTGCATGAATGGCCCGTTGGTTACGTCGTTATAGACCGTATCCATTTCAACTACCGATACACCTGGGTGTGAAGCGAGGTGTTTCTGAAAATCCTCATAAGTTCGGCCTCAAACCACAGAATTGTCTTTCCGCTTTTTCGTTTTGATAGAGGGCTTGAATCGGATTTCTCGCTTTACCTTAAGGGGAGATCGATATTTAAGACTCCCTGATCGGCTAATTCCCGATGTTCGATCCAGGTATAGACAGTACGCTCCGTTACTGGGATCTCTGGGCAGCGCTGACAGATAGAGGAAAGAGACTGCCCGTTTTTAACTCCTTCACTGATGATGCGTTTCACATATTGGAATTCTTCACCGGTAAGGTTGATCCCAGTGCGCGATTCTCTAAGAGTTTTTTCGTACTCCTCCTGCGCCTGTTTCGCTTTGTAGAGGCGCTTTTCGAGTTTGCACCGCCGAGGCCGATGGGCTTTAGGACATCCGTTGCAGAATCCTTTTTGTCTCTGAATTCGCAAGGAATCGGCTTTCGCTTTTTACATGGAGATTTACAAATCCCGTTGTCAGGGCTGCATTCATGAATACAGACGCAATCCCAGATGACAGCTTTACCGTTGGAATCAGATTCCTTAAGACACGGCTGAAAGGAAATGTGCGCTTTGACTTCGCGGCTGACGGTGCTTTTAGACTTGTCGATCTGTCGGGCGATTTCAGCCATAGAAAGCCCCTGGTCCAGACCGTCTTGAATCAGTTTTCGAGTGACAGCGTTGAGATGTTTTTGATTAGGCATAAGGCCCTCCTGTCTGTTTTGGAAGGAGAACATCGAAGACTGGCCGAATCGGTCAGTACATTTTTCGCTAAACAAGAACGACCTTAAGTTATCTGGATTGAAGGACTAAACGCAACGATTGTGGTTGAAGGACTAAATGCAACGAGAAAGAGTTCAATGGGTGCGTTTACTATTTCAATTCACCGGTTCAAGAGTTTCTTGCATCATAGATTCGTAGTCTTGAATCTGCTTAGCCGTATGGTCAATTCTTTGATAGGCGGATTTGAGCTCAAATTTCTGCGAGGGGGAGAACTTGGCGCCGGCGAACGCTTTATAAAGTTCTTCTTCTTTTTCTTTACGCTCCTGAGCATTGGCAAACTTGACGATACTGCACGATTTACGAATCCGCTTCTGTACTTCTTCCAGTACCGGCACCTCCGTGTCCAGCAGGTATTGGATAACATTCCTTGCCGATTCCCCTTCAACACCCGAGAAGATCAAATCAAGTCGGATATTGGCTTCGGTCAGGATATTTCGAATGCGACGGATATCGTCGCCTCTGACGTAAACCAGTTTTGTCCGCGTGCGTGACAGTCGTCTGGCTTCTCGAATGCGCCGTTCGGGAATATAGGATTCCCTGAGAAGGCCGTTAATTCCCAGTTCTGCGATCCACGCAGCGTCCTTCTGGTCTGTTTTCTGACCAGTGATCATCCGCACGTGTTTTGGATTGACTATATGCGGAATCAGCTTTTTCTCTTCACAGACGTTGTAAACCGGTGTGGAGTATTTTCCGGTGGATTTCATGTAGACATCGATCGGATCATGCGGCTGAGATTTCAGAATTTTCTTCGTCATCTCAAGAATCCAGTCACACATCTCAGAAAGATCCGTATGGTTGGATCTGAACTTTTCGATTTGAGCTTGAGAACGTCCACATTGGTTTTAGGATCTTTCACAGAACAGCAGACCCAGGCGTAGACATTGTTTTTATGAACATCGAGTCCGGCGCAGACGGACTTTTGAATCTGAATGGTCATGTCTAAGCTCCTTTCTGAAAGAAACAGGAACCAGAGCAGAGAAGTCGATTCTTTCTGTAAGAGCTCGCCAATCTGATGAGTAAGCGTCAAATAGAACCCGTCTAGAAATCGAGCGCAGACTCCTTCACAATTTCCGTGAAGACGTCTGCGCTCTTCTTTATAAAAACTGCTCGACCGACTGCCCAGTGGGCTGCTGGTTGAGCAGTTTGAAGGCTTTTGTCTGCGAAAAGCGTTTGGCCACGAGAAAAGGCCAGAATTTCTTCTGGCTTTTTCGGATCTCTCTAATTTTCTTCCCTTTCCACATACAGATCAGCCGGCAGCGTTTTCGAATATGGAAGCAGCCCCTCAACGATATGGTCCTGGAGTCCCTGTGTGGATAAAACATCCAGAACATAGACCAGATACTTTCTTGGATCCAGGCCGTTGAGAATAGCGCTCTGCAGGATCGTGAAGCAGATGGCTGTGGCTTTGGCTCCTCTGAACGTATTGGAAAACAGGAAGTTCTTTCTGGCCATTACGAATGGCTTCACCATTCGCTCGCACGCATTGTCATCGATTGGAGTTGCTCTGTCTTCTAAGAAAGCAGCTAATTCTTTTCGATTTTTGACGAAGTATTCTGCAGCTTTCTTCAATTCTGACTTTGGGGCTGCGCCATCGTAGATTTTCCACATCAGGGCTTCGAGGGCTTCGAACACGGGACGGCTTTCCTTATCTCTGCGGATCTGAATCTGCTCAGGGGTTTCGTGCAGATTTTTGGCTGTCCGTTCGATTTTATAAAGCTTCTGGAACAGAGCGAGGGCTTTCAGGGTCAGGCTCAGGCCCAGGTTCTCTTCCTCCTCCAGAAACTTCGTTTTCTCTTCATCACTCAGTTTCAGATACGCTTTGTAATCCCTGCGTGTTTTGAGGTGATCCGTGAGCTTGCGTCTGGCATGTGCCATACAGAAGGCAAGCGTGGCGTCCTTATATATCCTGTGTACATCCGCTGCGTCACAGATGATTGTTCCGGAATAGTCCGGAGAAAGGAAATCCGCAAACGCCTGCTTATCTTTGCGCTCGGTGGCGTGATAAACGACCAGCTGGTGATTTTCCGCCCAGCTGGTACGGGTAACAATAATGGTCCCCATCTTGTTGCCCCCGCTTTTCGAGCTTTCTAATACGCGTAAAGGCGTCTCATCCATATGAATGTGTCCGCTGTGTTTCAGATCTTTTACCATGCGGTTGTATATCGACTCCAGATACTGTTCCGAAGTTTCTATTCCCCAGTTGCTCATTGTCTGTCTGGTCAGATAGAGCCCCTGCCTGTTGACATCCTGCTCCTGACGGTAGAACGGAAGGCCAAGCACGACTTTGTCGGAAATGATTTTCCCTGTCAGAGAAGGGGAAGCATAACTTCCTGGAAACAGCTTGGATGTTTCTGGCTTAGCCTGGAAAATATGTGTCTCTCCGTTTTCGTCTTCATACAAATAAACAGGGTAAATATCGCGCTGTACATACCACTGTGCAGGAACGTGAACGATCTGGTCATAAACAACAGACTTAAGCTGGACACATTTATCTTTAACCGCTTCAAACTCTGGACCGGTCGGTTCGATGGTATTGGTGATCTTAGGAAGATCATTGATATTGTCGTGAAGAGTTTTCTTTTGCCCTTTGAGTCTGAACGATTTCCTCATCCTCCTGTTCTTGAGAAAGATTCTCAAGGACAGACGCTGCTTTAGAATTGGCATCAAGATGCCCTTCAGGAAGGTTCTCAAACAGAGAAGGCATTCCCTCCGAAGAAGTCCCAAACCGCTCATTCCTGCTCTTGATTCTCTTGATGAAGTTGTAATTGAACATCTCGGAAATCTGAGCGGTTATTTTGAGAAGTTCTTCTTTGGAAGCATCTTTGAACATCTCTAAAACATCTTCTTGTTTCACTCCATCCGGGCTTTGAATAAGACGGAGCAGGCTGGAGAAATCATTTTTCATGCCTTAACTATATCATATAATTCCATCTATATCAATTAATATTGAATATTATAAAATTAATATTATTCTTATTTAGTATAAGCAGATTATATCGAAAGGATATGCAGAATCGTCAGATCAGAGGAACAGGGAGTCGTTTTCTTGTAGACCTTTCCCGTCTCCATGTTCAGACCGTCCAGCAGCCAGTTCAGCTGCTGGGATGTGATCGACACGATCCCATCTCCTGTAATTCTCCAGTCGAAATGTCCGGAGTTGAGAACCTTGTAGAACAGCCAGGTTCCCGTTCCGTCATAGTACAGGCACTTGATGCGGCCCTTTGAGCGATTGGTGAAGATGAAGAGAGATTCATCGAAAGGGCTGAGCTTAAACTGATCCTGAACAAGAGCAGCGAGACCGCCCATTCCTTTTCTGAAGTCGATCGGATCTTTGGCGATATAGATATTTGTGAAGCTGAATTTTGATTCCATCTTATTTTTCCTCCTGAATGACGACTTTGAAGAACGCCAGATCTGAAAGCTCTGGCGCCTTTTTCTGTTCAAGCTTTTCTACCGATTCGACGCAATGAACCATGCGTCGAAAACGGGTATAGTCCAGATCTCGAGTCCGACAGAACTGTTTCATAGTCAGTTCGGGATGAAGATAGAAATCTTCGAGAAGTGTTTCCCACTTCATAAGGGTTTCGAGTTGCATAAAAAACCTCCGATTCAGAATAATTTTCCGAGATCGGAGGGGTGGCGCTAGACGGGTTCTATTTGACGCTTACATCTGTTTCTGAAGGGTTGGTGCAGCTTTAGCTTTACGTGGCATAAGTGGTCTCCTTGTATAAATTTGTCAGGCTCAAGCTGATTGTATCAGTCTGATGCCTTGATGGAATTTACACAAAAGACCTTACTCTCTCCATATTTTTTACTCCGGTTATAGATATTGAAATTGCTATATAAAAGCAATGCCATTCGGTTAACGGTTTTGTAGATTGCCAAATTATCCATTTGAGATAATTTGTCTTTTTTGTGGCAGGAAGTTTAGGAAGTTTCAAAACTTGTACAAATGAGATTATTGACAAAATCGCGGGCCCTTCAGGCCATAATCCAGCGGAGCTTGAAGGGGTCATTTTCCCCCTTTCCAAATTGGAAAGGAACTATTGACATGCCGCATTTAAGCTCCACTGCATTCGCTTTACAAACCGCCATGGGCTCTACTGTGCCCTCCGGTCACCATCCATCGCCTGACCAGCTGCGTACGATTCTCCAGGAATCGACCGCAACGGTAATGAGCGGTCATGCGAACTACCATCAGAACAGCGCCTTCTGTCGTGACACCCAAAAGCTGCCTCTGGATAAGCTGGTCGACTTTATCTTCTCCATGCAGAGCACGAATCTCCCGATCCAGCTTGCCTCTTATGCAGGCTTCTGTGAAGAAAACCAGTTTGCCAATTAAGCACTGAGCGAAGCTAGAAGCAAGCTCCGTTCCGACTTCTTTAAGGACATCTTTGAGCAGGTCATGAGCAGACTGCTCCTTACAGGTGCCTTTGAGGATCGCAAGTATCTTTACCCGACGTATGCCATTGATGGCTCCACTCTGCATCTCGAACCCTTTAACAAGGACAGCGACGACTTCCTCCGGACCAAATCTCCAAAACGCAAACGGGCTGGAGCCCATGTGGTCGCTGCTTATGACGTAGATAATAAGCTCTTCACAGATGTAGAAATCCAGAAACTCGCTAAGAAAAACGAACGCATCGGTGCTCTTGAACTGATGCGCCGAATCACAGAAAAAGGGATATTTATCATGGATCGAGGATTTCATGGTTTCAGTTTAGAAAAGGCGATCATGGATTTGGCGCAGCTGTTTCTGATTCGTCTGAAGAAACGAGACTATCAGGCTCTTCTACAGATTGCAGAAGAATACGACATAGATCCGGAAGTAGATATCACAAAGAATCTGATTCTGGTCAAAAGAATCTGGCCAAGTATAAAGGCGACGCACTCCACTATCCGCTACGCGGAAAAGATAAATCCTGTCTGGACGCAAATGGCGAGTGCAATTTCACCATTCGAAAAAGACCCGCAGAGCGATGCTGCGGGTTTTCTTTGGCCTGCATGGATTTCCAAACCGAGTGCGGCCTGTTTCGAAAACCAAAACCCAGGCCGTGATCCGGTATACTGAATAGTAAGACAGAAAAGGAGGCAGACCCATGCCAGAGCGCAAAGATTATCCGGAAAATTCATTCAGTCCAGAGCGCAAAACGGCAGAGACGGATGCAGCGCTGCCTCAGACGTCGCCAAAGGGTACGACGCGTTCCAGATCGTCTCGACGCGAGCGGATCCGTCCGGACCTTTCCAAAGACGGTCTTCGCAAAGCGGACAAGATTCTGATCGTTCTTTTGCTGGCGTGTGCAGTGCTTCTGCTTTTTCCGCTTCTGAACTATAAAGAAGGCGGCTCATATGCCGTCGTGAAAGTGCGCAGCGAAGAAAAGCTCCGGCTTCCGCTCAGCGAAGACGGCGAATATTCGGTGGAAGGCACCTTAGGCACGGTCCACATTTCCATAAAAATGGTAAGGCTGCGGTCACGCAGGAAAACTCGCCCCATCATTACTGCTCCCGACAGGGGTATGTAGATTCGCCGGCGGTTCCCATTGTCTGTCTGCCCAACGAGACGATTGTGACGATTGAGGGCAGTGAAGCCCAGGAAGATACGGTGATTCAATGAACCGGACAATTCGTAAAATGACGATTCTTTCGCTGCTGATCGCGGCAGCGATTCTCATGCAGATCGTCGAATCTTTCTTTCCGCTGATTACGATCATTCCCGGCTACAAAATCGGTCTGGCCAATATTGCCGGCCTGTTCGCGCTGTATGCCTATGGACCAAAGGAAATGTGTGCGGTTACCGTACTGCGCATTTTCCTGGCTTCGCTGGCCACTGGTACCCTCTTTTCCGTCAGCTTTCTGCTCTCGGCATGCGGATGTACGCTGTCTCTGATCGGCATGACGCTGGCATACCGTTCGGGCTGGTTTTCCATTTACGGAGTCAGTACGCTGGGTGCGGCCTGTCATACGATCGGACAGGTCATTGCGATTGCCTGGATTTATCAGCAGTTTTTCATGGGCTTGTTTCTGCCGGCCCTGCTTGCGCTTTCCGTGCTCTCCGGACTTTGCATCGCCTGGATTGCCCGGCAGGTGCTCATTCGCATTCGCCTGAATTAAGCACGAATAAGCGCGAATGGGTAAGAAGATCGTTATACAAGACGGGCTCTGGCCAGCGAAACTAAGCCCGTGCAAAACGATGCAAAGTTGAAAATCCGGAAACTGAGAAAGAGAGGCGGCCTCATGGAAGATACTTACTGCGCGATTCTCATGCAGCTTGAACAGGATATGAAAAATGAAATTTCGACGGCTTCCCCGTCCAGAGAAAAGCTTCAGCGAACGATCAGCGCGTTTAAGCCGGAGCAGATCTCGGCACAGACCGCTTTAAAGGCACTCGATCTGGAGCTGCAGATCGAGACCGAAAAGACCGTTCCTTCGCAGGCCAATATTGCCGCGTGCCGTCTGTGGCATGCGGCGATTGAAAACGCCAGAAAGGATTCGGACTGGCGTCTGCTCTTTGCCCGTATGGACTTCGAAAACGCCTTAAATGGACAGGAGCCAGAAAACAAAGGAAGGACACGTATTCTCTTTGATGATCACAGGCGCTTAAGAAAATGGGTCGGCGCTCTTCTCGTACTGCTTACGGTTCTGCTTTTGGAGTGCTGACAATTGCGCTTCGCTGGTCCTACGGGGCCTGCCTGATCGTTCTGTTCCTGTTCATGAATCTGGCGCTCTGGATTTGCGAAGTGGCCTGGCCCATGATTTTGCGCCGGCGGATTTTACGGGACAGCCGGCAGGCAGCGCAGGGCGCTCTGCGCATTTTTCTGAAGAAAATCGCTCTCAATCGCTGGATGTGGTCTTTGCCCTCGCTTGTCCGCCTGTTTAAGGCGTGGTCGAGCACCCTCTTAAAAAGGGAAAGAAGCAAGCCGTCTAAACCGATCCGTACAGAAAAATCATAAAAATCATCGTAAAACGCTCGAGGCTGCTCCCATTTAGGGGCGGTCTTTTGAAAATACAGACATATCTGTTTTTTGGATTAAAAATCTCTTGTTCAAATAAGAGATAAATTCACAAATTAGGAATTCTTTGTTATGATTGGAGCGGTGATAATCATGAAAAACGCAAACTCTGTTCCAAAGGCGACCCTGCAGAGATATCCGGTATATCTTAAAGCGCTTCGTAAACTTCAGAAAAACGGGGTTTCCAAAATCATGTCGCGCGAGCTGAGCAACTTCGTAGACATTGAACCGACTACGATCCGCCGCGATTTCTCGTTTCTTGGAAACCTGGGAAAACAGGGCTACGGATATGATGTAGACAAACTGATCGAGATTTTCAATCAGGAGCTTGGTGTAGATTTTGATGAAAAATCATTCTGGTCGGTGCCGGCAACCTTGGCCGTGCCCTGATGAACTATAACAAGTGGGATTATGTCGTCGGCGAAATCGCCTGCGCGTTCGATATCGATCCGGCCAAGACCGGAAACATGTTCGGCATCAATGTATACTCGCTCGATGAGCTGGAAACACGCATCCCCAAAGGATGCCGCATTGCCATCCTGACCATTTCGGAAGATATCCAGGCTACCGTTGACCGTCTGATTGCCAACGGCATAATCGGCATCGTCGATTTTACCCACCAGCATTTTCAGGTTCCGCATCACGTGATGGTCAAAGCCGTTGATGTGGTCAGCTCGATTCAGGAGCTCGTTTTCACGACCAACTCCATGGACAGCGCCTCCACCAAAAACGGAAACAGCTAAGCTGTCTGCACTTGCCTTTTTCTGCGAGAAGGCAGGTGTTTTTGCATCGAAAAGCAAAACGGGAAGACCGCGATTTGGCTGGAACGGCCGGCTTTGTGACGCTCTGTTTCGGCTTTAGCTGGCGCTCATATTGTAATTTACGTCTCGCAATGGTTTAATACCCATAGCTCTTAGCGAGACGTTTTTCTGTGCCTATGGCGCATGAATTAATCCGCCTGAATCAGATCTGCGGATTGGAGCGTTCCTGATGGAGGGACGCTTTTCTCTTTAAGGAAAGGAGCATTTTAATGCTTGTAAAGAAACTGAAAGAAAAGATCAGCGAATACGATGGAAAACCCGTGACCCTGCAGGGATGGGTGAGAACCAATCGAAATTCGAAAAATATCAGCTTTATCGAATTCAATGACGGAAGCTGCTTCTCCAATCTTCAGATTGTCTATTCTCCAGAAATGGAAGGCTACGAACAGGCTTCCAAAATCACAACCGGCAGTGCTATTGAAGTAAAAGGTACAGTCCACGCGACACCGGAGGCTAAACAGCCTCTCGAAGTGGCAGCCGATTCCATTACCGTTCTCGGTATGGCGGATCATGACTATCCGCTGCAGAAGAAGAGACACAGCTATGAATTCATGCGCGAAATCCCGCACGTTCGTCCGCGTGCCAACACGTACTACGCGGTATTCCGTCTGCGTTCCGTTCTGTCCATGGCGATTCATACGTTCTTCCAGGACCGCGGCTTTGTTTATGTACAAACGCCAATCATTACGGGAAACGATGCGGAAGGCGCCGGTGAATGCTTTACCGTAACGACCATTGATGATCAGGAGTACGAAAAGGACTTCTTCGGCAAGCACGCCCAGCTGACCGTATCCGGCCAGCTGCACGTTGAGCCGTTTGCGCTGACGTACCGCAACGTATATACGTTCGGTCCGACGTTCCGTGCGGAAAACTCAAACACGACCCGTCATGCGGCTGAGTTCTGGATGATCGAACCGGAACTCGCTTTCGCGGATCTGTCCGATAACATGGACGTGATCGAGGACATGATCAAGTACTGCATCCGCTACGTTCTGGAACATGCACCGGAAGAAATGGCGTTCTTCCAGAAAATGATCGATAAAGACTGCATCAATCGCGTTAAAAGGTAGCCGACAGCGAATTCCGTCGTATGACGTATACCGAAGCCATCAAGGAACTGGAAAAGTCAAAGACCGCTTCGACAACAAGAACATTTACTGGGGCATGGATCTTCAGTCCGAGCACGAACGCTACATTTGCGAACAGGTTGTAGGCGGTCCGGTGTTCCTGATCGACTATCCGAAAGAAATCAAAGCGTTCTACATGCGTGAAAACGAAGACGGCAAGACCGTAGCGGCCTGCGACCTTCTCGTTCCGTATGTCGGCGAGCTCGTCGGCGGAAGCCAGCGTGAAGAGCGCTACGATGTTCTGAAAAAGAAAATGGACGACATGGGCATGGAAGAATCCACTCTGCAGTGGTACATGGACTTGCGCCGCTTTGGCGGATGCGTTCATTCCGGATTCGGTCTTGGATTTGACCGCATGCTCATGTACCTCTCCGGCATCCAGAACATCCGCGACGTACAGCCGTATCCGCGTACTCCGCGCAACCTGATTTTCTAAACCTTTATACTCAGCTGTATTCAGCGAATATCATCAGCCGCATCGAGACGAACCCGATGCGGCTGTCTTTTTGTATCGAAAGATTTTTCCAGGGAAATGTAAATCATTATGAAGCGTGCCAAATTCCATTCACAGAGCTTCATCCCGCGCAGAAACAGGAAATACATTCCGGCGGATAGCGGCTTGGAAGAAGCGCCCCAAAGGACAGGGGATGTATGCATAACGAGAACAGAATTTTGAACGCCTCATTTTTGCAAAGTCGTCAAGGCGTTTCTGAAAGCCGCTTTAATGTTCATTTAACGATAGGTATCGGATTTTTGACAAAGTAAGCGATTTCTTTTTGTTTATGAGAATTCCAAATTTCTTTAAAAATGTATATGTATAATGAACACTCATTTTTTTACAATTTTCGTGATTCACACACACTTTTCCACATTCTGCGTGAAGACCCTTTACTTAAAGGGCCCATCGCTTTTATACGAATCGGATTGTTTGGAAATATTTAAGAAATTATTCTGGTCATTTTGCTTCCGTTTTGGATAATTGGTACTCTCTTTGGGCAAGCGCAAGGAGGACCAACTATGAAAAATAAGTTTCTGGCAAGACATGCCGCGATGACTTTAGCAATGGCAGTAGCCTGCGGTATTCCATCAGTGTCCGTATTTGCTGCTGAACCCGCAAATCAATCACTTGGAAAAGAAGCCATGTCGGTTTCGTCCAATTTCTTTAATGGAATCGATCGAAATCAGTCAACGATTAAAAATAAAACAACCAGTCTTCTCGAAAAGAAAACCGGCGAAGTCGTAGAAAAAGGAAAAACCGTTTACTACGATCAGTTTGGTCTTCTCGCTTCGGGAAAGCTGAATACAAAAGACGGCAACTATCTCTTTGATGAGAACGGTCAGAAAGTAACCGGCTTTGTCAAAGAAGAAGGCAAAACCGTCTACTATGATGAAACGACCGGCCGCAAGGTAGAAGAAGCCGCTGAAATTGAAAAGGACGGCAAGACCTATCTGCTCGATGAAAACGGCAATACGCAGACAGGCTGGACCGACTACGAAGGCAAGGAATACTACCTGGATGCCGACGGATCCATCGTCAAAGGCCAGACCCGCGATGTGGACGGCGTTCGCTACAGTTTCGATGAAAACGGACAGAAAGAAATGTCCGTAACCAAAGACGGCTACGTCTATGACGAGAACGGCAAAGGAAAGGAAGATCTGAGCGGCTACGACAAAATCGCACAGGCAGCCCTTGCGCAGATCGGCGTGAATCAGGACTGCACCATGCTGGTGACCAATTCGCTTAAAACGGTCGGCATCAACTTCCACGGCGCTCCAGAAGCCTATCTTTCTCTTGGCCCGCTGACGAACAACCCCGTTCCTGGCGATATCTGTGTGTACCAGGGCCATGTAGCAATCTACATCGGCAACGGACAGGCTGTACACGGCGGCTGGAACGGATACACTACAGCGGTTTATTCCGTATCCTGCGCCAATCCGCTGATCGGATACGTACATCCCGTTCTGCCTTAATTCATTCCAATTCTTACTGCTTAAAACAACAACCGCTTTCAAAACCAGCGACGAAACTGTGAAAGCGGTTGTAAAGAAATAATTAAGAAAAACAGGTCTTCTCAGAAGACAGAGACCAATGGATGGGGTAGTATACAGCCATGGAAATCAGCAGCAGATTTCCTGAATAATACAATTTCCTTTCTTTTTCTCTTTTTTAGAAAAGGTCGTCCCGATTCGCCCCGGAGACGGCCTTTTTCTTTAAATTACTTTACATAAAGCGGGAACAGGAAAAATCCACTGTTGCTCTGCGATAATTCGAATGCAGTTAAAACATATCCGCAGAATGCATGAAAAATTCTCCGTAACCAGCACACAACCAGCAATGAGTATCCGTCCGTCAGGATCAGTACCCCAGCAACGCTAAAAATATGCTCATGAAATTAACATATTGGAAATAATATATTTACTTTAGGAAGTAAAGAATCTGTTAAACAGGGTGATCGAAGTCAAATAAAAACTTAACAATTCTGGTGAAATAGAACTTTACAATTTTTGGAGGATATAATTTTTCAGAGATACTCGAGGTGGTGAATCTACCCAGCAGCCACACACCTGTATGGTCAAAAGAGAACCGGGGAGTTGGGCCCGGCGAGCATCTCTAAACTAAGAAGAAAGAGCCGGTAGCGGCTCTTTTCTTTACAAGATGCGGAAGAGAAAGCAGGAAACAAGGATGCGCGGAATAAATGGTATATGCAGGCATCCCCGTATACAGAAGCTGGACAGAACCGATGAAACGGCGATAGAACGCCTCAGGCTCTCTTTTCTTTTGGGTACTGCCTTGGCAGACAGTCGACAATGCTTTTTCCCGGACAGGGGACTGGAAGCAGCTGGTGATATGGCGCGACCGGCGGTTTCTATTGGTGAAAAGAAGTATCGCCGTACGGATTTGGAACAGATCAAGGCTGAATTAACGAATGCAAAATGGTATTAAGAAGCTATAAAGAAATTGCGGGCGTCAGAATACATCTTTCCAGAAAAACGGTATCCTGAAATCAAGGAAATCAAGCAGCAGATTTCCTGAAATCATAATCATTTTTCCTTTCTTTTCTCTTATCATTCCAATGTCATTAAGTTAAGGAGGGATAAAAATCGTATACCCTGTTCATGAGCGTTGTCATTTCTTATATTTTGCGTCTCAGGCATGACGAAAAGGATGATTTTCTACCTGTTGAAAAAATCATCCTGATGACTTTTCGGTTTTCAAATCTGTCACTTCTTCTTTCTGGTATCAGCTCTTCCTTCTCTGATCGGAGATATCCTGGCCAGAAGAAGATCTTCCAGTGTACTCAAGCTGATTCTGGCTTTTTTGAACAGCCACTGTTGAATCGTTTTGATGATGAATCCGAAATCTGCCTTCTGCTTGTGCTTTTTGGCCTGAGCGATGCGCTTCTGGTGCTGACGAGATCTTTCTACCTTGTTGCGCAAACGGGAACAAAGATTGTAGAGAGTCATTTTGGCATAGATCTCTGCCTGGACCAGATCAAGCTTCCTTGAATGAGTCCATTCAAGATCGGTGTTTCGTTTCAGTCCCCTGAAGCCGACTTCAACCTGCCAGCGCAGACGGTAGATCTGCTTGATGTCCTCGGTCCCAAACTCAGCTTCCGACAGATTGGTGCAGACGGTAATGAATGATTCATTCCCTTCGCAGGCAGCTTTGAACCTCACAACCCTGATATTTAAAGGGAGTTCAGTCGTTTGACCGTCAAATTCAGGCTGCTTCCTGTACGAAGAGATGTACTTATAGACATCCCAATGGTCTTTGACATGCCTGTTGTTTTTACTGGTCAGAATCACATTGAAAGGAATGTCATACTCTTCTGACTCGGGAGTCTTATAGTACTTGAGAATGCTTGTAGATGATGTCTCGTCTTTGATACGTATGACAAAAGGGACATGTTCCTTCTGCAGGCGATAGAAAGACATAAGAGCTTCGTATCCCCGATCAGCGATGAAGATGGCTTTCTGAAATGAAGAACGCTGAGCGAGTTCAAGAAGAGCTGAATCTTCATTCTTCTCAGAGCCGGGTTGAAGCAGCGCGTCAGTAAAGACGGAGTTGAGGGCGTCGAATTCGGCATTCAAATGAACAAAGTGCCTCTTCTTGCCTTTTTAGAAGCGCCATAGGTGATGTCATTGTCCTGTTCAGGAAGAACTTGAATCTCGCTTCCATCTACAGCGAGGAGGCGATAACCCTTGAAGGTTTTAACATCAGAGCTGGAAGTTGCCTTGTTAAACCGATTGAAGACGTTTTTATAAAGTGAAGAGTTGATTTTGGAACGGGCCTGAGACACAGCAGAGGCTGAAACAGATGATCCGCCCTTAAACAGGATCCAGGGAAAGGAAGCAGCGAGGGATTCCTCTGTCAGCTGAAACGGAAGAAGGACAAGCTCATGCAGGTCAATCTGCCGCTTACGGGTGAAGGCGGACTGAGAAGTAAAATTGGCAGGGTTCGCCGTTTCTGAGCTGATGATATTGAGGAAGGTGTTTCTGAAGAAAGAACATTCTTTGGCGATAGCAGTCATAGGGAAAACTCCTTTAAGTTCTCCCCATCGGCTGCGAAGCAGCCACGCGGCGGCAGAAATTTGTCAATAGATTTTTAGAAAAAGTGAAAAACTCGAATCATTCGAGATTTGACTTGAAGAGTAGAAAAAGACCACATCACTGCTTAACGCTGATGTGGTCTGAGAAATCTTAACTTAATGACATTGCTTATCATTCGGAAGCAGCCCAGCTTCCAAAAATGCGTTCCTTGCCCAGGACGCATGATCCTCTGCTCATTCGCCCGTGCAGAGGATTTTTTATGGGCACAAAATGCATTGGTCATTTCCGTAAGCTCAATCAGAAAACCGTTTTGGAGGACGGAAATAACGGGACGGTGCGGTGTAACGGGACGTCCTGGATCGAAAGAAAATGAGGAGGCGGTCGAAAGACTATGTATTCCATTTACGCATAAAAATCGAAACAGCTTTCATTTCAGAGGCAAATTGCCTTTATTCTCGTGAAGCTTGTTCAAGACGTCAGGGGCGGATAAAAAGTCAAGCGTTAATTGAAATATTCTAAAAATAGACGTTAAGATAAGACCGTGGAAATCAAAGCAGCAGATTTCCAATAATAATAATTTTTCAATCATAATTTTTTTCTTTCTTTTTCTCAATAATTTACACAGAACACCCGGACCGCCCATCCGGGTGTTTCTGTGTCTGATGAAAAGAAATTCTCTTTTAACTCTCATTTTAGGTAAGGATCGGATACTGATCGTGGTCAGAGAAAGCCTCTGGTCAAAGAAGCTGAATACAATTCAGGACTTCTTATTTCCTTTCTTCTCTTTTCATAATTTTCAATACCGAAAAGTACCGGTTTGCCCGACCGGTACTTTTCATATGCGGATGTATGAGAAACCGGAAGGCCGGATTCTGCGCGAACCGAGATCGCCGATAGAAGAGCTTCTGCCTAACGCCTGCTGTTTGGAAGCTGGGCGGGACTGGGATCTCTTTTGCGCGGCATTTTTGTCTGAAAATTCTTTTTGGTTTTAATTCGGCATAGAGGGTAAGAAATCGTCCGGTTTGAATAACCTGTGTTCTGGAGGTGCTGTTTCCTGATCGTTCCTTTCTTCTTTGACTGGACGACGCGGAGTGGATTTCTTCTGTCGCTGAGGCTGTGCACTCCCTGCTTTCTGCGGTTTCGGAGCGTATGCGATCCCACAAAAACAAGACCGAGGGAAGGCGAAATCCGCTCGTGAAATGACAAATGCTGCACCTTAATACCGTCTTAATAAAAATGGGCATTGGAAAGCGTCTGACTTGCGTCAGTTGATATATTGAATTCGGGAAGAGACATAACGTTGGGTCAGCGCAGCGGCTGATCAATCCCTTCCATATTTCCTCTTTTAACTCTCTACGTAATTGAAAAAGAAGGGTTGTGGCGGCCCTTCTTTTTCAATGCCTTTTGAAAAACGGATGGGGCAGGAGGTTTGCGGGAGACGACAAATTGAGAGCCCTGTGTGAATGCGTTTTATAAGCTGTTTCTGTTTAAGCGGTTTTTGTTACGCTTTGACCATGATGACTCCCAATTCGCCTAAGAATACAAAAAGCCTGTTTCTGCGAAGAACACGGGCAAAAACAGAAAAAGAAAACGCAGGCTGACTCGAAAAGGAAAGATTGCACTCACGGTTGCGGTTTTAGTTATCGTCCTTTGCATCAGCCTTCTCTTTATGCGCCAGCCTTCGGTTGCAGAACGGCTTTCGCTTACCTATCTGGACTCCCTTACCCTCTCGGATCTCAACTCCAAACCGCAGGAAAGCTATGCGGATAAAACGCGTGTGGGCGACTACACGGTTTACGGTACGTCCCTTGTGTTTTACGATCAGACGTATTCTCCTCTGGAAACCGACGGCTATTTTGGACGCAACGTCAAGCTGGTCAATATTAAAACCGGAGAAGAAATTACGACGACCTTTACCGGCGGCGGAGATAGTGGAATCGACTTGCAGAACCTGCCCGCCGGCGTTTATGAAGTGTATCTGACTAACGGCTATACGTACGCAAGAGCCTACAGCGATGAGGAAATGCACTCCTCTCCGCTGATTACGATGCGAAACGACAAGAAAGTCTCCAGCGTGCAGGTGGATGCTTCGAAAGACTATCTCGACAAGTTTAGCATCGACACCGATGAAAACTACATCTTTCTGACGGTAACGGAATCGCTGCCGATTGTGAAAGTGACCGATGTGGTCATCGACCCTTCCGGCTATCTGGTCGATCCAAACGGCATGCCTCTCGAATGGTACAGTGAGGGCAGCTTTGACGAGAGCGAGCACAGCTGGGAATTCGCTCAGCGTATTGCCAGATATCTCGAAAGCGCCGGGCTTCGCGTCACGTTCTCCCGCGATAAGGAAGAACTCAAAGGCTACGCAGGAGAAAACTCCCGCGCAGGGATCGGCTACTCTTCGCAGGCAAAAATCTTTTGTCGCTGACGATGAGCGATGCCGAGCAGCCCTATCCATATATGATCAGTTCGCCATTTACCAACGGCGTTCTGGGCAATTCGATTTCCAGCGCGCTTTTGAGCGATGGAATTTTGCTGAGCACGCCCGTAGTCTCTTCCCAGCTGAATATTGGAAATACGTACGACCAGCTCACTGTGGACGAGGCGTATGAGCTCGAACCGTATTCGCTGTTTCCGGCACTGCGCGAAACCGGCGGCCGTCTGACGAGCGCCGGCCAGAGCGAGCAGTGGAAAGCCAATGAGATGTTCTCCCAATCGTATGGAATGAACTCGCTGGTGTTCTGCTACGCGTCCAGTCAGAATGAAGCATCCAGAACGTATTTTCTGGAAAACGAAGATACGCTGGCCCGCGGAATCGCGCAGGGCATTCTCAATGCCTGCGGCTATTCGATTACGCTTGACGAAAATTCCATTTCCCATGAGGAGGAAAGCCATTCCCAGACAACCGCTTCGCAAAGTGCGGCGGCTGCGTCTTCTGACTCGCCCGAAGACACTCCTTCCGAGTAAAATAAGCAGGAAAAAACAGGATCCTGAATCCGCCGGCTTTCATAGTGAAATCGGCCAAGAGGAGGATCCTTTTTCTACGAAACGAAAAGCCGAAGTACGGCTACTCCCATATCCGTCGTTTCCATGCGAAAAACGATACATCTCGTTTTTAATGCGTTATGGAATCGGCAGAAAAACGATACAGAAAGGAAATCCCATGAAACTGCAGGTATCCAATTTATATAAGTCCTATGGCGCCCAGGACGTTCTGTCCAATGCAAGTCTGCAGGTCAAAGGCACCGAAAAAATCGGTCTGGTCGGGCGTAACGGATGCGGAAAAACAACGCTCCTCAACATCATCAGCGGAAAAGAAGATTTTGATCGCGGCGAAAGAATTGTCCCCAACGCGGTCCGGATCGGTTCACTGTCCCAGACCGTCTTTGAAGATAAAAATCAGACCGTTTTAGAAGCGCTCGAAGACGTCTTCTTTGAACTGCGCAAAGTCGAAGCGGAACTGGCGCGGCAGGCGGAAGTGCTCGCGGAAGATTCCAGCGAAAAGCAGCTGGAAAAATACGACCGGCTTCAGACCCGTTTTGAATCGCTGGGCGGCTACGACTACGAACACGAAATGCGCAGCGTCTTCTTCCATTTTGGTTTTGAAGAAAGCGATCTTTCCAAAAAATCAATGAGTTTTCTTCCGGTCAGCAGACCCGCATCGCGCTCGTAAAGCTGCTGCTGGAAAAGCCGGACGTTCTGCTGCTCGACGAGCCGACCAACCATCTCGATCTGGATTCGATTGAATGGCTCGAAAGCTATATCAGCCGCTATCCAAGCGCCGTCATTCTCGTCAGCCATGACCGTATGTTTCTCGACCAAGTGTGCGATGAAATTGTCGAAATTGACCGCGGAAAAACGATGCGCTTTCCAGGCAGCTATTCTCACTACGTCAAAGCCAAGGAAGAGTGGATTAAGAAAAACCACGACACCTACGTCCGTCAGCAGGAAGAAATTGCCCGTCTGGAAGCTCTGATTGAAAAATTTCGCTACAAGCGATCCAAGGCTGCGTTTGCCCAGTCCAAAATCAAATATCTCGACCGTATGGAAAAGCTCGACGATACGACCGCGGACAAATCGCGGATCAAAGCGGAGTTTTCCAGCGAACGCAAAGGCGGAAACCGGGTTCTGGAAGCAGAAGGCCTGACGTTTGGCTATGACCATCCGCTTTCAACGGTGAGCTTTGAACTGTTCCGTCAGAACCGCATCGGCATTGTCGGCCCGAACGGCATCGGCAAGTCGACCTTGCTAAAAACGCTGATTGGAAAGATCCCGCCTTTAGGCGGTCAGTTTGCGTTCGGCCATCAGATCGATATCGGCTACTTTGATCAGGAAACTGCCGCCATGCATTCCAGCAAGACCGTAATCGATACGCTCTGGGACGATCAGCCAGAAGCAAGCCAGACGCAGATCCGTTCCGTACTGGCTGCGTTCCTGTTTACCCAGGATGAGGTGTTCAAGGAAGTGAACGATCTGTCCGGAGGCGAAAAAGTCTGTCTCTCGCTCGCCCGTCTGATGATGAATCACGATAACCTTCTGATTCTTGACGAACCGACCAACCATCTCGATATTCCAGCCAAAGAAGCTCTCGAAGCCGCGCTTAAAAACTATGACGGCACGCTGCTGTTCGTTTCCCACGACCGTATGTTCCTGTCCAAAATGGCCGATAAGGTTCTTGAAATCGGCGAGGACAGTCATCTTTATGACTGCTCGTATACCGAATACGCGCAAAAGAAAAAGAGGGAACGCTCGATTCCCTCAAAACAGCTGAAGTCCCGGCCTCTTCGCGCCGCGGCCGTACGCCGGCTGCAGCGCCCGCTCCCAAAACGGCTGCGCAGCTGCGTCAGGAGAAAAACACCCTTTCCAATCGCGTGACCAAACTCGAAGCCATGCTGGAAAAAGCCGAAGCTGAGCTGGAAGAGCTGCGTGAGCTTCGCTACGATCCGGAATATTATCAGGACTATCGCAAGATGGAAGAACTCGATGGCCGGATTGACGATAAGCATAACGAGATTGCGGCCTATACGAAGGAATGGGAAGAGAAGATGTCCGCTCTTGAAGAGATGAGCTGATCCGCAAAGAAAGAAGATATCGGCAGACATCCGTCTTCTTTTGCGGATCTGGTTTTCCTGTCTCAAGGGGATCGGCTCGTTTGTTCAAAGATCGTTCTGGTGCTTTCCTGCCGGATTCAGGAGAAACGCATCTTTTCCATATCAAATCATGAACAAGAAAGCGTCCGATCGAAGAGATCGGGCGCTTTTGTCTGGAAAGGAAATCGGTCTGTCCGCGTGCCGTGCCTGGCATGGCCTCGGTCGGGATTCGATCGGTTATCCAGTGAGAATTCTTTTGATTTTGCCTTTTGACCCGCGTACAAGGCTTAGGAAATCCAGCCGCCGTCGACGACGAGCACGTCGCCGGAAACGTAGGAAGACTGATCGGAAGCGAGGAAGAGCGCTGCGTTGGCGATTTCTTCCGGGGCTCCGGGTTCTGGAGACATTGCCAGCATTTTCGATACTTTTCCATAGCCGTCCATGTTCGGCATGCCCATGGAAGTGCTGATTTCCGTGGCGATTCCGCCTGGAGCGATGGCGTTGCAGCGAATGCCGTCTGCCCAGTACATGAAGGACGTGTTCTTGGTCATGGAAATGAGGGCAGCTTTGGAGGCGCAGTAGATCACGCCGGCTACATTTCGCATGCCGCCGACCGAAGCGACATTGACGATGGAGCCTTTGGTTCCTTTTTCCTTGAAGACTCTGACAGCCTTGCGCATGGCGCACATCGGGCCGAATACGTTGACTTTCATGACGTGATCGAATTTTTCATCGGTCGCATCGGCTACGCCGGCCATGTCGTCCATGACGCCCGCATTGTTGATCAGAATATCGAAGCCGCCGAACGTTTCCAGACAGAAATCAATCATGGCGTCATTGTTTTCTGCGACGGATACGTCCGCTGCGAAGATTTCGACTTTTCCTGGCGCGTCGCTCAGCGATTCCTTGAGCGCTTCGAGGCGTTCCTTACGACGGGCAACCGCTGCGACATTCGCGCCTTCCTTCACGAAACGTTCGACGATGGCTTTGCCCATGCCGCTCGAGGCACCGGTCACCACCGCGCATTTTCCTTCTAATAACATTGGTACTTCTCCTTGCCGGCTTGAACGCCGGGTTTTGTCTACCATTATAGCCGCTTCATTATGAATTATGATAAGGCTTGCAGATTCCCCGAACGAATGTAAGTGTCAAACAATCGACGGGTATACGCGAGACTGAATATTAGATACGCTAAACGGGATCCCTTTCGAGATCCCGCTTGGCGTATTTTTTATTCTTCATCGTTTTCTTCATACTTCGGATCCGGTCCACGGTATCCAATTCGAAGATATTCAGGTAAATCCTTTGAATACGGCAGAAGTGACTTCAATACATCTACCGCGATTTCATCGTCTTTGAACCATTTGAGTTCATCCAGAACGTACTCCATGTAGCGCTCTGGATTTAAGTCGTTCATTTCAGCCGATCGAAACAAAGTCATAAACGCTGCGACGACTTCCGCACCTTTGATACTCTTCGTAGTCTGGAAGTTTTTGCGATTGATCACGAATGGCTTTACGGCTCTTTCTGCCACATTATTGTCGATCGGATAATCACCGTCTTCCAGGTACCTTCCCAACGAGTTCGCTCGATCCATGAAGTACTTGGCTGCTCTGTAGGCGGTGCTTCTTTCCTCGAATCCACTCTGAATCTCCATCATGACTCTTGTGAGTCTTTCAAAGCAGGGCTTTGAAAGTTCCTGCCGAACTTCGGTTCTCGCCTCGTGCGAGTAAGAAGCAACGTGGGATTCGATGTGGTAGAGCTTCCCGAACAGAGACAGGGCTGTGAGCAGAATCTGGAGACCCGGACTTGGTTCGGGTCTCTCTGTTTCGTCCAGCTGGGCTGCCGCTTCTGCGGCCTCTTCGTCGTTCTCCAGTGTGGTCTTTTCCCACTTCAGGACGTCTGCCTGATACTGCGCGAAGTCTGACCGGACTTTGATGGCTTCGAAGATCTTTCTTCTCGCATGGGCCATACAGTTGAGCTTTCTGCAGGGGCCATAGTAGTTGGCATATGCATAAAGCCCGTCTGTCATAAGGGCATGACGAAAAGAACCGCCAAGGAGGGCGATTACGAACTCCTGTTTCTTGTAAGGGAAAAACTTATAGACAGCCATCTGGTTCTCTTCATAGATTCCGCTGACGGCGACAACCATAGAAGACTGTTTTCGATCTTTAACCTCCGTGCACTTTAAAACCGTCTCATCCATATGGACGACGTTACAGTTTGGGAGATCCTCAATCATTTGTTTTACGAGGGGCTTCAGATAAAGATCGTAAGTTTTTTCCAGGATGTTGCCCATGGTCTGACGGCTGATCGGCAGTCCCGTGAGACTCAGGTGCTTTTCCTGACGATAGGCCGGGGTTCCCATTACGAACTTATCGTAGGCAATTCCCGCGACCATAGAGGAAGTTGCGACACTCTTGTCGATCAGTGCAGGCTCGTCAGGTTCGGCGGTGCGGATGATGGCTTTCCCGTTTTCATCCGTACACTTGTTTGGGCACGCGACTGTCTCACGCAGCACTTCTTCCAGCCTATAGCGAGCGGGAATCCGATGAATCCTATAGTGACGTTTCATTCCAACAGTTTTCATCTCACAGCCGCAAACTGGGCAAATGCGCTTTTCCCTTCTACACTGAAGGTAGTGGTTTCTTTGACCGCTTCCTGCTTTCTGCACTTGGTGGAAGGTTTTTCTTGCTTCCTTCAACAGAACTGAGCTTTAAATCTTCAGCTTCTTTACGATAGCGGTCTCCCTCTTCCTGATATTTCGCAGCCCGGTTAAAACAATCATCGGCTTTCAGATCAAGCTGAGCCAGCTGTTTATTCAGAATATTGATATCTGGGCCGCCGTCCTCGTTTTCAGAGTAATCCAGTTTCAAGGGAACCATCTTTTCCGTAGAAGGACCAAAGCGGCCGCTTTTCACGGCTTTATTGATTTCTTTAGCGAAATAGAGATCCAGGTACATATCCTCAATAAATTTGTCTTTCTCTTCTTCCGTCATGGTGCTGATCTGATGATGAAGATCTTCGAGGAGCTCGTTGCGGATTGTCTGGTAAGGGTTCGGCACATTCATGTATTAATTTTAACATATTTAGAGCGATAGATAAAGTAAATGGGATGATTTATCTTGATATTCCTTCAAGAAAATCATCCTTTTAAATTGGTTTAAACATACTTATAAGTTCGTGGCAGAAATGCCGGCTGGGGAACAATCGACAGACCGGAAAGCAGAGAAGCCAGCTGCGAACAGTCAATTCGCATGAAGTCGGACTGGTCAGGGCTGACAGGCCACTGAAGGGAAGATCTGGAGAGTCGCTTATAAACAAGCCAGAATCCATTTCCGTCACGAAGGATACCTTTGATCTTGTTCTTCTGTCGATTAACGAAGAGAAAGAGGGATCCATCCAGCGGATCCAGAGCGAGAGGTCCTTGAACCAGGGAGACGTAACCGTCAATTCCTTTGCGAAGGTCAGCAGGCATCTGAGCCAGATAGATGTTTTTAACTTTGGAGAAATCGATACCGAGATCGATTGCAGGGATGATTGATTCCATGAAAAAGCCTCCTTGAATAAAGGAATTATCCCAAGGAGGCGGTCGAGAAAATACCCGTCTTTTATTTGACGCTTACGAACGAATTCGAATGGATTGCAGAGAAAAAATGTCTGCCCGCAAATGGACAGACATTTTTTCGAAATTCAGAAAAGGTACAGATTTTATACAAAAGCCGCAAAAATCAAACCAATGGAAAACAGAAACCTGTCCTGCGCACTGTTCAGAAGAAGGCGAGAGGTGAAGGATTTGTTTTCGTATGGATCACTCAGAGAGCCGGCTGACTACTTCTCTGCCGTATGATCCTGAGCGCTTTTGTTTTTGATGAATTCCTTGACGATCTGCAGCTGTTCGAGATCGTAAGGTGTCGTCTGGTAGACGATGTAGTTGATCCAGTTGGCAAAGAACAGGTTGCCGGAAGAACGCCAGCGAACGACGGGATCCTTGGACGGATCATCGCCAGGATAGTAGTTGTCCGGAACGTGAATGGGAACGCCTGCGTTGACATCGCGCAGGTATTCCTTTTCGAGCGTACGCGGATCGTATTCGCTGTGTCCGGTTACGAAAATCTGGCGTCCCCCTTCTGTAGAAAGACAGTACAGACCGGCTTTGTCGGAAGAAGCGAGAACTTTCAGTTTGTCGCAGGCGAGCACCTGATCTTCGCGCAGACCAATGCCGCGCGAATGGGGAACCATGAACACGTCATCAAAACCGCGAAACAGAATTGAACTTGGACGATCGACGTGATGTTCAAAGACGCCAAACAGCTTTTCCGGAAGCTTCACATTGCCGATGCCATAGTGATAGTACAGCCCTGCAAACGCGCCCCAGCAAATATGCAGGGTGGAGAAGACATGCGTCAGCGACCAGTCCATAATTTTGCAAAGTTCGTTCCAGTAGTCGACTTCTTCATAGTCCAGATGCTCGAGCGGCGCTCCGGTAATCACAAAGCCGTCGTAGTATTTATCCTTGATCTGATCAAAGGTTTTATAAAACGCCTGCATGTGCGAAGAAGAAATATGAGACGGCTCATACGAAGAGGTCTGCAGCAGATCCAGTTCGATCTGCAGAGGCGTATTGCCCAGCACGCGGGCCAGCTGCGTCTCCGTTTCAATTTTGGTCGGCATCAGATTCAGCAGAAGAATATGAAGCGGGCGGATGTCCTGGCTGGTCGCCCGGGTTTCGGTCATCACAAAGATGTTTTCATCGACCAGCGTTTTGGTCGCCGGCAGCTGTTCAGGAATTTTAATCGGCATACAATCAGACTTCCTTTCTAAAAGTACAAAGTCAGGTCCAGATTCTAATGGTGCTCCTTTGCGCAAAAGAGACCGGACCCAAAAGCCAGAGGCAGAACAAAATCCAGAGCCGGAAACATAAAGTCCGCCAGGATGCGATCTGGTTCTGCAAAACGGTACAGAAAAATGATATCGAAACGGCGATAGAGAAATGCGCTGCAAAATACAAAAGGGAAGAAAACCGGATCGGGCAGAAGAAGCGGCCTCAGACAGGAACGAGACGGCACGATAGAACCCAGTTCCTATCTGTAAGGACAGCAGCTGCCGATCCGGGAAAAGTTCAGAACATCAAAATCAAAACGGGAATAAAAGCGAATGGAAAGGAAAACTATGCTTCTGTCGCCTCGAGCGCCTGTGCAATGTCGTCTAGCAGATCCTGCGTATCTTCAATGCCGCAGGAGAAGCGGATCAGATCGCTGTATACGCCGGCTGCCTCCAGTTCCGCATCGGTCAGCTGACGATGCGTGGTGCTGGCCGGATGAAGAACGCAGGAGCGGGCATCGGCTACGTGCGTTTCAATAGCAGCGATCTTCAGGTTTTCCATGAATTTCTGTGCGGCTTCGCGACCGCCCTTCAGACGGAAGGAGACAACGCCGCATCCGCCCTCCGGAAGATACTTCTGAGCGAGCGCATGGTATTTGGAAGAAGGAAGCCCTGCGTATTCAACGCTCTTGACGGCTGGATGCTTTTCCAGGAATTCCGCCACCGCCTGGCCGTTTATCGCGTGCTGTTTCATGCGAAGATGCAGGCTTTCCAGACCCAGGTTCAAGTAGAACGCGTGCTGTGGCGACTGGATGGCTCCAAAGTCCCGCATGAGCTGCGCGGTGGCCTTGGTGATATAGGCACCTTCCAGACCGAAGCGTTCGGTATAGGTAATGCCATGGTAGGATTCATCCGGCGTGGTCAGTCCCGGATATTTCTCGGCATGCGCCGTCCAGTCGAATTTTCCGGAATCGACGATTGCACCGCCGACGGCAGCACCATGTCCGTCCATGTATTTTGTCGTGGAATGGGTGACGATATCCGCGCCCCATTCAAACGGGCGGCAGTGAATCGGAGTCGGGAACGTATTGTCCACAATCAGCGGCACCCCATGACGGTGGGCCGCATCCGCGAACTTTTCAATGTCCAGAACGGTGAGCGCCGGATTGGCGATCGTTTCGCCAAAGACAGCTTTCGTATTGGGACGGAACGCCGCATCCAGCTCTTCGGGGAAGCGTCCGGATCCACAAAGGTGAAGTCAATGCCCATCTTGCGCATGGTGACATTGAAGAGGTTGTACGTTCCGCCATAAATGGATGTGGAGCAGACGACATGATCGCCGCAGTTGGCGATATTAAAGATCGCAAAGAAGTTGGCCGCCTGACCGCTGGACGTGAGCATCGCTGCACTGCCGCCTTCGAGGGCACAGATTTTGGCCGCTACCGAGTCGTTGGTCGGGTTTTGAAGCCGTGTGTAAAGTAGCCTTCAGCTTCGAGGTTGAAAAGCGCGCCCATTTCATCGCCGTTTGCGTATTTGAACGTTGTCGACTGTACAATAGGAATCTGACGGGGTTCGCCGTTTCCCGGAGTATAGCCGCCCTGTACCGCAATGGTACCAAGACCTTGTTTTTTCATTTTCTTATCTCTCCTCAAGATTCCGCCAAACCCAGTAAAAATTCTGGCTGTTTGGGGATCTGTTACGATCAGCCTTCGCAAATCCGGTTCGGGCTCGATTTTGCATTAGGCAAAGCCGGAAACGATCTGCGCTGGACTGAGGAAATTTCACAAACAATGCGATTATTATAAAAGCTTTGCCTTCTTTTCCTAGATGTTTCAGAAAACAGCTTTCAAAATGCAGGCAAAGAGGGTATTTCAGCCGCCTGCGCCGGAAACAAAAACGAAAAATAAAAGGAAAGCTGGAAACGGATCATAAACCGTATCCGGGATACATTTCAGTTCCGAAAAGCACGCAAATCCGAAAAACAATTCATGAAAAACAATACCTGAACGGGAAGATCAAAGAGAGACAGACTGGATACAAAATGGATCCGGACTGCTCCTTGCAGAAATGAAAAGCACGCGGCACGGCAGTCTTTTTGCGGGCGGAACCGTTCTAAGAAAGGAAGAAGAAAGATGAAGGAAGATTCAAATACCGATCCGATCCAGACGATAAAGTCGTCTGCGCAGAGAGATTGGAAACCCTTTGTGCACAGCGTCCTGAAACCGGCGGTTTGCGCCCTGAATCTGGAGGAGAAGGCGTACTGGATCCACGAAGAAGAAGGCGAACTGCATTCCTTGACCAAGGGTTGGTCAAGGAATGCGGTTCATCTGTCGAAATATAAGGATTCCTATGAAGTCTGGGTACAGAACGAAGACGGCTTTCTTTCGCTGCGTACTTTTTCTGAACTGGATCAGGCGATCGAGGAATTTCTGTTTCGTTTCCAGCTGGAAGAACAGACAGCGGCCTTTCTGGAAAAACTGGCAGAGATCTGCGGGCAGTAAATGAATCCGTCAATCGGTGAAACGGGATCCAAAAAGGCAGAAACTGTCTGTGCAAAATTCAAAACGGGAGAGGGGAGAACTGGGACTGTGACCACACGAAAAAACAAAACGCGCAATGCGTTCGAAAAGATCAGAACTCATCGGTTCAGTCCGACTCATCCCAAAGCAATATAGAAACGCCTGATCCCGTTCTGGAAGCTGTCCAGCCCTTCTGGTATGTCTATATCCTCTGCTGCAGAGACGGAACCTTTTATACGGGCAGCACCAATCGGCTTCCTCGCCGCCTGAAGGCGCATAACCAGAAAAAGGCGCGCGGTATACGCGAAGCCGTCTTCCGGTCCTTCTGGTCTATCACGAAGTCTTTTTGAGCCGGCACGATGCCCTCAGCCGGGAATGGCACCTGAAACAGCTGAGCCGAAAAGAAAAGCTGGATCTTATCCTTTCGCAAAACGCGGTTCTCGTGGATGCAGACCGGACCGGCAGGTTGGGAAAGCCGGAAGAACGGCTTTGAAATGGACTGGAAACTGCTGAATATGCGCAGGGACCATAAATAAATCAAAAATATTTACCGAAACTTTTTTCACTTTTTTAAAAGAATTCCTTGCAATCTTCCAAGATATGGATTATCTTAAATGAGCGCATTGGGGTATAGCCAAGCGGTAAGGCAGCAGACTCTGAATCTGCCATTTCCGTGGTTCGAATCCACGTACCCCAGCCAAGCCAATTTACACGTCAGGTTAACCGCCTGGCGTGTTTTTTTATCTTTCCAGAACGTGCGAAAGGACAGCGCGTTTTCTTTTGAGAGCGGACCAAAGAAACGGCTCGTTTCTTTTCGCGCCATATGCGTAAAAACGGATCGGTCAGGACGTTTCGATAAAACAATACGGGTATGCTAGGGTGGAATTGTCCAGAAAGCGGCGACGATGAAATAGCCGACTGCAGGGATAAAGGAGATAACGCATATGATTACACCGGGTTCTGTCTTTTCCATTTTGAAAGACGATCAGCCAATCGATGGCTGCACCATTTCGCACGACCTTCTGCCAGACGCAAAGGGATGGCCATCGTGTTTTCTCTTGGTGCCCAGACGGATATTTCTCCGGAAACCTATCGTCAGAACAAGCTGATCTGGGTGATGGACGGCGATCTGACGGTTCACACTTCGCAAACGGAAGTTGTACGACTGAACGCCCAGGACGCCTGCTGGACCGAGAAAATGTTCCTGTGGGAACAGAAACCGAAAAAGGCGCTATTTATATAGAAATAGCGCCGGGAGATGCTGAATCCATGAATCTTAATCTTGCACCTGGAGAGGTTTTTAAACTCGCAGATCTGGTTCCGTACAAAAACGGATCCATTGTAAACCGGGATGTATTTTTCACACCGGGCATGAAACTGGTCGTCATGTCCTTTGACGAAGGCACCGGTCTTTCCGAGCACGCGGCGCCTGGCGAAGCTCTGCTCTTTGGGCTCGAAGGCGAAGCCACGGTAATTTATGAAGGGGTCGAGCATGTTCTTCATGCCGGCGAAGAAATTCTCTTTGCCAAAAACGGCCGCCACGCCATTCAGGTCAACGGCCCGTTCAAGATGGCTCTGCTCATGTGCCTGGAACCAAAACCGCTCTTTCAGAAATAAGCCGGTTCTGAGTAAAGCCGAAAAGTCGTTTGCAGAAGCGTCGAAGGACAATGCAGACGACAGGCCGAAGAATCTGATTTGAAACTTTCTATCCGAATTCGTTCATTCGTACGGACCGGCGAATTCGGATTTTTCTTTTGAAAAACACGAAACGGCGCAGATCTGCGGATCTATTGATCACGCAGGCAAAACAAAAGCCCGAACAGATTCAATCTGACGGGCTTGCTTTCTTATGGTGCGGATGACAGGACTCGAACCTGCACGCCGAAGCACTAGATCCTAAGTCTAGAGTGTCTGCCAGTTTCACCACATCCGCATGACGACATTAAAACATGGATTCGCGCCGAACGCAAAATCTTAAAGACATAAGAACAATCTGGCAGAATCGCTTCTCTTTAGTGCAGAACACGGGGCATGGACAGTTCGTCGAGCTTTTCCTGTAAGTAATCCTGCAGTTTTTCGAGAAAATCATCGGATAATCCTGGAAGATTTTCGTCAAAATCACAGTTGATCATGACCTGTCGAACTTCCGTGTCCGTCTCTGCAGGCAGATCCATGGGGAAGACTTCCTCCGCATCCAGATCGGCGGGATGGAAATCGTGGGGGACAATCGAAATTTTGACTCTGCATAAGGGTCTGCAAGTTCGTCCTGAAGGGACAGCAGAGCCTCAAGAATCGGCTGGGCAATGGATTCGATCAGTTCATCTTCAAAGCAGTCATAGTTGGTATGCATACCTTTGCTCCTTTATCATGAATTTCACTAAATCTGACTTCATTATAGAAAGAACATTCCCTTATGCCAATCGGCCGAACCGTCAAATCCGGATGAGCGGATCGCCCGAAAAAGACTGAAATTTATGGATTTAATGAATAAAACAATGAACAAAAGTTGACTTTGATAACGGATTCGAAAATGTAGGAATTCAGGACTTTTTTCATGCACGATCCAAAAGGGCTGGTAAAATATAGGCTCTTTGTTACCAGAAAACTGACTTTCCCGAACTTTAGTTTCGTCTTGCCAGACGGCCGTAAATCAAAAGGGCCTTTCGTATTTTGAAAAGATAAGGAAGACAGCCTTTGTATTTTGGTGCAGCAGGATGGGGGAAGCCGGCGGTATTGTGTGTTACAGTTAGAACGCAGGAGGTGTATGGGTATGTCCGATTCAGAACAGAATAAAAACCAGACTCCCGAAAATCCGGATTCTTCCTTTCCAAAGGATCAAAATGAAATTGATGATTATACGCAGAAACTGCTCGATAAGCAGGTAGAATATCTTCTCTTTCCCGAAGACGACAGCGATGTAACGACGTCGTCTCTCGAAGGAACCATGTCCGAAGAACAGCGGCGTGTTGCGGAAGAAACGATGCTTTCGGCGCTCGATCAGCTGCGCAAGGAACGCGGTCAGGTCAGTATCGAAGAAGAAGAAAACCAGTTTGCCCGCTCGCATCCCTCTTCCAGACCAAACAAAAAGCGCCATTCCAAAGGAAAGGCACAGGCTTCGAAAGGGGAAGATCTGGAGCCGAGCCGCTATGAAGTTAAGAAAGATACGAAAGAGGAAGGCGCTGCGAAAAAGCCGGCCTCAGCCGTTCCGTTTTATAAGACGACCAAATTCAAGGTCATCCTTGCCGCCGTCATCGTGCTTGGCGTTCTCTTTGGCGCTTATGCCTGGAAAGTCACCGTATATGATCCGGCCCATGTAGCCAGCGTCGATCAGGACGCAGCCTACAAGCGGCTTGTGAACTATGCGGATGAATTCTCGATGATGTCGGATGCCCAGAAGCGAAATCTGGTCAATCTCGAAAACGACTACAACTCGCTCCCGGCGGCCAAGAAAACGGAAATCGATGAGTACTTCCTTAATCCAAAGCACACCGGCAAATCCTTTACGGATCTGCTTGCGGAAATGAAGGACAATACACTTTCCGTGGATAATCCGGAATTTGCGGATCTGCTTTCGTTCGCCCAGGGCTTTAACGCGGCAGACGAAGCAACGCGCGCCACCATTGTGGATAAAATCGACGTCTTTAACGCGCTCGAAGAAGATGCGCGCAACAAAATCGATGAAGCCATGAAAGTCACCACCGGCAAAACGTTTACTCAGGTGTATAACGACTACGTATCGGGACAGCCGATCAGCGAAAATCCTTCTGATCCAGCTGCACAGCCCGCAGACAATACGGATGCCCTTCAGGCACAGCTCGATTCCCTGCGTACAGACCGGGACAATTACGCGCAGTTTCTGGCCGAAGAAGGTCTGAGTACCGATGACATTCTTCAGCAGTACGATGCCCAGATCGCCGACCTCCAAAGCCAGCTTGGTCAGTAGAAGCCGACAGAACAGACAAGATAATACAGAGATGAATGAATACGAAGGATCAAAACGGATGGTTTCCGCAGAGATCCTTCTTTTTTGATGCCCGGCTCCTCCAGAAGTCCCGAGCAGATCGTTCCTTTAGGAAGGAATTGAAATTTTCGTTTTGATTCTGAAATTCCTGTGCTACAATAGCAGGGCGCCGACGTAGCACAGCTGGTAGTGCAACGCACTCGTAACGCGTAGGTCGTAGGTTCAAGTCCTATCGTCGGCACCACTTTGAAACCATCAGGCAGCTTTCCATTGCGGAGAGCTGCCTTTTCTTTATGTCGGAAATGATTTTGTGCAGGTTTGCGGTTCGTATAACCGGGCATGAAAACACGAATCCATAAGTCGCATCCAAAGCGATCCATTTTTAAGAGATATAAGAGATACAGGAACTCCAGCCTGAACAATTTTCTTTCCAGACGCTCCAAGACGGTTTCAAAACAGAAAATCCGGAACCCAGCTCCTGTATCTGGACCGATTTTTCTGCAGGCGTTTCGGAAAAAGAAATCTGCCTTCTGATGGCTGGGGCCATCAGCCTTGGTCCGTGCGGAGAATGGCTGCCAAAAGAAGCGGTCAGCCGGCCGTTTTGACAGCCGCTCAATCTCTTGCGACAGATCAAAACTGCTCCGCCCTAGGATCTTCTCTGGAAAAAGCTTCGCCTTGAACTCCGAACAATTAGAAACTGCAGGCAATCCGGATGAGGACCCATTGAATAATCCATCGGAGGGTCCCGCAAAAATGCAGAAGCAGAGAATTCTCTCGCTTCCGAAGATTTCGATCTGCCTTCTCAGCTGGTTCTGCGTCTTTTGCGCGGTTTGCGTGAAGACCTTTTGAAAAACTGCGGCGAAATGAGGAAGGGCTGAAACGGATCGAAAAGAAAGTACAGGCGCTCAATCGCCGACAGGAAGAACAGAACCGTCTGGAAAACATCCAGAACGAAATGCGTGAGCAGACGATCCGTCTGCGCAGGCTGGATCGTCTGTTTCAGTCTTTACAGGAACGCCTCGCACCTGCGCAGCCGGAAAATCATGAAGAAGCGATAGAGGAAGCTCTGCTTCATACGGCAGGCAGTCAGATTCAGCTTCCGGCTTCGCGTCCTTCTGTTTTAGACGAACAGGTTTCCATTTCGAATAATTCGGTCTCTATAACGAAGCGAGAAGCATCTTCTGGTGAACGGAACGATGCAGGCGATTTAAACGAGCCGCAGCTCGAGTCCTCTTCATCTTCCGCTTTGCTGCCGGATCCAGCAGCCGAATCATCTCAAACAGACCAGACCGAAAGCCGAGAGAAAGCTCCCCGCCAATACAAAGACGACTTTGATCCGAGCAGACTAAAGACTCCGATCGACGGATCTGGAGGAATGGCTGGATGGAGTCTTCCAAATTCTTCTGTTCCGCTCGCCAGAGAAAACGAGGCAGTTCCCCATAAGAAAGCACAGCCTGTGCTGGAGCCGTCTGCTGCGTCTGCCCAGAGTCAAAAAATATGGAGGGCGGATTTTCCAGAGCCTGCCCGGCTTACGACTATGAAGATGAATTTCTCAAAGACCATGGCGACAGCCTTCGCCTTCAAATGCCTGCCAAAGGCGTAATCTCTGCCGGGACCTGGGCGTATCCTTCTGGACAGATGCATCTGGGCATGGATCTGGCTTTGAATATGTATACGCCAATTTATGCGCCGACCGACGGCGTGATTGTGTACGCCAATGCCCCTGTGGGAGACAGCGGCGGGTATCTGGGAAACTGGATAGGCTATCCAGCCGGAGCGGGGAATTCGCTCTGTATGATCGGGATCACCGAAGACGGTCTTTTGGAATTACCTTTGCCCACCTCTCATCGAACCTTTACGTTCGTGCCGGTCAGCAGGTCCGTCAGGGAGACCTTCTGGCCAAATCGGGCAATACGGGAAATTCCACCGGTCCGCATACCCATATCGAGCTGTTTCGAATCAAAAGCTCGTTTGAAGACGTCGCGTCTTACTTTTCCTCTACGGCGGATTTTGCGTTTGGCTGCGGCTGGAACGCACCGGCGACGTGCTCCAGATACGCCTGCCGCGTCCGGCCGGAACAGTATTTTTCCCGCTAAAGGAAATCTATAGACTGTCAGAAATCTGAACACGGAGGCCATCTGAAAACGAAGGCCTTTCTTGTCGTTTAAAAGATAAAAAGTCATTTAAAATGAACGAAGCTATGGGCTCGATACAATGAGGACAGGAAGAGCAGCGCGCATATTTCGAGTAAATTCACAATTATTTGACAAACTCGAAGATTTATTTCACTTTGTTCAAGGATTGAAGACAAATACAGCGCGTATTCGGTTTATACGCCGTACGCATTTTTGTCCAATTGCTTCAGGAAAGGAGAGATCGTCCTATGGAACAGCTTGAATCCTTATATGAAAAACGAATGCGAACTTTACTGGGTGACGAATTTGATGCCTACCAGAACAGTCTTTCGACTCCGCTTTATCAGGGACTTCGCATCAGTTCCTCCAAGCAGGATCCACAGATCACCCGGAAAAATCTGCCGTTTCTTTCGGAGGTGTCGCCGTTTGCGGATCATACCTGGTACATCCATCAGAAAGCGGGACTAACGCCGGAACACTTGCAGGGGCTGATTTACCTGCAGGAACCGTCCGCTTCCGGTGCCGTTTCCATTTTGAATGTGCAGCCGGACGATACCGTTCTCGATTTGTGCGCCGCGCCCGGAAGCAAGAGCACGCAGATCGCGGAGAAACTTGGCAGGAACGGATTTCTCGTTTCCAATGAGATCGATCCGAAACGAGCGCAGATTCTGGCTGGCAATCTGGAACGCATGGGCGCGGAAAACGTCTGTGTGACCAATATGGACAGTCCGTCGATCTGCTCGCAGACGGAAGGTCTGTTTGACAAAGTTCTGGTCGATGCGCCGTGCTCGGGCGAGGGCATGATGAAAAAGCATGAAATCGCCCGCGACGACTGGTCGATCGAAAACGTTCTGCTTTGCGCGGCCAGACAGAAGGACATCCTGAAAGAAGCCTGGAAGGCGCTTAAACCTGGCGGCGAACTCGTCTATTCCACCTGCACGTATGCGCCAGAGGAAAACGAGGGAATGTCGCCTGGCTTCTTTCCACGTTTGAAGATGCAAAACTTCTTCCGGTCGATGTGATCTGGGGAAGAGAAGGCTTTGCGACAAATGGACTGGATGCTTCGAAAGCCGCTCTGGTTCGCCGCGTCTTTCCCATGGATGGCGGGGAAGGCCACTTTATGGCGCGCTTTATGAAAACGGGCGAGTCCGAAGAAAGTGCTGAACCAGTCAGCAGCTCTCGAAAAAGGGGAAAGGGTCAAAGGGCCTCTGGCTCTCTGCAGACAAGCTGCCTAAGGAAGCCGCTTCCTTTCTGGATGAACAGCTAGAAGCCGATGAGCGCGGCGTATGCGGCTATTCGTTTTATCACGTGATCGAGCGAAAAGACGAAAGTCTGGTCTTTGGGATGAATCATCCGTTTCTGAATCTGAAAAAGGGAAAGGTGATTCGTCAGGGCGTTTTAATCGGCAGCGTGCTGCGCAAACGCTTTGAACCGGATTTCGCCTTTTATCTGAGTGAAACGGCCGCCCGTCATCTGAAAACGAAAACGGAAACCTTGCTCGAAGAAATGGATGCATATTACCATGGTCAGCAGCTTCCGCTTCAGGCGCCTGCCGGCTTTCGCGCGCTGTGCTATCAGGGCATTCCTTACGGCTTTGGAAAAAGCTCAGCCGGCCGTATTACCAACAAGCTTCCCAAAGGCCTTCGGCTTCTGCCGGGTTCCGCCATTTTAAAAGGCGGCAAAACGGAAGACGATCCAGCAAAGGCGTAAAACGCGAGAAAATCTGGACAGCCGGCGGTTTTGAGGTGCGTCACAAACCGCATACAGACTGCTCAGAAAAGATTCAGAACAGCCGGCGAACCCCTCCGGCAAGCTTTCCAGTTGCAGTGAGTGAACGGACGTCAGAAGGCGGAAATTCAGAACGATCTTTTTCTTCTTTTCTGAGCAAGCCATTCGAATATGGAAGGCTTTCTCAAAAACCGAAGGAAGAGGAGAGTACAAAAAACCCGAAGCTGAGCTGGTTCGCTTCCAAAAAGCACGTCAGAATACAGGCTTTTCCATTGCAAAATACAGACGGACGAAAACGCGTCCAATGTTTGAACGACTAGTCCTTTCCCCCAAAGACATCGCCTTTTTGGTCAGAAAACGAGCGGCGCGGTTAGAGGGTCAGCCCGTTTGAAAGAGCCAAAACCCTGACTTAAGATTTAAATACTTATTAAATAAGATGAGTTGCTTAACTGAACAAGGAATTTATGATTCCTGCCTTCGTTTTGGTTTTGTGCAGTTCTGAGGATTTCATCCATGCACAGACGATGGGTTCCCAGAACGCCCCAAAAATCGAAACGAAAAACCGTCAGAGACAGGAGACGGTCTTGGTCTGGTAACAAACAAGAAAAATTCTGTCGATAAGAAAAGAAACAGAGGTATACCAACGTGAATTCATCCCCCAACCAAAACGGCACGCTGCAGTCCGATCCTGTTATGCCAAAAGATGCAAAACATCTTGAACCCAAAAAGAAAAAGATATTTACAAAGCACAAAGCGTATCAGTATTTTCTGCTGATCGTCGGCAGCATTCTTTTTCCAATTGGCGTCAACGTCTTTATTTCCCCTGGAAATTCAATACGGGCGGCCTGATCGGTATCGCCCAGATCGCTTCGCAGATAATCTGCGGTTCCGTAAAGCTGTCCGGTCTTTTTAACACCCTGATGAACATCCCGCTGTTCATCCTGGCCTGGAAAGCCTTAAGCAAGAGCTTCCTTTTCAAAACGATTCTTTCCATTCTGATTCAGTCGACTCTGCTTTCTTTCTTAAGCGTTCCAACAACCCCGATCTTCGCGGATCCGCTCACCAACGTTATCTTTGGTGCGATCCTTGGCGGTCTTGGCATCGGTCTTTGCCTGCAGTCTGCGGGCAGCGCAGGCGGTCTGGATATTCTCGGCGTCTATTTCTCGGTAACCAAACCCGGATTCTCCGTCGGCAAGATTTCCTACATCGTTAACGCGTTCGTTGAACTGTTCGCCATTTCGATCTACGGTCTGGAAAACGCTCTGTATTCCACGCTGTTCATCGTCATCATGTACTTTGTCAGCGACCAGGTACACCTGCAGAACATTTCGATGACAGCTATGATCATTACCTCGAACCCCGAACTGAAACACGTTATTCTCGATCGAATCCACCGCGGCGTAACCTGGTGGAAAGGCAACGGCGCCTATACCGGCGACGACAAGGAAATTCTTCTCTGCGTCATGAACCGCTACGAAGTCCGTTACATGAAAAAGCTGATTCAGGAATACGATCCGAAAGCTTTCCTTCTGCTCAACCGGACCAAGGCAGCCCTTGGAAATTACGAACGCCGGTTAATGGAATAATCCTGTTTTTGAAAGCTGTAGCGAATCAAATGCTTGTTTATCGTTTTTGACAAATTTGTAATTATTAACATTTACAAGGGCAGAAACTGGATAAAATAAATGGTGATCATTGTCAAAGGGCAGCCGGACGACTGCCTTTTGACTCCATACAAGGATCCAGCAGAACTGGATCACGGAGGAAACATTTTATGATTATTCAAAGCCGTAGAGTATGGGTCGTTGATACTTTCATGCCATGCCAGATCAAGACGAATGGCGAAAAGATTGAAGCGATTCTCCCTTACGAAACCCTGCCTGTTGACGAAGACTATGGCGATCTGCGCATCGTTCCTGGCTTCATCGATCAGCATACCCATGGCGCCTATGGATGGGACACCAATGACGCTACGGAAGAAGGCCTGCGCAACTGGATGAAGAACATCGTTCGCGAAGGCGTTACCGGCATCCTGCCGACAACCATCACCCAGTCTGAAGAAGTTCTGACGGCTGCGGTTAAGAACGTCGCCAAAGTCGTACGCGAAGGCTACGAAGGCGCTGAAATTCTCGGTATCCATTTCGAAGGTCCGTACCTTGATCAGGTGTATAAGGGCGCTCAGCCGGAACAATACTGCGTAAAACCGGACGTAGAACAGTTCAAGCGCTACTACGAAGCTTCCGATCATCTGATCAAGCTGATCACCATGGCCACCGAACATGACTGCGACTATGAACTGACTCACTTCTGCGTGGATCACGGCATTGTAGTCAGCCAGGGTCACTCCGGAGCCACCTATGAACAGGCACTGCTTGGCGTAGCCAACGGCGCGATGTCCATGACGCATGTCTACAACGGCATGACCAAATTCCATCACAGAGAACCAGGACTGGTCGGTGCAGCGTTCCGCTTCAGTGACGTATACGGCGAACTGATCTGTGACGGAAACCATTCCACAAAGAAGCGATCTTCGACTTCTACAAAGCCAAAGGTCCAAACTTCGCCATCATGGTTACTGACTCCCTGATGGTTAAATCTCTGCCGACTGGAACTAAGGTTCTCTTTGGCGGAAACGAAATCGAACTGATGCCGGACGGATCCGCTCACCTGACATCCACAGGCGGACTTGCCGGTTCCACACTGAACGTAAACAAAGGTCTGAAAGTTCTTGAAGAAGCCGGGGTTCCATGGCTTTCCGCCATCAACTCCGTAACGATCAACCCGGCTACTCTGCTTGGCGTCAACGATCGCAAAGGCTCCATCCAGGCCGGAAAGGACGCTGACCTCGTCGTTCTCGATCCGAACTACGACGTAGTCATGACCTACACCAAAGGAAAGAAGGCATTCTAGTGAAGTATTACCTGCAGACCATCGATCCCGCTGAATTTCTCGAAGTCAATCAGGCGATTACCCTGAGCGGTGTCTATACCGAACCCATGGATTTTTCAAGATCGAATAAAAACGTCAAGGAGACGCTGAATTCGCTTCTTGAAGTCATGAGCGAAAGCCAGAATATCCTGCTCTATTCAATCGCTCCCAGCTTCCGCAGCATTCTTGAAGAGGGAAGACACCTGCAGGCATTCTCACCGCGTCTGATTCCCGTGGTCACTGCGGATTCCCAGGGCTACATGACCCTCAAAGCCGCGCATACGCTTCATATTCCGACAGCCTGCGGCCGAATCTTTACCCTCGAACAGGCGATGGCCTCCATGCATAACCAGGCGTGGCTGACCATTCTGGATCTTGAAAAGATTTCCCGCTTTGCACCAATTGAAGGCCTCGTTGAAGACGTCCTCAATACGGCTGGTGCCTATTCGCCCAACGAAGACTATGATCCTGATCGCGTTCTGGTCGTCGTTTCCGATTCCAGTCAGTTCCATATGGCCATTCAGGCCGGCGCCCAGAATATCTGCGCTCCGAAAAGCGTCTTCGATCAGATGCTGTATTCGCCTCTGACCAAGTCCGAATCCGTGGCAGCCAGAGATGAATGGATCGTCACCTATGCCCGCATGGAAGTTCTGGATGATGACCAATCCAGCGATGACGAAGAGGAAAATCTCGGCTGATCCGATTATTAAGCAAAACCAGATAGAAGCCCGCTCTAAAAGCGAGAATTCATAAAAACTGCGAGGATCTTCTAAGTAAGTTGCCTCGCTTTTCTTATATCGTCTTTCGTCTATCGTCTTTCGTCAAAATCGTTGAAAAACTGAGCAGAAGAAAAAAGTCCGCCCTTTTCAGAAGCAGAGAAAACGGGGATCATCGAATAAATGATCCCCGCAGCGGATTTATAGATTTATGGAAAGAATGAAACGATCTTCAGCTGTTTAACGGAATGTCTTTCGCGTAAACGCGGACGTTATGATCGGCGTTGACGTGGGAAAGCTGTTCGCACTCCCGCAGATCAATTTCCTTAAGGTCGTTTCTGGAGGCGTTGAGACTGACCAGAGAAATGCAGTCGTTAATGTTCAGCTGCGTAATCTGGTTATCGGAGCAGTTGAGATGGGCGAGATCCGGGCAGTCGAGAATGTTCAGCGTCTTCAGATGATTGTGCTGGCATTTGAGGTACATGAGCCAGGGACAGTCGTTTACGGTCAGCTTTTCGAGATCGTTGCTGGAGCAGTCGATTTTTCGAGTTCTTCAAAGGTAACAATTTCCAGTTCATGAAGCTGGTTGTTCGAGCAGTCAAAATCGATGAGATCCTGCCATGGGTAAACGGTCAGCTCCTTGAGCTGATTATCGGAACAGTTGAATTCGGTAAGGTTTTCGAGGTTGCCTGGATCCAGAGAAGAAAGAAGGTTGCTGGAGCAGTCGAGAACCTGCAGATTCAGACAGCTTTTTACATCGAGTTCCGTCAGAAGGTTTTCGGAGCAGAAGAGTTCTTTTAATGCGGGGCTGGATTTGAATACGAGAGACTGCAGACGGCCGCAGCGGCAGTCGAGCTTGCGCAGACGGGAGCATCCATCGACGAAAAGCTGACGCAGCGGATTGGCGTACACGCGGACTTTTTCAATGTTGGGGCAGGCACGCAGATCCAGTCCGCGCAGGCGGTTTTCCTGACACGATAAAGACGTGAGCGCCGGCACTTCACTTAAGTTCAGAGAGGTTAACCGGTTTTCCCGGCAGGAAAGCTTGCGCAGGTGTTCATGTGAACCGAGGGTGAGCTCGGTGAGGTAATTGCCATCGCAGTTGAGATTTTCCAGATAAACGAGGCTGGAAATATCGAGCGCTTTCAAAAATTGAGGCTGACGTCGAGCTTTTGAGATAGCGGAAATGTTCAATGCCTTCCAGACTGTCAATAAAAAGGGAGGAGAGGTCGAGGTTTTCGATCCGGGAAAGAATATCGAGACTCAGAACATCGCCTTCCTTCAGCTTGCACTGCTTGCAGACGGCTTTTCGAAACTGAGCGTCCGGGAAAAATTGGGAATCGAGTCGAATGATTGTTTTGTTGTCGGAAATGGGCATGTCTATTCTCCAGACTGTGAAATATTATGGAATTTAAATTTTAATGGAAGAGCGAATGACGTGCAGGATCATCTCTGGAAAGCGCAGTCTGAACAAAAGAAAACATTCGCAGCCGGGACTAAAATTGAATTCTGGTCAGCGGTTTATCTAAGCCAAATACGTCCAGAAAAAAAGAAACCGGGCTTGAAGGCATTACTTCTGGGGAATGGGCTTCCATCGGATCGAGCAGAACTCGCTAAGATCACTGTAGTCTTTAAAAAGAAGAGGTTATGAGGCTTTGCCCGAATAGAAATACGGTCAATGTGCTTTTAAACGATGCCAGGCCTGTACACAATGCTGAAACTGACGAGCTAGAGGAAGCGTTTCAGTGTACAGGACGGGCTTAGGCGGTCTGCATTGCGGAGTGATAAATGTTTTAGGCATCCTCGAAATGGGAATGAAGTCCTGCGCCTATAATGAGGATGTTAGATAGACAAGGAGGGAAAGTATGGAATTTGATAAGATGTCCGAGAATCTTCAGAAGATCCTGGTTGAAGCCATGAATGATGCGAAAGCAAAATCTCATGCCAGCGTGGATACGATTGATGTTCTCGAGGCGATGTTCAAAGACGGTACTCTCAAAGGCCTGTTTGATCGGCTGAATGTGAATCCGCAGACTGCTCTTTCCGTAATCCGTGAAGAAGAAAAGAATATCGTTAAATCCAGCTCCGCGAACATCAACCTGAGCAATGAAGTTCAGAAGTCCATCGAGACCGCGTCCAAATGGGCAGCGGAACACGAAGAGACCTACCTCAGTACGGCTACGCTCTGGATTGCTCTGATGTTCAACAAGTCGTATATCTCCCGCAAGCTGGTTCAGATTTTCAACCTGACCGAGCAGCAGTGCTACCAGGCTGAACTGGAACGCCGCGGAGGACGTAAAATGGATACCCCGAATTCTGAAGAAAACCTTGAAGCCCTGAAAAATATGGACGCGACCTGGTCGCTGAAGTACGCGAAGGCAAAATTGATCCAATCATTGGACGTGATGATGAGATCCGCCGGATGATGCAGATCCTTTCACGTAAAACCAAAAACAACCCGGTTCTGATTGGTGAACCAGGCGTTGGTAAAACGGCTGTTGTTGAAGGACTCGCATGGCGTATTTTCAAGGATGATGTTCCAGAATCTCTGAAAGACAAGAAACTGATCGAACTGGATATGGGATCTCTGATCGCCGGCGCGAAATACCGCGGCGAATTTGAGGAACGACTGAAAGCCATTCTGGATGAAGTCAAACAGTCTCAGGGTCAGATCATTCTGTTTATTGATGAAATTCATAACCTGGTCGGCGCCGGCAAGACCGAAGGTTCCATGGATGCAGCCAACCTGCTCAAGCCAATGCTGGCACGCGGCGAACTGCACATGATTGGTGCCACCACCTTTAACGAATACCGCAAATACATCGAAAAGGATGCGGCTCTCGAACGCCGTTTCCAGCAGGTTCAGGTCAAGGAACCAAACGTAGAAGATACCATTTCCATTCTGCGCGGTTTGAAAGACCGTTTTGAATCCTACCATGGCGTACACATCAACGACGATTCGCTCGTTGCTGCCGCCGCGCTTTCCGATCGTTACATTACCGACCGTTTCCTGCCGGATAAAGCCATCGACCTGGTCGACGAAGCCTGTGCGACGCTGAAAGTCGAAATGGAATCCATGCCGCAGGAACTCGACGAACTGCAGCGTAAGATCATGCTTCTCCAGATTGAGAAAACGTCTCTGATGGATGAAGACGATAAGAAAGCCGCGGAACGCCGTAAAGAAATTGAAGAAGAAATGGGCCGTCTGCAATCCAAGCGTGATGAACTCTACTCCAAGTGGGAAGACGAAAAGCGTGAAATTGAACTCGCAAAAGAAGACAAGCAGGCCCTTGAAAAGCCAAGCTCGATCTGGAAACTGCCCAGAACGAAGCCCGCTACGAAGATGCAGCCAAACTGCGCTACGCAACAATTCCTGAGCTCGAAGCCCGCATTGCTGCCCGTCAGGGAGAAGAAGCCGGTGAAGATGCTCTGATTCAGGAAACCGTCAACGAAGAAATGATCGCCAAGATTATTTCCCGCTGGACCGGCGTAGAAGTCAGCCGTCTGGTTGAGAGCGAACGCAAGAAACTGCTCAATCTCCAGAACGAAATGGAAAAACGCGTTGTCGGCCAGGATCATGCGATCAATCTGGTTGTCGATGCCATCCTTCGTTCCAAAGCGCAGATTCAGGATGAAAACCGGCCGATCGGTTCCTTCCTGTTCCTCGGTCCTACCGGCGTAGGTAAAACCGAAGTCGCCAAGACGCTGGCACAGCAGCTGTTCGATGATGAACGTCATATCGTACGAATCGACATGTCGGAATATATGGAGAAACACGCTGTGAGCCGTCTGATCGGAGCGCCTCCTGGATACGTTGGACACGAAGAAGGCGGTCAGCTGACCGAAGCCGTTCGTCGTAATCCGTACTCGATCGTCCTCTTTGATGAGGTAGAAAAAGCCCATCCGGATGTCTTCAACGTTCTGCTGCAGATCCTCGATGACGGCCGTATCACCGACTCCAAGGGGTTACCGTCGACTTCAAGAATACGATTATCATTCTGACGTCCAACCTCGGCGCTCAGTATGCGTTTGAGTATGCCAAGGAACCGGAAATTCTCCATGAGAAATACATGGAAGAAGTTAAGAAGCACTTCCGTCCAGAATTCATCAACCGTATTGATGACATCGTGGTCTTCAACGCACTCGATGACAAAGCCTTCATCAAGATCGCGCACAAGTTCGTCGGCGAACTCGAACATCGTCTGGCTGAAAAAATATTCGCCTGCATGTCAGCGACAAAGCCTACGACAAGATCGCCGAAAACGGCGTAGACCCTGTCTTTGGTGCTCGTCCAATGAAGCGTTACATTCAGCGTTATCTCGAAACGGACATCGCCCGTAAGATGATTGAAGAAGGCATCATGAACGACGCCGATATCTATGTAGATATCAAAGACGGAAAATTCACCGTCGGCATCATTAAAAAGAAGACTAGATTTATAATCAGACCGGGAGAGATTTTCTTCCGGTCTTTTTCAGCCTGACGGCTGCCCAGGCAGGAAAATAAAGGAGTAAAGCCATATGACGCTTACAGATATTCTTCGCGATTCCAGCAATATTGTCTTTTTGGCGGAGCCGGCGTTTCGACCGAAAGCAATATTCCAGATTTCCGTTCTCCGACGGGTCTCTATGGAGAGAAAAAGGAAAACAAGTATCCCTATCCAGCGGAAACGATGCTTTCCCATTCGTTTTTGTCCGTCACCCCAAGGAATTTTTCAATTTCTACTTCAATGAAATGATTTATCTCGACGCCGTTCCAAACGCCGCGCATTACGCGCTGGCGGATCTGGAAAAAGATGGGCAAGCTGAAAGCCGTAATTACCCAGAACATTGACGGTCTGCATCAGAAAGCCGGATCGCTCAACGTGCTGGAACTGCACGGATCCGTTCTGCGCAACTACTGTACGAAAGACCATACGTTTTTCACGCTCGAAGAAACGATGAAAAACCGCGATCAGGACGGCATTCCAAGAGATCCGAAAGACGGCGCCATCATTAAACCGGATGTCGTTCTGTATGAAGAATCCCTGGACGGCAGCGTTCTGAACCAGGCGGTTTCGGCTATCGCTCAGGCTGACTGCATGATCGTTGGCGGTACCAGCCTTCAGGTTTACCCGGCAGCCGGACTTCTGCAGTATTTCCGCGGCCGCTACCTTGTTCTGATCAACCGGGACAGCACCCCGTATGACAATCAGGCGGATCTGGTCATTCACGATTCCATCGGCAAAGTTCTCGGCGAAGCCGTAAAGGAACTCAAAGCCGAAGAATAGGACAGAACTGGAAGGAAGACCGTTTCCAGCCCGGTTTCTTCGTTCCTGTTGAATCTCTGATAAACACGAAAGCCGCAGTTGGACACACGATCGATGTGTCGGACTGCGGCTTTTTCGCGAAGCGTAAAGCTATAAATTTGCGAAGCTAGAAATTATGGATCCAGATGGATCCGGATTCTTCTGTCTGTTTTGGATAAAGAACAGGATCTGGCAGGAAAAGGTCACAGCGTCAGCTGCACATAATCCTTCGGATCGGACGCCACTTCAAGCAGCCGCTTGACCAGAATCTGCACGGTGACCTGATCCTCATGGGAAAGCTTTCGATAGTCTTCAACGAGCATCTGTTCATCAATCGAAAGAATCAGAGGGGAAGCGTCTCCCGGATCGGTCAGTCCCAGAATGTAATAAATGGAGACGTCAAAATAGCGGGCAAGCTCTTCGAGCTTTTTCTGGGGATGTTCTTGATGCGGTTGGTCTCGTATTTGGAAATGGAAGTCGGGTTGACGCCGACGGCTGCCGCGACTTCTTCAAGAGTTTTCTTGCGCTGAATTCGAATGTATTTAAGACGGTCACCAATTGTCATATGTATAATTCCTTGCTTTAAGTATAGCGTAAAAAGCAAGATATTCTGTAAATCTTTCCTCAAAAGACAGATCCAGACGGACAGGACATCCGAAAACAGACAAGGTACAGCTTTTGAGCTGTACCTTGCATGGTTTTGTGGTATTTGAGCGTCACCAGATCAGAAAGCCTCAGACGAGAAAAATACCTTCTGGATCCGTCTGGTTTGCGGATGGGTTCAGCCGATCCGGCCTCTTACTCCCCGCTGAACTCGCGAAGCGTGTCCATGATCGTTTCCAGAATCTTTGTAGGGGGCAGATCGAGTGTTTCCGCAACCAGATCGATGACGGTTTCCGGGTCCGCGGTTTCCCCTTCGGGGATTCGCCGCCAAAGAGCTGATAAAGATGTTCAAAGAAGTTTTCTGTCGGCTGCATCTCGAGCGCCTCGATGATTTTCGCGCGCAGCCGGCGGATCGGGGAATCGCTGTGGACGGAAACGGATTCCGTTTCGTCTTTTCGTCATCCAATTCTTCGTCTTCGGATTCCTGACCGAATCCATAGACGATCTTCGCCATATCCTTTCCATAGACGTCGAAGGCGGCGATGGACATGTGGATCGCGTCATCGAGCACGTCTGGATTTACGGTACTGTTTTCCAGGTTGATGTACGTTTTGTAGCGGATTTCTCCATCGCGCAAATCCATTTCGAAGTTTCCGTTGCGCAGCCCGTAGTTGGCATTCGTCTGAAGAACAGCCAGTTTCGTCATCATTTTGCGATCGCTGTCATCCCCGCGGAAGGGAGCGATCATGTACATGGTGAGGGTATGATCGCACAGCCGGATCGCGAAATCGTAGGCTCTGAATTTGGACTTCGGCACAAGCATGGAGAAGCGGATCAGGCCGTCGTTCGTGTCGTCGAATTTGTGGATGCCGATTTCTTCAAACGCATCCAGAACCCATTTATGGGTTTCTTCTGCATAGTCGTAATGCATAATGTATTTCCTCCTTTTTCCCTGAGAAACCAGGAACGGAACGCGAATTCGATTCCTTCGCTTCTCAGCGATAAAGAGAAGCGATCGGGGGAACCGAACCTGTATCTGGTTTTCAGTATAGAAGTACGAGAAAACTGAATTTTGGAGGGGTAAAAATTCTGCTCTGAGCTCAAACAGAAGAGATCTTCAAAGACGAACCCTTTCTTTGGAGAGGATCCGGGCGCTTTTGGAAGGCGCTCTTTTTGCAGGACCAAACCGGAAATTCTGTTCCGAAAAAGGCCGGCGCTGTGAGAGCCAGAGAAACCGAAGAAAGAATTACACCCGGATCGGCCAATCGGACGGTCGGAACGCGAGCGGATGATCCAGGGCATGCGAGAGAATGGAAAACTTACGACACAAAAACTGCGCAGATTGGGCAAAAACAAGTTCGAAAGCCGACAGAATCACCCCTTCTTTTGGGAAACGAAGAAAGGCAGTAAATTTTAATTACGATTATATCTAGATCGAATTCGAGCCTTTCCTATACATCACAGCGGAGGAAAGGCTCGGAGTGTCCTAACAAATCAACCGGCACAAAGAACGGTTAAAGATAAAGCACGCATTTCCTGGCGAACCTTCGCAAGGCTTGAAGGCAGACCGGGAAACGGCGGTTTCTACGGTAGTGAAAAGAGAAGAAAAGGCAGGAAGAACCCATATGAAATGTCCAAAATGCAAAGCAGAAATTCCAGACGGCATGAAGTTCTGCATGAACTGCGGAGCACCGGCTCCCGAAAGAAAGGCGGCCTTTCCAAAGGCGCCAAAAAGGAATCTTAATTGGATGCACGGCTGCAGTCGTCGCTGCCGGGGTAGGCCTTGGCAGCTGGATGGGCCGGTCGATGAATTCTGAAACTCCTATGAAGCAGCGATTGCGGCTGCAGAAAAATATATGGAAACTCAGGATTACGACAAAGCGGAAGAAGCGCTTCTGGAAGCCAAGAAAATTGATCCGAAACGATCCGATACGTACGAACAGCTCTATTCTCTGTATTCGAATCAGGGCGACGAAGAACAGCTCATCGGGCTCGTAGAAGAAGCGCAGACCGTTCTGGATCAGCAGGAAAACGATACGTTTACCCAAAACGTGAACGAGATGGCCGAAGCGGGTCAGGCCGTACCGATCGAAGAAGTCATGAATGCGGCTGCCGATACGATTCAGTACAGCAAGCATATGAATGAGGCGATGGATTCCCTTGAACAGGCGGATGTGGCGACCGCTGTCCGTCTTCTGAATTCCGCAATTGAAATCAATCCCGCCCGATCCGACGCCTACCTGCTTCTTTATCAGGTCCTGATCGAAAGCGGAGATGTGATTGAAGCCCAGCAGGTCGTTGCGGATGCGCATGCCAGTCTGCCGGACAGTGAGCAGGAAGAGTTTGATACGCAGCTCGCCAATGTAACCAGACCGGAAGAAGACGGAAAAACCGATCCGGGATGGACGAAAGTTGCGGATTTAGGTCCGCTCGATTTTACCCCGATTGAAATTGGCGAACAGGGCTGGCTGATCGCCGCCGACGGCGTTTACGGCTTTGTGACCCCGCAGGGAAAAGTTACCCGTACGGATCGAAAGCTCAGCTGCGAGATTCTGCTGAAAAATTCGCAGGCGAAAATTCCGGAAAGCATCCAGTCTGTTTCACTGCGCGCGGACGATCAGGGCAAACAGTACGAAATTACAAAAGATCTGCATGAAGCAAAAGCTGTGCCCGTCAAGAAAGAGGAAAAGCCCTCTTCCGCGAAGAAGGAAGAAAGCCGGCTGCAGCCGACAAGAATGAAAAACGGCTGCAGAAAAGACGACGCATTACGCGCTCAACGAAAAGCTCGAACTTATCGTAGTCGGAAACACTTCGGAAAAAATTGCTTCCCAGGAAGCACCGATTGCTAAGGAGAACAACGACGCGTCCGATTCCGATCCATCTGCTGCCGATGCCGCTCAGGATGGAAAAGCGGATCCGAATGCGGGAGCAGACGATACAAAAAAGGCGTCCGGCGAAACCTCTGCGAATGAAAAACTGTAAATGAGAAAGCGGCCATCCAGCAGCCTGCCGCACCGATTCTGGTTCGCGTCGAGAAAAAGGCCGCTTCCGATGAGAAGGCACCCGCTGCAAAGGACAAAGCGAAAGAGGATGTCTACTATATTTACAATCCGGTAAACCGGAAAGCCTACGGTCCATACGATGCAAAACAGATTCCCTGTTTTGCACTGATCGAACGCGAAGTTCCCGCCATGAGCATAGTGAATACGGAAAACTATGCTCTGGGCCCCTTCTTAGCGCTGAACACAGATCGGACGTTCACGATCATTTCCGCAGACGGAAAGAAATCCAAAGAGGGAATCCTGGACGTTTCCAGACCCGGTCTGCATGGAATCGGAACGTATTCCAAAAAGGATTTGAAATGCTGGACGGCAGTCTGAAAGTCGAATACGCCGGAGAGTTTGAAGACGGCGGCTGGATGATTCGCAGCGTTGCGCCGGTAAAAATCAACGGGAAATGGAAACTGGTTCGCTTTGACCAGAATGAAAACGCTGGGGTTAATGCCATTTCAGAAGCGGAAGAAAAACGCAGACTCCGGATGAAAAAGACAGCGCAGAACTGAAAGCAAAGGAAGAAAAATCGCAGGACCAGAAAAAGAAGACGAGCCTTCACAGGCTCCAGCGGAAGCTGCTGACGGTGTGAAAAAGAAAAAGCTTAAGCCGGCCAGTAAACGCTTAAGCAGGGAATAAAAGCTAAAGCAGAAAACGAGGACAGAAGTCTGCGTGTACGCAGCCCGTTCCTTTCCATTGGAATCGAACAGGCAAAACCATACGCGCGCAGGCGTCTATCCTTGCAGACAGAGAGAAAAAGGGAAGCAGGGAAGACTATGACATCAGCGGAACTTTCGAAAATGTATCAGATCAAAGGAAGAATCGGGAGCGGAACAGGCGGCCTGGTGATTCTGGCCTATCAGATCAACCTGAGGCGGTATGTCGTTTTAAAGCAGATTCTTAACCCCTCGATCGATGAGGAAGCCAACCGCATGGAAGCCAACCTGCTGAAAAACTGAAAAGCCGGTATTTGCCGGCCGTCTACGATTACCTCGAAGTCGACGGGAAGTTTTTCACCGTCATGGAATTTATTGACGGGCGCTCGCTCGAAAAGATTCTGGAAAGCGGCGAAAACTTTGGACTGCTGCAGCTGCGGCAGATGGGGATGGATATTGCCTCTGCCTTAAGCGAACTCCATCGTCAGGAAAAGCCGATTCTTCATCTGGACGTAAAGCCGGCCAACATCATGATTCGAAAAATGGAGACGCGGTTCTTATTGATCTGAACGCGTCGATGGAAGGAAACAGCGCGGAAGGCATCGGCGGAACGCCAGACTACTGCTCTCCCGAACAGAAACGGGTGTTTGAACAGTTCCAGGCACACGGATCCATGCCCGGCTTTCGCGCGCTCAGCCCGCGCAGCGACATTTACTCGCTGGGAGTCACCCTCTATCACGCGGCTATGGGAAAAATTTATACCCCGGAAGATCCGCAATGGGACGGGCTGGCCGCGAAAACTTCAGAAGAGTTTATGGAAATTCTGAAAAAGGCGCTCGCGCAAAAGCCGGAAGATCGCTACGAATCCGCGGAGCAGATGAAGGAAGATCTGTCGGTGATGGAAGAATCCAGCAGCCGCATTCGCAAATGGCGAAAGACCGTCAAAACGCTGAAAACCCTCTGTACTGCCGGGCTGGTGTTCTTTATCGCGCTCGGCGCGTTCTCGGTCTACCTGATCGTGCAGGATGGAAAAGATCAGTATGACCATCTCACGACGGCCATGACCGAACAGATTCGAAACGGACAGTATGCCCAGGCGCAGGAAACGTATCAGAAAGCCAAGGAAGTCAGCTCCTCCAAAGGCTATGCGGACCTGCTGCGCTCGGACATGCTGATCGCGCAGGGAAAATATGCGGAAAATGAACAGTATCTGGCGGATACCGTTTTGCAGATGGATGACATTACCAAAAATTCGAACTATCTCGCGCAGGCGCTGAAAAACCTGGCTGAGTCGCAGTTTGCGCTTGGCGAGTATGAACCGGCTGCGCAAAATTACGCTTCAGCCTACGAATTACAGGAAGACGACGCCGCACTGGCGCGCGATTACGCCATCACGCTGGCGTATCTTGGAAACTTCGATCAGGCGAATACCGTTCTGGAACAGGCACAGGCTGGCGGACTGACGTCTGGCGATCTGGTCCTTGCCCAGAGCGAGATCCAGCATGCGATGGGCAATACCGCGCAGGCGATCGAACAGCTTGAAGCGCTGAAAATGGAGACAGCCGATCCGGCTATGCAGTATCAGATTTACTGCCGCCTTCCGGACTGGAAAATGGAAGTCGGCGAGTATGAAAAAGCAGCCGGCCTTTTAGAAGAAGCGATCGAAAAACTGCCCGAGGCGTATGGATTAAGAATGCGTCAGCGGCTGATTCGCGTCTATTCGCGCCTGGCTTCAAATTCGCCAGACAAGAAGTATCTCCAGAAGGAGGCGGATCTTCTTCAGGAAATTGTGAATCAGAACTATGCCTCGTATCAGGATCTGAACAATCTGGCCGTAGTAAACCAGAAACTCGGCCGCTTTGATGAAGTGGAAAAAACATTGCCCGCATGGAAGAAGTACAGCCCGGTCATTACAACAATGCGAAACGCCGCGCGTTCCTGGAACTCGATCGACAGCTGGCGGCGCCGGTTACGGCCCGGGAGTTCCACACCTTTGATCAGTATTATCAGCAGGCTTTCGCGCAGTACGACAGCTCGACTGGAGATACCGAGATGGATCTGCTCGAAACCCAGCATGAAGAAGTAGAAAACGGAGGATGGCTCGAATGAACAAAACCATCGGAATCATCTGCCTGGGAATTGCCATTGTCGGCGTTGTGATCTGTCTGGCCGTTCTGATTTATCTGAACAATGTCAAAGAGAAAAAGAACAGCAGATTCTTCAGGCGATTCACGAAGAATACCGGGCGAAAAGCTGACCAGTTCCGCCAGCCTCATGCGCCAGCCGTCTCAGGGTGAACCTGCGCTTAACGCTAAGCTCGGCAGGCCATAAAGACGGTTTTGCCGGATGGCGTCGACGTACCGACGTGTTTTTCTGTGCAGAAGCCGAGGCAGGCAGGACAGGACAGGGAAAAATCGGGAAGATTTAGTTAGGAAGTGATTGTATGGGTCGAGAACAGGGACTCTCTTTAAAACAGGTACCAGAATGCTCCAGAAATCTGTACTTCATTCATGAAGGGCAGCTGATCACGGTCAAATCTCTGTCCCAGTACCCCATCGGACGAAGTCGCATCTGGCTTTCGGATCGATACAGCTTCATCAACCTCTGGTTTGAACGCAACGAAAAGGAGCAGAGAATTTCCATTTTTGGAAACGGGCGGCTGAAAGCCTGGGATCAGACGCAGCCGCAGACGAGTCTGGATCTTCAGAATCTGGAAGCCTTTGAAATTGAATTCGGTTCGATTCGGCTGCAGGTTCTGCTGATCGAGGATGCGGAAGATACCGTTTTGATGAAAAACTTTCTCCTGCCGCGCACCGGTCAGATTCACATCGGCCGAATGTCAGAAAACGACATTCAAATCGATAATCCGCTCGTCTCCCGTCTGCATGCGACGATCGATCTTTCCTCGGAGGGCATGCATCTGCGCGATGAGCACAGTTCGTTTGGAACGCGCGTAAACGGCGAATTTGTTTCGCTGCGTTCGCTTCAGGCCGGCGACCGTCTGGAATTTCCAGGCTGTCTGATTGTCGTCGGATTAGGCTTTTTATCGATCCAGAGCCTGACCGAACATACGGTCGTGCGCTCCCTGACGCCTCTGACGGACCCCATTCAGTTAAAGGAATGGTCTTCTCTTCCCAAACCAAGGGAAAGCATCCCGTTTTTCGCAAGCCGCGCGAACGTGCGTTTCATTTTGATCCCGTCAAAATTACCGTCGACCTGCCGCCCCTTTCCATGAGCGCCAACAAGATTCCTCTGCTGCTGCGCTTGGCGGCCCGGCTGTGTTTTCCGGAATGAGTGCGCTCAATGGAAACTTCACGTCTCTGATCAGTTCGGTCATGTTTCCCATGCTGACTTCGAAGTTTACCGAGAAAGAACGAAAAGAATACGAAAACCGCCGGTATGTTCGCTACAACGAATATCTCAGTGAAATCCAGAATCAGATTGAAACGGTTCAGGCGATGGAACTGCAGGACCTCAACGAAAACAATCCGTCGGAAGACGATCTGTTCCGCTTTCTGCCCAGCCGTAGACGGCTGTGGGAAAGAAGACCGGTTCATCAGGACTTTCTGCGTCTGCGCATCGGCAAAGGAAAAGTTCCGCTCAAAAGTGAAATTCAGTATCCATCCCGATCGTTTGGCGTCGATGAAGATTCTCTGGCCCTCAAAATGTACGGGCTCGTCGAACAGGATTACGCCTTGACGGATGCGCCGATCACAGTCGATTTTATCGAGGATTACATTTGCGGCGTGCGCGGCAGCCTGCAGAGAAAGCTCTCCTTGTTTTACCGGCTCCTGTTTCAGATCTGCTACTTGCATGCGTCGGAAGAGCTGAAAATCATTCTGGTCATGGACCGCGATATGCTGGAGGAAAATCCGTTTTTAAAATTTCTGCCCCACATCTGGGATGACCGGCAGGAGTTTCGCTGGATTATTACCAGCGAAGCCGATGCAGCCGAAGCATCCAAGCGTCTGAGTGAACGAGTGGAAGAAGCGCAGAAAAGGAAGGCCGCCGCGAACAGGTTCTGGAAAACCCGCCGTACTATCTGGTCTTCTCCTTTTCGCAGGAACTGCTTGAATCCGCAAAATCGCTCTGGACAGCAGTCACGGCCGGACACAACCTTGGCTTCAGCATTTTCAGCTTTTCGACCATCCTGCCTAAGGAGTGTACGAAAGTCTTTTCTCTCGAAGAGGGAGGCATTCATATTTTGCAGCTGGAACATCAGGAAAAGCCGGATCTGTTCTGTCTGGACGCTTCGATTTCCAGAAACGCTCTGATGAAGGCGTTCAGCGAAATTTCCAATATCCGCCGTCCCAAAGAGAAAAAGGAAGAAGAACTGCCGGCGATGCTGACCTTTCTGGAAATGTACAAAGCCGGCCGTATTGAACATCTCGATATTGAACAGCGCTGGAAAGATTCCAACCCGATGAAAACGCTGGCTGCACCAGTCGGTGTCCATCCCGACGGGTCTTTGTTTGAGCTGGATATTCATGAAAAAAGCATGGCCCGCATGGCCTGATCGCCGGTATGACCGGGTCGGGTAAAAGTGAGTTCATCATTTCCTACGTTCTGTCGCTGGCCGTTAACTATCATCCGTACGAAGTCTCGTTTATTCTGATCGACTTCAAGGGCGGAGGTCTTACGGGCGCGTTTGTGGATCCGCAGCGCGGAATCAAGCTGCCGCATGTTGCGGGTACGATTACCAACCTGGACGAAAGCACGATGAACCGGGCTCTGGCATCGATCGAGAGTGAACTCAAGCGCCGCCAGAAAATATTCAATGAAGCCAAATCCATTGCCAACGAAGGAACGATGGACATTTACGGCTACCAGCAGCTTTACCGCCGCGGCGTTGTGAGCGAACCGGTTTCCCATCTGCTCATTATTTCCGATGAGTTTGCGGAGCTGAATGACCAGCATCCGGAATTTCTCGATCAGCTCGTTTCTACTGCACGTATCGGCCGAAGCCTTGGCGTCCACCTCATTCTGGCGACCCAGAAACCGGCGGGTGTCGTCACGGGTCAGATCAAAAGCAACACCAAATTCCGCGTCAGCCTGAAAGTTCAGGACCGCAGCGACTCCAATGACATGATCAACCGGCCTTATGCGGCCGAAATCAAGGAAACCGGCCGCTTTTACATGCTGGTGGGATACGACGAGTACTTTGCGATGGGTCAGTCCGCGTGGACCGGCGCCGAGTATAAGCCGTCCGATGAAGCGCAGTCTTCGGAAAACAAGGAAATCCTTTTCTCGATCCCAATGGCGAACCGTATTTTAAAACCAAGCCGATTCAGACCAGACGGCAAAAGGCCGCTCGCAGCTCGTTTCCTTAGTGACCTATTTGTCCGATCTGGCCAGACAGAAGGGAATCGAAGTGCCTTCCTTATGGCTCGACCCGCTCAATCCGCAGATCAGCCTGAGCTCTCTGAAGCAGCCGGAAGATTCCTATTCGGTAACGATCGGTCTGACGGATGATCCGGAAAATCAGGAACAGCTGCCCTATACGCTGGATCTGGCCAATGCGGGAAACATTTTAATTGCCGGCGAGCCGGGAACTGGAAAAACCTGGCTGGCGGAAACCATTCTTCTCACTTCAATCGATAGAAATTCACCGGAAGATCTGCAGTTTTATATTGCCGACCTGACGGGAAAGTCACTGGGCATGTTTTCCCAACTGAAACATGTCGGCATGTGCATGAGCCGACCTTCCGAAGAGGAACTCTGCCTGCTCATTCAGTTTGCGTACGATCTGCTCGAAAAACGCAAAAAACTGTTTGCGCAGTATAACCGGACGAGCTTTGCGTCCATGCGCCGAGTGCAGCGCCTTCCGCTGACGTTTTTTATCATTGACGGATTTGACGATTTCCCCGACAGGGGACAGGGCCGTCAGGCGCTCGATCAGCTTCTTCGGCTGCTGAGGGACGGACCGGCTTTCGGCATTCAGTTCATGCTTCTCGTCGCGGACGTGCGCAATGTGACCGCCAGACAGCAGAGCGTCATTCAGACGTCTTTGCCCTTACGGCTGACCGATATGTATCTGTATCAGGATCTGCTGGATATCCGGCCGAAGGCCTTTCCCGATCCGCTTCCCGGACGCGGCTACATCCGAAAGGACAAGCGGGTTTTAGAGTTCCAGGCAGCCGCGCTCGACCCTCAGCTCGATGACGCCGAACGCTACGGTCAGATCCTTTCGCAAATTGAAACCGCGAATACGATCTGGAAAGACGCAGCCGAGCCCGATCATCTGACGCAGATCGATCCGGAACAGACGTATGAGGAGTTCATCGCGCCGTTCAAACCAGAACGCATTCCGCTTGGAATTATCCGCAGCCGGCTGCGCCCGATTGCGCTGCCGTTTCAGCAGCTGAGCACCCTGCCTGTCTACTTTGGAAATCCAGACGCTGTGAACTACGTCATGGGCGCCATTCAGACCGCCGTCAAAAAGAGCGGGGGCTCTGTGATTCGACTGAGTGCTTCTGAGCTTCCCAAAACGCATCGAGAAGGAATCGAGTGGACAAAACTGACCGCTCAGACGGTGAACACGTTCGTCAATCAGCTTGCGAAAATCGCAAAGGAGCGCAAAACGATCCGCCTGGAAATCCAGAAGGAAAAAGGCATCGAAGACTGGAAAAAGCCGCCAGCCTGAAAATCGTCCGCAAAGAGATGCGAAGAAGAACAGAGCCTCTGTTTATTCTCGTGGACGATTACGGGGATCTGATCCTGAATCTCAGTGCCGGATCTGCCGGACCTTTAAGCGGGATCATTAACAACACAGCCGGTTTCAATATTTATTTTGTATTCGGCTGGCATCCTCAGGACAAGGAACGCATTTCTCTGGCCAGCCGAAAACTGCACGAGACAGAAAAATCAAAGCTGGACGAAGGGAATCTGACCCTCGAGGAAGTAGAAGAACTTCGAAGATTCACCCTTGCCAATGACCCGGAACGCTTCGACGCTATGATGAAGTCACATTTCAAAGGGAAACTGACCCTGTTATTTGGCGGATGCTTTGACCGGCAGGATCTGGTGACTTTGCCGCGCGAATATTCCAGAATTGTCCGTCCATCCAAAACGCAAAATCTCAATAACGGGCTGATCTGGGAAAACGATCAGGTCGAAACCATTTTCCTTCCGCTTGGCGATTTAAGGAAAACCGCACAGGAAGATGAGGATGAACGGCCGGTTCTCAGCTAGACCGGCTGCGTGCATTTTGCACGAGATACGGGTCAGGAAAGAGAAAGGGATTGGAAAAGAGATGGTGATCGGGAAAGTGAAAAGTGATCTGATTCAGAAAAGATAAAGGACTCCGGGAAAGGAAAGACGGTTCAGAGCAGGCCTTCTTTCGGACGGAATGTCCCCTGAACGAACGAAAGCCAGGATGGATACGGCGGCGAAAATAGAGCTGCAAAGAAAGGAACTGTTTATGGAAAAATACTGATCGATTTATACGTTCCTTCCATTCAGAAAACATACAACCTGATGGTTCCGGATTCGATGGACTGCAAGGAACTGACCCAGCTGCTCGCTCAGGCGGTTGAAAATCTGGCCGGCGGAAAGTATTACGCCTCCGAACAGGAAGTTCTGTTTAGTCAAAAACAGCAGCGCGTATTAAAAAGCGGCAACGATTTGAAAGATTATTCGATCGGTCAGGGGATGTACTATATTTACTTTGATGCAGAACCGACAGGAACTATTCGATCAGATTCAAAGGCTGATCCACAGTATAGAAATGGACGTGGAAAGCTGGCAGCGCGAAACGGAGGAGAATTTTCCGGGAATACATTCACGCGCGTCAGGCTCAGCTCGAGCAGATCCGGCGCCTGAAAGAATGGCTGATCCGAAATGGTGAGTAAAACAAAGAAACAAGGAGGAAAGAACTATGAGTGGAAATTGGGAACTGGAAGTCGCAACAGAAGTTATGGATATGTCTGCCGAAGATCTTCAAAACATTGGAACTGTTATCCAGGAAAGCAGCAAAGCGGTAGACGCACTGATTGGAGAGCTGTACGAGGAAAGCGAAGGTACATTCTCGGATCACCTTAAAGAAGTCGGCAATGAGTTTGTAGATCTGGTGGATGCCTGTGTACAGGTCATCTGGGATCTGGCGAAGGGCTTTATCCGCGCTGGAGAATCCCTGGTCGGCGCGGAGAAAAATGCAACGGATTCCCTCCGCTCTGCCGGCATCGGAAAAGGCAAGTAATCGAAACTGTACATCTAAGTCAATCAGAAAATAGAAAGAGAACACATTAAAAGAAAGACTATGGAAAAACTGAAACTTAAAGTCTCGGAAGAAAAATATCGACAGACTCTCGACAAACTTGGAGCCGAACTGGATAAGATGCAGGGATATCAGAAAGACCTGCAGAAAGTTAAAGAAAATATGCAGAACGGCGTAATTGGCAACGTGGGAAACGACGCGGTCCGAAACCTGGATACCCATCTGCATAATGTGCAGACGGTAATCACGAAAACCATTGCTGCCAGAACCCAGATTGAAAACTATCTCAATTCCATGACCCAGACACAGAGCACCATCACGGATGATCTGAAGGCGCTGGAAGATGAGGCGAATGCGATCTTCGGATAAAATTCGAACCTCGGCACGACAGCTCCATCGCTCCAGAGAGACTCTTCTGCAGGAGAGAAACCTTCTTCTTTCCATCATCGCAAATCTGAGACAGTCACCTGAACTCCACGCGGCTGCCCATCCGTGCGAAACGCTGATACAGGAAAATCAGAAGCTCCAGCAGCTCCTCGAAGACTACGAATCGGCAATGACCCGTACCCTTCAGGATCTGGAAGAGAGTCTGAAACGATGTGAAGAAAGCGCTCTGGATCTTCAGCGACAAATGAAATAAAACCGTTTTTTCAAAATGACGTCGAGCCAGGACGAAAAAACGGCATCCATAATTTGTTTCAGCGATCCGCCGGGTACAGCCCGACTGGATCGCACCTGACGAAACGTGGTTCGACAGCGAGCCACGTTTCGTATATCTGCCCCTTCTTTGGAATCCGAAAAAGGATAGGCAGACCACGATAAGCCATAAGGAAGGACACATGAAAAAAGCAAAGTGGATTTCTGTTTCGTCACTGGATATCCCGCCGGTTTCCGCCCGTATTAGCGGGCTGATTCCGATCGTGGTTCCCAGAACAGCCAGCGATCCCATTCGACATAAAGCCGTAGACAGCGAAGAAAAGGAAATCTGCGGCGGCGATTTCTCAAACATCCATTCCCAGACCGAACCCGAACCGTTCGTTTTTCCGGAAGAAAAGCCTGCCGGTTTTCCAGCTTTCGAATCCGCAAAAAACGAAACCACGTCATCCAAAAAGACATCTTTGATCAGATGTTCCGGGAATTTTCCTCAGATTCCAAAGTGGAGACGGACCTTTTGAGCAAGAAGGCTCCAGAAATCATACCGGAACGTCCAGCAGAAACCATCGTGCAGGATAAAGCGGATCCTGTCGAAACTCAGCAGGAACAAAATTATCAGGAAGTCGAGGAAAAAAGGCGGAAGATACGGCTATGCGAGATCTGGATGACTTGCTGGACTTCAGAACCGATCCAGCCCCAGAGGAAGCCGCCGAAGCTGCCGAAGCTGTCGAAGTGCTCGCTGAAATACCGAAAAGTTCTGACGATGGTATGGTACAAAATTCCGATTCCATCCCAGAGCCCGAACCGATCGTGCGTTCCCGGTCAAACTGGTTTTTGCGTCATATGAATACGGGCATTCAGATTCGCCTGCAAAAGAGCTGCTGATCGGATGCGGAAGGCAAAGCGACTTTGTCATCGATTTTGATACGACACTCTCTGAGCGGCATGCCCGGCTGACGCTGGAAGAGAATCGCGTTATGGTGGAAGATCTCAATTCTTCTTCCAAGACGTTTGTCAATTATCAGCCCGTCACGCAGAAATCGGAAATCCGAGACGGACAGATTCTTCGCCTTGGCTCCAATCAGCTGTTCCAGCTTGAACAAAGCAAGGAGGATTTGCGTCATGAACCGATTTGAAGGCGTATTGATCGGCACAGACTCATTCCATAAGGGAGAAGCGGTTCTGCTGCACCATCTGGAAGAAGTGTTCGTGGAGATGGAGGAAGAGCCGGAAGTCGTTCTGGAACAGAGCGAAAAGGCGTCTGTCGGCATTTTTACGATTGTGATCTGGGCATGTATGGAATTGAGCCGTTTGAAAACCGGGCTGTCTTTTTAGAAAGCGGGCAGCCGCTGGGGAAACATCGTCGATATTACCTTGGGCGGGATACGGCGATCTATTTGAAGCAGCGCGAATTTGCGATTGTACTGGGAGTAAGACTATGAGCGGAAATAATAAAACAGTTTTTATTCGAATGCCAAAAGCCGATCAAGGGAATCGTCTCTGGAAGCCCTCGATGCGGCGTACCGGGAACTGGGCAAAGCGTTTTATGAAAATCGTTTCGAAGAACCGACGCCAGAACTGATTCTTTATTTTGATCAGATTACGCATCTTAAAGAACAGCTCAAACTGCGGGATCGTCATACTGAGACGATGGACCTGCCAAAACCGGAACCTGCCGCTTCAACCGGCGGCATATTTGACCAGCTTCGCTCAATCGATCTGGACAGTCTCGATAATCTTGAGAGTCTGGACAGTTTAGATGGACTCGAAAGTCTCAGCCCGTGTGAAGATCTGGATTCCAGAAACAAAACCGGAAACGGCGATTCAAACCGTTCAGACCCGTTCGAGCAGCCGATGACGTTTAAATACTGCCCGTTCTGTGGCACCAAACTTCCGCTGGATGCCCGTTTCTGCGGCAACTGCGGAGAGTCCTGCGAAGAATAACGGGTTTCGCAAATCGGACAGAAAAAGAAGAGATACTGTACGTAAGGGGACAGCTCTTCTTTTTTTTGGTCATAAGAAACGGCGATGAATACGGACCAGAAAAATCGAGGGAAAAGGAATGGACTTTGTCAGAGGATCTTTTGCGTTCGACTATTTGAAATGCCCGATTTTTAAGAATTCGTCAATTGTCTGCTCAGTCCGTTACAATAAAGCCGATCGTTTACGATTTGCAGGAGGTTTAAAAATGACACAATCCACTACAATGGCTCTGACTCGATCCAGGCCAAAAAGAAAAGGGGCCGAGATGCCCGCGTAGAACTGGTTCGGCTGATCGCCTGTCTGATCGTTCTGCTCTGTCATTCGTATCCGCCAGTGATCATTAACGGCGAACCGGCTTTTGGCCGTGTCTTTATTGCCTGCCTGGCAGCGGATGGCGTTGGTATTTTCTGGATGGTCATCGGCTGTTTTCTGTTTTCCAGTACGTATGGCAAAACGCTCAAGCGAGGGTTTACCCGGATTTTTATTCCGCTCGTTCTGGCGAGTCTGCTCGGCATTGCGATGAACAGTCTGCCCCTGCCCGGATTTGTCCCTTCGGATATTCCGGCGGTATTGAATGATTTTCTGCAATGGCGAAACGGTGTAATCGGCATGGATCATCTGTGGTATTTGTACGTCAATCTGCTCGTCTTTCTGTTCTTTCCGGTTTTGAAATGGATTGCGGACGGGCTGGATCGATCCCGAGTCGCCACCATTCTTTTTATGGCTGCTACGTTAGGGTTCTTTATTGTGAACGATCTGACGTCCAACCATCTCGCCGGCTTTTCTCACTATCTGTTCCGAGCAGCCATTCCGGCTTCCATCGAAGTGATCTGGGGACATATTCTGTATCGAAATCGAAAACACTTTCACGGCTGGATCACTGCCGCTGCGGCACTGGCCGGTTTCGTTTTCCTGAATCTGGCGCGGGCCAGGGTCCAGATGAAACATTTTGCGGCAGATCCGGGCGATGCGAGCGCGCTGTACTGGTATTCCGCCTGGGGCATGCTGGCCTCGGCACTCATTCTGATTTTTGGTCTGGCAGCCATTCGCCCCAGAAAAGGCGCTAAAAAGCGGTTGAAGCGGGTGCAGAATCGATGATCTGTGCAGCCGCTTCGTATTCTTTTCTGATCTATATTGTTCACTTTCCCATTTTGCGCATTCTGACCAGCGTAGGATTTACTCAGTCTCTGCAAAATCTGATTTTGAAAAGCAACGGTTTCGCTTTCAGTCTGCTCTATACCCTTTGCATGGAGGCGATTCTCTTCGTGCTTTCCTTTATTCTTTCCTGGATTGTGAAATGGCTGTGGAAGGGCATCAAGATGCTCTTTCAGCCGGAAAAGGTCTATGGATAGAGCGTGAAAATTCGTTTTAAGTTAAGTAATGAATTTGCCTGTAAAAGCGTAAATGTCTGGATCAGGCAGTTCAGGATTTAAGGAGTGACATGTATGGAAACAAAGAAACAGACAATTTACCCTGGCCGAATCTATCGTCATTTCAAAGGCGATCTGTATCTGGTCGAAGCCATTGCCCGAAACGCGGATTCCGCTAAGGAAATGGTGATCTACCGCCAGCTGTATGGAGACGGTTCACTGTGGGTACGCGAACTGGATGAGTTTGCTTCCCCGGTGGATCATGAAAAATATCCAGAAATGAAACAGACCTGGCGCTTTGAACTCCAGAAGGTGGAGTCGACAGCCAGACATTCGTAATGAAAAGGCAGGTACCGACGATAAAGTCGACACCTGCCTTTTATTTGAGGAATGCCTGTACTGGGTTTGAAAAATCAGAAGATTAGATAGCCGCTTTGGAAGCGGCAGCGGCTGGATCGGCAGCCGATTTGCGTACGGTCCGTTTTATACGGGCTGTTTTCTTTTGGCTTGCGGGACAGAGCGCTCAAAAGCAGAACGCCAAGAAGGAACGGCCACTGATACGTATAGATAAAGGAATAGCGCAGCAGGGAAACAGGCCCAAGCAGCATGGTCAGAATATACAGAACGGTATAGAGGCACGCGGTTGCCGCAAACTTGCTTCGGAAGAAAATAGCATAGCCAAGAAGGAAGATCACCAGATAAAGGGTAATGCCGGGGTCAAAGAAACGCAGCCACAGCGGACAGTTGTCAAAGGTGGCCGACTGCATTGCAATGCCGCGCAGTTTGTCGCGGTAGCCGGGAAGCAGAGAATAGGAAGCGATATGCTGCTTATCCGCGTAGTCTTCGTAGCTCGTCATAACAGAGAGCGCATTGTACTCTCCATAGCGCATATCGAAATAGGGAGCGGTCAGATAGGCGGCTGCCTGAATCGCGCCGCGCCAGTCTGTTGTCAGTACCCGCAAATACAGGGAAATAAACTGTCCCGGATTTTCGGAGAACTTTTCGTTGTAAAAAGATCCTTGGAACTGTCTGCACTGAACGGATCCAGCTGATCGGGCGTAAAGTCATCGAAATAGCTGTAGGCGAGAGCCTCGTCTTCTTTGGAAATGAACTTCTCTTCGATCTGATCGTTGCGGTTCAGTTCAAAGGCAAGCTGATGAATCGGCAGAGCAAGCATTTCCCGGGGATTGTTAATCTTGATGCCGGCAATGGAAGGGACAAGGGAAGTAAGCAGCCAGCCCAAAACAAGTATGGAAACCTGAGAAATCATAAAAAGCTGAACAATGCGCTTCTTTCTGTCTTTTAGATAGACAAAGAAGAGAAGGATCAGACCGAGTATGGCCAGGTATAACCCCTGATTGCGCAAAAGACACATGAGAACGCCCCAGCCGATAATCTCGGCTGTCTTTTTCAGAAGGGAAGACGACGCTGCAGATCTGTCTTTCTCCCGAACAGCCTTTGGATTTTCTGCAGGTGAGGAAAGATCGGCTCTGGCGCTTTCGGAGGGCTTTGGCGGGAAGAGAAGCGAGCAGATCGAAACAATAAATAAAAGGAGAGCCGGAGCGAACATTATATCCTTGGTCGTATAGCACACGAGCATCTGCGAGAAAGGCGAGACGGCCATAAAAAGGAAGTCGTGATCAGAATCCAGGCGTTGAGGCCTTTTCGATAGAGATACAGCATCGCTTTGGCGATCGCATAGGCGCAGAACACGATCTGAAAGAAGAAAATGTAAATACCGGTCCCTGCGTTCGGGTTGTGAAAGAGAATGTTTCCGAGTCGGAGCAGGGAGCCAAGCAGAAGGGTATGAAGCCACGGATGATGCGTCGTGAACGGCAGATCGCCGTTATACATCGCCAGCTGGATCGGGGCATCCGCGCCAAAGGTTCCTGGGAAAAACGCCAGGAACGCCGGCATCCAGGTCACAATCATCAGCAGCAGGACGCTCCAGAACAGAAAGCGTTCCTGTTTTTTGTTGTGGATGAATGAACCAGAAGGGATCGCCTCGAGCGCAGATTGAACTTTCTGTTCAGGACGGTAAAGAGAAAGGCAATAGCCAGAAAAAGAAGGCTATAAAAAGAAGCCATAAAACATAGGATTTAAAAAACGGAGATAATCCGTACTCCATCAGTTTTGGCCAGGAAGCAAACAGGGAAAAGAACAGAGATGTCCAGATCCACAGTCCGCGCATGGATTTGCTCATCGTAGAATCCTCCAGTCGGGATGAGAAGCATCCGCAAAGCGGGAATGAACCGTTATCGAGTGAAGAAACGCTTTAGAAATGCTTTAAAGGGATCATTTTAAAAGAGATCGGAGAAATCGAGTCCGATTTTCAGCCGGTAATAGAGAAAAAGACTTCGTGAGTTCTGTTGAATCCAGAAAAAGCCGGTGTTTCTTTTACAGAATAATCCGGAGTTTCTTTTACAGAATAATCCGGAGTTTCTTTTACAAAATAATATGGTACGGAAGGAGAAGAAGCCGGTCAAATTCAATGTAGACTCCAGGACGTTTCCTTTGGACAGGACTGAATCCATGAAAATCATACAGACAAAGAAAAATGTCAGACAGGAAAAAGGAAAACCATAAAAAACGAACCGGAATTTCTTTAAGAAATCCCGGTTCGGATTGTTTTCAATGGCGGAGTCGCAGGGATTCGAACCCTGGGTAAGCTTTCGCCTACACAGCCTTTCCAAGACTGCACCTTAAACCGCTCGGACACGACTCCGTTCGCTTAACGCTCGTTTATATTACCAAAGCCCTCTCGACAAAGTCAAACAGGAAATTGAAAAATAGTTAGGATTATCTAATGCATTTTCGAGGGGCCGAAAAAGGCAGAATCCCGTTTTCTTCTTTCGGATCTTCTTTCGATCCTGTTTCGTATCTGTTTCGTCCTCGCGCTTTATGAAAATTCTCCCCTCGTCCGGGCAGCCAATTCGGTTCGGTAAAATTCGATTGTTCAGGAAAAAGGCGGACTGGAAGAAAAAGGAGGGGATGAAAAGCAAACGCTGCCTGGATGTTTCCGACAGAGGAGGCAAGTAACCCGGGATCGAAATCGACAGAAATGAAAACAGAATAAATATGGATACTGTCCATCTCCATCCAGTCATGCCCTCCTTTGTGCGCATTGAAGGATTTGATGGAGTCAGGAAAAAGGCCGAAATTATTTCACATGAATTCGACAATTCTTCCGACAATTTGCTCTAATTTGCACACAGTTTGTCAATACTGCAAATGGGCGGGCAAAGCCCTTGTGAACCCGATTATAATTTGTAGGACAGCTATATTTTTACGCAAAGGTTAGATTGATATATTCAAACGAAACAAAAATAATCGCCTTTATTTGCTGAATACGCACAATTACGATTGTTCGACTGCTCAGCGCCCGCTTTTGGACCCAGCGGATTTCATGCCTGAAAATCGACTTCTTTTCGCACGATGAGTGCAGATACGTTTTCTGGCAAGCCTTCTCAAGTCTGCAAATCGGTTTTCAGGTCGGCTTAAACTGCAAGTTTTCATTCATGGAAAGGAAGAAAAGCTATGTTCATTAAAAAAATGGAAAAAGTATTCGCTTCAATGCTGGCTGCTTTCACAGTGTTCGGGTCCTTCTGGACCGCACCGATTTCCGCGATGGAAACCAGCAAGGATACGACGCAGATCAACGTTGTCTACGACGATTCCGGCAGTATGAGCAATTCCCGGATGGACAGCTGGTCTCAGGCGAAATATGCAATGGAAGTTTTTTCAGCCTTTATGGGTGAAGAAGATACACTGAACGTTTTTCCGATGAGCAAAGCCGAAGATAACGATTCGAAAAATGACTTCTTTACTTTAAAGGGAACGGAAGATCCAGCCGATCGTGTCAAACGGATCAATGACATGAAGGATACATCCGGCACGCCGATCCAGGCCGTCGATGCCGCGGGCGAAAACCTCAAACAGTCCACAGCTCAGCAGAAATGGCTTGTCATTTTGACAGACGGTGCGTTTTTCAACGATACAACCGAACTGAGCAATGAGGAGATTCGATCCGATTTCCAGAAATATGCGGGCGTGAACGGCATCAATATGATCTATGTGGGAATCGGGTCCTATGCGGAGGAGATCAGTCTGAGTCACGACGGCTACGAAGCGTACTACATTGATACGAGTTCGATTCTGGGTGCTCTGACAGAAATTGCCCAGAAGGTATTTTCCCTGCAGAAAGTCACGCTTCAGGGAGATTCCTCCTATTCCTTTCAGGCGGACGTACCCATTTCAAAATTCATCGTTTTTGCTCAGGGCAAGCAGACAGAAGTAACGAACGCAAAAATCAACGGCGAAGATGTACCGGCCAAGCCTTTCTCTGTAGAGGTTTCGGTAAACGATAAGACTCCGCAGCCGGAATGCAATTCGGGTTGTGCCATTGCTCCAAATCTGAACGGCAAAGTGGTGACGTATGAAGCCAAGGATCCAAAGAAGCCTTTCTCTTCGGGAAAGTACACATTCGAAAGTACGTCCGATGACGTGGATGTGTATGTAGAACCCGGAATTGAATTCCGGACGATTCTGCGCAGCGGATCCGAAGTAACTACCGATACAGAAATTCAGGACGGCATATCCATTCCTGGCGGAGAAAGTACAGTCGTTATTCAGATCTTTGACCCGCTTACGGGAACACCGATTGACCCTTCTCAGTCGGAACTTCTTAAAGGTTCGGAATTTGCGCTGACCGTAACGGATGAAGACGGAAACACAGTCACGTACACCAACGGAGAAAAACTGAATTTAGCACCAGGCAAAGCCACTCTTCAGTCGGTCGCCCGGCTTCCGGGAAATATCAACATGACGGGAGAATCGGCAAAACTGGATGTAAAGACGCACCGATCTCCGTCCTCTTTTCGCAGCCGGCTGGATACGATATCAACCCGGGAACGCTGAGCGGAGAGCAGCCTGTGCAGGCTTCGGTCTCGGCACCGGATGGAACCCGAATCAATAAGGATACCTTTGATTCCTACTCATTCGAAGTCACCGGTACCGAAGGGGTGAACTGGGAGATCTCAATGAGCGACCAGGACGGCGTCGTAAATCTGACGCCTTCTTATGCGACCGATCAGAAGGGATCGGGCATTACATCGACAACTCAGAATCTTGTCCTCAAAGTCACCCGCGATAACGGCAGCTATCAGCAGGCGGGGAAGGCAACGTGGAAATTCGCTATGTCGCACCAGAGCCGCTGAATCTGATGATTACGCTTCAGAATCCTGAGGAGACGTATAAAAAGGCGAACGAACCTACATGTTCGATCCGAACCAGAGAGGCTCGGGAAGCGAAGCCTATATTCTCGCCAAAGTGCAGGTCGAAGAAGAGGACGGCTCACTGAGAGATCTTAATGAAGACGAATGGGAAAGAGGCGTAAGCAGCTTTACGTTTACAGCCAGCCAGCACGCCCCGAATTTTCTCGATCAGCTCATTCGGTGGGTCTGCTTCCAGTCGCTGGAATTTGATGTAGTCAAAGATGAGCAGCCATCGTGTTACCGCTTCTATCTGGGCGGACCCGCAGCAACCAGCGTCCTTCCCAACGACCTGGATCTGAACGTGGACCTGGACATTACGCTGGCCAGCGGACAGCAGGAAGAAGGCCAGACAGAAGATGCGATCAGCATCATGCCGCTTTCTCTGTGGGCGTATTTACTGAAATTCATCCTGATTGTTCTGGCATCGCTTCTTACCCTGTTCCTTGTCTATAAATTTATTACCAAACCGCGTTTTAAACGGGGTACATATGTCAGCGCCAAAGGCCATTATCTGGATCGGCGCGGAATCAGGATGGGACTGGAGGGAAGAGGCCGTCCGCGGCAGGATTACGAACTGTCCTTCAGCGACCGGATTAATCCGTTTAAACCCGAGAGTGCAACGCTGAATTTCGAATTAGGAAATACAAACGGAATTATTTCTGAACTCAGCCTGCAGTTCACCGCGGTTAAAGGCGGGAACATTCGCTGGGAAAATCCAGAAGCCCTCTGCAACCGATGCGCTTTTACGTTTAACCATAAAAATTATTCGCTGGGTACGAATCCGGAAAAGGTCATCAATCTTGTGTTCGGATATGAAACACCGTTTGTGCTTAAGGGTCTTAAGGTGATGACCGACCCCAATGTCACCGTCAGCTTCAAATTTTCCAACAAAAACACTGATCCGGAATGGCTTCACAAGGTTTAAACCCGCCCGTCCAGGATCCAGAAGGCCTTGTGTAAAGCCGTATGTTCTAAGGGAAATTAACGGAAGCGGACTTGAGACGAACGGGCATTTTCGCTATTGGTTTCACAGGCTGGCCTGGCCAGTCAGAAATAAAAATCAGCACTACAAAGAGAAAAAGAAAAAAGGAGGAAATGGAATGACTGCTCCAACAGTAATTATTGGACTTGGCGGCGCGGGCAGTACGATCTGCACGAAGCTTTCGAAGATGGCGAAGTCATTGAAAGACAGAAACCGCCTGCAGTTTGTCTGCATTGATACAGACCGGAATGATCTGAGACACAGAAAAGAAGAAGATGCCACGGTCGTACAGATTCAGACATCGGCACCTTATAAAATTGAAGACTATCTCAAGCGCAACAGACACGCCCGTGAAGACTGGTTCCCCATTCATACCATTCTGAACAGCAAGACACCGACAGAAGGTGCAGGACAGGTTCGTGCGATCAGCCGGCTGGCCCTGGACGAAGCGATGAGCAAAGGCAAGCTGCGTGCGCTCGACGATGCGATCGACACATTGTTCCGGCTCAACGGCGATGCTGGCAACCAGGCGATCCGCGTCATTATTGTGTCTTCCTTAGCCGGCGGTACGGGCTCTGGAATCGTAATTCCTATTGCGATGTACATTAAGCATCTTCTCAACTCCAGCTTTAACAAAACCGGATCGGTTGTTCGCGGTTTCTTCCTGCTGCCGGAAATTTTCGCTTCCGCAAAGAGCCAGGATGAGAAGGCAAGCATCTTTGCCAATGCCTATGCATCCGTCCGTGAGCTGGATGCCTTCATGCGCAAAGGCGACCAGGCTCTGGAAAACACAAAGTACAAAGATCTTGAGTTCTCAGTTCCTCACCCAATGTCCGGAAAAGATGTGAACTACAACGAATCGCCATTCAATTTCTGCTTCCTGTTCGATCGCCGCAACGCGGATGATCTTTCGCTCAGCAGCTTCGATGAATACATGACGTATGCAGCCAATACGATTTACGCGCAGGCGATCAGCGGCGCATCCAGTCGAAGCAACTCCAGTGAAGACAATGCCATTAAGGCGCTCATTCAGTCGGGCGGACGGGATCGTTTCTGCGGTGCCGGATCTGCGGTCCTGAAATATCCGTATGAAGAAATTCTCGACTATCTCGCCGGACAGACCTGCTTTGAACAGCTTGGTGAAGAATGGCTGACGATCGATAAAGCGTATACAGAAGACCTGAATAAACGGAAAGCGGAGAAAAAGCAGGATCCTTCGGTCGAATTTGAAGACCCGCATACGTTCTACCTTAAGAATGTAGACTCCAAATCCGATGACAAAGGCACATTCCAGCAGATGATTTTCCGCCAGACCCATAAAGAACACGAAGATGAATATGGAGAAGGAACACAGTGGGAAGAACTGTCCCGATCCTTCGTCCATGCTCTGGATAGTCATCTGGAAAAGAAAATCCGCGAGAACGAAGAGATCAAACAGATCCTTTTGAGATCAACAAACAGCGTTCACGCCTGCAGGCTTCAAAGGCAAAGTCGATAAAGGCGCGATCAATTCTCTGGAAGGGGCCATCATTCGACTTGCACAAAGTCTGATGCGCGTTTCCCGTGAAACCGGCCGTCACGTTGCCCTGGATGTTTTCAGCGCTTCACCTCGAGGAAAGAATCCGAAACCCTATTACTTCCAGCATTATCTGAAGACGGAAGACGGAGGCTTCGTTCATCCAAACGCCGTTCGCTACATGGTTTATGCCATGGTTCGCAACTGCAATTATGCCTACTCGACGGCCCAGGAGGAACTTGGCGAAGACGATGATGCCAAACGATCCATGCTGCATCCGTTCGATGATCCCGCTACGACAAATAAAGTGGAAACGGCGAACGATCGCTACAACAAGAAAAATCGAAACAAAATTTCAAGACGGATCATCAAGAAATTTATTGAGGAAACGGAAACGCTTGTCAGTGATGAATCCGAATTTTTCACGTTTGCCAGCGCATGGGCAAAACTGATTGTCTATGGCGAAGGCATTAAATTCTTTACTCAGCTGGCCAGCGATTTTGATGACTTCTATAAAACGTATCCAACGTTTGTGGAAAAGAAAGCAATCGCGTACGCCTGATTCCTCAGCAGATTGCCAACCGCGACGGCAGCGCTATTCGCTATACATGTACCAGTCAAGCCTGCCTGGAAGAACTTCTCGATATCGTCGGGGCAGCGGATGCGCAGGAATCAATTACCGGCAAGCTTTCCGCTCTGATTTTCCAGGATATTCTGGAATATTCCAAAACGGAAAAGCGTCCTCCGGCAGCTTCGCATTTTGGCAAACTGTTCCGCGATGTGATCATCAAATACTACAAAGATGAAATTCAGAATCATTTCGCGCAAGTCATTGACATGGACGTCATTTCCGCTCTGATGAAAGAAGTAGAAATTGAACGTCATGCCGATGAGCTCAGCCGTGAAGATGTAGAACTGGTCGCTGCGGATACCCTGACCGAAGTCAACAATCTGGCCAGTATGTTCCTCGAAGAGCCGATGGGTGTGGAAGGTCACGTGATTCGTGCAGCTGCCTATAACCCGGCGGTTCTGCTGGATGACGACCCGCTTCGCCATGACTTTGTTCAGAAGTATTTGAATCAGGAACTTGGCGGCGTTGCGGATAAAAACATTTCCAAGTACGATCTGCTCGTCTACAAAGCGGTATATACACTCAATCCGGGTGACTTCAAACGCTTCCGCGCTCCGGAAAATGGAAAGCCAGGCGGAGACTACTACGAAGCCTATATGCGGATTTACAGGAAACTGGGTCCGAACGTAGAGAAGAATTTCGAGATCACTCCCCACATGGACCGTCACTGGCATCTGACGAAGTATATGCCGGATCTGGATGACCGCAACCAGAAGATTGTCGAAGACGGAATCTTCCAGGCTTTCCTCTGGGGAATGCTTACCGGGGATGTGGATCAGAAAGTCGATTCCAATCACCTCGACGGCATGGACGTAATCTATAAGCCTTCCAACTCCAGCAACGAAGACTTCATTGTTCCAAACGGCACAAGCTGCGATGAACTTTACGAAGTTCTCGACGCCTTAAGCATCAACCCGCCGCAGGTAGACATCATGCTTCGCAAAATGGAAGCGGAAAAGGAAAAGCAGGTGAAGAAGAGCCTGTCTCTCGCGCAGTCTACCCTGATCCGTCGAATCAACTGGCTGGATGAGAAAAAGGCACTCGGCGATTACTACGATGAAGAAGCTGTCCGCGAGGACGAGCCAAAATTCGTTCTCCGGGAATTCATCCCTGTAAAGAGCCCCATGAAACCATCGGTATTCGATCTTCTCTTCTGGCTCAAATACAGCATGCCGAACTGCGATTACTATCTGTCCGACTTCACTTCCATGATCGATAACCTGATCGCTCTGATCGAAAACTATGTCAGCACGTTTACAGGCGAAGAAGAGATGTACGCGGTAGCCTTCTCGATTATTTCCGATCAGTTCCAGCTTTTCCTGAACAATATGACTGATTACGTAAACGTACCGAAGCCGGCAAAACGCTTTGACGATGAATCCGTAACTCTGATTCGCGACCGCATTGATGAGATCGTCGATAACAAGTATCTCTACAAGCTGAAGTATCATCACGAACCAACGATGAAAGAGCTCTACGATCGCAAGTATCAGGAAATGATTCATGCGGCGGCAAAAATGCCGAAGAAGCAAAGAACGGCGAAGAAGCAAAGAACGCTTAAAGTATTCGAATTTCCCGAATCCTTTACTTCACTGAAAGATTCAGAAGAAATCGCTTTGGCTTCTCTCTGGTTCTGTAAAGAATAGCCAGGATCTGGCTGAACGTTTGAAATAGCTCCTGCACTGCCCTTCCAATGCAGGAGCTATTTACCTATAGGATCATGATTCGAAAAGTTTCAAAGGATTGAAAGATCGAAAGAAGAGGGGAACTGCTGCCAAATCTCTTCTTTCCTTCTGTTTTTCCTGCAGCGGCTTTTCCTTCTCGTTCTTCTATCCTTTATCTATTTTTCGCGGATGGAAATTCACGAAGAAGATGAAAATTTCATTTTGCGATGAAGCCAGTCGGCTTTTTCCCCGCTTTAGATCCGTTCCTTCGAATCCATGATGGATTTGCCTTACTGTAATTGCTTTACTGAATTTCTGCTTTTGAAAAAGAAAGGAGGAGTGTACATTGCTGACTGTCATTATTTATCCCAGATCGGCGCAGAGAAGCTTTGACCAGCATAAGCTGCTGTTCGAAAACTCAATTGAAAAAGAAAAAGTCTGCTTCTGTTTCTGGGACGAAAATGGTGAAGACTTTTATGAAGCTCTTCCAGATTTAAAGACCCAGCTCGAAGGCGTTAAGAACTGGCGCGCGATTGTCGTCGACCCGATTGACGGGACGGCGGCGGATCACTGGGAACTGGATAACCGGGAAAAGACGACCCAGAAAGGAAATCCTTTTGACTACATCGAAAACGATGATCTGTTTCCTTTAGTCCATAAGAGCAAGTACGCCCTGATCCGCTTAAGCCAGATGCTTGGGGCATTCCCGACATCAGTCTGGAAGCGACCCGGCGCAAAAGCATGGGCGATGACGATTACCAGATTCTTCTCGATCAGCAAAAGGCTTTGTACGACAAACTTTCCGAGCAGTCGGAAATGCCGATTCCAAAGCCAAACGAAATCTTTCTGTTTCGCACGATGATTGAGTCCGAATCCGATTCCATCTCGTACGAAGAACCGGAAATCGAAAATATCGGCGATTTTTATGCGTCCCTGTTCTGGCAGCGAAACCGTTATCCTGCAGCCTGCCGTTTTCTCACATTCAGGCAGGCCAAACCGGATACATCCATGTTTCAGGAATCCATGTTTCGCTTCTGGCTGACCGTGCTGCTTTTAGCGGAAGAGGAGTTCCCGGCGGGAACTTTTGAAGCCTATCGCCTGTATGAAATGTCGGCCAACGCCAGTGAAGAGGTTCTGAAGACCTATTTCGAAGAATACCTTCTGAAAATGAACGATATTCGCTTCTTTCTGCAGCAGGAAATTGATGTTCTTCATTCCGTGAACTACACCTCGAAAAATCTGGATACGCCGGATCTCGAACGTTCGATTCCGGTCGACATCACCCTCACTTCGAATGACGATATTTATATTCCACGCTTTTTACCGGGCCGACAGGGGATCTGCCAAGACCCGAACTGCCTGCCTGGAAAAAGAAGGTCCGCGTAAGTCGAAGAGCGTTTCGAAAAGTAATCGGTGCGTATGAGCGCTCGGTCGAACGCAGCTGTCAGTACGCGCATCAGGCCGTCGAACTCGAATCGGCAGAGGAGCTGAACTTCAACTCCTATCAGATCGCCGCGATACGGGAGGAGACAGCCGATTACGAACATGAAGTCCTTTCCGGCTATACGCCGATCATGATGAAGCTCCGACAGGTGCACATCAAACTGAAAGAACGGGATAAAGTGGTCCAGAAAAACATGAGCCACCGCATGTATTCCTTCAAGGCGCTCGCCGCGACAGCGGTGTGCATCTGCGCCTGTTTCTTAGGCGTCATTCCTTTTGTCGCCTATTGTCTGATGCGCAATCAGTCCATGGGGATTACTCGTTTTTAGTTTATGCGGCATCGATTGGCATGCTGATCTTCTGCATTGCGGTGATCGTCGTTTTCTGGGTGATTCTGGGGGTTCGCATTTTCGAATACAACTACACCCTTGATCAGGCGCTCCACTCCATCGAAGCCAAAATTCCCGCGATTACGCAGTATTTGAAAAACTGCTGCGCATCCATCCGGGGAAATCGAATTGTCTATCGCTTCGAAAAGGAAAACAACAGCCGCTCCAATCAGGAGCTGAAGTGTCTGGCGCACATCAAGGCCATCGACAACCGGGCGGCTACGGTAAAAAGCTGGATGAACGCGTTCAACATCTGGCCAGGTTCGAACAGCCGCATCGTGCATACGGTAATTTTCGATCTGGAAATTCCGCCTGAACGAAACCCGGCATATTTGCTGGAAGAACCGGAAGATCCTGTCTTTGTCTCGTTCCCGGACGGAACGGTCATTCATTCGCCGTTTCCCTTTGTGACGAGCATCGATAAAAACGTCTGGAACCTTATGAAATGAAGGTCGTAGAAAAAGCGGCCTGAAGGATCAGGAGGATTAAACCGATGAATTATATCCACGCATTTATCTCCTTTATCCTGTTCTGGGTTCTGTTCGCCTTTCAGTTCTTTTTCATCATGACGCCGTTTCTGATTCATGAAAAACCGAAAAAGCGCTGCTATCAGTTCGCTGTTCCGTTCCTCTGTCTGCTTGTTGTGTGCCTTGGCATGTTCAACAACGATGCCGTTCTTCAGTTTCTGTACGACATTCTGATCTGGATCGCGAATCTAGTTGGCCAGATTCCTCTGCTTGGCCGCTATCTCTATGCGTTCTTTGCCTGGCTGGCCGGCACGATTCTGACGGGTCTGGGGGCCTTTGTCTGGTCCAACATTTTGCTGGCTCTGTTCTGGCTGCTCGTCAAGAAACTGACGTTTCGAAAACTGGTCAGCCTCTGGGAAAACCATGCCTATCTGTTTGATCTGACTTCTGGCGAATTTTACGAGAAAGATGAAAGAGCCCTGCGGCAGTACACCAATCCGCAGGAACGCTACGTGCTCAAGCCGCGGTACTACAATCTGCGGGTTCTGATCATGGCGGCAGTCTTCTTCTGCTATTTCATTTATCTCATTACCCAGTATGTGTATTCCGGCATTGGGGGATCGAACATTCCCGCAATGATGACGCCGGTTGCCGGAATCCTGATTCTTGGAGAATGCTTCGCCTTTTAAACGGCTGGCAGCCTGAGAAAAACGAAGGAAAAATTCTGGCCGAAGAAGAAAACAGCGCGGAATGCGATACGATCCGTGCGTCTCTTAAAAAATGTTCCGAGACCGGCTTTGCTTCGATGATCATCAGAAAAGAAAAACGGTGGCAAAAGTCACCGGACTCTATCAGGAAGATGCTCTCGAAAACACAGAAATCGATGAACTGGCTTCTGCGTATTTCAACTCCCTGCTGGATATCGGAATTCCTCTGCAGCCGGACTATCAGAAGGCGGCAAGACAGCTGCTTAACCGTGAAAGTCTGGTCGTAATGAATCCCTTTTATAGAGACTTCACGTATTACCTCATGCTTCCGATGATTGCCACGCTCCTTAAAAATAAAAGGTTCTCGTGATCTGCGGCCGAAGTACGGACGCACAGGATATCAAGGAATGGATTACCGACGGATTTCTGGAAACGACCAACCTGAAAAAGCTGTGGATGACGGAGGAGCTCAGTGAGAAGGGAAGAAGCGACGACATCAGCGTCGGCATCATTACGTTCCACAACATTTATAACCACACGTTCATTCACAACAATATCGGCTTCCTCAAAGAGGTACAGTTCGTTCTGCTTCTGGAACCTTCCAATCTTTTAGGAACAGGTCAGATCGGTCTGCGAAACATTTTGGAAATCTGTGAATCTTCGGGCGATCCGCTCACTTACTGCGCGCTCGACCGCAGTGTGGACGGTCTGGTCGACGCCCTGAGCCATCTCGTCCATCAGCCGCTTGTTGAAGTCCTTGCTCCGCCTGCCAGCGAAGCCGGCACTTGCCGGGCGATCTGGCATGTGGACGGCCCTGGCATGCAGAACCGCATTGTTCCTGGAATTTCCCGCTATCTTGGCGTCGGTACGGAAATCGCCCTTGAAGGTCTGGCGAATGGGGCAGATGAGATTTACTGGTTCAGTTCTTCTAAATCGCCGATTGCCGATATTCGCTGGAACGTTTCGCAGTATTACCCAAGTTTCTGTGAATATACGCACACCCGTCTGGAACAGAACCAGCTGGAAGAGCGCATGCATTATGAAAGCCATCTCTGGCAGGTGCCGGAAATGGAAAAAGGCTATCTGATCGTGGAAGATGAGTTTCGAAACGCATTTGACATCGCCCGCCTGTTCAGCTCGCGTCTGGAAAAGAAAGGCTTCGTCAATATTCTTTCGGAAAACTACATGCTTCGCGATTACATGACGGCCAATGCCGAAATGATGACAGTTGACTCCAAAGCGATCCCGACGATTGTTCCGGATTACGCCCGAACGGAGCGCAACTTCATTATCCGGCTGCTCATGCTGATGAGCATGGAACCGGTAGACGAAAGCTATATCAGCAATCAGCTGGCCATCCATGGCATTCATTCCAGAAAAACATATGACGTCCTTCAGCATCTGATCCATAAGCATACCGGACAGGAAAAATTCAAGATTCACACGACGCAGGTCAATGCCTATCGGGCGGACATTCAGGCCACCCGCTTCCAGTACAGCATTAACCTCGACCAGCTCCATTCGGTATACGACTCCGCCCTGCGTTCGGTTTACTTCGTCATTGAAAACGAAAAACGAAGGAATATCCGATGGGCAACCGGCTGCTCGGCCAGATTTATCAGGTCCTGCTGCCTGGACAGTTCTTTTCGTGGGACGGCCGTTACTATCAGGTCGTTTCGATTTCCAATGACAGCGAAATTATCGTTCGCCGTTCCGGAGATCACTTCATGCGGCGCGTGTATTACCGTCAGCTGCGCGACTATAAGATTTCCGGTGTCGAGATGCAGCCAGGAGAAAATCATTTCCGGGATATGGTCATCCGTCATGGCTTTGCGAATATTGAAGTCCGGACCGATGGCTATCTGGATCTGCCTTCGCCCAACGATTTTGAACACGCCTCGCACGTTCGGCTCAAACCGGCCCATGTTCGCCGCCTGTATCAGAAGGAATTTTTGCAGATCACGCTGGAAAACGTGAAACCGGAAGTGGTCTACACCGTTGCCGTTCTGCTTAACGAAGTTTTCCGAACTCTGTTTCCAAACGAGACCGGATATCTGATTGCGCTTCCTGGACAGATTCCGGAAGCCGTCTTAAACGATCCGCTTTACCGCGATCGAAACCGGGCGGCTTCTGCCTGTGTCGCTTTTGAAGAGGAAGATATGGAGAAGAACGCGATTTATATTGTGGAAGATTCTCATATCGATCTCGGTCTGCTTGTGACAGTAGAAAGAAATCTGCAGAGAATTATGGAAATCATTGCTGACTATCTCGTATGGAATTCCAAAGGTCCATCGACCACGCACAGAGAAGGCGAAGACGCTGCACACGACGTCAGTGATGAAGACGGTTCGAACGAAACGCAGGTGCAGAATTATCTGCCTTCGCAAAAATCGCTGCGATCCATGGCCAGCCGGCCTTCGGATTCCAGTCCGACGCTCTATTCCGTGATGCCGCTCTTTGGATTTGGCCGACGGAAAAAGACGAAGCGAATTCTTCTGAGAGCGCAGACTCTTCAAATTCATCCGAACAAACACCTGCTCCAGCTGAGAATCCATCACCGGCAGCCGATCCGGCTGACGTTCAGACCGAGAAGGCTTCCCAGGCGGATCAGCCTGCTGCTTCAAAAGAGCAGAAAGCATCCGCTTCTGAAAACGTTTCTGGTGAAGCCGAACCGACACCGCAGACTGAGGCAAACCCAGAAGGAGCGGCAAACCCGTCTTCGGGTACGTCTTCTGTAGAAACACACGAACCGCCTGCTGCTCCAGAACCCGAACCGAACCCGGCGCCTACACCGGAACCAGAACCCGAACCGGCCAAGGCTCCGGATCCGAAAGAAGGAAAAGGCCGCCGGAAGAAAAACGCAGAGGCTGGTTTGGACGCGGCCGCAAGGACGAGGATTCTGAGGAAAACGCCCCGAAGAAAACGGCTCGCAGGAAACGGGCGGCGGTTCGAAACCCGAACCTGGCAGACAGCCCATATCCGAACCGGTAAAAGGACCTTCCAATCCAGCAGCGATCTTCGCGGAAGATGAAGAGCTGGAAGAAGAGGATGAAATCCAGTCCCCGTTTGTTATTCTTCCGTATCTTCAGTACGGCGCCCAGGAAGTACCAGACTGGCTTGCGCTCGACGCGACGCTCGAATACCTGCGAGGCATGCATTTCGAAGAAAGCAGTCTTCACGATGCCCGTACCGCCAAAGCGCATTTTGATTCCGGATCGACGTATGATCCGCGCATGCCGGGTATCCATTACTGTGATTTCTGCGGTCAGCAGCTTACTCCAGGTCATTACGATACGCTCAAAGACGGCCGCGAGCGATGCCCGGAATGCTCGGCCACTGCTGTACGCAATAAGATTCAGTTCAAGCGTGTAGTCAATGAAACGCATGCGGAACTGGAGAAAATCTTTAACATTACCTTCCGAACAAAACTGGAATTCCATATGGTGAACGCCCGCAAGGTGAACAAGCACCTGACCGACTTCAAGCCGACGCCGGAAATGGATCCCCGCTGTGTAGGCTACGCTTCGCCGCGAAAGGGAAAGACAGTGATCTATGTGGAAAATGGTTCTCCGCTCTGGAATGTGAAATCGACGATTGTGCATGAAATGACCCATGCCTGGCAGTTTGAGCACTGGAACTCCGAGAACGTAGGACCAGGGTATGACAACCAGGAGACGAACCTGCTTCTGCATGAAGGCATGGCTGTCTGGACAGAAGTCCAGTACTATGTCGCGATGGGCGAGATCGAACGCGCCATACGGTATATGCGCAACCGTGAACTGGAAGACAATGAGTATGGAATCGGTATGCGCCTGTACCTCGCCAACTATCCGATTCAGCAGGATTCGATGCTCGGTACAAGCAAGACACCGTTCAATACGCTCCCGCCCATTCCGTATGCAAGCGAAGAAGAAGCGGTCGAACAGTAACCGGGATCGAATGGATTCAGCCCGTCTGCTTTCAATTCCAGAAAAAATCCCAACGCTTCAAACGGGTGCGCCGTTCAATAGAACCGTACCTGCATGAACGTTCAGGAGGGAACAGTCTGTACATTTTGCCTTTTGAAAAGCGTCCTTCATTCAGAAAATGAGGGACGCTTTTTACGGAAGAGGATTAAAATGCAACGAAAATAATAAACCGCATCCGCATTTTGAATATTCTCCGTAAACTGAAAGAATACTGGAACTCGATTTATTCCAAAAACAGGAAGAGGAGAAAGAATATGCAAAGTCTGCTTGTGCTGGCTGGTTCGATACTGATCATTTTTATTCTTATGCTGGTTTTCGCCTTTGGTACGCAGTTTCGATTTCATCGAATTTTCGTGTTCACAGGCGGGATTCTCATCACGGTTTTCCTTTTAAACCTGTTTGTACTGAGCAGCCCTAGTCCGGCAATCGCGCAGGATGCAAATGGACTGGAAAACGTATCCATGTCCATAATCAATACGCTGCAGACTGTCTCTCTTGATGCGGATTACGGTCAGTTTCTTGCGATGGAAGAGCAGGCGATTGACTGGTGGATTCAGTCCGGTCCCTATCCAGCCTGGGCATGGATCAAGCCCATCCTGCTGGATCTGACCGCCGTATTGAATGTGGCGGCTCCCATTTGCGGGCTGAGTTCGGTCGTGACCGCTCTGGATATTCTTTTCCCGGTGCTGAAAATTATGGGGCACCCCTTCCGACCGAAAATTGTGTTTACGTCGCTGAGCGAGGCAACCATTTTAATGGCGGAGGATATCCACAGACGCCTTGCCCGCGGGGATGAAAAGACACTGCGTGCGCTGTACGGTCTGGATTTGAATGACCCGCTTCCTTCGAGCTGCAAGCGGCCGCTGCTGATTTTTACAGACACGTACATGACCAGTGATTCGGAAGCCAATATGGAACTCGTGGAACGCGCGAAAAGCATTCAGGCGATCTGTGTGAAATCCGATCCGCGCCTTCTTCATCTGCAGAAGTCTTCCCGGGTGGTGTATTACTTGATGGGCGACACCATGGAAAACTACGAAATTCTGTCCAACTTCACAAAATACAGCGGCTCCCAGAAAGCCGGAATATGGAGCGTTCTTCAGCACGATTATCTCAATCGCTCCCTTGGCCGGCAGCCGCTGCTCAAAGCTCCGTTTCCCACAGAGAGCACGCTGGTCAATATTTACATTGACGATCCGGTATGGATGGAGCGCATTGATCATCTTCTGAACCTCTCCGCCCAGAACGGGGATCGGGTTCTCGAGGTGAACGGAATAAAAGACTATATGACAATGGGATTCAATCTTCTGCGCGATCTCCCGCTCTTTCTTCCTCTGATTGAGAAGCCTGAATCCGAGAGCGGAGAATTGAAACTGCTGGTCTGTGGATCTTCATCCGCGGCGAAATCCATTGTTCTGCACTCCATCGTTTTAGGACAGATGAAAAATCACCGTCTGTCCGTTACGGTCATGAATCCTTCGCAGTCGAGCATGGAAAAGGAACTTCATCTGAATTATCCGGAACTCATGCTCTCCTGTCTGGAAAACGAAGATCTGCTCTGCCCGGATCCCGTCTTATCCGCACAGCGAAATCGAAGAAATTCCCCTTATGCCAGACTGAATTTTCTGAGTCTGGATGAGAGCGAAGACATGAGACGACTGATGGAGGAGGCACTTCGAGCGGATTATATCGTTCTCGCTCAGGACGCTCAGACGGAAAATATGGAAATGGCGCAAAGAATGAAACTTTTCCTGACCCAGAGAAACTATGATTCCAGACGAATCGGCAGGCAGCTCGTCGTACCGATCCTTCAGAACTCGGCGCTGCTTCCTTCTATGCAGACACCGCTGCCGCTGACTTTGCAAACCCCGGAAAATGGAATCGAAGAAGAAGCTCTGGGTTCCACCGAACGATACGTGCCCATTGTCATTCCTTATGGATTTGATCAGGCGCGCTTCAGCCTCGAAGCGGCGCTGCAGATGAGCATTCTCGAAACGTCCGTGGAATCCAATTTCCGCTACGACGTGATTCATGGCTATGCCGAGGAGAAACCGGCCGAAACTCGACACCGCAAGCGGACCACTTCTTCCGCCTCCAAAAAGCGAAGAAAAGGGAGCCCCGAATTTTTGAAAAAGATTACGGCAACTGGTCGAACTGGTCGAGAGCATCCCATGCGGAATACAAGCTCTTTGATCTGGGGCTGATTCAGTCGGCGGTGATCGAGCCAGGCACTTTGAACGATTCCTGTTCTTTAGCCTCATCCAGTCCAGCCCGGAATATGAACGCCTTCAGCCGGATCGAGAGCGTCCAGGACGTGGATCCAGGCTATTTTGAAATTCCATCGGTGATTTCGGATCTGACGTGGATGGAAAAGCGGCGATGGAATGCCGCCACCCGCGTATCAGGCTATTCGTACATGCCCGTGATCGAACGAAACGAGATCGACCAGTTTAAAAATCAGTCCAAAGACGGCCATCTCATGCGGCACGTCTGCTTAGTGGAAACGACTCCAGAACTGTCCCTGCCTTTCTTTCTGCGCGAGGAGTATGGAATGAGTCTGGAAGCGGACCGTCTCGATGAGGTGAGTGAAGCAACCCTGCAAGCCAATCCGCTACAGGATGAACAGGGAAATCGTCCGACGTTAAGCCAGTATCCGGAAAAGGACTATAAGGTAAATGACCTGCCCTGTTTCGACGTTACGCTCTGTCAGAAAATTGGCCGGTTCTTCCTCAAGGATCCGGTCCCATCCAGCCCAGGCCGCCAGCTTGCCTTTGAAAAACTGAAAGAAAGGACGCGTCAGGCTGTGATGGAAGGCAATTCCAGATACACAACACGAAAGTAGAAAAATCATCGATGCGGCTTTATTGAAGAAAAACGGGAACAGGAGCTGCGTTTCCAGAAAGGGACAGCTTCTCTTTACCCGTTACAGAAAAGGAGGGATGAGCATGAATAACCGCGAGTCGATCTATACAGCCTTTCTGTCTTCCACCAGCGATCTTGAAGATATTCGCAAAAGCATTCTCGATGAACTGATTGACTACAGCGTATTCCCGTTTGCGATGGAACATTTTGCGGTGGATGCGGATGAGGGCTTTGCGGATATCCGGAGAATGATTGAGAGTTCCGACTTTTTCTCATGATTCTTTCGCTGCGGTATGGATCCCGCGACGATACAGGAAAAAGCTGGACCCAGAAAGAATACGAATACTGCCAGACCGTTAAAACGTCCACAAACAAGGGCATTAAAGTCTGGGTAGGCCTGACACCGGAGCTGGTGCGGGCCAGAGATCTGTATTTGCAAAACGCGGACATGCCGGTTGAAGAACTTCAGGCTCTCGATCCTCACCAGTCCGTGAACGATATCCGCGATCAGCTGAAGTTCGTCTGTTCCATTCATTCGCCTGTGCCGGCAACCGATCCGTACAAGCTGATCCGAAGCTGCCGCAACTTTGTCAATCGCAATACCAGTCAGGTGAGCGGCTGGATCCGGGGAATGCCTGTGGACAGTTATTATGAGCTTGAATTTGGACGCCCTTACTATCAGGTCCATATGAGCGAAGTGGCGAAGGGATATCTCCGACTGGGAACGGTTACTTTTTACGAGGGAGCAGCCGGGAGAGATCATTGCCAATGCGGAAAATCATAAGGTAAGCTATAACCCAGCGGATGGAACGATTGAACTCAGCCAGTGGGATATTACCCGGTGGCAGGGAACGTATCTTTGTCAGGACCGGGAACTGGTCGGAATCTTTTCGGCTTCAAAATCCACCAAAGGCGTTTTCGGGGACATGGAGATCGAACCAGGGAAAAAGATGGAATTCATCGATTTACCATTCTGGATAAAGAATCTGGAAACCGCCCGATTTTCATCCGCGGGACATTTCAGGACGCGGCGGACTATCATCATCCAAAAGCAACTATAAAACCGGCCGTATTTTCGTTTTTGAAACGGAAACGGAACGGATCGAGTTTTTAAAGAAATACCACCACGATGTGCTTATGCTGAATCGGGCGGACGATGGAACTGCCGAATTCTGAGGGAGGATCAAGAGATGGACTATTCAAAAATTATCGACGCAGTTAAGGAAGCTGGAAAATTTGCGCACCAGGATCATCTGCAGATCGCAATGAAAGGGGAAGCGGATTTTGTCACGCAGGTTGATCTTTCGATCAGCGAGTTTCTGAAGAAAAACTGAAAGAAATGGCACCGGAAGCCGGCTTCTTTTCGGAAGAAGAAGAAGGAAGTCTTTCAGATCCCTGCTGGATTCTTGATCCGATTGATGGAACGACCAACCTCGTTTACGGGTTCAATATGAGTTCGGTCTCCTTAGGTCTGTATCAGAACGGCGAGATTGTGTTCGGCGTCGTCTACAACCCGTTTACCGACGAATGCTTTACGGCAGAAAAGGGAAAAGGAGCCTGGCTCAACGGATCCAAGCGCCTGCATGTGAGCAATCGGGAACTTAAGGATGCGCTGGTCGAATTTGGAGCCGGCTCTACGCATAAAGATCAGGCAGACGCCAACTTTGATCTGGCCAAAAAGTCTTTAAGGAATGCATCGATGTCCGCCGGATCTGCTCTTCCGCACTCGATCTCTGCTATATCGCGGACGGCCGCATCGACGGCTATTTCGAAAAGGTTCTTAAGCCCTGGGATATTGCGGCAGGCTCTCTGATTTTAAGCGAAGCCGGCGGTGCAGCCAGCAACTACGACGGACGCCCGCTTCAGTTTGCCAGACCGACTTCGGTTATTGCCGGAAACGGAAAGACCAACGCCCGCCTTTGTGAAATTATCCAGGAACACAGCCGCACAAAGGACTGAAAACAAAGGCTTTCGCCCTTTGAATTCCATTTGCCCTTAGACAGGCAGGAATAGACAATCCTTGAAAAAATAATCAGAAAAGACGATTTTTACCGAACCGGATTCGGAAAATCGTCTTTTCGTTTATTGAAACCGTCCGTCCATCACAGCCGCACGGATCGGAAAAGGGCGGCTTCGATTTTCTGTATTTTTACCCCTATCTCTATAGAAACGATCATTCTGAATAGAATGCTCTCAAAAGATACAGTGTCGAAAAAGCATTTCGTTAAAATAAAATCAAACGCTTCCTCAAATGGGCAGTGAGCCTCTGCATGGAGGCTTTCGAAGAAGCAGAACTGAGCAGAGAGAGAAGAGGAGGACAGGAAAATGAGAAGAACCGGAATGTACGATTACCACGGAAAAAAGGGGCTTTGAAAAGCCTGGCCGTAACTGGAATTGCCTGTTTATTATCCATTACCGTTCTGGCCACGCCGTATCTTTTTCGTTATTACGACAGCACATTTACCAGTCCGCTCGCATCCAGTGGAACTCCCGCGCTTCCCGCAAACGGCGGAAGCGGCGGCACATCCGGCTTAACGGCGCCTTCCAATGGCGGAAATGGAAACGGCGGGTCATCCGCAAGTGCCCCGACCAGCCCTTCTTCCCAGAATCCTGGCTATGATCTTTTAGGAACGGTCATTCAGGACAACCCGACTAATGCCAGACCGCTCATGAAAAGCAATGAATATTACTACTACAGTCTGATGTGCGCTGCAGATCAGGAGATTTATAACGATATGCTTTCGGGTCTGTACGCATTCGATCCCGATATTTCTGTGGTTACGGATGACAGCGATCACGTCTTTAATATTTATATGTGTCTTCTCAGCGAGCATCCGGAAATTTACTGGGTGGATACCGGCGGCAGCTATACCGTCATGGGGAATCAGACCACCTTCACGTACCGCTACAACCGGGCTTTGGATGCCGTGACGGCGATGAACAGGGAACTCGAACAAAAGCTGCAGACCGTTCGGAGTGAAATTGGCAGTCCGGCCAATGAATATGACCGTCTGAAAGCGGCCTACAGTTATGTCGTGGAACACGTGGAATATGTTGCCGGCGCACCGGATAACCAGAATCTGATCAGTTCCATGATGAACGGGGAATCGGTATGTGCGGGCTATACACAGATGATGACGTACCTGCTTCAGGACCAGGGCATTCAGGCATTTATGGTTACCGGCAATGTCTTTCCCAACGGCCCCCACGGATGGAACGTCATCCGAATCAACGGCAATTACTACCAGTGCGATTCGACGTATGGGGATCCCGTTTATATGAGCCAGAACGGCCAGACGGTATCGGGCGCAGCGGATTATGACTACATGATTACTTCGGATGAGTTCATGCTTAAACGCCGCTCGTATGATCCGACCGAGTATCACGCGCCTGCCTGCACCGATACGCAATACGATCCCAGCTAAAGACGAAAGCGCAAATTCGCAGGCAAATTCGTAATAACATGGATTTCGAAAAAGACTGAAAGTTTCCGTGCTTCAGCATGCAAAGGAAAGGAATCTGCATTCATGTATATCCAGAAAATCTGTGATACCCCGCTTTTCGCTTATCCCCTCGATGAGCATCATCCAAAAATCCGTCAGCTGCTTGAGGAGAAAAACTGATCCAGCTGCCGGATGGAAGCTTTGAAGTCTTTTCGCAGGAAACTAAAGGACAGGCGCATGGCCAGCATGCCAGCGCCGGCGATTACATTAAGATCGATGGCGCAGGCTATCCGTATCCGAACACGCGGGATTTCTTCCTCGCACATCACATTCCCGCAGCCAGGGAAGATACGTTTTTCAGAAGCCGGAGACCCGTCAGGCCTGGCAGGTCGGCGAGCCGTCAAACGATCTGATCGAGTATCTGGTGAAGCATGGAAAACTGGAAATTCATCCGGAAGATGAAGACCATTACTTTCAGGCGCAGCTCTGGGGAACCCTGGAAACGGCAGCCAAAGACGCTCTTGTTGTGATCTATGAAGCTGAGCGCAGCGAAAAGCAGGAGATTTTGTCCGTTACGTTCAATCTGCTGACCAGAGAAGAGTTTGAAAAAACGTACAGGGAAGTAAAAACGACTGAATTGCTTTCCAGGCTATACGTTTTTAACAAAATTCGGATTGCCTGAATCGTCCGCTGCATCGGTTTTCTCGTCCCTCTGGAGTCATTTTTCATAGGGGAGGAAGGAAAGCCGTCAGGCTGTGCGGCAGTTCAAAGGCAGTCTGCAGGCAACCAGTGAATTCGTTCGAATTTCAGGGTGCCGGATCCGAATGACAATTTTGAAAATCGCCAATTGGGTCTGGCCCCTTTTTCTGTGGATTCAGCCGTCCAGAATACCGGAAAGGGAACAGGAAAAATGATTGTGCGTACAGGCGGCAAGAAAGATCGGAAAGAGGCGTTCCGTATTTTCCTGCTCTCCTATCCAGTGTTTGCCTGTCGCGGCAATCGACTTGGCTTTTCTGGTGCGGTGTGTCGGAATAAAATGAATACCACAATTTCACATCATCCATTAGGGAATTTTAGACACACGATCGGTTTTCGTCTTTTATACTTGTGTAAGGTATTATTTGAGATTCTCATGGACTCGCTCTTTTGAGAATCGAGTGTTAGAGAGGTTTTTTCATGTGGAAATATAACTGCAAGCGGCAGCTGCTGATATTGTTCGGCGCTTTTCTGATCGGCTTTCTTACCACATATTTCTTCAGCTCCAGCGAACTGTTCTGGAGCATGGCGAAGGATATGCTTCCGGCTGACGTGCTGAAAACGGTCATGGAACAGCCGCTCCTGATCTCCCTTGCCGGCGGAATCGGTCTGATGGGCATGGCGAATGTGATTACGGTCGCCAATGTCGTTTCTGCCTATTACAGCGGTTCCATCTTCATCGTTCTGATGTTTCTGATGTTCATGCCCGACTGGGTTGTCCTGATCGGCATTCTCAGTCTTCCCGTTACGATCATCGTATGGATTTACGGCTGGGCCACGCTCAACCGTTCGACAAGCAAAGCCCTTCGCCAGGCCGATATTACCGGCGATGATGAAATCGTCCGTATTTACACGATTCATCACCCTCTGGATGAAAGCTATAAGGCACTGGGGAAAACGTTCGCCGTACGATGCGTACGATTCGTTTCGCGTTTGTACTCGGTCTGGTTGCGATTGGATGCTCTCTAGTCTTCATCGACAACTTCTGGATTCTGATTCTTCTGCTGACCGTCTGCATGGTCGCCATGCAGTTTCTGTCCCGCGTACGGATGCAGGCATTCAACTCGATTGCCATGCTTCTGTATCAGGAGTGCAATCCGGAAGCCTGCATGTCTGCGCTGCTCTACTATTCAAAACGCGGCAGCCACTACAAGCTGGCTAACCGGGCGCTCATGGCAAGCTGTCTGATTTATCTCGATGAGCCGGAACTGGCGCAGGACGTTCTGATCGCCTATCGCCGTCCGAGCTTCTCCGATCAGCTTCAGTACTATCTGCTCATGGGCAGCATTTACTACCAGCTGAAAGACGAATCCGGCGTTCAGCGCTGCATCGACGCCGTGGAGAAAATGCGTTTTCCGCGCGGTCAGATGGGCATGATGATGAAGGATTCGCAGCTGAGCATGCTGGAAAATAAGCTGAATCTGATGCACGGCGATTTCAACGAAAGCAAGAAATACTTTCTCATGTCTCTGAAAGCGTCCACTAGCCGCCTTCAGAGTGCGGAATGCGCCTACTATATTGCGCTGATCTCTTTTGTTCAGCAGGATTACGTACTGGCGAAAATGTATTTTGAAAAGACGATCAGTCAGGGCGGCAGCCTTTACTACGTTGAAAACGCGCAGAACTATCTCGCAAAAATTCAGCAGAGTCATCTGCTCGATGAGCCTGACGAGTACAGTTCGTCTCAGGAAAACGAAGCCTGATCAGACTTTCCGGATACAAAAAACGGTCATGCAAGACCGGTAAAACGATAGGACGTACGTCCGAGTGAAATCTGGAGGAAATTCTATGTCAATGGATCTTGGCTTTTCCTGCAAGAACAAATGGTTTCGCTATCGCGCTGCAGCCATCCTCATTGAGGATGGCTGTGCTCTTTGCGGGCAATGCCAGAAGCCCGTACTGCTATTCCGTGGGCGGCGCCGTCCAGCATGGAGAAACCGCGCAGGAAGCGGTCTGCCGCGAAGTGCTCGAAGAAACCGGCGTGGCGTATGAAGTCGATCGCCTGGCGATCATTCATGAAAGCTTTTTCTGCGATACGCAGTTTGGCCAGGAGCAGGAATGCCACGAAATCTGCTTCTACTTTCGGATGAAACCCAGAGGCAGCCAGAATCTGAACAGCCACAGCTATTCGCAGGGCGTCCGTGAGTATATGTACTGGCTTCCGATCGACCAGCTCGATCAGTACCGGGCATATCCTTCCTTTTACAGGATTACCTCAGTCAGGATCATTCGGAAATTCTGCACATCGTAACGGACGATCGGCCTGTCCAAAAGAGAAAGCAGACATCTGAAGCCCTGGGCTGCTGTCGGATTGAACGCGCCTCAACGCAATCGCTGTGTTTAAAACGGCCAGAATTCAAATCGAAAAATCTCCAGCTGATCCGCATTTCTCATCAATAGAGAATGCGGATTTTTTGGTCCGTTTCGTTTTCGTAGACGAAAAACAGGGACCGGCCAAAGCGATGCAGCAACATCACGAGCCGGCGTCCCGCGAAAATGTTCGAATTTTCCAGACCAGATACACAGGGAAGCGCAAAGAAAGAAGAGTTCGCAATACAGACTGACGGACTGGCTGAAGGCCATCAAAGCCAGAGATCCCGCCGCTATCCCGATCATTCCCTGCGCGGCTTGTCGAAGCGCCCGGCTGCTCGTCCAGGAGAGCGCCGCATACAGCCAGAGCAGAAGAATCCCGCAAAAAGCAAGCGGACAGAGAAACAGGTGCAGGCTGCTGAGCAGACCCCAAAGCAGGTTTACGCTCACATCCTGCCAGGGAAGCCATGCGCCAATCCAGCCGATTCCCCAGAACAAAAGGGAAAGCCGGGCCAGACGTGTTTCTTCGCACTGACGAAACACGCGATCCGTTAAACAGGCGTTGAACAGGCAGGCAAAAGGAATAAACCCGCCCGCACTCATCCATTTATGGTCGATCCAGACCAGACCCGTCAGATTGTCCCGCCAGGGATTGCAGGATAAACAGAGACCAAGCGCCCACAGACACAGAAGGAGGCAAAGTCCCCAAAGCCAGAAAGAAGAAGGTAAGCCGCGTCCATCCGAGCGCGTTTTTTATGCGACATGCTCTCATTATCGCTGTTTCTTTCGCCCGTGTCTTCCGGCTCCATCCATCTTTTGACTCTCGCATGACGTCGAAATCAATTCGGTTTTCCTTTCGTAGGCGATCGCTCGTATAACACGACGAACGCCACGGGAAAGGAGAGAGAAAAGATGCTGATGGAATGTACAGAAATTGTTTATGGACCGAATCGCCTGCAGGTGCGCGTCAAAGAGCGCGAACTGTATGACGAGCGGGTTATGGAAAATGAGGAGGATGAAAGCTTTCTTTCCTTAATTCGCCTCGATCCTGTTTCCTGCAGCGCGTACTACAGCCTGGAAGAGCGGATTTCTCTGCACGATTTTCTCGTGCAGAGCCATTTGGAAACCCGACTGGCGTGTCAGTTTCTGCATGGATTGCTTGAACAGGTTTTAAAGGCGATGCAAAGCCAGCCGGTTCTGCTTTCCGCCCGAACGATTTTTCTGTCCCTTCGCGGTGACGCGTTTTACTTTGTCCGGGCCCCGGTTCATTTTCGAGCCTGGATGAAGCGGCAGGAGGAACTGCTTCATTTGTATCGGGAACTGCTGGACTATTTCGATCCGAAAGCGAGCGCCGTCTGCGGGCTGCTGTTTCTGGCGGCGAATGGCCGGCTGGAAACGGATGCTCTTCTCCAGGAGCTTGAAACGCTTTTTCTGTCCAGAAACCGTCTGTTCGGATTTTGTCTGAAAAAGACATACCGCCTTATGTCCGGTCCAAACCGCTTTATCCGCTTCGCGGCGATGGGATGAGCGGTTTGGAAGAAAAGGACGATCTGGTGTGGACCGAGTCGGAAGAAGAGGATACGAATACGGATCCTCTGAATGAAGAGAAGACGTCCTTTGCGGCGTGCTCTCCTCTGTTTCCCCGGGCTGAAAAGGCAAAGCCCGAAAGTTTTGACGGAAAGCTTTCCCCGCTTGATTTTTCCCGGGAAGAAAGCGAAGGATTGCCATTCGATCCTTTTTCCGACACGTCTTCAAAGAGAAAGCGCATCTTCTCAAGCTTGAACCAAATCCGCAAGGAACCGATGATTCCAATCCGAAGAAAACAGAAAAACGGAAGAAAGCAAGGAAAACGAGAAAAGACGATCCGATATCTCACAGCGTTCCAGAAAGCAACACGCCTTTTGGCGGTTCGGTTTCGCTTTACGGTCTTGAAGAACCTTCCGCCCTTTCGGTGCGCGAAGAACCGCTTCTTACGCCTTACGGCAGCCCGCATGAGAGCCCGCTTGCCCCTCGTCCGCTCTGGCCCGATTCGGGGCATTCAATCCTTCATCCCAGCCCGATCTGTCAAAACGAGAAGAACAGGTATCCGAATCTGCTGTGCAGGATCAGAAACCAGAACGCAGCATGACGCCAAAAGAAATTCTTCGACTTCCAAATCCAGAAAAGGAGCAGTGCCTGCGAATCCGACGGTTTTGCTGGAAGAACTGGCGTGCCCTGCGTTTCTGGATCTGGAAGGAAGCGGCTGGACCTGGAGGGAGCGGACATTGTTGTTGGCCGTCGGGCAGACTGTCCCCTCGTTCTGATCGATCCCACGATTTCACTGACCCATGCCCGGCTGACGCATACGCAGGGAAAGTGGTACATCCAGGATCTGAAATCGACCAATGGCACATGGCTGAACGGAAAGCGGGTCATTCGGAAAATGCGCCTTCATGACGGAATGGAAATTCGGCTGGGCAGCCGGACGGTGATTTTCCATGAGTGAATCCTGGATCTGGATCGAAACGCTCAAGCAGACGCCGCATGGCCAGACCGATCTGGTAATGCATCCGCTCTCCCAAAAGAAAGCCGTGCGCAAAAGCGTTCCGATCGATGCGCCCTCCGTTGTTCTGGACGCTTTGCGACGGGAAAAAGACGTTCTGGAAAAGCTCGATTCGATGTGGACTCCTTCTTTAGTGGAGTATGGATCCGATTTGTATGCCCACACGCTGGTGGAAACCTGGTTTGAGGGCTGTTCGTTAGAGGAATGGCTGCACGAACGCCCCTCGCGAAAGGCGAAAAAGAAATCTTCCTTCAAATTCTTGCGCTGATCGAACAGGTGCATCAGGCCGGATATCTGTATCTCGATTTGAAAGGCGACAACGTCCTGGTCCACAACGGACATGCCGTACTGATCGATTTCAATGCCTGTCTGCCGATCGGGAGCACGCGTCCGGTCTTCGTCAATAAAGACGCGCTGCCGCCTGAAGGCGCGGACGGTGCACGCATGGATGAGCGAGCGGATCAGATCGGGTTGGGCCGTCTGTATCTGCATATGTTTGGACCTTCGCTCATTGCGTGGACAGCACTGAGTACCGATCCGAGACGGCGATTCTCGTCGTTGAAGGCCATGAAAAGGCCGTTAAGAAATCGCGAAAGAAAAGCGCGCTGCTGATCCTGTCCCTTTTTCTGGTCGCGTGCTGTTCGGTATTGATGCTCGTGCTGCCGATTGGAATGTCTTCCCAGGCAGGCGAAAATGAGCGGCTGGCGTATGCGCTCGACTCGTCGAACGGACTTCCCGAAGCCTCGGTTTTGTGCGCCCAGTATGCCAGACTTCTGGAAGAAAACCCGCAGCGCAAACTGAGCCCGGCGGAGTGGAGTGTGGCGGCCAAAGCGGCTTTGCGCGAAGAACATCGCAGTCTGGCCGGCTTCTGTATGGATCATCTGCCAGACGATACGAACTATTCGATCCGCTTTTCAAAGGCGATGCTGGAGCTTTTAGTGTATGGCCTGATCCCGCAGAAGCAGCTGGACGATCTGCTCGAAGAACTCCCAGACCAGAGCGGATGGCAGGAACCGCTTGAGCTTATGGCGCAGATGGTCGCCCTTACGCCGGATGCGGTCGCTCCAGATCGGCTCGAACGCCTTCTGGCAGAGATCGAAACTCCTGAACAGATGAGCGGAGAGTGTGCGCGTTCGCTCGTGTACATGCTGATTGGAAAACGGCAGAACGGACAGACCCTTTCTTTAAACGAAACGATGCAGAACGCTCTGGCCAAACGCGCCCCGGATCTCTGGAAACTGTATTTGCACTGGCAAAGCGCAGATTCAGACGATGCTGCTTCCATAGAGGAAATTCAGAAAGAGGATCTCTTTTCGATTTTCCTCTGGTTACGAATTCCGCTCTGGAAACCGATCGCCAGGAAGATGAGAAAAACAATTCGTTTTTGTGGAAACTATCCGATGACTTTTCCAGCCTGGAATGATTTTCGAGAAAACAAAAGCCGTCTCAAATTTTCGCTCTCGACAATTCAGGCTCGTATGAATAGATGAACCGCAGCCGTCATCAACGGCATGTAAAAAGGCAGGTGAATGAATATGACTGTGGTTACAACGGTGATGCAGACTTGCAGCGCCAGTCTTAGTCCAGAAAATCCTGCGAATTCAGTATTCGCTGAGGCGCGGGTGGTCTGTTATCCGCAGGTCGACCGGCACCGGTCGATTTTCTGTCTCGATGGTTCGCGTCTGCACGATCTGGATCTTCTTCTCGATGAAGGATTTCATGTTCTTTCCTATGAATTGCAGGATTCAGACGGACACATTCTGGAAAGCAGCGAAATCGCCCTGTCCAAAGACAGTCCCTTCTTGCTCAGCCCGTATTTACGCCTTCAGCGCATGTCTTCCGCCAGCCAGCGACAACTGCAGGAAGAAACGGAGAGTATCGACTGGCCGCTTTCCATGCCTCAGGCGCCTTTTGCTACGCCGGGCGAACGGATTTTATCGGATACCGAACTTTGTCTGAGACTGAATGACGACACTGGGCAATGCGTTCTGGAAATCGAGGATGAAGAGGGAAGGCGAGAAGTGTACGCTCTGGGCGATTCGTTTCGCTTCTCGCTGAAGTATCCGCATAGCCGGCTTCGGCTGATCCATGTACCGACGGGTGCCGCACTGGAATGGAGCGTCTATAGTCCTTCCCTCGAAAACAAGGACGGGCAGCCGGATGCTGAGCCGGATACCGGATATTCAGAGTCGTTCCATTCTCCAGCGGAAATCGAACGGCTCAGTCCGCTGGATGTATCCTGGGCAGCTGGAGGATTTTCTGCCAGTGAATTGTCTCGTCCCGAATCCGATTTTTCCTATAGTGAAAATACTTCTCAGGACGGCTCTCTGGAGGATGACTTGCCAGAGGAAGGAGGAAACGACAGTTCGGATTTTGCGGTGTATGAACATCCCGATACGCCTCAGCCCAATCCGCAGACGAACGGCACAGATCTTTCGGATCCATCCGTTTTAAATGTCGAGAATGCCTTCACGTATCAGGACGCACCTCTCTCTGATTCCAGCTGGAATTCTTCGGCTAGTTTTTCGTTTATGCAGGATCGGCCATTCGCTGAGCTGACCGCTTCGGTTTTTACGGATTCAAATTCCGCTTCTTCCAGCGTATCGCTTCTCGACGATCCGCTGCTGTATTCGCCTTTTGCGCCGACCGGACGACAAAATCCCGGAGCCGTTCTCAGCGCGGATCCGGAAAAGAGCCTTCGCCCTTCCAGCCGCAAATACGGGGATTCTCTTCTTCAGACCGCTTTGAAAGGAAATGAAAAAGCGTATAAACCCGGTGAGCTGATTTTTACGTCCTCCGCTCAGGATCTGAAAGTCGACGTTCAAAACGGGACGCTTGAAGCATTTACTGTACAGTCGCTCGATACCCAGAAAACGTACGAATCGCTCGAACAGGCGTTTGATGCAGAATCGAATTCTGCGTTTCAGATTCAGGCGGTTTTTCTGGACGCCAGACAGCAGAAGGTGGATCAAAGCTGGACCGTCATCGATTCGGGGAAGATGTTTCAGGAGCAGATCCAGCTGCCGGGGCTGCGTTTAAAACGCTTTTGTTCCCTCGATGAAAACGGCCGGATGATTCGCAGGGATGCGCTTCATCGCAAGGAAGTTATGCTTTGCCGAGGGTTTGTCCAAACGGATGGAACAGACATTATGCCCTGCGAAGCGCTCCGCCTGTATGTGGATGATCCTTCGGCTTCCTATGCCCTTCAAATCGATGGAAAAGAGCAGCCCGCAAAACTGAAGGAAGATGAGCTGGGGCAGCCGTATCTCGAACTGTACAGCGCTCGAAAAATCAGAGGGTCGAAGTATTCAAAGACGGTCAGAAACTCGACACGCTTACCCTGCATGTGAAACCTGCATCGGCCATGGGAGGACTGATTCTGGCCTGCGGACTGCTTGGCGGCTTTGCTGCGGATGGAAAACGCAGACGATTGCGGAACGCTTCTCTTCGTTGAGCCAGAACGGGCCGTTCTCTTCGAAGCGGCCAAGACAGACGAGAAGACAGACTCTACTATGGAGGCCCCCTTTTAGCTGTTCACGAATTCCATCCCTGGTCTGGCGGTTACCTGTGTCGGGTGAATACGCGCTTTATGGCGCTCGATTTGGATCCGGAAGGTTTTGCGTTCACGGCCTCCGCAGATTTCCCCTACGCTTCGCCGCTCCATTTTCGAATCGAGCTCGCAGGCCGTACGGAGGATGATGGAGAGATCTCTTCAGAGCCGGTTGAGACGGCCTTTGGAGCGGATTCGCCCGGTCTCTGGAAACTGGAAGATTTTTCCTGCAACGGAACGTATGTGAATGGTCAGCGCGTTGAAAAATCCTGTCTCTTAAATCGAGGCGACTGGATTTTTGCGGCAGGTGCTCTGTTTATGTTCTGGAATCGACTGCTGCTGGCTCCTCCGGCTTTTTCCGATGGCCCCAGTCGAGAAATGGCCAACGTACACAAACGAGATGCACCCTCGGGGAAAAGGAAATTGTGCCGTATGCCTTTCAATCTCCGGAGAAACCGGCGGAATTTGAACTGGAAGCGTTCGTTCGGGATGAATCCGACGAATATACGCGCATGCCCTCTCCCGCCGGAATGATGGTGATCAGCTCGCTGGTGTCGGCACTCAGCGGTGCACTGCTCAATCCCGGTGACTGGAAAACGCTGGGGCATCTCTTGTCGGGGCGGGAATGAGCGCAGCTGCATTTGGCGGATGGTATGGCTGGCAGGGCCGCAAGCAAAAGCAGAACATTTTTCGAAAAGCGCAGAAGACGCAGGAAAGCTATCTGGCGTACTTAAACCGGGTAGCAAACGAAATGGAAGAACGGCGCCAAAAGAAAACAAGCGCGTTTCAAAGCGAAGCGAAAACACTCTGTCTTCTCGAAGACACGCTTCGTCATGGATGTCTGCGAAAGGACTGGGCCATTCCCGCCGGCGTTCAGTTTTCCTCGTGCATCACGCTTCGAAAGCCGAAAATCAGCTGGCAGACCGAAAATCCCAAAGCCCTCGAAGCCGTCCATCGACTGGAAGAGATGTGCTTCAGCGCACCATCCTGGTCTTTTCTGGAACCAGGCAGGACGATCACGCTTTCGGATTTGGACGAATCGGCCCTGCTTGATCTTTTTCTCATATGGTGCCATATGGTCTATTCTTCCGGACGGCGTTTTGCGTGGATCGGTTTTTCTCTGGAGCAGATGCCGGTTCATTCCGCCTGCTTTTTCGAACAGACACCGCTCTGCTTTCCGCATGTGCAGGCATTTTCTCGTTTTGCCACTCTTCATCCGTCTTTGGAGTGGACGATCTGTTCGCGCCAGAAACTCTTTGCAAGCCAGCTTCCTGCAAATGCTGCATGTATTGAATTTCTTCCTTGTACTTGCAAGACGTCTCTTTCAAAACCCGAAGGGAGACGGCCCCGATTCGCCTGTCGCTGGATCGAACGCAAAAACGGCAGAAACTGCGAGCGAGCGGCTTTGGTCTGGCATCCGATTTGTTCAGTCTGCCGGTTCCCAGCACAGTAAACGAACCGCTCTGGAGCTCGAGCAATCTGAATTTGCGCATTGAACTGGCGCCAGGCGTGTTCTGGGACCTGGTTCAGGATGGCCCGCACGCGCTCGTTGCCGGAGCGACGGGAAGCGGAAAAAGCGAAGGATTAAGTACCCTGCTGCATTTGCTGGCATGGCAAAATCCGCCCTCTCGGGTTCAGTTCATTTTGATCGACTTTAAAGGCGGCGCGTTTGGCGGACCGCTTCTGGCGCTGCCGCATACCGCCGGGTTGATGACCAATCTTCAGGCGGCCTCGATTGAACGTATGGAAAAGGCTCTAGAAAATGAGCTGAACCGGCGCCAGAAAGTCATTGCAGAACAGATACAGCAGCAGGCGGCAGGAACAGAAACGGCGCCATTTCCTTTCAGCCATCTGTTCATCTGCGTGGATGAATTTGGTCAGCTGAAAGCCCGCTGTCCAGAGTTCATGAAATCGCTGCAGGAAACGGCACGAATTGGAAGAAGCCTCGGCGTCCATCTGATTCTTTCCACACAGAAACCGGCCGGTCTGGTGGACGAGCAGATCTGGGCCAATTCCAGAAGCCGCCTCTGTTTTTCCGTTCTGGATTCCGGAGATTCCAGGAAGTGCTCGGGCATGACGGGGCGGTGCATTTAAAGCAGCCGGGAGAGTTCATTCTTCAAGTGCAGGGAAGTGCAGAAAAGCGCGGGCGCGTCTTTTATCTCAAGGCGCCGGCGGATCAGAAAAGTTCCGTCGAATATCTCGATGAAAACGGCCTGTGGGCTTTGCAGCCAAGAAGAAGCCTGCAGGATCAGATCGGCGAGACGATTGCCGCCAGGGGACTGCCCCATGAATGGATTCTCTGTCCCGATCCGCTCGAAGAGAAAGAACACTCAGATCAGATTCTCATCGATGAAATCCATCGAACGATTCCGTTTCGACTGCCGTGCGGACCGATGGCCATGGCTGGAAAAGAAAAGACACTTCGACACGCTTTATCGCTCCTGGTATCGAAGGAAGAAAGAGCGGTTTATTCCACCCTGAATTTTGAAGGGGTCGATCAAGTCATTGCGCCGGAATGCCTGGACGCCCTGCCGGAAGAGATTGGTCCTGCGATTTTCGTCCTTGATGATCCCGCCGGCTTTGAATCCGCTATACGTCAGATCGATCGGCTGCCGCAAAAGCGGCCATCACTCTGATTCTGGTCTTTACGACCGTCCCTTATGCGCGGTCTTCCTTTATCGGCACACTCGACTGTCGCATTCTTTTCGATCTGGCCGATCGGGAAATGCGCGCTCTCTTTCTGGGAACCAGCGTACCGGGTCAGGTTAAGGAAAACGAAGCGATTGCGAGGATCCAAGGCGAAAAGAAGCGGCTGATTCTCGGTCAGAAAAGGGCGCAGCAGACCATTCGGCCCTGGTTTTATCGCCTGCCCGAATGCCGCCTGCGACTGAAAGCTGACGAGATTGAAGAAGAACCGGGTGATCTGTTCATGGCTATCGATCTTTCCAGTCGATCCCCTTTGTTTTATCGAGGGCAAAAACGACTCTGATTATCCTGACGCCGGCAATGGGGAAAGCCGCCCGTTGTTTGCAGCGAAGACTGTACATGCAAAATCCGACGGCGGTTCCATTTGAACAAAACGGATCCGCTTCAAACGGAACGAATTTTGAATGTCTGGATTTAAGCCGGGCGGATTCTGTCCAGATCCAGGCCGTTCTTCAGGAAAAAACGAGGCAGGGAACTGTGCTCCTGTTTGGGCACCCGGAAAACGAATGGATGTACAGTCTGGGCCTTCGCCTGCCGTATCCGTGTGAAGGCAATGCGCTCTGGATCGAAGACGGACAGGTTTTCGATGTGCAGACCGCCGCACTGGACGAGCCATGATTTTGCATCTGACCCTGACGGATCGAAAGACGTATCTTCTTCGAATAGCAAATCCAGCCTGTCTGGTGCTGAACGATCTGCTCGATTTTCTGCCCTTTCTTTCAGGCTATTCGCGCGCGGAAAGTGCCTGGTATCTCGAAGAAGAACACGGACTTGTGGATGGGGAAACGAGACTGAGCGATCTGCCGATCTGCGATCAGGATCATCTGCTTCTGTTTCCAATCACGTCCTGCGAATCTGACCGGAAATAAAAGCAGAATCCCCCTCAGCAAGAGCAGAAAACCAAAAGCGGCCGCACACAGCGGCCGGATAAATGAGAAAAACGAATGGGAACACGGATGTGTTCAGAAAGGATAGCGTATGCGAATTGTTGCGGATTTTAATGAGATTTCCCGGACCGGAAGAACGCTCAAAAGCCGGGCCGGCGAATACGAAACGCTGCTGAGCCAGATGATTCAGACGATGAATGAACTGCAGAGCCAGTGGCAGGGCGAAGACAGCGCAGCCTTCATGGCAAGACTTGAAGAACTGCGTCCGAAAATGCTGCAGCTGAAAAACGCGATGGACGCTTATGGCGACCGCCTGCTCCACGACGGGGAAGCGTATCGCGCACTGCAGGAAAATCGTACGCTCAATGCCAGAAGACTCGGCTGAGATTACGAAACACGAGACAGCTTCCAAAAGGACAGACTCATATGACCGAAAGGGAAGGTCTTCAGCTTAATCCATACATAACGAAAAAGAGGAGGAGAAAGTCATGTCATCGATTACCATCAGCGCGGATCAGCTTGAAAGCTGTGCCGCTCGCGTAAGCACTCTGAAAACCGAGATGGAAAACACGTTCAACAGTACGCGTTCCCTGATTCAGGGCATGAATGCCTACTGGCAGTCGCCTGCCGCAAACGACGCGTTCGCGCAGTTTGAACAGCTCAGCCCCATTTTTCCAAAATATATCGAACTGGTCAGCGCCTATTGCTCGTTTCTGAGCGACACCGCGATGAGCTATCGCCAGAACGAGGAAGCGCTTGGCGGCAAAGCATGAAAGAAGCGTATTATCGCTCGCTCTACTGGAGTCTGAGTCAGCTGAAAAACGCATTGCCATCTTCTTTGGAAAGCGCCGAGCGCGAGGCCGTTCTGCGGCGAATTCACCTTCTCCAAAACCAGATCCAGGCACAGATTCAGGAGCTGAACTGGAATGACCTTCGACACCCAGGACTTTAGAGCCCTTGCTGCGTCCATACGGGCACTGAAACAGTCAGCTTCCTTTACCAGTCCAATTCTCAACAGCCGCCACGCACAGATCATGAATTCTCTCGACCAGCTTGCGGCTTTCTTTGAGCGAACCGCCGATCTGATCGAGAACAACGAAGCGTCGCTGTACGATCGCCGCGTGGTCTATGTGGCCAATACCCCCGGCTGGAACACGTCCTTTGTCACCCATGGAACGGGTGCCGGTCTTCTGAGGGGAGAACGGTAAACGCCGTGATGGGTGCCAATTACGCGTATCAGGCCGGCGGCTGGACCTGGAGTCAGGACCATCTGTACGCGTATGCGAATTACGACTGGCTGTCGATCGGAATTTCGGGAAACGTTGGATTTCGACTGATGAAAAACAATCAGATCAATCCGCGGCTCAGTCTGCAGACGCAGGGACAGGCCCATCTCTTTGGAGCAGAAACCGCTGCAGGTGTGGATCTGGGGCTGTTTGATGCGTCGGTACGCGCCGCAGGAGAAGTCGGCTCGGTCCGCGGAGAGGCGAAATGCGTTTTCTCCGTCGACGAGCAGGTAATTTCCGCTCAGGCTGGGGCTGCCCTGGCACGCGGTGAATGCGAAATGGCTTTCGATCTGGCAGGCCTTACGATCACGATGGGCCTTTCCGGCTCGGTAGGCAGTGTAGAAGCCGGCTTTGAATACGCCAATACTCCGGGGTCTGGGGAGTCAGCGTTAACGGCGCGCTTTTAGCTGGTGCCGGTCTCAGCGTTCGCGTTGAATACAACTAGGTAAGTCGAAACCGGTTTGAGAGATTCACTACAGAGTAAATTTCGAAAGAGGAAACAGCTATGGAAAAAGAAGAAAGCAAGCCGCAGGATCGAACGGACACTTCAAAGTCGGAAAAACTGTCGTCACCGGGACTGAAGCCCTTTTGCCTCTGGGCAGCATCGTTTGCCTGAAGGAAGGGGATAAGCGGTTTATGATTATCGGTCGCGCCCAGCAGGATGTCACTACGGGCCGACTGTATGACTATGCGGCTGTTGGCTGGCCAGAAGGACTGATCAGTGCGAGGCAGACGTGCATGTTCAATGCACCCGCTATTCAAAGTCTGGTTTTTATCGGCCTGCAGGACGAAGAAGAAATCCAGTTTCGCAGGCAGATGGACCAGAAGTGGGCAGAACATCTCAAAAACTCTGTGTCCACTGCAGCATGCTGAACGGCGAAAAAACAGACAAAGCCGGCAGGCCTTTCCAGGATCTGGAAGCTTGCCGGCTTTACTTTACCTCTTTTAGGGTTTCTTCAGCTCTTTTGTATGCAGCTTTTGGGGAAGAGCATCCGATGCCTGCTCAGATTCGATACTTTCTGGCATCAGTGATACGGAGAATTCTTTTAGCGAATCAATCTCACGTCGTAAGGCCTCAGCTTCCGCCAGAGCCTTCTGATACTTCCAAGCCGGAACGGTATTGTTCTCGCGCGGTTCTCGCTGCTTTTGAAGTTTTTGAACGAGATTGTCGATTCTTCGCTGACCAATCCAATTCAGATCGTAGCCAGCTTTTTCAAAAACATCACGCGGATTCTTACCGCTCTGAACGTACTTCCAGAGCTGGTCCTTAAACGCAGGCGTAAATCGAATGGAGTGCGCAGACACAAAATCTGTGTTTGGATTTTCGCTCAGAACTTTCACCTGATCTTGTGTGAAACAGGAACGTGGCATACTTGATCTCTCCTTACCGCTCGCGTTGACGGTAAACCTGTTGTCGCATGTTCGGATCATCCGGGAAACCGATCGATTCCAGAGAGGGAGAGTGACAGGAATCCTTTTGCGAGAGTTTTCGCTTTCTTGCAAATCCGGATTTATCCATCCAGATGGGTACAAAAAAACAGCCCTCTTTTCAGAAGGCTGTGGGATTGGAAACGTACGATTTAGGCAGCTGCGGACTGGCTGTCATCGGATTCAGTAAGATCCGGACGGGTTACCAGATATTCTGGAGAGTTGGCTTTGAAGGCATCGAAGATTTCCTGATCGTGCACTTCGAAGGCATATTTCTTCAGGTAGTAAATCTGGCAGTCCTTGGCAACGGTCTGGTTGCTGGAAAGTGCGCTGATGATGTCCTTGAGGTTGGCGTCGTAATCGGTGGATACAACGGAAGCCACGTAATAGGTCACATCGTCGGTCGACGTGTCGCTGGTGAAGACCTGATCGAGCAGGCCGTCTTTGCTGGCGTCGAGAATGGCGTTGCGGAGCGTTTCCGGAAGGCCGCTGTCCTGCGTGGAAACGATCTGTTCGCTTCCGGTATAGGTGGCGTCGGCCTTGGCGTACTGCGCGCCGACCTTTCCGGCGTCTTCGCCTTTTTCAGGGCTTCGAGCGCCTTGTTGGCGTTGTCTTCGGAGTCGGTTTCAATAATGAAGGCTTTCACCGGATCGAATTCCTGAATAATTTCTTCTTTGGCATCGGTGAAGTACTTTTCTGTCAGCTTGGTGGACTGGATGTTGGGGATCAGAACTTTGTTGATGAAATCCTCAGCACTGTCGTAGCCGTTTTCCTTGAGCTGATCTTCAAAGCCGTCTACTGCGGTGTAGGTATCAAGCGTGTTCTGCGCTTCTTCCTTGATTTCATCGGTTACGCCGATTTCCTTGTCCGCAATCTTGCAATTGGCAATGGACAGGACGCCGTTGGTTCCGGAAATCTCTTTAAATACGTTATATTCGTCGCCTTTGGTAAAGGTCGTCTTGCCTACGGTCATCAGTTTCGCAGAAGATTCTGGAACGGATGTATTGGCCTGGCATCCGGCAAACGTCATGGATGCGCAGAGGGCGGCAAGCAGAAGCGGTGTTTTGTATTTCATCTTATTCACCCTCCTGAGTCTTTTTTCGCTGCTGGCGGCAGAAGACTGCTCGCTGGATTCTTTTGCGGCGCTTTCAACTTCGGCTTTCTTTGTTGTCTTCGCACTTTCAAAGGCGTCGAGCTGTTCCTTAATCGATTTTTCCATCTTTTCCTTTACGGAATCGTCTTCGTAGGTGATATCGAGCTTGGATGCTGCGTCTTCAACAGCGGCAGCTTCCAGTCCGTTTACGCTTCCGGTCAGGGAAGTCACGATGGCTTCGATCACATCTTCGTCGCCGCTGTCCATCATGGCTTTCGGATCGGTTTCGTTTACATACACTTTGTAGAGGGTAACCATTTCCATGCCGTCAGGCTGAACGGTGATCCAGTCGGATACGCCGCCTTTGGACAGGGATTTTGCAGCGGAGAGCACATTGGAATCGAGATCGGTTGTGTTCTCGTCAATGTAGCCATAGAAGCCGCCGTCTTTTGTGTTGTCGCTGTCGGAGTATTCCTCAGCAACTTCCGCAAAGTCTTTTCCTTCATCGAGGGCTTTCTGGATGTTGTCCTTCTTTTCCTGCGATGCATCGGAAAGAACGTCTGCGTTTGGTACCTGCATGGTGATGATCGAAATGGTTCTTCCGCTTTCCGGAACGAACATGCTCAGTTCATCAAAGTGTTCCTTGAGGTAATCGGCGTCAAGCTTGCGGATCTTTTCCGCCGTCATGGCGTAATTATAAGGCGCATCATCTCCTGTAAACCCGTAGGAAGCCAGCGTCTGAAGAATGGACTGACGGGTTTTGCCGGTGCTGTCCGACTTCATGTTGTTTTCAATGTTTTTGGCGATCTGTTTCGCGTTGGCTTTCATTTCCGAATCGGCTTCGACGCTCTGGTCTACAACCGCGTTGCGATACATGTTGTAGAGAACGTTCGAGGAGTTCGAGGAAAGCTCATCGTAGAGATCTGTACTGGTGATGTCGCCGAAATTCAGGGAGGCAACTACATCCTGGCCGTCGACTTTGCGGGAGTTTACGTTATCCTTGTTCAGATCGATGACGAAGTAAACAAGTACACCAATAAACGCGATCGCAATCAGTGTCACAAACCAGTATTTTCTTAAGAATTCTGACATTGCGTTTCGCTGCAAATCTCTTCCGGCTGCAGCTGAATCCTTTCTTTTTCTGTGATCCGGAAGAGAGGAAAAAGGCGGGCAATAGAACCGGTTCCTTTTGAGAATCAGTCAAAATTATACGAAAGGCCTCTATAAAAAGCAATGTACCGGCCAAAGAGGGAACAGGGATTGCCGATGTCCCTGTGTGAAGGCGATGTCCTGAATGGGCGCCTTTTTATGCTCATTCTGCGCTTTTGAAAAGCCTTTCGAAGTGCCTTTGGCTTTCAGACTGCCAGCCGAGCGTAAAAGGCGGATTAAAACCGGTTTTCCAAACGGGTAAAGTCCTCTATTTACTTTGCGTCCTGCCGGAATGCTTTCCGCCTTCCAGAAATGGATCCATATTATTAGACGAAAGTATTTAACGAGCAGTTTTAAGAAGACGTTCGGAAGCAGAAAGGGGCACGATCGTTTTTGAGACTGTATCTGCCCGTTTTGAGACTGTATCTGCCCGTAAGGAAATACGCTGATCCGCTCCATGCTTTTATTTACCCGCTCGCTTTTCAAAGGAAGAATGCGGCAAGTTACACCTCCTGGTGCGAGTGTAGGAAGCCCGGTTTTTATAAAGATGAAAAATAACTCACAAATACAGCTTGCCGGTTCGCTCTTAAAGGGGATAAAACGGTTTTAGAGTATACTGATTCTGTTAGTGAAATGAGGTATCAAAAATGTCAACATTGGAAATTAGAGATCTTCATGTCAGCGTTGAAGGCAACGAAATTTTAAAAGGCATTGACCTGACCGTGAACTCCGATGAAATGCACGCATTAATGGGTCCCAACGGCAACGGTAAATCCACCCTGCTTGCCGCAATCATGGGCAACCCGAAATATACAGTCACCCAGGGCAGCATTACGCTCGATGGAAAAACGTTCTCGACATGCCTGTCGACGAACGTTCCAAGGCAGGCCTGTTTCTGGGCATGCAGTACCCGAGCGAAGTCGCCGGCGTAACCAATTCCGATTTTCTGCGTACCGCGATTAACGCACGCAGAGAAACCCCGATTTCTCTGTTTCAGTTTATTAAGGGAATGGACCATGCGATCAATGAGCTTCACATGAAACCGGATCTGGCCCATCGCTTTCTGAATGTCGGTTTTTCCGGCGGCGAAAAGAAGCGCAATGAAATTGTGCAGATGCTTTTGCTGAAACCGACGATGACGATGCTCGATGAAATTGACTCCGGTCTGGACGTCGACGCTCTGCGCATTGTTTCGGAAGCCGTTTTGAAGGCGAAAGAAGAAGATCACATGGGCGTTATCGTAGTTTCCCACTATGCCCGCTTCCTGGACTATCTGAAGCCGACGCACGCTCACATTCTGGTCGACGGCCGCATTGTCGTATCCGGCGGACCGGAACTGATTCATAAAGTCGACAGCGAGGGCTACGACTGGATCGAAAAAGAGTACCACGTTCACGCCCGCAAGGAAGAAAAGCCAAACCCCGTCCTGCTCGAAAACTGCGGCGCCAAGAAAACGGAGTAGGCCCATGGAGAGGACATACAGAAACCGGTTTGAAGACCGGATCGATTTGCATGAGGATGTCCGTCTTGTTTTTGATGCGCATTCACAGGGCAGTATCCTTCTTTTCGTCGATGCGAAAGAAGATACCCTTTCTCTGGATTTTGAAGCCGAACCTTCAAGCCAGGTCCGCGTTTTTATTCAGAACGTAACGGAGCATGCCCTTCGACTCGATATCACGGCGCGCTCCAAAGCCGATTCGAACGTAAAAATCGGTCTGCTCGATCTGCAGGACGAACCCTGCGAAATTCATTTTGACGGGGATCTGATCGAACAGGGAGCCGATCTGGATTTCTATACTGCTCAGCTCTGCCTGCGCGACAAGTTCAAGAAAGGCGTTCTGAATCTGAACAACCTCGTGCCGCATACTTTTGGCAACATGCACAACTTTGCGGTCTGCTTTGACGGTGGCAATTACGAAATGGCCGCAGCCGGACGGATTGTCAAAGGCGCTTATGCCAGCGAATCCCATCAGGAAACCCGCGTTCTGACGATGGGCAAGGACCACAAAGCTGTAGCAATACCGATTCTTTATATTGATGAAAACGATGTAAAAGCATCCCATGCGCTGACCATCGGTCAGCCGGATGCCGAACAGCTGTACTATCTGCAGTCCCGCGGTCTGTCAACAAGACAGGCAGTCGGTCTGCTTTCCATCGGCTATTTCAAGCCGGTCATCTCTCTGATTGCAGACGATGACGTGCGCAGTGAAATTGAAGTTCAGATGGAACAGAGAGTTGGTCTATATGAATATTAAAGAAAATATTGAACAAATCCGTGCCGAGTTCCCGATCCTGAAGCGGACGATGAACGGTCATCCCGTGGATTATCTCGACAGCAGCGCAACGACCCTCAAGCCGCAGTGCGTCATTGATGAAGTCGTTCGCTATTACACATACCTTGGTGCCAACGCCCACCGCGGCGACTACGAAATGTCCGCCCAGGTCGATCATGCCTTTGAAGGCGCACGAAAGACTATGATGGAATACATTCATGCCGCCCGTAAGGAAGAAATTGTCTTCACGTCCGGAACGACCGAATCGCTGAATATGGTCGCGTTAATGGTCGTTCGCGAAATGCTCAAGGAAGGCGATGTTATCCTGACATCCGAAACCGAACACGCTTCCTCGATTCTGCCGTGGGAGCAGGCCGGCTGTGAAAAAGGCGTCGAGACCAAGTTCATGGAACTGACTGAAGACGGCCGTGTGACCATCGAAAACTTCCAGAAGGCGCTCGATGAAAATCCAAATGTAAAAGTCGTTGTCATCGCCCAGGTTTCCAACGTGCTCGGCTATGCTGCGCCGGTAGAAGATATGGGAAAAATCTGCCACGACAAGGGCATTCTCTTTGTGGTGGACGGCGCACAGTCCGTTGCCCATCTGCCCATCGATGTGCAGAAAATGAACTGCGACTTCTTCTGCTTCTCCGGCCACAAGATGTGCGGTCCGACCGGTGTCGGCGTACTGTACGGCCGCTTTGAACTGCTCGACAAGCTCACTCCGGTGTTCTACGGCGGAGAAAGCAACGCCCGCTTTTACAAAGGTTGCGATACGCTCGTACTGCGCAAGACGCCTTTGAAATACGAATCCGGCACCCAGCCGATTGAAGGCGTCATGGGTATGGCCACGGCAGCGCGCTATTTGAAAAAATCGGGCTTGAGGATATTCATGCGTATGAACTCGAACTCAAGAAGCATTTTGTCGAACGTGCCACCAAAGAGCTTAAGGACAAAATCAAGCTTTACAATGCCGATTCTCCAAGCGGCATTATCACCTTTAACGTCTACGACAAGGGTCAGCTGATCTTCCCGCAGGATATGGCCAGCTATCTTTCGTCCGCAGGCATCGCCGTCCGCTCCGGCCAGCACTGCGCCAAGCTGATGGGCGATATTATTAGGAACCGGGCACCGTCCGTGCCAGTCTTTATTTCTATAACGATCTTGAGGATGTCGACCGTCTCGTGGATGCCATCAAGGATGCCACCGTCGAGAAGTGTCTGGATATTTTCTTCTAGGAAAGGCGGAATTTACGATGTCGATTGATCCTTCTTACTACCGGGATATTATCCTGGACAACTACAGCTATCCCCATAACAAATCGCTTTCCGATGAGGCGGATTACCATTCCCGCCACATGGCCAGCGATTCGTGTATTGACGATATTACCGTGCAGGCCAAGTTCAAGGACGGAAAAATTGAAGACGTCCGCTTTGACGGAAAAGCCTGTGCGATTTCTACCGCGTCTACTTCCATTCTGACCGAACTGCTCAAAGGCAAGACGATTGAGGAAGCCCAGAACATCATCAACAACTACAACCAGATGATTCAGGGCAAGCCCTACGATCCGCAGGTGCTCGATGAAGCCGTCGTTTTTGAGGGCGTTTCGAAGCAGCCAAACCGGATCGGATGCGCAACCATCGGCTGGAAGGCGGTGCAGGAAATGATTGATGAAGAGGAGGCCGGCAAATGAGCGATCTGAAAAAGAAGAAGTGCAGGCGCTCCAGGATACCGACTACAAATACGGTTTTCACGACAGGGACACGTCGGTATTCAACACAGGCAAAGGACTGAACGAAGAAGTCATCCGTGAAATTTCGGCGATCAAAAAGAGCCGGAATGGATGCTGCAGCGGCGTCTGGATGCCTACCACTGCTTTGAAAAATGAAAACCCGGACTGGGGTCCGGATCTGAGCCATATCGATTTTGATGAGTTCACCTACTACATCAAACCGAGCGAACGGCAGGAACAGAGCTGGGACGAAGTTCCGGAAACGATCCGCGATACGTTTGAAAAACTCGGTATCCCAGAAGCCGAACAGAAATATCTGGCCGGCGTTTCCACCCAGTATGAATCCGAAGTTGTGTACCACAACATGCTCGAAGAAGTACAGGAAAAGGGAGTTATCTTCCTCGATACCGATTCCGCGCTTCGCGAACATCCGGATCTGTTCAAAAATACTTTGGAAAAATTATTCCGTATTCCGATAACAAGTACGCGGCGCTGAACACCGCGGTATGGTCGGGCGGCAGCTTCATTTACGTGCCAAAAGGCGTAAAGCTCGAAAAGCCTCTGCAGTCCTACTTCCGCATTAACTCGCAGGCTTCCGGTCAGTTTGAACGGACCCTCATCATCGTCGATGAAGGGGCGGATGTGCATTACGTGGAAGGCTGCACGGCCCCGATTTATTCCAAGGATTCTCTGCATGCGGCCGTTGTTGAAATTTACGTACACAAAAACGCCAAATGCCGCTACTCGACTGTACAGAACTGGTCGACCAACATCATCAACCTCGTAACCAAGCGTGCCGAGGTGCGTGAAAACGGTCATATGGAATGGATTGACGGAAACATCGGTTCGCATCTGAACATGAAATATCCGTCCTGCGTACTCGTGGAACCGTACGCGAAAGGCACGACGATTTCGATCGCCGTCGCCGGCAAGGAGCAGATTCAGGATGCCGGTGCGAAAATGATTCATCTCGCGCCGCATACGTCGTCTACCATTATTTCCAAGTCCGTAGCCCGCAGCGGCGGGAAGTGAACTACCGCGGCTGGGTCGTTCATGGAAAGAAAGCCGACTATGCGAAATCCAAAGTCGAGTGCGATACGCTCATTCTCGATAAGATTTCCCGTTCCGATACCATCCCGCTGAACCGTCAGCTCAATCAGACTTCCCAGATCGAACACGAAGCAACGGTTTCTAACATTTCCGAAGAACAGCTGTTCTATTTGATGAGCCGCGGCCTTTCGAGAGCCAAGGCGACGGAAATGATCGTCATGGGATTCCTGGAACCCTTTACCCGCGAGCTGCCGATGGAATATGCGGTTGAGCTCAACCAGCTTCTCAAACTGGATATGTCCGATTCGATTGGCTAGATTTTACGATGATCGACCGATCCGAATGGATAGAGAAAAGAAAGCAGATTTCGTCGCGCGATCTGAAAAACGAACAGATTGCGAGGCGGATTCTGCCTTTTTAAAAGCCTCTTCGTGCATCGGGTATTTTTATCCAGTACGCCAGGAAGCGGACATTTTCTCGCTGCGGGATCCGGGCTGGACCTTTGTCCTGCCGCGCGTACTCGATAAGACGAAGATGGCTTTTACGATTCCACAATTTTAAAACCCGGCGGGTTTGGCATCCCGGAACCCGTTTCCGATGAGGAAATTGTCCCGGACGTTCTTGTCATTCCTTTACTCGTATTCTGCGATGGATACCGGATCGGATATGGCGGCGGCTATTACGATCGCTATCTGGAAAAGCATCCCGAATGCCTGCGCATCGGAATTGCCTTCGATGAGCAGGAAGGTCAGTTTGAGCCCGAATCCTGGGATCAGCGGCTGGACTGGATCATCACGCCGACACGAACGCTGCACTACGATCGAAACGGCCAATAAATCCGTCAGACCGCCAGTTTGTTTTGTACAAATGCGTTTAGATGCGTTTGGAAGAAAGGAGAAGCACTGTATGGCAGACCGCAAAAACAGGAAACGGATCCTGATTTTCGGGGATTCCAATACGTGGGGCTGGGATCCGCAGACCGAGGATCAGCGGCATGACCGCTTTGTGGAGCGCCTTCGAAGCGACTGTCCCGAATATGAAATTCTGGAAGAAGGCATGAATGGCCGGGTGCTCGATGGGCCGGGCTATTTGGGTCCTGAATCCGGATCCGCCTCGATACGAAAAGCGATTGAACGAAATCTCCCGCTCGATCTGATTGTGATCGCTTTAGGAAGCAACGACGCCAGACGGATGTATTCACCCTCCATCCGCGTCTGGAAAGCGAATCTCGATGCGTTTTTAAACGCCTTAAACGCGGCGAGAACTCTGTGTCCGCATACGCCGGGGCTGCTGGTGAGTCCGCCTTTGTTAAATGCAGAGGCGATTGACAGGGAAATGCTTTCGACCTTTTCGCAAAGCGGTCAGCGCATTCTCGAACAGGCCCAGAGCGAGATCCAGAAAGCGGGAGAAGAAATCTGCTTTTATACGTTGATCAGCAGTGAGATCGGTCTGTATGGAGGCGGCTATGACGGCATTCATCTCGATGCCAGCGGGCATCTGCGACTTGCCAAAGCTCTGGAAGAGAAATTTCATACGATTTTTGCCGATTCGAAATGATTCTCGATCAACGCGATAAATGCGAAAAAGAATTTCACGGATTCTGCTCGAGCGCATTGTCCAACCTGTGACGGGCAAACGAGCGTTCAAACAGACCGGCGTGAAATATGCTGGAAAGGAAGACTGGACAAAAGTCCGGTCTGGCCAAGTGAACTGGAAAGAAGAATGAACATGAGTGTACTTGATCAAATTCATGCGTTCTGGGCACGGTTCTGTGATGAAGAACCAGCGCTTCTGAAGGCATTGCAGGAAAAAACTATGATCAGCTTTCGGAAATTCTCGATACGCTGAATTCGCTGTCCTATGAAATCAGCGGCGCGCATTTCTTTGTAGAAGATCGTGCGGAAGAGCCGGAAATGACCTTTGATACCGGTCCGGATAAAACGACGCAGCTGATCTGCGAAAAATGAAGGAACTTGCACCAGAGTCCGTAAAGAAAACCTGGATCATCAACGACACGCTGCCGCCGCTCTCGCAAAAGGCGATCGAAGCCTCTTTGCAGATTAAGGAGGAACGCTATTCGCTTTTTGACATGACGGTCTTTTATCAGATCGATGAGAAAAACCATTCTTTTGTCTGCAAAGTGTACTGCCCTGGCTTCTCGCTGGTCGACAATACCGAATACAAGCGGGAAATGTCGATCTATCTGGTGGAACTGGCCATTGGCGAGAAAGAACTTGAGGCGTATGTCGGGATCGTAGACTATGTCGACGAGCCGGAAAACGGCGTCGATTTCTGCAATCTGACGGAGCTGTATGAAGTCATTCTCGACACAGCGGAAAAACGGAAATGGCCGCAGTATGAACATCCGACCGATATTTATACCGTCTTCAAACCGCACGAAGATTTTGCGAGCGATTCGCTGCGCAAGGATATGAAGATTATTTTCACCACCCATCCTTCGCTGATCGAAGAATCGCTGGGAAATAAGAGCGATGTTTCGCTTGATATTAAATCCAGAGAAGGGAGTACGGCTACATTTATTACGCCAACCTGTTCGACGCTAAGGAAGACGCGTCGTTCCGGCAGGCCCTTTCGACTCAGATCGAAAATATTCTGGCGCCGCTTCACTGCGCCAAGGTGATCGGCGGAGCCATCGGCAAGTCCTATTCGTATATTGATCTGATTCTTTACGATGAGCCGATGTTCCAGAAGGCATTTGCGCAGATCCAGCAGCAGCTCAAAAGCAAAGTGGATCTGCATTACCGCAGCTTTGGACAGGAAGCCTAACGGACCAGCGGACCGCTCAATTCAAATGTAAAAACACTGGACAACAATAGAAAACACAAGGGAGAGCTGTCGACTCAGCGTCGATAACTCTCCCTTTTGAACGAAAAAGAGCGCGGATGCGCTCAATTTTTTCATTTTTCGGTTGTGATTATTCAGCAACAGGTGTCACGTTAGCTGCCTGTTTTCCACGATCGCCTTCAACGATGTCGTAGGTAACAGTCTGGCCTTCCTCGAGGGAACGGTAGCCTTTCTGGTTGATGGAAGAGTAGTGTACGAATACGTCTTTTCCATCTTCACCAGTGATGAATCCGTAACCCTTTTCGGCGTTGAACCATTTCACTTTTCCAGTGTTCATGTTTTACCTCCCGGAATAGATTGGAAGATTTTATTATTAAAAGAGAGCTTTTAATGCGAACCTGGAAAACGAAAAAGCTGCGAATATCCAGTTTCTAAAAATCAGTATGAAATCTATCCTTTACATCAGCAATTATATAGACTTTGGATAAAAAGGTCAAGCAGGTTTCTGTTTTCAACAAACACGAAATATGTCATTTAACAATGTAAAAAATACAAATATACTTTATATAAAGATCATATATCTATGGGGCATGCTTTCAAAAAACTTTCACTGCCTTTCGCAGGGCCGCTTGAGTGTAGAGAAAACGTTTAAAATCCGCTGTGAAAAGGCAAAGGTTTTTCCATGCGGCTGGCGATAAAACCGCGTGAGCTTTCCTCTGTTTTCAGCGCTGAAGGAAGGCGTGTCTTTTGATCGGGCACGGAATTGTCTCAGCGTGGCGAAAGGGTGTTTTCAGCCGCCTCGATATAATGGAAGCATGAAAAAACAAATCGTTTGCTGAAATCGATCGATCGAACCTTTGAAATTCTTCTTGCTTCGTCGATCGTACTTTCCTTGTCCTCACTGCCGGTCTGGGCCAATACGGACTCTTTCGACAGGTCTTTGGATGAGCAGACTCAGTCCCAAGGGACAGAGGAGGATGCAACAGACTCAAGTACACAAATGTACCGGCTGTATAATCCAAACTCTTCAGAACATTTTTATACGGCGGATCTTCATGAAAAGAACGCGCTGATCTCATATGGCTGGCAGTACGAGGGAATCGGCTGGTTTGCTCCGCAGAGCGGAGAGCCGGTGTATCGTCTGTATAACCCGAATGCGGGCGATCACCATTACACGCTCAATCTTCACGAACGGGATGCTTTGGTTCAGCTCGGCTGGCGATACGAAAAGATCGGCTGGTATTCCGATACCCAGAAACGCGTGCCGGTCTATCGCGAATACAATCCGAACGCGAAAAGCGGTGTGCACAATTTCACCACAAGCCGGCAGGAAGATCAGGCTCTGGTCCGCTTTGGCTGGAAGGCGGAAGGAATTGCCTGGTATGCGGAGAAGGAAGGCGTGCCGGTCGATCGCTCCTTAAAAGCGCTCCACGTTTCGGGAACGAAGCTTCTCGATGAGAACAATCAGGAAGTCGTTCTGCAGGGATTCAGTACGTTCGGACTGAACTACATGCCGCAGTACGTAAATGAAAATGTATTCCGCTTTCTGTATACCCAGATGAACAGCCGAGTGATCCGGCTGGCGCTGTACACCCAGGAATACGGCGGTTACTGCTCCGGTGGAAACCAGACCGAACTGAAGGCGATCATCGATCGCGGCGTGAAGGCGGCCAAAGCCACGGGGCAGTATGTCATTATCGACTGGCATATTTTGTCCGACGGCAACCCCAACCAGCATATCGATCAGGCAAAAGTCTTCTTTGATGAAATGTCCGCTAAATACGCCAGCGAGAAGCACGTTCTGTATGAAATCTGCAACGAACCGAACGGGACGGACTGGGCTTCCGTAAAGGCCTATGCCAATACGATCATTCCGATCATTCGCCGGCACGATCCCGACGCGGTCATTCTTGTCGGTACGCCGACCTGGTCTCAGGATGTAGACGTTGCCGCCCGCGATCCGCTTCAGGGCTATTCGAACATCATGTATACGCAGCACTTTTATGCAGCGACGCATAAGGAGCCGATCCGGGATAAGCTGAAAACGGCGCATGCGCTGGGCCTGCCGGTATTCGTAACGGAATTTGGAATTTCTTCGGCGGACGGCAACGGAACGATCGATCCGGCCTCTGGAAATGCATGGATCGCTTTGCTGAATGAATACGGAATCAGCCGCGTCGGCTGGGCGTTAAGCGATAAGAACGAAACGTCCGCGCTGTTCAAGCCCGGAACGACGACATCCCTCTCGCTGTCTGACCTGACCCCATCCGGAGAATGGTTTTATGAGACGTATACGCATCATTATCCAGCGCATCTGCCCAATCCAAATCCAGGACTGCCGCAGCCTTCGGATCCCGTTGAGCCGGATCTGCCAAAACCGGATACTCCGTCTTCCGGACAGAGCGGCTTTTTAAACTGGTCCCTGAAAACGATAAACAGCTGGTCAGAAAACGGGGAATACTACGTACAGTATGAACTGACGCTGACTAACAAGGAAAATCACGATGTAAACGGCTGGAAAGCGGAAATTCCATTGAATCAGGATTTCCGTGTGCAGAGCGGCTGGAACGCCGTATTCAGCCAGAACGGCCGTACGCTCATAGTGCAAAACGAAAGCTACAACGCGTCGATTGGCGCTGGACAGAGCATTGGCGGCATCGGAATAATCCTGCGATCCAGTCAGCTCTGGACCAGCTGAAATAAACAATAAACATACAGAAGCCATGGAACCGGTCGAAAACACGATCGAAGTTTCATGGCTTTTTGCAGTTTCAGGACGGAAAAATCAGAACGGGTAAAAACGGGGAAATAAGAAAAACCAGTCTTTCAGGAACAGTTTTTCTGCGCAGAAAAGAAGATTGGAAAAGGGGCAATGCAAGGGTCTTCTGTACGGCTGCTGGGAAATGCTAAATCGCCCGGATTGAAATCATCCCGTGTGGTGGATCATGTATAATAAAGGAAATCAAGCCATCGAATTGGAGGGAAAAACATGTTTATTCGCAATGAAGCTTTAGCGGAAGTGATTGCCGGCACTCTCCACAAAACCCCGAGACGCTGCAGAAAGAAGATCTTAAGGAACTGATTTCGCTCGACGCCTCCGATCGCGATATTGATACGATCGAAGGTCTGCAGTATGCCGAAAATCTCGAAAAGATCAATCTGTCCAACAATGCACTGACGAGCATTGAAGCGCTTCGTCCTCTGTCGAGCCTGGTGGACGTCAATCTGTGCGGAAACCGGCTGCGTGACATTGAACCGCTTAACGCCCATTACCAGATCAAACGACTCAACCTGTCCCGTAATAATCTGTACGTTATGGATATTTCCGCGGTTGGAAGCATGATCAACCTGGAAATCCTCAATCTGAGACGAGCCAAAATCGACTCGCTCGATTATGTAGAAAGCTGCAAGCACCTCAAGGAAATCCGGATCAATACCGAAAACGGACCGTTCAACTATTCGGTTCTGGGCATGCTTCCGGAACTTGTCCGTCTCGATATGTCGGGCATGCGCCGCTACTATATTGAAGATCTGTCTTTCCTTCGCCACATTGAAGAACTGAATCTGTCCACCAACCTGGTATCGGATATTTCTTCGCTCTCGGCGATGGAACACCTCAAGAAACTCGATGTTTCCAATAACCCGTATTTGAAAGACTACGATCCGCTGAAGGATTTCCCGTCGCTGGAAATTCTCAACCTCGACTACAACAATCCAAATGACTTTTCTTTCCTGGCCAAGCTGAAACATCTGCGCGTGCTTTCCATGGAACAGACCGGCTTTACGGATATGCGCGAGCTGAATCATATTAAGGAACTCCAGGTTCTCAACCTGTCCAAAAACGAACTCGAGCACGTCGACGAATTTACGAATGTCGAACACCTCAAAGTGCTCCATGCCGAGTTCTGTCTGCTCGATCATGTCGATTTCCTCGCGAAAGCCAAGGAACTCGAAGTCCTCGATCTGTTCACCAACCGCATCACAAGCATCGACTGTCTGCGCGACGATACCGAACTGGTGGATCTGAACGTGGGAAGAAACCAGATCCGCAGCATCGAGTGCCTGCGAGACATGCACAATCTGAAAATCCTTTCGCTCGAAAACAACAATATTTCCGACCTGTCTCCGCTGGAAGGTCTGAGCGAACTGTGCGATGTCGACCTTTACAACAACAACATCTCCGATCTGCGCCCGCTGGCCGATCTGACGTTCATTTCGTATCTGCGTCTCGATCACAACATGATCCGCGATCTCTCACCGCTTTCCAACCTGAAGTTCCTGCGCCAGCTGACGCTGAAAGCCAACTACATCAGCGATGTCAGCCCGCTCAAGGATCTGCCTCTGCTGCAGGCCCTGCGTCTGGAAGACAACCCGATTGCGGATACGTCTGCACTCGAGAAAATGGCCTTCTACGACAAATTTACGGAGTAATCCAGTTCATTCAAGACATTTGGTCCCTGAAGCAATTCGGGGACTTTTTTGCGCAGAGAACGCTGTGTTCGCCATCCGTTTGAAAGCGGGGAAGAAGAGAGACCGGCATTTTCTTTCGGAACCGTTTCGAACGGCACATGCGCATCTTCGCTGGTCCCTGGCTTTCATCTCGAGGCTTCGTTTCTCTCTGATCCTGCCTTCAATTCACCCTTCAATTCACCGCATCTGGGAAATTTTATAAATTTTTAAAAAGGGTTGCATTTCGTTTCAGGAGGAGTATGATTACACATGTTCGATGAACGCGGCGATCAAAAAACCTTCAAATCGTCAGTCAGTTTCAAAGAAATTGACACGTTCAAAGAACTGTGTTAAAGTATTCAAGCCTGAGGTCGTGGTGGAATGGCAGACACGCTACTTTGAGGGGTAGTGAGCTTAGCTCGTGTGCGTTCAAGTCGCATCGACCTCACCATTTGAAAATTCGCTTCCGCAAGGAAGCTTTTTATGCCTTGTCGGTCTGCCTGTATCCTGCAGGCGCTGACCCGACATGGACAAAGAAAAACGGTCCGGAGGAAAACCGTCTTCGAATTCGAAGAGGTTCATCCGGACCGTTTTGTCATTTTTCGGCCTGTTTCAAATATTCGGGCTGAATCGCGCAAAGATCAAAGGCTTCATAGCCGTCGTACGTCTGGCTCTTTACATAGAAACGATAGTACGGCATCAGCCAGGTACCCGTTGCATCGCTTTTCCAGATCCGCCAGATGCGATCGCTTTGCGGCGCTTCATAGCCTGCGGGCGTTTCAAATGCCCGAATGGCTTCCTCCAGACTTAAAACCGGATAGTCCGCTTCCCAGTCGGCGGTATCGAGCGGGTAGACAATGGCCTGTACGCCTCCCTTGTTTGCATAAATCGTAATGGGTCGGGCTTCGCTTGTGGAAAGCCGATCGCCTTCCGCTTTTTCTCTGGCATACACAATGAAGGTGTACGTCGTCTGCGGTTCCGTCGTACGGACGGGAATCGATTCAATGACCGGATTTTCGATTGGGAAAAGAGCGGAATAGCTTTGAACGATCTGTTCGATCTGGGCTTTTGCTTCGTCGAGGGATGACGCCGAGAAGGAAATCGCTCCGTTGACGAACAGTTCTCCCTGATCGCTGCCCACCAGATCCAGACGTCCCCAGGGCGTATCAGCCCAGATGGAGGAATTCATCAAATACGGATCGATATCGCCAATTGTCCATTGCGCGTCGATCTGCAGCGCTTTGGCAAAGGGTTCCAGCTTTTCGAGCATGCTTTCCTGATCGTCTGGGTTCAGGCGCCGCTGCTCTATGGCCTCATGCCAGCGATACACCGGAAGCGTTTCTGGCCATGCCTCGCTGGCGGCTGGATTTACGGTCTGTTCGTACCATCCAGCCGTGCCCAGACCGCCCGCATTCAGAACGGGAGTTTCACCGGAAGCGGGATTGGGCAGCGGCGTCAGATCGGCTGTGCGAACGTCCGGATTGGGACTGGCGGATGGAGTGGGCAGTACCCATCGATTCGAGTTGGGAAAGGAAGTCAAGGTAAGCAGAAGAATCATAGCCAGAGCCAGTCCCGAAGCCAGTACCGGCTTCCAGGTTCGATTAAAGAAGGACGGGCGTTTTTGATTTTCGCGTTCCTGCGTCTGGCTTCCCTTATTCTGGTCTGCTCTTCCTTCATTGCAGAAATCAGGTCCTGCTTCTGTTTAGAAGAGAGAACGGCCTTTTTCATCGTGCTGCGATATTCTTCCAGATACTTATCTTCTTCTGTCATGCAAATCCTCCTTTCCATGCTCCCTGGACAGGATGACTTTTAAATGCCCTCGACCGCGGGAGAGCAGGGAATAGACCGTTCCCGGGCGGCAGTTCAGAATCTGCGCGATCTGATCGGCAGAAAGGGATTCGTAATAGTGAAGGTAGAGGACACTTGCTTCTTTGGATGGAAGCGAGCGGACCAGATCGAGAATTTCATTGTTTTCTTCATTAGCGGGTGCCGGATCGTTTCGCGGATAGTCGGTGCGCATCTTCTGCCACCAGCTGCGATGGTAGTCCTTGCACAGATTGATCACCACCCGGTACAGCCACGCTTTGCGGTGGTCTCCATCGTGAAACGCCTGATCCGAGCGCATATAGCGAAGGAAGGCTTCCTGCACAATATCCTGCGCCTGGGCACAATCGCAGTAGCTCAGCGCCAGACGATACATGCCATCGCCGCACTCTTCTACTGCAGACTCAATTTCTTCATCGGTTTTCAGTTTCGCCTGCCTGGGCGGTTGATCGTGCATACGTACTCCTGTCTAAAATGGGCGGCCAGAGAATTCTAGATGGTCTGATAGCTTTCGAGCTGCAGAACATACCCGCGGTCGTCCTGGGTCAGTGTTCCGCCAAGAATGGCGGGGCAGCCGCCGATGGGGATGTTTCCGTCAAAACGGAGCTGGCTTCTGGAATTGGAGGTCAGCCAGAGAATCGGACGTCCCTGCTCGTCACGCGGGGCGTTCTGGCCAAGATTGCCGCTCACTTCGATGTACTGATCGAGCAGCGAAGGCGCGTTGGCGAGAACCGTCTCGACATCATATACCGTATTCGTATTTTCTTCTACGGGTGCCGAATACGGGAGCGCATTCACGCCGGAAGCCGAAAGCTGTTCGGCCGAATCGGCATTGAGGACGTACTCGCCGTTGAGTGCCTGCAGCGTTCCGGTAAGTCGTGCTTTGCAGGAACCGAAGTTCACGCAGCCCGTAAATCGCAGAGCGCTGCCGTTATCGGACAGGATGTATGTGGCGTAGCCGCCGTTTCCATCCGGCATCGCCGCCTGCGGCAGATTGCCGATGACCGAGATGCGCTGACCGATCAGCGAAGCGCCCTGAGCCAGAACGGTGTCGACGTCGTAGTCAGCGACCGGATCCGCAGCGGGCTGTTTGCTCGCTTCCTGTACGGAAGGAGCTGAAGACGCGCTGTCGTTTTTCTTTTGATCGGAAGCGTCGTTCTTCGAGTTTTTCTTTGCATCTTTTTCGTGCTTTCCTTTTTGGCTGTCGTCTGGCTTTGCGAAGCGCTCATGGACGAGCCGTCGCTCTTTGCGGCTGAAGACGGAGAAGACGGCGAAGCGCAGCCGATGGGCACAAGGGAAAGCAGACAGAGTGTGAGAACAGATTGAACAGGTTTCATACAAGAGAACCTCCTTTACTTCAAACACGATTAAGATGAGAGAATCCTTGCATAAATTTGGATATTTTTCTTTTTCGATTATTTCTTTGAAAAAAGGACAAAAAAGATATCGGACGGCTTCGAAAAGGAGCAAAAAGGGCTCTTGTTCCAGAGAAGCCGCAAAAACTTTAGCAGCGAGCAGGAAAAAGAAGAAAAACGCAAGAATCAGGAATCTGGCGCAATCCAAAAACAGCAGGAAAGTTCTGCAGGCGTTCTGTCGGTTCTCCAACATACGCCTGAGGGCTTTCCTGCTGTTTATTCTGTAAGCAGCGGTTCGAGCGCTTCAATGAGCGAGAGGATCAGCGAGACGCGTCGAAAGGGCGTCATCAGATAAAACCCGTCGCAGAATTTGGCCGCCTGTCGGGCTAAATCCTGGCAGACGCGCAGAGAAATGGCTTCGCATTCCTCCCGGTCCTTATTTTCATATAAAGCGGCCAGCTCATCGGGAATATCCATGCCGGTAATTTCGTTTTTCAAAAGAGGGCATTGCGATGGCTGACGATCGGCATCAGCCCGGCGTAAATCGTGCCATGAAGCTGTGCGCGGGCGGTTTGAAGATTTTCAATGGCCCGACGGGAAAAGATGGGCTGTGTCAGAAAGCCTTCAATGCCGTCAGCTTCCTTTTCTTTGGCGATGCCGAGCTGGACGTCAAAATTTCGGGCGTTCAGATCGAGCGCGGCCAGTTTATGAAACGGCTGGCAGAGCCCTTCGTCTTCGAGTGTCTGGACATACGAAGCGAGCGTACGGGAATTGAACGAGAACACCGCTTTGACTTCATCCCGGCTTTCTCTGGGCAGCGGATCGCCAGTGACGAGAAGCACCTGATGCACGTCTTCCATCGAAAGCCCCAGAAGCAGAGCTTTGATGGCGTTGAGGTTGCGATCCCGGCACGTCATATGGGGAAGAACGTCCAGTTCGGTTTCGCGATGAATTTTGCAGGCGAGCAGGGAGGAGTCCGCACGCGGCCGTCCAATCGGATTGTCCGCGATCGTAAGCATGTCGATGCCCGCCTGTTTCAGGCGAACCGTATCTTCTAAAAACGGGACGATATGATCGTTGGTGGGCGGATCGAGTTCGACCAGAATCGATTTGCGTCCGTTTCGCAAATTGAGATCCAGCCGGTCGGGATGCCGGCGGCGCTGCACCGATCCTCTCGAATCTTCCGGCGATTTGGCCGCAGAATCCGTTTTCTGGAGGGCGCAGTCCGCATCGAGCACGGCTTTGAGTGCCGCAATGTGGTCTGGGGTCGTTCCGCAGCATCCGCCAAGAATCCGAGCTCCTTCTTCCTGCATCGCCTGCATGGTCCGGGCAAAATAGTCCGGCGTTCCGCTGTAAATGGTGCGTCGGCTGGTCACAAACGGATAGCCGGCATTGGGCATGACGAGCATCGGCTTGGAATAGTCCGGCAGATCCTGCAGCAGCCGAAGCATGTGAGACGGTCCGCAAAGACAGTTCAGACCAATCCAGTCGATGGCGGGTGCCTGATCGGCTTTTTCCAGAAGCATCCTTGCGGAACAGCCGTTCGGACTGAGTCCGTCCGGACCAGCCGCAAAACTGATCGCAATGCGTGAAGCCGGACAGAGATCGCGAATCGCTTGCGAAATGTCTTCCATCTCGCGAAAATCCGGCTGGGTTTCCAGCAGAAAGTTCGTTACCCCTCGTCCAGAAAGAGACGGGCAAGCGGTTCAAACACCAGACGAGGATTTTCCTGTTTCGAAACCGGACCAAGATCCGCGAACAGCAAAACATCGCTGCGTCCGGATTTTTCGATCGCCGCGTTTGCGGTCTGTACAGCCTGATGAATCAGATGCGCCGTCAGATCGGGATTTTGGGTATACAGGCCAGGAACGGAAAAGGTACACGTCTTGATCGCGCTGGCGCCACCCTGCAGGTATTCAAGGTGAATGGCTTCGATGCAGGCAGGATCGCCCAGAAGTGCCTGATCGACCTGATCGGTGGGATTGTGCGTTTTCGCAGCATAGTACGTCCCGTAGGCGCCGTCAAACAGCACGGGATAGACAACGTCTTTCGCGAATTTTGAAGGCTGGGGATCAGTCATGTGCGGATGTCTCCTTTTGTCGGATTCTCGATTTTCCTTTTCAAAAAGGTTTCCGCAATCTGAACCGAAGCTCTCGCATCGGGCGCGTACCAGTCGGCCTTTATGTTTTTCGCGGCTTCTTCGGTCAGAACCGCGCCGCCGACCATGATTCTGGGCGGATTGTCGAGCGTGTGAAGAAGGGCGATGGTCTCTTCCATCGCTTTGAGCGTAGTCGTCATCAAAGCGGAAAGACCGACCAGACGAATGTTTCGTGAAACGACCGCATCCAATACGGCTTGCGGGGAGACATCGCGGCCCAGATCGATGACGGTAAAGCCATAGTTTTCCAGCAGCGTCTTGACGATGTTCTTTCCAATGTCATGGATATCGCCCTGCACGGTAGCCAGAACGATTTCACCGCGCGATTCCCGGTTTTTGCCGGACGCTTCGAGCGACTGGGCGATCACTTCAAAAACCGCCTGCGCCGCGCTGGCTGACTGGAGCAGGGAAGGCAGATACAGAACGCCTTTTTCATAATCCGTACCGACGCGATCGAGACACGGAATGAGCAGTTCAGACGTGAGTTCGATTTCGTCTTCGCCTTCGCGCAGAAGGTCTTTAGCGGCCTCGGCTGCCTCGCCGGAAAGACCTTTATAAATGGCATCCATCAGACGGGCGCGGGAATCACAGCCGCCAGACAGCGGTGCAGCATTCGCGCCGCTTGTCAAAGCGGATTCGGCCGACGGATTTACTGGGCTCGAAGTTTGAATCGACGCCGCAGCGGATGTCGCTGCCGGTTTCTGCGTTTCGAGAAACTGCCTTTGCGCAAATCGTTCGATGTAGCCGCGGCAGCCGTCATCGATCTGGCGAAGGACTTTGAACGCCGCAATCGTATCCATCAGCGGTTCCAGAGACGGGTTGATGATCGCAAAGTTCAGACCGCACTGCAGCGCGGCGCTCAAAAATGCCTGGGTCAGAATCGGCCGGCAGGGAAGACCGAAGGAAATGTTGGAAACACCAAGGATCGTTCGCGTATCGGGTTCTTTGTTCAGTTTTTCGATTGTTTCCAGACTGCATTGTGCCTGATCCTGCTGAGCGCTGACGGTCAGCGTCAGCGCGTCAAACCACAGATCGCCGTGGGCAATGCCGTATTTGGCGGCTTCCTGTTCCAGGCGACGGGCAATTTCCAGACGGCCTTTTGTACTGTCGGGAATTCCGGCATCATCCAGACAGAGGGCAACGACTGGCGTGCCGTATTTCTGGGCGAGCGGGAAAATGGAATCCATGCTTTTTGCGAACCGTTTACCGAATTGACGGCGCATCGGCCCGACGCCTGGCGCAGTCCGGCTTCAAGCGCTTTCGGATTGGAAGAGTCCAGAAGCAGGGGCAGATCGCAGACGCTTTGAATCGTACGAATGACCAGCGGCATCAGGCGAACTTCGTCCACATCCGGCGCGCCGACATTCACATCCAGAATGTTTGCGCCGGCTTCTTTCTGTTCAATGGCGAGGCGGGCGATGAAATCAAAATCTTCCTCGCTCAGCGCCTTCTGCATGCGCTTTTTCCCCGTCGGGTTAATGCGCTCGCCAACGACCTGAATCCCGTCACACAAAGTGAACAGACGATCCGAACAGATGGCGTCCAGCCGCTTTCCGGCTGGCCGCAGCGGGTGGTTTTTCAAGGCTTTTGAAAGCCGGGAAATGGTGCTGGGGTCGTCCCACAGCAGCCGCCGATGGCTACCGCACCGGCTTCGACGATTTTTCGGACAAAGCGAACAAAGTCTTCGTCCGAAAGATGGTAGTGTCCGCTGATCGGATCGGGCAGACCGGCATTGGGCTTGCACAAAATGGGCAGGCTGGTCACGTCATGAAGCCTCTTGACCAGATCGACCAGCTGATCCGGACCGAGGGAACAGTTCAGACCGATCGCATCCGCGCCCAGGGACTGCAGGGTAATGGCGGCACATTCGATGCTGGTGCCGGAAAAGGTCCGGCCGCTCTGTTCAAACGTCATCGTGACCGCAACGGGCAGCGAACTGTTTTCTTTTGCGGCCAGCAGGGCAGCTCTGGCTTCGGCTAAATCGCTCATCGTTTCAATGACAATCAGATCCGCGCCGGCACTTGCGCCGGCTTTGACCATCGCCGTAAACTGCGCATAGGCTTCGTCAAAGGTGACGCTGCCCATCGGTTCCATCAAAATGCCAAGCGGACCAAGATCGAGCGCGACTTTGGAGGAGGTTCCTGCAGCGGCATTTCGGGCGAGCGCCACGGACTGCTGAATGATGACTTCATACGATTCCGGTTCGTCCTGGAATCGATCCGGAGAAGCGCCAAACGTATTGGCGTAAATCACATTCGCGCCGGCTTCGATATACTGGCGGTGAATGCCTTCAATCACTTCGGGGAACAGAACGTTGTTTCGCTCGGGATGACGAAGCAAAGGCAGCCCGGCTTTCTGGATCATTGTTCCCATGGCACCGTCCAATACGATCAGTCGGTCCGGTTCAAACAGAGTCAGAAAGCGATTGGAAGTGTCTGTATTTTGGTAATCGGGAGATGTCGTTTCAGTTTTCATAGCAGCGAAGTCCTCCTTTAAGATATTTGCAGTCTGGGCGAAGCGGGCAGTACGCGCAGCCGCGGATTTTTGCAGGAAGGGGCGTGCGGCTCAGCCCGATGAATGCGGTAACGGATTTGGTCGGAACCATCATGCGGGAAGGCAGAACGTGTACGCCAATCGTCTGTGCAAGCTTTAAGAGTTCAGCCAGATCGCTTTGTAAAGAAAGCGGCAGATCGCCGTATCCGCACGAAAAGCGATCGCTGAAATACCAGCCAGGAAGCTTCTGCTGCAGCTCTTTTGTGCAGGCGTCGAGTTCTTCGTCGATCAAAGCGCTTCCAAGTGCGTCAAAACCAGAGCTTTCGCACTGTTCTGTACTTCAAATTGAGAAAGCTGCCGGTCAAAATCGCCAGAAAGCGTTGCCCCGAGAATCAGAACTTTCTCGCAGTGTGCAAGCAGACTCTGAGCCATACGGCCGCTCAGGACGATTCGCCCCTGATCTACAGAGATCGAATCTCCATTGCGTTCGAGATCAAAAACGCGAAAGATAAAGCGAAAATGCGTATTTTCCTGCAGCGGATGCCGCAGCTCTTCTAGCAGCGGTTCATAGCGCGAAACGGCCGCTTTGGGTACGTGACAATAGCGCAGGGCCGTCTGCTTCAAATTTTCCGTCCATTTCATGAATTCCATTATAATGAGCATGGTTTAAACAGGCTAACTCTTGTAGAAGCCGACGGCGTACGAAAATCTGCAGACGATGTCTGCAGAAGAGAGTGAATTTGTTCTGGAAAGCCGTGTCTTTGGAAAGGAATCTTCGTTATGAAAAAATCTGTCCTTCGCACATACGGTGCGGGTGTTCTTCTTTGTGCTTCGCTGCTTATGGGCGCCTGTTCGCATGCAGAATCCGCTGCGGATTCGTATGCGGTTCGTTCATCGTCCCTGCAGGAAAGTTCGAGTACCTCCCTTTCAAGTAATGCCCCGGTCAATGAGACGGTTACTTTTACCATGCATGTGATGCATCAGGATGGGACAGGCAAGCAGATTCAGCTCACTACGAATGCCTCCAATCTGGCCGACGCGCTTCTCGAGCAGGGATGGATTGCGGGCGAACAAAGTCAGTACGGCCTTTTTGTGACCGAAGTCGATGGGGAAAAGGCCGAAAAGGGTGCCTGGTGGAAACTGCAGATCAACGGCGAAGACGCCCAGACGGGCGTAAGTTCGATTCAGCCGGAAAACGATGCCGTCTACACATGGTCCTATGAGCAGTAAGTCCCGCACCCTGCTTTACGATGCCTGCTTTGGCGCGCTTTACGGCGCTCTGATGTTCGCTCTGAAAATGGCGATGGCGTCCCTGCCCAATATTGAACCGGTTACGCTGCTCGTTCTGGTGGCCGGCTGCTGTCTGGGAAAGAAAGGCTTTCTGGCGATCTGTGTCTATATCGTCTGCGAACTGCTCGTCTGGGGAGCCGGCGTCTGGAATATGGGCTATGTCCTGGTCTGGCCGCTTCTCTTTGACGTGGCCTATGCCTGCCGTCGCATCCGATCGATCTGGTTCTGGAGTCTGCTGGCTGGCGTTTTTGGCTTTTCCTTCGGGTTCTGGTTTGCGCTGATTTTTGACTGTTCAATGGCGTATCCGCTGCCTTTTCGTGGTGGGTGGCGGGTCTTCCTTTGATCTGGTCCATGGCGTGGCCAATATGGTCGTGACGTTTTTCTGTTTCTGCCGCTTCGCGGGCTGTGTAAACGATTCGACCGGCGCGCTCCGGCAGGGCGCCGCTAAGCCAGAAAAAAGCGATGTGCTGAATTTTTAATGTATACCTTTTGAAAAAATCATAAGGCAAAAGAATCAAACAAATTGGATGATAATGTCTTAACATAGGTTTTTAAAATGTCTATATATGGCGATTTATATGGCGATTTTTGGCGATGCCTTGGATTTTCAGTGGCTTCTTTGGTCACTAAAATGGAATAGTCAGAAAACGCTTACAGGTGTTGAAGAGGCGCACCTATACTAGGGGTAAGAAAAGCAGGAGGAAAAAGAAAATGAACACTCTGCGAAAACTTACTCTGGGCGCCGGCGCGCTGCTGCTTCTTGCCGGCTGCTCTACAACGCCGGCGGCCAAAACGCCGACCGACGCTTCAGCTTCGGAAGGAAAGGAAAAGCGGCCGTTTCCGCTGCCATTCCAAACCAGGCCACCACGCCGCACTATGATGTCGTAAAACGAGACGAAGCAGCGACGATCGACGGCAAGATCGACGAAGACGTCTGGTCGAGCGTACAGAATATCTCCGGATCCTTCTTCTATCCATGGGCAGATAAAGAAGCGCCGGTAACGGTATTCGAAGCGTACAACGACGGAACCGATCTGTACTTCATGTTTGAAGTTACCGATCCGGAAGTCCTCGTGGAAGAAGACTGGAAAGACGATGAAAGTACAGTCGATGCGGAAGACCGCGTAGAAATCTTTCTCGCGCAGGGACCGGTAGACCTGCCGACACCCAAAGGCATGCCGCTCTACTACGGTGTAGAAATCGACCCGAAGGGACGCGTTCATGACTATTCCATCGAGTACTATCGCCACTTTGACGGAACCTGGAATCTTGAAGGTCTTGAAACCGCTGGCGTACAGACCGACGATGGCTACGTTGTCGAAGGCAAAGTGCCGCTGAGCACGCTGAAAGATCTGAACCTTCTTAAGGAAGATGGAACGATGCGCACAGGCGTATACCGTGCCGAATTCTCGTCTCCGGAAAAAGAAGGCGACGATACCGTCATGGAATGGATTTCCTGGGTAGATCCAAAAACCGAAGAACCGGACTATCATGTCGATTCTTCCTTCGGTGAATTCCGTATCCTGAAATAGCACGATCTGTTCCAGACCGCAGACGGCCTGTCGTTTGAAATACATCCACAAGGCAGTCCTGACCGTTTTTCGGAAGGGCTGCTTTTCTTTGGTCGAGTTTAAAATCAGAAACCGGTTTGAAAAGGAAGGACGAGCCGGAATACACGTTTCGGATTCTGAACCGTATAACGGTACAGAAACCCGGAACGTTTTCTTTGGTCCTCTCAGAGGGTGAAAAAGCGGGTCTGATAATAAAGTTAAAAATAATTATGAAGGCACAAATGAATTACGATAGTGACAATGTGTATACTAAATTTTTAAAAGATCAACCAATTTAACAAATCGGGTGGAATAATAGAGAATCTTAGTTAAGAAATGTCCGAATTGCTCATAAAATCAGGTTTAGAGATGTCCGCAACGAATTAAAAGTAATGCCATAATTCCCAGCCAGAAAAGGAAAATCCGGGCAGATTTTCCCGAAAATGGACGCGAAGAACGGTTCGCCGCGCCATTTTCCGAAAATGCAACAATTTTTGTACAGGTCAGATGATTTATTTCCAATCCATAATCTGACCTGTCTTTTTGACAGGAGAAAGATGTATGAAGTATCCGATTCTCAAGCGACTGGCCCTCGTTCTGATGAGTGTTTCGATGGCGCTCAGTCTGGAAATTTCTCCCGCGCTCCAGAGTCATCGAATGCAGATTCAGGCCAAAGAAGACGATTCAGGACTGACGTATGCGTATCCCGAACCCGTTTACAATATCGATGCGAGTCTTTTAGGGGAAGAAGATCGAAAATTTGAATTTTCCAGCCGGGAAAAAGACGTACAGCCGTATGAAGGGACGTTCGAAGAGCGTGTGAATCAGCTGCGGCGGGATTTGCCGCAGGGGCGCTGCTGGAACCATTTCAGTCCGGATTCGGCCTATTCCTGACCAGTACGACGGACGTTCCGTGTTCGGATCATGGTTCGCGCAGCGGAAGCGTCAAATGCAACAGCTTCGATCAGGGCGTGCAGTGCGCCGGCTTTGCCTACCTCTGTTATTACAAGTGCCATGGCTATTTGCGCAGCTCGCGGATCGGTACCCGGTATGTGGTTGGAAACGAAGGCATTCGGGCAGGCGATGTGATCCGTATGAGCGGGCATACCGCCTTTGTCTGGAACGTAAACGGCGATCAGCTGTCGATTCTCGAAGCCAACTATGGAGCCTTGTGCCGGATTGACCATTCCCGTACGGTCCGCGCCTCCGAAGTTCTGCATTACTGGACACCGAAGGCGTATGTCCTTCATTACAATGCCAACGGCGGACAGGGAAGTCCGAATGCGAAAATCGTTCCGATCGATACGCCCTATACGCTCGGAGACGGTGCGCTTTGGCGCCCTGGCTATCAGTTCGCAGGATGGACGGTATCCAGGCTCACCAGCAGCGAAAGTCTGTACGAGAAAAATGGAACCCGGGCCTATTTTGCAGATCCTGTGCAGGCGCAGCAGGAAGGCTGGAAACTGGCTGTCGTCGCTTCGTGGGAAAGTCTGACGCCCTCCGATTTCGGGCAGCCTTTAGCCCAGAGCGGCGATGACATCGAACTGCGTGCTGTCTGGAAGGAAAAACACGGACGCTCTCGTTCGATCCGGGCATCGGACAGGGAACCATGGAGCCGATTTTGGTTTCGCTAGGCGAGGGCGGTACGCAAATTCCCGCCTGTACCTTTATCCATGACGCGATGGCGTTTAACGGCTGGCTCGTTTACCGTCCCAACGGACAGATTCTCTGTTCCAGTGACGGCACCCTTCGGGGAGATCTGCGCTATTTCGACACCATTCCAAATGCGCGCGGTGCCGGCTATTCTCCGGTACAAATCCCGGATGGCGCCGTGATCCATACGCTTGGTGACGACAGCGAAGAACCGCTTCGTCTGGAAGCGCAATGGACCGGCTACTCCAGAGCGAGCGCGGAGCGGGTGAATCTGCAGCGCCTGTACAACCCGAATTCTGGCGAACACTTTTATACGGAAAGCGCGGTGGAGCGCGACGCCTTAGTGCAGATGGGATGGACGTATGAAGGAGAAGGGTGGACGGCCCCTGTGCAGTCCGAGCTGCCTGTCTATCGTCTGTACAATCCGAACGCGGGCGATCATCATTACACGCTCAGTGAAGCGGAAAAAGACGGTCTGGTGCGAGCCGGCTGGATTTACGAAAAGATCGGCTGGTATTCCGATCCCGCCAAAGGCGTCCCGATTTATCGGCAGTACAATCCGAACGCGAAAGCCGGTGCGCACAATTTCACAAAGTCCAGTCAAGAAAATCAGGCGCTCGGCCGTCTTGGATGGGTCGCAGAAGGCATCAGCTGGTACGGGACGAAATAAAACTGGTTCAACACCAAGGGGAAAAAGGACTGCGTGAACAGCGCACTCGTTTTTTGAATTTCAAAATCGGCAGACACAGGCAAACGGCCGGAGAAAAGGACCGGCGGTCGCCTGGATCTGCGGATTTTTCTGGTCTGGGCTGTATTCGGCCAGACGGTCAAAGAGATAAAACGGCGGCATCCCGCGCAGGGATACCGCCGTAAAGTGTTTAAAGTTAAGCCTGTTCGTCCATTTCCATCAGTTTCTTGAGAATCTGAACGGCGTTGGAGGCAGCGCCTTTGCGGATCTGGTCGCCCGCACAGAAGAGCGAAACGGTTCTGTGGGTCGGATCAGCTGGATCGTAGCGCAGACGGCCGACGTAGACGAGATCCTGATTGGATGTGTCGATCGGCATCGGGTAGACGTTGTTTTCCGGATCGTCCTGCAGCTTTACGCCTTCGGAATGCGACAGACGTTCTTTTAAGGCATCGAGGTCGACCGGTTTTTCAGTACGGATTGTGATGGATTCGGAATGGGAACGCCATACGGGTACGCGTACGCACGTGCAGTTGACGTTCAGCTCTGGCGCGTGAAGAATTTTGCGGCCTTCATTCTGCATTTTCCATTCTTCGCTCGTAATGCCGTTTTCATCAAAGCCGCCGATCTGCGGGATGACGTTAAAGGCGATCGGATGAGCGAACGCTTCCGGTGTCGCTTCGGGATCCTTGAGCTGGTTTTCCAGATCGCGCAGACCTTTGACACCGGCGCCGCTTACAGCCTGAAATGTAGTGCAGATGACATCCTGAATGTTGTAGAGCTCGTGCAGATCGTGCATGGCCATTAATGCGATAATCGTGGAGCAGTTCGGGTTGGAAATGATGCCCTGATGCTTGCGGATATCTTCGGCATTGATTTCCGGAACGACCAGAGGAACATTTTCATCGAGACGGAAAGCGGAGGAGTTGTCGACGACAACGCAGCCGGCTTTCTGGGCCCACGGCATCCATTTTTTGGTGACATCGTTTTCGCAGGCACCCAGGACATAGTCGACGCCTTTGAACGAATCTTCGGTCAGTTCTTCAACGGTCCAGTCTTCGATCTGTTTTCCGGCGGATCGAGCCGAGGCGAGAAGTCTGATATTGGCTTCAATGCCCTGTTCGTGCAGACATTCGAGCATCTGCGCGTTTACAGCGCCGGTTGCACCGGCAATGGCGATGGTTTTCATAATCGTATTCCTTCTTCCTGATTCAAATGTAGAGCGGTTCAGTCAACGACAAATTCGTTGTAAATGACTTCGATCGTGCGGGAAAGGTCTTTTTCGCTGACGCCGACGGTAATGTTAATTTCGTTGGAGTCCTGCGCGATCATGACAATGTTGATGTGTTCGCGGCCTAAGGCTTCGAACAGACGGCCGGCGTTGCCCGGCTGATGGGACATGCTTTTGCCGACGGTGGAGACGAGCGCGATATGGTCCTGCACCTTGATTTCATCCGGTGCAACCTGACGCTTGATTTCGTGGAGAATCTCGTAAAGGCTGTCTTCAACTTCAGCTCCGTTGACCAGAACGGTAAAGGAGTCGATGCCGCTTGGAATGTGCTCGATCGAAACGTTGTAGCGTTCCAGAACGCTGAGCACTTTGCGCATGTAGCCGACTTCGTTGGACATGTGCTTCTTATAAATATAGATGGACAGGAAGCCCGGCTTGCCGGCCAGACCGGTAATCGGGTACTTGCGCGGCACGAGGGACGTTTCCTGAATGATCGTGCCGGCATCCTGCGGGCGGTTGGTGTTGAGAATATGAATCGGAATGTTGTTTTCCTGCGCGGGGAAGACGGCGTCTTCGTGAAGCACGGACGCGCCCATGTAGGAAAGCTCGCGCAGTTCGGAGTAGGTAATGTGGGTGATAGGCTGCGGATTGCGAACGATGCGCGGATCGGCCATCAGGAATCCGGAAACATCGGTCCAGTTTTCGTAGATATCTGCTTCCATGATGTTGGCCAGAATGGCACCGGTCACATCGCCGCCGCCGCGCGAGAAGACCATGATCTTGCCGTTGGCGGCTGTGCCGTAAAAGCCGGGGAATACGAAATGTTCGTGTTCATTCATGATGGCTTTCAGACGGGCACGCGTCGCTTCCCAGTCGATGGACTTGTCGTGGTTGATCCGGATGACATCGGCCGCATCCACAAACGGGAAGCCGAGGTATTCGGCCATGAGCTTGGCGCAGAAGTATTCGCCGCGCGATACGATTTCCATTTCACTCATGGAAGAAAGGCTGGCGTACATCGTGTCCAGCTCTTTTTCGATCGGCTGCTTGAGGCCGAGGGTGTCGCGGATTTCCACGAAGCGGTCGCGGATCAGCTTGTAGACGTTGCTGGCATCGACATGATACTGACGATGCGCGTCGAGCAGGTAGAGCAGATCGGTAATCTTGGAATCATTGCTGCAGCGCTTGCCTGGTGCGGAGACGACGACATAACGGCGATCCGGATCGGCCTCCACGATTTCTTTTACTTTTCGAAACTGGCTGGCCTGGGAAACGGAGCTGCCGCCGAATTTCGTCACTTTTAAAGCCATTTATTTCCTCCATACTGCGAGCATGGCCGATGGATCGATCGCCTGGATCTCTTCGACAAGAGAAAGATCGCGATCTTTAATCAGCCAGAGACTGTCTTCTTCAAAATAGGTGGAATCTGCGTTCTTTACAGAATCGAGATTTTTGCACGTGCGTACAATCCAGTCTTCGCGGATACCATCCTTGCAGAATGTGGCGTGCTGATCGAGCGAAATTCTGCGAACGGTACCGTTCAGCAGGTTGATCGCGTCGGCGATCATAGCCTGCGCGGTCGGACTGCCGCCGGCTCCGGGGCCATAATAGCCTAAACTTCCAAAAGAAGAAGCTTCGATTTTTTGCGCGTTGTAATTCTGACCAACAGAAGACAGATAATCGCTCGCATTCAGGAAAACGGGTGCGATCAGAGCCGAAAAGGATCCGCTTTCATTTTTCAGAATTGCAAGATGGCGGATTTTTTATGATGTTTTTTCGCCAGCGCGATCTCGTCTATGCCGATACTGGAGATGCCGATCGGATCGGGGAGAGTGGTCACAGGCGATTTTGTATATAAAGAGGAGACGAGCAGCGTTTTGTACCAGACATCTCTTCCTTCCACATCGTTGGTGGGGTCCACTTCTGCAAAGCCGAGCTCCTGTGCGCTGCGCAGCGCATCGGTAAAGGACGTGCCGTTTTCTTCCATGGAACTGAGAATATAGTTGCAGGTTCCGTTGAGAATGCCTTCAAATCCCTTGAGCTCTTCAGCGGCAGAAAGTTTGAGAATTCCGTCAATTAAAGGGATTCCACCCGCTACACTGGCCTCAATCTGAATCGATCCGCCATATTTGTCAGCCAGTTTGATATACTCAGGCAGATATGTGCTTAAAACCGCCTTGTTGGAAGAAATCACATTCTTTCCATGTTCCAGGGCGATACGGATAAGGGTATTGGCCGGTTCCAGTCCGTTGAGGCATTCAAATACGATCTGAACGTCCTGCCGCGAAACGAGCGCTTTTCCATCTGCGGAAAAGTACGGTTCGCGCGCTTTGGCCGGGCGGACAAATACGCCTTTCATTTCCAGACCGTCAATGCCGCGGCATAAACGCTCTACGTTCTGTCCCACTGTACCGTAGCCAAGAAGGACACAATTCATCGTTTTCATTGCTTTGTACTCCTTTTGTTCTTGTCTAATATACACTTGTCTTAAAAACTTGCACATTGTATCATAGGGCATATGCGATTTCAAGGAGCCGAAAATTTATGAAACCTTATTATCAGTCAACCCGTAAAAACGCGGATCCGATCAGCGCCAAGGAGGCGGTGCTGCAGGGAATCAGTCCCGATGGCGGACTGTTTGTCTGGCCCGGACTCGGCCAGGAAAAGCTGAATCTGAACAAGCTGATTCAGCTCGATTACAAAGGCATCGCCAAGGAAGTGTTCACGGCGCTGCTTTCGGGCTATACCAGCGAAGAACTCGATGACTGCATTGAAAATGCCTACACCGGCAGTTTTGAAAGCGATGAAATTACGCCGGTAAAAGACGTTGACGGCATTTACATTCTCGAGCTGTTCCGCGGACCGACCAGCGCGTTCAAGGATGTCGCGCTGACCATTCTGCCGTGGTTCTTATCCAAAGCTCTGAAAGATACCGGCAAGAAAGCGCTGATCCTCACCGCGACCAGCGGCGATACCGGGAAGGCGGCCATGTCCGGCTTTGAGGACGTGGACAATACCGGCATCTGCGTCTTCTATCCCCATAACAAAGTTTCCGCCGTGCAGTACAAGCAGATGGCTACCCAGTCGGGCGGCAACGTGAAAGTGTTTGCGGTCGAAGGCAACTTTGACGATGCGCAGAGCATGGTCAAGAAGCTGTTCCTCGATGAAGATCTGAAGGAAAAACTCGCCCAGGACGATATCGTTCTTTCTTCGGCGAACTCCATTAATATCGGACGTCTCATTCCGCAGATCGTGTACTACTTCGATGCCTATCGCCAGCTCGTAAACAAGGGCGTCATTCAGACGGGCGACAAAGTATCCTTCTCGGTACCGACCGGAAACTTCGGCGACGTGCTCGCCGGCTACTACGCCATGCAGCTCGGTCTGCCGGTCGAAAAGTTCTACGTCGCCAGCAACGCCAACAACGTTCTTACCGAATTCCTTGCCTGCGGAACCTATAATCGCAACCGTCCGTTCATTCAGACGATTTCGCCAAGCATGGATATCCTGATCTCGTCCAACCTCGAGCGTCTGCTCTACTACGCATCGAATAAAGACACCGAAAAAGTTGCCGGCTGGATGAAGGATCTGGCCGAAAAGGGAAGCTATACGCTGGATGAAGACACCTTTGCGGAAATCTCCCGTCTTTTTGAAGGCGGCTGGTATGACGACGCGCAGCTCAAAGCCACCATTAAGGACGTCTTTGACAAAACCGGCTACGTGCTCGATCCGCATTCGGCGGCCGCGTATGCGCTTGCGAAAAATCCGAAACGCCGGTCATCGCGCTGTCCACGGCGAGTCCGTACAAATTTACTCAGGACGTTCTCGATTCCCTTGGACAGAAAGAAGACAATCCATGGCAGGCGATGCGCGATCTGGAAAAGATCAATGCCGACGCCATTCCGCATCCTTTAGCCGTTCTCGAACGTCTCGAAATTCTGCACGATGCGGTAATTGATCCTGAAGCGATGAAAGAAAATGTGCTCGACGCTTCGAAGGAGATTTTTGCATGATTACGGTGAAAGTACCGGCGACCAGCGCCAACTGCTCCGTGGGCTTTGATACTCTCGGACTTGCGCTGAACTGGTACTCTTCCATTACGTTTGAAAAAGCGATGAGCTGCTCATCAGCGGCTGTCCCAGGGAATACGCCACTGCCGACAATCTGGTTTGGACATCCTTTGTGTTCGCCTGCCATAAGTGCGGCAAGCCGGTTCCAAACGTACACATCGACATTCAGTCCGATATTCCGTTTGCCAGAGGCCTAGGCTCGTCGAGTCAGTGCGTCGTCGCCGGCATTCTTGGCGCCAACGCGATCGCCGAACTGGAGATGGATCACGATCAGCTGCTGGCGTGCGCGGTGGAAATTGAAGGCCATCCCGACAACGTTGCCCCGGCTCTGAACGGCGCGCTTTCCGTTACGGTGGAAGGTACCCGCTCGCTGATCGGCGTCAATCTGGGGCCAACGGCTGGAAAGCCCTTGTGGTCATTCCGCCGTATGAAGTGTCCACCCCGATGGCGCGCAAGGCGCTGCCAGAAGAAATTCCTCTTCACAATGCAGCCATGCAGGCCGGCCGGGCCATGCTCTTTGAATACGCCTGGACGCATAAAGACGAAACGCTGCTGTTTGAAGCGTGTCATGATCTGCTTCATGAGCCAAGCCGCTCAAAGCTGATTGCTCACTATCCGGCGATGCAGGAAATTGCGGCACGAAATTCCGTACCGTTCTGGATTTCCGGATCCGGATCTACCATGCTTTTTGTAAGTCAGAACAAGGACACTCTTCAGGCGCTGAAAGAGGAAATTAAAAACGCACATCCCGAACTGGATGTACGTCTGTCTGAAGTTTCAGAACATGGAGCGGAGGTCATTCATGGATAAATACTATCTGGTCAATTCTTCGATTCTTCCCGATGTCATTGAAAAAGTCGTCGAAGCGCAGAATCTGCTCAATTCCGGCAAAGTCCGCCGGATCTGCGAAGCGGTACGCGAAGTCGGCATTTCCCGGGAACGTACTATAAATATAAGAATTCCATTTTTCAGTTTGAGCCCAAGGACGCAAGCCGCCGGGCGATTCTTTCACTCGTCGTTCAGGATGAAAAAGGCGTGCTTTCCATCATCCTGACCCGTATTGCCCAGCTCAACGTCATCGCCATCAACCAGACCGTCCCGATCAATCACGTTTCCAACGTGACGCTGACTCTCGATATTACCGAGCTCGAACAGAGCATCGAAGATCTCGTGGACATTTTGCGCAAGACCGACCGGGTCTCCAGCGTATATCTGGTTACCGTCGAATGACGCGCAAGGTTTTACCTGTTCTTTTGGCTTTTCCTTTCTGATCGCCGCCCTGCTTTCGAGCGTCGCGGCGGTCGTTTTTGATCACGGCTTTTACATACGTCTGTATGACAAGCTGAATCTGGCACAGACCGTTTCGGTGTCCGATGAAGATCTTCAGAATTCCATTTTCATGATGACGGATTACGTCGAGGGCAAACGCGACAATCTCGACGGCAAGGTATTCTGGAAAACGAAGTGCGCGATACCTTCAATGCCAAAGAGAAAAAGCACATGGTTGATGTCCGGCAGCTGTGGCAAAACGCCAGACTGGTCATGATTGTTTCCTGGTTCGTCTGTCTGATCAGCGCAGGCTGGCTGTTCTGGAAATTCGGATCCAACGGAACCCGCTGTCTCGGAATTCTGATGACGGGGATCAGACAGGCCGGCGCCTGTCTGCTGGTCGTACTGATCTTTTTGCCTTCTGGTATTTCATCGACTTCACCGGCTTATGGACCTGGTTTCATACCCTCTTCTTTGCGGGAAACATGGACTGGCTGCTCAATCCGGCGACAGATTTCATGATTGTCATCTGTCCGGAAGCCATGTTCTCCACCATGATCGCCAAAATCGCGATCAAACTCATTCTGGCGGTTCTCGGCTTTTACGGCGGTATGGCTTATCTCAAATCCCGTCTGCAGGAACAGCGATACCTGCAGCGGATCGTTCCCCAGAGTCATCTGCATCCGCAGACGGATTCTGAATCCGTCGGACGCTGAACAAACGATAAAGGTCGCGGAATTTGCGGCTTTGCACCATTCGTCGAATTCCTTGATCCAAGGGAAAAGGGAAAAGCGGAAGTGCAAATTCAAAATACGAAAGAAACGAAAACAGGGCGGTAAGGATTCGCTGGTTGTAATTCCGGCGGATCGATACTGCCCTGTATTGTTTATTAAAAGACCGGATTTGAACAAATTCAGAGGGAAAGAAAGATACCGCAGGAGAAAAACATTTTGGATTGGATGCACACGCAAATGAGACGTGAAATCTCTTCTTTCCACTCTCTTCCTACATAAAAGGTAAGTGTCAAACAATCGACGGGTATACGCGAGACTGAATATTAGATACGCTAAACGGGATCCCTTTCGAGATCCCGCTTGGCGTATTTTTTATTCTTCATCGTTTTCTTCATACTTCGGATCCGGTCCACGGTATCCAATTCGAAGATATTCAGGTAAATCCTTTGAATACGGCAGAAGTGACTTCAATACATCTACCGCGATTTCATCGTCTTTGAACCATTTGAGTTCATCCAGAACGTACTCCATGTAGCGCTCTGGATTTAAGTCGTTCATTTCAGCCGATCGAAACAAAGTCATAAACGCTGCGACGACTTCCGCACCTTTGATACTCTTCGTAGTCTGGAAGTTTTGCGATTGATCACGAATGGCTTTACGGCTCTTTCTGCCACATTATTGTCGATCGGATAATCACCGTCTTCCAGGTACCTTCCCAACGAGTTCGCTCGATCCATGAAGTACTTGGCTGCTCTGTAGGCGGTGCTTCTTTCCTCGAATCCACTCTGAATCTCCATCATGACTCTTGTGAGTCTTTCAAAGCAGGGCTTTGAAAGTTCCTGCCGAACTTCGGTTCTCGCCTCGTGCGAGTAAGAAGCAACGTGGGATTCGATGTGGTAGAGCTTCCCGAACAGAGACAGGGCTGTGAGCAGAATCTGGAGACCCGGACTTGGTTCGGGTCTCTCTGTTTCGTCCAGCTGGGCTGCCGCTTCTGCGGCCTCTTCGTCGTTCTCCAGTGTGGTCTTTTCCCACTTCAGGACGTCTGCCTGATACTGCGCGAAGTCTGACCGGACTTTGATGGCTTCGAAGATCTTTCTTCTCGCATGGGCCATACAGTTGAGCTTTCTGCAGGGGCCATAGTAGTTGGCATATGCATAAAGCCCGTCTGTCATAAGGGCATGACGAAAAGAACCGCCAAGGAGGGCGATTACGAACTCCTGTTTCTTGTAAGGGAAAAACTTATAGACAGCCATCTGGTTCTCTTCATAGATTCCGCTGACGGCGACAACCATAGAAGACTGTTTTCGATCTTTAACCTCCGTGCACTTTAAAACCGTCTCATCCATATGGACGACGTTACAGTTTGGGAGATCCTCAATCATTTGTTTTACGAGGGGCTTCAGATAAAGATCGTAAGTTTTTTCCAGGATGTTGCCCATGGTCTGACGGCTGATCGGCAGTCCCGTGAGACTCAGGTGCTTTTCCTGACGATAGGCCGGGGTTCCCATTACGAACTTATCGTAGGCAATTCCCGCGACCATAGAGGAAGTTGCGACACTCTTGTCGATCAGTGCAGGCTCGTCAGGTTCGGCGGTGCGGATGATGGCTTTCCCGTTTTCATCCGTACACTTGTTTGGGCACGCGACTGTCTCACGCAGCACTTCTTCCAGCCTATAGCGAGCGGGAATCCGATGAATCCTATAGTGACGTTTCATTCCAACAGTTTTCATCTCACAGCCGCAAACTGGGCAAATGCGCTTTTCCCCTTCTACACTGAAGGTAGTGGTTTCTTTGACCGCTTCCTGCTTTCTGCACTTGGTGGAAGGTTTTTCTTGCTTCCTTCAACAGAACTGAGCTTTAAATCTTCAGCTTCTTTACGATAGCGGTCTCCCTCTTCCTGATATTTCGCAGCCCGGTTAAAACAAACATCGGCTTTCAGATCAAGCTGAGCCAGCTGTTTATTCAGAATATTGATATCTGGGCCGCCGTCCTCGTTTTCAGAGTAATCCAGTTTCAAGGGAACCATCTTTTCCGTAGAAGGACCAAAGCGGCCGCTTTTCACGGCTTTATTGATTTCTTTAGCGAAATAGAGATCCAGGTACATATCCTCAATAAATTTGTCTTTCTCTTCTTCCGTCATGGTGCTGATCTGATGATGAAGATCTTCGAGGAGCTCGTTGCGGATTGTCTGGTAAGGGTTCGGCACATTCATGTATTAATTTTAACATATTTAGAGCGATAGATAAAGTAAATGGGATGATTTATCTTGATATTCCTTCAAGAAAATCATCCTTTTAAATTGGTTTAAACATACTTATAAGTTCGTGGCAGAAATGCCGGCTGGGGAACAATCGACAGACCGGAAAGCAGAGAAGCCAGCTGCGAACAGTCAATTCGCATGAAGTCGGACTGGTCAGTGCTGACAGGCCACTGAAGGGAAGATCTGGAGAGTCGCTTATAAACAAGCCAGAATCCATTTCCGTCACGAAGGATACCTTTGATCTTGTTCTTCTGTCGATTAACGAAGAGAAAGAGGGATCCATCCAGCGGATCCAGAGCGAGAGGTCCTTGAACCAGGGAGACGTAACCGTCAATTCCTTTGCGAAGGTCAGCAGGCATCTGAGCCAGATAGATGTTTTTAACTTTGGAGAAATCGATACCGAGATCGATTGCAGGGATGATTGATTCCATGAAAAAGCCTCCTTGAATAAAGGAATTATCCCAAGGAGGCGGTCGAGAAAATACCCGTCTTTTATTTGACGCTTACATAAAAAGGCCTCTGGCTGGAGACCCTTTTACACGTATAAGTTTCGTAGAATTCCTTGTCGTTCTTAGTACCTGCGCAATACGCAAAACGGAAGCTTTCGTCAATGGATTCGGTTCGAAATCCATAAAACCGACGACTGCCTGAGAAAAAGAGAAGGATACTGTACCTGAGGAGCTGGCAGGGAGAAAGAGTCGAACGTCGAAAAGAAAATGCGATAGGATAGGGAAAGAGAAAATCGCATGAACCGAAAGGAGTTTTCTTATGTCCAGACTGATTCTTGCCAGCCAGTCGCCCCGGCGCAAAGAGCTGCTGAAAACCATTGTTTCCGATTTTGAGTGCATTCCCGCAAAAGGGGACGAAGTCTTCCATTCTGGTCCGATCGATGAAGCTCAGCGCGATGTAGCGCTGGCTAAAGCCAGAGAGGTATTTCAGGCTCATCCCGAATCCATCGTTCTTGCCGCGGACACGATCGTTGTGGACGGCAGCCGGATCCTGCAAAAGCCCAAATCGAAAGCCGAAGCTTTTGAAACGCTGCGCTCTCTTTCGGGCAGAAGTCATGAAGTGAAAACCGCAGTCGTTTTAATGGAGGAGAAGCAGACGATCTCGACAGTGGAAACGACGGTTGTCCATTTTCGAAATCTGAGCGATAAAGAAATTCAGGCGTACGTCGAGCAGGGAACGTGTCTGGATAAGGCGGGAAGCTACGGGATTCAGGATGTCGATTTTGTTGACGGCATTGACGGATCCTACACGAATGTGGTCGGACTCCCGGTGGAACTCGTTCGAAACTGGCTGGAAAGCCGATCCCTCGCCGATGTGCCGCAGACAAATGCGCAGGCATGATCCAGCTGCTTGTACCGAAAAAGAAAAGACAAAAAGAAAAAGCGAGCCGGCAGGCAGAGAATGCGAAAAGCATTTCAGTCTGCAGCGGCTCGCTTTTGATGAAAGGCGTCTGGAACGCAAAGCTGATCCAGACGCAAATCCGAATGGATCGACAGCCAGATCGAAGTCGAACGATCGAAACCGATCACGAAAAATCTGGACAATAAAAAACCGCTCATTTGAGCGGTTGATTTTCAAATGGTGCCGGCACGCGGAATTGAACCACGAGCTCATCCTTACCATGGACGTGTATTACCATTATACTATGCCGGCGTCTTGACCTGACTTACTTATATTACCAATTCCCTGTAGGGAGTCAACAAATTCAGAAAAACTTTTTCAGAAATTGTTGTAGAGTGAAACTGGGTTAAAAATAGCTGAGAACAGATAATAACTGAGGCAATCCAGACACTGGACGCAGACGGTATGGACCGCCCGCTTTTCCCGAGGAATGGATCGGCGTTTTGAAGAGAAGCTCTTCAAGCCTCATGCAAGAGTATACGACAGAGTTTCTTTTCTCTCCAGTCCCAGGGCCGCCAAGCCTTCAAAAAACGGCCGGACAGTTTGCCGGAATAGACGATTTCTTTCCTTATACGGGCAAAGACTGCAAAAAAGCCAATGGTAAATTGAAACCATCAAACGTCGGAAACGGCACAGGCAAAGCAGAAACCTGCGTCCATGAAGGTTCAGTCCGGCGTACAAAATGGAAGAAGAGAAAACGAAGAGAGGAAACTATGAAGCAATTCAGAAAACGGCTGGCGGCAGGATTTCTTGGAATGAGCCTGAGCTGCTCGGCGTTTGGCATGCCCGTACTGGCGGCCAACGATGCCCCGACGCAAAACCCGAGCCTGTACGGATTTGTTGCCGGAAGCGATCAGGGAACGAGCGACATGATTGAAAAGACCGGCCTGCAGCAGCTCGACTATACCGATGAAAACGGGGTGACCCTCAGCTATTGGCTGTACGTACCCAAAAATGCGGACGGAAGCGTTGAAGAAGATCTTCCGCTTGTCGTTCACATGCACGGCTATTCCGACGGCGGGAAAACGAGAACGGTCGTCAACCGTCATTATGGCATGGGCTATCAGCTTTTGGCGGATCGGGACAATCCGGTTCGCAAGGCAATCGTTCTGATGCCGCAGACACCACAGGCGACGGTGAACGGAACGTATTTAAACGACGGCAATGAACAGGACCGCTGGGTCAATCTGCCGGGGCTGACGGTAAACGGCAATTACTGGAAGCGTTCGAACTGGGATATGCAGGAAAGGGAACGCTCTCAGAATCTCGACGCGGCGTATAACCTGATCAAGCAGGTACAGAACACATACCATACCGATCTGGATCGCACGTATCTTTCCGGCGAATCCATGGGGGATGCGCCACCTGGGATCTGCTGCTGCGCGATGACGAATATCTTTTTGCGGCGGCTATGCCGATGTGCGGAATCGGGGATCCGACACTCGCGGAAAATGCCTCAAAACCCAGATTCGCATGTACCACTGTAAAAACGATCCGACCATTACCTCCGCTGCGGGAAGGGTAATGTACGAAGCGATGGCTCCGTATGGAAATGTGACGTATACCGAATACGACAGCACTTCCCACTTCTGCTGGAACTACGCCTGGAGCAAGACGCTCGACGATGACGGAAACGGTGTCTCCAATCTCGAAGATGCGATCGACTGGATGTTCAATCAGTCTCGCAAGGGAACGCTCGATCATACGGTCGATAAAGCACCGTTAAAACAGCTCATGAAAAAGCCGAAGCGGCTTCGGCAGCCGATTACGATCCAAAAACATTAGAGAAAATCGCCAGACTGGCGCAGGAAGGCGAAACGCTGCTGGCCAATGCGGCGGCAACGCAGGAAGAGACAGCCAGACTGTGCGAAAAAATTGCCGAATGGCTTTCCCGCAAATCGTCCAGTCTCTGTTTTGAACAAGGGGTCTATCCTTCCCAAACGTGGGGGATTCCCATGCCTGGCTTGCGGTGGACGGAAATACATCGACGTTCTGGGACGGCAGCTCCAATACCTTGAATCCGTGTGTGGATATTCAGCTCGATCATCCCGTTCTGCTGGATTCGCTTACGGTGACGACCCGGATTAACGCGTCGAAATACTATAAATATGAAGTGTACGGATCACTCGATCGCAAAACCTGGGAAAAGATCGGGGAAAAGACCAGTACGGCCGCTTCAACGGAATCTGGCGATACGTATACGTTTGACGGAGACCGGCTGGTTTCCTGGATCCGTCTGAAAGGCGTTGAAAGCAATGTGAACAACTCGTTCCATATTGCGGAAATCAGCGCGACAGGCAGTCATGCCTTTCTCGATTTAAAAGAGCGCATGGAAACGATTGATGCGATTCTTCAGGAAGAAGAAGAAAAGAACGTCCTTCCTTCTTCTTTGAAAGAACAGCTTGAGACGCTCAGCGATTCGTGGCAGAACGTTCAGCTCACCGTCGATACAACGGACGAGCAGATTGAGGCGCTCATTGAACAGGCGGACAGCCTGATCGAAACTGTCCGTTCTCTGCCGGATATGTCTTTGTTGAAATGTGCTCTGAACAAAACCCATACGTTGCAGCTGAATGAATTTGCGGAGGGGAAGACAAAACGAATCTTCTGACACAGGCCGAAGCAGCGCAGGATCTTCTCGATACTGTAACTGCGCAGCAGACGGTCAATGCGATGACCAGAGATCTGGGAAATCGTCTTCTTGCACTGCGCCGGCTTCCGGACGCTTCCCGTCTTCCGGCTTAGACAAAATCGCTTTTTCGTGTTTCGTGCGAGAACGGATCATCAAAGAAGATCACCCACAAAGGACAGCTTTAAGCCAATGACGCAGGATCCAGGCGCTTCTGATCCTGCGTTTTTCCTGGGAAAGAAGCCGAATCGGGAATTTGAAACCCAGTTGGTTTGCCGCTCTTCATCCGCTGCTCTTTTCCTCAAAACGATGAAAGGGATTTCGAATGCCTTTTCTAAAAGTGCAATCGTTGAAAAAGGTGTCTGAATCAGACACGGGGGCAAAAAGCGGGTATCCTGTTCATGCTATACTTGAAACGAAAAATCATACAGTAAATCATGAGGAATGAATATGAAACAGCCCGTATATGTAATTGGTCATAAACGACCCGACACGGATTCGGTATGCGGTGCCATTACTCTGGCGGCTCTGAAACAGAAGCTGGGGGAAAATGTAGTACCGGCCCGTCTGGGTCATCTGAATCCGGAGACGAAATACATTCTGGACAAAGTCGGCGTACCTGCGCCGATCCGTCTGTCGACGGCCAAGAATTCGCTGGAAGAAATTGAAATTGACCAGGCAACGCTGATCAATCAGAACGACACGCTGCGCTACGGCTGGGATCTGATGCTGGAAAATAATGCGAAAACCATTTACGTGCTCGATGACGAAGCCCGTTATGCCGGCATGGTTACCCTGGCCGATATTTCCAAAATCCAGATGCAGGATCTCAATATCACCCGCGAGCTGCTCAAGGATACGCCGGACGAAAATATCCAGGACGTTGTTCACGGTGAAATCCTTTTAAAGGAACCCGCGCCAAAAGCGGCGATGTTCGCATCGCGGATAAGAAGATGATGGAGCGCGACCTGACCGGCGCGATCATGGTGCTCAACGATCATGAAGACGACATGATCAAGGCGATGGCCAAAGGGGCCGCCATGATCGTCATTGCCGAAGGCTTTGTCCCCAACGACTACATTTTTGAAATGGCGAAAGCGATGGGGGTTACGCTGATCAGTACGCCGTACAACCTGATGAAGATCATTCAGATGATCTACCGCTCGATTCCGGTGCGCATGATCATGACGCCAAAGGAAAAAGCCGTGGCGTTCCATCCTTCTGAATATCTCGAAGACGTCGAGAAGAAGATGCTGCAGACGAGGCATTCTTCCTATCCCGTTGTTGTCGGAAACCAGATCGTCGGTGCGGTAGCCCGCTACCATCTGCTCAAGGCCGAACCGAAGAAGTTTATTCTGGTCGACCATAACGAAAGCAAGCAGTCCATCGACGATCGCGAACAGGGCGAAATTCTCGAGATTGTCGACCATCATCGCATCGGCGATATTGAAACGACCAAACCGATCGTGTTCCGCAACATGATCGTCGGTTCTTCCAATACGATCATTGCCCTGATGTATCAGGAACTGAATATCCGCATGGATGAGAAAATCGCCAAGCTGGTTCTGTATGCGATGATCAGCGACACCATGAACTTCAAATCTCCGACCTGCACGATGACCGACCAGATCACAGCTCGTAACATTGAACAGGAGTACGGTCTGAACGCCGCGGAAATGGCCGAAGATCTGTTTCGCCATACCGCCACGATCGAAGGCAAGGAGTTCAAGGAAATTTTGTATCAGGACTGCAAGGAGTTCGATCTCTCCGGTGTGAAGACGGAAATCAGTCAGGTACTGGTGTTCGACTATTCCGATGTCGAACGCATCCGCGATGACTTTGAAGAATATATGGAAAAGGAAGCCCGAAACCGCAAGATCGGTCTTTGGGTCATGGCCTTTACCAATGTGGAAGGAAGCGGTTCGCACTTTATCGCTGCCGGTCCGGAAGCCGCCCGAATCCGTCCGATTCTCAAGGAATTTGAAGAGCTCGGCTACGTCTCCAGAAAGAAACAGTTTGTTCCTGGTCTGAGCGCGGCTCTGCGCTGATGGACAGGATTTTAGAATTTGTCTGAAGTTTTAAAATCGATAAAACAAAGCGGTCTTCCGCTCACCGGTGATCTATCGTCCAGGGAGCGTTAAGACCGCTTTTCTTCTGCTTTCTTCTGCTTTCTTCTGGTTCAGACGGTTCGAAGCAGCCAGACAGCTGCTCTGAGCGCAATTTCAGGCGTTTAGAAATAACTGCCTATAATAGAAACTATAAAAGCAGAAACTGTCTGCGGAGACTGTACGATTCGTCAGCGGCTCAAAGAAAATCCATTTCTTTCTGTCGCAAGACGAAGTGCAGGAAAGCTCATCCTTTTCAGAACGGGAAGGAGGAAGCGAATCCCGCAGAGGAAAAGAGGGAGAAAAGCATGAGTGTAACCGATAAATTTCTGGATTACGTTTCTCTGGATACACAGTCCGATGAAACGTCCACAACCGCCCCATCGACGAAAAAACAGCTCGTTCTGGCCAGAAAACTGGAAGAAGAGCTGAAGCAGATCGGCGTAAGCAACGTGGAACTTTCTGAATATGGTGTCGTTTATGGAGAAATTCCGGCTACCCAGGGATTTCAGGGCGATGCCATCGGTCTGATTTCGCATATGGATACCGCTTCGGAACTAAGCGGCGCCAACGTTCATCCGCAGCGCATCAGCAAATATGATGGCGGAACGATTGCCTTAGGCAAGGACTATTCCATGAATCCGGAGATGTTTCCTTCGCTGAAGGAAGTCATTGGCGATGACATTCTGGTCACTGATGGAACGACACTGCTCGGCGCGGATGATAAAGCCGGCTGCGCCATTATTATGGAGACGCTCGAACAGCTGATTCAGTCCGGCAAGCCGCATGGAAAAGTCATGGTGGCCTTTACCCCGGATGAAGAAATCGGCCGCGGCGTGGCGCATTTCGATCTGAATCGCTTCCCGGTCGACTACGCTTATACAGTCGACGGGGCAGAAATTGAAAATGTCGATTATCAGACGTTCAATGCCGCAATGGCTGAGATCCAGTTCAAAGGACAGGCCATTCATCCTGGATCGGCGAAAGGCAAGATGGTCAACGCAGCAGCGGTTGCTGTCCAGTTCGCGTCCATGCTGCCGCAGTGGGCCCGCCCGGAATTTACCGAAGGCACCGAAGGCTTCATCCATCTTCTGGAAGTGAAGGGCGACTGCGATCAGGCGTCTCTCCAATATATTATCCGGGATCATAACCGGGAAAAATTCGAACAGAAAAAACAGCTGATGAAAGACATGACCAATGTGATCAATGAAATGTGGCCAGACTGCGCCACGATCACGATGCGCGATCAGTACTACAACCTCGAAGATGCCATGCATGGTGACATGCGCGCGGTTGAGCGCGCCAAGGCGGCTCTGAAAGCCTGCGGCATTACGCCGAAAAGCGATCCGATCCGCGGCGGAACCGATGGAGCCAGTCTGACCTGGAAAGGCCTGATTACGCCAAACCTTGGAACCGGCGGCAATAACTTCCACGGACGCTATGAATTCGTCTCCATCCAGAAAATGGAAAAGATGACAGACGTGCTGCTGCACCTGCTTGAAGGCAATCTGGACTAGGTCGTACACGCAGACATCTGAGAACGAAGAACCGGATTCCAACCGATCTTCCAGATGTCGTCAGTGCTCTGCCTTGCGAACGTCAGAAGAGATTTCGTTCAGAAAAAATTGATCAACACAGACAAACCGAAAAACACACAAGGCCCGACCCGACTCGGGCCTCTGTTTTTGACAGAAGGCGAAAAATAAAGAAGAGAAACCCGGTTTTACATCCGTCGGTCAAACACTCTGGACAAAAGGTTCGCTAAAACGCAGATCCAGTGAACGGGAAACGGTTTCAAAAGCCAGAAAATTGAATTTTCGGTAGAAAGTAATAAAAAGTGCAAGCAAAACGGGCGCTTTGAATACAATAGAAAGTACAGCTTGCTAACACACTCTTGTCGCAAAGTAAAGCGGCTTTAAAGCCTTACGACGCTTTGAACAGGAACCGTCGTCAAAGAAAAGACAGAGGGAGTATTGCACACGTGGAGAATATCCATCGCCGCAAATCCAAAAGCACAGGAACTTCTTCTTTGCAAGGAAAAACGAGCAGGCTGAAAATTTATTGGAAAAATCAATCCAATAAAGTGAAATTCAAAGAAAAACAGGCCGTTTGTGCTATGATTGAGTGCCCGTACCCAAAAATGAATCGATGGGCAAAATCAGAACATCGGCCGAACAAACGCGGGCGAAAGCCTTCGTTTTGGCTGGAAAAGACTGTTAAGAGAAAAACTGGAGGAGAGAAACCATGGATTACGCAAAGAAGGCGCTTGAAGCTCATAAAGCATGGAAGGGAAAGGTGGATATCGTTTCCAAACCGACTCTGAAAACCCATGAAGATCTGGCTATCGCCTATACCCCCGGCGTTGCCGCTCCTGTCTGGAAATCGCAAAAGATCCTATGACAAGCTTTGAATATACCGGACGTTCGAACACGATTGCGGTTGTTTCGGATGGATCGGCTGTACTTGGTCTTGGAAACATCGGCGGACTGGCCGGCCTTCCTGTTATGGAAGGCAAGTGTGTGCTGTTCAAGGAACTGGGTGATGTCAATGCGATTCCTCTGGTTCTCAATGAGCAGGATCCCGATAAGATCATTGAAATTGTCGCTGCGCTCGAACCGTCTTTTGGCGGAATCAACCTCGAAGATATTTCCGCTCCAAACTGTTTCTATATTGAGAAAGAACTGCAGAAACGCATGAGCATTCCGGTCTTCCACGATGACCAGCACGGAACCGCCTGCGTCGTTCTTTCCGCTCTGATTAACGCCCTGAAACTTGTGGGTAAGAAAAAGAAGACGTACGCGTTGCCTTCTCCGGCGCCGGTGCCGCGGGATGCGCCATTGCCGATCTGCTCGGTCAGTACGGTTTCCGCCACATCGTTCTCTGCAACTCCAAAGGTATCGTGACCAAAGAAAACGCCCGCAACGAAATGCAGAAGGAACTCGCCGAAAAATATAACCCGGACGGCAAGCCGGGTACGCTGCGCGATGCCATGAAAGGCGCCGATGTCTTCATTGGCGTTTCGGCTGCCGGTCTGGTGGACGAAGACATGGTTCGTTCGATGAACGACGACGCGATCGTATTCGCCATGGCCAACCCGGTTCCGGAAATCGATCCGGCTCTTGCTAAGAAAGCCAGTGCCCGCGTGGTAGGTACGGGACGTTCCGATTTTGACAACCAGATCAATAACGTTCTGATTTTCCCGGCGCTGTTCCGGGGTGCTCTGGATGCCGGCGCTCTGCGCATTACCGACGGCATGAAACTCGCGGCTTCTGAAGCGCTGGCTTCGCTGATCAGCGATGAGGATCTGAAGGAAGACTATGTCATCGTCAGCGCCCTCGATCCGCGCGTAAAAGACAAAGTATCCAAAGCAGTAGCCGACCAGGCCAGAAAAGAAGGCTGCGTTCGGAATGTCTGAAAAACAGTATAAGTACAAATGCGGACTGGTTGTAGAAGGCGGCGGAACGAAAATTGCCTACAGCGCAGGCGTTCTGCAGACTTTTCTCGAAGAGAAAATCTACTTCCCGTACTCCGTCGGCATTTCCTCGGGGTCGGAAGTCCTTCTGGCTTACGTATCCCGTCAGATTGACAGACTGAAAGTGACCACGATTGAAGCGGCGGATCAGAAGGGCGCTATCGGCATCGTTCCCCTTTTAAGGAAGGCGGACTCTTCGGTCTGGAAGCCACCAATAAATATATTGAAGAACATGCACCGCTCGATTTCGAGTCCTTTTTCCAATCCTCTACGGACATGGAAATCGGCGTGTATGACATGGATGAAAACAAAGTGGAATACTTTGGAAAGCCCTATGTCGATCAGAGCATGACGCTGATCAAGGCCAGCTGCGCACTGCTGCTTCTGGCCAAACCGTATCGCTGGAACGGCAAAAATATTTTGATGCCGGTCTGGTCGATATGATTTCCGTTCAGCAGGCTCTCGACGCAGGCTGTGAAAAGGTAGTTATCCTTTCCACAAAAGAAAGAGGATACCGCCGCAAGCCGGCACCAAAATGGCAGGTCTGGCTTGCCCGGCTGATTTATCGTGATCCGGTCATTACGGATCATCTGAAAAACGGCACATCCGCTACCAGGAACAATGGGACCTGATTGACCGGCTGGAAGATGAGGGACGCGCGCTTGTTCTTCGCCCCTCAAAAGACATGCATATTACCCGCTATACTACGGATCCGAACAAACTGAAACCGTGGTACGAACTGGGCATAGAGGAGACCCGCCAGCGTCTGCCGGAGATCCGCAAATTCTGCGCGGGGATGAATCCTTGCGAAGAATCTACTGGTGCATCTGCCGAATCAAACCAAACGATCTGTGCCAATATGGTAGTAAACACGTTAGAACAAGTCTGAAAGGAAGATTTGAATGGCCGCAAAGAAGAATAAAAAGCGACTGAGCTTTTCGTCGATTGATGATGTCAAAATGGTGCTCGAAGCGTCAAAAGAAGCCGGGGCGAAACTCGATCAGAAAGAGTTCATGGAAGCTCTGAACGAGCTGAATCTCTCGGACAGCGATCTGAATTCTCTTATCCTCTGGTGTCAGAAAAACAAGATCAGCATCAATGGATCCGACAGTGACGATGACGAAGACATCGAAGAACTGGACAGCGATGACGATTCTCTTGACGATGGAGAGGACGAAGATTCGGAAGATTCAGAAGCCAGCAGCCGAGAGGAAGAACTCGCCCGTCTGGAACGTACTTTTGCGGATACAAGCAATGCGAAAACCAGCGACCCGGTAAAAGCCTATCTGAAAGAAATCGGTGCCATTCCTCTTCTTACTCCCCAGCAGGAAGTGGAGATTGCCAAACGAATTGAAGCAGGCGATCAGGAAGCCAAGCAGATCCTGATTGACTCCAACCTTCGTCTGGTTGTATCGATTGCGAAAAAATATGTCGGCCGCGGACTGCTCTTCCTGGATCTGATTCAGGAAGGAAACATCGGTCTGATCAAAGCCGTAGAAAAATTCGACTATACGAAGGGATTCAAGTTCTCGACCTACGCCACATGGTGGATCCGTCAGGCAATCACCCGTGCGATTGCCGACCAGGCCAGAACGATTCGTATCCCGGTTCATATGGTAGAAACCATCAACAAGATGACGCGAATCCAGCGTCTGCTTGTTCAGGATCTGGGCCGTGACCCGATTCCGGAAGAAATCGCGGAGAAGATGGAAGACATGACCGCCGAACGCGTAAACGAAATCCAGCGTTCTGCCCTCGATCCAGTTTCCATGGAAACGCCTGTCGGCGATGAAAACGACACCTTCCTGGGCGACTTCATCGAAGATAAGTCCACCGTCACCCCGGAAGAATACACACATAACCAGCTTCTGAAAGAGACGATCGAAGAAGTTCTGTCCACACTGACCGAACGTGAAGAAAAGTCATTCGTCTGCGTTTCGGCCTCGACAACGGCCGTACCTGGACACTGGAAGAGATCGGCAAGAAGTTCAATGTTACTCGTGAGCGAATCCGTCAGATTGAAGCCAAGGCAATCAAGAAACTGAAAGGACCGCAGAGAGCCAAACTGCTTTCTGTCTTCCACGAAAACTAAGCTTAAACTCAGGTTCAAATAGAAATGGCGAAGCGCAACGCTTCGCTTTTTTGTAAATGTAAATTAAAATGGTCACAAAGGCCTTGTCTGCGCATGCAGAAGAGTCAGCATCGAAGATGTTTTCAAGAACATCTGAAAGGGACAGAAAATCCAAATGAAACATGTCTATTTGTTTGATATAGATGGAACGCTCTACAACAATAAATTTCATGAAATTGATTCGCATTTAACGGAAGAGTTCCAGTATCTGGTCGATCAGGGCGATCTGATCTATCTGGTCAGCAGCCGTTCGCCTTACGAAATGGCGCATCTTCCAGCGGAATTCATTCGTTTTCCTTTTTCCGGAATGATTCTGGAAGGCGGTGCGGCCATTTATGACGAGAACAAACAGCTCGTCGATGCCCGTCTGATTCGAAACAGCGATGTAAAAACGATTCGCAATTTCTGCAGGAAAACCATCTGCTCTGGCGCTATTCCGGACCCGACGGCAACTTCTTTAATTCCGAAGCGCCCAAGGAAGTCCGCCACCACTGGAGAAAGCTGTATATGGTTACGCCAAAGACGAAGGAATGGGTCGGCGATGACGTATGCAACATCATTATCTGGACAGACGATTCGCGAACACGCGATGCGATTGCGGCTTTGCTTCCAGACAGCTCCAAGGTGTTCTACAGTAAATGTGTAGAAATCCGGGCGCCCGGCATTTCCAAAGAGTCGACGCTGGAAAAACTGTCCCGTCACCACGAACCCTGCATGACAATTGCGGTAGGCGATGGTCTCAACGACGTGAAGATGATCAAAGCCGCCGGATATGGCGTAGCCGTTGGCAACGCCAAAAAGCAGCCAAAGAGGCCGCCGATGAAGTCATTGGAAGCGTTCAGGAAGAAGGCGTATCCAGCTGGCTCAAAAAGACGTCTCAAACGCGCCGGAACCGGATTGTAGAGCGCAAATGCAGTCTGCCTTTTGAACGTTCATCTGTCTCTCCATATACTCCATATAGAAAAGGCCATGTGTCTGTCCGCTAACAGGTGAACAGGCTTCAAAAGGGAGGAACCGTTCGCAGGATGCGCCTTCAGGGGCCAGACTGTTCGAGCACAGCGCTTTTAACTCATCAGGAGAACGGAAAGGAAATTTCAATGAATCCATTAAAAATTGAAAACGAACGCATGCTTCTGCGCACCGATAATCCAGGGGCACAGATGATCAGCCTGTTCGATAAGAAAGCAGGCCGTGAACTTCTGTATCAGGCCGATCAGGGCTGGTCGGGCCGCAATCCCTCCCTCTTTCCGACCATTGGAAAGACATGGAAGAACGGGGAATACGAAATCGAAGGCAAAACGTATGCGATGAAAAACCATGGACTGGTTCGCTATGAAAATCTGGATGGCAGCATTCAGGATGACCGTATTGTCTATGTCCTCGATTCGAATGGGGAAACTCTGAAGAAATACCCATTTGATTTCCATTTTGAACTGATCTATACGCTCCTCGAAAACGGTGTACGTGTGCAGTATGCGATTACCAATACCGGCGATAAGACGATGCCGTTTTCCTTCGGTCTTCATCCAGCGTTTAAAACCGTACAGAACGCCGACGAAGTGTTTGAAGATTTCTCCATCTCCTTTGAACCCAAATCCATGGCGGATCAGATCGTCTTTTTCCCGGATCTTTCGCCTGTAAAACGTGTTCCGGTCATTCTCGATACATGGAAATGCAATCACGAAGATATGGATCAATACGCGACGCTCGTTTTTGATCAGATCGAAGCCCGGGAAGCGACGCTTTTCTATAAGGATGAACAGCGCCTGAAAATGAGCTTTGCAGGTTTCCCGACGGTAGCTCTGTGGAATGCGGATCGCAGCAGCGATTTCATCTGCATCGAACCCTGGTTTGGCCATACCGATTTTGAAAAGGTCGACGGCCCGTTTGAAAAACGCGAAGGCACACTTTCTCTTAAGCCGGGAGACACGTTCAATGCGCAATATACCATTGAAAGTCTGACGTAAGTTCACTCCATACGCAAAACAATCAGAAAGAATACAAAAATCCGCTCGGATCGCCCGGGCGGATTTTTCATTGGATGGGTTTGGCGTCAGTACAGGGCAGGAAAGAGCCGTACCCTGTTCTTTATTCTTTGGAGATCGGAACAACATGATGAGCAGGTTGATCGCCATGTAAACGCAGACTGCCAAACCGCACCAGCAGAGGATGATGACTTGCTGCGAATAGTGGGACTGGTAGGCATTTACGACCAGCAGAACACCAAGAACAATAAAGAGAATGATTTTGAGCCAGGTCTTCGTCCGCATATCCGAAGAAATCACGGAGCTTACCGTTGGCGTAGCTTTGGATGGGTCGAAATCACTGACGACGGTCAGGCCTTTCTGGAATTTGTAGAAACTCCATTCAAAACCGGCAAAAACTAAAGCGCCCAATACAAAAGCGATCCACATAGGCATCTTGAACCAGTCGGTCAATGCCGAACCGCAGATCATGATCGTAGCGACGGCGACGATAAAGCGGGAATTGTAGCGGTTGAACCGCTTGTAGTCGTATTTTGGAAGATACAGATTTTTGTGAAGCAGCGGAGAAACGTAAATCAGACGTCTCTTGTTATCGAAAAACAAATGTTTACCAACGGGCTGTTCGGGATCGATCGGTGCAGAGACCGTACGTCCTTTACGGCTGGCTGATGATTTCTGAGCCATAGAGCAAGCTCCTTTCATTGAGTTCTATTATAGCCAGAGAAGCAAACATAAGTAAAAGCTATTTTCGGCAGACCGTACGCTCGCCTTTGCGCAGATCGGGCGCAGCGCAGATTTTTTCTTTTCTTTTGTTTCTGGAAAATGCCTCCGTCAAAAGAAGAGACGATGCTTCACCGATCCGGACGGGCAGCGAATAGAAACAGGAACTGTCGGTGAAATCAACCAATCCGATCGAGACGATAAAATCAAAATACTGGAAAAATGATGTACTGGATCCGGATAAAAGGGGCAAAAACTCAAAAAATATCCGTTCAGGGGTTATTTCTTGCTCAAATCCGGCTTGAGACAGAGTACGATATTAGGGAGGAATGGACTTCAAAAATCCGTTCGCTGATTTGCACTTTTTAAACAAAAATGTCGTCGGATAATCGTAAAAGTGTAAATCAAAGTATAATGAAACCAACTTTAAAGGAGGAATCAAACATGATTTTTGGTCATGAAGAGAACTTCTGGGAAAGCGCAAACGGCATCTGGACAGCTCGGGAAATCTACCAGCAGCCGAACACCTGGAAGAAAACACTCAAACAGATTAAAGAAAAGAAAGACGAAATTAAGGCATTCATCGATCCGCTTCTGGAAGATCCAAACCTGGATATCATCTTCACCGGTGCTGGAACCAGTGAATATGTCGGCAATGCCCTCTATTCTTTCATCAACACCTGCACAGGCTTCCGCGCAAAATCCTATGCATCGACTGACCTGGTAGAAACTCCAGAAAACTACCTCGACAAAAACCGCAAGACTCTGCTCGTCAGCTTCGGCCGTTCTGGCAACTCTCCGGAATCCGTAGGCGCAGTTCAGGTAGCAGACGCGGTATGCGGCAAGAACGTTTACCATCTGTTCATCACCTGCAACAAGAACGGCGCACTCGCAAAAGCTGCTGCTGCACGCGACAACGCCCTCGATATCAACCTGACGGAAGAGACTCACGACCAGTCCTTCGCCATGACCTCCAGTTTCTCCAACATGATGCTGGCTGCTATGCTCTGCTTCAACCTGGATCACCTGGTAGAAACTGAAGCTCGTCTGGAAGACGTTATCCTCAGAGGACAGCACTTCCTCGACCATGGCTACAAAGCCTGTGAAGATCTGGTTAAATCCTATGACTTCAACCGTATCGTTTACCTTGGCGCAAACGTTCTGAAAGGCATCGCTCAGGAATCCCAGCTGAAGATCTGCGAACTGACTGCAGGCCAGGTTACAACAACCTTCGATTCTCCGCTTGGCTTCCGTCACGGACCAAAATCTGTTGTTAACGACGAAACCCTGACCGTTATCTACATTTCTGATGATCCATATCAGAGACAGTATGAATACGACCTGGTTAAGGAAATGGCTTCCCAGAGAAAGGGCAACAAACTGGTAGCCGTAGCCGCTCGTAAATACGAAGACATCGAAAAACTCGTTGACCTCTATATCGACTTTGGTCTGCTCTTCGCAAAAGACAACATGTACCTTGCCTTCGACTACATCCTGGCTGCTCAGGTAATCGCACTGTTCAAATCCATCTCTCTTGGCATCACACCGGATAACCCATGCCCAACTGGCGAAGTTAACCGCGTTGTTCAGGGCGTTACCATCTATCCTTACGAACTCAAATCGGAAACTGAAGTCACTGTGGAGGAAAACGCATAATGATTGGACTTATCGTAACCGGACATGGACACTTTGCGTCTGGTCTGACTGAAGCTTTAAACGTTATTGCCGGACCGGCCGAAAACTACTATGCGGTAGATTTCAACCTGACCGATTCGACCGATGATCTGGCTGCTCATCTTGAAGAAGCCATGAACAACCTGAAAGACTGCGAGTCTGTACTCGTACTGTCCGACCTGGCTGGCGGTTCGCCGTTCAAAGTCAGCGTAGAACTCGGCTTCCCAAGAGGCTATGAAGTTGTAGCCGGTACAAACCTTGGCATGCTCGTAGAAATCAACCTCGTTCGTCAGTTCATGGATGACATTCATCAGCTGGCAAAACAGGCGATCACAGTCGGCAAAGACCAGGTACAGGCTTTCGAATTCAAGGCTCCTGCAGCTGAATCCGACGATTTCTCCGACGGAATCTAATTCCCGGATTCGCTCGTTTCCTCAGGGCAAACTCAAAGAGAAAACAGAGCATCCGCAACGACGACATTTTTCTGTATAGCAAAAGAGCACGCATCTTCCGTTTGATGCGTGCTCTTTTCTTCGTTCAGTAAAGGACGATATTTGATTTGGACAACGAAAAAGTAAGTGTCAAACAATCGACGGGTATACGCGAGACTGAATATTAGATACGCTAAACGGGATCCCTTTCGAGATCCCGCTTGGCGTATTTTTTATTCTTCATCGTTTTCTTCATACTTCGGATCCGGTCCACGGTATCCAATTCGAAGATATTCAGGTAAATCCTTTGAATACGGCAGAAGTGACTTCAATACATCTACCGCGATTTCATCGTCTTTGAACCATTTGAGTTCATCCAGAACGTACTCCATGTAGCGCTCTGGATTTAAGTCGTTCATTTCAGCCGATCGAAACAAAGTCATAAACGCTGCGACGACTTCCGCACCTTTGATACTCTTCGTAGTCTGGAAGTTTTTGCGATTGATCACGAATGGCTTTACGGCTCTTTCTGCCACATTATTGTCGATCGGATAATCACCGTCTTCCAGGTACCTTCCCAACGAGTTCGCTCGATCCATGAAGTACTTGGCTGCTCTGTAGGCGGTGCTTCTTTCCTCGAATCCACTCTGAATCTCCATCATGACTCTTGTGAGTCTTTCAAAGCAGGGCTTTGAAAGTTCCTGCCGAACTTCGGTTCTCGCCTCGTGCGAGTAAGAAGCAACGTGGGATTCGATGTGGTAGAGCTTCCCGAACAGAGACAGGGCTGTGAGCAGAATCTGGAGACCCGGACTTGGTTCGGGTCTCTCTGTTTCGTCCAGCTGGGCTGCCGCTTCTGCGGCCTCTTCGTCGTTCTCCAGTGTGGTCTTTTCCCACTTCAGGACGTCTGCCTGATACTGCGCGAAGTCTGACCGGACTTTGATGGCTTCGAAGATCTTTCTTCTCGCATGGGCCATACAGTTGAGCTTTCTGCAGGGGCCATAGTAGTTGGCATATGCATAAAGCCCGTCTGTCATAAGGGCATGACGAAAAGAACCGCCAAGGAGGGCGATTACGAACTCCTGTTTCTTGTAAGGGAAAAACTTATAGACAGCCATCTGGTTCTCTTCATAGATTCCGCTGACGGCGACAACCATAGAAGACTGTTTTCGATCTTTAACCTCCGTGCACTTTAAAACCGTCTCATCCATATGGACGACGTTACAGTTTGGGAGATCCTCAATCATTTGTTTTACGAGGGGCTTCAGATAAAGATCGTAAGTTTTTCCAGGATGTTGCCCATGGTCTGACGGCTGATCGGCAGTCCCGTGAGACTCAGGTGCTTTTCCTGACGATAGGCCGGGGTTCCCATTACGAACTTATCGTAGGCAATTCCCGCGACCATAGAGGAAGTTGCGACACTCTTGTCGATCAGTGCAGGCTCGTCAGGTTCGGCGGTGCGGATGATGGCTTTCCCGTTTTCATCCGTACACTTGTTTGGGCACGCGACTGTCTCACGCAGCACTTCTTCCAGCCTATAGCGAGCGGGAATCCGATGAATCCTATAGTGACGTTTCATTCCAACAGTTTTCATCTCACAGCCGCAAACTGGGCAAATGCGCTTTTCCCTTCTACACTGAAGGTAGTGGTTTCTTTGACCGCTTCCTGCTTTCTGCACTTGGTGGAAGGTTTTTCTTGCTTCCTTCAACAGAACTGAGCTTTAAATCTTCAGCTTCTTTACGATAGCGGTCTCCCTCTTCCTGATATTTCGCAGCCCGGTTAAAACAATCATCGGCTTTCAGATCAAGCTGAGCCAGCTGTTTATTCAGAATATTGATATCTGGGCCGCCGTCCTCGTTTTCAGAGTAATCCAGTTTCAAGGGAACCATCTTTTCCGTAGAAGGACCAAAGCGGCCGCTTTTCACGGCTTTATTGATTTCTTTAGCGAAATAGAGATCCAGGTACATATCCTCAATAAATTTGTCTTTCTCTTCTTCCGTCATGGTGCTGATCTGATGATGAAGATCTTCGAGGAGCTCGTTGCGGATTGTCTGGTAAGGGTTCGGCACATTCATGTATTAATTTTAACATATTTAGAGCGATAGATAAAGTAAATAGGATGATTTATCTTGATATTCCTTCAAAAAATCATCCTTTTAAATTGGTTTAAACATACTTATAAGTTCGTGGCAGAAATGCCGGCTGGGGAACAATCGACAGACCGGAAAGCAGAGAAGCCAGCTGCGAACAGTCAATTCGCATGAAGTCGGACTGGTCAGTGCTGACAGGCCACTGAAGGGAAGATCTGGAGAGTCGCTTATAAACAAGCCAGAATCCATTTCCGTCACGAAGGATACCTTTGATCTTGTTCTTCTGTCGATTAACGAAGAGAAAGAGGGATCCATCCAGCGGATCCAGAGCGAGAGGTCCTTGAACCAGGGAGACGTAACCGTCAATTCCTTTGCGAAGGTCAGCAGGCATCTGAGCCAGATAGATGTTTTTAACTTTGGAGAAATCGATACCGAGATCGATTGCAGGGATGATTGATTCCATGAAAAAGCCTCCTTGAATAAAGGAATTATCCCAAGGAGGCGGTCGAGAAAATACCCGTCTTTTATTTGACGCTTACCGAAAAAGGGCCGGGACAGCCCTTTTTCCAAGAAAGTTTAAGAAAGGGAATTTGATTATGAAGCGAGCCTTCTTAGCTCGCTTATAAAATACAAACTCCGTAAAAAACATCTATTGTTATGCCTGATTTCTCATAGCCTGGAAATACATCCAGTACCTGCTCGATCCGGCGATCAAGGATGGATCGACTTGGAGTAATCCGTCGGGGAAAGACCGTACTGCTTTTTGAACTTTCTCGAGAAGTAGTGAATGCTGGTGAAGCCAAGCATGTCGCTGATCTCGGAGATCGTACGGTTGTGTTCCTGAATCAGAAGCTTTGCGTGATTCAGCTTGAGGTTGGAGATGTACTGTTTCGGACTGATGTGCAGGTTGGTCCGGAAGAGGTTTTGCAGGGAAGAGCGCGAAACCGAGAACTTAATGCACAGATCCTCGACCGTAAATGCCGAACAGATGTTGTTGTTGATGTAGACCAGAATTTCGTTGAGCAGAGTGTGTTCATAATGCTGCTGCATCGGGTTGATGCCTGCATCGACTTCTTCTTTATGGTCGAACTGGTGCAGCAGAATGATGACTTCCTTCAGATAGAGGATCGCAAGTTCCTGGTTCAGATAGTCTTCCGTTTGTACTGCCTTCATGAAGGAGCAGAGGACCTGATAAATATCTTTGCGTGTATGGAAGACACGATTGCACAGCGAATCCGCCAGCGTGTCATCCATCTTAAAGATAACGGTCAGATACGAACACGTCTGATCATGTTTTGTGTAGTGCGAGTGGAACTGTCCTGGGTAGTAGAGCATCAGATCGTACATGCTCAGGGAGTAGGCTTTGCCATCCACGTCCATTTCCATGGATCCGTGGTCAATATAAACAAGTTCATAGTACGAGTGCGCTTCACCCGGGAAAACGTAGTCTTCTTTTCGAACCTGATAAAAGGTGGTCAGGATTTCATGAATATGAAGATTGGTCACCATCGGGCTGAACGTAACTTCGTGCGCAGCCGGATGAATTTCCAGATTTGATTTACGGTAGCAGATATCAATCTCGGCATCATCTGAGATCGAAATGAAGTTAAAGAAGGTTTCGGGATTCGTTTTGACAATCCGATGGATGACAAAGTTTTCAAAAGTATCCCCGTCTTTTGAAACAGCCATCAGCACAATGCCCGATTTGCACTGGATGTAGCAGGGTTCGTTCGAAGAGTACACATGCGAGAAGCTCTTAGCCGTCAGTTTAAGAGCGTTCTGCTGGTAGTCGGCATGCTGTTCAGCCACTTCGGACAGATCGTAGAGGATCGAGCCATACGGCTGAAACTGATAATGCGTTGTTCTTTTGAGCATATTTCACCACTATTCCAAATTTTCAAGGCAAAAGTCTTCAAATACTGTTTAGAGCAACAAAGAGACTATTTTGTCTTGTTAACGCTTTCTAATACAAAAAGTATATCCAGCGTTTGATGGGGTGTAAATGAGCCGGAAATTAAAAGGGCAAATTTTGTAAATTTCGGTCGATATTTCACTAAAAAGTTCAAATCTGTGGAGTAAATCGATATTTCCGTACATTAAGATTGAATAAATTAGTTCGAAGGCGAGGTGGATATTTTCGATCAATGCAAAGCAAATTTCAAAAACGGATGTTTTTCTTATTTGTATGGACAATTCTGGGCCAGAACTTGCGTTATAAAGAGAGCAGAGCTTATAAAAATACGGTCGTTGCAATTGCTAAAAACCTTAGTTTAAAACAGTAAATATTTATGGAATCTTTATGTGATGGGTGGCAGTAAACAGGGGTTAACGGTTGTAAGAGCAGATGTTCAGTCTGTTAAAGGGAGGGGACGATCTGGCTGTCCCTTCTTCATCAGACCTGGTTTTGTATGGACTTTTCCTGGCTATGGCTCCGAAAATCCGAGATTCTGTACTTTGCTGAACGCGTAACGATCAGGGCTTTCCTTATTTTCAAAGAAGCTAAGGATAAGATAAAGGTCTCGAGTCGGACTTGGGCAGGGACCTGCAGAGAAGCAGAGAAAGAAGAATCTGCAAGGGCCTGATCCAGGAATTCATTGAGCGCGTTTCCAGATCGGATCAGGCAGTAAAACGATCTGTACTCTTTCTGTCTATACGATCTGTACTCTTTCTGTCTATATGGCTGAGGTTCAATACTGTTCGAGTTCATTCGCAGAGATTCGCTGCATTCCGAATCTGCATGCATTTCGAAGTCTGTATTCCATATCCGGTCTGAATGGACAGAAAGCGCTGCGCGCCCGGTTCTGTCTGATCCAGGAACGCGAAAGCCGGGTGCTCTTTTCAGTATTGGTTTTGATCTGTGTTTCAATATCGACCGATTCCATGCAGAAGCGGATATACCGTTTGCAGAAAACGATTGAGCCGGCACTCGGATCCAGAAGGCAGGCTGCAGTATAGAACTGCACTGTTGCTTCCAGAATCTAAGATGCAGGCATTTAAGAATACTGCAGAAATACCAAATTGTAGAAAAATTCAACATTCCCCGATTCCGATAACGTTTACATTTCTTCGGATGTACCTGGGAAAGCGTTTGCCTGAACGGACGCAAAAGATTCTACTGATATTTAAATAAATCAATTTGAAAATATTATCCCAAATTATCACAAAATGTTTGGAAATTGCGGCTGTTTGTTAGATAATCCTTGTGTCATCATTCCATCCCAGATTGAAACCTTCCAATATGAATTGTTGATACAGGATAAGACGATTTGTATAAGATTGCTGTCTAAAAGAAATGATTTTTAATCGGGTGGAAATGGGCTGACTGGCATACTCTTTTCTTTTCATGAAAAGCTATGCCAATCCCTGTCTGCGAGCCCTGAGCTTTGCGTTAATTCTTCGGCATTATTTCGCAAATTTTCCGTCAAATTTGGTTTATTTGAACGAAAAATCTAAATCTTGATCCAATTTGTGCAAATGATATGGGAATGCATTGTTTATAATCGTAGATAAGAGAGTGCTTTCACAGCATAGCTTGACAGAAAGGAGAGATATAAATGCCAAACATTGTTGCGACTCGAATTGACAACCGTCTGATTCACGGACAGGTTGCAACACAGTGGGCCGGGGTGGTTGGAGCAAACCTGCTTCTCGTTGCAAACGACGCAGTTGCGAAAGACCAGTTCCGTCAGGGCCTGATGAACATGGCTGCTCCAGCTTATGCACAGACTCGTTACTTCAGCATTGATAAAACGATCGCTGTCATCAGCAAAGCAAGTCCTGCTCAGAAAATCTTCCTGATCCTGGAAACTCCTCAGGACGCGTTACGGCTCGTCGAGGGCGGCGTGCCAATCGATGTTCTGAACATTGGAAACATGCACATGCATGAAGGAAAACGCCAGGTAGCTACGAGTGTTGCGGTAGACGATGACGACGTCGCCACATTCAAGAAGCTGCAGGATCTCGGTGTTAAACTCGAAATCCAGCGCACACCTAACACAGCTAAAGAAGACGTTTCCAAACTCTTTAGCTAAATTGCACTAACAAAACAAAGGAGAAAAATTATGCAAGTCGTTTTGTTGGCAATCGTTACATTCCTGTTCGCGATTGACCAGTTTTCCCTGACTGAGATTATTTACCGTCCAATCTGCGCTTGCCCGATCATCGGTGCAATCCTGGGCGATGTAAATACCGGTCTGGTACTTGGCGGAACATACGAACTGATGATGATTGGTTCTATGCCTGTCGGCGGCGCACAGCCCGCAAACGTAGTTATCGGTGAAGTTGTTGCTATGATCTTCGCCTGCCAGACAGAGATGTCCGTAGACGCTGCTCTCGGTTCTGCTGTAATCTTCTCTGTATTTGGTACTTATGTAGTAACCATCGTGTTCACAATCGCTTCTTCCTTCAACGCATGGTGCGATGACACCTGCTCCAAGGGTGAAACAAAAGGTGTAACGAATGCTGTCCTCGCTGACGTAGCTCTTCTTGGCGGTCTGTTCGCAGTTATCGCTATCCTGGCTTACGTAGGCGGCGCTGCTATTCAGCCTGCAATGGAATCCCTTTCCACTAACGCTTCCTGGCTGATGAACGGCGGTCTCGCTGTTGCCGGCGGCATGATGCGTTTCGTCGGATTCGGCGTTCTGCTGAAAATCATGCTTTCCAACGATATGTGGGGCTACTTCCTTTCTGGATTTGCAATGGCTCTGGTTATTGGTAACATCCCAGCAGTGGCTTCCGCTACTCTCGTACTGATTGCCTTCATCGGTATCGGTATCGCATGCAGCAACTACTTCACTTCGATCAACATTAAAGAAGCTGCATCTAACGCAGGTTTAGGAGGATTCTCTGATGGCATCTAATACAGATCTCAATCTGCAGGATATGCAGTATTACACAGATCTGACTCCAGCACCAAAACTGGATAAAGGAACCCTGACGAAAATGATCTGGCGTTCCTGCAACCTTCAGATCTGCTTCAACTACGAACGTATGCAGGCTATCGGCTGGCTCTGGTCCATGCTCCCTGGTCTGAAAAAGATTCACACAAACAAAACTGACCTCTCGATGTCCATGTGTCAGAACCTGGACTTCCTGAACACGCACCCCTTCCTGGTAACATTCGTTATGGGTCTCGTTCTCTCCATGGAACAGAACAAAATGGATATCCAGACAATCCGTGCTGTACGTATCTCCACTGCTGCTCCTCTGGGCGGTATTGGTGACGCTCTCTTCTGGTTCACACTTATCCCAATTATCGCTGGTATGACTTGCGGTATGGCTATCAACGGATCGATGATGGGTCCAATCCTGTACTTCGTTGTTGCCTTCGGCATTGAAATGATTCTTCGTTACGTCCTGATGTACTGGTCTTACAACCTCGGTCTGGATGCAGTTAAGATGATGACAGCTAACGCTAAAGAATTCACACGCGCTGCTTCTATCCTTGGTGTATTCGTTGTAGGTGCTCTTACAGCTAACTACGGCGGCGGAACCACAACTGGTATCGTATTCGCTAACGGCGAAAGCCCAGTCGTTCTTCAGGATTACCTGAACCAGATCCTGCCTTGCCTTATTCCTCTGCTTCTGACTCTGCTGATGTACTTCCTCCTCAAAAAGGATGGACACCAATCAAATGTATCCTTCTGCTCCTCGTTATCGGTATCGTAGCTGGTATGTTCGGTATCCTCGGATCCGGATATGATCCACTGATCCCAGTACCTTGGTACACATCGAAAGATGCAGCTCTGCTTGCAGCAGGCATCGACCCAGCAGCAACTGGAATGCTCTTCTAATATTTGTTAACTTGACTCTGCCGATCACTCGGCAGAGTTTTGTTTTTGCGGCTTTGAACTCGATCTGCCGTTTTCAACGGAAACGCACGAAATTTCAAAGCCGTTTTTTTCTGTCTTCCCTCGATCTCGTATTTTTAAGAGGATGTAACTTTTGATTTTGAAGAAGGCAAAATCCTGACATAAACAGTAGATACAAAAGGAGAAGCTTTTAAAACATTCCACGCTGGAAATTCCAATCCTCAATCCTGACGATAAAATGAGACCAAATCCTTTTCCCCAGCCAAGAGACTGGCGTTGGCTTCGAGTAAAAGAAAAAGGAAGTGAATCAAACGCTTTAAAGCGAGAAGAAAGGGAGAAATCAAATGAAGGCTTCGAAATGGTTAGCCCTGCTGATCGGACTGTCGATAAGCATCGGGCAGCAGCCTGTTCAGGCAAAGGAGAGCATGGAGGATTAGGGTCAGACCATTCCCCAAAGTCCGGTCGCCGATCGACTCGATCCATCCGCTTTTAATTCAGAATATTTGAACTGGCTCAAAGATCCGCATGGACAGGCTCCTTCTTCGATGGATCTTTCGTATCTTTCCGATCATTATGCAAGGCAATATCGCAAGAATCAGAAGACGAAAACCTCGGCTAGAACGCTCCCGTTCAGATTCAGTCTGCGGGATCAGGGAAGATTGCTTCTCGTGGAAGATCAGGGATCGCTTTCGACCTGCTGGGCAATTACCGGGATAGAGGAAGCTGCGCAAACGCTATATGATCAGGAACATGGACTCCAGCTTTCTTCCTTGCATGCAGCATGGTATACGCTGACCGGGAAAGAAGAAGAGATTTTGCAGATGAATGGGGATCCGTACGGGAATGGGGAAGCAGCAGTCTTCTTGCACCGTCATTAGCCGCCTGGAAAGGACCGATTCGGGAAGAAAAACTGCCTATGTCTGATTTTTGATCGTATCCCTGACGAAAGCATGCGCTATGAAGCGGACTTTCATCTGCAGGATGCGTTCTGTCTTCCTACCTCAGCGTACGAAGATCCGGATCGAAATACTGTGGACCAGCAGATCATCAAACAGGTTGTCTATGACTACGGACCAGCCGTCATTAACGTAAACGTCGGCAACTACAGCGGCTACATCGAAGAAACGAATGCCTGGGATAACGAACCGGGACATCTAACTGATCATGTCGTACAGATAATCGGCTGGGATGACAGCTTCTCCAGAGAAAACTTTAACGAAAGTGCGCAGCCCGAACATGACGGCGCCTGGCTCGTTCAAAACAGCTGGGGGTACGACTGGGGAGAAAACGGAACTCACTGGCTCTCCTACGAAGACAGCGCAATTTCCTTTGGTACAGTTTTCCTTCTCGAATAAAATGACAACTATCAGCGCAATTATCAATACGATACCCTGGGGTGGTACACCTCCCTGGAAGGCAGCAACAATAACCCGTGTCTGGGAAAAGCAGCCAATATTTTCAGTGCGAAAGAAGATGAACTTCTTGAGGCTGCTTCGTTTTATACGACGGACGCTGGTACAGCCTATACCCTTTCGGTCTACACGGAGGTGCAGGGGAAAATCCGGAAAACGGAAGGCTGGTCAGCCGACAGAGCGGAAGCGAGCAGTATACCGGCTATCATACGATTGAGCTCGAACAGCCAGCCGTTCTTCACTCCAATTCCCAGTTCAGCATCGTTATCGAATTTGATAATCCGGAATACGAGAATCCCATTCCTGTAGAAACGTATGGCTGTGAAGACCCGGAAGAAGACTTTGTGGAAGAAATGGGAACGGGACACGAAAGCTACGTCTACGATTATGAAAGCGCGCAATGGGAAGACGTTTACGGGATGGCCGACAGTTTTGTCCTGACCAACGTCTGCATTAAAGGCTTTACCAATCCGCTGCCAGAATCTAAAGAGGAGCTTAGCACCGTTCGTTCTTCGCAGATGGACGGGGAAGTCAACGATGGAACCCTTCTGGAACTTTCCAGTGCAGGAAATGAACCGATCGAATATTCGATGGATGGATCGGTGTTTGCCAAATACACTGCGCCGATCGAACTGCGCTTTGCTTTGCCGGACCAGACGCATATACTGCTGGCTCGCACGGTAAACGAAGAAGGTCAGACAGGAAATACGGTTACAAGAACGTATTCCAAAGCATCTGCGCAAATCGGGACGAATCGAGTTGACTCCGCACGCGCCCGACAGATCGTTTCCTTTGAAAACGGCAGCGCGACGATTGAACTTCGCAATGACGAAGAGGACATTTATGTCCAGACCATCAGTCCGGATTCGATTGCTGTAAACGGCGAGCCCGCCGAACGATTCGCCTGGTCCGATCCGATTGAACTGGAAGAAGGAGAAGAAGTAACCCTCCAAATCAGTGCAAGCGCACCAGGCAAGAAAAATTCAGAAGCAGCCCTCCATGTCCGTCGTTCGCCTCTGCACTTTGTCTATCGCAGCGAAACGATTTCGTTTGATTCGAAATATACCGTCAGCACGCTAGATGGCGATCCCATTCCGAACGGCGATTCGATCGGCCGTCTCATTGACGACGAACTTCCGGCGCCGCTGCTGCTGACGTATACAGCTGCTGACGTATACAAAGGAAGAGGGAACTTCCGTTACAGAAACCTGGACAATTCCAGCTCGATGGTCCTGGCCGGTGATCGGAATCGATTATGCGAACGAGCGGATCAATGCCATTTTTCTCCAGGCATTCGTTACGGCTATACTCCAGATCTCAGCGATGGAATCGAATTCACCTATGATGAGATGCTTTCCGTAAAGCCTGGGGTCGATGTTTATCTGCAAAGGGATGCGACAGACTATGACTTTGCTTCTGCGATTTATCGCTTTAAAATTCCCGAACGACCGAGCGCTCTTAAACTGAAAATGGATCTGGTGACTTCCTCCACTCTGAGCGTTCAGAAAGTTGACGGCGGTATCTACGCGATTGTAAAAGCGCAAGAAGACATGAAGGATCCGGATCTGGATACCCTCGAATGGCAGGGCAGTCCGGCTTTCGTCCCTCTCGAACCCGACACGTCCTATCGGATTTACGCGTATACGCGGCCAGTGTTTAATGCGTTTGCTTCTGAGGCAGCGAGCCTGGAGGTTCGAACAAATCCAATGCAGGATCTTCTGGATACGGTATTTCGCAAAGGAGCCGTTCTGATGCAGACCAGCGAATCAAGCGCACAGTTTGGTCTGTATGAAGAAGAAATTTTTATCCATCTCACAGACGCTATCGAGATTCTGGAAGATCGTTCGTCCCATACAACGGAGCAGGCGCAAATCTGTATAGATACTTTGCATCAGGATCTGCTGGAACTGCGGCTTCTTCCGTCCAAAGAACGCCTGGATGAGCTAAAGCAAACCAGCTAAAGGAAATGGAATGAATGCTGGCAGGAAAAAGTTGAAAACGGCTGGAGCAGAACCTCCCGGAACGGGCTGAATTTCTGCTGCAGCCGTTTTTCTGTTTATCCCTGATTATCCCCGATTCTGCTGCTTTGCATACGCCGTTATGGAATCCGCCGCCAAGTCGAAAAAGCCCGGTGAGTGGCATTTTTGCATATCCTGTTATGGTGATCATGAATGAAAGCGCATTATGTTTCTTTTACAGTCCAAAACGGATTAATAAGAAGGAAAGAAGCGCTGCGTTTTCGCATAGAAAGCAGGTGAACGCAAATATGGAATCCCAGACAAACGATCTGAAAATTCTTCCTTTTGAAGAAGACTGTAAATACCGTACAGAAATTGAAACGCTGTACCAGAACTCTTTTCCCGATTCGGAGCGCAAGCCGTTTTCGATGATTCTCGATGGAAAAAAGAAGGAAAAATGGAGCTCTTTTACGCCGAACTTCATGAAAAGCCGGCTGCCCTCATTTTTCTGATTCGAAATAAAAAGCGGACATTCTCGACTATCTGGCCGTCGATCCGACGATTCGAGGCCATCGGATCGGATCTCGCATTCTGACCTGGCTGCAGGAAGTTCGAAAGCATCCGTTTATTGTTGAGATCGAAAGCACCAAGGCGCCGACAACCGAAGAAGCTGTGCGCAGAAAGCGGTTTTATCTTTCTTCTTCCATGAACGACTGCAAGACTACGATTACGCTCTTTGGCGTGCCGATGGAACTGTTAAGCTGGCCAGTACCGGTGCATTATGAGTTTTACGAATCCATTCTGGCGGACTATTTTGGAAACGATCTGATTCGCTACGTATCCAAAGGCGACGCGTCAAATTAAGCTTTTGTTTCGTTTTATCAATTTCGAAGATTCAAACGGAAGGAATCCTTTTATAATAGATGTACCTAGGAGGAAAATACTGTGAAAGTAATTGTTACAAAAGACTATGATGAGCTTTCCAAAGAAGCGTTCAAAGTCATGAAAGAAGTCCTGGATGCACGCCCAGATGCAGTCCTCGGACTGGCTACCGGCAGCTCTCCGGAAGGCCTCTATGCCGAAATGGTAAAGGATCACAAAGAAAACGGAACTTCCTACAAAGACGTTCATACCTACAATCTTGACGAATACGTAGGCATTGACCGCAACGATCCGCAGTCCTACTACACATTCATGAACGATCATCTGTTCAGCCACGTGGACATCGATCCAGCCAACACGCATGTTCCTTACGGAAGCACTGCAGAAGATGCAAAAGCCTATGACGATCAGGTAAAAGGCGTAGATATCCAGCTGCTCGGTATCGGCCGCAACGGACATATCGGATTCAACGAACCGGGCACACCGTTCGATGAAAGAACGCATATCGTTGAACTTACCGAAAGCACACGCGATGCCAACAAGCGTTTCTTCGATGACGACATCAACAAAGTACCGACACATGCTATCACGCAGGGTATCGGTACCGTTATGGATGCGAAGAAAATCCTTCTCGTAGCCAACGGCGAATCCAAAGCGGATGCAGTAAAAGCCATGGTAGAAGGACCAGTAGACACAGCCTGCCCGGCTTCTGTTCTGCAGAACCATCCAGATGTAGTCGTAATCATAGACGAAGCGGCTGCGTCCAAACTCAATCGCTAATCACAGACTTCAGTCGATCTTTCCAGATTCTGCCCCAACACTCAGATTATTCGGCAGAACCAGTATCCTATAGACTGTATACGTTCCGGCAGGCGAAAACCTGCCGGTTCTTTTTCGTTTGCGGCCAAGAGAGGCGGCTGGCGCCTTCCGTCCTTTTCTGCCTCTGTAAAATTCGCTAAGATAATCGAAGATTCAGATTCGCCCGCTGCGCTCACAAAAGAGAGCAGACGATAAGGATACAGATAAAAAGAGACCGCTCTTTTGCTCCTTTTGGAAACTCAAATTCTGGCGAATCGGAAAGGAAAAACTATGGATCAGAATAACCGTCCCGCTGTGGACAGCACGAATGATAATTCTGCCGCACCGCGCCGATCCAGAAAGAAAAAAGTTACGCAGATCATTCTCTATATTCTTATGGCGGTCTGCGTAGTCGTTCTTGGCGTGAGCGGCTATAAGATTTACGAAACCTGGAACGAAGAACGAACCATCCAGAAAGAAACGGATGCCTTTAACCAGTACGTTACCGGAAATAATGCCGCCGGCGATGAAAACGGTCAGATGAGCGAAGAGGCGCCTTCATTTACCGTCGACTGGGAAGGTCTGAAAGCGGCCAACCCGAACATCAACGCCTGGATTCTCGTTCCGGGAACCGGAATTTCCTATCCGGTCGTTCAGGCCATGGACAACGATTATTATTTGAATCACTCGTTCAACGGCGCCTACAACCGTCTGGGTGCTGTATTCCTGGACTGCACGCAAAATCCGGACTACCAGAACCAGAACTCGATCATTTATGCCCATACGGCTGACGTCGGCGGCATGTTTACCAACCTCAAGGATTTCAACGATCTGGAGTTTTTCAATGCCCATCCGTATTTCTGGCTGCTGACGCCGTCGCAAAACTATCGGTGCACGATCAACGCGTTTTATGCCGGAACGGATGATTCACCCATTTACACCACCGACTTTGGCGACTACCGCAAGGACATTCTTGATGAAATCCAGAATGTCTCCTCTACTACCGTCCGCTCGAATACCGCAACCACAACTTTGTGACGCTTTCCACCTGCAACATGGATTTTGGCGTACACAGCGATCAGAGGTTTGCGCTCATGGGCATGATGGAAAAATGGAGCGCCCCCATTCCGGCACCCGAAGAAAACTAAGCCGGCAAAATTCACGAAGAATACCGTTTTGGAAGTATCCGTTCCAAACCGGTTTTGCCAGAAGATGGAGTTTATGATTCCGTCTTTTTTGCTTCCAGTTCCCGTTTTTCAGCCGAACCGGCTAATTCGTGAAGTCAAAACAACACGTCAATTGCACTTTTCGCAAAGACGAATCACAGAAGGAAACGATGAGTAAACTAAAAACAGCGGATGAAAAATGATCTGCCCATCGGTTCAGACCGATTGAATTCTCTTATACCCAGAAAAGAAGAAAGAACTGCGAAAAGAAAGATTATTGGATAAACGAAAATCCAGAAAGGATCCTTACGATGAAAAAGTGTCCAAAATGCGGTACGGCGAACCGGGAGGACAGCCGTTTCTGCGAGCGCTGCGGTACAGATTTAGCAGAGGCTCCAAAGCCGGAACCGACGAAATCCGATCGCCCGCTCATCTGTCCCAACTGCAATACCCCAAACCGATCAGACGATGCTTACTGTAAACGCTGCGGTAGCGCTCTGCCAAAGCGGTCCAAACCGAGAACAGCGGCAGCGCGTCCTGTACAGGCTGAGTCAAATCGGACGCAGAAGCCTGCAAATCAAAGCGTCATGCTGACGACTTCAAAAAACAAAAAGAAAACGGGTCTGTACGCGGGCATTGGGATTGCTGCTGTATTTGTGGCGGCTGTTCTGATTGGCGTATTCGTTTTTGGACGAAATTCGAATGCGTCCACTGAAAATCCTTCCGCCCAGACAGCCGCAGTAAACAAAGATTTCGAGAACAAGCAGGAAGATCGCAAGTCCGAAGAAGAGGAGTCTTCGAAGTCAATCCATTCCGATCGGGAAGATCCGGCTGAAAACGTGGCGAGGGAAGACGAACCTTCCTCTTCGCCGATTGATTCCACTCCGGACGATGTATTCGAGAAATCTTCTAGCTCAGAGACTAAGCTGCCGATAGCGCACATTACCCGGGAAAAATCCAATTACAGCGGTCCGGCGGCTGCACAGATCATTCTCGAATCCAAAGGAATCATTTCCAGTCAGGAAGAAATCGCCAATGGCATCATGATCAATGGCGTCAGCGATTTCGAAAGGCTGGCGAGCTATCTGACCCACGCATTTGACGTCAATGGCATAAGCGCACAATATACCGGCGTATATATGGACCTCTCGCAGCTGACCGTGGCGCAGGAAGACGCTCTGTTCAATTCGATCGATACGAATCTGAGCACAGGGTATCCCACGATCGTCTGCGTGAATTTCCAGACTGGCCAGCCAAGTACGTACGGTCTGATTTGTGGAAGCAAAAGCGATAATGCTGGCAGCACGATCTATACCCTGTATATTCCTGATGAAGCAGGTCATACATACGACGTGACGAAAGACGATCTCATTCAGCTGATGACCGGCACCGGCTTTTTCTGTTACCTGTATTAAAACGACAAGTATCCAAACGGCAAAGAAGCGATCCGATCCTTGCATTGACATTGAAGACATTTTAAATGGATATACACCCCCGGCGTAACTGGATAATCGCCGGGGATTTTCTTTGAGCAGCGCTTGATCGATAAGGGAAGGGGACAAGGACAAGGCAGGAGGGAATTGCTACAGTCCGCTAAGACTCTGGCAGTCTCTGTTTTCAGAGGATATACTCCGGTCTTTGCCGGTTTTTCGGGCTAAAAAGGCGGTATCAGCTTTATCTGAAACGGATACCGCCTTTTGGTTTTATACCGATCTGCTGCGCTTTTTGTTATTGTCTTCTCGTAGACCTTTCTTCATTTGTCTGGCGGTGAGGACGGCTTTGTTCAGCTCGAATGAGATTCATTCGGCCAGGCTTCGAGTGCGTTCTGCTGGTTCAAATGCATACCTGTATCCCTGGTCAGACCGGTCATAGAGGTAAAACCCGCAAACACCCGCATGAAGAAAACCAAGCACCAGAAATTTACAAAGGAAAACGGTCTGGAATCATTCGTTCCAAATCGAGCTGAAAAGAGATGGAGTTTACGATTCCATCTTTTTTCGCTTCCAGTTCACGTATTTCAGGCAACCCGTCCATTTTTTGAAGTCAAAACTACACGTCGATTGCATTTTTCGTAAAGACGAATCGCAAAAGGAAACGATGAGCAAGCTAAAAACAGCGGATGCTAATGCGATCCGTCGATCGATTCAGACCGATCGAACGCTCTTGTGATCCAGAAAGAATAGAGCAAGACGAAAAGAAAGGCTATTCAATAACCGAAAATACAGAAAGGATCCATACGATGAAGAAGTGTCCAAATTGCAGTACGCCAAACCGGGAGGACAGCCGTTTCTGCGAGCGCTGCGGTACGCCTTTCGCGCAGGCTTCAGAGCCAGAACAGACGAAATCCGATCGGCCGCTCATCTGTCCCAACTGCGATACCCCAAATAATGCAAACGATGTTTACTGCCGACGCTGCGGAAGCGCTCTGCCAAAGCGGTCAAAACCGCAGCAGCCCTCTCAGGCCAGTCCGCGTGCAGCTGCAGGGCGCCCTGTACAGGCCGCGCCAAATCGGGCGCAGACATCTTTGAACCCACGCGCCATGCCAGCGACTTCAAAGACCAAAAAGAAAACAGGTCTGTATGCGGGCATTGGTATTGCGGCATTATTTGTGGCGGCTGTTCTGATCGGTGTATTCGTTTTTGGACGAAATTCGAATGCGTCCAGTGATCATCTTTCTGACCAGACCGCAGCCGTAAACAAAAACTGGAAAGTCAGCAGGAAGATCGCAATTCCGCACAAGAGGAAACGTCGGCGTTCATTCCTTCCGATGGGGAAGATCGGACAGGAAACGTGACGAGTGCAGAAGAGCCTTCCTCTTCGCCGAATGATTCCAATCGTGACGATTCGTATGAGAGTCCTTCCAGCTCGGCTGACACGCTGCCGCTGGCGCATATCACCCGGGAAAAATCCAATTACACAGGTCCGGCGGTCCCCAGATCATTCTCGAATACAAGGGCATCGTTTCCAGTCAGGAAGAAATCGCCAATAGCGTCATGATCGATGGCGTCAGCGATTACGAGAAGCTGGCAGGCTATCTGACCCGTGCTTTTGATGTCAATGGCATCAGCGCAATGTATACCGGCGTGTATCTGGAACTCTATCAGCTGACCGCGGCGCACATAGAGGCTCTGTACAATTCGATCGATACGAATCTGAGCATAGGCTATCCCACGATCGTCTGCGTAAATTTCCAGACCGGCAACTCGAACATGTACGGCCTGATTTATGGTAGTGAAAGGGATGAATCCGGATACATGACGTATCGTCTCTATGTCCCCGATGAAGCAGGTCATACGTATGATTTGACGGAAAACGATCTCATTCAGCTGATGACCGACAGCGGCTTTTCTGCTGCCTGTATTAAAACGATATATATCAACAAAGAAGCGATCCGATCCTTGCATCGGCGCTGAAGAAATTTCGAATGGATACATAACCCCGGCGTGCCTGGATGCACGCCGGGGGTTGCGCTGTATCGTTCGATCGGTAAGGAAGGGGACAAGGCAGGAGGGAATTGTTACAATCCGCTAAGACTTTGTCGGCCTCTCTTTTCAGATGATATACTAAGCCCGATCCCTATGAAAAAATATGTATAGTCACCGGGGAACGGGAGGACACATTTATCCCGCTTTAGCCCTCGCTCAAATATGGAAAGAACAGGAACCGGATACCGATATTTTCTTTATCGGAAACGATGACCGCATGGAAGCGCAGATTGTCCCTGCAGCCGGCTATCGCTTTTTGCCAGTTCACGCCTCCGGTCTGGCCGGCAGCTTTGTCAATAAGATCAAAGCTGTTTTAAAGATGTTCAAAGCCCGTTCGAAAGCAAAAAAGTATCTGAAAGAAGAAAAGCCCGATCTGGTGATCGGATTTGGCGGTTACGTGACCGCACCGGCGGCTATGGCCGCTTCCTCTTTAGGCATTCCGTTCATGCTTCATGAGCAGAATTCCGTCATTGGAAAAGCCAATAAGCTGGTGGCTTCCAAAGCTGCCGGCATTGTCACGTGCTATGACAAGGCGCAGAAGGAGTTTGGCGATAAAAAGCCTGCCTGCTCGGCAATCCGCGCGCCAGTCTGGCTGCTCGCGTGAAAAAGATGAAGCCTACTTTAAGGAACTGAATCTGGATCCGAGTCTGCCGACGATTCTGATCGTCATGGGCTCGCTTGGCAGTTCTTCCATCAACAAACTGATGAAAGAGGCGCTGTCGAAAGTTGATCCGTCGCTGCAGATTGTCTACGCCTGCGGCAAGGACAACGCCGACGCGCTGCATTCGTTTGATGAATTCAAAAACGTTCATACGGTTCCGTATGTGGATGCGCTTCGTCTTTACGGCATGCTGGACGGAATGGTCTGCCGCGCCGGCGCCACAACGCTTGCGGAACTGACCGCTCTCGGCATTCCGGCTGTCATTATTCCCAGCCCGTATGTGGCGGAAAATCATCAGTACTACAACGCGAAAATGTTAGTAGATGAAGACGCCGCCATCATGCTGGAAGAAAAGGACCTCAATGCCGATAGCCTTTCCAAAGCGATTGAAACGGCGTTTCTCGATGAGAACAAAAGACAGTCTCTCAAAGCGCATGCCCTTAAAGCCGGCAAGCCGCACGCAGCACAGGATATGATCGCATGGGCCAATTCGATTATTTCCGGTCAGGAAAAATAAGCCATGATCGAAGAATCTGTGCTCGCGGCGTTTGGACGAGTCAAATGCGGCGAGCCGCTGTGCCGCCATACCACGTATAAAATCGGCGGGCCCGCTGATTTTCTCGTGGAAGTCGATACCCAGAATGATCTTCAGAATCTCGTTTCGCTTTTAGACGAAAAGAAGATTCCCTGGATGGTTCTGGGCAACGGAAGCAACGTACTGGCCTCGGATGCGCCCTATCACGGGGTCATTATCAAACTGACCGGCGAATTTTGCGCCTACGCCTTTCATGGCGAAATCCTGAAGCCAGGGCCGGATGCTCGCTGATCGCGATCAGTCAGTCGGCGATGAAAGAGTCGCTGACCGGTCTGGAATTTGCCTACGGCATTCCCGGAACGCTTGGCGGCGGTGTCTATATGAACGCCGGCGCCTATCGCTCGGATCTTTCGCGGCTGATTGAAACGGTCACCATTCTCGACGGGACCCAGATCCGGGTGCTGTCCAAGGAAGAGATCGGCTTCGAATACCGCCATTCCATTTTCCAGAAAAAGAAGCACTGGATTGTACTTGGAGCCACTTTGCGTCTGGAAAAAGGGGATCAGGAAGAAATCCGTGCCCTGATGGATTCGCGAAAGCAGCGCCGTCTGACGAGTCAGCCGGTATCCAAGCCTTCCGCCGGATCGGTTTTTCGCAACCCTTCGATCGGGTCCGCCTGGGAAGTGGTGGACGCACTGGGATTTCGCGGAAAATACTGCGGCGGCGCCAAAGTCAGTGAAATGCATTCAAACTTCATTATCAACGAGGAGGGAAAAGCGACTGCGCGCGACGTGGATACGCTGATTCGCTCCATTCAGCAGGCGGCCCTGAAAAACTGGGCGTCCAGCTGATTACCGAAGTAGAAAGGATCAATTGGGATGCCCAGCTCGAGCTCGAAACCAACACCCAGAGTGGATCCTGATAAACACACCAGCATTATGAATAAGGGAAAGCCTTTCTCGAATCGCTGCGAAGCCATGACGAGGAAGACGACTATAAACCGCACAAGCCAAAACCCAGACGCAATGTGAACTGGGTATGGGCTGCGTGGGCGATTTTTGCGATGGCAGCCGTCTGCATCTTCCCGTTTACGCGGGCCTTTGAGGTGCGGGTGCTGTCCTGCGAAGGAAACTACTACTATTCCAAATCGCAGATTTACGCGCTGGCCGATGTATCAGAAAGCGGGCTGATCGGTCTTTCGTCGCCTAGCGCGATTGCCACCCGGCTCGAAGAAAATCCGCTCATCCGCAGCGCCGATGTCACCAAAAACGGAAACGATATTCGCATTGCCATAGAAGAAGAAATGATTGTCGGCTATACGCAGGACGGCGATCAGGTCACGCTCATTACCGACCAGAATGAAAAGATTCCGGTAAACAGCGATGCACTCTATAAAACGCTCGTCCACTATCCGCTGCTCAGTTCCTTAAGCGACGAGACGATTGAATCGCTTTGCGAGCAGGTGCGAAAGTATCCGAAGCAGCTCACCCGCCAGGTGTTTGACCGGATCGCGGAAATTCAGCCCTGGGCCGAGACGTATGACAAAAACATGCTGAAGCTCGTGCTCAAGGACGGCAATACCGTTTTTACCGCCCTTCCTTCTCTGTTCATGATGACGACGTACAATCAGGTCCTTGAACATTTGCAGGGCGAACAGGTCTGCCTCATTCTCGATGGGGAAAACTCCGTCGTAAATAAAGTTTCCTGTTCGTACCTGTACCTCTCTCCGGAAGAACGCGCCGGAAACCGCGAAATTCCAAAGAGCGTAATCGACCCGAATTATTCCTCCAGCCAGTCCAGCAAGGAGGACGACAAAAAGACGAAAACAAGGATTCTCAAAAGAAGTCCGAAGACGACAAAAAGAAGATTCCGAAAACAGGGACAGCCAGGCCAGCTCCGAAGATTCGGTGTATACCTATCCGTATGTTCCGGAACTGTACAGCGGCATTCAGACCATTCAGACGCCAAACGGCACGATGCAGGTGAACGTTGCAGCGATCAATGACTGGGAGCCGAGCGCGGTCGATAACATTCAGTATTCGCCGTCTACGAATCTTTTCCGTGCGATGGACTCGGGAACGGTTTACACGTATGACGCCGCTTCGGATACGTTCTATCCGATCTGATGTCAAAAATGACGGTCCAGCGGTTTTCTTCGCCGGTCTGTAGGATTTTTATTTCCAATGAAAAGTCGATATAATGACAGCGGTGCAGCATGCACCGCTTTTTCACATGGAAAACAGGAGGCAAAACTATGCCGATTCATAAATCTACAGAATACGGAGAGATTGAAATTTCTCTCGACGCCATCGCCAATCTCGTGGGCGGTACGATCAATGAATGCTACGGAATTATTGGCATGGCCAGCCAGAAGCTGCTTAAGGACGGCTGGGCTGAGTTGCTCAAACGGGACAACTACTCCCGCGGCGTCATCGTGCGTCAGGATGGAAATTCTCTGATTCTCGATATCTATGTCATCGCCATGCAGGGCATCAAGCTTTCCGAAGTGATGCTTGCTGCGCAGCAGCGCGTGCGCTACGTACTGGAAAAACCCTGGAAGTTAAAGTTGAAGCAGTCAATATCTTTGTTCAGGGCGTGAAAGCAATTAAGTAAGGAGCCTTTAGAACAATGGAATTTATTGACGGCAAACTCTTTCGGGAAATGCTGCGTTCGGGCATGAACAATCTGGGCAACAACCAGGCCAGAATTGATGCGCTGAACGTATTCCCGGTTCCGGACGGCGATACCGGAACCAATATGTATCTCACTTTTTCAAACGGAGTTAAGGAAGCTCTCAAATCCGATGCCAAAGGTGTCGGCGCGATCGCCAAAGTGCTCTCCCGCGGCCTGCTCATGGGCGCACGCGGAAACTCCGGCGTTATTACTTCTCAGATTTTCCGCGGCATTTATCAGGCCGTAGAAGATCTCGATGAAATCGATGCCATGCAGCTCGCGCAGGCTCTGGTGAACGGAAGCCGTGTCGCCTACAAAGCCGTTATGCGTCCGGTCGAAGGAACCATTCTGACCGTCGTTCGCGAAGCTGCCGACTATACGTACGCCTATACCGCGACCGAAGGCATCACCGACTGTGTCGATGTCATGCGCAAAATGGTCGAAGAGGCGAAAATTTCTCTGGATACTACACCTGACCTGCTCCCTGTCTTAAAGGAAGTCGGTGTCGTTGACTCCGGCGGTGCCGGTCTTCTGGCGATTTTTGAAGGTATGCTTCTTGCTATGGAAGGCAAGCCGGTCGAAGCCGAACAGTCGACTGGATCGTCTTCGGAAGCCAGCCAGACCAAGATCGAGGGTGAAGGCGAATACGGATTCTGTACCGAATTCATTCTTCAGCTGTCCGATCGCGGCATGCGCAACTTCTCGGAAGAAAAATTCCGCGATGAGCTGTCCACCATCGGCAACTCGATCGTCTGCGTACAGGACGAAGACATTGTCAAAGTTCACGTACATACCCTGACCCCGGAAGTGGCTGTGAAAATGGGCCGCCGCCAGGGACGCTTTGTGAAGCTGAAAGTCGAAAACATGACCGATCAGCACGAAGAAATTCTCGATCAGGAAAACGAGCAGACCCATACCGCTGCGCCGAAAAAACAGGCGGAGCATAAAAGTACGGTCTGATCGCTGTCGCTGCCGGTGACGGCATCCGCGATATGTTCAAGGATCTGCGCGTGGATAAAGTCATCTCCGGCGGACAGACGATGAACCCGTCCACGGAAGACTTCATCAGCGCCATCGAAGAACTCAACTGCGATCACGTTCTGATTTTCCCGAACAACTCCAATATCGTCATGGCCGCTCAGCAGGCCGGGGATGTTCTCGAAGACCGTGACGTTCATGTTCTTCCGGCCAAAACGATCCCGCAGGGCCTTTCCGCCTGCGTCATGTTCAACCCGGAAGCGGATCTGGAAGACAACCTGTCCGATATGAACGAAGCCATCGCGCACGTGAAATCCGGCGAAGTCACCTACGCCATCAAGGATACGACGTACGAAGGTCTGCCGATCAAAGCCGGTCAGTACATGGCGATTTTAGGCAAGGCCATCGTGGAAGCCAATGAAAACGAAATGGATACCGCCAAGGCGCTCCTATCCAAAATGCTCGCCGACGACAGCGAACTCGTTACGCTGATTTACGGCGAAGACGCCACGAAAGAACAGGCTGATGAGCTGGCTGCGTTCATTACCGATCACAGCGACGCGGAAGTAGAAGTCTACAGCGGCAGGCAGCCGGTCTACTCCTTCATCATCGGCGTAGAGTAACGGTTTATAAACCGCTCGCATCGATTGGATTTGAAATTCACAGAAAATAAAATTTCTGCATTTTCGAACCGTCAAAAGGAGCGATACCAATCGAAGAAAACACAAAGAGGCAGGAAGTTCCTGCCTTTTTCGTTTTTGAGCAGAAAAGCCTCTGAATGGCACGAAAATAGAAATAGATGTATTCTCTAATCTTATTTAGTCACATTCCCAAACATGTACGGATTATGGTGTTACCATTAACATGTAAATTTGATCAAGGGAAAAGCCAGCGCATGCAGGTGAACACCAGATCAAAAAAGCGAGGTTCTTATGGTCATTGTCTATACATCCCCTGGCTGCGCCAGCTGCCGGAAAGCAAAACGCTGGCTAACAGAAAATCACATTTCCTATCTGGAAAAAACATCTTTTCCAACTTAATGCTCGAATCCGAAATCAAATATCTTCTTTCACGGTGTGAAAACGGTACGACGGATATTATCTCGACCCGTTCCAAGGCTTTTCAATCTTTGAAAAAGACATTAACGATTACACGGTTCGCGAGCTGATCGTGCTCATTCAGCGCAATCCGTCCATTTTAAAGCGGCCGATCATGCTTTCGGAACGCACAATGGTCGTCGGCTACGATGACGACGAAATCACCGCGCTCATTCCGCAGGGAAACCGCGAATCCCAGCGCGACGAAATGCCGGGAACGCTCTCTCTTCCCGCAGCACAATGTACGTCCGGCGTTCGCCGAATTTAATTCCCGGCTCGTCTGGCTATGTTAAACTGATCATAGTCAGCCCAAGGAGGGACATTTTATGAAATATGCTGTAGGCATTGATATCGGCGGCACCAATGCGCGTGTTGCTCTTGTGGACGAAAACCTCAACCTTGTGGAACGCGTCCAGTTCCGTACGAATACGGAAGATCCAAACGAAACCTTTTCCAAAATTGCAGAAACCATTAAAGGCTTTGGCAAGGACATTGTCGGTGTCGGCATTTCCTGCCCAGGACCGCTCGATCTGAAAAACGGATGCATCCTTACGACGCCAAACCTTGGTCAGGCGTGGTGGGGATTCCCGATTCCGCAGACCATTTCTGAAGCCACTGGCCTTCCGGTCTATCTGGAAAATGACGCCAACCTGGCCGCACTGGCGGAAGCGGTTGTCGGCGAAGGCAAGGACAAACGCTACGTTCAGTATCTGACCATTTCGACGGGCGTCGGATCCGGCCAGATCATCGATAAGAAAATTTACGACGGCGCACATGGTTTCGCCCATGAAATCGCCAACTGCATTCTCTGGAAAGACGGTCCGCAGCACGGACGTCTGCTCAACGGTGCAGTCGAAGCCATCTGCTCTGGTACCGCGATTACAACTCGTGCCCAGAAAGCCAACCTCGAAGTGAAACACGCCGGCGAAGTCAACGATCTCGCCGTTGCCGGAAATCCAGTCGCTCAGGAAATCATGGAAGACACCAAGGATTACCTGGCCAACATGATCGCCTGCCTGATCGCCGTCACCGACCCGGAAATCGTCATCCTCGGCGGTTCGGTTGCAACCAAGATCAAAGGCTTCACGAAAGACGTCGAAGACCGCGTGAAGAAAAAGTTCACGGACCGGTTGTTCCTTACGTAGACGTGCGTACAACAACCCTTTCCGAAGACTCCGGCCTGATCGGTGCAGCCTATCTGGCGTTCTCCAAAGCCGAAGAAAACGCATAATCCGGATTCAGAAAAACGCCTGTCGTTTCAGCAGAATCCATTCGGTTCAAAACCCATACCCAATCGATCGAACGAAGCTCCGAACGCCCGACGGTTTTCGGGGCTTTTCCTATCGAATGGTCTCTCACCAAGACAGGGGCAGAATTTGTTTATCATACGCCTGGCGGTCCAAGCCGTCTCTTAAAGGATCTGGATGGAACGGCGTACCGGCTGCGGCCGTTCGAGTTTACGTTCAGAATCCGACATTCCTGATGCGCAAATCGGATCGGAATAACAAAATTCAGTCTTCTGAATGACAGCGCTTACCGAAAGCAACGCGCGCCGATTGTCAAGAATGGTAAGTGCTTACATGAGAATTTTGTGCAAAATGTGTAAAAAGGGGGACATTCGCTTTTTTTCGCTATCGTTATATCGATCTTCACTTTTGGAGAGATGGAGTGCGAAAAGAATCATGGTTTATGTAACAAGCGATCTGCATGGAGCCTTCGATATCCGGAAAATCAATCCGAGAGAATCGGAAGTCGCCCAGAAAATGCAGGCGGGGATTATCTCATCGTCTGCGGCGATTTCGGATGCGTCTGGGACGGGGCGTCCAATGACAACTTCTGGCTTAACTGGCTGGAATCTCTGCCCTGGACAACTCTGTTCATCGACGGCAATCACGAAAATTTCAGTATTCTCAATGCCTACCCGCAGGAGGAGTGGAACGGCGGAAAAATCCACCGCATCCGTTCAAATGTGATCCATCTGATGCGCGGCGAAATTTATCATTTTGACAATAAGACCTGGCTCGCCTTAGGCGGCGGCTACAGCCACGATCATGCCTTTCGCAGCGAAGGCGTGAACTGGTGGAAGCAGGAAATCATGAATCAGGAAGAAGCGCAGCACGCGCTCGACAACCTGGCCAAAGCCGGCTGGAAGGCGGATGTGATTCTTTCGCATGACGTGTACGCCTCCCATCCTTTAGCCAATACGTATGAACTCGAGCTCGAACGCTATGAAGCCGATCAGGTTCAGCAGCTCGAATTCCTGGAAGAAATCCGTAAGAAGACAGACTACAAAATCTGGCTTTGCGGCCATTACCACAAGGATCTGCTGACGTTTACCGACGGCCGTCCCTGCCGCATGCTCTTTGATGACGTGCGTACGATCGATGAACTGCTTGAAGAAAGCCAGAAAGCCGCTTCGGACAAAAAGCCGAATGCCCCTCGGAGAGCGTAAAGCCGGCGGTTTCAAAAGGCAGCGCGCTTGCTTCGTGCTGATGCATGTAAAGCCAGCTGGCCAAATCCAAATCGAAATCCCATTTTATTTCCATACCCGCATATCAAGGACAGACGCGAATTTTGCTCTGTCCTTTTTGTCTGGTCCTTTTGATCTGGCAAGGGATCTGACGAAAATCATACAAGGGCACCCAGAAGAACATCGTTTTACGCGCGTGCTAGTCTGAAATCATGAATACAGATTTATACCAGACACAAGAACGTCCGGGCTGGACCATCGCGTTTGTAAGCCGCGGATGCCGCAAGTATCTGCAGAAAAATCCTGCGCTGACTTCGAAAATCGCGGATGTTCTTTCCCGTCAGGGTGAAAACGGCTTTTATCACGCCAAACTCGCTTCCAGAAAGAAATGGCAGGATCTGCCGGTTCTGGAATGTCGGATCAACGATCCCGCCGTTAAAGCATGCCGGGCCGCATTTGCCGTTAAGGATTCCACGATTTATGTTCTCTATCTTTCCGGAACGCTTCTGAAAAAGAGTTCACGCAGGAGATGGATTCCTTTTGAAAGGGGAAGCGGCATGAAAATGATTTCCGTACGTGAAGCACAGGTGAAATGGATGAACGCTCCCAAATCGAGCCGGCTTTCCTCGCTTCGCCTTCTCACGTTTAAAAAGGACCGCTCGGTCTGCCTGAAAAAGAAAACGGTCAGTTTCTTCTTGTTGAAGACGGCTATCTTCATCAGGAAATCGAACTGCCTGCTGACGGCTATAAGAAACTTCTCAAGCAAGCCTTTGCCCGGGAATTCCCGCGCAGCAGCCGGCTGTACATTCAGGAAAACTGAACGAAGGGATCCCCAAATCATTCATAGCGCTGTATGCAGAAACAGGCCGCCTCTTTTCGAAAGAGACGGCCTGTCTGACTTTATGGATAGTGAACTTGTGATTTGGATGGAACAGGGAATGAATCATGAACCGCTGGATTCAGCTCATGCGTTTAGTCGTTGAGATCGATGATGTCGCCCAGGTTTTCCTGAATGGTCTTGACCAGCGTATCGAACGAATTGTTGAAGCGATTCTGATCGTTTTCGTTTAACGGCAGCGTCAGAATCTGCGTCGCTCCGTCGGATCCAATGACGGTTGGCGTACCGATGAAGTAGCCGGACTTGCCGTATTCGCCGTTCTGATAGGAAGAAACGGGGAGAATGCAGCGCTCGTTGTTGAGGATCGCCGTAACGATTCGGCGCAGAGCCAGGCCGATTCCGTAATACGTTGCTTTTTCAGATCAATGATTTTGTACGCCTTATCGCGGACGTCTTCATAAATAGTCTGCAGACGGGCGAGAGAAATGTTCTTTTCATCGAGGTATTCGAGCAGGGACTTGCATCCGATGTAGCTGTTGGTCCAGCTGATGAAGGACGAGTCGCCGTGTTCGCCCAGAATGTAGGCGTGAATATTGGATGGCGCAAAGCCCAGTTCATCGCCGAGTTCTACTCGCAGGCGCGCGGTATCGAGAACGGTACCGGAACCAATGACGTGTTCCTTCGGCAGCCCGGACGCTTTCCAGGCGACGTACGTCATGATGTCGACCGGGTTGTTGGCAACGAGCAGAATGCCGTTGAATTTGTTTTTCTTCAGTTCTTCGCAAACCCCTTTGGTGATCTGCGCATTAATTTTTACCAGTTCCAGACGGGACTGTCCCGGACGCTGCGCTGCGCCGGCGGTCAGAACGACCACGTTGCAGTATTCCGCATCCGCGTAGGAGCCGGAGTAGACTTTCATTTTTGTGTCGGCATAAACCAGACCGTCGGTCAGGTCCATGGCTTCGCCTTTCGCCTTGTCCGCATTCACGTCCACCAGAACCATTTCGTCGATTCCTTTTTCATGAAGCATGGAATAGGCGAAGGACATTCCGACAAAGCCGGTTCCGACCAGCATAATTCTTCGTTTTGAAATCAGATTGTCTGCCATGAGTTAACCTCCCTTAATTACTGACTCCATTATAAGTCCGGACAAACTTCTGATCGTCCAAGTGCCCGCCTAAACGACACGAAACGTGAAATAATTCACAATTCAGTGGATTTCCGGGAAATGATAAACGCTTGCCCAGTGAGTAAAAACAACACTTCCCGATAAAATTTCTGCACAGGTCGAAAAAGGAATTGTCCGAACAAAGACAATTGAGGAGATTCGGGAAGGAAGGCTGCTGCAGGTCAAATGCATTCAGAACCGATCAAAGCGGGTCAAAGAAAAAGCCATTGGCAGCGCATAGCCGCCAATGGCAGGAAGGGATGAACAGCAGGGTTTATGTAAAGGGAAGGGTTAGTCTGCGGGGCCCTGGAGCGTGAGCTTCAGCGTCTGCTGCTGGCCGTCGCGTTCAACGACAATTTCAACTTCATCGCCGATTTTATGGCGTTTGAGGATGTTGCGTACATCCGAGGAAGAAGAAATTTCTTCGCCGTCAAACGAGATAATCTTGTCGCCGTATTTCACGCCGCCGGCATCTGCGGTTCCGCCCGGAACGATCTGTACAACGTATACGCCTGGATCAAGCGAGTTGTAGTTGAAGTAGCTGTCGGTGATGTCCTGCAGGCTGACATTCAGAACTGGACGGGAAGTGACTTTACCGTTGCTGATGAGATCGTCAATGACGTTGGTGACATCGCTGATTGGAATGGCGAAGCCAAGACCTTCAATACCGGTATCGGACTGCTTGGCGTTGACAATGCCGATCAGATTGCCGTTGGCATCGAACAGACCGCCGCCCGAGTTGCCCGGGTTGATGGCTGCGTCGGTCTGGAGCAGCGTCATCGTTTCGTTTTCAATCGTGATTTCACGGCCGACTGCGGAAATGATGCCGGTTGTAACAGTGCCGCCCAGCGAGCCGAGCGGATTGCCGATCGCGATTGTCGCTTCGCCGACTTTAATGTCATCGGAATTGCCGATGGTGGCTGCCGAAAGGCCCTGCGCATCGATTTTGATGACGGCGATATCCGTCTGCGGGTCGGTGCCGCAAAGGGTAGCCGGGTATTCCTTGCCGTCAAAGGTCTTAACGGTAATCGTATCCGCATCTTCCACAACGTGGTTGTTGGTAACGATGTAGCCGTCTTCGCTCAGGATAACGCCCGATCCGGCGCCCTGCGCGGTGTACTGGCCGAAGATGGAGTTGCCGGAGCTTACCGATTCCGTCGTAATTTCCACAACGGAAGGACGGAGCCTGGCCACAACATCCGATACATCGGTTACGGTGTAGCCGGCTGTCGAGGTTGAACCGTTCGAGGACGAATTTGCGGTATTGTCCGAAGTTTTATAAGCCGGCTGCGAAGGCTGGCTTGCCGCATTTCCAAAATAGGAACCCGCAAAGCCTGCCGCGCCGGAAAGAAGAACCGTGCAAAGGCCGATGACCGCTACACTGGTGTAAATCTTACGGTTGGAAGACTTTCTGTTCGGTACTCTTGGGGTGTGTTATTTGCCATACTAAACTCCTTTCGATATGAATTTTTCCTTGGTTATCTTTGATGGTTTCAGTATATCGCTCTGTTTTAAAGCAAGCTTAAAGATGCCCTTGAACCATTTTGTAGGAAAAAATAATCTTTCACGGTACAATGACGTTCTGTATGCTTTTCGCATCACGCCTGTAAAAACATACTGCAAGTCCCCGGTGCGCAAAACCCCAGAAGCGGTTTGTGAAAACGGGAGTTTGCAGCGGTACGGACGGGCGATCCGGCCGATAAAGAAAGGCGTTTCGCGCTTTTGCGATTTGTTCATGTGAGAGTGCAAAAATGGCGAGAATGATATACTAATAAGGAAAGAATGGATTGGAGGCTACGTATGTCCAAAAGATACAGCTGCGAACAGCACTGAAGAAATTGTAAAACCAGAGCCTGCCGCAAAAGCGAGTGCCGCTTCGAAGAAAAGCACCCCGCAAAACCGGCAGCTTCCAGAAAAGCTCCCGCAAAAGCATCTGCCAAGGAAGCCGCAGATTCCGATAAAAACCTGTAAAAGCCGCAAAAGCGCCAGCGAAGAAAGCTGCTGCTGAAAGGCAAAACCAGCCGCGAAAAAGACGGCTGCCAAGAAAGCCGCAAAACCGGCTCTCGTGGAAAACAGCGATCAGACCCAGGCAGAAATCAATGCGAACATTGATATGCTCAAGGCCGAAACCGCAGGCGGCGTTGCCTACGAAAAGGCTGTAGATGCCATCGTAGACAAACAGCAGGAAAAGGTGGCAGAAAAAGCTGTTGCCGCAAGCGATCAGACCGTTGCCGAAGTGAATGCTGCCAAAAAGTTCTCGCTGAAGAAACCAAGGCCGGCGTGGAAGTTATGGAAGGCATCGCAGCGGAAGCCAAAAAGTCGCTGCGGAAACCGTTATTGCTGATGAAGCCGCAGACGGTGTAAAAATCATGGAAGGCATTGACGCCCTGGCCGAGAAGAAAGCTGCTCCAAAAACAAAAAAGCCCCCGCAAAAAGGCTGCTGAAAAGAAAGCCCCCGCTAAGAAAACGACAAAGAAAGCTGCCAAAGCATCTGCCGCTGTCGTAGAAGCGTATGAAGAAAGTCAGAGCGATCAGACGAAAGCGCAGATCGAAGCCGGTCTGAACGCCACAGGCGCCGAAGTAAAAGCCGGCGTGGAAGTCATGGAAGGCGTCGCGAAACTCACCGCAGAAGAAACTCCAGTCCGCGCAGAAGACGCAAGCCGTAAAGTGCTCGCGGCCAAAGCGGCTGCCCATACGTTCGGTCAGGTAAACCTCGCTGCCCGCAGCGCCAAGCGATTCTGCCGAAGCCAGGAAAACCTTTAAGAAACCGGCACGCAAAGCTGCTAAGAAAGTCGAAAAACCGACAAGGAAGCCGCTGCGGAAGCCATTAACAAGCTGATTCCGGAAATTGTATCCAACATGGATCCGGAAACTGCCGCCAAACGCTGTGAAGAAGCCGCTATGGCCAGCCGTAAAGTGCTCGCTTCCAAAGTGCGCCCGGCCAAAGGCGCTGCCAAAGCCGCTATCACACATATGAGCGCGGAAGAAAAAGCGTTCTACGATACGCTCGATGACAATACGCTCATGGATATGATGTCCGCTGTAGGCGTCGATATGGATCTCGATACGCTGCTTGGCGAACTCACCCGTGCCAAGAGCATTGAAGAAGCCGTAGACGCGTACGAAAAACTCGCCGACAAGACCGAAAAGAAATACGTATTCGAAGTCGACGGATTCTCGAAAAACGTGATCGAATACCTCTGCGACCGTCTGACTGCCCGTATTCCGAATAAAGCCGAAGACAACCGCAAGCTTGCTGAAAAGATCGCGAAGGATGTCGATCGCATGCTGATCAACGAAGGCATCAACGACTCCGCCATTTACAAGGATCTGTTCGATGATGTACGTCAGGTTCTCGTCTATGCCCAGCAGAACGGCATCGAATCCCTCGAAGAAATGGAAACCATTATCCCGGCGGATCTTCACGGCCTGCTCGACCGCTTCATGACCGTTGCCTACACGATCCTGGCCGGCTGGCAGTACAACGATGTGAAGTACTACGAAGGCTTCCTCTATGGCGTCATGGCTCAGTTTGAAGACCTGGCGTCCTGGCAGAACCGCGCCCTCATGGATATCGCCGACCTGTACATCAAGCACGGCGACTACGCCAGAGGAAACGACGGCTACTCTTACGTTCTGCGTGAGAACCAGCTCAAGGATCAGATTTACTACCGCTTCGCCAGCGTTTACGAATCCTTCGATCTGCAGAGAGCCAAAGGCATCGTCCGCGATGCGCTCCGCGTCATTGACGGCCGTTACGACTACTATCCAAAACTGATCGAGATTCTCGAGAAGTAATATTTTCTCATTCTGAAATCCCCAGTGCCGGACAGAATTGCGTTTCTTTCTGTCCGGTTTTTCTTCAATGTGGGGTACACTTAACACGACACGCAAGTCCGAACACAAATTAACAGGAGGTCAGATCATGTCCACTTCAAGTTCAAGCAAGATCCCAGCCTGGATCATTTCCTGCCTGGAACAGTATGGAAACTGTGCCTGTGGCTACCGCATTACCAAACAGCTTGGCAAACAGGGGCTTCTCGATACCCTTGAATCCATGGGATATCCCTATGAGCTCGAGATTATCGGCGAGCCCAAGGAAGATGAAGAACTCCCCGCAGACGGAACGTATATTCTTACCCTGCACAAACCTTCTTCTGCTTCAGAAGAATCCGAAGAGGAAGAGGAAGCGCAGGAATAGCGATCTCACTGCTCCCACAAGAAAAGAGACGGTCTTCGGACCGTCTTTTCCTGTGGGCGGAAACGCGCAGCGGGGAGATCAGGAAGGCATTGCCGGGCAGACTTTCGATCGTGTCCGTAAGGGCGCCCCGAATCATGGTAAAATGAGCGAAGACAAGTTTGCAAAAGGATCTTTCCAATCCGTCCTGCGGACCTTCCAATCGAAGATCTGCTGGAATGCATACAGAACGAAAAAACGGAAAGCGGGGAGAGTATATGGCCGAGCCGAAAACCAAAATGGAAAAGGATCTGGAACGAAATGAAATCGAACTTCTCAAAGAAGAAGTCGCTTCTTTGAAAAAGGTAAAAACCGGATGGATGATCGCAGCCATTATCAGCTTTGCGCTCTTCGCCATCACGCTTGGCATTCTCTTTGCGTAGGCGATCCAGTCCGAAAACAGACGTTTAATCTCAGGAAAGAAAGGCGGACCAGAACGGCCCGCTTTTTGTATTTTGGAAAAGAGTACTCAAAACCCATGGAAAGCCAGTCGAAACAATGGAACCGGCCCCGGCAGGTTTGAAAACCATTTTCACTCTGATTAGAATAAATGCGTTGTGAGGAAAATTTATGAAAATTCAGATGAAAATACCGCTGGTCGAAATGGACGGCGATGAAATGACCCGCGTACTGTGGTCTCAGATTAAGGAGATCCTGATTCTTCCGTACGTGGATCTGAAGAGCGAGTACTACGACCTTTCCTGGTCAACCGGGAAGCGACGAAGGATCAGGTCACCATCGATGCAGCGCTGGCTAACAAAAAATACGGCGTCAGCGTCAAGTGTGCGACCATTACCCCCAATAAGCAGAGGGTTGAAGAATACGGCCTTTCCGAAATGTGGAAATCGCCGAACGGTACGATCCGTGCCATTCTGGATGGAACCGTCTTCCGTACGCCGATCATGGTCAGCTCCATTAAGCCGGCTGTTCGCACCTGGGAAAAGCCGATCACGATTGCCCGTCACGCTTTTGGCGACGTGTACCGGGCTTCGGAAATCCGCGTAGAAGAACCCGGCGTAGCCCGTCTTGTCTTTACCGGCGATTCCGGCATTGAAATCGAAGAAGAAATTGCCCGTTTTGAAGGCCTGGGCGTTTTGCAGGGTCAGTTCAACAAGGATTCTTCCATTTATTCCTTCGCGCGCAGCTGCTTTGAATTTGCGCTGTCCGCCAGACAGGATCTCTGGTTTTCCACAAAGGATACGATTTCGAAAAGTACGATCACCGCTTCAAGGATATTTTCCAGGAAGTGTACGACCAGGAATACCGGGCCCGGTTTGAAGCGGCTGGAATTGAGTATTTTTACACGCTGATCGATGACGCGGTTGCCCGTGTCATCCGCTCGAAAGGCGGCTTTATCTGGGCGTGCAAAAACTACGACGGCGATGTCATGTCCGATATGGTTTCCACCGCGTTTGGCTCGCTGGCCATGATGACGTCCGTTCTGGTTTCTCCGGACGGCAACTACGAATACGAAGCTGCACACGGTACCGTCACCCGGCATTACTATCGCTATCTCAAAGGCGAAGAAACGTCCACCAACCCGGTGGCTACCATTTTTGCCTGGAGCGGTGCGCTGCGCAAACGCGCGGAATTCGACGAGATTCCCGAACTGATTCATTTTGCGGACGATCTCGAAGAAGCGACGCTGCAGACGATTGAAGACGGCGAAATGACCGGCGATCTGGTCGCGCTCTGCGACCGTCCGGCCACTAAGCTGAACTCGACCGAGTTCCTGCAGGCGATTGGCCGCCGTCTCGAAGCCCGCATCGGCTAAAACGAAAAGATTAAACGCCCATTCGAACGCAAAACGACCGCGACCCGGAACAGTCCGAAATCGCGGTCGTTTTTCTATGTGCAGAGGGTAAAACAAAATCCAGAACGATGGAAACGCCATGAAACGCAGGAAACCGCCGTATGGATTCGGCCGCTCTTGCATGCCGCTGTACTAATGAATCGTTTTTCCAAATTCGAGAAGTGCGCGCATTCCATTTTCGTGATAGGGCAGATTTTTTCCTTCTTGTTAATCATCCAGACGTATTTTTGCCGGCTTTGGTCGTGATGGTAATCGCGCGGGCAAAGGGCAGAAAGCCGTTGGCGGGACGGTTTTTGAAGGAAGCGATGTCTTCGCGCAGAAGACGGATGCCTTTTGTGGTGGAAAGATCCATGCGTGCTGCCGCGAACACGCCGTCGCGCTTGTTTTTGCGAACCAGCGGAAGCAGGTTCAGGCCGTCATCGCAAATCTGCACCAGATAGCCCCCGTAGGCGGAATCGACATCCGAAGTCATGGCTGTGCCGGCGCCCCTAAAATCATGGCTGTCGTAGGCCAGGTCGAATAAACAATCAGATAGTCTTCCTTTCCTTTGGGAAGATGACTGCTCTTAAATAAGTCTTTGATTTTCTCTTCAGTATTAAAATCGTCAAGCATAATAAATCCGCCTTTCGTACTCTGACCAGTATAGCAGAAACCAACGGCCAGAAAACGTCTGTTTTCCATCGGTAAGCATTGCCAGGATGCATCCAGACGAGGCCGCAAAAATCCTTTTGTCTTCGAAAAACTCTGCCTTTTCAAAAGAAAAACGCATCGTCTTTTCCTGAGAGTTCCGGGACTGGACGATGCGTACGAATTTTACTGGGTTTCGCCGGGCTGTTTTGTCCGCGCCTCTTGCAAGACTTTCGGAACACGGTGTTCGCCGACATAAATGTTGGCTGGTCGAATCAGCTTGCGATTGTTCTGCCGGTTTTCCAGATGATGGGCAATCCAGCCGGCGCAGCGGCTGGTCGCAAAGAGCGGGGTAAAGAGCGACTGGTCGATGCCAAGCATGTGATAGGCAAAGCCGGAATAGTAGTCGACGTTGGCGCAGACGTGCGTGCCCTTGCGCTTTTTCATCGTGGCGACCGCCGCTTTTTCAAAGCGGTCCATCAGTTCGAACGTTTCCAGTTCGCCTTTTTCCTGCGCCAGCCGGCGGACTTCTTCCTTGATCAGCTGACAGCGCGGATCGCTTTTCGTGTAAATGGCGTGGCCGATGCCGTAAATCAGACCCGAACCGTCGCCTTCTTTTTATCGAGAATGTCTTCGCAAAGCTGAAGCACGTCTTCATCGCTCGAATCCTTGTTCAGCTTTTTCAGAAGCATCTGCGTCTGTGCGCCGACTTTGCCGGCGGCACCGCCATGCTTCGGTCCCTTGAGCGAGCCGATGGCCGCGGAAATGCACGAGTAAATGTCGGTACCGGTGGAAGAAATGACGACATCCGCGAAGGTGGAGTTGTTGCCGCCGCCATGATCCGCGTGCAGCATCATCAAAACGTCCAGCACTCTGGCTTCCTGCTTCGTGTAGGGCTGGTTGTCTCTGGCCATCCAGAGCACGTTTTCCGCAAAGCCGGCGGCGGGAAGGGGATAGGAAGAAATTTTCTTATGCGAGTAGACCGAGAACACGAAAAGAGGCAGAGAAGAAAGAATGCAAAGTCCCTTCATCATGCGGTCCTCCAGCGTATCGGTATCGGGGTTGTGATCGAGGCCGTACAGTTTGAGAACTTCGATCTGCATGGCGTTAAGCAGATCCTTGGTCCGGTACGTTTCAAAAACGAGACTGCTCGAAAAGTGATGCTTGATCGCGTACTGAAATTCTCCGAGTTCCGCCGGGCTGGGCAGCTTTCCGAAAATGAGAAGAAAAGCGGCGGTTTCGTAGCCGCGGATTTTTGAATCGAGCTTTTCCATGGCGACCAGATCCTTAATGGAGTAGCCGCGGTAAATCAGCTCGCCGTCGATCGGGCGCTTATGGTTTTTGACCATCTCGTAGCCGATGACATCGCAGATGCGGGTCAGGCCGACTTTGACGCCGGTGCCGTTTTCATTTCGCAGCCCCTGCTTCACGTGATAAATGGAATACAGATCCGGCTCGATCGAATTGTCCGGCAGACAGTCGCGATAAACTGCTTTCAGAGAAGTGCTCATAAAAAGACCCTTTCTTCGCTCAATGTTTGAGTCAGTATAACAAAGTGAAACACATTTCAAACATTGAAAACGGGAAATCGGGTTTTTCAGAAAGAAAAACTTCCGTTTACAACCGATTTGATATCATTAGAAGAAAAATGGAAGGGACGACTATGAAGAAGACTCTGACTCAAAAAATTCTCGATTCACACGTACTCAACGATGCCCATACCCCGGGCACACCCGCGGATCTGCGCATTGATCAGACCCTCACCCAGGATGCAACCGGCACGATGGCCTACATTCAGCTCGAAGCCATGGGCGTAGATCAGGTGCAGACGGAACTTTCCGTTTCGTATGTCGATCACAACACGCTCCAGTCCGGTTTCATGAACGCGGATGACCATGCCTATCTGCAGTCTGTAGCCGCTAAGCACGGCGTTCTGTTTTCCAGACCCGGCAACGGGATCTGCCATCAGGTACATCTCGAACGGTTTGCCCGTCCGGGCAAGACGCTGATCGGTTCGGATTCCCACACCCCGACGGCCGGGGCCATGGCCAGCTTTGCGATGGGCGCCGGCGGCCTCGATGTTGCCAAGGCGATGGCGGGTCTGCCTTATACGATTGCCTATCCAAAAGTCGTTGAAGTGCGCCTGACGGGAAAGCTTCCCCATGGCGTTTCGGCCAAGGACATCATTCTTGAACTTCTGCGCCGCCGCAGCGTAAAGGGCGGCGTAGGCAAAGTGTTTGAATATACCGGAGACGGCGTAAATTCGCTTTCGGTTTACCAGCGCGCGACCATTACGAACATGGGCGCGGAACTCGGCGCAACGACATCCATTTTCCCTTCGGATGAACGCACCCGCGAATTTCTGAAGCGACAGAACCGGGAAGAAGACTGGATCGAACTGAAAGCTGACGAAGGCGCCGTTTATGACGACGTCGAAATCATCGACCTGTCCACGCTGGTTCCGGCTGCCGCCTGTCCAAATTCTCCGGACGCGGTCAAATCCATCGAAGAGCTCGCCGGAAAGAAAGTCGATCAGGTCGCTATCGGCTCCTGCACCAACTCTGGTTTTGAAGATCTGATGAAAGCTGCTGCCATTCTTGAAGGCAAAACGATTGCGCCAAACGTTTCACTCGTCGTTTCGCCGGGCAGCCGTCAGGTTCTCATTAAGCTGATGGAAAACGGTGCGCTCCAGACGTTTGTCAAAGCCGGCGCGCGCATCCTCGAATGCACGTGCGGTCCCTGCATCGGCATGGGCCAGTCTCCAAAAAGCGAAGGCGTCTCTTTGCGTACGTTCAACCGCAACTTCTACGGCCGTTCCGGAACGAACTCAGCGGGCGTTTACCTCGTTTCGCCCGAAACCGCCGCGGCCAGCGCGATTGCCGGCGTGTTCGCCGATCCGCGCGCGATCGACTATCCGGACAGCGATTTTATTGAACCCGTTTATATCGACGATTCCATGATTCTTGCGCCAAGCGAGCATCCGGAAGACGTGGAAATTGTACGCGGCCCCAACATTAAGCCGCTTCCGATCAACGATCCGCTGCCGGATGCGTTCGAAAAGAAAGTCGTCATCAAGCTCGAAGACAACATTACGACCGACCACATCGCTCCAGCCGGTGCGGAAGTGCTGCCGTATCGTTCCAATATCGAAAAGCTGTCGACTTTCGTGTTCCGCAACAATAAGGAAGGCTTCGACAAAATCTGCAAAGCCAATAACGGCGGTATTATCGTAGCCGGCGAAAACTATGGACAGGGAAGCAGCCGCGAACATGCGGCGCTCGCCCCGATGTATCTGGGCATCAAGGCGGTTCTGGCCAAATCGTTTGCGCGAATTCACCTGGCCAACCTCATCAACTTCGGCATTCTTCCGCTCACCTTCCAGAATCCGGAAGACTATGACGATATCGACGAGATGGACGTGCTCACGTTCGAAAATCTGCACGACCTCGACCCAGAACAGGGACTTCGCGTCATCAACCAGACCAAAGGCCATACGTATGTTCTCAACAGTCAGTTTGGACTGGAAGATCTGCCTACGCTCTATGTGGGCGGCACGCTGAACTATATCCGCTCCCAGCAGAAATAAAGAAGACTCTGCAAAGCTCAGAAAAATGCGTCGGACGTTCATCCGGCGCGTTTTTTCTGGGCTGGACAAGCCATCGCCCAATCGCTCGATTTTTCGGTTTTCCGTCTGTCCGGATTTTGCCTTCACGGCTTTTCTGTGGTATCGATTCTTTATCCTGTCCGATCCGCTTTGCGGAGGGCATGATTTGAGACGTACGGATTATGATGTCTGCTGCACTGTCAGAGAAAGCGCTTAGAACGGCGACCGCCGCTCGGGAAAGGCTGTATGGTACGCAAAGCCTTTCCTTTTTCACATAGAGCCTACAATAAAGAAAACGAGAACAGCACGGGAGCTCACAAATGAGCTGAGAGGGAGCTGGGCGCTCCGACCGCTAACCTGATTTGGATAATGCCAACGGAGGGAATTCTGCAGAAATAATCGCGGAGACAGCCGAAGGCGCTGTTTCCGTTTTTTCATGCAGAAAGGAGGCGTACACCCGGCTTTCGCACACGCGAAAGAGAGAAATAAAACGAGAAATCGATAGCCTGTCCCCGCTTCTGCTGCTTTCGTGCGGCCGGATCGCACTGAAGACAGACTTTGCGCATATTTTTACTGCCTTTAAAAGAAAGCGGCCAGAAGGGCAAAGGGAAAGCGTCTTTGCCTGAGGGAGAATCGATTTGTTCGAGCAGGAAGTTCTCAGCCTGGGAACTTCTTTTCTTTTGGATGGAAAGTGAAGACACAGCGGTCAAAACGTCTTTGAAGAACGCACAAAGCGTCTGAAAAATGTAAGAAAATGAAACATTCGCCGGAAGACCTTTGTAAACTGCGGGAGGGAAAGTTGACACCGCACAGGGCGATTTATAAAATCTGGAATAAATTCACAAAGGCGCAGAAGGGCACCAGTACATCTTTGAACTGAGCAGAGAGCTTCCGTACGGTGAAAGGAAGACAGAGACAGGATGGAATCACAGCCCGGAGCCGGATTCAGGAAATGGGATCCCGGATGTCTCCGTTAAAGGACAGACTGTCTTTTCAGTTGCAGAGGCGTTCTTCGCGAGGAGAACGTAAAAAGGTGGGATCACGATACTTTCGTCCTTTGGGGTGAAAGTTTTTTGTTTCTACGGCTGGATTTTGACGGATTTGAAAAATTCAAAACCGTCTGGACAGTCAGAAATTTAAGCCAGAAACGCCAGGAATGGCGTAAACCCGTAAACGATCAGAACAAAGGGATGGATCTTTAGATCCATTCCGGAAAGGATTTGTCATGGAACTGAGAACCCCGTTTGGATGTCGAGACGCGCTCTCGCGCGATGTGCGCAAGCAAAAAGCCTTATGTTCGCAGATTCTCGATGTCTTTGATGCCTTTGGCTTTGAAGAAGTCAGCACGCCGGCGATGGAATACTACCAGACGTACAATCAGGCGTTTTCCAATCTCGAAGACCGGCAGATGGTCAAGCTGTTCGACGAAAACCAGGATATTGTCACGCTCCGAATGGACATGACCATTCCGATCGCCCGCATCGCCGCGACCGCCCTGAAAAACGCGGCTCATCCGCTGCGTCTGTCCTATTTGAGCGATGTGTGGAAACTGCGCAAAGCCTATACCGGAAAAGCCATTCAGACTCTTGACTGCGGCGTCGAACTGATCGGCAGCACCGACGATCTGCAGGTTCTGATCTGCGCGCTGGAATCGCTCAAGGCGCTGCAGTCGTACGGTCTGAAAGACTGGCGTCTGGAAATGTCGGATGCGCGTCTGCTTTCCGACGCGGCCCGTCTGGTTTTTGATGACGAAGACGATATTGCGACGCTCGCGGATCTGAGTGATAAGAAGTCGATGGTCGAACTGCAGAACTTTCTCGATGAAAAGCATCTCGACCAGAACATACGGCGCTATTTCCTGCACCTTCCGCTGCTCGACGGCGGGTTTGAAACCCTTGAAAAAGCCAAGGCACTCGCCTTCGATCCGTCGACTGTAGCCGTTCTCGAAGAGCTCGAAGCGACTGGTCGTTTTCTGGAAGAAGCCGGCTACGGCGAGATGATCGGCTTTGATCTGGGCAAGCTGCCGCATCTCAACTACTACACCGGCATCATTTTTGAAGCGTTCGTTCCCGGCGCTTCGAACGCGGTGCTTTCCGGCGGCCGTTATGACAATCTGATGAGCGCTTTTGGAAATTCGATGCCCTCCATCGGATTCGCCTTTAAAATCAATCCGTTAGTGGCTCTCCTTCCGGATCAGGAAGAGCGCCGCAAAATCGTGCTGGCCTATCCGCCGCACAAAGCCAGAGAAGCCTTTGCGGAGGCGGCGCGCATCCGCAAAAATTTCGCCGTTTGCCTGCTGGAAGAAGAAGGCCTGGAAGACATTGAAACCCGAATGGAGGTACGCCCATGAGTCTGACGATTGCGCTGACCAAAGGCCGGCTCGAAGACAAAACGCTGACGATGCTCGAAGAAGCCGGCTACGGAACCGAAAAAGTTCGCAACAAAGGACGGGCGCTGATTTTGCCCGATACGGTACACGACATTCGCTACGTGCTCGTGAAATCCAACGACTGCATTACGTACGTCGAGCACGGCGCCGCCGATCTGGGCGTCGTCGGCAAGGATACGCTTCTCGAAAACCCGGCGGACTATTACGAAATGCTGGATCTGAACACCGGCAAGTGCCGCTTCATTGTCGCGGCGCTGCCCGATTCGGATCTGTTTACCAAAAAGGACGCGTGCGCATCGGTACGAAATACCCGCACGTCGCCCGAGAATACTTTCTGAAACGCAACATGGACGTGGAAATCATCAAGATCGACGGGTCGGTAGAACTTTCGCCGCTGATCGGTCTGGTGGACGGCATCGTCGACATCATGGAAACCGGCAGCACCCTGAAAGCCAACGGCCTGCAGGTACTCGATACAGTCTGCGAGATTTCCGCGCGGGTCATTATGAACAAAGCCAGCTGGAAGCTGAAGAAAAAGGAAATTGAACAGGTCCTTCTGGATCTGCAGAAAGCGGTGAGTGAAAATGCTTAAAACCATTGGAAAAGACGACCGGGCTGAACTGAAAGCCTACCTTCAGAGCCGTGCGTATGAAATTTCGCCGGACATGCTGGTGAAGACCAGTTCCATCATTGAAAAAGTCCGTTCCGGCAAAAATCAGGCGCTCCACGATCTGACCCTTCAGTTTGATCGCATCGATCTGGACGATCCTATCGTTTCTAATGAAGAGCTCGAAGAGCAGGCGGCCAAAGCCGATCCGCAATTTGTCGCGGCCATGCAGGAAGCCGCCCAGAACATTCTGGCTTACCACGAAACGCAGGTGCAGACGCCGCAGTCTCTGGAAAAAGAAGACGGTGTATACCTCGGCTGGCGGGTGCTGCCGCTCGATGCGGTCGGCATTTACGTCCCCGGGGTCGGGCGCAGTATCCTTCTTCCGTATTAATGAACGCGATTCCGGCCAAAGTGGCCGGCGTTCGCCGCATTGTCATGACGACGCCTCCGGGAAAAGACGGAAAGATTTCACCCAACCTGGCGGCCGCGGCGAAAATTGCGGGCGTCACCGAAATTATCAAAGCCGGCGGCGCGCAGGCGGTCGCCGCACTGGCGTATGGTACAGAAACGATCGCGCCGGTCGATAAAATTACCGGCCCTGGAAATATGTACGTCGCTGCAGCGAAAAAGCTGGTTTTTGGAAAAGTCGATATCGACATGATCGCCGGACCCAGTGAAATTCTCGTCGTTGCGGACGAAAACGCCAATCCGGATCATGTCGCTTCCGATCTGCTTTCCCAGGCGGAACACGACCCGATGGCATCCTCGATTCTGGTCACCACCAGCGAACCGCTCATCGAAGCGGTCAATCAGGCGCTGCGCGAACAGACGGACGTTCTGCCGAAAAAGAAATTATTGAACAGTCCCTGGCTTCTTTTGGAACCGCCATTCTGACCGATACGATGGATGAAGCCATTGAAATTTCCAACGAAATCGCACCGGAACACCTCGAACTTCAGGTGGAAAACGCGATCGACTATTTGCCGCTCGTTAAAAACGCCGGCAGCGTCTTCCTCGGCTATACGACGTGCGAAAGCATCGGCGACTACTTCGGCGGCACCAACCACGTTCTGCCGACCAGCGGCACAGCCCGCTTCTCTTCCGCTTTAGGCGTCGACGCGTTTACCAAAAATCTTCTTATATGTATTACTCCGATCAGGCCCTTCAAAAGAATGGACACAAGATCATTCGCATGGCGCAGGAGGAAGATCTCGAAGCGCACGCCAACGCGGTGCGCATCCGCGTGCACGACGCGTCCGAAAACCAGGATGAGATCGAGCGCGAGGAAGGGGAGTAAGCCATGGGCTATACCTATGAAGCGCACAGCCACCAGGGCGTCCTGCTCAATGCCAACGAATCGTCCAGACCCTGGGATTCCCGCATCCTCGATACGTTTCACGCGCTGCTTCAGGAGAGCGCGCTTAACCGCTATCCCGATGACGACGCCATCGAACTGCGCAAGGCCATCGGGAAGCAGACCGGTCTGAAGCCGGAAGAAATTGTCGTGGGTAACGGCAGCGACGCGCTGCTGCAGCTGATGATTACCACGCTTTGCCGGGATGGAAAAACGCTGGTCATGCTCAATCCGGACTTTGGCATGTACCGCTTTTACGCCGGCTGCATCCAGTCCGATACGTGTCTGTATGATACCGCGTGGGACGGTTCGTTTGATCTCGACGATTTTGTCCGCTTCGCTAAAGAACACAATGCAGGACTTGTCCTGCTTTCCAACCCGAACAATCCGACCGGGCATCTGTTAACCCGCGAGGAAATTGACCGGCTGGCGACTATGCTCGATCCGATTGTTCTGGCTGCGGATGAAGCGTATATGAACTTCTGTGATCAGTCGGCTCTGAATCGGATTGAAAAACATGACAATCTGATCGTCACGCAGACGCTTTCCAAAGCCTGGGGTGCCGCGGGAATTCGGCTGGGCTATCTGAGCGCTTCGCCGCAGCTGCTCGAGAAGCTGGCTTTGTATAAAATCGTCTATTCGATTTCGACGCTTGATCAGCTCGCCGCACGTGCTGTTCTGGCCCATCCGGAAATCATGGAAGACTATCTGAACGTCATCGTCGACGAGTCGAACCGCATTCAGGACGAACTCAAAGCCCTCTCCTCTCTGGAAGCGGGCGAATTTCACGCCAATTTTTATGCGCTGCGTCCAAAGGACGATCCAAAATCGATTGAAGCGCTCGAACAGGCGTTTGAAGAGGCTGGCATTACCGTTCGTACGTACGGCAATAAGGAGCGCATCCGCATTACGATCGGCCTGCCCGAAGAAAACGACCAGGTTTTAGCCATTCTTAAAGCCTTTAATGACAGAAACGCAAACCATTCAGAACTTTCGAAGAGCGAAAATTTCGAATTTTCCAAAGGAGAAGAGCATGCGTAAATCGAATGATCGCCGTGTTACAAAAGAAACCCAGATCGAGATCGCGCTCGATCTCGATGGAACAGGCGAAGCCTCCATTGCGACGCCCATCGGCTTTTTAACCACATGCTTGAGCTGTTCGCCTTTCATTCCGGCATGGATCTGCGTCTGAAAGCGGACGGCGATGTCGATGTGGACGACCATCATCTGATCGAGGATACCGGGATTTTATTAGGAAGCCTCGTTCGAAATGCCCTGGGCGACAAGCGCGGCATTGCCCGCTACGGAAACTGCCGCCTGCCGATGGACGAAAGTCTTGCGCAGGTCGATCTCGATTTTTCCGGACGCCCGTATCTTGTACTGGACGTACAGTTTCACCGGGAATCGATCAACGGCTTTTCCACGGAAATGATTGAAGAATTTCTGCGCGCCTTCGCCTTTAACGCGGGGCTGACGCTGCATGTCCACGTGTATGGCAAAAACGATCACCACCAGATCGAAGCCATTTTTAAAGGACTGGGCCGGGCGATCCGTCAGGCCATCCGGATTGAAAGCGACCGTCTGCCGTCGACGAAAGGGGTGCTGGAATGATTGGAATTATTGATTATGGAATGGGCAACCTCCATTCCGTGACGTCCGCCTGCAGCCATCTGGGTCTGGAGACGAAAATCGGTTCTTCGCCAGCGGAGCTCGAAGACTGCTCCAAGCTCATTTTGCCCGGGGTCGGCGCGTTTGAAGACATGATCGGCGCTCTGCACAAAAACGGCCTGTATACATGGCTTCTGAAAAAGTCAAAGAAGATCGCATCCCGCTGCTCGGCATTTGTCTGGGCATGCAGGCTCTGTACGAGCGTTCGTTTGAATTTGGCGAACACGAAGGTCTTGGCCTTCTGCAGGGAAGCGTGAAAGCCATGGAGCCGATTGAATTTCATGAAGACGGAACAGCGATTACGCTGCCGGTTCCGCAAATCGGCTGGAACCGTCTGTACTGCGCTTCGAATTTTCCAATCGCGAAAGAAATCGAAGCCGATCCGTACGTATATTTCGACCACAGCTACGCGGGTATGGACTGGAATCCGTCCGAGCTGGCGGCGTACTGCAGCTATGGACCGTATACGGTTCCGGCCATCGTATGGAAAGACAACGTTCTGGGCTGCCAGTTTCATCCGGAAAAATCCGGAACGACGGGACTGCGTATTCTGGAATGGTTTGGAAAGGAGTTTGGCGCATGATTATTTTTCCAGCCATTGACATTCTCGGCGGCAAGCCGGTTCGCCTGCGTCAGGGCGACTACAATCAGGCCAGTCAGGTCGCTGCCGATGTGCTGAGCACCGCCGCTTCGTTTGAAAACGACGGCGCCGAGTTTATTCATCTCGTCGATCTGGACGGCGCCAGAGCCGGTCATCCCGTCAACGATGAACTCATTTTAAAAGCCGCAAACGCACTCCATATTCCAGCGGAAGTGGGCGGCGGCATCCGAACAAAAGCCGATGCGAAACGCTACCTCGATCATGGCATGCACCGCATCATTCTGGGCACAGCGGCTCTGGAAGATTTGCAGATGGTCAAGGACCTTTGTGAAGAGTACGGCGATCGGATCGCCGTCTCGCTTGATGCAAGAGACGGCCGGGTCATGGTCGCCGGCTGGCTCGAAGATGGCGGCATCGAACTCGATGACGCCGTAAAACAGATGGAAGAGGCTGGTGTTCAAACTTTGATCGTTACGGATATCCGCAAGGACGGCATGCTCATGGGCCCTTCCTTTGATCTGATGGAGCATCTTTCTTCCTTTACAGACTGTCAGCTGGTCGCTTCCGGCGGCGTCAGTCAGCTGAGCGATATTGAGCGTCTTGCAAAGCAGAATCTGTATGGCGCCATCGCCGGCAAGGCGATTTATTCCGGATCGCTCTCCTTAAAAGAGGCGATTGCGGCCGGAAAAGGCGTGGGGAGGATGCGTCATGTTAGTGAAACGAATCATTCCCTGTCTGGACGTACGCGATGGCAAAGTCGTCAAGGGCGTTCATTTTGAAGGCATTCAGGAAGTCGGGGATCCGGTGGAGCTGGCCAGAAAGTATAACGACCAGCGTGCGGATGAGCTCGTCTTTCTCGACATTACAGCCACCTGGCAGGGCCGCAAGACGATGGTCGAAACCGTAGCCCGCGTGGCTGAACAGGTTTTTATTCCGCTGACCGTAGGCGGGGCATTTCCTCGATCGAACAGATCCGTGATCTGCTCAATCACGGCGCGGACAAAGTGTCTCTGAATTCCGCCGCGCTCGATCATCCCGAACTGATCGAACAGGCCGCGCACATGTACGGTTCGAGCTGTATTGTGCTGGCGGTCGATGCCAAGCGGCAGCCCGACGGTTCCTGGCACTGCTACAAAGCCGGCGGCCGGATCGATACCGGACGCGACGCGATCGAATGGATTCGAGAAGGCGTGCGTCTTGGCGCCGGAGAAATTCTTCTGACGAGCATGGATGCGGACGGCACAAAGCAGGGCTTTGACCTCGATTTGTGCAAAGCCGTTCGAAAGGCCGTCAGCGTGCCGCTGATCGCTTCGGGCGGCTGCGGCAAGCTCGAAGATTTTGCGACAGTCTTTGAAGAAGACGCCGCGGATGCTGCCCTGGCTGCGTCGCTTTTTCACTACGATGAGCTGAGCGTAACGGATGTTAAAGACTATTTGAAAGGAAAGGGGATTGCGGTTCGATGACGGGCAAGGATTTCGATCTCGATTTTGAAAAAGGCGGCGGACTCATCCCGGCCGTTGTGCAGGACGCCAAAGATGGCACCGTTTTAATGGTCGCCTGGATGAATGAAGAAGCGCTGGAAAAGACGCTGGAAACGAAAAAGCAACCTTCTGGTCCAGAAGCCGCAATGCGCTCTGGATCAAAGGCGAAACGTCCGGCAATTTCCAGATCGTTCAGTCGATGTACAAGGACTGCGACGGGGATACGCTGCTCGTTCAGGTAGAAAGTACCGGTCCTGCCTGTCATACGGGCAATCGCACTTGTTTTTATCGCAAGCTGGAAAGCTTTGAGGAGAAAGAGCATGAAGAATAACGAAATGCAGGAACTGTACGAAACCGTCATGGATCGCAAAGCCAATCCGGAAGAAGGCTCGTATACGGCGTATCTTTTTGGAAAAGGCGAAGAAAAGATTCTCAAAAAGTCGGCGAGGAGTGCACGGAAGTCATTATCGCCTCGCTCAGTCAGGACAAGGAACATCTGATCGGCGAAATGGGCGATCTGCTGTATCATCTTTGCGTGCTGATGGCACAGAAGGATGTCAGCTGGCATGAAGTCGAAGCCGAACTCGCGAAGCGTTCGCTTAAAAGCACAATCTGAAAGCCGAACGCCGCCCGGTTGAAAACTACTAGGCATCCAGTTAGACTATCTATTCCAGACAAGAAATAATCTAGAATCGGAAGCCGTACAAAAGTGCCCGATTTCATCTCGTCTGTACAGAGAGCAAGACTCCTCTCTGAAATCCTGCGCGTTTCCCCGGGAAATGCGCTTTTCACGATACCGGCCTGCCTTGCAGGCTGCCGGAAAAAGCGGTACAGACAATCTTTCAAAATTGATAAGAATTTCACAGGATAAGTTTTGACACCAGACAGTAAACTGGAAAGCGAGGTGAGCGCATGGACTCGGCAATACAAAAAGACAAATCCTAAAGCGGTCTACAACGGATCAAAACGCCGGTCGGCTCCGTCCGCTTCGTCCTGGCGCGCAGGATGGAAGAAATTTTGTGACCGGACGCGCTTCTGGACAAGGCACTGCAGCCGAAATATAAAAAGTACTGGAAGAGCTCGCTGTTCTGGTTTGGCGCCGGCAATGTCGGCATGGCCAGCGGCCTGCTTCTGGCTTCCGGGGAAGGATCCCGGATCCCGTTTACAATTCTGATCAGCCTGCTGCTTTCCTTTCTCATGGTCTGCGGCCGCTTTAAATTTGAAGAAGCGATGCGAAACCTTGTCCTGTGCGTCGTTGGTCAGATATTGGCCGGTCTGCTCATGGATGTTTCGAGCATGATCACCCTGGTATTTTGCGGACCGATCGTTTTGCTGGTGAGCTATCCGTGCTGGTTCTGGCTCACGCGCTGCGACTGGGAAGCGAGCGCCGGCCGGTGGGGGCTGTACTTCGTTTTGCTTCTGCTCGGTCTGCTTGCCGTACCGGAGCGAAGACTCGTTTTCATTCTTTTACTGATCGTGCTGATAACCGGCGTCCATCTGTTCTGTACCGGCGGCATGCGGCCGATCCGCTTTCGCCGCCCGGTCAGAAGCGCCGAACGAGTGCATGCACCAAAGTCGAAGCATCGAAACCGTGCGAATGCGGGTCTGGAACATACCTCGCTGCAGAGCGTCATGCTCGAGCGGGCCAGACGAAAGGCGATGGAAGATCGAGCGCGCCGGCTGGCCGGTCTTTCGGATCTGCAGGAAAACCGGACCGGGGAAAAGAAAGCCGTACGCAATAAAACGGCGGTCCGATAAGGGCAAAAAATGCGGATCGAATCCCTGGATGGTCCTGCTTTATGAAGCGCTTTTGCTCCGCAGTCTGCGGGGCTTTTTTACGGAAATCGGCAAGAATTCTCTCCAACTGGAGAGTGTTTGGAGAAAGCTATCTGCAGCCTTGCATCGCATCTGGTCCATCCAGAGGGCTTCTGGAAAAATTCTTCCGGCCATCTGAAGGTTTTCTTAAAAAAGCGCGCAGATGCATACGGCGCTTTATACTGAAAGCATAGTGTCTGCTTAAGAAAAGCCTGTGCAGACACCAGAATTAGAAGATAAAACCAGACTGGAAGCTCTGGCGCGAACATACGCGGCAGGCAAACGGGAAATTCCGATCCGTCTGGAGACAGGAAAAGAAAGAGGGGAACACGATGAACCATACGATTCTTGTTGTTGAAGATGAAAAGGGCTTCGCGATGCGATTGCGATTTATCTTCGTTCACAAAACTACGAGGTCCTGCTGGCCGCCAACGGCGCACAGGGCCTGGAAGAGCTTGGCAAAGCGGGAGACAAAATTCATCTGGCCATCGTCGATCTGATGATGCCGGTCATGGACGGTCTGACCATGATTCAGGAAGTCCGTAAAATTATGATTTCCCGATTATTATCCTTTCGGCAAGATCCGAAGAAGTCGATAAGATCAACGGCCTGACGATCGGTGCCGACGACTATCTGACCAAGCCGTTTTCGTCCATGGAACTGCTCGCCCGCGTCAAGGCGCAGCTGCGCCGCTACGACAGTTTTCTGGAAATGAAAAACGCCAAGGATGAACCCGATAACGCTTCGCTCGTCAACCGCGATCTGTCTCTGAATCCGATGACCAAGGAAGTGTTTGTCCGCAATGAGCCGGTGCATCTTACCCCGAAGGAATTCCAGATTCTTGAACTGCTCATGCGCCATCCCGAGCGTGTCTATTCCGCAGCCGAGATTTATGAGCTGGTCTGGAAAGAAGATGCGATTTCGACCGAAACCATTACCGTCCACATTCGAAAACTGCGTGAAAAAATCGAAGAGGATCCGAAAAAGCCGCAGTACATTCAGGTGGTCTGGGGCCTCGGCTACAAAATGCGCAAAGATCCTCTGACGGCATGATAAGCGGAGCCCGGCTGATCGAGCCGGCTTCGACGGCAAGTCTGGACAGCACGCAGAGCGCGCCGAATACAGCCTTTGAAGACGAGCCCAAAAGCAGCACCAGCTTTCAATCGGCAAAGCCGGAACTGAAAAAAGCGGGAAATCGAACGGTGCGAAAGTGTTTACCTGCCTGCTTTGCATTTTGCTGCTCATCCTGAGTACGCTGGCGACCAAACTGACGTCCAAAATTACCCTGCAGGGGAAGAAACGCTCGATGTCTTTACCGAAGCGCTGGCCCCGTCGCTCGAAGCCATGGCGGTGGTCCGGGCCAGATCGCTAGTTCCGGGCACCGAATGGCTGAAAACGGATGAGGAAACCGATTCGACGATACGGCAGTACATCGAGGAAAACGCCGGCAACAGCATTCGCTCTTCCGCCGAATCTCTGGCGCGCGATTCCAACCTCGCCTGGATTATCCGCTACGGCGGAAACGAGTATTCCCACAACTGGAAAGATTCGTATAACCAGACCGACGGTGCACTCGACTACACGATCCGCTCTTCCGCGGGCGGCATCACGTATTCCGGGGCAATTCAGCCGGACGTCTCCTTTTCGAGGGCGCGTTCGATTCTCGTCAATCCGGCGCTCGTTCCCGAAGAGCGGCGCAATTCGCCAAGCGGCTGCGAATACGCGTATTCGCTGGTGCTCCCGGACGATTTTTCCATTCATTACTACGTACCCAAAACGCTGCAGCCCAACGGCGGCGTAGTCGCCCGCGTCGCTGCGGACGTCAACCAGACCGGATTTGATTTCTGTATGTTATACGGATCCATCGTCGTGGTTCTGTTCGTCCTGCTCTTTCGCTACCGGCTGGAAGAAGGGCTGCCTTTACTGACACAGCTCAGCCGGATGAAGGCGCTGTTTGCGATTCTCGTTCTTGGCGGTATGTACGCGATTCTTTCCCCAGGCCTGAACCGTGTCACGATGAATTTTGCGAACGGTTCGCTGAAGGCGCAGTACCTTTCCTTTGCGATGAACGACTGGCAGGCGGAACTGGTCGCCTGGGCGACCGTCATTCTGCTCTGGTTCCTGGTTTTTATGACTGTCGCGTTGATCGCGCTCTACATTAAGCGCATTTTCAAAATGGGTCCGGCAGCTTTTGTGGAACAGGATTCTCTTTGCTACTGGGGTTATGTGCATGCCCAGGACTGGATTCTGAAAGCTTCTCTTCGCAAAACCGGCACATGCCCGTATTCCGTCTGACGATACTATCTGCTTTATGGATCGTTCTGACGGGAGCATTCATGCTTCTTGGCGTCCTGTTTTTCGACCTTTTGGACTGATTGCGGCTGTGCTGATCAGCTGCCTGATCGCCATTCTTTTTGCAGTCGGCATTGCCAAAGCCATCTCGCAGGATTTTCAGCACGTTCTGGATGCTTCGCATTCTCTGGCCATGGGCAACTACAGCGAGTTCAAGCCGGAAAAAGCCGGCATGTTCAATCCGATCGTCAGTGATCTGGTCCATATTGCGGGCAATTACGAAAACGCGCGCAACGAAGGACTGGCCAGCCAGGTGTCCAAGTCCCAGCTGATTTCCAACGTTTCGCACGACTTGAAGACGCCAGTAGCGGGCATTCAGAGCTATTCCGAGCTCATCAGCATGTCCGACAACATGGACGATATTCATCATTACGCCAGCCATCTTCAAAATTATTCCGCCCGTCTGGCTTCGCTGATTGAAGACCTGTTTGATATCACCAAGGCGACCAGCGGCGATATCGTACTCGATCTCGTTCACATCGATCTGTGTGAACTGGTCGAACAGGTGCAGGCCGAATGGATCGATACGCTGGCGGAAAAACAGCTCGAAACGATTATGAATCTGGACGGACCGGTCATGATCGATCTCGATCCGAACAAGATGGTCCGCGTCATCGACAACCTGTTTTCCAATATCCGCAAGTATTCGCTGCCCGGCTCCCGCGTATTCATTACCCTGATCAACCGCGGTTCGAGCTGCGAGCTGATTTTCCGCAATACGTCAGCAGACATTCTCGACTTTGATCCCGAACAGATCATGGAACGTTTCGTACGCGGCGATGCCAGCCGTCACGAAGCGGGAAGCGGTCTGGGTCTGGCGATCATCAAAAGCTTTGTCGAAGTCCAGAACGGCGACTTCATCATTCAGACCGACGGCGACATTTTCAAAGCCATCATGAGCTTCCCGCTCGATCCGGCCGAAAACATTCCGCTCGCCGATTCGAAAGAGAAGAGTGCGGTTCGTGCGGATACCGGCAAAGCGGAGCCTGTCCTGGATGACGAATCGTCCGTGCAAAACGGGGAAGCCGTCGACGACGTTTATGTTCAAGAAGAACCGGCCAGCCCGTCTGTTCTGGAAGAAGAACTTACTGGAAAAGAACCTGCACCCAAAAAGCCTTCCAGTCTGGAAGAGACCATGCAGGCCTCATCGAAACCGGAAACAGCCACTGTACCGCTGCCCGAAACAAAGACGGAGGAAATCCGGACTTCCAAAACGACGAATCCAGTAAGCGTCAATCCAGAGACGGATCCGCTGCTTCTGGCCTCGATTACCAGTCTTCAAAAGAAGGCCGGCTGTCTGCCGATTCCGAAAAAAGAATGAGGAGAATGCTCCGGGCTATTCAGACGGGAAATAATTCTGGACTCTTAAATCAAGCCGAATTCGAAAAGTACACGAATTCGGCTTTTCCTTTCGCTTTTGAAAAAATGAATGTTAATAAATACGTAAGCGTCAAATAAAAGACGGGTATTTTCTCGACCGCCTCCTTGGGATAATTCCTTTATTCAAGGAGGCTTTTTCATGGAATCAATCATCCCTGCAATCGATCTCGGTATCGATTTCTCCAAAGTTAAAAACATCTATCTGGCTCAGATGCCTGCTGACCTTCGCAAAGGAATTGACGGTTACGTCTCCCTGGTTCAAGGACCTCTCGCTCTGGATCCGCTGGATGGATCCCTCTTTCTCTTCGTTAATCGACAGAAGAACAAGATCAAAGGTATCCTTCGTGACGGAAATGGATTCTGGCTTGTTTATAAGCGACTCTCCAGATCTTCCCTTCAGTGGCCTGTCAGCACTGACCAGTCCGACTTCATGCGAATTGACTGTTCGCAGCTGGCTTCTCTGCTTTCCGGTCTGTCGATTGTTCCCCAGCCGGCATTTCTGCCACGAACTTATAAGTATGTTTAAACCAATTTAAAAGGATGATTTTTTGAAGGAATATCAAGATAAATCATCCTATTTACTTTATCTATCGCTCTAAATATGTTAAAATTAATACATGAATGTGCCGAACCCTTACCAGACAATCCGCAACGAGCTCCTCGAAGATCTTCATCATCAGATCAGCACCATGACGGAAGAAGAGAAAGACAAATTTATTGAGGATATGTACCTGGATCTCTATTTCGCTAAAGAAATCAATAAAGCCGTGAAAAGCGGCCGCTTTGGTCCTTCTACGGAAAAGATGGTTCCCTTGAAACTGGATTACTCTGAAAACGAGGACGGCGGCCCAGATATCAATATTCTGAATAAACAGCTGGCTCAGCTTGATCTGAAAGCCGATGTTTGTTTTAACCGGGCTGCGAAATATCAGGAAGAGGGAGACCGCTATCGTAAAGAAGCTGAAGATTTAAAGCTCAGTTCTGTTGAAGGAAGCAAGAAAAACCTTCCACCAAGTGCAGAAAGCAGGAAGCGGTCAAAGAAACCACTACCTTCAGTGTAGAAGGGGAAAAGCGCATTTGCCCAGTTTGCGGCTGTGAGATGAAAACTGTTGGAATGAAACGTCACTATAGGATTCATCGGATTCCCGCTCGCTATAGGCTGGAAGAAGTGCTGCGTGAGACAGTCGCGTGCCCAAACAAGTGTACGGATGAAAACGGGAAAGCCATCATCCGCACCGCCGAACCTGACGAGCCTGCACTGATCGACAAGAGTGTCGCAACTTCCTCTATGGTCGCGGGAATTGCCTACGATAAGTTCGTAATGGGAACCCCGGCCTATCGTCAGGAAAAGCACCTGAGTCTCACGGGACTGCCGATCAGCCGTCAGACCATGGGCAACATCCTGGAAAAACTTACGATCTTTATCTGAAGCCCCTCGTAAAACAAATGATTGAGGATCTCCCAAACTGTAACGTCGTCCATATGGATGAGACGGTTTTAAAGTGCACGGAGGTTAAAGATCGAAAACAGTCTTCTATGGTTGTCGCCGTCAGCGGAATCTATGAAGAGAACCAGATGGCTGTCTATAAGTTTTTCCCTTACAAGAAACAGGAGTTCGTAATCGCCCTCCTTGGCGGTTCTTTTCGTCATGCCCTTATGACAGACGGGCTTTATGCATATGCCAACTACTATGGCCCCTGCAGAAAGCTCAACTGTATGGCCCATGCGAGAAGAAAGATCTTCGAAGCCATCAAAGTCCGGTCAGACTTCGCGCAGTATCAGGCAGACGTCCTGAAGTGGGAAAAGACCACACTGGAGAACGACGAAGAGGCCGCAGAAGCGGCAGCCCAGCTGGACGAAACAGAGAGACCCGAACCCAGTCCGGGTCTCCAGATTCTGCTCACAGCCCTGTCTCTGTTCGGGAAGCTCTACCACATCGAATCCCACGTTGCTTCTTACTCGCACGAGGCGAGAACCGAAGTTCGGCAGGAACTTTCAAAGCCCTGCTTTGAAAGACTCACAAGAGTCATGATGGAGATTCAGAGTGGATTCGAGGAAAGAAGCACCGCCTACAGAGCAGCCAAGTACTTCATGGATCGAGCGAACTCGTTGGGAAGGTACCTGGAAGACGGTGATTATCCGATCGACAATAATGTGGCAGAAAGAGCCGTAAAGCCATTCGTGATCAATCGCAAAAACTTCCAGACTACGAAGAGTATCAAAGGTGCGGAAGTCGTCGCAGCGTTTATGACTTTGTTTCGATCGGCTGAAATGAACGACTTAAATCCAGAGCGCTACATGGAGTACGTTCTGGATGAACTCAAATGGTTCAAAGACGATGAAATCGCGGTAGATGTATTGAAGTCACTTCTGCCGTATTCAAAGGATTTACCTGAATATCTTCGAATTGGATACCGTGGACCGGATCCGAAGTATGAAGAAAACGATGAAGAATAAAAAATACGCCAAGCGGGATCTCGAAAGGGATCCCGTTTAGCGTATCTAATATTCAGTCTCGCGTATACCCGTCGATTGTTTGACACTTACATAAATACAATACGCGTGCCAATTTGGACAGATAAGCAACCAGTTAAGACCATTATGGAAAAGATGCAGGCGGCAAGGCGGTATTTGAATCCGGCTGTGATAGGCTATAGCCATCCAAACCGATGAGCGAAGGCCAAAAAGATGACTGCCATCAAGGAAGCTGGTCCAGAAGAAGGATCCCTGATCTTTCCCTGACGTCTGATCCCACCTGCATTTGGCGATGCAAAGCGATCCTTGACAAGACTGAAATACCAGCCGGAAAATGATTCCCTTCCAGGAATTCAAGGAAGCCTGCCATACGGTTAAGGGCTCTTCGGAGCCCGTTTTTCGAATTAAAGCGAATCGATCAGGGTAGCGAACAATTTGGAACGGCCAGACGATCTGAACCGGTAGAAACCGTTCGCCTGCGATTCGCGGCAGAAAGGGGAAAAGCGATGACAAACAAACGCTGGATTTTGAATCTGGTCGTGATCGCGGCAGCGCTGATCGGCATCGTCGCCAGTCTGTTTGCGTGGATGTACGCGGCCATCCCGGCCAGAACGGCACAGGCCATTCTGTTAGGGGTGACGATTGCGGCCGTCCTGATTCTGGCCGGAATTAACTATGCGTACAGCGCGTACGGCAAACGCTTTCACAAAGTCTATCCCGACAGTCACAATCACTGACGGATTAACCGGATTTAACCAGGTTTAAAGGAAACAAAGAGACGCCCCTGCGGCGTCTTTTCTTTACGTCTGGAACACGTTCGATCCACGCCTGGCAGAACAGAAGCAAAGCAGCGCTCTCGTAAAGTGCAGGCGAAAAGCGAAAGCCCGATGAATCACGATGGAAAAACGGAAACATGAAGAATCTGTCCGCATATGGGGAAAAGAGGGAAATTGGGCGCTTCTCTGGTCTCGTTGTATAGTTATAGCGGTGATGAAGATGAAACCCTGTGATCCAATTGGCGTATTTGATTCCGGACTTGGCGGACTGACCGTCGCGGCGCAGATTCGAAAGGAACTGCCCAATGAGACGGTTCTTTACTTTGGCGATTCCGCCCGCAATCCGTATGGGGAAAAGCCGCGTGAAGTCGTCGAGACGTATTCGATGGAAATTGTCGAAGCCTTTGCCAGACAGCACGTCAAAGCGGTGGTAATCGCCTGCAACACGGCGACCAGCGCTGCCGCCCCGCTGCTGCGCGAACACTTTGATTTCGACATTATTGGCATGGAACCGGCTCTCAAAGTCGCTGCCGATCTGAAAACCCCGTCGATCATTGCGGTCTGGGCCACGAACCTGACGCTTCATCAGGAAAAGTTTGAGCGGCTCAAAACCGTTTTCAAAGCGGCCATGAGATCATACGGGTACCATGTCCAGGACTCGTCCGGCTTGTGGAAGAAGACCGTCTGGACGATCTGGAGGCTGTCGACGCGGCGCTGAGAGACTATCTGGCGCAAAGCAGGAACGCAGAGTTTATCGTTCTAGGCTGTACGCACTTTCTGTTTTTCAAGCAGCGCCTGCAGCAGCTCGCCGGTCCGAACGTCAAAATTGTGGACGGAAATGAAGGAACGGTGCGCCATCTGAAGCATCTTCTTGAAGAGAAGCATCTGCTCAATCCGGATTCTTCTCACAGGAAGACAGGCTGCAGATCGACAATTCCGATCCGAGTCAGATTGACCTGTCCTGGAAACTGGTCCATCGAATGGAGGAAACGTATGAGTAAAAATAAAAACGCCTGGCTTGCCTGCGATGACAGGACGCTTGGCGAAATCATGACGTTTGCCCAAGGCTACATGAATTTTCTTTTCCTTGGAAAAACCGAACGCCGCTGCGTCAGGCAGGCGATTGCGCTTGCTGAAGGTTTCGGCTATCGCAACATTAACGAATACGCCGAAAACGGCAAGAGCCTGAAGCCGCAGGACAGAGTCTATTTCAATATGATGGATAAAGCCGTTGTGCTCTTTCACATCGGCAGCGATCCGATCGCCAAAGGCATGAACATTGTCGGCGCGCACATCGACTCGCCCCGTCTCGATCTCAAGCAGCATCCGCTCTATGAGCAGGACGGCATCTGCCTGTTCGATACCCATTACTATGGCGGCATTAAGAAATACCAGTGGACGACACTTCCGCTGGCGATGTATGGCGTGGTTGTTCTGAAGGACGGCACGCACATGGATATCGCCATCGGCGATCATCCGGAAGACGAAGTGTTCTGTATTACCGATGTCCTGCCGCATCTTGGCAAGGATCAGGCCAGCAAGCCCACATCCAAAGCCATCGAAGGCGAAGCGCTGAACGTCATCGCCGGTTCCATTCCGCAAAAGGAAGACGGCGACGAAAAAGCTTCCGATCCAGTCAAGGCGAACATTTTGCGTCTGCTCAAGGACCGCTACGGCATTGATGAAGATGACTTCATCAGTGCCGAACTCGAAGTCGTTCCGCAGGGCGAAGCCAGAACGTGCGGCCTCGATCGTTCCATGGTTTTAGGCTATGGACAGGATGACCGCGTCATGGCCTACACGGGTCTGATCGGCCAGCTCGAACTCGCGAACGAAACGCTCGAGCGTACCGCCGTATGCCTGCTTGTGGATAAGGAAGAAATCGGATCCGTCGGCGCGACGGGCATGCAGTCGCATTTCTTTGAAGACCAGGTGGCTGAAGTGCTCTCCTTACTGGGCGAGTACAGCGAACTGAACGTTCGCCGGGCTCTGCGTCATTCCACGATGCTTTCGTGCGATGTTTCCGCAGCTCATGATCCCAACGTACCGGAAGTTTCTTCCCTAACGGCAACGCCGCGCAGTTTGGATGCGGTATCGCGATTTCCAAGTACGTCGGTTCCGGCGGCAAGAGCCATTCCAACGACGCTCGTGCGGAATACATCGCCGCGCTGCGCAAACTGCTCGATGATCACGATGTCGTCTGGCAGACCGCGGAACTCGGCAAAGTCGACCAGGGCGGCGGCGGAACGATCGCCTACATTCTGGCCAACTACGGAATGGACGTCATCGACGCTGGCGTGGCGCTGATGTCCATGCATTCTCCGTTTGAACTGAGCTCCAAGGCGGATGTGTATGAAGCCTTTGCTGCTGCAAGGTTTTCCTGCAGTACATGCGCGATCTGCAGGCCAATTCGCTTTAAGATTGATTCCCCGAAGATTCGGGGATTTTTTCGCTCTGTGGTTTCGGCCACTCCCTTTACGCTTTTTGACGAATTTCCAAAGACGTTTTGAAGGGAGAGGAAATATTGCGTATGGTGGAGGAAGCCAAGGAGAGCGAATATGAAATACTATGCAGCTTATGGAAGCAACCTCCATCTCGAACAGATGAAAGAACGATGCCCGAACGCGATCCCGATCGGAACCGCCCGTCTTGCAGACTGGAAGCTCGTCTTTAAAGGAGACAAGGGAGAGTTTTATCTCTCGATCGTCCCAAAGCAGGGGCTTTTGCGGATGCGGGCATCTGGCAGGTGGACGCTCAGGACGAAGCCGCGCTTGATGAATACGAGGAATATCCCGCGCTGTACAAAAAGTTCACGCTGGATTTGCCCGTCAGTTTTTTGACGGACATCGCGAATCTCTTCCTGTGTTTCTTTACGCCATTCCCTGGGCTTTGCGGATGGCAGGCCAGAAGAAGAGTACGTACAAATCTGCGAAGCGGGCTGTCACGACTTTAGTCTGGATCCGGCGCCTTTGTTTGCGGCTCTGGAAAGGGTGCCGGCGCAGACCGGCCAGAAGTCCTGAGCCTGGAAAGGAAAGAAGATCCGACAGGGCAGCGTGGCCCGAACAGCAGCCCTGAACAGGAAACCAGACGATCGCTCTGTATGAAACAGGGCGTTTTTTTCAGGCGAAACGAAAAACGAACACCGATGCAAATCTGACCCAGATTGGCTGATTCGGCCCATTTCTGGCCGCATGATATAAAATAGGCATGCGCAAACCGGCGCAAGAAACAAAATCGGTTTGACGGATCGTCCGTCAGGAAGGGAAGAAGAACCATGCGTGAAGAAGAGCGTTTTACTGAGTACGTGCAGAACTACAATCCGGAGGATTCACAGATTCGTCTGAAAATCATCCATACGTGGAAAGTCGTTTCAGCCGCGGATCAGATTGCCGAAAATCTGAACCTGAGTGAAGAAGAAAAGAAGCTCGCCCATCTGGGAGCGCTGTTTCATGACATCGGCCGCTTTGAACAGGTGCGCCGCTTTCATACGTTCATGGATGCGAAAAGCGTCGATCATGCCGCTTTAGGCGCTGAAATTCTCGCACAGGAAGATTTCTTAAACGAGCTGTCCAATCAGGAAAAGAAATGGTCATTCAGGCCGTTTCCGTTCATAACAAGCTTTCCATTCCCGATATGGATACCGGCTTTCAGCGCGTTCTCGATCAGATTTTGCGGGACGCCGACAAAGTGGACATTTTCCGGGTCAGCGCAAAGGAAGATCCCATGGATACGACCGGCGCCCCTTTATCCGCTCTCAAAACGCAGACGATCACGCCCGCCGTTTACGAGGCGCTCGTCGAGGACGAAGCGTTGATCGTTCGAGCCGGATTACCAATCTCGATTTCTGGATGTCCTTTCTCGGCTTCATTCCTGATCTGAACTTCCCAGTTTCGTGCCGTATCGTGCTGGAACAGGGATTCTGGCGTGAACAGCTGGACCGTATGGTCAATGAACAGCTGGTCGAAGACGAAATGACAAGAGAACAGATCCAGACACTGCTTGACCTTTCCGCAAAGCGTCTGGAAGAAAAAGCCGCTCTCGCCGGTTAAGCTTTATAAATCCGAAAAACAAAACGGCTTTTCGAAAAGGCATATTCTGCGAAAAGCCCAGCGACAGATCAGGCGGCAAAGCGCCTGAAAAAGGAGGAGGCTTATGAAACCCGTAACGCTGATTGCGGTCGATGTCGACGGCACGCTGCTCAATTCGCAAAAGAAGCTCGATGAGAAAACCCGTCAGGCCGTAAACCGCCTGAAAGAATACGGAATCCTGTTTGGGATTATTTCCGGACGCCCGGTCGAAAGCGGCGTCATTCTCAGCCGCCAGTGGGGCATTGAAAATTCGATCAGTTTTTTAGTCGGCATGAACGGCGGTGCCATTTACGATATGCGCACAAAAGAAAAACAGACCTTCGCGCATCTCGACGGCAAACTGGTCTGGCAGATCTGTGAAATTTTCCGGGAAATCCCCGGCATTCATTTTGAACCGATGATCGGCAACCGCCGCTATGTGGAATTTTCCACACTGGAAACGCTCGCCATTGCCGAGCAGTTTGGCGAAGAGGAAATTATTGTCGATCTCAAGGAGTTTCTGGAACATCACGATGTGGACAAGCTGGTCATTCGCAGCCGCGCCGAAGATCAGCCGCGCATTAAGGAAATCGCAGCAGCGCATCCGTTTGAAGGGGTAGTGAGCTTTCCCACCGCGGACGTTCTTTACGAATACGTCGATCCGAAAATCAATAAGGGATTCGGCCTGGACCGCATTTGCGAACATTATGGTCTGAACGAAGAAAACGTCATCGCTTTTGGCGATGAAAGCAACGATATTGAAATGCTTCAGAAAGCCGGAGTCGGCATCGCGATGGGCAATGCCACGCCGCCGGTCAAGGCGATCGCGGATGTGGTTCTGCCCTGGACCAACGATGAACACGGCATTGCCCGCTATCTGGAACAGGACGTTCTTCCAGAACAGACCGGCCGCCTCGAAGTGCTCCCGGCATCGACGTACACTTCGTTGCGCGCCCCAGAAATGCCGGCAAATCCAGAAGCCGATACGCCTGCGCAGGGAGGGAAACTGCCGCTGCAGGCGGCAAAGAAGAAAACCAGCAGAGAAAGGGGAAAGGGAATGTCTAAATGGGATGAAATTTACTGCGGCCTTTGCGAGACGATTCTCAGCGAAGGAACGATCGTTTCCAACCGTACAGGCGTGGATACGAAAAAATTCCGTTTGCCCACTTCACGCTGAATGTCGGCGAAGAATTTCCGATCCTGACCGTCAAGCAGCTGTTTTTACGGCAGGCGGTTCTGGAAATGTTATGGATTTATCAGGCGCAGAGCAACGATGTGCGCTGGCTTCAGGAGCGCAATGTGCACATCTGGGACGAATGGGAAATCGATGAAAACGGCGACTGGCTGGAAGTAAATACCGGCCGGGTGCTCAAGCATTTCGATCCGTCCATGGCGCATACGATCGGTACGGCGTACGGCTACATCGTTCGCAAGTACCATCTGATCGACAAGCTGATCGATTCGCTTAAAAACCATCCGGAAGACCGGCGCCGGGTCATGTCTTTATGGCAGGATGCGGAACTCGATACGGCGGTTCTGCCCAGCTGCGTCTGGAGCAGCGAATGGGACATTACCGATGGAACGCTTAATGTACTCGTCCATCAGCGCTCGTGCGACGTCGGTCTGGGTCTGCCGTTTAACGTTACGCAGTATGCGGTACTGATGTGCATGATGGCTCAGGTGTGCGGACTGAAAGTCGGACGCCTGGACTGGTCGATTAAGGACGCGCACATTTACGTCAATCAGCTCGAGCAGATGCAGGAACTTCTGCAGCGCTGGCACACGAATGAGCCGCTGCCGGCACCGAAGCTCTGGCTCAACCCGGAAGTGAAAAACTTTTACGACTTTGACAGTTCGAAAGAACTGAAGGACGTGCATCTGGAAGGGTATCAGCACATGGGAAAACTGCGGATGCCCATTACCCAGTGATCCGCCTTGACGCCATCGCCGCAGTGGGCAGAAACGGCGAAATCGGCTGGAAGGGCGATATGCCCTGGAAGCGCGGCCTTAAACAGGATCTGAAGTTTTTCCGTAAGGTGACAATGAAGCGCCCGGTCATCATGGGCTGCAACACGTGGAAGTCGCTGCCTGGACTGCTTCCCGGCCGTCTTCATCTTGTGCTCACGTCCCATGAAATCAATCGCGAAGGCGTGCTGACCTTTCCACAGTCGAAGACTGCCTGAAGTGGCTGGACGCGTATAAAAAGCAGAATGTACATGTACCCGAATCCATAGCACTGGATCACGGTACGGTATTTGAACAGCCTGACGCTTTTGTGATTGGCGGGGCTTCGATTTATCGCGCCTTTCTGCCGTACTGTTCGCGCCTGATCCTGACGGAAATCGATGCGGACTTTGAAGCCGACACGTATTTTCCGGATTTTGATCGAAACCAGTATTCCCGCCAGGTTCTCGATGAACAGGAAGACGGCAGCTATCACACCCGTCATGTGGTGTGGATGCGAACGACAGATCCTGCAGGCGAAGAATAAGAAGCGCCGGAAAACCAGTCGGGGAAATCCGGATCGAGAATCTCGAACCGGATGATGCAAAGCCCGATGTTTAAACTTAAGAAATGCATGCAAAGGCTGCCTTCCTTCGAAGAAACCTCTTCGTCGTAAGGCAGCCTTTGTGTGTTGAATCGATTTTAGAATCGGGTTTATAGAACGTTCAGAAGTAAGTGTCAAACAATCGACGGGTATACGCGAGACTGAATATTAGATACGCTAAACGGGATCCCTTTCGAGATCCCGCTTGGCGTATTTTTTATTCTTCATCGTTTTCTTCATACTTCGGATCCGGTCCACGGTATCCAATTCGAAGATATTCAGGTAAATCCTTTGAATACGGCAGAAGTGACTTCAATACATCTACCGCGATTTCATCGTCTTTGAACCATTTGAGTTCATCCAGAACGTACTCCATGTAGCGCTCTGGATTTAAGTCGTTCATTTCAGCCGATCGAAACAAAGTCATAAACGCTGCGACGACTTCCGCACCTTTGATACTCTTCGTAGTCTGGAAGTTTTTGCGATTGATCACGAATGGCTTTACGGCTCTTTCTGCCACATTATTGTCGATCGGATAATCACCGTCTTCCAGGTACCTTCCCAACGAGTTCGCTCGATCCATGAAGTACTTGGCTGCTCTGTAGGCGGTGCTTCTTTCCTCGAATCCACTCTGAATCTCCATCATGACTCTTGTGAGTCTTTCAAAGCAGGGCTTTGAAAGTTCCTGCCGAACTTCGGTTCTCGCCTCGTGCGAGTAAGAAGCAACGTGGGATTCGATGTGGTAGAGCTTCCCGAACAGAGACAGGGCTGTGAGCAGAATCTGGAGACCCGGACTGGGTTCGGGTCCTCTGTTTCGTCCAGCTGGGCTGCCGCTTCTGCGGCCTCTTCGTCGTTCTCCAGTGTGGTCTTTTCCCACTTCAGGACGTCTGCCTGATACTGCGCGAAGTCTGACCGGACTTTGATGGCTTCGAAGATCTTTCTTCTCGCATGGGCCATACAGTTGAGCTTTCTGCAGGGGCCATAGTAGTTGGCATATGCATAAAGCCCGTCTGTCATAAGGGCATGACGAAAAGAACCGCCAAGGAGGGCGATTACGAACTCCTGTTTCTTGTAAGGGAAAAACTTATAGACAGCCATCTGGTTCTCTTCATAGATTCCGCTGACGGCGACAACCATAGAAGACTGTTTTCGATCTTTAACCTCCGTGCACTTTAAAACCGTCTCATCCATATGGACGACGTTACAGTTTGGGAGATCCTCAATCATTTGTTTTACGAGGGGCTTCAGATAAAGATCGTAAGTTTTTTCCAGGATGTTGCCCATGGTCTGACGGCTGATCGGCAGTCCCGTGAGACTCAGGTGCTTTTCCTGACGATAGGCCGGGGTTCCCATTACGAACTTATCGTAGGCAATTCCCGCGACCATAGAGGAAGTTGCGACACTCTTGTCGATCAGTGCAGGCTCGTCAGGTTCGGCGGTGCGGATGATGGCTTTCCCGTTTTCATCCGTACACTTGTTTGGGCACGCGACTGTCTCACGCAGCACTTCTTCCAGCCTATAGCGAGCGGGAATCCGATGAATCCTATAGTGACGTTTCATTCCAACAGTTTTCATCTCACAGCCGCAAACTGGGCAAATGCGCTTTTCCCCTTCTACACTGAAGGTAGTGGTTTCTTTGACCGCTTCCTGCTTTCTGCACTTGGTGGAAGGTTTTTCTTGCTTCCTTCAACAGAACTGAGCTTTAAATCTTCAGCTTCTTTACGATAGCGGTCTCCCTCTTCCTGATATTTCGCAGCCCGGTTAAAACAAACATCGGCTTTCAGATCAAGCTGAGCCAGCTGTTTATTCAGAATATTGATATCTGGGCCGCCGTCCTCGTTTTCAGAGTAATCCAGTTTCAAGGGAACCATCTTTTCCGTAGAAGGACCAAAGCGGCCGCTTTTCACGGCTTTATTGATTTCTTTAGCGAAATAGAGATCCAGGTACATATCCTCAATAAATTTGTCTTTCTCTTCTTCCGTCATGGTGCTGATCTGATGATGAAGATCTTCGAGGAGCTCGTTGCGGATTGTCTGGTAAGGGTTCGGCACATTCATGTATTAATTTTAACATATTTAGAGCGATAGATAAAGTAAATGGGATGATTTATCTTGATATTCCTTCAAGAAAATCATCCTTTTAAATTGGTTTAAACATACTTATAAGTTCGTGGCAGAAATGCCGGCTGGGGAACAATCGACAGACCGGAAAGCAGAGAAGCCAGCTGCGAACAGTCAATTCGCATGAAGTCGGACTGGTCAGTGCTGACAGGCCACTGAAGGGAAGATCTGGAGAGTCGCTTATAAACAAGCCAGAATCCATTTCCGTCACGAAGGATACCTTTGATCTTGTTCTTCTGTCGATTAACGAAGAGAAAGAGGGATCCATCCAGCGGATCCAGAGCGAGAGGTCCTTGAACCAGGGAGACGTAACCGTCAATTCCTTTGCGAAGGTCAGCAGGCATCTGAGCCAGATAGATGTTTTTAACTTTGGAGAAATCGATACCGAGATCGATTGCAGGGATGATTGATTCCATGAAAAAGCCTCCTTGAATAAAGGAATTATCCCAAGGAGGCGGTCGAGAAAATACCCGTCTTTTATTTGACGCTTACGTTCAGAAGGATATGTTCAGGATAATCCGGTCAGCGCTTAGTGACGGCCCTTGACCTGCGCAAGCTTGCGGATCATGTCCTTTTCTCCTGCTCAAGCTGGAGTTTCGCTTTTCTGGCTTCTTCTTCCAGTTTGCGTTTGCCCTTCACAGCAAGGATCACTGCGGCGCCGGTCAGCGCGGCAACGGCGGCAGAAGCCATGGCGATACCGAACAGACGGTCGTCTTCTTCTTTTTCATGGCAGCGCGATGATCGGCTTCCAGAGGAATCATGGAATTGGCTACATGATTTTCTTCCGCGCGCAGAAGATCGATGAGCAGTGCTTTGCGGGCATCGCTGCGCAGATTGAGCGCTTCGTTTTTAACTTCGTTGAATTTTGACATAGGGGTACCTCCTGGAGGATCAACACCTCTCCTGTTTCTTCGTATACCTTCAGTTTAGCCGGGACAGGGAATATAGCGTACGGCTTGACTGAAAGAGAACACGCCGCTATTTATCGCCAAACGAAATGCCAAGCATTCTGGCTTCCTGAATGATGCTGGAATCGGGATCGACGAGCTTGAGCTTGCCGGCGATTTCGGCAAGCGGCACTTTGACGATTTCGCGGTTGCGATAGGCGACCATGAAGCCGTATTCACCCTGGCAGGCCATGCGTCCGCCCTCAGCGCCCAGACGGCTGGCGAAAACGCGGTCGTAGGCGTCCGGCATGCCGCCGCGCTGGGTATGACCTGGAATGGTTACGCGGACTTCTTGCCGGTGGCTTCTTCAATTTCTGCGGCCAGTTTGTAGGAAACGGACGGGAACGTGTAGCTCTGCAGGCGCTTCTGGTATTCCTTCTTGGACAGCTTCTTGTCTTCGATCGAAATCGCGCCTTCGGCAACGGCGAGAATCATGAAGCGGCCGTGGTTATTCGTTTTCTTTTTCTTAACGACATCGAGAACGACGTTCAGATCGTAGGGGATTTCCGGAAGCAGAATGATATCGGCGCCGCCGGCCAGTCCGGCGTTGAGCGGCAGCCATCCGGTTTTGTGGCCCATGATTTCGACGATAAATACGCGGCCATGACTCGAAGCAGTCGTGTGAATTTCATCGATCGCGCGGGTCGCAATATCGACCGCGGACTGGAAACCGAACGTCATGTCGGTGCCCCAGAGATCGTTGTCGATCGTCTTCGGCATGCCGATGACATTCAGACCTTCCTGGGAAAGACGGTTGGCGGTTTTTAAAGAGCCGTTGCCGCCTAAAACGATCAGGCAGTCGAGTTCGAGCACATGATACGTTTGCTTCATGAGCTTGACTTTGTTATTGCCGTTTTCATCCGGCTTGTCGAGATCCTTGAACGGCACCCGGCTCGTACCGAGAATGGTTCCGCCGCGTGTCAGGATGTCGTTGAAATCGGCACTCGTCAGCATGCGGTAGCGGTTGTACATCAGGCCTTTATAGCCGTCTTCGAATCCGTAAAACTCTACGGGTTCCTTAGCGTTGTTCATGGCGGAAAGGTAGATGGCACGCATTGTGGCGTTCAGCGCCTGGCAGTCTCCTCCGCTCGTAAGCATTCCAATTCGAAGCATTGATAATCCTCCTCACTCTGTTTTCAGCTGTAATTCTTTCTCTATTTTAAAACGAATCGATTCAAACCGGGGACCGGATGTATAGTTTTTCAATCCTGTCGAAAAATCACGATTTTTTAAAGGAAATCGCGTAGGCAGAAGAGTATGCGATTTGACGTTGTAAGAAAAGGCGGTCATCAAAGCCGGGAAAACGCTTCCTCTACTATTAAATGAAAGTAAAGAAAGATGTACCTGAACCAGTCGAACAGCCCTTCAAGTTTTACACTTGCAAAAGACATGTCCCTTCGTTCCAGGTCCGGGCAGAATGTACTGCCTAATTCCGGGCAGAATGTACTGCCTAATATGGAGGTAATATGAAAACAAGATCACTTACAGCGCTCGCGCTGCTGTCTGCGTTAATGATTGCGGGATGCTCTTCCGCTCCGGAAACAAAAACCGAATCTTCGGCTTCCGAACCTGTATCTTCCGTTGAAGAATCCAAGGAATCCAAAACGGAAACGTCTGCTGCTTCTCTTGAAGACATCAGCATGGCCTTCTCGAACGCCGGCTACAGCGTCAGCGATGTCGTAACCGAAGGCGACAAGACGACCTTTACCGCCGAAAACGACAACGGTTCCTTCCAGGTTGAAGGCCAGAACTTCGAAAACGAAACCGAAGCGTCTCAGACCTACGAAACCAGCGCTTCCCAGCTTGAAGACGACGGCTATCTGGAAGTCGAATCCTACGATGCCGATCAGAAGCAGACCCGCGTACTGCTCAACGACTACAACACCGTATACGGCGTAGCCGCCATTAACCGCGAAGCCAAATCCGTAGTCACTCTGCAGGACATCCCGGAACCTGCCCTCGACGGCGCCAAGAGCGTTCTCGAAATGCTTGGCTACCCTGTTAAATAAGCGTCTTTTTCTCCTTTGACTTTTGAATCCGCGCCATAGACAGGCGATCTTATCAAAGACGCCGAGTCGTTTGCGGATCTTCGTGCAGACCCTGAAATCCTCAGGGTCTGTTTTTTTGGCGCTTTTCAAACCGCACAAACGCTCGGAAAACGGAAGCAATTCAACGTCCGGCATTCAAAATTCCAAATTCGGAATCTTCCCAATAAAAAGCCTCCGGTGGTTCGGAGGCAAAAGAAAATCGTCAGGCAAGGCTCAGAACGCAGAGGGGACGATTATCTGGGTTTAACGGATTCAGGTTTCAAAGCGGCATCGACGGCTTCCTGGTTTTGCAAAGTCCATTTCGCAATGGCGGAAACGAGCGCTTCATCGATTTTTCCATACCGAATCTGAATAGTGCCTTTACTCGTCTTATAGCCGTTGAGTTCGTTTTTAAACTGTTCGATCGCTTCTGGGCCTGGATACAGACCAATATGGTTTTTGAAGCCCGCAAAGTGAATAAGGTTTCGCTTTTTCCAGAATGTCGGCATGCTCCATGAAATCTTTTCGATCGTATTCGGCATTGCCTCACGCAAAATGCGCTGCATCGTTTTCAGATCCGCCTGCCAGGATTCAGGCTGCCTCTGAATGTATTCGTCTACGGTTTCCGGTTTGGATCGAACCGGCGTCTTTTTGTCCCTGGAGGAGGCAGGTCTGGTTTGCTTAGAAACAGGTTTTTCTTCCTTAACGGAAGATGGATCTGTCTGTATCGGTTCAGAAGAACGATCGGTTTTCTTCGACATCTGCCGGTCTTTTAAAACGACGTGCACGCGATCGCCAAAGCTCTTTCCCAGTGCTTTTCTTACCTGCTTGTTCAGGCCGATCAGATAAAACGGCGTTTTCATGGGCACGACCTGACCGGAATAGGGAACGTTATCAAACCGGGCGTCGACCAGCCAGCGGTCTTTTTCCGTCCGTTCGCGTATGTCATAGGGCACTTCAATATAGGCAGCATCCATCGTTCCGTTCTGCAAAATAACGGCATCAAATTCAATTTCCATTAACGATCACCTCATCCATCACAACTAGAGAGTACTCACAAAAAATCGGCTGGACATCCGGCCGATTTTTTCGATTTCAAAATCAGGATCCGGAAAGCAGCCGATACGAAACCATGGTCGGCTTGCCGGTCCAGGGATCCTTTTCGATCAGGGCGTCCAGACTGAAAACGTCTTTCAAAACCGGAGCACTCATGATCTGTCCCACATTTCCTTCGTGCAGGATCAGTCCGTCTTTCATGGCGACCAGATAGTCGGAAAAGCGTGCGGCCATATTCAGATCGTGGATGACGATGACGATTGTCTTCTGCTTTTCCTTATTCAGCCGTTCAAGCAGTTCGAGAATTTCCAGCTGATGCGCCATATCGAGATACGTCGTCGGCTCATCTAACAAAATGAGCGGTGTATCCTGCGCCAGAGCCATCGCGATCCAGACGCGCTGGCGCTGTCCGCCGGAAAGCTGATCCACACTGCGATCGGCCAGTTCCAGCGTCCGGGTGTCTTTCATCGCCTGTTCGACGATTTGGCGGTCTGTTTCGTTCATCGTGCCAAACCCTTTCTGGTACGGATAGCGGCCAAAGCTGACGAGCTCACGGACGCTCAGACCGGCCGGCGCCGTCGGTCCCTGCGGCAGAAGGGCGAGCTGACGGGCGATTTCCTTCGTCCCCATATCTTTCATGTTCTGATTGTGCAAAGGACTTCACCGCCCTGCAGCGGAAGAATGCGCGCAAGTCCCTTAAGCAGAGTGGACTTGCCGCAGCCGTTTGGGCCGATGATGCTCGTGATCTGCCCCTGCGGAATTTTTACGTTCATTTCGGGAATGATCGTTTTATCGGAATAGCCGATTTTCAGATGCCGGCCTTCCATCGCGTACGCAGACTTCGAATCGGAAGACTTCAAGGTACGATCCGGCATAGATGGATTTACTGTTTCGTTGTGTTCCATAAAGAGACTCCTTTTGGCTTATTCCTTGACGAGCAGGTACAGGAAGTACGGTGCACCCAGCACGGCAGCGGTAATGCCGACCGGCATTTCGTACGGTAGAAACCAGGTACGGGAAATGATATCCGCAAACACCATCAGCACACCGCCGCCCAGCGCGCAGGCGGGAAGCAGATGGCGATAATTCGGACCGACCAGCCGCCGGCAAAGGTGCGGGGCAATCAGACCGACAAAGCTCAGACCGCCGCCGATGCTCGTGCAAAACGCACTCAGCGCAATGGCCCCAATCAGAAACAGACGGGAAGACTTTTTCGTGTCGATGCCAATTCCTGTCGCCAGCGCTTCCCCAAGCATCAGCCCGTTCAGGGTTCGTGAAAAGTAGAAGATCAGCGCCCCGACTACAGTAAGACCGATCGCCAGACGGATGACGTTTGGCCAGTCGGCGCCCCAGATGCTGCCCGCAATCCAGTTTTGGACGAAGGCGTACTGCGAATCGGGCATTCGCAGCATGAGGATGGTCGTCAGGAAGTGACGGCCAGGGAAATGGCGACACCCATCAGCAGGAGCTTTTTAGGATGAATGCGCCCATGGCTGTACGCCAGACGGTATTCGATCCAGAAAACGCCGCCTGAGCCCAGAAAGGCAAGGATCGGCATCATCAGCGACCAGTTCGTATTGCCGCCCTGATAGAAGACGATAAAAATCGCGATGGCCAGACCGGCTCCGGCGTTAATGCCAAGAATGCCCGGTTCAGCCATATCGTTGCGGGTAACCCCTGCAAAACTGCTCCGGAAAGGGAAAGTCCGGCACCGACCAGAACGCAGGCGAGAACCCGGGAAGACGAATATCGAGCAAAACGGGATTGCCCGCAAACAGCTCCGATAGGGGAATCTGCGCGTAGCCGGCATTCAGATCGAAAAGAATGCCCAGAACGAGCAGAACGGCCATGAGCAGAGGAATCCAGATTTGTTTCTGTTTTTTACGCATCGGTTTCTTCCTCCTTTCGGCTGATCCAGATGAAAGCCGGAACACCGATCACCGCAAAGATCAGGCCGACCGGCGTTTCTGTCGGCGCATTGAGGGTACGGGACAGAATGTCCGCCAGAACCATCATCAAGGCGCCAAGCATCATGGAGCAGGGAAGAATGGCTTCATACCGGCCGCCCGCAATGCGGCGGACGATATGGGGAACGAGAAGACCGACAAAGGCGACCGGGCCAGCAAGCGCAGTACTCGTACCCGCCAGAAGCAGGACGACCAGAATCGTCAGCAGCCGGGAGCGATTGAGATTCAGACCGAGCGAGCGGGCTGCTTCTTCGCCAAGCGAAAGCAGGAAACCTGTCGGGAAAGCAGAAGGGCCGCAATTAATGCAGCAATTAGGACCGGTGCCGCGATTTTAAGCTGATCCATGCGGATACCCGCCGTACGGCCGGCACTCCAGAAGGTCAGCGACTGTCCGGTATTCGTCAAAATGGAAATGCCCTGGGTCAGCGCGGTTAAGAACATGCTTACCGCAAGACCGGCCAGAACGAGGCGGGTTGCATCCAGTTTTCGATGCTTCAGTAATAGCAGACCGAACACCAGAAAGACGGAAACGGCCGCCCCAAGAAAGGAGACAAAAATCGTCAGACCAAACGTGACATTGGAAAAGAACGCCAGACAGAGCGCCACACCGAAGGAGGCACCCGCGTTAATGCCAAGCAGACCGCTGTCCGCTAAGGGATTTCGCGTCATGCCCTGCATGAGCGCGCCGGCACTGGCCAGACCGGCCCCGACAAGAAGGTCGCCGATCGTTCGCGGCAGGCGCAGTTCCACGACGGCGATTTGCTGGTGACTGGTCAGATCCGGGCGAAAGAGCGCTTCGAGTACGGTCTGCCAGGAAATGTCCGTACTGCCCAGAAAGACAGAAAGGATCGCAGCGAAAACCGCTGCGATCGTAAGAATCACCAGAAAGAAGATCGTTTTCTTCGTACTGGTCTGCATCATTAGTTCTCCTGGAATTTCTCGAAAAATTCGATGAACAGATCGGCCTGCTTATTGAGCGTAATCGGATCGCGATGCATGAAGGCTACCTGTTCATATGGGAACGTCTTGCCGTTCTGTACGGCCGGCAAAGAATTCCAGAGATTGGAAGACGTTACGAAAGCCGGATCGGTACCGTCCAGTACGCCATACAGAACGAAGTCGCCGGCATACTCGGGCAGAGCTTCCAGAGAAATGACTTTATACGTTTCGTCCCCGTCGACCATGGTGCTCTGAATAGGTTCTGGGGCTTTCAGTCCCCACATGTCATAAAGGATGGATCCGCCCCGGGCAAAGTGAGAGCCCATGGTGTAAATCTGCTGCGGCCAGACTTCGAGAATCGAAACGGTCTGATCGCCGACGATGTTCTGGATTTCTTCCTTTTGGAATCCACTTTTTCATTGAAGGCTGTGATATAGTCTTCCGCTTCTTTGGATTTGCCTACAAGATCGGCAACGTAGCGGAATGTATCTTCATCGCTGCGCTTGCCGTCCTGAATGTAAACGGTCGGCGCAATTTTTGAATACTTGTCGTAGTCCGCTTCGGTAATGGTGACAATCAGATCCGGCTTGGCTGCCGTAAACTGCTCGAGTGTCGTTTCCGCGGAAGTGATGTTCATCGGTTCGATGCCGTCTGTGAGGCCATCCAGATACGGATTGTTTAAAGCGTACGGAGAAGCAATCACCGGTTTCACATCAACCGCAAGAAACTCGCCAAGATAGTAGTCGCTGACAATGCGCTGCGGATTCACGGGAATTTCCACTTCGCCCTTATCGGTCTGAACCGTGCGCATTTCGGAAGCGGCTGTCGAATTCGAATCATTCGAACTCGAGCATGCGCCCGCAAACAGAGCCATGGAGGCGACAACGAGCAGAAGGATCGCATTGCGCATGACTTTTTTGAATGGGAAGGCTGAACTCATAAATTTACCTGCTTTCTATTCTTTTCTTTTCTGTTTTATCGATCGACCAGAAAAGAGCTGGTTCAGACGATCCCTGCAAAACGTTACTGTTTTGCCTGCCTGACGAGCGGAATCGATTCCGTCCGTTCAAATCCAGAATGGTAAAGATCAGAATGAAAAACCGTTCTTTTCGGCCGAAATTTGCCTTGGATTGATGATTAGCATCGACTAACTATTTTGGAAAGTCAAGCCCGAAGACTTGTTTTTAAATCTCCTCTTACCAATGTCATTAAGTTAAGGAGGGATAAAAATCGTATACCCTGTTCATGAGCGTTGTTATTTCTTATATTTTGCGTCTCAGGCATGACGAAAAGGATGATTTTCTACCTGTTGAAAAAATCATCCTGATGACTTTTCGGTTTTCAAATCTGTCACTTCTTCTTTCTGGTATCAGCTCTTCCTTCTCTGATCGGAGATATCCTGGCCAGAAGAAGATCTTCCAGTGTACTCAAGCTGATTCTGGCTTTTTGAACAGCCACTGTTGAATCGTTTTGATGATGAATCCGAAATCTGCCTTCTGCTTGTGCTTTTTGGCCTGAGCGATGCGCTTCTGGTGCTGACGAGATCTTTCTACCTTGTTGCGCAAACGGGAACAAAGATTGTAGAGAGTCATTTTGGCATAGATCTCTGCCTGGACCAGATCAAGCTTCCTTGAATGAGTCCATTCAAGATCGGTGTTTCGTTTCAGTCCCCTGAAGCCGACTTCAACCTGCCAGCGCAGACGGTAGATCTGCTTGATGTCCTCGGTCCCAAACTCAGCTTCCGACAGATTGGTGCAGACGGTAATGAATGATTCATTCCCTTCGCAGGCAGCTTTGAACCTCACAACCCTGATATTTAAAGGGAGTTCAGTCGTTTGACCGTCAAATTCAGGCTGCTTCCTGTACGAAGAGATGTACTTATAGACATCCCAATGGTCTTTGACATGCCTGTTGTTTTTACTGGTCAGAATCACATTGAAAGGAATGTCATACTCTTCTGACTCGGGAGTCTTATAGTACTTGAGAATGCTTGTAGATGATGTCTCGTCTTTGATACGTATGACAAAAGGGACATGTTCCTTCTGCAGGCGATAGAAAGACATAAGAGCTTCGTATCCCCGATCAGCGATGAAGATGGCTTTCTGAAATGAAGAACGCTGAGCGAGTTCAAGAAGAGCTGAATCTTCATTCTTCTCAGAGCCGGGTTGAAGCAGCGCGTCAGTAAAGACGGAGTTGAGGGCGTCGAATTCGGCATTCAAATGAACAAAGTGCCTCTTCTTGCCTTTTTAGAAGCGCCATAGGTGATGTCATTGTCCTGTTCAGGAAGAACTTGAATCTCGCTTCCATCTACAGCGAGGAGGCGATAACCCTTGAAGGTTTTAACATCAGAGCTGGAAGTTGCCTTGTTAAACCGATTGAAGACGTTTTTATAAAGTGAAGAGTTGATTTTGGAACGGGCCTGAGACACAGCAGAGGCTGAAACAGATGATCCGCCCTTAAACAGGATCCAGGGAAAGGAAGCAGCGAGGGATTCCTCTGTCAGCTGAAACGGAAGGAGGACAAGCTCATGCAGGTCAATCTGCCGCTTACGGGTGAAGGCGGACTGAGAAGTAAAATTGGCAGGGTTCGCCGTTTCTGAGCTGATGATATTGAGGAAGGTGTTTCTGAAGAAAGAACATTCTTTGGCGATAGCAGTCATAGGGAAAACTCCTTTAAGTTCTCCCCATCGGCTGCGAAGCAGCTGCGCGGCGGCAGAAATTTGTCAATAGATTTTTAGAAAAAGTGAAAAACTCGAATCATTCGAGATTTGACTTGAAGAGTAGAAAAAGACCACATCACTGCTTAACGCTGATGTGGTCTGAGAAATCTTAACTTAATGACATTGCTCCTCTTACCAGAAAAAACTCCGCAGAATTCAGTGACCTGCGAAGCAAAAATGATAGTCGTCTTTTTAGAAAGCGAAGAACGCCGGCTATTCGATCCAGCGAATACGCTCTGGATCAAAATGTTCAGTTACATGAACGTCCTGCTTTGGATAGCCAAACGGAACCAGCGCAATCGATTCTAAAGTTTCATCCAGCTGAAGAACATCCGCCATATACTTCATTCGGTCTTTCAAAGGGGCTACGCCAAGGCAGACGCCGCCCAGACCGAGCGCTGTGATTTCCAGAAGCAGGTTTTCGATGCAGATGCCCATGTCGATTTCATTGTAGGGCGGACAGCTGTTCTCCTTGCGACACAGAACGGCAAGCAAAACCGGCGCGCCGGCCGCAAAATGCGAATATGGAGAAATGCCGGCCAGTCGGGTTTTCATTTCCGGATTGGTGATAACTGCAAATTCCCAGGGCTGGCTGTTCATGGCGCTAGGCGCCTGCATGCCGGCTTTGAGAACATCGATAATCTGTTCGCGCGATACGGGCTGATCGGTCCACGCCCGCACGGAAGCGCGTTTAAAAATTGGATTTTCACTGCAGGATTCCATAAGGTTCCTCCCCGGCTCCTGAGGAAATGTCGCAATACGGTAAGAACTGCAGAGCGGCAAAAACGTGCAGGAGCTTCTTTTTTCTTCAGTATAGTTATCGCGCAGGCAAAGCGCAGAGGGAATGAACGAAAAGCACAGACGAGAACGGCGCCTGGAAAGGCGCACGCAGATTGTTTTCAAGTGCTCTCTATCCTGCGCAAAGAAAAACGATGGCCTGTTCTGTCATCGACAGGCCATCGTTTTTAATGCTTTTAAGTGCTGCAAAGGCGCTTTCGTTGACGGAGAGAACTGCGCGTTCGAGTTCTCTGGCGGAAATTCTTGTGGCGCCATGGGAGAAGACGGAGTTCTGAATGAGGCCGTCGCTCGTGGCGGCAATGCAGTGAAATTTGCCTTTGAGATCCGCGGCCTTCTTTTCAATCCAGGCATCTGCGCTGATGCCGGATGGCGTGTACACAATCGAAGCGGATCCGTTTTTGGAAGAGGAGCCGGGATTGCCTTTGCGGCGGTTGCCGTCAAAGACCACGATCAGCGAATACCCTTTGTACCCCTGGTAGTTGATGAGCAGACTGATCAGCTCTTCGCGCGCATCCGATAAAGAATGCGAGGAAATTTCGCGCAGAGACGGCCATGAGTAAATCATGTTATACCCGTCGACGATCAGAACCGTTGGCAGATGCGAGAAGGTCGTAACCTGCGTTGGTTCGAGCGACAGGTCGGTTCGTTTCTTTTGGATGGACCGGCTTTTTCGCGTTCTGGTTGCTGCCGCCGGCGTTCTGGAAGACGCGGTTCAGCTCCTGCGCGGAAACTTTGGACGAGTTGATCGAAATCGAAGAAACCGTCTGGGTATTGTCCACGGGCGGAATGTGCAGGTGGTCTTCCACCTCATCCCATTCGATCGTAAGGCCGACACCGTTCGAGCAGAATACCGATCCCGAAGGATAGAAGCGGTCGAGGCTTTCGTCGTAGCCGATCTGTTCGATGACTTCCTCGGCGTTTTCGCAGCGGTCGTAGCCGTCGTTTTCCACGGAAATATCGGCACGCCCTTTGGAAAGGGAGGCAAGTGTCGTATTCAGATTCATCAGCGTGCTGACCGGACCGCGTCCGGTAATGCGCATTTTCCCGATTCCATTTCTTCTACCTGAACTTTGGCGCGTCGGGTTTCGAGTTCGTACAAAATGCGGGAAAGATCTTCGGCAGGCGTTGTGATTTCAAAACGGAAAAACGGTTCCAGCAAGACGTTCTGCGCCTTTTCAGGCCCTGGCGCATCGCCCGGGATGCTGCCTGACGGAAGTCCCCGCCCTGCGTATGTTTCTGGTGAGCGCGGCCGGCGATCAGCGTGACATGAATATCCGTCAGCGCGGATCCGGTCAGAATGCCTTTCTGGACGTGATCCGAAAGGGAAGAGAGGATGAGCCGCTGCCAGTTCAGAGACAAAACGTCGCGGGGAACTTTGGACGAATACGTCATGCCCGATCCGCGTTTGCCCGGTTCGAGCATCAGGTGCACTTCGGCATAGTGGCGAAGCGGTTCAAAATGGCCGTAGCCAAAGACGGTATCGTCAATCGTTTCCTGGTAGACGATTTTCCCGTTTCCAAATTCGCATAAAATACCGGTGCGTTCGTAAATCCGGTTTTTGAGAATTTCTTTCTGAATTTCGCCCATCAGACGGATGGAAATCGTCTGGGACGCTTCATCGAATTCGATCTGAAGCATCGGATCTTCCATCATCATCTGCCGCAGCGGCGCCATCATCGTGACCGGATCTACACCGGCCGGCAAAATCAGTGCGTAGCACAGGGAAGCGCTCAGCTGCGCTTCTTTGCGCGACGTCTCAAAACCGAGTCCGTCGCCAGGTTTCAGATTCTGAAGCCCTTTGACCAGAACGATATCGCCCGCCGAAGCTTCCTTGACGGGACGAATGGACTGTCCGTTCGCCATGAAGAGCTGATCGGCTTTCTGATCGCCGCGCTCATCGTGAATTACATCTTTGGCGTGGAGCGTTCCGCCGGTCAGCTTAAGATGGGCAATCGGCGCCTTGGCGGAATCGAGCGTGATTTTAAAGACGCGCGCCCCAAATTCTTCTGGATATTCCTGTTCTGGCGTATAGGCAAGCAGAGCATCGAGCAGTTCGCTGATGTTTTCGTTTTTCAGTGCGGAGCCAAACAGCACCGGAAATGCCTTGCGCTCCTTGACGGCCTGCGCCATGGACGCGGGGAGAGGGTTTCGGTCTGTACAAATTCATCGAGCAGCTTTTCGTCGAGCGCCGCAAACTGTTCGATCCAGTCGTCCACGCTCAGATCTACGATTCGGGTATCCAGATTTTCTCAATGTCCGAAAGCAGTTCTTCTTTGGAATAGGACGTCGCGTCCATCTTGTTGACAAAGAGGATGGACGATACCTGATACGCATCCAGGCATTTCCAGATTGTGCGGGTATGCGACTGTACGCCATCTAATGCACTGATCAGAACGATGGCCGTATCGAGAATGGAAAGCGAACGTTCCATTTCAGCGGAAAAGTCGGCATGGCCCGGCGTATCGATGACATTGATCGTTGTATCCTTCCAGGTGAAGGAAGCCTGCTTGGAATAAATGGTAATTTTTCGTTTTCGTTCCTGCTCGTCAAAGTCGAGAAAGGCGTCCTGATGATCGACGCGTCCAGCCTTGCGGATCTGGCCGGAGGTCAGAAGCATGCTTTCAATACAGGTGGTCTTTCCGGCATCGACATGCGCAAGAATCCCGGTTGTGATGGTTCTCATTTGCATCTTCCTTTCTCTCTATCTTTTTCTTCATGCGCATCGTCATCGCGGACACATGAAGACGGAGTCAGCGGCTGCAGGCTGTCCCGGTGCAGCGTATCGGTATCGAATACCTTCACCTCACAGTTTTGATAGAATGCGCCGGCATAGGCTTCATTATCCATGCCTTTGAAATAGTTTTCAATCACCCGGCAAATTCCGCCGTGCGTTACGAGAAGAACATTATGCGCCTTTGACGGATACTGTTTCTGAAGCTCGTCGAGAAAGGTGTATACCCGGGCGGCCACATCCAGAAACGATTCCCCGCCTTCAAACGGCTTGAAGTACTGATGCTTTTCTTTCTGGTATTCGGGATCATTGCGCAGAGCGCCTTCAAAAACGCCAAAGTTCTGTTCGATCAAAGCCGGGGCGATTTTCATCGCAAAAGGAAAGCTCGTGTTTTTGAAATGGCCTCTCCGGTCTGCATGGCCCGTTTCATGGGCGAGCAGTACACAGCGTCAAAGGCAATGTCTTTCAGTGCTTTACCTGCCTGATCGGCCTGCTTTAAACCCGTGTAATTGAGCGGTTCATCCGTTCGGCCCAGAACGCGGTTCTGATGGTTAATATTTGTTTCTCCGTGACGAATCGTATAAATTTTCATGATAAAAGTTCCTTTCTGTCATCGGCTTTCGTCGACGGCCGCAGAGGAATATGGAATTGACTGCAGGAAGGACAAACGCCGTACAAAAGCGGCTCTGGAAAACGCAGTCAGTTTATAAGGCTGTTTCAAAGACGTTGCTTCATCTGTTTTTAAGGAAAACCGGCAAAATCAGAACGGTCCTTTTAAGCCGGCGAACATTTTGGGACAAAGCGCATGGTCAGCCACCTGACAATCCGTTCCTGCAGGGACTGGTTCTGTTCTTTACTATAACCGGTTGAAGAAAGGCGTGCCGTTTCAAAAACGAAGAAGCCGGCTTGTGCCAGACGGGCCCAATCGAACAGGCCCGCAAATTTTGAGCAAGTACATGAAGGAGGGAAAAAGATGAGAGATTCACACAACGATTTTTTGGCGGTACCCAATCGTCAGAAGATACAAAGAAAGAAACCGTGTATGAAGAGGATCTGCGTGAAGAAGATCTTTATCTTTTGAAGATCCGAAAACGGCGACATCTAACGACATAAATTCAGCTGCTCAGCCGTCCAAACCGGTCGTTTTGCGTCCTCTGCCGCAGCAGGCAAAACCGGATCTGTCCAGTACTGCTTCCAGAGAACAGCCAAAACGAAGCGTACCCCAGACGGATTTCCGCTCGCGCAGGGATATGCCGGATATTCCGGCTGATGCGCAAAGCAGCCCATATGGGAAGACATCCAGATCTTCGGACTTTGCAGAAGAAATGGACGAGTATTCAAATCCCTCTTCAGGTTATGATGCAGACCACTGGGATCCCGCCTGTGACGAAGATCGTTACGACATCCATACCGGTCAGGATTCTGACTTTGACGATGCGCCGTACGAAGACGATCAGCCTCTCCTGCAAAGAGAATACACAGAAGACGACAGCCGTTCGCGAAGAAGCCGCCGCTCTTCCAGACGTTCCCGCAAAGACCGGGATCGGGACGATCGCCGCTCATCCAGAGCGCAGGATCGAAAGGAAGCCCGTGCAGCCCGCCGCCGCGAAGACGACGAAGATAAGGAGGACGCATACTTCAATCATCGCCAAAACAGAGAATATGTACAGGACAACGATCCAGAACCGTCTTCACGCAGATCTCGCAGTCGAACAGCGCCATCCGATGAATATGATGACGAGTACGAGACGCATGCCCATTATGAGGACGACCCTCGAGACTCCAGAGACCGCTCCGGCCGTCGAGGGAGGCATTCCATGGATTTTGCAGGCGGTACTCTATTCGGCTTTAGGTCTTGGCCTCGGCCTTTTTGCCCGCTATATTGATCTTCATCCTTCCGACAGCACGATCCAGTCGCTGGCCGTTTCACTTTCGGATCTTCCGTTCTGGATGATGTGTGCCGTCGGGATCAGCGTCTATTCCAAAAACGGCCTGGCGGCGTTCGCGAACGTTCTGCTGTTTTTCTCCTTCATGGATATTGCCTACTACTGGTATTCCTATCAGTACGATGGAACGCTTCTGATGAAGCTCTTCGTCTTCTGGGGTCTGCTGGGGGCGGCGAGTTCGCTGCTGGCGCCATTTGTGCATTACGCCAAGTCGAAGGGCGTATTCGGCTTTGTGCTTTCTGTACTGATTCTTGCGGTGCAGGCGATTCTGACCGGCTGGTCGGTGATCGGCTGGAACTTTCTCTGGTTCGTCGGCTCGATGCTGTTTCTTTCCCGCAAATCCATATTCATGACGCTGCTCATGGGTCTGGCCGGCGGTCTGCTTGGCATTGGCGTCTGGATGTATCTGCATCAGATCGGCGTGAGCAGTCTGCTTCGCCATTCCACAAGGACCGGTGAAGAATCGGCTTTTATGGTCTGGATTAAGCAGACGGATCTGAGTGTCTGGCTCGAACAGCTTCTGTACCGTCTGGGCATGGTTCCTGGTCAGTAATCAAAAACAATCGGAAACTATCTCTTATTGGTTAACGTTTTCCCTTCGATTTTCTCCCTGTTCTTTCGTTTTTCTGCCCGCTAGTGTGCGCCAGGCACATACAGCGGGCTTTTTAACGGCACAAAAAATCCAGCCGCAAAAGGCGACTGGATTGGAAAGTTTCTGAAACCGATTTTTTCGTTATAGCCGTTCGTAACGGACAAAGGGAACCGCCAGGATGAGGGAGCAGCAGACCTCAGCGGCGAAATAGAGCGCACGACTCGGCACGGTCTGAAAAAGACCTTCCCCGGAAGGAGGCTGCAAAGGAAAGCAGGATGCTAAGGAAAATGGAAAGTCTCGCTCAAAAAAGCGCAAAAAAATCGAACACTGCGAAGTGTTCGATCTGGTTTCAAGTGGTGGATCCTTAGGGATTCGAACCCTAGACCCACTGATTAAGAGTCAGTTGCTCTGCCAGCTGAGCTAAGGATCCATGATTTGTTTTGTCATGAGAACTTGCGCCCTCGTGACTGCCTGAACATAATAACACAGCTGGGCCGGAATGCAATTCCAAAAACAAAAAATGAAAAAAGTTGATTTTCAACGGGCGTGTAAAAATTAAGGCGCGTTCGATTCGAACACAGAACAGACACAAAAGAAAACCGATGCATTTGCAATTGAAGAAAGGCTGCCTAAAATGTTAGTTCGTTCGCCGTCCCCTCAAATTGGAAGAGATATTGTGACAGGGTATAATGAAGGCGCGTTTATTAAAGATTGGAAGATATTCATGCGAATTGAACAGATTACTATTGAACAATATGAAAAATTTATCGAAGACAGCCAGTTAGGCTTTGTCTTCCTGCAGATTCCCTCGTACGCGAAACTGTATGACCGTTTCATTCTGGCGGGAATCAATGACGAAAACCGCATTACCCATGCCGTCATCGTTGAACCCAAACCCGCTATGAAGATGTGGAAGTTTGCGTATACTGCCGGCGGCTTTTAAGCGATGACCGCGCTCATGACGCGGACTTCCTGGAAGAAGCTTCCGAGTATCTGAAAAAGGAAGGCTTCATTCTATGGCGTATTGAATCGTCTGTGGAAGTAAAAGAATACGACCGCGAAGGCGCCGTTGTGGAAGGCGGCTTTGACAACACGAAAGAGCATCTCGCTCTCGCCGAAAAAACGGATTTCACTGGCACGAATCGCCGTTAGGCACCGATACGAGCCATCAGATTACATGGCAGTCGGTCGTTGAGCTCAAAGACGGCATCAACCAGCACCACAAAGGCTATCAGGGCAAGCTCACTCCGGAAATTCCAAACCGGGACATTGCGGATATCGACAAGCTGATGTCCGGCAGCTCGAGAAAGTATACCCATAAGGCCGAACGCGAAGGCTTTACGCTGACCATCAAGAATCCGTCCGAAATGGAAGAGCAGGACTGGGCCGATATCGAAGGCATGCTTGACAAGTCCGGCGAATACAAGAACTTTGATACCGGATCCGGCGAAAAGCGCCGCGATCTGGCCAGCGTATCCGACGGTTACTGCAAGCTCGTCAAAGTCCACAATGCGGATGGACAGCTGGTTTACGGCGGCTACTGGTACGTAACCAACATGGAAATGTTATGTTACTTCGGCGGAATTGACCGCAGTGCCGTCCGCTATAACCTTTCCGGCTTCATCCATCATGAGATGTATAAGCACGCCCTTGAACTCGGTCTGGAACGCTACAACTACGGCGGAATCAGCGGCTACTTTGAAAAGGGTCAGGACGGCTACGGCAGCTTCTTTTTCAAACGCGAACTCGGTGCGACCGTTGTTCGTACGTTCGGCATTTTCGACAAACCGCTCAACGCGATGGGCAAAATCTTCGAACAGCGCCTGAACAAGTAAATCCGAAAGAAATTCAGCCGGCAATACAGTTCAATCCGGAATACAGGAAGAAACGGGAGCAATCGACAAGCGCTCACGTTCAGACGATTCGCTTTATAAAGCCAGTCGTTTCGATCCTGCAAATTCACAAATCCGATTCACAGAACAGACTTAGAAATCCAGCGGGATGGTCAGTCACACAGGACAGGCCATCCTGCTGCTTTTTATACCCAGACGAAATAAATACGAATATCCGCTTTCGACATTCATCCCGCAACCGTGTTTCGCTCAATAAACGTGCATCCTCCGGCACAGAAATTTGTCGATACGAATTGGCAGAAGGGGCCGTGTCGAAGCGAATCGGCGAGACAAATGTGTCGAAGCAAATGGGGCGAAGGGAGCGAGCAAAGCGGAAAGCAGCATACGGATAGCAGAATACGGAAAGCAGAAAAAATCCCTGTTCAAGTCGTGAACAGGGGAAGAAAGAACGAAGCAAATTTCTTGCGGGCTGTGGTTGATATGCAGCCAGGAAACGAGGTGTACGGACTAGTCGAGGATCTGGTAAATCACGTCTTCGGTATTCTCGTCATCGTAAACAATCTGGTAGGAAATGCCGCCGGCGTCGAGAACCTGCGCATCGCGCTCCGTACCTGCGATGTAGTCGATATCCCAGTTTTTGAGCATCGAAACGGGCAGATTTACCTGTACTACGTCGCCCGAAGGGCTGGCAATTTCCAGATCGCCATCCGGAATCAGGGAAACGTAAATGTGCGCGTAACGGTTAATTTCGTCTTCAAACTTGTGCTCCGGATCGATGAGTTCCCATTTTTCGAAATCCGGGTAGAAGTTGACGCCGTTAACGACTTTGACGCCATTGGCCATCATCAGCGCCTGACGCAGATCGTTTTCGGTCGTCAGCCACCAGGAGTCAGGATTTTCTTCACGAATCTGTACAGCGGCCTGTGCCATGGGGTATTCGGCAACGCTCGCCGTTCCCTGCATGATCGGGTTGACAAGCATGCCGCTGCCGGCTGTCCATGCCAGCATGCCGCAGAGGGTCAGCTGACGATAGCGGGTAAAGGCCAGCCAGAACAGGAATGCCAGACCGATTGAGAAGACATAGAACATGGCCCGCGATCCAAACAGCCGCAGGAAGTTTGGCAGGATCATGTAATGCGTAACCATAGCGGCAAGAACGGCGTAAATGGCGCAGGCGACAAAGCCGGAGAGCGTTTTGTGCGGGAACTTGGTGTCCTGCACTTTGTAAATCGTCCAGACGGTAAAAATCGTGCCGGTATAGCCAAATACGGTCTGCATGCGGTTGCAGGAAGAAAGCAGAGTCACTTTCGCCAGCCATACCGGGATTTCAAAGTGCAGATAAAACGCCTGGAACAAAAGGGAAAGGAAGAGAACCGTTCCGATCCAGCGGGAGCGGTCTTTCTTCTTTCTCAGCCAGTAGAAGAGATACGGATAGTACAGGCAGCAGGCAACGCCAAACTGCGTAAAGCTCGAGATTTCACTGTTGTTAAGCAGATCCGGATCGGTATACGTCTGCAAAAGGCTGACCGGGTTGATAAACAGCATCCACGGTGCGCCGGTCGCCCCATGAACGACGCGATCGCCCGGATAAACGGTATCGTTGGCCATCATCAGCGCATCTTTTGCCGAAAGCAGTGTCGGCACCAGAACGATGCAAAGACCGCCGATGACCGCGATTACGTTCCAGATGTTGCTCTTTTTCCATTCCAGCTCATCTTTATCCCGATAAAGACAGGCGCACATTAGGAAGAAGGCGAGCAGTCCGCAAGGAACCTGCAAAGAAGGGAAGAGGGCCAGAACAAAGCCGTCTAACGATGCAATAGCCAGAAGCGTGAAGGCCCATTTTTCCAGCCCTGCGCGCGGAAAAACCAGTAGCCGACCACAAAGAGCGTACTCGCCCAGAAAATCGCATCGTAGAAATGGGGCGAGAACCACCACTGCATGCCCGGCGCAAACGTCAGGATAATGGCACCAAAAACGGAAAGGTATTTGTTTTTCGTCAGGATGTGGAACATCTCGATCGAAACCATCACCATCAGAATCGTTTTGGACAAAAGTACCAGGAAATGCCGTAGGCGTTTCCAAACAGAATGTAGCCCCAGACAAACGGCTTGCCGATCAGGAGAGCGACAGAACCGGGGAGTTGTAGCCGACGATCATATCCTGACCGCCGATCGACATCTGATGGGAAATCTGGGCGTAGTCGTTGTAGTACTGGGAGAAGTAATACGGAAGCTGTACCGCATACTCATCGGCCCGCGGAATACGCGGACGGCCCATTAAAATGGACTGTTCCACTTCCGGATTTGCGGTAAACGAGTACATGTAGCAGGCCGCGTTGGACGTGTGGATCTGGAAACAGAGCAGAACCACAAACACAATCGCCGCAATCAGCCAGCGCCAGCGATACATTTTCTCGAACACCCCGTTCAGGAATTTGGAATAGAACAGGCGAAGCAGGTTGATGATCAGAACGAGCGTTCCGCACACCGCGATGATCGTCGTTTTTGTGAAGAAAACAGAAGTGAAAATGGTATAAGCCAGAATCAGCAGCGATTCCAGAAGAATCATGATGACTTTGGATCGCGGCAGTCTGGTTCGATGAAGACGGAGCGTAGAGGACGTACTCATATCGCCCGACCTTCCTTTCGTCGATGGGTTTCGCTTTCAGAACGCCATCGCTCGAATTCAAAACAGCCTTGATCAAACAGGCAGACAGACATGGCAAAACTCCTTTCTTGCGTCTCCGGTTTTGAATGAATATTCGCAGAGAAAATCGATGTATAAATGAGGACTCTAAATAATCAGATCCTGTACACACAGAAACACCTCAGAAAAATCTGAGGCCAAATCAGAAGAAACGGGTCATTAAATCCCGCAGGACTGTAACGATTCTGTGTCCAATCGATCCTGTCCGTTCAGGACAGTCAGAAAGATATTAACATTTCTGGATTTGAAATCGTCCTTTCATCCGGAACTAAAAAGACAGGAACAGGATCCGTACAGTTTCACATGTGGAAAATCGTGCTGCATTTTGGCCAGACGGAATTTCAGAAGGACTGAGGGAATGCAGGAAAACCGAAAACCATAAAGGACCAAACGGAACCGAAAGAATCCATACGGTATACTGAAAGAGCTTACACAGGATGGGAAAATTCGACGCGGAAATTTTCCTAAGCAGTCCGACGGAACTGAGAAGACTCACTCAGCCAAAAAGACGGCATGAAACGGGCAATTGTGCCGTCTGTCAAAATGAATGGACAGCGCTTTTTCATCGGAAACGGGCATACAGATCGAAAGAAAAAGAAAAACATGCGTCGAAAACCAGTTCAGGAATACAGGATAAAAACAGGATAAAATATGAAACGGAAAGGAACAAAAAGCTTGCTGTGCGCCTTTCTGGCTTTAAGTTCACTGAGCAGCGCGCCGGTTTTTGCCGCGCAGTCATCCAGCGATTCGGCCGTCAGGATGATCCGATCGACCGACAGAGTTCAGAGAAATTACAGCGCCAGAAAAGCTGCGCCAAATACAGCCGTCGCTTAAACCGCACAAATGCCGGCGGCCGAGCATCTGAAAGATTACTGGGATTTTGAAGGGAATACCCCGCTTCAGTCCAAAACGAGTACCCATACCGCACTTACCGCAGTTACTGCGCAGACCGCTTCGGCAGAAAACAGCCTGTTTGGTCAGGTTTATCGTTTTCCGAGCGATCCTTCCCAGCATGCGTGGCTGCAGGCCTCGAACTATATCAATACCGGTCAGGGCCGCATGACCTTCGCCTTATGGTACAAATACGATCCAAGCCAGGACAGTGCGGACGGATCGTCTGTCGTACTGCTTCAGCATACGGGAAGCGGAAGAACGATTCTCTCGCTGCGCGCAGACGGCCATTATCACACGTATCTGAACGCCACGGATGTGTTCTCAGAAGGAACGGTTGCTAAAGGCGAGTGGCAGCACGTCGCGATCAGCTTTGATCAGGACGCGAAAAAGTTCGCTTCTACATCAATGGAAAATTTGACAGTGAAAAGGATCTGGGCAATACGGTTCTGAATCAGATGTTTGATCTGCGGATCGGTCACCATAAAAACGATACAGGAACCAACCCGCACGGTCTGCGCGGCGATCTGGATGAACTTTGCGTGTACGACACGAAGCTTTCGGATGCCGATGTACTCGAACTGTACGCGCAGAAAGGAAAAGGACTCCTTCTGACGGATCTTGAAGAGTGGGTCGCAAAAGGACAGACTCTCTGCGACGACAGCAAAGTGAGCCCCTCGGCAAAAACAGCCGTGCAAAACGCGCTGGATGCAGTGGAAGCGCTCGATCCCGAAACGGTATCCATAAATGAACTCCAAAACGCCTGCGAAACCTTGAAAACGGCATGTCAAAATGCGGAACAGTCTCGTCCGGCCATTCTGCATGTGGAAGACGAGATTCTTCGAACGATCGATCCGGATTCCATTTTCGGCATCAACCATCGCTATGCGTTTAACGCGTATGGAACCTTTGATGACGAAACGATGCAGGTTAAGGACGAGTTCAAAACGCTGTACAAGGATGCAGGTTTTGGATCGATTCGCTATCCCGGCGGATCCATTTCCAACCTGTTCAACTGGAAAACGACGCTGGGTCCAAAAGAACAGCGCAAAAAACAGGTTCATGCCTTTTATAACAATGGAAGACAGACCGGCATCGATCCCAACTTCGGACTCGAAGAAATTGCCAGCTTCGCCGATGAAGTCGATTCCGATATCGTTTATGTGTACTCGCTGGCAAGAGGCAGTGCGCAGGACGCATCCGATCTGATTGAATTTCTGAATGCGAAAGTCGGAACCAATCCAAACGGCGGCATCGACTGGGCGAAGGTGCGCAGCGATTACGGCCATCCGGAACCGTACAACGTACAGTTCTTTGAAATCGGAAACGAAATCCAGCAGTGCTGCGGCATTAACAACGACGGCAAGACGACCCAGGGCTACTGGATCGATTACCGTTCCGACGGATCCGATGCGGTTCACGCCTTCACCCTCGGTGCGCCAACCGCTTATAACCGGATTTATGCGGCCAACCCGGACAACTGGGACGAAAACGCCTCCCGCTCCGACGGATCGAAAAACATGGTTCGTCAGCTGCGTCACGTCAATACGAACACCATGCTTTACGAAGACGGAAAACTCCGCATGGATCCGGATTTCCAGGCACTGGAAAACGGTGCCCACGTCTACGTCGGTCAGAACGCGGCTTCCGCGACGGAATGGACGATTGTCGATTCCCTTGAAAATGCCGGACCAAACGATCAGAAGTGCACGCTGAACTATTCCACAGGCGAAATCACATTTGGAGACGGAGTCCATGGCGCCGTTCCTGCCAGCGGTCATGGCATATACGCGTCCTACAGCGTGAATCATGACGGCTTTAACGATGTATCCGAAGCGATGCGCCAGACCCAGTCGCGCATCAATGAACTGGAATCCAAAGAGCATGACGTGAAAATTTATACGGCCTGGGAAAACGTCAACTTCGTCAATCTCGAAAATCAGCTTGGCAAAGCGGACCTTTACGACGGCATGACGATTCATCCTTACTCAGGAACCGTCAACGAAAGTTCAGATGAAGCTTTCCTGCTTGATGTGATGGCCAAAGCGCAAAACTGCAGAAACCGCGTCGTGAACTACTTAAACCAGATGCCGGAAGACAAAGTCCCGGCCATTTCGGAATTTGGCATTTACTACAACACCAGCGGACGTACGCGTTCCCAGCTGCACGCTCTGTATGTCGCCCGCTGCATTATGGATTATGCCGAACTGGGCTCGCCCTACATTCAGAAGCACTGCCTCTCGGATTACTACACATCCGGAGCCGATGCCTTAGGTCCAACGCAGCAGGCCGTCATTCAGGTTGTGCCGCTGGCCGGCTCAGATACGGCCACAGGCAAAGGCAATTTCGGTTACTTTGCGACGCCAAGTGCGCACGTCTTCCAGATTTTCAACGCCGGATTTGGAACCGAACTGCTCAATTCCTCCCTGTCACAGGACTACACGCTGTCCAACAACGTCAATTCCATTTCTGTTCTGGCCAGCCGCGATGAAGAGCACAACTATTCCATCGCCATCGAAAACGCGGATCCGACAAATGCGCGCGAGATCCAGATCGAACTGCCGGAAACGGTCGAAAACGCAGTGATCAAGGCGCAGCGTCTGGAATCCAATGGTCTGGCGGATGAAAACAGCCTCACCAGTCCCGCAAACGTTACGGTCCGTACAGATGAAATTCAGACGGATGAAGACGGACGCGTTTTTGTAACCGTACAGCCGCATTCGTTCCTGATTCTTCGCGTGTATGAACCGGCCGATAAGACGGAACTCAATTCGCTCATTGAGCTGGCGAAAAATGTGAAGACCGATGGCAGTGCGAAGTTTACCGATCTGAAAAACCGCCTGGATCAGGCGCAGATCGTCAGCCGTAATGAATTCGCCCGTCCGGCTCTCGTTCAGGAAAAGAGCGAACAGCTCAGCTACGCCCTCGAACAGCTTCTGGATCCTTCTTTATTAGAGACGGCTGTAAACAAAGCCGAAACGCTGAAGGAAGCCAGCTATGCCAAAGCAGACTGGACGTCCCTGCAGGAAGAACTGAGCGAAGCAAAAGAGATTCTTCGTACTTCTGTATCGCAGGCGCAAGTCAATGAAACCGCTATGGAGCTGAATCAGACACTCCTTGCCCTGCGCAGACTTCCGGATCCGGCAGCTCTGGAAGAAATCCGGGATTAAACTTTGCCGCCCTTTCTCTGGGTATTCCTCCTTTCAGACGATCGATACAGGCTGGATTTGTGATTTCGTCGATTTCGCCTGTACGGCTGAAAAATCCGGAAGCCAGTTTCCAGAAATTCTCTTTCAGGAAAAGAAGGGGAGGCGTACCGAAGCGACCAAATCGCGGCGGTCTTTAAGGGAGGTCTGTAACGGAGGATTGCCTGAAGCAGCCTTAATTCCACACGCAAAAAGCAGAGATTCTTACCCTCTCTATATCAGGGAGGATGGAATCTCTGCTTTTTATTTGGAAAATAATTTGCGAGAAGGCTGCGGGCGGTCAGAAGCCGCACAGAAACTGGACTGGACAGGAAACAAAATGGGAAACACAGAGGATGGGCGCGTTTTTCCGTAAGCGTCAAATAAAAGACGGGTATTTTCTCGACCGCCTCCTTGGGATAATTCCTTTATTCAAGGAGGCTTTTTCATGGAATCAATCATCCCTGCAATCGATCTCGGTATCGATTTCTCCAAAGTTAAAAACATCTATCTGGCTCAGATGCCTGCTGACCTTCGCAAAGGAATTGACGGTTACGTCTCCCTGGTTCAAGGACCTCTCGCTCTGGATCCGCTGGATGGATCCCTCTTTCTCTTCGTTAATCGACAGAAGAACAAGATCAAAGGTATCCTTCGTGACGGAAATGGATTCTGGCTTGTTTATAAGCGACTCTCCAGATCTTCCCTTCAGTGGCCTGTCAGCACTGACCAGTCCGACTTCATGCGAATTGACTGTTCGCAGCTGGCTTCTCTGCTTTCCGGTCTGTCGATTGTTCCCCAGCCGGCATTTCTGCCACGAACTTATAAGTATGTTTAAACCAATTTAAAAGGATGATTTTCTTGAAGGAATATCAAGATAAATCATCCCATTTACTTTATCTATCGCTCTAAATATGTTAAAATTAATACATGAATGTGCCGAACCCTTACCAGACAATCCGCAACGAGCTCCTCGAAGATCTTCATCATCAGATCAGCACCATGACGGAAGAAGAGAAAGACAAATTTATTGAGGATATGTACCTGGATCTCTATTTCGCTAAAGAAATCAATAAAGCCGTGAAAAGCGGCCGCTTTGGTCCTTCTACGGAAAAGATGGTTCCCTTGAAACTGGATTACTCTGAAAACGAGGACGGCGGCCCAGATATCAATATTCTGAATAAACAGCTGGCTCAGCTTGATCTGAAAGCCGATGTTTGTTTTAACCGGGCTGCGAAATATCAGGAAGAGGGAGACCGCTATCGTAAAGAAGCTGAAGATTTAAAGCTCAGTTCTGTTGAAGGAAGCAAGAAAAACCTTCCACCAAGTGCAGAAAGCAGGAAGCGGTCAAAGAAACCACTACCTTCAGTGTAGAAGGGAAAAGCGCATTTGCCCAGTTTGCGGCTGTGAGATGAAAACTGTTGGAATGAAACGTCACTATAGGATTCATCGGATTCCCGCTCGCTATAGGCTGGAAGAAGTGCTGCGTGAGACAGTCGCGTGCCCAAACAAGTGTACGGATGAAAACGGGAAAGCCATCATCCGCACCGCCGAACCTGACGAGCCTGCACTGATCGACAAGAGTGTCGCAACTTCCTCTATGGTCGCGGGAATTGCCTACGATAAGTTCGTAATGGGAACCCCGGCCTATCGTCAGGAAAAGCACCTGAGTCTCACGGGACTGCCGATCAGCCGTCAGACCATGGGCAACATCCTGGAAAAAACTTACGATCTTTATCTGAAGCCCCTCGTAAAACAAATGATTGAGGATCTCCCAAACTGTAACGTCGTCCATATGGATGAGACGGTTTTAAAGTGCACGGAGGTTAAAGATCGAAAACAGTCTTCTATGGTTGTCGCCGTCAGCGGAATCTATGAAGAGAACCAGATGGCTGTCTATAAGTTTTTCCCTTACAAGAAACAGGAGTTCGTAATCGCCCTCCTTGGCGGTTCTTTTCGTCATGCCCTTATGACAGACGGGCTTTATGCATATGCCAACTACTATGGCCCCTGCAGAAAGCTCAACTGTATGGCCCATGCGAGAAGAAAGATCTTCGAAGCCATCAAAGTCCGGTCAGACTTCGCGCAGTATCAGGCAGACGTCCTGAAGTGGGAAAAGACCACACTGGAGAACGACGAAGAGGCCGCAGAAGCGGCAGCCCAGCTGGACGAAACAGAGAGCCCGAACCAAGTCCGGGTCTCCAGATTCTGCTCACAGCCCTGTCTCTGTTCGGGAAGCTCTACCACATCGAATCCCACGTTGCTTCTTACTCGCACGAGGCGAGAACCGAAGTTCGGCAGGAACTTTCAAAGCCCTGCTTTGAAAGACTCACAAGAGTCATGATGGAGATTCAGAGTGGATTCGAGGAAAGAAGCACCGCCTACAGAGCAGCCAAGTACTTCATGGATCGAGCGAACTCGTTGGGAAGGTACCTGGAAGACGGTGATTATCCGATCGACAATAATGTGGCAGAAAGAGCCGTAAAGCCATTCGTGATCAATCGCAAAAACTTCCAGACTACGAAGAGTATCAAAGGTGCGGAAGTCGTCGCAGCGTTTATGACTTTGTTTCGATCGGCTGAAATGAACGACTTAAATCCAGAGCGCTACATGGAGTACGTTCTGGATGAACTCAAATGGTTCAAAGACGATGAAATCGCGGTAGATGTATTGAAGTCACTTCTGCCGTATTCAAAGGATTTACCTGAATATCTTCGAATTGGATACCGTGGACCGGATCCGAAGTATGAAGAAAACGATGAAGAATAAAAAATACGCCAAGCGGGATCTCGAAAGGGATCCCGTTTAGCGTATCTAATATTCAGTCTCGCGTATACCCGTCGATTGTTTGACACTTACGTTTTTCCTGCAAAATCTCTGAAAATCCCGTAACCGTATACAGCTGCGCTCAGCACAGAAAAGGTTTTACATAACAGAGAATTGCGATAAAATAACCGATATTGGATTTCTCGGGAGGCAGCCGCCCTTTTCTTATGGGAAAATGAGGCGCATGCTTGACACAAAAGGTCGGTTTTGATAAACTTGCCAAGTAAGAAATGGAAAGAAGAAGCCCCTTCTCACCTGATGCATACGGATGCATGGGTTAATGCCAGTTCGGAATCGATCAGAATTCGAAACCAGCAGGATTAGGGTGCGCTCTGCGCCCATTTTTTATGGATTCATGAAAGGAAGGTATTCAATTATCAATAATCGAAAAGTAGCCCCGAACAACGTAAATGACGATCTGTTCAATGAAAAGATTCCTTTCCGGGAAGTGCTTGTCATCGACGCGAAAGGAAATCAGCTGGGAGTCAAATCCAAGCGCGAAGCGCTGGAACTCGCATATCGACAGAATCTCGATCTGCTCTGCGTAGCTCCCAAAGCTCGTCCAGCCGTCTGCAAAATTCTCGACTATGGCAAATACCATTTCGAGCAGCAGAAAAAAGAAAAGGAAGCCAAACGGAAACAGCACGTGGTGGAACTCAAATCCCTCCGTCTGTCGCCTGTCGTGGATACGCACGATTTTGAAACGAAACTCCGCCAGGCTCGTAAATGGATCGAGCAGGGGATGAAAGTCAAAATTGATATGAGATTCCGCGGACGTATGATGACCCGACAGGATGTCGGACGTCAGATTATGAACGACTTTCTCGATAAAGTGAAGGATATCGCCCTTGTAGAGAAAAAGCCTTCCCTGGAAGGAAACACTATGTCTCTCGTGCTGGCTCCTCAGAAGAAGAAGCCGGCAGCGCAAGCCAGCGAGCCGAAAGAGAAACCATAAAAGGAGGAGAAAATCATGCCAAAAATGAAAAGCCACAGAGGTCTGGCCAAACGTGTGAAAAAGACCGGATCGGGAAAACTGAAAAGACATCACGCTTATACTTCTCACCGTTTCCACGGCAAGACAAAAGATCAGAGACGTCATCTGGCCAAAGCCGGAATGGTTGACGCAACTGACTACAAGCGTATCAAAGACATGCTTGTGAAGTAATTGAGGATAACAGGAGGAGAATAGAATATGCCAAGAGTAAAAGGCGGAATTGTTTCCCGCAGAAGAAGAAAAAAGTCCTTAAGCTTGCGAAAGGTTATTTTGGTAGCAAACACACTCTGTACAAAACCGCGAATGAGCAGGTAATGCACAGCTTCAAATACGCTTACAACGACCGTCGTAAACTGAAAGGCAACATGCGTAAGATCTGGATCGCTCGTATCAATGCGGCTGCACGTATGAACGATATTTCCTACTCCAGACTGATGCACGGCCTGAGACTGGCTAACATCGACATCAACCGCAAAATGCTGTCGGAAATGGCCATCCATGATGCAGAAGGCTTCGCTAAAGTAGTAGAAGAAGCTAAAGCTGCTCTCGCTTAATCGCAGAACGAAATCTCAAATTCAAGACGTCAAAGGAAATCATTCCTGAGACGTCTTTTTTGTTTGGAATGGTGAAAGCAGTGTAGGAGGAAAACCAGTTACGCGATGCTGGATGCGCTCCTATATAGGGTTCTTTCTCTGTATGGAATATTTCTCTTGCTCTGAGAGGAGTTCAAAGATAAGAGGGAGGAAACAGCCTTATCTGGACCAGGAAGGGCAGCTATACTACGTAAGCAGGGTGAGCTGCTCTGGTCGCACATCCAGAAGATTGACGGAATGGATCGGTTTAGCAAGTTCCTGAATTTCCTCTTCCAGAGATTGGAGATCCTCTGGCTTTCGCGTGGATATAGACAGCTCGTATGGCCAGTCGGCGGCAGGGAGGGGATCCAGGATGCATAAATTTCCGGAGCCGACACATGCGATGAAAGGATTTGAACCGGGCCTGGAATAAAAGCAATAGACGTTTCCAAGGTAGTCAACGGAATGAACCAGGCGAATCTCTCCAATTCCTCGCGCTTTCCATTTGACCGCCAGACGCAAAGCTTCTTCCAGAACGGCTTTCGGGGCTCCATTGTTCCAATAGGTGCGAAGAATCAGTATCACGTTTTCGATCTGGTTCTGATCTATGATGTGATCCAGCTCACGCAGACTCTCTACGGAAGCAGCATCGACCGCGATCGCCAGACCTCTGGATTTTGTTACTTCTTCGTCAAATTGCTCCCGGAATGTTTTCTTTGGCTTTTTGCGGGCATGGTTGGAGTGTTTGTATATTGCAAAGCCATAGCGATACTCCTTTCTATCGTTCAGTCCGAAATTTCTCTATGCTGCTGGGCAGATGGATTGTGTACGCGAATCGGACTGCTTATATTTTTCTCCAGCTGCTGATCCGTAAGACATATCCGTTACAGGGTTATGCAGCAGAACATATCTTCAGTTTTGGCTGCAATACGAAAAAATCAACTCCCTCCCTGGATTCCGCGAAAAACAGCTGCATCCAGAGAGACCAAATAAAAAAGCGGAATGAGATCCGCTTTTTGTACGCCAGTAAGGCATTAGAAATTGCTGAGAAGGGAAGCGCGCTTACTGCAGGCCAGCAGCTTCGAGCAGAGCCACATAATCCGGTTCGTTTGCGACTTCGGAGACGTATTCGTCATAGATGATCTTTCCGTTTTCGTCGACTACGAATGCTGCGCGGCAGAGCAGACCGTTCTCTTTCATCTTCGTGCCGGTCTTGGCACTGAAGTCTTCAAGATGGAAGTTCGAGAGCGTTTCGATCCGATCGTTTTCATGATCGCGGTTCCATCTGGCGAGCGCGAAGGGAAGATCCTGAGAGACGGAGATCACGCGGACCTCAGGTTTTCCATTCATGAAGTGAAGGAACTTGCCCAGCTCGAGCGAGCAGACGGGTGTATCGATGGATGGTACCGCAAGCACGATGGTCTTGCCAGACTTGCTCATGGGTTCAACTTCGTTGAAGTCGGCATCGAGCGCTTTGAATGACGGGAAGGTATCGCCGGTTTTGATCGGCGTGCCCTCGAGTGTAACCGGTTTAGAGCCAAAGGTAATCATAGATCCTCCTGTATTTAAAAATATAACTATTATATTTTCCCAGAAAATTGTATGAAAATCAGAAGATTGCCCTAATAAGTTGTGATTTCATAGAATTTTGTGTGGAATACAATCTTTAATGATTTAAATAATAAGCGTAAAATTAAGATTACAGCAAGCTGAATGTATAGTCACACGTATGAAAAGGTAAGCTCTTATTTTTGGGCAAATCATTTCATCTCTGCACTATAGTTCAGTATACTGTGGTTTTTAACGGCTCAGAAGAAGACCCTCCTCGCTCTTCTTGGCAAAAAAGATAAAGGAATAAGGAAGTAACCGCTATGAACAAGATTCTCTCCAAAAGGAATTCGAAATTATGATGACCATGTGGCAGCTGGATAAACCAGCTTCGTTCAGCGATATTCTTGAGGCGAACCCGAACCTGAACCGGAATACACTGCTCGCCGCCATCCGGCGTCTGATCAGTGAAGGAATTCTGCGCGTAGATGGTTTTGATTACCACAAGAATTCCCTGACACGCCTCTTCGTCCCCGTAGTATCGATGTACGACTATTTCGCACAGTTCATGAGTCCGACCCAGAAGGAAGGCATGATCGGCTATCTCAAGGAATCGCTCGAACCTGGTCAGGTTTCCGCGAAAGCGCAGAGATAAGGGCAGCCGCGAAATTCGTCCACATAAATTTCGGCCCAACCCCACACACTCAGAACCACGTGAATACACACAAAAACACCGGAACAATCCTGAAGGATCTGGCGCAGGCCAGATTCTAGGAGGGATGCTCCGGTGTTTCCTTTATACGTTAGTGTTTTTGTGCCAGGTGATTTTAAGTCTGAGATTTCGCGCAGATCCGAACGATCCTTCGATCAGACATTGATCTCGGCATCGAGCTGTTCGGCTTCCGGATGCTTAGCGAGAATTGGATCGACGACGTTCTTGAAGAACTCTTCGGTCTGTTCCGGCGCACGTCCAACGTAGAGGGAAGGATTCATGCGGGCTTCGAGTTCGTCCATCGTCAGCGGGAAACGATCGTCTGCCGCAATGCGTTCGAGCAGATCGTTTTCACGGCCGAATTCCTTAACCTGACGAGCGGCTTCCATGGAATGAACACGGATAGCTTCGTGCAGTTCCTGACGGTCGCCTCCGGCTTTTACCGCATCCATCATGATGTTCTCGGTCGCCATGAACGGCAGCTCGCGGCGCAAGTCAGCTTCAACGACTTTCGGATAAACGACCAGACCGTCGGTGATGTTCAGGTAGAGGTCGAGAATGCCATCGGTGGCCAGGAACGCTTCGGCTACGGCGATGCGCTTGTTGGCGGAATCGTCGAGCGTACGTTCGAACCACTGTGTAGAAGCAGTAATAGCTGGGTTCATCGTATCCGCAAGAACGTAGTTGGCCAGGGCAGCCATGCGCTCGCTGCGCATCGGGTTGCGTTTGTAGGCCATGGCGGAAGAACCGATCTGACCTTTTTCAAAAGGCTCTTCCATTTCTTTCTTATGCTGGAGAAGACGCAGGTCATTGGAGAACTTGTGCGCGGACTGCGCTACGCCAGAGAGCGCCTGCAGCACGCGGGTATCGTATTTTCTCGGATAGGTTTGACCGCTTACCGCAAACCAGTCATCGTAGCCCATCTTCTTGCAGATCAGCTCATCGATGCGGGCGGCTTTTTGGAATCGCCGTCAAACAGTTCCAGGAAGGAAGCCTGTGTACCGGTCGTTCCTTTCTGACCGAGCAGTTTCTTATGTTCGAGCAGCCAGGTGATCTCTTCGTAGTCCATGACGAGATCCTGGGCCCATAAGGAAGCGCGCTTGCCGATGGTCGTCGGCTGTGCGGGCTGGAAATGCGTAAAGGCAAGCGCCGGCATGTCCTTGTATTCCAGGGCGAATTTTTTAAGACGGGCAAGAACCGCCGCAATTTTGGCCTGAATGAGTTCGAGGCCTTCATGCATGACGATCAGATCCGTGTTGTCGCCGACGTAGCAGCTGGTAGCGCCCAGGTGAATGATTCCCTTGGCTTCCGGAGCCTGCAGACCGTAGGCGTAGACGTGAGACATGACGTCGTGGCGAACGATTTTCTCACGGGCCTTGGCATCTTCGTAGTTGATGTCCTTAGCGTGTTCTTTAAGCTGAGCGATCTGCTCATCGGTAATATCGAGACCGAGTTCCTGTTCGGCTTCGGCAAGAGCGATCCAGAGCTTTCTCCACGTCTGGAATTTCTTTTCTTCGGAAAAGAGATATTTCATTTCCGGCGATGCGTAGCGCTGGGAAAGCGGGGACTGGTATTCTGTATGGCTGCTCATTCGGCGTCAAACCCCATGCGTTTGAAGACTTCCTGATAAGCGCCTTCCGGATTGCCAAGGTCGCGGCGGAACGTATCCTTATCGAGATGTGCGCCGGTCTTCATATCCCAGTAGCGGCATGTATCCGGAGAGATTTCGTCGGCCAGAACGATCTGTCCGTCTTTTGTTTTACCGAATTCAAGTTTGAAGTCGATGAGTTCGATGCCGATGGAGGCAAAGAATTCTTTCAGCACTTCGTTGACCTGGAATGCGTACTTGGTGATGGTTTCGATTTCTTCCTCTGTTGCAGCTCCGATGGCGCGGGCCATGTAGGAGTTGATCAGCGGATCGCCCAGATCGTCGTCCTTGTAGCTGAATTCAAGGGTGGAACATTTCAGTTCGCTGCCTTCCGGGATGCCCAGACGCTTGGAGAACGAGCCGGCAGCTTTGTTGCGGATAATGACTTCGAGAGGGATGATATCCACTTTCTTTACAACCGTTTTGCGGTCGTCGATTTCTTCGACAAGATGAGTGGGAACGCCTTTGGTTTCCAGAATCTTCATCAGGTAGTTCGTCATGCGGTTGTTGATGGCGCCTTTGCCTTTGATCGTTCCTTTTTCAGACCGTTGAACGCGGTCGCATCGTCCTTATAGTCGACGATGACCAGATCGGGATCCTCACAGGCATACACTTTTTTGCTTTGCCCTCATAGAGCATTTCTTTTTCTTCCATAGTTCCTCCTTAACAAACGCCTACATTATAGCCGGCCCCCATCTTCTTTCAACCAAACCCTGTTTGGATTGGCCGGACCGTTTCCATTTTTCATTCATTTCCCATTACCCGCAAAGGAATGAAACGATTTCATGAAAGTTGTATGGAAAAATTTCAGTACGAAATTCAGTACGAAATTCAGTAAAAGACCGATGTGCCTTTCCTCTCTCTGCTATCCGGTTTTGCGCATTTGGAATCTGGCTTTGAAATATTGGTAAAGGAGGGAACAGGCGGCAAAACCGGTAAACCGCATCCATATGTGTTTTATGTCTATTCGATATTCTTTCCAGATTTTCGGATCTTCCCGATCACTTTCTGGATTTTCCCGATCTCTTCTGTGCCTTCTCTATATTCTGAACGGTATTTCTGAGCTGGTCTTTAAAACCTTTTGCAGGATGTCTGGTATACGGCCTGTTCCAGGAATGGCGTACGGCCGATTCAGCCGGTTCACAAAAAAATCGCCCGTCTGGGCCAATGGAAGTGCTGCGGCTTCTGTCGAATCTTTTCTGAGGGTGTCGATAAAGCGGAGGTGTCCGGGAAGAAAACCGGTGTGGAAAGAAAAACGCACGGCTATGAAAATATTTTCATAAAAAACGTAAGCGGTATATTTTTGGATCAAATGTAGGGATTTCAGTTTTTTGCCCGAATTCTCCCTGTTTTGCCGGCTGGCCCAATCAGATGCCGTTGAAAAGAATTTTCCTTTTGCATACCATAACCTCGCAAGGGGTCACCCCATGCGGCTTTTGGAGGATTAAGGTTATGGTCATGACTTTAGTGAACAAAAGTAAAAACGAAAACGCTATTTTCAGCATGCCGCTCAAACAAACCCGGCATGCTTTTTCATTGCCCACAGGGGCGGGAGGAAATGTATGAACGATAAAAAGTCCTGGTTGTCATGGGAAGCCGTTCGGATCTGCCTGTCATGCAGGCGTGTCTGGATCAGCTCAAGGCACTGGAAATCCCGTACGAAGTCCGCGTACTTTCTGCACATCGTACGCCGGATGCGGTTCTCGAGCTGTCGCGCACAGCGGCTGAGAAGGGAATTCAGGTCATTATTGCTGCTGCAGGCGGTGCCGCGCATTTAGCCGGCGTACTCGCCAGCTCGACCATTCTGCCGGTCATCGGCATTCCGATGCAGACTTCGGCATTAGGCGGCATGGACTCGCTGCTGTCCACCGTTCAGATGCCGGCCGGCGTTCCGGTTGCTACGGTTGCCATCGGTAAAGCCGGGGCGAAAAACGCGGCTGTGCTCGCTGGACAGATGCTGGCGCTGGCCGATCCGAAAATGGCCGAAATCATCACCCGCTTCAAGGAAGAGCAGAAAGCCACTGTGCTCGCTGGATCCGTTCTGGAGGAAGAATAAAGAAATGAATACCCGCCGATTTATTCGCAAAAACCGGCTTTTCAGGTCGAAAGCCGGTCGCTGGAAGAAACGCTGCGCACCGATCTCGGTCTGCGCGACGATTTCCATCTCGATCAGTACGTCATTTACGACATTTTCAATGCCGATGACGACGATCTCGCCCTTCTCGAAGGTCAGGTTATTGCTGAACCGGCAATCGACGAAGTGCTCGATCATGTCGATACCGAAGGCAAGTACACGCTGGCCATGGAATATCTGCCCGGTCAGTATGACCAGCGTGCCGATTCCGCCATGCAGTGTCTGATGCTGCTCAACAGCCGTCAGGATGTACGCATTCACTCCGGAACGCTGCTCGTCATGGAAAACCTCGACGACAAGCAGGCAGAAGAAATTGAAGCCTACATGATCAACCCGGTCGAAGCCCGCAGGAAGAACATGGATGTGCTCGATGACTCCCAGAGCATCGACATTCAGGACGTACCGACCGTTGAAGGCTTTACCAAAATGAGCGAAGAAGAACTCGAGGGTCTGCGCGAATCGCTTGGTCTGGCCATGTCGCTCGAAGATCTCGTTTTCGTTCAGTCCTATTTTAAAGAGGAGGAAAAACGCGATCCGTCCCTGACGGAAATCCGCGTTCTTGATACGTACTGGTCCGATCATTGCCGCCATACGACATTTGAAACCATTCTTCAGTCGGTCGATTTCAAAAACGATACGTTTGGAAAACAGATTGAAGACGCGTGGAACCAGTATCTGGATCTGCGTGCCGAAACCGGACGGGAAGAAAAGCCGATTACGCTGATGGATCTCGCTACCATCGCCGGCCGTACGCTGCGCAAGCGCGGCAAGCTCGACGATCAGGAAGTGAGCGATGAAATCAACGCCTGCTCCATTGAAATCGAAGTCGACGTCAACGGAACGAAACAGCCCTGGCTGCTCATGTTCAAAAACGAAACCCATAACCACCCGACCGAAATCGAACCGTTCGGCGGCGCCAGCACCTGCATCGGCGGCGCGATCCGCGACCCGCTCTCCGGACGCAGCTACGTTTATCAGGCCGTCCGCATTACCGGTGCCGGCGATGTTACCGCACCGCTTGCTGATACGCTCGAACACAAGCTGCCGCAGTCCAAAATTTCCAAAACCGCGGCCAAAGGCTATTCCTCCTACGGAAACCAGATCGGTCTGGCGACCACCTACGTTGAAGAACTGTTTGATCCCGGCTATACCGCCAAGCGCATGGAAGTCGGCGGTGTCATCGGTGCCGCCCCGAAAAATCATGTCAAACGCGAAAAGCCGCAGCCGGGCGATGTGATCATTTACATCGGCGGCGCAACCGGGCGCGACGGCATCGGCGGCGCGACCGGATCTTCCAAAGAACACAATGACCAGTCTCTGGATACATGCTCGTCCGAAGTACAGAAGGGCAACGCGCTTATGGAGCGCAAGCTGCAGCGTCTGTTTTCCAATCCGGATGCGACCCGTCTGATCAAGAAAGCCAATGACTTTGGCGCCGGCGGTGTTTCCGTCGCAGTCGGCGAACTGGCTGACGGCCTCGATATTGATCTCGATGCGGTACCTGTAAAATACGCCGGCCTCGACGGCACAGAACTGGCGATTTCCGAAAGTCAGGAGCGCATGGCCGTCTGCATTGCTGCCGAAGATAAAGAAGCCTTCCTGAAAGAATGCGAAAGGAAAACCTGAACGCCGTTCAGGTCGCCACCGTAACCGATACAAACCGCCTCGTTATGAAATGGCGAGGCGATACGATCGTCGATCTCGACCGTTCCTTCCTCGATACCAACGGTGTCCGTCAGAAAGTTGATGTCACCATTCTCGAAGGCGAAAGCGAATGCAATCCATTCGTTTCCAGTGAGAAAACGCTTGATGAAGCGCTCGCCGAAGACAATACCGCAAACCAGCGCGGTCTTTCCGAAATGTTCGATGCTTCGATCGGCAAGAGCACCGTGCTCATGCCGTTTGGCGGAAAGACGCAGCACACTCCGGAAATCGGTTCCGTACAGAAACTGCCGGTACGCGGATTTACGACAACGTGCTCAGCGATGACCTACGGTTTTGATCCGAAGCTTTCCGCTTCTCGCCATGGCTTGGCGCGCAGTACTCCGTTGTCGAAGCCCTCGCCCGTCTGAGCGCGCTCGGCTTTGATCCGCTCACTGCCCGTCTGTCCAATCAGGAATACTTTGAACGTCTCGGTTTCGATCCAGACAAATGGGGCTATCCGCTGCAGGCGCTGCTCGGTCTGGTCAAAGCCGAAATGGAATTTGAAACGCCGGCCATCGGCGGCAAGGACTCGATGAGCGGTACGTTCAACGATATTCACGTTCCGCCCACGCTGATCACATTCGCCACAGCCGTTACCGATACCGATCATGTGATCTCTTCCGCCTTTAAGGAGCCGGGTCATCTGATTTATCTGGTTCGTCATATTCCTGAAAAGGACGGCAGCCCGAACTACGAACAGCTCAAGCACAATTTCGCCTCCATTCAGGAAGAAAACGAAAACGGCCATATCGCTGCAGCCCGCATCGTCAAGGATGGCGGTGTCGGGGCCGCTCTGGCGATCATGGCGTTTGGCAACGAAATCGGCGTCAATGCCAGTGTCGACGATCCGTTTGGATTTGGCATCGGCTCGATTGTTGTCGAAACGACGGAAGACATCGACCGCGACAACTGGATTCTTTTAGGCCATACGACCAAAGCCCAGGACATCACGCTCAATGAAAAACGGAAAGCCTCGCGCAGGCCTATGCCGCCTGGAGCGAACGCTACGCCCGTCTCTATCCGACTGAAGCGCCCGCCAGAACAGAAAAAGACGCACAGAAAGCCAAAGCCGTTTCAACCTATTCTTCTGAGAAGCGCTATTCCAAAGTGAAATACGATAAACCGCTCGTTGTCATTCCGGTCTTCCCAGGACAGAACTGCGAATTCGATACCGCGGAAAAATTCCGCCGCGCCGGTGCGGAAGTGCAGACGATCGTCTTCAACAACCTGGATGTCGATCACATTAACGAATCGATCGACATGCTGGCCAAAGCCATTGAAAAGGCGCAGATCTTCATGATCGTCGGCGGCTTCTCGCTGGCCGATGAACCGGACGGCTCCGGCAAGTTCATCGTTTCCGTTCTCAAAAACGAAAAATCAAAAACGCGCTCGATACGATGCGTGCCAGCGAAGGTCTGATTCTCGGCATCTGCAACGGATTCCAGGCGCTCGTCAAATCCGGTCTGCTTCCGTTTGGCGATCTGAACAAAAACGGCGAAGAGCTCGCTACGCTTTTCCGCAACGACATCAACCGCCACGTTTCCCGCGTTGCGCGCACCCGCATCACCTCGAATAATTCTCCGTGGCTGCAGGATTTCGATGCCGGCGACACGTTCTCGATCGTGCTCAGCCATGGCGAAGGCAAATTCATGGCCGACCCTGAACTGCTGCAGGAGATGATCGACAACCACCAGATCGCGACGCAGTACGTTGATGAAAACGGCGAACCGTCCATGAATGTGGAAGACAACCTCAACGGATCAATGCTCGCCATCGAAGGCGTCCTTTCCAAAGACGGCATGATCTTCGGAAAGATGGGCCACAGCGAACGCTACGAACCGGGTCTGTTCCAGAACATTTCCGGAAACCGCGATCAGGACATCTTCGCCAGCGGCGTCCGGTTCTTCACCCATAAGGAAAAAGACTAGCCCTCCGCTGCAAACCTCGCTTGCGATAATCCACATAAAAATAGAAAGAAAAGCTGCTGTCCTGCAGATTGCAGAATGCGTGCCTGTCCGATTTGAACCCGGATATCCGACATCGCAAACTGCGATCCCTGGCCGGCGGCTGGCCTGCCCTCCTGTCCGGCTGACCAAAGCGATCCATCCGAGCGATCGTCTTCTGGAGGAAATCCCGGACAGAGTAACCAGAAAAATTTCAACAACGAAACATTCCTTCCTCACGGAATAAAGAAAGGAAAATGAAAATGGCTGATCAATATAAAGAAGCCGGCGTCGATCTCGAAGCTGGCTACGACAGTGTCCGCCGCATCAAATCCCATGTTGCCCGCACGAAAGTGCCTGGCGCCATGGATTCCATCGGTGCGTTTGGCGGCATGTTTGACTTAAAGGCAGCCGGGTTCAAGGACCCGGTGCTCGTATCCGGAACCGACGGCGTTGGCACCAAGCTGATGATGGCCTTCGAAATGGATAAGCACGACACCATCGGCATCGATGCGGTTGCGATGTGCGTCAACGACGTACTCGTCCAGCAGGCGTCCCCGCTGTTCTTCCTCGACTACATCGCGGTAGGCAAAAACTATCCGGAAGTCATCGAAAGCATCGTCAAGGGCGTAGCCGACGGCTGTGAGCTTTCCGACTGCGCGCTGATCGGCGGCGAAACCGCCGAAATGCCGGACATGTATGACATTCATCATTACGACATTGCCGGCTTCTGCGTCGGCGCAGCCGATCGTGAAAACCTGCTGACCAATACGAAAGTCAAAGCCGGCGATATCCTGATCGGACTGCCGTCTTCCGGCATTCACTCCAACGGCTTCTCGCTCGTTCGTAAAGTGCTGTTCAAGGACAACCACCTCGATCCGCACGAAAGCTTTGAAGAACTGGGCGGAAGAAAGCTCGGCGACGTACTTCTGGAACCGACCCGCATTTACGTCAAGCCGGTCAAGGCGCTCTTTGGCAAAGCGGATCTGCACGGCATGGCTCACATTACCGGCGGCGGATTCTTTGAAAACATTCCGAGAATGCTTCCCGAAGGCCTTGGCGTTTCCATCGATCTCAATTCGTTTGAACGTCCGGCCATCTTTGACTTCATTGCGAAGCGCTCGACCATTTCCGAGCAGGAACTGTACAACGTCTTCAACATGGGCATCGGCTTTGTGATCGCCGCTCCAGAAGAAGAAAAGGACAAAATTCTTTCCATCCTGGCTGAGCACGATCAGCCGGCGTATGAGATCGGCGAAGTGACGGATTCCGGAAAGGTTGAACTCCACCGATGAACGCCGTCGTGTTCGCTTCCGGATCGGGCACAAACTTTGAAGCCCTGATGGAAGCACAGAAGGACGGCCGCCTCGATGTGAAAATCGACGCGCTGTTTTGCGACAAGCCCGGCGCCTATGCGCTCGAGCGCGCGAAAAACTGGAATCTGCCGTCCAAATGCATCGCCTTAAAGGACTGCGAAAATAAAGCCGACTACGAACGACAGATTTTAGACTGGCTCAAAACGTACAATCCGGATCTGCTCATTTTGTCCGGCTACATGAAAATCGTCTCCGATACGCTGCTAGGCGCATATAAAGGCCGCATCGTCAATCTGCATCCGGCGCTGCTTCCCAGTTTCAAAGGGGCGCACGCCATTCAGGATGCCTATGAAGCCAAAGCGAAAGTGACCGGCGTTACGGTGCACTTCATTGATGAAGGCGTCGATACCGGTCCGGTGATCTTGCAGAAGGAAGTGCCGGTCAATCCAGACTGGTCCTTGGAAGAGCTGGAAACCGCCGTGCACGCTGCGGAATACGAGACGTTTTATAAAGGCATTAACGAGGCCGTAAAGATTCTTTCGGCAAAAGACTGAGTCTTCGAATAGAAATTCACAAAAATTCAGGACAGAAGCGACTGTCCTGAACAGAGATTGATTCGAGAAAAATAAAGGAGAAAAAATGAAACGAGCACTGATCAGCGTTTCGGACAAAACCGGTCTGACCGATTTTGCCCAGGGATTAAAAGATCTTGGCTACGAGATCATTTCCACCGGTGGAACCCGTCGGACTCTTGAAAATGCGGGCATCGAAACCATTTCGATTTCCGATGTCACCGGCTTTCCGGAAATTATGGACGGCCGTGTTAAAACCCTGCATCCCGCCGTTCACGGCGCCCTGCTTTGCGTACGCGACAATCCGGAACATGTCAAAGCCATCCGCGATCTTGGCATTGAAGACATCGATTTAGTCTGCGTCAATCTGTACCCCTTTAAGGAAACGGTACAGAAAGAAGGCGTAAGCCATGCCGAAATCATCGAAAACATCGACATCGGCGGTCCAAGCATGCTGCGCTCCGCATCCAAGAACTACCGCTTCATTCCGGTTCTCTGCGATCCAGCCGACTACGACAAAGTTCTCAATGAACTGAAGGAAAACGGCGAAACGACGCTCGATACCCGTGAAAAGCTCGCGGCCAAAGTATTCCGTCACACTGCACGCTACGATGCGATGATCGCTGACTACCTGACTTCACGTACCGGTGAAGAATTCCCGGAAAGCATGACGATCACCTTCGATAAAGTGCAGGATCTGCGCTACGGCGAAAACCCGCACCAGAAGGCCGCCTTCTACAAAGGCATGAAGCCGCAGTATTCGCTGGCCAACGCGAAACAGCTGCACGGCAAGGAACTTTCCTACAACAACATCCAGGACGGTAACGCAGCCATCGAAGTTCTCAAGGATTTCGAAGGCCAGAAAGCGGCAGTCGGCCTGAAACATATGAACCCCTGCGGTGTCGGCATCGGCGCCACGATCAACGAAGCGTGGGATAAAGCCTACGATGCGGACCCGGTTTCCATCTTCGGCGGCATTGTCGCGCTCAACGACGTAGTCGATGCGGAACTTGCAGACAAACTGTCCAAAATCTTCCTGGAAATCATCATTGCACCGGGCTTTACGGATGAAGCCATGGAAATTCTGACTCGCAAGAAAAACATCCGTCTGCTTGAACTCGACACCACCCTCGAGCCCAGCAACACCCTCAAGTACACGAACGTCAACGACGGTCTGCTCGTTCAGGAAATGGATACCCATCGCCTGCGCGTTGAAGATCTGACATGCCCGACAACCCGTAAACCGACCGAAGAAGAACTCGAACAGCTCCTCTTTGGCTGGAACATCGTAAAGCACGTGAAATCCAACGCGATCGTTCTCGTCAAGGACAACCAGACGATCGGCGTCGGTGCCGGACAGATGAACCGTGTCGGCGCGGCGAAAATCGCCATCGAACAGGCCGGCGAAAAGGCGAAAGGTTCCGTTATGGCTTCCGATGCCTTCTTCCCGATGCCCGATACCGTGGAAGAAGCGGTAAAAGCCGGCGTGACCGCCATCATTCAGCCGGGCGGATCCATCAAGGATCAGCTGAGCATCGACGAATGCAACCAGCACGGCATCGCGATGGTCTTCACCGGCATCCGTCACTTCAAGCACTAATCTTTACTCAACTTAGGATTCACAAAGACAGACCGGGCCAGACGAGGATTTGATCGCGGCCTGCTGCCTTTACCATTTACACAGGGAACTGAAGCGTTCAGCTCCCTGTGTCTCTCATTCTGGCCGTCTTCCATCGTCTTTCCGGACAAATTTCCAAAGCGAAACCGGGAGAAAACCAGAGGTGAGAAGAGAGTCTCCAGAACAGAGTGTCTGATCTGAATGAAAACCAGACCGTCCCGCGTTCTGGCGGAGCGGTTAAAATGAAAACTTATCTGCAGTTTCTGCAGATCCTGCTAATATGAGGTGATTTTATGAAAGTACTCGTCATTGGAACCGGCGGAAGAGAGCACGCGCTCGCTCTGGCCGCTTCCAAATCGCCGCTTTGCGAAAAACTGTACTGCGCACCGGGCAATCCGGGCATGGGACAGATCGGCGAAAACGTGAACATCAAAGCCGATGACGTAAAAGGACTCGCGGACTTTGCGCAAAATAACGGCATCGATCTGACCATTGTCGGCCCCGAAAATACGCTGGCTGCCGGCCTGGCGGATGAATTCCTCGCCCGCAATCTCAAAGTGTTTGGACCGACCCAGGGCGCAGCCCAGGTGGAATCGTCCAAGGACTTTGCCAAGTCGCTGATGAAAAATACGATATCCCGACAGCGGCGTACGAAACGTTCCACGATCTTGAATCCGCGAAAGCCTACGTGCTCGAACACGGCGCCCCAATCGTCATTAAGGAAAACGGTCTGAAAGCCGGCAAAGGCGTGACCGTAGCCATGAATATCGAAGATGCGCTTGAAGCGCTGGAGATCGCCTTTGCGATCGAAGACAATGCAGTCGTTATTGAAGACTATCTCGAAGGCTTTGAGTTTTCCCTGATCGCCCTGGTTAACGGCGATCTCGTCGTTCCGCTCGAATGCGCGCAGGACCACAAGCGCGTAGGCGACAACGATACCGGTCCGAACACCGGCGGCATGGGCAGCTATTCTCCGGTCCGCAAAATTACGCCGGAGCTCGTCAACACCACGATGGAAGCGATCATGAAGCCGATGGCCAAAGCGCTGCAGGCCGAAGGCGTTCCGTTTACCGGCTTTCTGTACGGCGGTCTGATGGTTACCGAAGACGGCATCAAGACAATCGAATTCAACGCCCGCTTCGGCGATCCGGAAGCCGAAGTCATTCTCTGCCGCCTGGAAAGCGACTTCCTTCAGGCGATTCTCGATGTTATGGATGGCAGAAAACCGGAACTGAAATGGACCGACAAAACGAGCCATGGTGTCGTTCTGGCCTCCACCGGCTATCCGGCTTCGTCCACCAAAGGCGCCTTGATTGAAGGCCTCGAAGATACCGATTCTCTGATTTACCACATGGGAACGAAAGGAGAAGACGGAAACCTGTACACCAACGGCGGCCGCGTACTCATGCTCGTCAACCTCGCGGATACGCTCGAAGAGGCCATGGAAAAACGTACGCGGACTTGAAACATGTGAAATCCGATGCGCTGTTCTATCGAAACGATATCGGAAGAAAGGATCTGGACTAATGGCTAAAAGCGATCTGGAAATTGCACAGGAATGCGTCCTGGAACCGATTGATGTCATTGCCGCAAAAGCGGACATCGATCTCGATGCAATTGAACCGTATGGAAAAACGAAAGGAAAAATCGATCTGAATACGCTCGATCTTTCCCAAAATAAAGACGGCAAGCTCATTCTCGTTACCGCCATCAACCCGACGAAAGCCGGCGAAGGCAAATCCACCACGACCGTCGGTCTTGGCGATGCCCTCAATCGTTTAGGCAAGAAAACGATGATCGCCCTGCGCGAACCGTCCTTAGGTCCGGTTTTCGGTCTGAAAGGCGGCGCGGCTGGCGGCGGCTATGCTCAGGTTGTTCCAATGGAAGATCTGAACCTGCACTTTACCGGCGACATGCATGCGATCACGACCGCGAACAACCTGCTTTGCGCGATGATCGACAACCATATGTATCAGGGCAACGAACTCGATCTCGACAAGGATCGCATTACGTTCAAGCGCTGCCTCGACATGAATGACCGCACCCTGCGCGAAATTGAAATCGGCATGGGTTCCAAAGTCAACGGCATCGAACGCAAGGACGGTTTCAACATTACTGTTGCCTCCGAAATCATGGCCGCGCTCTGTCTGGCGGACGATCTGATGGATCTGAAAAAGCGCTTTGGCGACATGCTCATCGGCTTCAACCATTCCGGCGATCCGGTCTATGTCCGTGATCTGAAGTGTGAAGGCGCCATGGCTATGGTCATGAAAGACGCCGTGAAGCCAAACCTCGTACAGACGCTCGAACACAACCCGGTTCTCGTTCATGGCGGCCCGTTCGCGAATATCGCTCACGGATGCAACTCCGTTATCGCAACGAAAACGGCGCTGAAACTGGCTGATTACGTCGTAACCGAAGCCGGATTTGGCGCGGATCTCGGCGCGGAAAAGTTCCTCGATATCAAGTGCCGTCTGGCCGATCTTCATCCAAACGCCGTTGTTCTTGTTGCTACGATCCGTGCTCTTAAGCAGCATGGCGGCGTAGCCTTTGAAGATCTCAAGGAAGAAAACATTCCGGCTATGCTGGAAGGCTGTGCCAACCTGGCTAAGCACATCGACACGATCCATCAGTTTGGACTGCCGTGCATTGTCGCCATCAACCAGTTCGAATCCGATACGCCGGCTGAAATTGCGGCACTCGAAGCATGGTGCAACGAAAACGGTCATCCGCTCTCCCTTTCCCAGGTATGGGCCAAAGGCGGCGAAGGCGCGCTCGATCTGGCCGAAAAGGTAGTGGATCTCTGCGATCAGGAAAACGACTTCCACGTACTTTACGACGAAAAGGATTCGATCGAAAACAAGATCACGACCATCGCACAAAAAGTGTATGGCGCCGATCATGTCGAATTCACCGACGAAGCCAAAGCGCAGATCGAAGAATTCAAGAAATACGGCTGGGACAAGCTGCCCGTCTGCATGGCCAAGACGCAGATGTCTCTGACCGACGATCCTAAACGCATGGGCGCACCGAAAGGCTTTGCTATTACCGTGCGTGAGTTGCGTCCGTCTCTGGGCGCCGGATTTGTGGTTGCTCTGACGGGCAAGGTTCTGACGATGCCGGGTTTGCCGCCGCATCCAAGCGCGCTCGATATGGACATCGACGAAAACGGCAAGATCAAAGGGCTGTTCTAAGCCAAATAATTCTCGCAGCCTAACGAAGATACGAAACTGGATCGAGGAAACCGATCCTCGATGAAATCGATCTTCGAAGGGACCAAGAATTCAAATTCAATACGCAAAAGAAAATGCAGTTTCGACGGACGCAAAATCCGCGAAACTGCATTTTTCGTTTGGAAGAAAACCTGCCTCACTCAATCGCCAGCTCGGTTTCGGTCGCTTCGATTTCGTCTTCGAGGGTATCGTTTCCTTCTTCGTACTTACCGTGTTTAAACCAGGGCCCATTGCGGTAAAAGAGCAGGGAAAGAACGGCACCGGCCGACCAGCCAAACGGCCACGCCAGCCAGATGCCGGTTGAACCGAGAGCGGTGGCGGAAAGAATGAGTGCCAGACCGACGCGCAAAATCAGATCCGCAAACGTGGAAATCATGAATTTTCCCATCTGGCCCGCTCCGCGTAAAATGCCGTCGGCGACGAGCTTGGCGGAAACGATGAAGTAGAACGGAGAAAGAATGCGTAAAATTTCGATGCCCGTCTGCATCGCTTCGCCGTTTGGATGCTGGAGAAAGAGCAGAAGCAGCCGGTCGCCGATGAAAAAGTACGCCAGAAAGAGGGAAGGCAGATGCCCCAGACTAGACGAAGCCCGGCGTTGAAGCCGGCGCGAATGCGATGAAGCTTGTTTGCGCCGATGTTTTGCGCCGTATAGTTGGAAATACCGTTGGCAAGCGTCGTCAGAGAGGTGATGACCAGATTGTTCAGCTTGATCGAAGCGCTGTAGCCGGCCATGACACTGGCGCCAAACCCGTTGATCGCGCCCTGAATCACGATGTTGCCGACCGAAATGAAGCTTTGCTGGAGGATGCTTGGAATGGCGATGACGGAAATCTGCTGAAGAATGCGCCAGGAAAAGAAGGGGCTTTTCCCGAATGAGGAAGTGTATGAAGCCGCTTGAAGACATATACAATGGCGAGCACGCAGCTGACACCCTGGCAGATCAGCGTCGCCCAGGCCACACCGGCTACGCCCATGTCAAAGGCCGTTACAGACAAAATATCGACGGCGATGTTGCTTAAGGAAGAACCGGCCAGAAAAAGAAACGGCGTTTTGGAATCGCCCAGCGCCGAGAAAATGCCGGTCGCAACATTGTAGTAAAAGACAAAGGGAAGACTCAGGCAGTAAATGTCGAGATACACCATGGAATCGGCCATGACGCTTTGCGGCGTGTTGATCAGCTCGAGCAGAAACTGACAGCCGACAAAACCGATCAGCATGAGTACCGCACAAAGCACGCCGCTGGCGGCAATCGTTGTCGTGACAGCCGTTTTTAAATCCCGGTACTGCTTCGAGCCGAACAGACGGGAGACGACGACCGAGCAGCCGATATTGCATCCGAACGCGAACGCGATGAAAATGAGCGTGATTTCGTAGCTGTTGCCGACTGCGGCCAGCGCGTTTTCGCCAATAAATCGTCCGGCGACAAAACTGTCGGCGATATTGTAAAGCTGCTGAAACAGAATGCTTCCAAACAGGGGAAGACAGAACTGCCAGAGCACTTTCGACGGTTTTCCGACCGTCAGATCCTTGTTCATACGTTTCAATTCCTTTCTTTCCATACCTTTCTTAAAGGATTTTTCAAACCCGTTACTCATTATCCAGAAGAAAAGCCATATGTAAAATATTGTATTGATATTCAAGCCATATCAAATTGATATGGTTTATGAAATAGAAAGCCAGTCGGGAGAAAAAGCCATGACCAAAAGAAACCCAGACGTTCAGAACCGTCTGAAAAAGAAAAAATGCGGTGAATTTTGAGTATTATCGGATTTTTACTGCGTCGCCAGATATTCCAGTCTGACCAGAGCGGCTGAACATCTTTTCAGCAATCAGCCAAACGTTTCGCGCGTCATAAAATCGCTCGAACAAAGTCTTGGATGCGATCTTTTATCCGCTTTCATAAAGGCGTAAAACTCACCCCCGAGGGAGAACGGCTGTATGCGCATGTCAGAATTGCGATGGAACACATTCAGGCAGCCCAGAACGAACTGCAGGAAATGAGCGCGCTGCAAGCCGGCGCCGTTTCGATTGCGGCCAGCGAAGTGGCCCTTCGCTGTCTGCTCCTTCCGGTTTTAAATGCCTTTCGCTCGCGCTATCCGCAAATCCAGATTCGAATTTCTAATCATACGACGCCGCAGGCACTGTCCGCCTTAGAAAACGGATTCGCGGATCTGGCGGTCATCACCAGCCCATGCCATCCGGCCAGTCAGATCGAATGGGTCCGTCTGCGCGACTTTCAGGACTGTGCCGTCTGTTCGAAAAAACTGGCCAGATCGATCGAACAGCCGCTTTCTATTTCGGATCTGAGCCAGATGCCTCTCATTGTACTGGGCAGCGAGACGGCTACCCGGCAGTTTTACGAAGAGGTGTTTGCCCAATACGATCTGCATCTGAATCCCGATATTGAAGTGGCGGCAACCGATCAGATTTTGCCGGTGGTGCGCAATCATCTTGGCGTCGGCTTTGTGCCGCAGGAATTTCTTAGCGAAGAGGCACAGACGGGAGATCTCTGTACGCTCTCGCTGGTCGAAACGATTCCGCCGCGCTCCATTTATCTGGCCAGAAACCGGGATGTCCCGATGAGTCGGGCCGCCAGGGCTCTCGAAAAAATGATTCTGGATCTGCGCGAATAAACAAATATTCATGATGTGAAAAATAAAAACGAATGGATGCATTTGAACCTTCCGATTCAGTTTTTGTCTCATTTCATCAGATTTCCCAGGGATTGTGAAAAAGTTGTTCCATTAGTGTTACCATGGCCATAACTTATACCGAATCTATATAAATACACCGACAGACTGAACCAGACGGCTTGCGTTCTTTTTCGATTCGAACGTACGATTTGGATTTGTATTTGTCACAGCTTTGGATTTGGGGAAAGAAGGCAGAAGGGCAATCCTGCCGCCTTTCTGAGAAGCAAAATTATGAACAGGAGAAAAAGAGATGAAACGCAGTAAAACCCTGAGCGCTGTATTGAGCGCATCGCTTTGCGCCCTGCTGCCGGCAGCTCCAATTCTGGCTGCAGAATCCGACGTGGATACGCGTCCGGCAGAAACGGTGAACCAGATTGGCTCCAGCCGCCGTGCCAGAACGAAAAACACCTTCGAGTTTATTCGCCCGAAAACGTTTGAAAAGGAAACCCGCGAGGGCAGTGACATTCTGCTCGAACGGCTCCCGCTTTCCGAACGCAAAAAGCCAGCTGGATCGATGACCGCACGACAGTCAGCGATACGACACAGTTTCCGTACAATGCCATCTGCAAGCTGTACATGACCTTTGAAAACGCCCATGGCGAAGAAGAATACTTTGTGGGCAGCGGCTACATGGTTTCCCCGACCGAAATGATGACATGCGCCCATTGCCTGTTTGCCCGACCGGAAGAAGGCGGCTATGGTATTGTAACCCGTCTGGTTGTGGAGCCGGCGGTCAATGGAGACTTTTATCCGTTCGCCCGCTACGATTCCGACGAGGAAGTCTCCCGCTATTCGATGCCCGCGCTGTATCAGGATCCGTCCACGAGTGAAGAAGACTCCTTCATTTACGATTTTGCGCTCGTGCAGTTTCCTTCGCCGCTGACCGACGGATCCTTTATCCGTTTGAATTCCCCATCGGGAACAGGTCCCGTTCACGTGTCCGGCTATCCTGCAGAAGTTCGAGGCGTTTCCAATGAGACAAACCAGTATGAAGACTGGGGAACCTATTCGTACATGGACGGCCCGTTCCTGGAACATGACACATCCGCCAGCGGCGGACAGAGCGGTTCGCCAATGCTCAATCGCCGCGATGAAGCCGTAGGCGTATACGGCTACAGCTACGAAGATCGGATCACCGGTGAACAGTCCGGAATCGGCGGCGGTGTGGCGATGACGCTGTCCGTTCTCGATTATGCGGACCATGCTTTAGAAAACGAAGACGGCACGGGGATAACTTCATTGAAACGCCGGTTTACCGCGTATACAATCCAAACTCCGGCGAACACCTCTATACGAAGAGCGCCAACGAAACCGCGTTCCTTTCCCGCGTCGGCTGGACGTATGAAGGGGTTGCCTGGAGAAATGCGGAAGGCGAAAATCTCACCGAAGTATACCGTCTCTACAACCCGAATGTCGGCGACCATCATTACACGGTCGATCAGAATGAAGCCAGGTTCCTCGTTTCTGTCGGCTGGAGAAACGAAGGCGTAATCTGGAGTGCTCCGCAGGCCAGCGACGCGTTCCAGAACGTATATCGTCTGTATAACCCGAACGCAAGAACCGGCGCACACCATTTCACCACCGATCAGAACGAATACAGCTTCCTTTCCAATAACGGATGGAAAGCTGAAGGCAAAGCGTTCGACGCCAGGTAAGCTTTCCCAGAATTTCCGTTCTTTTCGGAAGATTCCTGCTTTCCACCCGAAAAACAGCGAGCTCAGACCCAGTCGGTCCGGGCTCGTTTTCATTCTGGAAAGAACAGCCAGTCCGACTCGTGTACGGTACCTGAGCCGCGTTTTGAAAACCTTCCGGAATTCGGATTTCTGAGTGTTGAAAACGAGTATACGAATTCCTCTCGCTAAGATAAAAGAACAGAGCGTAATCATTTGCAGGTTCGTACTGCGGCTTTGTATAGGGGATAAGAAAGAAGCGAGATGAGAAAATGATTCAGTATTTTAAAACGTCAGGATCCGGAACGCTGGAAGAAATCGATCAGCCGGTTCGCGGATGCTGGATCAGCGTAGTGAGCCCGACTCAAGTAGAAAAACAGCGCCTTCTGGATGAGTTCCTTATTCTTCCGGAGTTTTTGCGCGCGGCTTTAGATGAAGAAGAATCGTCCTATATCGACCGTTCTGAAGACGACAATCAGACGCTGGTCATTATTGACTATCCCGAAAAGGATCAGACGACACGCAAAAGCATTGAAACGTATATCACGCTGCCGATGGGCGTCGTCCTGCTCGACAAAATGATCATGACGATTTCGACGCGGGAAAACTCGACGATTGAATCCCTGATTCAGGGAAAGGTGAAAGATCTCGATACCCGTTATAAAACGCGGTTTCTTCTGCAGCTCATCCTTCTGATTTCACAGGAGTATTTAAGCGCGCTGCGTCTGATCGACCGCTTCAGCAACCAGACGGAACAGAAGCTGTATAAGCACATGAGTAATTCGAATCTGATCGACATGCTCGTTCTTGAAAAGAGTCTGATCTATTTTTCGACATCCTTAAAAGCGCTCGAGCAGACGCTGCGGCGCATTCTTCGATCGCGACAGATTCCGATGTATGAATCCGATCGCGGCCTTCTCGATGATGTTCTGATCGAGGTTAAGCAGGGCATTGAAATGTGCGAGATTTACTCGGATGTCATGGATCGCAGCGCGGACGGCTTTACCAACGTCATCAACAACAACATGAACATCATCATGAAGCGGCTGACCGTGATCACGCTCGTCCTGTCCATCCCGAATATGGTCTACGGCTTTTACGGCATGAATGTTACAGGCCTGCCCTGGCCGATGGCCTGGGTACCGCTGCTCATTTCGATTCTTCTCTGCCTGTTTGCGTGGCTCTATTTCCGTCACAATTCCAGCTATAAATGAGTCCGGCATTTTCATGAATTTATGCCGTTAAAAAGGGAAGTCCTTCTGGGCTTCCTTCGTGCGTTTATCGTCTTTTTCGTGGTGTGAAATCGTTCGATCCAAAGTTTCAGAGAGGGCGATTTCTGTATCGCAACCGGACGGCTTTTTTACTGTGCAGCCTTTTCCATGTCCAGTTTCTGATCCTGATAGAGAGAATTCGAAAGAATTTCCGTTTTTCCCCGGCAAACGCCTTTGCGGCGTCCAGATCGTCCTGCAGCTGCGCCATCAGCCAGGCGGTGACGTATCCGTCCGCTTTATACAGGATGTCCCCGTGCGGCGTATCGACACGGCGCATCATGACTTTCTGTCCGGGAAGTTTTGCATAAATTTCTTCAAGCTGCTCCTTGTTTACGACAGGATCATCGCCTCCGCCTGCACCGCTGATGAGCAGAGTCGGAATAGGAACCAGAGATGGATCGTACGCCCATTCGAGATTTTCCGCCAGTTCCAGATTGGTCGGCGAAAGCGCGACGATCGTTTTGAAAACGTCATGATGAGGCTGAACGCTCGCCGCATTCATGGCGCCGACACCGCCCTGGGAATGACCGACCGCGCCGATCCGGTCGAAATCGACTTTGTGATAAAAGACGCTGTTCTGATCGCCGATCTTTTCGTTTTCGTCCAGCCGCTCCAGATGACGCAGGGCCATTTCAGCGCTACATCCATTCCACGAATACGCTTCTTCGCTGCCGATGACGATAAATCCCCAGGAGGCGTAATGTTGCGCGATCGCCGCATAACGGGAAAGCGGTACGCCCGTCCCGTTACAAAGAACGACAACCGGCCAGGTACGATCGCTCGTTTCCAGTTCTGCGGGATAGAAAATTTCGTATTTTGAAAAGTTCTGCAGGGCGTGATCTTCCTGCTTTTTCACCGCATACGGGCCATTTTTCATGTATTTGGATTCAATGACGCCTTCGACCTGTGCTTGAATAGTCTGCAGGAACGGCACGGCGCGTCTGCAGCCATTTAAAGCTCATCGCAAGCACAAGGCCAAGGACGATCAGCACGATCAGGACAATCGAAAGAATTTTCCAGTAATTTCTCATAGCTTCTCCACAATATTTTTCCTATCCTATCACTATCCAAAAGAGAGTCTTCTTCCATAACGAAAGAGAAAGATAAGCGGGTTTGAATGTCAATTCGTCTTTCCTCTGGCGGGAAAATATCGCCATCCTCATGATGTGTTTTTCAGCTGTAAAGAAACGATCGCATAAGAAAAGCAGAGTCCGCCTTGGATAATTCCAAGAGGCATGGACTCTGCTTCATTTTTTGTTCCGAATGGAGACTTTACTTCGCCATCAGAAAAAGACAGGTCTGGGACGCAGGGATCTGCGATCCAGTCATCAGCTTTATCTGGTTTCAATCGGCTTACTTCAGGCCGTCCAGCTTTTTGGAGTCGGGTGTAAAGCGAAGGGCAAGCAGGGACGCATGAAGGGCTTTGGCCTGCGCGTTGATGTGCGCCTGATCGAGCGCCTTGTTGACAAGGGCTTTAGCACTGGCAAGATCCTGCGCGAACGTGCCTTTGGATGCATCCGTTACTTCATTCAGATCAATCGTTTCAGCCGTTTTGATCAGCAGATTGAGCTGAGTGTAGTCCAGGACAGCCGGCGTTTCGCCGAGCATGGCCAGACGCGCATTGCGGATGGCTGCGGCCGCATTGTCGATCTGCAGCTGGGTTACGGTGTTCTGGGCATTGCTCAGTACATCTTTTTCAGCGCGGATCCGGTTTCAATTGCGGTGATCCAGGCGGCTTTCTTCGCCGCGTCGACCGAATCGAGGCGAACGTTTGGAAAGGTTTCGATTTCTGCGGTGAGCATAGTGAGATCGAGGTTCGTTGCCTGCATCTGCGGCATGGTCATTTCGAGCTTGCAGTCCGCAAAGTCCGCGTGACCGTCCCAGTTGTTGGACGGCTGCGTGGCATTGAGTGTGATCTGGGTAACGCCATCGAGCGGTACGCTGAATTCTTTAAGCGGTGTGGTACCGGTCATGGAACCCGAATTGAAGGCTTCCTTCGAGCCGGTAAGAATCTTAAAGGTGATATTGGCGTAAATCGAATTGTGCTTCGTGTAGTCGACGCCGACGGCTCCCTGAGTGCGGAATACGTATTGGCCGGGATACTGAAGATGATGTTTGTGTTGACGTGCGATCCGATGCCTTTTTCGTATTTTCTGCCGTTCTGCTCTTCATCGCAAAGGGTAATGGCAGCTCCGCTTGAAGCCTTGTCCTTTTGAATCGTGTCGTAGCCGACGGTCGAATTTTCGGACCAGGTCAGATCGGACAGATAGGCGGCCATTTCAAAGTCCATCGTTGAAGAATGACTTTCGGTTCCGTCTTTGGAAAGCACGAACACTTTGACCTGATGGCTGTTTTCAAAGAGAGAAACGTTCAGACTTGCTGATCCGGTACCGATTATACGGCTTACTCCGTCATCGAGAATGACGGTCGCATCGGGATCCATCGCCTGCGCACGGACTTCAAAGTTCGATTTGGAAATCGTCTGGGCATACGTTTCGGCCATTGGATCAGAGACGGTTTTGCCGTCCACGCTCAGCGCGTACAGATCGGCGTTAGCGGGATCGGCGGCGTACAGTGTATACCTTTCCACGGCTCTGGAAATGCCGTCAGCGGCAAGCACTTTGACGATCAGCTCATTGACGCCCGGCTTGATCTCGCCAAGCAGCGAATGACCCTGCGCATCGAAGGCGAGTTCTTTTCCGTTGAGATACGCCTGACGGCCTGCGCCCATATACGCGGCGCTCAGTACCGCTGTGCTTTCATCGGAAACGACATTCGGTTCTTCTTTGGAAAGAACGGCATCGCCCAGTTTCACGGACGTTACCTGTGCAGTCGTATCGGGTGCGTAAAGAATATGAACAAGTTTCTTGTCCAGGTTGATGCCGTCTTCGGCATGGCTGGCCACGATAAAGGAGTTCATGCCGGTTTTGAGCGTAACGCTGGCCGAGAGAGTTTGGCCCGCTTGTGCCGTTGCGAGCGCAGCCGGATTGAGGGCGCTGTACAGCGAAAGGGAAGCTGTATCGTCGCTTGCAGCCGAGATCGTCATCGTATTGGACCCTGTCCAGGTCATGACGCTGTTGGCGCTGAAGGCTTCATCATTGACCTTCAGATCCTTAATGGCACAGCGGCTGTCTTTGGCCTGTTCAATGTTCAGCGTTACCGGCGTAGAACCATCCGCATTGGCAATTGTCCACTCGGTTTTGCCGGAGAGACTGAGAACGGCCGAAGCGGTCGTCTGTGCTGTACCATCCAGTTTCCATCCGGAAGCGGCGCCTTCGACGCGGATTTCGGCTTTTTCGCCGATGGCCGGAAGCGCAATCGATGCCGAATCCGGAGCAGTGCCCGAAGCGGTCCAGACGGTTTGACCATTGACCTGAATGGAGCGGATGGAAGAGGAAGCCGGCGTCGTAACGGAACATTCGGCTGTCGCTTTCGGCTCTGCGGGAATGCCCCAGGCCGACGTCAGGTAAACGGTCGCAGTAAGTTTGCCAGGCTGTGCAGGCGTATACGTCGTACTGTCGCAGAGCGTTTGCGAGAGAATCTTGCCTTCGTCGTTTTTGAGCGTCCAGAGAACCTGCGCGCTGCTCTGTCCGCCATCCGGATTGGTCGCGTCATAGCTTACGCTTACTGGACTGCCGGCTTCTGCAGTTTCTGCCGAAAGCTGTACGTTAGAAAGAACAGGTGTCGCGGCATTTCCATGTTCAAAGGAAACGGAGGTCTCCTCATTCAGATCGCTGAGAGTTGTTGTATTGGCTTTGAAGCGGAAGTCCTTGAAAGTAACAGTTTTGCCGCGGGGATTTGTATGCCAGCCCGCAAAGCCGATGCGTACGCTTTTGCCCGTTAACATCGTAGCGGAAAGATCGCGAACGGAAGTGTACGTCTTGCCGTCTGCGCTCCAGTACGTGTGTACAGTGTTTCCTTCCTTGACAAAAGCCAGCCAGGCATCGGAAAGGGCGTTCTGTGCGGCATTGTCTCCAAGCTCGGTTGCGCTGCCGCCGGTTTCCGAGACGGTCGCAATGCCGTCGTAATGGGACTTCTTGCCAAGCGAGAGGTAGTTGTCCGCGTCACCAAAGACGAGGAAGCTTGCGGTATCCCACTGTCCGCTTTCCCGAATCGGAAGACCGGTGACATGAACGGAAGTTGCAAAATTTTCCGTGTCTGCGGGGATATCGTAAAGAATCAGGTTTTTAACCGAGTTGTTTTCCTCATACAAGTCGCCCTTTTCGAGTGCGATCGTCGCTTCGGTTTCGTTCAAAGTGAGATTCGTATTCGAATTCGTTACGGAGATGCCCGGAGTAAGGGAGGCGGATTTTCCGGTGTTTACCAGAACGATGCGCGAATCCGAACCGGAAGCGCTGGAGGCGATGACTTTGTAAATGCCGCTCTGGGCGTTAAGCTCGCCTGCGCTTGTGATCGAGGCCTGATCCGTGGCAGTTCCATCGAGTGCCGTAACCGACCAGGTGACGGTTTCGCCTTCCGGTGTCTTAGCCGTAAAGTTCGATGCAGCGCCGACTACGGTGTTGTCCTTCTGATCGATCGTGACGGCAGAACCGGTCGTGCTTTCCGAAATTGTCACTTCGATCGGATCGGAATAGAGCAGCGAATGATCCCATTTTGTCCAGGCGTATACCTGAGTCGTACCAGCGGATACGCCGGTGATGTTTCCAGAATCATCCACGGAAGCGATCGCGGGATCGGCGGACAGATAATGAATGGCGCCTGCAGAAGCTGAAGCTGCTCCGGGTTTGGACGTCGTCAGCGTAACCGCATCGTTGGTAATGTGAATCTGATCTTCCGGGGTGTTGTCGCGATAGGCGTACAGTTTCTGGCCGTTGTCGTACGTATTCGAGTCGATGACTACGTTTTTCGACTTGGCGAACTCGTACATGTTTTCCGTATTGCCCGTGCGGGAAGATCCGCTAAGCGTGACGGATGACTGCGTGCTGGCTCCGGCAGCAAGACGGATGTGCTTGCTGAGGTCGCCGATTGTGAAGGCAAGATCCGGGTTGGTTCGCAAAATCGTGTTGTTTCGAATCGTCAGATTTTCAACGCTTTCGGCTTTCACGACGGTATCGGAATCCATGTGGAACGTATTGCCTTCGATCGTGATGTTTTTATGAATTGGATTTTCATAGCCCGGCAGTCCGCCGTTTTTGGTTACCGGATGAATATAGATTGCGGAACGGTATTCCCAGCCGCGTTCGCCGGAATCCTTAATGTAGAACGTGTTGTTTCGAATGGTCATGTCGCGGATCGGACCGGATTCATACCACTGATCGGAGTCGTTGGACAGGAAGATCGTAGCCATCGACGTGTTGTAGAACGTGTTGTTTTCGATCAGCGTTTTCTTGCGCGTCGTGCACAAAATGGCACGGGCTGCCAGGTCGCGGAACGTATTGTTTCGGATCGTGACTTCCGGGGTGTACGTAATGTTTTCCGCAACGTATTTCGGTTCGGATCCGATCTTATCGGTCAGATAGGAAGGCAGTTCTTCATCAAATTCAATGACCATCGTCTTGAGATCGTTGCCGTCTTCGCCTGGATTGGAGATGACGTTTTTAACGGTATAGACCGTTTCGTTATCCGCCGACTGAAGCAGGTCGCGAGAGAAGAATTGAACCTGGTCGCCGACATGAAACTGCGGAAAGCCGCCCTGCTGGGCATGAATGTACTTGAGCTGGAGCCTGTGGTCGTCCAGTTTCTGCTCAACGCGGGTGAAGGTTCCGTGAATGTTGATCGGATCATCGTGCAAAGCCGCAAACCGGCAGTTTTCAATGACGAGCTTGCCGGCGGCACCGGAAGCGTGAATGCCGTCCGCGTAGCTCGCGACGATATGACCGGAATTGGCTCTGGGTTCCATGGAACATTCATAGAAATAGACGTCTTTGGCCATCTGGAGCAGCCAGCCAAACCCGTGCATGTAATGGACATGCACTTTGCGCGCGGTAACGTTTTCGGATTCCCAGATCAGGGCACCGGCGGTTTCACGAACCGCAGCGGAGTTGAACTGCAGGGTCATGCCGACTTTCTGCATGGACGGACGGGAAGAGTTATAGACGAATTTCAGAATGGTTCCGTCGGTTCCTTCCACCGGCGTAATCGAGGTTACGTTATTGAACGGGTTTTCGGCATTCGTGCCAAAGCGGCGGGTAAATTCGCCAGTCGCGTCGGTCGCGGAAATCGCGTACGTATTTTCGTGAATGCCGGTTTTCGTCCAGTACGTCTTTCCGGTATAGGGAGAGGGTTCGCTCGTCCAGCGGAACGTGGTTCCGTCGATCTGATACGGGAAGCACTTGGGAACGTAAAATTCCGTGACATCCTTGCCGTTTTCGCTGTACATGCGCGAAACGGTCATTTCGGATGTGGTTGGTACCGCAAAATCCCAGGAGAAGTCATGCAGGGTAATGTTTTTGGAATGAGTGACCGCAAGAGCCATCATGTTGCCGTGCATCATGAAAAGCGATCCGTTGCCCTCGAGAGTCAGATCCTGCTGATCTTCAATGAGAATGCCGATTGTCTTGGTCGGATAGTCGGTGGAACTCGTATTGGACGTGTGAATTTCACGTGTCGCCGCAAAGTCCCTGTAAATCTGGTATTCGCCCTTTTCAAAGGAAACCGTAACCGGCTTTCCGGACGTTTCCCGCAGTTCTTTGCGGCGGCAAGTGCTTTTGAATCGCCTGCGTCGAGTCTTTCGTACCGGTTGGATCCGCACCAAAATCGGAAGCGTGAATGACCTGCGCTTCATCGCTGTCGTTGGCGTAAAGCGGGAGGATCAGGCTTTCACTTAACGGCAGCACCGTACTGGCGGCTACAGAGCTCAATAACCCGAGCGAAAGCATCAGGCGTCCTGGTCGTTTCATAAGTTTTTCCTTTCTTTTCTTTGCAGGCAAAAAACAGCCTGCTTTTTCATTTTTCTCTTTTTGCCGGCTGGATACAGCCGACGATCGTTTACGCTGATTTGCGCAGCGTCTGTATTTTGGCAGGCTAGACTGACTCTTGAAAAAGCAGAAAAGCCAGTGCAGCATCTGAATGTTCATTGAGCGTGAACGGTTTTTCCTTGAAACTATGGATATGTAGGCCCGAATGTGAACCGTGTCAAGCTGGGGAGAAGAGACTTTCTTTTTGCCCGAAAAGAAGCCGCTTGTGCGGGGAAACAAACTGTATTTTCATACAAACGCTTACATTTCCTATTCATCTTCTATGGTTTTTGGCGGTTCGTCAAACCAATTTTTAAGACGAATGCTTAAAAAGGCGAGTGCCGCTGATGCCCAAAAGAGAGCAGGAAAGAAAGAAAAGCGCCCGGAATTGGACGCTTTTCCAAGAGTTCAAAGGGGATTTGTATCTCTGGATTTCCTGCAGGGCAGATCGGAAAGGCGATCGCCTGGAAATCAGTGCAGAGAGGCAAGAAGCGTTTCGTCGGGAAGCAGACGAACTTCAAGCCATGCCTGGTTGAGTGCTTTGGCGGCCTGATTAATTTCTTCCTGACTGTTCGGATTATCAAATACGGCTTCAGCGCTGGTCAGCTGGGCATTCAGTGCCTGCACGGCTTCGCCTTCGCCAAACGCGGATGTATCTTCCGGGATCGCGTCGATTGTGGTTTTCAGAACGGTTTTGTCGAGGAGGATCTCTGGCGCTGTGATATCGAATTTATCCATCTGCGGAGCCTTGTTTGGCCCAGCTGCAATTTTCAGAACGCCGGCGCCTGGTTTGAGGACGGTCAGCGTAAAAGTTTTCGTATGGGTCGCGCTTGGGCTATCCGCACCGGCCGTAACGGAACCGGATGCGATTTTTCCACTAGCTTCCGACCAGGCGATTGCGTTGGCGTTCGCGCCGGAACGATAGGAAAGCGTAAAGGTGTAGTCGCCCGTCTGCTCGGCCACGTACGGAATTTCGATGTAGTCGTTTTCGTTGCAGGAGTCGACGTATTTTCCGTTGCTTGCCCAGTCGGCCTGCGCAACGTTCAGCTTCCACTGCTCATCCGCTGCGCCGGTGTTGGTAAGAATGGCGTGTTCGGCTTCGAGCGTGGCCTGCTTGCCGTTGGTCGGGAAGACGAACGGATTGGCTTCGGTATAGTTTTCAAAGTTCGATTCGGTATCGAGAATGGTAATCGCGGCTTTGGAGTTGAAGCCGAGAATCATGTCGGGATCGGCACTCGTCAGTTCAACGCTGAACTGCAGGTTTCCGGTCTTATTCGTGTTGCGGCGGGTAACCACGGTAACGTTCTTTTCCATTTCATCCTGCGCAAAGTGCACCTGATGAATCAGTTCGGTGTTGAAGTCATCCTGGATGGCGGTACCCGGGTTTGGCGAGAAGGTCACATCGACTGGAGCCGTTCCGCCTGTGCGGACGAGCTTAACCTGAAGCGTTTCGTTTTCGCCCATCGTATAGGCAGCCTGTTCGATGCCGACCATGCCCTTGTTTTCGTTGTTGATCGAATAGAAGGCTTCGATGCCAGTCGCGCTCGTTTTCGGCGTGATTTTTACGGTGTGCGTGCCGGGTTCTAACGTATCGGTTTCAAAAAGAATCTGGCCGACTTTACGCGGAGACTTGGACATGTTGATCGTAACGGCGGGCTTTCCGTCTACTTCGACATCGGCGGTTCCATGTCCGGGATCGAGGGTGCCGACGATGCAGCCTTTGGTTCCGGTGAACGTCCAGGTCATTGTGGCGCCGCTGCCGGCGTTGACCCATTTGTTCGTGTTGTTCGTATACTGCATGCCGGTTTCGGCGTTCCAGCTGCCAGTAGTCGTTACGCTTGGGCTGGTGACATCCGTCACGATCATGCCGGTCGGAGCGCCTCCGTTTTTTCCATGTCTTCGTTGAGCTTATAGGCACCGATTTCACTGAGAACCGGAGTTTTTCCATCGGGCGTCGAAACGGTGATTTTCAGTTTCTGCGTACGAAAGGGCGTGGAGCGGATCAGGCGTTTTGGACCGACGGTTACGCCGGATTCGAGCGTGTTCCAGTCACCGCTGGCGTTCTGGTATTCCACCTCATAGTGATTGATGCGCTGGCCGTACTGAATGGCTTCTTCCAGGCTGACGCAGTCCATCTCGCGGGTTTCGCCAAAATCGATCAGCAAGGTACCCGATGATGTACCGTCACAGGTCGACCAGACACTCTGATCGTCTTCATCGACAAGCAGATCCGGAGAATAGCTGGTCGAATTGCCGCGGACATTGTCGGCTTTTAACGTTACGCCCTCGGCCTGCATCAGGTTGTTGTCGAAGGAATCGCGGATCATCTGGCCAAATTCCAGCGTGCGCGTGTTAATGGCTTCATCGAGCGCGCCCTTGTCGTTCAACGGAATGTTCAGCAGCAGGGTAGCGCCATGACCGACGGAGCCGAAATACATATTGGAAAGATCGGCAAGGCTCTTTGGCGTTTTCTTGGAGTTGCCCCAGAACCAGCCGGAGGTAATGCGCGCGTCGGCTTCCGGAACGGCCCACTGGTTGCCGTTTTCAAAACCGAGAGAATAGCCGCCGCTCTTGTTGTCGCTCATCGTGTTGTGCTCGCGGTCGACATTGACTTTGGACCAGGTATCCTGGCCGGCGTAGCCGTTTTCGTTGCCGATCCAGCGTACGGTCGTATAGGATTCCGCCCCAAAGAGCATACAGTCGGCGTCAAAGCCGGCTTCCACGCCTTCGTTTTTCTGGATGGTCGCAAACCAGCGCTGAAAATCGTATTCCTGCGCGTTGGCGCCAGATCCTTTGGCGCCGTCCATCCACACTTCGACGAAGTGGCCGTTGTTTCCATATTTATCGCTGCCCAGAATTTCTTCGAGCTGATTGTTGTAGTAGTCGTTGTAGTCGAGGACGTCGTTTTCTTCCGTGGTCGGATTGCCGTTGGCGTCCTTATAGCCGTAGCTGGGATCGTGAATGTCCCATGGCGAGAGGTACAGACCCATATCGAGGTCGTATTTCGTGCAGGCAGCCGACAGGTCGGCGAGCACATCGCCCTGTCCGTTTTTGTAGCCGGCTGTCGCGCAGTTATAGGTTGAATAGGCGGTGTTCCAGATGCAGAAGCCGTCATGGTGCTTCGCGGTGACGATCAGCTTTTAAAGCCGGCGTCCTTGAGCGTTTTTACAAAGTTATCCGCATCGACATCACGGTCCAGGCGGAAAATATCCGACGGCGCGCGATTGCCGTAGCTTTCGCCCCATTCAATTTCATTGAACGTATTGGGTCCAAAGTGGCAGAAGGCAGCCAGTTCATCTTTCTGATAGCGGAACTGGTTGGCGTTGGGAAGTACATCGTCTTTAGCGGGTGCAGCCGTTTCGGTATCGCTCAGATTTGCGGATCCGATCCAGGTTTCTTCATCGCCCGCAGCCAGCAGCTGGAAAGGGAGCAGAGCAGACTGGCCGAGGAAGCCGCCGCAAGCATCCAGGCGGTACAGCGTTTCGAAAATTTCATAAGCATCATTCCTTTTTCTCAGTCAGAGGGAGTGTGCTTTCTCATTTGCCCGAAGGAAGAAGACCCGGCAAATGCGTGCCCGGCAGACCAAATGCTTCTTCGTGGAGAAAGCGCTTTCCAGTTTAAGCTTACCATGAAGTGTACCCCATGTCAAGGACACGATAATTAGAGAGAACCCTTTGTTCGGACACGTTATCCCTATTATCTGTTTGTCTGTTGTTTGAGCAGGATTTGTGAACAAATCCGATGAAGCGATGCGCTCAGAGTTTTTCTGAAGCGCTCCTTTACAGAGGGTTGCCCCTGGTACACTGCTGAGCCTTCAGCTGAATGGTGAACCATTCACTTTTCTGCTGAAGGCGGCTTTTGTGGGTCCAGGGGCAACGGCCCTGCTGTCAAGGACGGTCCCGCAGGGACCGAGTGGAAGAAAAATTCTGCGCGCCCCTTAAATCCCATTCACTCTGAAAGAGGATATCGGCCGGTTGTTACGTATTTGTAGAACTCATCTGGTGACAGCTTCGCCAGATCCCACTGATACCGCTCTTCATTGTAGTAGCGGATCTGCTCGTCCAGCAGCGAACAGATCTCCTGGAAAGTCCGGCACTTCTTCAGATCATCACGGATCTCGTCCTTCATATGGCCGAAGAAGCTTTCCTGAGGAGCGTTGTCCCAGCAGTTTCCTCTGCGTGACATCGACTGGCGCAGTTTCTTCTGACGGAGCAGTTCCCGAAACCCGACACTTGTGTAGTGACACCCCTGATCTGAGTGCACAATCACATCTGTTTCCAGCTCGTCTCCGTGATTCTCCACCAGCTGCTTTACTGTCTCCAGAACAAAGTCAACCTTGAGATTGTCGCTGACTCTGTAAGCCAGGACCTGTTTGGTGCAGGCATCAAGAATCGTTGAAAGATAGGCAAACTTCCCTGGTAAGGGATGTAAGTAATATCAGTCAGCAGGATCGTTCTGGGCCCGTGCTCTTCGAATTCCCGACGGACAAGGTTCTCACTGACATTGTCCGTACGCAGCGCCTTCGCCATACGGCGGTAAGGATTCGCTTTACGTATCGGACATTCCAGGTTGAACTTCCTCATGAGCCTCCGGATCTTTTTCATGTTGAACCTGATACTGGGGCTTTGATGGAGAAGGATCATCTGGATCTGTCTGGCACCGGCATGGCCGCGCGCTTTCCGGAAAGCCTGCCGAATCAGTTCGAAATCTGCTCTGTCCCGGGCTTCTCTTTGTTCACGGCTTTCTGTCTGAGCACACCAGCTGTAGTAACCTGAACGACTGACACCGTTCATTGCACACAGCTCAGTCACAGTCAGGACATTTTCCGGATCCATAATGACATCCTGAATCAGCGCGTATTTTGAAGCAGGCCTGTTCATCATGAGCGACCTGGCTTCCTCGAGTTCGCCAGTGCAATAATTTTTTTAGCGTATCGAGCTCTTTGCGCAATGCCCGGACTTCGCCTTCCAGTCTGGCTAATTCATCTCCTTTATCACCGGTCTTTTTCTGGCTCTGGGAGATGAGATAGGCAGTGTTGGACATTCTGCTCTCCCCGATGATTGCCGGATCATATCCGAGCTTCACAAAGATCTCCCGTGGAAGGCAGCCCTGGTTGTAAAGGCGAAGGAACTCGGCCTTGAATTCGTCAGTGAATTTGAGCGTGGTTGGAAAGACAGCCTTTGTGTATGGATTGGCTGCCAGAGCTGACATCTGTTCTTCGCTGAAGCGATTTCTGTTCATAATGGTCTCCTTTGGGGATTTCCGTCACGAACAGTATGCGGGCTGAAAGTGATCAGCGAAAGAACGTCGATTAGAAAGTGTCCGCAATTAGGGAACAGATCAAAACGATCGTCCAGTAGTTGGGGTCGCTGCTAATCGGGTGTCCTTGGAATAGGTTGACTCTAAAAAATTGTCCACTTTCTGGGGTACAGTTTACCATCTGCCAGGAGCACGGTCTTTGTGAAAATATATCTTCTCTTTGTGATTTTAAGTCCTTTATAAAGCAATAAAACATGCGGAAATGATAATAAAAACAATGTACAAATTATTTTTCAGAAAACTCTTACATTTTTAAAAACTGTTTTCGAAAAACCGATTCTGAAATAATGAAGGAAAGAGATTTTATGCAACAGCCGCTCCCGCCCGGGCATCCAACCGAGGGAGACACGTCGTGACAGTATATATATGGATGAGAACTTCAAACTATGGATGAGAACTTCAAACGAAAAAGTGATTTTTAAAGAAAACGCCCAGATCTGGCTTTCGATGTCCAAGCCCGCCAGAAGGTATGTCTTACGGCAGGAGCAAGCACAGTTTCTGCGGCGAGTAATCCATACGACTGTATGCAGGCAAGGAGGAAGGGTATGAATTTTGCAGACTGGATTGTAATTCTGATTCTGGTCATTCTGGCGATTGCCGGATTCAGGAATGCAAAAAAGACCGGACTGTACTGGCGACTGCATGAACTGCAAATCGTCCTGCTCGCCGCACGACGAAAAAACGCCGGCTTTTGTGGACCGCTACTACAGGCGGCAGGCCGCAAAAGGAAAGAAAGCGGGACGATCGGATTCATATACAGATGCCCGGCTTTCAAATAAGCGGACTGTTTCCAGAGCGCAGGCTATGCAGGCGCTGGCCAAAGATTCCACCGAGAGCGAGAGCGCGCCTGAGGGCGCATCGAAGCCGGCAGGCGATTTGGACAGAAATCTGCAGTAAGTCAGTATCTGTCCGCATACGCCTCAAACCGAAAAGTTTCGAGACGACCCGGTTTCGGGTTCGAAGCCGGATCGGTAACGATGAGAAATAGAAATACGATACATATAGAAAATATGAAAGAAAAACACGGAAAAGGAGCAGGGGATATGAGTGATCCAAAACGAAAACCAATCCAGGCAAACGGGAAGAGCAGCTGAACCGTCTGGCTAATGCCGCTGTGCATGCGGGCGTGAAAGTTCAGCCGGGACAGCTGGTCATCATCCGCGCGGAAACGGAAATGCGCGATCTGGTCCATGCCATCTCCCGAAAAGCCTGGAACGCCGGTGCCGGCGATGTGCAGGTGTTCTGGAGCGATGAAGAATTAAGCCGTCAGTTTTACACGCACGCCAAAGACGATGTTCTGGAAACCATTCCGGAATGGATGAGCGTTCGCTACGAAGAAGCGGCGCGAAAAGGTGCGTGCTTCATTGCGCTCGACGGCGATGATCCGGACGGATTCAAGGATGTAGATCCGCGCAAAATGACCCGCCGTTCGCTGGCGATGCGAAAGAAAACGCAGCTCTATCGTTCCGGCATTGACGAAGGAAAAATCGCCTGGACTGTTATTCCCTGCGCGACGAAAGCCTGGGCGAAAAAGTCTATCCCGAATGCGACGAAGAAGAAGCGGTGAATCGTCTGTGGGACGATCTGATGTCCATTTGCCGGATTGAAGACGACGGACGCGAAGCGTGGGAAACCCATACAGCCAGTCTCGAGAGAAAAGCTGCGCGCCTTAACGAAAGAGGCTATAAAAATTTCACTACACCTCTTCGAACGGGACCGATCTCTGGGTCGATCTGGTCGATGGCTCGATTTTTGTCGGCGGGGATACGAAACTCGCCAGCGGGCTGTCCATCAGCTGCAACATTCCGACTGAAGAAATCTTTTCGACCCCGCTGAAAACCGGCGTCAACGGTACGCTGGAAGCCGTGATGCCGCTCAACTGGAACGGCATGCGCATCGACGGTTTCGGCTTTACGTTTCAGGACGGCAAAGTTATCGATTTCCATGCCAGAGAAGGATACGAGAGTCTGAAAGCCCTGCTGGAAAGCGACCCGAACGGCAAATACTTAGGCGAAATCGCGATTGTCGATAAAACTTCGCCGATCCGTCAGAAAAACCGGATTTACTACAATACACTGCTCGATGAAAATGCCGCCTGCCATTTTGCCTTTGGTCAGTCGTACATGGAAACATTGCCCGCACTCGAGGGTGCATCTTGTGAAGAACTGGAAGCGCACGGCATGAATCAGTCGGATATTCACGTTGATTTCATGGTCGGAGCCGAAGATCTGCACATTACCGGGGTACGCGCGGATGGAACAGAAGAGGATGTGTTTGTCAACGGCCGCTTTTCGCCGTCGTTTGACCGTATTGCTTAATTATGGTTAGAATGGAACGAAAGGCTCAGGGTTCATCCTGAGAACAAGGTGATGAGCATGTCCGAAGAACAGAACAAAATCGAAGAAACCGTTTCTGAATCCGCAGCTGCAGAAAACGCAGAACCCTCCACTTTGCAGGATGAAAACACGACGGCTTCCTCGAATACGGCATCACAGCCGGAAGAATTTGTCATTCATTCCACAATCGTAAAAGAAACCGCTATGGAAGAAGAGCCGGCCGAATCCGCCAAAGAAACGGAAAAGAACGCGGCGCCGGAAGACGATGGGATTTTTTCCGATCTGCTTCGCGATGCCCCGATTTCTTCTTTGAATATTGAAGAACCTGAATTTGGAACGTTCGATGTCAACGCGGCTTTAGAAGAAGCGCGTACGATTACGAAAAAGCCAAAGAAAAAGGCAGCCGCTTAGGCAAGCGTCTGCGCCAGACGTTTGGGGCCTCCAAACCGGAAGATGAAAGTACCCCGAAGGAAAAACCGGAAGAAAAGCCAGCGGAAGAAGCCAAACCAAAAATCGAAGAAACACCCGCTGAAACGCCGGTAAAAGAAGAAATTTTACCGATGTTCATGCCGGAATCTTCTTCGCGCAAGGAAAGCACGGCTGCAGCCCGTCAGGCGAGCACCGAAAGCTTTTATTCGAATCTCGAAAGCATGGAAGATCTGATTTCAAACGATCCCCATAAAGCCAAGCCGGGCGACGGACTGAATCCGGAAGTGGAAAAAGAGCTTAGCTTTGAAGAACTCGTCAATTCCAATGAGCTGTTTGGCAATGAGAAAAAGCCGACCAGCTTCAGTGAACTGCTCCATTCCGGCTTTGGACAGCCGGAAACGGAAATCGCGGAAGAAGACATTCTGGTTCATACCGAAAAGGATAAAAACAGCGAAGCCGAACTCGCAAAACCGCCGCTGCCGATCCTGCGGATGCGCCGGTTGTGATCGGCCGTACCCACTCCATGCCTTCCCTGACCGATCAGGTCCGGGAGATGGAAGAGCAGAAAAAGGCGGAAAAAGAGCGAAAAGCCAAAGAACGTGCTGCCGCAGCCGCCAAACGGGAAGCCGAGCGCAAGCGTAAAGAGGAAGAAGACAACGCTGTTTACGATCCAAAGGCATCGCTAGTCGATGACTACCGCTACGACGAATACCTCGATAAGAAGCGCTTCCTGCTTTCCGACTACAAGAAAACCGAAGAATACCTCAACACCCAGTCCCGTCAGGGCTTCCACTACGTTCACCATGAAGGCAAGAAGTTCTACTTTATCAAAGGCAAACCGCACGATTTCTATTACAAGATTCTCTACTTTGCCAAGGAACCTTCCGATGAATACTGGGATTCTCTGGAAGAAGAAGGCTGGAAAGAAATCGATACGTCTCCAAGCCGCAACAAGCGCGACGCGGGCTGGTACGTTGTCCGCAATGAACGCAAGGACGGCGACCTGACAAAAGTCATTGAAAACGAAGCCGAGAAATATCGCTATTTCACGAAATTTTCCTCGTCCTGCCGCTCGACTATGTTCCTGCTCTTTGTGGTTATGGTCTGCTCGGCGGTATCCCTGTTCTTCCAGTGGTGGTTCAAGGGATTCAAGGCCGTCATGATCGCTTCGGCGGTCCTGTTTGTCATCGCGCTCTGGGTATTCCTGGTGTATGCACGACTTCTCAATAAGTCGCGCAAACAGGCATCCCTGCTGGCCGCAAGACTGCGTCTGGCGGAAAACGATCCAAAGTATAAAGCCATGCTTCATGCCAAGGATACCGACGAAGAACTCGAAGAAGCCTGGGATGCCATCGACGCCAGAGAAGACGACGAAGACGATGAGGATGACAAGTAATCCAAATTGGATGTATTAAATTCGACAATTAACACAAAGACCTCTTTTCTGCTTACGTGTCTGCGCACGTGAGCGAAAGAGGTCTTTTTCAGTACTGGGCAGTCGCAGATCCTTTCTTTATTGCGGATCGCGTTTCGATTCGGACAGAGGAAAGGGAACGCAGCGGGCTATTCGCTTTTCAGTTCGGCCGGCAGCTGCAGAACGCCTTTTTCCTGAAGCTCGGCAACCGTCTGTTCCATGACCTGAGCGGCCAGAGTCACCGTCTTGAGACAGCGCTCTTCTTTGGAATGATGAAGCATTTTGCATTTGGCACACTGCGTATCGCCGACATGATTTTTAAAGTTTCGAACGAGGGCTGCCTGACTGGCGCGCAGCGGTTCGCAAAGATGCGCCTTGTCTTCAACGAGAAGGCAGGAAAGCGCGGCGTTGCAGGCGCACAGCGCGCCGCATACGTTGCCGGTATACAGACCGGAACCAAAGCCGGACATGAGAATGGATGCCTGCTTTCTGGGCAGACCAAGCTGGTAAACTTCATCGCAGGCCAGAATCAGCGTTTCGGCACAGTTGGTGTTTTCGCAGAGATAAATGCGGCGAACGGTTTCTTCAAGGGAGGGTAATGACATATGCAATATGCCGCACGCAGACGCAAATGCGGCTTTTCCTTTCTTTTTCACATCGCGTTTTTCATCGACATTCCTCTGAAAAACTCTTCAGGAAAGCCGAGAATGCAAATTTTCTGGTTTGCCAGGCGATGTATTGGAAGTATACCGGATTCAGGTGCTTTTGATCCAATCCTGTCCATATGGACGCAAATTCGTCCGGTTTCTTTGCGCCGGATGCTTTAGCCGTTAGAATCACTGAAGTGTTCCTTTCGGATGCAGAGATGAGGAACAGAGAAAAGAGAGGAAGTATGAATTCAAAACCGATGAAGGAAGAAATGGACAGTCTTGCGGGGAACTTCTTGATCAGGAAGTTCTGATGGTCCTGCCAAAGCGGGTCATCCATCAGGAAAGCCCGCTTCCTGATGACTGGAATGTGGACTGGATCGATCAAAGCGCGATCCTGAAAAACGGAGAAGAAATCATCGCCGAAGCCCGGCTGACGGACGCCGATGACTTTGGCTTTCTGCGCCCGGCGATCTGCTTTGAAATGAGCGGGGAAAAAGAAGACGTGATGAAGGCGTTCGAATCGCTGATCAGCCGGCTTGCACTCGACTATGAGAAAACGCCATCCCGCAATCCGCTTTACATTAAGCTGAGTGCCCAGGATCTGGAACTGATCGCGAAGGCGAGCCGGATGGGCTTTATTTCCTATTTTGGGAGTGGAAACAGGCCGATCCGGATGAATCGGAAGCGCTGTGGATCCAGATCACCGAAGATCTGCGCCGCCGTTTTCCTGGATAATCCCAAATCGACGCAGAAAGAAATGGACGCTGTCTTTGTCTGCCCAGACAAGAGCAGCTTTTTCTGCGCGAACGATTTGAGGAGAGTCGGTGAAAAGTACCAGACAGAAAGAAACCCGGCACCTTCAGGAAGCTGCCGGGTCTGTATTGGTTCTGTAAAGGAAAAACAAACGAGCTAAGCCCGAAAAGTACAGGCTGCGCACAGATTGAACAAAGAAATGTCCGATACTGGGGCGTCCCCAAGATGGAATGCGGAACAATTATTCGTCCGAATCGGACTTGATCGTATCCAGAAGACGTTTCATTTCGCTCTGGAAAGTAAGGGTATAGGCATGAATCGAATCGAGCATGGCTCTGGCCTGCTCTGGATCGAGCGAGGCAAAGGCATTGGTCTCCGCCTGATGAATGCCTGCCAGTACCGGATGGAATTTTTCCGGCCCGCTTGAGTCAGTTTGACGCCTTTGGCTTTCTGGGAGCCGGGAATCGGTACGAAGTCAATCCATCCTTTTCGGTTCATTTTGGACAGCGCGGAATTCAGAGTCTGGACCGGGATGTGAATGCGTCTGGCGATGTCGGCCTGACATAAAGGAGGATCGGCATCGAACACCTCGAGCAGAACCCACAGCTCATTTTCCGTAATCTGAAGCGTTTTGGCAGCCGTAAGGTACGTAGCCCAGTTGTCCGATTCAAGATCGACAAGTTCGTTATACAGCTCCGGCGCACAGCGTCCGTTTTTCGCTGGGATACTGCTGCGCTTTTTCGTATCATCCATGACTCATTTCCTCGCTTAGGACCAGATTTGGCAGTTACATTCGATGCCGTCTTCCGGATCAGGCAGGAAGCGGAATTTTTCAAACTTCGATTGTCTGGCATCATATCGGTCTGGTCTTCTTCCAGTTTACCATTGTCGCGGGAGCCCAAAACGAGCGGCGTCTCCAGCCGGATGCGTTTTAGATCGCATGGGCGTTGGGCTCCATCGGGCCGGATTTCTGTTCATGCGAGAAATAGCCGTATTTCTTACGGCAAAGGCAGAGCAGAAGAAATGCGGTAAGCATCGCCATGGCTTCGGCACACGGCATGGAAAACCAGATGCCGTCGACACCCCAGACGGCTGTGAAAATCAGAATGAAACCGACCTGGAACACCAGCGAGCGTACGACGGAAATGATGGCCGAAACCGGACCGTCATTGAGCGCGGTAAAGAAGCCGGATCCAAAATCGAAAAGCTGGAAAACAGGAACACAGGCGAGAAGATGTTAAACGCCTGAATCGTAAGGGCCATCAGTTCGGGATCGTAACCCGCAAAAGACGGGCAAGCGGGGCAGCCAGCAGTTCGGTGGAAAGAAACATGCCCACAGATCCCACGGCCACAATCCACAGCGATTTACGGGTAAGGCTGGCGAGCTCCTGCTTATCGCCCCGTCCATACTGACAGGAGACGAGCGGCGCGCAGCCGACGGTATAGCCCATGGAAACGGCCATGAAAATCATCGATACGTACATCACGTTCCATACACCGCTACGCCGTCTTCACCGGCAAACCGCATAAGCTGATAGTTGTACAAAATGGAAATCAGAGAAGACGCGCAATTGGAAAACAGCTCGGAAATTCCATTCAAAGCCGCCTGTCCAAATTCCTTAAGGCGAATGCGGCTGGCCGTAAAGTAAAGAACTTTGTCCTCTTTCAAACGAAACGGTTTTTTCGCGGGAGAAAGAAAGCAGAGGATTGAAAGCGCAGCGCAGAGCAGCTGTCCAAGGGCAGTGGCGATCGCTGCACCAGGAGCACCCCAGCCCAGAACGCCCACAAAAAGAACGTCCTGCACAATGTTGAGCATGCCTCCCGCAAACGTGACCGCGAATCCGGCCTGCGGAATTCCGGCGGTTACGAAGATGCTCTGAAAGTACATCTGAATCATGTAGAGCGGAAGAGAAAGCTGAAGAATGGATCCGTACTGCAAAGCGTAAGGCATCATCTGTTCGCTGCAGTCCATCCATTCCAGCAATGGCCGCAAAAGACCAAGCCAAGAACGGACAGGATCATTCCGAGAATCACCGTGGCTGTGAGCAGACTCGTCATCTGCTTTCTGGCTTTTTGGGGATTCTGTTCGCCGAGCGTCTTGCCGACCAGGACGGAAGAACCGGCGCCCATCATAAAGTCGAAACTGGCGAGAATCATGAGAACCGGCATGATGAAATTGACTGCCGCAAAAGCGGTTTTGCCGGCAACGCTGGATAGGAAATAGCCGTCTACGACGCCATAGATCGATGTGAAAACCATGACAAGAATCGTGGGAAGCGTGAAGCGCAGCAGCTTTGGAATCGAATAGTGCTGCGCAAGCGTGTTCGTCATATAAACCTCCTAAAATTTATCCGAAATCGGACAAAATAGAATATATCCGATATCGGATAAAATGTTAAGGCAGAGGGATCTTCCAAAATTTCACATAGTCTTTCTGAAGCGCGAAAATCCGCTGCGGCAGGTGAAGACAGCGTTTCTTTGCTTCTGCGTTTATTCGATCTGCTCAATCAGGCGAAGACGAAAAAACGCCGGAAATTGGCAAATTTCCGGCGCGATTTTTGTTTGGCAGGCAGAATGCCTGGAAAACATCGGCTTAGTATTCTTTGGTTTTGGCGTAAATATCGAGGATCAGACGCTTTGTATCTTCCCAGCCCAGGCACGGGTCGGTAATGCTCTGACCGCGCACATAGTTTTCGCAGATGTCCTGACGGCCTTCAATGAGATAGGATTCGATCATGACGCCTTTAACAAGCTTGCGGATTTCTGGATGATACTTGCGGTTGTGCATGACGTCCATGACGATGCGGATCTGCTCCTTGTATTTCTTATCGGAGTTGGAATGGTTCGCGTCCACGATGACCGCCGGGTTGGCGAGACCGGCTTTCTTGTACAGATCGCTGACGATTTTCAGGTCTTCGTAATGGTAGTTCGGGATGGTCTTGCCGTACTTGTCGACGCCGCCGCGCAAAATGACGTGGGCGAGGGATTGCCGTCGGTCTGTACGTCATAGCCGCGGTAAATGAAGCGATGAGGATGCTGGGCAGCCGTGACGGAGTTCATCATGACGGAAAAGTCGCCGGATGTCGGGTTTTTCATACCGACCGGAATGTCGATGCCGCTGGCGACGAGACGATGCTGCTGGTTTTCGACCGAACGGGCACCGACCGCTTCGTAGGACAGAATATCGTCCAGAAAGGAACGGTTTTCCGGGTACAGCATTTCATCCGCTGTGGAAAGGCCGGTTTCTTCAATGACACGCAGATGCATGCGGCGAATGGCTTTCAGACCTTCAAGCAGGTCGGGCTGTGCGTTTGGATCCGGCTGGTGGAGCATGCCTTTATAGCCGTCTCCAGTCGTTCTTGGCTTATTGGTGTAGACACGCGGAATGATCATCAGACGGTCTTTAACAATTTCGTTCAGACCGGCGAGCTTGTGGCAGTATTCGAGAACGCTGTCTTCATTATCCGCGGAGCAGGGACCGACGATGACGATAAAGCGATCGTCCTTGCCGGTGAAAATGTCCGCAATTTCCTTATCTCTCTGGGCTTTGATGGCTTTGGCTTTGTCCGACATCGGGATTTCTTCTTTGAGAAGGTCGGGATCGGGCAGCTGATGATTAATATGAATCGACATACGTATTGATTTCCTCTTTCAATTTGTTACATAAAATTTCATTCGGTTTTCAGTATAGCATTGCACGCTGTAATGAAAAGGAAAGCGTAAAACTCCCAAAGGAGTGCACGAAAAACGTCAGAAAATCGACGAGGAATCCCTGATCCTGTCCGACATCGCCCCCGCATGCAAGATCGAAATGTTACGGACAGAGCTATGTATAGATCCAGCTTTCTGTATAAAACAGAAGGCGGCAAACGGCGAAGTCAAAGCGAATAATGAAATCCCGCTCTTTCTTACAGGATCACCCGTCAAAAATCGAATCCTTTTCATGCTTTCAGAGAACGGCCGGACGGGTCAAATGAGATGCCCAGAGCCGGCCGATTCGGACAAAATCGTATCAAAGAAAGGATTTGCATAACTTGGTATGGATTAAGGGGATGTTTAAAAATGGATTCTTTTTCTGTATCATAGACAAATAGATATGAGGTGAATTTGATTATGAAAACCTACGAAGTTCGACTGGGTTCGAGCGAAGGAGAAAGCACAGCTCCTTTTAACGGCAAGTCCTTTCGCAAACTGAGCGACGCATCGGCACAGATGAAGCGAATTGTCGCAATGCTTCAGGACGACAACAGCCTGATTTCCGACGATCTCGGAATCTGGATTATTCGAAAAACGCCCGCAAAAATGAGCCGGGAACGCAAACGGAACTGGTTCAGATGCTCTGCGGACTGGATGAAGATACCAACGAATTCTGCTACGAAGGCATTTATCATTTGACAGCCTGCACCGATTTTGAACGCATGATTCTGATCGGCGAAAAGAAAGGCAGCTGGCTGGGCGACTACAGCGTGCAGATCGCTTCCCAGGGCGTAAGCGAAGTCTGCTTCTTCTCGGATCTGGAAATGATTCTGGAATCCGTTAAGGATCTCAAAGGTACGCCGGACCAGATTCGCAACCGCCTGCTGACGATCTACCGTCGTGTCAACGACAAGGAAGCCGAGCCGATTGCGCTGTTCCTCTACACGCTTAAGGACGGCGAGCTCGTTCTGCAAAGCCGCGTGAACGTCGCCGGTGAAGATCGCGACTTTGAAATGCTCGATCAGTTCATTTTGAGCGAGCAGAATCTGCCGGTTGTAGATGCCGAAAACGAAACGGCCGAAGAAGCTGCAGAAAAAGCGGAAGAAGCTGCCTTGAAAGAGGAAGCAGAAGAAGCAGCAGAAGAAACCAAAGAAGAAATGATCGAAGCGGTTTCGGCTCAAGCGTAATTCTCTTCCAGTACAAAATCATTATTATTCAGGCAAAAAGTCGGTGAAAGCCGGCTTTTTCTGTTGGAATAAATCCGTTGGAAAAGCACGGTATTGAGCTTGCAAACGAAAGTATAGAGAACTATACTGTTAGCAAGCTTAGAGATTAAGTGCTAATTCGCGTATACGCGCGAGTTCGATTATGGAGGTCTGAATGTCTGAACGAAAAGAATTCAAGGCGGAATCGCGCCGCCTGCTTGATCTGATGATCAATTCCATTTACACGCACAAGGAAATCTTTCTGCGTGAGCTGATTTCGAATGCGTCCGATGCACTCGATAAATACTATCTGGATTCGCTGAAAAACCATAAGATTCCAGAAAAACTGGCGATCCGCATCGATTTTGATGAAAACGCAAGAATGCTCACGATTTCCGATAACGGAATCGGCATGACCAAAGAAGAACTCGAAGACAATCTGGGTACCATCGCTAAATCCGGCTCGCTTGCCTTCAAGGAAGAGCTCAAGAAGGAAAAGGAAGCCGGTGAAAACCCGGAAGCCAGCAGTGACTCCGAAGCGGCAGCCAATTCCGATGTCGACATCATCGGTCAGTTTGGCGTCGGCTTCTATTCCGCATTCATGGTCGCGTCCAAAGTCACCGTCGTTTCGAAGGCGCTCGGCAGCGATCAGGCCTGGAAGTGGGAATCCGATGGAACCGACGGCTATACGATTGAAGAAGCCGAACGGGACGATCATGGTACAACCATCACCCTGCTTCTGAAAGAAGATGACGAAAACGAGAAATACTCCGAATATCTGAATTCCTGGAAACTGGAGATGCTCGTTAAGAAATATTCCGACTATATCCGCTATCCAATTGAAATGGATATCACGACGCAGAAACCGGTAAAACCGGATGAAGAAGCGAAGGAAGCGGAAGAGCTGGCAGAACCGAAATTCGAAACGGTTACCGAGACACGCACCCTGAACTCCATGATTCCGCTCTGGAAAAACAGAAATCGGAAATCACGCAGGAAGAATTCGATCAGTTCTATCAGGATCATTTCAACAACTACACCAAACCGCTCGATACGATCTTCTTCAATATTGACGGTTCGATTTCCTTTACCGCGCTGCTGTACGTACCGTCCAAGCGTCCGGAAAACTTCTACTCCAGCACTTTTAAACCGGGTCTGGAACTGTATTCGCGCGGCGTACTGATTGAAAGCCACTGCGAGAGCCTGCTCCCGGATTACCTGCGCTTCATGCAGGGTCTGGTCGATTCGCAGGATCTGTCGCTGAACATTTCGCGTGAAATGCTTCAGCACGATCATCAGCTGCGCTTCATCCGCAAGCAGACCGAACGTAAAGTTCTTTCCGCTCTGGCAAGCATGCAGGAGAAGAAACCGGAAGACTATCTGAGCTTCTGGAAAAACTTCGGAATCAGCCTGAAGATCGGCATTTACAATTCGCAGGGCGCTGACACCAGCAAGCTGGAAAACCTGCTCATGTATCCGACCAGCGATGACGGCAAGTACAAATCGCTCAAGGAATTTGTCGCTTCCATGCCGGAAGAAGATAAGGACATTTACTATCTGTCTGGAACGAACATCGATACGCTGAACAAGCTGCCGGCAGCGGCTAAGCTGAAAGCCAAAGGCTATCCGGTTCTGTATCTGACCGATGAAGTCGATGAGTTCATCATCCAGATGATCAGCCAGTACGACGGCCACAGCTTCAAGAACGCCGCTCAGGGCGATCTCGATCTCGATACCGAAGAAGAAAAAGAAGCTCTGAAGACTCAGAACGAAGAAAACAAGGACCTGCTGACGTACATGAAGGACGTACTGCCTGAAGTCAGCGAAGTCCGTCTGTCCAACCGTCTGGTCGATGATCCGGTTATGCTCGTTGCCGGCGACGGCCTCTCCTTTGAAATGGAGCACATCTTTGATGTCTTTGCCAAACAGGCTGGCGAAGACACTAACCCGGGTCTGCAGGCTTCCCGTATTCTGGAAATCAATCCGAACAACCCGATCTGGAACGTCCTGCGTACAGAGTATGTAACCGATAAGGACAAGGTTAAGGAAATCGCGCAGATCCTCTACGATCAGGCGTGCCTGATTCAGGGCTTTGCCATTAAGGATCCAGTCGAATACTCCCGCAAGGTCGCTTCGCTGCTGTCGACAATGGCGACTGCCGATGCGAAAAAGGACTAAAGGGCTGAATTGAGAATTCGATGATTCTCGTTTAACCAGACAACCCAGTTTCGTCTTTGAATCCTGATTTAAAAATCCAGCATCATCAAAACCGATTTGAATCTCTGCGCAGACGCAGAACCAGAACAGCTCTGGTCAGGCGTCTGCGTTTTTATATGGCAATTTTTGCCGCGCCTTTTGCTGCCTTCCAGGCCGCTTCCAGACGATCGGAATGGCTTCGTCTTTTGAACAGAACCCCGTTTTTATATCCGTGTCATTCTGGAGTATGGATCAGAGCAGGAAAAAGCAGAAAAATGTATACTTTCAAAGGCCGCACCTTCTTGGAAAGGTTCGTTCGCATTTTGTATTTCTCTGTCCCAGAAATCGGATAGGAACGCTGGCAATACTGGTTTCCCTGTCGATCCAGCCAGTGCAGGCGGCCTGCCCAGGAAAAGAAGGATTGATTAAACATGAATCAGAAACAACCTAAACAGGCACAGGAAACCTTCAGCTCGAAAAAGTTCAAGCTGATGATTTACATGACCGCGCTGAGTGCCGGCGCCCTGCTGATCTCCAATCTGGCAGCGGTAAAGCTCTGGAATATGGGCGGAATCGCCGTCGATGGCGGTCTCGTTCTCTTCCCGCTGACGTATATACTCAGCGACCTGATTGTAGAACTGTACGGAAAAGACCGTTCCCGCAGCGTAATCTATGCAGGCTTTCTCGTCAACGTGATTGCGGCACTCGTCTTTTATGTCGTAATCGCACTGCCGCCGTATCCCGGCTGGGATATGCAGGAAGCGTATGCGATGGTGCTTGGTTTTTCGCCCCGCATTATTCTGGGAAGTCTTAGCGGCTATCTGACCAGCAGTCTTCTCAACAACTATCTCTTCGAAAAATGCGCGCGTCCTCCGGAATCTTTGCCCGAAGCTTTATCGCGCGTGCGCTGACCTCTTCGGTTTTTGCGCATATTCTCGATACGATCGTATTCGAAACGATCGCTTTTCTCGGCGTTCTCTCCTTCCAGGAATTTCTGATGCAGGCTCTGTTTGCCTATATTCTCGGAATGGGACTGGAGTTCGTTCTCTCGCCCGTCGAAATCGCCATTGAAAAAGCGCTGAAAAAATGGCTGAATGAAAAGCAGTAAACCGTTCGAAAACGTACCGGAAAATTCGCATCTCCGATCGAAACAAGAGACGAAGCCCTTCTTCCAAAACGCATGAACCGGATGGAAACATCGAGACTTTCGTCCCAAGCAAGGCTTTAAACGAAAAAACAGTCCAGAAGATGCAGTCTTTCTGGACGTATCGTGAATACACAGAAAGGCAGGTTATGAATATGGATCAGACATCCGTTTCTTCTGCAGAAGACAGAATGGAAACAAAAGATACGACCCAGCAAAGCTTTCCCAATCGCTTTTCCTTTGAAATCCTGGAGAGAATTCCAGGCCATCTGGGTCGCGCAGGAATTATTCACACGCCGCACGGGGATATTCATACACCTGCATTCATGTGTGTTGGAACCCATGGGGAAGTTCGTTACGTCAGCATGGAGCAGCTGAAGGAAATCTGCGCGCAGGCGATGCTCTCCAACGGCTACCATCTGCGCGGCCGTTCGCAGGAAATCGCAGATGCCGGCGGTCTGGCGAAGTGGTCCGGCTGGAACAGTCCGACGCTGACGGACTCCGGCGGCTTTCAGGTCATGTCGCTTGGAAGCGGCATCGGCAAAGTCGTCAGCATGGACCGGGAAAGGAAGTCGTCAACGCGCCGAAAAAGGAGCGTCTGGCTATTGTCATGGAAGACGGCATTCAGTTCCACGATCCATTCACCGATCAGGATGACTTTATCGGTCCGAAAGAATCCATGGAAATTCAGTGCCGGATCGGTGCGGACATTCATATGGCGTTTGATGAACTGACGTCTCTGGCCGATACGTATGAATACAATAAGGAAGCGCTGGAGCGTACGGAACGCTGGGCGCAGATTTCTCTCGATGTCCATAAGCAGCACCGCGACGATCTCGGCTATCGCCAGTCGCTTTACGGCGTACTGCAGGGCGGTCGCTGGGAAGATTTGCGCCGCTCGACCGCGAAAAAGCTTGGTCAGATGGACTTCGATGGATATGGCCTTGGCGGCGCGTTTCTCAAGAGCGATCTTGGAGAAATTCTGAAATGGTGCAACGAAGAACTGCCGGAAGGTAAGCCTCGCCATCTGCTTGGCCTATCCCGGCCGGATGACATTCTCATCGGTTCGGAAAACGGAGCCGACACCTTTGACTGTGTCGCCCCCACCCGCGAAGCGCGTCATGGCCGCCTGTATACGAAGTACGGCTACATCAATATCGAAAAGTACGCAGGAAGTCTCGACGTCATCGATGAACACTGCGACTGCCCGGTATGCCAGGCCGGCTATACCCGTGATGAACTGCGCGCGCTTCTCAAAAGTCAGGATCCAGAAGACCGGGAGAAGTACTTCACACTGGCCAGCATCCATAACCTGCGTTTTACGATCCGCCTGACGGAAGAAATTCGACAGGCTATTCTGGACGGCCGCTTTGAAGAATACAAGCAGCAGTTCATGAAAGACTATTACGGCTTCTCGCCAAAAGGCGCAGCCAACGAGAAGAAAAATACGAATAAACAATAAATTCAGAATCCGGTAAACACTTTGCAGACGGTGAACCGGAATACGAACAGAAATGATTTACGAGCAGAACGTACCGTCCAATTCGTCCGTTGCGCGGATTACTAAGGGCACAGTTCTGCTCGTTTTTTCATGTCTTACAGAAACGGGGAAAGTACAGAAAATGTGTACGTATTGCTCCGTTTTAATACAGACAAATATGGTATACGACTAGATTTTTAAATAAAACAGAGGATTGAAAAAGTAACAGAAAATGAAACAAAACTGTAATTAAAAATACAGGGAAAAACGACATTTTCATGTTGATTTTCCCCACTTTGGGAAAGTGGTTCCATATAGCTCCTACACTGAAAACAGAAAGGTGCAGGTTCGAGTCAGCTGGTCAGATCGGGCAGTCTGATCATTCGGGTCATTCTCGAACTTCGCACATTTGCTTTGCACGAAGGAGTATGTATGAAAACAAAGCAATCAATGAAGAAGCTGCTGTCGCTGGCTTTATGCCTGAGCGCGCCGGTTTCGATGATGATCTCCATGCCGCAGACCGTTCTGGCACAGGAAGCGACGACCGCGCCGCAGGAACTGCCAGATGTCTCGGATAAGAAAGAAAATGGAACCTGGGGAACAGTAAAATACTATCTTCTGGATGACGGAACCCTGTATTTTGGACCTGGTCAGACAGCCACCACCCCAAAGAAATTTTATCTGGCAAGCTCTGTTACACGCATCGTCTGCCATCCCGATTTTGATTCCAGTCCGCTGACTTCCATGTATGAGATGTTTTATAACTATACAAAACTTGAAGACATTTCCGGACTGGCAGAATGGGATATCAGTAATGTAACTACCATGTACGGTGCTTTTGCGAATACAAAAATTAAAAATACCGATGCGCTTTCCTCCTGGGAATCTTCTAAACTAGGGGACTGAACAGTACGTTTTCCGGCTGTACGGAACTCACCGATTTAAGCGGACTGGCTAATCTTGGAAAAAGCGGCTCCATTCGCGACATGAACGGCGCTTTCCTTGGCTGCACAAGTCTGGAATCTCTGCATGGACTGGAAGACTGGTTTTCCGCGGAAGAATCCAGTCTGGATTCCATGTCCTCAACGTTTGAAGGGTGCACGAAGCTGAGCGATGTATCTGCTCTGTCCGGATGGAACACCATGAACGCGACCAACCTCTGCCAGACGTTTAACAGCTGTCCGATTTCCGATCTTTCGGTCTTTTCCAACTGGAACGTTTCGAAAGTCAGCGGCTTTGCGGGAACGTTTACCGGAAATACTGCTCTTACATCCCTGAAGGGACTGGAAAACTGGAATACAGCCAGCGCCAGTTCCTATGCGCAGATGTTTGAAAACTGCACAAATCTGAAAGATGCGAATGCGATGAGCCACTGGAAAACCGAAAAATGGTTCAGTGCGGACAATATTCTAAACAATACTGCTGTCACTCATCTGGATTTATCGGGCTGGAATACCGCACAGATGTTTTTCAGTGATACATCGAGTTATTTGTTCTCCAATCCGCTTACCGCAATCCGACTTTCTGCAGATTACCTGAGCATGATCCGCCCGAATAAGCAGGCGCTTGTCAAATCGAAAAACAGCGACGCCTACGGGGATTCCTGGGTCAGCCAGAACCTGCACGGACCGTATACGTCCGCAGAACTGACTGATGGAACAGTTACATGGACCGAAGATATGGATGGCTGGTGGGGACGAGCCAAAACGGCGACTCTCGTCGACGAAGCGCATGGTTTGACCAAAACGATTTCTCTTCCCGCCGATCTGGAAGTCAGCCTTCCGCTTGGAACGGGCGCCTTTGACGGGAGCCCATTCCATGCCAGAGTCATCGGGTGGAAAAAGCCAATAGTGAAGAAACCATCACGAAATATACAGCTGGACTGAGCGAAGAAAATATTGAACTCAACCCGGTATGGGAATTCGAGCTGCATGCGAACACCTGGACGTTTGATGCCAACGGCGGTACTGGAACGATGGATTCCATTGAGGTGAGCGTACCTTCGGATACGTCCGCTCGCGTTCCAGACTGCTCGTTTACCCGCGAAGGCTACACGTTTACCGGCTGGAATACAAAAGCCGACGGCAGCGGTGATAATATCGCGGTTGGCGATACGATTGACGTGGATTACTCCATTGACCAGTTCACCGTATACGCACAATGGAAGAAAATTCCTTCGCATCAGGTTGCCTTTGAAGCCAATGGCGGCACAGGCGATATGGAGACGCTGATCTGGAATGGTGAAGAAGATCACGCTTTGCCAAAAATGGCTTTACCCGAACGGATTATGAATTCACGGGCTGGAATACGAAAGCTGACGGTACGGGTATTACCTACGCGGATGAAGCGCAGCTGAGCGGCGGTGAAGAAGACTCTGAACTTACGTTATATGCTCAATGGAAAAAGATACCGTCTCATATGGTAACCTTCGCTGCAAATGGCGGAACCGGCACTATGGAACCTCTGCTCTGGAAAGGAGAAGAGGGAAATAAACTGCCCAAAAATACCTTTACCCGATTCGACTGGATCTTTACCGGCTGGAATACAAAGGCCGATGGTACTGGTACCGCTTATGCCGATGAAGCCCAGCTGACCGGCGGCGAAGACGATACGGAAATCACGCTGTATGCCCAATGGAAGGCTGTCCTGCATTACGATCTTCTCGATCAGGCGATTGAAAAAGGCGAGTCAATCGCTTCGAAATCGTTCAAATCAAATCAGAACGAGACACTCAATGCGGCGATTGCAGAAGCAAAAACGGTTCGAACACAAAGTGAATCGCAGATCGAGATCGACCAAGCCGCCAGAACGCTCAATCAGGTACTTCTGTCTCTTCGCCTGACCACGGATACAGCACTGCCGAGTCTATAGAGCGCCATTTCCGCTTGGAAATGATAGAGGAGATCCGTTTTTGAGAAAACGGAATCCGACCGATCCTAAACAAACGGCACCAAAATGAAAAGTCCGCTAGTGTCGGAAAACCAGATTTGGCTCCGACCTGGCGGACTGTTTGTTTGTACGAGGATTGAGCAGGGAAAGAAAAACAGGCTGCGATCATTCCTTTCTCAGGAAGAAACTGCTGTTTAGCAAAAGAACCGCGTTACCTGTTTTACTCAAACGAGGAGGCTATGTCCTCGGATTGTTCACGTTCTTTCAAAAAGTCTGCCAGAGGGGTGCACAGGTGATTCCACATATAATTGAACTCAGTGCGATATGCCTGGTACATTTCCCAGTCTTTTTTGCTCCATCGAAAGTAAATGATTCCTGATTATCACTTGAACCATCACCATAGCGGTAGTTTTTTAAAGAAAGCGAACCCGTTCCGTCTTTTCGATGGACGAGGTAGGTTCGATGTAAAATCGGCAGCGAACATACGCGTACCTCTAGCAGTTCTGGGTAATTGGCGCTTCGTTCTCTCCAGATATTGAAGTTGTTTTCTAAAGGGATGTACCACTTCATTTGTTTACGCATATGCTGAACGATCTCTTCCGAGGTGTATTCAGACTGAATGATGACTCGTACCGGTATGTGATGCTCCATTAGCTTCTGCAGAATGTCGATCTTTTCATTATTTAGATACCAGTAAGAACCGACATGAAAGGCCATATCTACACCGCTGACGTTTTGAGAGGAATCCAGAGAATACTTAAAAAATCAGCAACATTTTGGCCAATGTTTAATCCTAGAGAAATTGTTCCAGGAGCTAGAAGGAGAAAGCTTACCAGACGATCAACAGAGGCTTCGAAATATTCTGTTGAAAGGATAACTGAATTTAGCTGTTCAAGAATTTGCAGAGAAGGAGGTAATAGCGAGGACAGCTGACTGGACCAGACAAAACCGTGCAGCTGAACGGGTATAATAGTCTTCTTCAATTCCATAGCGGCTTCAATTTCCTGTCGGACCCAGTCTTCTTCATGAACGCAGCGATCGAGAGCGGCAGGGGAAAGAATCAGAATAAAATTTTCACAGTTCGCAATAGCATTCTTGATTCGATTGTTTATGTTTCCTGCTTTGGACTCTTCCAGATCGAGAAAACAGGAAATTCCCAGAGATTCGAGCTGATCGCGAATCATTTTGGCCGCAAAAACCGTCAGCGCGGCGATAGCTGATAAAACAGTCCACAGGACTGGATCCGTCATGCAGCGGATCGGGCTGGAAATGGTTCATAAGGATCTGCACCTCCGTTTCTTTTTCTCGGGTCCAGAAAGAAGCTTCTAAATCAGGGAATGATGTCTTCTTCCTTGGGATTGATAACTGTTTTCAATGCTCGTTGTATTGGAATGTTTCTGTTCATTCAGAATAGGCAAAGAAGGACAGACGTGCAATATCTGTTGGATTTCTTCGCATTTTCGATTGCGTTTTCCACAGATCTGTATCATTTTTCACATACAAAAATCGGCCGGTTTTCTGCAGCCGTTTCCGAAGGGAAACAGACTGCAGAAGACCGGCCGTTTTGAGCTGATCGTTAATCCAGAGGATTTCTTGAAAAATTATCGTGAATCGGGATTAGCGGTTTTCTTTCCAGGCGCGGATTTCGTCAAGGGAGACGTTTACAACGCTGCCGTCGGAAAGGGTAAGCGGAAGGGTGCCTTCACGCAGGCTTTCGAGAACTTCACGCTCTTTGGGTTCTACGTTTACCGCCAGTTCGAGCTCATCAAGCTGGAGAGGATCGACGGTATTTGGTGCATCGGACATCGGGTCGCGGGCGGAAGCGTTTTTCGGGAAGGCGATGACATCACGAATGGAGTCTGTTCCGCACAGCAGCATGGCGATACGGTCGAGACCGAAAGCCAGTCCGCCATGAGGAGGTGTTCCGTACTGGAAGGCATCGATGAAGAAGCCGAATTTCTGCTGGGTCTGTTCCGGGGTAAAACCGAGAACTTCGAAGATTTTGTCCTGCAGTTCCTGTTCATAAATACGCATGGATCCGCCGCCGAGTTCATAGCCGTTCAGTACGCAGTCGTACGCGTTCGTTTTGACTTTGCCAGGATCGGTGTCCAGCAGAGGAATGTCCTCGCGTTTTGGCATCGTGAACGGGTGATGCTGGGAAACCCAGCGGTTTTCCTGTTCGCTCCACTCAAACATAGGGAAGTCGACAACCCACAGGAAGGAGAATTCGTCTTTTTCTTCAGACCCTTTTCGGAAGCGATATCGTTGCGCAGAGCACCGAGGGCCGTGCAGGCTTTGAGCCATGGATCGCTGACAAGCAGAACGGTGCCGCCGTCTTTTACGCTGGATGCGTCTTTTAAAGCATTCAGTTCTTCTTCCTTGAGGGATTTAACCGCGGAGCCGGAGAAGACACCGTCTTTGTATTTGAGAACGACCAGACCGCTGGCGCCGTTTTTGCGGGCTTCCGAGGTCAGACGCTTGATTTCCTTGTTGGAAGGCTGGAAGTCTTCTACGGTAATGCCTTTGATCACGCCGCCGTTTTCAAGGGCGTTATGGAACGGAACGAATTCGGCTCCCTTAAACGTTTCAGAGAAATCCTGCAGTTCCATGCCAAAGCGGTTGTCCGGTTTATCGATGCCGTAACGGTTCATGGCATCTTCCCAGGTGATTCGCTCAAACGGGGTCGGCAGATCGACGCCTTTGACGTCTTTCATCAGTTTCTTCAGCATCGCTTCCGTCAGCGTCAGAATCTGATTTTCATCGAGGAAGGACGTTTCGATGTCGAGCTGGGTAAAGTCGGTCTGACGGTCTGCACGCAGGTCTTCGTCGCGGAAGCAGCGGGCAAACTGGTAGTAGCGCTCCATGCCGGAAATCATGAGCAGCTGCTTGTACAGCTGAGGCGACTGCGGAAGGGCGTAGAACGTACCGGGTTTCCCGCGGAGGGCACGAGGAAGTCACGGGCGCCTTCTGGTGTCGAACGGCCCAGAACCGGCGTCTCGATTTCGACGAAATCATGGGTATCGAGGAATTCACGCAGGGAACGGACGATGGCTGCACGCGTCATGAGATTTTTCTGCATGACGGGACGGCGCAGGTCGAGATAGCGGTATTTCATACGGGTATCTTCGAGCGCGTCGGTTTCATCCGCAATGATCAGCGGCGTAACTTTTGCCGGGTTGACGATCTCAAAATCGGAAACGATGACTTCGATATCGCCCGTAGGAAGCGCCGGGTTCTTGTCCTGGCGTTCTTTACAACGCCTTTTACATGAAGAACGTATTCCTGACGGACTTCTTTCAGGCGATCGTTGAAGCTTTCGTCAAATACGAGCTGCACGATGCCGGAGCGGTCGCGCAGGTCGATAAAGTTCATAGCTCCAAAGTTTCTTTTTTGGAAACCCAGCCGACAAGTTCAACTGGAGTGTTTTCGTTCTCCAGACGAAGCTCGCCGTTGTGATGGCTTCGATTCATATCAGATAACCTCCTTAAAGGGAAAAACAAAAGGAATTTGAAAATTAAAGGAATTGGAAAAGGGAATATAGACGGCAAAACGGGAAGGGAGGCTGCGATTCAGACTTTCTATACGCATTTCGCAGGCGTTATGCCGTTTTTGGATAAGGAAATGGATTCAGGTCAGGACGGGTAGTGTCAGCTTAGTCCTGATGATCGTGCGCTTCGTGCTCGTCATGGTCATGATCGTGCTCATGATGATGATCGTGACCGTGCTCATCGCCTTCTTCGAACTGACTGTCCATGAAGTCGATCAGCTCATCCGCATTCAGACTGGTCTGTTCGCGGGTCTGCGCGTTCTTAATCGTAACAGTGCGGTTTTTCGCTTCGTCTTCGCCGATCAGCAGCGTGAATTTGGCATGGGCGCGGTCTGCAGCCTTAAACTGCCCTTTGAACGATTTGCCCATGAAGTCCATGTCAGAACGGAATCCGTTGGCGCGCAGTTCGGTCAGAAGTTCAAACGCATAGCTGCGGGCTTCCGGATTGAGAACCATGACGTACGCATCCAGAGGCGGCTTTTCGCCAAGTTTAATGCCTTCCGCTTCCAGCGCGAGCAGAATGCGCTCTTCGCCAAGCGCCCAGCCGATGCCGGACATTTCCGGTCCGCCAAAATAGGGGATCAGGTTGTCGTAGCGGCCGCCGGCAAGAAGCGTAGCCTGGGCACCCATGGAAGGCGATTCGCTGACAATTTCAAAAACAGTATGCGTGTAGTAGTCGAGACCGCGAACCAGAGAAGGATCGACACGATACGGAATGTTCATTACATCGAGCAGATCAGTAACCGTCCTGAAGTATTCGCGGCTTTCCTCGTTGAGGTAGTCAGCCATGGACGGCGCGTTTTTCATGCAGTCCTTGTCGTGATCGACTTTGCAGTCGAGAAGACGGAGCGGATTCTGTTCATAGCGGCGCTTGCAGTCGGAACAGAGATCATCGACATATGGTGCGAAGTATTCTTTTAAAGCGCTTCGATACGCCGAGCGGGATTCGTCATCGCCAAGGGTATTCAGCAGAATGGTAATATGGTCAAGGCCAAGGGAACGCAGAATGGAGTAGGCGAGAACCATCGCTTCTACGTCCGAATACGGGCTCTTCAGACCAAGAGATTCGATACCGAACTGGTTGAAAATACGCAGACGGCCTTTTTGCGGACGTTCATGACGGTGCATCGGGCCGATATAATACAGCTTTACCGGAAGATCCGGCAGAGCGTACATTTTGTTTTCTACAAAGGAACGGACGACTCCTGCGGTTCCTTCCGGACGCAGAGTCAGGGACGTCGAAGAATTGGGAAGAGTAAAGGTGTACATCTCTTTGTTGACCATGTCGCTCGAATCGTTTTCGCGCTTGAAGACATTGGTGTGTTCAAAGATCGGGGTACGAATTTCATCAAAGTTGTAAAGAAGACAGAACTGACGGAATAAAGTTTCGAGCTGCTGCCAGGAGTAGCTTGCTTCTCCGTAAATATCCTGCGTTCCTCTCGGAATTTGGTAACTCATGTTTTCCTCCAGTTGACGGGCAGTTCAGCAGGGGCTGAACCGTACACTAAATCTTACTATATTTATTACGGTCATATAGCCTGAATTGAACAGACTCTGAAAAGGTTTTGCATTTTGTTCATCAAAACGGAAGGCCGTTTCCTTTCCGTCCGAAGATACTTCAAAAAAGCGGCAAGGAAACGGGGCGAGCCCGGCCTTCCAAAACTCCTGTTCAGAAAGGGCCTGTCCGCCTGCGGAATACCGAATTGAGGGAATGAAAAGCGAATTTCTTACCGTTCTTGCGTATTCTAAATACAGTTCTGTATTTTGGCGGTTCCAGCTGACAAACAGTCTGCTTTTAAAAACTGACGGAAGGCGGAACGAGCGCACCGTCCTGGACATCGTCAGTCTGTACACCGACAGATTGACAATTCAGAAAACGGCATAACCGTCTGCGCGCCTGTATACGAAAGAGTCAGCAGGCAGGAATCAGCAGACAATAGATAAGAATAGAAACATTATGAGCGGCCGGGTTCCGGCTTTTCATCGAAAAGCAAAAGATAAAAATCCAGAGCACAAGGATGCTGAGCGCCAGAATAACCGGCCTGAAAAGAGGGGATAGGATGAATGGTTCAGCGATTTTTAAACTGACAAGAAGTGCGCGAAAAGATTTTATTCTCGCCGTGATCTATGTTGCCATCGAGACTTTACTTGAAGTCATCACCCCGGTTTTGATGGCCGATATTATCGATATTGGCGTGATGCACCGGGATACGTCCATCTTTGTCAGCCGCGGTTTGGGGATGCTCGCTTGTGCAGCGGGTTCACTTCTTTTGGTCTGCTCTATGCCAAAGCGGCAGCCCGGGCTGCGGCTACGGTCGCCAGCCAGATTCGACAGGCGCAGTTTGATCAGATCGAAAAGTTTTCGTTTGAAAACATCGACCGCTTTGAATCGTCGGGACTGATTACCCGACTGACGAGCGATGTCATGGTTTTGCAAAATACGATCACCAACGGCATTCGACCGATCGCGCGCGGCCCACTGATGCTCATTCTCGGCATCATCATGTGCTTTATCATCAGCTGGAAACTGTCCATCGTCTATCTGATCGTTTCGCCGATCATGGCTCTGCTGCTGATCTGGATCGTTTCGAAAGTCGCTCCGCAGTACCGGTTCATTCAGAAGACGGTCGATGCGCTCAATGAGGCAGTGGAAGAAAACCTGATTGCCATTCGTCTGGTGAAATCCTTTGTTCGTGCGGATTACGAAACAGACCGTTTCGACCGGGTCAACGAAGATCTGGCGTCTTTAATGCAGAAGACAAACCATCTGGCCTTCTTGAACCTGCCGCTCTTTCAGGCTTCGATGTATATCACGATTCTGGTTTTGCTGGCCATCGGTTCGATGATGATTGTGCAAAGCATGCTGGCTGTCGGTCAGCTGACCGGCATCATGTCCTACGTTCTGCAGATCATGAATGCCTTTATCATGATGTCCAATATCTTCCTGCTGCTGACCCGTTCCGCGGCTTCGATTCATCGCATTGAAGAAGTGCTCGACGAAAAGATTACAATGCACTCGCCCGAACAGGGAAAGCTGCTTCAGGACGGTTCGATCGATTTTGAAAACGTCAGCTTCAAGTATTCGAAAGAAGGCAGGGAAGACGTTCTGAGCGATGTGACGCTTCATATTCCTTCAGGAAGCCGGGTCGGCATTATCGGAGCTACCGGATCGGCCAAATCGTCTCTGGCCATGCTCATTCCGCGACTGTATGACGTATCGAGCGGCACTCTGAAAGTCGGTCAGGAAAACGTTCATGATCTGGACTTGAAGGCGCTTCGCGAAGATGTTGCCATGGTTCTTCAGAAAAACACGCTCTTTTCCGGAACGGTTCGCGACAACCTGAAATGGGGCAATCCAAACGCCAGCGACGACGAAATTCTGAAAGCGATCGATCAGGCTGGAGCCAGCGAACTGATCGCCCGACTGCCCGGCGGTCTTGATATGGAACTCGGCCAGGCCGGCGTCAACGTGTCCGGCGGTCAGAAGCAGCGTCTGTGCATTGCCCGCGCGCTGCTGAAAAAGCCGAAAATTCTCATTTTTGATGACTCGACTTCGGCAGTGGATACGAAGACGGATGCGCTCATTCGTAAAAATCTTGCCGAGATTCACGGGCTTACGCAGATCATCATTGCACAGCGCGTCTCTTCAATTTCACACTGCGATCAGATCGTGGTCATGGATCAGGGTCGTATTGTACAGACCGGCACCCATGACGAACTTTTGAAAACCAGCCCGATTTACCGGGAAATTTATGAAAGCCAGCAGGGAGGAGGTCAGCCGGATGAACAGTAAATCAAATGCATCCAGACCCAGAAACCGTCGTTCGGTCTTTCGGCGTCTGCTCAACTACATGGGCAATCACCGGCTGACGTTTTTGCGGTCGGCCTTCTGGTTACCGTTTCCGGTCTGGCCAATCTGGCTGGAACGTATATGATTCGCCCGATCGTCAATACAGCCGGCGAGGGCAATACGAACGGCGTGATCCGGCTTCTGGTGATCATGGGCGTCATTTATCTGACCGGCGTACTCAGTGCGTGGGGCTATACGCAGCTGATGGCCAAAGGCGCCCAGCAGGTCGTCAAGGAAATCCGGCACGATCTGTTTGTCCATATGGAATCTCTGCCGATCCGCGTATTCGATACGATAAAACAGGGCGATCTGATGGCGCGCTTCACTTCGGATGTCGATACAGTCAGCGATGCACTCAACAACTCGTTTGCATCCATGATTCAGAACTTCATTCAGGCATTTGGTACGCTGCTTCTGCTTTTCGTGCTCAACTGGAAGCTTTCGCTGATCGTCGCTGTATTCTACCTGTTCATGTTCGCGTACGTTCTTCTCGCCAGCAAGACGAGCCGGAAATACTTCTCTTCCAGCAGAAATACATCGGCGCGCTGAACGGTTTTGCGCAGGAAGCCATCCACGGTCTTCGCGTCATCAAAGTATTCAATCATGAAGACGCCAGTATGGAGCAGTTTAAGAAATACGATAAGAATCTCTATGCGGCTTCGAAAAAGGCGCTGTCCTATTCGCAGACGATGGTCCCCTTTATCGTTTCTGTTTCCTATATTAATTACGCCATTGTAGCGATTACCGGCAGCTACATGGTTCTGCAGGGTCAGGCGGACGTCGGTTCGCTGGCCAGCTATCTTGTCTTTGTTCGGCAGGCAGCAGCACCGATTAACCAGTTCGTTTCCCAGGCAACGCTTCTGCTTTCGGCCCTTTCGGGTGCGGAGCGCATCTTTGATTTTATGGACATTGCGCCGGAAGCCGATCAGGGACACGTGACCCTCGCTTACGGAATTCAGGACGAAAATGGCAAATGGATGGAAAGTTCCATTCCGCAGAAAAACTGGGTGTGGAAACATCCGCGCCCGAACGGTTCCGTGGAATGCGTACCTCTTCGCGGGGATGTGCAATTTCGTCATGTCGATTTTGGCTATGTTCCGGAAAAGCAGATTCTTAAGGATGTTTCGCTGTTTGCCAAGCCCGGTCAGACGATTGCTTTAGTCGGTGCGACTGGCGCCGGAAAAACGACGATTACCAACCTGCTCAACCGTTTTTATGACATTTCCAAAGGAAGCATCTTGCTGGATGGCATCGACATCAAACTGATCGCCAAAGACGATCTGCGCCGGTCGATGGCCATGGTTTTGCAGGATACGCATCTGTTTGCGGGAACGATTCTCGATAACATTCGCTACGGCCGTCTGAACGCCAGCGATGAGGAAGTCATCGAGGCAGCCAAACTGGCGAATGCCGATTCCTTCATCCGTCGTCTGCCGGAAGGCTACCATACGCGTATCAGCTCCGATGGAGCGAGCCTTTCCCAGGGTCAGCGGCAGCTGCTTTCCATTGCGCGAGCAGCCATTGCAGATCCGCCGGTGCTCGTTCTTGATGAAGCCACATCGAGCATCGATACCCGAACGGAAAAACAGATTGAAGAAGGCATGAAGCATCTGATGGATGGACGAACGACGTTTGTGATTGCGCATCGTCTGTCGACCGTGCGCAACGCCGACTGCATTATCGTGCTCGATCAGGAAAAATCGTTGAGCGCGGCAGCCATGAAGAATTGCTCGAACAGAACGGCTTTTACGCCAGACTGTATAACGGCATGTTCGAACTCAGCTGATTGTTTTTGCAATTAGTAATACAGATCTCGCATGCGAAAGCGGCGGTTCCATACGACTTTCCCTAGGAAAGCGTGAAACCGCCGCTTTTTACAGGATACAATGCACGGGGAAATGCTGCCGGAATGCCGGCGGCTGCGGAGAATTTCCGGAAGATTCGTTTCACACGTAGATCGGGCACGTCTTGCAAATATATACAGACGTTTAGTCTGAAAAAGCCGGTCCAGGACCGGCTAAATGAGAAATCGATGAGAGTTAAATCCAGGTTACTTTGCTTTCCTTGCCGGCGCGAACTTTAAGAATGTTCGATTTGTGCCGGTAGATGATCAGCGCGGTCAGCATCCAGCTCCCGGCGATCAGGAGCAGATCCTGCGAATTGGTCGACCAGTTCATGGAAAGAATCTGCAGGGAACTGGCGAGTGCCGCACAGATGGAAGCCACGGACACCCATTTGTATAAATACAGAATGATGAAGAACATCAGAAACGGAATGAGGAAATACAGTCCGTTATGGAAGACAAACAGGGAAATGCCAAACAGGAAGCCGTACATGCTGGCGACTGCCTTGCCGCCTTTGAAATGAGCAAAGATCGGATAGCAGTGACCGATGCAGCAGGCCAGTCCGCTGACCAGCGCGCAGGCCGGAGAAACGAGGGCGCCGATGCCAATGGCAGCAACAACTTTTAAGGCATCCATGAAAATGACGAGAACGCCGACCTTTTTGCCGAGAACGCGTCCCGCATTGGTACCGCCAGGATTGCCGGATCCTTTTACGCAGATCGGTATGGAAGAAGACTTTTCCGATGACCAGCGCGAACGGAATGGACCCCAGCAGATAGCCGATGATAAGACAAAGAATAAACCAGAAAATTTGCACAGATATTCACCTCTAAATATTCGTCTATCCCGATGCAGAGCATCGAATGCAGTTCCTGTTTCGAAAAGAAGCACAGGATCAAACGCGGGCAAAAGCCGACTGGAAAAGATGGCCTCCTGCTGCTTTAGACAGACAATTTACTGTACACCTATTGTATCAGTCCGAGCGATTTCTAGCCGTGCAGAAGGAAAAACAGATTTCCTGGTTTTCAGAGATCCTCGGGAAGAACCTGCTGCAGGACGCGAAAAACGTTTTCGCCCATGACTTTGGCAATGTCTTCTTCACTCCAGCCCGCTTTTTCTAAGGCGTCCGCCAGCTTCTGCATCTGCGAAGCGTCTTCAATTTCGACTTTGGAGTGAATGCCGTCAAAATCTGTACCGATCGCGCAGACGTCAATTCCGCCGGCTGCCCGCAGATGTTCAAGATGACGAATCATGTCTTCAAGCCGCGAGAGGTCTTCATCGTTTTCCCGTAAAAAGTCGGCACAGAAATTGAGACCGATCACGCCGCCCGTTTTGGCAATGGCGCGAATCTGCTCATCGCTGAGGTTGCGGCTGACTTCGCATAACGCCCGACAGTTGGAATGAGAAGCAAGGACGGGTTTAGAGGCCATTTCCATCACATCCCAGAACGCCTTGTCTCCAAGATGCGAGACATCGATTAAAATGCCGAGTTCTTCGCATTTGTGAACGAACTGTTTGCCGTGTTCGGTCAGTCCCTTTTCTGTTTCTACGCGAAAAAGGGAGCCGGTTTTCGGTAATCGACATCCGCAAGATCCGCAAAGGAAATGTTGGGGTGACCGATCGCGTTTGGATAGTTCCAGGTCAGCGCAATGAGCCGAACGCCCATGCGCTGCCAGAATTCGAGCAGGTCCAGATCCTGAAACATCACATCGCCTTCTTCCAGAGAAAGCAGAACGCCAGTTTTCGAAGAGTTTTGTAAAGCATCCAGATCCTTGCGGGTAAAGATCGGAAGCAGAAAAGCACGATGTATGTGCATCTGCTTCTGAAATTCGTTCAGCAGACGAAGCGCTTCGTGTTCGGGCTGACGGCCGTTGCCGCGATCAGTAAACAGCGCAAACGTCTGCAGCGCCACGCCGCCTTTTCGAAGTTTTTGAATATCGATGCAAAGATCGTTTTTGCCAGAGAGGCGTCCTGATTCTGATCGCGGCGTTCGCGCAAAGCGAGAATGGTATCGCAGTGCAGATCGCATACGGGATACGTTTTTGTCATGGATCGTTTTTCCTTTCCTGCCGGGTATGAAATCGAATCGAGAGGGATATGGACCCGGCTTAAACCGTGTTCGTCTTTGATTTTAACGGCTGCACAAAAACAGGCGATCCTCTCGAAGCAAAATGACAGAATTGTCTGAACCTGTACATTATCCAATCTCGTGTCCGTCCAAAAGAGTTTTCCTTTTTCGAGGGCGTGTAACGCGCTACTATATTTTCTAAAGTTTCTCTTTGTGTTGTCCTTTCACGGACTGTACCCCGAAAAGTGGACACGAAAGAGAGGATCATCCTGGATCCTGCATATTTACAGAATTCCATAGAAAGGAAACAGTCCCTTAAGACCTTAAGAAACGCCAATGTATACGATTCGATTTGCGAAAAAGGAAGAGGCCAGAAGACTTCTGGAAATTTATAGACCGTATGTGGAAAACACGGCGATTACGTTTGAGTGGGATGTACCTACCCTCGAAGAGTTTGAACACCGTATTGAAACCATTCAGAAGCACTATCCGTATCTGGTTCTAGAAGAGAAAGGCAAAATCATGGGCTACGCCTATGTCGCTCCATTTAAGGAAAGACAGGCATACGCCTGGAGTGTCGAAACCAGCATTTATCTGGATCGAAATTCCCGTCACAAAGGGTATGGCTCCAGACTTTATGAGGCCCTCGAAGAAGAATGCCGCAAAGCTGGATTCATCAATTTTTACGCCTGTATTGCCATCCCTTCCTGTAAGGACGATCCGTATCTGAATCTGGACAGCGTTCGTTTTCATGAAGCCAGAGGATTTAAGGAGTGTGGCCGCTTTGACAACTGCGCGTTCAAGTTTGATCGTTCCTACGGCATCGTCTGGATGGAACATCGCATTCAGGACTATACGCTTCCTCCCAAACCGGTAAAGACGATCGGCTAAACCTGCCAGTCGAAACTTTGCACAGGCAAAAGAAAGGGAAGAAAAGAAAGGGAAAAGGGAAGACAAAAAGAAAAGAGGCATAAGAAAAGGCTGTTCATGCAGGAATGCACGGGCAGCCTTTGGCATTATTTTGATCTGAATAAGATTTTGTGCTGGCTTATTCTGGATGGGAAATGGATTGGAATTATTCAACAACCCACCAGGCAACGCCTTCACCGAGCCATCCGCTGGAAATGAGGAATACATTTTCCTTGCGGCTTGTTGTGAAGTGGTGCGAGCCGGCCTGATCGGCGTTCGGATTGTATGTACGGAATACAGGTACGCCTTTTCCAAGCGCGTTGGAGTACCAGGCGATGCCTTCATATTTCCAGCCGAGATCGGTAAGAACGTTCATTTCCTGCTCATCGAGCGTGAAGTGATGATCGCGGTTGTTCGGGTTGTACAGACGGTAAACCGGTTCGCTGGATGTTTCCGGGGAAACCCAGGCCAGACCTTCATCATACCAGCCGATCGCGGACAGGTAGTTTTTCTCGCGGACATCCTGAGTAAAGAGGTGTTCGCCCGTGTTCGGGTTGTAAACGCGGTAGAGGTTTACCGTTGGGCCAACTTCTTCTTCTCCGCCGGTATCCACGGTTTTGTCGAAGGTATAGGTGTAGGCAGCATCGTATTCCTCATTGGAGAGAACAATGCCGTTTTCATCGGTGTTGATTTCTTCGGTCCAGCGGCCTTTGCTCTGGTCAAAGCCTTCGAGAGCAACCATGCCGGTTGGAATGAGAGACGCATCGAGGGTACCAGCAGCGTGTGCGCCGTCATTGGTTTTCACCATGTCCATGTCGATCTCTACGACTTTCGCATCGGCGGAACCGTCATCCCAGTTACCGTTTTCTACATGGAAAGCCACTTTGCCGGACGGTACGTCCAGTTCGAGACCGGTCTGGTCAATTACGCCGGTGAAGCGAATCGGAACGATCAAGGCCATCCAGGGATCCAGGTCAATGTTTCCGTGGAAGGTTGAGGTGCTCAGAATCGCCTGACCGCCTTTCTGGAAGTTTTCGTCCTTAATGAAGAGCGCGCCTTCTGGAGAGTAGGCATGGATTGTTTTCGGCTGTGTTGTTTTGTCGTCATCGAGCGTCTTGCAGGATACTTTGCCTGTTCCGTTTTCGTTGATTTCAAAGCGAACGGTGATTGTACCGGTCGTCGCATCATAAGAAGCCTGGGTACATTTCATGAACTTGAAGAAGCCTTCGGCAGCTGCGCCGCTTCCTTCTTCAAATACCTTCTGCCATGCCGATGTGTCGCAGAGAATGTCTTCGTTTACCGATACGATTTCCGGATTGATCTGGAACGTATAGGTGTAGCTTCCCTTGAGGGATTTTGTGTAAAACTGAGGTTTGCTGTTGGCCATGATGTACGCCAGACGGAAGGTTCTGTAGCTGTTCCATACGTTGGTCATGTCCAGATCGCCGCCGATCTGCACCTGACTCTGACCTTTACCTGGCTGATAGAGCAGGGAGTCCATCGGAGTGCCATCTACTAGCGTATCGATCGTCAGATCGCAGTTTACGTCGGTACCTTCGCGGTATGTCGCAGGAAGGTCACTGGCCAGAATCATTTTTCTTCTTCCGAAAGCGTTTCGTTGATGTCAGCCTGGCTGTTTTCCGACAGGGTGAAACTTTCCATCTGAGTCATTTCCTCTTCCTGAGCAAACGCCTGAACCGGAGAGAGGGTCATTGCAGCGGTGCTAAGGATCATAGAGGTACTCAGAGCAAGTTGTAAAAATTTGTTCTTTTTCATATCATTTCTCCTATAAATCGCTGTATTTGAATTGAACTTGCGTAAACAAGTCGCAATCACTTCGTATTCTAAGTATTATAATATAATTTAATATTCATTCATCGATGCGACGCAAATCATATCATGAAGCCATACTCCATGCGACATGAATACTGCATTTGAAAGCGGATCATATAATTTCACACAAAGGATACAAAATTGTTCGAATAGCAAATAAAGATCACATTAATGAAAAGAAGCGCAGCCGGCCTGCGCTTCTTTTTGAAGAATATGGGAAAGACGACAGTCCGAAAGACTCGCCTGTGCCCGGAACATCCTTCTCAAAACCAAAGAAAAAGATCGGCCGTTTCCATTGCCGATCTTCTGGTCTGTCTCATTCCTGTTTGGTCGGTTCGAACAGACGGGAAGTGCTGTTTAGATTGCTGATTCCGGTATCCAGGAAAAGCCGTCTGTTCAATTTCGATCTTCGGACTGGATCCATTTTCTATTTTCCGAATGCATCCATCAACAGACGGAATTCCTCTTGTGCCTGGCGTTATTTCCGATCTGTCTCATCCCGTTCGTGGATCGGACCTTATTTCGCTGCGCTTACTGTCTCAGGCTTGTTTCTCTCCGTTGGCAGAATGAGCGTCGGACTGATTTCGTATCAGGCGATTTTTTCGTCGGTCCAGCCGGCATCGCGGGTATGTCAAAAATTTTGTGTAAATTCGTTTTTGGTAGTTGAAACATTTGGCCGTTTCGAAGGCTCAAAACACCTCGCTGGACGAGGAGCGAGTGAAAATTTCTGGAGCGGCCCTTTATAGCGGGCGCCCCCTGCTAGACTTGTGACGTCCCTGCCAGGGTGGCATTTTTCGACGGCGGGGACGTCTTCAGGGGGCAGGGGAGCGGGGACCCGCTGTAAAGGGTTTAAGCGGAAGAAAATTTCATGAGCGGATTTCGGATCTGCCGCTTATCTGGCTGAGTACTTCTCCAGCCTGGCGCCCAGTTCTTCCTCGCACAGGAGCTGATTGCGTACCATTGCCCAGTTTTGAACCGTTCGTCCCTGCCATTTCTTCTCAAGCTCCACAATGCGTAGATACAAAGCCTTGTAAACTGAATCCTCATTTGGAAACGAGCCCTTTTTGTTACTTTTCGCAGGCTGGAGTTAACCGACTCAATCGCATTGGTTGTATACATTATCTTTCGGACAGCGCTGCCGTGGTTAAACAGCTGGAGTACGTGATGAAAGTTACGTTCCCAGACGCTCACGGAACCAGGATATTGGCTCCATTTCTCCTTAAATTCATCGAAAGCACCCTCTGCTTCTTTAGCGTTCAAAGCACCGTAGACTCTCTTGATATCCTTGCAGAAACCAGCTCTTTCTTTGTTTGGAATATATTTAAGCGAGTTACGAAGAATATGAACAATGCAGCGCTGCACAGTAACGTTCGGAAATACAGCCTTAGCGCCGCTTTCAAGCCCGCTTACACCGTCCATGGACAGGAAAAAATGTCTTCTATGCCTCGTGCCTTCAGTTCGTCAAAGATCTCCATCCAAAAGTGCCTGGATTCGCTCTCGCCGATCCAGATGCCAAGGATATCTTTGCAGCCTTCCGTGTCATAGCCAAGAACCACATATACAGCCTGTTCTTTGGCACCATGATCGGTTTTCACTGATACGTAAAGGCAGTCAACGAATACGAAAGGATAGCACTTCTTCAGGGGACGATGACGCCACTCATCAACAACCGGATAGACACGATCAGTGATGTTTGAAATCGTATCCGCAGAGACCGGGAAGCCATAGATATCCTGGATGATGTCGGAGATGTCGCGCTGCGACATGCCCTGGCCATACATACGGAGTATTTTGTCCTCGATATCTGAAATATCCCGACTGCCTTTAGGAACTGCCTGAGGCTGGAATGTACCAAGGCGATCACGAGGAATACGAAAAAGTTCAGACCAAACTGAGCGAAGAATACAATGCACTGGAAAACCCGGATGAAACGGTCGTTCTTCGCTACTCGCTCAGTGAAGAAAACAATCTGGCCAATACGCAGTACGAACCGAACACGGATATAAGTTCTCGATTACGTACCGCATCTGGATCGTCTGCTGATCTTCAACTCGCCGCAGGAAACGGACGCTTACTACAGTGCAGCTGCCAGGAGGAGGGTCATGCCGTTAAGCCGCTGTCGAGTTTTGTCAACGTAGCCAAACCAGTCAACCAGCCAAAAGAGATACAGTTTCGATTCCTGTAGAAAAACAATGGAAGGGAACGAAACAGCAGAAGTCAACATCGAACTTTTGAGGGATGGCGTGCTTCAGTTCAATACGCTGACTCTGAACGATAAGAACGGCTGGAAAGGCACGTTCGAAAATCTGGATGCGGTCTATGAAAACGGCAACGCGTACGTCTATACCGTTCAGGAAGCCGGAGAAGAACCGAAAGAAAAAGCGGATCATCCGCAGGTTCTGCTCGAAGGCGTCCTGTATGAAGTCGAAATCGCCGGCGATGCCCAGAACGGTTTCGTCGTTACGAATGCCGAAACGCTGCACACACCGAATAACGACATCGAGGACAGTGAGGACAGTAGCCACTCCTCTTCTCAGAGCTCCGAGGATTCCAAAAGGACACGTCCGACAGCAAGTCCCCTACAGAAGATAAGTCCAGCACATCGTCTTCTTCTTCCAAATCGACTTCGCAAAGCAGCGATTCCAGCCAGCGTGATCCAAAATCGAGTGCGAACGCTTCGAAAAACAGCGTTCACACCGGTGTAGGAAACGACGTATTCGACTATGCGGCCGCCTTTGGCGTCAGCGCAGCCGTCCTGGCCTTTGCGGTTGTCGCGATGAAGAAACACTAAATCAAAATACAGTTTTTGATGAAAACAGAGAAATGCTCTTCTGGAAAGAACCTCCCGCATTGGAGCATGAATCTCTGCTGAATCAAAAACCAGACCGAAAGCCCCAGTGCAGCCGCGCTTTCGGTCTTTTATAATGCTGGAGATCACAGAAAATGACTATGGTCGGAAAATCGTACGAATAGACAAAAAGATTTAACTTCCATACATAAAATCGAAATGACTGTTTCAGTTTATAGACGCACCCCGGTATACTGTTTTCAGGAAAACAGGAACCGCTATGAAGAAGAACAGAAAGAAAATCATTTTATTTCTGCTGAGTGCCGTGATGATGACCGGCTGCACGTCGCCTTCTGCCAGAACGGACGATTCAAAATCGTCAGACCAGAAGAAAACCGAAGAACAGATCGACAAAACGACATCGAGAGACGCATCCAGTACGGAATCTAAGACGGCTTCAAACACGGAATCCAAAAATGCGTCCGACAGGGAATCGAATTCGAAAACGGAAAGTATCGGATCGGATGAAAACGAGCCAAGCGATATGGAAAGCCCGATCGTTACTCCTGACGTTAGAGAACAGCCTGCCTCCGCCGATTCGATCCGGCTGGCCGTCCCGCAGTTCGTTCAGGAAACGAATTATTACTGTGCGGTTGCCTGCCTCCAAATGGTCCTGGCGTATCACGGTATCAATGTCAGCCAGAGTACGCTGGCAGCCGGTCTGAATACGAGTCCGGTTTCCGGTACCGAATATGCGGATCTGGCAAGAGAAGCATCCAAATACATTTTTGGAAAAGCACCGGAAAATGACACGGAGCCCGGCTATCGTGCGCTCCTCTGGACGCGCAATGCGGGCACAGACCAGATGAAAGAGCAGTTCTTCGCTCGAGCTGTGGCAGATCTGCGCTCCGGCGATCCAGTCTTTGTTTCCATCAACCCGCATCTGGCGTATGGAGAAAGCGTCGAAACCGTCCATGAACTCGTTTTATACGGTGCAGACTTTGATGAACAGGGAAACGCGACGCATTACTACTGCATTGATCCGTATGGAAAATATCAGGACAGCGCGTTTGGCGGCAAAAGTATTTACAGCCGATGAGCTGTGGAATGCCATGAACAATAACCCGGAACCAGGCTACGTCTGGTAAAACCGGGATGACCCACTTTCTCAATTTTCATAAAAACGATAAAAACCCGATCAGAAGCAGCGGATCCTCGTGGAAGGAGGCGTCGCTTCTGACCGGGTTTGTTTTATCTGAAAATAAATCGTGTGAGGACTGGATAGATCCTGTATCCCAGGCATACCTGCATGTATTGAATTACATGTGCAGGAGATTGATCAGGAAAATCCAGGCCAGACCATAGTAGGTGACTACGCCGACCATATCGTTGACGGTTGTGATCAGCGGTCCGCTGGCTACGGCCGGGTCAATGCCGATTTTCTTGAAGAAGATCGGGATCGTCGTACCGGTCAGCGAAGAGATGATCATCGCCAGCCAGAGGGAGAGGCCGATGCAAAGAGAAATCGCGTAGGCAGGGCCCCAGGCATAGCTCTTCGCAAAGTGAACGTACAGACCGAGCAGAAGGAAGGCGCACGTACCGATAATCAGACCGTTCATGGCGCCGACCCGGACTTCTTTCCAGATCAGGTAAAGCTTCTGCTTGCGCTCGAGCGTATCGTCCATCAGGACGCGGATGGTAACGGCCAGCGACTGGGTACCGACGTTACCGGCCATGCCGAGAATCAGAGACTGGAACGCCATGACGATTGTCAGCTGGGCGACGACGGTTTCAAACATCGAAACAACCGTCGAAACGCAAAGGCCTAAAAACAGCAGGATGAGCAGCCAGGGAAGACGCTTTTTCAGCGACTGGAACAGAGATTCTTCCAGGTCTTCTTCAGCGGCCAGACCGGCGAGTTTGGCGTAGTCTTCGCCCATTTCCTCATCCATGACTTCGAGCAGGTCCTGCGAGGTGATGACACCAAGAAGCAGGTTGTCGTTGTTTAGGACTGGAATGGAGTCTTCGTTATAGTCTTTCAGTTCTTCGACGACCCGGTCGATCGGTTCGCCGGCGTAAACGTACGGATAGCTGGTCGCAATGATTTCATCGAGCGGGAGATCCGCACGGGAAATGATCAGATCCTTCAGGAAATGGCACCGTAGTACATGCCGTTTTCATCGCGAACGTAAATCGTTGTGATGTTGTCGTTTTCCTTTGCCTGATTGATGACTTCGCGCGTGGCCTGCTTTACGGTCAGGGCCTTGTCGACCTCGATGTAGTTGGTCGTCATGCGCGAACCGATTTCGTCTTCATCGTAGGAGAATATGACCGAAATCTTTTGCGGACTTCCGGTTCGAGCAGTTCGAGAATGATTTCGCGTTTTTCCTTATCGATTTCCTTAAGCAGATCCGCCGCTTTGTCCGTCTCCATTTCGTTGATGATGGCGATCGTCTTGCGGATGTTCATTTCGCTCAGGAACTTAGCGGAATCGTCTTCATCCATGTATTCGAGAATTTCGGTCAGACGTTCCGTTCCGAGCATGCGATAGAGCTTTTCGCGTTCAAACTGAGTCAGTTCGGAGAAGGCTTCGGCGATATCGTTGGCGTGGTAATCGTCGAGCTTGTCGCGAAGCAGCTTGGGCGAGTTGACGGTCCGGATAATTTCCAGAATTTTCTGCTCGTAGCGCGGGCGGGAATGAACGACTTCTTCGGCGGATGTTTCCTGTACGGATGCGGCTTTGTTTTCTTCCATACTTCTCGCCCTCCTTTAAATGTGCAGCATCTGAATCAGGAAGATCCAGACCATGGAATAGTACGTGGTGGCGCCGATCAGGTCGTTTAATGTCGTAATTAACGGACCGGACGCGGCAGCCGGGTCAATGCCGAAATGCTGGAAAAGAATCGGGACGGCCGTACCCGTAAACGAGGAAATGACCATACTGACGATCATCGCAACCGCAATGCAGCCGGAAATCGCATACGATTCCATCCAGCCGTACCCGGCGGACAGGTGAATGAAAATGCCAAGAACCAGTGCAGAGCCGGCGCCGATGATGACGCCGTTCACAAAACCGGTACGCATTTCTTTCCAGACCAGAAAGAGCTTCTGCTTTCTTTTCAGATCCGGATCGGCCAGAACGCGAATGGAGACGGCCAGCGACTGGGTACCGACGTTTCCGGCCATGTCAAGAATCAGCGACTGGAAGACGACCGCAATCGTCAATGCCGCAACAACGGATTCGAACATGGAAATCACAGCGGAAACGCCAAGGGAAAGTGCCAGCAGCAGAAGCAGCCAGGGGTACGCTTTTTCAGAGATTCAAACAGAGTTTCTTCAAGATCTTCTTCAGCAGAAAGACCGGCCAGCTTGGCGTAGTCTTCGGAGTTTTCCTTTTCGGCCAGCTCAAGAAGATCCTGACGGGTAATGATGCCTTCGATCTGGTTGTCGTTGTTGAGAATCGGGATCGAGTCTTCTTCGTAGTCTTTCAGATCGTCCATGATCGAGTCGATCGTTTCCGACGCGTAGACAATCGGGAAGTTGACTTCGATGATGTCCTCAAGCGGTGTGTCCGCACCGGCCGCAAACAGATCCTGAATGTGGATGGCGCCGTAGTAGACATTGTTTTCGTCCACGACGTAAAGAATCGAAAGGTTATCGGTATTGCTGATGCGGGCCTGATCGCGCAGGGAGCGCATCGCGGCTTTTACATCGGAATTTTTACGGATCTTAATGAAATCCGTACTCATTTTCGAACCGATCTCATCTTCGCCATAGGCGGCGATACGGGCCAGCTTGCTGCGCAGTTCTGGATTGAGCAGTTCAAAAATGACATCCCGGCGAGTGCGGTTCATATTGCGCAGGACTACGCCAGCATCCTGGGGTTCCATTTTGGAAAGGATGGCGATCGCCTTACGGATGTTGATTGCCGAAAGATAGTCGGCCTGTTCGTCTTCTTCCAGATACGGAATGACTTCAGCCAGACGCTCGACATCGAGAAGACGGAAGAGCTTTTCCTTGCGCGTATCGTCGAGATGACTGAAGGCATCGGCGATGTCGCTGGCATGGAATTCTTCCAGCTTGTAGTGCAGCGCTTTGGGAGAGAGATTCTGGTCCATCAGCTGCACGATTTCAACGTCGTAATCGGGACGCACGGCAGGCTCTGTCGTCGTCACGCGTTCGTTTTCGCTCATAAAAACCTCCTTGGGGCAGAAGGTCCATGGGGAATACAAAATGGTCAGTCGGTTTAGAATCCATCTGGAAAGAAAAGCAGACACGGCGAAATACCGCAAAGGAATTTTGCCTGGAAACGAAGTATTTCCGTGGCTGCAAAGATTAAAAATTCTCATTTTCCTCTGGAAAAACGTTTTGCGAAAAGCTGGAAAAAGACCAGACGGCTCAAAAATTATAACGGCAGCCGGACCGTAAAATGCGCGATTTTTCAGAGAAAAAGGAAGGATCGGATTTATCGATCGTTGAACAGATGGAAAAAGACCTGAGGTTCTGCCCCTGAATTTGTCGTGACAGGAACAGGGGCCGGATCATCATTTGTCATGGGGCATCACCTCCTTTACGCTCTTTTCATTATAGGTCACAAAATGGGCAATTACGGGTAAATTGCCGGGCGGAAATTGTTCTTTTCTTGCCAAACGTGCGATCAAAAGAGAGCTCATTCAGTACGAGATCTAAATCGCTTTCTGTGCACAGTTTTGACTCGAAAACCGGGCAGAACGCGGACGAATGCCTGCCATTGAAAGTCGGATCACCGTTTCATCCTCGTCTTCCGACCGGGTTACGGCAGAGAAAAGGGCTAAATGAATTCGATTTTCTGCATCTATGTCAAAATAAAATCGTCTGAACCCCAGAAACGGGGAAATCCCCCAAACTGCATGGCGAAAACGGAAGGAATCTTGCCTAGTATTCCTCCATCCATTTTTCGGACCATCCAGTTTTTCTATGCTTCAGGACAGAAACGATTCAAATCTGGAAAGGATGAATATCCAATGTTTAAATGTCCCGTTTCCAAACAGTGCGGCGGCTGCGAACTGCTGCACGTTCAATATGAAAAGCAGGCTAAGCTCAAGCAGGAGCAGGTACAGGATCTGCTTGATCAGGCACGGCTGAAAATGACGGCCATGCCGCCGATCATGGCCGAAACTTCGATGTACTACCGAAACAAAGTCATTTACGGCTTTGCCAAGGATAAAAATAAGAAAGTGTATTCCGGCCTGTATGCGCCAAAATCCCATCGCGTCATCCGCACTTCCGGATGTGCGATGCAGCCAAAGCTGGTAAACGACATTCTCGATGAAATTACCAAGCTGGTCGATTCGATGAAAATCGAACTGTATTCGCCAAAAACCGGAACCGGTCTGCTCCGGCATGTGCTGATTCGCTACGCACAGGAAACCGATCAGGTCATGGTCGTTTTCGTTACGTCGCGCAAGGAATTCCCGTCGCGCAAAAATATGGTCCGGGCCCTTCGTGAAAAATTCCCGCAGATCAAAACGATTTTGCAAAACGTCAATCCGCGCGATACGTCCATCGTCCTGCAAAACGAAACCCTGATTCTTTACGGAACTGGAACGATTACCGATATTCTCTGTGGTCTGCAAATTACGTTTGGACCGTCTTCGTTTTATCAGATCAACCATGACCAGTGTCAGGAACTGTACACCAAGGCCCGCAGCATGCTGCAGCTGAAGAAAACGGATACCGTTCTCGATACGTACTGCGGCGTCGGAACGATCGGTCTGGTCATGGCGGAAGACGCAAAGGAAGTTACTGGCGTTGAACTCAATAAGGACGCGGTCGAAAACGCGCGTCTGAACGCCCATTCCAACGAAATCGAAAACATTCGCTTCCTGGCCATGGATTCCACCCGCTACATGCAGGAAGCTGTCCGCAATCATACCCATTACGATGTGATCATTCTTGACCCGCCTCGTGCCGGTACGACCAGAGACTTTATCCAGGCGGCATCCCGTCTGAATCCGGAAAAGATTCTCTACATTTCCTGCGATCCAAAAACGCTCGTCCGGGATCTGGTCTTCTTCAGACAGAACGGCTACACATCCAAAACGGTTGAGCTGGTGGACATGTTCCCAAATACCAGTCACATTGAATCGCTCGTACTGCTTCAGAAAGATCCAAAAGCTGCAAAGAAGCCGGAAAAAGCCGGAAACGCTAACGGAGGAAGAGCCCAAAGAAAGCCGGGTCCATCCTGCGGCAATACAAAACCGGAATCCCGTCCGGCAAGAGAGCTCAATCCGTACGAAAAGGCACTGGCCGAATATAAAGCGTCTTTACGCAATAAGCGAAAGAAATAAGAAAGAAATAAAAGGAAAGAAATAAAAGAAGGAACAGAAAAGGAACTGCAAAACGGAATACAGAAAAAGCCGAGCCGTTTTGCCGTTCTGCTTTGAACTGGAAGACAATTCCAGGTTTTCTTTTCGTCTTTATGGCGGCAGAATTTTTCACCTGCTTTTTAGGAAAGGACAAACGTTCGTTCCAATACAATCAGCACGTTTTCTCGGACAGATCCTGCCTCAGATATTCTGGAAAACCGTGCAGGAAAATCCGAAAGATAAAGGAGTTATGTATGATAAAAGCCGCTTTTTTGATATTGATGGAACACTGCTTTCGCACGAGCTTCATGATGTACCGCAGTCTGCCAGGGACACGGTAGAAAAAATGAAGGAAAAGGGCATTCACTGCGTCATTGCTTCGGGCCGTTCGATGGTCGAATACGAAGCACTGAAAATCGGAAATATGAAATTTGATGCCTACATCCTGCTGAATGGGCAGCTGATTCTCGATGCCGGCAAGCAGGTTCTTTTGAACATCCCATTACAGGCGAAAGCAGGGAGAAGATTCTGAAGCTTTTTAACGCGAAGGAAATTCCGATGGTTCTCGTGGAAAAGAGAGGATTTACATCAGTTTCGTCAACGATCACGTCCGCTTTGCGCAAAAGGCGATTTCCACGCCGGTTCCGGAAGTCCTCGAATACACAGGCAATCCGATTTATCTCGCAATCGCGTTTATTCCAAAGGAAATGGAAAACGAAATGCGCGCTAAACTGCCGGACTGCATGCTGACGCGCTGGAATGACTACGCGATGGATATCGTTTCGAAAGAAGGCGGAAAGAAAGCCGGCATTCTTGAGTATCTGCGCCAAATGCACATTGATCCGTCCGAGACGATCGCGTTTGGGGACGGTGAAAACGATTTTGAAATGGTTGAAAGCGCGGGAATCGGTGTGGCCATGGGCGATGCGGAACCCCATATTCGAGAAATCGCCGACTATGTTACCGCAGCGGTCGAAGACGACGGCATTGAAAAAGCCGCTCTGCATTTTGGACTGATCGATCCAGAATAAAACAAAACAGCGGGTGGAGATTTTTATGATTTATGTCACGGGCGATACGCATGGGCGAAAGAACAAATGGACAGAACAGATTGAACCGGTTCTACACGATGGCGATACTGTGATTGTCTGCGGCGATTTTGGCGTCGGCTTCTGGGCTGAAGACAGAGAAGGGAAGAAGCCTTTTACGATCATCTGGCCAGTCAGAACTATACAGTTCTTTTTCTCGATGGAAATCATGAAAACTTTGATCAGCTCAATGACTATCCGACGCAAGTGCGGTATGACGGAAACGTTCACGTCCTCCGAGACAACGTTCTTCATTTGATGCGCAGCGAAATGTATGAGATCGAAGGGGTGAGGATTTTTGTCTTTGGCGGCGGTCATTCCATGGATCAGGCGTTTCGAAAGGAAGGCGTTTCCTGGTGGCCGCAGGAAATGCCCAGTCTGACGGAATACGAATACGCAAGACAAAATCTGAAAAAGGCCGAAAATTGCGTCGATTATATCCTGACGCATACCGCACCGTCTCAATCCGTTTATTACCTGTCTACCATCCGCTCGCTTGGCATCAAAAGCGTCAATCCAAACGAGATGGAACTGACGACTTTTCTCGATGAAATTCAGCGCAGCGTCTCCTATATGCACTGGTATTTTGGCCGTCTGCACGTCGATTTCGATTTATGGAGGGAGCAGACGGCTTTGTTCAACACGGTGCGCGAAATGAAAAGCGGCTGGATCGTTCGTAAATGGTCCGCCTATGAAGAGCAGTAGCACCCGAATATCGCTGCTGCAGACCTACAGCTCATTCGATCAGAATCCCGAATCCATATTTGAATCCTTAAAAGAACAGACAGAAAGGCGCCGGACGGCACGCTTTTTCATTGGAAAGCGAGAAGTCGGACGCCCGTTTTCGTCTTTGAAGGGCAAAGGCAAAAGGACTTCTTTCGCACACTCAAAACGAAAGAAGTCCTGGAGAAAAATTATATAAAAGGGAACAGGCCGTCAGACAAGTCCCTCGTAAAAGGAGATCAAAGAAAGCTTTCAAAATCAATCCAAGAGATTTCGTAAGCTTTCGAATCGGACCAGGATTGGACAGATTGGTCCAGGGCAAGCCGTCGGTTCGGGCAAAACCGGACGGTTTAAATTGAAATCTTGCAGATGATTAAAGGAAAAATGAGAAATTAACAAATGAGAAACAGAAAGGGTGGAAACTTCCATTTACGCTGCGCTCGGGCAATTAGCGCTGTACGCGTCCGGAACCGTCTCCGCCAGCGAGTTTGAGTACTTCATCTTCGCTGACAAGGTTGTAGTCGCCTTCGATGGAGTGCTTCAGGGCAGAAGCAGCTACCGCGAATTCGATTGCCTTCTGATCGTCGAAGTCGCTCATCAGGGCATGGATGAGGCCGCCGCCGAAGGAGTCGCCGCCGCCAACGCGGTCAACGATGTTCAGGTCATACTTCTTGGAGAAAACAGGAGTTTGTGTTTTGCCGTCGAAGAGCATGGCAGACCAGAGGTTGCGGTTGGCGTTGATGGACTCACGCAGGGTGATCGCAACTTTGTCGAAACCGAACTGGTCTTTCATTTTTTCGCTACATCGATGTAGCCTTCGTGGTTCAGAGCACCGCTTGTGATGTCTGTGTTTTCTGCTTCAATGCCGAAAACGTCTTTTGCATCTTCTTCGTTGGCAATGCATACGTTTACGTATTTGCAGATTTCGGACATAACTTCATTGGCTTTGGCTTTTGTCCAGAGCTTGTTGCGGTAGTTCAGGTCGATGGATACAGGAATGCCTTTTTCCTGGCATTTCTTAACAGCTTCCAGGGTGATGGCTGCTGCGTTGTCGCCAAGAGCAGGCGTGATTCCTGTCGTATGGAACCATTTAACGTCCTTGAGAATTTCATCCCAGTTGAAGTCAGCTGGATCAGCAAGCGCCATAGCGGAGTTTGCACGGTCATAGATGACTTTGGAAGGACGCTGAGAAGCACCTTTTTCAAGAAAGTAGATACCTACGCGATCGCCGCCGCGAACGATATCTTCGGTGTTTACACCGTATTTGCGCAGAGAGTTTACTGCAGCCTGTCCGATTTCGTGAACAGGGAGTTTGGTAACGAAGTGCGCATCATGACCGTAGTTGGCCAGGGATACAGCTACATTGGCTTCACCGCCGCCGTAAGTTGCTCCGAAACGGTCAGCCTGCACGAAACGCAGGTAGCCTTCCGGAGCAAGACGAAGCATCAGTTCGCCAAAAGTAACAACTTTATCTTTGTTGGACATGTTTATAAACCTCATTTCAGACCGGATCATTGCCGGGAATCGATTCAGACTGGGCAAGTCTGCTTAGAGTATACACAATAGAAGGTATTCAGACTTGCCCGATGCTGAATCACAACTGGATAGTTCCAGAAAATCCTGACGGACTTACTTGTTTACCGCTTCGTGAACGGTTTTGCGGATTGCGCCTTTGCCGTTGGTCAGAGCGGTTACGTATTCAACGACTTTGTCGCCGAGTACGGTTTCGGTCAGATCCAGACCAAAGATTTTTTCGTTTTTGAGCAGCGGTTCGATAATGGACGCTACATCCTGATCTTCTTCCAGGCTCAGCTGATCGGCGATCGGCTTCACTTCAGAAATCAGTGGATCCGGGGAAAGGTCGAAGACGTTTCCGTTGTCATCGAGACCCATCAGGTAACGAATCCATCCAGCCTGTACGAGCGGAATCAGGTTCAGATCGTTCAGGTCGCGGTTTTCACGCAGGTAGGACTTGATGGTTTCGCCGAAGCGAACAGCCAGTTTCTGCGAAGTATCGGTAGCGATACGCTGCGGAGTATCCGGCATGAACGGGTTCGGGAAACGAACGTTGATTACGGTATCGATGAATTCTTTCGGATCGAGTACGCCTGGGTTTACAACTACAGGCAGACCTTCGGTGTAGCCGATGCCGGAGATCAGTTTGGTCAGATCTTCGTCTTTCATTTCTTCGCTGATCTTGTCATAGCCAAGCAGGCAGCCGTATACAGCCAGAGCGGTATGCAGCGGGTTCAGACAGGTGGTAACCTTCATCTTTTCTACTTTTTCAACCGTGTCGCGGTCGGTGTAGATGATTCCGCCTTCGTCGAGAGCCGGACGGCCGTTCGGGAAGGAGTCTTCGATTACGAGGTATTCGGTTTCTTCCGCGTTCGTGAACGGAGCAACGTAGGTGTTCTTGGATGTGATAACCGGTTCGAGTTCTTCGATGGCATCAGCAGCCAGCATTTTTCTACGCCAGCGTCAGGACGCGGAGTGATTTTGTCGATCATGGTCCAGGGAAGGAAACCATGTTCGGGTTTTCGAGGTAGTCTACAAAGCCCTGTTCGGCTTTGCCGTTTTTAACCCAGGCTTTTGCGTAGGCAAGGATGGCATCTTTCAGACGGTCGCCGTTATGGGAGCAGTTGTCCATGGAAACCATAGCCAGGGGAGTTTGCCGTTCTGGTAGCGAACGTAGAGCAGAGCAGTAACTTTACCGAGGTAGGAAGCGGCTTTTTCCGGGCCATTTTCGAAGTCTGCAGCGATTGCCGGCAGGATTTCGCCTTTCGCATTGGTGAGCGAGTAGCCTTTTTCGGTAATGGTGAAGCTGGCCATCTGCAGGGAAGGCGCTTTGAAGATTTCCTTGAGACGATCGAACTGTTCTTTGTTTGTTTCGTCGAGAACAAGGGATTCAGCAACGGAAGCCACAACGTCCTTGTCGATGGTTCCGTCGGATTTCAGCGTTACGACCAGAGAAAGGCTGTCGTGCGGCCAGTTCATTTTTTCAACGATTTCGTAGTCGAAACCTTCAGCGGCAATAATGCCTTTGTCCATTTTGCCCTGGTTGAGCAGTTCCTGAGTCAGACGGGTGTGGAAAGCCTTGAACAGGTTTCCGGCACCGAAATGGATCCAGGTCGGCTCTTTACGGGTGTTTTCATGAACTTCAGTGATATTGAATTCAGGCAGGTTGTAGCCTTTTTCTTCCCAGGCTTTACGGTCCTGAATTCCTTCAAGATTAAGTTTCATTGGTAATCCTTCTTTCCAAGCCGGCAGACCGTTCCCAGACACAAATCACGATCTGGTCTGGAACGGCTATCGGCAAATGGTAATGCAGGAAGGAAGCGATACGCGATCGCTTCCTTCAAAGAGACAGGTTCAGAAGCTGCCCAAATTGGGGAAGGCCGGTTCTGTTCCTGGTTTAAAACGTGTTCCTCTGATGGCTGCTGCGCATCGATCGAGCGCTCAGACGGTTTGGGCGAGGTGACCATTTCAAAGCTTTTGTTCGGTTTCTATTGTCTGGATCCTTATCTGTACAGTTCGAGTAAGTTTCGACGGGGGCCTGTGCGGATCCAGATCGGGCGGTTCAAATTTCAAGCGGGAACACCATGGGGTGATGTTCACTTTGCGTCCTGCGAAAACTTACTTGGAAAGTTTTGCAAGAGCGTCGGCGTTGGCGCCTTTTACATCCGCATGGTCTCTGGCTTCGGATTTGTCAACCGCTTCCCAGAGGCCGTTGATGTAGGTTGCACCGAGCGCGCGGTCATACAGACCGTAGCCTGGCATGCCGATTTCGCCCCAGATCATGCGGCCGTGGTCCGGACGGATCGGTCCGTCGAAGCCGATGTCGTGGAGGGCTTTTACGATTTCGTACATGTCGAAGTTGCCGTCTGTGGAAAGATGTGCAGCTTCTTCGAAATCATCCTCGGAGTTGAACTTCAGGTTTCTTATGTGCGCGAAGTGGATGCGTCCCGGGAGGGAGCGGATCATATCCGGCAGGTCGTTTTTCAGGGAAGTTCCGTAGGAACCAGCGCAGAAGGTTACACCGTTGTGCGGGTTGTCTACAGCGTTCATAACTTTCAGGATGTTTTCCTTGGAAGTGATGATGCGGGGCAGACCGAAGATTGGCCATGCCGGATCATCTGGATGAATCGCCATGTCGATGTTGTACTGATCGCATACCGGCATGATGCGGTTGAGGAAGTAGATCAGGTTTTCGCGCAGAGTTTCTTCGTCAACGTTTTTGTATTTTTCGAAGAGATCCTTAACGATTGCCATACGTTCTGGTTCCCAGCCTGGCATAACGGTTCCGTTCATGTCGCCGGCTACGGATTCAAACATTTCTTCCGGGTTCAGGTTGTCTACAGCTTCCTGGGTGTAAGCGAGAACCGTTGAACCGTCTGCTCTTTACGAGCGAGTTCTGTACGTGTCCAGTCGAACACAGGCATGAAGTTGTAGCATACGAGGTGGATGCCTTCTTCACCGAGGTTCTTCAGCGTTTCGATGTAGTTGTCGATCAGCTGATCGCGGTTTGGACCAGCGTATTTGATTTCGTCGGCAACGTTTACCGATTCGATACCGGACAGGTTGAGACCGGCATCTTCAACGATTTTTTCAGGTCGCGGATTTCTTCGCGTGTCCAGACTTCGCCAGGTTTCTTGTCGTAGAGCGTAGTGATTACGCCGGTAACGCCCGGGATCTGGCGGATCTGTTCAAGGGTAACCGTGTCATGACCAGGTCCGTACCATCTAAGTGTCATTTCCATGTGTATATCCTCCTGGCAGCCTTAGCGGCTGTCTGTTTTTCTGCTGGCAATGAGAAATACAATTCCATTTTTTTCTAGACCTTTTTAACGGGGAAATCTGAAATTTCTGGAATGGGCTTTCATTGCTGAGATTTATCATCTGTTTAACGATGTTTATTATAGGAATCCGGTTTATTTCAGGGTATTTCTAAATTTGAGTTGTACTTTGCAAAAATTGCGTGAGCACGGAATGATCCCAAAATAAAGTCGGACTTATACTTGGGGTATGAAGAAAAACCTATCTACCCCTTTTCTAAGAGGCAAACGATGCAGAAACCGCGTTATGAGGTTTACTACTACAGCGATAAATCGCTTTCGCATGTGGAAGTGCATAAGCACGACTTTTTCGAACTGACCGTTTTTCTCTCCGGCAAGGTTCGAATGAATATCGCAGGCAAGGAATACATCTGCCGCAACGGCGATACGGCGCTCATTCCGCCTGGACTAGTTCATGAAAACGCCATTGATCCAAGCGTTTCCTATGAGCGCTTTGTCATATGGCTTTCCAAAGACTATGTCGACGAGCTCTGTACCAAGAGCGATGACTTCAAAAACTGTTTGATGCCTGCCGCAGTACGAGAAACTATGTGAAGCATTTCGAGTTCGCGATTTTCTCGACCCTCTGCAGCCTGATCAGCGCCATTCTGGAAGAACAGGTTCGATTCGGGTTTGGATCCCGCGAAATCCAGGACTGCTCGCTTGAGATTCTGCTGCTGTGGTGGAGCCGTTATTTCTTTGACTTCACCGCGCAGGTTCAACCCGATCGGCAGAACGTTCTCGTTTCCGGACTGCTTTCCTATATTGACGATCATCTGGGCGATGACCTTTCGCTCGATGCGCTGGCTTCGCGTTTCTTTGTTTCGAAGTACCATCTGTCCCATCTTTTCCGTTCTTCCATGGGAACGACCATCCATCAGTATGTTCTGAAAAAACGTCTGAAAGCGGCATCGGCAGCCGTTATGGCCGGCGATGATCTGAATAAGGCAGCCGTGGACTGCGGCTTTGAAGAATATTCGAGTTTCTATCGGGCGTTTTACAGAGAATTCGGCATGTCGCCGTCCAAATGGAGAGCAGAACAGATCGATCGCTACAAACGCCTCGATGCCATGAAAACCCAGACTCAGAAACTGGATCAGGAAGCCGAAACAGCCAAATAATACCGGCGTGGGTGCAATATACTGACTTAATCCTTTTCAAGTATAGATCGATTTGAAAATCTGTACTAATGTGATGAATAACTATCCTTACTGCTTTATTTTGCAGGGCAAAGACAGGGATTCATCTTTTTATTGCCCGAAAGAGAACTGCCCAGTCAGCTCACAGTACGGACTACGCAGGACATTCAGTTTTCGGCTGGTTTCCTTTCCGCTTTTTGATTATGTCTTTCCTCTCTTGCAAAGGAAAAGCCGGTCTTCGTGAGCAAAACGGCTTCAGAAGACCGGCTTTGAATTTCTCCATTCCCATTTTGAAAATTCGGCGGAAATACAGGGTGCGGAATACGGAATACGGAATGCGGAATATGGAATATGGAATAGGGAATATAGAAAAGAGAAAGGCGAGATGCGATATTCGGATTATGGAATCGAGATACGGATTAAGAAATATTAAAAGAGCAGGGATAAACGAAGGCGATCCGCTCTAGCGGAAGGCGTTCGTATAAAATTCGTCGATTTTCGCGAACGGAATGATAGCCATCTGATCGTACAGATCGGTATGGGAGGCGCCTGGAATAATCAGAAGCTCCTTGTTCTCCCCTTTGAGATGCGAGTACGCTTCTTTGGAATAGGACAGGGAATGCGCCTTTTCTCCATGGATCAGAAGGACAGGGGCTTCAATTTCATCAATATACGTATTGAGCCGCATATTCAGAAAGGAAGCTGTACCGGTCACGTTCCAGCCGTCGGTACAGTTGCCGGAACGGGGGTGATAGCCTCGCGGCGTCTTGTAGTAGTCGTGATAATCCTTTATAAACTGCGGTGCATCTGTGGGAACGGGATTGACGACACCGCCGCCGCGTTTCTGGTCACGGTTTTTAAAATCGATCGTTCTCTGTCTTGCGATCGCGGCACGTTTCGCGTTGCGTGCTTCTTTGGAATCTTCCGTGTCGAAGTAGCCTTTCGAAATATTTTCGGACATGTTGTACATCGTGCTCGTTACGGCAGCTTTGATATGGGGATCATTGCTGGCGGCATTTAACGCCATACCGCCAAATCCGCAAATGCCAAGAATGCCGATCCTTTCTGGATCGACTTTGTCGGTATTGGACAGGAAGTCAACGGCGGTACTGAAGTCTTCCGTATTGATATCCGGGGAAGCCACACGACGCGGGAAGCCGCCGCTTTCTTTGGTAAAGGACGGATCAAAGGCCAGGGTGCAATAGCCCATTTCGGCAAGTTTCTGCGCGTACAGTCCAGAGGCCTGTTCTTTCACCGCCCCAAATGGGCCGCTGATGGCAATGGCAGGCAGTTTTCTCTCTGCCGTCTTCGGTTCATAGACGTCGGCAGCCAGAAGGATGCCGTAACGGTTTGGAAAGACGACTTTATGATGGTTTACGCGATCGCTTTCTGGGAAGACTTTGTCCCAGTCTTCGGTAAGCGTCAGTTCAGTACTGGATACTGTGTTCATAAGTTCCTCCTTGTATGATGACGAGCAAAGGGTATACCCTGAACCTGACTTCAGCTCAAGGAGGAAGCACTCGAAAAATGAAAAAGACAGAAGCATCGATTGGACAGGTCAGCGCAATGTTTGGGATACCAATTTCCACGCGGCACTATTATGACCGGCAAAACCTGATTCCGAATCTGTAAAAGACCAATGGAATCCGTTCATTTTCAGAAGAGAATATTGAATCGATTCGCGTCATTCAGTGCCTGAAAGCGAGCGGACTGGAAATTCGGGACATTCAGACGTTCATGGAGATGGCTGGACAGGGAAGCAAAACGTTCGCAAAACGCAAAGCGCTTTTTGAAAAGCGAAGAAGCGTACTGGAAGAGAAAATCGCTGAACTTCAGCAGGAAATGAACATGATTCAGTTCAAGTGCTGGTATTACGAGATGGCTCAGGAACTCGGCAGTGAAGAAGCGGTAAAAGCTATGATTCCCGATCAGCTGTCCGAAGAAGTCCGTACGTATTATGAAAACAGTCATGGACAGGAATTCATGAACCTCCCAGGACAGGGCAAACCAGAGGAAACCTCCGTCGTTTCAGTTTTAGACGCGGAAACTGTCGAATACAGTTAAAAGACAGCTTTGAACCAAACCGCAGACTGGAAAAGGCGAAAGGGGAAAAGCAGAAACCGGCAAGTCCAGAACCAATTAGAACAGGAAAATACAGAAAAACGGCCCGCAAAAATGCGAGCCGTTTCGTTTATATGGGGTGAGATTCAGTCCGTCTGCAGTTTGGATGGAGCGAAAACTCCCTTTGATTTCTTCTGATTACTTCTGTTCGAGATCGAAGCCGAAGTAGCGAAGGGTGTTGTTGTAGGAGATGCCTTTGATGATCGGAGCAAGCAGATCATCGTCTGCCGGGAACTCGCCGTTTTCTACCCATCCGCCAACGAGGTTGCAAAGAATGCGGCGGAAGTATTCATGACGCGGGTAGGAAAGGAAGCTGCGGGAGTCGGTGAGCATGCCGATGAAGTTGCCAAGCAGACCAAGGTTGGCCAGGGCAGTCATCTGCTTGATCATGCCGCTCTTGTTGTCGTTGAACCACCATGCAGAACCCTGCTGGATTTTGCCGATGGCATCGCTGTTCTGGAAGCAGCCGATCACGGTGCCGATCATTTCATCATCGGCTGGATTGAGGGAGTAAAGAATGGTCTTGGGCAGGCCGCCGTTGGATTCCACATGGTTGAGGAAACTGGTGAGCTGGCTGGCCGGGGTGTAGTTGGAAATGCAGTCGTAACCGGTGTCGGCGCCAAGCTTTTCAAACATCGGGGTGTTGTTGTTGCGCAGGCAGCCGTAGTGCAGCTGCATCACCCAGCCGCGGTTTTTGTATTCTTTGGCCAGAGCGGCAACCAGAGCGGTCTTGAACTGATCCGCTTCCTGAGTGCTGAGCGCTTCGCCGTTTCGTTTCTTCGCGAAGATCGCTTCCACTTCTTCTTCACTTGCCGGCGCATACATTACGTAGTCCAGACCGTGGTCGGATACGGAGCAGCCGTTGGCAGCGAAGAATTCCAGACGCTTGGAGAGCGCTTCTTTCAGATCGGCATACGTTTTGATTTCCATTTTGGAAACTTCAGCTAGCTGATCGATGTAGCTGTTGAAGTCATCCTTGTTGATGTTGACGGCACGGTCCGGTCTCCAGGCGGGAAGAACCTGCACGTCAAAGCTTTCGTCTTCCTTGATCAGCTTGTGCCATTTGAGATCGTCGATCGGATCGTCGGTCGTGCAAAGCAGGGTAACGTTCGCTTTCTTGATCAGGTTGCGTGCGGACATTTCCGGGCTCTTGAGCTGTTCGTTGCAGAGCTCCCATACCTCTTTCGCGGTCTTTTCGCTCAGTACGCCTGTGCAGCCAAAGAAGCGCTGAAGTTCGAGGTGAGACCAGTGGTAGAGCGGATTGCCGATCGCCTTGTCGAGAGTTTTCGCGTAGGCGAGGAATTTTTCCCAGTCCGATGCGTCGCCGGTGATGAATTTTTCATCGATGCCGTTGGAACGCATCTGGCGCCATTTGTAGTGGTCGCCGCCCAGCCATACCTGAGCGATATTGTCAAACTGACGGTCTTCGTAAATTTCCTGCGGATTGATGTGGCAGTGGTAATCCACAACCGGCATCTGCTCGGCAAAGTCATGGAAAAGATGTCTGGCTTCCGGGGTTTCCAGCAGGAAGTCTTCATCCATAAATTTTTCATAGTGAACTCCTTTAATTCGTAATTCGAAATCGGGTACAGCATTCCTTGCTGCGCTTGAAACGATCCGCACCTTCAGACATAAGATCTCTCGATGCGAGTGTATCGCTTCAAGCGGCAGCGGCGAGGGCATCCTGCAGAAAACGGTTTGGAAAGCCTTTTTGAAATGCGTTTCGGAAAGGCTTTCTTGAAAACGTGTCCACTGGAAACGGAAAAATTCGAAACATCATCCGTTTTGCAAAGCGGCTTCTGACGGATCGACGCGATTTTCGCATGGCCCGTTTTGCCTTCCTTTGTCGCGGCAGCGAGCGGTCTGTACAAATTCGGCAATCGTTGCGTAGGAGGAAAACAATACATACGGGTACGTTTAAGCGCGTTTTTTGCCCTGTCTGCTGGTACTTACAATAAAAGGGCCGTTCAATGCCTGAAAGGGGCACGGATTTCTCTCGCAAGAATTTCAAGGCATCACGCAAAGAATGCGATGAATTTCCAAAGGGAAATGAGTAGAATACAGACATTGCCAATGCCCGTAATACAGCCGGCAATCACATCAGGCAAGTTATGCGCGTTCACGATGTACTATTAGTACAGGCTTTTAGTACAGGCTTTCGAAGCCGGTGCAGGCGTGATTTGCCATGCTGGCTGTCGATGTTGGATAAAGAAAGAATCAGGTGACCCATATGAATGCAACGTTTGAAAAATTTGAACAGATCGGAATTATCCCTGTTGTCGTACTCGAAGATGTAAAAGATGCCGCTCCCTCGGCAAGACTCTGCTGGCCGGCGGCCTGCCTGCTGCCGAAGTAACCTTCCGTACCGCAGCAGCTAAAGATTCCATTGCCGTTATGCGCAAGGAATGTCCGGAACTGCTCGTTGGTGCCGGAACCGTTCTCACAACCGCTATGGTTGACGAAGCTCTCGAAGCTGGTGCTCAGTTCATCGTATCCCCGGCGCTTGATGCAGACGTAGTAAAATACTGCATCGAAAAGAACGTACCGGTTCTCCCAGGAACCTGCACCCCGACCGATATTCAGCAGTGCTACGTACTCGGTCTGCGCGAAGTAAAATTCTTCCCGGCTGAAGCTTCCGGCGGTCTGAAAATGATCAAGAACATCGCTGCTCCGTTCAACATGATGCGTTTCATGCCGTCTGGCGGAATCAACGAAAAGAACATGGAAGACTACCTCAAGGATGACTGCATCTTCTGCGTAGGCGGAAGCTGGATGGTTAAAACGGATCTGATCAAAGAAGGCAAATTCGACGAAATCGAAGCCCTCTGCAAAAAAGCCGCTGACAAATTCCACGAAATCAAGAAGTAAGCCTTAAACCAGACCTGTAAATACAAAACCGAACCATAAGAACACGAAGACCTTTTCTGGATCCATATTTCCGGAAAAGGTCTTTTCTTTATGCCAAAAGGCAGGGAAGACTCAGCTTTCTCTTTGTCCAAAAACCAGCTTCGCAACGCTTACGGGTTTACATAGATTTTACAAAAGCTTTTCCAAACGCAGATAGAGCCGAAAATGGGGATTTTTACTATGGGAGTACAAGGAGGGATCCAGGTGAAAGAAATGATCTTCGTGCTTGTCGTCTTTTCTGTGATCGGCTTTTGTGCTCTGCTCATTGAACTTCTGTATCGCAACGTAAAAAAGCAGGACCGGCTTCAGCGCCTCTGTCGCGAAAACGCGCAGAGCCGGCAAAAGGAAAAACCAGACGGTGCTGTATACAAAGGAGCGCCGCAAAGCAAGCTACCTTGTCATAAGGACGCCCTGCGGGCGGACCGAGGAGTGTAATTCATGAATTTAGAAATGATCAAGACCCTGCTGCTCTTTGCGGGCGGTCTGGGGATGTTCCTGTATGGAATGGAACTGATGGGCGAAGGCCTGCAGAAAGCCGCGGGCGACAAGACCCGGCGCCTGCTCGAATCGCTGACTAAAAATCCACTGATGGGTCTGCTGGCCGGCGCGCTCGTGACCGCCATCATTCAGTCTTCTTCCGCAACGACGGTTATGGTCGTCGGTTTTGTAAACGCATCGCTGATGTCGCTGACCCAGGCGTGCACGGTCATCATGGGCGCTAATATTGGTACGACCATGACCGGATGGATCGTCTCGATGGGCGAGTGGGCTTCCTTTCTCAAACCGGAAATGATTGCCCCGATTCTGCTCATGAGCGGTGTCATTCTTTCTATGACGGTCAAATCGAGCCGTCTTAAGGACGGAAGCAAAATTCTGATCGGCTTTGGCATTTTGTTTCTGGGGCTTTCGTCGATGTCCGGATCGATTACGCCCTATGCCGATTCGCCGGTTTTCACCAAAGTGTTTGAAGTGCTCGGATCGAATCCGCTGCTCGGCGTTCTGGCCGGCGTTGGCGTTACTGCCATCATTCAGTCTTCTTCGGCTTCGATGGGTATTTTGCAGACGATGGCTATGGCCGGCGCGGTCAACTGGGGTTCTGCCGTATTTATCGCGTTAGGTCAGAACATCGGTACCTGCGTGACCGCTCTGCTTTCTTCGCTTTCCGGCGATACGAACGCGAAGCGCGCCGCGATGATTCATCTCGAATTCAACGTGATCGGGGCACTCATTGTCGGCGCTGCCGCGGTGGTATTTTTCATGTTCCAGCCGTCGCTTATGATGGCCGGGGTCAGTTCGTCTTCGCTTGCGCTGTTCCATACCGGCTTTAACGTGGCGGTAACGGCCATTCTGTTTCCGTTTCGAAAGCAGCTTGTGGAACTTTCCAAAATTCTGATCAATCCGGCCAAGCACCAGAAAAAGCATTCCGCCGCTCTGCTCGATCCGCGTCTGCAGTCCATTCCGAATGCGGCGATTCAGGCTCTGTTCGCCCAGCTCGACGTTCTGAAAGGCAAATGCCTCTCGTTAATTGATCTTTCCCGGGAAGTGCTGATCGATTCGAAAGACAACGGCAAGCTCCACGAAAAGGGTGCGAAAATTCTTGCCGACTGCATCAAGGTCAAGGAATACTGCAGCGGCGTCGATTTACAGACACTGAACGAATCCGAGCAGAAACAGCTGCAGCGCATTCTGCTTTCCGCCAGAGACCTGCACCAGATTGCCATGAACTGCATTGCGATCGGTACGATGAAAGAAGATTCTCTGGGCGATCACGCCCTCAGTGAATCGATGAAAGAAGATATCAATACGCTCTCCACACTGTGTAAAGAAGCGCTCTTTCGGCTGCAGATCGGCCAGGAAAGAGTATGCAGACTTCGCCTGAAGCGAAAGAAGCGATTTTGCGCGTTCAGCAGGAAGTGGTTTCCATTCAGTCCAATATCGAAGAACGCCGGCGCGCCCATTTCCAGCGGGCACAGAAAAATAAGGAACATGCCGAAACGAGCTGGCTGTTCTTCGATGCTGCAGAGTGTTACGAACAGATCGCCCTGCGTACCCTGCGTCTGGCCGATGAAGATGCCTGGCAGAATACTCTGCATCGTCAGCCGGAGCTCGGAGCGAGCGCAGATTCTGCTGGACTGGTTTCTTCCGCATCGCCGGCGTCCTGTGCCCTCGTGCGCATCGAACGCTGAAATCATATAAACCGGTTCCACAAAGAATAAAACCGTATATCTGAATCGGATCTGAAAGAATACGCCGTACTGGATCCGTTTCTCTGCACTTTCTCACCTTTGGGAAAGTGCTTTTGCACGTTATGAACCCGCTCAACGGAAAGCCGGACGGCTCTCTGCCCATGGCCGTTTACCATACGCTTTATACTGAGAAATAGATCGGTTCTGGATTCGCGCAAATGCGATTTCTCTCTACCCGTGTTTATACAAAGCAAATCTGTACGCTTTCGATCTGCAAGAATGCAGAACAGCCCGTCCTGTTTCGGGGCAAAGGAGGAAAAATGGAACAAAACCGTATTTGGTGCGTCGAAGACGAAACCAGTATTCGAGATATTCTGATCTACACCCTGAAATCCTGCGGATTTGACGCCGAGGGATTTGAAGACGGCGCAGCGTTCTGGCAGGCGATGAACGAAGCCGAGACAAAACCGGATCTCGTGCTGCTGGACATCATGTTATGGCAGAGCGATGGCCTGACGATTTTGCAGCAGCTGCGCCAAAATCCGGACACCGCACAGATTCCGGTCATTATGACGACCGCCAAAGGGCGGGAAAGCGACAAGGTCAAAGCGTTTGAATATGGAGCGGACGACTATCTGGTCAAGCCCTTTGGAATGATGGAAATGGTTGCCCGGATCAAAGCGGTCCTGCGCCGCTGTCAGAATGCGGGTTCTGCCGAAAGAAAAATTCGATTCTAGCGCTGGGGATATCCGCCTCGATCCTTCGAGTCATAAAGCGTGGCTGGAAAAGAAGGAAGCGGAGGGAAAACCAGGCGAAGACAGGAAAATCGAACTCGAGCTGTCCCGCAAGGAATTTGATCTGCTCGCCCTTTTTCTGGAACATCCGCGAAAAGCGTTCAGCCGCGACGATCTTCTTTATGAAGTATGGAAAACGGATTTTGCGGGCGAAACGCGGACGGTGGACGTTCACATTCGATCCCTTCGCAGCAAGCTGCTCTGGGAAGGCGATCGAATCGAAACGGTACGCGGGATCGGCTATCGCATGAGGGAAGACGCATGACGCGCAAAATCTTTCAGTCGATTTTCGGCGCCTGTCTTCTCGTGCTCTCTCTGGCGGTTCTCATCTCGGTACGGATCATGTATCGCGGCTTTGTAGACGAACAGATCGGCAATCTCGACAGCGAAACCGCCCGGGTCGCTTCGGTACTCAACCGATCGGACGTGCAGGAACAGATCGATCTTCTGGATGAAGATTTTGAGCTGTTCAACCAGGGCGACCTGCGGCTGTGTCTGATCGATCCAGACGGGGAAGTCGTCTACGATTCCTTAAATATCGCCCACGAGAGCAATCATAAGGACCGTGAAGAAATCGCCGAAGCCAGAGAAAGCGGCAAGGGATTTTCGATTCGTCACTCCTCGACATCGAATACGGAAACGTACAACGCAGCCATGCGTCTGGCCAACGGAAGAATTCTCCGGCTGTCCCAGACCCATTCCTCGCTGATCATGCTTTTTGGACAGATGGTCATGCCGGTTCTGATTCTGATTCCACTTCTGCTGCTTCTCAGCTATATTCTGGCTCGCCTTTTATCGCGGCACATCGTGACCCCGATCAATGCCATCGATCCCGCGAAACCGCTGGAAAACATTCCGTATGAACAGCTTCGTCCGCTTCTGGAACGTCTGGATGAAAACAACCGGCAAATTGCCGAGCAGATTGACGCGCTCGAAGAAAGCCAGATGGAATTTGATGCGCTGAGCGATTCGATGGATGAAGGGCTGATCATGGTCTGGAAAACGGGACGGGCAACGCTGATCAATCAGGCAGCCCGTGAGATTTTCGCTCTGCCCATGCAGGAAAAAAACAAAGGCTGGAAACGTAGCGTATGCAGCAGCTCAAAATCTTGATCCTTTAAACGATCAGTACACCCAGGCAGGAGAACAGACCGCCGAAGGGAAAGCCAAACCGAAAGGAAGGCTGAAAACGGAAGACGGTATTGATCTGTACGGTCACAGCCGTCAGCTCCGTCAGCTCATTCAGTGCGCGCTGGCAGGAGAAAGCCTGAAGGAACTTCGGCATAAAAAGGAAAAATCTATTCGCTGGAAGCCCAGCCGATCTGGAAAAATCAGGAAGTGATCGGCGCCATGGTTCTCGCTCTGGATATTACGGACCGCCAGCAGGCAGCGATGCGCCGTCAGGAGTTTACAGCCAACGTCACGCATGAGCTCAAAACGCCGCTGCAGACGATTTCCTCAAGCGCAGAACTTCTGGCCAGCGGCATGGTCCGCAAGGAAGACGAATCCAGATTCCTTGGCTACATTCTTAAGGAATCCCGTCGTATGACGGAAATGGTCAGCGACATCATTACGCTTTCCCGGCTGGAAAACGAAAGAAAAGAAGGCAATCCCAAATCCGATCTGTATGGGGCGGCCAAAGAGATCAGTGAAAATCTGAAAAGCGCAGCGGATCTGAAATCGATGACGATCGAATGCACCGGTGCATCAGTGGATGTCTGCGCCACCCGCACAGATCTGGAACGGATCCTGAAAAATCTGATGGAAAACGCGATCCGCTACGGCTTTGAAAACGGGCATATTCAGGTTTGCGTATCCGTACTGGACGCGAATACCGCCCTGGTCGAAGTGGCCGATGACGGGCCGGGCATTGACGAAAGTCTGCAGGATCGAATTTTTGAACGCTTTTTACCGCCGACCCTTCCCGATCGAAAACGGGAACCGGTCTTGGTCTGGCGATTGTAAAACATACCCTCGAGAAGCTTTCCGGAACGATTCGTCTGGATTCCCAGCCGGGAAAGGGAAGCCGCTTCTTTGTGGAAATTCCGCGCTGGAAGCCGGAAGACGACATTCTGTACTGATTCCGAACAATTGAGACCAGAAGAAAAGTTCTGTCCCTCGCAATCGACGGGCAGAACTTTTTTGCGGCGGTTTTTCGATTTTTGAAGCGGCATTCTGGGCGCAATCCGCCTGGAACAGGGAAGAAACGCTGGCCGGACGGAATCGCTCAGTCCAGTGAATCTCTCTTTCGTGCGATTCGTTTCTGTCTGAATTTCTCTATGCCGTTTTTGTAGACTATGTACATAAAGCCGTCTCCAGACTGCCAGGCGCATACTTTCAGAACGTTCAGACACTGCTCCAGATCGAACAGCAGGTCCTGGGATTCGAGTTCCTTTCGAACATCCAGCAAAATTACCAGAGCGTTCCAGGCGTTCTCTTCCGCATCGGCATATTCCTCCTGTTCAAGAGCAATTCTGGCGAGCAGATTCCATGTCCTGCCGGCCTGAAAATAGTGAAAGGAGGTTTTATTGATGTCATACATCATCGCGAAGAGACTGAGAGCCTGACTGGCGTGTTCATCGGCCTGCTCATACAGATGAAGATCGGTTTCGATGCAGACCTGCCGGTAGGTAATCCGGTCAAACAAAAACAGTCCGCGTAAATCTGTGATCCCAGATTCAGTCATTCCGCCTGATCCAGGGCAATCCGATTGATGCGCAGCGCCTGTTCAAGATCGTTCAAGGACAAACACGCTTTGACAAGACGATCGAGCTGGATGCAGAGCGATCGGGTGCCTTCCACTGTACGGTTTTCTCCATAAAGCGACTGAAGAATCGTGCAGCTCTTCTGGTACAGTTCAATGGCTTCTTCTGTTTTCTGGCGGGCTCAAACGACATCCCCCAGTCCGGCGAGACTTTCTGCTTCATAACGCTGCAAATCCAAAGAGGGGCTGTTTTCCTTAAGCTCGCCGTACATCCGCAAAGCCCTGGAATAATACGCTTCGGCTTTATCCCAGTTTTTAGACAGCGCCTGGGCCTCGGCTGCCTGCAGACAGGCACAGGCAAATTCCTGTCTGGTTTTCAGACTGCAAAATTCTTCCATATTGGATTTGGCCATCTGCAACCCCCGGTACGCAAAATACACGGACACGATGAAAAGATCCTGGTCCCTGTAAATCCAGCTGAGTTTAAGAAAAACTGCACGCAGTCGACGGAGCATCATGCACCGGGGATAAATCCGATGTTCGAGCAGTCTCTGATAATTCGAAAGCGCGTTCTCGTAATACGATTTCGCCTTGATCAGCATGTCCTCACGGTGCTGGACATACAGCGTCTCCCAGTAAAAATACAGGTCGCCAAAACATTCCTGAGCATACGAAAAATGATACAGAGCCAGAGAGGAACTGTCGTGTCCAAGTACAGTGACGCTAAGCTCATCCGCATGCCGATAGCTGCGTTCGGCTTCCAGATTTCGGCCGTTCTGGCGCGCAATTTCTCCTAAAGCGAGATATGTCGCCCACAAGTGCTGCCGGATTCGATCCATTTCCTCGTTATTTGGAACGATCAAATCGGCATTCTCTGGCCAGATGGACTTGTTTTGCCCATTCGACTCCCGGATCTTCAAGATTTCTTGATCCAGTACGAGCGACTGATTGATGTAATATTTCGAAACGGAGAAATCCTTCTGTCTCATGCAAAGTTCGGCGATAAAACGAAAAAGCCAGGAAGACTTCTGCTTCCATTCCAGAACGACCGGATCATCTTCTACAAAACGGGAATGGGGATCCGGATTAGCGGAGTCTAAACACGAGAGGGCATCCAGTGCGTGGAGAACGGCTTCATGAAGCTGGTCTTTTTCAGTTCGAAGCCGGGCTGCAAGCAGATGGGAAGGATAGTCGGGGTGCACCTCCACTCGTTTTTCGGCCCATTGTATCGCCTCATTGAGACTTGCCGGGACGCCTTTTCCGTAGAGATGAAGGAAAATCATTTCGTCCATTGCACTCGTGTGGTTCATTTCAGCTGCTTTTTGAAGGCAGGCGATGCCTTTTTCATAGTCGATCGGTCTTCCAATTCCGTTCATGCAGGCAAGACCCGTTCGGTAAAGCTGCTGAGCGCTGTCGGTAAAGGGATTTTGGGGTCAGCCGGATTAAGTACAGGAAAATGGAGACTTTCGTTTTCCTTTTGGTTCTGGAAACCGAAAGAGTCCTCCAGGCAAAAGATGCGGCAAGGATCTGCATCCAACATCTTTTTCTGGGTAAGCTGCCAGACGGGGATGAGCATTGCGTCCTGTTTCAGAAACAGGAAGCACCGCATTTCCCAGCCCGGATTTTTCTGAAAACGAAGCGAAAAAAGGCGGTCGGAAATGGATCAGATAGAATCGTTTCCTGTGCAGCGGTGCGGCTTTCTGTCCTTTTGGCAAGGAGGTTCGAATACTTTGAATACAGGAAACGGGCAGCCTCAGGAAACCGATAGCAGAGAGTTTCGCCGGAGTCGTTGAATGGATCGGAACAGCCCGTATCGACATTTTGCATCCACAGATTTTGAGACAGAGCGGCCTGAACATCCTGGATCTGTCTGGAAGAAGGAAAAAGCGTATTGAGATAGTCCTGAAGCTTTTGTAAAAGGACGGCTCTTTCGGATCTTCGCAAAAACGGGCGAGGGCGTGAAAAGCCGGAATATATTTCTGGAGAAAAGGAAAAACGTCCTGGTCGGCACAGATCGGAAGAAAGGGCAGGTGCAGCTTTTCAATCAACCGAAGAATCCAGTCGTGCGCAAAGCTTTCTTCACGTAAAAATTTCTGCGTGATCGGCAGGATAATCAGATTCATCTGCGAAAGATCCGAGACAAAACGGGAAAGGTCTTCGGGATGATCGGGATCTGGATCGTAATAAAGAATACATTGAGTAAGATCAAACAGATCTTGCCGGATGCTTTGAAAATGCGCCTGGAAATCTGCTGGATGCGCAGAAATATAAATCATTGGCCGGTACTCTCTCGAATAAACAAAATTTTGAATCGATTTCATGAAAATATCCTTTCTCCATTCCGCGCGCTTTCTCTTACAAAAGAATACCGATATAAACCATCAAAAATAAAGCCAGTTCATTTATGGATAATAAAGGATTAAGAATTGTCCTGTAATCGGAGGAAAGCGATCTGCACATTTCCAGAAAACAAAAGAGTCAGAAATTTTCATTTCATCAAAAGAAAAGCACCAGATATCCAGTCCCGTCTTCCATTCACAACCTGCAGAACCGGTCTGCAAAGTCTTGAACAGAGACAGAGAAAGGAAATCTGGTGCTTTGTTTTGTCAGCGGCTAAAGGGCTGTTCCTCGTGCACAGGATCGATCGAGATTCCAGACCGTCTGGAAGGGAAAGCCGGTATTCTCAAAACAGCGTGTATGCCGCGTAAGCAGAAAGGAAATTAGAAGCGCAGACCGAATCCGTACTCGTAGTAGCTGCCTTCGGAATCACGGTAAGCGTATGCTTTTCCGTTTTCATCCTTGAGTTCTTCCGGCATGAATTCGTCTTTGGCATAACCCGGGATGTCGTTGTGGGAAATGCAGACACCTTCATTGTTTACTGCGATGACTTCATCGTTTTTCGGCAGCGTGATCGGCATTTTGCCAACCGGGCTGAAGCGGTTGAAGATGACATCGAGGTAAGCGCTGGTGTATGTATCGAATCCGGCGAGCAGAGCGTCACAGAACGGTTCGAGGTTCCCCGGCATCCAGGGCAGGGAAATGTTCAGCGTGCCGATGACTTTGCCGCCATGCGCATGAACGGCTTCAGCAACAGCCGGAATGAGGTTGATGCCGGCAGCTGTCGTTTCTTCGTGCGTGGTTTCGAGCGGTTTGCCGTCTTCGCTGAAGTCAGCAACAACTTTGCCATCGCAAAGATCGATTTCGAGCAGACCTTTGGTTGCGGAGAAGTAGTTGCCGGACTGCGGGAAACCATCAGAATCGCGTAATCGGCTTTCGCATAGTCATCCGTAAGGGTGACGTTTTCCTTAGCGAATTCTTCTCTCAGGCTTGCGGTCCATTTTTCGCTGGCTTCAGCGGTCTGGTCGAAGCCTTCGATGTAGAACAGCTTGCCTTCGGTTTCCACAACGGGAAGGGTATTGTTCGTGTTCTTGAGCAGAACCACAGACTGACGGTGAACGTTCATCGCCTTGTCCCAGTCATTGCTGTGGGTGATGGCCTGTTCGGATACCTGCGGATCGCGGTATGGGTTTTCGAACATGCCCAGCGCGAATTTTTCTTCGAGCGTCTTTTCAACGGCACGGTTCAGTGCATCTTCACCGAGAGTGATCTGTTCGATCGTGTAGCCTTCTGGGATCGGGTGCGTATCGTAGTAGCCGTTTGTCGCGCGTTCCATCGCTTCTTTTGCGTAGGAAACGCCGTAGGATTCGGAAATCATATCTACGCCGTTGTTAATGGCCAGCGCAATACGTTCCGGACGGTCGAGAGCTTCTACGCCCCAGCCCATGTTGTCGATGATACCGGAGTCGGAGTTGATGTAGCCTTTGAAGCCGTGCTGATCTTTGAGCAGGTCGTTGATCATGTAGTCGTTGAACGCAAAGCCAACAGGAATCCAGCGGATTTCCTTGCCGTCCTTGCCGTACTGCGGTGCGCTCTTCTCTTTAGAAGGCTTCGCGTAGTAAGGCATGATCGAGCCGGCGTTGTAGCGAATGGCTGGGCCAAATCCTTTTGTGTGGTACTTTTCGAGAGATCCTTCGGTTGCGTATACGTTCCACTGACCTTCTTTGTAGTGCGGGTCGAAGCCGTTTTCACGAGCTCCGCCGCCTGGCCAGTGCTTGATCGTGAGCGCTACGCCATCCTGGGTAACGCCTTCCTTGGATCCCTGAACTGCAGGTACGAGTTCTTCGAAGATGGACTCGATCAGTTCTGGATTTTCGCCAAAGGTACCGTAAATACGCTGCCATCTTGGATCGGTAACGACGTCAGCCATGTACATGTAGCCTTTGCGCAGACCGGCTGCGTACCATTCCTTGCGGATGGATTCGCCAAATTCTTTTGCGATGCCCGTATTGTCGGTGCCAAGTACGGCAGCGGCAATACCCATTGTTCCAGGCCATGCCGGGAACGTACCAACGGAATCGTTCATACCGAATACGACTTTACCGTTTTCGTTACGGGAGTTTGTGGTCACCAGAACCGGGATAAAGTGTTCGTTGTTTTCCGCCTTGTTCTGCATCTGGTTGAGCCAGTCGGTCAGCTGTGCCGGTGTCGGGTTCGTACGCAGGATGAAATTTCTCATTCTGTCCTGACGTACGGCCTCGGTGGTTCCTGGCAGACGGTAGCCGGCGAAAATGGATACATTTTCGAGAATGTTTTCATCGAGCAGTCCGGTTTCGTCACTGAGGTTTTTCCCATCGGAACCGCCGGCAGGACGGCCCATGTACCCTTCGGTCGTGTACGGGTTGCGGCTGGTAACGAAAATCTGGCCGATTTTTTCCTCAGTGCTCATGGCATAGGTGAGGGCTTTGGCACGGGTTTTCGGATCAAGACGCCAGTCGGAGAAGGCTTTGAGCTCGCCGGATCCGTCAACGTCCTTAAAGAAAAGTCCTTCGGATTCGATGACCGGCTGATCGACAGTTGTGATGTCCGGTCCGTTTTCGTTATGGAAAGTTCTGATTTGTTCTGTTGCTTTCATTTTTACTGTTCCTCGCTTTCCGCTCTCCTGCAAGGGCTGCAGAAGAGTTTTATTCTGGCAAGACCAGAACTGAATCCGGAGTTTTACAAAGCTGCCAGAAGATTAAAGACAGCTAAAGAAGCCGTCGATATACGTTCTGTACAGCCTGAAAAATCCCTGAAAAAATGAATGATTCCTGAGATCTAGACAGCTGAGAATGTCAAGAAAATACTGATTCATCGGATTCGCTTTCATTGTAGACATTCACGGGCAGAATCTCTTTTGCAAGCCTGCTCGAAGCAAGAAATGCAAGGTTTTGAGCAAGTCTTTACAAGTGGAAAACGCGAACGAATTTCCATTTTCGGCTGCGGATTTTCCACAAAGGGACGGAACTGGAAAGTCAGAGAACGGAAGGCGGAAAGACAGCGGACAGGATGTCAATTCGAATGTTCTGGAAAAAGAAACCGATTTCCGTAGTGAAGTCCGGTCTGGACTTCTCATGAGATTCACATAGTTCAACCTTGCAGAAACGGCTCAATTGTTTGGAAAAGCAGTCGAGTCGTTTTGCTTATATATAGATCAGCAAACGGAGCCATTTTCTTTTCGTAAAGTCAATGTGCTCGACACATGCCCGACTTTGTGGAAAGCAGGACGAAAGAAGGAAGATGACCTGTGCAGCATGTAAACGGGCAGTCGTAAGCAGGGAAACAATAGAACAAAAAATAATGGACTTGTTCGATTCGAATAACGGGATTTCAAAATACTGTTTAAGAGATCGGATGATATCCAATCCCAATCCGCAGACAGTAAATAAAATTCAACGCTCGTATTCCTTTTTTGGCCCAGAACGCATGTCCGATCAAAGGGGAATTCTGGAAAGCCAGACGGAATCGGCGACATTTCTTCAGGAGACTGGATATCCTTTTTCCGATCATAAGTTCTCGAAGAAAATGGGAGGTGCTGTGTCCGATGGCAAAAATGCCTCCTGTATGAAAGGGGAAACAGGAAACTGTAAAAGCCAGGAATCCATATCAGCAGACGCTTGGAAGTGCGCAGGAACCGCAATATACACAACAGGAAACACAAACCCGAAAATTCGCGAAAAGACGCCAAATCCGCCTTCTGCACGCCTGCAGAAGACGGATTTTTCAGGTGCGGTACTGGACTTTTTCGAAGGATTTCAAAAGCCGGTCTGCAGCCGGGGCTTCGTTGACAAAACGGAAACAAGGGAATCCCTCCAGGAATGCCCGCAGCAAAATTCCCTTGATCCGTTTTTTCTGTACTCAAATGGTTTGACGGTGGGATAGCACAATCTGAAACAATTTAATTCACAATCTCATAACAACAATAAAGTATGTAAATAAATTAAGTTTTATAAACGGAGCGACTATAATCGGAACCGCAGGAAAATGAAACGATCGGCACAAAATGCAGTTCGTTCTGGGAAGGACATAACCCCCAGAAAACGGCACAAACGTTCACATTTTTCAAAAATGACAAACCCTTTCATTTCTTTCCCTGGCCAGCACCGTTCAACTTCGGCGGCCTGGATGTGCAATCCGGATATCAAACAACTCGAATAGAACTAATTAAAATTCAAAACGTCGACAAATACGGAAATCCAGTGGGAATCCCGCCTTAGCTGGCGCAAGAAATTCAATGTTTGGCACAATTTAAACAATTTCGATAAAGCGTTTGCACTTTTAGAATGTGAACATAAAGTTAATGAACAGGAATAATAAAAGCGGTTACAAGGCTGTTTCACTCAGCAGCATTCAGCTTTACTTCTCTTTAACTTTTTAGAACAAGTACAGACGTACAGAAAGGACAGAACATGAGAAATTACCTCACCTTAAACGAAGGCTGGCAGTTCTCTAAAGAAGCTCCCAAAAATTTTGTGGAAGTTTCCGAAACTGCTTACTCGGTAGATCTGCCTCACACTTGGAACAAGTATGACGGAACAGACGGCGGTTCGGATTATCAGCGTGGAACTTTCTACTACACGATTGATGTTCCGACATTCGAAATGAAACCGGGAAGCCGCGTTTACATCGAATTCAAAGGGCAAACTCCTCGGCAGACATTTATGTCAACGGAACGAAGGCCGGACGTCATGAAGGCGGCTACTCCACTTTCCGCTTCGACATCACAGATCTGCTCAACAAGCAGCTCGGTGCTGACAACATCATCACCGCTGCAGTGGACAACTCCGCAAATCACATCTACCCCCAGACAGCGGACTTCACGTTCTACGGCGGCCTCTACCGCGGTGTAGATCTGATCGTTGTGGAAGACACTCACTTTGATCTGGATTACCTGAGCGGACCTGGCTTCGCAATGGATTCCAAAATCCTCAACGAAAACAACGATGCAAAAGTCAATGTAACCACTTATGTAACGAATCCGAAAAAGATCAACCGCGCAGAAGTAACCATCTACGACGAAGAAGGAAACATTGCTGCAACACAGACCAAACCGGCGAAAGAAACGACTTCCTTCGAGTTTGATCTGAAAAACGCGCACCTCTGGAACGGCGTAAAAGATCCTTACCTCTACACCGTTGTATGCCGCGTGATGGAAGACAACGAAACGGTTGACGAAGTTTCCGGCCGCCTCGGTATCCGTGAATTCCACGTAGATCCGCAGAAAGGCTTCTTCCTGAACGGTGTTCTTACTCCGCTGCGCGGCGTGAGCCGTCACCAGGACCGTGCCAGCAAAGGCAACGCACTCGATTACGAAGATCATCTGGAAGATGCGCTTCTGATCAAGGAACTCGGCGCCAACACCATCCGTCTGGCTCACTACCAGCACGCTCAGGAATTCTACGATCTCTGCGATGAACTCGGTCTGATCGTATGGGCAGAAATTCCATTCATCTCCGCGGAAATCGCAGGCGAAAACGCCTTCGAAAACGCGAAAGAACAGATGAGAGAGCTGATTGTTCAGAACTACAACCATCCTTCCATCGTTACCTGGGGCATTTCCAACGAAATCACCATCGGCGGTGAAAACGAAGGTCTCTACGAGCACCTCTGCGAGCTGAACGACATCGTTCACGAAATGGATAAAACCCGTGTTTCCACAATGGCACAGGTTTCTCCGCTTCCTATGACGAGCAACCACAACCAGCTCACGGATATCCTCTCCTACAACCATTACTTCGGCTGGTACGGCGGAACCGTGGAAGACAATGACGGCTGGTTCGACACATTCCACGCAAACTACCCGGAACGTGCCCTCGGTATTTCCGAATACGGCTGCGAAGGCAACATTTCCTTCCATTCCGACAAGCCTTGCCGCGGCGACTACTCCGAAGAGTATCAGGCTCTGTACCACGAACACATGGCCAAAATGATCGACGAGCGTCCATGGCTGTGGGCTACTCACATCTGGAACATGTTCGACTTCGGTGCGGACAACCGTGACGAAGGCGGAGTAAAAGGCCGCAACAACAAAGGTCTGATGACCTTCGATCGCAAAACCAAGAAAGACTCCTACTTTGTTTACCAGGCGTACTGGTCTGAAACACCGATGATCCACATCGCTTCCAAACGTTTCAGAAACCGTGCAACAGACACCATCAATATCAAGGTTTACACAAACCAGAATGCTCCGGTTGTTCTGCTGCGCGACGGCGAAGAAGTAGCTTCTCTGCCTGCTGCGAAAGTTGTTGAGTTCAAGGACATTGCTCTGCACGACGGCGAAAACCATTTCACGGTTCAGTGCGGCAATCTGACAGACCGTGCTGTCTTTGAAAAAGTGGCTGAACCGGAAGAAAGCTACATCTACGTGGATGAAAACCCAGGCGGCGTAACCAACTGGTTCGACGATCTGAACCTGGATGAAGTAGAAGCCGTAACCATCAACCCGGACTTCTACTCCCTCGAAGACACCTTTGGCGACATCCTCAAAACGAAGAAGCTACGCTGGTTCTTTCCAACGGACTTTCTTCCCTGGCCAACATGAATATGAAACCGGCTATGCTCGGCATGTTTGTAACGAAGAAATTCTCGGATCTTGCCACGATGATGACTGGCTTTGGAGGTCAGGCACCGGATCCAAAAGTGCTCGAAGGCAAGATCAACTACATCAACTCTCAGCTTCAGAAAATTATGAAATAAGGGTAATCCCGCAGTTTCATTAATGCGCACGTTTTACCGCTTTACGTCTGCCGTCCTGGCCGGAGCTGCTGATGACTCCAGAACTCTAGTCAGGAAAAGGCGGGCTTACAGATTGATTCAATCCGCATCTTAAATACGAAAGGTTATATCGCATGAAAATTGAAAATCCTGCAAATATTACCCTGAAGCCGTTCGGTCTGAAAGACAAAATCGGCTACATGATGGGTGATTTAGGCAACGACTTCTTCTTTATCATGGCGTCCAGCTTCCTGACGATTTTCTACACAAACGTCCTGGGTGTATCGGGAGCCATTGTCGGAACTCTGTTCCTCGTAGCACGCTGTGTTGATGCCTTCACCGATATCGGTATGGGTCAGCTCGTAGACCGCGCTGTCGCTCACGCTGACGGCCGCTACCGCGTTTGGATCAAACGCATGATGATCCCGGTGGTATGCTCCGGTATCCTTCTGTTCGTACCATGGGTAGCTAACCTGCCTATGGCATGGCGAATTGTTTACATCTTCGTTACTTATATTCTCTGGGGAAGCTTCATGTATACCTCCATCAACATTCCTTACGGATCGATGGCTGCTGTACTGACTGACGATCCTGTTCAGCGTTCTTCTCTCTCTACCTTCCGCTCCCTTGGCGCTGCGTTCGCCGGTGCTATCGTTGGTTCTCTGACACCGATGATCATCTACGACAAGCTGCCAGACGGCGATCAGGTTATGAACGGCAACAAAGTCTTCATGGTTGCCTGCGTATTCGCGGTACTGGCTCTGATCTGCTACTACCTCTGCTACTCCTGGTCCACAGAGCGCATCGTTGTAGATAAGCCGGAAGGCAAGAAACAGACGATGGGTGACATTGTTAAAGCGCTCGCTACAAACCGCGCGCTCGTTTCCATCATCGCTGCAGCCATTCTCCTGCTGCTCTCGATGCTTCTGACTCAGTCTTTCAACATGTATCTTTACCAGGACTACTTCCGTGATATCACGGCAATGTCCACTGCCGGTCTGCTTTCCACAGCCTGCACGCTGATTCTGGCTCCGTTCTCCGGAACGCTGACCAAAAATTCGGTAAGAAAGAATCTGCATCCGCTGCCCTGATTTTTGCCGGCGCCCTGTATCTGATCATGTTCTTCCTGAAGATTTCCAACCCATGGGTATTTGTTGGATTCCTGCTCTTTGCAAACATGGGATCCGGTCTGTTCAACCTGATGATCTGGGCGTTCATCACCGACATCATTGACTACCAGACGTATAAAACAGGCCACAACGATGGCGGTACCATCTACGGCGTATACTCCTTCGCTCGTAAAATCGGTCAGGCTCTGGCCGGCGGCCTTGGCGGTTTCGTACTGACCTGGATCGGCTACCAGTCTTCCACAGCTGGTCAGGTTGTTACGCAGACTCCGGAAGTTCTCAACAGCATCTACAGCGTTGCGACTCTGGTTCCTGGCATCTGCTACATTCTGATCGCTCTGATCCTCATCTTCTGGTACCCGCTGGGCAAGAAGAAAGTACTCGAAATCAAAGAAGCGCTCCACGAAAGAGCACAGGCTTCGAAGTAATTCGATTGCACAAACTGAATTCTCACTGAAGGCGTTCCCTGAAAAGGCGAATGCCTTTTTGGATCTCCAGAACTTCGCAGCAGGTTTACCTGCGGCTGTGAATGTTCATGCCTTTTCCTCTAGCCTGTCTTCTTGTCGCGTTTAGTGCGTTGTCCGCCTCTCCGGTCTGCTTGCTTTGCCGCTTGTGGCCCGTCTTTGAGCGAAACTTCGGACGCAATTCGAAAAGGTCAAAGTAAAGCAAAAAGTCAGATGGGCGATTTATCATAGAAGACAGGAGGGAAACCAGGATGGAACAAATTCAAAAATCAATTCGCGAAGCTTTAAGTGAAGAGATCTTAAAGCAGGTCATCGCGGATACGTATAAAGCGATGGAAGCCAATTACAAGGCGATCAGCTCCAAAGCTTCCGGCATGGCGGATGTGCACACCTATCAGGAACTTCTTGATTACTGCTACCAGCAGGTCGGTCTGTATCTCGACAACCCAGATAATATGAAAAAGGTACTGCTCGAGACCAATAACATTCCGACTGCCTATCATTCCATGACCGAAGCGGAAGCCTTCAAGGAAATCTGTACCGAAGAATACCGCGGCTTTCCGCGTGTCATTATGATGACGGTTCTCGCCGGCAGCGAAGCCGCAGCAGCGTATGCGGCTGCGCAGTACTTCGAAGACAACGGCTTTGATCTTTCCTTTGTCGAATACGAAGACCGCATGGGCGCCACCTATCAGAAATACGTGAAAGATGCGATTGCCTACGGCCGCGGCGACGACAAGAAAGTCGTTTTCACCGGAGAACAGCAGTAAGAAGAAACGATCGGCATGCCGGAACTGCCTGCCGGATCCCGCTAAGAAGTTAAACAGCGAAGAGCGTATGCAAACCGTCTCTTCGCTGTTTTCGTTTCTGTTCAACAGACAGAAGATGCCCGCAAATACAACCCGGATCCAATCGAAAAATACGGGTTTGCCTGATCGTCGGACCAGGGCAGGAAAAGCAGATCTGTCCATGGGAGATTATCGGTTTCCATTCGGTATGCAAAAGTGAATTTCTTTGACTGAAAGGTCTGGAAATTCCTTTAGATTCCCTGTAAACTCTGAATCCTGACCGTTATTTTTCATCGCCCTGCGTGTATGATTTTCTTTACATTTTTCGGTGGGTTTCCTCTGAAAAAATGAGGGGTTCCGTTATGGAATTTATGAAAGATTTATCCTGCCGTAAGAAAAAACAGACTCCGGGCGTCAGAAAATTTTCTTTTTGTCTATCTATACTGAACACTGCCAGTGAGGCAAAAACAGCGGTTCAAATCGTCCAGTTCAGAAAAGCGTTTTCTGAATTCAATTCTTTACAGAATAATATTCAGTAATCCGTCGTTTAAAATAATCCAAATCCGTAATGTTTTCTTTTCCTTAGGAAAGCGCGTCTCATTTCTGCGAAAATCATGATTCCTGAACGGGAAATACGCATTTTTCTTAGATACCGGCATTTTGACCGTCATTTTATGGCGTCTGTAATAATTAAAGATTATATTGAATGTAAAGAACGGATAAAAACTGGAAGGAAGAAAAGGAGGGGTGGCAATGAAAAAGTCCAGCAGCCCTGCCGTTCAACGCTTTTTTCAGGTTCTGGTCACTCTGGCTGTCTGTGCGGCAGGCATTCTGATCGGACAGCTGCTTCGCGAAACCGGCGCCCCGGCAGAAACCATCGTCTGCATTTACATGCTTGTCGTCGTGATCTGCGCTTCCGTTAGCACCGGTTACGCGTATGGAATTCTCTCTGCGCTGATCTGCACGTTCGCCTATAATTTCTTCATTAGCGTACCGCATTACTCTCTGGCTCCGATTTCTCCCTATTTCATTCTGGCCGCCAGTGTCATCTTTATCGTTTCCATACTGATTTCTTCCATCACCAGCAAAGTCAAGGAAGGGGAAGTCCTTGCCCGCAAGTGGGAAGAGGAAACGAACGTTCTCTATCATCTCGCCAGAGACCTTTCCGGCGAGATGTCCATCGATGCTGCCATCGAAATTACCCTTACCAATATAGCCAGCGTATTTCAGACCGACTGCCGCATGCTTCAGTTTGACGAAAACGAAGTTCCGCTGCGCACGTTTGTTCTTCTTGAAGACTCCCGACTGAATAAGGAGGCTGTGACGAATGTCGATCGCGATTTTGCGGAATATAAAAGCCGTCCGGCAAAAGGCTATTACGTTAACGAAACACAGTACGAATGGCCGATGTATTCCCAGAACGGAAAAGTCATCGCCGCGGTCGCCATTCCCGTCGAGACGATTCATCGCATGACTCCTCTGGACATTCAGATGGTTTCTACGATGGTCGAAACAGCCGCTATTGCCTTTGACAAAATCATCCTGGCGCGTATTCAGCAGCACGACCAGCATCTGGTCAGCCAGGAACGCTATCGCACCAACCTGCTGCGCTCCATCTCGCACGATCTGCGAACGCCGCTGGCCGGCATTTCCGGAACCGCGGAAGTACTTATGGAAGAGCTCGAACCGGGAACATCGCCGTACGAGATGGCCCATAACATTCGAAAGGAAACAATCTGGCTTTATAATCTCGTCCAGAACGTTCTGTCCTTAACCAAGCTTCAGAACAGCAACTTCGCCATCAAGGCACAGGTCAACATTTTGGAAGAAGTCGTAGATTCGGCTGTGGAAACGATGGAAATTCGACTGCCGGAACGCAAGCTCAACAAGATTTATACCGACGAGCTGATCGCCTGCAAGCTCGATCCTTCGCTGCTCAAGCAGGTCGTGATCAACCTGATCGATAACGCCAACAAGTATTCGCCGGTCGACATGCCGATCGAAATCGTCATTCGCCGCTCAAAAGGAAATCCAGCGAGGGCCGAAATTCTCATCCGGGATTTTGGCGATGGTCTTTCCCAGGCGGAACTCGATAAGATTTTTGAAATGTTCTATACGACGAAGGCGAAAAATAAGAAAGCCATTCGCGGCTATGGACTTGGTTTGCCGATCTGCGATTCCATCATGAAAGCGCATGGCGGGTCGATCCAGGCCCGCAACCGGGAAGACGGAAAGCACGGCGCTGTGTTCATTCTTGAACTGCCAGTCGCCGATCTTTCTGGAACAGTCGCTCAGGCCTGAGTCGCTTCTTCGCCGCTTTTCTCTTATTGTGAAACAAAACAGCCGCTCGATTTGCGCGTGCATCGTCTCTTGACGATCTGCATTCGGATCGAGCGGCTTTTTCTATGCTACAGATTCCATATGAATCGTCGTCAGAAATTAAAACGAGAATGCCGCTGAAACAAAAATAGGGTGAATTATAAACAGGATTGGACAAAAGAAATATCGCAGGCAATCTTCAGGAGAATGTAAAGTGTTTTCATAAATTTATGTATTTTTAACGAGTTCTTTAAAGATCCCAAGTAAAATGAACTCATCCTATAATTATTCGTCCTGAGATTTAAGGACAAGAAAGGTGTTTTATGACGAGTTTCAAATCCGCCTGGAATCAGGCGATGAAACAGAAGAAAAGTTTCTTCCTGTTTATTGGACTGGCCGTTGCAGTCAGTTTTCTCATGGGCCTGTGGAGCCTGCTGCTGAACTGGATCTTTGGCAAGTCCAGCTTCTTAACGTTTTTTCTGTCTGTGCTGAACTTCTGCGTCAGCTACTTCCTGGTTGTATCTGCCTTCCACATTCTCAAGGAGACCGTTGTGGATCAGAAACCGATGGATTTTCAGCAGATGATTACTGCGTTTTTCGAATATCCGTGGAAAAATCTGAAAACGTTCGCGGGTACCTATCTGATCTGGTTTCTCGCAATTCCGTTTGTGGTCGAACTGCTGATCGGCGTATTCTGCGGCGTGTTTATCGTCCTGATTGCCTCCCTTCTGGGCTATGGCTCGATCGAATATTATCTGTATTACTTTTTAAATGATCCGTTTTCAGGAATGCTGGGCGGAGCGACCGTTCTGATTCTTCTGATGGTCTTCCTCTTCCTAGCGCTGAATATTTTCACCGTGACGATCGAGTATTACGGTCTGTATAAGCTCGGTGCCATCGCAAATGAGAATAAAGGCTATAAGCCGTCCGTCTCCGAATGCCTGAAGCTTGGCCTTGTTCCGCTGGCTATAGTCGCGATCAGCGTTGCGCTTGCCGTCGTACTGATTCTGCTTGCAGCTCTTCTGGGCCTGCCGGCCGTACTGGTCGTTCTGATCATGTCATTTCTCATCGTCCTTTGCGTGGCGATCTGCGTATTCGCACTGATCTATCGCTACGCTGCCATGGTAAAAATTCTCATGGACACAAAGCCTTCCACAGAAGCTCCAATGGCTCCTCCAGTGATGAATCCGAATCATCCTGTTCCAAACGGCGGACAGGCCGTTCCTCCAGTCAGAGAAGAAGTGAATTCTGCTCCGGCTTCGAATCCTTTACCGGTTATTCCCACATCAGACCATGCGGCATCAGAAAAGAAAGCGACGCCGGTTTCTGAAGAGAAAAGCCGGAATCCATCAATCCGTACGCGCTGCACGCACAACCTGCTGCAAACAATCCGGCTGCAAACAATCCGGATCCAGACAAACCAGCCAAATCGGATGGAAAACCGGATCTGACGAAAACGGCCGAAGAAGAAACAGATGTCGCTGCAGTAGAGCAGACCGATCTGGAAACTCTGACCAGCGGCAAGGAAATTGAGATCGAAGAATCGGCAGCTGTCAAAGAAGAGACAGAATTCAGCCATCCTGCAGAAGATCCAGAATCGGGAAATTCTTCCAAACACGAGCAGCACGCTGCACGTCTTGCACCGCGCGATGAAGCAGCCAACGCCGCTGCAAGTTCCTTTGGTCTTCATAACGATCAGGGAAACTGATTTCAGGCTTAAAACTTGTTACTAATCCTTGTCGAAGGATCGAAATTCCATTTCAAAACCAAAGCGGGCGGCTGGCCAGTAAACCAGTCGCCCGCTTTTCTTATGCATTGGGAAAGAATGCCTCCTTATGCCCAAATTTTCAGGATTGAACGATTCCTTGCAACAGGACTGCATTTTGCAGAAGCGCTAATATATCGCTTAATGAGCTGTTGAAAGGCACAAAAAAGCTGGGATCAGCCAGCCAGAAAAGTCTGCAAAGATGTCCATAATGCGGGAAGAAGATCTTTATACCAGAACAGCACAATGAAAATGGCGGCGCCGGCGATAATCGAAGAAGCGAGCTTGCTGAAGCAGTTGATCGATAGATACAGGATGCCGCAAAGAAAGCAGACCGTAATCAGTTTGGCCTGCGGAATGGACTGAATGAAGCTGTTTAAAAGGGGATAAAGGAAAGCACGTTGGAAGCCCGTACACCTAGTACGCAGAAATAGATAACGACAGCCAGAAGGGTGGCGTTCACAATGCCTTTCAAGAGAGGTTTTTCTTTTCTTTCCTAACCCTTATCATACAAGGGAATAATCAGAACGCCTAACTCAAAATCGTGTTTGGAAACAATGGCCGCCTTTGTCACAGCAGAGCGGATTTCCATGGCGCAAAGAAAAGCTCCCGTAAGGGAGCAGAATCTGTGATTGGATTTTCGCAGCGACAGGGAACCTACGCGTTCTTTTCGTCGACTTTTTCGTCTTCCTTGAGTGCTTTCAGAACGGACTCGCTGTCACCCAGAGCATGCTCGAGTTCATCGTATACCGCAACCAGGGAGTTGAGTTCGGATGCCAGATCCAGTTTATTATCGGCGTTCTTTTCTTCGATGGAATTGCTGACGAGATCCAGAACGGACTGTGCCTTGATCAGGTGGTTATAGATTTCCTCAGCCAGATCAACGGCTGGACGTGTCAGCTCAGACTGTGTTTCAAGAACAATATCTTTATTCATAGGTATAAAGCCTCGCTTTCTTCCTTACACGAATATTCTAGTCTTCCCATCAGGAAAAACTCTTTCTAATGCCTGACTGGAATCGGCTAGGACCAGAGCTTGAGCAGGGCGGTCCAGGCGGGGAGCGTGACCATCGAAAGAACGGTAGAGAGGAAAATCATCTTGCTGGCGAAGGCTTCATTGACCTGATATTTCTGCGAAAGCATGGCCATTGTCACCGGTGCCGGCATGGCCATTTCCAGCGTTACGATCATCAGAGGCATGGCACAAACGTGAAGAAGAGCGAGGATCATCAGGCAGACGGCAGGAATGATCACCAGACGCAAAGCAGTATAGAGAAGAACGGAAGGTTCAAAAGATCCTTTACGGAAATATCCGAAAGAATGATCCCGATCACGAGCATGATCAGTACGGTATTGCAGCTGCCGATGGAAGCGATGATTTTGTCGAGCATAGCGGGCAGAACCCATCCGAAACTCTGAGCAGTCATCATCAAAATTCCCGCGAAAATGGCGATCATGCATGGATTGGTCAGGGTTTTCTTCAGAAGCGCAGAAAAGCGTACGGTGCTTTTCGAATTGTAGAGCATCAGTCCATAGGACCACATCACAATGCGAAGGGGAATGGCATAAATCGACGTATACAAAGCGCCTTCCTGCCCGAAAGCGGCCTGGCCGACGACAAGTCCAAGCGTCCCCGCATTATTGGATACCGTACCGTATTCAAGATTCAGACGCTTTCCCGGATCGGATACGCATTTCCAGATCCATCTCGACAGAAAGATGAACAGAATCTGGCTGAGGATCGCAATGATCAGAATGGAAAAGGTAGACTGCAGAATTTCTGTCGTCAGCGCGGTCTGAAACGAATGAAAAATGGAGCAGGGAAGAATCAGATTCATGACCAGGGCATTGATCTGCGTCGCACCAGATCGGGAAATGATCTTTCGCTTTCCCAGAAAATACCCGATCAGCAAAAGGCAAGAAGCTGGATTTGAAGCTCAATCATAAAACCTCCAGAAGTTCCGCCAAAAGACGAGTGACCTCTCTTATTGCGGATTGGAATCAAAAAATGAATGGATTGGAATCAAAAAATGAATATGGTATTAATCTAGCGCGTATACCTCACCTTTAAAATGAAATCTGGAAATTTGCAGAAAACGGATTCGTATTTCCCGATTTATGCGGGATCCGATGCTTTATCAGATCCGGGGACGGCAGCACAATTCAGACGAAATAAAGACGCGTAAGAGGCTTAGAAATGGTGTTTGCAAGGAGAAAAGGAAGGGAATGAATTTGTATCCCTTTAATGAAGAGATCTGTATTTTAAACGTTCTGCCAGGATGCAAACAGAATGTAAGGAGCCTGGTCAGGACCGGAAAAACGGATAGGATGATTTTCTTAAAGAAATTCTATAAAATAGGTGAGGCCCGCTTTTCGAAAAGAAAACGGGGTATAAAAACTATTCCCGCTTTCAGGGGTTCGCAAACCCTGTTGGCATCTCAGTGTGAAAGGAGGAAAGAAAATGAAACGAATTCCCGTATGCCTCTTAGGCGGTCTGCTCGTTCTTGGCGGCTGTTCTTCTCATTCGGATCGTTCATCTTCTCTTTCTTCCCAATCTTCGGTTTCGTCCGTATCGGTCGCAAAAGCCGATCTTGTTCCGGTCCTGGATCAGAACACCCTGAATTCCATACTTTCCAATGCCGAATGGTATGTGGAAGTCGGACAGCCAGGCAGCACCTCGATTTTTGGAGATAGTACCCCCACAAACCTGACTATGGGGCAGTACTCTACCGAACAAGGTGAAAAATGGGGATTGTCTGCGCCTGGTTTGCGGACGAAGAAGCCGCCGGCAAAGCGTTTGCGTATCTCCTTCCAAAAGAAGAAAGCGCCTATGAGCTTTCAAAAGAAGGGGAGCATATTCAGGAAGTTTGGATTGCCATGCCGGAAACCAGCTGGCTGATTCGTCAGCAGGGCAAATGCATCTATGCGGCCTTCACCAATTCCGTAACCACCAAGAAATTTCTCATGGATCAGTTCAGTGCGCTGAAGCCATAATCTTCCGCGAATTCTTACTTAGAAATTTGCGCTTTCTTTCGCTGGACACAGCTGCACAAGCCTGTCGTTCTGAGAAAGTCGGATGAATGAAAACAGTAAATGCAGCAGCTGAGGGCCTCGTTTGGCCGTTCTTGCTGCCTTTACGCTTTCCATTCATCCGTTTTTTTGTTTTTAACGAAAGACAGGACAAGGAAAAACGAAGTTCGGATCTGCAAAATCCGAACTCCGGCTGGATTGGCTTTTATTTGAAGTTCCAGTCATCCTGATGCAGTGAATCGCTCACAGCACCGGTTGAAACGTTGACATACACGTCCATCACGGCAACGTTTGCGGAGACCATGAGGCCGGCTGCTTTGCGCCTTGCGACTTCTTCCTCACCGTCCGAATAACGAAGGGTACAGGTGAATACAGGGCCGTTCTGCTGAACATCTGTGATACAGGAATAGAATCCAGAAGGTTCGTTCAGCCACATATAGTGGTCGATAATAATATCCTCAAAACGTTCTTCAAAAGTGCTCGTATCGGAACACGTCAGATCCACTGGCGCGCGTACATATACTCATCATCCTGCAGACAGATATACCGACCATCCCAGAGTTTGCCCCATAACGATCCGTCTTTGGCCTGCGAGGTTTCCTGAACAAGAAGATAATGTCCTGCCCTGCAGAGACCTGTGTCTGCGGAAGAACGGTCAGGCTGGCTGCGTATCGTCATATCGTAATTGGTCAGATAACCGGCAAGTGCTGTCTGGTTCTTTTTTCAAAATAGGGCTCTACGATTTCGGGTTCTTTAGTGCTGGAATAACTGGCATTCTGCAGCTCATTAAGATCCACAAGCTGCCAGGTTCCGTTTTGGAGAATCGGAACATTGGAACCGATCGGCATAGCGCCGCTCTCAATGTCGGCGCAATAGATCGGATCAAGATTTTCATCAAACAAATACCAGGTTTCGCCGGTTTTGCCGGCAATGGCATCGAAGTCCACAAAGTCGCCCTGGTCAAAGCCAAGGACGGCCTTATTTACGCGGGCATTGAGCAGCATATACTCTTGACCGGCGTGAATGCAAAGCAGATTCGATAATTCCTGTCTTATATAGGCGGTTGACTGTCCGCTCGCTGTTGTTTCCTGACCCAGACAGAGTGCCTGGTCTGGACTGTACGGCCCGCTGATCTGATCGAATTCCGGCAGCCATAGGTAGTATTCTGAGCTGGCTTCATCCTCCACTTCTGTACCATCCATACGGAGACGCATCATCGCAGACGGCGCGAAGGTCGGAGAACTGAGCAGAGCCCCGTATAATCTCTGAGAATGACGCTGTGGTCGTCTGTCAGATAGTAGCGCTGCGTCTGGGCCGTGCCGCCTCCTCCAAACGCGCCTTCTGGCGGCAGCGCTGTAGGAAGCAGGGCGGAGTGATCCCAATCGTCGTCATTGATCAGAAGACGGGATTCAATATGAGAAAAATTGGGCCGGTGAAATACTGCATATTTTTGTACTGACAGTCGACGACGGTTTCTCCATTCTGATCGACTTATCCATACAGACCGTCCTTTTTGATAATCCATCCCTGATCCTGAAAGCGTTTGGGATGTTCATCCAGTTTTCCCAAATCTGCTTTAGCAGCAAAAACCGTTTTATTCGAATTTTCTTCTGCGCTCGCTGTCGGCTGCGTGAAAGACTGCTGTTCCTCTGGCTGAGCAGAAGTATCTTTTGGTTTTGCTGAAGTACATCCAGTCATCGTCAGAACCATCATGAGCAGTACCGCTTTTTCATTCGCTTCATTTTCTGCATTTTTCCTTTCTATCGTCCACGGATATTCCAGTATCCATTCGCTTCCTGACAAAGCAGCCATACCTCAGGGGTGAATGTACCTGGAGTGTAGCAGTATCCCCAGAGATTGCCGTCCAGGTCTACAGTGAAAGCCGCAAGCAGAACGGAAGCGCCTGCTGGAAATTTCAGACCGCTGTCTGTATCCGATGCCAGATCGGGTTCGGAATATCCTTCGAGATCGCTGGTCAGAATATTTGTGCCAGGATCGGGAAGGTTTCTTCTTAGACGAAAGGTGTTAATTCCCTGCGTTTCTTCAAGCAGCAGATCGCCATCGGGCAGGGTGGTAGTGTTAAAAATGACATCTCGAAAATAGATGGAGTTCTCATCCCGAATGCTCCACAGGGTACTGTCCCGTTCGCCAGAGTGGAAACCATTGCTGTCATCAAGAGTCACTTCCACTTCATTATCACGGAAGACCCATTCCGCCTGATTGCCGTGCTAGACACCGCCGATTCGATCCATCATGTTCTGGCGAACCTCATCTTCGTCTGTCCAGCTCATCAGGTACGTCCCTCCGGCATCGCTTGTACAGATCCAGAAGTCTTCCTTCGTCTGTGCCCAGACAGAGTTGCCTTCGGAAACAAATTTCACGATATCGACCATGTCGCCTCCGGAATAGGTAGGCATGATTACACCAAACCCTTTCCCGTCTTTAAAGTCGGAATAGGCTTACAGAGATTTTTGAACTTCATAGCGGCCGATTTGCCAGTCCACTGTACTTTGTGACCGCCCTGTGCTTTCAAAAGGATTTGAAAAGGAGCTTTCTTCACTTTGACTGGCGGCAAGGAGGCTGTCTTCATTCTGGGCGGGACGCTCCTGCTGATCGGCTGAAGAAGTCTGAGCACATCCTGACAGAGCCATGACGCTGATCAGGCAGATGCCCCTGAATCTGTAGCTGTTCTTCATATTTTTCTTCCTTTCCGGGATCTTCCATTTAGTTAACAGTTACAATTCAAAGTAATAACGACAATAGTAAAAGATCACATCATTCTTTCAAAAGAAGCAAAATCCGCATACGATTCGTCATATGCGAAGACTTAACGCGGTCTGAATTGCCGGAAGGGCAGGGAGGGTGAAAAGGGAAAATGTTCGGGTTTCCTGGAAAAGACAGTGAACTGAATGGAGCGAGCACTGACAGATTTGGAAGGAATGAACATGTGTTATCTCGATATTGTTGTATTGTTGTCTGGTCTGTCAGTCCAAACTTGTATGTTCTCGAATACCTCCTGGCTAACTGGAATGCTAATGTCTGGATGGAATGACTTAGGTTAAAATCGTCTAACTGGAAAGTGAAAAATTCTGGATCAATTCATTGCCTTTTCAAAATAAAGTGATAATATAAATCACGCACGACAGGATGTAGCTTAGTTTGGTAAAGTGCTTGGTTCGGGACCAAGAGAGCGCGGGTTCAAATCCCGCCATCCTGACCACGAATATTCAGCCCCTTTATATAAGGGGCTTTTTATTTTGATTAGTCCAATGTCTTAAAAATGTCTTATTTGAACTTGAGGGCGTTCATGATATCGTCGTCTTCTTCATGCAAAAGGTGCCCATAAATGTCCGTTGTCATCGACACTGAAGAGTGCCCAAGACGCTTCGAAATCTTGAAAAGCGGAACTCCAGCGTCGATCAGATTGGACGCATGAGAGTGTCTGAAACTGTGAATCTTGACTCTTGGCAGGCCTGCATCATCAAGCGCTTTGTTCTTGATTCGCTGTACAGTTGTGTAAGCAAGCTGACGAGGTCCGCCGAAGATGAACCAGTCTTCGGAAAAGTGTACGAAGGTTTCGTAATGTTCCCGGATCCGATCGACGACATCGAGAAGATCATCGTCGAGCTGAACAGCCCGCACACTTCCTTTGGTCTTCAGCTGCTTGAATTCGCTTGTATCTTTATCCCACTGCCGCCAGACTTTAGCGCGGCCTCGCTGGATATCTGAGAACGTCAGAGACATCGCTTCGTTCGCTCTCATACCTGTCCAGTACAGCCAGAAGAACAGATCGCGGTAGATCTGATGATTATCCGGAATTGCTCCAAGAAACTCCGCGAACTGGTGACGATCAAGAATCTCAACTTCTTTCAGCTTTTCTTTCGTTGTTTCCTTGAATCGTGGAAATCCCTTTAACGGGTTCCTTGGCAACCCCCAATGGACACAGCCGTACTCCAGGCATCCGTTCAGATCGGTGTAGAGCTTGTTCTTCCGGTAGCTCGAAAGAGTGATGAAGTGCTCATCTTCCAAAATGCTTCGAATGTCCGCTGGTGTAATAGTGAAAACGTTCTTATCCATGATTGACTGGCAATACAGAGTCAGGATCCGGCGCTTATCATCTCTGGTTGCGGCAGTATTATCTCTCCCACCTTCCAGGATCCACGCATCCATCAATTTAGAGAAAGTCTTGCCCTTCTTTTCAGCCTGGACTGGCTGACTTAAAAATTCTCTTTCTGCTGCTTCAGCTTCTTTCTTTGAATCGTACCACTTTGAGTTTTTCTGGCGATGGATACCGTCTGGAGTATCGTAGTACGTCCTGAAGCGATAACGCATCTTGCCTTTGAACTTCTCTTTTGAATTGCCATAATATCAATGTCCTTTCGTCGCGATTGGATACTTTCCCTGTAGTGTGGCCAGCACTTCAGGGAATTTTTTATTTTCTAAGTAATTCGATAATTAAGTTGTTCTGCTCAAATATCTTTTTAATAGTTCGTGATCAGACATTTGCAAATTCTGATTGATTGATCCGTTCGCTATGGTTACATTGCCAGCAAATGACTGCGTTTGAACTGTTTTACTTGATTTAGAGAAATCATCAAAACCAACGATTATTGCTGGTGAGATTTCCAGTATTTCTGATAGTTTCGCAATTTTTGTTCTGCCCATTTCGCCGATCATTCCGCGTTCCCAGCGAGAAACTGTACTTTCGCTGACTCCAACGTATTCTGCTACTTTTGATATGGTCAGTCGCTTTTCTTCTCGGCGAGCGCGCAAATACTCTCCAATATTCATAATTACCTCCTTCATTTGTCTATCAGTTTACACAATGGGATTGCGTAAACGCTAGTAAATTTACGTATTCGCCAATAACTTGCGGATAGGCCTTGTAAATTGCGTAAAGGCAAATTATACTGAAGATGCTTCACTTAGTTTTAGACATGAAAGGAGACGATCAAATGGACAGCTTAAAACTTGATTATCTGGCCAAACGAAAAGGGTATACATCAAGCAAGATGGCTGACGCTCTCGGAATTGATGAATCGACATATTCACGGAAAAAGTCCGGAAAGAGCGATTTCACCCGAAATGAAATCAGAATTATCATCGATACACTTGGCCTGACTGCGAAAGAAGCGTGCGAAATTTTTTGACCTCAATATTGCGTAAAGGCAATAGAAAATGCATATAAGCAAATAGGAGAAGAGATGACCAACGAAGAGCGACTGGCAATTCTTGACCAGCCATACCTGAAAACCAAAGAAGTCTGCCTGCTGATTGGCCGATCAAAGCCGACAGTAAACAAGAAGCTTAAAGAGCAGGGAGTTCGCAAAACAGAACTCGGATACCTGACCGACGAAATCATCAAAGCGTTTCAGCTCCAGGGCGCAATCAAGCGCTGGAGAGCATCGACATAGGAAGGAGGACGCATGAAAGAGAAAATCATCCGGTTCTGCGAGAACTTCGCCGACCGAGTCGAGAACGACAGCATGACGGTCGGTGAGCTCGTTAGATACGCCCTCGAAATCGTCGGCGTGATTGTAATTGTTAGATGGATTTGGCAGCTGATCTGCCTCGTATTCATCTACGAATAGAAAGGAAACAGTGATGACAGTAAAAATCACCAGCTTTGAAGCAGAAAACGTTAAGCGGATCAAAGCAGTACAGCTTGAGCCGTCACCGAATGGACTGACCATCATCGGCGGGCGAAACAATCAGGGCAAAACATCAGTTCTTGATGCAATCGCCTGGGGGCTTGGCGGCAACAAGCTGAAACCTTCAGATCCCCATCGCGCTGGATCCGTACAAGATCCAGAAATCAAGATCACGCTCAGCAACGGCTTGATCGTTGAGCGCAAAGGCAAAAATTCTGACCTCAAGGTCACAGATCCGACTGGTCAGAAATCTGGCCAGAAAATCTTGGACTCTCTTATCGGAGAAATGGCGCTGAACATTCCGCGCTTCATGGAAGCTACTTCCAAAGAAAAAGCGGAGTATCTGCTTTCCATTATCGGCGTAGGCGATCAGCTTACACAGATGGAAAAAGAAGAAAAGGAACTATTTGATCAGCGGACATGGGTCGGCCGTCAGGCACGAGCCAAAAAGCTCACGCTGAAGAAATGCCGCAGTTCCCTGGAGTAGGAGAAGTTGAGCTCAGCGCCGCCGATCTGATTCAGCGTCAGCAGGAGATCCTGCTTAAGAATGCGGACAACGCACGCAAGCGCCAGAACGTAAGCAAGTACGAGCAGCTGCTCCCTAGGTATCAGCAGAACGTTGCTGATGCAGAGCAGGCGCTTGAACGAGCAAAGGCGGATCTCTCAAAACTTCTTTCTGACTTGGAAATGGCCAGACGTGACGCGCTCGATCTGTATGACGAGAGTACGGAAGAACTGGAGAAAAACCTCCGTGAAATTGACTCAAAGAATCAGCAGATCCGCACAAATCGCAGCAGATCGGAAGCGCTCAAAGAAGCCGAAGATCTCGTCCTTCAGTATCAGACGCTGTCCAATGACATTGATCAGATCCGGGCAAAGCGACTAGATCTGCTTAGATCTGCATCGCTTCCGCTGCCGGATCTGACTGTTGAAAACGGCGAGATTCTCTACAAAGGGCGGCGCTGGGACAACATGAGCGGCTCGGATCAGCTGAAAGTCTCAGCAGCAATCTGCAGAGCAATGAATCCAAACTGCGGCTTCGTCCTCCTGGACAAGCTCGAACAGATGGATCAGCAGACCATGGAAGAGTTTGGCCAGTGGCTTGAAGCTGAGGGTCTGCAGGCGATCGCCACACGAGTTTCAACCGGGGATGAGTGCTCAATCATCATCGAAGATGGAACAGTGGTGACAGTCGCTAAAGCTCAGCCGACGCCAGCTCATCCCGCATGGAATGGAGGAGATATCAAATGGTAAAAATCCGTTTGCCATGGTCGTTTTTGGCCAAGAAGGAGTCGGGAAAACAACTTTTGCAAGTCTTTTCCCTCGTCCATGGTTTATCGACTGTGAAGGATCGACCAAATGGATCGACAGTCTGCAGGATCGTCAGTACTACCCGCGCCCGAAGTCTTGGGCGGCAATTAAAGGCCAGATCGAACAGTTTAAACGTGAACTTCCAGGTGACACCCTTGTCATTGATACCGCTGACTGGCTGGAAAGCCGCTTTTGAAAGATCTTTGTATCAACAATCATTGGGACAGTCTTGGAGGCCAGAACGATCACGGAAAGTCTTACAACATCCTAGATAAAGCATTCCGTGAGTTTCTGGACGAACTGACAGAAATTGAAGAGATGGGAGTGATCATTCTGATCACCGCCCACTCTACTATCAAGCCGTTCACGGCACCAGATGAACAGGGAGCCTGGGACAGATATCAGCTCAAGCTCCAGAACAAAACTTCAGCGGCACTCAAAGAGTGGGCTGACGGAGTTTTCTTCCTTAAGTTCGACGATATCGTCATTCAGACCGATAAAAGGGCGAAAAGTTCAGAGCTACAGGAACAGGCGGACGGATCATCCAGACTGAACATTCCGCCATGTGGGACGGAAAAACCGCTGGGATCTGCCCAGTGAAATGCCATTTGAAAACAAACAGCTTCCGCAGCCGCTCATCGATCTGATCTCGAAGTGTTTGGGCACCCCTGATCCGGCGCCTTCACCAACCCCCACACCGACACCATCGCCAGCGCCTGCATCGATTCAGCCAACGTCAGCGCCACAGCCGCAGGCCATGACATCGTTTCAGACACTCTGTGAGCTGATGGAGCAGACAGGCATCACCGCGCAGGAGCTTGAAACGGCAGTAGACAGACAGCCTTTCTTTGGCGGTCAGCATGTCGAAATGACTGCATATCCAGCGGATTTCATTGAGCAGGTGTTGATCGCTCAGTGGGCTGGGCTTAGCCAGGCGATCCTGTCCCGCCGGACCCCAGAAGAGGAGAAAATGCTCAGCATCGACAGCGATGACCTGCCTTTCTAAATGACAAATAAAGGAGAAAAGAAAAATGGAAAACAATACTTTTATTTCACTTACCGAGGGAGAAGAAGTCTCCGCTTCTTCTGCACTTCCTGATGGGCTCTACGAGTTCAAGTATCAGGGAGTTACAAATGGACAGCACGAGCCGACCGACTACGATCCAAACACCTATCCGACAGGCATTGTTGACATGCTCGTGTATATGCCTGATGGCCATACAGAACAGAGAAAAGAAACATTTAAGCTGCTCGACACCAAATATAACCAACAGCGCATCGCATCTTTGTTCAGGGCGCTTGGCGAGCCTGTAGGACCAAATGGAAAAGTGAAGGCTAAATGGAGTAGTTTTATTGGTCACAAAGGATGGATGAAACTCGAAACAAAAAAATGAATAACGGTGGAGACTGGCAGGGTATGACATTCATTTTCCCTGAAAACGTCGAAGCCGAAAAACAGAAATACCATTACCAGGCAAGTGTGGCAATTCAGCCAGTACAGTCAGTACAGCCAGCATGGCAGGCGCAGAATCCAGCTGCTACATCAACAACCTGGAATAGCGGTACTACCAAATGGTAATGATCCATGGAGCTGAGACCGTATCAAAAGCAAGCGGTTGAATCGATTTTCCAAGAGTGGGAGCAGGGCCATCGCAAAACGCTTTTAGTCCTGGCTACTGGCCTAGGCAAAACTATCGTTTTCTGCAACGTAATCAAACGGTTAGTAGAAAACGGCGAAAAGGTCCTGATTCTTGCTCACAGAAAAGAGCTGCTGGATCAAGCATCCGACAAGCTCAAGAAAACGACTGGACTCGATACAGCCCTTGAAAAGGCAGAGTTCAGCTGTCTGGATGAGCCGGCAACGCCCGTAGTTGTCGGCTCTGTCCAGACACTTCAATCTCCCAAAAGACTTTCAAAGTTTCGCAGAAATTACTTTGACACCATCGTAATCGATGAGGCCCATCATACCCTCTCTGACGGCTATCAAAGAGTGTTAGAGCACTTCGATCAGGCAAAAATTCTGGGCGTAACCGCTACGCCAGACAGAGGCGACAAGCGAAATCTTGGAAAAGTCTTTGATTCGATCGCTTTTGAATATTCCATCGCTCAGGGGATCCGCGATGGATATCTCTCAAAAATTAGAGCATTAACGATCCCACTCGACATCGACATCAGTGGCGTATCTCAAAGCAGTGGCGATTTTTCAGCCGGAGAGCTTGAGAGGCGCTGGATCCGTACCTTGAGGCCATCGCCGACAAAATGACGGAGTACTGCAGAGACCGGAAAACCATCGCTTTTCTGCCTCTGATCGCAACCAGCAGAAAGTTCAAAGAGATTCTTAACCGCAAAGGGTTCCACGCGGAAGAGATTTCCGGGACTGATTTCCCGGAGGCCAGACAGCGTAAGCTTAGAGATTTTGAGGAAGGCAAAACCAACGTCCTGTGCAACTCGATGCTGCTGACGGAGGGCTTTGACTGTCCATCAATTGACTGCGTGATCTGCCTCAGACCGACCAAGATCCGCGCACTCTATACCCAGATCGTAGGCCGTGGCACCCGTCTGGCACCTTGTAAAGAGTATGTGCTGCTTCTTGATTTCCTTTGGCACTCGGAACGCATGGAGCTCTGCCATCCTGCCCATCTGATCTCAGATGATGCAAAGGTTCAGAAAAGGATGACTGAGATCCTTGAAGACAAAGCGGACGATCCCATGCTCATCGAAGGTTTAGACATTCAGGAGCTTGAGGTTGAGGCAGAGTCTGACGTAGTTCGGCAGCGTGAAGCGGCTCTGGCTGAGCATCTGCGAGAGCTGAAAACCAGAAAATCAAAATTTGTGGACCCGCTTCAGTGGGAGATGTCCATCAGTTCAAATGATTTGGCCAGCTACGAAGAGACATTTGCATGGGAGCTCAAGCCGATGACCGACAAGCAAAAGGCATCTTTGGAAAAATGGGGCATCAACCCGGATGAGGTAGAGACATGCGGAAAAGCGCGTCTCATTCTGGACAAGCTTCAGAAGCGCAGAGAAGCAGGGCTCACGACACCAAAGCAGATTCGGATGTTGGAACGCAAAGGATTCCAGCGTGTCGGCGAATGGCAGTTCAGTGAGGCTTCCAAATTGATCGATGAGATCGCGCAAAACGGCTGGCGGGTACCTTACAGCTTTGGAAGGCCTGCCGACTATGTTCCGCTCTCTATGAGATCTAAAGCCGCACGCCAGCGCCGCAGAGTGGATGGCAGACAAGAGTGCATACAGCAATCAATTGGTAGGTTAGAATAGATGGCAATCGACAAAGAAGCATTGATCAAAGACATGCTGGCCTATATTGATCCCGCAGCTCTCAGCTACTCGGAGTGGGTCGAGGTCGGCATGGCCATCAAAGCGGAGGACCTGCCGGTGAACATCTGGGACAGCTGGTCGCGCGCAGATGATCGCTATAAAGACGGCGAATGTGAACTGAAATGGAACACATTTAACAGCTCTGGCACTACCGGAGCAACGATCACTCACCTGGCAAAGAAGGGCGGATGGCAGTCCAAGAAAACGCCAGACAATGCCGCCATCTCTTTTCTGAGCTTGGAGGAAGGCGAAGAGTACGCTCTTGAGAACTATCAGATAACTATCGATCCTACAAAGCCGATGGTTGCTGATCCGGCAGAACAAGCACGTCTTCAGCTGCAAGCGCTTTTTGACCCGGATGACCAGGTCAATATCGTCACTAAAGCGATCTATAAAGAAGACCGTGGAAAGTGGGTGCCGGGAAATAAAGGTTTTTCTTACTCGCTTTCCCAGATTCTCGATTTCCTGAAGGGCGGCCTTGACAGTTTCATTGGTGACAGAAATAAGCAGGCAGGTGTATGGTTGCGGCTCAATCCGATGGACGGAAAGGGTGTAAAAACGAGAACACAACCAAGTTCAAGCACGTCCTGGTTGAGTCGGATTCGATGCCTTTGGATAAACAAATTGAGATCTACAAGCGGCTTGAGCTGCCAATCACGACGCTCACACTGTCCGGCAGTAAAAGCGCTCATGCTCTGGTGAAGGTAGACGCCCAGAACGCGGCGGAGTACGCGGAGCGGGTAAGAGTCATTTTCAAAGCCTGCACCGATCAGGGGCTTGTCCTCGATAGTCAAAACAAGAATCCTTCCAGACTGACTAGACTGGCTGGATGCGAACGAGGCGACAAACAGCAGTCTTTGCTGTCGGTCAATATCGGTAAGAGGAGCTACCAGGAGTGGGCTGAAAACGTCCAGATCGACAGCCTGCCGGAGTATGAATCACTGGCGGATATCTTTAAAGATCCGCCAGAACTGCCGCCGGAGACCATCAGAGGCGTGCTGCGGAGAGGCGAAAAGCTGGTGCTCACAGGACCGTCGAAAGCCGGCAAAAGTTTCGCGCTGATCCAGCTGCTGGTGGCTCTAGGCACGGGCTCATGGTGGATGGGGCGCTTCCAATGTGCAAAGCAAAGAGCCGTCTACATCAATCTTGAGTTGACCAAAGAGAACAGCGCTGTGAGGGTCATGGACGTATGGAAGGCGCTCAGGCGGTCCAGCATGGACGGCGTGGAAAACGTCTCAATCTGGAATCTTCGAGGCTCATCGGTGACTACAAAGTCCATGGTGGACAGCATCATAAAGCGCCACAAAAGCATGGCCAACCCGCCAGATTTCTACATCGTCGATCCGATCTACAAGATCCAGGCTGGCGATGAAAATGCGGCTAAGGACGTAAACGAGATGTTAAGAGAGTTTGACCGGCTTTGCAAAGAAACCGGAGCCAATTTGGTGTACGCCCATCATCACGCGAAAGGCAGCCAGTACGGCAAGCGGGCGCTTGATAGAGGGTCCGGATCTGGCGTCATCGGACGCGATGTAGACGCAGCCATTGACCTTGATTTTCTCTTCGTCCCGGAGGCCATTCGAAAGAAAAAGGCCGCCCAGAAGGGGACCAGTCATGGATGAAAGCGACCGGCCTGCGGGTAGAAATGACCCTCAGAAACTTCGAAAGCAAGCCGCCGTTCAACGTCTGGTTCAACTACCCCATTCACGTATGGGACTCAGATGAAGAGTTCCAAGCACTGCGTGGAGACAGTGAAAAGACGCCCCTTAACAAGGCTGAAGACGGAAAAGCAGCTAAGAAGATTGATACGGATAAGGCCATCAAAAGAACAGTTGATGACCTCATCGAAGAGTCTGGGTCAGCTCAAATGAAAGATATCGAGGAAGAAACAGGGCTCAGCAGAAAAAGAATTAGACAGTTTTTGAACGAAAACACAGACCAATACCTCCGAAATGACGGGCAGGTTACGAGGGTGGGATTTTCTGAAAAATCAGAAAGTCCTAGCTAACGTAATTTTAGGTGGGATTTTCCTGAAATTACGTTAGTCCTACCCTCGAAAAAACAGGGTGGGATTTTCTGAAAAATCAGAAAGTCCTAGGGGTGGGATTTTCCTACCCCTAAAGGGGTATGAGTCCCAGTCCCACCCTGACAGGTCCCAAGTCCCTAACCGTCTGGCTGAAGCCGCCGGACGGGACAAGGGACTGTCAGGACCGAGCGCAGAAAAGCACAAGAGAGAAAAATCATGAGAATTTCAATTTGGCTGCCTGGTCAGCCTGACCGGGTGACACATCAGAGCGGTACTCGATACAAACGGACAGGCGGCACTTACAAGACACCGCAGCTCAAGCAATGGGAACGAAAGCTGAAGACAGCACTCGAACCGAATAAACCGAAAGCACCTATCATGGGTCCTGTCCTCCTGCAGGTGACATGGGGATTTAAAGCCCCAACGAAAAAGCTGCTCTTCACATACAAGCTGACTCGTCCGGATACAGACAACATGATGAAAACTCTGAAGGACGTGATGAGCGAGCTGCAGTTTTGGGAAGACGATGCACAGGTCGTGATCGAGACTGGTAAAAAGCTTTGGGTTGATGAGCCTGGAATCGTGATCAACCTTGAAGAGCTTGGCGGACGGTGCGAAGACTGGAGAATCGAAGAATGATCTACGAAGGAACGTCTATGAGCGGCAAGACCGTCAGAGGCGAAGAGCTGACGGTGGATCTCAGCGGTACATGGATCACGCATCGGGAATCGCACGGATACAGATCGACGAAGATCGATCCGAACACGCTTGACGTGATTGAAGACGACTTGGAGGAAGAAGGAAATGAGAATGGCAATCGAAGCATATGGAGATCGATTTGTTGTAATCGAAGATGAAGAAATCGTGGGCATCTTCAAGACGGAAATGGCGGCGCTTGACGCGGCGCATCGATGGAATCGGAAGATCTGGAACTGGACGAGTCTTCTCGACCAGGAGGCGGAGTGAGAGATGAAAGCTACTAAAAATACCGACAGGGTAGTCGTAAAGCGGCTTGCGTACAGAGACTGGGTAGTACTTCTTGATGATAAGGTTGTTTCTCGCGTGACATCTGGGGAACTCGCTTATGCCGCCGCAACCGACATGCTTGATGAAAAAAGGAGGATCGCGTCCGCGCCCTGTCCGCTGTGTCGAAACGGGGACCGAGTTTGATTCTACTTCGATCGCCATGGACGAAATGGGGATTTCTGATCTTTTTCGGCTCTGGCCAACGGAGGAACAGCCGGAGGCCTTCACTGGGAGTACGTCAATCCAGAGGATAAGATCCAAAGACTGTCGAGGCGCTCACCGCGCGTGAAAGTCAAAGTCAAGTGCGTCGAGACTGGAGAAGTTTTCAAGTCTCTTAGAGAGGGATCCGCGAAAACAGGAGCTAGTCGCAGTTCGCTGTGCAGAGCTTCGCTTCCTGAAAACTCGCATCTCACGGCAGGCGGATATCATTGGACTCGCGTCTGAGAGGAGGCAACAGCATTGAACGCATACGAAGTACGATCGGTAAAACGGCGACTTGAATCCTACTCTGATCTGCTGGCTATGGCCCGCGAAAAGGACCGCGAGGCACTAATGCTTCAGGCCAAGTACGAAGATCTGGCGACGCCTGGAGCAATCGGCTACAGCCACGAGCCAGGCGGATCCGGAAGACCTAAGGAATCGGCCTATCTTGAGATCTTCTCGGATCAGCTTGAGGCAGAGCGTAAAGCCGCACAGTATCGCCTGCAGGCCGCACAGATCGAGAGGTTCATCGGCATGATCGAGAGCGAAAGCCAGCCAATCCTGCAGGCTGCATATATCGAGGGTAAGCGTTATTGGGAGATCGGTCAGGAGATCGGGTATACAGCCTCAGGAGTAAGGATGCGGATTATCAGATGTCTTGAAAAGATTCCGCCATCTCTGGCGGTGGCAAGCGGATTGCTCTAAACTGTGCACAACGCACACGATTCAAGGTGCTAAAATGATAGTGTTGAAAGTCGTCCAGAAATGGGCGGCTTTTCTTTGCCGGATTGGCCGAGTGGTTTAAGGCAGCTGTCTTGAAAACAGAGGATCCGAGAGGGTCCGGGAGTTCGAATCTTCCATCCGGCGCCATATGGCGGCTAGTAGCTCAAGCGTAGAGCCCTCTGAGGGGAGATCCGGGTTCAAGTCCTGGCTTGCCGCCGTCTTCTGAAATGCGTATCCGAACCGTCCGATTTCTTTCTCTGATACCGCAGGCCCGAAGCGGCTGTGAACAATTTTTTCATGCAGTGACGGGATCGGGTACGTTTTGAGAAGAAAGGAGGTCTGAGAGATGACTGAAAAACAGAAACAGTTCTGCGATGAATACTTAGCCAACGGTCTGAACGCCACTCAGGCCTACCTGGCTGTTTATAAGAACGTGAAGAGCACTGACGTTGCAGGTGCTGCAGCTGCAAGGCTGTTAGGAAATGTTAGCGTCAACGAATACATTAACGTTGCCCTGGCTAAGATCCACGACGAAAAGACCATGGATGCCAAGGAGGTCATGGAGCGTCTGACAGCGATCGGGCGCGAAGAAACAACGGATCAGCTGCTGACGATGGATGGCGACATCAAAGAGGTTAAATCCAAAACGCAGGATCGCATCCGGGCGCTTGAGCTGATCGGCAAGGCGTACGGCATGTTCAAGGACAAAGTCGAAATGGAAGTCGCTACGCCTGTCTTTGCAGGAGAAAGCGATCTTGAAGACTGAGAAGATCTACCTGCCGGACATTGTCGGAAAAGGCTATAAGACGTTCTGGAATTTCAAAGGTCGCTACCGGGTTGTCAAAGGCAGCCGAGCGTCCAAGAAGTCCAAGACGACGGCGCTCTGGTTCATCTACAACCTGATGAAGCACCCGGGATCCAACCTGCTGGTTGTCCGCAAGACGTACAGAACGCTCAAAGACAGCTGTTTTACGGATCTGCAGTGGGCCTGTCAGCGTCTGAAGTGCTCCCGCTTCTGGGAATTCAAGCTGTCGCCTCTGGAGGCCACATACAAGCCTACCGGGCAGAAGATTCTTTTCCGTGGCCTGGACGATCCGCTGAAGGTTACGTCGATCACAGTGCCTGTTGGATCTCTTTGCTGGGGATGGATCGAAGAAGCCTACGAGCTGACCAGCGAAGAAGATTTCAGCACGCTGGATGAGTCGATCCGAGGCGAACTGCCTGACGGACTCTGGAAGCAATGGACGATAACATTCAACCCGTGGAATGAGCATCATTGGCTCAAAAGCGATTTTTGACGCTCCTGAGAGCGAAAACATCCTTGCCCTTACCACAAACTACCTTTGCAACGAATGGCTGGATGACGACGATTTACAGCTGCTTGAAGACATGAAAAAGCGCAATCCGAGGCGCTATGAGGTTGCCGGATTGGGCAACTGGGGAATCGTGGATGGTCTCGTTTATGAGAACTTCCACATTCGGGATTTTGAAATTACCGACATTGGAGACGCAGTCACCGTAAGCGGTCTGGACTTTGGTTTTACCAACGATCCAACCGCTTTTTCGTGGGCTTCGCTGACAAGGCAAATCGAAAACTCTGGGTGTGGGATGAGATCTACGAAAAGGGCATGACCAACAGCCGGATCTATGAGCGGATCGAGGCTCTGGGATATTGCAAGAACCGGATCGTCGCCGACTGCGCAGATCCAAAGTCAATCTATGAGCTTGCCCGTCTGGGCTTGAAAATCAACGGATCGAAAAAGGCGCCGACTCCATACGAGCCGGCGTTCAGTTTATCCAGGACTACGAGATCATCATCAAGCCGCGCTGCGTGAACTTCATCACGGAGATTCAGAACTACCAGTGGGACAAAGACAAGTTTGGCAATTCGATCAACAAGCCAATCGATGATTTCAACCATTTGATGGACGCCATGCGCTATGCGATGGAGCCCATCCAGCGCGGATCTGTGAAGGTTCGTTCGATCAAAGGAGGATTCTAAATGAGTACCAAAAGACCATATCAGCTTCCGGAACCTCTGATTTGCGAGACAGATGTGAACCTTGACTATGCGCTGGTCAAGCGGTTCATCGACAAGCATGCCAGCCGGATGCAGCGCTACAAGTACCTTGAAGAAATGTACAAAGGCTTCCACAGCATTTATCAGCAGCCAGATAAGCCGGACTGGAAGCCCGATAACCGGCTGGCGATCAATTACCCGCGCTACATCACAGAAACGTTTCTGGGATACGCCTACGGCATTCCAATCAAGGAAAGCCATCCAGATGATACGGTAGCCGAAGCCATGCGCGAATTTCAGAACGAAAATGAACTGTCTGATCATGAATACGAGCTCTTTCAGGATGTCTGCATTTATGGCCATGCTTTCGAGTACCTCTACCAGGACGAGGAAGCAAAGACCAGAATGACAGTCTGCACGCCGAAGGAGCTTTTTATCGTTTACGACGATACAGTCCGGAACAGAGCCTTGTTTGCGGTTCGCTATGCCGTTCATGAGATTGAAGGCAGCCAGGGCGAACTGTTTGGCGAAGTGCTGACCAGAGATCAGATCATTCGCTTCGACAAAGGAAAGTTCATTGAAACGCTTGACAATCCATACGGACTGATTCCGGTTGTCGAGTATCTGATGAACCGTCAGCGCCTTGGTCTGTATGAGAACGTCACCGGCCTGATCGAAGCCTATAACCGAGCAATCGGTGAAAAAGCCAATGACGTTGACGCCTTCGCCGAAGCTTACATGAAGCTGATCGGCGTGGATATCGACGATGAAGAAGTGAAACGGATCCGTGAGAACCGGATCATCAACCTGCCAATCTATGGCGATACGACGGGCACGCAGGTTGATTTCATGGCCAAGCCGACAGCTGACTCCACGCAGGAAAATCTGCTGGACCGTCTGGATCGGCAGATCTACCAGATCTCGATGGTGGCCAACATCAGCGATGAAAGCTTTGGCAATGCCTCAAGCGGAACCGCCCTGGCTTACAAACTGCAGGCGATGAGCAATCTGGCATCCGGCTTTGATCGCAAGATTGAGAAGAGCCTGCGCAAGCGCTACAAGATCTGGGCGACTCTCAAGACCAACGTCAGCGATGAGAACACATGGAAGGAACTGCAGGTAACAACAAGCCGCAACCTTCCCAAGAATCGCCTGGAAGAGGCACAGACAGCTGCACAGCTGTCCGGCATCGTCTCCCATGAAACACAGCTCTCATTACTCTCGATCGTGTCGGATCCGAAGGCAGAGCTTGAGAAAATCGAACAGGAACAGGAGCCTCAGCCGCTCATGGACTTCGATTCTCACCCGTCTGTGACCCCGGAAGAGGAAGACAGCCTGGAAGAGACGGAGGGCGGTTATGGCCTCCAGTAAGTACTGGCAGGAGCGGGAAGACGACTGGACGAAGGAGTGCCAGGCAAACAATGTGCAGTGGCACCAGAAGCTGCAGGACATCTATCAGACGATGAACGATGAAATCAGCGAACAGATTGCGGTGTTCTATCAGAAGTACGCTGATGAAAACGGCCTGACCTATGCCCTGGCGAAGCAGTATCTGGATCGGACCGATATCCGCTACTATTTCCGTCTGGCCAAACGCTACTGTGAAGATGCAGCAAAAGACATGGCGGCGGGAACGTGGGCGCATGACGCAGCCAAAAGCTACTTCACCCAGCAAGCCGATCAGGACATGAAGCGCTACAACACCGCCATGAAGATTGCCCGTCTGGATATGCTCAAGCGCCAGATCAGCCTGCGGATTGCCAACGCCCAGCGCAAAGCCTGCAGCGTCGTTGAGGACGCTCTCAATGACCGCATCCTGCAGACCTACACAAGACAGGCCGGCATTCTGGGCGATACGGTACTTACCAACCTGAAGCACGTAAGCACCATCGCTCACGCGTCCTTCCATGGAGCGACCTTCTCCGATCGGATCTGGGGCACCCAGCAGGCGAAACTAAAAAAGTCCTGAACAAAGCGCTTCAGGACTGTTTGATTCTGGGAAAGGGTGCGGCACCGTTCACCAGAGAGCTAAAAAGGCAACGGGGAAAACAACCCGAGAGTGCCAGAGGCTCATTTCGACGGAGCTGAGCCGGGTGAGAGTTCAGGCATCCCTGGATTCGTTTAAGGCCTGTGGATTTGATGAGTTCCAAATCATTGCCAATCCAGACTGCTGCAAAGAATGCCAGGCAATCAACGGGGAGCACTTCCCGCTGCCACGACTGGCATCCGGCGAGAACGCTCCGCCAATGCATCCAAACTGCCGCTGCTCCATTGCCCCGTATGAAGCCAGAGACGAAGACGGCGATAAGGACTTTGATGAGGCTGCGTTCGATGAATGGTGCGACTATATGGAAGAGCATGAGGACGACGAGGACGCACTGACGTGGGAAGAGTGGGAAGCGCAGAACCATGAAATTGAATTCAAAGCGCATCAGGAGGAGCAGGAATATAAGACTGTTAGTTTAAATGCAGAACAGCCTGAAACGTTTACAACGAATTTTCGAGAAGAGCGAAAAGCCTATCCAATTGAAGAACGAAAAACTGGTATGTAGAAGAAGGCGTTCATGTTAAATCGCGACAGGTACATGAGGTCAATAAAGCGGTTCAGACGGCCATGAAGGCTCACGGCCTAAGCGATTTGGGGAACACAAAAATAATCATTGTCAACGATACAACACTTAGTACAGGAGCATTGGCGGCTTACGATCCGGTACAGGACGTTTTAAAACTAGGTTATTATCTGACGAATAAAACTGCCTTTGAGCTTGATCCTAATGACAAATCCTTAATGCCGCATAACCTGGACGTGACGATGATTCACGAGCTGTTTCACTGGAAAGATGCTAAAGAATATCGGGAGAAGATCTGTGAGATTACTCAAGAAACCAGAAACGAATATTTTTCCTATCGGCATCGATATGCTGAAGAAAAGGTCTTAAAATATCTCCCAAAGTACGATTTAGAAAATATTAGTGCTTATTCTGCAAAAACACTTGGTTTGGGAAAGTATGATGAAGTATATACTGAATTGAGGACCTTTTACTTAGTGGAGGACGATATGAGCAAATTCGAAGAAAGAAAATTACTTGAAAAAGATGAATACGTGGTTGCTAAGGCGAAAGAAGATGAGCTCTACGAATTGCTGAAGCCCTGGTTCGACTATTCTCGTCCAAATCATTTAAAGTCTAATGCACCAAATGGATATGAAGAGTTATTGGATGAACTTCGAGAAATTGGCCAGAACGTTTACTACACTGAATTTATGAATGGAGTTGCATATTAGAGCCGCTAACCGGCTCTTTTCTTTTGCTCGAAAGGAGGGTAACAGATGGAACTTCTGGAATTCAAAGACAGATTCCTGCGTATGCTGGAAACCGATAAAGTCGAAGAAGTACCAGAGATTCTGAATCGCAGCAGTTCGGATCTGATCGAAAGGTACCAGGAAGAGTTCGGAACAGATCGGGATTGGATCCGTGAATTCTATCAGTACTATCTGGCGGATCGGGAAGGGCTGAAACAGGACTATACGCCGCCTTCGCTTTCAAAGCTTCTGCTACATCTTGTCGGACCATGCAGGACGCTTGTTGATCTGTGCGCAGGAACCGGATCTCTTTCTCTCTATGCTGATCCAGACACAAAGATCAAAGCAATCGAGCTGGATCCAAAAGCAGCGGCCTGCCTTCGATTCAACTATGCGGTTCATGGACTGGATGCTGAAGTTGTCCAGGCTGACGCACTGACCTTTCTGACAGATCAGACAAAGGCGGACGGGGCTATCTCGAATCCGCCTTTTAACATCCAGCCCGCAAGCCTTTGGCCGCCCGCAAATACGGGTAACTGGTCATTTGTATTGTCTGCGCTCGATCGAACGGCAAGAAGAGCCGCAGTGATTCTCCCGGCGGGAATTCTCAACGAGACGAAGGATAAAAGCGTTGTTCGTTCGCTTCTTCAATCCGGGCGCCTGAAGGCTGTCATCAAATGCCCTGAAAAATGTTTCTTTCTACATCAATTCCTGTCTGTGTTCTGGTTCTCTCTCATGAACCCGCTGATCACGTGATGCTGATTGATGCCTCAAGGCTGGCTTCAAAAGAAGTTCGTGAGCAGAGAGGACAGTACGGAGGAACATCGCATACCGGGCGGATCTATCGCAAAGAACTGAACGTTCTGAATGATCAAGCAATCGAAAACATCACGAAGGCTGTCAATTACCGTCTGGATACTGATTTTTCGACTTTTCGGAGCGCTGATTTACTGATAAAGAATGATTGCCGTCTTTCGCCCGGTCTTTATCTGAATACAGATCCAGACGAACAGGAGCAGACCAAACTGGAATGGATTGCAGAACGCTATAACTCTATTGTCAGACAGAAAAACGCCTGCAAACTGACCATCAACGAAACGCTGGCTAAAGAACTAGGTTTTGAGAAGGATTTATGGGAACAGCAGAAAAAAACAGCGATGAAGTAGCGAACATGATTCAGAAGTTGTCTGGGATCAAGTTGGAATCGGAAGACTATTTAACATTTACCAGAAGCCGAGAACTTACCATCCGATTCAAAAGCAAGGAAGTTCTTCCCGAAATTTTTACCCAGTTTATGCAGATGTGGGTAAACAGAGTCGTGCTGCTCAACAACTTAGAGAATGAAATGCTGGCACAGATGAGAGACTATCTGCTGCCTAAACTGATGAGCGGCGAAATCGAGATTCCCGAAAGGAGAAAAAATGAACGATAACAAACAGAGCGGTGGGATCGGCTTTTGCGGGCTGCTTACCATCGCTTTTGTTGTGCTTAAACTGACCGGATATATTACCTGGTCATGGTGGTGGGTGCTGGCACCTATTTGGATCCCGCTAGCAATCGTTGTGATCTTTGCGGCGATCCTGGCGATCCGCAAGGTCATGGAGTAAAAATGACAGAAGAAGTATTGAACCGAATCGTCATCTGCTTGCTTGGCGGATCGTTGGCGCTGCTTGCAGCTGCTTTTCTCATTGGAGGTGTGGTGATCGCATTGCGTTGGATATGGCAGTTTTTCAAAATGCTGTGGGAGGAATGCAATGACTGAATTCTTGCTCTTCCTACTGATCGTTCTGATCTACGCATTCCTTCTCTTTGAATTTGCCTGCGGATTGACCGAGGAAGCTGAAGAACGGATCAGAATTGACTGTATCCACGCTGAAGTGCTCCGCCAGGCTGCCAAAGAGAGCTCTAACAATGATCACTGTTAAAACAGATCTGCGCTCCTACATCTCGATTGAAGGTCATGCGGGCTATGCACCAGCCGGATCGGATATCGTATGCGCCGCGGTTTCTACCCTGTATGAAACGCTCAAAAGAGCTCTGCCGAAGTGTGTAGTCAAAGCCATTACAGAGAATGAAAAAGTATCTGTAATTAAGATCACCCCTGATCCGATCATCAGAGGGAGGGAAGAGGAGGAAGCAAGGGATTATCTGAACTTCTTTCTCACAGGTATTGAGGCTCTTGAACAGGCCTATCCCCAATATGTTCAACTGAAGATTGGGCGGGCTTAACGGTCCGCTTTTTCTATGCCCAGGCAGGGACGGCATTAAAAGCTCTGGAAGAATCGTCCGACATGACGTTAAACCGGGAGGAACATCATGGAAAAACTGAATCTTCAGCGTTTTGCTGACGAAGCAGACAACGCCCCGGCAAATGAGCAGGGCAAACCGGCAGAAGGGCCAAAAGGCGAAGCTGCCAAGTATACAGACGCTGATCTGGACAAGATCATCAGCGCAAAATTCGCTAAGTGGGCGGCTGATCGGGATAAAGCCGTTGATGATGCCCGTAAGGAAGGCGAGAAGCTGGCGAAGATGAACGCGGACCAGAAACGCGCCTATGAACTGGAGCAGGCTCAGAAAGAGGCGCAGAGCCTCAAAGAGCAGGTGGCCAAACTGGAACAGGCACAGAAGCAGGCGGAACTGAGAAAGAGCGCTGCAGAGATCTTTTCGAAAGACTACAAGCTGACTGTGTCCAACGATGTACTCGATTTCGTTGTAGGCAAGGATGCCGAAGACACGAACGCCAACATTCAGAAGATGGCGGCACTGCTTCAGGCAGAAAGACAGGCAGGCGAAAAGGCAAGAGCAACCGGTTCTACGCCTTTTGGAACATCCATCAATCACGAGCCTGTCAGTCCGTTCCAGAAGAAACTGGACAAATGGAAATAGGAGGAACCATGAACGAATTTAAACTTCAGCGCTTTGCGGAAGGTGATGGAACTAGTACGACAACCACACCGACAGGCGCAAACAATGAAAAAGGCGTTCGCACTTACGGCATGCAGTTTAAAGAGCTGCTGCCCGCAGTCTTTGCCAAAAGTCATACTTCAATGACTTCTTTGTCGGCGGCCTGGAGGCGCTTGATGGCGTCGCTTTCAACAAGAAAGCATTCAGCGTAAAGACCTGTGATATTCCGGTGGCGATTGGTACCGGCTACGACAAGACGGATACCAAAGCATTCAAGACTGGCACAGGAAACTCGAACCGCTTTGGAAACCGTACGGAAATTACGTATGAAGACGAGGATGTCGAATACACATGGGGATGGAACTTTCATGAGGGAATCGACCGACACACCGTCAACAACAGCCTGGAACAGGCCATTGCCGACCGTCTTGAGCTTCAGGCTCTGGCCAAAACGGAAATGTTCAACAAAGCTCACGGCAAGTTCATTTCCCAGTCTGCCGGCAAGACGATTACCACATCGGCAACAACTCTGTCTGATTCGGATCCGAAAGCACTGTTCAACGAGCTCTCGAAATACTTCACCAACATCGAGGCAGTCGGCACGCGCTATGCCAAAGTCACCAGCGATCTGTACAACCTGATCGTGGACAGCGCTCTGGCCACGACAAGCAAAAACAGCAGCGTGAACATCGATGAAAACGGCATCGTGAAGTTCAAAGGCTTCCTGATCGAGGAAGTGCCGGACTCCATGTTCCAGACCGGCGAGATCTGCTATGCCTACGTCGGCGGAATTGCCAAGGCCTTCACCGGCATCAACACCGCGCGGACCATCGAGTCGGAAGACTTTGACGGCGTAGCCCTGCAGGGTGCAGGCAAGGCAGGCGAGTACATCCCGGCCGACAACAAGAAAGCCGTTGTCAAAATCAAGATGAAAACGGCATAGGCGGGGCAGTGTCTATGCTTGACCAGGTAAAAACGCTCCTGGGACTGAGTGATGAAAGCCAGGACGAAAAGCTGAAGTCCGTCATTACGCTGACTTCAGCCCGTCTGGCCTCTTTGCTTGGTGTCAAAGACGTACCGGAAGAGATGAACTACATCGCCGTTGAGGCGTCTGTGCGGCGCTTTAACCGGATCGGATCCGAAGGAATGCAGAGCCACAACGTGGAAGGCGAAAGCATTTCCTACAAAGACAATGACTTTGCCGACTTCATGGACGACATTCAGGACTGGAGATCCAGGAATGAAAACCCAATCCGGAGGCTTCGGTTTTTATGAGATATGACACGAAAATCGAGCTGGTCCGCTCAGATCCGGGCCATTTCAACCCAGATACCTGCAATTACGAGGACCGGGCAGAGACAAAAACAGCTCTGTACGCATCCGTGATGGATACCAGAGCGGAAATGCTGAAGCTGGTTTATGGAAGCCTGAAGCAGGGGAGCCTGACGATCCATATCCAGAACCACACAGACATTGTGTTCGATCAGATCGAGGTAAGAGGGCGGCGGTACAAAGTAGATTTTCGGCGCCGGCTCAGAACCAAGGAGTCGTTTATCGTATCGGAGGTGCAGACATGAGACTGAATGCAACCATCGGCGGCCTCAAGCCGTTTCAGAAAAAGCTGCTGGCCAAAGCCAATCGCAGCGCTATTCAGAAGGTGGTCCGGCTCAATACGGCAGAGCTGACCGCAGGCGCTCAAAGAAAAGCCCCGGTTTCGACCGAAGAGACCAACCCCGGCGGCCATCATGGACAGCTGCGGGAAAGCATCACCCCATCCATGGAGCAGGACGGCATGGCCGGTGTAGTCCGTGCCGAAGTGGACTACGCCGAATATGTGGAAAAGGAACCCGCTTCATGGCTGCGCAGCCGTACATGAAACCGGCATTTGAAGAGCAGAAGCCGAAGTTTCTGCGGGACCTGAAAAAGGTGATTGCCAAATGAACCCGGCAATGGAGCTGTTCGGGGCTTTGCTTGTGCTGCTGCGCAAGACGTATCCGGATATTGTTTTCGATACATTCCTGCCGCCTGAGAGCACGCCGTATCCTTTCATCTTTCTCAATGACGGGTATGAAATTGAAGATTTTCGGATGAAGGGGGCCTATTTTGGTCAGACATCCATTTCGATTGATGTATGGCATAACGATCCAACACAGCGGGGGACAGTGGATTCCCTGCTTTTTGCTGTCCGGCAGATCTGCCGACGCATCGACCAGACAAAAACGTACAGCTGGTGCCTGTCGTCCTGCACTCTGGAATATCTTCCGGATACGACAACCAGCCAGCCGCTTTACAGAGGGATTCTCACCCTCACCTACAAACACTACAGGAGGAAATGAAATGAATTTCAATCTTCAGCGTTTTGCCGATCCCGTTAAGGGCGACAAAATCATCTACCTGGTGCGTCGTTATTCCAAACGCACAGAAGAGGGCGCAGCCGTAATTGCGCTTCAGATAGAAGGCAGCCGCAGCCTTTCCAAAGACGCCGATTCCGTTGCAACAAAGGACGGAACGATCCGTGTACCAGGAGCGGGCGAATGCGAGATTTCGGTTACCTCTCTGGTAACGAATGATGACGGCATTGCGGATGATCTTACCGAAGCGATGGAGAAAACGATCTCATGGAGATCTGGGAAGTCGACACGTCCAAAAAGGCGTCGACACCAATGCAGAGAAGTACAAGGCCCGCTACCATCAGGGATACATTACGAGTCTGGAGCTGTCTGCCGGAGCAGAAGACTTCGCTGAACTCTCTCAGACCTACTCGATCAACGGCATGGGCGTATCCGGATGGGTGACCCTGACTCAGGAACAGAAAGATCTTGTACAGTATCTGTTCGCCGATACGACTCAGGCAGCGGAATAGCAGCAAAGCAGGAGAAGAAAAATGGAAATCAATGTAAATGGAACGCTTTACCCGCTTAAGGCGTCTATCGCTTTTCTTAACGAAATCGAGAAGACCAGCACCCGAACAATCAGCGGGAAACGATGGAAATGGGGCTGGTCAATGCGGTGATTTCGATCCGCGACATGGGCGATGTGCGCGTGCTGATCGACACAATCATGGCACTGAACATCAGGCAGACCCCGCGTCTGAACAAGGACGAACTGACGGAATGGTTCGAAGAAGGCGAAGTCGATCTGGAGAAACTCGGATCGGAAGTGATCGATTTTTATCGACAGCGAATGTCTGCAAAGGAAAGCTGAAGAAACTCGGCCTTCTGAACAGTCCGGTCCCAAAAGCCTGAAAGAGCTGACGGACTCGATTGCCGTAGACTGTTTTCGCTATTTCGGTTTTAAGTCTATTGAACAGGTGCTCCTGCTCGATCTGCGGGAGTACCGCCTTTATGCCGTGCGCATCGTCTGCAGATGGCGGACCGCTACTACTGGAGTGCGCAGAACGCATTCGATACAAATCGTGCAGGCTTCCGCAAGAAGAATGGCCATCTGGTCTATCCAAGCGTTAAGAAGCTTTTCGACTATGAGAAGGCCCAGAAAGAGGCAATGCAGGAGAGATCGGAAGCGAGAGTGTAAGGTCTTTTGTGTAAATTCCATCAAGGCATCAGGCTGATACAATCAGCTTGAGCCTGACAAATTTATACAAGGAGACCACTTATGCCACGTAAAGCTAAAGCTGCACCAACCCTTCAGGAACAGATTGCTTCAACCATCGTTAAGGAATACAAGCCTAAGACGTTTAAAGAAGCCTCAGACCTCATCAAGGAAATCTTTGGCCCTGTCCTTGAACAGATGCTCCAGGGAGAACTTGACTCGCATCTCGGCTATACCAGCGGATCGCATGCTCCTAAATCGACGGACAACCGGCGCAACGGCTATTCTGAGAAGACGGTAAGGTCTTCTCAGTGCGAACTGGATCTGCGTATTCCTCGTGATCGCCTTGGTACATTCGAACCACAGGCAGTTCCTAAAGGCAGCCGGGATATTTCAGATATCGAGGACAAAATTTTTGACATACCCATCCCACACCGGAAACCGAAGAGTATGACATTCCGTTTGATGTAACTTTAACTTCCAAGAACAATAAGAAAGTTAAGAAAAACTGGGATACATACAAGTACATTTCTTCTTATCCAAAACACCCTGAGTTTTCAAACGGTGTAACGGAGCTGCCCCTCCATGGAAGAGCAGTCAGATTTAAGGTTAAATGCGGGGAAAAAGAGTCCTTTATTACACTCTTTACCAACCTCTCTGCTGATTCCTTCAGCACGGATGATCTGAAGGAAATCTACCGGCTGCGCTGGCAGATCGAAATCAGTTTCAGAGACCTCAAAAGAGAGCTGGGCCTGGAACATATTCATGGCAGGAAGAAAGAACTGGTCATTGGAGAGGTCTACGCCAAGAGGACCATTTACAACATGAATTCGAGAATTCGTAATCACGTTGAAAAAGGAAGAAGATTCGCCTTCAGCTGGAACGGGCTGTGAAACGGAAGGCTGAACGAAAAATCGACTTTACCTTTCTTACGGCTGCAACTCGATCGTTCTTCTGGAATGAAGGAGCGTATACCGGAGCAGGGCTTGTTAAACTTCTGGAACGAAAGACAGAATCTGTTCGCCCTGGTCGACCGCGAAGGTAAAAGGAAAAGGCAAAGATATAGGTAGAACAGTTTGATAAAACACTAATTGACGATCAGGTGATTTTTTGAACACGAAAAATTATCCTTTTCGTCATGCTTCCTCTTCTTAGAACAATCCCTCTACTCCTCTGGTGCAGGAACTTCAGCGAGGTTTACGATTTTAACTTAATGACATTGGACAAGGACTAAAGGAAAACTGCACCCGTCCTGTTGCGGGCATAAAAGCATGCGGCTTGAAACCATCCTTTTCGTGTTTTAATGTCCATCCTTGCCTCGGTCTGTGAGCAGCTGTCGGTTTTTCGCTGCAGTGAAAGAAAAAGGCGCCAAAATTTTCAAAAGTCTGAAAAATTTCAGGCCTCATCTTAGAACTTGGATACAATAAACGCATGTCATCTTTAAGAACCCGCGTAAAAGACGCGAAACGAATTGTTGTGAAAGTCGGCTCTTCTTCTCTGACTTACCCAGAGACCGGCCGATTAAATTTTGATAAGCTTGACGTTCTCGTCCGGCAGGTCTGCTCTTTGCACAATGCCGGCTACGATGTCGTCTTAGTTTCTTCGGGAGCCATCATGGTCGGCTCCCAGTATCTCGGTCTGCCCAAGCGGCCGCATTCGGTTTCCGCAAGCAAGCCTGTGCCGCTGTCGGTCAGGCACGGCTGATGATGCTGTATCAGAAAATATTTGCGGAATACGGTCTGAACTGCGGCCAGCTGCTTCTGACCAAGCACACAATGCGCTATGAAAAAGACCGCTTTAACGCAAAAATACGTTTGAAGAACTGTTTGATCTCGGCGTCATTCCGATCGTGAACGAAAACGATACGATTGCGACCGATGAAATTGAAATCGGCGACAACGACTCGCTTTCCGCGCTTGTAGCGGCGCTGGTTAAAGCCGATCTGCTCGTCCTGCTTTCCGATATCGACGGGCTGTATACCGACGATCCGTCCAGAAATCCAGACGCCCGTTTCATTGACGAGGTAGCCGAACTGAATGAGGAAATCTGCCAGCTGGCCAAAGGCCCCTCAAGCGGAGTAGGTACTGGCGGAATGACGACCAAAATTCACGCGGCACGGATTGCAGGCGCCATCGGCTGCGACATGATTATTGCGAACGCGAAAGACTTTCGAATTATCGAACATCTTGTGGCCGGAGAACCGCTTGGCACGTTCTTCGCCGCTAACCCGGTTTCCGGACTGGGCTTTGATGATCTTCTGGAGGAACTCGAATGACAGACTGGATGAATGAACTCGGCGAAAAGGCGCACCGCGCCGCCGGAATTCTGAATACCCTCGATACCAATACAAAAAACCAGGTGCTGCTCGATGCGGCCAATCGTCTGATCGCCAGTACCGATCGGATTCTTGCTGCCAACGCGAAAGACCTGGAAGCCGCCCGGGAAAACAATATGCCCCTCCCGCTGCAGGATCGTCTGATGCTTTCGGCAGCACGCATTGAATCCATTGCGCAGGGCATGCGGGAAGTGGCCGATCTGCCCGATCCCGTCGGCAGCGTTCTGGAAATGAAAAACGTCCGAACGGACTTCTGATCGGAAAACAGAGAGTTCCCTTAGGCGTCTGCGCGGTCATTTATGAAGCCCGACCAAACGTTACGGCGGACGTATTTGCGCTCTGTTTCAAGAGCGGAAACGCGGTCATTCTTAAAGGCGGAAAAGAAGCCGCAAATTCCAACGCGTCGATTGTGGAAGTCCTCCAGGAAAGTCTGGCGGCATTTGATCTTCCTATGGAAGCGGCGTCTTTGCTGAAGGACAATTCCCGTGAAGCATCCCGGGAACTCATGCGCTGCTCGCGCTGGGTGGATGTCCTCATTCCGCGCGGCGGAGCCGGTCTGATTGCTTCCGTTGTGGAAAATGCGACCGTACCGGTCATCGAAACTGGAACAGGCAACTGCCACGTGTATGTCGATGAAAGCGCCGATTTGGATATGGCCGTTCGCATCATCATTAACGGAAAGACGCAGCGCGTCGGCGTCTGCAACGCCGTGGAATCGTTGCTCGTGCACAGAAATGTCGTCGATGCACTCCTTCCCAGGCTTGAAGAAAAGCTGGCGGAACATCAGGTGCTCATTCACGCCCAGAAAGAACTTCTGCCGCTGATCGATCATGCCAAATCCGTAGAAGCGAGTGAAGAAGACTGGGGACGGGAATATCTCGATTATGAAATTTCCGTCAAGACGGTAAATTCGGTGGACGAAGCCATCGAACATATCAACGCCTACAACACCGGCCATTCCGAAGCCATCGTGACCAGAGACTATGCGAATGCCCGAAAATTCCTGAATCAGGTCGATGCCGCCGCGGTATATGTCAACGCTTCGACGCGCTTTACCGATGGACACGAATTCGGTCTTGGCGCGGAAATCGGCATTTCCACCCAGAAACTGCATGCCAGAGGTCCGATGGGTCTCGAAGAGCTGACCACAACCAAATACATCATTTTCGGCGACGGTCAGATTCGTCCCTGATTATTCCACGCCAAGGTAATGGCTTAGGCAGACTGGGTCTTTTCCAGAACGGAAAAGAAAATGTAATGTATAAAAAATTCCTGAGACCTGAAAGCGGCAGAGCGTCTGCCGCTTTTTATGGAACTGACGAACCGGCGCATATCTTTTTCGATCATTCCTGGAAAGCCGTACTATCCCTCAAAAACGGCACGGAACATTACCGCCAGTAAAATCACAAGAATGATCAGCGCAATCGTGATACTCAGTTTTCGGATTCGATCAAAATGCATAGTCCGTCCTCCTTGTCCATGCCTTCGTCTGCCCATTTGAAGACAGGCATGATGAATGGGTTTTCGTATTTGCCTTACTATAATGAATATAGAATATAAGGTTCAAAGGAGAAAGAGCATGAAAAAGATTATTGTGGTGAATTCCTCTCCCGGGAAAACGGAAACTGCGATCTGCTTTGCACAGAATTCATTCGCGGCGCTTCCGAAAATCCGGAAAATCAGATTGTACGGATCAATCTGAAGGACCAGAATTTTGACTTTTACCGGGAAGACCAGCAGCCCGATGATGTCGATCAGTACGTATCGCTCATTCAGGATTCGGATGTCATCGTTCTGGCAACTCCGGTCTATTTCTATACGATGTCCGGCATGATGAAAACATTCATCGACCGCATGACCCCTTACTTCAGCGGCTTCGACGCCAAGGACTTCTACTTCTTCCTGACCGCACCGGTTAACCGCTCGGAAATGGAAGAAGCCGTGAACTCTCTGACCGGCTTTACGGATTCGCTGCCGACCAGCCGTGTCGTTTCGATCGTTTATGGATCCAATGTCATGCAAAAAGGCGACATCATCGCCCATCCGGCTTATCAGGAAGTGTATCGTCTGGGCATCTCCCTGTAACTCGCCATCCTTATCAATTCGTTTATCCTTTCGAGATCGAAGGATGAATTTCAAACCGAATGCAGAAATCAGGAGCCGTATGCACGGTCGACCAGCCGTGTCGAATCGTTCAATCGGCTCCTTTTTCATGGATTTTTCTCGGGTTACAGCGGCTCAACTTGCTGTTTGGAACGACAGGGCTTTTTGCGAAAGAAGGAGAAATACAGCGTCGAATGCGAAAATACAAAGCCGGCGCTTATACTGAAATCATGAGTGAATTGGAAAACAGAGCAGAAACACCCAGCCTGTCGCTGTCCAGGCTGATTTCGCTTTTGAAAAACGGAAAGATTCAGGCGGTCTGGATCGATATCGATCAGACGCTGCTGAGTTTTGATCTGTGCGCGCGGGACGCGATGGTTTATGCGTTTCAAAAGTTTGGCATCGAATGGACGGAAGCGTACTATCCGATCTTTTAAGAGAAAACGCCTGCCTGTGGGATCACATCGAATCGGGAGAAATGACGCGCGATGAAATGCGCAAAACCCGGTTTGTCCATCTGTTCAAGGCGTTTGGTCTTGAGCGGACCGTACCCGAAGGCTTTGAGGAAACGTTCCACCATCAGCTTTATGAAGGAAACCATCCGATGCCCAAAGCGCTCGAAGGACTAGAAGCTTTGAAAACAGCCGGTCTGCCGTTATTTATCGTGACTAACGGCAAGCAGAGCGGTCAGTATAAACGGCTGAAAGCGGCGGGAATGGATACGCTGTTTACGGAAATTTATACTTCGGACGAATTTGGCGTTTCCAAACCGGACTTGTCGTATTTTCAAAAGTGTACGCCCGCACCTGCAAGGCGCTTGGCAAGACGCTGTTGCCAGATGAAATTCTGGTCATCGGCGATTCGTGGAAAGCGGACATTCTCGGTGCGATCGCCTTTGGCGCGCCGTCCTTATGGATTCGCGTCAACCGCCAGCACGATCCGTTCGAAAAGAGAGTCATCCGACGGTCTGCGAAATCCATGACTGGAATGAATTTCTTCAGGCCTGGCAGGACGCCGGACATTAAAGTGTTCCAGAAAAATTCTTAGAATTCGCTTAACCTGTCGGGTTTGTTTCGCGGGATATCGTTCATTTTGCGTGGAAAACGGATGAACCTGTACAGGCTGCGAAACGATAGATTGTTTGACTATACAAAGTATGAAATCCTGTTTCTGAAGCGGAAGGAAACAGGATTTTTCTGTATTCCCAATGCAAAGTTAAAAAGGGAGATACGTATGAAATATGAAATTGTCGGCGGTGACTTTCCCTGTGTCATCTGCCACCTTGAAACGAACGAATCCATGATCACGGAAAAAGGATCCATGATCTGGATGACACCAAACATGAATATGGAAACGCGCGGAACCAGCCTCGGGAAAGCTTTTGGCCGCATGTTTACCGGCGAAAGCATTTTCCAGAACGTCTATACCGCAATGGACGTTCCGGGTATGGTGACCTTTGGCTCCTCCTTTCCAGGAAGCATCACACCGGTAATTCTGGCTCCAGGCGAATCCATCGTCGCGCAGAAGGGGCGTTTCTGGCCAGCACGCCGGAAGTAACGCTTTCTACCTTCTTTCAGAAAAAGGGCATGAGCGGATTCTTCTCCGGGGAAGGGTTCATCATGCAGCAGATCACCGGTCCGGGTATTGTGTTTCTGGAAATCGACGGATCCGACTACACGTATACGCTGCGTCCAGGCGAAAAGCTGATCGTCGATACCGGAAACGTAGCAATGATCGATTCGACCTGTTCGATCGATGTGGAGACGGTTAAAGGCGTAAAAACAAACTGTTCGGCGGCGAAGGCTTCTTCAACACCGTCATTACCGGTCCTGGCAAAGTCGTTTTGCAGACGATGCCGCTTTCCAACCTTGCAGCAGCCGTGGCTTCCTGCCTGCCTTCCAGCAAGTAATTCAAAAGCGATCGCTTTTTGCCAAACGGAAAGTTCGATCGCTGGCTGTGTCCAGTTCAAAAGAGCTCTGCTTCGCTTTCCCAAAGAGGAAAGGCGAACGCAGAGCTCTTTCTGTTTCATTTTGTTATTCGTTGAATCAGGACTGGAAAAAGTCGCCGTGATCCGAATTGTCTTTGGGTGTATCGGTTTCAGGTGAAATCACGCGGACTTCCTTTTTCGGTTCCGGCTCGATGAGCGTTCCGGGCAGATTAGAAATTTTCAGCTCGTCGGTAATTTCAATGACGAGGCAGCTTTTTCCATCGATTACCCGGGTCTGCACCTGATCGAGGGCATCGTCCTTAATCGAGACTGTAATGGCTGGGGATTTCAGGCTGACTTTGCCTTTTTCCACGAGGTTGACGGCAGCCAGTTCCTGATCTTCCAGAATGCGGGTATACGCGGAATCAAAATGTTCCATGTTTTCCGCCATTGCTCCGGACGCATCGAGCAGATCGTGCACTCTCGCTTTATCGACTTTGACGACCGCGTCTTCTTCCGTTCCCTCTTGAATAAAGTCGGAGACGTTGCGGTGGAACTGAATGGCCGTTTTGACATCAAGTCCCTGCGGGAATACATCCGCAATGACCTGCGCAAAGCCGTCGGCCTGTTCGGGTGCCGTCGACTGGAACGGAATGTGGAAAAACTGTTCAATCAGATCGATGTTCGGCTTTTTCGCGGTTTTGGAATGATAAAGGAAATGGTTGACGTCTGCGGCGCGTTCGCTGAAGGATGGATACAGGAACGCGTCGAGCGGGGAAGGAATGATCTGCATTTCTTCGTTAACCTTGCGGGAAACGCAGTTATCCTTTGTGGAATAGAACAGACCGATATCGGTCAGTCTGGCTTCGCTGATGGCGGTAATCATGAAACGATACGTCGTATTGCCTTCCAGTTCTTCCCGGTTCGCATTCAGATTGGGTGCAGCGTATTCGAAGATGCCGACCGTTACATATACGCTGTTTCGATAATTACCTTTTTCAATCAGTTCGGACGCATAGCGGTCGAACACTTCCGGCTCGAGCAGGGTTCCGTTGCGGTAGTCAAACAGTGTTTTCTGCAGTTCGACCGCCTGCGGATCCATGGGATCAAACGTATATTCCATCAGGTTTTTGCCCGGCGTTCCCGAAAGACTTTTACGGAAAATCTCAAAATACAAGTCTTCTTCTTCTGTGCTGAGCGTTTCCGGATCGATGAGGCGGGTAAAGAGAAGGTGGGCTTCTTCATCCCGGTATTTTCCATAGGCTTCCTGAATGCCCTTTAAAATCAGGCGCTCATTTTCGGGCTTGAGCTGCCGCTTGATTTCGGAGAGATCTTTTTATTCATACTTCCGTCTTCCTTTCGTTAAGGCGTATTGCGCGTTTTTAAATGAATCCGGTCGGTTTGGACCGGTGCTTTTTTGTGACAAGAACCATATTAACCTTTTTCGCCTGCATCGTAATCCTTAAGATGATTCGCCTTGTCCGGGATTTTGCTGCACAAATCGTTTTGGAGAGGACAGCGTGTCTTCATCGAACCGAATCGAGCAGAACGCAGGATCGCAGCTCAAACAGAAAAGCCGGCCAGAGCCGGCTGATTTCAGGATTTGTGATGATGCGAGAAGAGGCGTGCAAACAGGGAACTCATTTTGGGAGCAGGAGCTGAAATGTACTTGTATTCCTTCGCCTTTTCGATAAAGGCCTGCTGGCTGTTGATCATCTCATCGCCTTCGGGCGAAATTTTCGTATAGGAGCCGGAAGGGAGCAGACGGCGTCCTTTCAGACTGTCGTTAAACTGCGTTTCAAAATACTCGAGCAGCTCCTTTTTCAGCTGCGGATCTTCGATGGGAACACCGACTTCTACGCGGCGCTCGGTGTTGCGGGTCATGAAATCGGCGGAAGCGATGTACACTTCGCACGATTCGCCGATGCCGAAGATGTAAATGCGTCCGTGTTCAAGAAAGCGGCCGACTACGGAGTGAATTTCAATGTGATCGGTATAGCCTTCGAGTCCGGGCAGAATGCAGCAGATGCCGCGAACGATCATTTTAATATCGACCCCAGCCTGAGAGGCTTCGGACAGTTTGGCGATCAGATCGAGGTCGGTCAGCGAGTTCATCTTGAACCAGGCTCTGGCCGGCTTTCCGGCTTTTGCGAGCGCAATCTGTTCGTCCAGCTTCTGTAAAATCGCGTTTTTCAGACCGAACGGGGAAACGATCAGCTTCTTGTACGAACCGGCCAGGTTGCCGACGTTCATGTTCTTGAAAAATTCAGTCGCGTCCTGACCAATCTGCTCATCCGCGGTAATGAGCGAGAAATCCGTGTACTGCCGGCTCGTTTTCTCGTTGTAGTTGCCGGTACCGATCTGGGTGATCGTACGGATTTTTCCGCGGGATTTGAGGGTAATCTGCATGAGCTTGGAGTGGACTTTGTAGTCTTCAAAGCCGTAGAAAACGCTGACGCCGCTTTCTTCGAGACGTTCAGCGGCCTGAATGTTGTTCTGTTCGTCAAAGCGGGCACGCAGTTCCATCAGGACGGTGACATTTTTGCTGTTTTCCGCGGCGCGGCAGAGGGCCCGGACAATTTTGGAGTTTTTCGCCAGTCGATAAATGGTGATCGAAATGGAGAGCACGTCCGGATTTGTCGCCGCTTCATCAAGCAGTCGGATGAACTGATCAATGTCCTGATACGGATAGGAAAGCAGAACGTCATGATCGAGAATCTGCGGAATGAGCGGTTCTTCCGGATTCAGACGGCGGTCCGTCTGGGCGACAAACGGCTTGTAGGAAAGGGCCTTGCGAATATCCGCGGGCAGCGCGTCGATCAGCGGGAAAACGTACGAAAGATCGAGCGGGGAACGCTTGGACAGGAAGACCTGCGCCTTGGACAGATGCAGCTGCCGGCAAAGATAGTCCACTGCAGCTGGATCAGTATCCCGGTAGATTTCCAGACGAATCGGAGAAAGACGCATGCGCTTTTTGAGAATCGTCTTCATGTAGGAGCGATAGTCTTCATCGTCTTCAATGTCGGCGCTGTTCAGGTTGATGTCCGCGTTGCGGGTTACGCGAATGATCGTCTTGAAGGGAATCCGGGATTTAGGAAACATCTTTTCGAGAAAGGCGAGGACGACATTTTCAACGAGCATGAATTCGGTTTCTCTTCGTTGAGATAAATGATGCGCGGCAAATAGGACGGAATCGGAACGATGCCGTAGCGCGTCTTTCCGTTTTCGATAATCGAAAAGAAAATGTACAGTTCCTTGTTGATCAGAAACGGGAAGGGATGGTGAACGTCGATGATCTGCGGAGCGAGAAGCGGAGCCAGATCGCTTTCAAAATATTTCGCGATCAGCTTGGACTGCTTCTTGTTCAGATTTTTCATGGACATCGGCTGGATCTGGACTTCGCGAAGCGTCTTGCGCAGATTGTGAAGGACGTTGTCCCGCATTTTATACAGTCTGGCGGATTCTTCGTAAATCGCCTGCAGCTGTTCGGAAGGGGACATGCCGCTTTTGAATCGATCTGATCGTTATCGACCAGAGACATATCCATTAAGGATCCTGCCCGGACCATGAAAAACTCATCCAGGTTGGACGTGAAAATCGCCGCAAATTTCATGCGTTCCAGAAGTTCGACCGACGGATCGGCAGCTTCTTCGAGAACGCGCTGGTTGAATTTCAGCCAGCTGATTTCGCGGTTCTGGGTAAAGGGGTATTTCTTAGTTTTCATAGGAGATACACTCCTTGTACTGTGTATGGTTAAGGGCTGAATGCAGCCGTATGCAGCGCGAAGGCCAGACTCAGGTTTCGCATCAGACAGGATATTGAATCCTGCTTTTGAAAAAAATTTTCCTGTTTTCTTTTTATCAGGTATACAGACTCTGCAATTCTGTCGGCTTGATCAGACAGGTTTTTCGCAGGGCGCGCCGGCCTTTGACTGCGCTCATCGATATTGTAGTGGATTTTTGACGGTCTGCCGGCTGATGCCGGCATTTGGGCGCTTTGTGATGCATGAGTGGATGTCTGGCGTCTTTTGAGGTTTGCGAACTCTTAGCAATCCCTTAAGAATTCCCTAGGGAAACTCCGTGGAAAGCTTGTTATACTAAGTCAATAGTGAATTGTTCACATGTTTGAAAAGAGGAGGCAGAGTGTGAAGTTTTTAAGAAAATTCTAAAGTCCAAAGCCCTGTATCTGGCTGCGGCTTTAGCCTTTCAGCTGCTGATCCTGCTTCTTTTACTGACGTATTTTTCCCATGAGTTTCTTCCTGTTTACTATACGATGCTCGCGCTGAGCGTCGTTGTCTCCATTGCGGTCATCAACCGCGATTCGGACTCGTCGTCCAAACTGCTCTGGGTCTTTGTGATCATGGCCCTTCCGTTTTTTGGCGGCATGCTGTATCTGCTCTTTGGCGGTACCAAGATTCCGAAAGCGCTGATGATTCAGGACAGACAGGCCTATGCGGACTATCAGGAATACGCGGAGCAGAATCTGAAAACCCTCAACCAGTCCGAGATCCAGGATCCGGTGCTGCGGCGAATGACCGACATGGCCTGGAACAACGGCTATTTCCCGGTCTATACCAATTCCGCCGTCCGGTATTTTCCGACCGGCGAAGCGCAGTTTGAAGGCTTCATGGAAGCCATTCGCAAGGCGGAAGAGTACATCTTCATCGAGACGTACATCATCGACGAAGGCAGCGTGCTCGATGAGCTGCTCGCCGTTCTGGAGCAGAAAGTGGCCGAAGGCGTCGATGTCCGTCTGATCTACGATGACTTTGGCTGCCTGATCAACATTCCGGAAGACTTTCAGGCCAGACTGAAGGCGAAAGGAATAAAAGTACACGCCTTTAATCCGATCCATCCGCAGCTGGCGATGCAGATGAACAACCGCGACCATCGCAAGACGATCATCGTGGATGGAAAAATCGCCTTCACCGGCGGAAGCAACATCGCGGACGAATACGTAAACCGCATTGAACGCTTCGGCTACTGGAAGGACATGGGCGTCTGTGTCGAGGGCCCGGCGGTCGAACCGTTTGTCATCGCGTTTTTGCAGATGTGGAACTACGACTCGCCAGAAAACACGCCGTATGAATTTTATATCCGGCACGAAAGCGAGTTTCCGCGGCTTAAAAATCAGGGCTTTGTCATTCCGTTTTTCGATTCGCCGACCGACGACAAGACGCTTGGCCGCAAATTCCATTTCAACCTGATCAACTCCGCCAACCGTACATGCTGGATTACTACCCCGTATCTGATTCTGGATTCCGACATGGTCAGCATGCTGGAGCTGGCCGTACAGAACGGTGTCGACGTACGCATTGTCGTTCCTGGTATCCCCGACAAGAAAATTGTGTATGAAGTCACCAAGGCCAACTCCGAAATTCTTACGAAAAAGGGCGTGAAGGTGTATGAATATACCCCAGGATTCATACATGGAAAAGTCACGCTTGTCGATTCGAGACATGCGCTGGCCGGAACGGTCAACATGGACTTCCGCTCCTACTACACCAACTACGAATGTGGCATGTGGATGTACGATCCCGCCTGCATTGACGAAATCGAACGCGATTTTGAACAGATCTTCCGTGATTCCAAACTGATTACGCTCTCTTCCATTGAAGAGACCAACTGGTTTGTTCGTCAGTATCGTCTGTTCCTTAAAATTTTCTCTCCGCTGCTCTAAAAGCGGGATCAAATACGGGCGAGCTCTATTCTGTAGAAGACTTGCACCGTTTCCATTTTGAATGTGTACGAAGGCCAGATTCTTTGCGAGAGAATCTGGTTTTTCTTTGGCAAAGGAAACGGCAGGGAAAGCAGCCGGGCCAGGGGATGAAAATCTCTGCGACCAGCGTTCTTTCTTCTCAGGCCGCCCTTTCGATCTATGGATCTATGACGATCGTCCTTGATTTCTGTGCGATGTCTTTCGTAAATGCGCAGTGAAAAGGAGACTTTCCTCTCTTGCATTCAGCGAAAGGGATGAGATGTTGCCGGACTGTTTTATACATATATAGTTAAAAATAAATTATTTGATATACGATCGGCTTCTTAAGTACTGTGTAGTACGATGTATATACAGGAGATACCGTACATGAATATTGAGGATTGGAAATCCCAGATTAAGCGCGGGACACTGGAATTCTGCGTTCTGGCAATGATAAAGCAGCAGCCATCCTATGGATATGAAATGATCAGCACACTGGAAAAGTATCCGATTCTGGCCGCAAAAGAGAATACGATTTATCCGCTGCTCAGACGGTTAATGAAAGAGGAATATATCTCCTCGTTCTGGCAGGAGAGTTCTGAGGGCTGCCGCCGCGAAAGTACTATTCCATTACCGAAAAGGAATGGAATATCTTTTGGCCATGTCTGAGGAATGGGAAAATCTGCAAAACGCGATTAAGGAAACCAAAGGAGCCAAAGACCATGGAACTGGAAAAATCACTGAATGAATATCTCGAAAAAATCGACACCAGTCTGAACCCAATGACTGCTTGCGAACGTGCCGACATTGTAAAAGAAATCAAAAGTGAAATGCTGGAACTGCATACCCGCGGAATGTCCGCAGAACAGATTCTTAATCGCCTGGGAAATCCTAAGGAACTTGCTAAAGCGTATTCAGGAGAAGCTGTTGCCAAAAGCAGAGGCTTTAGCTGGCGTAGGCTGAGTGCTGTAATTGCTTTTACAGCCTTGCAGGATTTGGCGGTATGTTTGTTTTGCCCATTACAGGCCTTAGCGGGATCGGCTTTATGGCAGCTGGAGCGCTTTTTCCGCTTGCGGGCGTGGTCAAACTCGCAGCCCATTTCATGGGATATGAAATGAAAGAAATCGGAATTCACATTGGCTCGTATTCTGCAAGTGCCATCGAATTTCTTCCCTTTCGATTTTGATGGGGGCTATCGTTTTTGTCCTTGGATGGCTGTTCTGGAAACTTACCCTGGTGATTGTTCAGTCTATGCGCCAGACAAAGAAAAAGCTGGATTGTATATAACTGAATCGAATATAACGAGAAACGCCGGACGCGGCGGCCTGATGGCCTTGCGTCCGGCGTTTTTCTGAAGATTTGATTTTGCACGAAGCTTATCATCGAATTCGTGCATTTCCCGCCATTTGAATCGTTCAGCGCTTTCCGACAAACAGTCGATTCATACTGGATACCTGATCTTATTTCTGAAAGCCAGAGCTGAAGACGTTCTGGAGGATCGAATATCCTTTGGATTTTTGAGGGGCTGGAAGATGGGGCAGCCGCGTCGAAAATCGGATGGTTTAGCGCACCATTTTTTCCGGACGAACGAGTTCGTCAAAGGCGGCTTCATCGAGAAGGCCCAGTTTCAGCACCGCTTCCTTGAGCGTCAGATTGTTTTCGAAAGCATATCGGGCGGCCTTGCCTGCGTTTTCGTAGCCGATGACCGGATTCAGGCACGTCACGAGCATCAGCGAGTTTTCGAGGTTTTCCTCGGTTTTCTGCCGGTTGACTTTGAGTCCTTCCAGGCAGTTGCGAGTAAACGAGACGATCGCATCGGCCAGAAGGCGGATGGACTGGTTGAGGTTGTAGGCAATGACGGGCATGAAGACGTTCAGTTCGAAATTGCCCTGACTGGCCGCAAAGCCGATAGCGGCATCGTTGCCCATGACCTGTACGGCCACCATGGTGACGGCTTCGCACTGGGTCGGGTTGACTTTGCCCGGCATGATGGAAGAACCAGGTTCATTGGCTGGAATTTCCAGTTCGCCAATTCCGCAGCGCGGACCGCTGGCCAGGAAGCGGACGTCGTTGACGATTTTCATCATGTTGGCCGCCAGCCCTTTGACGGCGCCGGAAAGCAGGGAACAGGCGTCCTTGGACGTAAGGGCGTGGAAATAGTTGGGATCCGGTTTGAAGTGAATGCCGGTCATGGAATCGAGAATCGCACAGACATCTGCGCCAAAGGTTTGCGGCGCATTGAGTCCGGTGCCGACCGCGGTCGCCCCGATGGCGAGTTCGTTGACGAAGGGAAGAACCGCTTCGATATGACGGCGGGAATGTTCCAGCATGGACCGCCAGCCGCTGATTTCATTCGAAACGTACAGCGGGGTCGCATCCTGCAGGTGCGTCCGTCCAATTTTGATAATGCCTGCGTTTTCTTCTTCCAGGCGTTTCAGAACGTCCACGCATTCATCGATTGCAGGAAGAAGCAGCTTTCGCGTCATGGACGAAGCCATTATGTGCAGGGCACTCGGGAACGTATCGTTGGAAGACTGGGACGCGTTGACTGTATCGTTTGGATGAAGAGAGAGTCCGGGATGATTTTTCATGCCGACATGTGCGATGACTTCGTTCACGTTCATGTTGGTCTGCGTCCCCGACCCGGTCTGCCAGACGGCCAGCGGAAATTCGCCGGTCAGCTTTTTGTTCAGAATGGCCTGACACACTTCGACGATGGCTTCTTTTTGCGCCGGATCGATTTTGTGATTGCGTTCATTGACAATGGCGCAGGCCATTTTCAAATACGCAAAGGCGTCAATGAGTTCAGTCGGCATCTTTTCGGTGCCGATTTTAAAGTTTTCCAGCGAGCGCTGCGTCTGGGACATCCAGCACGCATCCGCCGGAACTTTGACTTCGCCTAAAACGTCGTGTTCGATTCTGTATTCCATGAGTTCTCCTTTTCTCTTTCTTCTTTTTGCTTATGTATGAAATCTGTACCGGAGACCTGCCCTGGAAAGGGAATTTTTCCAGACTGCGCAGGGGCATCGGGCGAGCCCCTCGTTTTCGACAGGCTCTTATCCCTGTCATTTTATCCATACGAAATCGTTTCGTCCTGCTTTTCCAGACGTTCCTGAATTTCGCCGGCGCTTTCTTGCGTACTTTGGCGCGCAAAATGAAGAAAAGAGTGTTTGCGTACGCTCTCGTGAATGCCGGCAGCGAGAAGGAGAGACTGGATAGAAAAATCAGGATTTCTTTGAAAACAGCGCGCTGCTGGACAGCAGGAGGATGTCTTAATAGCGCAAAAACGGGTGTCTGGAGTACATCTTTTCTTCAAATCGGTAGGATCAGAAGAGGAAAGCCTCGCCATCGACAGTCTGGAACACTCCAGCTCGAAAATACTGGATCCCATTCTGATGGGAAAGCGCGTACGAAACGTCGGTTGAGGACCATTTTTAACAAAGCATATGAAGACCTGGTTTGAAATGTACAAACTGATCTGTGATTTCTGTAAAGTAATTCCGGGTCAATCGCATTATTTTTAACTTGGAATATCGTGTTTACGTCCGATGTTTCTTTGGTAATACTACGTATTGATATAAGTTCTCGTTCAAAGCGGGAAGAAGCGGAAAAGAAAATCGATCTTCTTGTCTTCCGGAATCAATGCTTGTATGATCAGTCATTGAATTTCATTTTGTTGAAAACGACAAAATTCAGCCCGTTTAGCCTCTGCCGCTCTGCGGTTCTGAGGGTTGTGACACAGGCAAGGAGATGCCTATGAGAATGAAGGATAACCTGGAATGCTATATCGATGGATATAACTGCGTCCATGTTTATATAGACAAGAATTTTTATCAGGGAAACAGTCAGACCTTTCATCTGAAAGATGAACACGGTGAAATTGTTCCTCTGACCATACAGGAAAAGACAGATAATATTACCCACATTCGGTATACGTGTACGGTGGATGCCCCGCTGGAAATCGGACGGGACTACGTTCTGTATTCCGGACACTGCCGGACCGCACCGGCCAAATACAGCCATATTGTTAAGACGCCGGAATTTGCGAACGCCTGGCCGGCCGTCGATCTGAATACGCTTGGCTGTCACTACACGCCTGAGCAGACGATTTTCCGTTTCTGGTCTCCCGTCGTCAGCTGGGCGGAACTTGTTTTACTCGATGAAGAAGGAAACCGGCAGGCTGTCCCGATGGAACGGGATGAAGAAGGCTGCTGGACCGTTTGCGTCGAAGGCGATCTGCTGCATAAGCTTTACCGCTATCGCATGAACGTCAACGGCAGCATTCGTGAATGCCACGATCCGTACAATCTTTTACCGGCGTCAATACGAGCTGCTCGCAGGTCAACGATCTCTCCTTGCTGAAAATGCCTGAACGCTTCAAACCAAAGCCGATGGCGCACCAGACCGATGCGATCATTTACGAATGTTCCATTCGGGATATGACCGCCCAGAAGGAAATCGGCGTTGAAAATCCGAAAACCTTCCCGGCGTTTGTACAGGAAAACGCCACAACCAGACAGAAACGTACAGGCCTTTCGTATATTCGGGAACTGGGCATTACCCACGTACAGCTGATGCCGGTTCTGGATTTTGGCAGCGTCGACGAAGAGTATCCGTCGCTCTATTACAACTGGGGCTACGATCCTGCGAACTACCGCGCGCTGGAAGGCTCGTATTCGACCGATCCGTTCGATCCGGAACGCCGCATTCTTGAATTCGCCCAGATGGTACAGAAGCTTCATGAAGCGGGCATTAAAGTCACGCTCGATCTCGTATTCAACCACGTATGGAACCGTGACGGCTACGCGCTGGAAAACATGGTTCCGGATTACTTCTTCCTGATGGACTCCTTAGGCAATTATTCCAACGGATCGTACTGCGGAAACGATATCGATTCCCGTCCGGAAATGAGCCGGCGCTACCTGATCGATGCGGCCATGCAGCTGATTGACGTCTTCGATGTCGACGGCTTCCGCTTCGATCTGATGGGCGTACTGGACTGCTCGCTGCTCAACACGATTGCCGAAGAAGCGAAAAAGCGCAAACCGGATTTCATGATTTACGGGGAAGGCTGGGACATGCCAAGCTTTGTACCGCACGATATCCGGGCTTCCCAGAACAATCAGGCCAAAATGCCGCTGGTCGGTCATTTTTCGGACCGCTTCCGCGAAGTCATTCGCGGCTCGTCGGGTCAGATCAGCGACGCCGGCTATCCGGCAGGCAACCTCGGCCTTCTGCATGATGCCAAGCAGGTCATGTGCGCATCGGTTCTCGAAGGCCGATACGATGCGCCGTTTAAAGCGGTCAACTACATCGAATGCCACGACAACCATACCCTCTGGGATAAAAACCGCAAGGCATGCGAAGGCATGCCGCGCAGCGAACGCATACGCCGTCAGGTTCTGGCGAACGCGATGGTTCTGTTTGCGCAGGGCATTCCGTTCATTCATTCCGGCCAGGAATTCGGCCGGACCAAAAACAATCTCGACAACACGTACAATCGTTCCGATCATTACAACATGATCGACTACCATCGCCGCGATACGATGGAGCCGATGGTCGATCAATTCAAGGAACTCGTTAAAATCCGGCGCGAACATTCTTCGCTGCGTCTGACGAGTAGCGAAGCGATTATGCATAACGTTCATGTATCCGATCTCGATTCGAAAGTGCTCGTGTATCAGACGCAGGATGAAAACGAGAAAATGATTCTGTTCTTTAACCCGACGCATGAGACGTTCCATTACGATCTGACGAAGGAAGGGGAAGTTCTCTACGATGTGAACCATCTGAACGAGAAACAGGCCCGTCATATTCAGATTGGACCGATCGGCACTGTCGTCGTTCTCGAAGAGACGTTTGAAAAGCCGCAGACGGCTGAAGAAGCTGAAGCTTCCGTGTCCAAAGCTGCATAAGACGGCCGGATCCAATCGAGTGGAAACGGGCGAAAGTCGGGCCAAAACCGGAATAATGCCCGAAAGCTTTCCATTTTCAGTCCTTTTCAGGAGCGAAAGGGCATTTCATTTTGTTTCTTAAATTGAAAAATTTGTCAAAAAGCAGAGGTTTGGCCTCTGCTTTTTGACAGGACGGCGCATCCGCATAAAATAGAGAAAATGAGATTTGGCCGAAGTCGGCCAGCAGACAGAAATCCCATTCGAATTGCATGCATACAGGAGGAACAATATGGCAAAATTTTTCAGCGAACCTTCCCGCACTTTTGCGGAATACCTTCTCGTTCCAGGCTATACCGGACCAGAAGATACCCCGGATAAAGTCAGCCTGAAAACGCCGCTGGTGAAATTTAAAAAGGGGAAAAGCCGGCGCTTTCCCTGAACATCCCGCTGACCAGTGCGGTCATGCAGGCGGTGTCCGGACCGGATCTTGCGGTCGCTCTGGCTCGCGAGGGCGGTGTCGCCTTTATTTTCGGTTCTCAGCCGATTGAAAGTCAGGCTGCGATGATTCGTCAGGTCAAGGCCACCAAAGCTGGATTTACCGGCAGCGATGCGAACGTTTCTCCTGATGATACGCTGCGCAAAGTAATCCAGATCCGTCAGCAGACCGGACATTCCACAATGGCCGTTACGGAAAACGGCAAAAAGACGGCGTTCTCGTCGGCATTCTGACTTCCCGTGATTTCCGCGAAACCCGCGTAGATCTCGACAACACGAAAGTCAAGGATGTCATGACGCCCTATGACAAGCTGATCGTCGGCGATGAAGGTCTCACGCTTGGCGAAGCGAACGACATCATCTGGGACAAGAAACTGAACCAGCTGCCGATCGTAGACAAGGATCGTCGCCTGAAAGCGTTCGTTTTCCGTAAGGACTACGAACAGCACAAGGAAAACCCAAACGAAGTTCTGGATGAGCACAAACGCTACCTCGTTGGTGCAGGCATCAACTCCCGCGACTACAAGGACCGCGTTCCTGCTCTTGTAGAAGCCGGTGCGGACATCCTCGTTATTGACTCTTCCGAAGGCTATTCCTGCTGGCAGGCCGATACGATCAAATGGATTCGCGAAAAATACGGCGACACCGTTAAAGTCGGTGCCGGCAACGTTGTTGACGGCGACGGATTCCGCTTTCTGGCTGAAGCCGGTGCGGACTTCGTTAAAATCGGTATCGGCGGCGGTTCCATCTGCATCACCCGCGAGCAGAAAGGCATCGGCCGCGGGCAGGCGACCGCGACAATCGAAGTCGCCAAAGCGCGGGATGAATATTTCGAAAACACTGGAATCTACGTTCCAATCTGTTCCGATGGCGGTATCGTTCAGGACTACCACATGACGCTCGCCCTTGCCTTTGGTGCAGACTTCGTTATGCTGGGCCGCTACTTTGCCCGTTTCAAGGAAGCGCCGAACAAAGTAGTAAGCGTAAACGGAAACTACATGAAGGAGTACTGGGGCGAAGGAAGTGCCCGTGCCCGCAACTGGCAGCGCTATGATGTCGGCGGCGAAGGCAAGATGTCCTTTGTCGAAGGCGTTGACTCCTACGTACCATATGCCGGCGCACTGGCGGACAACGTCGGTCTGACGATTTCCAAGATCAAGCACACCATGTGCAACTGCGGCTTTACCAACATCCCGGATTTCCAGAAAAACGCGAAAGTTACCCTGGTTTCGGCTGTATCGATTTCTGAGGGCGGTGCCCATGACGTACTCGTCCGCGATGATAAAGTCGACGCCGGGCAGATGTAATTCCAATCATTTTGTTAACTGGACAGGCAGACCCCGGCGGTCTGCCTTTTAAATGGGAAAAATTAAAATGCAGATTTCACAGGCGGAAATCTGCAAAAACTGAGTGATAAGCCGGCTGACTGATCAGAAGAAAAGAGACGTCGGAATCAGCAGCACATAAGGTGCGGTCGCTATGGAGATGATCAAAGCTGCTTTCCGTCTGCCTTTGACGGAAAGCCCGCTCTTTCGAAGAGCCAGGCGGGAATCGAGAAAATAGAGCGCAAATCCTGCCAGGATAATCGTCAGGCAGACCAGAAGCAGTCCAACCGGATGGGACCAGGGGTTGTAGTATACCGCCATTTCGATGGGATAGAGGGTTTCGGAATAGGGAATAAAACCAATCGCAAACAGAATCACGCAGCCCAGAACGTCCCCAGATACCCAAGCAGCCAGACCTTCCACCAGGTCTTTTTAAAGCCCTGCTTCCAGTTTCGAGGATTGAAGCGCTTAAGACAGAAGCGGAGAACGGCGCAGTCGATTGCCAGATTGCCGAAAATGAACAGCGGCCAGATCCAGGTGATTGGAACTACAAAGAAGAAAAACAGAGGGAAAATGAGATTGTAAAGCCGCAGGGAAGAAGAGCGGGGCAGTGGAGCAGGATGGATTGTTTTCACAGGGATTCTCCTTGCTGGAATTTATTTTAAATTCCATTTCTCATGAATTGAGCTTATCATCCATCATGGCGTCTTTCGATAATGTCCGTCTAAACATATTCTGAAGTTTTTCTCATCAATAGTCTGCCATTCGACAGGCAAATGTATTATACGAGCCGTTCATATCCGTCGGTAAAATGTCCTTTCGCTGATAGACTGAAAGCAGTTTTTCTGCCGGAGCCGCTTTTCTTTTTAGCCGGTTTTGTGGAGAACCGGCTTCAGTAATAAATGGAGGATCTGCAATGAACAGTATTCTGCTGGCAGCCTTTATTCCGCTGCTTGGAACTGCTGCTGGATCAGCATTTGTTTTCTTTGTGCGCAAACCGCTCTCACAGCTGGTAAATCGCTGCTTTTCCGGCATTGCGGCCGGAGTAATGACTGCCGCTTCAGTATGGTCATTGCTGATTCCGGCCATGGAACAGAGTGAACCGATGGGCAGAATGGCCTTTTGCCGGCTGCCGGCGGTTTTCTGCTGGGCATTCTTTTTCTGCTTGTGCTCGATGCCATTACGCCGCACATTCATCCGGGATCGCTGGAAGAAGAAGGCCCGCATTCGAGTCTGAAAAAGCGTACGAAACTGTTTCTGGCGGTCACTCTGCATAACATTCCGGAAGGCATGGCGGTCGGAGCGACGCTGGCTGGCATGCTGAACACGAATCTGATCTCGTTTTCCGCAGTTCTGGCACTGTCCCTTGGCATTGCCCTCCAAAACGTTCCGGAAGGCGCGATCATTTCGATGCCGCTTCACGGCAGCGGCTATTCGCGCTGGAAGGCGTTCTGGTTTGGCACGCTCTCCGGCGCTGTCGAACCGCTGGCCACTGGGCTTACTCTGGCCATGCAAAGCTGGATCGTTCCGCTGCTTCCGTGGTTTTTAAGCTTTGCGGCTGGGGCGATGCTGTATGTGGTAGTGGAAGAACTCATCCCGGAAATGGTGCAGGGCGAACATTCCAATCTGCCAACGCTCTACTTTTCGGGCGGCTTTGTACTGATGATGATTCTTGATACGCTCCTTGGCTGATTCGGCGTAAGCGTCAAATAGAACCCGTCTAGCGCCACCCCTCCGATCTCGGAAAATTATTCTGAATCGGAGGTTTTTATGCAACTCGAAACCCTTATGAAGTGGGAAACACTTCTCGAAGATTTCTATCTTCATCCCGAACTGACTATGAAACAGTTCTGTCGGACTCGAGATCTGGACTATACCCGTTTTCGACGCATGGTTCATTGCGTCGAATCGGTAGAAAAGCTTGAACAGAAAAAGGCGCCAGAGCTTTCAGATCTGGCGTTCTTCAAAGTCGTCATTCAGGAGGAAAAATAAGATGGAATCAAAATTCAGCTTCACCAATCGCTCAAAGGGCCGCATCAAGTGCCTGTACTATGACGGAACGGGAACCTGGCTGTTCTACAAGGTTCTCAACTCCGGACATTTCGACTGGAGAATTACAGGAGATGGGATCGTGTCGATCACATCCCAGCAGCTGAACTGGCTGCTGGACGGTCTGAACATGGAGACGGGAAAGGTCTACAAGAAAACGACTCCCTGTTCCTCTGATCTGACGATTCTGCATATCCTTTCGATATAATCTGCTTATACTAAATAAGAATAATATTAATTTTATAATATTCAATATTAATTGATATAGATGGAATTATATGATATAGTTAAGGCATGAAAAATGATTTCTCCAGCCTGCTCCGTCTTATTCAAAGCCCGGATGGAGTGAAACAAGAAGATGTTTTAGAGATGTTCAAAGATGCTTCCAAAGAAGAACTTCTCAAAATAACCGCTCAGATTTCCGAGATGTTCAATTACAACTTCATCAAGAGAATCAAGAGCAGGAATGAGCGGTTTGGGACTTCTTCGGAGGGAATGCCTTCTCTGTTTGAGAACCTTCCTGAAGGGCATCTTGATGCCAATTCTAAAGCAGCGTCTGTCCTTGAGAATCTTTCTCAAGAACAGGAGGATGAGGAAATCGTTCAGACTCAAAAGGGCAAAAGAAAACTCTTCACGACAATATCAATGATCTTCCTAAGATCACCAATACCATCGAACCGACCGGTCCAGAGTTTGAAGCGGTTAAAGATAAATGTGTCCAGCTTAAGTCTGTTGTTTATGACCAGATCGTTCACGTTCCTGCACAGTGGTATGTACAGCGCGATATTTACCCTGTTTATTTGTATGAAGACGAAAACGGAGAGACACATATTTTCCAGGCTAAGCCAGAAACATCCAAGCTGTTTCCAGGAAGTTATGCTTCCCCTTCTCTGACAGGGAAAATCATTTCCGACAAAGTCGTGCTTGGCCTTCCGTTCTACCGTCAGGAGCAGGATGTCAACAGGCAGGGGCTCTATCTGACCAGACAGACAATGAGCAACTGGGGAATAGAAACTTCGGAACAGTATCTGGAGTCGATATACAACCGCATGGTAAAAGATCTGAAACACAGCGGACACATTCATATGGATGAGACGCCTTTACGCGTATTAGAAAGCTCGAAAAGCGGGGGCAACAAGATGGGGACCATTATTGTTACCCGTACCAGCTGGGCGGAAAATCACCAGCTGGTCGTTTATCACGCCACCGAGCGCAAAGATAAGCAGGCGTTTGCGGATTTCCTTTCTCCGGACTATTCCGGAACAATCATCTGTGACGCAGCGGATGTACACAGGATATATAAGGACGCCACGCTTGCCTTCTGTATGGCGCATGCCAGACGCAAGCTCACGGATCACCTCAAAACACGCAGGGATTACAAAGCGTATCTGAAACTGAGTGATGAAGAGAAAACGAAGTTTCTGGAGGAGGAAGAGAACCTGGGCCTGAGCCTGACCCTGAAAGCCCTCGCTCTGTTCCAGAAGCTTTATAAAATCGAACGGACAGCCAAAAATCTGCACGAAACCCCTGAGCAGATTCAGATCCGCAGAGATAAGGAAAGCCGTCCCGTGTTCGAAGCCCTCGAAGCCCTGATGTGGAAAATCTACGATGGCGCAGCCCCAAAGTCAGAATTGAAGAAAGCTGCAGAATACTTCGTCAAAAATCGAAAAGAATTAGCTGCTTTCTTAGAAGACAGAGCAACTCCAATCGATGACAATGCGTGCGAGCGAATGGTGAAGCCATTCGTAATGGCCAGAAAGAACTTCCTGTTTTCCAATACGTTCAGAGGAGCCAAAGCCACAGCCATCTGCTTCACGATCCTGCAGAGCGCTATTCTCAACGGCCTGGATCCAAGAAAGTATCTGGTCTATGTTCTGGATGTTTTATCCACACAGGGACTCCAGGACCATATCGTTGAGGGGCTGCTTCCATATTCGAAAACGCTGCCGGCTGATCTGTATGTGGAAAGGGAAGAAAATTAGAGAGATCCGAAAAAGCCAGAAGAAATTCTGGCCTTTTCTCGTGGCCAAACGCTTTTCGCAGACAAAAGCCTTCAAACTGCTCAACCAGCAGCCCACTGGGCAGTCGGTCGAGCAGTTTTTATAAAGAAGAGCGCAGACGTCTTCACGGAAATTGTGAAGGAGTCTGCGCTCGATTTCTAGACGGGTTCTATTTGACGCTTACGATTCGGCCAGTCCAAAATCGCCATAAAGAAAAACAAACAAACCGGACTCTGCCGGATCGAAAACGATCGGAAAAGTCCGGTTTTTCTGCGGATGGAGTCGGCAGGAGGGATTCAGCCGGAAGGCGTCATCCTCTGTCGCGAAAAGAGAATCGCAAAAATCCATTGCGAAAAGGATACAGGTACGCTTAATATTTCAGATTCAGCAGCAGGACATTGCCCTGAAAGTGCATTGGTTTGCCTGCAGTAAAGGAAGGATGATCCTTGCTCGGTCGTCTGGGCAGCCGTTTTGCTTTTTTCAGACGTCTTGGCGCAAGAAGGACCTGACGGCGTTTCGGTGTCTGATGACGGGAGCGCGGAAGCAGCACCGCGTCGGTTTTGAGAAGAGAACGGGAAGTTGAAGCGTATGTCTGGTTTTCCTCTTTTTCATATCGTGTACCTTATCTGGTTTTGCTTCGGTCAAAAGGGAAGCTTCTCTTCCTGAACAATCAGCGCAGTCACAGAAGAAGTCAGGGCAGGGACCAAGAAATCCGGCTCCTGCTGCGCCTTCTGGTGTTCTTCGATAAATTTCTGATTGAGCAGGGCTGCCTGATTGAGCGCGTACTGCGCTTTGCGCCGCCATTGCAGGGCACGCGGATCGGTGGTCGGCGTCAGCCGGTCGAGCACCGAGCGCGGACAGTGATATTCGCGCGGGTCTTCGTATTCAAAACCGTGCACGATTTTAAACGTCGGCTTTCCGGTAAGGCTGTTTTCGCCGTCGATGTAGTAGACCGAAGTGATGTAGGCTTTCACATCGCCGGTAATCTGACTTTTCAAAGCCCAGTAGTAGCACTTGTTTTTGTCGCGGCTGAATTCAAGTAGTTCATAGACATTCAGGTCGATTACGCTGAAGCATTCCAGACAGATGTCGGGTTTTCCATCGGGTTTGTAGTATTCGATTTCCTTAAATGTAAAATGCATGCATTTTCCTCTTTTCTCCAGCCAGCGCCTAAAGCAGCGGTGCAGATCGGCTGCCTAAACGACCGCAATTTTAACGAATACGAAATAATACATTCGTAAACATTCAAGATTGCCTGCGCTGAATATCAAGCGACTGGACAGACCGATTCAATTATAGGGAAAGCGGGAGCGCCTTTTCTATATTTTTCTAAACATCCCTGAATTCAGCGGCTTAACGTAAAATCTGGCCGGGATCGGTCCTATAATCAAATTAATTCAGCCGAAAGGCAGGAAAGGAATGAAACTATGCCGCGCTATGTAGGAGAAATTCGAACCAGCGGATTTTATGTGAATTTTTATCCGACGTACATTTATGAAAAAGACAAATTTATTCGTTTGAGCGATGAAGATGTGGAGAAGATTCTTCCGGGATCGCAGTATCCCAACCTGAATCTGTTTTCCTCTTCGACATCGATGCGTTTAGACGATCTGTTTCAGGACGGAGACGACGTCATTATTGATTTTCAGAGCGATAAGCTCATTCCAAATTTGAAAAGCGATGGGAGCGTCTATCCTTCCGCCTGGAAACTCGATGTGTTCAAGCAGTATTCCGGATCGATTCTTCGCATGGAAGATGTGGGCTGGTACTATGCGCTGCCCCAGGAAGCCGTAGAAGGGGACTGGCGTAAAGATTCAACGGTGATTTTGAATACCCGCGACGTCAACGAAGATATGCGGGTCATGATTCCAGGTCCGATCGAAAATACGCTCGTCGGTCCGTTTCGGGTCCGTTACGACGAAGATCTCGATGAACTGGTGATCTATCCTTCGCTTGATCAGAAAAACTCCATTATTTCCGGCTATCTGTATTCGCCTTCTCTGGCGGATCGGATCCATACGCTGGAACAGATCGATGTGACGCGCGGCTATGTCCGCATCGAAGGCGAAGGCATCGAACCGTGTCCGACCGACACCATTTCCGATGAGGAACTGATCGAAAACTTTACCGCATCCATCAAGGGAAAAACGGCGAAAACTATCGGTGTCGATCCCGCCGCGTTTGCGAGTCTGCTGGCCAGTTACCAGAACTCGCTGATCAGCGGCAAGGACATTCCGGCCGCACTGGCTGCGGAGCGGGTAAAGCGGCTTCAGGCGATCTTTGAATCGTCCGCAAAAACGGCGAACTTTTTAATGAACTTTCCTCGCTCATTCCGGAAATGTTCAAGGCCCGCAAGGACGATCCTGACTATATGGATATGGTTCATGAGCTGCTCGAAAATGAGGAATTTGTCGAAGCGCTCCCTGCGTATTCGGAATACGTCACGTTTACAAGCCAGCTCAAGCAGAAAAACAGCGAACTGAAGGCGCAGAAGGAAGAACTCCAGAAAGCCGTCGATGAGCTGGAAATCCTGCAGCCAAAGCAGCAGCTCGAACGCTATCAGGAAGAGCTCGATCAGCTCAAGTCCATGAAAGCCAAAGCCGAAGAAGAATTCCAGGAAGCGCTGCGGCAGGCCAATATCGGCAAGGATGTGGCCAACCTGGAAGCAAGATCGTCCTACTTGCAGGAAGAAATTGCGCGTCGTGAAAAAGCATTGCCGATCTCAACGTACAGATGGAAGGCCTGCAGGGAAAACTCGATGAACTGCTCGAACGCTCCAGCCAGAAAACGCTGGAAATCTCATTTGACGATATGATTTCCGAACGCTTCATGGAACATACCGCCCGTCTGGAAAATGCCAGACGGCTGGAAATTTACCAGCAGGCGTCCCGCGCCATTGCGGCCATGCCGCGATCCTTCCTTTCGAAGGAACAGCTCGTGGACTATCTGGTGTTCACGATGCAGAAAAGCCGTCCGGAATATTCCCGCAATGAAATTCTGAACATTCTCATCTGCCTGACCCAGGGCTTCCTGACTATCTTTACTGGTCAGCCAGGCTCTGGAAAAACGTCGATCTGCCGCGTTACGGCGCAGGCGCTTCACCTCGATCAGCCGGCAGAACTTGAAAAAGTCATCCGCAGTTTCCGTACTGCTCCCGTTTTGTCTCCGTCAGCGTCGAACGCGGCTGGTCAAGCCGCCGCGATCTGATCGGCTTTTACAACTCGCTGACCCGCTCCTTTGAAAAAGCGGATCCGCGTCTGTTTGATCTGCTCAGCATTCTGAATCAGGAAAGCCGCGGAAACAGCGGCTCGGATTCGCTCCCGGCGCTCGTCCTTCTCGACGATGCCAACCTGTCGAGCATGGAATACTACTGGGCCGACTTCATGTCCATGGAAGAAAACGCCGCCATCCGCGGTACGATCGCGCTGGGCGACACGTATACGTTTGAAATTCCGAGGACTCTGCATTTTGCGGCTGCCATTCAGTCCGACCACACGACCGAACCGTTAAGCAGCCGTCTGCTGGACCGTGCCTGGGTCATTACGATGCCGGAAAAGCGTCTGCTGCTCAAGCCGGCCAGACCGCTTCTGGAAGACGAATTCCGCTCTTCGCTGATTACGCACGAACAGCTTGACGAAGTGTTCCTGCCGCAGGAAGACAGCCAGACGCTGCCAAGCGCGCTTGAAGACGTGTATCAGTCGCTGGCCGCTCTGTTCAAGGAAGCCGGACTTACGGTTTCCATCCGTTCGGAAAGCGCGCTGCGCAAATACGTGCTGACCGCTCTGCGCTGGTTTGTACCCGATGAAGACGAGGCCTATAGTGATGCCGGCACGATGGCGCTCGACTACGCCGTACTCCAGCGTCTGCTTCCGAAAATCAACGGGTCTTCGCACCAGTTCCGTACCATTCTGGAAAAATGAAAAAGTCTGCGAAACAGGCGGACTCATTAAGTGCGGCAGAAAACTGAAGGAAATCATGGAAAAAGGAGACGGTTCCATGCAGTTCTATCAGTTCTTCAGCTGATGTCCGAAAGCGTACTGCGGCTTTATGACGACTACCGGGCGGAACTGATCGAAGTTCCGCTGCATCCGGCCGATGAAGTACTGCCGCTCTCCTATTTGTTAAAAGCGCAGAAAGCCCAGGTGTATGCCACGGGATCGTATTCGGCGCAGCTCAGCGTTCCGCGTGCCGGCTACATACGGCATGTGGAAGTTCAGCTGAACCACTATCCGATCAGTGCCACCTACTACGCCAATACCAACCGTCTCTACTTCGCGCCCGGCGGCCGGTCGAAATCGATTTTCGCCGATGCCTTTGGCTTTGCGCGCTTTACCATCCGGGTGACTTACGCCAGCGGACCGGCTCAGATGTTTTACTCCGACTACATCGAAGTCATCACGCCGCTGACGGACGAAAACTATTCCGTCAATTCCATGGGCGCCTATATTGCCCGTCACAATCCGATGCTCTTTTACGGAACCAGGGAAGACTACGATACCCGGGAAGGATCTAAAGGGCCCGGCTACTATTCGCTTGAAGACAAGATCCGTCAGCTCAAGCAGACCGCGACGCTTTTTGAACGGTCCTGGCGGCTCATTCGCCTGCGGCCAAGAAAAGCTGCGCTTCACTCTCAGAACGGCAGCAGCCAGTCCATGCAGGCCAGCGTGCGGTATTTGCTGGGACATCCAGAAGCCCTGCATCGTGTTCGCGATTCCCGCGTCGGTCTGCGTATTGGAATGAACACATATATTCCCGATCTCTCGCACGTCGATCAGACGCTCAGTACGACGGATGTGTACGAAAATCAGGTCACTCTCTCGTTTCTCAAGGGTGTCTGCGACGATATTGAAGCCATGATTCCCGAACTGGCCAGGGAGAAAAAGCTGATTCCTGCCCGGTCGGTTCTTCATGACAAGACGATCACGAACATGCAGAACTCTGCGGCCTTCCTGTACGAAGTCATGAAAAACTCGTTTGATTCGACAGAAAACGAACTGCGGGATCTGCTCGCGGGGTTCCGTTATCTGTATCAGGTGTATTCCCGTGCCATTCCGGCCAGACTCATTGAACTGAAAAAGCGCCGACGCTGACCCCGGCGTTCCGTCAGCTGCCCGCATACCGTCTGATTTACGAAAGCATCAGCCGCTGCTTCGCGAGGAAAAACGTGAGTGTCGGCGATCTTCGCTTCGTTCGAACGTTTTTGCAGATTACGGAAATGTATGAAGTGTACGTTCTGACGAAGCTGGGCGAGTTTTTCGAAAGCAGCGGCTTTCAGCGCACCCGTTCGTACCGGGTCAACTACACGTTTGAAAGCGATACGTTTTATAAGAACACCGAGATCAACAACGTCTACATTTATCAGAAGGACGATCTGAAAATCACGCTTTACTATCAGCCGGTCATCTACAACCACAAGCATCCAGACCGCGCGATTACCGGCCTTGGCCGCTCCACATCGATTTCGATGCCGATCAAGGGCAGTGAAGAATCTTCCTATGGAACGTACTACACGCCGGACTACGTATTCCGCATTGAAAGTCCAAAGTGGAAAGGCGCCCGCTACATTCTCGGCGATGCCAAGTACTCCACGTCGCACGATGTCAAAAAGCAGAAAATTTTCCCGCTGATCTTCAAGTATCTGTTTTCCATTTCGCCGATTCATCCGGACGATCAGATTACCGGTCTTTACGTATTCAATGGACGAAATCCGGAAGTACAGACTCGTCTGCGCATCGCCCGCTCGATTTACGATCTGGTCCGCGATTCGGAGTCGATCTTTCCGCAGGTCGAAATCATTTCGCTTTACGAATATCCGGGAACCCGGCAGGCCGATCAGTTTGAAGCTTTGCAGCGTCTCTTTACCAATCAGATCGAAAAGGCCCGAGCGATTTACGAGCGGCCGCTAAATGTTTCGGACAGCGACAGTCTGCTTCCCGCCAATCTGGATTCGCAATCGCCGCTGGCCTCGCTGGCACTACTCTCGCAGGCGTCTTTGTTTGATCCCGATGAGGCTGACCCCGAAGATCCGTTTGAGGAAGACTTCGAAACGATGGAGGCCACGGAAGATCAGGAAGCGTTCCCGCCTATGACCCCATCTTCGCTCGATTCGGATCCGGCACAGGATAATCCGGTCGAGGAGCCGGTCGATCGCTCTGTCGATTTTTCCGGACTGGAGCCGGAAAACGGGATCGACGAAAATACAGCGCAAAAAACGAAGAACCTCTAAACGACGCAGTTCATTCGGATTTATCCGATTGAGTGAGCGGCGATTAAGTGAGCGGATTGATTTCATTGTTCACCCCGCATAACAAAACGCGCAGATTTCCGTATGGATCTGCGCGTTATTTCGTTTCATAAAAATCCCCAGATCTGGGGACTGAAGTTCGAAAATGGTGCCCACGGCCGGACTCGAACCGGCACGACATCGCTGTCGATGGATTTTGAGTCCACTGCGTCTACCAGTTTCACCACGCGGGCAACGTGTTCATTATAAAGAAATCCAAAAGGGATTCAACGGAAAGATCAAAAGCCGCCAGAGCCGACGAATCGGACAGGCACGAGGACATGTTTCGCAGCCTGGAAGGAATAGCGTGATATTCCACAATCCAGCGGGCACTCCGTGCGAACGAAGCAAGGCGGATCCTGCGCAGTCCAGAAAAGGGGAAGAAGATAGAAGGTTCCAGATTTTGAACAGAAAACAGAGAAGACGCTCTTTTATCCGAAATGAGCAGGAAAGGAACCGCAAAGGATATATACACGTTTCAAAAACGAAGCCGGGCGGAGACAGCCGCACGTCAAAATCCTCAGATTTGTGATTCAAGTAAGGGGTGTCAGAAAATGCACTGTATTATACTGAAGTGGAATAGAGGTAAATATCCATGTCTGTTTTAAAACCTGTCGATTACGATGAATATAAGAAAGTCGTTCCGAAATTTCGCGAAGGAGCGGAAAAATTCTTCAATCACCAGATGAATATGAAGGAATACAAAGGCTTCTCCGGAAAATACGGAAGCTACGCCCAGCGCGGCGGCCAGAAAAGCATGCTGCGTCTGCGTATGAGCGGCGGCCGCGTCACGCCGGAAAAACTGCGCTTTATTGTTGAAATGATTCGCAAGCACGATGTCAAGATGGCGCACTTTACAACATGCCAGACCATCCAGCTGCACGATCTCGATGTCGATACCGTCTGCGACATTATGGAGCAGGCCCCAATGTCGGCATCGTCTGCTACGGAGGCGGCGGCGACTATCCGCGCAACGTGATGTGCTCTCCGCTCAGCGGCGTGGAAGAAGAATACTTTGACGTTATGCCCCATGCCCTTGCGGCTGCTGAATTCCTGCTCGATTTCATCGACCAGGACAAAATGCCCCGCAAGCTGAAAGTCGCGTTCTCCAATTCGAAATCCAACGTCACTCATGCGACGTTCCGCGATCTTGGCTTTGTAGCCAGAGAAGACGGCCGCTACGATGTCTATATCGCCGGCGGTCTGGGAAACAATCCTAAATTTGGCGTAAAAGTCAAAGAAAGCCTGGAACCGGGTAAGATTCTGTACGTCATTGAAGCGATGATCCGCCTGTTCCGTAAATACGGCAACTACGAAAACCGCTCCAAAGCCAGAACCCGCTATTTGCAGGAAAGCCTTGGCCGCGATCGTCTGATCGAGGAATTCGACAAGGAATTCCGCAAGCTCAAAGAAGAAAAGAACCTGTATGTAGACAATTTTGAAGATCTGCGCATTCACAAGGAAGGCGAGGGCGAACCGCTCGAAGAGTCCTTCATCGTGAAGCATCAGACCAACGGCGATCTGTACAGCGTTCTCTTCCATCCGCGCGGCGGCGTTCCTTCGATCGAAACGCTCGGCCGTCTGTCCGGCGCTCTCGAACATATGGATCAGGTCGAAATGCGACTGTCCCCGGACGAAGGGGCCTATATCATTAACCTGACTGCAAACGAAGCCCGTCAGATTCTGGAAATCATTGAATCCGAAGCGGCGCGGACGGCGTTCGAAACGTCCGAATCGTGCATTGGTGCGTCCATCTGTCAGGTCGGTCTGCGCGATTCGCAGGATCTGCTGCGCACGATTCTGGCCAAAGTCAGCGAAGCCGGCGTCGCCGATGACGCTCTGCCGCAGATTCATATTTCCGGCTGCCCGTCGAGCTGTGCCGCCCATCAGATCGGCAAGATCGGTTTCCGCGGCGCTCTGAAAGTCGTCGATAAGAAGCCGGTTCCGACCTTCCTGCTTTATGCCGGAGGAAACGATGAACAGGGCGAAGAAAAATGGGCGTGGAGCTCGGCAATATTCCGGTTGGATCGCATTCCGGATTTCCTGATCCATCTCGCGCGCATCGTGGAAGCTTCTGGCATGGGCTATGATGCCTGGGAAAAGGCCAATCCAGACGGAGTAAAAGAAGCCGCTGCCGATTACCTGATTTAATATCCAATTTGATTTTCACTCACGCTTCGGCATCAGAATTCTGATCCCGAAGCGTTTTCCTGATTCAGACCGGTTTTCTTACACCGGTTTTCAAAACACCATTCAAATACTGTCTTATGAACAAAATTACAAAACGAAACCTGAATTTAAAATCTTCCTTAGCCTCGCGCCTTCTGCTTTGCGCCGCCGTGACTTCTCTTCTGGGCGGCTGCGCGTCGAACTCTTCGCAAACCGCGGATGCTTCCGTTTCTTCCCAGACGTCCTCGCTCTCTTCGGCGCTTTACACCCAGACGGATGAGCAGACGATTGTTCTTAAGGACGATCTTGGCCGTGAGGTCGAAATTCAAAAGCCGGAGCGCGCAGCCATTCTGATCGGAAGCTTTGCGGACCTTTTTGCGGATGCCGGCGGCAAGGATCAGATTGCGGCAGCGGCGCACGATACGTGGACGTCCTTTGATCTGGATCTCGATTCCGAAAAGGTACAGGATCTGGGCGATGTGAAATCCATTGCGCAGGAAACGCTGCTCTCATCCGATCCGGACCTGGTCATCGCCAGTGCCAAAAACGATTCTCAGAAGAAAATGGCGGATCTGCTGGAGGAATCCGGCATTCCTGTCGTTTACTATGATGTGTCTTCCTTTGAAGACTATCTGCGCGTCCTGGAACAGTTCTGTCGTATTACCGGGGATACAAGCAGCTATGAAAAGAACGGTCTCGAACAGCAGAAACGCATCGAAGCCATTCGAAACAAAGAGCGCAATAACCCGCCAAAAGTTCTGGCTCTTCGCGAAACTGGAAAGGGAATCAAGGCGCTTGGCTCTTCCAACTCAGTATTAGGCTCCATGTTAGCGGATCTGAAAACGGAAAACATTGCTGGCGAAGACGGTCTGGACACGCTGTCCATGGAAGTCATCGCGAAAGAAAACCCGGATCAGATTTTTATGTCGCGCAGGGAAAAACGAACGAACAGGCGCAGGAAATCGCCGATGCCCTGTTTCAGAGCGATGCATGGAAAAACCTGGACGCGGTTAAAAACGGAAAAGTGTATGTCCTCGATCAGAAGCTGTACAACCTGAAGCCAAACGCGAAGTGGGCGGATGCTCTGGAAAATCTCGAAACGATCGTCTATGGCGAGTAAACCGCGCAAAATGGTGCTTGGCGCGCTCATTCTCCTGGTTGGGCTTTCTGTGATTTCCATACTGGCCGGTCCGGCCGGCTGGCTGGATCCGATGCAGGAATCGATGCGCTCGATCGTTTTGCATCTGCGTCTGCCGCGCGTACTTGGCGCTCTTCTTGCGGGAAGTGCGCTCGCGCTCTCCGGCGCTTTGGTCCAGACCATTTTGCATAATCCGCTGGCCTCGGCCAACATCATCGGCGTCAACGCCTCGGTCGGCTTTTTTACCATTCTTGGCAGCAGTCTCTTTCCGCTCTCCTTCAGCGCAGGAACGGTGTTCGGCTTTTTGGCGGTCTGGCGTGCGGCCTTCTCGTCGCCAATCTGGCCAGAAAGCGAAAAGCGTCCCGGCTGACAATCCTGCTGGCGGGCATGGCGATCAGCCAGCTGTTTTCTGCCGGGATCGATCTTCTGACCGTCCTGGTCCCGGATGCGCTGAGCGGCTATGCCTCGTTTAAGATCGGATCGCTGGCTTCGCTTTCCTTAAATAAGGATCTGTATGCGTCCATCTTGATTTTGCCGGCAATTGTTCTGGTGTTCCTCTTTTCCAGAGAACTGGAAATGTTTACGCTTGGCGACCGGCAGGCACAGACGCTCGGTCTGAATGTGGAAAAATGGAGTGTCTTCTTTCTGTTTCTTTGCGCGCTGCTGGCGTGCGGGGTCGTTTCGCTCTGCGGCATGCTTGGCTTTGTCGGCCTCATTGTCCCTGCCTGGCTTTCGCGCTATCGTCTGCCGTTTAAGACGTTTCTGCTTCTTTGCGTTCTGGTCGGCGCACTGCTCGTCGGCGCGGCGGATCTGATCGGCCGCTGGATTTTGCTTCCGTGGGAGCTGCCGGCCGGACTGGTCCTCTCACTGGCTGGCGGTCCGTATTTTCTCTATCTGCTTCTGGAAAGGAGAAAACTGGATGCTTAAAGCTGAACATATTCGCGCCGGCTACGGAAACAAAGTCGTCATCCAAGACTTTTCCTCCGATTTTAAAGAAGGAAAGCTGTATATCATCCTCGGCCGCAACGGTTCCGGCAAAAGTACGCTGCTTTCCATTCTCGGCGGCTGGATGAAACCGCAAAGCGGCAGCGTATTGTACAACGGGAAAAATCTCCTTCCTCTTTCTGCGATGGAACGGGCGAGAATTACCGGGCGAATCGCGGACGATACGCTCAATGTGCAGATGAGCGTTCAGCGCTTTGTGGAACTGGGCGATTACGCCAGAGAAGAGAGCCGGTTTTCGCGTTTCTGGAAAAAAGCCGGGAAGACAGATCTCTCCGGCATGCAGTCAGAAGATGCAGCAAAACGGGCACAGGATGCGATGCGTGCATTGTCGATTGACGCGCTGGCGACGCATCGCCTGGATGAAGTGTCCGCTGGCGAACGGCAGAAAGCGGCCATCGCACAGGTGCTCGTTCAAAACCCGCACTGTCTGTTTCTGGATGAACCGGGAGCCAACCTCGATCCTTCCGCGCGTTTTGAACTCATGGATCTGCTCTGCATGCTGAAAGATCCTTCGCGCATTCTCGTCGTCGTGGCGCACGATCTTGATCTCGCTTTACGCTATGCGGATGAAATTCTCGTCCTGGATGGACATCAGAAAGTGTTTCAGGGCAGCGCAATCGAACTTGCCCAAAGCGATCTTCTACAGGAAGTTTTCGAGATCCGCCTGAACGACTGGGACCCGTCTACCCGAACAGCCAGACTGTTTCCGCTTCGTGAAAATCGAACGTTCTTTACGGTACGGGATGAATAAACTTTTTCGATTTTCAGGAATGGGTGTACGTTTTCTTTACGGCTCAAACGGTTTATACAGGACCGGTTTGAAAAGAGAGAAAAGAGGTACGAAACGATGAAGCATAAACTCGAATCTTGCGAGCTGACGACGATCTGTCTGCTCACACGGAATGATGAAATTCTTTTACAGAAACGGAATAAAGGCGAATGGGACGGCTGGGTTTTCCCCGGCGGCCATGTCGAACACGGCGAATCGTTCGTCCACGCCTGCAAGCGGGAAGTTCTCGAAGAAACCGGGCTGCGCCTGCGTACGGTGAAACTGGTCGGCGTGAAACAGTTTCCTCATGGCGATTCCCGCTATATCGTTTTCCTGTTTCGCTCAGACGACTTCGAAGGCAGTCTGATTTCCAGCGAAGAAGGCGAAAACCGCTGGTTTAAGAGGGATGAACTCCCAGAGGGACTCGTCATGGACTTTGATCTGATGCTGGAAGCGATGGACAACGATCATCTCGGTGAATTTCAGTATCGAATCGAAGACGGTCTGTATGTGCCGATTCTCTTTTACGATGACAAAGAGCAGCCGGTACAGCTCAAAGCCGAACACAAAGCCGGAAGCTGATCCGGTCTGGCTTCCAACGAAAATTTCAAAAGAAACAGGCAGAGGAAATCTCTGACTGCACGAAAAATGCGAACGGCTTTAAGCTGGCTGTTCGCATTTTTATGTCTTCGTGTTTCCTGTTTTCGTATTTTGGGTCTTTGCATACGTGATGGGGTCAGGGAAGCAGCGTTTCAATGGCTTCGGCCATGCCGTGTGCATCTGGCGTTTCGGCAATGCGAAGATCGATCGCTCTCTTACTGCGTTCATTTTCCAGAATATCGGCAACTTCTTTCGAAATGGCAACAATACATTTTGTACGGTCGAGCAGATGATCGCGCAGGACGGCTTTGGCACATTCCCGGCTGGAAACGGCGAGCACATCCGTCTGGAGAAGCTCTTTCCAGGCCGGTGAATCGTCTTTTACTTTTGCCGGGAGAAAATCCATGCTCGAACTTTCAAAAGTCACTTCATAGAGCGGATGTTCTAGCACAGTAATCGAAGAAATTTCCTGCAGTCCTCTGGAGAGAACATCAATGGCCTGCCGGCTTTGTGCGAGGAAAACGCGATCTCCCTCAGCGAGTTCGGGCTTGAGGGTTTCAAGAAGGGATTGACTGGAGGAAGGCGATGCGACAAGGTCGGCGAAAATCCCGTACGATTCGAGAACTCTGGCGCTCTGGCGTCCGATCAGCGCAAACCGGGTATTGGCCAGTTTCCTATGATCGATGTGCAGGCGCTGAAATTCGCGCATGAGGACATGAATGCCGTGCGCGCTGGTCAAAACGATCCACTGCGGCAGACCTGAATCAAACAGATCGTCTGGCAAAGGCAGATCGTGATAGCGGACTTTGAGCAGCTGCTGATACTGCACAGAAGCGGGGAGAAGATCTTTCAGCTTCTGATTGAGAGCGTCCGATCCGCAAAGCCCGACGCGCAAATGCCTGGGCGGATCGTATAAAGCGGCCGTTCCGGAAATGACTACGATGGCCGGCGAAAACAGCTGATGCTCTTTTGCACAGGCAGAAAGCGAATCGAGCGTGCAGGAAGCGCTGGCGGTCATCATGGATGAGCGTGACGAAAAAATGGCGCAGGGCGTATGCGGATCCATACCGGCTTCCATCAGATGATGGGAAATTTCATCAAGCCGGTTCATCGCCATCAGAAAGACGATCGTTCCGGAAAATTCAGCAATGTTTTTCCATTCTTCCTTTGTTCGCGGTGTGTTTTCGCTCGTTCCGGTCAGAACCATGAATCCGCCGGCAACATTTCGCCGGGTCAGACCAAAGAGATCTTTGGCGGGAATGCCGTAAAAACTCGAAATGCCGGGAAGAACCTGCAGATCGATATTGTGCTGTCGAAGAATTTCGATTTCTTCCATGCCGCGGCCAAAGACCATCGGATCGCCGCCCTGCAGACGGACAATATGCGCATACCGTTTTGAAAGCTCCAGAAGCAGTTCATGAATTTCCTGCTGACTGGAGCTTTTTCATGTCCGCGCTTGCCGCGTTCGATTTTTCAGCATTGGGGTTTAAATCCAGAATTTCCGGATCGATCAGACGGTCATAGACGATGACATCCGCGCGTTCGATCGCATGCCGGGCAGCGAGTGTAAGGCCTTCAATACCGGCACATCCGGCCCCGACCAGAGAAATTTCAGGCTTTCGATTCATAGAGTTCCTCCTGTGTTCTGCGTGCTCAATCAGCCGTTCGACTTCCTTTGCACAAAGGGCACTTCCTTTCCGTATGGCGTCTTCAAACAGCCTTCGAAAAACGACGGGCCGAAGGGAAGACGGAACGGTCTCGCGAATATAAGGGCGAAGCTGCTTCAGCCAGAGAAGAATGGAATCAAAGTCTTCCGGGACGATCTCCCGGATTTTCTGTTTTAAATAGCGGGCAGCCGTCGGCGAAGCGCCGGAAGTGGAAATGCCGATAGCGTACTCCGTTCCGGAAACGACCGCTCCAAAGGTGACGGTGCACCAGTCCGGATCGTCCACGCAGTTGCAAAGAACGTTTTTCTCTTTGGCCCACAGGGCAATCGCGTGATTGATTTCGGGCTGATCGGTCGCCGCAATGATCAGCAGATAGTCGGTCGGACAAAACCAGTCGGGCGACCATTCCTGCTCGATTTGCATCACGGGTAAAGACGCAAATGCTTCAAGAAAAGAAGGGGAACAGACCGTAATACGGGCATGGAAGGGAAGAAGCCGCTGCGCTTTTTCCAGAGCGGCATGACCGCCGCCCAGAATGAGAACGGGTTTGTTTTCCAGATCAAAAACAGAGGAAACCAGGCCATGAATAAAAACTCCATCTTTCTGCACGCCTTAAATGAAACATAAGGCAAGACTATCGTACGCAAAGATCGAGAAAAGGTACTTAAATACGAACAGGATTTCTCCAGAAGGAAACGGGAAAGGAAATTCGGGCAGGGAAAAAGACGGACAAAACGGATTTTTAAAAATGACCGGAGCTGGAATTTAGCACTTTTATATTAGAAAGCAATAAGGAATCGTTAATGAAAATGAAAGGAATTCTTTCACAGCGCTTTTTCCCTTACTTGTTCTTAACAAAAGCAACCCTCTTTTCTTTATAAGTAGAGGAAATTCCGGGAAGGGGGCATAATGTACAGGAACACTTCAAAATGAATGCGCATTCAAATGGATGAGTCTATCATCACAAAACGATTCGAACCCATTTGAATCGGATTTCAACATAATCCGGATCCGATTTGAATAAAATTGTGGAAGACGAATAAAAAATATTGTAAATTGTCTCATAAAGATACAAACTAAATTTAAAGACACGTTCAGCACAATTTCGTGCAATTCTATTACCCTGTAAAGATGATAAAGGTATACAAAAATCTTAATTTATCGACAGAAAAAATGCTGAATGGGTACTTTCCGCCTCATTATTCCCACCCCGGCCGGATTAAGATTGTTCAAAGACGTTCCATGGGCTTTAAGAACGTGAATCGATCCGGCGAGTTCAGAAAGGAAAAGCTTCTTCGCAAACCGGAATTCTGAGTGCAAAGCTCCTGAAATGCATCATGAAGCAGGCAGCCTGGATTTTGAAATCCAGCAGGGGCTGTTTTCTTTCGTACGGTTTTTGTCCGGCTGCTGCTTTCGCCGGCACGTGAAGAAAATGACAGGTCCGGTTCATGACGGACCTTTTGGAGAAGCCGATCTGATTATGGTTATTTCAAAGCGGGAAACACCGATTGACCTCGAAGAAGGCAGTCCTGAATACGCAATCGTTCATGCCATTCTGGATACCCGGGAAAGACTGCAGATCACGCAGAGCGAGCTAGCCCGCCGCACCGGTATTGACCAGGGCGATATCTCCAAGCTCGAGCGGGGACATCGCAACCCTTCCCTGAAGCTGCTCAAGCGGCTGGCCGACGGCCTGGGGATGGAACTGCGGATTTCTTTCATTCCTATTGAGGACGCAGCATTACAAAACGGGAAGGCCCGGTTCTCTGTCTGCCTGAAGAACCGGTTGAAGAGATGGACTGAAGGCTTCGCTTTTCAGCTGCTGCACCGTATCCCAAAACCACTATTTAAGGCTGTCTGTAAAAGGGCAGCCTTTTTCCATGGGACAGCAAAGACAGATCGCCAGAAACCAGACAGAAAATATCGAAACCAGACTGAAAATAGAGAAAGGCTCGGCTGCGGATCTGCGTATACCCCTAATAAGACCGGCCTGGAGTCGGCTGCTGCTTTCTCATACTGGCCTTGCCGGCCGTCTGGACTGCCCGTCTTGTGAAAAAGAGGCAGTTTTGACAGACTGCCCTCGGAAGTCCAAAATATAAAGAACTGCAAATTTCCCTGCACAATCTTAACGGTGCAGGTTTTCGCGTCCTCAGGCGCCAAAAGAAAAGGACGAAAAGAGGAAAGTCTGCACGGTTTCAGAACAGACGGGATCCGGCAGCCGTTTTTCTCTGGCAGTTTATCCTTGAAGGAATATCGAAACAGAACAGGAAAGGAGTTCAAGTATGAAAGTACTCGTCGGACTGAGCGGGGGCGTGGACAGTGCCATTGCCGCCTATTTACTGAAGGAGCAGGGCCATGAAGTGACCTGCTGCTTCATGCGCAACTGGGATTCGTTTCTCAACCATGACATTGCGGGAAATCCGGATCTGTACAATTCCGTCTGCCCGCAGGAGCAGGACTATCACGATGCCCAGGCCGTTGCAAAGCATCTGCAGCTGCCCTTGCTTCGTGTCGATTTCGTACGGGAGTACTGGGACAACGTGTTTACGACGTTCCTGGAAGAATACAAAAAGGCCGGACGCCGAATCCGGATATTTTGTGCAATCAGTACATCAAGTTTGACTCCTTTTATAAATACGCCATGGAAAACGGATTCGATGCTATCGCGACCGGTCATTACTGCTCGCGCATTGACGAAGACGGATTTGCCTGGCTTGGCCGTGCCGCCGATCAGAATAAGGACCAGACGTATTTTCTGGCGCAGATCGCCAAAGAGCCGCTCTCCAGAACGCTCTTTCCATTAGGTACGCTGACTAAGCCGGAAGTGCGCAGGCTGGCCGGTCAGCTTCTTCTGGATTCGGTTTCCAAAAGAAGGATTCCACCGGCATCTGCTTTATCGGCGAACGCAACTTCCGGGAGTTTTTAAGCAACTATCTGCCGGCGAAAGAAGGAAAGATCATCGATATCGATACCGGTCGGGAACTGGGTACCCATCAGGGGGTGCTGTATTACACGATCGGTCAGCGAAAAGGCTTAAACATTACCGGCTTTGTCGGCCCCTGGTTTGTCGCAGCAAAGGACGTCGAACGAAACCTTCTTTTCGTAGCCCGTACCGACCAGATGCACTGGCTCGTTTCGGATCGTGCCCGTATTGAAAGGATCAACTGGCTCGTTCCCGACGGATTTGAATTCCCGAAACAGTGCACGGTGAAATTCCGCTATCGCCAGAAGGACATTCCGGTAACCCTCGAGGTTCATGGCAATCAGGCGATCGTTTCCTATCCGCAGGGTGTCGAAGCCGTTACGCCTGGTCAGGAAGCCGTATTTTACATGGCCGATAAATGCCTGGGCGGCGGTGTCATTGAACAAGTTTTCTTTGAAGATCGCGATGTCTTTGAAACGATCGAGACCCGAGCCGAAGCCGCAATGAAAGAAGAGGCCGTTCGTCAGGCGGAAGCATTAAAGAAAAAGAAGCAAAAGAGCGGGAAAAGGCCAGAAAGGCCCGACGTAAAGCTGCCAAAGAGCAGAACAGCGCGTCTTCTCAAACCGAAGACACGAAATAAGCAAGCCGGATCGATTTCCAATTTCGAAATGGAATGGCCAGAAAGACGGGAGAAGTTATGAGCGAGTACGAAACGCTGGAGCTGGAACAGCCGGAAACCGAATCGATAAGCGGAACCGTCCGCACTTTCATTTTTGAGCGGGGAAGCTTTAAGATCGGCCGTCTGCAGTATGAAGAAAAAGAGATCTGGTGTTCAAGGGCGGCGGTCTGAATTCTCTGCTCGTCGGAGACGCGGTGACGCTTTTCGGACACTGGATTCAGGATCCCCGCTATGGACTTCAGTTTGAAGTTTCAAGCTGGCAGGCGCAGGAAACCAGCAAGGAAGAGACGCTGGTCCGCTTTCTCAGTTCCGATTTTTTCCCGTATGTCGGCCAGCGCAGCGCCGAAAAATCGTCGACGCGCTCGGGGAAAGCGCGCTTGAGAAAATTCGAGAAAATCCGGAAGTCCTGATCACCAAATGCGATCTGCGCCCAAATCTGGCGGTACGCGTCAGCGAAGGCATTGCGAATCTGCAGGGAAAAGAAGAACTCGCTCTGACCCTGATGCACTGGGGCGTCAGCCTGTCCGAAACGCGTGCGATTCTCGCCCGCAATTACTCTCTGGAAGATTTACAGAAAAGCTGCTTCGCCCCGTTTTACGGCGGGATGGGCGTAACGTATGGCGCCTGTACGCGCATTGCCAACGGACTGAAGCTTTCCGCCACGGATCACCAGCGCGCAGAAGCGAGAATTTACTACGAACTGAAAAACGCCTGTTTCCAGAGCGGCAGTACATTCATTGTCCGTCCGTTTCTGTATGAGCTCTGCGAGCGGATGGACCATTTTGAAGAAAGTCTGATTACCCTGTCCAACTGTGAAATGATCAAGCTGGAAAAGACCGCGTATTTCCGCGGTTTCTCTGGGAAGCGGAAAATTCGATCTGCGATCTTCTGGCTGAACGGATGCTTCAGATGCAGGAACATCCGGGTTCATCCAATCCTGGATATGACCGGCAGTCTCTGATCGAAAAGATCGCGCAGATTGAACGGCGCGATCGCATTACGTACAGCGAAAAGCAGATCGAAGCGATTGAGACGTGCTTTTCCAGTCCGGTTTCCATTTTGACCGGCGGTCCCGGAACCGGTAAAACAACGATCGTCAAAGCCATTCTCGAATGTCTGGATACCGTAATGCCCGGCTGCCGCTATCAGCTCTGTGCGCCGACTGGACGGGCTGCCAAGCGCTTAAGCGAACTGACGGGCTCCACGGGACGTACCGTTCATTCGCTGCTTGGCTGGGATCCCGATGCGGATGTCTTCGAAAAAACGAATACAATCTGTATTCGAGCGATTTTATGATCGTGGATGAATTTTCCATGGTCGATACGCGTCTCTTTTCTGCACTGCTCAAAGCGATGCCCGCAAATACCCGTCTTCTGATCATCGGCGATGAAGAACAGCTCGAAAGCGTTGGGGAAGGCAAGGTGCTCAGCGATCTGATCGCTTCAAAAGAGTTTCCCACGATTCATCTCGACCAGCTTTACCGTCAGAAAAAGGCAGCGGCATCGCAAAACTGTCGGATGAAATTCGCAAGGGCAGCCCTTCGAATTTTCGGATGGCGTCGAACTTTGCGCGCCTGAGAAAAAATGTCGGAGCAGATCGCGCAGATCGTCATGGAAAAGCCAAATCCCGGCAAGGTGCAGATTCTTTCTCCGAAATACGAAGGGGAAGGCGGCGTATTTGAGCTGAATGCGATTATGCAGGAACTGCTCAACCCCTTTTCGACTTCAAAGCCGGAAATCGTAGAAAAAGTAAGACATAACCAGGGCGGCTATCACGAAGTGCATTACCGGGAAGGCGATAAAGTCATGTTAAAAGTGAATATCGCTCAGGAAGGCATTTACAACGGCGATATTGGAGAAATCGTGGAAATCGTCCCGAAAACCCGTACGGCTCTCGTGCATTTTGACAACATCGAATACGAAGTGACCAGCCCGTTCAACGCAATGATTTCCCACGCCTGGTGCGTTTCGGTCCATAAGGCGCAGGGTTCGGAATATCAGGACGTTGTATTTTCCCTTCCGGAACAGGCGATGAAGATGAGCGCAAAACGTCTGGTCTATACCGCTGTTTCCCGGGCCAAGCGGGATCTTAAGATTGTTTCGGTCCGGGAAGTTTTTGAAATCTGCGCCAGACGTATCGATCCTGCTTCGCGGCAGACCACGCTCAAGGAACGTCTGCGCTGGAAAATCCTCTGCGCAAAACGCGTAGCCGAAAAACGCCTAAAGCAAGGCGAGAAGGCACAAAAAGCAGTCAGCCGAACGAATATGCCGCTGCCGGGCACATCGCTGACCTCGCCGGCCTATCATGCCCAGATTGCACAGGCTGCTGAGGCAGAACCGGTACGCTCAAACGAATCGACCGTTTTATCCGCTTTAAATGAAACCCATGCCGATTCATCGGCGATCGATAAGGAAATTGTAGATTTATCCGCCATCGAAGATCTCGATCTGGACGAAGCGCTGGATCCGGGAGATTCGGCCGATATGGATCAGAGAGCTTTAAGTATTCAGCCGGACGCGTCCGATGCAGCCGGCGAAAACGAATCGGATTCCGGTGATCTGCACGACGAATTCCGATCCCAGTCTTCTGAAGAAACAAAATAGGATGCCTGCGACATAAGGCGTCCTTTTGTTTCCAGAGCGTAGCCCGAAGTTTGTGTACGTTTTGGATGGGCGATCGGGAATCGAATGGGAAGGCCGCACGTGTTCTTATGGGATTTGTTTGCGCACAGCTTTTTGAGAGTTTATACTTCTAAAAGCAGCATTGAAGGGAAAAAGGACAGAGTTGCGGCTTGCAGAGAGTCTTCGGCGGTGAAAGAAGACAGCGCATCTGTCTCGAGCCATCCTTGAGCTGCCGCAGTCTGGCGTTATCAGAAAATTAAGGGTGTCCATGGGAAAACCATGGGCAAACCGGGATGGCATCGCGTGTACACGTTCCTGGAAACAGGGGCGTTTTTTATTTTGTCTGTCCATACGCTCTGATAGCCGCTTCAGATTCGAGTTTGAAATGGGAATTATAAGCAGGAAACTGCTGAAAGGAGTCATATGAAACAACTTACCGGAAATCAGGTTCGTCAGATGTTTCTGGATTACTTTGAATCCAAGGGCCATATGATCGAACCCGGTGCAAGCCTTATTCCGCATAACGACCCGACGCTTCTCTGGATCAATGCCGGTGTCGCCGCACTGAAGAAATACTTTGACGGATCGGAAAAGCCAAAGAAAAACCGGATTGCCAACGCGCAGAAATCCATTCGTACCAACGATATTGAAAACGTCGGCAAAACCGCCCGTCACCATACGTTCTTCGAAATGCTTGGAAACTTCTCCATCGGCGATTACTTCAAGCCGGAAGCCATTCCGTTTGCGTGGGAATTTCTGACCAGTGATGAATGGATGGGCATCGACAAGGATAAGCTCTACATCACCGTCTATACGGATGATGACGAAGCGTACCGGATCTGGACCGAAGTATGCGGCGTAGATCCCAGGCACATTTTGCGTACCCAGGAAAACTTCTGGGAGATCGGCAAAGGTCCGGGCGGACCAGACACCGAAATCCATTTTGACCGCGGCGAAAAGTACGATCCGCAGCACCTTGGCGAAAAGCTCTTCTTTGAAGAAATGGAAAACGATCGCTACATCGAAGTATGGAACATCGTATTCAGCCAGTACGATTGCGATCCTTCGATCGACCGCAAGGACTATAAGGAACTGCCGCAGAAAAACATCGATACCGGCATGGGTCTCGAACGTCTGGTTGCGCTCGTTCAGGACGGCGAAACCAACTTCGATACCGATCTGTTCCTGCCGATCATTCACGAAACTGAAAAACTTTCCGGCAAAAATACGAAGGCGAAAACAAAATGGCCTTCCGCGTTATTGCCGACCATATCCGTACGCTCGTCTTCGCGCTGTCCGACGGTGCCGGCTTCTCCAACTCCGGCCGCGGCTACGTTCTGCGCCGCGTACTCCGTCGTGCCGTTCGCTTCGGTCTGAAGCTCGGTCTGGATGAACCGTTCCTTTACAAGCTCGTTCCGACCGTCAGCGAAAACATGAAAGACTTCTATCCGTATCTGACGGATAAAATTGACGAAAACGAAAAAGTCATCCGTCAGGAAGAAGAAATCTTCAAGAAAACTCTGAAAAACGGTCAGGCGCTGCTCGATGATGAAATGGCCAAAGCCAAAGACGGCAAGCTGAGCGGTGAAATTACCTTCAAGCTTTACGACACATACGGTTTCCCGTTTGAAATGACCCAGGAAATCGCCGAAGAAAACGGTCTGAAAGCGGATCGCGCAGAATTCGACGAACAGATGAAGCAGCAGAAGGAAAGAGCACGTGCTGCCCGCAATGTCGAAGATTCCTTCGCCAGCCAGAACGAAGATCTGATGAACTTCACCGGCGCGTGCAAATTCAACGGCTACAACGTTCTTGCCGAAGAAGGCAAAGTCATCGCTCTCTTCAAGGACGGTCATCTTGTCGATGAACTCGACGGCGACGGTCAGGTGATCCTGGATGTTACGCCGTTTTATGTACAGTCCGGCGGTCAGGTTGCCGATACCGGAACGATCAGCTCCGATACCGTAAAAGCCCGCGTAGTGGATGGCGTTAAAACCCGCAACAAGCAGCACCTGCTCAAAATCGAACTCGATGAAGGCATCCTGCATGTCGGCGATACCGTATGGCAGAGCGTGGATGCGGTCCGCCGCGAAAACGTAACGGCCAACCACTCGGCAACGCACCTGCTGCAGAGCGCACTGAAATCCGTACTGGGCGATCAGATTCATCAGGCCGGAAGCTTTGTCGGACCGGACTATCTGCGTTTTGACTTCAACATGCGCGATAAGATCGGCGAAGAAAAACTCGCGGAAATTGAATCCAGAGTCAACGACATGATTACCGACTCCATTCCTGTATCCTGGGAAATCCTCGATATTGAAGACGCAAAGAAAACCGGTGCGACCGCGCTGTTCGATGAAAAGTACGGCGATCAGGTTCGTGTTGTAACGATGGGCGACGTCTCCAAGGAATTCTGTGCCGGCTGCCATGTTGACAACACGAGTGAAATCGGTGTGCTCAAGATCGTCGGCGAGGAATCCATCGGTTCCGATACCCGTCGTATTACCGCCAAGACCCGCAAGGCGGCGTATAACGATTTCGCAGCGCAGCAGAAAATGCTTGAGCACATTGCGCACACCGCTAAGGCGAAAGGCATTAAAAATCTGGATGCGAAGATCGATTCCGCTTTCGATCAGATGAAAGATCTGCAGAAGAAAATTGCGGAACTCGAAAACCAGATTGCTTCCTTCAAGTGCAAGGAATGGGCAATGGAATCCAAGGACATCAACGGCCTTCATGTTCTCTGCAAGAAAGTCGACAACATGGACTGCAAGGCTCTGAAGGAAATTGCCTCCAGCATTAAAGGAAACGACCCGAAAGCAGCCATTCTGCTCATCGCGCAGAACGGCGATAAGCTGACGCTGGTTGCTGCTGCAGGAAGCGATGCAATCGTCAAAGGCGTCAATGCAGGAACCGTCGTTCGTGAAGCCGCAGTACTTACAGGCGGCAAAGGCGGCGGCAAAAAGACCTCGCTCAGGCCGGCGGCAGCGATGCCTCCAAGATCGGCGAAGCCTTCGATTCCTTTACCGCGATGGCCAAATCGCTCTAATTCTGGATCAGTAACAAAATCAACAGAGCCAAAACGGCTTTATACAAGCCGAAAATCAATGCGTTAGGCAAGACGAAAGCATGCAGCGAAGAGAGTTTTCCTGCATGCTTTTCTCTTGCTTTGTTCGGACGCTGTCCGAATGGAACAGGCAAAGAAGAAAGACTGCGTCCAAAAGAAGGTATGCTGGAGGCAGTTCGAATCCAGGAAAAGGGCGGAAACTGCGCGCCTGACGTCTCTGGAGCGCTTTTGGCGCTTGCTTTTCAGCCTGTTTTTCTTGGTGTATGATTAGAATATTATAGAGGAGGGTAAATTATGGCCCGTATTACTGAAACCGTGATGTTTACCACGGAAAAAATCCGTCGTGAGAACATCAAAAGATTCTTCGCGAAGTTTCTGAAGCACTCGAGGAACGCGGATACAATTCCGAAAACCAGATCGCAGGATATCTGATCAGTTCCGATCCTGCCTACATTTCTTCTTATAAAGATGCCAGAAATACCATCCAGAAGATTGAACGCTATGAGATCATTGAAGAACTCGTCCGGGCGTATCTGGAGAAATAAATGGAACGGATTATCGGACTTGATCTTGGATCGGTAACCTGCGGCATTTCGATCAGCGATCCGCTTGGCATGATCGCCAGAGCGCTGACCACGGTCCGCTTTGCACCGGACGACTACGATGCGGCTTTGCAGGATGTACTGAAGGTGATCCGGGAAAACGGCGTTAAAAAGTCGTACTCGGTCTGCCGCGCCACATGAACGGCGATATCGGCATTCGCGGTCAGGTTTCAGAAAAGTTTGCCAAACTGCTGGAAGCCGAAGGCATCCAGGTGGAACTCTGGGATGAGCGTCTGACGACCGCCGCCGCAGAGAAGATCCTGATTTCCGGCAACGTAAAGCGCAAGAAAAGAAAGCAGATCATCGACCAGATGGCCGCCGTACAGATTCTGCAGAGCTATCTCGACCGCCAGAGCGGCGGACTGGTGATGCCTTTTAATTGATGCATGTCTGTTCATTCGCCAGATTCGTTTAGAATCTGGCAATGTTTTCGGTACAATGAACAGGAACAGTCAAAAAGGAAGCAGACGATTGCACAAATAAGCGAAAAATCATCTGCCCTGAATTCTGTTCATCAGTAAGAAAGAAATAAAAGAAAGCTGTAATAAGGGGAATCCCTCAGGCCTGAGGGAGCTGAAAGGAGAAACCGCGATGATTGACTCGAATTCACTGTACGTCGTTGATGAAAACGGCGAAGAAAAACGCATGGTCATTCTGTTTACGTTTGACGATCCGAACACAGGAAAACAGTACGTCGTCTTCCAGGATCCGCAGGGAACGGAAGAGGAAGTATTCGCTTCCGCCTATAACGATGAAGGCGAACTGATTCCGATCGAAACCGATGACGAATGGAACATGGTTGAAGAAGTCATCGGCGCTTTTGCGACCGACGAGGAGGAAACAGAAGACTAGTTCAGGTCGACCTGACGGAGTGTACTGTCTTTCCTGCAATGAAAAAGTAAGAAAACGCAAATCACACGTCGGACTAACTGTTACCATCATCCTTCTGGTTCTTGTGCTTGCCGCAGGAGCCGGAGGCTGGTTCTGGTTTCAGAGCGGACTTGAACCCGTTTCTGACCAGACCGAATCCATCGCGATTAAAGTTACCGAAGGTGAAAGCGCCGCTGAAGTTCTCACGTCGCTTGACGAAGCCGGCCTTCTGAAAAACCGGACGGCAGCCGAATGGTATTCCAAAATTCACGATGGCTTTTCCTATTACGTGGGCACGTACGAACTCGCGAAAAACATGAGCGTTCCCGAAATCCTTGACTATCTTTCCGATCCGGCCAATCTCGCCGCCTCCTATGCGGTCGTGACGATTCCGGAAGGAAGCTGGGCCAAGGATATCGCCAAGCGAATCAGCGAAGCGCTGCCGGATCTGACGGCGGATCAGCTTCTCGATCTGTGGAACAGCAATGAGTTCATTCAGCAGGCGAGTACGCGCTATTCCTTCCTCAATCCCGAGGAAGTCTGCAACGATCAGTATTTTGTAAAACTCGAAGGCTATCTGTACCCGGAAACCTACTACATGGATTTCGACATGAGCGCCGAACAGGTCACTTACATGATGCTCGATCAGTTCCAGGCATATTATGATGCACATAAAGCGCAGTTTGATGCCTCCTCGATGAGCGTCCAGCAGATCGTTACGTTTGCGAGCGTCGTTCAGTTTGAATCGGGCGATGCGTCGATTATGCCTGATATCGCCGGCGTGTTTAAAAACCGCCTCGAGCAGGGCATGCCGCTTCAGAGCTCCGTCACGGTGTGCTACGCACTGTATGACCAGTTCGAAAAGCCGGAAGACTGCGAAACCAATGCCGATATCGATTCGCCCTACAACACCTATATGCATGACGGTCTGCCGATCGGACCGATTCTCAATCCGGGTGCAGCGGCTTTAGATGCGGCGCTTTCCCCAGCGGATAACGACTATCTCTATTTTGTCAGCGACATTTATGGAGACGGCGCGACGCATTTTGCACGAACTTACGAAGAGCATCTCGAAAACGTGGAAAAATACAACCTCAATTACTAAGTCGGTTTTGAGGCTGTGGTACAATTCACCTGTTTCTGACTGCCCGTTCTGCATTTGGAATCGGCAGGAAATACATACGTCAGAAAACAGCGTACGTCTGTTGTATGGCATAAGGTAAGGAGAAATAATCAATGGCAGAAAAGATTTTATTGACCCAGGAAGGTCTCGACAAATATAAAGCCGAACTTGAAGATCTGATTCATGTCGTTCAGCCGCAGGTCATCGTTGAACTGCAGGAAGCCCGTGCTCAGGGTGACTTGTCCGAGAACGCCGACTACGATGCTGCACGTGACCGTCAGGCCCGTGTAGCAGCCCGTATCAAGGAACTCGAAGCGCTTATCAAAAATGCGGTTCTGATCGAAGAAGATACCGGCGACGCGAAAAACGTTCGTCTTGGATCCAACGTAACGATCCGCGATCTTTCCGATAACTCCACGTTCAGCTTTACGATCGTAGGTACATTCGAAGCGGACATTTACGAACACAAAGTGTCCAATGAAACTCCGGTTGTCAAAGCGATCATGGATAAAAAGCCGGCGATACGGTTGTCGTTAAAGGCGTTGACGAACCTTACGAAGTCCGCATCGAATCCGTCAGCTGATTTTTCATCCTGACTCCATTTCAAAATCATCAGGCATTTCTTTTCTCTGGAAAGGAAGTGCCTTTTTCTTATGGAGCTTTACGTGTTTTGGATGGGGCTGGCGCCGATCGGGCAAAAGCGGGCACCGTAAGGGAAGGGATTGTGCTCGTTCTGGATAATGGAAGCGAAAGCCCGATCTGGATCTGCCGCCTGTCTGCGCCTGTTTCTCTGCGCATTTTTTGTCTCATCCTTTTCCAGAATGCATTTCTGGAACGGAAACCAGAGTGCAGACCAATCCAGAATTCAATATTCGAAAGAGAAAATCAGGCGTATCCAAACCGGCAAAGGAGGAGAAATATGAAAAACGAAATGGATCCTTCATCCAGAATGGAAAACGATATTTTGCCCAAAGCGGCGGATTCTTCCTCGTCGATGACAAAGCCGGGAATTCTGCGCGGCGCTTCACCGGATCCGGCGCTGCAGTTTGTCTTTGCGATGTTTGCCACGCTGACGTGGCTGTCTAAAATCGTCATGATTACACCGGATGCCCGCTTAGTCATGGGCGTTTTGCAGCTTTCACTTGGCGTGGCGGCTTTTACCGGAAGCCGTATGAATCTGCTTCGGGATGATCCGCATGGAAACATCAATCTGATTCTTTCTGTTATTCTGGGCTTTGCAAACGGTCTGACGCAGATCGCGTGGAGCGCAGCAGAACTTAGTCACCTTCATTTCCATCCCTGGATTCTTTCTGTGGTATTGCTGGTGGGCGGCGTATACATGCTGTCGTTTCTGCCGCTGATGATGCATGCGCCCGTTTACGTATGGGTGGCTCATCTTTGTGTATCGCTTGGCTTTCTGAGCAGTTCGTTTGGCGACCTGCTCTCTGTTCCGTTTCTTTCCCAGCTTTCCGCCTGGCTGCTGTTCGTGTTCGCCATTCTTTCGCTGTATCAGGGAATGAGCGAAATGTATGCCCAGTACGGCCGGCATCTCTGGCAGGGGCCAAGAATCTGATCGACGGAAAGAACAAGCTGCTTTTCTTTTTGTACCTTTTTCGGATCTGCGCTTTGGCAGGTCCTTTTTCTTCAGGAAACAGAGAGGAGAGCGAGGAACAGGCGGAGAGCAGGCGAGGAGAATTGGCTTCGGGTCAACGGTTCCTGACCCAGCCCTGCGATGGGTCGATTTTGGCTTTCGAGAAGAGGACCGGTACAATAGAGGCAATTCGAATTCTCCTTCTGGAGAATGGAAACAGGCAGTCAGGAAATGAGGGTGCAGCCATGATGTATATTCTGGTCGGTGAAGACGAAGCGAGAATGCAGTATAAGCTCGAAAAGATCCGCGAAAAGGAGAAATGCGAAGAGACCGTTCGCATCGATGCGAAAGCGGATGGGGAAGCGGCACTTCTGTTTGAGATGGATACGATGAATCTGTTTGGAACGAAAACGCTCCTGATCGTGGATAACGCCTCTTTTCTTGGTGCAAAAACGATTCTGGCGTCGATCCGGCAAAAGTCGCTGAACGCAAGCCGGACGATAAAGTTGTTGTTTTCCTCTGTCATTCCAAAAGATCGATACCCGTAAAAAGGCGATCAAGACGCTGGCGACCAATTCGACCGTGATCGAATGCATCGGTCTGACTGAAAAGACACAGCCGGCGGAAGTAAGGGAAATGATGAAGGAAAAGGGGATTACGATGGATCCGGGTGCGTTTGAATGGTTTTGCGCGCACGCCGGCTATTCTTCCTCGAACCTTTCCATGCAGCTCGACAAGATGGCGCTCTATTCGAATCACCTTTCTATGGGGGATGTGAAGGCGATGACCACCGTCGAACCGGCAACGAACGTCTTTAAAATGACAGATGCCCTCTTCGAAAAAGATAAAGTCCGCCTGCTTGGCCTGTACCGGAATTTTCGACGGCAGAATATGGAGCCGATCGCGATTCTCGCTCTGCTGGCCAGCCAGATTCGATTTGTCTATCAGGTTCGCGTACTCATGGACGAAGGCCGCAGTCAGAATGACATGATGAAAATTCTGAACGCTTCTTCCGGGCGGATCTGGAACTCGATGCGAAACGCGCGTCGCTTCCGGGCCGATCAGCTGCTCGATGATCTCGCCTGGCTCAGCCGGCTGGATGAAAGCATGAAAAGCGGGCGGATCGACAAGGACGCCGGCTTTGAAAACTTTATTTTGCAGGTGGGAGCGCAGGAAATTTAATCCGCGCGGTATGCGAATATCAAAATTTTGCTAAATGAAAAAGGAACGCGATGTGTTTACACGATCGGGTTCCTTTTACGGCTGATTTACGGATTGTATATCAAAATAAAAAACGATATCGACGGATCACGCTAAGCTTTCAATCGGATATCGTGTTTCTCATTTTACTGAATGGAGTTGACAGCCTGTGCCAGTCTTGATTTCTGGTTGGAAGCATAATTTTTATGCTTGAAACCTTTGGCAACAGCTTTATCAAGCTTGGAGCAAGCCTGTGCGTAAGCTGCCTGGGCTGCTTCTTTATCCTGTGCTTCTACAGCTTTAAGAACTTTCTTAATGGCAGTTTTGAGAGCGGATTTCTGCGAAACATTGCGGCTTCTAGCTTTATTATTCGTGAGAACACGCTTTTTCTGCTGTTTGATCTGCGGCATGGTGACACCTCCTGACATAATGCTTTGAAATTATAGCAAACCCAATTATGAGATGCAACAAAAGGGATAACTATCGTTTATAATAGTGATCCGAAAGGAGGGCCGACAAATGGAAAATCGCATTATTTTTATGGGAACCCCGCAAATTGCCGCGGATGTTCTCCAGGCTCTGATTGATGACAAGGCAAATATTGTGCTCGTAGTTACCCAGCCCGACCGCAAGGTAGGACGCAAGGGCATACTGCAGCCCTGCGAAGTAAAACAGCTTGCTCTTGAACATGGCCTGCCCGTCTTTTCACCTGAGAAGATTTCCAAAGACTACAAACCGATCGAAGACTGCCATGCAGATCTGATCGTAACCTGCGCCTACGGACAGATCGTCCCCGAAGGCGTTCTGAACGCACCGAAACAGGGGTGCGTCAATCTCCACGGATCGCTGCTTCCGTTATACCGCGGAGCGGCTCCCATTCAAAGGGCGATCTGGGACGGCTGTCCCAAAACCGGTATGTGTCTCATGCTCATGGAAAAGGGAATGGATACCGGTCCGGTCGCGGACAGTATTGAAATTCCAATCGACAGCTGCGAAACCTCGACTACGCTCTTTAAGAAAATGGGCGAAGCCGCCGGAAAGCTGATCGTAAAAATCTGCCTGCTCTGCTGAAAGGCGAACTCGTCTTCCAAAAGCAGGATGCATGCAAGGCTATGTACGCGCAGAAAATATTGCCGGAAGACGAAAAGGTCGATCTGAGCAGGGATGATCGTCAGATCTGCTGCCAGATCCGTGCCCTGTCCAGAGAACCTGGAGCCTATGTCATCGCCGATGGCAAAAGCTCAAGATTCTCGAAGTACGCTACGAACCGGGCGAAACCCCAGGCATCGGCGTCTTTACCAAAAAGGAAAGAAACAGTTTGCCATGGGCGGACACGAAGGACTGTTTCTGCTCGATGAAGTGCAGCTTGAAGGAAAGCCTGCCATGAAGTCCGCCGATTTTTAAATGGAAAAGGCAGAAGCCTGCTCGATAAGAAAGCGGGGATTCATTTGGATCAACAGCACATTCGTAATTTTTCAATTATTGCCCACATTGACCATGGAAAATCCACTCTGGCCGACCGCATCCTCGAACTGACGGATTCGGTGGAAAGAGGGAAATGAAGTCGCAGATTCTCGACTCCATGGATCTGGAGCGTGAGCGTGGCATCACCATTAAGCTCAACGCCGTTGAACTGGTTTATCACGCAAAAACGGGGAAGACTATCTCTTTCATCTGATCGATACACCGGGTCACGTCGACTTCTCGTATGAAGTGTCCCGATCGCTGGCCGCCTGCGAAGGCGCCATTCTCGTCGTGGATGCGGCACAGGGCGTGCAGGCCCAGACGATGGCCAACGTCTATCTGGCCCTGGAAAACGACCTGGAAATACTTCCCGTCCTCAATAAAGTTGACCTTCCAAGCGCCCAGCCGGAAGTCGTTAAACAGGAAATTGAAAACCTGATCGGCCTCGACTGCTCGGAAGCGGTGGAAATTTCAGCCAAATCCGGCCTGAACGTCGATAAGGTTCTCGAAGAAATCGTCAACAAGCTTCCGGCGCCGACCGGTTCCAAGGACAAGCCGCTGCAGGCGCTCGTCTTTGACTCCGTTTACGATCCGTACAAAGGCGTTATCGCCTGGGTTTCCGTCAAAAACGGCGAACTCAAAGTCGGCGACCGCATTCGTCTGATGCAGTCCAAAGCCGAATACGAAGTCACGGAACTCGGCGTTCGTACGCCCAAGCTTTTAAACAAGGAAAAGCTCTCCGCCGGCGATGTCGGCTGGGTTGCTGCTTCGGTTAAGGACATTAAAACCGTGCGGGTCGGCGATACGATTACGCTCGCCGATCAGCCGGCGGACGCGCCGCTGCACGGCTATAAGGAAATGCAGCCGATGGTGTACGCCGGTCTGTATCCAGTCGACAATGCCCGTTATGACGATTTAAAGGAAGCGCTCGAAAAGCTGCAGCTCAACGATGCGTCCCTTCAGTTTGAGCCCGAAACATCGCAGGCGCTTGGCTTTGGCTTTCGCTGCGGCTTTTAGGCCTGCTGCACATGGACGTTGTCGAAGAGCGTCTGGAGCGTGAGTATAACCTCAATCTGATTGCGACCAGTCCGTCGGTAATTTATCAGGTTCATAAAACCGACGGCACGGTGGAAGAAGTTGACAACCCGGCCGCTCTTCCGCCCGCGCAGAACATTGACTGGATCGAAGAACCGTACGTAAAAGCGGAAATTCTCGTTCCGAAAGAATACGTCGGCACGATGATGGATCTCTGCCAGAAAAAGCGCGGCGAGTACATTGATCTGCAGATGATCGACGACACCCGCATGGAACTCATTTATGAAATGCCGCTTTCGGAAGTCATCTTCGACTTTTTCGACCGCATGAAAAGTTCTACCAAAGGCTACGCCAGCTTTGACTACACGTTCTCCGGCTATCGAAAGAGCGATCTGCAGAAACTCGACATCCTGCTGAACGGTCAGCCGGTCGATGCGCTGAGCATCATCGTCCACAAGGATTTCGCTTACGCGCGCGGCAACGCGATGGCTGTCAAGCTGAAAGATCTGATTCCCAGACAGCAGTTTGAAATTCCGGTCCAGGCAGCGATCGGTTCCAAGGTCATCGCCCGTACCAACATCAAGGCGCTGCGCAAAAACGTTCTGGCAAAATGCTACGGCGGCGATATTTCCCGAAAGAAAAACTTCTCGAAAAGCAGAAGGAAGGAAAGAAGCGCATGAAGATGGTCGGCAGCGTCGAAATTCCGCAGGAAGCCTTCATGGCCGTTCTAAGCATGGATGACGACAAATGATCCCTTCGGCTTACGTTCACGTTCCGTTCTGCTCCTCGATCTGTTCCTACTGTGCCTTTGCCAAAAGTGCCCGGCTTGAACTTGTCGATACGTGGCTCGACGCCCTGCAAAGCGAAGTGGAAGCTGAACTTGGACCGCTGAAGCAGAACCATCCGGATTTTCGCTTTCAGACGCTCTATTTTGGAGGAGGTACGCCCAGCGTGCTGAATCTTTCACAGACAAAACGGCTGCTCGAGCTGTTTAAGTACTTTGCAAATGAAAATACGGAGTGGACGGTTGAGGTCAATCCCGAATCGATCACTAAAGAAAAGCTCCGGCTGTATCGAGAAGCTGGAGTCAATCGCGTTTCGATCGGTCTGCAGACCTTTGATGAAGAACGACTGAAGCAGATTGGCCGTACGAACACCGTTCCAAATTCGCTGAAAGCCATCGCGCTATTAAAAGAAAGCGGGATTGAGCGGATCTGCGCCGATCTGATGTACGGCTTTCCTGGAGAAAGTCTGGAAGATCTCAACCGGGATCTCGACGCGTTTTTGAATCTGGACATTTCGCACCTGTCCATTTATTCGCTGATTCTCGAACCGGGAACCCGCTTTGGCAGTCGGTATTCCGAAGACGATCTGGATGAAGATCTCTGCGCTCTGCAGTACGAAACGATCGAAAAACGGCTGGAAGCTGCCGGATACGAGCATTACGAAATTTCGTCCTATGCGAAAAATCAGGCGTACGGTAAACACAACCTTCTCATATGGCAGGATGGTCTGTATTACGGCTTTGGCTTTGGTGCCGTCGGCCGGGATGAAACGGGACTGTACGAACACGCCTCGTCTTTAAAAGCCTGGATGGAAAATCCGTTCGAAAAGATCCGCCCGGAAAATCCCAATCCTGAATTTGACGCGATCATGACCGGCCTGCGGACACGCGAAGGTCTCGATGTTCAAAAGTGGAACGCGAAGTACGGAATGGATCTGGAAAGCCGCTACGTGGACGTTTTAGACAAGTGGAAAGACGTCTTTATCCGAAAAGACGGAAAGCTTTCCTGAGTGAATCCGGCATGGAAGTTCTGGATTCGATTTTAGTTGATTTTCTCTTGAGTAAAGAGTAATCTGATATAGATTCGTGCCCGGCACAGGGTTCTCCAGCCCCTGCTTGGCGCTGAATGACACCAAATGCATTGAGGAGGATATGAAAATGACCAGTGCAGAAAAACAGGCGATTATTAAAGAATACGCCGTACACGAAGGAGACACCGGCTCTCCTGAAGTTCAGATCGCAATTCTGACCCGCCGGATCAACGAGCTCACAGAGCACTTCAAGGTTCACAAACACGACTATCATTCCTACAGAGGTCTGATGAAAATGGTTGGACACCGCAAAAGCCTGCTCAACTACCTGAAGCGCGAAGACCTCGACCGCTACAAAGCTCTGATCGCAAAACTCGGTCTGAGAAAGTAGTCCAAAACAAAGCTATGCTTTCGGCAGTGCCAGACGCACTGCCGTTTTCTTTATCGTCTGGAAAGGAACTGTCTACAAAGGGTCCCTTTCCGCTCTGACGGATCATGCCGGCTTTGGATTTTTCCGGCATTATTCTTCACATTCTTTCGCAATTCTTTTCTGGCTTATGTAAAGAGTTTCGATGCCTGGGAAAATTAATCTTTCTTTTAGAAAGTTTCGATACCGTCAGACAGTGCACAGACAAAAACAGATTCTCGCCGTATCCGCCGTCGTTTTTACCGGACGGCTTAGTACGGGTTTTCCAAGGGCGAAACAGGAAAACGAAAAAGAGGAAAAAGGGTCTGTGTCTGGATCTGGGCTTGATCGATTTACAATAGTGATGATTTTCAAAAAAGTTCCTGGCTGGCCTCTGGCTGCCGTATGCCTTTTTCTGAAAAGAGACAGGAGTACACGTATGAAATTTTTAAAATGGACATCGGCGGGGGCGCTGGCCTGCGGTCTGCTGCTTTCCGGATGTGCCAAACCCGTCCCGGTGACGGAAGACAACGCCCCAAGCGAACTGCTGAAAAAGGCGGCAGCCATTAGCAGCGAATCCACGATGGATGACATCGTAGAAGTGTTCCAGGGCATCGTTGATCAGACGTACGACGCAAATCCGGCCGGTCTGGTCTACGACGAAAGCGGAACATCCACTTCCATCGATACGCTTTCGGACAAGCTCGAAGGAACGAAGACGTCTCTCAGAAGCTACGACATTCGCGTACCGGCTAAAGACCGGTTCTATCAGCTGTACGAATATTCGCTCAAAGATGAAACCGAGCCAAAGGCAAAGGAAAAATCGAGCAGCGAAAGCAGCTCGGTCGAATCGGGAAGCGAGAACGGTTCTGCAGCTGAAAACGCCGATCAGGCTTCCAACAACCAGCAGATCAGCGGCCTTTCGGAATATTCTCCGTACGGGGAAACCGTGGTCTACACCTCGCTTGCAGACGGCGTTCGTATTGCTGGAGCCAACGATCCAATGACCATCACCAGCATCAGTTCCTACGAAAACGAAAACGCGGCCGTGGAAGCCGACCAGCTCGATTCCGCGATTGAAAACTCAGTCGTTTACGCGCTTTATTCCATGTTCGGATCGAACCTGCTTCTGCAGCCGCTCGAATATCCGGATCTGTATGACTTCACCCTCGAAAAATCGGAAACGAGTACCGCTGGACCATTTCCATGGCCGATGCGGAAGCCTACAATACGCAGCTCGACAGTGTATACGAAAGTTCCTACGGCATGAGCCGTCTCGATATTCGCGGCGACGGAACGCTCGTTCTGGACGGCTACGATCTCGAAGACGTTCGTCTCGTTCTGACGACCGATGCCAACGGCGCGCTTAAGAAAATCGAAAACATTACCCGCTCCAAGGCAACCCTTGGCGAGGACAGTCTCGATCTGTCCAGCAACGATACCGTTGCCGTTTCTGCTGCGCCGGAAAGCTGGATGACATTCTTTGAAGGCTTCTTCACGAGCGTAAAAGACGAATCCCTCAAGGAAGGCGACACGTTCAAGCTTCTGCAGAAGTTTGACGTGAAGAAAGCCGATTCGAGCGCTTCTTCCCAGGAAAAGGCATCTTCTGAGGCATCGTCCAAAGCGGAAAGCGCTGCAAATGAATCCAAAGCCGATGCGAAGAGCGAGTCCAAAGAAGAGTCCAAAGCCGATTCCAAGGCAGATTCGAAAGCAGAATCCAAGACCGAATCCAAAGCGGACTCCAAAGCAGATTCTTCGAAAAAGTAGTCTGTAAATGAAAAAGACGGATCCAACCGATCCGAGATACAATCACAAACCAGCGCCGCAGAGTTTTCTGCGGCGTTTTCGTCTGGCGCAAAGCCGCCAGAGAAGAGTGGAGAATCTGACCGGGAACCTGAACAGGTATTGTGAACAGGGGTAAGCGTCAAATAAAAGACGGGTATTTTCTCGACCGCCTCCTTGGGATAATTCCTTTATTCAAGGAGGCTTTTTCATGGAATCAATCATCCCTGCAATCGATCTCGGTATCGATTTCTCCAAAGTTAAAAACATCTATCTGGCTCAGATGCCTGCTGACCTTCGCAAAGGAATTGACGGTTACGTCTCCCCGGTTCAAGGACCTCTCGCTCTGGATCCGCTGGATGGATCCCTCTTTCTCTTCGTTAATCGACAGAAGAACAAGATCAAAGGTATCCTTCGTGACGGAAATGGATTCTGGCTTGTTTATAAGCGACTCTCCAGATCTTCCCTTCAGTGGCCTGTCAGCACTGACCAGTCCGACTTCATGCGAATTGACTGTTCGCAGCTGGCTTCTCTGCTTTCCGGTCTGTCGATTGTTCCCCAGCCGGCATTTCTGCCACGAACTTATAAGTATGTTTAAACCAATTTAAAAGGATGATTTTCTTGAAGGAATATCAAGATAAATCATCCCATTTACTTTATCTATCGCTCTAAATATGTTAAAATTAATACATGAATGTGCCGAACCCTTACCAGACAATCCGCAACGAGCTCCTCGAAGATCTTCATCATCAGATCAGCACCATGACGGAAGAAGAGAAAGACAAATTTATTGAGGATATGTACCTGGATCTCTATTTCGCTAAAGAAATCAATAAAGCCGTGAAAAGCGGCCGCTTTGGTCCTTCTACGGAAAAGATGGTTCCCTTGAAACTGGATTACTCTGAAAACGAGGACGGCGGCCCAGATATCAATATTCTGAATAAACAGCTGGCTCAGCTTGATCTGAAAGCCGATGTTTGTTTTAACCGGGCTGCGAAATATCAGGAAGAGGGAGACCGCTATCGTAAAGAAGCTGAAGATTTAAAGCTCAGTTCTGTTGAAGGAAGCAAGAAAAACCTTCCACCAAGTGCAGAAAGCAGGAAGCGGTCAAAGAAACCACTACCTTCAGTGTAGAAGGGGAAAAGCGCATTTGCCCAGTTTGCGGCTGTGAGATGAAAACTGTTGGAATGAAACGTCACTATAGGATTCATCGGATTCCCGCTCGCTATAGGCTGGAAGAAGTGCTGCGTGAGACAGTCGCGTGCCCAAACAAGTGTACGGATGAAAACGGGAAAGCCATCATCCGCACCGCCGAACCTGACGAGCCTGCACTGATCGACAAGAGTGTCGCAACTTCCTCTATGGTCGCGGGAATTGCCTACGATAAGTTCGTAATGGGAACCCCGGCCTATCGTCAGGAAAAGCACCTGAGTCTCACGGGACTGCCGATCAGCCGTCAGACCATGGGCAACATCCTGGAAAAAACTTACGATCTTTATCTGAAGCCCCTCGTAAAACAAATGATTGAGGATCTCCCAAACTGTAACGTCGTCCATATGGATGAGACGGTTTTAAAGTGCACGGAGGTTAAAGATCGAAAACAGTCTTCTATGGTTGTCGCCGTCAGCGGAATCTATGAAGAGAACCAGATGGCTGTCTATAAGTTTTTCCCTTACAAGAAACAGGAGTTCGTAATCGCCCTCCTTGGCGGTTCTTTTCGTCATGCCCTTATGACAGACGGGCTTTATGCATATGCCAACTACTATGGCCCCTGCAGAAAGCTCAACTGTATGGCCCATGCGAGAAGAAAGATCTTCGAAGCCATCAAAGTCCGGTCAGACTTCGCGCAGTATCAGGCAGACGTCCTGAAGTGGGAAAAGACCACACTGGAGAACGACGAAGAGGCCGCAGAAGCGGCAGCCCAGCTGGACGAAACAGAGAGACCCGAACCAAGTCCGGGTCTCCAGATTCTGCTCACAGCCCTGTCTCTGTTCGGGAAGCTCTACCACATCGAATCTCACGTTGCTTCTTACTCGCACGAGGCGAGAACCGAAGTTCGGCAGGAACTTTCAAAGCCCTGCTTTGAAAGACTCACAAGAGTCATGATGGAGATTCAGAGTGGATTCGAGGAAAGAAGCACCGCCTACAGAGCAGCCAAGTACTTCATGGATCGAGCGAACTCGTTGGGAAGGTACCTGGAAGACGGTGATTATCCGATCGACAATAATGTGGCAGAAAGAGCCGTAAAGCCATTCGTGATCAATCGCAAAAACTTCCAGACTACGAAGAGTATCAAAGGTGCGGAAGTCGTCGCAGCGTTTATGACTTTGTTTCGATCGGCTGAAATGAACGACTTAAATCCAGAGCGCTACATGGAGTACGTTCTGGATGAACTCAAATGGTTCAAAGACGATGAAATCGCGGTAGATGTATTGAAGTCACTTCTGCCGTATTCAAAGGATTTACCTGAATATCTTCGAATTGGATACCGTGGACCGGATCCGAAGTATGAAGAAAACGATGAAGAATAAAAAATACGCCAAGCGGGATCTCGAAAGGGATCCCGTTTAGCGTATCTAATATTCAGTCTCGCGTATACCCGTCGATTGTTTGACACTTACGAACAGGGCGAATGAACCTGAAAAAGGAACGGAGAAGAGAACATCGTCGGGCAGAGGTGATATCTGCAGCGCCAAGATGGTCTGACACCGAGCATCCGGGTTCCGGTGTCAAAAATCGAATGTTCAAAGCCCATATTGCCGACTCCTTTCCAAGGGGGATAGAACGAGGATTTTCGTTGTGTTATGATAGCGCTTGATAAACTAAAAGTGAGGTAAATAGACAAGATGGCTAAACAGGTATTTCATCTTGACTTTTGCGGAAAGAACATCACGGTAGAAACCGGTGAAATCGCCAAACAGGCTAGCGGCTCAGTACTCGTCCGCTATGAAGACACGGTTATTCTTTCGACCGCAGTGGCTTCGGCCCAGGCCAAAGAAGGACTGGATTTCTTTCCCTTAACGGTCAGCTATGAAGAAAAACTGTATGCGGCCGGCAAAATCCCAGGCGGCTTTCTGCGCCGCGAGGGACGTCCGACTGAACATGCGACACTGACTGCCCGAATGATCGACCGGCCGATCCGACCGCTGTTTGCGGAAGGCTTCCGCAACGAAGTTCAGGTGGTGAACACGGTCTTTTCCGTAGATCCGGACGCATCGAGCGAAATGGCTGCGATGCTGGGTGCATCTCTGGCCCTCTGCCTTTCGGATATTCCGTTTGGCGGACCGATCGCCGGCGTAAAAGTCGGTCTGATCGACGGGGAATTCATTGTGAACCCGGATACGGAACAGGCAGAACGTTCGGAAATTGATCTGACCGTTGCCGGTACGGCTCAGGCACTCAACATGGTTGAAGCCGGCGCCAACGAAGTCAGTGAAGAAGTCATGCTCGAAGCGCTGATGTTCGGTCACGAAAAGATCAAGGAACTCTGTGCTTTTGAAGAAACCATTATTGCTGCATGCGGCAAGCCAAAACGCGAAATTCAGCTTTTTGCCTTTGACGAGCAGCTCGAAGCCGCTGTACGCGACGCGTACGAAAGCGATATTCGCAAAGCGGTATCCATTCAGAAAAACTCGAGCGCTACGCTGCAATCGATTCGCTGATCGACAAGGCGGTAGCGGAATACGAAGCAAAAGAATACGAAAGCGAAAAAGCGAAAGCCAGTACGCTTAAGCAGGTTGGACAGATCTGCCGCAACATTGAAGCGGATGAAGTCCGCCGCCTGATCATTGAAGACAAGGTTCGTCCGGACGGCCGCGCCATCGACGAAATCCGTCCGCTGAACTCGCAGGTTGACCTGATGCCGCGCGTTCATGGTTCCGCCATGTTCACCCGCGGAGAAACGCAGGTTATTTCCTCGACGACGCTCGGCGCGCTCAATGAAAACCAGATTATCGACGACGTAACCGAAGTCGATAACAAGCGCTTTATGCATCACTACAACTTCCCGCCTTACTCCGTAGGCGAAACCGGACGCATGGGTTCTCCAGGACGCCGTGAAATCGGTCATGGTGCCTTAGGCGAACGCGCACTGTCCAAAGTTCTTCCTTCGGTAGAAGAATTCCCGTACACGATCCGTACGGTAGCGGACGTTACCGAATCCAACGGTTCGTCTTCGCAGGCCTCCATCTGCGCCGGCACGATGTCGCTGATGGCGGCAGGTGTTCCGATCAAGGCGCCGGTAGCCGGTATTGCGATGGGTCTGATCATGGATGACGAGAGCGGCAAATACACCGTTCTGACCGACATTCAGGGTATGGAAGACCACTTCGGCGATATGGACTTCAAGGTAGCCGGAACTGAAAACGGAATTACCGCTCTGCAGATGGACATCAAGGTCAAAGGCATTACCCGTGAGATTTTCCAGGAAGCCCTCGCACAGGCCAACAAAGCCCGCAAGGAAATTCTGGCCAACATGCTCGCGACCATTCCGGAACCGCGCAAGCAGCTCTCGCCGTATGCACCGAAGATTGCCCAGATGAAGATTTCCGTAGACAAGATCAAGGATGTCATCGGACCGGGCGGCAAGATGATTAACCAGATCATTGCCGACTGCGACGGTGTCAAGATCGACATTGAAGACGACGGATCCGTAGTGATTTATCACAAGGATCAGGCAGCCATCGACAAGGCGGTTGCGGCGATTAACGAAATCTGCCGCGAAGCCAAAATCGGCGACGTGTACGAGGGCAAGGTTGTCCGCGTGGAAAGCTATGGCGCCTTCGTCAACCTGTTCGGAAAAACCGACGGCCTGCTCCACGTATCCAACATCAGCTGGAACCGCGTAGAAAATGTGGAAGACGTTCTCAAGATCGGCGATGTGATCGATGTCAAAGTCACCGAAATTGAAGACGGAAAAGTCAAAGTCTCGGCCAAAGCGCTGCTTCCTAAGCCGGAAGGTTATAAAGAACCGGAACGCAGAGGTCCAAGAAATGACCGCGGCCGCAGACCAGGCGGAAACGGAAGACGTCCGGATCATCGTCATGGCGACCATCACGGCGATCATAAAGACCGTCCCGCAGCGGCCGCTGAAACCAGCGAAACCCCGGCGGAATAAAGTACGCAAAGATCAGAAGCTCACCCTTCTGGTCTTTTGTTTTGTACATATTCGAAAGCCGAAGAGAGACGGGCCGCTGTGCTAGAATAGACAGGACAGAAAGAGTGAAAAAACAAAATGAATTATCGTACTCTTGCGAATCAGTATTTTGATTCCTTTAAAAAGATCTCAAAACCCTTGTTTCCATCCCTTCCGTCCGGGATAAGGAACATGCGAATACGAATGCGCCTTTTGGTCCAGCCGTTCAGGATGCCCTGGAAACGATGCTGGCCATGGGAAAACGGGACGGTTTTGCCACCAAAAACTTTGACGGCTATGCCGGAACGATTACCATTCACGATGCCGGACCAGACGCAGAAAGCGTCGGCATTCTCGGTCATCTTGATGTTGTACCAGCCGGCGACGGCTGGACGCGTCCGGCTTATGATCTGACGCAGGAAAAAGGCTGGCTGTTTGGCCGCGGCGTTCTCGATGACAAAGGCCCGCTGCTGGCGGCGTACTATGCCATGAAAATTTTGCACGATCAGAATGTAAAGCTGAATAAGACCGTGTATCTGATTGCCGGAACCGATGAGGAAAGCGGCATGGAAGGCATCGACTACTACCTGAAAAACGGCGGTCCGATTCCGGCGATGGGATTTACCCCGATGCGGATTTCCCGGTCATTTACGGCGAAAAGGGAAACATCCATATGCTTCTCGAAAGCGATGCGCCCACGATTATTTCTTCCATGACAGCCGGCGAGCGTCCGAATATCGTCATTCAGAACGCGTCTGCCGTTTTGAACACGAAGGAATTTGATCCCGCGCTTTTCGATTTCTATCTGCGTACCAACGATCTGAAGGGTTCCTATTCCATTGAAGACGATGGCGTGCATATTTCCATGATCGGCAAGCCGGCACACGGCTCTACGCCTTACCTTGGCAACAATGCCGGAGTACATCTGTTCAACTACGTTGGCCAGGCGTATAACGACGCGCTCTCCAATGCGATGTATGCCCTGCTCAAGGACTGGAAAGGCACTCCGGAACACATCGATATCGACGGCCTTTACATGGGCTTTCTGACGATGAACCCGGGCCAGATCGAAATCAAGGACGGTCACGCTTCCGTTCTGATCGATATCCGCTATCCAAACGATACCACTCCCGAAAAGGTTCTTGCCGGCTTTGAAGAAGCGGCCAAGGAAAGTCCGGTCGACATGCATGCGAAAATGGTTTCCGCAGGCAAGCCGCTTTTGTAGACCCGAATTCCAGACTCGTAAAGATCTGATGCAGTCGTATGCCGACTACACGGGCGATACGTTCTCCCCGGCCATTACGATCGGCGGCGGCACGTATGCCAAGCACTTTGACAACTTCGTAGCCTTTGGCCCTGAAAAGCCGTGGGAAAAAGCACCGGCCGATCTGCACGTCGGCTCGATTCATTCCGCCGATGAAGGCGTATCCGAAGACGCACTCGAAGAAGCGATCGCCATTTACGCGGATGCGATTGAAAGGCTGGCTTCCTGATGCGGATGCGCCGCATTCCCTGGGCTGCTGACTATCTGACTACATCGCCCTCGCGTGTTCATGCGCCTGAGCAGAACAAAGGAAACTGGAATTCTTCGAAAAACGGAAAGCTCCATCTCGAAATCGGCTGCGGCAAAGGCGGCTACTCGGCCGTAATGGCCGCGCTGTATCCGCAGGATACGTTTGTGGCTGTCGAGCGCAACGAAAGCGCTGCCGGTCTGGCCGCGAAAAATTCGATGAAGCCGGCGTGTCCAATCTGTCGCTCGTATATGGCGACGGCGCGGATCTGTCGCAGTGGTTTGCGCCGGGCGAGCTCGATATCATTCATCTGAACTTTTCCGATCCCTGGCCCAAAAACGAAACGCCAAGCGCCGTCTGAGCGCGCCCGGTTTTCTCGAACAGTACAAAACGGTTCTGGCCGATAACGGTCAGGTTATTATGAAAACCGATAACCAGGCGCTTTTCGAATACTCCCTGCCTGTGTTTGCGCATGCCGGATTCATGCTGGAAGAAGTCAGCGTCGATTTTCGAAGAGAAGACCATCCGGAAGATCCGCTGACTGAATACGAAGAAAAATTTGTACAGGCCGGAAACCCGATTTATCGGGCCATCTGGCAGAAAGGCTAAAAATGAAACAGCTTCATACCCCGACTGAAGTGAAGAACGCCATGCAGCAGAACAAGCCTGCTGTTCTGGCGTGGTCCGCCGCATGGTGCCCGGACTGTGTATACCTGAAAACCTTTATCGATAAGATTGTCGCCGACAATCCGGAATTCGATTTTTATATGCTGGATCGCGACGAACTGCTGGATCTTGCCATTGAGCAGGAAATTCTCGGCATTCCGTCCTTTACTGTCTTTAAAGACAGCAGGGAAATCGGACGTTTCGTATCCAAGGACAGAAAAACCCCGGAACAGATTCAGGCGTTCCTCAATACGTGCAAGGAGGCTTAACTATGGGAATTAAAGACATGATGAAATCGTTCCTGTTTGAAACCGTCGATTCCATCGAAGACGATGACGAAGATGTCGTCGAAGAAACCACCGAAGAACCTGTTGAAGAACAGCCTGCAGCTGCAGAGCCTGTTTCTCCTGCGGTTCACGAAACGCCGGCGCCAGCCGTGCTCGAACCGGTCACTCCGGCGGAAGTGGACCGTCAGGCTAACGATTTCCTGGCAAGCACCTCCCGCAAGCCGGAATCTTCGCTCTTTGCGGGCGTTGAAGAGACGCTGAGTCCTTCGACAAACAGCAGCAGCCAGACTGCCAGAAGCCATGCGAAAAAACGGAAGCAAAAAAGCACCGGCCCAGGCGCGCAAAGGTGCTTCCCGCAAGGATAAAACCGCCTTTATTGACTACTCTGCCGTTCTTTCTCCAATTTTCGGAAACCTTCCCGAAGATCAGAAAGATGTGGACGCCGTACACGATGCGATCAATCTGCCGGAACCGCAGGATCACTCCGACATGATTCAGATCATCTCGCCAATGTACGGCACAACTCCAAAACCAAAAAGCGCGCCCCGCTTGGCGAACGCCGTTCCGCTGCTCCCAAAGCCGCAGCCGAAGCGCCCGCTAAGGAAGCCGAAAAAGCCGCACCGGCGCATGAGGCAGCGCAGGCTTCCGCAGCGGCGCGCACAAACACAAACCGCACGCGTCTGACGGATGAGCTTCTCAGCAATGCCGCAGCCGCTTCGAATACCCATTCCAAACCTATGGATCTTGCCGCCTATCTTTCGCGTCCGGCAAGAACGTCTTCAAAGGACGGCGATAAGGAATGAATTATTTCTTTACCGGCATCAAAGGAACCGGCATGGCCGCTCTGGCCGAAATCCTTGCCGATCAAGGCAATGAGGTGCGCGGCTCCGATATCGAAAAATACATTTTTACCGAAGACGGACTGAAAGAGCGCGGCATCGAAATTTATTCCTTCGATCCCGCCAATATCCAGCCGGGCGATACCGTGATCGCCGGTCTCGCGTTTGAAGACGATCATCCCGAACTCGTTCAGGCCAGAGCCATGGACGATGTGAAAGTGTATCGCTACAACGAGTTTTAGGCCATCTTCTGGAATCCTACAATTCCATCTGCGTAGCCGGCTGTCATGGCAAATCCACCACGACTGGTCTGCTCGCGCACATTCTTTCTGCGTGGGAACCGACCGGCTATCTGATCGGCGACGGAAACGGCCATATGCCTGCCGATGCGAAGCATTTCGTTCTCGAGTCGTGCGAATTCAAGCGGCATTTCCTGGCGTATCATCCCGACTACGCGCTGATCACCAATATTGAGCTCGACCACGTCGACTACTACAAAGATCTTGACGACTACATTTCCGCCTTCCAGAGCTTCATTCGCCAGACGAAAAAGAAGCCGTCATCTTCGGCGACGACCCCTGGCTGCCCGGACTGAACTATCCCATTCCGTATGTCAAATACGGTCTGAACGACGGCAATGACTATCAGGGCGTCAATCTGGTGCAGGATGAACACGGCTCTACGCTAAGCGTTCTGTACAAAGGTGAGAAAATCGTCGATCTCATCCTGCACGAAAGCGGATTGCCTTTCGTATGGGATTCCCTGGGCGCATTCGCGCTGGCGCATCAGCTTGGCATGCCGGCCGATCAGATTGCGGCACAGATCGATTCCTTTAAGGGCATCGCCCGCCGTTCTGTGATTGAAGAAATCGGCGAAAACGTTCTTGTAGACGATTACGCGCACCATCCGACCGCTATTCGCGAAATGATCCGCGGCATGCGTCATCGCTATCCGGATAAGAAGATCGTCGCGCTGTACAAACCGGATCGCTATTCCCGTCTGGAGTATTTCCTGGACGGCTTTGCCGATTCGCTTAACGAAGCGGATGCGAGCGCCGTACTCGACTTTGATTCCAATATTCATCCGGAAAACGATTCGATCAAAGTGACCATTCAGGATCTTCTCGATCGTCTTGAAAATGGCCGTCTGCTGGAGATCGATGAAGTAAGCGCAAAGCAGCTGCAGAATCTGGGCCCCGCGGTTTATATCTTCATGTCTTCGAAAAACATTTATCTTCTGAAGAATCTGCTCAAAAGCGCCTTCTCGAAGCCGAATAAAGTCCGCCTCAAACTGGATTTACATGCGAAAATCCGTCGCATTCCGCAGGGAATGGACGGATTTTTTGAGGCGCTCAGTGAGCAGGTCACAAGAAGGCGCCTTCTGAATTGATCGATGGTATATTTGATTAATAACATATCCGTTTTAGATTAATGCGTTTAGTATTTCTTTATTTTCCATTCTGGAAAACGACTGAATCTGGAGCCAATCGTCAAAGAATTTCTTTACGTCATCGAACAGAACACTGAATCTTTTCAAAGTTCAATGAAAAGTTTTCATCCGTAAGAATGAATAACGTCATCAGTGCTATAATTTGAGCGAATTGAAACATCTCAAAACGGATCAGACAGAGAAAGGAATTGTATGACAGTAAATCTTGATGTTCTGATGTATCTGGCCAGAATTGCCCTGGCGATTGCGGGTGTCATCGCTCTGGTTTATCTCGCGATGCTCTTTAAATCCGTAATCGACACCATGAAGACCTTTTCCAAAACTCTGGAAGCCGTCAATCGGGATCTGGTAAAACTTGAGTCTCCTCTGAACACGATCGGACAGGTATCCAATACGGTCGATCAGGTTTCGGATTCAGCCAAGAAGGCCGCCATGGGAGCCATCAAAGTTTTCTCAGAAGGTACAACGCGGCTCGGATCCAAAATGAACCAGAAATCCGAAGGCGTTAAGCGCAAATCGACCCGTCCAGAAACCGAGCCGGATGTGCAGCCGGAAAGTCAGTCTGCTCCTGCAGCCGATTTCCAGCCGGTCGGCATCGTGAAAAAGGAAGTCAGCGCCATCGTCACGGAAGAAAGCCAGACCCGGCCTGAATAGAAGGACTGAACGGCCAGCACAGGACGCCAGTCAACAGACGTCCAGTCAGTCCAGAATTGTTTCGAACCAGGAAAGCCATGGAGGATATGTAATGGAAGACGAAAAGAAAACAGTCGATACAGAAGAAGTAAAAGCGACTGAAACGGCTGAAAAAGAACCAGCCGATACCCCCGAACTGCCAGATGTGCCAGAAGAAGAACTTCTCGAAGCACCGAAAGAAGAAGCACCGGCAGAAGATACAGAAGCCAAGGAAGATGCAGCGCGTACTGCAGCCATTGACGAAATGGAAAAAGCCACGCAGAAAGCACTGGATGCCATGCGCGAAAAAGACAATCCGGAAAATGCCAAAGTCGTGGACGATGCGGAAGAAGAAGCCAGAGAAATCTTTGATGATTTTTCCAAATGGATGAAAGACAATACGCAGCCGGAACGCCTGAAAGCGGAATTCAAGGTCGTATCCGAGAAAATCGCGGAAGTACTCGAAAACGCGCGCAAATCGGCGATCGCCGTTTCCCAGAGTGAGGACTTCAAAAGACAATGGAGTCCGGAAAGAACTTCGTACTCGGAACTGCCGGCCTGATCGGCGACGGTCTGAAATTCGGCTACGACAAGCTGATGGAAATCCCGGAACTGCGCAAGATCTCAGATAAAGTCAATGACAAAGTCGACGATCTGCGCCACAGCGAAACGCTTCGCAGCGCGGTTGACCGTTCCGAAGAAGGATTCAACCAGTTCACAAACGCACTGTTTAGCGGCATCAAGTCGTTCTTCACTCAGCCGGAAGCCAAAGAGGGTAAAGAAGACAAACACGATCTGCCGGATCTGCCAGAAGATACAGATGGGGAATAAGCAATGAAACGAATTACAATTTACGATGTCGCCAAGGAAGCGGACGTATCCCTTGCGACCGTGTCCCGTGTTATTAACGACTCCCGCGTAGTCCGCGAAGATACCCGTCAGCGCGTACAGGAAGTCATTGAAAAGCTCGGCTATAAGCCCAATGCAGTAGCGCAGGGCCTCGCTCTGTCCAAGACGACGACGGTTTCGATTGTCATGTCGGAAAAGCTGCTCGCCTACAACGCCCGCATTCTCAACGGACTGATGGACGTAGCGCACATTTACAACTACAACATCATGTTCCACACGACATCCAAGGGCATTTCCAAAATGCAGGATGTCATCGAATCCATTATCAAGTCCCGCGTTGACGGCGTCATTCTGTTTAATGACAATTTCACGCAGGAAGAAATGGACGTACTCAACGAATACAAAGTGCCGATGGTCGTTGTCGGCAGCAAGTTTGAAGATTCCGAACACGAACACGTCGGCAACGTATTCGTTGACTTCGAACAGCTCGCCTACGATCTGGTCAAGGACTGCTTTGAAAAAGGCGTTACTGACATCGCCCTGATGGAAGACAAGCTCAACCTGTCCATGATGACCCAGATGAAGCAGGGCATTTCCCGCGCCTTTGAAGACGCCGGCATGACGTTTGAAAACTATCTGTCCTATAACGATACGTACAAGACAAGCTACGAGTATTTCTCGGACTATCTCAAGACGCACAAGCCGCATACGCTGAACATCGCCTTCCGCGATTCGCAGGCGATCGCCATGCTGAACGCAGCCAAGGAAAACGGCTATTCCGTTCCGGAAGATCTGCAGATTGTTACGGTACTCGATTCCAAGTATCTGCCGATGATGCGTCCGACGCTGAGCGCCTACAATGTGCCAGAATACGACATGGGTGCGATCGCGATGCGTGTTCTGACAAAAATGCTCGTCGGCCAGGACGGCCAGAATCTCGAAAAGATCATCGAGATCAAAGCCTCTCCGATTGCCAGAGAATCCACTCTGCCAAGCGAGCTCAAATAGTATTTCAAAAATCCAAAGCAGGCTTCAAGCCTGCTTTTCGACTGTTCAGGGCGTTTCGTCAAAACGAAACAGGCTGAACAAATAATCAAACCGAAAAACGAAAAACCGAACCTCCCGGTTTTGAAATCCAGGAGAGGGATCGTTCGGTTTCTCAAAACGGCATACAAACGAATGTGGGGTAGAATGAAGCCATGGAAATTGTTTTTAATCAAATGACGGACCATCTGCCGGATCACGATTACGTAAAGGATTACCAGACGATCATGGAAAAAGCCGGACGGCTTATGAATCTTGACGACGATCTGGTCTGCTCCGTAATTTTTGTCGATCCCGAGCAGATTCATGAAATCAACCGCGACTACCGGAACATTGACCGGCCAACGGATGTCATTTCGTTTGCGATGAAAGATGACTCTTCCAATATTTTCATTGAAGAAGAAGAAAAAGAGCTGGGCGATATTTTTATCAATACCCAGGCAGTGGAAGATCAGGCCAGAGAATACGGTCATTCCGTACGCCGTGAGTCCTGCTTCCTGTTCTGCCACGGCCTTCTGCATCTTTGCGGCTATGATCATATGACACCGGAAGATGAAAAAGTCATGTTTTCCTTACAGAAAGACATCCTTCATGAAGTGGCTGATCAATAGATTTCGCTACGCCTTTTCCGGCGTTCGCTATGGAATGCTTCGCGATCGCAGCGTCCGCTTTCAGTTTGTTCTCGCCGCTCTGGCGATTGCGGCCGGGCTGATTCTGAAAATTTCCAGAAGCGACTGGCTGTGGATTATCCTGGCCGTCTGCCTGGTCATCATGGCGGAAATTTTTAATTCCTGTATCGAAAAACCGTGGATTACATATCGGAAAAACGGGATCCGCGCGCCGGTCTGATCAAGGATATGGCCGCTGCTGCGGTTCTGATGGCTTCAGTCTTTGCGCTTTGCGCGGCCATGTTTATTTTTCTGCCGCCTTTTCTGGCCTGGTTTTCGTAAAGAAAAACTTCTGGCTGGATCCGGATCAGTTCCGGTCTGCTTTAGAATGGAGAGTTTTGTATGGCATCTTTTAAATCTGGATTTGTGGCTATCGTCGGCCGGCCCAATGCGGGTAAATCGACGCTTTTAAACGCTTTACTTGGCGAGAAAATCGCCATCATGTCAGATAAGCCGAATACGACACGAAACAATATCGCCGGCATTCTTTCCCAGGACGCTGCGCAGTTTGTCTTTGTGGATACGCCGGGCATTCATAAACCGCAGCAGGAACTTGGACGCGTCCTCAATAAAAACGCGTATATCGCTATGGAAGACGCGGATGTCGTGGCCTGGATTGTCGATGGAACGCAGTCCTTTGGCTCGGGCGACAATTTTATTCTCGAACGTCTCAAAACGCTTGGAAAACCGATTATTCTGCTTTTAAACAAAGTGGATAAGATGTCCCGCGAAAATCTGCTTAAACGTCTGAACTACTGGTCCGGACTGTACGATTTTGCAGAAATCATCCCGCTCTCGGCTCTGAAACGCGAAAATATCGATGAAGTTCTGCACGTCTTCAAGGATTACCTGCCGGAAGGCGATCCGCTCTATCCGAGCGAAATGAAGAGCGACCACGGTCTGAACTTCCAGCTGACCGAACTCGTTCGCGAAAAGATCCTGCAGAAAACGCACGACGAAATTCCGCATTCCATTGCGGTTCTGCTGGAAAGCATGGAAGAAGTCAACGGCAAGGTTTACCTGTCCTTTATCGTCATCGTCGACCGCGACTCGCAAAAAGGCATTCTGATCGGAAAGGGCGGCGACATGATCCGCTCCATCCGCATGAGCGCCCAGAAGGACATTAAGGAAAAACTGGGCAAGCCTGTCAACATCGAGCTGTATGTGCGCGTGGAAAGAACTGGCGCAATAAGGAAAACAAAATTAAGGAATTCGGTCTGGACGAACTCTCCGACGACTGACCGGTTTACTAGCTTCTGGTACAGACGACTCTGGCCAGAAGCTGTTTTCTTCTGGGCTTTTCCTGGGACGTGCAAATCCGGATAATAAGAGGCGTGCTGAGTACGGCAGGCTACAAAGAAACGACATTGCCCTGCATTCTTGGCCGCGAGTCAGAAGGAGGAAAAACGCATGGAAGAAGAAAATCAGTTTTTGAGTCGGGCGAAGCGCGCATTCAGTCCAGACAGGGGCTTGTTCTTTCCACAATGGACTACAAGGACAACGATGGCCTGATTACGATGGCGGATGAAAATGGAATTTTTAAAGTCTATGCCAAAGGCGTACAAAAGGAAACGTCCAAAACCGCCGGCTGTTTCTGCCGTTTTCGCTTACCCGTATCGCTTACGATCCGAAGTATTCCCGGGATTTTCTGTTTCTGATCAACGGACAGGTGATCGAGTCGTACTGGAAAAATTCGTCATCGCTCGAATACCAGTGCATCAACCAGATCCTGACGTCCCTGATTCTTCGGCACGACAGTACACCCGAAATTTATTACGATCTGCATTCGTTCTGGCAAAAGGCGCAGGAAGGCGAAATCGCGGATGCCCGACTGGCTGCGTGCAAGACGATGATCGAAATTCTTCGTGAAGCAGGCGTTCTGATGAATGTGGATGAATGCACCGTCTGTTCGAGAACGGACCGGATCGCAGGCGTGTCCATCGAAACCGGCGGATTTGTCTGTCTTGACCATCTGGGCGAACACCAGCCCTGGCCCAAGGCAGATCTCATGCTGCTGCGTCGACTGACGCGCTATCCGTTAGAAAAGCTGTATCGTCAGGATCTGCGCCCGCAGGACGATCAGTTTCTGCTCTGGCTGATGGAGTGGTATCAGTACACGACCGACAGCCGTCTGCGCTCTCTGGATCTGCTGAAACAGCTGATCGAAATGGGTGATCGAAAGAAAGACAAAACGTCTTCGAACCAATGCCATTCGGTTTTCCGGATAAAACAATGATTTGAACCTAACCTGTCTCGGAAGTCGTACCTTCCTCACGGTGATATCACGGTGACATTATCTTATTTGGATAAGTTTATCTTGTCTTTTGAAAAATTTGGCGCACTTAAAAGAGCTGCTGTTCAGTATCTCCAAAACAATCTTAGTTGTATAAGAAAATTATCTACATTATTCGGTGCTGATTTGAGTCCGGTTTTCTTTGAGTATGCCGATCAAAATACCTGCCTTCTTTGACCTGTGATTTATGCTTCCAGATCTGCCTGAGCAGATATTCTTCATCCTGGAACTCGTAATTAAAGAACTTTCTAAGAAGCTCAAAGGCGAACTTCCGGTTGAGGACCGTTTTCCGTTTTGGCTGTTTCCTGGGAGCGGGTTGATGAATCTCGCAATAGGTGACGCCTGTGCTGCAGAGATTACAAAAGGTCAGACGAGCCCAGATCTCCTGCTTAACCGCATCCATCTTTATGGCATGAATAGCCTGTAAACCTGTCGAATATTTCAATTCCAGGAAGCCTGTCTCAACAGACCATCTGGATTTATACAAATCGCGGATGTCCTCAATCGAAAACTCAGATTCAGGGAGACTGGTTATGAAGTACGGATATGGTTCAGGTGCGCCGGGTCTGGTGTCGGTATGAAGTTTCACAAGTCGAATGGTGAAATTGCACTCGCCATTTGCGTCCAGACAGGATTTATCTTTTCCGGCCAGCGGATAGTGGAGTGCGTCGCCTTTATACTTGGCCAGATTCTTTTTGACCAGAATCAGATTCTTTGTGATATCTACTTCCGGATCTATGTCGTATTCTTCTGCAATCTGTAGAAGAGCCTGATAGTCTCGTTTCTTCAGACGAATCAGAAACAGCTGCGCCAAATCCATGATCGCCTTTTCAAAACTGAAACCATGAAATCTTCGATCCATGATAAATATCCCTTTTTCTGTGATTCGGCGCATCAGTTCAAGAGCACCGATGCGTTCGTTTTTCTTAGCGAGTTTCTGGATTTCTACATCTGTGAAGAGCTTATTATCTACGTCATAAGCAGCGACCACATGGGCTCCAGCCCGTTTGCGTTTTGGAGATTTGGTCCGGAGGAAGTCGTCGCTGTTCTTGTTAAAGGGTTCGAGATGCAGAGTGGAGCCATCAATGGCATACGTCGGGTAAAGATACTTGCGATCCTCAAATGCACCTGTAAGGAGCAGTCTGCTCATGACCTGGTCAAAGATGTCCTTAAAGAAGTCGGAACGGAGCTTGCTTCTAGCTTCGCTCAGTGCTGAATTGGCAAACTGGTTTTCTTCACAGAAGCCTGCATAAGAGGCAAGCTGGATCGGGAGATTCGTGCTCTGCATGGAGAAGATAAAGTCGACCAGCTTATCCAGAGGCAGCTTTTGGGTGTCACGACAGAAGGCGCTGTTCTGATGGTAGTTCGCATGACCGCTCATTACCGTTGCGGTCGATTCCTGGAGAATCGTACGCAGCTGGTCAGGCGATGGATGGTGACCGGAGGGCACAGTAGAGCCCATGGCGGTTTGTAAAGCGAATGCAGTGGAGCTTAAATGCGGCATGTCAATAGTTCCTTTCCAATTTGGAAAGGGGAAAATGACCCCTTCAAGCTCCGCTGGATTATGGCCTGAAGGGCCCGCGATTTTTGTCAATAATCTCATTTGTACAAGTTTTGAAACTTCCTAAACTTCCTGCCACAAAAAAGACAAATTATCTCAAATGGATAATTTGGCAATCTACAAAACCGTTAACCGAATGGCATTGTCTTCGAACTGAATTCTCAGGAATTCGAAACGAAGACGTTTATCTTTATCTAAAGCAAATTTGGACGGAGCAGGAAAGCTGTGTCAGAAAAGGTGAGGCAGCTTGAGAAACTGCTTTCCGGGCGCTATGCGGAACGTACGAATTACTGTTCGTTTTCCGACAGATCGAGACGCGCCTTTCCGGTTTTAAGCGCCGTTTCGATGACATGCGCATCCGGATCGATATAAATGGTTTTGAACGATTTCATCGTCGTAAAGCCGGGGCCTTTTCCCGGAACCTTCCTGAGCTGGTTAATCCGGGTGTAGTCGACCGGCACGCTCGAAGAATAGCGGCCTTTGGAAAACCAGGCGGCCAGCATGGCGCAGAAGCGAATTTCTTCTTCACTCGGATGTTCGCTCTGCAGCACGACATGGGAGCCGTGATAATCCTTGACGTGAAACCAGAGATCGCTGCGTCTGGCCAGCGTCCAGGTAATGTACTGGTTCTGGAGATTGTTCTTGCCGGCGTAAATGGTCGAATCGCCCATTTTCAGAACGACGATATTGGGCATCTTTTTCTTCTTGCGCCGCATCGCATCTTTTTGAGATGCAGAACATGCCGGTCCGCCAGTTCCTGGCGGATTTCCAGAACGTCATCGGCGCTGCAGTATTTGAGCTGCTCGGCAAGCATCTGGAAGTATTCGAGCTGATTGGCGCACTGCTCCACCTGCTCGGCGAGAATTTCGCGACCGCGCTTAAGCTTGCGGTACCTGTGATAGTAAATGTTCGCGTTGTCCTTGATCGAATAGCGCGGATCCAGATCGATTTCCAGCTTATCGCCGGTATCGAACGATTCCAGCGTCACGTGCGAAGACTTTGGCAGATCGAGATGGGCAAACAGCGCGTCGCCGATCTGACGCATTTCGTCATACCCGTACGATTCTTCCAGCGACTCTTCCAGACGCGGGAGCTTTTGGACAGCTTGCGGATTTCTCGATCCACGGCTTTGAAGACATCGCCGCACTGCAGGGAAATGCGCCGGCGGTTTTCATCGGCTTCAAACTGCGTTTCCAGCCCTTCCATCAGGGGAGGGACGTCCAGGGCGTCTGGAGATGTTCAAAGGGAAGCACATGGAATTCCTTGCCGGTCCGATACAGAAGATCGGAATGCGTCATCTCGTCGTAAATTTCTTCATACGTCTGTCCGTTTTGCATGCGGTACAGAAATTCACGGGAAAGCGCGGGCGAAAAGCCTTCAATCTGGCTGACCAGTGAACGGTCCGGATCGATCGTAACCGGCGGTTCGGGCATCTGCCGTTCCGGTTTTTGCGGCAGCGTGTAAAGCGCCCCGGATGCAGCAGACGCTTGGAATTTTCGTAGACCGGAATTCGCTTGAGACAGTCGATAATTGTCTGGTCTCTGGAATCGACGAGAATCAGGTTGGCATATTTGCCCATCATTTCCGCATACAGATCGTATTCGACGCGATCGGAAAACTCATTGGACGCCACGATATGAAAACGGACTATCCGGTCGTATCCCATCTGTTCAATGGCTGTGATATAGCCCTGCGAAATGCGTTTGCGCAAAAGCATGACAAAGGGGAAGGATTGGGCAGAACGTCCTTGTTTTTTCGTCCAGATAAAGACGGCACGTGTTGGAATGCGCGCAAAGCGCCAGCCTGGCGCTGCCTTTTGCGGCTTATGCAAGAAGAGCAGAATCTCTTCATCGCTAAGACTCTGAATTTTTCCAATTTTGGCTCCTTCGTATTCCTGAAGCTTATTTACGACGCGTGAAAGCAGAAGACCGTCAAAGGGCATACGCCTACCTCCTTGTCCGCTTGGGACTGATTTTTATAAAAGAAATGCAGAAATTTCTTCAAATCCTGAATTCTCGTATAGTATAGAGAAAATCCTGATGCAAACAAAACGACAGGAAAATAGAGCAGCGCAGCCGCATACGCCAGCGTCTGGCGGGGGCAGCGGTTCTTTTCCTGTTCTGCGGCTTTTCTTACAGCAGCTATGCGTCAATGGACGTGCGGCATAGGAATGGAAGTTCGCAGATTCCCGTTTTAAAATCGCGGTATTTTCCCGTTCTGGCTTCAGAGTTTCTGGAAGAGCACGAAATTCCGTATTTTTCATTCGGCCGGTTTTCTTTTTACTGGTCTGGCTCACGCCAATCCGAAAAAGAAACGAATACGAAACATGCCTTAAACAATACAGAAGCGGATGAGCAGCTGTGAATGGTCTGTGCAAACAGAGCAGCCTTCAGCCAGAACGTGCAGGAAAGCGCAAATTAAAATCAGACAGAAGGAAGGATTACAATGAACGACACAAAACACGATGCCCGCATTTACATTCTCAGCGGCCCAAGCGGGGTAGGAAAGCGGACGATCCGGGAAAATCTCGACATGGATGCGCTGAATATGGTCAATTCCGTATCGTGGACCACGCGCGATCCGCGCCCGGAAGACATCGAAGGCGTTACCTATCATTTCGCAACGCCGGAAGAATTTGAAAAAGCCGCAGCCAATGATGAATTTGCGGAACACGCCGGCTTTGCCGATCACGCGTATGGAACCCCGCGTTCGGAAATCGAGAAAAACCGGAAAGCTGGACGCAATGTCATGCTCGAAATTGAAGTGCAGGGCGCGAAACAGGTCATGAACAACTACCCGGAAGCCGTTTCGATTTTCCTCGTTCCGCCTACGCTTGAAGATCTTGAAAACCGTCTGCGCAGCCGGAGCACGGAATCGGAAGAAGCCATTCAGGCAAGACTTGCCAGAGCCAGAGAAGAAATGGCCATGCAGGGTGAATACCAGTATGTCGTTGTCAACGACGACGCGCAGAGAGCGGCCGATGAAGTGGCATCCATCATCCGAAAGACAGCGCTCTAAAAGGCAAGAATAAAGGGAAAATCACTTCTTTGCCCATTGACTTTTCAGGGCCTTTGCTTGAAGGTCCTTGCCTGCAGTGCTAAACTGATCGTGTTATCAATCCCAAGGGAGCGGACATCCGCTCCCTTCGATTTTGTAAGGAGAGAGAATGGATAATCTGAAAACCCTGATTGAGCCTGCCCTGAAAGAAAAGGGCTGCATGTTGTATGAGCTCGAATGGGACACCAAAATGAGGCCCCTGATTCTTCGCGTCATGATCGACCGTGAAGACGAGCCCATTGATCTCGACATCTGCGCCGAGTGTTCCGAAGCACTTTCCGTGCTGTTAGACGAAGCGGACGCGATCCCTGGCGAATATATGCTGGAAGTATGCTCCCCAGGCGCTGAACGGCTCCTGAAAACCGAAAAGCAGATCCAGAACCAGGTCGGCAAGTATGTACGGATCGAACTGATCCAGGAGCAGGATCACGTCAAGGAAATTTTCGGCAAACTCGATGCGGCGGATGAGAACGAACTGAAAATCAGCACGTTTATCAAGGGCCGTCCGAAAAATACCAGGTCAGACGAGACAATATCGCGCACATTCGCAGCGCTGTAAAAGTTTAATACAGAGGAAGATATGCCTAACAAAGCAATGAAAGAAAAGAAACCAACAAAAACCAAACGCAATTCAAAATCCAGGGAACTCGAAGCGGATGCAAAAACAGCGCAGGAAGCGCTCGAAGCCATCAAGTCCTTCCGCAATCTCTCGCCGGAAGTTCTTACCTCCGCTCTCAATGACGCCATCGAAGTCGGCTACCGCAAATCCCACGGTCTGAAAACCGCGAGAATTCGTACCGAACTCGATCCCAAGGGCGGCCTGAAGGCCTTCCGGATCTGGGACGTTGTGGAAACGGTAGAAGATCCGGAAACCCAGCTCGATGTCGAAGAAGCCAAGGACATTACCCCAAATCCGATCGTGGGCCAGGTTCTTGAAGAAGAAGCCGATATCGAAGACTTCGTTCGCAACGATATCTCGACCGTAAAGAGCGTTATGCTCCAGAAATTCAAGGATGCTGAAAAACAGGAAATTTTTGAAGAGTACCGTGACCGCGTCAGCGACATGGTCGACGGTCTGATTCATTCCGTAGAAAATAATTTCGTCATGGTTCGTCTGGGCGCCGATCAGGAAGGCAAGCTTCAGCCCGGTGCAACCGACGCCGTCATGCGCAAATCTGACCAGATTCCTGGTGAAGAGTACATCGAAGGCAAAATGATCCGCGTGGTCATCACAAAAGTCGACAAGGAATCCAAGGGCGCCATGGTAATGGTCAGCCGTTCCTGCAACGACATGATCAAGCGCCTGTTTGAAAAGGAAGTCGCCGAAATTTCTTCCGGAACGATCGAAATCAAGGCGATCGCCCGCGACCCGGGACTCCGCGCCAAGATGGCCGTCATTTCCAACAACGAAAACATCGATCCGATCGGTGCCTGCATCGGTCCGGGCGGAAGCCGTGTCCGTGCAGTATCTTCGAATCTGAACGGGGAGAAAATCGACATTTTCGAATGGTCCGACGATCTGCAGCAGCTCGTAGCCAACGCGCTCTCGCCTGCGCAGGGTGTTCAGATTTTCCCGCATGAAAAAGCCGCCGATAAACTCGGCAGCGAAAAAGTCCGCCGCTCCACACGCGACCGCAATCCGAACGACGATTCCCGTACGCTGGTTGCTGCCGTACCAGACAATCAGCTGTCCCTGGCCATCGGCAAAAGGACAGAACGCCCGTCTGGCGTACAAGCTGACTGGCTACCGCATCGATATCCGCTCCCAGAGCGAACTCGATGAACTTGGTATCGACTGGAGAGGGTACGTAGAAGAAATGCATCGCGAGTACGAAGAAAAGAAAGCCCGCGAACGCGCCTACAAGCAGCAGAAGCGTATCGAAGAACTGCAGAACTCCAACGAACCGACCGCCAATATCGCCGATGTAGCCGACTACGACTACGATGTCGATTACGACGATCGTCACCTCGACCGCATGGATACGCTCGCCAGCCGCGAAGCGCAGTACGAAAGCGAAGCCGAACCGGCAAACGAAGCGCCGAAAACCGCAGAGTCCAGTGTCAGCGTTAAGGAAAAGGAACTCGACGAAATGGAAGAAGCGGCACGCATCGCCAAGGAAAAACGCAAATCGCTCAGCGAAAAGCGTACGACGTACGTGTCCAAGTTTGAATCTGCTGCCGAAGCGCCAAAAGCTGAACCCGCAAAACCCGCTAAACCTTCCAAAGGCAAGGATGACGCGAAAAAGAAAAAGACGAGCGCCGCAAGGAACGCAAGAAACCGGCCTTCAACGTACTTCATCCGATTTACACCGATGAAGAGCTCGCTGAAATCGAAGACAACGAAATCGAAGAAGAAGAAAATCGTTACAGCGACGATATCGACTACGAAGATTACGATTCCTACTACGAAGAATAAGCGGATCGCTTCTTCTTCTGAAAACTTGCACAGACCTGTATTCCAAGGACAGCACAGGCTATTTCTTTTCAAAACCTGTGTGTCTGTGTAAACTTGTCAAAGCGGTCTGAAAGACCGCAAGTCAGGCAGAGACAGCCTTAGCCTGATGGCATATCCATATTCTGAATTTGATTTCCATCCCAGGAGGGGAATCCAATCCGAAACTGGAACCGAATATGCCAAGTAAGCCCTGACTGGAAAGGAGATCGATCGCCATGAGAAAAATTCCGATGAGAAAATGCGTCGTGACGCAGGAGAGATTTCCCAAAAGGATCTGATCCGGGTCGTGCACACCCCGGAAGGGAAGTGCTCGTCGACGCGACCGGCAAGAAAAACGGCCGCGGCGCCTATATCCAGAAATCTATGGAAACGCTGGAAAAAGCCAAAAGAACAAAGCGCTCGCCAGAGCCCTCGAGTGTGAGATTCCAGATGCGGTCTATGAAAAACTGGAGCTGATGATCCGTGCCGGCTGATGCGACGGTTTCTCTTTTAGGACTCTGTATTCGAGCCGGAAAGTTTGCTAAAGGCGATGCCCTGATTCCCGCAATCTCTTCCAGAAAAGCAAAAGCGGTCGTAATCAGTTCCGCCTGCGGTGCAAACCGGACGAAAAAACTGCATGACAAATGTTCGTTTTATTCCATACCGTGCTACACCCTCGAAGCCGATCGCTACGATCAGCTTGGCAGCAAAGCCGGAAATTCCATCGCCATTCTCGACGCCGGATTTGCCAGAGGGATCGAAAAGTACTTAACGCCCGATCCCTCGCCAAACGTGAAGAAACGCAGGATGGAGAATCTTTGTCATAAAAGAATTTACAAATTCCCTTCGCAAGTCTGTCTATTTCGATGTTCGTACTGGAGTGATTCAAGCTTGAGTACATTCCGAGTACGCCGTAAAAGACAGAAGAGCGAAGTCTTCCCAGAAGCATAGGAAAAACAGACTGTCCGCCTTTGGACAGAACTTCTGTTTTCGTTTTTAGAAAAGGATGGTGATTGAATGGCCAATAAGCCAGCAAGACGCAAGCCGGGAAACAATAACCGGAATCGTAACAACAACAATCGCGGAGGATCGCGCAATAACAATAACAACCGCCCTTCCAGACCGAGAATCGAGTATCCAAAGGAAATTACCTACTCGCTTCCGATCACGGTCGGTGAACTTGCCGAACTGATGAAAAGAAACTCATCTGAACTGATCAAGTTCCTTTTTCTGCTCGGTAACATGTGCACGATCAATACGCCGCTGAGCGATGACGAAATCGAACTGATTTCCGAAGAGTTCAAGGTGAAGGCCAACAAGGAAGTTGTTGTTGACGAAGATGATATCGAAGACCAGATTGCCAACCGTGAATTCGATGAGAAAGATCTTAAACCGCGTCCGCCTGTTGTCACCATCATGGGTCATGTCGATCACGGAAAAACTACCCTGCTCGATACCATTCGTTCCGCCCACGTCGTAAAAGGCGAATTTGGCGGAATTACCCAGCACATCGGTGCCTACCAGGTCAGCCTGAACGGCCGTAAGGTTACGTTCCTGGATACGCCGGGTCACGAAGCGTTTACCGCCATGCGAGCTCGCGGTGCCCAGATTACCGATATCGTCGTTCTGATCGTCGCAGCCGATGACGGTGTCATGCCGCAGACGAAAGAGTCGATCGACCACGCCCGTGCAGCCGGGGTACCAATCGTCGTTGCCGTCAACAAGATCGATAAACCAGGTGCCAACCCGGACCGTGTCATGAGCGAACTCGCCAACGAGGGCGTCATGCCGGAAGAATGGGGCGGCGATACGATTTTCAACCAGATTTCCGCACGCAGCGGTCAGGGCGTAAACGACCTGCTCGAATCCCTGCTTCTCGTTGCCGATATGCAGGAGCTGAAAGCCAACCCGGATGCAGCCGCCAGCGGTACCGTTATTGAAGCCAAGCTCGATAAAGGCCGCGGACCGGTCGCTACGCTGCTCGTTCAGCAGGGTACGCTCCACTCCGGCGATTCTCTCGTTGCCGGAACCGCCTATGGCCGTATCCGTAAGATGACTTCGGATAAGGGTATGGAACTCAAGAGTGCAGGACCGTCGACTCCAGTCGAAATTATCGGTCTGAACGAAGTGCCGCGTGCAGGCGATGTGTTCATGGTTTACGATTCCTATAAAAGGCTGCTGAGATTGCCGGTCACCGTCAGTCCAAGCAGATTGAATCGGAACGTGCTTCTTCCTCTGCCCGCTCTCTGGAAGATATGGCCCGCATGATCAGCGAAGGCGATATGAAGGAAATCAACGTCCTCATCAAAGCCGACGTTCAGGGTTCTGCAGAGGCCCTGAAAGCCTCGATCGAAAAGCTGGCTGTGGATACCGTCAAAGTCAACGTCATCCGTTCGACCGTCGGTTCCATCACCGAATCGGATATCATGCTCGCTTCCGCGTCGAACGCCATCATTTACGGATTCAACATCCGTCCGACAGCAGCCGTTCGTAAGAAAGCGGAAGAAGAAGGCGTGGAAATCCGACTGCACAACATTATTTACAAGGCACTTGAAGAACTTGAAGGCCTGATGAAAGGCATGCTCGCCCCGGTTTACGAAGAAGTCGTTACCGGTCAGGCAGAAGTTCGTCAGATTTATAAGGCATCCAAAGTCGGAACCATCGCTGGTTCGTACGTAACCGACGGCGTGATTCGCCATAACTCCTCATGCCGCCTGATCCGCGATGGCATTGTTGTCTACACCGGCAAGCTGGGATCCCTGCGTCGTTTCGATAAGGACGTGAAGGAAGTCAGCCAGGGCTTTGAATGCGGTATGACAATTGAAAACTTCAACGACATCAAAGTCGGCGATATCATTGAAGCTTTCGAAGATCAGGAAGTTAAAAATGACGCTTAAACAGGACAGAATGGATCAGATCCTCAAAAGGAGATCAGTCGGATTCTTCAGTTCGAACTGAAAAACCCGAAACTCGGCTTCGTGACCGTTACGGATGTGGAATGCACCCGCGATATGTCGCAGGCGAAAGTATACGTCTCCTTTCTGGGAAAACAGGAACGCAATGATGCCGGAATGAAAGTGCTGCAGGCCTCGAAAGGCTTTATCCGCAGTACGCTCGCCCGCAACATCAAAGCGCGCAAGATGCCGGATTTGATTTTTGTTCAGGATACTCTCTCGATCAGGGCCGCAAGATCGACTCGATTCTGAGTTCTCTGAATAAGAACAGCAGCGAAACCATGGCATCCAAAGAAGCCAGAGAAGCGAAAGCCCACGCGGCTGACGCAGAAGAGAAAACCGAAGAAAACTAAGGCTTTCTCTTCTGGACGCATTTGACCCATAGAAATGAAAAATAAACCGCAAGGCAGGAAGAGTTCTCTTTCTGCCTTCTTCGTATCGCTGCTGTACGGACTTTTTGCTGGATCGCTCTTTCTTTTCCTGATCGTTTTTGCCGGCGATTTTGAGATCATCTGGAAACAGGCCATATCCTCTCCGGCACTGATCGTTCCCTCGCTGACCGTGGGGGCACGGTTTTTCTCTTTCCTGTTTCGAAAGCGTAAAATTCTGTCTTTTCTCATTTCGGCAGCGGGCGTGGCGGCGTTTTGCGGCTATTTCGTCTATCTGCTTCATACGCCGGTTCCGTTTATTCAGCTGATTACCGTGCGCGACTCGGCTGTCCAGCAGACGCTGCAGCAGTCCTCATCCCTCTTTGAAAACTGCGTGCAGGAAGGCAATGAACATCCGGCGGTCTATTTTGAAGTGAGCGATCAGGCATCTATGCCGGGCGACGCGGAAAAGAAGGCGATCGTGCAGATGATTCACGAACTGCCCTCCGCTCTGAAAAAGCAGGCGGCTGGAATTTATTTTCTGAGCGAAAACTCGTTCAACCAGGCGATCGAGCAGGAGACGAATATTGATGCAGCCGGTTTTTCACGTGCGTCCAACTTCACCGCCGCCATCAAGGTGCCGGATCTGAACCGGTCGGAATACCTTACGTATTTTCGAAACGGAAGAACATGCAGTCTTTCCAGTCCGGAAAGCTTTAAGGAGACGATCGTTCACGAACTGGTCCATTTGGCGGATGTACGAACGCACGGATCGACGCTGCGCATATCCTCTTTGCCGCGCTGGAAAGAAATTTATGAGACGCAAAAAGATCTCTTCGGTGAATATGGAGCGACGAACCGCAGCGAATTTTTCGCGGAAGCCGGCGTCTACTATTTCCTGTATCCGGATTTATTAAAAGAAATGAGTCCGGCCGTATATGACTTTTTCTTCGAATATCTCGGATAGAAATCTTACTTTCTTCTTCTGCGGGAACGTCTTTCGTGCTCTGCCTGTATAATCCACAACTGTACAAATTTCTTTGAATGGTTTTCTCTGTTTTCGAACAGAGAAAGCCGTTTTTCATTTCTGTGAAATCGTTTTTAGAACGGCTGTCAAAAGGAAACAGGCAAGAAAGATAAATTTAAAGAAATCAGACAATCGATTGTACATATTGATTGGAGGAAATTTTCACAATGACTGCTTCGGTATAATTCAGATAAATTCTGCAAAAGAGAAAGGAAAACAACGATGAACAGAAAAACTGTATTCAAAAAGGTTTCTGTCCTGGCTCTTGCGCTGTCCATGACGATGACAACCCCTGCCTACACGCTTGTAATGCCGGTCCTTGCCAGTGAAGAAACCACCCTGAAAACAGAAGTACAGATTACCGATCTGACGGTGAAATCCGGTCTGAAAAAACGGATCTGTCCTTTACGCTGCCCGAAAACGCCGACAGCGCACTGACGTACAAAGTGTATCGCGGAACCAAAGTCGATGAACTGAGCGAAATCGGAACCGCCAGCGTATCGGAAGGAAAGGGCACCTTTACCGATACCGACAGCGTCACAGACAAACTGTATTTTTATCGGATTCAGGCGGGGATGCCAGTCAGAGCGTTGCCTCCGAAGTGCAGTACAGCCAGACGGCTGCTGGCATGGATTCAATCGCCAACGCCCCGTTTTATAAAGATACGTCCAAAATCGAGTTCGATAACAGCACGTTGGTCGAGCTGACCCCCGAAGAAATCAGCACCTTCCGGGATATGGACAAACCGACGATTTTCGTAAAAGCTGCGCCTAAGGAAAACGTGACCCATACCCAGATGTTTTTCATGGCCAAGGATACGGCGGGAGCAGGCGGCAATGCAAACCGGATTTACTTTCAGCTCAGTAAAATTGCTGACAATACGTATCAGCCGCAGTTTGCCTGGAACGGTGTCGCCTATGCGGGAGATGTCTCACGCTTCAAAGGCGGCGAAACGCATATCTGCGCTCTGGGCTATACGTCCGATAACAAGATTTCTCTAGTCAGTGACGATCCCGCACAGTCGCGGACCCAGTTTACACGCGAGGCGACCGGCTTTAAGGCAATTAACAATCTGGATGAAGCCACGCTCGGCGGCTGGAAAGTCAGCGGTACACCTGCGACAACAAATTATTTTGAAGGAACGATCGATTACGTAGCCATTACGGATGAGGCGATCAGCGAGCAGGAACTGCGTTCTTTTGTAACCTACAAGCCTGAGACCAGAACTTTCTCCATCGCGCTGGATGCAGGAGAGGGAAGTCTTGAGGCCGAGATGCCGTCTGTAACCAAAGCGGCAAGTGCCGTCGTTCTGACCATTCCCGAAGCCGCGCCAACCAAAGCGGGCAGCACCTTTACCGGATGGACGGCCAACGGAAAATCGTATCAGCCTGGAGAGCCTGTTATCCTCGATGCCAATGCGCCTGTGCTGTCTTTACAGGCGGCGTATCAGGATGACGGCACGACCGATCCGGAAGAACCCGATCCCGTTACGCTTCCAGTTCTTCAGGCTAAAGGCCGTTATCAGGAAACGGTTCTCTCGATCGAGCGTCCGCAAGACGATACGAAAATTTACAGTATTCTTCGTGCCGAAGAAGAAGGCGGAACGTATGCGCAGGTCGGAACGATCGATGGATCTTCCTATTCGTTTATTGATACCGGTCTGACCAACGAAAAAGCGTACTTTTATAAACTCCAGAATGGAAATACGATCTCGAATGCAGCCGTAACGGCCACGCCGGGCAAAACCGCCTTTATCAAAAATGCGGAAGCGCATAAAACGCTGGCCGAAAACGAACAGAGCTTTGATGGATCCCGTACTGTTTCGATGAGCGATCAGCTCGATGCCGTTAAAGATCTCGAAGACGGATCGATCATTCTCCGCTTCAAAATGGACGAAGCTGGAGCGGAACGCTATGCCTTTACCGCCTCCAGCAGCAGGAACCTCATTAACAGCGGTCTTCCCAACGCCAATAACCTGCTTTATATGGGGCACAACGACAAGGGACAGGCACGGGTGAACATCAATGCCCTGCGCGGAGCAGCCGGAAGCAATCTGAGTGATGGACAGTGGCATACCGCCGTTCTCGCTTCCGATACCGCAAGCGGATTTGATGCGTATCTGGCTGTCGATGGCAATGAGATCCTCTCTTTGCGGATACGACCGGTACCAATGCGAAAGCCTTCCTGAAGGGAATTTCTGAACTCGATCGTCTGGAAATCGGCGGCTATACCGGCGCCAGCGGTGTGGAATCCGGCTTTAAGGGCGACATCGAGTACGTTTCAATTTCTTCCCAGAAACTGACGAAGGAACAGGCCAAGGCGCTTTCGATGGAATCTTCCGCCAATCTGCGCAGGGACATGTTCTCCAATTCCACCGAAAACACCTGGCTCTTTGTCGGCGGAGCGGATACGGAAGGCGACTTTGATCAGATCGGCGATATTCGTCCGTACTCCAATCAGTTTGAAGAATTCGTTCGCTGGGACAGACGAAGCGATAACGGCTTTGCGACGATGCGTTACGTCACAAACGGTGCAGCCGCCGGAAATGATCTGAAAAAACGATCGAAAAACTCGACCGACAGCTGCAGGTCGTTCATCCGCGCGCCGTTGTGTATCTCTCATCCAAAGAAGATCTGGATGCCTATGCGACCGCTTCGGACAAAGCCGCGTGGATTGCCGGCTATAAAGCCGACCTGAAGACGCTGCTGGACAAAGCGACCGCTTCGGACGGAGTGAATACGTATCTCGTTTTACAGACACCGTATGTTACCGAGGATGCATCCAATCCCGATGCACAGAAGGTACTTGCCGATGCGATGAAAGACTTCCGCAGTTCGCTTTCCAGCGAACTGGCCGGTCATGTTCTTATCGTCGATCATTCCAGTCAGCCGCTCGCCAATTCTGCCGATCAGCCGACCGTGAAAAACGGGCTTCTGACCGGACTTGGCCAGTACCGCCTCGCTAAACAGTTCGCACAGACCGTTTATGGATCCAGCAATTTCGCCTGGGGCGAAGACTATATTGACTCGCATGTCCTTTCGGATATTCCTGTCTATAAAGCTCTTGCAACGGCTCCGTTTACAGCCGATTTCACCGGGGCTGACGGACTGAACGTGACATTAGGTAGCGCTTCGGTATTTGAAGGCAGAAACTATGTTCTCGAAGCACAGGGCGAAGATCTGAAACTTACTGTTCCGGTCGAAGCGGGAAAGACAGTCACGCTTCCTGTATCCGAGGGCACCTGGACGCTGACCTGTGTCGAATCGAACAAGAATTCCCGAACACAGTCGTATTCCATTTCCAAAGGCCAGACTGCGGCTTCGCTTGTCCCCGTTAAAATGGACGAAGCCGACAAAACGGAACTGCAGAAAAAGTGACGGCCCTGCTCGAATCGAAGACGCCGCTGACCTGGCTGTTTATCGGCGACTCGATTACCCATGGCGCGCTCCATACCCATGGATACGACTCCATTACCCAGAATTTCCAGAAGTATCTCGACGATCCAAACGGTCTGAATCGTCCGGATGATCTCGTGATCAACACGGCGGTTTCCGGAGCGAAAGCTGTCGATACGATGACGGAACCGAACCTTTCGGCACGCATTAAAAACTATACGCCGGATATCGCCATTCTCATGCTGGGCATGAACGACAGCGGCATTTCGAAAGAACAGTACAAAATCAACATGCAGGCGAACATTGACGCGGTGAAGGAAAAGAACCCGAACGCGCTGCTCGTGCTGCGCATCTGCAATACCGTTCCCGGACGTGCGTCGGTATCGAATGCGAACGACAACTATCCGCAGGCGATTCGAGAACTGGCACAGACCAACAACGCGATTGTGGTTGATCACGCGATGACATGGGATACGTACCGTTCGCTGTATGGCACAACCGCTTCGGGCGGAGCAGCCAACTTCAACAATAACAATCTCCATCCCAACGGCATCGGTCAGCGCATGATGTTTGTCGATCTCATCCAGGCACTCGGCCTGTACGATGAATCCAGCACGATCTGTACACAGCGTTATGATTTTGCGACGGAAACCTCCAGTACAAAACCGAACGTCACCAGTCCGCAGCCGGGTGTTATTCAAGTCGATCTGACCAGTCTGGCTGCTGCGGATACGATTGGAACGGCAGAAGTCACCGTTACGGTTGACGGAATTGCCTATACCAAAAGGTATAACAAACTTTCTTCCGCCAGTACGACGATCGTCTTTGACAATCTGCCCAAGGGAAAGAACGCCGCAGCCGATGTGACCATCTCGAACTCCAGCACGAAAACGATCCAGTATGCGCAAAGCGATCCAGTAACGATCACGGATACGCTGGCTCCCTTTACCGCCGTACTTACCGATGCGAAAGGCGGCTATTCCAGCGTCACCCTGACCATGGAAATTCCAGCCGGCAAGCAGGTCAGCGTTCTTCGCAGCGAAAGCCGCAGCGGAACGTATACGGAAATTGGTACGGCAAGCGAAAGTGAATACGTCGACCATTCCGTCAGCCCGGAAAAGACGTATTTCTATAAACTGAAATGGACCGATACGACCGATCACGAAACGGAAGTCAAGGAAGTACAGACGGGCATGGATGCGTACAAAGCCAGTGCCGAAGTGTATCGCGGCCTCAAAGGAGAAAGCTTTGACGGTGCCAAAGTCATTGAACTGAATGCACAGGAAGTCAGTGCCATTAAAAATATGCCAAGCGGCAGCATCTTCTTCCGCATCAAGACATCTCAGCTTGCGGATATGGCGGTCATTTCCGGAAAAGCGGCAGCAGATACGGCGGTTCTCTATCAGTCCGACCAGTCTTCCAACATTGGCCTGAAAAATCTGAACGGTACGTCCGTCCTTCGTGCCGATCTCTCCCACACACGTGCCGAAAAAGCAGCAGCCCCGCAGCTGAATGATGACGAATGGCACAATGTCGTCGTGGTGTCCAATCCAGGCACATCGAAAACGTTCTGCGTCTACATCGACGGCAAGAACATCGGCTTCGAATTTGACGGCGCGAACAACGCCGGCCTTCTCAGCAAGCTGTCGAAAATGGATCAGATCACCATCGGCGGCGTCAAAAACGGAAATACGATTCTTGGCGGCTTCAACGGTTCGATCCGGGATGTAATCTTCTCCAAAGAAGCGTTCAGCCGCGAACAGGGCATGGCCATCACGGCAGAAAAATATGTCGAAGATACCGAGCCGGAACCGGAACCAGAACTGGATAAGCGTGTTCTGAAAACCACGCTCGACAAAGCACAGGCGCTGAAAGGTACCTTTTCCAATAAGGATCAGGCGTTTACGCAGGCAGTAACGAGTGCGCAGACCGTTTACGACACCGCTGCAGAGCAGACAGCAATCGATGCCGCGGCCAAAGCCTTAAACGAAAAACTGCTCGCTCTGCGCCTCGTCCCTTCCAAAGACGCGCTCGCCTCTCTTTCCTAATCGAAGAAAACGCATCAAAGAAACAAAATTCGTTTCGATGCTTCGAAGCACGTTTCCCGATTTTTAACGGCACAAATGAACCACAAAACCCCTCGTGATTGCAGACGAAGGGGTTTTTCGGTTTTGAATAAGGAGAAAACGATGGTTTGAAACGGCAATGATTCGAATAAAAAATCTGTGTGTAACTTTTGAAAACTTTGCGAAAACGGTTTCTTCTCTCTTTTATAATCGGTTTATCTTTGGCGGATTTCCAAAATTGACGCACTGGATCCGCTCTTACGAAAAGAGAAGGAGATTTCTATGAACAGAAAAACAGCTCGAACGAAATTTTCAGTCCTGGCGCTGGCGCTTTCCATGAGCTGCACAGCCCTCGGATCGTCCATGACTCAGGTTCTTGCGGCCGAAGCGATCCCGTCGGCGGTACATACACAAACAAAAACGAATACCCGTCCGGCCGCGCAGGAAACACTTCCGGCAATTGAGGCCAAAGGCGGATATGCCCAGGTACAGATTGCGATCGACCGGGCAGAAGACGATACGAATACGTATTCCATTTTGCGTGCGGACAGCGAAAACGGTTCGTATGTTTCCATCGGGAAACGACAGAATCGATCTGGATCGATACAATGGTTCAGACGGAAACGACGTATTTTTACAAGCTTCAAAAAGGCAGCAAAATCAGCAGCACGCCCATCGAAGCTTCCACGGGCAAGGAAGCCTATTTGCATCAGAGCGTACTGAACAAAGCACTGAACGAAAGCGAATCGGTATTTGACGGTACCAGAGTGGTCGATCTGAGCGATTCGATCGGTTCCATAAAAATCTGGAAGAAGGATCCGTTTACATTCGCTTCAAATCGGAAAACGCGACCGATTCGGCGCTGCGCCATCTATTGACGTATCACAATTGTGCCAATCCGGAAGATATGAGCAATACAAACGCTTCGTATTCAACCGACAAGATTTTCTATCTGGCCCTCGATTATCGAAACGGTACGCATAAACTTCGTGCGGATCTGACCGGAGGAGCCAAAGCGACAAACGGAAGCGGCTATGGAGATGGTCAGTGGCACACGCTCGTTCTGACCAGCCGCGCCGACAATCCGACGTTTGGCGTCAGCGTGGATGGGGTGAGCGTTCTCAGTTATTCCCAGGCAGCGTTCAAAGGGCTTTTTACCCGACTTGTGAATGCGGACCAGCTGCAGATTGGCGGCTACAAACCAGCCGATACGGTCTATGAAGGGTTTAAAGGAGAAATTTCTCAGGTTGCAATCTCTTCTGAAGCGCTGACGACGGCCCAGGCCAATGCCCTCACGTCGGCTGAACAGAGCCGGTTTAAAAAGACATGTTCTCGCTCGATGAAATCGGCAATACGTGGATGTTTGTCGGAGGAGAGGAAGTTGCTGCCAATTACGAGCATGTACAGGGCCTGCGCAGTTTTGTGTATCACTTTGAAGAATACGCCCGCTGGGAAAAGCCCAGACAGATGTCCACAGCTATCGAACCTTTAAAAATAGGGCATTCGCACTTTGTCGCCAATGCGGGTAAAACGGGAAATACGCTTTCGGATACCGTATCTGCACTGCCGGACAGCCAGAATGCTTTCCACGCCAGAACGATCGTTTACACTGCTGGAATCGAAGACATTCAGGAGTATGTGGCTGCACCGGATAAAAATGTCTGGAAAAACAGCTATCAAACGGCGCTGACATCGCTGAAAAACGCTATTCCTTCCAACGGCTATCTGGTGATTCAGACGCCGCACGCCTGCAAGGATGCCCAGAAAAATGCAGCCGCAAAAGAAATCGCTGATCTGATTCAGACGCATTTTGCAGCGGATCTGGGTGCCGAACCAAATGCGCAGAACGTGTTTGTGGTCGATCAGTATACGCATTCCAATACCGATACGTTCAAATCGACCTGCCTGAATGCAGACGATCAGCTCAATGGCTATGGTCATTTTGAAATCGCCAGAATTCTGGAAAACGTGACAGGACAGTCGACGACCAGCGACTACAATGCCGGAAACCTCGATGACTGCATTCCCGTGGATCAGCCCGCCTACCATGATTTAGCCAATGGCAAGGAAGCCCTTCAGGCCTCGTTTGAAAATGCTTCGCTTGAACTAACCCTCGCTTCGTCCGACGTTCTTGGCGGATCCGACTGGATTTTGCATGCGGAAAATGGGGAAGTAGAGCTGAGTACACCCGTTCAGGCGAACGCATCCGTTTCGCTTCCTGTAAAGGATGGCTCATGGACGCTGCGCCTGATTTCGGAAGATGGAACGGCGGAGCTGCCTGCTTATTCGATTTCGAAAGGAGAGGCCTCGTTAAAACGTCAGTCGACGCTGCCCGAAGAAACCGCACTTTCCGATACCCAGAAACGGATTCGGGATTTATTGAAATCGGACAAAAAGCTGAACTGGATTTTCTATGGCGATTCCATTACTCATGGATGCCGTCATACCCGCGGCTACGATACGATCGTTCAGCTCTTTGATAAATACATGCACGCGCCGGACGGACTGAATCGACCAGACGATCTGATTCTCAATACGGCCGTGAGCGGTGCGATTGCCCAGGATACGCTGAGCGATCCCCATAAAAAGCACGCATCGAATCGTATGTTCCCGATGTGGCGATCGTCATGCTTGGAATGAACGACTGCGCGGCATCCGGTATTACACCGGACGTGTTCGAAGCGCAGCTTAAGGAAAATCTCGCCACTATCAAAAAGCAGAATCCGGATGTGGAAATCATTCTCCGGGCCTGTAACGTCACCACAGCTTCCGGGCGCGGCAATCTGAAACAGTATATCGCCAAAGTGCGAAAAGTCGCCCAGGAAGAAAACTATATTCTTGCCGATCATGCCACAACCTGGGAGGCGGCGATGGCCAGACAGACGAATGCCAATCAGGGCGGAACCGGTAATCTGAACAGCGATGGTCTCCACCCCAACGGAATCGGGCATAAAGTCATGTTTGATGATCTGACCCGGGCCATGGGAATTTACGACACGTCCAGTCCAATCTGTCGTCTGCAGTACAAGATGAACCAGAAAAGTACGCAGTCCGACAGGCAGCCGGACTGCCAGACCGGGATTGGCGAACTGTCTCTGGATCTGACCGCTCTGGTCGATCCCGGAAAAACGGCAGGTACAGCGGAAGTTACCGTAACAGCAGCCGGCTTTTCGTGGACGAAAACATATGATATTGCGAGTCCAGACGACAGGACGACCCTTCGTTTTACAAATCTTCCGGCAGGAAAATCCGCCGTCGTGAACGTGAAGATTGCGACGACCGATGCGACCGTTACGACGTATACGCCAGCCACAGTGGAAATTCCATCGAAGACGGAGCCTGCGAATATCGTATTCTCCAAAGCCGAAGGCGGCTATGCACAGGCGGTACTCGAGTTTGAAAATCCGACAAACGCATCCGTCACGATTCTTCGCTCGTCTTCCTTAAACGGAACGTATGCGGAAATCGAAACCGTACAGTCCGGATCGTATACAGACCAAGTTGAACCGGATCAGACCTGGTTTTACAAACTGCGCTGGAACGATGGAGAAGAACAGACATCCCAGGCCAGAGAAGTGAAAACCGGCATGGAGGCCTATAAAGCCAGTGCCCAAGTCTACGAAGCCCTTTCTGGCCAGACGTTTGACGGTCAGACACTGATCGATCTTTCCGATCAGGCCGATAGTGTAAAAGCCATGAATGCAGGAAGTCTCTTCTTCCGCTTTAAGACGGATGCAGCAACAGATTCCATGGCGCTTGTCTATGGAAAAGAAGCGGGTACAACGACTAGCCTGATCCAGACAGGCGGCGGTCAAATGAATCGCCATTCGATTTCCCTTCGCCCGCTGCAGGGCAAGCTGTCGCTGCGCCCGGATCTGGCCCACACCAGAGCCGATGGAAACACGGAAGATCTTGGCGATGGACAGTGGCATAACGTCGTTCTCGTCTGCACTTCCGGTCCGGATCGAACCTTTACCTGGTATATCGACGGTAAGGAAGTTCAGGCCTTTTCCGGAGCTGGCAATGCCGGCTTCTTCTCCACGCTGGCCGGCCTGAATCAGCTGACGCTTGGCGGTTATTACAACGGGAGCAATATCACGACCGTAATCAACGGCTTTAAAGGCGAAATGCGCGATGTGATTTTCTCGACGGAATGTCTGAATCAGACCCATTCCCAGAAAATTACAGACGGTCTGTACAGCGAAACGGATCCAGAACCGGAACCGACGCTCATCACGGATCTTCTGGATGCGGCACTCCAGAAAGCCGATGCTCTAAACGGCCTCTATATAAATCAGGATCAGAACTTTGACGAAAAATGCACACAGGCCAGGTCGGTTCTGGAAAATCCGCAAAGACAGAGTGAAATTGATCAGAGTGCCAAAACGCTCAATCAGGCGCTGCTCGCTCTGCGTAAAGTTCCATCCGTAAATGCGCTCAGCAATTTGAAATCCGTTCAGTAAACCCGACGGCTGGATTTCTATCCTTGCCATCCAATGCGAAGGCCGAAGGAAATCCGTCCAAAATGAAATAGAAGAAAGGAGCTTTACAAGCCGCTTTATAAAAAGACCAGTTCTTTCGGATCTCAAAATCGGATTCGATCGAGCTGGTCTTTTCCATATATTGAAGAGGGAGCCTGCATAAGAGAAGGGGAGTCAAGCCCGCTCGGACGTGCAAAATCACGATGTTTCTGAAGATTGAATCGATATGATCAAAATGATGAAAAAGCTTATCCAAAACGGATTAAAAAATTGCGTAACCTGTTGCGTGAGCACTCGAAAATGGCTTATGTACAGCCTGTGTGAAAGCGCATTACATTAAGGACGCGTTAAACTTTGCCAGGAAACCGGGTACATTTCCACAGCATTATTGGAATTCGATGTGTTTCGGTTTATTTTATTGATATGAAATCACGTTCCGTTCAGGTTTGCGACTGTGCCTGCTACCTTGCTAAAAACATTCGCAGCGCTGAAGGCGAACTGCCCAGCGCACAGAGAATTCACAACCTCCTGTATCTTGCTACACGGGAAAGCACCTGCATTTTTGGAGAAGGTCTTGTTCCCTGCACCTTCCGCTGCACCGATGACGGCGTTCTTTGTGAGAACTGCTCTCATACCGTAGTCCATTCGGGCCGATGGATTCCTGCTGCACCAAAATGACCAAAAACGTTCTGGGTATTCTGAACTCGATTCTGGCAACGTATGGATCCTGGAATGAAAGCGAACTTCGACTTCACATCCTGCAGGAAAAAAGCTGGAATCACGCCAGAGAAACCGAAGAGGACGGCATTCTCAGTCAGGAAATGATTGCAGAAGATGCACAGAAAGTTTCCAGGCTGAATGCCCTCTGGTCGATGAGCCACTGCAGCTACGATCCAGTTATTCTGGATGACGCCGATCGCAGCGGATGCCTCTGCTTTGGTCTTCAGGCGTAAAACGGGAGGTCTGTAAGGAAAGGGCGAAACAGCAGACAGCCAAAGATACGAATCACTTTATATAAAGAGAAACAGATGGATCGGAAAGTCCTGCACAGGAAACTTTCCAGAGCGTCAGAACGATGGAAAAGAGAACATCGTCTGACGCTTTTCTTTGAAGTGCCTGGAAATTTCGAAGGGAAAGAGAAACCGCAAACCCTTTGTTTTCACGAAAACAGGACATGAAAAAGCCGGATCCAGGATCCGGCTGAAGATTTGAATTCAGATCTTCTTAGTAAACCATTTTAACGATTACAGCAACACCCATGCCGCCGCCGATGCAGAGGGAAGCGAGACCATAAGTGAGGTGACGTTTAGCCATTTCGTAGATCAGGGAAACGAGGATACGGTTTCCGGAAGCGCCTACTGGGTGACCAAGAGCGATAGCGCCGCCGTTTACGTTGGTAACGGACATGAGAGCTTCGCGATCGATGCCAGTCTTTTCAACCAGTTCGTGGATTACGCCAAGGGACTGAGAAGCGAAGGCTTCGTTCAGTTCGATCAGTTCCATCTGATCCAGAGTCATGCCTGCATTTTCAAGAGCGTGCAGGATAGCCGGGGTAGGACCAAGGCCCATTGTCAGAGGATCAACACCGCCTTGACCAAAAGCAACGATTTCAGCGATTGGTTTCAGGTTGTTTTCAGCTACAGCGGATTCGCTGGCTACGATACACATGGAAGCACCGTCGTTGATTCCGGATGCGTTGCCGGCTGTAACGGTTCCGTCTTTGATGAAGGAAGGTTTCAGTTTAGCAAGGAGTTCCATGGAAGTTTTTCTTGGATGTTCGTCGGTATCGAAGATAACGGTTTTCTTGCGTTCTTTAACTTCGATTGGAACGATTTCATCTTTGAATTTTCCAGCAGCGATAGCAGCAAGTGCTTTTTCCTGGCTGGCGAAAGCGAATTCATCCTGCTGTTCGCGGGTGATGTTGTATTTCTTCGCAATGTTTTCAGCGGTTACGCCCATGTGAACGTTGTTCATAGCATCTGTCAGCGCATCGTAAATCATGGAGTCAACAACTGTCTGGTTGCCCATCTTAACGCCCTGGCGGTTTTTGCCGGAGATCAGATAAGGAGCAGCGGACATGTTTTCAACACCGCCGGCTACGAAGATGCTTCCCCATCCAGCACGAATACGGATGGCTGCTTCGATTACAGCTTCAAGACCGGAGCCGCAAACCATGTTGATGGAATGTGCCGGAACTGTGTTAGGAATGCCAGCATCGATAGAAATGTGACGTGCGATGTTCTGGCCAAGTCCGGCACCAATTACGTTACCGATGATTACTTCGTTAACCTGTTCTGGTTTTACATTTGCCTGTTCAAGAGCTGCTTTCAGAACGGTAGCACCCATATCAGCAGGGGTTACATTTTTCAGAGAGCCCATGAATGTTCCGATGGCGGTACGTTTTGCGCCAACGATATAAGCTTTTTCACTCATTACGAATGACCTCTTTCTACTCTTACGAGATTTGCGATTTCATACTAGCCCACCCGCGAAGGAATATCAAACCGTTTTGTGAAAGAAATCACAGTTTCCCGGATTCCGACGCGATTGTTCGCCTTCCCAGATCGTGAACCGCTTTCAATTTAAAAAGAAAGCCGAATTGCCTTGTTTTTGGCCTTCGAAAGGACCGGATCGAGCAGGAAAACAAACGTGCGGACTGTTTGAATCTGTCTTTATCTTATCAGAGAGCCCCAGTTTCTAAACCATCATTTTTGACCGAGCGCTCAGACCAGAGGGAAAAGCCGCCTGGTGACGCTCTGAACCGAAAGGGATTTCAGCCAGATGTCACAAATTCTCAGAAGATTTTCCGAGCAGGCACTTTAAAGGGAACGACTGGATCTGAACTCCCGTATAAGAGTGAGATCACATACAGGATCATGTCCAGGAGAAACAGAAAATTGACCGGCAGATTCGAATGCCCGGCAACGGAAGAAGAAAAGAGAACTCGCAACTTCCTGACGGGCTGATCCACGAAATGGCTTTCCCATATAGAGGAGCACGCAAGCATAGAGGCACGCAAACCCAAAACAGGGAAAAGAAAACCGGATCCTGCGGGCGCGGCGAATCCGGAAAACGAGTATGGTCTGTCAGTCATCGTATAGAGAAGAGTCCGATCCAGTCTCTTTTATATAGACGATCTTATATTGGTGATCTGTTATAGCCGATCTGTCTGTATATGGACGCTGTATGGGCTGCTTTCTTCACTGCGAAGCAATTCTGAATGAGGACAGCGAGTGAACGGGAGGCGCAATCCGTAAGAAGTGTTCCCAGAAGAACAGGGGAGTGAGTGAACCGAAGCAAAACGAAATACAGCGTTTTGTCAGGCAGCCTGACCGTTTGAGGCGTTCCTTTTCGAAGAAGAAAGCTGTTCGAATCGGATGGAAAATACGAAATTGTGGGATGGAGCGAAACGGAAAACATTGAAAAAACGGGTTAAATTCTGAATTAATAAACAAAATGCAAAATGAAAGCGATATCATGGAGGTGGACCGCAGAAATGTGGGTATATTTTGCCCGCTTCGGGCCATTCTGGTCAAGGGCATGTCTGATTCCCTTTAGGTAGGCCTTTTATGTAAAGGAATTGACAGATTTTAAATACCGGAAGAGCTCCCACACTTTTGTGCTGACGTGTGAAAGTATTCACATTTGAAATTGACAGTACTTTGGAAAGGGCTATTAAAGGGCTATTATTGTGCTTAGTACAAAGAACGGGTACGTTTTCGTACGTCTTTGTCCTGGATCCTAAGTTCTATTTGAAGAGAAAGGAGAACTTCATTTTTATGGATTTCAATTTAACAGAACAACAGAAACTGATGCAGAAGTTGTTCCGGGAAGTTGCACAGGCAGAAGTCAAAGACAATGCTGCTGATGTCGACGAAAAGAACGCTTTCCAAAAGAAAACGTTGAAATTCTTCGTCAGGCAAAAATGCTTGGAATTCCTTATCCACGGGAATACGGAGGAGCTGGCGCCGATTATCTGTCCTACATTCTGGCAGTCGAAGAACTCAGCAAAACCTGCGCTACTACAGGCGTAGTCCTCTCTGCACACACCTCCCTGGGTACCTGGCCGATCGCTCAGTACGGTACGCCGGAACAGAAGGAAAAATACCTTCGTCCGCTGGCTTCCGGTGAAAAGCTTGGCGCATTCGGTCTGACCGAGCCAAACGCCGGTACCGATGCTGCCGGTCAGCAGACAACCGCCGTTCTGGTCGGAGACGAATACGTTCTCAACGGAACAAAGATCTTTATCACCAACGCTGGCGAAGCTGATGTCTATATCATTTTTGCCATGACCGATAAGTCCAAGGGAAACAAGGGTATTTCCGCTTTCATCGTTGAAAAGGATACTCCGGGCTTCACCATTGGACAGCACGAAAAGAAACTCGGTATCCGCGGTTCCGCGACTTCCGAGCTGATCTTCAACAACGTTCGCATTCCTAAGGAAAACCTTCTGGGCGGTGAAGGAAAAGGCTTCAAAGTTGCCATGTCCACACTCGACGGCGGACGTATTGGTATCGCAGCGCAGGCTCTTGGCATTGCCGAGGGTGCTCTCGAAGAAACCATTAAATACGTTAAGGAAAGGAAGCAGTTCGGACGTCCGATCGCTAAATTCCAGAACACACAGTTTGTCATTGCTGACATGCAGACTCGCATTGATGCAGCCAAGATGCTCGTTTACCGCGCAGCTATGGCCAAAGAAGAAGGCAAACCTTATTCCGTACTGGCTGCTGAAGCCAAGCTCTTTGCTGCAGAAACAGCTATGGAAGTTACCACAAAGTGCATCCAGCTGATGGGCGGCTACGGCTATACCCGCGATCTGCCAGTTGAAAGAATGTTCCGCGATGCCAAGATTACTGAGATCTACGAAGGAACATCCGAAGTTCAGCGCATGGTTATCTCCGGCGCAGCGCTTCGCTAGTGGAAAGGAAAACGGGATACTATGAAAATTGTTGTATTAGCTAAACAGGTACCTGACTCAACCGAAATTACAGTCGACAAGAAAACCGGAACCCTCGTTCGTGACGGCGTACCTTCCATCATCAACCCCGATGACCTCGCCGGTCTGGAAGCAGCTCTTGCTCTGAAAGACAAATCGGACGATGTAGTCGTTGAAGTCCTCTCCATGGGTCCACCTCAGGCTGCCGGGATGCTCCAGGAAGCCATCGCCCGCGGCGCTGACAAAGCGTACCTTCTGACTGACCGTCGTCTTGGCGGTGCAGATACCTGCGCAACCAGCCGCACCCTTGCTGCTGCGCTCGACAAAATCGGCTATGACCTGATCATTGCCGGACGTCAGGCGATTGACGGCGATACCGCTCAGGTTGGTCCGCAGACCGCTGAACGTCTGAACCTGCCCCAGGTAACTTATGTAGATGAAATTCTCGAAGTTGCTCCGGATCATGTTCGCGTAAGAAAATCTCTCGAAGATGAAGAACAGATCGTCGCTGTTAAACTGCCGGCTGTAATCACTACGCTTTCCGGCATGAACAAGCCTCGCTACATGAACTGCAACGACATTGTTGATTCCTTCAACAAGCCGGTTGTCATCATGACTTACGATGATCTCGCTGCAGATCTTCCGCTCAGCCAGATCGGTCTGGCCGGATCTCCGACCCAGGTTTACCGCACATTCACAAAGGATGTAACGGCTGAAACGGAAACCTTCAACCTGTCCGCTGAAGAAACAGGTAAGAAAATCGCTGAAACTCTCAACGAGAAACAGCTGATCAAGAAGTAGAAAGGATTGTCATGGCTACATTTCCAGATTACAAAGATATTTACGTATTTGTAGAACAGAAAAATTCCCAGCCTGCGGAAGTCGGCTACGAACTGATTAACAAAGCTCGTGAACTCGTTGATGCTTCTCCGGAACTTGGCTACAAAGTAGTCGGCGTTCTCCTTGGCGAAAACGTAAAAGACAAAGCAGCTGACGTCATCGCTCACGGTGCTGATGAAGTTATCGTTGTCGATGATCCGAAGCTGAAAGACTACTCTACTCAGTTCTACACAGACGCTCTGACTCAGGTTATTGAAAAATTCAAACCTTCGTCTCTGCTGACCGGCGCTACCGTTCTCGGCCGCGACCTTGCACCGCGTGTTGCTGCACGTATCAACGCAGGTCTGACCGCTGACGCTACCGGTATTGAAATTGGAAAGAACATCACCCTCGGCGGCGGCGCTGCTGCTCGTCAGATCCCGGATGATGACGCTCTCCTGCTCGTTACCCGTCCTACATTCGGCGGTAACCTGTTCGGTACAATCGTTTGCCCGAATACCCGTCCGCAGATGGCGACCATCCGTCCGAAAGTATTCGACATGGCAAAACCAGATACTTCCCGCAAGGGCGAAGTCGTTGAATTCACTCCAGAATGGAACGACACAGAAGCTGCAGTTGTTGTAGAAGGCATCGAACCAAAAGAAGCTGCCGGTGTAGATATCACCAAATGCGATATCCTCGTTGGCGTTGGCCGTGGTGCTGAAGGCGCTCTGCCTCTTTGCGAAGAACTCGCAAAACTGCTCGGCGGTGAAGTTGCCGGAACCCGTGCTGCTGTTGAAGACGGCTTCCTGGCTAAAGAAAGACAGGTTGGTCAGACTGGTAAAACCGTTCGTCCTAACCTTTACATTGCCTGCGGTATCTCCGGTGCCGTTCAGCATGTAGCGGGCATGGAAAAATCCGATTACATCATCGCGATCAACCGTGACCCGGAAGCAGAAATCTTCAAAATTGCCAACCAGGGCTATGTTGGAACCGTTGAATCCGTTCTGCCGGTTCTGATTGAAGAAATCAAAGCGATCAAAGCTGCGAAGTAATAAACCTTTCTCTTCTCCATACGGTACGTTCGTACCGCATGGATCTGCTTCGCTCTTTATATGACGTACGGATTCATCTTTTCGGATCATCCGCACCCTCAGAAATTTCAGACACAGAAACTCCCCGGCCGTTATGGCCTGGGAGCCTGTCGTCTTTGTTCTCATTATCGGACGGCGATCGATGACCGTCCCTGATCAAGGAGAGTAAAAACATGAAAAAATTGGTGTAGTTGGCGCTGGAACCATGGGGCAGGGCATTGCAAACGCATTTGCATCTGCCGGCAATAAAGTTACCGTCGTTGACGTTAAAAAGAATGGGCCGAAAACGGCATCAACAAAATCTGCGCTGGCAAGGACAAACTCGTTGCCAAAGGCAAAATCACTCCGGAAGCTGCTGAAGCTGCAAAAGCCAACCTGGCTGCCGGCGTTTACGAAGATCTCGCTGACTGCGATCTGATTGTTGAAGCTGCTCTCGAACAGATGGCTCTGAAAAAGACGTATTCTCAAAGCTCGATGAAATCGTTAAAGACGATGCCATCTTCGCTACGAACACTTCTTCTCTGTCCATCACAGAAATCGCTAACGGAATCAAGCATCCGGTAATCGGCATGCATTTCTTCAACCCGGCTGACCGCATGAAACTCGTAGAAGTTATCTCTGGCGCCAACACTCCAGAAGAAGTAAAAGACGAAGTTATCGCTACAGCCAAAGAAATTGGCAAAACACCGGTTGAAGTTAAAGAAGGACCTGGATTCGTTGTTAACCGCATTCTGATCCCGATGATCAATGAAGCTACCGGCATTCTTCAGGAAGGCCTCGCTTCTGTTGAAGATATCGATACCGCTATGCAGCTTGGTGCCAACCACCCCATGGGACCTCTGGCTCTTGGCGACCTGATCGGTCTGGATGTCGTTCTGGCTATCATGAACGTTCTCTATGACGAAACCGGCGATCCCAAGTACCGTCCGACAACTCTTCTCAAGAAGATGGTTCGCGCTGGCAAACTTGGCCGCAAAACCGGCGAAGGCTTCTACAACTACAAGAAATAAGCGCTTTGTCATCAAAGGGGAGACGTTCGTTTCCCTTTCTTTACCTTTTCTTTCTCTGTAATCCCCGCATTACAGGGTTCAAATTTTACCGTAAACCATATACTCGCTCAAATTATTCGGCCTGAAGCCGCGCAGTTTTTCTCTTTCAAATTTTTGCAGACGGTTTCACAGGTATGGATCTGTTTTCAGACTGTCCTGTTTTCGAATACTGAGCCGTGAAGAAAGGATCAATCATGGATAAAGTACTTCTCGAGAAAAACGGAAACGTTGCTCTGATCACCATCAATAACCCGAAAGCGCTCAATGCTCTTTCCACTGAAGTTCTGCAGGATCTCGAAGCTGCAGTAAACGACGTTAAAAACGATGACGAAATCCGTGCCGTTGTTATTACCGGTGCTGGAAACAAATCGTTCGTTGCCGGCGCAGACATCGCCGAAATGAAAGACAAAACCGTAGAAGAAGCTGCTGAATACGGCGCCTTCGGAAACAAAGTCTTCCGCATGATCGAAACCATGGAAAAACCAGTGATCGCTGCCGTTAACGGCTTCGCACTCGGCGGCGGAAACGAGCTGGCTATGGCCTGCGACATCCGTCTTGCTGCTGATACCGCTGTATTTGGTCAGCCGGAAGTCGGCCTGGGCATCACTCCGGGCTTTGGCGGAACCCAGCGTCTGGCTCGCATCGTTCCTGTCGGCATCGCTAAGGAAATCATCTACACCGCTCGTAACATCAAAGCGCCGAAAGCCCTCGAAATTGGTCTGGTAAACGCTGTATATCCAGCCGAAGAACTCATGGCAGCTGCTATGAAGATGGCAAACGGCATCGCGAAAAACGCTCCAAAAGCCGTTGCTGCGTCTAAAGCAGCGATCAACGAAGGTCTCAACGAAACGATGGATGAAGGCATCCAGACCGAAGTAGAAAAATTCTCCGGATGCTTCGCAACCGAAGACCAGAAATACGGCATGGACTGCTTCCTTAACAAAGTCAAAGACAAACAGTTCCAGAACAAGTAGTCAGGAGGACATTCAATGTCGAAAGTTATTACTCCAGCTCAGGCAGCGGATCTCGTTAAAGACGGCGACCGCATTGTCATGAGCGGATTTATTGGCATGTGCCATCCGCAGGAAGTAACGTATGCCATTGAAAAACGCTTCCTCGAAACCGGGCATCCAAGAGATCTTGATCTTCTTTTCCCGACAAACGTCGGTGACGGAACCGACGCGCTGGGCATGAACCATCTGGCACACGATGGACTGCTTCGTTCCATCGTCGGCGGACACTGGAACCTGGTTCCTGCCCTGCAGAAACTCGTTACGGAAAATAAGGTTCAGGCCTGGAACCTGCCGATCGGTACGCTGGCACAGCTTCTTCGTGAAATCGCCGGCAACCGTCCAGGCGTAATTACCAAAATCGGTCTGAACACGTTTGTCGACCCGCGTCTGCAGGGCGGCAAAATGAACGATGTCACCAAGGACGATCTCGTTGAACTGATGGTTATCGACGGAGAAGAATATCTCCGCTACAAATCGTTCAAGAAGATCAATGTCGGTGTCATTCGCGGAACTTATGCGGATGAAAACGGTAATATGACCATGGAAAAGAAGCTGCCTTCCTGGAAGCGCTGGCTATGGCTGAAGCCGTTAAAAATACCGGCGGTATCGTCATCGCTCAGGTCGAAGACGTAGTCGCGAACGGAACGCTCAATCCAAAAGATGTCAAAGTACCTGGAATTCTGGTGGACTACATCGTAAAAGGCACTCCGGCAAACCACTGGCAGAGCTATCTTGATCCGTATAAACCGGAATTCTCCGGACAGATCAAGCGTCCTCTGGATGCCCTGGAACCCATGCCGCTGAACGCGCGTAAAGTTATCAGCCGTCGTGCGGCAATGGAACTTACGCCAAACGCGATCGTGAACCTGGGTATCGGTATTCCGGAAGGCATCGCCAATGTCGCCAACGAAGAAGGCCTCCCTGGTCTGAAAATGACCGTCGAAGCCGGAAACATCGGCGGCGTACCAGCCAGCGGCGTAGGCTTTGGCGCCTGCACCAACCCGGAATGCACCATCGATTCGCCAGCCATGTTTGACTTCTATGACGGCGGCGGACTCGATCAGGCTTTCCTCGGTCTGGCGGAATGCGACAAAACCGGAAACATCAACGTTTCCCGTTTTGGTCCAAGAATCGCGGGCTGCGGCGGATTCATTAACATCACCCAGTCCACTCCGGTCGTTGTCTTCTGCGGTACATTCACTGCCGGCGGTCTGAAAGAAAAATTGGCGACGGCAAGCTGGAAATTGTCAACGAAGGACGCATCAAGAAATTCAAGGACAGCGTAGAACAAGTTACGTTCTCTTCTGAATTTGCAAAGAAAGCCGGACAGAAAGTTCTTTACGTTACTGAACGTGCCGTATTTGAATTGAAGGACGGCGTATTCACCCTCGTCGAAATCGCTCCTGGCGTTGACCTGCAGAAAGATATTCTCGATCAGATGGAATTCAAACCGGCGATCGCGGAAGATCTCAAGCTCATGGATGAGCGCATCTTCAAGGATGAGCCCATGGGCATGGTGAAATAAGCCTTACCTAACCCAATCTTTATGAAAAACGAACCTCTGGATTTTGAAAACAATCCAGAGGTTTTTGTGTGGTGGAGTGCAGGACTTTGGTTACGCGTTTTTCTGTGCGCGTTTTCAAGCATCTTTCCTGTCTGTAAAAATAAGTCCCAGACAATCGGCATAGGATTTCGAAAGGTTTCACGTATGCCGAAGCCCCGGAATTCGAGTAAGTCAGGGAGCGAAATGCTTTGAAAACTTGCTTTATGGATTTGGCTAAATTAGGGATCTGAACAGAGGAAGGTGTCTGTAAACGCCCAATAAGAATGCCCTTACAGAAGCGGGAAGGGAAAAGAAAACTCTTCGGCAAAAATCGGGAATACATCGGCATTCGATCGAATATTGTCGCATTTCTAAATAACTGTCCGGATTTTCTAAACAGAATTGAGGATATGTCCCTTATACGCAAACGGAGTGATTCATGATTCTTTAAGAACATCAGGTATAATGAAAATATCCAAAGTTCAAAGGATCAGCGCGTTTTGACAAGCCATCGTTCTGCAAAACGGCGCACAGATTCTGGTCAGAGCTTTTGGAATCCTGTTTTTATTCCATATATGTTAGGAAGAGACCACCCGCTTGCCTTGCTTTTGCGGGTGCTTTATAAAGAATTACCAGTACTTGTAAATCACATTCAATTTTGTCTGTTCAAATATGAGGCCTCCAATGTCATTAAGTTAAGGAGGGATAAAAATCGTATACCCTGTTCATGAGCGTTGTTATTTCTTATATTTTGCGTCTCAGGCATGACGAAAAGGATGATTTTCTACCTGTTGAAAAAATCATCCTGATGACTTTTCGGTTTTCAAATCTGTCACTTCTTCTTTCTGGTATCAGCTCTTCCTTCTCTGATCGGAGATATCCTGGCCAGAAGAAGATCTTCCAGTGTACTCAAGCTGATTCTGGCTTTTTTGAACAGCCACTGTTGAATCGTTTTGATGATGAATCCGAAATCTGCCTTCTGCTTGTGCTTTTTGGCCTGAGCGATGCGCTTCTGGTGCTGACGAGATCTTTCTACCTTGTTGCGCAAACGGGAACAAAGATTGTAGAGAGTCATTTTGGCATAGATCTCTGCCTGGACCAGATCAAGCTTCCTTGAATGAGTCCATTCAAGATCGGTGTTTCGTTTCAGTCCCCTGAAGCCGACTTCAACCTGCCAGCGCAGACGGTAGATCTGCTTGATGTCCTCGGTCCCAAACTCAGCTTCCGACAGATTGGTGCAGACGGTAATGAATGATTCATTCCCTTCGCAGGCAGCTTTGAACCTCACAACCCTGATATTTAAAGGGAGTTCAGTCGTTTGACCGTCAAATTCAGGCTGCTTCCTGTACGAAGAGATGTACTTATAGACATCCCAATGGTCTTTGACATGCCTGTTGTTTTTACTGGTCAGAATCACATTGAAAGGAATGTCATACTCTTCTGACTCGGGAGTCTTATAGTACTTGAGAATGCTTGTAGATGATGTCTCGTCTTTGATACGTATGACAAAAGGGACATGTTCCTTCTGCAGGCGATAGAAAGACATAAGAGCTTCGTATCCCCGATCAGCGATGAAGATGGCTTTCTGAAATGAAGAACGCTGAGCGAGTTCAAGAAGAGCTGAATCTTCATTCTTCTCAGAGCCGGGTTGAAGCAGCGCGTCAGTAAAGACGGAGTTGAGGGCGTCGAATTCGGCATTCAAATGAACAAAGTGCCTCTTCTTGCCTTTTTAGAAGCGCCATAGGTGATGTCATTGTCCTGTTCAGGAAGAACTTGAATCTCGCTTCCATCTACAGCGAGGAGGCGATAACCCTTGAAGGTTTTAACATCAGAGCTGGAAGTTGCCTTGTTAAACCGATTGAAGACGTTTTTATAAAGTGAAGAGTTGATTTTGGAACGGGCCTGAGACACAGCAGAGGCTGAAACAGATGATCCGCCCTTAAACAGGATCCAGGGAAAGGAAGCAGCGAGGGATTCCTCTGTCAGCTGAAACGGAAGAAGGACAAGCTCATGCAGGTCAATCTGCCGCTTACGGGTGAAGGCGGACTGAGAAGTAAAATTGGCAGGGTTCGCCGTTTCTGAGCTGATGATATTGAGGAAGGTGTTTCTGAAGAAAGAACATTCTTTGGCGATAGCAGTCATAGGGAAAACTCCTTTAAGTTCTCCCCATCGGCTGCGAAGCAGCATGCGCGGCGGCAGAAATTTGTCAATAGATTTTTAGAAAAAGTGAAAAACTCGAATCATTCGAGATTTGACTTGAAGAGTAGAAAAAGACCACATCACTGCTTAACGCTGATGTGGTCTGAGAAATCTTAACTTAATGACATTGATGAGGCCTCAAACAAAAAAGACGATCGCTTTTAACAACTGGATCCGGAAAGATCCATTCCATCTTGTTTACGGCCTTCAGACCAGGGGACTTTCATGAAAAAGTTTTTAATGGCGGCCCTTTCTACGGCACTTCTCATCAGTGCGGCAGGCTGCTCGAATCAAACGAAAGAAGAACCAAAGGTGACCGCCCTCAGCGTAATGGATACGGTCAACTCGAAAAATATCGTAAATTCCGAAAGCGACATGCGCCTTTGGTATCAGGTGAATCCGGCGCTGTTTACAGACCGGGCGACCGGGGCGGCCGGAACCATTTCCAGCATTCTTACCGATATCGAATACTTGTCGGACGGCGACATGGAGACGACTAACGATCTGAACATGAGCGGAATTCTGCTGACCAATCTCTTTGCGGTCGACGACCAGAACGCGCCAAAGGATTTTGTGACGATCGATCCCAATCTGGGAATCGATGACGATCTCTCTTCGCTTTGCAATCGCGGAGCAAGTCTGAACCTTCCGGTTATGGTTTCTCTGGAAATCGGCTATATTTCGCAGGAAAATGCGGATTTTAAAGCCATGTGCGATCTTGTGAATCAGAACCCGGATCATGAAGATCTCTTCAGTCTGAACCCGGATCTTTTCGACATGTTCTTTATTGAAAAGGACCACGGCGGACAGGACGGCTGGACCCAGATTGGAACAACGGCCTACTATTACCGTTCTCTGCCGCAGACATCCATTCCAAAACTCAACATGGGCAATATCAATGTCCGTGTACAGCTGCAGACCGGACTGCGCCATCTGATCAATCTTGGTGTCAGTGGGTTCTACATTCCTGATTTTGATGCCGTATTCGGTGAAAACCAGGAACAGGGCGCGGAATTCATGACCTGGATGAGCGAAAGCGTACAGGAAATGAACCCGAACGCCAAAGTCGTTTATTCGTATACAAACTGGAACGATGCGCTTGCGCCGATCCCCGCCTACAGTGCCTGCAAAGAAGGGGAAGGCGCACAGGGCATGATCGGCAAAGCCGTAACCGGTGCGATTCCAGCCAAGGATCTTGGTCTGTGGCTCGAGTCGGCGGTTAACCAGTCCAACGGAATGAACGCTTCCTTTATCAATTCCGACCAGAATTCTCTCGATCTGCTCAAAGTGAGCAGCCGCCTGCCGCAGTATAAAATGGCGCTGGCTTTGCAGATTATGACCAGCGGGCAGATCTTTATCCTTTCCGGCGATGAACTCGGCCTGACCAGTGAACAGACCGATCTGATTGTTGACGCTATTGAAATGCCGAAAGAAGACGAAGAAGAAAACACCGATTCCGAAACCAAAGGACAGGAAATCGATCTCGAATTCGCCTCGCTTTCCGAGCAGAAAGCGGACGGAAACTCGATTCTCAATTTCGTACAGCAGGCGATTAAGCTGAGAAACTCCTGGCTCGCCATTTCCGAAGGCACCACAACGTGTCTGCAGGATCTGTCCACTGATCAGGTTCTCGTTCTCGACAAGCGCCAGTCCAACTCGGAAGCGGTTCTGGTCTTCAACCTCTCTTCCAAAGAGGCGACGGTGGATCTTTCTTCCGTAAAGATCAACAGCCTGCCTGCGGAACTGGGCGGGGAACTGCTGACGGGCACTTCTCCCGTTACGCTTGAAAACAACATTCTGACTCTGCCGGCCAATTCCATGGCGCTCCTGAAATAAAAGAGGACAGCAGGAAAACAGGCAGGAAGCCAGAAGAAATTATTCGCAGCGAAAAATCGGACCGATTTTCAAAAGGAAAGCAGATGGCCAGATCGACATCGAACAGATCTGGCCATTTCTTTTGTCTGCACCCATGATATGTCGGACGAACGATGATTTTTGCATAAAGATTCATCCAAATGGATGTCCATTTAAATCGTACAATTCTTAGAATCCGATTTCGTAAGGGGAAATTCGGAAAATCATGTCGGCATACGGCGGTTTGCCGTTATAATTTGACTGACATCACAGCAATTTTTAGCTGAATACCAATGGGAAAAAGAGGGGACTTATGTTATTTTTTCGAAACGATTACGGTGAAGGCTGCATAGAGCCTATTCTTGACCTGCTTAAACAGGCCAACGACGAATCCAACCCTGGATACGGCACCGATTCTTATTCCAAAAAGGCAGCCGAACTGATTCAGTCCAAACTGCCAGACGTACCTTCCGATATTCATTTCGTCGTTTCGGGTACGCTGACCAACATTGTCATGATTCGCCGCGTTCTTCGCGACTGGGAAGCCGTACTTTCGGTCGATACCGGACACATCATTGAACACGAAGCCGGCGCGATTGAAGCGATTGGTCACAAAATTATTTCTGTTCCAAATTCCAATGGAAAAATGACCGCCTCGGTTCTGGAAAAGACCGTTGAGCGCATGCGCAAGGATCCAAACTATCTGATTGAACCAAGACTGGTCTACATTTCCAACGCGACGGAACTCGGTACCGTCTATACAAGACAGGAGCTCGAAGCGCTGAGTGCTGTCTGCAAGAAAATGGGTCTGTATCTGATGATGGACGGGGCAAGACTCGGCGCCGCACTGATGAGCGGCATTGACTACTCTTTGAACGATATCGCCAAATGGGTCGATATTTTCTCGATTGGCGGAACGAAGAACGGTGCGCTTTTTGGAGAAGCGGTCGTTGTCGTCAATCCGGATCTGCGTCCGTATTTCCGCTACGTAGCCAAGCAGTCCGGAGCCATTTTAGCCAAGGGCTGGCTGATCGGCATGCAGTTTATCGGTCTGTTTGAAAACGACGCTTTTACAAGAACGCGGGCTACGCCAATAAGCTGGGTGCGGAAATTCAGAACCGTGCCATTGAACTGGGCTATCCGCTGTTCATGAAGACGACGACGAACCAGATTTTCCTTGTACTCAACCGTTATCAGTTTGACTATCTGCGCGATAAAGTCGATTTTGAAATCTGGACATACTGGGATGACAACGTAGTTATTCGTCTGGTCACCAGCTGGCATACCTCGCAGAACGATGTCAAAACGCTCTGCCAGTATCTTGAACTGGCCATGAGCCGCTCCCGCCGCAATGACGAAGCCGTTCTGGCTGCCGAAGCGCAGGAAGAAACGCCTGAAAAAAGCCTTTAAGCCGACTTTATCGAAGTAAGGTATTGCTCATCTGATTATCAATTCATATCGCAAGTTCATCTGGCCGTATGGAAGCTTTTGCTTCTGTACGGCTTTTCCATATGTGCAGGATCTCGTTTACGTTGATACAGATTGTACGGAAAAGCCGCACCCTGCGGCTGCGGATCCGGCTGCGTATACGATTTTCGCTCTCGGACCCGCAGCCTTTTGAACGCCAGGGAATCCCGGTTGAAGCCGAACGTTCAATCGGCTATCGTAGAAGAATCTTCTTTTTCCGACGGGCGTAAAACCGCCCGCGAAGGACCTGGCATGAAAAGATAGGAGCGGGTGATGGCGATGAAAGAAATACGAGAGTGGAGAGAGTGGGAAAACTGGCTGAATCAGGCGGAAAAAGCGCGAACTGCGTCCTGAAAGCCGGGGTTCTGCTCATGTCTTCGGGTGCCGAGGTGTACCGCGTGGAAGAGACGATGAACCGTCTTGGCAATTCGATTCCCGGCGTCGACAGCAGCGAAAGCTACGTCATGGTTACGGGAATTATCTGCTCGGTGGAAATGGGCGGACAGACTGTTACGCGAATGGCCCGCATTCACGACACGTCTCGAAATCTGCTGGTGGTCAGTGCGGTCAATGAACTGAGCCGAAAAGCCGAATCGCATCACTATACGTGCGATCAGCTTCTCGAAAAAATCGAAGCGATTGAACATCTTCCCGATTATTCGTCAGGCTGGAAAGCGCTGTGGGGCGCGATTGGCGCCGCGGGCTTCTCCCTGTTTTTTGGCGGCGGATTTTATGAGCTGGGCTTTGTTTTTCTGATCGGTCTGATCGTTCGCTTCTTTTCCGTCGTCTGCGAAAAGATCCACATCAACAGCTATTTCGTAAACATGTTTCTCGCCTTTCTGACCGCGATTCTGGCGGTACTGTTTCATTGCCTAGTTCCGGAAGCGTCGCAGGATATTATGATCATCTCTTCGATCATGCTGCTGGTACCGGGTCTGATGATTACCAACGCGCTGCGCGACTCGGTTATGGATGAACCGCTCAGCGCCGTCGTCATTTTGATGCAGGCCGTACTGATCGCCTGCGCCATCGCCATCGGCGTTCTGATCGGTCTGTACGTGATGGAGGCACTGATATGAACGAACTGTTTGTCAAATGCCTCTGGGAAGGCTTCCTGGGCGCCGGACTGGCCACAATGGGCTTTGGCGTCCTGTTCAACGTCCGCTCGAAAAATCTTCTGCTGGCCGCTTTAACGGGCGCTGCAGGCGGTGTGGTCTATATTGCTCTTTCTTCTCTGAAATGGCCGGAAGGTCTGGCCAATTTCATGGCAGCCATGGTGATCGGCACACTCGGTGAAATTTTCGCGCGCAAATGTCGGACGACGGTGACGACCTTTACGGCTCCCGCTCTCATTCCGCTCGTTCCTGGAGGAACCGCGTACGAAATGATGGTGCAGTTTGCGACCGGAGAAATCGCGACGGGCATTACCAAGCTGATCTCCATGCTATCCATATCGGGAATGCTGGCGATGGGCATTCTGGTCGTTTCCACACTCACCCGCTTTTTCTTCTATTCCAAGCGACAGGTGAAAAAACGCATGAAAAGCTTATGCGCGTCCAGCAGCAGCTGGCCGGTCAGGAATTCGTCCAAAGACGAATGTACGCAAATCGGCTGCAGCTCTTATAGACGACGAAAAGCCGAAGGACGCGGGCGGATCAAACCCATGCTGCCCTGTGATTCCGGAAAATGAACTGGATCAAAATGTCTCCAATGCAAAAGAAAGGCATTTTCGGGAAGAGGATTTTCAGACATCCCAATATAAGATTCCTGAATTCAAAGACTCTTCCTCCAATTCCGACAACTGATTTACTCCATGCAATACCACTTGCCAAGTAGCCGTCCAAAGAACGTGAAAAGCCGCTTCGAAACGCGTCGAAGCGGCTTTTGACTGTTTATAGACAAGTTCAGCTGAGATCGAGTGGTCTGGCTTTCTGCTCTTCGCTCAGTTCCAGGTTGGAAATGTCCGTCCAGCCGAGAATGCTGTTTTTCTTGATCTGCGCCTTATGACCCCAGACGTTGACGAGATGAACGGTTTCGCCGGCATTGAGCGGCATTTCGTAGTTGGTGAAATTGCTGCCTTTGCCGTCGACGAGAAATTCATTGTCGATCCAGAAGCGGCGGTGCGCTCCCGGGGAATAGACAAGCGACTGCTTCTCGCGTTTTTCTAGAATCTGCAGCTCGGAATCCGCCCATGTGACATAATACGGCGCAAAGTTTTTCGGACGGGTCGTCCGTACGGCTTTGACCCGGTCGAGCAGATCGTCGCTGACGGTTTCCATATAGTTGCGGCTGATGATTAAAGCGTTGAGCTGTCCGGCAATTTTCACTGCGTTGCCGCCGTCGATGGAAATAATGTTTTTCTGATATTCGAGGCGTACAGAAAAATCGGCGCGTCGATGACAGTATTCGCTGACCGGCATATGACCGACCACGACGATATGGGAAAAGTGATGATCTTCTTCCTCAAAGTGATAGCGGGTCATGACATAGCGGAAATCGTCCGCGATCGTCTCTTCGTTTTCGATGCCGGAATGGGCAAAAATGTACGTCGGGGTAATAAGCACATGCGGCAGATCGTTCAGAAAGGAAAGCTCCTCTAAAAGCCTTTTCGAATCGTGGCCGCCCACGAATTCATATCCTGTACGTCTTCAAACGGACCAAGATTCAGCTTTGCGGCCATTTCGTGAATCAGCGATTCTTTTCGGTTGGTTAAGACCTTTCGCAAATAGTCCAGACGATAGGAATACAAAACGTTTTTGGCTACAAAATCGCAGTTTCCCATGATCGCATACACTTCCGGATACTTGGACAGTTCCATGATGTGATGCAGAATGTCGAGATTCTGTGTTCCTTTTTCTACGAGATCGCCAAGGAGAATCAGCCGGTCTTCTCCCGGTTTGTACGAGCATTTTTCGAGCAGTCGTGTAAAGAGGGTGTCGTTTCCGTGCAGATCGGAAATGACGATGGTCCGTCCGTCAAAATCGTGCAGATGACGGATTACTGGCTTGCGGTTCATGAAACCAGAAACCTCAGAAAGGAATCCGCCAGACTTTCCCATTCCGCCTCATCGTGTTCGCCCAGAGGTTTGACATGAAATTCCATCCTGACGCCTTTGGAAAGCAGAATGTTGGCCAGTTCCGTCAGGCAGGCCGTTTCTCCGACGAACTCATGCGCGGTATTGCCTTCTCGTGCACCCCAGGAAAGATAGAGAGAACTCGGCGAGTGAATGTAAACCTGATCGGCACAATAGAGAAGACTCGAATCGCAGGGCAGAACGTACGGGGACAGAGCCACGGCTTTGGAGAAAACGGACGAGCAGGTGCACAGGGCGTAAATTGCCATCAGGCCGCCGCAGGACGAGCCGCCGATCCATGTGTGCCGGCGATCCTTGCGGGCAGGGAAGTGATGGTCGACGTACGGCTTGAGCGTATGGAGAATGAAGTCCATCGTCGCATCGCCTTTTCCGTCAATGCCTCCGCCAAATTCAGCATCATAAAAATCGAAGGGCGCGTATTCGGAAAGCCGCTCATTGCCTTCGTGACTGCATTCGATCCCAACGACAATAATGTCCTCTTCAAGGGCGTACAGATGGTTGAGCAGCCGCCACGAGCGGCCGTAGGTCGCATCTTCGTCGAAGAAGAGATTGTGTCCGTCAAACATGTAAAGGACCGGATAAGTTTTGTGACTGTTCATGTAGTCATCGGGCAAATACATGTGAATAGTCACATCGCGCTCGAGACTGCTGGAATAAAGATCGTATTTAATAATCATGTCGGTTAATCGTTTTTCGCAAAGGAGTCGATGAAGAACTCATTTCGCCTTTCAGGGGTAGTAAAACGCGCTTTGATCGTTACGTCACCCATTGCGCTCGCAAACGCAGGCGGAAGAACTTCTACGCCAATCAGTTCGCTGGCGTACTTGCTCATTAACATTTCTACCGAATTGAGATAGTTTACGCCAGTACGACGGCCGACAAAACCGGCCGAATACGGCGCGGTAAGGTCCATCTCAATCGAAGAGCCTAAAGTGACCTGCGCCCACAGACGGTAAATATCCTGATCGAACGAATAGTTGATCAGATCCGGACAGAAGCCGCCTGGCGGTCGGAAGTTCATTTCCAGCGCGCAGAGATCGCCCTTCTTTCCAAGGCCCGGCTGATCTTCGGTCAGTTCAAAGTATTCGCCGTGGAAAAAGCGGCTCTTAATGCCGAAGGCGTCGATCACGCTCTGCGCGATTGCGGCGCGTTCTGCGGGAATAGCAAAGTTGTAGTACGTTCCGATCGAATCGTGATTCTGAACGGAGTCCATGCAGTTGGAAACGTAGGACATGCCGCAAAGAAAGCGGATCTTTCCGTTCTTGTCGGCCAGACCGTCAAGGGTTGTAACATTGCCGGCGACAAACTGCTCGAGAATCATCTGCATCGACAGATGTTCGGCTTCCTGCCAGTAGCGTTCGAGCTCTTCCGGATTATGGATGTGCCAGGTATAGCTGGCGCCGACGCCATGATCCGGTTTTAAAACCAGATTGTACCCGTGTACCTCAGCAAAGCCGACCGCTTCTTCATAGGAAGTCGGCAGGATGTAGGGCGCCGTAGGGATGCCGGCTTTTTCGTAATACGCCTTCATGGCGGCCTTGGACTGGAATTCTTCAACCTGTGCCAGACTGAAGCCGGATTTCACGTTGAAATCGTCGCGCAGTCTTGCGTCCAGATCGAGCCAGGCTTCGTTGTTGGATTCGATCCAGTCGGGCTTGCCGTACTTGCAGGCGAAATAGGCGACGCCTTTGTACACTTCCGAATAGTTGTGAAAGGAAGAGACGCGATAGCACTCGTCCATGTACGCCTTGAGTTCCGGCTTGAGCGAATCGTAGTCCGTATCGATAATGCCAAGAACGCGAGCGCCCATTTCTTTCAGGCCCCGGCAGAACATCCAGTAGCTTTCCGGGTAGTTGGGGAGATGAAAATAAAGTTTTCCAAACAGGGTTCTCCTCTCTTGTTCTCTCTTTTCTTAATCTTTCTTGTCTGATTTCTATATTGCCTTGGGAAAAAGAACAGGCTGCCTCAGCCTGCAGCGATTGTGAGGTCAGCGTTTTGTCCGTTTTCTTTCCGTTAAAAGAATGCCGATGATGGTTTTGGCATCATCGATTTCCCATTTATAACCATTTCCAGCGCTTTATCGAAATCCATCCAGAACAGATGAATTTCCTCGTTTTCATCCGGATCCAGCCGGTTTCTGGCCGCTCTGGCGTTCTGTCCGAGATAGACGTGCAGCTTTTCGCTGTCGTAGCCGGGGGTCGGATAAAAGGAACAGAGCTTTTCCAGAGGATCGCAGACATAGCCGGTTTCTTCGTTAAGTTCGCGCATGGCCGTCTGTTCGGGTGTTTCGCCCGGATCGATCATGCCAGCGGGAATTTCGATCATGACCTCTCCGGATCCGGCGCGATGCTGCCGGACCAGAAGAATCTGGCTGTCTTTTAATGCGACAACGGCGGCACCGCCGACGTGACGGATCACATCGCGTTCGACTTCTTTTCCATTGAGGAGCATGCCGGTTTTGATCAGCGAGAAAATGGGTCCCTGATAGATCGTTTTTCGTCCATAACTGCCTTTCTATCTGCTCTTTTCCTGAAACGGACGGGCTGTCTAAACTGGGCAGCCGGTCCGTTTTGCGAGGAATTTGTTTTGCGCAGAATTGATTTCAGGATCCGAATGCTGATTATACAGAATGCAGACCGTGCACAGAATACCGGTTTGCGTTTTCTTTTTCTCAGCCAGGGAATTTCTGCTGTTTTTCATTTTAAGTACTTTTTGATGCGTTGTTCATCCTTTCTGATTTTCTTTTGTACATAAGGCAGATTTTCGTAAAAAAGCCGCAGGGAAAGGGATTTCCAAAATCCCGTTTTCCCTGCGGCGTATGGTCTGAGGATGTCATTGAATAGGTCAGTCGACGGTATCGAGGAAGGCCTGCGTAATGGCCTGGGCGATTCGCGTCTGGAACTTGGTATCGCTCATGCGTTCATAATCCTGCGGATTGGTAATGTAGCCGACCTGAAGCAGAACGGCGTTGATGTCATCCGACTTTAAAATGGGGAAGGAATCGTAATGATCGGTATCGTGACCTTCATAGCGCGAGTAGCTGATCCGCTCCATTTCTCTGGCGATTTCTCTGGCCAGATCGTTGAGAACCGGCTTGTCGGGTCTTGTAAACAGGGAATAGCCCTGATGCAGGGAGTTGTCCTGATTGACCTGAAGTTCGAGAATGTAGTCCGCGCCGAGTTCTTTGGCTTTGTCCATGCGGGTCTGTTCGCATTCGTCCGTGCTTGAACAGGCGGGAACGTCGTCATACCAGCGGGAATATTCCACCCGGTAGCCGGCGTTTTCGAGCGCGCTGCCGATTGTCAGCGCCATCTGCATGAGCAGATCCTTTTCGCTCGTTCCGTTCTGGTTAATGTAGCCGGTATCCGTGCCTCCGCGGGCGGGATTGATGTAAATGAGCGGAGAGGACGAACTTCTTCGCGTATCGACGTCGTTGTTAGTACGCAGCGGCTGATTTTCGTCATAAACCGGAATCTGCGTACTTTCTGGTGAAAGGGAAGCCGACAGATTTGGGTCGATGACCAGCAAAATAAACAGTGCCGCAATCAGAAAGAAAATGGCGCGTTTCATGATCTGACTTCCTCCTTTCCTTACGCTGAATGCAAAGCGGGATCCGGCTCTGGCTCGTTCGCATTTCGCAAGATGGACCGGAATCGTATATAATCACAAAGTTATCGTCTGCTTAAAGCCTAGTCTGCAGACGCACGGATAAAAAACATGGATTTGGCTTTTGTTAAACCGAATTTCAATCTTAACAAAGCCGCTCTGGCTCTGCCACTCTTTCTCTAAAAATCTATCACGCCTGCAAGCCGAATCAAGTCTGCATGCCAGACGATACCGAGGATTTCCAAAGGAAAGGGCAGATCCGCAAGCGCCGTACGTTTTAGATAAGAAACGCTTCGTATTTCGTTTCATTCTCGTTTCTTATTCGTCTCTTATTTAAAGGAAATAGGCTGTTCTGGCCTGCAGATATACTGGAAAGGAGCAAAGCGCATGGAATTTAAAGTCTGTCTCGATCAGTTTGAAGGACCGCTCGATCTGATGCTGCATCTGGTCCGCTCGTCTCAGCTCGATCTGTTTGAGCTAAATCTCGATGTGCTCGCCAGCCAGTACTGCGCCTACATTCACGAAGCGCTCAAGCAGGCGCTCGATGTCAGCAGCGAATATCTTGTCGAATTCAGCAGCCTTCTCGAATACAAGTCGAAAAAGCTGCTTCCCAAACCGTGTATCGAAGACGATCCGGAAAGTACGTACGAAGAAGATCCCGCCGAGCAGCTGGCCAGACGTCTGCGCGAATACGAAAAGTGCAAGGCGGAAGCCGAAGTTCTCGCAAGACTGTACGAAAAGCGGGAAAAGCGGCTGAGCCGGGAACCCTCCAGTCAGATCGACGAATGGGCGAGCATGGTCAGCGACGAAACGCCGCTTACGATTGCACCCAACGCACTCGCTTCGGCGTTTCTTCGCGTGCTGCGCCGTCATCAGCTGCTTCAGCCCTACCAGACGAAAGTCGAAGTCAAGGAGCTGAGCGTAGAAGAGCGCATGGCGCAGATTCTCAATATGGAAATTTTTACGCCCACGCCCTTCCGATTTGAGCAGCTGCTCGACAAAGTGACGACGCTTCATGAAGCGATCGTGACGTTTCTTGCGGTTCTCGAACTCGTGCACGAAGGCAGCGCGGCGGTCTTTCTGCAGGAAAAGACGAAATCGAAGGCGATGCGAATACTTCCGAAGGAGAACGAGCGGACGGCTCTGGAAAGGACGAAATATGGATTCAGCAGGTACCAACGAATCATTAAAAGCGCTTCTGGAAGGGCTGATTTTTGTCAGCGGCGAAGAAGGCCTGACCCTTCTGCAGATTCAGTCGGTTCTCGACTGGTGCCAGCGTTCTACGCTTTTAGAAACGCTGGAAGAAATGCAGGCGGATACAAAAAGGAAGCGCGCGGCGTGGAACTCGTCCGCTATGGCGGCAGCTGGAAATACGTCGCCAAGGAATCCGTCTATCCCCTCGCGCAGAAGCTCTATTCGAAAATTCAGAGCGCGTCGCTGACGCCGTCTGCCATGGAAGTTCTCTCGCTGGTCGCGTACCGGCAGCCGATTACCCGGGTGGAAATCGATGAAATCCGCGGCGTCTCCAGTGACGCTACGCTCAAAAAGCTCCAGGCGCGCGGGCTGATTGAAACGTGCGGCCATCTCGACACGATCGGGCGCCCGCTGCTCTATCAGGTCAGCGAATCATTTTTCGATACCCTGGGCATTTCCGCCCTTTCCGATCTGCCGGCGGTGGAAGTTGAACAGAAGGAAAGCTCTCTTTTGAACGTGAAGAGGCACTTACAGTGGAAGATAAAGAAAAACAGCCGGAATCGGCGAACACTCCGCAGGCGTCAGACTCTTCAGAAGCCGCAGAAGAATCCGCTTCAAAGGCAGACCAGACGCCCGAGAGGCCGCAACAGGGTATTGTAGAAACAGACCAGACGAAAGAGACTTCGTCTGATCCAGTTTTCGAATCCAAATAAAAAAACCGGTGGATGCATCGGTTTGTCTAAATCTTAGCCGGACGCATCGAGATCCGATGCGCCGTTTGGCTTCATAAAAACAGGAAGGCAAGATAATCATATGGAAGAACGTCTTCAGAAACTCATTGCCCAGTCCGGCATCTGCTCGCGCCGTAAAGCGGAAGAGCTGATTCTGGCGGGAAAAGTAAAAGTCAATGGAAAAGTCGTCACGACTTTAGGCACGAAAGCCAGCAGTTCGGACCGGATTACGGTCAATGGCAAGGCCATTTCCAAAGACGAAAAAGTTTACTATGTCCTCAATAAGCCGAAAGGCTGCATCACGTCCATGAAAGACGAAAAGGACCGCCCGACGGTGATGGACTATGTTCCCTCCGATGTGCGCGTCTTTCCGATCGGCCGTCTGGACTACGATACAAGCGGCGTACTGCTGCTGACTAACGACGGCGATTTTGCCAACAAGATGATGCACCCGCGCTACCATCTGCCCAAAACATACGAAATCAACTTGCAGGGCATGCTCAGCGAGGACGATGTCCGCAAACTGCGTAAAGGGTTCAGCTACAATGGCGAAACGTTTGCGCCGGCCAAAGTCTTCATTAAAAACAAGGACGTCACCCGCGATCGCATGCTCGTGGATCTGACGATTTATGAAGGCAAAAACCACCAGGTCAAAAAGATGATGGAAGCGCTCGGTCATGAAGTGCGCCGTCTGAACCGTTCGGCGTTCGGCTTTGTCCGTGTTGATGACATGCGTCCAGGCGAATGCCGTCGTCTGAAACGCTACGATGTGCGCAAGCTCGAAGCCATGAGCGAGCAGGGCGGAAACAGTTCAAAATGAAACAGATTTTTTATCCGCTCCCTTTAAATGCGGGAGACCTGGTCGAACTCGATGAAGCGACGGCCCATCATCTCTTTGATGTGCTGCGCACCGAGTCCAAAGAAGACGTCCGCCTCATTAGCGGACAGGAAGTGTATCTGGCCCATACCGAGCAGAAGCCGTATTTGCGCATTGAAAAAAGCTCGAAAGCGCGGGCCAAAGCCAGGCAGCCGAACTGACGCTTTGCGCGGCGCTGATTAAGGCCGACAAGTTTGAATGGATGCTGCAGAAAGCAGCGGAACTTGGCGTAAGCCGCATCGTACCGTTTACGTGCGCCCGCTCGATTGTTCAGATCGATCCGAAAAAGGAAGCCAAGAAGCAGGCCAGATGGAATGCCATTCTTGAACAGGCCTGCCGCCAGTCCAACCGGACGAGCCTTGTGCATCTTGAACCCGTCTGCTCGATCAATCAGCTCGAAGCCTATAAAGGCGAGGTCAATGTCTGCGCCTATGAAAAGAAGACGAACATCATGTGCTGTACGATGTCCTGAAAAATCCGTTTTCTTCGGCCTGCTTTGTGATCGGGCCGGAAGGCGGGTTTGCGCCAGGCGAAGCGGAACGCCTTGAAGAAAAAGGCTTTGCGCTCTGTTCGTTAGGTACCGGTATTTTACGCGCGGAAACCGCCGCGTGCTTCGTGCTTTCGGCTGCGCAGTATCAGCTGCAGGCCAATGCCGCCAAAGACGGTTCGTCTGCCCTTTAAGACGATTTTCCATCGGCTAATTCAGAATCAGACAGGCGCCTTCCGGCGCTTGTTTTCTTGCGGCCGCTGAAAGGAGAAACCCCTTTTCATGAATAAAACGTTTGAAATTGAAACCCTTGGATGCAAGGTCAATGAATATGAATCCGCCTATTATGCCGAACAGCTCGAAAAGGCCGGCTTTCGCAAAGTACAGCCCGGCGAAACGGCGGATGTGCTCGTCATCAATACGTGCACGGTAACCAATACAGCTGCCGCCAAATCCCGGCGCAAAATTCACCGGGTAAAGCGGGAAAATCCGCAGGCGGTTACCGCGGCGGTCGGCTGCTACGTACAGGTCAGCTCAAAAGAAGAGCGCGAAGAACTCGGCGTTGACGTTCTGATCGGCGCTGCCCATAAAGATCAGCTGGCCCAGATTCTTCTGGAAACCATGCGCCAAAAGGAAGAACAGGCGAATGAAAATTATTCTGCAGGACCAGATGCAGAGACGGCCTTCTCCTCCAGGGATGGCGTGGAGGATCTTGTGGAATCCTCACGCGATCTGACGCGCTTTGAATCGATGCCGATCGGTCATTTTGAAGGCCAGCACCGCGCCTTCCTCAAAATTCAGGACGGCTGCAACCAGTACTGCGCCTATTGTCAGATTCCATTAGCGCGCGGACCGGAACGCAGCCAGATTCCCGAGGAAGTCGTTAAGAGCGCCGTTTCCCTGGCAAAAAGTGGCCATAAGGAAATCGTACTGACCGGTATTCATACCGGCCGCTATCGCTTCCGCCAGACGGATCTCAGCCAGCTTTTAAAGCGGCTTCTGGAAAATACACCGGAAGACGTTTGCTATCGCATTTCCAGCATTGAAATTACCGAAGTCAGCGACGCGCTTCTCGATCTGATGGCTGAAAATCCGCGCATTCTGCCGCACCTTCATATTCCAATTCAGGCCGGCGATAACCGGACCCTCGCACGTATGAAACGTCCGTATACGGTCGAAGATTTTGAAAAGCGTCTCGAAGAAATCCGCGCGCGCATTCCGCACATTTCGATTTCCACCGATGTGATCTGTGGATTTGTGCAGGAAAGCGATGACGAATTTGCGACAACCGTAAAAACGCTCGAAGACTGCCGCTTTTCCTTTCTGCATGTGTTCCCGTATTCGAGACGCAAGGGAACCGCGGCGGATGCGATGACCGGCTTTATTCGCGGCGATATCGCCAAAGCCCGCACCGATCAGCTGCTCGAGCTGTCCGCAAGGCTGCGCGAAAAGGATATGGACCGCTTTGACGAGGCACAGGTTTTAGTCGAACGTGCGGACGCGAACGATCCAAACCGGTATCTTGGGTATACATCCCAGTACCATCCGATCCAGATTCTCAGCGAAACGCCGCTGAATGGCCGCGTAAATGTTAAAATGACGGAAATCCAGGACGGCCATTACCTCGCCGTTTTAAAAGAAGAGTAGAAGAAGAGTAGAAAGGGATTTATGAGACTTTCAAAAATGTTCAAGGATACCCCGACCATCAACATCGAAGGGCTGTCCTTCGATACGCGAACGATTAAAAAGGCGATATGTACTTCTGCCTGCCCGGTCTGTCGAGCGACGGTCACGACTATATCGATCAGGCGATTGAAAAAGGCGCCATCGCGATTGTGCATTCCAAGCCGGTTGTACCGTCGGCTGCCGGCGTAGTCTATATCCGTGTAGACGATACGCTCGACGCGATGAATCAGGCGGCGCGGATTTTCTACAACCGTCCAAGCGACGATCTGCGCATGTACGGCGTGACGGGAACGAACGGAAAGAGTACCGTCACCAACATTATTCGCCACCTCAGCCAGCCGCAGACCCCTGCGGCTATATCGGAACCATTGCGATTTCCTATGGCGACAAGACGCTCGTGCCGGAACTGACGACGCCGGACGCGATCACGCTGCAGCGTCTGCTTCGCGATATGGTCGACGCGGGCATGAAAGCCTGCGCCATGGAAGTTTCTTCGCACGGCCTGGCGCAGAAGCGCGTGAAAGGCATCGATTTCGATGTGGCAGTCTTTACCAACTTCACCTACGATCATCTCGACTTCCACGGAACGATGGAACGCTATTTTGAAGCCAAATCCCTGCTGTTTTCCAGGCGTGTAAAAAGCGAAGGCGTCTCCATTCTCAACGCGGACGATCCGAAATGCGCGGATCTGGCTGCGCTCAGTGCGGCTCGCGTAAAAACGTACGGCATCAATTCACCGGCCGACTACCGCGCGATCAACGTCGTGCTCACGAGCACATCGACGTCCTTTGATCTCGTGTACGGCTCCAAAACGTATCCGGTCGTTTCCAACCTCGTCGGCGATTTCAACGTAGCCAACCTTCTGGCAGCCATTGCGGCGGTGCACGAAAGCAGCGATCCGCAGTCCCTCGAAGAAATTCTGACGAAAACCGCGAACATTCCGCAGATCGCCGGACGCATGGAGCAAATCAAGGAAGGTCAGAACTTCAATGTGATCGTCGACTTCGCGCATACGCCGGACGGTCTGGAAAAGATGTTCCAGTTTGGCCGTTCCATTACCAAGCCGGGCGGATCGCTGATCGCCGTCTTCGGATCGGCGGGCAAGCGCGACAAGCCCAAACGCAAAGTGTTCGGCGAACTGGCCGATCAGTTCTGCAGCATGGTCTATCTGACCGAAGACGACCCGCGCGATGAAGATCCAAAAAATTGCGGACCAGATTCGCGAAGGCATGAAAAACGTACCGAACGTTTTTGTTTCTGACCGCTATGAAGCCATTCGGCAGGCGATCGAAGCCGCCAATGAAGGCGATACGGTTCTCATTCTTGGAAAAGGGGATGAACCCTTCATGTACTATGAAAACGGACGCGGCCCATGGGTGGGCGACAATAACGCCGCCAGAGAGTGCCTCAAGCGTCTTCAGGGTGAAACCGTCGACGAAGACTAGCACTCTTTTCCGCATCAAAACCGAGAATTCAATCCACCATACAGAGGATGACGAAAAATCGTGATCCTCTTTGTTTTTGCCAATCCTGCCATTCGGTCATTCTTCTGGCGAAATCGTGAAATCCTTTCTACTATGTTTAAACAGCGCGGACCCAGGCAGGCGGGAACGCGCTGATTTTTATGTTTCGATATCGGATAGCGTTAGAATCCGCATAGACGATCCGGATTTTGGCAGTCCGCCTGGATCCGGAATACACGCGGCGACTAGGCAAAACTCCATGAGAAAACCTGGAGAGGCGGCGCCTCGGCCGCAGCGGAAATTTTCACATTTTTGAACGTTATCAGTTGAAATCTTTTCGTAGTCACCTATAATAGTGAATGTGATTCAGGAAGGGGGTTGTAGTATGCCAAAAGTAGTTGTTAAAGAAAACGAACAGCTGGATGACGCACTTCGTCGTTTCAAACGTCAGGTCTCCCGCAACGGTACCCTTGCTGAGGCCCGTAAAAGAGAATTCTATGTTAAACCGGGCGTTAAGAAGAAACTGAAATCCGAAGCTGCACGCAAGGTTCGCCGCGGCAAGTAATGCCAAACAATCTGCTTAGAAGCAGATTTTTTTACGAATATTTCATTCCGGTTTGCTTGAATAAAGCGAAAACGCCCAAAAGGAGCGGACGGATCCAGCAGGTTTGACCCCGCGCGAATTCGATTTTCGGCTTTTTAATGCAAGAAGGAACCAACCTCTGGCCGATCGGATTAAAATCGGCTTGAGTCCATAACAGGCTGCGGTCTGAAAAGGAGATTTTTATGGAAAAACTTCTCGATTGTTCCGAACTGCCCTATGACATTCTGGTCGCTCTGCCCGGATTTCAGGATGCCAATTTCAAAGTCATTGAAAAGGCCTTTCCGGTTCAGATTTTTCTGAAAAACCAGACGCTGAAAATTGTCGGTTCTTTGGATGCGGCGATTGAGAAAACCGAACAGGTTCTCGATGCCATGGTACAGTCGCTCGATCGAAACGGGCACATCGATCTTGATGAGGTGGAACGCCTCTGCTTCCTTTCCTCCAAGGGACAGACCGCGCTGATTGTCGACGGCGCAGAAGAAGCACCGATTGCCCGTACGCGCGCCGGAAAGCTTATTTATCCGCGCACGCCTCACCAGAAGGAACTGGCGGAAGCATTCCGCAATGAAAGATCATTTTCGCCTCGGGCGTAGCAGGTACCGGAAAAACGTATCTGTCGGTCGCGTTCGCGGTCGATCAGTTCAAAAAGGAAAAGATTTCCAAGATCATTCTGACCCGTCCGGCGGTCGAAGCCGGCGAATCCCTGGGCTTTCTGCCTGGCGACATGAAAGAAAAGGTCGATCCGTATCTGCGTCCGCTCTATGACGCGCTCAACGAAATGCTGGGCGCGGATACAGTCGAAAAGCTGCAGGAAAAGGAAATCATTGAAATCGCGCCGCTTGCCTTCATGCGCGGCCGTACGCTCAACGACGCCATCGTCATTCTCGATGAAGCGCAGAATACCACAAAAGCGCAGATGAAGATGTTCCTGACCCGAATGGGCAAAAACTGCCGCATGATCATTAACGGCGACGTCTCGCAGATCGACCTGATCCGCAAGGAAGATTCCGGTCTGATCGACGCCTGCAAAATTTTACAGGGCATTGACGGCATTAAAATCCTGTACCTGGATCAGAGCGATGTCGTACGAAATCCTCTGGTACAGAAAATCATTGAACGCTATGAAAACAGCGCCCGCTAAGCCGGACGCTTTTTCTTTGGATATCTGATTCTGGCCTGCGGCCTCTAGGTCAAACCAAAAACGGTGCAAGGTCAATACGGATACAATGAAAGCACTAAGAAATGTCCTTTGTGAATTCTTATCTCATCCGATTTGTACAGGACATTGTTCAGAAACAGGAGGGATTTGAAATGGAATCCAATACTGAAACGGTTCAAAATGAAAATCCGATTCTCGGAGCGGTTATGGTCTGTCATCCGCCCATTATCGTGCCCAACGTAGGGCAGGGGAAGAGCGCCGCATCCAGGACATTACAGACGCCTATGAGCAGGCGGCTGCAGAAATCGGCGCGATGAACCCGGACACGGTCGTCATCATCTCGCCGCACGCTCCAAGCTATTTTGACTACATTCAGCTGACTTCGCCGAAAATTTCCGGAGGCGATCTGAGTCAGTTTGGCGATCACGAAGATCACTACATTATCGATAATGACGTTGAACTCGTACAGGAAATGAGCCGGCTGGCCGAAGAACAGAATTTCCCGATGGGGACGCTTGGACAGCAGGGCGGAAACCTGGATCACGGAACCGTAGTTCCGCTGTACTTTCTCAATCCGCAGATCGGCCACCATACCCGGATCGTTCGGATGAGCATTGGCGGACTCAGTCAGCTCGATCATTACAAAGCCGGCAAAATTCTGGCCCAGGCGGCGAAAAACCTGAACCGGAAAGTGGCGGTTGTCGCTTCCGGCGATCTTTCACATTGCCAGAAGGAAGGCTCCAGCTACGGCTTTAAAGCCTGCGGTCCGGTGTATGATGCCAAAATCATGGACGTCATGGGCAAAGGCGATTTTAAGACACTCGTAGAAATGCCGGAAAACGAAGCCGAAGATGCCATGTCCTGCGGTCAGAAACCGTTCTGCGTTATGGCCGGCGCATTAGACGGTCTGATGCCAGAGTCGAAAGCCCTCGCGCACAGCGCGGAATTTGGCGTGGGCTATGGCATCTGCACGTATACCCATCTTAAGGAAGAGGAAAGCCGCAAGCTGGAAGAAACGATTGAAAACGACTTAAAAGCCAGACGGCACGCCAAGCGGATGAAAGAAGATGTCTACGTTCGGTTTGCGCGCAAGAACATCGAATCGTTTGTTCGCGACGGCAAGACGGTCAGTCTTTCCGCCCACAGCGGTCTGCCCGAAGAAATGTTAAAGGACCGTGCCGGTGTCTTTGTTTCTATCCATGAATTTGGAAACCTGCGCGGCTGCATCGGAACGATTGCTCCGGTTCATGAAAATATTGCCGCGGAAATCGCGGCCAATGCGGCTTCCGCCTGCTCCGCGGATCCGCGTTTTCCAGCCGTTCGTCCTGACGAACTCGATTACCTGGACATTAACGTCGATGTTCTGACCAAACCGGAACCGTGTACGAAAGACCAGCTGGATCCGAAAAAGTACGGCGTCATCGTCCGTCAGGGTAATAAACGGGGCGTTCTGCTTCCGGATCTGGAAGGCGTAAACAGCGTGGACGAGCAGATTTCCATCGCCATGCAGAAAGCCGGCATTCCGGCGCATGCAGACGATGTCGAACTGGAACGTTTTGAGGTCGTACGTCACGTATGAAATGCGACGTCTGCTTCCGGAAATGCGATCTGAAAGACGGCCAGATCGGGTTTTGCAAGGGGCGGGAAAATCGAAACGGTAAAATTGTTCCCGCAATTACGGCCGCATTTCTTCCGCGGCGCTCGATCCGATTGAAAAGAAGCCGCTTGTCGATTTTTACCCCGGCAGTCTGATTCTCTCGGTCGGCAGCTACGGCTGCTCCCTTCGCTGTCCGTTTTGCCAGAATCATGAAATCAGCCAGCAGGATCTGGAAGGGCAGTGTGAAACGGTAACTCCGCAGCAGCTCGTCGACAAGGCCCTTTCTCTTGTGCCGTACGGCAATATCGGCATCGCCTTTACGTACAACGAACCGCTGATCGGTTACGAGTTCGTACGGGACAGCGCCCGGCTTGCCAAAGAGAACGGTCTTAAGACCGTCCTGGTCACTTCGGGAAATGCGTCCGAAAAAGTGCTCGATGAACTGCTTCCGTATATCGACGCCTATAACATCGATCTCAAGGGATTTACCGACGACTATTACCGCTACGTCGGCGGAAATCTGGACATGACCAAATGCTTTATTGAAAAAGCCGCTAAGGCGGCCCATGTCGAACTGACGACGCTCATTGTTCCTGGAAAAACGATTCCGTTGAGGATATGGAACGCATGGCCAAATGGATCGCTTCGATTTCGCCGGATATCGTTTTGCATCTCAGTCGGTATTTCCCCGCTATCACGAAAAAGAAGACCCTACGCCGATCGAAACCTTGAAAAAACTGCAGAATACTGCGAAGAAATATCTGAAAACGGTCGTTCTCGGCAACGTCTGACACGTTAATTAAGTATTAAATTCAGATAAAGAAATCATCTCAAAAGACACGAAAAACCGGGTTCCCGTAAGAAGAATCCGGTTTATAAAATGGGTGACAAATGATCTAGTAAACGTAAGGATTGGCCAGGTCGCGACCTCTGCCGCGGCGGGGAATCAGGGCTGTGATTTCGTCGTGGTCGTATCCAACCGCCATGCTGCGTTCGGAAAGAAGAATCGGACGCTTGAGAATGGACGGATTTTCGTGGATGAAACTGGTCAGTTCAGAGATCGTCATATCGTCAATTCTTCCGTTAAGCAAAGCATAAGTCTTGGAACGGGTAGAAATGATGTCCTCTGTTCCGTTTTCGCAGCGGGCCATCAGATATTTAATCTCCTGCTCGGTCAGATCAGACGAGAAGACGTTTTTTTCAATATAATGAATATGATTTTCATCGAGCCATTTTTGGCTTTTCGGCAGTTTGAACAGCCGGGGAAGTATAGAACAATACGGTATTATTCATACGGCTGAATTCAGCTCCTTTCTTAGAGTTCTTAACAGCGAATTAATCCTATCCAAAGGGTAGGCAAGATACAAGACCGATTCAAATTTCACTTTGAAAAACCGCAATTTTAAAGATGAAAGCGCTCCGCATTTTTAAATTACGGAAAATTGTGTGATAGAGTGTTTTATTCACCCTCAGAAAACGATCGTAAGGGAATCGTTTCCTTCTTTATATAAGCGTCTTTTTCGAATCTTCTACGATCAAAGAGGCGGGTCAGATTGTACCTGTCCGAAAAAGTGATATATTAACAAAGTAATTTTTGAAAGGATGAATTATGGGAAGACATTTTGAAGTGCGTGCAGCAGCCATGGCCAAAACTGCCGCCGCCAAAGCAAAGGTATACTCCAGATACTCGAAAGAAATCTTAGTGGCCGCAAAGAGCGGTGTCCCTGATCCCGATATGAACCAGGCGCTCAAAAGGCAATCGCCCGCGCCAAGGCTAACTCCGTCCCCTCCGATGTCATCAAACGTGCCATTGATAAAGCAAAATCCTCTGCGGATGAAAGCTTCTCGGCAGCTCGTTACGAAGGATTCGGCGCCGGCGCCGGCTCCACCATCATCGTCGACTGCCTGACTGACAACGCCAACCGCACTATCGCAAACCTGCGTGCCTGTTTCAACAAGTCCCATTCCAAAATGGGCGTAAACGGATCCGTATCCTTCGGCTACGAAGATCTCGGCGTCATTGTTGTTCCGTTTGAAGACGAAGATGCCATGATGGAAGCCATGCTCGAAGGCGATATCGATCTGCGCGATGTGGAAGTGGAAGACGGCTACATGACCGTTACGGTCGATCCGACTCAGCTCGATGAAGCCAAGGAAGCCATCGATAAGCTGATTCCGGATGTAAAATACGAAGTTCTCGAACGCCGCATGGTTCCAAACGAAACCGTTGAGCTCGAGGGCGAAGATCTCGAACTGTTCCGCCGTCTGCTGACTCTGCTTGACGAAGTCGATGACGTACAGAACGTTTACCACAACGTATCCAATATCTAGTTTTCAAGGAAAACAGAGTTTAAACGGCTTTTCCATCGGATTCTCACGGCCTGCGTCCGGAAATTCGGCTTGAAAAAGCCGTTTTTATATTGCTCGAATGGTATGTCCGCTTATTGTTGAAGCGGAAGCAAAGGAACACGACGCAGACGGGAAAATTTCCGCTTCTGCGGCGTGTTGCTGCATATTCTGCCTGCGGCATGGAACTGAGCTCTGATCCTGAGGGCAGGAGTGTACGGCTTTACTTCTGGTCTTCGACTTTTGCCAGAGCCGGTCTTCCTTGCGGTTGGTCAGCGCAAGCTGAAAGTTTTCTTTAGCCATCGGATAGTGTGCATACAGCTCGTTTAAAAGCTCCTTCATTTCCTGACGCTGTGAATGGCCGTCGTTTGGACAGACGGGTTTCACGGCAGGAATCTCATTGTCCCGGCACGCTTTGATGATTTCTTCTTCCGTGGCGTAGACGAGCGGACGAATGAGCGTAACGTCCGTTCTGGACATGTACTGGCTGGGCGAGAAGCAGGCGAAGCGTCCGCCGTGAATGAGATTGAGCAGGATGGTTTCCGTCGCATCGTCGGCATGATGACCGAAGACGACTTTATTGCAGCCAAGCTTTTTGGCTTCTTCGATGAGTGTTCCTTTTTTGAGCGTGGAACAGAGCGAACAGGAAATCCGATCGCCCTGCAGATTTTCGGGAAGATTTAAAATATCGAAAATGCGGGTGTCGACAATGTGAAGTTCAAGATTGTATTTCTCGGCGAATTCTTTCATGAGCTCGGTTTCCTTGCTGGAAAAGCCGACGTCGATATGAATCGCGCAAAGGGAAAAATCCTTTCCCTTGAATTTCTGATACATGCTCAGCGCCAGCCACAGCAGCATGGAATCCTTGCCGCCAGAAAGAGCTAGGGCGAGCATATCGCCAGGTTCAATCAGGCGAAAGTCCTGATCGGCCAGGCGGATTTTTCGAAGTAGAGTCTGCAGTTTCATAAATATGGGTTTGTGTTTAACCTTTCGGGGAAAAGACAGACGGCAGGCTGCCCGAGCGGCATACGGCAAGGTCGCATGTGCCCCTTGAATGCTTTCCTGCATGGAAAACGTCACCAGCAATTTTTCGCAAATGCAATGGCTGAAGGGAGGGTGCGGAAAGGGGACAGGTCTGTCTGTTTTGATGTTTGTTCGGAATTGCTTAAAATAGCGGTATGGATGGAATTCTTGTAATCAACAAGCCGGCGGGGATGACGAGTTTTGATGTCATTGCCAGGCTTCGTAAACAATATAAACAGAAAAAATTCGGCCACGCCGGCACTCTGGATCCCATGGCTTCCGGCGTTCTGGTCGTTCTCGCCGGCAGAGCCTGCAAGCTTCTGCCGTTTTTAAAAGATACCGATAAAGAGTATATCGCGCGCTGCGAACTTGGCGCTTCTTATGACACCGATGACATCACCGGAAAGCTCGAAGCGATTCGCCCGGTCACTCTGGATTTTGATGTGCAGAGTCTTCTGGATTCCTTTAAAGGCGAGCAGCATCAGCTCGTTCCCAAAGCAGCAGCTAAAAAGGTGGACGGAAAGAAGCTGTATGAATACCTGCGAGAAGGTAAGGAAGTCCCCAAAGTGTATTCGGATATTACCATTTACGATATCCGTGCCCTGGATGCGCCCCAATGGATGGACGATTTCGTGACGCTTGCTTCTGAAGAAAAGACAGAAGCAACCGAGGGGAAGCGGCTGAGAAGGAACAAAATGAACAGATCGAACTGGAGGAAAGAGAATCCGTTCAGAAAGCGGATTTCTCGTTCTGGGTTTCATGCTCTTCCGGTACGTACGTTCGCTCCATCTGCCGGGATTTTGGCGTAAAGAGCGGAAACCTCGCCGCAATGAGCGCCCTGCAGCGAACAAAAGCCAACGGCTTTACGATTGAAGAAGCCGAAGACTTAGAAGCACCAGAACATACGCTTTATCCGATGGACCGGCTCCTGGATCTGCCCAAAGTCGATTACGAAACACCGGACGATATTCGAAACGGAAAAACGATCCATTTTCAAAGCGAATACGATCAGGTTCTGATGATGGACGGAAACGAAGTTCTCGCCATTTATACGCGAAAATTCAGGGACCGGGATCTGTTTTCCTGTACAAGGGGGCTCTGGCAATGAAAAGCATACGCATAGAATTCGATCAGATTCCGGCTTTAGAGAAAGCGTCTGCGCCCTTGGCTATTTTGACGGCGTCCATCGAGGACACCGGCAGCTGATGGAGACGGCGATAGCCAAAGCCAAAGCCGCCGGAATACAGAGTGCCGTCCTGACGTTTGATCCGGACCCCTGGCAGGTGCTGAAGCCGAATGCGGATCTGCATCATCTAAGCGATCTCGAAGACAAGGCGATGATTCTCGAGTCGATGGGCATCGACTGCTTTTACATCGTGAACTTTACCCGGGAATTCGCGGGCCTTTCCAACGAACAGTTCCATCAGTTTTTAAAGGATCTGAACATTACAGAAGTCGTCTGCGGCTTTGACTACACGTACGGGAAAAAGGGAAGCGGCAATATTGAAACGCTCAGAAAGGACAGCGGTCTTCCGGTCGATGTGATCGAACAGATCAGCGATCACGAAGAAAAAATTTCCTCCAGCCGGATCGAAGCGCTGATTCGCGAAGGCAATGTGGAAGAAGCCGGCGAACTGCTCGGCTATTTGTACACGATGAAAGGCACGGTGGAATCGGGCTTTCAGCGCGGCCGCAAGCTTGGCTTTCCGACCGCCAATCTCTCCTTTTCCAAAGAAGAGCTCTGCCCGGCTTCCGGCGTGTACGCAGGGTATGTTCTCGTAAAGAATCACGCGTACAAGGCGATGATCAATGTCGGCACCAATCCGACGTTTAACAACCGGGAAAAGACGATTGAAGCCCATCTGTTTGACTATTCCGGCTCCCTCTATGGCAAAAAGTGCGCTTTCTGTTCGCCAGGCGCCTGCGTTCAGAAATCCGCTTTGCGAGCGTAGACGATTTAAAGGAACAGCTCAGGCGGGACGAGAAGGCATCTTTAAAGGCACTAGCGTTGCCGGATGCCCGTCTGGACCATACAGTTAATTTATGGAGTTTGGATGGGCTCGATGGTATACTTGAACCGTGAAGTCAGGTGAAATTATGTCAAATCAAACTAGTGCAATGAAAGTAACGGACCAGTACGGCTCGATCGTATACAACCGTTCCGTTTTTTCTGCAATCGCCCGCAATGTGATTGATGAATCGAAAGACGTTGAAGTCGCAGAAAGCTCCAAAGTATTCCATGCCGACAAGCTTTCCTGGATTGAAGACGGAAAACTGTATATTTCCATTCCCGTTCGGCTTGGCGTAAATGCCAATGTTACGGATTTATGCGCGGCCCTGCAGAACAAGATTTACGAAAGCATTGAATACATGACCGACTACAAACCAGAATCGATTGAGATTCAGGTCGTCGGATTTATCTTTAGGGAAATCGGCGGATTTCCTTTTTTGAAAGGAATACAAGACACTATGAAACAGAAAAAGACCCTGGCCGATGTTGAGCCGATGAGCCCGGAAGAACTCGAAAAGGACTTTCGAATCTCTCTCCGTTTATTTATGACGCCATCAAGGATCGACTCGACGAAATTCCTGTGGAAATTCAGGAAGCGCTCGTACAGAAAATTCCGCTGAGCACCGATCTCATGCTGAAATACGGCATCCCGTTTAACCGTCACCAGATGCGCATTATCGCGCTGAAGGCGATCTATCAGAATCTGCTCGTCGGAACCGATATCCGCAAGGCGCTCTTTGATCTGCTTCATGGCCATAACGCCATTGACGGCTACCTGTATGAGCTTTCCATCGGCACTATGGAACACAAGGACGAATACATCGAACTGCTCTCCTCCAAGCTGCGCAGGGACTGGACCTGGAACCGCATGCCGGTTATTGAACAGGCCATCCTTCTGATGAGCACGCAGGAAATTCTGGAAGGAATCGCCCTGAAACCTGCGGTCATCAACGAAGCGATCACGCTTTGCAAGGAGTACAGCGAGCCCGGTTCTGCCAAAATGGTGAATGCGATTCTTGATTCGCTGAAATGAAAACTATAAAAGTTTCCCAGCTGGTCACGCTGGTCAGTCAGTTTCTGACGTCGAAAGTCCATACGGACAGCGTCATGATTTCCGGCGAACTTTCCAACGTTCGCTATGTCAGCGGCCACTGCTACTTTGATCTTAAGGATGAAGAAGGACAGCTTTCCTGTACTCTCTGGCGCTCGAATGCGAGCCGGGTAGGATTTACTCTCGAGGACGGAATGGCTGTCCTTGTTCATGGAACGCTCGATCTTTACGTAAAGCGCGGTCAGCTGAAGTTCAATGTCGACCATGTAGAACTCGGCGGCATCGGCGCGCTCTATCTGCAGCTTGAAGAGCGCAAGAAACGACTGGCTGCCGAAGGTCTTTTTGATCAGGGCCGCAAAAGCCAAGACCCGAGGAAATCAATAAAATCGCGATCGTAACGGGCAAGACGACCGCCGGCCTGCAGGATGCCCTGAAAACCATCCGTCTGCGCTGGCCGATGCTTCAGGCCACCCTGTTTCCCGCACCGGTGCAGGGAAATGACGCCCCGCCCAAAATTGTTGCGGCGCTCAAAGAAGCCGATGCGGCCGGCATGGATGCCGTTCTGCTCATTCGCGGCGGAGGAAGCTTTGAAGATCTCTTCTGCTTTAACGACGAGCAGATCGTCCGTACGCTCGCAGCCATGAAAACGTACACCGTCACGGGCATCGGCCATGAAATCGATACGTCGCTGGCCGATCTGGCCGCCGACCATCGTGCTCTGACGCCAACAGCCGCGGCGCAGTGGGTGACGCCCGATCAGAACGAAGTACGGGCCAGACTGGATGTGCTCACGCGCCAGATGGAAGAGCGGACACGCCGCCTGCTTCAGGTCAGCCGGCAAAATCTCCTGTATCTGGTCGGCTCTTCGCCCCTGTCCAATGTGCAGGGCTATCTGGAAACGCGAAGAGCACCCCTCAATGTGCAGATTCAAAAGCTTAACGGTGCCTTTGCGGCCATTCTGTCCAGCGCGCAAAGCCGTCTGGAAAAAGCTTCAGCCTTTTTGCCGGTCGAAATGGAAAATCTTTTGCGCACGCAGAAAAACCGGCTGTCGAGCACGACGTCCGCGCTCTATTTTGCAGCGCCCGTTCATCGCATTACTCTGATGCAAAATGAGATCGGCCAGAACGTGCAGAAAATGGAAAAAGCCATGGACTGGCACTATGAACGCAGCCGCAGTGCGCTTGATAAACTGGACGCGCTTTTGCAGGCGCTCTCCGTAGAGCGTACGCTTGAACGCGGCTTTTCCATCGTCCGCCAGAACGGACACGTTCTCTCTTCGGCCGATTCGCTCAAAGCCGGCGATTCGCTTGATATCCGCTTTGCGAGGGGCTCGGCTGTATCCGTGGTTCAGTCGGTTTCACCGGATCTGAAAACGGAAGGCGAAGCGCCGGACACGGATCAGTAAAAACGCCTGGGTTCATCCCAGGCGGCAAAGGACATAAAATTTCTGAAAATAGCGTTTAAACCAAACGTCTTTGCACAGTAACCGGAAGATTCGGTTCAGTCCTCTGGATCGAATCGTTTCGTTTCCCATACAGAAAGGAGCCATACTGCCATGGTTCAAAAACGACAGCGATCCCGGCACCGCTCGATGCCCAGGGTCAGCCCATGAGCTTTCAGAAAGCCATGAAGCGCCTGGAAGAAATTGTTAACCAGCTCAACGATCCCAATCTCGATCTGGAAACCGCGCTTGTTCTTTACAAGGAAGGCCTTCAGATTTCACAGTTCTGCTCGCAGCAGCTCGATCAGTTCCAGATGGAAATGAATCAGCTGAGCGCTCAGGCCAATCGAGGAGACGTCCATGAAGCCTGAACTGGAAACGTGTAAACAGGTGCTGGAAAAGCGCCTGGACGAAAGCATTGCCGCTTTAGAACCGTCCCGGATTCAGGAAGCCATGGGGTACGCCCTACTTGGCGGCGGCAAGCGGCTTCGTCCGCTGCTGCTCTTTGCGGCCCTTGAGGCGTATGGTCTGGATCCCTTAAAAGGTCTGGATATGGCGTGCGGCATTGAAATGATGCATACATACTCGCTCATTCATGACGACATGCCGGAAATGGACGACGACAGGATGCGCCGCGGCAAACCGTGCACACACATTCTGTTTGGAACGGATGTCGGCCTTCTGGCAGGCGATGCCCTGCAGACGCTGGCCTTTGAAATGGCCGCAAAGGCGGAAAATCCAAAAGATGCAGCTGCACTCTGCCGCCTGATGGCGCAGAAAGCCGGCGCCAATGGCATGTGTCTCGGACAGGATCTCGATTTGTGGAGTTCGGCTTCGGATGACGAAAGCCTGGAGCAGCTCGTGCGCATTGAAACGCTCAAAACCGGCTGTCTCTTTCAGCTGCCGCTCAGTTCAGCCGCTCTTATTGCGGATCATGAAGAAGATCTGGACGCGTGGGATGAAATCGGCAGGGAACTCGGCATTCTTTTCCAGTTACAGGATGATCTGCTGGAAATGACGAGTACCGAAGAGAAGATGGGCAAGTCCCTTTCGGATACGCGCAATGACAAAGCGACCGCCCTGACGCAGTACGGAATCGATCAGGCGACGCGCAAAATCGAAGAATGCTACGCGAAAATCGATCGTACGCTGGATGCGCTCGGTCTGCAGGATCAGACTCTGCGCGAACTTTTGATGAAATTCGCCATCGTACTCACTGATCCGAAATCAGGCTTCGGCCTGAAAAACAAACGAATTCAAAAACTCTTAGAATACGCCTTCAGGCGATAAGGGAAAGGAGTGTTGTGATGAATCTGACCGAGCTGAAAACCTGTGACGATCTGCGCAGACTTTCCCTGAAGGAGATGGAAGTTCTGGCGCGTCAGATCCGGCTGTTTCTGCTGTATTCCGTTTCGGAAACCGGCGGCCATCTCTCCAGCAACCTCGGCGTCGTCGAACTGACGATCGCCCTCCACTACGTCTTTGATGCGTCGAAAGACAAGCTGATTTTTGATGTCGGCCATCAGTCGTATGCGCATAAAATTCTGACCGGCCGTGCCGATCAGTTTTCCACGCTGCGCCAGTTTCACGGCCTTTCCGGCTTTCAGAAACGCAGCGAAAGTCCGGCAGACCCGTGGGAAGCCGGCCATTCCTCGACGTCCATTTCGGCGGGGCTCGGCTTTGCGGCAGCCCGCGATCTGCTTCATCAGGATTACGAAGTCGTCAGCGTAATCGGCGATGGCGCGATCGGATCGGGAATGGCGCTCGAAGCGCTCAACGATCTGGGCCGCCAGCGCCGCAAGATGATTATCGTCTTTAACGACAATACGATGTCCATTTCGCCTAACGACAGCGGACTGGAAAAATCGATTACTCGTCTTAGGACGTCGAAAGTGTACCGGGATACGAAAAAGGATCTCAGTCAGTCGCTTTCCAGCTCTGAAGCCGGACAGGAAATTTTGCATTTTCTCAAGCGCAGCCGGGACATGGTCCGGCAGGCCGTTGTCGACGCGCCGCTCTTTTCGCAGTTTAATCTCAACTACATCGGACCGGTGGACGGCCACGATATCGGCGCACTCATTTCCGCGTTTCAGACGGCCAGAGAAAAAGATGAACCGGTCGTGGTGCACGTTATTACGAAAAAGGAAAAGGCTATCCCATGGCCGAAAACGATACGATCGGTCTGTGGCATGGCGTCGGTCCGTTTGATGTGTATACCGGAAAGCCGCTGGCCGCACCGGTTCCCGGCGTTTTAAGCTGGTCGGAAGCGATCGCGCGCACGCTCATGCGTCTTCTGGCCCTCGATCCCAAGCTGGCCGTCGTTACCCCGGCCATGGCGACTGGAAGCGAACTGCTGCCCATTGCCCGCCGCTATCCGGATCGCTTTTTCGATACCGGCATTGCGGAAGAACACGCCATGACGATGACGGCGGCAATGGCTGCCGGCGGTCTGCACCCGTTTCTTTCGATTTACAGTTCCTTTTGCAGAGAGCGTACGATCAGGTTTTGCACGATACCGCACGCATGCATCTGCCGGTCGTTGTCGGCATAGACCGCGCCGGTCTGGTCGGCGCGGACGGAGATACGCATCAGGGCATTTACGACATCGCCTTTTTGTCGACCGTTCCTGATATCGTTCTGTGCCAGCCAAAGGATGCGCTCGAAGCGCAGGATCTCCTCTATTCGGGCTTCCATCAGAATATGCCCTGGTTTATCCGCTATCCGCGTGGAAAAGTACCCTTTACGCCAAAGGAGCATCTCGCGCTCATTCCCGCTGGAACGTGGACGGTGTATTCAACGTTTGCGGATCGGCCAGCCGATCAGATCGTGATCGCCTACGGTCCGGACGTCGATCGTATTCTCGACCGGGCTCGTCAGGAAAATCTGTCCCTGATGGTTGTTAACGCACGCTTTTTAAAACCGCTCGATGACGATCTGCTCAAAAGCTCTTTGAATCCGGCAAGCCGATTACCGTCTATGAAACGGATTCGTACGAAGGCGGACTGGCGATGCAGATTCAGGCCAGAGCCTCTGACTATAAGCGAGATATCGATGTGCTGACGTTAAAGGATGGCTTTATTGAGCAGGGAAGCGTGGAACAGCTCAAAAGGAGCAGCACATTTCGCTCGACGATTTAATGGAAAGGCTGAAAGATCATGCGTCTTGATCAGTATCTGGCCAAAGAACTGCAGACGCGCACCCGTGCAGCCGATGCCATCAAGCAGGGCCGCGTCTCGATCGCCGGAAAAACCATTACCAAGCCGGCGTATGAACTGAAGGAAGAAGAACAGGATCAGATTGAAATCCGTCCTGTCGAGCACGATTATGTCAGCCGTGCCGGCGGAAAGCTTCAGGCCGCCTTTGACGCCTTTCACATCGACGTGAAAGATCAGTGTGTTCTCGATATCGGCGCCTCCACCGGAGGTTTTACGCAATGCGTACTTGAACATGGTGCGCGCAAAGTATACGCTTTAGATGTTGGTCATCTGCAGCTTTCACCCGCGCTCAAAGCGGATTCGCGGGTGGTGGAGATGGAAGGCATGAACGCGCGCAGCATTTTAAAAAGCTGGTTTTCGGACAAAATCGACTTTATTTGCATGGATGTCAGCTTTATTTCCGCCCTTTCCATACTCGAACCGCTGTTTTTGCAGATGATGCCCGAGCATCTGTGCGTGCTCGTAAAACCGCAGTTTGAATGCACCAAAACGCACTCAACAAAAAGGCGTCATTAAAAATCCGAAATACGAAGCGCAGGCCGTAGAGAAAATTCAGAACGCACTTTTGATGCACTACGCAAAAGTACGCAAAATTCCCTCGCCGGTCGTCGGCCGCAGCGGCAATCAGGAATACCTCCTGTACGCGTGCCGGCCAAAAGAGATCCACAGCGCGCCTGAACCGACGGATGCTCCGGCAAAACCGGAATAACTCAAATAACCAGGATCGCGTCTGGACGTATAACGGAAAGAAGCCGAAAAGACGTTACGGCTGGATAGCCTTTTGCGGATACAACTGAAGACAATACAGTCAGCCGCCTGCCTCTTAGGAAGCAGGCGGCTGACTGACTAACGGAATATGGAAATACGGCCCGTTTTAAAGAAAACGAAAGTATTTCCAAAGAACAAAATCATTTAGAAAGAGGGATCACCATGATTGAACAGCTGACAGTCCAGGATTACATCCTCTTTGATCAGGCTCAGATCGATTTTGATCAGAACATGTCGGTCATCACCGGCGAAACCGGTGCCGGTAAATCGCTGCTCATTGATGCCATTCAGGCGATTTCCGGCGAACGCATCGGAAAAGGCGTCGTCCGTAAGGGAAAGGACAAGGCCATTTTGCAGATGGTCCTTTCCAACCCGTCTAAAGAAGTATGCCAGATGCTCGAGGAAAACGGATTTGATGTCGAAGATACGATCATCATTACCCGCATCGTCAGCGCTTCGGGAAAAAGTCGCATGCTTCTCAATTCCCGGACCACCACGAACAGCTTTGTCGCCAAAATTGTCTCCCGCATGGTCGACATCCATTCCCAGATGGATACCATCCGGCTGATGGATCCAGCTTTGCAGCTGGAAATGCTGGACCGCTTTGCAAAAATGAGGAGCGGCTGGCACAGACCCGCGCCGCCTATTCGCGTCTGCGTGCGGTTTCTGCCAAAATTCGCAAGCTCAAAAACGAAACGTTTTCGCAGGATCGTCTCGATTATCTGACCACACGGCTCAACGCCATTCAGAACGCGAAAATCAAGGAAGGCGAACTCGAAGCTTTAGAACAGAAAATCGCCAAAGCCGAACAGATTCAGGACGCGTTTGACTCGATGTCCGAAGCGCTCTATCTCTACCGCAAGGAAGGCGGCATTCAGGATCTGCTCGTCGAAGCGGCCGGCTGCCTGAAAAATCATCAGACTGAAGAAGAATTCGGAACCCGTCTGACCGATCTGGCTTTTGAAGTCCAGGATCTGTTTGAGCGGGTATCCGATGTAAAAACGAAACGATGATGCAGGAAGGCCATCTCGACAAAATGCAGGAACGTCTGTTTCTCATTAAGGATCTCTTCCGGGAAAACGGCGGCACGTACGAGTCGATGACCAAAGCCGCTAAAGATATGGAAGAGCAGATCGATCAGATTCTGCATCGTCAGGATGTCTTTGAACGTCTGGAAAAAGAACGCCGCCATGTCATGAGCGAATACACGAAGCAGGCGTCATTGCTGCATCAGGCGCGCAAGGCGGTCGTTCCTGCACTGAAGGAACTGGTGGAAAAGCACGCGCGGGATCTGATGCTCGAGCACTGCGTGTTCGACATTCATTTCGATAAAAAGCAGCCGTCAAGCGATGGTATGGATGCAGTGGAGTTTTACGCGTCCATGAACCCCGGCCAGGCTCCTTCCCCGTTAAAAGCTTCGGCCAGCGGCGGTGAGCTGTCCCGACTGATGCTGGCGCTGAAAGTCGTGTTCCAGGCCGAAGATGGCATCGGAACCCTGGTGTTCGACGAAATCGATACCGGCGTTTCCGGAAAAGTCGCACTGGCGATGGGATCGAAAATGCATGCGCTGGCCAAAGACTATCAGGTACTCTGCATTACCCATCTTCCGTCCGTTGCCGTATGGGCGGACGATCACTACTGCGTCTCCAAATCGACCGACGGAACGATTACGACAACCCAGGTGAGCGAACTGTCTCAAGAAGATCATTTTAAAGAGCTGGCCATCATGGCCAGCGGCAACGCCGATGAAGCCGGCGTTTCGAGCATGAAAGAGCTCGCCAGACGGGTACGCCATGGCTAGAGTGCTTTTTCATATCGATCTCAACGCCTTCTTTGCCTTCGCCGAAGAACTGCGCCATCCCGAACTGAAGGGAAAGCCGCTTGGCATTGGCGGCAATTCTTCGCGCGGCGTTCTGAGCACCTGCAATTACATCGCCCGTCAGGCCGGTCTGCATTCCGCCATGCCGGTCCTGCAGGCGAAGGAAATGTGTCCGGAACTGGTTTTGCTTCCGCCCGACGGGGAATACTACCGCAAGCTGTCCGGTCAGTTTTTCGCGCTCATCCGTCAGTACTGTCCGCGCATGGAAATTCTTTCCATTGATGAGTGTTTCGTCGATGCGACCGATGTCATTACGAAGTATCCAAGACCGCTCGATCTGGCCGTCGCCATTCAGCGTGCCGTTTATGAAAAGCTGGGTCTGAAGTGTTCGATCGGCGTGGCGCCGACGCGCTTCCTGGCAAAAATGGCTTCCGATCTGCGCAAGCCGATGGGCCTTTCCGTTATTCGAAAACGCGATATCCCGGCCAAGCTTTACCCGCTTGGCGTGGAAACGTGCATTGGCATCGGAACGAAAACCGTCCCAAAGCTGCAGGAAGCGGGCATTACAACAATCGGCGATCTGGCGGATCCGGAAAACGAAGCGCTCTGTGCGCAGATTTTCAAAAATTCCTGGCCGGAAATGAAGGCGCGAATTCATGGGCAGTCGAGCGACCAGCTCGTCTTCTCGAGCTCGCGCAAATCCATTTCACATTCCCGGACATTTCTGTCGGATCTGTACTCGCTCGAAGATCTGCAGAGCCAGTGTCGTACGCTCGTGTACGAGCTGGCGGAAAGCATGAAAAAGAAAAATCAGCGCGGCGCGCAGGTTTCGCTCGTTTTGCGCGATATTCACTTTCGCAATAAGGTGCGCTCGAAAAAGCTTTCCGGCTATACGAACGATCCGATCATTTTGTACGAAGCCGTCAGCGGTCTGCTCCAGAAGGAGTTTGATCCCGTCGGCTACCGGCATATCGGAGTAACCGTCGGTTCGCTGGCCAATGAAGAACAGATGCTGTTTCAGCCGACGCTCTTTGATTTCGACGCCGGCGCGCCCGATCATCTGCTTGAGTCCTTAAACCGCTCGCTGTCTAATGAAGAAACGGGCGGAAAGCTCATGACGCTTGGCGATCTCATGCGAAAAAGGAAGAAGAAAAAGCAGCGACAAGGCGGATGCCAAATCTCCGAAAGCCAATCCGGATGAGGAAAAGACAGCCGCGCCTGCGGCTTCGGAGAACGCGTATGCGTAAACGGCCGCCCATTCTCGATCTGCTTTCCGCTGCGCAGAAAGAGCGTCTGAATCAGGACGAGCTGCACTTTCTGCGCAGCGAAGCAAATTTTGCACTGGATTATTTTCTGGCCCCCTATAACCGCCTGATCCAGAACCGCACGCAGTTTTGCATCAACAGCGACAGTGCTGCGCTTGCATTGTTCGTTTCAAAATCCGCAATCGCAAAGTGCTTGAAATCGGCTGCAACAACGGAGCCATTCTTGCGTATATTTCCCAGGAAAATCCTGCCTTCCTTTGCGGCGTGGAACTGCAGGAAAGCGCCGCAAAGCTCGCGCAGATCAACATGAAGCTTTTTTCGAAAACGTCTTCGTTTGAAATTCGAAACGGTTCCATTCTGGATCTGAATGCGGGAGAGTTCGATCTGGTCCTTTGCAATCCGCCCTATTTTGCCCCGTCTCCTGAGCAGGCCGTACGACCCCTTACTTCACGGGAAATTGCTCGCGTAGAAGGCGATCTGAATCTGAAGACGATGATTGAAAGTGCCAGACGCCATTTGAAATCGGGCGGGCGGTTCTGCTTTGTCCATCGTCCTTCCCGGCTTACCGAGATTTTTGCATTATTGAAGGAAAACCGTTTTTCCATTTCCCGTCTGCAGACCGCCTACGATATTCGAACGTTTCAGCCGTGTGCCGTCCTGGTCGAAGCCGTGCTGGATCGCTTTGTTGATCCCGTACTGGAAACGGCTCTTCTTTATGATGGAACGTGCCGTCCGAAAACGATGGAAGAATATTTCCGGACTCACGATCTGAATGGATCGGCTGGCGGCGCAGAGATCAATCCAGAAAGTACGGACGGTACCTGTATGGTCAGAAAGGAAGGCGAGGAAAATGACGGAAAGCAATAAATCGACCGAAGAACGCCTGGATAAAAATCCCGCGGATGAAGATCTTATGCAGTCTTCTCTGACATCGGCTTCTTCAAAGCCGATGGATCCGATGCTCGAGTCGATCGTTTCCGACTACTTTTCACAGGCAGCCGGCGGACGCATGCTTTCTCAGTCTTCCATTCAGGCGCAGAAAAATGATCTGCGCCTCTTTTTGAAGAATGCAGGCAAGGAGAACTTTCCCTGCTGAATCTGAATACCAGCGAAATGCAGAGCGTCATCGACGGACTTGCCTCCGGTTATGCCCCTTCTTCCATCGCGCGTCTTTGTTCGACGCTTCGTTCGTTTTATTCCTATTTGTCGCTTCGTCTCGATCAGCCCGATCCGGCTATGACGCTGCGCGCGCCGCATTTAAGCCGGGCTTTGCCGCTGTGGGTGAGCGCCGAAGAATTTGAAAAGACGCTCGAAATCTTTGAAGCCGACGATAAGGGCATACTGGATAAAACGATTCTGATGACGCTGTACTGCTGCGGACTGCGTGTCAGTGAACTGTGCACGCTCGAAGAGCGGAACGTCCGTCTCGATCAGAAGCTGCTTCGCGTCATTGGAAAGGGAAGAAAGGAGCGGGTCATTCCGCTGCCCGATTCGCTTTGCACTCAGATGGACGAATACCGAAAGCGCGTACGGGATCCCAAAGCCGGCATGCGCAAGTTTTTCTTCGTTTCGCTCAAAGGCGAAAAGCTCAACCGGCAGTACGTCTATCGTCTGGTTAAGAAAGCGTCAATTCAGGGCAGTCTTCCGCCTTCTTCGAGTCCGCATACGCTTCGCCATTCCTTTGCGACAAGACTGATGGAGCACGAAAGCGATTTGCGCTCGCTCCAGGAACTGCTTGGACACAGCGATATTTCGACCACCCAGATTTACACCCATATTGATACAAACCGCCTGCTCAGTACGTACGATCAGGCGCTGCCCGATTTCGGCACCCTTGGCGGGATTGCGGATGGACAGGAAGAAGGAACGGTCGCGGAGAAAGACGCTCCATCGCTTTCACAAAACGTGTCTGAACCAAAAGAACGAGCCGATCGGCTGGAGTCATCTGTGTCGGATGCAAAATCGATCTCCAGTACGGATGTATCCTCTTCGATCGAACCGGCGAGTCAGGAAGTTCATGAGCGCAGACGGCTTTCGAGAGCGCAGCGAAAGAAAGCCGAAAAGGCGTCGAAACAATAGACGATGGAGTACTTTTGAAAAAATGTGTGTCCTTTTGTACGATCGAAGCCCTATACGCTCAGCCTCACGGACGGGCTAAATCGAAGAATAGAGACAGAAGTATGAAATCGTGGCAAAATGAAAAAGCCGGCCGCACAGGCCGACCAGAAAAGAGTCTTTCTCTTTTCTATTTTGAAAAGGCCAATCTGGCCGGGAGGAATAAGCATGAGTTGTGAAGGATGCCCTTCAAAAGGTAACTGTTCAAAAATCCGGAAAGCTGCGGACTGCAGCCCAATCCGGCTAATCATATCAAAGCCATTGTTCCGATCATGTCCGGAAAAGGCGGTGTAGGCAAATCCACCGTGACGGTTATGCTCGCACGCGCGCTGGCTGCCATGGGCAAATCGGTAGGTATCATGGATGCCGATGTGACTGGACCGTCCATTCCGCGTCTGTTCGATCTGCAGGATGAACAGGCGTACGCCAATGCCGAGAACTTCGTTCTGCCGGTAGAAACGAGCGATCATATCAAGACGATGTCCTTAAACTACATGATGGCCAACGAAGGCGATCCAGTCGTATGGAGAGGTCCGATCGTTTCCAATATGCTGAAGCAGTTTTATACGGACGTCATCTGGGGCGATCTCGATGTACTTCTGATCGACATGCCGCCAGGAACCGGCGATACTGCGCTGACGATTTTGCAGGAGCTGCCGGTAACCGGTGTCGTTATGGTCACCACGCCGCAGCCGATGGTTTCCATGATCGTTACGAAAGCTGTTCGCATGTGCAAAAGATGAATATCCCCGTACTGGGCATGGTTGAAAACATGGCCTACATGAACTGCCCGCACTGCAATGAACGCATCAATTTCTATTCGACCGATGAAAACGGCAAGTTTGTCGGCATGGAAGGCCTTGAAGAAGTCAAGATGTACGCGATGCTGCCGACCGATGATCTGCTGCGCCGTACGAATGATTTTGATACCTTTACCATCGCGCAGATGGATGAAGTCAAAGCGCTCTTTGTCGAGTTCGCTAAGGAACTCTGCGAAGATCTCGAAAAGCTCGAAAAGTAAGTTTCCGCCTCTTTCCGGTATGTCCTGTGCCTCAGGACGTACCGGTCTTTTATGGTGCAGGCGCAGGAAAGCAACGATTGTGAGAATAGGCAACATTGATGTTTCATCTAAATTTATTTGGGAAATATGCATATATTTGGGTAAATTCGGGACGACTCAGAAAAGCAGTCTTGGGATGGAGCTCTTATTTTGGATAAAATTGATTCACAGAAAAGACAATATCGTTTACAAAACAGATTGAGTCCGGCGCAATCGATATTCCTGTAAACCATTGCGAAACAGATCAGGCATTCTTTGAGTTGTTCGCGCATCACTCTGATAAATTTTTCTCATCCACCATTCACTCTGAAAAACACAGAAGGAGAATCGCTTTAAACATTGCCCGACAGAAGGGAGCGATACTTATGAGAAAGAAAAAGGCGGACCGCCGCCATATTTGCGAAATTTCAAAAGCCCTGTTTTTGAAAAAGGGCTATCAGGCGGTTACGATCGATGAAATCTGCGATCAGGCCGGAATCTCCAAACCGACGTTTTACGCGGCCAGACTGACGAAATCCGATCTTCTCGTCAACGTGTTCTGTCTTGACGAAAAGGAAATTCATCAAATTGCCAAATCGCCGCTTGGCGCTTTGGAAAAAATTGAAGCCCTTTGCGACAAGCTTTACGCGCGGCTTCTGCTTTCAGGCAAGAAGATACTGAGCGATCTGCTGGCGGTCTCACTGGAGCGGCCGGTTTTGAAATCATCATCAGTCCCGAATGGAAAAACTCGATTGTGGATGCTGTTCTCGATGCACAAAATGCGAAACAGATTCTCAGCACGATTGACCCTCTGCAGCTGACGCAGATTGTGGGCAGCTGGCTTATCGGCCTTTGCATGCAGTTTTCGGTTTCGCAGATCGAAGGTACGTTTGAAGAGATGCATGAAGGACTTCATGCGCTGCTTCGTCGCAATGGGGAGGCGACTGTATGAAAATGGAAGAAAAAGAGCGGCCCTGATTGCCGCCGGTATCGCCCTGTTCAAGGAAAAAGGCTATGAGAAAGTTTCGGTGGAAGAAATCTGCGCGCGGATCCATGTGACCAAACCGACGTTTTATAACCGGATCGGCCGCAAGGAAATGATTCTCATCCACTGGTTCAACGAACAGAGCGTGAATGCTTTGCCCGAAGCCCGGCAGATTCTGGAAGAAAAGGGTCCGCGCGCTGCTTTTCCTAAGCTCTTCTCCTGCTTTCATCAGATTGCGAACAGGATGGGTCCGGAACTGTATGCGGTCTATTCCAATTACATCCTTCAAAATCCGGACATCTATCATGTGGACTATGAAAAATGGCTGGATCTGGCCGCAGAATGCATTCGACAGCTGCAGGAAGAAAACGCGATCGAATCCCGCCAGGATCCGATGTCGCTCGCGTCTCTGCTCATGCAGATCAACGATGGCCTTTGCATCGTCTGGGCCAGTCAGGAAGGAAGTTTCGACTTGCAGGGCGTCTTCTGCCAGTGGTCGAGCGATCTTCTCGGCTTTCATGAGCCGTTTATCGATCCAAACCCGTCGTATTGTGCCCCGCGCATTTCTGAGCCGAGCTGACTGGATTCAGCCCGACGGAATCCCGGGCTTTTTATTTTGCTTTCCCTCCTTTCACGGTTTCAGGAGTTTTCTGCCAAGAGGGACCTGCATGTGGTCTCAGACTGCGACGGGTACAGGTACAGACAGCTCCAGACGAATCGGTTTGAATCAGAGAAGCGGTCAGTCCAGAAGCGGGAAGGAACTGCGCAAAAGGAATCAGAGGAGGGAACACAGTTCGCTTAAATCGTGCTAAGATTTGTCGTATATGAAAACGCCTCTGAAAAAACTCTGCTCTTCTGGCTCCTTATTCTTGCCGCCGCTGTAAGTGCCATTTTATGTACCCGCCAGTCTTCGTCCAGCCCGATCGCGCTGGCCGTTACGCTCGTCCTTCTTGGCTGGTATCTCTATCGCTATGCAGGCAATCGGCAAAAATCCGAAGCGCTGCCATCCGTTTTGCCGCAGGGTGCCAAGGATGCACTGGCCAGAGGCGAGATTCCGGCGTATCGCAGCGCTCTGAAATGCAAACCTGGAGAAACCCTGTACTGGGCGGATGCGATGCGTGTCGATTATGAAGGGGCGAAAGTGCACATTATTTATCTGACCGATCAGAGCCTGACCTGTCTGGATGAGGATTTCGCCTTTTCCTATCCGCTGAATCGTCTTGAACTGCGCCAGAACGGGGAACGCCTGAGCGTAAAAAGGAAAAGACGACACTCATTTTTCGCGTGGCCAGTCCGGAAGCGTTCAGACAGGCGCTCGCTCTGATTGAAGGCGGACAGACATCTCTTCCATCGGCAGACCAGAAAACAGGAATGCCCGATAAGGCGGAAACGAAACAATAGAAAAGACAGAACGATACAGGCAAAGGAGAACGCATGCAAGTAGAAGTCACCCGTATTTTTGAAACGCCCGGCGATGTCCTCTACGATTTTCTCATGGAAAAAATTGCCCGTCAGATCTCGGAGCAGTATGGCGTACGCATCGAACCGGAAGATCTGACGTCCGGCTATGCTCTGAAAACCCGTCTGCTTGACGATCGAAGAGGGCCCGTTTTGCGTCTGCGCATACTGCAGGCGGTTCGTGGAGAGTCCTTTAAACTGGTCACCCTGCTCGAAGGACAGAAAATCTCCAATGACTATCGTCTGGACGCGGACGGATCCAGTACGAAGCTCACCATTCGCCAGACGGTGGAATCCAACGATTTTTCCGGTGAGAAAGAAGGACTGAAAGCCCGCCTGGAAAAGCGGCGGCGGATTGCCCGGCTGGCCGCCATGCTCTCAAGCCTGAATGCGGACCTGACTAAAGCAAATCGCGATCAGAAACGCTAGTCGGACCTTTGTCCTGCTTTCTGGCTTTCGTGAGCGTGATTCTAAAAAGAACACAATGCCAACGCGTAGAATGAGGACAGAACCTGTGGATGTTTCAGACGGTTTATGGCTTTTTCTGCCTGCTGTACTAAATAACGATCGCCGCTGGAACGGGAAGGCGGTTCAGCTGCCTGTCCAATGGAGCAGCCGGATGACCAGTAAAGATTAGAATTTGGAGGATGGCCTATGCAAGATTTCCCCTATCCAGGAAAATTCACGTTTGTGGACGTGGAAATTCCAAACCTGAACAATGACTGTATTTGTGCCATCAGCATCATCGTTGTGGAAAATCATAAGGAAACGGAACGCCATACCGAACTGATCAATCCGAAAACGTTCTTTTCCGCACAGAACATTCAGATTCACCACATTTTGCGCAAGGACGTTCTAAACGCCCGTTCGCTGGAAGAATACTGGAAAGACTACGGCCGCTATTTTGAAGAGCCGTATATTCTCGTCGCTCACAATACGAACAGCGACATGTGCGTCATCAATAAGGATCTCTCCCGCTTCCATGAAAAAATCCACGCTTCCTACTACATCGATACGATGGATATCATGGAGCAGTTTTACTACCGCAAAAAGCAGAAAAAGGGGATCTGCGCCTCAACCATATTGCCGAGCGTCTTGGCATTGAAATCGATCATCACAATCCGGAAAGCGACGTCAACGTCTGCTTTGAAATTCTGAAGTACATGTACCGCTATTTCGATATGGATCTGATGCCCTTTATCAAGCCGATCCCGGAATATCGGCCAAAACCGCCAAAACCCTCGCATAAGCCGTCCCGCAATCAGATGAGTCAGTTTCTGACGTATACGCGCCGGCAGATTTCTCAAAACGGGGAAAATGCGCAGATCTCGAAAAAGAAAGCCAAGGCCAGAGGCGATCAGGCGTTTCGTGCCCAGGATTATGAAGGCATCATTTTCAACTATGAACTCGCCATCGCCAAAGAATCGCTCGCTCCCTCGGTTTACATGCGGCTTGCCCAGACCTACGAAGGATTGAACATGCAATACGATGCCATTCGGGTTTTAAACCGCGGCATTAAGCTGCTGCAGGGTCATGGGGTGAACTGGTACGGCTTAAAAGGCGTCCAGCAGAAAATCATTCAGATGCAGACATCCAAGCTTGAAAAGCAGAAAGCCAGATCCAGCCGTAAGCTCAAGGAACAGGTTCGGGTACACAATCCAGGTGGAGCGACGGATCCGCAGATGCCTGCCGCAAAAGTCAGCCTCGCTTCTGCATCAAAAAGCAGAATGCAAAACCGGCAAGACGAAAAGAAGAGAGCGGATCTGGTTTTCGGACGATGCTCAAACGGCGAAACAAAGAGCGCGCCAGTCAGACCAAAGGGACAGTTTCGCGCTGAGCGGATTTTTCTGGGGATTTTCTTCAAATTTTCTTTTCCTGTCTTTTCAATTCATACAGTTTTTCGATAAGCGTACCAAGACTATGGGAACGGTGCTTTACAGCCCGCTCCCTTTCTTTCGTCAGGGGAAGAAAAGAACAGATCCGCCGGAAATCCTGCCGCTGGATTTGATGGAGCATTGAGACCTGTGAATGCTGATAATTTTTGAAACATGCAACCGACTCATGTTTCAAAATACGTAAAAATCGCCTGAATCAACGGAATTTTAAAGGAAAATCGTCCGAATTCATTGAAAATGGCAGAAGCAATATTGCGTAACCTGTTGCTTAATTTACAATTCTCATTGGCTTTTTCGATGCTGTTTAATGACACGCGTAATCTGAATTTGACAGACAAATAAATTGTATTTCTGAATATTCGTGTCATATTTAATGGTTTTGAAACGTTTCAATAGCAACACTATTTCTGCTGTTAAATTTCAAATCGTCTTTCAATTAAATACATTTGTCCGTTATAAATGGACAGAATACCCGCTGTCAAATAATCCTACTATTTGACTAGACATATATTCATACAAGATAATTCTATCCAATATGTGTTTAACTTATAAATAATATGAGTTTCCTTCACCAGAACCCTTTGTAGGAAATCAAATGATGGGTATACTACTTATAGCAATATGACGAAATCTGTGAAAAGGTAACCGCTATGAAAAAAAGTACATGATGATTTATGAGGATGTTAAAGGCCGTATTTTAAGTGGAGAATACGAAGTAGGCGCTCAGATTCCGGATGAAAAAACGGTCTGCCAGAACTTTGGCTGTTCCCGCATGACCGTAAAAAAGCCTATGACATGCTGGTGATGGAAGGACTGATCTATCGCAAGCAGGGACAGGGAAGCTTTGTTCTTTCCAGTAAAATCAATCGTCCGGAAGTAGAAATCCAGGAGAGAGAACTCGTTGGATTTACTAAGGCAACCAATGGAGAAGGAACCTCCAAAGTCCTTCGTTTCCAGCTGATGTTCGCCACGGAAAAGATCGCCAAGGCCCTGAACATCCATGTGAATGATCCCGTTTATGATATTTGCCGTGTCCGTCTGCTCAATGATCGCCCCTACGTAATTGAACAGACGTATATGTCTCCGGCTGTAATTCCAGGCCTGACTCTCGACATCCTGAACCATTCGATCTATTCGTATATCGAAAACGATTTAGGCCTTCGGATCGGCGCTGCGCAGAAAACGACCAGCGCGGATATTTCCAATGAGACAGACCATAAGGAACTCGGCCTTTCCGAAGTGGAACCGGTTCTTGTAGTGGAGCAGATCGCTTTTCTGGATAATGGCGTACCTTTTGAATATTCCATTTCCAGACACCGCTACGATCTTTTCCGTTTCTCCGTCTACTCCATTCGCAGATAGACGATCTGGCTGATATTGTTCTTTTGTAAAGAATTGATGATTTGAAATCCGACGATCATGTGTTTTGCATGATCGTTTTGCTTAACGAGCGAAAAAGGAAGATGAGGATTCGCCATGAATGAATTCGAACAGATCTGCTTTGAAATGATCGCATCAAGCGGAAGCGCCAAGACGTTTTACATGAGTGCTCTTAAAGAAGCCAAGGATGGCCGGTTTGCCCAGGCAGAACATACGATGGAAGCGGGGATGAAGCGCTTCTCGAAGCACAGAAAGCTCATTCCCGTCTGCTTTCCAAGGAAGCCGGCGGAGCCCGGTATGAATTCAGTCTGCTTCTGATGCATGCCGAAGATCAGATGATGACCGCCGAAACTTTCCGTCTGTTTGTCAGCGAACTGCTGGATCTGTACGCAAGGCTTCAGATCCGTTCTTCCTGGAGCGAGATGGACTAAACAAGACTATTGATCTCTCTCTGATACGTCGCAGCAGTCTGGTTCTTCTGCGACATTTTCTTTCTCTTCTGATTCAAAAAGGGGTAAAGCTAGAAATTTTAGGCAAACTCAGTAAGAATGCAGTCATGAATGCCGACAGCTCAGAAGTTTATACAGAATCCTCAAATCGTTTGCCTCTGCTTTTCGACAGATCGGCGCAAGTGTCGAATGCTCCTGCAGGCGGCGCAGGGGTAAGACACTCGACTATCCTGTTACTATAGAAAACGAACAAGAAAGGCAGTGCTTTTTCCATCCCGTACTCTTTTCACGCACCCGCCTGCAGGGCTCTTTTCTTTTTGTCCCGAAAATCGTGGCAGCCCAACGAAAGGGGCTTAGGCTGAGCCGGCAGAGGACTTTCTTTTGAAAAGCGGCTGCGTGAGAAAAAAGCAGACTCATTTCAAAGGAGCGTACATGCAATCGTTTCATCTTACCCCTGCTATCCCTTCAAAATTGCCGGAATACACCCTCTGTAAAGGCCTTTGCCTGATTGATGTGGGCGGAGGACTGCGCGGTGTGTATGCTGCCGGCGTTCTGGACGGTCTTCTTGATCGCGGAATCATGGCCGAGCTGAACATCGGCGTTTCCGCCGGCGCAGCCAACCTGGCGACTTATATTGCCGGACAGAAAACACGAACGTACACGTACTATCACGACTATTCGTTTCGAAAAGAATATGCTTCCCTGCAAAACTTCATTTTTCGAAAATCGTTTTTGATCTGGACTACATCTATTCGGACTTAAGCAATTCCGACGGCGAATATCCGCTCGATGCGCCGGCTCTTCTTCAAAATCCCGCCAAACTGATTACCGTAGCGACGAACGCGCTGAGCGGGCGGCCAGCATACTTTACAAAGAAACACCTTACGCAGGATGAGTATTCCATTTTCAAGGCGTCCTGCGCTGTCCCGCTGATCTGTCATGCCTATACAGCCTTTGGCGTTCCGTGTTGTGACGGTACCGTTTCGGATCCGATTCCAGTCGATAAGGCGCTGGAAATGGGGGCAGAGAAGATCGTCATTCTGCTTCCGCGCAAAGCGTCCAATATCGAAGAAGACGAATCGGAAAGCCCAATGAATCGTCTTCTGGCTTACACCCGCTATGGAACGCATTTTCCCGCTGTGCTTGATGCGCTCAAGAAGCGTCCGCACGTCAATAATGCGTCGATGCGAAAAGCCAGAGAGCTGGAAGAGCAGGGAAAGCGCTCATCCTTTCTCCCGAAACGCTCCATCATGTAGAGTCTCTTATGGGAACACCGGAAGCCATCGACGCCCTCTATAAAGAAGGCGTTGCGGACGCGGCAAAGATTGAAGCGTTCCTGCAGGAAGATCCGGTAAAATAGAGGAAACCCTATTCGCAAAACGAATCTGGAAATTGATGTAAAATTCTATCCATCCTCTATTCCTGCAGACCGGCCCCAAAAGCGGTCTAATGCAAGAGGATTTTATAAAGGAGCTGAACACGTATGAGCAGACTCTCCATTCTGGGAGCGAAGACGTCGGCCGGACTGCTGTCTCTGATTGGACGGGGTGGATCCATGCCGGGATCGATCGCACTGAAAATCGATCCGAACTCGCTTTCCAGACTGAAGTTTCGCGGACCGGTCATTCTTGTGACCGGCACGAATGGAAAAACCTCGACGGCGAACATGTTATCGTCCGTCTTTGAAAAAGCCGGGCGCAAAGTCGTCACCAACCGCAAGGGCGACAACCTGAAAGCCGGCATTACTTCGGCACTTTTGCAGGCGGCGAAAATGAACGGGGAAATCGATGCGGATGCTGTCGTTCTGGAAGTGGATGAACTCAATATCCGCCACGTTCTCCCGGTCCTTCCGGTAAAAGCGCTGGTCGTCAATAACTTCTTTCGCGACCAGCTCGATCGCGCCAGAGAAATGGAGCAGCTGATTGATTCGATTGAAGGCGTTCTTCCCGAATACCAGGGCCTGCTCGTTTTAAACGGCAATGACCCGAATACTGTCCGTCTCGCGCTCAAGGCTCCGAAAGCCAAAGCCGTCTATTTTGGTCTGGCCGAAAACGCCTATTCCAAAAAGACGACAAACGAAGCGAGCGAAGGCAAATTCTGCCCGGTCTGCGGCGAGCGTCTCGAATACGATTTTTATCAGTATTCCCATATCGGCTCATTTCACTGTCCAAAGTGCGGCTTTAAAACGCCAGAGCTCGATGTCGAACTGCAAGATATCAATCTGGACGATCAGTCTTTTGTGTTTGAAAACAAGAAGCACAAAGGACCGTATGAGGGCCTGTATTCGATGTACAACTATGCCGGCGTACTGGCGGCCAGTCAGGCGTTTGGCGTAAGTGCTGATGCGTTTGATGCCATGGCCAGAAGCGCTCCGCAGCCGGCTGGACGGAATGAAAAATTCGAAAAGAACGGCAAGAGCGTCATTCTGAACCTGGTCAAAACCCGACCGGAGCCAACGAAGTCATGAAGGTCATCGAAAAAGACGACCGTGAGAAATCCATCGTTATCGTCTTAAACGACCGGGAACAGGATGGCACCGACGTTTCCTGGATTTACGACACCCAGTTTGAAAAGTTCATGAACGATCAGACGAAAAAGTCATCTGCACCGGACTTCGTGCAGGGGATATGGCGCTGCGCATGTACTTTGGCGGCTATACCGGAGACATGTCGATCGAGCACAATCTCGAACAGGCCGCAGCGCAGGGACTGCAGGCAGCGGATGTGGTGTACGTCATGGCCACGTATACGGCACTGCTCGAAAGCCGCAAAGCCATTGAAAAGGAGATGTCGCTATGAAACTGAAATGCGCATGGATGTATCACGACATCATGGACCTGTATGGAGACAAGGGCAATATCATGACCCTGCAGAGCCGCGCAAAATCGCGCGGCATCGATCTCGAGGTAACGACCGTCGGGATTGGTCAAAAGCGGATTTATCCGCGTTTGATCTGGTCTTCATGGGCGGCGGCGCAGACAGGGAGCAGATGGCGCTGATTCCGGATTTGCTGGCGCGGAAGGAAAACATTTTAAAAGCACTTGATGGCGGTACCTTTTTCCTTCTGATCTGCGGCGGCTACCAGCTGTTTGGTCAGTATTATGAGACCGCCGATCACAATAAGATTCCCGGTCTGCAGATTCTCGATCTGTATACAGAAACCGGAAAAGGGAAGAGCCGCTGCATCGGCAATATCGTGATCGATGCCGATCTCGATGGACAGACACTGCGTCTGATCGGATTTGAAAATCACGGCGGCCAGACCCTGAATGTCACCTCCCCATTAGGCAAAGTCGTAAAGGGAAGCGGAAATGCGTTCAATGCGGGCTTTGAAGGCTATTACGACGGCCGAATTCTCGGAACGTATCTGCACGGTCCGCTTCTGCCCAAAAACGGCCGGCTCGCCGATTTTGTTCTGGCCAAAGCGATTGCCCGAACCCATCCAGGATTTACCCTCAGCGATCTGGCTGAGCTCGATAATCCCTGGGAAGCGGAAGCCCGAAAAGCTCTGCTCGACCGATTCGGTCTGCAGGAACTGGACGCATAGCTCCGATCCAGAGCGTAGAAAAGCCAGTCCTCATTTTTCGATATCCATAATAAAAGCTGTGTTCTTATCCATTTTGGCTTTCCAAATGCCGGCTGCAGGCAGATCTGCCAGCCGATTCTCTGGAAAGCTGTGATGAGAGGACACAGCTTTTTGTATAGCCGATAAATAGGAACGGGGCGATTGGAAGTCTGTATACGGACCGGCGCCCTATTTGGATGGATTCTCCTCGTTTTCCATATTGAAGCGGTAAATCTGATACGTTCCGTACAACCGGCATACCGCCGCGCGGATCACATCCACCATGAGCGTCTGCTGCCAGGAAGGCTCATCGAAAATTTCCACGGCCGTATCGCCGCCCTCCATCACATTGTGCAGAAGGATTTCAAAGACGCGCACGAAACAGTCAAAGTCATGAGAGAAGCGGTCGCTTGAACTAATTTCGGTATAAATCGTAATCAGGGAGGCGATCTCCTGCAGCGTAAAGCACTGCTTGAGAATCATGACTACATACAGATAGGCCAGATGATACGCTTTGTAGCGTTTTTTCAGCGGGGGATGAACGATGGAGTTTTTCACGTAATTATTGATCATGCTGGAAGTGATGCATCCCGGCTTCTGGTTGAAATAGAGCGGATCGAGCCAGCGGTTGAGCAGTTCCACGACCTGATCCATGTACAGCGGTACATTCGGGAATTCGGCAAAGCGCGGTCCCTGATAGGTCGCCAGATTGCGGGCGATCTGATCGAGCTTTTCTTTTGATTCGTTGTCAGTCATAGTCTCAGTTTATCAAAAATCTAAACAAGGGCCGGCTGGTTTTGATAGAGAGCGGCACAATTCCCTGAAAGACGTTGGGATTCTGGAAAGGAAATACCCCTTTCTTGTCGTCTTTCCCCAAAAATCGCATCGAATGGGAAAAAGGAAGCGTCTTTGAATCGGGAAAGAAATTCTGAAAAGTCACGAAACCCGCCTTCAGGCTGCCATAAGACCTTCGGGTGTGGGAAGAAAGAGCAGGATAATGTGTACAATTGTGTTATAAAACCCGGTGCGGTTGAGCCCAATGACAGGAACCCTTACAATACGGATGGTGATTTTTATGAAAAAATGGATAAAACTGCTGATGGCTTTTTTACTGGCTTACAGCGCGGCAGCCTGTTCGAAGGAACAGGGCGCTTCGAGCGCACAGCTTCAGGAGGGGGTAACCCTTTCCATGGTAGATGTGCTCGAAGTCGATAACAAGTCGGCCAATACAGTCTTTTTCTACTTTCTGGCCGGCGTAGACAATAATTCCGATTCCGTCTATCACATGAGCAACCTGGTGTATTCGCTGCGGGCGAAAAACAGCAATGACTTCAAAACGATCAATCCGATCGATCAGTTCAAGACGATCGTTACCAACGATGTTCAGCCAGGCCTGTCGACGTACATTTACGGCTATATCGGCGTTCCCAAAACGTCAGATCGAAACCTTGGTCTTTACATCGAAAAGGATGATACTTTCCTTCCGTTCTCGTCCACAAGCATCCGTAAAATCGATGATTCCAAAATCAAGAATTCCGATGAAAAGAAATTCACGATTTATGAAGATGAATATTACGAATTTGATGTGGATGCATCACAGCTTTCCTATCGTTATGAAAACGGAAAGTCGATCATCGAAGGCTTGAAAATTAACTACCGCAATAAAACGGATCAGCGCCTGGTTGTTCCGTATCTTTCCCCGATCTGCACGATCGACGGCTACGATTTCTCCGGTATGGCCAACGCCGACGAGCTCCGGGCAATGAGTCAGGAGCAGATCGAACAGTACGCGTTTACCGATAAAGGTCTGCCGGCAAAAACCGAAAGCATTCGCGCACAGTCGTACGGCTATGAGCTGTTCTATCTCGGACCGCAGCAGGAAGTTTCTGCTTCGATTCTCTTTGAAGCGCCGGATTCCGTTCCAGATTTCGCGTCCAAACTCCACAATGGAATTACCGTCAATATCAATTCGCCGTCTTTAGGCTATCGACAGATTCTCAAAGTCGACTACTAAGTCCAGAGATTTCTCCATCACAAATGATCTATAAAAAGCAGGGAGTCCTCCCTGTTTTTTTATGGACTGCCCAAAACGATTCAAGCGTTCAAATTGGCATGCATACGGCTTCTTTTACAATGAAACACGTAAACAGAACAGATGAAAATCTGGCCGCAATGGCTGACCACTTTGCGGCGCTGTTACAGACCGGATAGAAGAAGTCCCTCATTCTTCTGCCCATTATCCCTCACGAGTCGGCGCGCGAGCGCAATGGCTCACGCATCAGGACTCCTGTTCGATTCCGGAATCATCCCGGCTAAGAAGGCGGAGTCTTTTCTTTTGCCAAAAAATTAACCCTCTTCCTGAATTTCGAAGAGGGTTAAGCGGTTATATTGGAGAAAAGATCGGTTCAGTTCGTTTGGCCGATCGGTTCAGTTGCCGGGTTTCGTTTCGTCGCTGGAGCTGCTTCCGGCTGCGGACAAAGAGGAAGAGGGCCCTGATCCATTTTGCGATTTGCTGCCTGACTTTGATTTGCCTGATTTCAGAGAAGCAGCGGACTGGCCAATGGGCGCGCCGCTGCAGGAGACTGCAGCGGCAGAAGAAGCGGAGGATGCAGAAGATGCCTTCTTTTCTACAGTCGCGTAAGATACTGTCTCTGGATGCAGCTCTGGACGCGTTTCGAATTGCGTTTCTGGACTGAAGGTTTCACTTGCTTTGGAATCGGTCTTATCGCTTTGTTCTTCCGTCTCTTTCTCTTTGTGAACGAGTTCGACTTCTTCTATGGAAGCGTGCTGCGGCTTATAGATCGAAAGATTGAGCGCAAACGTTTCAGCCAGCTGATGGCTGCAAAGTTCATGGTCCTTTACCTGGACGTAGCCAATGGCTTCCATGGTCACATAGCCGGAAGAAATCTCCCGAACGGTAATGTAGCAGGGCTGGCTTTTTCCAGAAGCGTATTCTGCTTCATCAGTTCCAGCGCCTCCGTGCGGATTTTTGTCATATCGTTGCCAACCGCGACGGAGAAGGGTACTTTTACACGTACATATGGATATTTGGTATAGTTTGTGATCGTATCTTCTACAATGGTGGCGTTCGGGATAACCGCCTCTTTCTGATTGTCGGTACGAATCGTTGTAAACATGAGTTCAATAGTCGTGACATACCCGCGATGGCCGGCCACCTGAATGTAGTCCCCGATTTTAAACGGTTTTGTCACCAGAATCTGAATGCCACCCGCAACATTGGCCATATTGCCTTTTAAGGCAAGTGCAACGCCAAGACCTAAAGCCGATACGAGCGAGACAATGCTCGATACTTTAATACCTAAAGCTTCGGCAGCCATAATGAACGATAAAGCGATGATCGCTATATTGGCTGTAGAGCCCAGAAACGTCATCAGCCCCTTATCCTGCGACTTATCTGCGGCTTTCACGATCATCTTTTTCACGCGCGGTCCGATCAGAATGCCAGCCGTCACTTCCACAATGGGAATCCAGGCCGTCTGAAGAAAATGAATCAGATCGGCGGACCAGTTGATTTTCATAAAATGCCCCCTTACTCTTCCATTTTAGAATCCCCGCAAAAATTCCCTTCTGCCTGCCCGTTTACCCCTGATTGGAGGAGAATAATTGTACGTGGGAAAGATCGAGTGGATTTTGCTGCAGCGGATCAGTGCGCCATGGGAGAAACAAGGACAAGGATTGAGTTTATTTGAAAGATTCGAAGATTTTTTCGGTTTACACGTTTATGGTCTTGACAGGATGATTCTATGGTTGAAGTAATGAAATAGAACTTTCCCAATGAGCTTAACTATACAAATCGCTCGTTTTGAAATTTCATCCCATCAGAGAGCCTTTTTCCGAGGCTCTCTTTTAATTTTCCCTGGCTCAATGACCATAACTACGATTAACGAGCTTTATTAAGCAAAATTATAAATCAATTCGATTCTGAGAAATTTCATTTTGAATATAAAAATCCTCCCTGTATAGGTCATTTAATGGTATAATAATGATAGAATTACACTATACAAAAAGGAGCCGAAAATGTCTGTCCCAGCTGATATCCGGGCCGTCGCCCGTCCCAAAAATACGATTGTTTACGCTTATGGAAAAACAAAGATCGATACGCTGTCAAACAGCGAGTCGGCTGTATTCGCAAGAATGGCCATTGTTATCCAGTCGATGGTCCTACTATCGGCCACATCATTAATGGCAAATTCGTACCTCTTGAAGAACCGACTTCTCCAGCGGTTCATACATCTAAGACAGTTCTTAAAGACTGGGCCAATGTTGAGCTCTGTTACAGGCAGTCCGCTGAATTGATGGAAGAACTGCTTCAGGTCTATAACCGTCAGGACGCCGATAAGATTCTGTGCATGGCCATTCTTCGCGTCTGCTATCCGCATATCAAAGACTGCGAACTCAAAGAGAGTTACGATGAGTCGTTTCTGACGGAGCTGATGCCAGAAACCGCGATGAGCAAGAATACGATCAGTACATTTCAAAAAGATCTTGGTAAAACATGCAACCGAATTCTGAAGTTCATGAAAAACCGGGCAGCCAAAGTTGGGATTGATGATCATCTTCTGATCGATGGAACACTGAAGTCGAACGACTCCAGACAAAACACGCTCTCGGAGTTTTCCAGAAAGGCCAGACTGAAAGGAAGACGGGATATTTCCGTACTTTATGCATTTGATCTGGAAAAATGGAGCCCATCTGTTCGCAGTGCTTTCCCGGCAATATGCTCGATCTGACATCCTATGACAGTTTTGTGAAACAGAACGGTATTCAAAGCGGAATTATGGTTGGTGATAAAGGGTTTCCCGTCAAATCGATCGAAGAAGTCCTTAAAGACTGCCCGCAGCTTCATTACTTCAACCCGCTTCATCGGAATGCCAAGCTTGCCTTCGATCATGAGATGTATAACTTCGAGGGCGTGATCGAAGGCTGCTGCGGCTTTCTTGGGCAGATGGAACCGATTCAGTTTAAGAAAGAGAAGCTGTCCAATAAGGGAAAATGGCTCTACAGTTTCCGTGATCCGAGAAGAGCGGCTCAGGAGGAGACGGACTGGCTGGATAAGCATCGTAAAGATAAGTACGATTTCGAAGAATACGAAAAGAAAAAGCGTACATTTGGAACAGTGGTCTTTGAATCAGATGTCGATCTGTCTCCGGAAGATGCCTGGAAGACCTATAGTTATCGCTGGCAAATCGAGATCGTTATGCGGTACTACAAGAACGCCCTCGGCTTTGATGTAACCAGAGTCCATGATGACTACTCAGTGATCGGCAGCGAATTCATTGATTTTCTGTCGACCGTCATCACGTTCAGACTTTTGAACCTGTTCGACGAAAAAGGCCTCCTTGAGGACATGAGCTATAAGAAAATCATGCATATCCTGCAAAGAGGCAAAAGAATAAAAAATGATAATGAGTGGGAACTGATCAAGATGAATCCTGGTCAGATAGAAATTCTTCAAAAACTGGATCTGATTCCACGACCAGATCCAGTAGACCAGCCCAAAGGAAACGTGGTCGTCCACGCAAAAATCCGACCGTATAGTTTAGCTGATTGGGAAAGTTCTAATGAAACATATTTTCATTTTCGTCAACATGGAGATGAAAACGCAACTAATCATTTGGGCTTGACTTCTAAAACTATTTGAAATTATTCATAAAACCAATACGTATTAGATTGGAGAAGAAATAAAACAACCGGCAAAGGGTTCAATTCTCTTCGATTGATTCCTTCTTTGATAGATAATAACCGCTTACAAATTTCTAAATTACGACATTATTCTTATGAATTGTACGAAAATTCCGAATATTTTCGAATTTTATCGACTATTTCATGTGAAATATCCATAATTGTAATAGTTACAGGACAATCAGTTAAAGATTAATGAGATCTGCTATATAATTTATTCACAACAGATTGAATTGAGTTCAGTACGATGAAATAATGGTCAGATTGTTTCTGGAGCCGATTAGAACTCAAGGAGGACTCACTCATGAGTAAAACCAACAAAATCAAGAGCCTGCTCGCACTCAAAGGTGTGAAGAGCGTTGACTACACCTACGCGCTCGGTCTTTCCCGTCCGCAGGCCCTCAACACCAAATATTCCCGGGATGCGTTTTCGGGCGATGACCTGATCCGCCTGGCAGAACTGACAGGCACTCGTCTTGCCTTCGTAGACCCCTTCACAAGAGAAACCCTGGTCATGTTTGACTCAGGCGACGTAAAGCCGAAAGAGACTGAAGAATAAACTGAGTTCCAATTGGTGAAGGAAACCGGATCGTAAGCGGAAAGCATAATCGCATGCTTTCTGCTTTTTCATGCTCACGGGTCGTAAATTTGAAAGAAAACAGGACAGACCCGTAGACAGCAGCTTTGCAGGCGATATAGAAAAACGTCCCTTTCTTCGACTGGAAATTCGATAGGGAAGGGACGTAAGAATTGTCAGGTTTTGACCAGAACGCCTGCAGTGAAGTTTATTCGGTGCGCAGCGCTTCGACCGGATTCTTGCGCGAAGCCATCGAGGCAGGAATGAGTCCGGCAATCATGGTCAGCGCGAGGTTGATCAGAACCAGAATGACCGCTCCGTTAACCGGGAGACTGGCAATACCCGCAACACCGGTCAGGTTCTGGACGATCATGGAAATTGGAATGTCCAGCAGTGCAGTAATTCCAATTCCAAGCAGACCGGAAATCAGACCGATGATAAAGGTTTCCGCGTTGAATACTCTTCGAATATCCCGTTTGGAAGCACCCAGGGCACGGAGAACGCCGATTTCCTTGATGCGTTCGAGAACGGAAATGTACGTAATGATTCCGATCATGATCGAGGATACGACCAGCGATACAGAAACGAAGCCCATCAAGACGTAGGAAATCAGGTTGATGACCCTCTGTACGCCGGAAAGCATTACGCCCACGGTATCGGTATACGTGATAATGTTTTCCGGTTTTCCTTCATCGTTCTGAACGTTGTTGTATTCGGTGATCAGATCGCCAAGCTTTTCCTTGTCATCAAAGCTCCTGGCATACAGCTTGATGCTGGATGGTTCGTTGAGATCGATGACGCCAAGATCCGAAAGGTTGGAATCGTAGGTGGCGTTGATGTTGTTGTTATAGGTGGTGATGTAACTGGGCAGCTCTTCCTGGGGCATGCTCTGCATCTGCATCATCTGTTCAGGGGTAAGCTGATCCATCGAGAACTTCTCGCCGTTGGTAAATTCGCGTCCGGTAAAGACGTTGATTTTCGGATCGGCTTTCTGTTCCTTAACGATTTCGGAGGCATCCGCTTCGTCGGCTGCCCAGTTGCGCAGGGAGGAATCGTAAAGAATTCCACCTAATGCGGTTGAGGAAACGGTCTTTTCAGCCGGTTTCACGATACCGACAATTTTCACCGACTTGGCTTCCTTTTAAGCGCGTCCTTGATGAAGTCTTCGTTGTCGGACTGATCAATCCAGAGACCGTTGACTTTCTGATACAGCGCGGAGTTTGGCAGGACGGAAAGCTCCATGCCGATGAAGTCTTCGTTGGTGTAGTTTTTCGTTTCGGAAACTTCAATCTTGTCGGTTTTGCCATCTAAAACGTTCTGATAGTTTTTCACCAGTTCGTCCTGATCAAGCAGACCGGCAGAGTAGAGGGCGTAGTCGGTAATTTCGTTGTTCTTATCGACAGCCAGCAGAATTTCACTTTCGTCTTTTGGCCAGGCGCCGTCGATCAGCTGGTAATTGTCTTCGCGCAGAGCCTGGGAATCCGGCATCTGGGTCCAGATTTCCTGGTTCATCGGCGAACTTACCCCAAACGCGGACTGAACCTGGCCCATCTGACTAAAGCCGAGCTTATCGATCAGTTCGTTCGGCGATACGCGTACCAGACCATAATCCGAATTGGAATTGAAGACAGTCATATCCATGCCGTACGAATATTCAATGGCTTTTGCGGTGGATGTGAATTCATCCCCTGATCCGATTCCAGATATTTCTTGAATTCGGCGAGGTTGTTCGTCTTGGATGAAGAAATGGAATCCAGAATGGATTCGACCATTTTCGAGGTCGTGATTTTTCCGTCTTCCATTTCGCTGGCTTCTGTCTCGTCCTGCATATCCATCATCGCACTCATCATGACCGACATGTTCATCGTGTTGTCTTTCAGCTCAATCGGATAGTCCGCCATCGTATCGTTCTCAACGCGGGTAATATAATCCTGAACCCCGTTGGAAAGGGACATGATCAGACCGATTCCGATAATGCCGATGGATCCCGCAAAGGAAGTCAGAAGCGTTCTGCCTTTTTGGTCATCAGGTTGTTGAACGAAAGGGAAAGGGCTGTCCAGAAGGACATACTTGGCCGTTTGAGCTTCTGCTCTTTGGCTTCTTCCTTTACTTCTTTAACCGGCATGGAATCGGAAATCATCTTGCCGTCCTTAAGGCGGACAATTCGGGTGGAATAGCGTTCGGCCAGTTCCGGGTTATGGGTAACCATGATGACCAGACGATCCCTGGCGATTTCCTTAAGCAGTTCCATGATCTGCACAGAAGTCTCGGAATCCAGCGCACCCGTCGGTTCATCGGCCAGAACGATTTCCGGATCGTTGACCAGAGCACGGGCGATTGCGACACGCTGCATCTGACCGCCGGACATCTGGGTCGGCTTCTTGTTGATCTGATCTTTCAGACCGACTTTTTCAAGCGCAGCGATTGCCCGCTTCTTTCTTTCTTCCTTAGGAACTCCGGAAAGCGTCAGGGACATTTCGACGTTCTTGAGTACGCTCTGATGCATGATCAGGTTGTAGCTCTGGAAAATAAATCCGATTCGATGGTTTCGGTATGTGTCCCAGTCTTTATCTGTATATTCCTTCGTGCTTTTTCCATTGATGATCAGATCGCCGCTGGTGTACTGATCGAGACCGCCAATGATATTCAGAAATGTCGTCTTGCCGCAGCCTGAAGGGCCGAGGATGGAGACGAATTCATTGTCCCGGAATGTGACGCTCAAGCCGTTGACCGCATGAACGATCTCATCGCCGGAGTAATACTCTTTGACAATATTTTTAGACTGAAGCATTATTCGCTCCTTTCATGAATTCTTAGATAGAGTACAGGAAAAATGTGGAAATTCCATGGCATACGTCCAGCAAGATCTGACATTTAATTTTCTGTTAAGGAAATCAACCGATACGGCCGCTGCTCTTTTGTGGTATCGATCTTTTTCTTTTGAAAGAACTCGAACCTATATAGAAATACTATATAGAGTATCTATTGATTTTTCCGATCTCCCCGTTGGAAAACAAGAACAATCCTGCATTTCAGCTGTCGCGGACGATGGAATTTTGATGAACCGTCCTGAGTTAAAAACGAAGCAGATTTCGCCAGAAAAGCGCCTCCTTATCTCGTAAAGATAAAGAGGCGCTTTTCCATGAGAGTCAGTTATCCACTCTCCGGCCAGAACGAAATCGGTTTGAGGGAAGGAATGAATCGCTGTATGCAAAATGCGGCATTAGCATATTTGAGATCGGATTATCAAAAATTAGTAATTTTGAGAATTTAAACAATCGAGATATGTAAACGATTACAATTACACTAGTGATTACTTTTTCGTGATTACAGCTGGTCCTGTTCCGAAATCCGGGCAAGCTTTTCGGATCTGGATCAGTTCCTGACTCCTGAAAAGGAGAATCGCCGCAAAGAATCTAGAAGCCATTTCATCCTGCGCAGGGCAAGGCGAAGGATAAGTTGTGCTTTTGCGGCCGAATCGGTCTTCTTCTATTCCATTGTCACTCGTGACAGACTGGCGAACTCCGGGCAGTTTCCAACTAAGAAGACTGATTCAAAAGAGAAAAAAGGCTCTATATAGAAAGGAAAAACATGAAAAAACATTCACGCATTTTTCTTCAGGTTCTCTGCAGCGGATGCATGGCTTTTGGAAGCGTTACTTCTTCCCTTATGCCGGTCTTTGCGATTGAAGAAACAGATCCAGGTGCACTATCCGAAGTTCCTGTCGCAGTGCCGAATCTTACCAAACTGCCCCTCACGGTGGATTTAGAAGGAGAGTCCTGGGGAAGCGGCAACGGGGCAGACAAAGCAATCGATGGCGATATGGGCACCATTTTTGACGGCCTGAAGAACAGTTACATGGTATTCGATCTTGGCGAAGAGAAAACGATCGCCGGTATTGGATACTGCCCGCGCACCAACGCAGGCAACAATAATTATGCCGCCAGAACGCAGTATGGCGTGATCGCCGGAAGCAACGATAAAGAGACCTGGACGGATCTTTATACCATTCCGGAAGTCCCCGCTCAGAACAAAATTACCCAAGTACGCGCTTCTTCGTTTAATGAAGGCGTTTCTACATCCTATCGCTACATCAAATATTACAAAAATGAACGAGGAACGAACCCCGATGCTGATTATGTAAACATTGCAGAATTTGAAGTGTATGGAGAAGGTACTGATTATGTCCTTTCGGATCTTTGCGGTTTTAAAGGAAACGTTTCAGCGCTTCCGCAGTCTGTTATAGCTGGCGGAGTAGAAAGAAACGTAACCTGGCAGATTCCGGATCTTGACGGTCGGATTCCGTTTTCGGTAATCGATGTAACTGGAACCGTTGAGGCAGCGGAAGGTCTTCCAGAAGGGGCCATTACTGCGAAAGCCTGGCTGTATCCTGCAGATCTTGAATATCTGATCAATGGAAATGCAGCAGAGAATGATCCGCTCTGGACACTGGCTAAAAAACTCTATCCAGGACTGCTCAATACAGAAGCCGCAGATCAGGGATGGGAAGAAGGAAAATCCTGGGGCGTCATCGGTGAAAAACCACAGGCACTGCTGCCAGCGACGGCGATTACGGAATTACTGGATCCAATTCCTCCCTTAGTCCATATGACTATGGCTGGTGGGCTGGAACGAAGAATGAGGATTCCCAGAATTTAAAGATTAAGCTGACGCTTCCAGCCGGAAAGCATACGATTCAGGTCGGTACCCATGGATACTGGTGGAATTCGGACAGCCGGCGCGGTCAGAAGGCGTACTGGCGTCTGGAAGACGGAACGGAATACGAACTTGGCGACTGCAGCAGCACCGAAGAGAATGCGCAGGCTTTCCGTTATGAAATTGATCTGAATACTGACCAGACGGGAACGCTCGTATTCAAAAAGACTGGAGAAAAAGAGCCGACCATTGCCTGGGTTACTGTATCCGGAAAATACGATGGACTGGATCGTTCCACTCTGAATACGTTCTATGATCATGTAAAAGATTACGAGTCCGCACAGTACAGCGCGCCTTCCTGGGAAGGATTCCCCGACGCGCTTGCAGCTGCCGCAGAGGCACTCAAAACTCCGCTGCCTACCGAAGAAGCAGTAAGTGAAGCTTTGACCAATCTGCAAAGAGAAGCTGCTGAACTGAAGCGTCTGTTTACGCTGACGTTTAAAAACGGAAACGAGATCTTCTATACAGTAGAGAATGCTGTAGAAGGCGGCCCGCTTAGCAGCTATATCCCTGCGGAAATCCCGACTGGACCTGAGGGCAGTGTATTTATCGGCTGGGGCATTCAGGACGGAGATGTCCTTTCCGGCAGCCGCCTTGAATTTACAGCCCAGTTCAAAGGGGATACGACCAATCTGGCAAAACTGGTAAGCGATAACGAAAACAAACTCGGTACGGATGATCAGATTCCGGATATCTATACAGATGAATCCTATACTGCGTTCAAAACGGCCATGGATGCTGCTAAAGCAATCACAGAAAAAGAACTGCCTACAGTGGATGAAGTGAAATCCGCTGAAGAAGCGCTGACAACTGCTGTAGCGGGACTGAAAGATGCGGTTATCTTTACCTTTAAGACCACGGAAGAGGATGCTTCTCCAGTAAAAGTAAAAGTGGAAAAAGATTCTGCTCAGTCCGTCTGGGAAAACAAAGTTCCTTCTTTCACCCGTGAAGGATTTGTCTTTACCGGCTGGGATGCTGAGCTTCCTCAAACAGCCATGGCTTCGACCACATTTATCGCCCAGTGGAAATCTGCTCTTGTCAGTCCGGTCGCGTATTTCCCGTTTAACGGAAACCCGAACGACCACGTTGGAAACTGGGATGGTGTTTCGATTGCGGAAGATGGAATTCGCTATGATGACGAAGGCAAAAATGGCCAGAGTATCCATATCGATCCCAATAAAGGCCTGAAATTTGAAAATACTTTCGGCATCGACGATGATTCTGACTGGACCATCAGCTTCTGGGCCAAATCCGATCTCGAATATTCTACAAGTACTTCCGATCTGAGAACGTATTCCATTATGCAGGATCAGACTGAATCCACAGAGCTTGCTCTGCGCCTTGGTCAAACAAGAGCTGGGTTTGGCATTCGTGTCAATCCGGAGAGTGGAGGCGTCCTTTCTTTAAGCCAGGAACCTTTTTTAAATAAAGACGCGTGGAATCATTTTACCTATGTTCATGATGAAACTGCAGGTCAGGTGAAAGTATATGTTGATGGCGTACAGAAGGGCGTAACGCTGGATGACGAACGAACCGGATGGAAAATTCATTTCCCGGGATACTATCTTGGAAAATCCGATTTCCAGGGATCGGTAGATGAACTGCGAATTTTTAATAGAGCCTTGACCCCGGAACAGATCACGGATGTCTTTAACGACCCGCAGCAGACGACGAAGATGTACACGATCACGTTCAAATATGGTAATGACGTCCTTGCTTCCGATGAATATGCGAAAGCCACATCTGCATCGGAGATTCAGGCAGCTGCTGAAAAAGCACTTGAAGACAACAACATCACGGCAGAAGCAGGCACGATCGCTTCCTGGAATAAGGAATTTGCGGACATCGACGCAAACGAAGAATACGTCTTAACTTTTGTTGCGGATAAAACGGATCTTCAGAAGGCCTACGATGACTACTCTCTTTTGAGTAATGCAGATCGCGCATGGACGGATGCTTCTTTTGCGGCATTGACAAGTGCTCTTACGAGCGCAAAAGCAATCCTGGATAAGGCAGATGCATCTGTTGCTGAAGTTGGTGATACTCTGAGCGCCCTCAATTCGGCCCATGCGGGACTGAAAGAAGCTGTGAAGGTTACCTTTGATTCCAAAGACGGATCTGCAGTGGGTCCAGTTTATGCTCCAAAAGGGAAGTTTTGAGGCTCCAGAAAATCCGACACGCAGCGGATTCGAATTTGCAGGCTGGTTTAAAGATGAAGCCTTCGAAACCCAATTTGTATTCGGTACAGATACCGTCGAAGAAGAGACGACACTGTACGCAAAGTGGGTAGCAACCGATAAAGCGCCGCTTGGTAAAGCACTTGATCTGGCAGCAGATGTTCTCAAGAGAAATCTGATGAGCGCAGCAGATCATGAGGCTCTCAATACATCCATTACCGCCAATCAGGAAGTTTACGAGGCAGTGGATTCTACGGTAGAACAGATTAATGCTGCAGTTCAGGCGGTTCTCAACGTGCTTCAGGATACGGATGCAACTGGTGTAGCCATCACAGGCGTATCTGGCATTGCTTCTAAGAGTACGAAAAATTCGACTACAGAAGGCCGCAATTCCAGAATTGAGGAAACACTCGACAATGATCCGCAGTCTTATTACCACTCGGATGACAGTACAAGCGAGCTGGTTGCCAAAGATCGAAACCTGTTCTATGACCTTGGCGAATCGAAAGATCTGTTTGCGATCAGCTTCCTGCCCAGACAGTACACTTCTCCGATTAACGGAGACCTGTTTAATGTTGAAGTATATGCGGGAGAATCTGAGGAAGAAATGACATGCGTAGGTACCTATGCGTTTGACCATGCAGTCGATGGCAATGAGGCGTATTTCAGCAATGAAACGCGCGACCAGTACCGCAACATGTACTTCACCCCAGTTCACGCTCGTTACGTCAATCTGGTGATTAAAGCCACTGGAGGAAAGTCTCAGCCTGTGAACACGACGGCAACCGTGGCAGAAGTAAAATTCTTCTCGCCAAGTGATAAGACGGATTTGAATGCCTCGATTGAAGCAGCAAAAGCAAAATCTGAAGATGCTTACACTGCCGCTTCCTGGAAGGCTATGCAGGACGCACTCGCAAAAGCGGAAGCTGCTGCTGCAAATCCAGCCGCTTATCAGACGGGAGACAACAGCGTGGATGCAGCTAAGGCAGCGTTAGATACGGCTGTTGAAGGACTGGTTGAGAAAGTTACCGTGACATTCGATGTAGACGGTACGGCAACCTCTCAAACTATTGATCCAGGAACTCCTGTCGATAAACCTGCTGATCCAGAAAAGACTGGCTATACCTTCGACGGATGGTATGCTCCAGAAGCGGACACGGCCTTTGATTTCACAACGAAAATCGACACGAGTGTTACGCTGACGGCACGCTGGACGATTAACAGCTACACGGTGACGATGAATGCGGATAACGGTTCTGAAGCGACAACCGTTAAAGCAGACTACAACACAAAGATCACTGCTCCGACCGAACCGACAAAGACTGGCTGCACCTTTGCTGGATGGTTTGCGGAGGATTCCGAAACCGCGTTTGATTTCAATACGCCAATTACTGCGGATCTCACGCTGACAGCCCATTGGACGATTAACACCTATACCGTGACGATGAATGCGGATAACGGTTCTGAAGCGACAACGGTGAAAGCAGAGTACAATACGAAGATCACAGCGCCGACCGCTCCAACAAAGACTGGTTACACCTTTACAGGCTGGTTTGCGGCTGGTTCTGATACCGCATTCGATTTCAATACGCTAATTACTGCAGATCTCACACTGACTGCGCATTGGACGATCAACTCGTATACGGTCACCTTCGAATCGAATGGCGGATCGGATGTTGCTGCTGTTTCAGCCAATTACCACACGACGATTGAAGCGCCGACCGCGCCCACAAAGAACGGCTATACGTTCGCAGGCTGGTTTAAGGACGAAGCACTCACACAGACTTTCAACTTCGCTTCCGATAAGATCACGGAAAGCACGACCCTCTACGCGAAGTGGGAAGCTCCTGTTGAAGAGAAAGTAACCATTACCTTCAATACCGGAAAGGGCAATCCAATTGATTCTGTCCAGATTAAAAAGGCGAAACGTATACTCCTCCTGCAAACGCAACGCATCCAACCGAAGGATACCGTCTGGTCGGCTGGTTTACGGATGCTTCCTGCTGGGACCGCTACGTACCAGGTCCTGTAAATTCTGATCTGACGCTTTATGCGAAATGGTCAAATATTTATACGATCAAGTTCAATACGGGTGCTCCGGATACGACTGTCGCACGACCTGTACGCTATAACGAAAAAGTCACTGTACCGACCGTTACTGCACCTGAAGGAAAAGTTCTCGAAGGCTGGTATACCGACAAGGAATACACGCAGAAATTTGACCTGGATGCTCCGGTTACTGCAGATCATGAACTCCATGCCAAATGGGTAGATGAGGAAAAATCACTGTCACCTTCAATACCGGAAAGGGTAATCCAATCGATCCTGTCCAGATTAAGAAAGGCGACACGTATACTCCGCCTGCGAACGCCACGCATCCAACCGAAGGATACCGTCTGGTCGGCTGGTTTACGGATGCTTCCTGCTGGGACCGCTACGTACCAGGTCCTGTAAATTCTGATCTGACGCTTTATGCGAAATGGTCGAACATTTATACGATCAAGTTCAATACGGGTGATCCGAATACGACTGTGGCACGACCTGTACGCTATAACGAAAAAGTCACTATCCCGACCGTTACTGCACCTGAAGGAAAAGTTCTCGAAGGCTGGTATACAGACGAGAACTATACACAGAAGTTTGATCTGGATGCTCCGGTTACTGCAAATCATGAACTCCATGCCAAATGGGTAGATGCAAATCCGGAAGAGCAGCTCGACAAAACGCTGATCACGATGGCGACGGATAAAGCCGCATCCATCCTCAACGCTCTGACCAGCTTCCATAACGAAAGCGCCAAAACAACTTTCGCAGAGAAGAAGACAGAAGCAGACAGCGCAAAATCGTCTGCCACAACACAGAAGGGGCTCGATGATCCCGCAAAAGCTCTGAATGACGCAATGCTGAAACTGCGCAAAGCGCCATCCAAAGACACGCTGGATACACTGAAATCTTCCAAATAAACGGTTTCAAAGAAAAGAATGTCAGGGCGTCTGCCGATCTGATCGAAGAGGATGAGCAGAAACGCGAGTTCCTGCTGAATTCAAACAATCTGACGGATCCGTCCTGGTAAATCGGATTTACGCAAATCTTCATTCTTTCAAAAAAGGAGAGTCTGTTTCTTCGGAAACGGGCTCTTTTTATCTGCTGCGCATGAACTGCGACAGAAATCAAAACGAGGTTCGGATTTCCCTCCAGACCATTTCGGAATGGAAAAATCCGAACCTCGTTCTTGTTTTTTGGTTCACGGTGTTTGATTGGCGGGTACGTAAATTCATACCATGCCTTTTATCAAGCCGCCTTAATGCTTTTCCTCTTCAATTGGCGCGTAGAAGATCTGGGTAGGACCGTCATCTTTCATAAGCAGACCTTTCTGGCGATAGTCAAAAAGGATCAGCCAGGTATCGTACAGATCGCCAATGCAGCCGCCAATGTGGGTCAGAAGCAGAAGCACAAAGACTGGCTGCATCCAGGCAACGATCGGGTGATAGCACAGGATTCCAAAGACAATGTCAAAGACCACAAACGGAGCGAGCAGAGCGGTCAGAGCAGTGGCTCGATTGACATAGACATTGGGAACGCCGCACCAGGCGATCATTCCATTAAAGCCAAAGCAGAGTTTCCTGCGTGTGGCTAAGGAATACACGATTCCGTGTGTCAGCTCGTGGAGAACGATGTAGACGACGTAAATGAGGCAGTACCAGAAAAAATCTCTGTTGAACTGTGCATAAGGCAGATCGTTCTTAAAGAAATAAATGATGTACCAGAGAAAGCCGGCAGCAGGCGGAATTGAACCAATGATATTGATCCAGAGCATCAGCCTTTGGTCCTTGAAATCGGTACGGCCGATTTCTTCATAGCCAGCGGGAATGCTGGACGTTTCTTTTCCGCTGCTTCCGTCTTTGGCTCTGCAGCTGCAGGAGGGGCAGGTGGTACATCGAGCTGTTTCTTCGAAGAAGAAACGCTGTCACTGTTTTCTTTCATAAACTACAATTTCCTTTTCTTAAACGTATTCGTTTGAAGCGGTTCCATTCCGTCTTTGATAAAAGCGTAATGCGGGGTGAAACGGAAAGCAAGGTGAAGAAAAAGGAAATTAATCCGGCATTCAGACACGCGCATCTGACCAATATCGCCCGGATCAGATGGAAGCGGAATGGAAGAATTATGGAATTATCTGGATTTGATCAGGCCAGCCGCTTCAAACGCTTTGTATAAGCCGTCGTTATCGATCGTATCGGTAATCCAGCTGGCCGCAGCCTTGGCTTCCTGTGTCCCGTTACCCATTGCAATGGCCAGATCCGCAGCTTCAAACATCGGAAGATCATTTGCGGAATCGCCAATCGCGATCGTAGTGAACTGTTTATACAAAGCGTCCTGAATGGACTGAAACGCGGTGCCTTTGTTCAAATCTTTCATAGTAATTTCACCAGAGAGCAGATCCTTAAAATCCAGATTGCTGAAAAGCGTCAGAACCATACCGTTTTCCTGCAGGAAGGAATCAATCTCGCCAGGTTTAAGACCATGAACGGAAATCTTCATGACGTTTTCCCAGTCTTCATCGCGCATATCCTCGTAAAACGGGACGTGAAGATACCGGCTGGAAATGCCTTGTCTGGCAGCGAGCTGCTGGAGATAGTCTCTGGTGATCTGGTCCGAAAAACTGGAATCAGATCCTTCAATCATGATACCGCAGCCCGTTGTCTGCAGGCGATCAAAAGCGCCTTTGCCTTATGGGAAGGCATGGGACTGTAGAAAATTCGCTTTCCATCCATCCAGATTTCTGTACCGGCGGAATAGACCTGACCGCTGGTCGGCACAGACTGAATGGACTGAATCGCACCGTCTTTGCTGCGGCCGGTATTGACGAAAATCAGATGACCGTTTTCTCTGGCTTCGCGAATTGCTTTTAATGCGGAATCGGGAATGATTTCATGCATCCAGAGCGTTCCGTCCAGATCCAGAAAGACGATCGCTTTCTGTTCCGGGCTGGTAAGAAACGGCTTCTTGCTCAGATCGATTTTTCTTTGGAAACGGAATTAGTAAGGGAGTATTCGGATTTGCGGTCATAAATTTTCTGCTTTCTTCCTTTCTGACAATCATTGAAATACGGATGTTCTGAAGAATCCTCATCGAAGAAAAGCCGGAATTCTGGCTGGTCATTCAGACTTCCTTCTGGTGTTTATACAGGATGGATTTTAACCCAGAGGATTTTTAATAAGGATAACAAATCCGCATACTTGATACGCTTATAAGAGCGCCGCAGAAATGGGACGGCTACCATTTCAAGAGAAAGGGACACTTTCAACAATTCGCTCAAGAACAGTCTTCTGGCTCGGTTAAACGCAAAAACGAAAAATACCCCCTGTCCGCCAAAGACAGAGGGTGAGAATTAATGTTTAAAGAAGAGTGGAACGAAGTTCTTCGCCGGTTTTCCAGGAAAGGTAGCTTGCCGGGATGTCGAAGATTGTCTTCGCGCCGGTAAGACCTTCCTTGTTCATGCGGACAACTGCGCGCGCTACAGCGGTCAGAACAGAGGAGGTGAATTCCGGATTGGAATCCAGAGTGAGTGAGAATTCGATGAGATGCTTATTCTCACCGGTTGCTCCGCTGCGCAGAACGAATCCGCCATGGGGAAGCTTTGCATGATCGCGGTTCAGTTCTTCCTGAGAGATGAAGTATACCGTCGTATCGTAATCGCTGAAGTAGTTTGGCATCGTCTTGATTTCCTGTTCGATACGATCCGGATCGGCGCCTTCTTCGATGACGACATAACATTCGCGCGTATGTTTCTGACGGGTAGTGAGCTGAGGTCTTTCGTTTGCGCGAACGGCTTCGAGCGCTTCGCTGCGCGGTACAGTGTACTGTCTGGCATCCACGACCCCTTCGATGCCGCGGATCGCATCGGAATGGCCTTGCGATACGCCTTTGCCCCAGAAGGTGTACGTATCGCCGTCGGGAAGAATCGATTCAGAAAGCAGACGAACGAGAGAGAAGAGTCCTGGATCCCAGCCAATAGAAATGGCTGCGGTTTTGCCGCCTTCTTTTGCGGCCTGATCTACATTCGCAAAATGTTCTGGAATTCTGGCATGCGTATCGAACGAATCCACCACATTAAACAGTTTAGCCAGCTGCGGAGTCTGAACGGGAAGGTCCGAAGCCGAACCGCCGCAGAGAATCAGAACATCGATATCTTCTTTGAATTTTTCAAGATCGTCCATGGAGTAGACGGGCGTATTTGAAACGGGATGAACACTTTCGGGATTACGGCGGGTAAAGATGCCTGCCAGCTCAAGATCTGGTGCAGCCTGAATGGCTTTTTCTGTACCTTTTCCCAGATTGCCGTAACCGACAATACCAACACGAGTTGTCATGATGCAGTTCCTTTCACTGAATGACCGAATACGATCTGAAGATGCCTGTCTGGCGATCAGCCTTTCCTTTGTTCAAAGCAGCGGTTCAGGCAGATCGGATATGAAATTTCATGTCTTTGCCTGGATGCGATAGGGAGATCGATACAGCAGGTCCGATCCGGTCTCATTTTTTCTGTGTTTCATCATGCCTTTCTGAAACACCGCAATCAATTTCCGAAAATAAATTGAAATAATGTTTTTCTGCTTTCGTATGAAAACCGCTCTTTTTTGACTGGGGATCGCGATCGAAGAATTTCGAATAGTCCGTTAGCAGAGAAAGAGTACCTTGTCTTCCTTTTACTGGAAAACGTGCGAAAATAAAGCATTGCGCAGGAGAGAATCCGATTTAAACAATGCAGAGATGAAACGATTCCGATCGAAATTCATAATCCGCAAACCGTTTTGGATTGGATGATTTGAAAGCTTGTGCCAGAGAAGAAAAGGGGAGCGTACGATTCGGATATGCAGTATGAAGAAATGGATCTTTTTATGATATGGATCCAGAGGAAGAGTCAGAAGAGGCATCTGCCCAGGAAGAGATTCCAGATCCTTCCGTACAGATTCCAGAAGGATCTGCAGGGGATGCGCTGATCGGCAGTCTTCGTGAAAATGGACGCGTCGATCTCAAATGGATGAGCAAAGCTTCCGGCCTGAGCATCGAAGAGCTGATTGGACGTCTTCGCGGCCACGGCATTTTCCAGGATCCCGATCATATGAAGATTTCGGAAGAATACGATCTCAGTGACGGCTGGGTACTGGCCGCAAGCTATCTGAACGGAAACCTCCGTCAGAAACGGATGCGTGCCGATGCTTATGAGAAACGCTGCCCGGGCTATTTTCAGGCCAATCTGGACGCGCTCGATCGCAAGCTGCCGCCCAGAATTGATATCGAACACATTCATATCACGCTGGGAGCCACCTGGATTCCAGAAGAAATGTATACCGATTTCGTTAAGGAACTTCTGGGCGTATTCATGGAAGGATCGGTAATTTATGAACCGACGCTCGGCTTATGGCGCGTTCAGTTCAAATCCGGAGAAGTATTTTCCGTACTGAACGAAATGGTCTACGGTACCATGGACATTTCCGCTTTGAAGATCATTGAACAGACGATGAATGCGCGAACGGTAAAAGTCTATGATCGAAAAGTCGTTTACGAAAAAGGCGACTTTGTTACGAAATCCTTTCTGAACAAGGAAAAGACGCAGGAAGCGCAGGAAAAGCAGCAGAAAATCATTGAAGCGTTTGTTTACTGGTGCAAATCCGATCTCCACCGTATGGAAGAGCTCGAAACGGCGTATAACGAAGAGTTTTCTTCGTATGGAACGACGGAATTTGACGGAACCTTTCTCGAATTCCCAGATCTGAACCCGGATATTCATCTGTATCCGCACCAGATCAACGCGATCGCGCGAATCCTTCTTTCGGATGAAAACGTACTGCTCGCCCATGAAGTCGGAACGGGAAAAACGTACGAAATGATTTGCGGCGCGCATGAACTGCATCGACTCGGTCTGGCCAAACGCATTCTGATTACAATGCCAAACCAGGTGTATCAGGAATTTCTGGATGCGCATGAACTTCTGTATCCAGAAGATGACATACTCGCTATCGGGCCAGCGGATTTCCGACCGAAAAACCGAGAAGAGACACTGGAAAAAATCCGGACATCGGATTTTACAGTGTGTTATATTCCGCATTCCATTTTTGACCGCATTAAAATGACGCCTTCTTACTGGGTGGAAATGCAGCAGGAGGAAATCCAGAAAGTCCGTCAGAGCTGGCTGAATACAAGAGGACCGATGCGTGCCAAACTGGAAAGCAAGCTCGAATCGATGACACGAACCCTCGAGCGCTACCGTGATAAGGTGAGCGAAAATCCCAATCCCGGACTGGGATTTGATGATCTGGATTTTGATGTTCTCTTTGTGGACGAAGTCCATAAATACAAAAACATCCCGCTCTTCTGCAAAGCCGATAATGTCGTCGGACTTCATTCCGAAGGGGCGGTCAAATGCAAGGAAATGGTCGAGAAATGCAAAACCGTCGACCGCATGATTTTTTCGACCGGCACGCCTCTGACCAACTCGCTGGCGGATCTGTTCGTTTTGCAAAACTATCTCCAGCCTGATGCGCTTGAAGATCTGCAGATTTCCAGCTTCGACCAGTGGATCAATACATTTGCGCAGCGTGAGACTAACTTTGAAGTTGATGTGGATGCATCTTCGCTGCGACCAGTGACGCGCTTTTCCACGTTCCACAATTTACCGGAACTCATGTCGCTCTTTTCGACCATCTGCGACTTCCATTACGCGGACGCCCATGAAGATCTTCTTCCGGCATTTAGCGGCTATACCGATATTCAGGTCAAAAGACGTCTTCTCAGGAAGCGTATCTGGATGTACTGGCAGATCGTACCGAACAGGTTCGTATGCATCGGGTAAAGATGAAAGACGATAATCTTCTCAAAATCACCAATGACGGACGCCGCTGTGCCCTCGATCTGCGTCTGCTCGACATCGATATTCCCAAAGAAGAAATCGCCCAGTCGAAAATCTCCACATGCGCCGATCAGATCGCAAAAATCGCGGAACAGTATCCGGACCGGGCACAGATTGTGTTCTCGGACATCGGAACCCCGAAAAAGGAATTCAACGTCTACGACGAACTGAAAAAACAGCTGATCGATCGCGGCTTTAAACCGGAAGAAGTAGCCTTTATTCACGATGCGCCAACCGAAGCGGCACGCAAAAAGCTGTTTGCGGCTGTAAACAAAGCCAAAATCAAAGTCATTATCGGCTCAACGGAAAAGCTTGGAACCGGCGTAAATATTCAGGAGCGGCTGGTTGCTCTCCATCATCTTTCCGTGCCCTGGAGACCGGCGGACATGGTGCAAAGAGAAGGCCGTATTATTCGACAGGGAAATACCTCGCCGGAAGTCTTCATCTGCCGGTATATCACCGAAGGCACCTTTGACTCGTACAGCTGGCAGCTTCTCGAAAACAAGCAGCGCTTTATCGGATCCTTCCTGTCCGGCTCTTCCAAAAGCCGCGACATGGACGATATTGCGGATACGGTACTGAGCTACGCGGAACTGAAAGCTCTGGCGATTGGCAATCCGCTGATCAAGGAACGCGTGGAAACCGCGAACCGTCTGGAAAAAACTAAGGCGCTCTCCCGTCAGAGACAGCGCCAGCTGCAAAACCTTCAGGCGGAAGTGGATCAGGTGCCAGAAAAGATCAAGATGGAACAAAACGCCATTCGACGCGTGAAACGGGATATCAAACTGTATCAGGAAAGAATCGCCCCATGACACGACAGGAGCGTCACGAGTTAGGCGATGAGCTTCTTAGCAAGCTTCGCGCCTTTTCCAATAACTGGTACTACACCTCTTTTCCTAGACAGATTGGCTACTACAAAGGGTTTTTAATCGTTCGAAACCCAAGCCATTCCAGCGACTATGATCCGGGAGCCTTTGAACTGACGCTGTATGGCCACTACAAGACGTATGGTTACGATCTGAAAGTCAAACCGTCGAACGGAGCCGGTCTGCTGCAGAGTCTGGACTATGCGCTTTCGCATCTGTCCGATCGAATTACCGAATCGGAACAGGCGATTGTGCGCTATAACGAAAACGCGGAAAACGGAAACCTGGAGCTGGCGAAAGGCAACCCGCACGAAGCCAGAATTGAAAAGCTCGAAGAAAAACTGGCCCGTATCGATGCCGTTCTGGAAGAAGAAGCTCAGGCAAAAGAAGAGGCCAGAAAGGCGGCATACAGCTGATTGCAGAAGCAGGCTGGCTGAAATGCCGGCAACGAAAGTGCCGATTCTGCGCGATCAGAACGAACAGGTAAACCAGACGGTGAACCAGAGTGAAGCACAACCTTATACGCAAAGAAATAGAAATGGAGAGGATCGACGCATGGCTGTAAAACTCGATAACAAATCCAGCGGAATGCCAGCGCTCTATACCGGCGAGCTGGTGGAGCGGCTGAGCGATCTTTACATTCGCGCAATTGAACTGGGAATGCCCCTGCATACCGTTCCAGCGGTCTTTCTCTGGGGAAAGCCGGGTATCGGTAAATCCGAGGGCGTAAGACAGGCAGCCCAGCGTGTGGAAAACCTGACCGGCAAGCGTGTTGTTGTTACGGATGTTCGTCTTCTTCTCTTTTCTCCAATCGATCTGCGCGGTATTCCAGTCGCCGATGCGGCCAGCGAAAGCGCCCTCTGGCTTAAGCCGAAAATCTTTGCGATGGATCCGTCGGAAGATGTCGTTAACATTTTGCTTCTCGATGAGCTCACCGCCGCTCCGCAGTCCATGCAGGCGGCAGCGTATCAGATGTGTCTGGACCGTAAAGTAGGGGAGCATCAGCTGCCCGACAACTGTCTGGTCATTGCAGCCGGCAACCGGACAACGGATCGCTCCGTCGCTTTTCAGATGCCAAAAGCGCTCTGCTCGCGTCTTCTCCATTTCCAGGTCGAACCAAGCGTACGCGACTGGAAGAAATGGGCAGAAGCCAATCAAATCGATTCCCGTATTATTGGCTTTCTGGAACAGGACCAGACTCGGCTTTGCGCTGATCCAGGCATTAATGACATCGCTTATCCATCCCCGCGTACCTGGACTTTTGTCAGCCAGCTGCTGTCTCTATATCCGTCCGAGCCGCCAAAGAAGATGGTGGCACTCATTGCTTCCGCAATTGGACTCGATACAGCTGTGGAATTCCTTTCGTATTGTGAGGGGCTTGGACTGAACATTTCTCTGGAGGCGATTTTAAAGGCGAATGCCGCACGTATCCCAAAACGTCCGGTCATCTTTTTCGCTCTGCCAGTCCCTGAAAAAGCAGCTGGAAAGCCGGAAAACATCGCTAAAAGTAACGCAGGCGGATAATCTGGCTGCGTATGTATCGCATTTTCCGCCTGATTTTGCCCAGTCCATGTTCAACGATCTGCTTCAGATTCATTCGACGAAAAAGCCGATGATCAGTTCCGCTTACTACAAGGAATGGAAAAAGAAGTATGGAAACAGCTGATCGCGAAGCCCTGAAAAAGCAGCGGATGCGCGTCTCGCGCCGTCTGACGCTGGCCAGGAGGTCTTTGTTAGGGAAAACTCCGTTTTATGGCCGACTGCTTCTGCGAACGCCTTTTGCCTTTGCTCCCTGCAAAACCGCTATGACCAACATGGAACAGATTCTCTTTGACCCGGAATTCGTCGATGAAATCGATGATGAACAGCTCGAATTCGTTTTGCTTCATGAAATTCTGCACTGTGCGCTCGGTCATCCGCTGCGGGCAGGAACGATGAATTTTGATCTGTTTCAAATTGCCTGCGATATCGTTGTGAACTCCGTAGCGCTTGAAGAGCTCCATCTCCACACCATTCTGTTCGAAAATCAGCCGGTGATGTGCATCGCGCCAGACGGTCTTCCTGGACGCGTCCATACCGCGGAAGAAGTGTATAAACAGCTGCTCGATCAGCTTCCAAAGGATTTCGATTCGCAAAGTTCTTCGGACAGCGGTTTGACTCCCGAAGACGAAGATTCACAAACTGAACAGAGGGGCGGGCAGGGAAGTCGGATAACGAAGAAAGCCAGAAGGGTACTTCCGACGAAATGGACCAGACGATAGACCGTAATAATCAGACGGAAGATGATCAAGCGGTCCAAAACGAATCCAGACCAGAGGAAAACAGCTCCTCAAAAGAGGAGTCAGAAGAAGACGAAGAAGATTCCTCTTCTGATCCAAAACAAAACGTATCCTCCAGCATTCTATCGGTTCGAAAACCGAATCTGGGCAACAGAAAAGAATCCAATCTTCAAAATTCAAATCCAGAGCTTTCGAATTCTTCGCGTAAATCCGAAATTCAGGAAGAGCTGGAAGAAGAGGAACCGTCTGCTCTGCAGCCATTTCAGCACAACACACCCGAAATCCCGTCTGAGGTTGAATCGACTACCAGAAAGCCCGTAATGCATCAGAACGACCCGTTCATGGAAGTATTCGATCATCCCGCAGTGGATTCTCATGATGCCTGGAAAGAAATTGAAGACTTCTCTTCACTCGAAATTCAGTGGTCAAAAGCTATTGAAGAAGAAGCGGAATGGGCCAGACAGACCGGCTCTCTGCCTGGAACCATGGAACGCTACATTAAAGCTCTGGAAGACGAAGGAAAGGTAGACTGGCTGACGATTCTCAGTCAGCTTTTCCATCACAATATTGCGGACTATTCCTTTTCCAGACCCGATCGGCGGATGAAGGGACCGGCGATTCTGCCCGGCTATTTAGACGATCTGAGCGGAAATGCGGTCGAAAACATCTGGGTTGTGGTCGATGTCAGCGGTTCCGTCTTCGAATGGGAACTGGAAGAATTCATTAATGAGATTCGATCCATGATCCAGCAGATTGACTCCGTCGAAGGGTACATTTCGTTTTTCGATATCTTTCTTTCACGCCCGATCCCGTTTTCGAAATACGAAGATATCGAATTTCTATCCGTCCGGGGCGGCGGGGGAACGAGCTTTGAGCCGATCTTTGATCGGATGAATGAACTGTTTGAGCAGCTTCCGGCAATGATTCTGATCTTTACGGACGGCTACGCACAGTTTCCTCCCGAAGAGATGGCTCAGGGCATCCCCGTAGTCTGGCTGATTACATCGCCAACGATCGAAGCACCCTGGGGCTATACGCTGCATCTGGATCTTCCGCAAACACAGGCGCTTCTGGATGCGCTTTAGATCAGCTCATTCGCGATTCACAGCGGGACGACAGCGTATGTCACTTTGTGAATCGCTTTTTAGTCTGTGATTTTATGAACAAATTCACTATTATATATATATATATATAATATGATTTAATATTATTCAATATATACAGTGAAGCTTGGCATTGGAGTACTGGCGGAAAAAGAGGGAAAAAGAGGCCGTATCAAACAGGGAAGAAAATGGGTAAGCTTTATTTGACGTCGATCAGACGTTTTTACCGGAATTTTGGACAGTATGATGGGTACATCCATAAACCCGAACTAAAGGAGGCTGCAATGAGTCAGGAGTATTTTGAGTATCTGGCTGGTTCAGTTCTGAATCGACAGCTTCCGGAACGTGTTTATTCCAGGCTGTTTCTTTATCTGAACGACAAAAAGTTCGATAAGTATCTGATCGACCGAGATCGAAACCGGGCTCAGGACGGGATCTATTTACGATATTTATTCAATGGAGATTTATCAGATTATCCCGATGAAGACTGCTCAATTCTGGAAATGCTCATTGGAGTCGCCAAAAGGACTGAAAATGTACTGTACGACTGGGAAGCTGGAGACCGGACACCGACGTGGTTCTGGATGATGCTCGATAATCTTGGACTTTCCAGTATGGATAATTCTGGATTCGATCCATGTATTGCGGATGAGAAGATTGAACGGATGATGAACCGTGCGTATGAACCTAATGGCGCAAACGGAGCACTGTTTGTGGTAAGCCATCCATCTGAAGACTTCAGAACAATGGAAATCTTCTTTCAGATGAATGCATTCGTCTGTGAAGTATCGGGCTACGAGTAAAGCAAGGCAGCTGGTCAAACATGCATAAGAGGATGAAACAGTCGTAAAGTCTATCCAATATTATGTTACAAGCCGTAAAAAGACGACTTTTTCCTGAAATCTGAACCTGAAAATAGCTTTATATAAAGGATATATCCGTAAGTTACATAATCCGGATTTTGACAAAGATCCATTCTTGGTTGAGCAATGGTTGAAGGTCAAAACATCGGTGCTGAACAACAAACTTCACCGAGACGGATTCCTATTCCTCAACACGGTATATCGAGAACTTGGCTTTGACGAAACGAAGGCCGGCCAGGTTGTTGGTTGGATCGACAATAAAAAGACGGAGGAAAAGACTGTTATGTCGATCTCCGACCAACGGAATTCGGAGATGGGTTCCTGATCGATCCGAATGTTGAGGGGAAATCATTGAAAACGTACGAATGCGAACAATTTAATATAAGGAGAGATATGAACAAAGTTACTTCATTTCTACTGGGTTTGCTGGCAGGAGGTACGATCAGCTATTGGCTGACAAATTACTTTATAAAAGATAAATATAGTAAGATTGGCAGTGAGCAGGTTAACGAGGTCATTCAGTATTACGAAGGTTCTAACGAACCGGAAGAAACGGAGATTACAACCGATCTGCAGGAGAATAGTCAGTCCGATGAGGTTGTGTCATTGGAACCGAACGAAACAAAAACAAAAGCTCAGGTCGTTGACTATTCAGCCAAGAGCAAACAAGTGACGGAGATGCCTAAAACACAACCTCCCGAAAACGACCAAAGCGTTCCACATCGGGTGGAGATCCGGGATATTATTGCGGATGACTATAGGGATGATGCGCCCATCTATGAGGAGATCAAGATCACCACCGATGAGGTCTTCATCGATGAGGATGATTTCATCATTGATAGGGACTTCGCGAATGAGTTGTTCGGAAAAGATAATCTGGATGCGTTCCTTCAGGACTGTATGGATGCTTCCATGTATATCCGGAATCCCGATCTTGGCCAAAACTTCGCCATCGGGAAGATTATGGAATCATATGATGAGTATGCTGACCATATTCCTGAGTCGAAGCGGTATCAGAATCAATAAATCCTGAGTTGAAGGAGGACTATTGAGTCAGGAGTATTTTCAGTATTTGGTTGGTTTAGTTCCGAATCGGTTGCATCTGGAACGGGACTATTCCAACCTATTCTTTTATTTACAGAACAAAAAGTTCGATAGATTTCCGATTGAACGAGATCGCAACCGCGCCCAAGATGGTATTTATTTACGATATTTATTTAATGGAGATTTATCGGACTATCCAGATGAGGACTGTTCTGTTCTGGAGCTGCTCATCGGAGTAGCACAGAAAACCGAAAGTCGATTGTATGACTGGGAGGCCGGAGACCAGACTCCAACTTGGTTCTGGATGATGCTTAACAACCTCGGTCTTGCCGATATGGACAACTCTGTTTTTAATCCGTTCGATGTGGATCAGAAAATCGAGCGAATGATGAACCGTGACTACGAACCCAACGGAGAGAACGGAGCCCTGTTTGTCGTGAACAATCCATACGAAGACTTCAGAAATCTGGAAATATGTTCGCAAATGAATGCGTTTGTTTGCGAAGTATTTGGTTATCAATAGGTAAAAGAGTTATCAGGATGGTATCGCTAAACAAATTCGGACATCTTTTATATCAACGGGACTGATAAACCAATCTTCATATTGTTGCTGCTAACGCATCTTCCTAAGGTCGATCAGCACTCAACCACCCTGCCAACACGGTTGACCGATCAGTTCTTGAAATCACCTGTGGCGAAGCACCATTCATTGTATCCCGATACAACGCGTCAACCGGACAGATCATTCCTGTTGAAGAACGAATCGGGATTCTTGATCGAAAGCTGCGGGTTGTTACGGAGAACACAGACAATGAAGAAGACTGGATCAAGTGGGCGACGCGTGCCTATGAAAGTGTGTACGGCTATGAGTACCAGGGCGACAATTTACTCATTGGCCGCATCAACCTGCTCATGACATTTGTTGATTACTACCAAAGCGTTTGGAACAAAGAAGCCGATAAAGATCTTCTTACTGCCATCACAAACATCATCACTTGGAATTTCTGGCAAATGGACGGATTGAACGGAACTGTCCCATTGGGTGTTCCGCAGCCAGTCTTTGAGCAGATGACCCTTTTCGATATTGAAGACAAACCAGAAGAAAAAGCTCCACTTTGTAAAGTACGAAAGTGGAGAGCGAAAAAACGATTCGATACAAAGAGATTGAAAGGAAAGAAGGAATAGATATGGCCAAAAAAAGTGGGACATCGTGCTGGGAAACCCTCCTTTTATACTTGACTGACAGCAATAAGGCAGCTGGCAAGGTTAAGTACAAAAGCCGGGCCTCCCCTGCCGGATCGAGAAAGATCGCAGAGAACCGGCAGGGGAGGCCCTACATCTGTTTCGTTCACAGAACACTTGAGGTTGGCGTATTTTGTCCTGCTGACCGGAGATGCCAGCTGCAACTTTTCAATTGATCAAACTGCAATTTTTCAGTTGACACCAGCAAGGGTTACTGTTGATGCAATCAAGATTAGAGAAGCACCTTCTGTTGCCGGCAAGGATACCGGGCTGACCTACAACAAAGGCATGAGTGTCAATTATGATGGCTATGTCATCCGTGAAGGTTATGTCTGGATCTCCTGGATCTCTGCAACAACTCACACCAGACGCTGGATGGCTTGCGGCAAAGCAAATTCTGCTGGAAGAAACTTTGAGCCCTGGGGAACATTTCACTAGACAATATGAAAGCCCATCAGGTATGGCAGGAATTGATCCTGTCTGCCTGATGGGCTTATTTTACTGTGAGCGCTCTAAGCGATGTCCAAATACATCAGGGCTCAATTGTTTGTAGGTATCTGCATTATTTAAGCTTTCGGAAAGATTTCACTATAATATCCGACAATATAGCCGCTGGTATAATGCACGCTAAGGAGCTGATCCAGTCATGGTGACTTAAAAATACAAAAGAGCTATCGCTACTCCGACAACTGCAGCAACAATCAAACACAACCCCCATTTGTTAGTTGATTTTACACATACAGATAAAGCTAACGTCAGGGCTGTTAAGATTATAGCGATCCCACTATTTGGAAATCCATTGGCAAGAAGCAGGAAACCAGTCGCTAAGATGAGTAGAGAGACAAAAGTTTGTTTAATCTTTTTGTTCGACATAATCGTTATGATGATGTTAATATACATCAAAACTATCGAATTCCCCAGTCTGCGAACCAAGATACGTCCATCCACCAGAAGAATTACGAACATAAGTACCTACCACACACTCACAATGATAACCGAACACTCACAATGATAACCGATGAATCCACCCGAAGATTTCTCCGTCATCTCATACCAATGTCGCGTTGTGACAATTTTCGTCTCTACAGGTGCAGCATTTGCTGCGAAGATCATAGAGGCTATGCCAGTGATTGTTGAACCAGGTAAACCTAGATATCCAAGCGTACCAGAAACCGCAGCTAGGATAGTTGAATATGTGTTGTTTTGCGGAGTGAGGTAATCGGTTGAAGAGACAGCCTTCATATACCTGTAGTTATACCCTGCTACCCGTCCATAGAAGCGTCCATCATTCGCTCTTAGCTCTCCTTTTACTGCTTGAAGGAGAAGTTCATAAGAACCAGTTTGGTTGAATGTCTGGGTTACTCCATCTTCTGTAATAGTCAGGAGTACATTATTGTTTTCGAATGTTTCACGATTGACGAAAATTGTATCTCCGTTGACATTAACTTCGATCGACTCGACGATGGAATTTTCTGTTAGTGAAACTGAATAGCTATCAGCTTTTTCTTCGGTGATAGAATAATCGTTTGCAGAAATCGGAATTCCTCCGATCACCCCAAGAATCAGCGACGAAGATAAAGCAGAGGAAAAAATCTTTCTTTTGAATTTCATACCTTTCTCCTTTCGATTCTATGAAGCAAGTACGCTAGCTGTTAACAATTTATCGCAATTTGCGTTCGGGTAATATTGAATTAGCTTTTGACCTCGCATATTTTTAACAGAACTATTATTGATTTGATAATAGCACAATATTGAGTGGCGGTGAATCGGATTTAGGTAATATTTAGAAAGTGTTTACTATTTGTTCTTTAATTACGCTCGGTCTTGATTTGTAAGCGTCAATTCATTGACATCTTAAATTAACAGGCCCTCCTTGAGAAACTATTGCCAAGGAGGGCCTGTTTTTATGACCAGATATACAACTTACCAGAAATGGAAACCATTGATTGATGAATTCAGAGAGTCTCACTGCGGCTCCGTTTTGAGCTTTTGCCAAATGAAGCAGATCAGCTACAACAGCTTTCGATCTGTTCTGCGCAGCGAGAAGTTTGGACTCATCAAGCCTCCGCCTGGTGCATCACCCCAGCCACATCTGAATCGGTCAGCACGTTCCGATCAGCACATCACGTTTTACAAAGTCGTCATCAGAAAGGACTAAAACCATGAATCTCTCATTTGATATATCCGGCATCTATATTGCCAAAGAGCCGATTGATTTTCGAAAAGGCATCAACACACTTTGTCAGTACGCAGCTGATCAGTTTGGCATTAATCCATGCGATCAGTCGCTGTACATCTTCACCAACCGTCATAAAGACCGGATCAAGTGCCTGTTTTACGACGGCACAGGATTCTGGATGTTCTCTAAAATCCTCAACGAAGGGCATTTTGACTGGCGTATGGAAGGAGATGGCATGGTTTCTGTTACAGAGCAGCAGCTGATGTGGCTGCTGAACGGGCTATGTGTCGACACAGGAACAGTATTTAAAAATCTTATCCTATATATATTTAAGCGTTTCACTGTTATTTATCAGTTTATAGCGCTTATTATAAAAGGTTATTCTCGGGCAGATCGTTGGATGAAGATATCGGTTTTTCCTATACTTAAAGCATGAATGTCCAACTCGATTCCCTGATTTATGCCGATGACCTTGATACCAGTGAGCTGAATCAGCTGCTCAACAGCCTGACAGAAGAAGAACTTCGGTCCAATACCGAAGATCTGATCTATCTGATCCGGCAAATTCTCAGCAAGAAACGCCGTCTTACCAACATGATTTACGACTCTTCGACTGAACAGATCCCCTCTTTGAGACAGAACCAACAGAGCAGGAAAAGCTGGAGAAGCAGGCTGCCGAAGAAGAAGCGGAGCAATACACTGTCATTCAGGAGCATATCCGCAAGAAGAGAAAAAGCAGACGGGAGTCGATTGATCAGCTCCCAGTCAGAGAAAAGGATGTTTATCCTGATGATCCCCGATTTCTGGAAATCAAAGACCAGTGCCGAGAACTTGCTCCGACAATCTGTGAAGAAATTGGATACCAGTGCGCAGAGATTTATAACAGCAGAACCATTATTCATCACTTCGCCTGGACAGACGAAAACGGTGATACTGTGATTTTCAGCGGGGATAATCCCAATCCTAAGCTGATCCCGCACAGCTACATTTCACCATCTCTTCTGGCTCATATTACCTGCATGAAAACCATTCTCGGTCTTCCGCTGTACAGGCTGGAGAAGAATTTTAATTACCAGGAGATTCCGTTTTCCAGGCAGAATCTGTATATACCCCTATAAACTGTACCCCAGAAAGTGGACAATTTTTTTAGAGTCAACCTATTCCAAGGACACCCGATTAGCAGCGACCCCAACTACTGGACGATCGTTTTGATCTGTTCCCTAATTGCGGACACTTTCTAATCGACGTTCTTTCGCTGATCACTTTCAGCCCGCATACTGTTCGTGACGGAAATCCCCAAAGGAGACCATTATGAACAGAAATCGCTTCAGCGAAGAACAGATGTCAGCTCTGGCAGCCAATCCATACACAAAGGCTGTCTTTCCAACCACGCTCAAATTCACTGACGAATTCAAGGCCGAGTTCCTTCGCCTTTACAACCAGGGCTGCCTTCCACGGGAGATCTTTGTGAAGCTCGGATATGATCCGGCAATCATCGGGGAGAGCAGAATGTCCAACACTGCCTATCTCATCTCCCAGAGCCAGAAAAAGACCGGTGATAATGGATCCGGAAAATGTCCTGACTGTGACTGAGCTGTGTGCAATGAACGGTGTCAGTCGTTCAGGTTACTACAGCTGGTGTGCTCAGACAGAAAGCCGTGAACAAAGAGAAGCCCGGGACAGAGCAGATTTCGAACTGATTCTGCAGGCTTTCCGGAAAGCGCGCGGCCATGCCGGTGCCAGACAGATCCAGATGATCCTTCTCCATCAAAGCCCCAGTATCAGGTTCAACATGAAAAAGATCCGGAGGCTCATGAGGAAGTTCAACCTGGAATGTCCGATACGTAAAGCGAATCCTTACCGCCGTATAGCGAAGGCGCTGCGTACGGACAATGTCAGTGAGAACCTTGTCCGTCGGGAATTCGAAGAGCACGGGCCCAGAACGATCCTGCTGACTGATATTACTTACATCCCTTACCAGGGAAGTTTGCCTATCTTTCAACGATTCTTGATGCCTGCACCAAACAGGTCCTGGCTTACAGAGTCAGCGACAATCTCAAGGTTGACTTTGTTCTGGAGACAGTAAAGCAGCTGGTGGAGAATCACGGAGACGAGCTGGAAACAGATGTGATTGTGCACTCAGATCAGGGGTGTTACTACACAAGTGTCGGGTTTCGGGAACTGCTCCGTCAGAAGAAACTGCGCCAGTCGATGTCACGCAGAGGAAACTGCTGGGACAACGCTCCTCAGGAAAGCTTCTTCGGCCATATGGAAGTGCCGGACTTTCCAGGAGATCTGTTCGCTGCTGGACGAGCAGATCCGCTACTACAATGAAGAGCGGTATCAGTGGGATCTGGCGAAGCTGTCACCAGATGAGTTCTACAAATACGTAACAACCGGCCGATATCCTCTTTCAGAATGAATGGGATTTAAGGGGGCGCAGAATTTTTCTTCCACTCGGTCCCTGCGGGACCGTCCTTGACAGCAGGGCCCTTGCCCCTGGACCCACAAAGCCGCCTTCAGCTGAATGGTTCACCATTCAGCTGAAGGCTCAGCAGTGTACCAGGGGCAACCCTCTGTAAAGGAGCGCTTCAGAAAAACTCTGAGCCCATCGCTTCATCGGATTTGTTCACAAATCCTGCTCAAACAACAGACAAACAGATAACAGGGATAACGTGTCCGAACAAAGGGTTCTCTCTAATTATCGTGTCCTTGACATGGGGTACACTTCATCTGCCATACCCATTACTGGGAGGGCAAAAACGTAAAGATTGTTCAGTATCTTATGGGTCATAAGAACGCTGCAACAACCCTAAACGTGTATTCCCATATTATGTTACAAGACGTAAAAGACGCCATTTTGTAGAAATCAATGGTTGAAAACGCTTTACATAAAGCAGATATAGACACGTAACATAATATAGATTATACGAAGTTGTTGATGTGTGATGTTACATCTCCTTATATACGACAATACCCGTCAGGATCCCCTTCTGACGGGTATTTCAGTATCTTTTCCATAGTAATTCGTAGATGGAGGCCCATCCCGTTTATAGATTCATTCCTTTTCCAGCAGAAACGACAGCAGTTCCTGAAACCGAATGCCTTCGGGCAGTTCTGCCTGCGGATCGAGTGTCATCATGACGCGATCGCAGTTGTCATCCAGGCTTTCGAGAGCTTTCAGCTTTTCTTCAAAGAGTTCGGTTTCATGAACCGATGCTAGCAGCTGCCAGCACGTTCTCATTCCATCTTTCTCAGTGACAAAGTCGATAATGGAATGTCGGTTCCTTCCGGTCATGACCGAATAGCCTCTTCGACGGAATTCGAGCCATACGATATTTTCCAGAACGCCCTGCGGTGAAACCTGTCCATCGCTGAGCAGACTGCTCAGCAGTCCAGTATCCGCAAAGTAATATTTTCTTTCCCGTTCGAAGATCTGATTGTTCAGTAGATTGCGGCATTTTACAACGTTGATCAAATAGGAATTTTGTAAGGCTTCCATATAGGCATTCACTGTGTTTACGGAAGCTTTTTGACTCTCGTTCTCAGCAGGTGACTTGTCCCCCGCCCTGAGATGTATTCTCCCGACTGGCTGGCCATATAGACGGTCAGCTGCTGCATGAGTTCTACATCCGCATAGCGCAGATTTTCGACTAAGGAATGCAGAAGAATGGAGTCATACAGATTTTCGAGAACATCCTGGCGCTCTTTTGCGGAAACAGAAAGCGCAAGCGGCAGTCCGCCCTGTTCCATATAGTCCAGAAACAGCTCGGACAGACTTTCCCTTCTTCCCTCGCAGTATTCCTTAAAGGAAAGCGGAAAGAGTTTAATCGTCTCGATCTGATCGCGCAGCGGTGAACCTTCCCTCTCCGGCAGCACATCAGCCTGTGAAGTCAGAACAAAGAGATCGAGATCTGACCAGTGGAGCAGTCCAGCCAGCGCATACTCCAGATCTTCTACAGCATCTGGTTCATTGATCAGAATTGCTGTCCGGCTCCAGGGCCGATACTCACCGATTTTATGGATTATATATTCATACAGGTCCAAAGCCGTTTTTGGCAGTGTATTGGCGGGTCCGGAATAGTCGAGTTCAATCCATCCATTCGGATAAATGGAATGGTCTTTACAGTAAGCCTGGTACTGTTGGATTACATATCTTTTTCCGACCGAACGAAGACCGCAGAGTTTACTGATCTTTCGACTCTGAGAAGCGTCCATCAGCCGTTTGAAAACCGCTTCGGTTCGATGATCTGGCATACTTTCAACCTCCTGAAGAATGTGAATCCCCTTTTGTTCAGGATACCATTGAATCCGCTTTCTCATACCCTTCTAAGGGAAAAGAAATGCAGAAAATCATAACGCGAGCAGCTTATACAAGATTCATTTTATTGAAATATAAAAACAACGAACGCAAAGATGGAACAGTTCGCCGGTTTCAGCATGATGAAAGTAAATGGTTTTTGGGGTACTTCGGTCGTTAAGGCTTCTTCCCTTTTCTGTACGGAGGAATTTTGGAGACTCTCTTTCTTTTTGTTTGACTATTAATAAATAAATTTCATTTTATCCTGGAATTATTTTCAACATTCAGTTAAATGAAAAAATGGCAGAACAAAAAGTCCTGCTCATTCCCTTGTTTACGCGCTCGCCAATTAGAAAAGCAGGACGACGATCAGCGTTCCAATCAGCAGGAACAGGCAGATCTTTTTCAGGGTTCGAATCGGATGAAAAATAAAGGAGAAAAGAAACAGAAACGCCAGAATGACGTACCAGAGCCAGATGAAGGACAAAAGTGTAAACATATGCGTACCTCTCTTTGCCTCGAACTATACGCTTTGATTCTGAATATCGAATTAGAATTTTCTAAATATCCAAAATGGATTCCGTAATCCGTACAGAGATCAGTATTCAAGAGGATCTGGATCGATTGACAGTTCCTGCATGACGTTTTGAAGTCTTACTACGCGTTCCGGCGGTATGACTCCGCCAGGATTGCTTGACCACCCGGCCAGACAGTCCGCATCTTTCAGAGCTTCAGCCAGAGGACTGTCGACATTGAGCTTATTGAGTGGACTTCAATCGCCGATGCGATTTCCTCGATTTCTTCCGGCGTAAACCGGTCCAGTCCTGCAAGCAGCTTTCGCGCAGCGGCAGCCCCAGAGCGAGCATGGGAACGGGATGGCTGATTCTCCAGAAATTTTCCAATATCGTGCAACACGGCCGCAATTTTCCCAGGCTCTGGATCCAGATTTCTCTTTTGCACAAAATAGACATATAGGCATCGACCATGGATGTGTGACTCAGCGCAAATGCGCGAAGAACCGGATTATAAATTTGGGCAAATGCCGCATACACTTCGTCCCGTACAAGCGGATATCGATCAAAGGTTCTGTATTTTTGGTTTGAATTCATTCTCATTTTTCCTGCCTTTGTCCTCATTCTAACGAGATTTCCACTCGATGGGCAGAGCGACGACAGAGTCTTATTTGTATACCTGCATCCATTTACCCCTGAATTTTGAGTACTTTTCACAACGTCTAAACTGACAGGTGCTCGAATATCCTGAATGTCAGAATACCCTGAACAATTTATAAGGAGCTCACCGTATGAACACTTCAAAATTTCAATGGCTTAATTTGTCCGACGAAGATCTGACAGACCCTTCCCTTTCCATGGAAGATCTTTTAGGTTTTTCCATACATCTTTATCATTATCCGAAAGAACTGCATCCGATTGAGACGATGTACGACTGCTGGGAGAACCTGAAGCATCGAGATAAAGAGACGTTTGGCTTGTTGGAGCGGATGCACGCTATACAGACTGGCTGGTACCTTGCCTACTCTTTTTACAGACTCAGCGATATTGATCATGCCAAAGAAGCCTGCCAGTATGCGTACAGCCTGACCGATACAGATCTGCTTGCCGGAGACCGAATCAGCTCACTGCTTCTTTCTGCAGTGATTTCCTCCTTTGTCAGGAAGCAGCCCAAACAGAAAAGAGTCTGGAGGAGGTCCGATACCTGCTTTCCCAGCGATCCGATAAAGTGGATGGTCTGAATTTCGAATACGAGGTCGTCGCTATGCGTTTTGCGCTCAGTCAAAATGATCTTCCAGCGGCTCAGAAACATGAAAAAATGCGCTTAGCATTGATGATCCAAAACTGTTTCCGTCTTACCAGGATGCTTCTGAATCTTTTGTGCCCGGCTGGCGGATTTCCAATCTCGACTGCGGCGAATTGCGATACGCGACGAGCCTGCTTGCCTTTAAACAGGGTGAACTGGATAAAGCGCTTGGCGAATCTTCCAGGCATTCGATGCCTGTCCAAACGCTCTAGAATACTGTTTTTCCTTCCTATAAATATTGCTCATCAGAAAGCCGTTCAATCGTTCCGGGAAAGCTATTCCATTCGACTTAAGCATTACGGTTCGAGGTATCTGCTGACCTGCAGCTCTTACCAGAACTTAATCAAAGCCGGACTTGCGTCGATTTCTTCAAAGAACAGGACGCTGGATGATGAAGAAGTGATCGCCTACAAAACGATGTATGCAGAGCTTTTGACGAACCTCCACGCGATGGAAGGTGATCAGGCTCGCTTTCGGGAAAATCTGGCGCGGCTGGACTACTCGAACTTTCTGACCTCGATTCACGAAGAAGACGAGGCTCTGGTTCTTCTTGAGGAATTGCTGAAATGCTTTGAAGATACCCAAAACTGGTACTATGTCGTCATTGTTTACAAAAACCGCGCTCTTCTTCCTGGTCGGACGATCCAGGAGGTACAAGAGGACATTGAACAGGCTTTGGATCTGATCGAAACCCGATGCAAAGGATCTCACTCCCTGAAGCAGACGCTTCTGGATCTCTCCAGTACCTATATGAAAATGCCTGAGTAATTCAATTTGCGGTTGGAAGTTCCTTTCCATTTTGCTTATACGCAGAGCCTTTCTCTTTCGCCGGCAGATTGGTGTCCAGGAATTCCCTCTTTTTCAAAGAACCTGACTCCCCTTCTGGCATTAAAAAGCTTCCTGTATTGAGAATAGACAGCGGATCTGTCTGGTTCTTCAATCAGGAAGCTTTTCATATGCCTGTTTCTCTTTTCTTAAAATCTGTCTATTTCTGGTCTTTGTTTTTAAGCCGGGAGCGTCCCGCTAAGAGCACAGCCAGCGCAAAGGCGAAGACAAAGAGCGAAATATACTGTGATGTGGAAAGACCGTTTACGACACCGCGAACCATATCGCCGCGGACGAATTCAATCGCAAGACGTCCGGCGGAGTAAGCGATCAGATAGGCTGCACCGACTTCTCCGTTGAACTTTTTCTTCTTCGAAAACCATTCGAGAAAGAGATAAAGTCCAAAGTCGAACACGGACATGACAATCTGTGACGGAAAAAGCGGAACGCCCGCCGGTGCTTCGGATCCTTCCGGGAACACGATGCCAAAACCGTTTGTCATTTCAATGCCATAGCAGCAGCCGGCAAGCAGACAGCCAATACGGCCAAAGGCCTGAGCTAAAGCGACTTCCGGAATGATCAGGTCAAACCATTCCCAGAAATTCATGGCATGCAGCTTGCAGTAGTACCAGCCGCTGATAAGACCGCCGATAATGCCGCCGTAAACGACCCAGCCGGAACCCAGATCGGTAAAAATCGTTGGGTCTGTAGCCATATCGGGAATACGGGTAATCCAGTAAAGGACTTTGGCGCCGAGCGCACCGCCAGCCAGTACCGTAAAGACCAGCCATTCCAGCCGCCTGGGATCATACCCTTTCGCTTTGACTTTCTTTTCAGCCAGTGAATAGGCGACCAGAATGCCGATCGCAATCATCAGTCCATAGGAATAGACGTGAAGAGAGCCAATCGAGAAAAGAATCGGATACATAAATTCCTCCTTCTTGTTTCGTTCTGTATTGCTAGTTCAAATCTTTGTCCGTTCTGAACCGTTCCCTGCTCGAAGAGAAGAAATGAAAAGACGGTCAGAACCGACACGTGCTCTATTGTATCGGGCCTGGATCAGGAAGAGCAATGAATGGGTCCGGATTGTCGAATCGTCTAAATCCATACCGTATTTGAAACCCATTCCGATACGATTATTTCTTTTCCGGCGCTCTTCTCAGCGTAATCAAAAGCAGCTGCGGACGATTATACAGACGCGGGATAATCATCTGATCGCCCAGTCCCCGGCTTTCGATCATTTTCATGCCATCGGGCTGTTCGAATAAGCCGCTGTCGTATTTGGGAAAGAAGCGGGAGCCGTTTCCATCGTTTGGCTGCAGAAACCCTTTTCCAAACAGTCGGATATGTCCGCCATGGATATGTCCGCTGAAAACCAGATCGGCCTGCGTCTTCTCCAGATAATCAAACAGATCTGCACGATGAAATAACAGAAGACGACAGGCTTTCTTTTCAGGAAGCTTTCCGATGTCTTCATTCAACTGTTCAAGACGCCGATCAAAAGACCAGCGGTAATGAAAATCGGGATCCTGAATGCCCGCGATTTCCAGCGGCTGTCCTTCTTTATACAGAGTCATCACATCGTGATCGAGCAGCGTTATGCCAAGCTGATCCAGATTGGCGGCCCGTTTTTTCCATTGGCCGCTGTAATATTCGTGATTGCCGCTGACCATATAGACCGGGGCGATTTTTGAAAGGCTGGAAAGAACTTTATTGGTCGTATCCGCATGCTGGACACCATCATACACATCCCCGTCGCAAAAATGAGTTCGGGATGATCGTTCTCAATCGCTTCCATCATGCTTTTGGGATTGTTTCCGTGCAGATCCGAAACATGAGCGATTTTCACGCCGTCCCAGGCTTCTGGCAGATCGGAAAGTTCGATCGTCATCCCACTCACTTCCAGGTCGTTTCGAAACGCCCCGCTCGAAAACAGAATTCCAATCAGAATCGCCAGTGCACATAAAAAAATCAGAAAAATTCGCAATCCATTCGAAAAATTCATGGTATCAGTATACCAATTTCTCCGATTCGAATCGTTTATGGACCGTCCTTCGCAGGCAGATAAAAAGCCGCCTGTGCATGTGCGCACGGACGGCTTATTCGGCATATTGGGTATACGCAATTCTGTAGAGTTTGCGAATCTGCTTATTTAGCGTTCTGTACCGGGATGTTCAGATCACGAACCACTGGATAAACGATCAGCTTATCGCCTTCGAGATCTTCGTTATGCATATCGACGGCAGTAATGTTCTGGTTCCAGTAGGTCGTATAATAGAAACGGCCAGTTTCGAGGTTTGCGCCGCAGGTATAAAGGGTAACTTCGTATTCACCCTTTTAACCTGATCGCAGCCACTGGTCTGATACACGCTGTAAAGGATATGGAAGAATTCCTGGATATTGGCTTCTTCGGTATTCTTTTCGATATTCGAATTCAGACGTGTAAAGGCAACGCGGACAAAACGGGAAATGGAATCCAGACCGCCAGGCAGTCCAGCCGATCCCATGCCGGCACCGAGTTTAACGAAATCCGGGAAATTCGGAGAGAAACGAGTGGAATCGAATCCGCGGATGGCGTTGGATACGTTGCAGTAGTAAAGCAGATTTTTCTTGTGGAACGGGAATTCCGGTTCGTTGGTCAGAACGTTATACGGGTTGTCGTAAACTTTCAGACCGCGTTCTTTGGTCTGTTCGACAACGATCGTCCGTTTGGCATCGGAAATGATCCAGTGCAGCGGGCTTGGCGGGAATTTTTCCGAGAAACCGGTATTGCAGATGTTGATTTTCTTGAATTCTTCTTCGGCTTCATCGACGCTGGAGCATTTGCCCAGGATATAAGGGATCAGCTCGAACGAAGCGATGTTCAGCTTGTCTTCCATGACTGGGAAATAATGGCAGCTGGTCCAGAAAGCCAGACCGGCCATGCCCAGTCCTTTATCGTTGATTCCCTCGAAGTACAGAGGGTAGTTATCAATCGGCATAGCCATACCGATAATAGCGTTATGGCTTTCCATGGCGTCGGTGTGACGGAATTTAAAGGGGACGTTGTGCGGTGTGATGACGACATCGACTGGATAATCGATTTCCAGATCCAGGTTGCGTCCGAAGTAGTGGCTGTTTCCATTGGAATAGGAAAGACCTGTACACATTAAGCGAGTACCTCCTGATCATACGTATCTTTTTGCTTTGTACGATCTTTAATTACAGTCTTCATTATAAAGTTCCGCTTTTCGGATGATCCCTCCAATGACCGAAATACAGCGGCCTCTTCCCTTTCTCTGTTTTGTCTGCAATCTGAGTATTGTTGAATCTTCCAAAGCGTCTGGAATCGCTTTCAGGTCGTCTATACTGAAAACAGACAGACCGATCCGACAATATTCGGGCAATTTTCGCGATCAGCCTGGAGAAGAAAGAGAGAAAAGTATGAAAAGTATTCAGAAGGTATGGATGTATCTCCTTTCTGTCCTTACGTTTCTGAGCCTTATGGCGCCTCCTGCCCTGCTGCAGGCAAAAGAAGCCATTGATCCCCGGCCCAGACCAGCGTACGCAAAGAGGAAAACTTCAACCGCGGCTGGAAGTTTGTCCGCAGAGATGAACCGCAGGCGTACCAGAGCGATTTTAACGACGCGAACTGGTATAACGTCAGCCTGCCGCACGATTTCAGCATTCCCTATTTCATGGAACAGAAGTTTTACACTGGCATCGGCTGGTATCGAAAGACATTCGAAGTCAGTGCCGAATCGCTTCAGAACAAAATCAAGATCGATTTTGACGGTGTCTTCCACACCATCGATCTGTACGTCAACGGCGATAAAGTCGGCAGTCATCAAGGCGGCTATACCGGCTTTGAATTCGACTTGAGCGAGTATCTGCACGAAGGAACGAACGTCCTCGCCGCAAAAGTTGACAACACCTGGAATCCGCAGCTTGCTCCGCGTGCTGGCGACCATAATTTCACCGGCGGTATTTACCGCGATGTAAAGCTGATTTATGAAAACCCGGTTCATGTCGCCTGGTACGGTACGTTTGTACAGACGCCAAACGTATCCAGATCGTCTTCCGATCTGCGCATGCAGGCGGAGGTAGAAAACCAGAACGAAACGGCTGCCGAGGTTCGTGTACGCCATACACTGCTGGACGCCAACGGCCAAGCCGTCGCTCAGTTTTCTTCCAGCCCCAAAACGATTGAAGCTGGACAGAGCGCCATCTTTGATGACACGTATACTGGAATTTCCAAGCCTCATCTGTGGAGCATGGCCGATCCCTACCTTTATACGGTCGTTACCCAAGTCTACAGTGCAGACTCGCTGGTCGACTCCGTTCAGACGAGCATGGGCTTTCGCTGGTGCGAATGGACAGCCAATCAGGGCTTTTTCCTGAATGGCGAACACGTCTGGCTCAACGGCGTAAACGCCCATCAGGATCACGCCGGCTGGTGCAATGCCGTCAGCGATTCGGCTCTGGTTCGTGACGTTCAAATGGTCAAGGACGGCGGATTCAACTTTATCCGCGGCAGTCATTATCCGCATTCTCCTATCTATACGCAGGCGTGCGATGAACTCGGAATTGCCTACTGGTCCGAAGCTGCCTTCTGGTTTATCGGCGGCGCCGGCGGCGAAGGAAATCTGGAAAATCCAGGTTCGTCCGATTATACCGCCAACGGCTACCCGACACATGTAAAAGATCAGGCAGCGTTTGAAGACTCCTGCATGCAGATGCTGGAAGAAATGATTCGCATTCACCGCAATCATCCGTCCATCATGGTCTGGAGCATGGGAAACGAAACGTTCTTTCAGAGTGTAAACGATGACTCCGGCGCCAGCACGAATGATAAAAAGCGCGCCCTGATTACCCGCATGGCCAAAAAGTGCAAAGAGCTCGATCCGACCCGTGCAGTTGGCCTTGGCGGCACGCAGCGCGACGGCTATGACAAAATTGAAGGCGTTGAAGTCGCCGGCTATAACGGCGACGGCGCTTCGATTGGCGCCTGTCAGAATCCAGGCGTACCGAACATGGTTACGGAATACGGCTCGCATACCGCTAACCGCTCTCAGGGCGACACCTATGCACCGCATTACGATCATGTACAAAGCCAGAACGATCGCCCGATCGAATACGCCTGGCGAAGCGGCGTTTCCCTCTGGTGCATGTTCCATCATGGAACGGTCGCTGCGAGAAGCTATGGCGATATGGGCATCGTCGACTACTATCGACTGCCTTTAAAAGAATGGTACTGGTATCGCCATGAATTCCATCCGGATCATCCTGAGCCCGAATTCTCGAAGTCCGGACCCCGACAAAAATCGAACTGACCGCCTCCGACACCGTTCTTCGCGATGACGGCACGCAGGATACCCATCTCATCGCGACTTTGAAAGACGATGAAGGAAACTGGATCGGCGTAAAGCGCAAGATCACGCTGAAAGTCGTAGCAGGCCCGGGTATTTTCCCGACCGGCAAAACCTTTGTTCTCGATCCGGATTCGGAAAACAAATCCATGCTTGATGGAAAAGGCGCCATTGAATTCCGCTCCTACTACGCCGGCATCACCCGCATCGTCGCCGAAAGCGAAGGTCTCAAATCGGCGGCAATCACCCTGAGGACCACGGGCGACTCCACAGGAGAAAGCGAGGCGGATATTTCCACACTGTACGGTTCCTTCATGAACAATGACGGCATTATTCTGACCGATATTGAAGAGGCATCTGCCTACGAACTGCGCGATCTCAACGGCGTTCCCTGCGAAGCGTCTTCCAACGAAGCCGATCGTCAGAACGTTCTCGATCAGGATCCAAAACGTCATGGAGAGCTTCCACAGCCGGGCCTGGCCAGTACGTCAACGCGACCATGGAACATGGAGAAGTCATTCTCTATAAAGCAGCCGTACTCTTTGACGGCAAAAGCTGCCCTATACGCTGCAGGGAAAACCGCAGATGCAGTCAGCGAAGACGACTGGGAAACGCTTGTTTCCTACGATGCCTCCACCATTGAGACAGCCCCGGATGAAATCACATTCCTGAAAACCAGACCGTATCGAAACATCCGCGTTCTGTTTGATTCCATTCCAGAAGACGAATACGCCTCGTTCTCCGAACTGAAGCTGTATTCGCTCAAGTCGGTCAATGAACCGATCAAAACCGGATATCAGTACCTGTGCGATCTGGACGATTTGCCCGAAACCATCATTAAAAATCGCACAGCAGACGGTCAGCCGCTCAAGCACGGAAACACCCGCTATTCCAACGGCGTTTCCCTGCCGGCCCAGACGGAACTGACTGTAAATAACTTCACCAGAGAAGACGGCGGCTATGGCGCTTTCGAAGCTGAAGCCTTCAACCCCTCTTCCCAGACGGTCCTTCTGCGCCTGATCGCGAAAAATCAGACGATTTATGAAAAGACGTTTGAACCGGGCGAATCAGCCGCTATCCGTGTTTCTGTTTATCGGTGCCCCGATGTGAAGCTGGAAACCGAAGGGCACGGTTCGATTTCCTTAGGCAATGCCCGTCTTTCCGGCGTACGACGCAAGCTGACACAGGATGGTAAAACTGACCTGAGTGCCCAGTTTATGGCCGCTTATGAATCGCTTGTACCAGGCACTGTGTATGAAGGTGAGCTGGATCTGACGTCCAAAACGGCTCAGAATCTGATGATCACCACATCTCTGATTGCCCCCGACAATACTCTTGTCGATGTCCAGAGCAAACCGCTCACGCTCAAAGCCAAAGAAAAGTCTCCCTTCCCGTGTCCATGTCGATTCCAGAAGATCTCAAAGACGGCAGCGTTTTACGGCTTATGATCTGGAACACGGATACCCTTGCTTGTGGGGGCGACTGCGTCTTTACGACTACGCTCAAAGACGATCAGGGACAGGATGCCGAAGCCGGCAAATATCCACAGCGCAAAACCGCCCTGGAACGTCCAGCGCAAACGGTCGTTGTTCCTGGCGATGAAATGGAGAAAACCGGAACCTGAGGCCGCTGGCCGGCTTCTGGCACGCAGGCAGGAACGCTTTCCGGCTACGAAACGTATGTCGAATCGAATAACTGGCAGAACACTTCCCTCTCCTATACCTTCACAGGAAGCCGCTTTACTCTCTATGCGAAAAAGACGGCAGCCAGAGCGGCTGTGAAGTCTTCGTAGACGATCAGTCGCTTGGAACAGTGAGCACAAAGCGAAACGACGGACAAAATACGTATGAAGCGGTTTTCTCCCATTCATTAGAAGAAGAAGCCGAACATACCGTAAGACTTGTCCCTACCGGCAAATTTGGCTTTGACGCCCTTGAAATTCGTCAAAGCGGCCTCGTTCCCAAACCGGAATATGTGGAAGGTACGCCCGATACGACCCTGTATGGCTCTTCCGATCAGATTCAAAAGAGCAGCGGATGGGGGCAGTGGAAAGATGAAGCGGCCGGCGATTACGAAACGTACAATAACAGCGCCAATGCGACGCTGAGCTACGCCTTTACCGGTACCGGCATTTCCATGATGACCAAGTTTGACGGCGGCAAAACCGGTGCCCATATTTACATCGATGACAAGGACTATGGCGTTGTAAACTGCACAGACAGTACAGATGCCTATCGCAAAGGAATCGATATTCAGTCTCTGCCTTTGGGAACTCACACGGTCCGTCTGGTTACCACCGGCAAATTCGGTTTCAAAACGATTACCACAACGTATGGAACGCTTGAAGATCGCAGCGCGCTTTCCAAAGCCGTTGAAGCTGCGAAAAACCTCAAGGAAAGCGATTATGTAAGCGGCTGGAATTCCCTGCAGGAAGCCCTGAGTGAAGCCGACTTCGCGCTGCGCTCTTACAGCTTCTCTCAGTCAGAAATTGATGAACTGACCGATACGCTCAATGCGGCTATTGAGGCTTTGCGCAGACCGTCTTCCCTTTTGGATCGGATCTTGGAAACAGTGTCGTAAAGGCAATTACCGTTTTGCGCACCAAAGACTACGATCCAGATTCGACGCATAAAGCGCAGTTTACCCAGGCTTTAATGAAGCCGTTGCGGGTCTGTTGGAAGACAATGCCACCCAGGCCAAGACTTTAAATTCAGCCCTTCTTGCCGGTATTGCGGCTATTCAGTATCCCAAAATCGACTTTGTTCTGGACGCCCTGGAAATGACTGTTACTAAAGCAGAAAGCCTGCTTGAGAACCGTACGGAATTCCCAGAGTCTTCGATGGATAAACTGGAAGAGGAACTCTCTAAGGCCAGATCCATTCTTTCTGCACCGCAAAGTCAGATCCAGATCGATGAACAGGCCCAACACATGAACCGCCTGCTGCTGAGTCTGCGCAAAGTCCCGAATTCGAATAATTCTTTGTTCTAGTCTCTCTTGCAACGTTCGCTCAGGATTCAAAACAGCCGTTTCCGATTCTGATCGGTTTTTGAACGGCTTGAGCAGATGGTTTAAAACTTCTGTCTGAACGCGGGTGGACTAAGCCATCCAGAATATGGATTTACCCAGTATTTCTAAGAGTAACGCCGCAGAACAAACGGAATTCCGTTTGTCTGCGGCGTTCTTTCGTGACAAGCGAACAGGGGATCCCCTTCCTCCAGGCGGGTTACGAGGGCGTCATCCAATGGATTTGCGCAGATTTCGATCATGAATGGAAAGAGAAGCAGTCATCCTGATTCGCCGGAACGCCTGTAGACCTTCCATTCGTCTGTACAAAATTGCCCTGTTTTGTGTACATTCCGGCACGGATCGAAAGACCTCCAATCCTCCATATATAATTCGACATGTCTGCTACCCGATTTTTGAAGACGCAAGTCCTTTCAGACATCGCAGGCTGATCGAGATCAAAGGAGAATGGAACAATGAAAACAATTCCGAAAAGTGCTTTACGATTTATGCGGCTGCAGCAAGTCGGTTATGAACATGCACAGGCCGCATTTGAAGAAGATTTTGAAATTGAGGTTCTCACAGGCCGGATTGCCTGTCAGTACAAAAAGCCGTATGACAGCGATCTTCCCAGCGATGAGCGGGCGATTTATTACATTCGACTTCCTTTTGATTCTTCCAAAGTGATTGTTTCCCGCCATCCCGGAATTGTGGAATGGTTTCGAAAGTACAAAGGCATTGTGGATGCCCCGATTGTAGCCACAGCAAGACCAAAAGATGTAAAAGGAAAAATTGTGTATACCTCAGGAATCAATGTCGGTCTGCTCAAATACGCACAGGGCGCCTATATTGTCCGGATTCATCGAATGGCGGATATTGACTTTGATACTATCACCGCTGAGGAAATTGAAGAACTTGGACCGCAGCTCGTGTTTGTACGGGCCGCTGAGACAGAAATTTCAATTGACGCGGATATTTCCACTGCTCCAGAGCTGCCGGCTTTATAAATCGATTCGGATACGCCAAAAGCTGAAAAGCGAATCAGCCCATTCACTCTTTTCAGCTTTTTGTCTGTTAAACTATGGATTTGAAAGCCCGTTCTGCCGAACTCCTTACCGTCTGTATCTCAGAAAGAATAGAGTTTTCAGGGCCTTACCAGTTTTTTATAGAAAGTAAAGGCTGGTCCAGGTTCAGAACGCGGATCGTTTATCAAATGAAAAGTATCCTGACCTGTTCAAGATGTTAACGCACCTCGAAGTTCGTCAAGTAAGGGAAATTGCTGAAACTGATCAGGATTTATACGAGGAGTCCATATGAGTCAAAAGAAAAAGTCTTCCGCAAAGTCTTCCAAAAGAAAAAGAAAAGTGCGAAATTACCCTCCTGGAGCTCTATCGTTCCAAAAATTCGGGATGAGAATCCATCCGTTATCGCTTATGCTGACCGCCTTGGTCTTGCGGATGTAATGAAAGATTACACATGTGATCAAAATGGATATGCGCATTTTGGCGAAATTCATCTGGACAGTTTTGTTCTGAAAAGGAGAAACTGGCAGTCGGAATCCTCATATTTGCGCTTTATGCGTCTGATCTTAAATTTGAATCTGCTTATGAAACATATGCCATCGGTCAATGGACAGTCCATTCTCGTATGGGGACCAGAGGCGCTGCTTTATGCCGGGGCTGCTGTGAAGAGATTTCCTCAATCGCCCATTTATGTACTCGATACTTCCTCATCGGCTATCCCTTTTGAACGGCTTGTTTCCAGGGAAAAATCCTTTCGAAAGATTACGATGATAAGTGAAGGAGAATGCGATCTGATGCAGTTTGATTGTGTCCTAGGCGTAAATCTTTTTAATGAATGGCTTTACGATCGTAAAGTTCAGGATTTTCTTCCTGTTCTCGATCGGGTACGAAGCTATATAAAGGAAATAAAGCCTCGACTGCAATGGCTTGGAAAACGCGTTTCGAAGGGCGGCTGTTACGTGAATCTGCAGGACGATGCGGGATCAATGGCCTATTTAACATTTCGAAGATATCAGCTTGAATATTTTGAGCTCGGCCAGGGATCGCTGCTTTATCAGACAAGTGATAAAGACCAGAAGATGGATCCGTGGTGTAAAAAATTCACTGTGCTTGATGTATCTCTTAAAATCGATGAGCAATCCGTCATTCCTGAGAAAAGTCCGGAAATAGGATCCTTAAATGTGTATGACCGAATTTTTATTTCCCATATGACCCAATTCAGAAACGAACTGATCGATGCGAAAAACAATTCCAAGATCGAATCGGAGACCCCGGCAAATGAAGGAACTATAAACCGATTTATCGTTGAAACGTATTGGGAAGCCATCCGAACTGTAGAACTGGACGTCCTGCTGAAATCCGGAAAGCAGACCAAAATCCGCTCCTCCCTTTCGTTCTGGCAAGAAGAGGAGGGCAGCGAGCCATACTACTGCGTTTCCTTCTGGGAAATTCCTCAGGACAGCTATACGGTATTGACTTATAAAATCAACATCGAAGACCCAGAAAATCCGACAGCCAGACGCAGACTCACTGATCTACATAGAGATGCAATTTATGACCATTTTGAAGACGCAGTCATTCTGAATTCGAAAACGCTTCGCCGTAAGAAACTCGGCTGATCCGCACGCACAAGATCACTGCATATCCTACAGCCTGAAATCTTATATGGATTTCGGGCCTTTTTCTGAAATTTTTCGCCACTGAAAATATTACCCGAAAAAAGATGGAGAGCAGAACGATGGGATGGTATATAATAGGTAACCAGTTACATATAGCGGGTTAAAAGCCAGCTTTTCTAATTCAATACAGGAAGTCGAGCATTTTTACAGGAAGGAAAGGTACAGAAATCTCATGGAACTCAAAGATCGAATCGAGAAGTCCTCTCAAAATCCGGAACTTGCGCAAAGAGCCATCTTCAATCTTCTGTTCATGCTGACAAATCGGATCCAGAATCTCTTTGATGCAGGTATTCCGGAGGTTACACTTCGCCAGTTCATGCTGCTGTCGACTTTGCATGACCTTGAGCAGCCGCTCAGCCTGGGAGAATGCGGCAAGATGCTCGGCTGTTCAAGGCAGAATGTTAAAAGCTCGCGCTTTCTTTAGAAAAGAAGGGCTTCGTCCATATAGAAACAAACCCGGATCGGCCGCGCGCTTTAATGATTCTTCTGACTGATAAAGCGGATGCCTGTTTTGACGGAGCTTTCGCTCCGTATCGCGAGCAGCTTGGCGAACTGTTCACCGGCTTGAATGAGGATCAGACGCTCGCGCTTTTTGAAATGCTTCTCAGCCTGTTAAACGGGGCAGATCTTCTGGAAAAAGCCGCAATGAAAGCACCTGATGAAGAGTCCCCTGTTCCTGCAAAAATCGAAGAAAAGCGCGCAGAAAACAAAAGACAAACTGCCGGAAACCCGACTTTCCGCAGACAAAGGAGAATAAGGATGAAAACAGCTGTCCTCTGCCATTCCCAGACCGGCTTTACAGAGCGGTACGCCCAATGGATTGCAAGCCGGATTGATGGCGAATGCTTCCCGCTCTCCAAAAGCCGAACTATGGATTTGTCGACTTTTGACGTACTGATCTTTGGGACCTGGATGCAGGCGGGAAACCTTCATGCCCTTGCCGACTTTGCCAAAATCCGAAAAAATAATCCAGATCAGCCCGTCTTTCTTTTTGTAACCGGAGCCGCTTCTTCTCCTTTTCCGGATACGCTCCTGGCGCTCGATGAAGCTGGAAAAGCACTGAATACTGCCCCGGAGCGTGTTTTCTATTTTCCAGGCGGTCTGAATTATTCAAAGATGTCTCTGGCGAGCCGGCTGATGTTGAAAATGCTTGCCAGCATGCTCAAAAGAAGAAGGACAAATCAGAGCAGGAAGAGGCCATGTCCAGATTGTTGAGTCAGTCCTGTGATTTCACCGATCCTTCGATTATCGAACCGCTTTTTCAAGCCCTTGACGCTTTAAAACATCCAGAAACACTCCGGATTAATAAGCCGGTTTTCATTGTCTGTTCTTTCGGAGCAGGCGACTCGCCTGCATGTGCTAATTTAAATTGATCAATTTGAACGGATCGTCTTTAATGCCAAAAGAAGAAGGATTATTCCCGAGGATCTCTAATCTGCTATTAATTAAATCTAAAATCTCGTAATAGGCTAACCTCTTTCCTTTAGCGAAATCGCCAGACAAGGATCCCAGTTCACGGTTGTTTTCCAATATCCTTATCACGACGTCTTTAATCAATTCATCCATCACATGACCTCCTTGGGAGCATGAATCTAAGAACATTATGTACGGCTTCTAAGTGTTAAAAACAATATTGTTTGGGAACTGATCTGCTTTGGTGTGAAGAAGACTCCTCTTTCTAATACCCATAACGAGACAAGGCTCAGCCTCCTGTACGGGACTGAGCCTTTCGTTTCGGTTTTGAATGTGATGAACCAGGCGATTGGACGCTTAACTGAGTTTCGTTCCGCAGTTGGTGCAGAATTTGGAACCTGGAGTCGTTTTCGCTCCGCAGTTCGGGCAGAATTTCACTTCAGGTTTTGACGTCCCGCAGTTTGCGCAGAATCGGCCAGTTGCGGTTTCGCCGCAGTTCGCGCAAACCCAGGTCTGGCTATCACTGCTCGGTGCAGGCGCAGCCGCTGCTTTGGCTGCTGCTTCCTGCGCTGCCTTTTCCTGTTCCATTTTCTGGGCAAGGAGCGAGGCGGTCTGCGAATTGCCACCGGCCATATTCATTCCCATAAAGCCGTTTACTGCCCCATTGGCATTGGCTGCAGCGTTTTGCATCGCATTGTTCTGCGCATTGACCATGGAACCGAACGCCATCTGGGAGTTGGAGAGCGTGCGCGCATTTTCCAGCTGCATGACGCGTTCCAGATCTGCTGGGGCAACTTCCGGGTTCAGAGCGACTTTCACGAGTTCAATGCCGCGTTTGTCGAGCCATTCCTGACCGAGCGCTTCGTTGAGCGCGTTGGCAAGATCGGTATCGTGAACGTAAATATCCTGATAGCCATTTACGCAGGCAGGCGCAATGCGGGTCAGCGCACCGGAAATTTTCGGCATCATTTCCACGCGCAGCTGTTCAGTAATTTCTTCCTTACGGTATTTTTCGACGGATCCATCAGCAGATTTTCATAGAACGCTGCCGGGTTGGAAATCCGGAATGTATAGTAGCCATGAACGCCTAAAAGAAGACGTGTACCGAGATATGTATCGATAAAGGGTACTTTGCCGACACCAACCGGGTTTTCGGTGATTTCCTTCAGGTTGATATACACCAGCTGCATGCGGTTTGGAGACTGGCCGCCGTACTGGAAACGGCTCTTCACCAGATTCCAGACATTTTTCCATTCGCGGGTTCCGCCGTTTAATAAGGACGGCTCACGGGACGTATCGTAAATATACTGACCGGTCATTTTTTCATCGTCCGCAATGACGAAATCATGAACCTGACCATTTTCAATGAGCAGTGCGGCCTGGTTGATTCCAACGTTAAAGACGGAGCCGTCAGTTAAGACGTTTGGCGTGCCTTTTTTCCTTTTGCCGTTGCGGGAACGGCCAGGACATCGTTGTTTAATCCTTCCGCAAATAATACTTCTTTGGGCTGATCCGCATACGCTGAAGCGGCTGCGTCAATTCCCCATCTGAGAATTCCCATTCTGTTTCCTCCATAAGGAATCCGGTTCACGTTCAGTCCAGTTCAGACGAAAGGAACACAGGATTTTCGATATTTGTACTATAGCACGGATCAACATTTCAAAAGACGGCTGTAAAGAAGCTTAATAGAGGATTCAGGATTCGTTAAGAAACAAAACCAGAAGACAAAAGCATCCGTATCTGTGGATTCTTATTTCTTCCGGTTTTACTGCTGCATATGCATCAGGAGCGCAGACTTTCCGTCTGTTCAAAGGACGGCAGCTGCCTCTGCAGCGTCTGGGCAATCTTTTTCTTCGGGCCGCCTTGCGTTTTCGTTTGGCCCGGTTTGCGGCAAGAACGGCTTCCATCTTCTCTTCCATCTTGCGGCGGACCAGACGAACCATCCGCTTAGCATTGCGGTCGCTTTCGTATTCTTCTACGGCCTGCTGCCATTCGTCCAGATCCTCCTGTATGAAGACCAAAGGCGGATAGCCGTTTTGCATCAGATCGTAGCAGAGAAGCAGCTGCGCAACACTTTTGTCGGCATTTTCAAAGGGATGAATCGCCAGAAACTCGAGATAAAAGCGCGTAGCCCGTTCAATAGGATGCATTTCCTTTTTCCAGCGCGAGTTCAGATTGAGCAGTTCACTGAGTTTGGGTTCGATCAGATCGAGGGATATGGAACGATCGGCACCCGCACAGATGCGGACATGCACTTTCCGATACTTTCCGCGCGAAAAGGAATGATTGAGATCGGCCAGCGAATGGACCGCGCGAATCATGTTCTGGCTGAGCGTTTTCTTTTCCTTCAGACAGCTGAACAAATAAATCCAGGCATCGTGAACGCCTCGAACGTCGAGATGTTCGGCAAGGGAAAAACTGGTTCGACCTGACCGTCGACCATATGCGAAGCCTGTTCAAAACTGAGATCCGCTCCCTGCTGGGCGCAGATGGAACTGGCAAATTCACAAATAAAGTTTTTCCTGCCGACCGCCTGGGTCAGAGGATCTTCCTGCGGAAGTTCCTTAACCAGCTTCTTGAGCAGATCGAGCCGGGTAAAGTCGTTGTATTTACGCTCTTTAGCCGCTTTATTGCGGCTTACCCTCTCATCTTTAGGCTTTTCTGCGTTTTCCGGAATCAGATAGCGCCTTCCCTGCTGCAGAATTCCGCGGATTCGGCCATTGGAACAGAGATAGCGCACGCGGCGATCGGAGATGTCCCATTTTCTTGATGCCTTCTGTACCGTCATATATTTCATCGGCATCAGCCCTTCCTAATCGGCAATACCATTATACTTTTCGGATGATAAAACCAAACGATGCCTGCCCAATGATCGATGTCAGAATTTACGCTTGAAATCGAATTTCACAATCGATCTCTGAAAATCCAGATGTCTGTATTTTGCCGGATCAGCAAAGCGGGCTCGATAATCCGCCTCACTCTGGCGCAGAGAGAACGGTTTTGGACAGGGAGATTCTTCCTTAAAAAATCCGTCCCCTTTGGGCAAGAGATATGGAGAACGAGAAGAAGTTTGTTATCGTGGGCAGGCGTACTTCTGGACACGCATTGCATTTTGATTGCGTTTCCGTCATAATCCTGAAAACATTTACAGTTTCTGGAAAGACGCGGGATTGTCGTTTTCAAGTGTGATAAACTTTCAAATATTGTGAACAGCCTGTCAAAATCTTCGGACATTTGTCCCTTTGCACAGCCTGTTCCTTTTCATTAGGACAGGAGAAAAATTATGAAAAAACCAACCTGCTTTTATCGGCTCTGGTCGCCGGTTCCCTGCTTGCCGGCTGCTCCGGCAATTCGAATGCTGGTGAGAGCGCAAAAGCTTCCAGCCAGAGCGGAAGCGACGCTTCGGCGAAAACGTTTACGGTAGGCTTCGACGCCGAATTCCCGCCATACGGCTATAAAGACGAGAACGGCGAATACACCGGATTTGATCTGGAACTGGCCGAAGCGGTCGCTGAAATGGAAGGCTGGACGCTCGTAAAACAGCCGATTGACTGGGATTCCAAGGATATGGAACTTTCCAACGGCACGATCGACTGCATCTGGAACGGCTTCACCATGGACGGACGTGAAGACGATTACACCTTCAGCGATCCGTATATTGATAACTCGCAAGTATTCGTCGTACCGGCAGACTCCGATATTCAAAGCGCGGCCGATCTGGCCGGCAAAAACGTCGGCGTACAGAAAGACTCTTCCGCGCTTGCGGCTTTGGAAAGCGAAGATAACGCCGATCTGGCAAGTTCCTTCGCCAACCTGACGCAGTACGGCGACTACAACACCGCCTTCATGGATCTTGAAGCCGGAGGAATTGACGCGGTTGCCCTCGATGTCGGCGTCGCGGATTACCAGATCGCCAACCGTGGAGACGGTGCATTCCGCAAGCTGGATGAGCCGCTGGCTTCCGAAGTGTACGCCATCGGCTTCCTGAAAGGAAATACCGATCTGCGTGACACAGTACAGGCCGATGTCTACACGCTGTATGACGAAGGCAAGGTTCAGGAAATTGCCGAGAAATACGGTCTGACGGACTTCCTTGTCATTGAGGATTATAAGAAATAAGGCTTTGCGATGGACTGGTATACATTTCTGGAAATCGGCAAAAGCCTTCTGGTCACCATTGAAATCTTCGCGCTGACCCTGATCTTTTCCTTGCCGCTTGGCATGATTGTGGCTTTTGGCCGAATGTCCAAAAACAAAATTATAAGTACAATTACCCGCATCTACATTTCCATTATGCGCGGCACCCGCTGATGCTGCAGCTGATCGTCGTATATTTTGGCCCGTACTATCTGTTCCGTATGAAAGTCGGCGCGGACTATCGCTTTATTGCCGTCATTATCGCGTTCTCGATCAATTACGCTGCCTACTTTGCGGAAATTTATCGAAGCGGTCTGCAGGCCCTTCCCAAAGGCCAGGAAGAAGCCGCGAAAGTCCTTGGCTATTCGAGAACCCAGACGTTCTTTCATATCCTGCTGCCGCAGCTGATCAAGCAGGTCATGCCGGCGATTACCAACGAAATCATCACGCTCGTTAAGGATACGTCTCTGGCCTTCGTCATTGCGGTAGCGGAAATGTTTACAATGGCCAAACAGCTTGCCGCAGCGCAGGCGACGATTATGCCGCTGATGATTGCCGGTCTGTACTACTACGTGTTCAACCTGATCGTCAGCTTTGTCTGTGAGCGGATTGAAAAGCATTACGCCTATTACCGGGTATAGAAAGGAGCGCTTTTATGAATTCGAATGAAAACGCCTCGATGCCCGTACTGAAAATTTCGCATCTTTCCAAATCGTTTGGCGAAAACGAAGTGCTCAAGGACGTTTCGCTTCAGGTCATGCCCGGCGAAATCGTCTCGATTATCGGACCGTCCGGATCCGGCAAATCCACCCTGCTTCGCTGCTCCACGCTGTTAGAGACGATGGACCACGGTTCCCTTTATTACGGCAGCGATCCCGTCTGCAAAGCTCAGGGCACAGAAAACGGACCTTCCCAGTATGTCGATAAAAAGACGCTGGCAAGGCTCCACCGGTATTTCGGACTCGTCTTTCAGAACTTCAATCTGTTCCCGCATTACACCGTCTTAAAGAACATTACGGATCCCCAGACGCGCGTGCTCAAGGCGCCAAAAGACCAGGCGAAACAGACGGCTCTGGATCTGCTGGCGCAGTTTGGTCTGGCCGATAAAGCCGATGCCTATCCCTGCCAGCTTTCCGGCGGGCAGCAGCAGCGCGTAGGCGTTGCCCGTGCTCTGGCGATGAAGCCGGAAATTCTCTTTCTGGATGAACCGACTTCCGCACTGGACCCGGAGCTGACTGGCGAAGTGCTGAAAGTTTTAAAACAGCTGGCCAGCGAACACATCACAATGGTCATTGTCACCCACGAACTTGGCTTTGCCAGAGAAGTTTCCGATCGCATCATTTTTCTGGAACACGGCGTGATTCTCGAAGAAGGAACGCCCGAAGAGCTGTTCTCTTCATCCAAAACCCGCGTACAGGAATTTATCGGCAAGCTTTCTTCTTAAGCGGCAAGCCGGCTGTATTCCCTGGATAAAGTAAAAAGCGCGATCTGCGTTGAAGGCATTTCCTTCTTGTGCAGATCCGCTTTTTCTTCGCATAAAATCTAAATCTGGTCAGGCTGTTTAGAAAATTTCATCTTCCTCTGGTGCAGGCATCGTTTTTGCCAGCGATGGATATTCCTCGCGAAGCTCGCGCATGGTAAACAGTCTGCATCCATGCAAAAGCGATCTAGGAATATGGCAATAGCCGCCGGGATTGCGACCGAGATAATTCTGGTGTTCCTCTTCTGCCGGGCAGAAGTTATTGAGCAGTTCTACCTCAATCTGAATGGGTTTGGAATAATGCCTCTGCAAGTCTTCCAGCATGCCCTTCGCGATTGCCGCTTCCTTTGGATCGTTCGTATAAATGCCGGTACGGTAGTTGATGCCGATATCGTTTCCCTGCCGGTTCAGACTGACCGGATCGACAATGGAAAAATAGGAAGCCAGAATCTGAGGCAGCTCAATACAGTCCGGGTATTCAATGCGAATGCCTTCGGTATGTCCGCTTCCCTCGCAGACATCCCGGTAGATTGGATGTTCTCCAGGACCGTTTACATACCCGACTTGCGTGTGCAGCGGGCGAAACTGGCGAAAGAAGGCTTCTACGCCCCAGAAACAGCCTCCGGCCAAAACGATAGAATGCATGATAAATATTCCTCTTTTCCAGCAGGCGATCTAAATACCGAAATTTTTTGCCTCGATACGTAAACGGATCGGGGCAGATACGTTCGTATCTAACGGTCAAAAATTTCTTTCCAAATCGCCTTCTGATGGTGTTCTATGATGTTTTTCCACTTCTTATTATACTAGTTGGTTGATATTATCATCCTTTAACACTTTTTCACCGATGGGTCGCCCATTCAAAGAAAATTTACATTTACCATACAGGCTTGCGCAGACAAAGAAAAACCGGGATTAGTCCTCCCGGTTGTTGCAGCGATTTTTCAGTGTCTGACTGGGTTTGAATTTAGGAAGTTTGGTCGCTGGGATTTCCATACGTTCTTTCGTAACTGGGTTGATGCCCATTCGTTTCTTGCGATCAAAAATAACGAATTTTCCAAAGCCGGTAATTTCAACGGTTCCTTCGGAAATCAGAGCCTCCGACATTTCTTCAAAAAGCAGGTTCACGATCTCCGCAGAGTCTTTTTCTTCAGGTTGAATGCAGAAGAAAGGCTGTCTGTAAGAGAATCCTTGTTTACGTACTTAGGCATGAATTAAAACTCCTTCTTTAAATCTCTAAGCATAAGATCACAGGCACAGTTTTTCGGTTCCTTGCCTTCGAAAAGGATCTGGTAGACCTCTTCGCAGATCGGCATGTCAATTCCGGTTTCTGCGGCGATATCATGAACGACTTTTGCAGTACGAATGCCTTCGGTCGTTTTCTTGTTCGTCTGAAGAAAATGTGTGACGTCATTTTCTTTGCCGATCTGAAGACCGGCCTGGAAGTTGCGGGAATTGATAGAGGAACAGGTAACGATCAGATCGCCGATGCCGGTCAGACCAACAAACGTTTCTGGACGGCCGCCAAAGCGCGTGCCAAAGCGGATCATTTCCTGCAGGCCGCGGGTAATGAGCGCTGCACGGGTATTGTCCTTGTACCCGAGACCGGCAATGATGCCCGAGGCGATCGCCATGACGTTTTTAACGGCGGCGCCAAGTTCGCTGCCGATTTCATCGTCGCCAGTATAAATACGCAGATACTGGTTGGAAAACAGCAGCTGAACGGCTTTCGCGTCGTCTTCCTTCAGGCTGACCGCATCAATGCTGGTCAGCTGACGCTCAATGACTTCTTCCGCGTGGGAAGGTCCAATCAGAGAAACGACCGAGGAAAGACGGTCCGCCGGCATGACGCGCCGGATGACCTGGCTCATGCGCTCATCGCTTCCCGGGTTGAAGCCCTTGGAAACATTGACCGCAATGACGGGTTTCGTTACATGCTCTGCGGCTTTTGAAGCAACCGATTCAATGGCTGCAGTCGGTACCGCAAAGAGGACGACGTCCGCGTCGTTTAAAACGTTCCAGTCCTTTGTGGCGTGAAGGGCCGGATTGAGATCGACGTCCCTGAAGTATTTCGAGTTTTTATGGTTTTGGTTAATGTCCTGAATTTCGGCATCGTCGACGCCGATCAGTTCGACAGGCTGATGGTTGTCACAGAGAACCTGAGCCAGCGCTGTGCCCCAGCTTCCGCTGCCAATCACAACAGTTTTCATTTTTATCTCTTCCTTGCGTGAATTCGAATCGGGGTTCCGATAAATCCGAAAGCCTCACGGAGCTTGTTTTCCAGGTATCTCTTGTACGAGAAATGGAACAGTTCCGGTTCGTTGACGAATATCAGAATCGTCGGAGGCGATACAGAAACCTGCGAAGCGTAGTAAATCCGCAGCTGCTTGCCGTTATGCGGTTTTGGCGGGTTCATCATCTGGGCGTCCATAATAACGTCGTTCAGTACGTTAGTCGGAACGCGCATCGTGCAGGCATCATGGACCTGATCGATCAGCGGGAGCAGCGTATTGACGCGGGCTCCGGTTTTCGCGGAGACAAACGCAATCGGCGCGTAGGAAAGATACTTGAACTCTTCGCGGATCTTTTTCGAGATTTCGTTCATCGTTCTTTCGTCTTTTTCTACGGTATCCCACTTGTTGTAGACGATGATGACGCCTTTTCCTTCATCATGGGCCAGTCCGGCGACGTGCTTATCCTGATCGCGGATTCCTTTTTCTCCGTCAATCAGAAACAGGACGACATCGGCGCGCTCAATCGCGGAAACGGCACGGAGAACGGAATACTTCTCGATGTTCTCCCAGACTTTTCCGCGCTTGCGCATGCCTGCGGTGTCGATAATGACATAGTCGCGGCCCTCGTAGCGAAACGGCGTATCGACGGCATCGCGCGTTGTGCCTTCCACATTGGAGACGATGGCGCGGTCTTCTTTGAGAATCGCGTTGACGAGCGAGCTTTTGCCGACGTTTGGACGGCCGATGACACAGAAGGTCGTCATGCCGTCGTAGACTTTCAGTTTTTATCCGGCAGGTATTTTACAATTTCATCGAGGACTTCGGCAACTCCGGTTCCATGTTCAGCGGACATGGGAATCGGATCGGAAAGACCGAGCGTATAGAAATCGTAAATCGACATGCGCAGGTTTTCATTATCGGCTTTATTTACCGCTAAAACAACCGGTTTCTTCGATTTCTGCAGCTTGCGGGCAATGGCGATATCGTCATCGGTAACGCCTTCGATGGCGTTGACCAGAAACAGAATGACATCTGCTTCTTCAATCGCGATATCGACCTGCATGCCGATCTCATCCGCAAACGCCTGATCTTCCAGCTGGATCCCGCCGGTATCAATTAAATAAAACGGCTGTGTCAGCCACTCCGTCTGTCCATAAATGCGGTCACGGGTAACGCCCGGCGTATCATCGACAATCGACTTGCGCTCGCCGATGATGCGGTTGAAGACGGTAGACTTGCCGACGTTTGGCCGGCCGACTACAGCCACTGTACCTTTCATCATAAAAACACTTCTTTCTGTCTGCCTCGCAGACTTTATGCATTCATTATGCGTGAGCCTCTGCTTTTGCGCAGAGAGTGCCTGATTAATCCATTCGCAGACAACGTCTACGGTTTCCTGGAAATTCAGGCTGCTGGAATCAAGAACACGCGCGTCTTTGGAAACGCGAAGCGGGGCTTCCTTGCGGTTTTTATCGCGCGCGTCGCGCTCGATGATGGCCGCCAGCACCTCTTCGTACGGCTCTTCAATTCCCTTTTCTTCATTTTGAAGCATACGCCGCTTTGCACGGGCTTCCGGCGCAGCGTCCAGATAGATTTTGACGTCCGCATCGGGCAGCACGACATCGCAGATGTCGCGTCCGTCCAGAATATAGCCTTTGGAACGGGCGATTTCCTGCTGCAGGGCCACCAGCCGTATTCGAACTTCCGGCAGTGCGGAATAAATCGATGCCAGACGGCTGACTTCGGGCGTACGTATGATCTGGGAGACATTTTCACCGTTGACGGAAATGCTCTGATCGGCCGGATTCACTTTCAGATCGATGGAACTAAGCGCGTCTTCGAGTTCTTTCGAGCTTTTCGGCTCCATCTGCATCGCGTGCAGCTTCCAGGCCAGAGCCCGGTACATGGCTCCGGTATCGAGATGGATCAGATCATAGATCCGGGCGATTTCATCGGCAACAGAGGATTTGCCGGCTCCGCTTGGCCCATCGAGGGCCACATTGAATTTTTGCATCAGCTATTCAATCCAGAACGCTTTTACGTCTGGATCTCCTCCTTTAAAATCTAGAAAATACCGAGTTTGGACATCCAGAAAATCGTAAGAATAATCAGAATGACGAGAAGGATGACACAGACGATCATGAAAATGGCTGCGCCTTTGGAAACAGGCTGATCTTCCTGATCGTAAACGGAAGCGCGAGGACGGGAATATTCTTCACTTTCGTCTTCTTCATCCTGCGTATGCAGTTCCGGCTTTTTGCTCTGGCTTTGCGGGCGTGTTTTTGCGGTGTGTCGGACGCTTTTCTTCGACTTCGTCTTCTGCATCGAGATCGTTATAGTCTTCATCAAAGAGGCGATCCTGATCGTCGTAGGAAAATTCGGAGCGTTTTGCAGGGGCGGCGATAATGACATCCTCTTCGACGAGAGCGTCGTCATCAAAGGCGCCAGGCACCTCTTCTTCCTCATCGATTTCGACATATTCGTCTTCATCGTCTCTGGATTTTCTGCGGGACTTAAAGAACGGTTTTCTTTTGCGCCGGCTTTTAGGCTTCTCTTCGTATTCTTCTTCGAATGCTTCTGTCGTTTCCTCTTCTGGTTCGGATTCGGGTTTTGCGAAGAAGTCATCGCGGGCAGAATGCTTTTTGAAGCGGACTCGAGTACGCTTAAATCCACTTCAATTTCGCGCTCTACTGGCTCTTGATCTTCCTGGGCGGCTGCTTTTGGGCCGCTTCTTCTTTCTGGCTCTTGCTTCTGGCAGCCAGATCCATGAGATCGGAGCTGTAGAGATTGAGCGTCGTGGAACCTGGAGCGGCGGTTTCCATCTCTTCAAGATGACGGTTTCGCTTATCCGCTTCGGGGTTTCGGTCGCTGTTAATGGTATGCAGAATCTGCATTTGTGTATCGTCACTGACAAGATCGCCGTTGGAGAGGTTGTACTGTTTTACTTCTCCAAGCAGATCTTCAAGAACAGGGTTTGTCGATTGTGCACGACTGTTTACCGGAGCCGCTTTGGCACGGCTTTCGCTTTTGACATCCGGTGCGGCCAGGCGAACGGTCTTTTCATTTTTTGCGCACTTGGCGCGGAAGTTTTCGCTTCGCCATTCTGGTCGCTGATCGTCTGACGCAGATCCTGGTAACGGTCTTTACGGGACAGTCTGGTCATTCATTTCCTCCTTAAGCACGGTTTTCATTATAACAAATTCATAGCAAAATAATTAAAACAAGCCTTTAAATAAAGGCAAAAACCAAAAGAAAAGCCGCGGTATGCGGCTTGAAGAAGACTAGTTTTTCGCGCGTCCGGAATATTTTCCGTCTGCAGTCGAAACAACGATCATTTCGCCTTCGTTGATGAACAGAGGAACTTTCAGCTCAAGGCCGGTTTCCAGTTTTGCATTTTTCTGCGCAGCACTGGTGGTATCGCCTTTTACAGCTGGTTCACATTCAACAACCTGGAGAGTTGCTTTGTCCGGAAGAGAAACACCGATGATTTCGCCTTCGTAGCTGGTTACGTTTACGTTATCGTTTGGCTTAACAAATTTGCGTTCCCATTCCAGGCGAACTGTCGGGATCTCAATCTGTTCGTAAGTTTCGTTATCCATGAAAACCATGGCATCGTCTGTATCGTACAGGTACTGCATTTCGCGCTTGTCGATCATGGCAGGCTCTACTTTTTCACCGCCGCCCCAGGAAAGCTCTACGTTGCTTCCTGTACGCAGGTTGCGGACTTTGGCTTTGACAACCATTGCAGAACGGGCTGTCTTATTCTGAAGGGTGTCCAGAACTACGAAGATATCATCTCCAACGCGAATTGTCTGTCCTGGTTTTAAATCGTTCGAACTGATCATGTCGGTTATGGCTCCTTTGTGATTGAATTTCGGTTTTATTTTAAAGAATTCCTGCCCCTTGTCAACTTTGCATCCTGCCTGCATGAATTTGATTGGCAAATATTTGAATTGCCGATAGACAAAGGCGATTCGTTTCTCCTGCGCTTTTTCGTCTCTTTCACAAGGCAGAAAACGGGTTTAATACCAAACCGGTTCATCCGTTCAGTAAAGCAAGACTGGATCAGTAAAAATCATGCACCCGTATTTGTGCTGCGACAAAAGATACAAAAGAATCGGGAAGAAAACGTGAAAACAGACAGAAGCGTCTGTCCGCAAAAATCCGGACAGGCCTTCTGCCTGCAGTTTGAATCGTTTAAAGCAGAATCGGGAAAACTCAGGCGTCTTTGAGCAGCGCCTTGTCGATGGCTGCGGCGGCTTTCTTGCCGGCACCCATCGCGGAAATAACCGTAGCGGCACCCGTAACGGCATCCCCGCCGGCGTAAATGCCTTCGCGGGTCGTCATTTCGTTTTCGTCAACGATCAGACAGCCCTTGCGGTTGGTTTCCAGACCTTCGGTCGTCGAGCGGATCAGCGGGTTTGGCGAAGTACCGATCGCCATGATCATGCAGTCGGCATCGATCATGAAGCTGCTTCCTTCTTTGGCAATCGGGCGTCTTCTTCCGGAAGCGTCCGGTTCGCCGAGTTCCATTTCGATGCATTCCACCGCATTCACGCAGCCGTTTTCATCGCCGTGGACGGCAACTGGGTTGTTGAGCAGTTTGAAGATGATTCCCTCTTCCATGGCGTGTTCAACTTCTTCCTTACGGGCCGGCAGTTCTTCGAGCGAACGGCGGTAGACGATGTACACCTCGCTGCCAAGACGTCTTGCGCAGCGCGCCGCATCCATGGCGACGTTTCCGCCGCCGACAACGACCGTCTTTTTCGGATGCTGGATCGGGGTCGGCGAATCTTCACGGTACGCTTTCATTAAATTGAAGCGGGTCAGAAATTCATTGGCGGAGAATACGCCCTTGAGCTCTTCACCGGGCAGATTCATGAAGTTAGGCAGACCGGCGCCGGAGCCGACAAAGACGGCTTCATAGCCTTCGTTCATCAGCTCTTCGATCGTTTCGGAGCGGCCGACTACGAAGTTGGTCACAAATTCAACGCCGAGATCTTTCAGCTTGGAAATTTCGTGCTGAACGATGGCTTTGGGCAGACGGAATTCCGGAATCCCGTACATGAGTACGCCGCCCGGCGTATGCAGGGCTTCAAATACGGTAACTTCATAGCCCATGCCGGCCAGATCGCCGGCTGCGGAAAGTCCGGCTGGACCGGCACCGACCACTGCAACTTTATGACCGTTTGGCTGCGGTTTTTCCGGCTTGCCTTCGCCTTTTTCGCGCATATAGTCGGCAACAAAGCGCTCGAGGCGGCCGATGGCCACCGGTTCGCCTTTAATGCCGCGTACGCATTTGGATTCGCACTGCGACTCCTGCGGGCAGACACGGCCGCAGATGGCCGGCAGCGAGCTGGTCAGCGAAATGATGCGATAAGCGCCTTCAAAATCGCCTTCGGCAACTTTCGCGATAAAGTCCGGAATATGAATATTGACCGGGCAGCCGCCGATGCAGGGCTTGTGCTTGCAGTTGAGGCAGCGCTTGGCTTCTTCGATTGCCGTTTCCGGCGTATAGCCTAAAGCGACTTCTTCGACGTTGGTAATACGGATATCCGGTTCCTGAACGGGCATCGGATGCTTGTTCATCTGCATGTTCGGCATGTTCAGTCCCCCTCCTTCCTGTTCAGAAGCCGGCAGGCTTCTTCATAGTCGTGATGCTCTTTTTCCTTATAGGCACCATTGCGGCTCATCGCCGAATCAAAGTCGACTTTATGTCCGTCAAAATCTGGACCGTCGACGCAGGCAAAACGCATCTGGCCATCGACAACGAGGCGGCAGCCGCCGCACATGCCGGTACCGTCGATCATGATCGGGTTCATGGAGACAACGGTAGGAATGTCATATTCCTTGGTCAGAGCGCAGACAAATTTCATCATGATCAGCGGTCCGATCGCGATGACTTTATCGATTTTCTGTCCGTTTTCGATCAGCTCTTTCAGTTTGGCGGTAACCAGACCTTTTTCGCCAACCGAACCGTCGTCGCTCATCAGATAGTACGTATCCGAAACGGCTTTGAACTCGTCTTCGAGAATGACAAGATCCTTATTGCGGAAGCCGACGATCGTTGTGACGTTTTTACCGGCATCGTGGAATGCCTTGGCCGTCGGCAGAGCGATTGCGCAGCCGACACCGCCGCCGATGATCACGACGTTTTCGCCTTCAATTTCCGAAGGACGGCCTAATGGACCGGCAAAGTCCGCGAGTTCATCGCCTTCTTCCAAAGCCATGAGCTTTCTTGTGGAGGCGCCGACCACCTGATAGATGATCGTTACCGTTCCCTTTTCGGGATCGGCGGCAGCGATGGTAAACGGAACGCGTTCACCGTCCTGGTCTGCACGAAGAATAATGAACTGACCGGCTTTCGCGTGCCGGGCAGCGTGAGGCGCATCGACCGTAATCTGAACGACGGTCGGATTGAGCACCTTCTTTTCCAGAATTTTGTACATAATCTTTTCCCTTCGCTAATGTGGTCTAATTATAAGCAAATTGTGTTTTCTCTTCTACACAGGCTCTTCAAAACGAAGCCGCGCAGGCTCTTTTTCATGAAAATTCATGAAAACTTTTGATCCATCCAGACGGTTCGCGTACGCCCGTCGGATTTTCTCACACAAAAAGATAAGCCTGTGCCCAGTCGGGCGCTTTACCAGATCCAATGCCGCATTTACCGCGTTCTTTCGCTGGACAAAGCCATCAAAAACAGAGTCTTTCGGTTGAAATGGCGAAAAGCCGTAGCAATCGTATCGGCAAAGTACCCGGAAACGGCCTATACGTTCCCGTCAGATTTTCTGATCCAGATCGGCCAGTTCAAAATAGGTCGGAAGAAATCCAGGGGCATATCCATTTCGTAGTTGCGATCGCCCAGAAAATCGAGGAACGCCTGTTCGTCTTCCGGGCTGCCTGGATGAGCCAGACAGGTTTCGAAAAGATCAATGGTCCGCAAAGCTTTCTGCAGCGCGGTTTCCATCAGATCAAAGACCGATGCCGTGGTCGCTTCTCCGGATACCGGATGGCGCCATGGACTGTGCAGCAGATTGCATATGTCGACATTGTCTTCGTAATGGGCCGGAATGGAAAAGCCGGTCATCAGAAACTCCAGACGCGTCATTTTTTCCAGCGGGCGCAGCAGCTTTTTCTTAAGATCTTTCGGATCCCGGAAATGGCGTTCAATGCGCCGCCAGTCTTTCAGTACCTCCAGAAAGCTCGAAGGCGCAACGTGTTCGCCATAAATTTCGGCAATCGCCGGAACGTAAATCCGCGCCATGGCGCGTGCGGTCTGCGGCGATGTGGAAAAGCATTCCTTCGAAAAGTCATAGTCGGCAATCGTGAGATTTTTCCGGTATTTGAGCATGGCCGCGTCCAGCATCGATTCAAACTGATGGTGGCGCCAGGAACTGTCGCCTTTGCAGTTGCCTGTTTTCGAATAAATCAGCGGATGCATCGTGGAATCGAGCGCCCAGTGGCAAAGATGGCCGCACACGTAGACGATCAGATCGTCCTGAATGTCCTTGTTTTTTCGTTTTCAATCGAATGCAGCGCGCTTAAGTAAAAGTCATTGACGTGCTCGTTATGAAAGAGTCTGCCGTATTTGCGGATATCGGAAGGCTTGAGAATATCGTAAAAGGATCGCTGTGATGAAAAACAGAAAATCCGGTCCCTGGCTTCCTGTCAGAAACATCTTTCGCTTCGCGTTACACAAAGGATTGTTCAAGCGTTCGAGCACATCGTCCGCAAACAGGGCATGCGTAATCAGATTTGGCATTCTTCTTCCTCCAGTTTCTGTTTCAGGCCATCGGCCAGTTTCTTTCGGCCAGCGTATCGAGCGAGCAGTATTCGCTGATATCTCTGGCCAGCTGCAGCTGCTGCAATCCGCGTTCATTTTGTGCCTGGCGGTATACGTTGACCGCCTGTACGCCGTTGGATACGTCCAGATCGTGATAGCTGACATCCTGGGCAAAGAGCGGCAGCAGCGTTTTCAGAGAACTGTGCGAACGCTGAGCAAGATTATAAAAGCAGCCGCTTTCAAAGGGCAGCGCAAGATCGATCATCCGCTCGCAGACCGATTCCAGCTGTTCTCGATACTCTGGAAACTGCTCGGCCAGCTGACGCAGACGCAGCTTTTCCGCGCCTTCCATATTGAAGACAAGAATGCTTCCCGTCTTTGGCAGATCGCGCAGCAGCGATCGAATAAACGCTTCCCGGCAGTCTCCCGTTTCAAAAAGGCAGTATGGCTTAGCTTTCCCTCTCTGGTCTCGACATGCAAAGAATACTGAAAGCACAGCACATCAAACGGCCGCATGCCGGCATAGGGGAGAGAACGTACGTGTCCCATTCAAAATCCAGATAGGAAAGCGGAAACGTCAGTTTGGAAAACCATTCTTCCACCCCGCCCGCATCCAGAAAATAGCCTTTTGGATTTCTGGCCGCCATGATCTGCGCGTACTGAAAAGGACTGCCCTCGACCGCTTCACCCGGAACCTGATCGAGCGTAACAATGCCTTTTTCCATCATCTGGCCGGCAGCAGCGCAGGAAGAAAGAAGTGCGACGGAATCATTTGGCAGCGTTCTCTTCTGATAGCACTCTTCATAAAAGGGACAGTGGGCGCTCGAACAAAGTTTGGTTTTGCGTACGGCGATTTCATCGAGTGAAAGATCAAGCGCCTGATCCAGCGCTTCTGCCGCCAGATTGAGAAACTTGCCGAAAGGTTCTTTCTGTTCGAGATCTCGAACCATTTCAATGGCTGTCGGCTTGCGAAATCCCCCGCGCGGTTTGCGCAGATGATCGTAGACGGTAAAAATCTCGTCCGCTTTTAAATCTGGATCGCTGATCAGATCGCTGCGCAGACAGATGAAGCGAATGGACGACACATCGATTCCATTGGCCGCCAGAACGGCACAGTCCGCGTACAGCCGATGCAGCATCGTATCTTTTGGGTTTGTTCCATACACGGGATACCAGACGATCCAGAGCGGCTTACCCTGTTCGATGGAGCCTTCCCGATCAAATTCCAGAACCGGAATCGTCGTGCAAATGCCCCGGCTTTCAAAGCGAAGATTTCGCGCCTTGTCGTGATGTCGCAAAATATCAAAGGAACGCTCGCTTGAATCTCCCTTTGTCCACAGGGAGCGGATCGTTTTCAAAAAGCTCTTCCAGGCGGCGGCGAAATTCGTGACCGTCGGGCAGTGCAAAATCATCGACTGCCCCATTCTGATGCCGTATTAAAACTACCTTGCGCAGACAGTTCAGGGCGCCTGCCGCTTCATTGGTGTGAATCATTCGTCGTTTCTCGCTCATAGGCACCATCTCCTCATTTCCTCTTGCCTGATGCGGATGGACTGGAATGAAAGCGAAGCATTCCGTCCTTGTCCAAACGTATGCGAACGGCGGGCGGTCTGGTCAGGCAAAAGGACCCTCTTCTGACTATCATACTCAAAAATAAATCAGGCGGATACACGTCCGCCTGATCGAGAAATAAACAGCAGTAAAAATTCAGCGGGAAAAGTTTGCTTAATCCCTGTAAAGATCCAGGATGGAAGCAAGCTTGTCCGTATATTCCTTAGCCAGCCATTTGGGGGCCAGCAAAATCACATCGTTTCCAAAACGGAACAGATTGCGTTCGATATGCGCCGGATCGTCGCAGAAGAAAGAATAGGTCACCCAGCCTTCGCGCTGTTCGCCGATTTTTGCAAAGCTCTGGCCCCAGCGAATTTCTTCAAAGAAGCGGCACTGTTCCTTGCGCACTTCAATCAGATAAATTTCCTTGTCGGCGCGTGTAAGGGCAGAAGTACCCAGATAATCCTTGAGCTTGAAATCTGCCTGCCGTTCGAATGTCGTATCGAGAAGTTCGAGCTTTAAAAGGCGCGCCGGCGAAATCCGAAACGTTCGGACAGCCTGACGATAATGGTCAAAGCCGACAAAGTACCAGTTGCCGTCCGAGCAGACGACATCGTACGGATCAACGACACGACGGATGGGATCCTTGCTTTCGCGGGAATGGTACAGAATCGAGATCTGCTGGCGACGGAACACCGCTTTGCGGATCCGGCTTAAATCGTCCTTTGCGGATTCAGAGAAATCGTTAATCCGGCTCGGGGTAAAGTAAATCGGCTTTTCCGGATCGCTGACCGGGTTGGACGCGATAATTTCATCAAGCAGTTCCGCACCCTTGGCCGCATACGGCTGATTGGGCGTGGACAGCAGACTGTCTCGGATCGTGGTCAGAATATCGATCGATTCATCGTTATATAAAGGCAGAGGCAGGACGGCTCCGCCTTCAAGCTCATAGCCGCCTCCGGCACCGCGTACCGTTTTAATGGTATAGCCGGCTTGTTCCAGTTCTTTCTTGTATTCACGAATGTTTCTTGGATTGGTCTCGAGAAGCTCTGCAAGTTCAGAGGTACAGACCGTCTGTCGGCTTTTCAAGATCATAAGCATTCGGATGCAGCGGGCAGTTCGGTTCATTCTGTTTCCTCCTCATTCTGTTTTTCCAAAGTTGCATCAGCCGCGCACCTTGGCGGCTGGCTTTGTCTGGCGTTCAGAATCTTGTGTTCTGAATTCCGTATTTTACACGTTTGATCGCAGGTGTCGACTCTATGGCTTTTTCTGTGCATCTCATTTTGCTCAAATCCATGAAATGATCCTTAAAGAAGAACAGAACACTCAAAACGGTTTTCTTTTCAAACGTTCTTCTTTTGCATATTCGTCAAAAAAGCGAAAGAAGAACGTCAGGTTTTCAGCGAAAATCCGTTTAAAAAACGCCTGGATCCGACAGGTAAGCATACCGTCCGAAAAGCAGATTCGTAAACTTTTTCCAAAAAAGAAACTGCTTTTCACTTAATTTCAGTATATCGAACTCCTTAGGATTTCAACTAGTTTCCGAACGAATTTTCGCGTTCTTTTTACGCAAGTTAACAAATTTCTTCTTTTTAAAGTGCGTAAAAGTAACATCTTCGTCAAGTTGTCCATACATAACACGCATAAGCAAAAGATAGGACTAGACTTTGTGTATAATACGTGCACAAATAGTGACAACAAAAGCATTTACAGGATTCACAGAATATATGGCTGTTTTAAGCGATTATGTAAGGGCTTGATGAGGTTTGGAAACCCGCTCATTTTTCTCTCATTTTGCTTTTTCGGGTTCCGCCAATTCTTCTGTTATTTTCAAGGCGTAAAATTGGCAGGTAATTATTTTTTTGCAGGAGGATCTGCCTATGAAATACATTTTCGTTACCGGGGGCGTCGTATCCGGGCTTGGCAAAGGCATCAGCGCTGCCTCGATCGGACGCCTTCTTAAAGCACGCGGCTACAAGGTCACGGCGCAGAAACTGGATCCTTATATTAATGTGGACCCGGGCACGATGTCGCCGTTCCAGCATGGCGAAGTGTTCGTCACCGACGACGGCCTCGAAGCCGACCTCGATCTCGGGCATTATGAACGCTTTATCGATGAAAACCTTCACCAGTACTCCAATCTGACGACTGGAAAAGTGTACTGGAATGTGCTTAACAAAGAGCGCGAAGGCAAATACCTCGGACAGACGGTTCAGGTCATTCCGCACATTACCGACGAAATCAAAACTTCGTCATGCAGGCGGGACGTTATGCGGATGCCGATGTCATCATTACCGAAATCGGCGGTACGATCGGCGACATTGAATCCCAGCCGTTTCTCGAATCGATTCGACAGGTCGCAGCCGAAGCCGGACGAAACAACTGTCTGTTCGTTCACGTCACCTACATTCCCTATATTTCGGGAAGCAAGGAATTCAAGTCCAAGCCGACCCAGCATTCTGTCAAGGAACTGATGAGCTTTGGCATTCACCCCGATCTCATCATTGCCCGTTGCGATGAATCGATTCCCTCTTCGGTTCTAGACAAGATTTCCCTTTTCTGCAACGTCGAACCCGAGTCGGTCTTCGAAAACCGCACGCTCGATTCTCTGTATGAAGTGCCATTGATGCTGGAAGAGCAGCATATTGCAGACGTCATCTGCAAAAGCTCGGTCTCGAAAACCGAACGCCGGATCTGGAAAACTGGAAAGCCATGGTCGATTCCATTCACAAAGCCGATCAGGAAGTCACGATCGGTCTTGTCGGGAAATACGTCGCCCTGCATGACGCGTATCTTTCTGTTGCGGAAGCGCTCCATCACGGCGCCTTCAAAAACGGAGTCCGCCTGAACATCAAATGGATCGATTCCGAACATCTCGACAATTTTGACGAAGTTTTCTCGGATGTCGACGGCATTATCGTTCCCGGCGGCTTTGGCGGCCGCGGCATTGAAGGCATGATTGCTGCGGCGGGCTATGCCAGAGAGCATAAGATTCCTTACCTGGGCATTTGTCTGGGCATGCAGATCGCAGCCATTTCCTTTGCCCGGGACGTCCTCGGACTCGAGCAGGCGAATTCCTTTGAATTTGATGAAAACACGCCCGATGCGATTATCGATTTCATGGCCGATCAGTCCAATGACATTCGCAAAGGCGGAACGATGCGGCTTGGCGCCTATCCGTGCTACATCCATGACGGTACCCGCCTGCATGATCTGTATCAGGCGGACCGTACGAGCGAAAGACACCGTCATCGCTATGAATTCAACAATCTCTACCGCAGCCGCTTTGAAGAAAACAAAATGACGATCGCCGGAACGAGTCCGGACAATTCTCTGGTAGAAGCCATCGAGTATACCGATCATCCATTTTATATCGGCGTGCAGTACCATCCCGAATTCAAATCCCGCCCTACCCGCGTACATCCGCTCTTTGACGGACTGATTCAGGCCGCTGTGAAAAACGCCAGAATGAAATCCGAAGAGCAGGAACAGGAGTAGGAACAGGGGTAAGAGCAAGCGTAAGAATAATTGTAATTTCAGCCGTCTTTGTGACGGCTTTTTCTCTGTCTTCCAATAGGATCCAGAAAGCCCCTCCGTATGTCCGGTATTCGATGACGCTGTAAACGCATGTGATTTTCAGGCCAGTCCGCATCGTATACAGAATGTACCCGCAGGGTGAATCCAGACGGACGCCGCTTTTTGCCGTCACTGCCGGAACACTCGCATACCGTATGCAAAGTGAGGTTGATTTTCGCGAATTTCTTTGCATTTCCTGTTCAAAACGTTACTTTTCCGGTCACGGTTCTTGTTTTTTCGCCGGATGAACATTATGGTGATAAAATTAAATTCATTTTTTACGAATCAATTTGTTCGCCTTTTTCATTTCATTTGTTATAATCACGATTGAATTCCGGCAGATGATGTCCTTTTGGGCAATCGTTTGTGAAAAATCGGATTAACGACGGCTGTATGCCGTCTGGAGGACAGACAAATGAACAAAAAGCATTTGCGGCTCTCACCGCTGCGACTCTCCTTTTCGCAGGCTGCACATCTGGAAGTGCAAACAGCTCCAGCGCAGCCGGTGAAACCAGCAACACCGCTTACGTAGACCACGACGGTCAGGACGTATCCGCAACCGTTACGAAGAAAGACGGAAAAATCACGGGCGTAACCATCGACGAAACCACCGAAGATGGAAAAACAAAAAGAACTCGGTGCCGAGTACGGCATGAAGAGTGCTTCCGGCATCGGCAAGGAATGGAACGAACAGGTTGAATTCCTTGAAAAATACATCGTTGAAAACGGACCAGAAGCCGTTAAACTCGATGCAGACGGCTACGCAGAAGACGAAGACGTGAAGAGCGGATGCACCATTAACCTTTCCGCCATCATGGAAGCCGTTGACGAAGCAGCAGCGAAGTAATTCACTCAAATGCCTGCGCGCAAACTTTTGCGCCGTCAAAAATACGCATAGGAAGTAAAGGCATAGCCACCATACTCGAAAGACTTGGGGAAGTTCTGTTCGGGTTTAGCGTGTGCCTGAACTTTTAAACCATGCATAAACGAAAGCCTCATGACCGATCGCATGTCATGAGGCTTTTTGCGGATTCAAATAGTATTTCGGTCGGGTTTCCTTCTCGCTTTTCGGGAAGTTAAAACCCAAGAATCTTAAAGGAATTGGGTTCGACATGAACCGATCCCTGAATGTCTTCGCTCTCGTCATTCATCAGGTTCGTCATGCGCTGATGGGCTGGAACCGGGATATCGACCGGTTCATCGAGCAGATTGACGGCGGTCCATACGGATTTCCCATCGAGGGAGCGCTGGAACAAGCACCAGGGATTGTTAATCGCGATCTGGGTGTAGTCGCCATACACGAGTTCCGGATGCTCAAGACGGATTTTCGCCAGACGGGCGATCTGATCCGTCAGTTCATTCCATTGAGGAACTTTAACTTCCTTGCGCAGTTCCGTATCGTTCTGGTTTTTGCGGCCTTCCATTCCCCACTCGCTGCCGTAGTAAACAGCCGGAATGCCCGGCATCGTAAAGAGCATCGCATAAATCGCTGGCAGCTGCTTTTTGTTTTCGAGCTGGGAAGCGATTCGGTTGACGTCATGATTATCGACAAAGGAGAGCAGATGCCTGCCGGTATAGAGACACCACGGTTCCTTGCCAAACTGGCGTTTGAAGGAATAGAGAATCTCGTAAAAGTTTTTCGAGTTGAACGAGGAATACAGTCCTTTGTAGCATTCGTAGTTCGTACACGAATCGAGCATCTCGCTGTTTACCCAGGTGTTGTAATCGCCATGGAGCGTTTCGCCAAGCAGGAAAAACTCCGGATTGCGGCTTTTGACATGATGATGAAGCGTACGCAGGAAATCCGGATCCAGGCAATAGGCGACATCGAGACGAAGACCGTCTACGCCAAACGTGTCGATCCAGAAATCGACGACGGAAAGAAGCTCCGAAACGACTTCCGGATTTTTCAGGTTGAGCTTGACGAGCGCGTCATACCCTTCCCAGTTCTGGTACCAGAGATGATCGTCATAGGAATTGTTGCCGTTGAAATCGATGAGAAACCAGTCTTTGTAACGCGAATTTTCCCGGTTTTTCAAAACGTCCTGGAACGGCGGATATTCCCTTCCTGCATGATTGAATACTGCGTCAAACAAAACCGAAATGCCGTTTTCATGATAACGGTCGACCAGATGCTTCAGGTCTTTCTCGTCCCCGAGCCGGGAGTCGACTTTGCGATAATCCGTGGTGTCGTAACCGTGGCTGACGGATTCAAACAGCGGATTGAACAGAACCATGTTCATGTTCAGCTTTTTGAGATGATCCGTCCACGTTTCAAAGCGGCCAAGCCGGTGCGTCAGCTGGCGGTCGTTTTCAAATGGAGCACCGGCAGCGCCAAGCGGATAAATCTGATAAATGTTGCTGGAAAATGCTTTCATACATAAAACATCCTTTCTCTGAAAGTGTATCCGCTCAAACCCGTACTTTCCAATCCCAGACAATCATTTGGAAAGCAATTCAAACAAAAAATACAAATTGATTTATCAACAATCCGCAGTACAGTCTTCCTATATCCAAACCAAGAAAAATCCGGTCCAAAACAAAGAAAAATCCGGATCTTTCTCTTTCGGGAGAAGCCGGATGTATGTTTCTGTTTTTCAGCTGCCTGCGGGCAAAGCTAGTCTTCGCAAAGATCTGCCGGTTTAACCTGGAAGGTTTCGATCAGATCGTTCGGATTGATTTCAATCTGCACGCCGATCTGACCGCCGGAAAAGAAAATCGGATCGTGAGAGAGGGCGCTCTGATCAATAAACGTTGCAAACTTCTTTTTCATGCCAAGCGGCGAACAGCCGCCATGTACATAGCCGGTCAGCGGAAACAGTTCCTTTTGCGCGATCATTTCAATCTTCTTGGTTCCCACCGCTCTGGCGGCTTTTTTCAGGGAAAGATGGGCGTTTGCCGGCAGCATGAACACGTAATGTTCTTTATCGTGTCCGACGGTAACGAGCGTTTTGAACACCTGCTCTTCGGTTGTATTTAGCAGATGGGCTACCGTCTGTGCATCCGCAGCTTCGGAAAGCTTTAAATCATGCGGAACATAGTCAATTTTATGCGTATCAAGCTGACGTATCGCGTTTGTCTTTTTACTTTCACTGGAAATTCGCTCCAATCTGGCAAGGATCTGCCTTGCGGCGGCCACTTTGGTCATCGAATGATCCATCGCCGTTTTCAAAATGTACTGGTGGGCTTTCTCTTCCGACCAGCGGCACTTCAAAGCCAGTTCGATTTTGACCTGACTGATGAATTTTTCATCCTGTGCCTTCTTTTTCTCCCGCATCAGCGACTGGGAAAGACGTCTTGCCTCATCAATGGACTTGCGCAAATACGCAAGAACCTGAACCAGAATGGTCCGCGCCGTATTGACGGGCAGAACCAGAATCGGGACGCTTCGCATCTGATAAGACAGCGTATCGACCAGCTCGGGTGAGCAGAGGATCAGACCGGAAATCTGATGCAGCGCGCAAAGTTCCAGAACAAGAGAAGAAATCGCAGACTGGCGTCTTTCCACTTTCACTGCGATCAGATCGACCGATGAGGAAGCCAGATAGCGTCTGGCGCTGCTGCTGTCCATGCGCAAAACGGCATTCCAGCCGCAGTTTCGCAGCAGGTCTTCACTGAGCTGCGGCAGCTCATCGAGGATGAGCAGAGTTCTCACGGACACAGCATTACCCTCTGGTTTTATACGCCTGAATTACGGCCGGATCGATATAGTGCTCAACAAATGCGGACTGATCCGCCAGAATCTGCGCTTCCAGGCGGCTTGCGGCGACTTTCTGGATGGGAACGTCTTCAATTTTGAGATTTTGCCGCAGGCCTTCCATACCCGCAAACAGCACAAGAGCAAAGGTCAGATACGGATTGGCCTGCGCATCGGGAAGGCGGACTTCCAGCACGTCATGCGATAGCGGCGGAATGCGGACCATGACGTTGCGAATTCGATCCGAAAAATTAAAGCGCTTAGGTGCCGTCGCATACGCCAGACGCGTATACGATTCGGCAGAAGGGCAGAGAAAAGCTGAACGTCCGGCAAATAGCGCAGCAGTCCGGCGATAAAGGCGCCCTGTTTATACAGACTGTCCCCGAGAAAACGGATCTGCACGTGCATCGCACTTCCCGGCTGATTTTGGAGCGGGTTTGGCGAAAAATCGGCATAGAGACCATTGGAATTGGCAGTCGTACGGACAATCCACTTAAACAGAGACGCTTCATCGGCAGCATCGAGCGGTTCTGAAAAATGAAAGTCGATCTCATTTTGTCCCGGACCGAGCTGATGGAACGATTTATGCGGATCCAGCCCCATTTCTTCAAGCAGCAGACAGATCTCACGGCGGATATTTTCCCCGCCATCTAAGGGCGCCACATCCATATAGCTTCCCTCATCAAAAGGAATCTTCGTTCGCTTTCCCTTTTCGTCGCGTTCAAAAAGATAAAACTCAAATTTGGAGGCCATGAGCAGATCCAGATCGAGAGCATGCGCCTGATCGAGGGCATTTTTCAGCAGGGTGCGCGGATCCGGTTTATATTTGCGGCCGTCAATATGATACAGATCGCAGACCATATGAATCACGCCGTTTTCCATGGAACGCCAGGGCAGAAGAATCATCGTCGAGGCGTCCGGCTTAATGACCAGATCTTCCCCGTTTGTGCTGTTTCCAAAAACCTGCAATCCGTCGATCGTAATTCCCTTCTCAAACGCCTTTTCAGCTGTACAGGCATGATCGAGACATTTCTCTGTACCCCAAATAAATCGTAGTAGGCCAGGCGGATGAATTTTACGCCTTCCTCTTCCACATACTGCAAGACATCATTCTGACTGAACATAAAGATTCCTTCCTGTTCGGTATGAACCGGCTGAACGATTCAAATTCTCATTTTGTATCGAAAATCCGCTTTTGGCGCTCGAAGCAGGAGCCGATTTCAACAGGCGGATTTGTTTTTTATACGCTCTTTCAAGTATAGACAGTCGGCGCAGAGATTATCAAAGCTTTCTGTACAGTTCAAAAACTCACCATCCAGAGGGCGGTTTATTTCTGAACTTGAAATCGATTTCCTGCATTATTCCCTGTGCGAATTTGGAAGCAAATAAAAAAGATGGCCAAATTCTTTTCCAAACGGACCATCCAGTCGAACCGGAACTTTACCTGGACGGCTAAATCTGTGGGCTCTTTGCAGCGCCTTCGGAATGTTCCAGCCGCTTCTGGTAATTCTGGATAATCTTTTCCAGCGTAATTTTCTTCATTTCCTTTTCAAACTGCTGCTGAAATTCGTCAAAGCTGTCCTGCAGAGCCAGACAGAAAGGAACAGAAAGAATGACTTCTTTTTCCGCAGTGAGCGACTGGCAGAAAGCGGCCGACTGGATCCGGCAGGCGTACGGTCTTGTCATCTATGCAGCCAACGGCTTTTCCATGAGTGAAAACCTTGCGATCCTCCGTCCTTCTGGCTGGTTCAGTGAAAATTTTGCCGACTTTATTCAGAAATACGGCTTTCAGACTCCTTTGCAGGGCTTGAACTATCCTTTCCCAAGTCCAGCGAGTTTAATGCGTTTTATACCCGGCTGCTCAAAGGCATTCACTACGAGAAGCCAGTCTCTCCGATTCTGCCTACGCTTCGACAAATTACACAGAATCGGCCAGACTATATCCTGACCACAAACGTGGAAGACCGCTTTGCGCAGGCAGGATATCCTGAAAATGGAATCTTTTATCTCGAAGGCCGCTTTACCCATCGAGCAAATCTTGAATACATACCAGAAGAAGATCTGTCCTCCATCCATTCTCCTATGGATCTGGAAACTGCTTTTAAGACCGCTCACCGCCCAGATGCCGTGTGGTTATCCGCAAAGCTGTCTGATCGAGATGAATCATCAAAAAATGTTGTCAGCCCCTGTTTCCTCTGTTCGAGAGCTCGATATGACCGGCAATTTGCAGGAAAATCTTGAACTTCTTCAAAATGAACTGCAACGATAAACATCGCTTTTTCAAATACAGACCAAACCGGAAGCCTTCATCACCGGGAAAGAAGGACTTCCGGTTTATTTCAGGCAGTATTCGATTATGAGCTGCATCGGCAGGTGCCATCGTTTTTAAGGCAAGCCGCCGAACCCGCTTTCCTGACTGCTTCGTCAGCATAAGTCAGACTATTTTCTTTATTCGGGCAGTCGACTGTTTCTACGGATATCTTCAAGCTGTCTTGCGGTCTGAATCTTGTTTCGATCGTTCTTTTCATAGTGTCTGGCAAAGAAGCCGGCATAAAGAACGTTCAGCAGATAGGATACGGACTGCTCGCTCGCAAATGTTGCAATCTTGGTATAGAGATGTTCATCATCTGGAATGGTCAGAACGTTTGTGAAATTTTCGCGAAGATAATTATTTCCCGCGCTGGTCAGAACGGCGGTGGGAATTCGGGCGTCCTTAAGATACGGAACGATCGTCATCGGTTCCGCATCGGAATTGTTTCCGGCGTAGGAAATGAGAATGGCCATATCCAGACTGGACAGCGTTCTGGCGGTAATGCCCATTTCCCTGGGGGTACATACTTGCACGGGTTTCTGCATCGTCATCATTTTTCTGGCAAAAAGATACGCACTGTACGTATGGGGTGAGATACTGAAAACCGCAATCCGTCTTGCCCGCTCCATTAAGGAGACAATCCGGCTGACCATGTTCAGATCCAGCGTTTCCCGGGTATCTTCGATGGTCTGAATCATCGTTCTGGCCAGCGCATCCGTGATGGAGTTCAAATCCGAATCCGCCTGAAACGGATAGTTGACATCGACCCGTTCAGGATGGACCTGGGCCGTGTACAGCTCGGCGACCACGTCGTCTCGAAAATCGCGCCAGCCCGCATAGCCAAAGCTCTGCGCAAAGCGGACTACGGTCGGTTTGGAGACAAAGGCAAACTCGGCTATGTTTTCCAGAGAAAGCTCATGAAAATCGGTTCGATGTTCAAGAATGACCGATGCAATGCATCGCCTCGTATTAGAATACTTCAGAGCAGCTTCTTCAATTTGCTGGATGAGTTTCATGCTGTCCTCCCGCCTGCCTCTGCAGGGGATGTATTTTCATCTTAACAAGTCAGAAAATTGAATAAAACCTCTTACGGTCCATTTGGTTCCTTTCTCCTGCTCGTGCAAAAGATCATCCGATTCTAGTGGAAAGCTGCTTTTCCCTTTTTCTATCTCCAGTTTTCTATCTCCAGATTCCGTTGTTGAAAAAGAGCAGGAAGACATATTCCAGAGAAATGGCTCTTCCCGCTCTTTTCGATTAATCTTATAACCTTTGCCTTTGATCTTTCGTTTTTCTGATTCAGATATCTGCTGGTTTACAGTCACTTGGACTGGATCAGGCTTTCTCCGTTGGTCTGAATGACATCCCGGTACCAGTAAAAGCTGTCCTTTGGAATTCGTTTCATATCCTTGAGATCTTTTTCATCCCGATTGATATAGACGAAACCGTAACGTTTCTGATAGCCCTGGTGGGTGCTGACCAGATCCATAAACGACCAGGGGCAATAGCCCATCAGCTCAACGCCATCCTGAATGGCCAGAGCAGCCTGTTTTAGATGCTTTGCATAATAGTCGATTCGATAGCTGTCGTGAACATGGCCGTCATCTTCCAGAAGGTCTCGGGCACCCATACCGTTTTCCGTAATCAGCAGCGGCATGTGGGCATGGGCATAGAGGCGGCGCAGCGTCGTACGAAGACCGACGGGATCAATTTTCCAGCCAAATTCGGTCGATGGAAGGCATTCGTTTTCTTCTGCACGGTAAACGCCTTCTTCCCCGACCATCACCTGCTGATCGCCGTTTCGCGGCTGGCGGTCATGTCCGTCATTTTTGGTGCGCTGACGGTAGCGGTCGCGTAGTAGTTCACGCCCATGAAATCCGGTCTGGCTTCGCGAAGAAGCTCCATATCCCCTTCCTGAATTTCCGGCTGCCAGCCATGGTCTTTGAGATACTCCCAGGCCAGCGAATTGTACCGTCCGTGTGCATACATATCGATGTACAGCCAGTTGCGCAGCGTTTCCCAGTTATCCGCCGCAATGGAATCTTCAGGGGCACACGTCTTGGGATAGACGGCAATGATATTCGGGGCAGCTCCGATGTGGGCTTCCGGATCGATCGTTCGCAGTCTCTGAATGGCTCTTGCTGAAGCCAGAAACATGTGATGGTTTTGCTGGTAAAGCTCTTTCTGACTCGGTACACCGCGGGGATTCATCGCGCTTGGATGCAAAATCATGACATTCTGCTCGTTGATCGTCAGCCAGTCCTTAATCTGATTCTGGAATTCCTGAAACAGCAGGGCCGCATACGCTTCGAAGGCATCGATCGTCTCCCGATTGGACCAGCCGCCGTTTTCGTCAAGCGCCAGAGGTAGATCGAAATGATACAGTGTGGCGATCGGGCGAATGCCGGCAGCGCAGAGTGCGTCGACGAGTTTGTGGTAAAAATTCAGACCTTCCTGGTTGATCTTCCCTTTTCCTTCGGGGAAAATCCGGCTCCAGGAAAAGGAGAAGCGATAGGCTTTCAGCCCCATCTCCTTCATCAGCGCCACGTCCTCCAGGAAGCGATGGTAATGATCGCTGGCTACGGAGAAATCGGACGTTTCTGCCGGATGGTGAAGATCCTGTACCGACAGACCTTTTCCGTCTTCGGCTGCAGCGCCTTCTACCTGATAGGCGGAGGTGGAAGCGCCCCAGAGAAAATCTTCGGGGAACGCAGGTTTTTCATGATAGAACATATGGATTTCCTTTCTGGATCGATCGGGTTAAACCGATTTGCACGTATAGAGAATTCCATTGGGAAGACAAATTGAATTCTGATTTTCTTCCCAACGGAATCAAGAGTCTTTTGATTTTGAATTCATTCCGTCGATTTCTGACAGGATGAAGCACCTTGCAGCCCGTTATCTATTCGTAAACGCAAGGTTTTCTACAACTTCTACGTCTTCAAATTCGGGGTATTTGTGACGATAACCATCGTCTGGGTTGGATAGCCGGCTTTTGCGATCGCGTCTTTATCAAATTTCAGAAGGGTCTGTCCCTTTTGGACGCGCTCACCCTGTTTTGCGAGAGCGGTAAAATGTTCGCCGTTCAGTTCCACGGTGTTAATGCCGACATGAATCAGAACTTCAATCCCGTCGTCGCTCATAAGGCCGATGGCATGGGCGGTCGGGAAAAATACCGAGATTATTCCGTCAAACGGAGCTTCAACAATTCCCTTATCTGGCTCAATCACTGCGCCTTTCCCAAGAAGGCCTTCAGAGAACGCTTCGTCTTTTGCTGTACTTAACGGTGCGATCGTTCCTGGCGTGCAGGCTTCAACGATGGCTTTGGATGGTTTTGCGGCTTTGGGAGCCATTTCAATTTCTTTTGAACTCGTTTTGGAAGCAGACGTTTCTTTGCGGTCTTCTTTTTCGGAAGAAGCTTTTGCGTTTTTCTTTTCAAAGCGGATGGCCAGAATCCAGGTCAGGATGGCTGAGGAAACGCATGCGATAACAATTGCGATCAGAATGTTGTAAAAGAACATCATGGTATTGTCGCCGATATACAGCAGGACGGCGGACAGACCGCTCGATCCGGTTGCGAAGCGGTGGGTATGGGTAAGGCCGGCATACAGTCCTCCAAGCGCACCGCCGATCATGCTGGCGTAGAGAGGATATTTCTTTGGAAGGTTTACGCCGTATAAGAGCGGTTCGGTAATGCCCATGTAGGCAGTAATCGTACCGGCTGTGGCAATCTGTTTTTCCTTGCGTTTTTTTCACGGAAGGCAACGACTGCACCGGCGGACGCCTGCGCCATATTGGAGCAGACGCAGCCGGGACCGAAAATGGAATCGTAGCCAAGCGTACCCATCTGCATGATACCGAGCGGTGCGATGCCATTGTGAATACCAAACATGACCATGACAGGAAGCAGACCGCCAACGAGAACGGCGGGTGCCCAGGCTGCATTTTCCGCAAGGTAGTTGAAGATCACGCCAAGCCAGGAACCAACAATGTTTCCAAGCGGTCCAATGATAGAGAGCGCCAACGTGCCCATGATGATCATCGTGAGCATCGGAACGAAGATCAGATTGACCGATTTTGGCATGATCCGATTCAGCCATTTTTCAACATACTTCTGAACAAGAATGATCAGAATGATGGGAACGACGCTGTTCGCGTAATTGACCAGCTGGAACGGAATGACTTCAAACAGACTGACCGGCACTCCGGCAGAGACCAGTCCGGTCCAGGTCGGATGCATGAGAATGAGCGCGGTTACGCACGCCAGAATCGGATTGCACTTCAGTTTCTGAGCTTCCGTAAACGCCACCAGAACCGGCAGGAAATAAAACGCGGAATCGGCGAACATGTTAAGCAGAATGTACGTCTGCGAATCGTTTGTAATGAAATGGAACACGGTGAGCAGAGCCAGAACGGCTTTGATCATACCGGCACCGGATAAAGCGGGAATAATGGGCTGGAATACGGAGGAGACGAAGTCGATGACCGTATTCATCGCCCCTTCTTCTCTTCTTTTTTCCTTCGTCCTTCCCGGAAGCTGAAGACAGATCCGCAAGCTTTTCTACCTCTTCAAAAACGTCCGCGACATGTGTCCCGATAACGACCTGATACACGCCGGCATTTCGAATGACCCCGGCTACGCCGTCCATGTTTTTAATGGCTTCATCATCCGCAAGCTGTTCATCCGCCAGACTAAAGCGAATACGGGTCTGGCAGTGATATGCGGACTGGATATTTTTCTGGCCGCCAACCTTTTCAATAATGTCTGCGGCAAGCTGCTCGTACTTTTTCGACATATCTTTCTCCCTGTTTTCAAAATGAATCGAGATGATCGGGCCCTGGTTTTCTCTTTTCCCTGTTGCACTTGAAAGATACCATCCCTAAATTCTTTTCGATACCGCTTTCAGACCGATTGAAATGCCGTTTCACAATCACGGAGGTTTCTTTCCATTGGGATGAAATCCGCTGAAACGAACGGGCCAAAACCGGCCAGAATGGCTGGAAGCCGCATAAATTCGCTGAACTGTCTCCTGTCGTGTAATCCGCCAGACAGCCGAAAAATGGTCTGAGCCGGCCTTTGTGGATTTGCGTTGATCTGCATTGCTCTGGATCGGACGGCAGAAAAATGCCTTTTGTCCTTTTGCTGCCGCCATCCCGTTCCTCACGTTTCCCGTTTTCAGGCGATGGAACGAGAACTCTTGAAAGCAGGCTTTCGTTTTCAGAAAATTGGGAAAACATTCAATTGTAATCGTTTACATTGCAGATCCTGTGTCCGGAACGCTTTTTCCGTTTCCGTTCTTGACCATGCGCTTTTTGATCTTGTATTCTTACACCAGCGAAAAGGCAAAGACGCCAATAAGCTTCAACCCACGTTCACTCCGATTAAGTGGCGAGTTGCAGCTGGAGTGTCTTTGCCTTTTTCTACTATAAGGAGATGGATTATGAATACGAACGTCGCAGAAATCTTTGGTGAAAAGGTCTTTGACGACCAGAAGATGCGAGAGCGTCTGCCAAAAGATACGTATCGAGAACTGAAAAACGATCGACCAGGGCCTTCCGCTGAACCGTAAAATCGCCAACGCCGTCGCCCATGCCATGAAAGTCTGGGCCATTGAAGAAGGCGCGACCCATTTCACGCACTGGTTCCAGCCGATGACCGGCATTACCGCTGAAAAGCACGATTCCTTTATTACGCCGGACGGAGACGGAACCGTCATTATGGGCTTTAAAGGCTCCGAGCTCATTAAAGGCGAACCGGATGCTTCCTCTTTTCCAAACGGCGGTCTGCGTGCCACGTTTGAAGCCCGCGGCTATACCGCATGGGACCCCACCAGCAATGCATTTATTAAGGAAGGCGTTCTTTGCATTCCTACCGCTTTCTGTTCCTATACCGGACACGCTCTGGATAAGAAAACGCCTCTGCTGCGATCAATGGAAGCGATCGGAAAGCAGACCAGGCGGATTCTTCGCCTGTTTGGAATCGATGATGTCGCCTCCGTCAAAACGACCGTCGGTCCCGAACAGGAATATTTTCTCGTCGACCGCGATCTGTACAACCAGCGCAAGGATCTGATCTTTACTGGACGTACCCTCTTTGGCGCACCGGCTCCAAAAGGGCAGGAAATGGAAGATCATTACTTTGGAACGATTCAGTCCCGCGTAAAATCGTTCATGGACGAACTGAATGTCGAGCTGTGGAAACTTGGCGTCATGGCAAAACCCAGCATAACGAAGTGGCGCCCGCTCAGTTTGAAATCGCACCGATTTTCTCGACCACCAACCTGGCGACCGATCAGAACCAGCTGACTATGGAACTGATCCAGCGTATCGCCAAAAACATAACCTGGTTGCTCTGCTTCACGAAAAGCCTTTTGAAGGCATTAACGGCAGCGGCAAGCACAACAACTGGTCCCTCTCCACCAATACCGGACTAAACCTTCTCGAACCCGGCGATACCCCGTACGAAAACCTGCAGTTTCTGACGTTCCTGGCCGGCATTGTCAAAGCCGTCGACGAACACCAGGATCTGCTCCGCCTTTCGGTAGCCACCGCCGGAAACGATCACCGTCTGGGTGCAAACGAAGCGCCTCCGGCTATCATCTCCATCTTTACCGGCGACGAACTCGCGGAAGTCATCGAAGCGATCAAAGCCGATGCCGATTACGGAAGCAAGGACAAGCAGTTCATGAACATCGGTGCCCGCGTTCTGCCTAAACTTCCCGTTGACACGACCGACCGCAACCGCACATCCCCGTTCGCGTTTACCGGCAACAAGTTTGAATTCCGTATGCCCGGCTCCGCCCAGTCCATTGCCGGCATCAATATGATTCTGAATACGGCGATCGCCGATTCGCTGATGCAGATTGCCGACGTGCTCGAACAGGCCGAAGATCTTCCTTCCGCTCTGCACAAGCTGCTTCGTGACATTTTCACGAATCATTCCCGCATCATCTTTAATGGCAACGGCTATTCCGACGAATGGGTCGAAGAAGCCGAACGCCGCGGCCTGCTCAATCTCAGGACCACGCCGGAAGCCATCCCGTATTTAAAACGCCCCGAGAATATTGCGCTCTTTGAACGGCATCACGTTCTGAGCGAAGAAGAAGTTCTCTCCCGCTATGAAATCCTGATGGAAGAATACGTTCATCTGCTGAACATCGAAGCCAGAACGATGATCGACATGGCCGGCCAGGAAATCCTTCCTGCCGTCAGTGCCTATCAGAAATCGCTTGCCGATACCGTTCTAGTCAAAACCCAGGTGGGTCTGCCCGCCGATCAGGGCTACGAAGGCACGATGCTGGCGCGCGGCAATTCCGAACTGACCAAAGCGTTTGCAGCGCTCGAACAGCTCAAGGCCGATCGCGATACGATGGATCATCTGGAACCGATCGAAACTGCAGCCGACTATGTCCGCGAAGTAATCCTCCCGGATATGGAAGAGCTGAGAAAGCATTGCGACGCGCTCGAAACCATGACGGACCAGAAATACTGGCCGTTCCCTGGCTACGATCGACTTCTGTTTGGACTCTAATTTCACAAGCGGCTCTGCCGCTTGTTTTCTTTCACCCATTTTTAAGGAGAATCTTATGTGCACAGTTTTTTCCGTACAGACTTATCATCCGAATGCTGATGCAATCGAAGCGGCTTTGAAGAAAACGGAAACCCGCGGACCGGATGACACGAAGGTCGTTGTACTCGATGGCGCAGTGCTTGGATTCCAGCGGCTGTCCATTATGGGCCCTGACGCTTCAGGCATGCAGCCCTTCTTTCTTGGCGAAAATGCGCTGGTCTGCAATGGCGAAATTTACGGGTTTCGAAAAATCAAAAGCGAACTGGCGGCCAGAGGCTATGCCTTCCATTCCGATTCTGACTGCGAAATTCTGCTTCCTCTTTACGAAGAATACGGCACCGGGATGTTTGAACAGCTTGATGCGGAATTTGCGTGCGTGATTTACGATGGCCAGTCGAAATCGCTGATCGCTGCCCGCGATCCGATCGGCATTCGTCCTCTGCATTACGGCTATACCCCATACGGCGAAATCTGCTTTGCCTCAGAAGCCAAAAACCTGGAAGGGCTGGTCGAAACGATTTATCCCTTCCCGCCCGGACATTTTTACAAAGACGGTCAGTTCATCTGTTATCGTGACATGAGTCAGGTGGATGCCGTGATTGACGATGATCTTGAAACGATCTGCAAAACCATTCATGACCGGCTGATTGACGGCGTGCTGAAACGCCTGGATGCGGATATGCCCGTCGGTTTCCTCCTTTCCGGAGGACTCGATTCCTCTCTGGTCTGCACCATTGCCGCCAGACAGATGGACCGTCCGATCGAAACGTTTGCGATCGGCATGGAAGACGATGCGATCGATCTCAAATACGCAAGACAGGTCGCTGAATTTATCGGAAGTAATCATCACGAACTGATCATGACCAAAGAGGAAGTGCTCTCCTCTCTGGAAGAAGTCATTGCCGAACTGGCTACGTTTGATATCACAACGATCCGCGCGTCCATGGGTATGTATCTCCTCTGCAAAAGATCCGGGAAATGAGCGATATCCGCGTGCTTCTGACCGGTGAGATTTCCGATGAGCTGTTCGGGTACAAATACACCGACTTCGCCCCCTCCCTGAAGAATTCCAGAAAGAAAGCGAGAAGCGTGTACGCGAGCTGCATATGTATGACGTTCTGCGAGCCGACCGGTGCATTTCCACCCATTCCATGGAAGCCCGGGTCCCCTTTGGAGATCTCGATTTCGTCTCCTACGTAATGGCCGTCGATCCGGCCAGAAAGATGAATACGTACGGCATCGGCAAATACCTTCTGCGTCATGCTTTTGAAGAGGATCATCTGCTTCCTGAGTCCATTCTCTTCCGTCAGAAAGCCGCGTTCCGGATGCGGTCGGCCATTCGATGGCCGATGATCTCAAAGCGTATGCCGAAGAACGATATACCGATGAAGAATTCGAAGAAAAGAGACAGCAGTATACGCATGCGATGCCCTTTACCAAGGAGTCGCTGCTGTATCGCGAACTGTTTGAAAACACTATCCAGGCCAGTCGCAGATGATTGTCGATTTCTGGATGCCCAATAAAAACTGGAAGGGATGCGATGTGAAAGATCCCTCCGCCCGCGTGCTTTCCAACTACGGGGAAAGCGGAAGCTAGAAAGGAAATCCTTATGAATGAATTCCTGAAAGAACACGATGCCTGCGGCATCGGTACCGTCTGTCAGATGGACGGTACGCCTTCCCATCACGTTGTCGACCAGGCGCTCCATATTGTCGAAAAGCTCGAACACCGCGCCGGAAAAGATGCCAGCGGAACGGTAGGCGATGGAGTCGGCATTCTTCTGCAGGTCAGCGATACCTTTTTCACCAAGGCCTGCCGGCAGATCGATATCGACTACGTCCCCAATGGCCGTACCGGCATCGGCATGTTTTTCTTTCCGCAAAATGAACTCGAACGAAACCAGGCCAAAAAGCTGTTTGTGACGATGGCCCGCAAGGAAGACTGTACGTTTCTGGGCTGGCGAAAGGTGCCCGTTCAGGAAGAAATTCTTGGCGAACCCGCAAAAGAATGCATGCCCTCCATCTGGCAGGCGTTTCTCAAAGCGCCAGATACAGTAAAGACGCGCAAGGACTTTGATCGTCTGCTCTATGTGCTTCGCCGCGAGTTTGAAAAGAGCTGTCCGCACACATACGTCGCGTCGCTTTCCTGCCGGACGATCGTCTACAAAGGCATGTTTTTAGTGGATCAGCTGCGGCGGTTTTATCTGGATCTGCAGTCGGAAGACTATCAGAGTGCTATCGCAATCGTGCATTCCCGCTTTTCGACCAACACAAAACCAAGCTGGAAACGCGCGCATCCCAACCGGATGATTGCGCACAACGGCGAAATCAACACAATTCGCGGCAATGCAAACCGCATGCTGGCGCGTGAAGAAAGCATGACGAGTCCGCTGATCGACACCCAGTATAAAAAGTCCTTCCCGTCATTAATCCGGATGGATCCGATTCAGCCATGCTCGACAATACACTCGAATTTCTGACGATGAACGGCATGGATCTGGCCAAGGCGGTTGCAATCTGCATTCCCGAACCGTGGAAGCATGTCCCGATGGATCCAAAGCGCAAGGACTTTTATCACTACTACGCGACCATGATGGAACCCTGGGACGGTCCAGCGGCCATTCTGTTTTCCGATGGCGAAGTGTGCGGGGCAGTTCTTGATCGAAACGGTCTGCGTCCAGCGCGCTACTACATCACCAAAGACGGGCAGTTCATTCTTTCTTCGGAAGTCGGCGTACTCGATATTGAACCGGATCAGATCGTCGAAAAATCGCGGCTGATGCCCGGCCGAATGCTGCTGATCGATACGAAGGAAGGCCGCCTGATTCCTGATGAAGAACTGAAAGCGCGCTACGCCAGTTCTCACCCGTATGGCGAATGGCTGAGCCTGAAACTCATGCATCTCGAAGATCTCAAATCGCGCGATCGAAAACCGCAGATGCACGAGCAGAAACTGCGCGACGAACTGTACCGCAATTTCGGCTACACTTACGAAGATGTGAACGATCAGATTTTGCCGATGGCCAGAGAAGCAAAAGAACCGATTGCTTCCATGGGAACCGATGTTCCGTTAGCGCTGCTCTCGAAACTTCATCCCACGCTCTTTCATTATTTCAAGCAGCTGTTCGCGCAGGTCACCAATCCGCCGATCGATTCGCTGCGCGAAAAAGTCGTTACCGATACGACCATCTATATTGGTTCTTCTGGAAATCTTCTCGAAGAAAAAGCCGGCAACTGCGCACTGCTGGAAATCAATCATCCCATTCTCGATGCCAGCGACATGGACAAAATTCGCAGTCTCAATCAGCCGGGACTGAAATCCCGCGTCATTTCCCTGCTCTTTACAAAGGAATGCCCTCAAGGACGCGCTCGATCAGCTGTTTATCGAATGCGACCGGGCATACCGAGACGGCTGTTCGATTCTGATTCTTTCCGACCAGGGCGTGGACGAAAGCCATATGGCGATTCCGAGTCTGCTTGCGGTTTCGGCCCTTGAACAGCATCTGGTCGCTACGAAAAAGAAGACGGCCATGTCGATTCTTCTCGAAAGCGGCGAGCCGAAAACGGTCCATGAATTTGCGGCTTTGCTCGGTTTTGGTGCCAGCGGCATTTATCCGTATCTCGCCCACGAATGCATCGAAGAGCTGATCGACAAGGACATTCTCGATAAGGAACCTTCCAAAGCCATCGAAGACTACAATCAGGCGGTCCTTTCGGGCATCGTCAAAATTGCCGCCAAAATGGGCATTTCCACCCTCCAGTCGTATCAGGGTGCTCAGATTTTTGAAGCCGTAGGTATTTCCAAAGACGTTATCGACGCGTACTTCACGAATACGCAGTACGAAATCGGCGGTATTGGTCTGAAGGAAATCGAAGAAGATCTGCTCTGGCGCCACGCCCGTGCCTTCGATCCGCTCGGATTGCGCGCCAATACGTCTCTCGATTCGATCGGCTTTCATAAGCTGCGCTCGGGCAAAGGCAAGGAAGACCACCTGTATTCTCCAGAAGCGATTGTTATGCTCCAGAGCGCAGTGCAGACCGGGGATTATGACTTGTTCAAAGCGTATTCGAAACGGATTCATGACGAAAATGCACCCCATAACCTGCGCAACCTTCTTTGTTTTGAGGGAAGCCGTCCATCGATTCCGCTGGAAGATGTCGAACCCGTTGAATCGATCGTGAAACGCTTTAAAACGGGGGCCATGTCGTATGGGTCCATTTCTCAGGAAGCGCACGAATGCATGGCGGAAGCCATGAACCGTCTGGGCGGCCGTTCGAACTCCGGGGAAGGCGGCGAACGGCCCGAACGCTATGGAACCTTGCGCAATTCCGCCATTAAGCAGGTTGCTTCCGGCCGCTTTGGCGTCGATTCCGCCTATCTCTGCTCCGCCAGCGAAATTCAGATCAAGATGGCGCAGGGCGCCAAGCCGGGCGAAGGCGGTCATCTGCCAGGCGGCAAAGTGTATCCGTGGATCGCGAAAACGCGCTGTTCCACGCCAGGCGTAACGCTGATTTCTCCGCCTCCTCACCACGATATTTACTCGATTGAAGATCTCGCCCAGCTCATTTTCGATTTGAAAAACGCGAATCGAGACGCCAGAATTTCCGTCAAGCTCTGTTCGGAAAACGGGGTAGGCACCGTCGCCTGCGGTGTCGCCAAGGCCGGTGCGGCGGTCATCCTGATTTCCGGCTACGACGGCGGTACCGGCGCTGCCGGCCAGAGTTCGATCCATCATGCAGGTCTTCCCTGGGAGCTCGGTCTCATTCAGTCGCATAAGGAACTGAGTGCCAATGGTCTGCGTCAGCAGGTGATTCTCGAAACGGACGGCAAGCTCATGAGCGGAATCGATGTCGCCATCGCGGCGTTACTTGGCGCGGAAGAATTTGGCTTTGCGACGGCTCCGCTCGTATCCATGGGCTGCCGCATGATGCGCGTCTGCTCACTCGATACGTGTCCGTTTGGCATTGCGACTCAGAACGAAGAACTGCGCAAGCGCTTTAAGGGCAAACCGGAATACGTCATGAACTTCATGCGTTTTACCGCCATGGAACTGCGCGAAATCATGGCTGAACTGGGCTTTGCGACGCTCGATGAAATGGTTGGTCAGGCGGCCAGCTGTCTGAAAGTCCGAAATACGCAGGCACTCGAACGCGCCGAACTTGCTCATCTTGATGATCTTCTCAAAGGCATTGAACCGATCCATCATCAAAGCGGTCAGGCGTTTGATTTTCATCTCGAACAGAGTCTGGATGTGGATGTGCTCCTTCCTGCGCTGCGCAAAAATCTGAAACGCAGAAAAGCGTGTGAGATGGATGTCGACATCTGTTCGACCAACCGCACCTTTGGCACGATTCTTGGCAGTGAAATGACCCGCTCTTTAGCCAAAGGCGAAACGCTGGACGAAGATCTGATTACCGTACGGGCGCATGGCGGTGCCGGACAGTCCTTTGGCGCGTTCATTCCGCAAGGGCTCCGCCTGGAATGTGAAGGCGATGCCAACGATTACCTTGGAAAAGGTCTTTCTGGCGGTACGCTGGCCATTTATCCGCCAAAAGTTTCCGGCTTTAAACCGGAAGAAAATGTGATCATCGGCAATGTGGCGCTTTATGGAGCCACTTCGGGCAAAGCGTTCATCAACGGAAAGCCGGCGAACGCTTCTGCGTTCGAAACTCTGGCGCCGTGGCGGTCTGTGAGGGCTGCGGCGATCACGGACTCGAATACATGACTGGCGGAACGGCCGTGGTTTTAGGTCCGGTCGGCAAAAACTTTGCGGCCGGCATGAGCGGCGGCATCGCCTACGTGCTCGATCGAGAGCATGAGCTGTATCTCCATGTGAACCCGGAACTTGTCGATCTGGAAATGCTGGAAAGCAAAACCGATATTGAGGCCCTTGAAGCCATTCTTAAAGACCATGTGAAAGCGACCGGCAGTCCTTTAGCCGCATCGCTTTTAAAGGACTATCGGACGAAGCTCGATCAGTTCAAGAAAATCGTGCCGCGCGATTACCAGAAAATCCGCACAGATATCAAGGCGCTTGAAGATCTGGGCTACAGCGAACAGGAAGCCGCTCTCAAAGCCTTTGAGATGGCCTATCCGCACTAGAAAGGACGATGTCACTATGGAAAAGAACTTTGGATTTCTTGAATACACCAGGCAGGATGACCCGATTCTTCCGGAATCCGAACGTTTGAAAACGTTTGGCGAATTTCATCGTCCCTTAGACGAAAGCCGAAGAAGAGAACAGGCGGCGCGCTGCATGCACTGCGGCGTTCCGTTCTGTCAGTCCGCGATTTCCCTGAACGGAATGACGACAGGCTGTCCGCTTCACAATCTCATTCCGGAATGGAACGAACAGCTCGCCCTCAAAAACGATCAGTACGCCCTCATCCGGCTTTTGAAAACGAACCCGTTTCCTGAATTTACCAGCCGGATCTGCCCTGCGCTCTGTGAAAAGGCGTGCATCAACGGCATCGATTCACAGCCGACCACGGTTCATGACAACGAGTTTTTCATTATTGAAAACGGGTTTAAAAACGGCTGGGTCAAGCCGGCCGAAATTGAGGAACAGACCGGAAAGCGCGTGGCGATCATCGGTTCCGGTCCTTCCGGTCTGAGCTGCGCAAACTATCTCAATCGGCGCGGTCACTTTGTGGATGTCTATGAAAAGGACGATCGTCCTGGCGGACTTCTGATGTACGGCATTCCCAACATGAAACTCGACAAGTCAGTCGTTGAACGGCGCATCCATCTGCTCGAACAGGAAGGCGTGGCTTTTCTTTGCGGCGTAGAAGCCGGCAGGGACATTTCCTTTGAACAGCTAAAAACGCAGTACGACGCGATCGTTCTGGCAGCCGGCAGCATCGTGCCGCGCAGTCTGAATGGAGTCGACACGGCGCTTGGCGGCGTATATTATGCGGTCGATTTTTTGCGGCAGACGACTAAGGATGTTCTGGCCGGTACCGATTTTCTGATTTCGGCCAAAGACAAAAACGTGATTATCGTCGGCGGCGGGGATACGGGAAATGACTGCACAGGAACCGTTCTTCGTCAGCACTGCAAATCCGTTACTGCTCTGGAAATGATGCCCAAGCCGCCGCTGCACCGCGCTGAAAACAATCCATGGCCGGAATGGCCCAAAGTCCTGAAAACCGATTACGGGCAAAAAGAAGCTATAGAACGATTTGGAGAAGATCCGCGTCGTTTCCAGACGACGATCGCCTCCATTACCGAACAGGACGGGCATATTGAAAGCGTAACGACCGTAGAAGTTGGTCCGGGCTTTAAACCGATTGAAGGTACAGAACAGACGCTTCCCTGCGATCTGCTGCTGATCGCGGCTGGATTTGTGGGCGTACCGCAGTCTCTGGCCAGCGAATTTGATCTGCCGCTTACCGCTCGAAACACCATCGAAACAGAAGCCGGCGGAAAACGCGTATCTGACGCGCTGTTCGCGTGCGGCGACTGCCGTCGCGGCCAGTCTCTGGTCGTCTGGGCGCTGATGGAAGGCCGGGAGTGTGCCAGAGAAGTCGATGAATACCTCATGGGCTACTCGAATATCGAATAGACTAAGTCAAAAAGAATGGTGAAAAAAGAAGGATGAAAAAGATGAATGGCTGATCGGCAAAGCGCGGAACTGACGAGAAGGTCTGCGCCTTCCCGATCGGATTCCTCCATTCCTCTTGCGCAAATCCTGTTCCACAAACCATTTCCATTTTCAGGAGGATCAATTCGTAAACTCGATTCGTCCTCCTTTTTTTCTTTCTGGATTCGTTTTGCATTCCATATACGGGATTTCTAAGACAGCAGGATGGCGGTATGATTGATTTCCTCAGACAAATTTCAAATTTTGAAAATAAATCTCTCCTGAATGTAACAAAGTACAGCGTTCCTGCGTCTTATAAGTGAAAGGAGGAACACGATGAATCAGGATCTTGATCAGATGTACAGAACCTATTCCCGCAAGGTGTACTTGTATCTGCTCTCGCTCAGTCAGAATCCAGCTTTATCCGAAGACCTGATGCAGGAAACCTTTCTGAAGGCGGCTCTGAAAATCGATACGTTCCAGGGAAACAGTTCCCTTTCCTCATGGCTTTGCTCGATCGCAAAAATCTGTACTGCGATGCTATGCGGCGGCAGAAGAATCATGTTCCATTGGCAGAAGAAATGTTCTCCTTCGATCCGAAACAAAGGGATCTGCGCATTTTTGGATGCCTGCATGAGCTTTCTGAACCGTACCGGGAAATCCTGTATCTGAGAATTTTCTGTTTCATGAGCTATCGGGAAATCGGAGAAATACTGGGCAGAAGCGAAACGTGGAGCCGGGTGATGTTTTATCGAGGCAAGGAAAAGCTTCGCGAATTATGGCTAAGGAAAGAGGGGAATGTAAAATGATGAATTTACCGGAGAACAATCCAGATAAAAGGAATGCGAATACAGAAAATTCAATGAATATGGAGACGGCTTTCGACAAGGAATTCGTTGATTCCAATACGCAATGTGAACTGGTACAGGATCTTCTTCCTCTTTACGTGGAAGGACTGACCAGCCCGTTAAGCAGTGCGTTTATCCAGAGACATATCGATCAGTGTCCGAAATGCAAAGCCGAATGGGATGCGATGCGTCAACCCGTCCCAGAGATCCCGGACGTACAGGACATTCCTGTAAAAACGCCCTGAAAAAGACAGGGCGTACGCTTCGAAAAATCGGGTGATCGTCACCGTTCTGATCCTTCTCTGTCTGGTTCTTGGCATCGGGTCCGGCGTTCTGTTTTTCACGGCAGCCGTCTGGAGGTACAGGATGTCTACATCCGGTCGCAGTATCAAAGCGAGGATGGAAACTCCACCGTTCTTGTTATAGCCGGTACGAGTCCTTCCATCGGATTTGTAAAAGCCAGATCGCCTGCGACGCCAGCAATGAAAACTGCGAACTGACGCTCTATGGCGGGAGCGGCCTGCTCAGCCAGAAAGAAACCGTTGAAGTCGACTTTCCGCAGTCCGTCCAGCAAATTACGCTTAAGGGAGAAGTCATTTACCGGGATGGGGAGATTATTAATGCGATGGGCCGCTATTACGCTCCGTATATGAACGGATCTCCAGGCGACACTCAGCGAATGCCGCTGTGCTGGCCGAATTTCACGGTGGATCACAGGCCCGTCTCTTTCACAATGGACTACACGGAAGATCCACAATCTCGAATCTGGATATGGAAAACGGAAGACTGCACCCTGAATCAGTTTTCTGAATCCGAGGTTCATTCCTGGAAAGACCGCTGCAAAATCATACTGGCATTAACCCCTGCTCTGCAGGAAATCCGCGTACAGGATAAAAACGGCGACAGTCTGTCGGTAAGCAGAAAAGATCTGGAAAGTCTTTTAACTGAAGAACAGATCCAGAACGGATTTGCGAACGAAGCCGAACTTCAGCGCTTTTTAAACGAAATTGCGCCAGCAGATCCAGAACAGATTCACGAACGAAGTCGAACTTAGCGCTTTTTAACGTAATTGCGCCAGCTGCGTAAACAATTGGATTGAAGGCAATCTATTTCAACGCGAAAACGCCAGACGGAAAAGACGGATCTCGCTTTTCTCTCTGGCATTTTTATGTATTCGTTACCCTTCCCCATTAAAACCAGGTATTCGATTATTTCGAACCAGGAAGGCGATGGAATAAACATAGAATTTGAGTCTGATTCTTTCTTCCCCGCTCCCTTTTTCATTCCTTTGCAGGTCAAAACAGACATGAGCAGATTACAAGCTCCACCTGTTCCCCGCTTATAAAATATAGATGAATCTGCTCCCGGCAAAACTTCTTCTCGAGCTGACCGCTCAGGATTCTTATTTTTGCGGGTTTGGGGGCAGAAGCGGAGGTTTATTTATGTACGATATGATTATTGTCGGCGCAGGTCCTGCGGGAATCAGCGCTGCTGTTTATGCGAAAAGCCGCGGCAGGGACGTTGTTGTCCTGGATGAAAACGGTGTAGGCGGCCTCATTAAGAACGTCTCCTGCATTACCCATTACGAAGGCGTTCTGGACCAGGAAACCGGTGCAGAATTTGCGAAGCGCATGCAGGATCAGGCAGATCGCTACAACGTGGAAGTCGTTGAGGAAAAAGTTATCGATACAAAACTCGATCAGCCAATGAAAACGGTAGTGACCGAGCAGAATACATATACCGCTCCCGTCGTAATCATTGCGGCCGGCGGAACAAAGAAGAAACTGGGCATTCCCGGTGAAGACAATCCAGGCATGTATCTGAACGCGCCGAGAGATGCCAAAACGTATGCCGGTAAAGATGTTTATGTTATTGGCGGTGCAGACGGGGCCGTGAAAGAAGCACTGTATCTTTCCGAATTTGCGAATAAGGTTTATCTGGTCTGCATTGAACCGGCTCTGGCCTGTATTGCTGAGTTCCGTGAAAAAGTCGCCGATAACGACCGCATTGAAGTCATTGCCCACAGCGCCCTTACTGAAGTGAGCGGAAACGAACAAGTCGACACTCTCACCCTGACCGATCTGAACGATGGATCGGAGCGTATTATTACCGATCCAGGTGCCGGTATTTTCGTTTATGCGGGTGCCATTCCAAATTCCCCGCTTTTCAAAGGCGTGAAAACCGATGAAGCCGGCTACATTCTAACCGATGAATCGATGGAAACCAATCTGGACGGCGTTTATGCCATCGGAGATATTCGGGCGAAAAAAGTGCGTCAGGTTGTAACCGCAGCAAGCGATGGAGCCATTGCGGCGATTTCTGCCAGTCTCAAAAACTAAGGATTCGGACATTTGCCGAGCGGATTTGAAATTTCAAATTGCTCGCTCTTCCATTGACGAAAAGACGAATCGGAAGAACTGAACATTACTCGTTCACGTTCTTCCGTTTTTTCATCGAAGTACAATGTCATTAAGTTAACCGAATGGCATTGACGTAACACGTTCAGTTTGCTGAATAATTCAACATTTTGACAGTTTCTTACTGTTTCGGATCATAATGTCTCATTTAAATATCTTAGTCACCGCAACGGATTGTATTTTTCAAAATGATACATTTCAGATGAGAGCATGTGGACAGCCATGACAGTAAGGGAGGCTTTTATGAAGCGGTGGAACAATCAAAAACATGTATATGGTAAAGATCAGTCCCAAAGGTCTTTTACAAAAAGCGAAGGCAAAAACAATCCGGTTTCCTGCACTGGATGCTTTCCTGGCTGGTCATTTTTGCGCTTTGTCTGGGATACGGCGTTTCCATCGTTCCCTCTCATGCGCAGGAAACGAACTTCTCATCCGCAAAGGTTTCGCAGACTATGGAAACGACACAGCAAGCGGATCACGATGCAGAAGGATCCTCGCCTTCGGCCGGCAGCTTTGCAGGCGGTGAACGCGTTCTGACGCCCCGCGAAGCGGCAAGCGGCTGTAATGCCGATCATACGATTTCTTTTTCCATGTCCGCAGATCCGTACAGTTCTCTGCAGACGTCCATGTCGAGGATCGGGGAAATTCTTGTTTCCAAAAACGTCCAGCTGCATACGGCCAGTCAGCCGGAAGATTCCTCGTTTGACGTATCGCTCTCCGCGCTTTCAAGCTGGACGAACGTTACCGGTCTTTTAAGCAATCCGGTAGATGTTGTCATGGTTCTCGACACTTCTGGAAGCATGATAGCCAGCTATAACGATTCCGGAATGACGCGTATTGAAGCCATGAAAGATTCCGTGAATCTGTTTATCAACAGTCTGGAAAAATCAAACAGCGAGATCGGGGAGAATTCCCTGAAATCCAATCTCGGAATTATTACGTATAACGATGATGCAAAGGTGGAAATCCCTTTGACCAGCGATATACAGTCCCTTCGGAACTGCGTTAACGCGCTTTCGGTCCAAGGCGTTACCTACTGCAACCTTGGCCTCCAGGAAGGCGAGAAAATGATTCAGGAATCCCAGCAGGACGGCCGCAGCAAGATCGTCATCTTTTTACCGACGGCATGCCCTCGAACGGTTACGGTTTCACCCGTTCCATCGCCAACGAAGCGGTTTCGGCGGCCAGCAGCATTCGAAAATCCGGAGCCAGGATCTATTCGATCGGCATTTTCCTGGTGCTGATCCCAATGTCGACGTTGCGCTGGTCAATGGCCAGGAAAATACAAACCGCTTCATGCAGGCGGTTTCTTCGAACTTTCCGGACGCCACCCTGTATTCCGAAGACCTCGGGCCGCGCTCTTCCGATCAGTATTATATGAGCGCCGACAATCCAGCCGATCTGGAAGCCGCCTTTGACTTTGTTTTCCAGACGATGGACGGCGGAAGCGGCTATCCGACCCAGACCGATCCGAACGCTCCAGAAAGTTCCGGGTATATCACCCTGCACGACGAAGCCGGTGAGTGGATGCAGTATGACGATCCCATCCTTTCGGTAAACGGGCAGGAATATTCTCCTGTCTCGCAAAGTGCAAATGGAAATGTTGTTTTCTATCGCTTCTCTGGGCAAGTGCCGACTAACGCATCAGGCGTCATGGCCAATCTGTCCGATATCAAGGTGACGATCACCAAAGGACAGCACGGAATTGGCGATATTCTCGAAACCCAGATTCCGGCAGTCCTTCTTCCACTTGATGTGTATGCGCGCACGTCCCTGCCGGAAAAAGAAAACATGAGCGATTCGGCACAAGTCACTTATGCGATTCCGATTTCCGTGCAGACAACGGCGAGCCTGAATATTTCTATGAAAGATGCTTTAAAAGGAATCAAAAACGATAGCTCGCTGGAATCGGTCAACTGGTTGAACACCCATGCCCAAAGCTCGACCGCGCGGCAAATCAGCATGTACAGTTTCTTTTCCAATCAATGGGAAAGCCGTCGCGCAGCCTGGGCTTCCTTTACCCCTGCAGCGGAAAACGAGTTTTATAATGCCGAACATTCTGATCCTACAGCGTTACAGACCGCGCTTAAAGAAAACAATCCGACCGAAACCGAAAAAACCTTACGACACTGGAAAAAGAGAGCGAAACAGACGGTTCATCCTATCGTCTGTATCTTGGAAATAACGGACGGCTCGATCTCTCTCTCGACCATTCCGTCACCATTTCAAAAACCGTGCTTTCCCAGGACGATTACCCCGCTCCCGATACGGTATTTACTTACGAAGCCACACTGACTCAGCCGGATGGAACTCCCTTTACTGGAGAGATCGATATCGAAAATACGGAGCATCAGGACGATCAGCTGTCGTTCACAAACGGAAAAGCATCGTTCAGACTTTCCAGCACACAGTCCATCCGTCTTAAAAATGTTCCTTTGTATTCTTCCCTTCAAATCGAAGAAACCCCTGTTCCGGGTTTCACCTGCTCGGTTCATACGATTCATGGAAGTCAAACGGAGGAAAGCGACAGCAATTCCTCAGAAGCCCTTGAATTCATCCCGGGTACGCGCGCATCCATTCATTTTGTGAATACGTATTCCCTGAGCCCATTAACGCTGACGCCGGATCAGAGTTATCTGCGCGGCGAAAAAGTCCTCACCGGCAGAAACTGGCAGAATGGCGATTCCTTTACTTTTGAAGTCCGTGCCCTTTCCCCGGCGAACGCCCCGCTGCCGCAAAAGCGAATGCGGTCGTTCAGGAATCGGACGCTTCGAGAGCGTTTGACTTTGGATCGGTTACGTTTGATCGTCCCGGTCAATACATTTACGCGATCTATGAAAAAGAACCGGAAGAATCTCTTCCCGGCGTCTCAAATTCCCTGAGCGTGTATGCGGTGCAGATCACGGTAACCGATGGCGGCAACGGAACGATGCAGGTCGGCCCCCAGATTATTCAGCTGCGAAATGATCAGGGCGAATCGGTTCAGAACGCAGTCGGTTCCGCCGTATTTACCAATGCGTATAATGCGCAGGAAACCCAGTACAGTCCTTCCATCACCAAACAGATTGCAGCGTTTCCAAACGGTTCAGACAGCGAACAAAGTGGCATAGCCGCCCCTGACGCATTTACGTTTTCCTTTACCCTTCACGCACTCAATGAAGACGCTCCGATGCCTGCGGGAACTTCCAATGGGTCCGTTCAGGCTGCCAATGCCGGATCGCTAGTGCAGTTCCCGGCGATTTCCTTTGATTCTTCACACATCGGCAAGACGTACCATTACGAGATCAGCGAAGATCCAATTGAGTCCCTCAACCCGGCTGTTCCTGGCATGTCGGCAAGCAATCAGAAGATTCTTCTGGACGTGGTGGTTACCCGAGCACTGGTGTACGGCACGGAAACCGTAGTCTGCACGCCACAGTATTTTACGCAGGATCATCAGCCTCTCACTCCAGAGCAGGCCGTGCTGACCAACCATTACGAGTATTCCCCAGCCATCGCATCGATCCAGGGTGAGAAAACGTTGCAGGGACGCGATATGGCAGCCAATGAATTCTCGTTTACTCTTTCCGGTGCAAATCCGGAAACGATCCAGGCGATTGCAGACAAAAGCATTCAGATCTCGGATCCCGTCTATTCTGGAGCTGCAGAAAACGGCACTCCAGCCGACTTTTCCTTTGAAAACATTCAGTTTTTAAAGCCGGGACGCTACTTCTTCCAGATTCAGGAAGATCCAACCCATTCGCCGGCCATTGAACAGGATGCGAGTCTTCATTATGTGATGGCCGAAGTAGCTCTTGATACGCGAACCGCCAGTTTGCAGGCGCATATTACGTATCTCAATCACGCCGACTACGACGCGAACGCGCTTCAGTTTGAAAATCTCTATGCGCCGCAGTTCGATGAACAGAGTGCCGTTTCCCTAACTGGAGGAAAAATTGTTCTCTCCTCCACAGCGGATTCTGGAATCGAAGATGCGATCTTCCGTTTTCTGATGACGGATCCAAAAGGGGTACAAAGCGTTTTGTATTCGCCTCAAGGCGCCTTTGATATTTTGAAAAATCAGACGTTCCACAAGGCTGGAACTTATGTATACCAGCTGGAAGAACTCCCTGCCGTCTCCGGTTATCCGCAGGAAGCTCTGCAGTTTGATTCGGCCAAATATCGAATTGAAATCGATGTAGTCGATAACGGACAGGGCGTGCTTACTGCTCAGCAGCCCAGAATCTTCCGCAATGATCAGCCGGTCGATCAGATTCTTTTTGAAAATCCAATTGCCGCGATTCCCGCTGTTGCCGATGCGCTCCCGTTTGGTACAAAGGAACTGAGCGGCAAAACACTCGAAGAAAATGAATTCCATTTTACCTGGAGTCTGAAAACGGACGTCGCGGATGGCGTATTCGTCGACGGCAATTTATGGGACAGTCCGCAGGAAGTTACCAATGCGGCCAATGGCGATATTGCCTTTTTCGGCAAGGAACTTCGCTTTGTAAAGCCCGGTCATTACGAAATCACCCTGCAGGAAAATGCCGGAGAGGATCAAAATATTCACTACGACAGCACCCTGCTCAAGTGGAGCTACAATGTGTCCCTTAAGGAAGGTGCACTGACTATTTCCGTCGTCTGGCCGCAGAATCTCCCATTTCATAATGTGTATACATCCTCCGCGACCGAGCCGGTAAGGGTTGCAGTCGCCGCGAAAAAGCAGCTGAAAAACGGAACCCTCAAGGAAGGGGCATTTTCCTTTGAACTTGTTCACGATGGAAACGTCATTCAGACCGTCACCAACAAAAAGGACGGATCGATTGTCTTTGATCCGCTGGCTTTCGACCAGGAAGGCACAGAAGAACTGATTCTTCGTGAAAAGGCCGGAAAGGATACCAGCATTGAATACGACTCGTCGCAGTTCAAAGTGAACGTTAAAATTGAAAAAGACAGCTCGGGAAAACTGGCAGCAGCCGTTACCTATGACAAAGAGCCTGTCTTTGTGAATATGGTTAAATCCGCCGCTCCAAAGCCCGCTTGGCCGCCAAATACAGGAAATCTGACTTTTGTCTGGTTCTGGATCCTTCTCTTTACGGCAGCAGGAAGCACGATTCTATATTTACGGAAACGCGTCCAATAACCAGCTTTAAGAGCGGAGTTCCAAAGTGGATCAGTTTTCAATTACGCAACTGGACCAGTTTTCAATTGACAAAAACAATTAATTAGAACTTTCCCAACGAGCTTAACTATACTAATCGCTCGTTTTTGAAACTTTATCTCATTAGAGAGCCTTTTTCGAGGCTCTCTTTTAATTCTGCCTGGCTTCATGACCAGACATGCGATTAACAAGCATTATTAAGCAAAAATCGTAAATCAATTTGATTCTGAGAAATTTCATTTTTATTATAAAAATCCTCCCTGTATAGATTATTTAATGATATAAGACAGATATAAATACACTATACGAAAAGGAGCCAAAAATGTCTGTCTCAGCTGAGATTCGTGCCGTCCCACGTCCCAAAAATACGATTGTTTACGCTTATGGAAAAACAAAGATCGATACGCTGTCAAACAGCGAGTCGGCTGTATTCGCAAGAATGGCCATTGTTATCCAGTCGATGGTCCTACTATCGGCCACATCATTAATGGCAAATTCGTACCTCTTGAAGAACCGACTTCTCCAGCGGTTCATACATCTAAGACAGTTCTTAAAGACTGGGCCAATGTTGAGCTCTGTTACAGGCTGTCCGCTGACCTGTTGGATGAACTGCTTCAGGTCTATAACCGTCAGGACGCCGATAAGATTCTGTGCATGGCCATTCTTCGCGTCTGCTATCCGCATATCAAAGACTGCGAACTCAAAGAGAGTTACGATGAGTCGTTTCTGACGGAGCTGATGCCAGAAACCGCGATGAGCAAGAATACGATCAGCATATTTCAAAAAGATCTTGGAAAAACGTGTAACCGAATTCTGAAGTTCATGAAAAACCGGGCAGCTAAAGTTGGGATTGATGATCATCTTCTGATCGATGGAACACTGAAGTCGAACGATTCCAGGCAAAACACGCTTTCGGAATTTTCCAGAAAAGCCAGACTGAAAGGAAGACGGGATATTTCCGTACTCTATGCTTTTGATCTGGAAAAAATGGAACCCATCTGTTCGCAGTGCTTTCCCGGCAATATGCTCGACCTGACTTTCTATGACAGTTTTGTGAAACAGAATGGCATTCAAAGCGGAATAATGGTTGGAGATAAGGGATTTCCCGTCAAATCGATCGAAGAAATCCTTAAAGACTGCCCGCAGCTTCATTATTTCAACCCGCTTCATCGGAATGCCAAGCTTGCCTTCGATCATGAGATGTATAACTTCGAGGGAGTGATCGAAGGCTGCTGCGGCTTTCTAGGGCAGATGGAGCCAATTCAGTTTAAGAAAGTGAAGCTGTCCAATAAGGAAAAGTGGCTCTACAGTTTCCGTGACCCAAGAAGAGCAGCCCAGGAGGAGACGGACTGGCTGGATAAGCATCGTAAAGACAAGTACAGTTTCGAAGAATACGAAAAGAAAAACGTACATTTGGAACAGTGGTCTTTGAATCAGATGTCGATCTGGCTCCGGAAGATGCCTGGAAGACCTATAGTTACCGCTGGCAAATCGAGATCGTTATGCGGTATTACATGAACGCCCTCGGCTTTGATGGAACCAGAGTCCATGATGACTACTCAGTGATCGGCAGCGAATTCATTGATTTCCTGTCGACCGTCATTACGTTCAGACTTCTGAACCTGTTCGACGAAAAAGGCCTCCTTGAGGACATGAGCTATAAAAAATCATGCACATCCTGCAAAGAGGCAAAAGAATAAAAATGATAATGAGTGGGAACTGATCAAAATGAATCCAAGCCAGATTGCAATTCTTCAAAAACTTGATCTGATTCCACGACCAGATTCGGTAGATAAACCCAAAAGGAAACGTGGTCGTCCACGCAAAAATCCGACCGTATAGTTTAGCTGATTGGGAAAGTTCTAATTAATGACAATTTTACATTTTTTATCCAATATGAATATTCTTTCATAGTATTCGAATTATGCCGCGGTTGTCATTTCGTATTTTAACTGCCGTTTATCTCAAAAGATATACCTTTCGACTGAGTTGTTGCTTTCTAAGGAAAATGCAATAATGATACGGAATTTGCGATTCAAAAAAGATCAGAGAGATTCAAATCGAACCATCCATTCGGTCAGAAAAATATCTTACCCTTCTCAGGTTATGGTTCACTGACTTTTTCTCTCTGAATTCTTCCAGCTATTCATCCAGGAAAGATGATCCGCTTTTTGTAACGTCATCTGGATACCTATATAAAAGGAGGGGCGCAATTCCTTTGATGTCCTGTTTTGACATCGGTATCCTTGCGCCATTCGTATGACTACTGATGAGAAAAATTTCGGAGCCCATACTCCATCTGACATGCCTGAACTTCCAAAAACACCAGATTCGGATCCGGCTTTGAACCATCAGAATCTGGAGGAAGCTTCCGCTCCTTCAAAATCCAGTCTGGCGGAAACCGAAAAATCAGCTTCCGATCCAGAACAGCCGCTTACAGCTCAAACGACAGACACGGCACAGGCAGCGGGTACGGGCCAGGCGGAGGATTCGGATCAGACAATGACTCCCGCATCCGGCGAAAAGAAGGCTGGTTTCTGGAAAACGAAAAAGCATTCGGATGAACCTGTAAAAAGTCAGGAAAAGGATCTGCCTGCTAAAGACGAAAGAAAAGAAAAAAGTATCCGAAAAAGCCGAGGAAACCAGTGCGCCGAAAATCCGACCAGAGAAAAAGAAAGACAAGCCAAAGAAAGCGGGCGACAAGCCAAAAAGAACGGCTCGGATGAAGAAAGCTTCGCCGACGTGTTCAAACGTCACTACGCAATGACAAAAGACGAAAATTCTTCCCATCGTAAAAAGATGATCGCTTCCTTCATCATTCTTGGCGTTCTCTGCGTCCTTCTCATCGCTTCCCTGATCGCAATTCCTGTCCTGGGTGTGAATCTGTATACGCTTCAGGAAGAAAAGGCCAGCCTGCAAGGTGAACTTGCTTCCGTACAGAGCGATCTCTCGGACGCGAACAGCCGTAACGAAGAACTCGAATTTGGCCCAGCACGTCTTCTTCTCGATGCCAAAGCTCTGATGGGAGAAGAAAACTACGAAGAAGCCAAAAACACGCTGGAAGATCTGATCGAACAAAATCCGTCGACAGCGGAAGCAGAAGAAGCTCAGGATCTGATCGAAGAATGCGACGACCGTATTCAGGAACGAGAGGACAGCCTCAGCCGTCAGTCTTCCGAGCGCCAGTCCGAACAGAGTGAAGTTGGCTGTCCACTCAACGCAGTCGACGACTGATCGAGCCTGACAGCTGGTTTTCGATAATCAAAATAGAAGCGGAACATTGATAAAAACAATAAAAACAGATTCAGATATGTCCATGCACCTGCAGGACGATCTGAATCTGTTTTTCGTTTATCGATTATTTTTTAAAGGATCCGCAAAAGCGCTCGGCGATCGGCCTCTTCTAACATCTTTGTATCCGAGGGACAGAAGGTGTACTGATCAATTTCGTCCGGAGTGATCCAGGCGAAGGCCGGATGTTCCTTGCGTTCGAGCTGACCGCCAGTCTGTCTGCACTGAAAAAAGTGAAGATGAAGATTTCGATCTTCCAGACAGACGTCTGAAAATGGCCTGAGATCGCCGATCTGAATGCCCAGTTCTTCCTGGCACTCCCGCTTCAGGCAGTCTTCCAGACTCTCGCCCGGTTCCTGTTTGCCGCCGGGAAACTCCCATAAGCCGCCGCAGCTTTTATCGTCTGGTCTCTGGCAGATCAGAATTTTTCCATCTCTATGCAGGATAGCCGCCGTTACTTCAATCATATTTCATCTCTCCTGTCTCTCTGGCCACTTTCAAAGACATCCCTGTAGCATTGTCGATTGCAGGGATCAGACAGGCTCATCCTATCATGATTTTTCGGACTCCACAGAATTGCCTGGTAGTAAATCCTTGCTAGCTGCTTTTCCTGCACAATTAATGACGTATCCGTTGAATTTGGATGCACAGCTGCTAACCTGGAATCATGAATCAATTCAACTTGCTTAAAGCCGGGATGGAGAATGCTTTTCTGGATGCCAAATGCAAGGCGAATCCAGATCTTGTCCCTTCCCTGCTTACCAATAATCCCAAAAAGGACAGAAGGTATTCCTGGCGCTGGAAGCGGAACTTCAACGCTGTCAGGAATTCTGTTTCTCCGTAGCCTTTATTACCGAAAGCGGCCTGCAGCTGTTCAAGCCCGTTTTGCAGTATCTGGAACAGAAAGGAATTCCTGGACGGATTCTAACGACAGACTACCTTGCCTTCAGCGATCCCAAAGCCCTGAACACGCTTCTGGATCTGAAAAACATAGAGCTTCGCATGTACTGCTGCCAGAAACAGGAAAATCCTTCCGATTCCGTTGGCTTTCATACCAAAGGCTACTTTTTTGAAGAAGACGATCAGTGCTGCATGATTATCGGCTCATCCAACCTGACCGATGCAGCGCTCTGCACGAATGAGGAGTGGAACACGCGCCTGATCACCTCCAGAAAAGGCAGCTTTTATACGGAGTGCATGAATGCCTTTGAAAGCCTGTATACCAGTCCGCAGACCGTGCTTTACCGCGACTACGCCAGAGAGTACGAAGAAATCGTGCGGATTGCTTGCGCCAGCCATCCTTTCCAGCCGGTCCGTCAAGGGTTGAGTCATCCTTTGATCTGCTTCCTGAGCCCAACGCCATGCAGGAAGATTTTGTCGAACGGCTTTCCGAGATGATTGAAGAGGGCAAGACGATAGCCTTGCTTGTTTCCGCTACCGGAACGGGAAAAACGTATGCGAGCGCCTTTGCGGTCCGCCAGCACCAGCCCGGCCGTGTCCTGTTTCTCGTCCATCGGGAAAAGATCGCTCGTCAGGCCATGGAGTCGTTTCGACGGGTTCTGGGCGATGAGGCGTATACGTATGGTTTGCTGAGCGGCAATTCCCATGATGTAAATGCTTCCTGCCTGTTTTCTACCGTACAGACGATGTCGAAGCCGGGAACGTATATGCAGTTTGGAAAGCACGCCTTTGACTGGATCATTGTCGATGAAGTTCATCATGCGGCGTCCAATACCTACCAGACGCTGTTTGAGTATTTCCGTCCAAAATTCTGGTTGGGCATGTCGGCCACACCGGAGCGAACCGACCGCAATAGCATTTATGAGCTGTTCGACTACAATGTCGCCTGCCGCATTACCCTGAGCGATGCGTTAGAACAAAACCTGCTCTGCCCGTTCCATTATTATGCGCTGGACGATCTTTCCGTCTCTGCAGACTATTCGATCGATTCCATCGATCCTAGAGACTTTCAGAAGCTGAAGGAAGAAGAGCGGGTGAAGCATATTCTCGCCCAGGCTCGCTATTACGGCTGGAGCGGCGATCGTGTCAAAGGACTGATCTTTGTCAGTACGATCGAAGAAGCTGAAAAGCTCAGTCATGCCCTGAATGCCCAGGGCCTTCAGACGCTGGCTCTTTCCAGCCGTGACTATTCGGAAGCGGAACGCGACGAAGCGATCGAACGGCTTTGTCAGGATCGCTACGATGAACATGCGCTCGATTATCTGATTACGGTCGGTATTTTCAATGAAGGCGTCGACATTCCGGAAGTGAATCAGGTCCTGCTTTTGCGCCCGACGCAGTCGGCGATTGTTTTCACGCAGCAGCTTGGCCGCGGCTTACGTAAATACAAAGGCAAGGAATTTGTGACCGTCCTCGATTTTGTCGGCCAATACAAGGAAAACTATCTGATTCCTGCTGCACTTTCCGGAGACAAGACGGGCAATAAAGATATGCTTCGCCGTTTTGTCTATGAAGGAAATCGAGAAATTCCCGGATCAGTTCGGTTCATTTTTCACCGATCGCGCGCTCGCGGATTTTGCAGTCGATCGACTTGGCCCACATGAATTCCGCCGCTAAACTGGCGGAAGGCTACTTCGATCTGCGTCAGCAGCTCGGCCGGATCCCGCGCCTTGTGGATTTTGAACAGGCGCAGGGCATGGATCCTATGCTGATCTTCACCAATCCCACATATCGCTGCTATCCTGAATTTACAAGCCGTATGGAAAAGGACCGCACTCTTTTAACGCAGTATTCCGATCTTGAACTTGGCTTTTTGCAGTTTGTCTCCCGGTACTGGGCCAATGGAAAGCGAGCGCTCGAACTCTGGCTGCTGGAAAGTCTGGTTCATCACCAAAAGGACTGGCTTGAACATTTTCTTGCGGTTCTCGATGAGTATGGCATTCGGCTTAAAAAGAAACCTGGAAAAATCTGAACCGTCAGTTTGAGATGAAGTGGCTGCTGCCGCAGACCCGAAACGATCTTCGTTCTAAAGGCATTGTCTTTCTTGAACGAAAGCCGTCGATTTCCGAAGAAGAAATTCTTATCCGACTCGTCAAAGCTGCTAGTCTTCCTCTGGAAGCACGCCAGGCTCTCTCCAGACAAATCGAACACGACTTTGAAATTGCACCCTCTTTTCTTCAGGCGCTTACTCATCCCGACTTTTACGATCAGCTGACGGATCTCATGGAATTTAGTCTGCTTCGCTGGAAAAACAAATATAGTAAGACGACGGACGGCACATGGTTCGATCTGTATCAGTCCTATACATATGCGGATGTTTTCCGCTTGCTCGATCTTCCCGTCTTTGAAAATGCGCAGAACGTCGGCGGATACAAGCTCTTTAAAGAACAGAATCTTCTCCCCGTCTTTATCAACTACCAGAAAGCGGAAGATCTGGCTCAAAGCCTTCAGTACGAAGACCATTTTGAATCGCCTTCCCGTCTGATCGCGTTCTCCAAAAACCGAAGAACGCTCGCTTCACCGGAAATTCGATCGCTTCAAAGCGAACATCCGCCAATGGTTCTTCTCTTTTTGCGAAAAAGCAATGACGACACGACCAAGGCGTTTTATTTCCTCGGGGAAATGAAACCGGATGGCCTGTTTGAGCAGACTACGATGGCCAACGATGCATCTGTCGTTAAAATCGGCTATCGTCTGCTGACCCCTTGCGCGAGGATCTGTACGATTACTTTGTCAAAAGCTGATCCTCTGGTTAACGTATTCGCTTACTGCCTCAAATCATTTTTCATTCCGTTGAAAAAGGACGGGATTCGGTTTATGCCGTTCCCGTCCTTTCATTTGTATTGTTTGTCTGAACGGTATCCTGTTTTCATGAGCAAATGGAACCAGTCTGTTCGTTTTGTCCAATGCTTTTAAAGCTTAAGCAGCCGATCGAGGACCAGCTCAAAAGGAACCCCTTCAAAAGGCGGTGTATTTTCCTTTTGCGCCTGTCGCAGACAGATTCGAACAAAATCGCCAGCCTGTCGGACACTCTCCCCGAGAGAGCTGCCCTGCATAAGCAGACCGGCTGTTACCGCCGAGAAGACATCGCCGGTTCCGGGACGTCCAGCTCCTTCCCTGGCTGAGATGATTGGATCAAACTGTCCCGTTTTAAAATCGCAGACATAGTCTTCAATTTTTCCATCGCGTTCAATGCCGGAAATCACGACCTGATCCGGTCCAAGACGATGGAGCGCTTCGGCCAGCGCATGAATCTGTTTGCGATCGGGATGCGAATGATACGATTTGCCGCAAAGCAGAAAGGCTTCACTGAGATTGGGAAGAATCAGATCCGCCCGTCGGACCAGATTTCGCATCGCTTCTACTACGTGTTCGTTCAGACCGGAATACAGCTGCCCGTCATCGGCCATGGCCGGATCGACAACAAGAAACGGTTTCTGCTCCTTAAACCGATCCAGAAACGTCTGAATCTTATCGGCCTGTTTTTCATTGGCGATATACCCGCTTAAAACGGCGTCAAAAGAGACGTTTGCGGCTTTCCAGGTTTCCATCCAGGGATCAAGATCTTCGCTCAGATCGCGCAGCGTATACGCCGGATAAGCCGTATGACAGGAAAGGATGGAAGTCGGCATGAGCAGGCATTCCATGCGCAGAACGCTTAAGATCGGCAGCCAGACCGCCAGAGAACTGCGTCCAAAGCCGGAAAGATCATTGATGAGTACGATTTTCTTTTGCATGTTTTCCTTTCCTGCCGCAGCAGGCGGCAGCTATCAAATGCTCGTCTTTTAAACTTTTGGAACCGATGAATTTACCTGCGGTTTTCTTCAAACCCGGCATACACGTCTGTCCAGGCATTTTTTCGAGCCGGCTGATCGAGAGAAAGCTGCTGCAGATGCTGCGCCTGTTTAAGCCCGTCTTTCATAAAGCTGGAAAAGTCTTTCCGAACTCGGCTGGCGAGCAGTTCGCTTTTCGGATTTTGGATTTTTAATTTCTGATGGCGCAGACACGCGACCGCCTGTTCCTGATTCAGCCGTTCAAAGAACACTTCCATATCCGACAGGAACGTATCGAGCTCTTCCAAAGCCGAACTGCCTGTATCCACGTCATACAGAATTCTGGCCTGATCGAGCGGCAGAACGCAGGAGTTCTTAAAATTCTGAATAGCGTAAATCTGATCTTTCATCGACAGCGAGAAATCGTCGAGACAGGCAAGAAAACCAGAAACAGATGACAGAAATACGCATCGTCGGCACTGATGCCAGAAAGTTCGTACGGATTAAGATCGATCATGCGCAGTTCAATATGGCTGGCGCCAAGACTATTGAGCGCGTCGAGCGAATACGCTGAAGCCGGCTTAATGCGGACGGGATAATACAGTTCCCGCGGCGCCTTGAGCAGACCTTCTTCTACGTAATGCTCGATGGAAGACGTATAGCTTTGCATATCGGTGTAGTCAAACCACGGCGTAAAGAAATTCCAAAAGCCGTGGATGGAATTGCGCATGGAACTGAATCCAAAATAAAGCGGCTGGCCGCACGCAGATTCGTTCATCAGCGAACCATCAAAAACCGGCGACGCATTGAGCAGGGCATCAATGATCCATCCGTACCAGACCGCTTTCTGCGCCAGATCGAGATAAAACGCGTTGCGAAAAGACTTGTAGGAGTCAATTTCATGTCTTGTACCGGAATTGTGCTCAGAGTAGAGCGTGTATTCCCGTTTGAGCAGCGCGTCGGAAAACGAAAATTGTAATGAATGCCGGAAAACAGCATTTTCATTTTTCCATAGCGGTCCGCCAGATAATGACGATATTCCGTCGAAGAAGACAGGCCGCTTTGCAGCATCGGTATGTCTTCCATCGAGGAAATCATCGGCGGGTTGGAAAACGGCCAGAGCGTCTCGCCCTGTTTGGCCAGAATGTTTTGCATGAGAACGGTCAGTTCTTCACATTCCCTGCGTGCGCTCTGCCAGTCCGGATAGACCGCGGTATTGATCTCTGTCTGGTTTTCCGCAAAGTCCTGCACAATTTTCGAGTGGGAAAACGGATGCAGGCTCTGTGCCATTTTTCCAGTTTTCGACTCGATTCGAAGACTTTCCTTTTCCAGACCGAACCCGCCCTCAAACAGATGGGATCGGACCTCTGCATCCTGCAGATGAATCTTCATAAAACTCCCCTTTAAATCGAAGAATATCACACTCTACCGCCCTGAACTGGGCGGTGTTAAAAGATCGAAAACAGATCTACGGGTCAAACTCTCGATTTCCGTATGAAACAGAAAAAGGAAGAAGTTGCTTCCCTCTTCCTCTTTAGTAGATTTCTTCAATTTTAACAGGACCATGCAGATTGCGGACCGCTCCCTGCCCGGCAACTGGCATGCCGATTTCATACAGGTTTTCATACTGGGAATAGCCGCCGTAGTAGAGAATTACTTCGTTCCACGGTTCATGGTAGCAGAGGCCTTCAATGCCGCCCGGCGCAATAGGAGCGCCGAATGTGGAGAGTTTTTAGGCGGAACAAAGGACATCTCCGAAGAACCGATTTGATTGAGAATTACCGTCAGCGGAAGCATGCGTTCGAGGGCATGACCAAGCTCGCTGTCATGGATTTCATAGGTGACGTCATTTCCATAGCTGTCTGAAAACTTGAATTTCATCATTAATCATCCTTTTCATTTTAAAGTCATGGACTTGTTTTCTTATTCTTTGTCTATTTTAGACTTTCGCCTGTCTTTGGCAACCTCCCGTTCATTATCGATCGCCGATTTGGCTGGACAGACGGCTATTTTGCCTTCCTGAAGGCATCGAATGTCTTCCCGGCTCCAGCGTTCCTTACCCTGAACGCAGAGATTGGAATGTTTTCCCTGTTTATAGCGTACCGGATAGGCTGGCGGGCAGACAACAGTAGAGCCCGGTTCCACATTCCGGATGACAATCGCGCCGGCACCAACTTTGGCGTCCTTTCCGATCGTAATATTTCCGAGAATTTTGGCACCGGCGCCAATCAGAACGCCGTCTTCGACGGTGGGATGACGCTTTCCTTTATCTTTTCCCGTACCGCCCAGGGTGACGCCCTGATAAATTTTCACATCGTCGCCGATAATGCAGGTTTCGCCGATGACTACGCCGCTGCCATGATCAATAAAGAAGCGCTTGCCGATCTGGGCCCCGGGATGGATATCGATTCCCGTTTTCTGCTGCGCACGCAGGGACATCCAGCGCGCCAGAACATAATGTTTTTCTGATACAGCCGATGGGTTCTGTACCAGGTTTTGATCGCCCGATAACCGGGCATCCTCAGGATTTCGAGTTTGGAATTTAAGGAAGGGTCAAGAGCCATGAAGCATTCCTGCTCTTCCTTGATAAACGCGCGATATCCCATAAAATCATCCTTTCCAGTCAACAGATTCAATTTTAATCAAAAAACAGGCACCTGACTAATCAACGGCCTGTTCCCTTCCCCAACTTGTCGATTTTGAATGAAAATCCATGAAACCCGTTGGCATATCGTGTAAGCAAGCCTCGTTTTTCACCAAAGCGGCAAATAAAACCGATCCGGCAGGACTTTTCCAAGACTAGAGGATGAAACCGTCCATGGCAAGATGCATTTTGAAGAAAATCGATAGGATATCGCCAAGCCATGGCAAGGGACAGAGATTTAGTGCGGTCATCATCGAGCATCACACATTCCTCTTCGTTTTTAAATTGCCGTGAAGTTTCATCCGGCCAAAGAAAACAGCGGACCGTTTTTGCGGGCGGTCCGCTGTGGATCAACGAGATTCAATAGTCAGACGTATGGGTCTTCAGACACGCTGGTCAGGAAATCCAGCATCTGGAATCATCGAAAGGATCTTATTTGGAATGCTTGATTGCAGCCTGAGCAGCAGCCAGACGGGCAATTGGTACGCGGAACGGCGAGCAGGAAACGTAGTTCAGGCCGAGTCCGTCTACAAATTCGATGGAGGCTGGATCGCCGCCGTGTTCACCGCAGACACCAAGCTTGATGTCCGGACGGGTAGCGCGGCCGCGTTCTGCAGCAATCTTGATCAGTTCGCCGACACCAGTCTGGTCGAGTTTGGCAAACGGATCGTTTTCGTAAATCTTGGCTTCTGCATATTTTGGCAGGAAGTTTCCAGCGTCATCGCGGGAGAAACCGAAGGTCAGCTGGGTCAGGTCGTTTGTACCGAAGGAGAAGAATTCCGCTTCTTTAGCGAGTTCTCCAGCCTGGAGAGCCGCACGGGGTACTTCGATCATCGTACCAACATGGTATTCCATATCCACGCCTTCTTCAGCCAGGATTTCTTTTGCGGTATCATCAACGATCTTCTTCACGTATTTCAGTTCTTTCAGATCGCCGATCAGCGGGAGCATAATTTCAGGAACGATGTTCCATTCCGGATGTTTCTTGTTTACATTGATTGCAGCACGGATAACGGCTTCGGTCTGCATTCTGGCAATGCCAGGGTTGGAGACAGCCAGACGGCTTCCGCGATGACCCATCATCGGGTTCACTTCGTGCAGTCCGTCAACAACCGCCTGAAGTTCATCGGCTTCCATGCCCATTTCAGCAGCCAGTTCAGCCACTTCTTCGGCTTTGTGCGGGAGGAATTCATGCAGAGGCGGATCGAGGTAACGGATGGTGACTGGACGGCCTTCCATCGCTTCGTAAATGCCTTCGAAGTCTTCCTGCTGGAGCGGTTCGATTTTCGCGAGGGCCGCTTCCATCTGTTCCGGAGTCTTGGCAACGATCATTTCACGGATGGATTTGATCTTGTCGCCGTCAAAGAACATATGTTCGGTACGAACGAGACCGATGCCTTCTGCGCCGAAGCTTACAGCCTGTGCAGCGTCACGCGGAGTGTCGGCATTGGTGCGGATTTTCAGACGGCGTCTTTCATCGGCCCACTTCATGAAGCGGTCGAAGTCGCCGGAAATTTCAGCTGGTACGGTCGGGATGGCTCCGCCGTATACTTTACCGGTCGAACCGTCGAGGAAATGAAGTCGCCGCGCTTGAAAGTCTGGCCGTTAACGGTGAACTGACCGTTTGGCTCATCCATTTCAATTTCGCCGGCGCCGGATACGCAGCAGGCACCCATTCCGCGGGCAACAACGGCTGCGTGGGAAGTCATGCCGCCACGAACGGTAAGGATACCTTCCGCAGCTGCCATACCCTGAATGTCTTCTGGAGAAGTTTCGAGACGGACAAGAACAACTTTCTTGCCGTTGGCAGCTTCTACGATCGCTTCTTCTGCAGTGAAGACGATCTGACCGCAGGCAGCACCAGGAGAAGCAGGCAGCGCTGTCGTTACGGCTTCAGCTTCTTTCAGAGCGTCGGCGTCAAACATCGGGTGAAGCAGAGAATCAAGCTGCTGCGGTTCTACCATCAGCAGGGCTTCATCGGTGTTGATCATGCCTTCGTCAACCATGTCGCAGGCAATTTTCAGAGCGGCCTGAGCGGTACGTTTACCATTACGGGTCTGGAGCATGAAGAGTTTTCCGTTTTCAATGGTGAACTCCATGTCCTGCATGTTTTTGTAATGATGTTCAAGAGTGTCACAGATCTTAACGAACTGTTCGTAAGCTTCCGGAGCAATCTCCTTCAGCTGGTCAATTTTATTTGGAGTACGAACGCCGGCAACAACGTCTTCGCCCTGTGCGTTCATCAGGAATTCGCCGTACAGCTTTCTTTCGCCGGTAGCCGGGTTGCGGGTAAAGGCTACGCCAGTGCCGCAGTCGTTGCCCATGTTGCCGAATACCATCATCTGTACGTTAACCGCAGTTCCCCAGCTCGACGGGATGTCGTTCTGTTTGCGGTAGTAAATCGCACGTTCATTGTTCCAGGAACGGAATACGGCTTCAATGGCTTCCATCATCTGATCTTTTGGATCGGTCGGGAAGTCGGTACCGAGTTCTTCACGGTAGAACGCCTTAAAGCGTTTTACGAGTTCCTTCATATCTTCAGCGTCGAGATCAAGATCGTTTTTAACGCCCTTTTCTTTCTTGACTTCGTCGATGATTTCTTCGAAACGTTTTTGGAAAGTCCTTTAACTACGTCTGCGAACATCTGAATAAAGCGGCGGTAAGAGTCGTAGGCAAAGCGGGGATTTCCAGTTTTTGCAGCAATAACTTCAGCAACGGTATCGTTGATGCCCAGGTTCAGGATGGTGTCCATCATGCCCGGCATGGAAGCCCGTGCACCGGAGCGTACCGAAACAAGCAGCGGGTTTTCGGAATCGCCGAATCTTTTACCGGTTTCTTTTTCCAGGTTTTCCAGAGTAGCAAAGATCTGCGCCTTGATTTCGTCGTTAATCTTTTCCCCATCGTCATAATACTTGTTGCAGGCTTCTGTCGTGATGGTGAAACCGTTGGGGACGGGCATGCCAAGCTTGCTCATTTCTGCAAGGTTGGCACCTTTTCCGCCAAGCAGTTCACGCATACCGGCATCGCCTTCAATAAAGCGATACACATATTTGGTATCCATGCGTTTCCTCCTTGTTAAAATCTCATACTTCATTATTTTACAAGGTTTTTCGGGAATGGAAACATCCTCATTGCAATCGCTTACACAATCTTCAAGCGAAATGACCACAAACGCGGCAGGTTTTAAAACGGCCGGACAGACGTCCTTCAGCTTGCATTTCCTGTTGCATCTGGCGAACGAATCCAAGGTGTAAAGCTCCTCAGCTAGCTCTTTTTCGTCCGGTGAAAAAGAAGAAACGGTCTTGGAATCAGAGACGGAGAAGAAATAATCTTTTCGGGATTTTTATCGCATACGTCAGCGATCATCTTTATATAGGGCAGATTTTCTTTTTCATCAAGAAGCAGCGAATAGAGAGGCTTCTGCGTAAACGGAATGTCCTTTTCCTTGAGCAGCAGGCGGGCCGCACGCGTTCGGGCGCATCCAGGAACGGTAAGCAGTACAGGCACAGTTCATCTTCCTTTCGAGATCTAGAGTCGATCCTGCAGAACGGGGATCGGGTCAAAAAGCCCGAATTGCTTCAGACTCTTTAGGGTTTCCTTTCTGCGGGGAAACGTCTAAAGTGTAATAAATGATGCAAAAATGTCATAAACTCGAAGAACCGAATGACACAATTTTCGCAATAAGGAGAATTTCATGAAGAGAATGCTCAGCGGAATCAAGCCGACCGGACGTCTGACTTTAGGCAACTACATCGGCGCCATCCGCGAATTTGTTAAGTATCAGGATGAATACGAAATGTTCATTTTCATCGCTAACCAGCACGCACTGACCATCCCGATTAAGGCGGCGGAACTGCGCCGCAACACGAAGGATCTGATCGCCATTTACCTGGCGGCCGGTCTCGATCCCAAAAGGTTACCCTCTTTTGCAGAGTGATGTTCCCGCCCACGCCCAGCTTGGCTGGATCATGACGTGCCTGTCCGGTTATGGCGAACTGCAGCGGATGACACAGTTCAAGGATAAAATGGCCAAGCAGGAAACTGGCATTACCGCAGGTCTGTTTACGTACCCGTCTTTAATGGCAGCCGATATTCTGCTTTACGATCCGGAATACGTACCGGTAGGTCAGGATCAGCAGCAGCATGTGGAACTGACCCGCGACCTGGCGGAACGCTTCAACAAGCGCTATTCGGATACATTCACCATTCCAGAACCGCTCGTAACGAAAGTCGGTGCCAAAATTTACGACCTGCAAAACCCGACGAAGAAAATGTCCAAGTCCGAATCTTCGCCAAAAGGCGTAATCGACCTGCTCGACGATCCGAAATCCGCCCGCAACAAAATCAAGGGCGCCGTTACCGATTCCTTAGGCCATGTCGCCTTTGATCCGGAAAACCAGCCCGGCGTCTCCAACCTGCTGACCATTCTTTCCGCGCTCAGCGGCGAATCTATCGATTCCATTGTCGCCCGCTACGAAGGCAAGGGCTACGGCGATCTGAAAGAAGAAACCGGCCAGGCCGTTCATGACTTTCTGACCGCTCTGCAGGCCAAATACAAGGAAATTCTTGCCGAAGGCAAAGTGGATGCCATTCTCAAGGAAGGGGCAGAACGCGCCAGCAGAATCGCCAACAAGAAAATTTCCAAAGTGTACCGCAAAGTCGGTCTGAGTCTTTAATTCGACTTTAGAAAAACTTCTTAAGACCTGATTTCTAATCCAAAATAAAGGCCTCACGTCTCCTTTTGAAAGAGACGTGAGGCCTTTTGTGCTCTATTTGCGATAGGTAGGGTGCAGACCAAGTTTTTGACACCCAGATAAATCCCATCTGCATCCTTTGTTCAGACGGTCGGCATCATTTTCAAACCGGCTCTTTAGTCTACGCCAGGCTGTTCTTCGCAAACCCGATCTGGATTACTGGGCGATCGCCAGCAGGCTCTGGGTAATGTGCAGATAGGCTTCGGTCCAGTATTTGGTTTCTGCGGCGCTCCATCCATCGCTTCCCGATTCAAATCCGTCGAGCTTGTCATCCATGTCGGCGACTTTCGTCGTCCAGTTCGCCATTTCCAGAAGCAGTCCCATATCGCCCGGATTTTGCATGTAGCGTTTCATGAAGTCGACATACTCGTCATAAAACTTCACATAAGCGTCGACCGCTTCCTTAAACTCCGGACGAATGCCGTCGGAAGCCGGCTGTTGGGCAGGTTCCTCTTTAGCGGGAGCGGGCTGAGGAGCCGGTTCCGGTTTTTTCAGCGACCGGCGTTTCTTCAACCGGCTTTTCCGATGGCGCAGCTTCCTTTTTGCTTTCGCTTGCGATCGATGAAATCGCAGAAGATTCTGTAATGCTTGTTTTTGCTGCTTTTTTACTGGAAGATCCGCACGCTCCAAGGACCATACTGGTGGCGAGTGCTGCCATCAGCAGCGCATTTCGTTTTTTCATATGTGTTCCCTTTCTTTTTCGATCTTTTTCGTTTCTGATCTTTTTTCTATGAATGGATGGGCCAACGATTTTCAAAACTGTTCGGCTTCTTCACTGGATCCATTTTCAAAATCTCTGCATTTTCATTCCGACTTTTTCTGCTTCCGTATCTCGTTTTTCCTTTTCTGCTCGGATGAATGCTCCAGCGCAGACTGGCATCACCCGGGCGTATGGAGTAAACGGCCTAATCGGCCGGGAACTGGATCCAAAATTTGCCTGTAAGAAAAACGAACCGGCGAATCGTTCGAAATCGCCGGTTCGTACTCTGGACTGGATCTGTATTCCGTAAGTTTTTCTGTACTGCGCTTACTCCTCCGCGCTCTGGATCGGCTTCATCTTCAGCCAGAGTTCGAGCTCCCGGCCTGCCTGACCGAGGATCTTTCATACGCTGACTGCTTTCCTTTAGAAACTCCGCTTCTTCCGCGGTGATCGACTTGGCGGCTCCGAGCTGCAGCAGGCGCTGACGGTCGCCTTCGAGCTGGGTATACGCAAGTTCGGCATGAACGATGATCTGAGCCAGTGAATAAAGTTCCACCGCTTTGTCATATTTCTGGCCAATAGCGCAATGCATGGCGCAATGGCAGCTGGAGAGCGTGTAATCGCCGTACGCTTCCTCCATGGCCAGAACATCGTGCGGATCGATCGCCGATTTGTTTCGTTCCATTTTTTCAAGCTGATTTTCGGAGAGATAGACGATTTTTTCTGACGCTTGCTTCCGGGTAAGCCCGGCCTTTTCGCGCGATTTCTGGTAAATGCTTTTCTGACTACGCAAAGATTTTCTTCCCATGAGCTGACTGGCGTCCCTTTGGGACGCACTCCCTTCCAGGAAGCGCATCCGCAATGGACCCGTATTCAGCTGATTCTTTTTGAAAAGGCACATCGCCCATGGCTTCCATTAAAGGGGCCGCAAATTTTGCGAGATGCCTTTATGAGTGATCCAATGAAAAACGAACGAGTTTTCGTTCGTGCATCCTTGAACAAGTTCATCGTATCAATCTAAATTTGTTAAATATACATTCAAAACGGCGATTTCCTGATTGGTTTTCGCCTTTTTGGCGGATTTATTTCCTGTCTCTGCTGTTCGGCTCGTTCCAAAACGCGTTAAAAGTACCCTATGTCGTACAAAAACTCAGGGGTTAAGGAAGAAAAGCTGATCACCAGCCAATCCTTTCTTGAGCGGAACGGCTTCTAAGCGCCAATGAAAAAGGACTCCAGCCTGATCTGGCTAGAGTCCCTGAATTTCTGTTCTATTCTGGCAAAAGCGATCCCTGGGGAGGCTTTTGCATAGTTTATTCGTTGTTGAGTTCCCAGCGGCTTTGCGCTTTGACGCAGAGCGTCTTGTACGGTCTGGCCGCAAAAGCCAGATACCCGCTGACAATTTCTTCAGCCGGTTTGGCCTCGCACGCGATCAGGCCGCCGTTACCGGCACCGTCTTCGACGCGTTCAAATTCAATCTCACGACAGGATACGTTCGCTTCCCCAAGCTGTGCCCCCATCGCGGATGCCCGTTTTGACGCCATACGCAGTGCTTCGTCTTCGAGCGCCGCAAACGTCTCTTCGGTTTTATCGCAGGAAAAGGACAGAGAGATTTCGACCGGGAAGGAAGCGGCTGTGATGATTTGCCACAGGCGGCAGAGCTGTTCATGATCAAATCGCCCGCGTACTTTCAGCTTCGCCATCGCCCGTTGTTTCGGCGGATTATCCTGGGCGGCTGAATCGATATCGCATAGGCTGAATGAATTCGGATCAATGCCTGCGTTCTCCATAGAAGCCATCAGCTGATCGCTGCACTCCTGCAGACGGTGCAGACTGGCCTGCATGGAAAGCCCTTCGCACTTAATCGTGAGCGAAATTTCCATGCTGTCGCAGACCAGCGTCTTCTGCGCTTCCGTCTTCAAAACAACACTCGTCATAGATTTTCTCCTTCAGATCAAGAGGTGTGATCCTGTTTCATACATCTTAAAGGATTATGAAAACTCTTTCAATCCTTTAGGTAAAGGTGAATAAATCCATTCGTGTTATTTTTGGAAAATTTCTTTCCCTCTTTTCATGCGAAATCGGTTTTTCAAAATAGAAAGACAATATGGATGCGTATTTCCCTTACCGTTGCGGGATCCCTCTACTTCTGCGAATTTACGCGCTGCGCAACGAGTTCCTTGAAAATATCTCCGCGCTGCTCGTAGCTTTTGAACTGATCAAATGAGGAAGTCGCCGGACAGAGCAGAATGACTTCACCTTCTCTGGCATTCGCCAGTGCCGCATCGAGTGCTTCTTCCATCGTTTCCAGTACTACGGTGTTTGAGAAAATATCCGGGAACTTCGGTCCGATCTGTCCAAAGGCGTAGCACTTCGCGATCACCGGATCGTATTCCTTTAAAACGGAGTAGTCGATTCCCTTGTCCTTGCCGCCTGCAAGCAGATGAACGCCGCCTTTAAAACTGGAGAGCGCCGCGATAGCGGAATGGGTATTGGTCGCCTTGGAGTCGTTATAAATGCGAACGCCATTGAGTGTATCTACATATTCAATACGGTGTTCAACGCCTTTGAATGTCTGGATGACGTCTTCAATATCTTCCTGCTTCACGCCCATCAAATAAGCCATGGCAGCGGCCATCATCGCGTTGCCCAGGTTGAAATCGCCGACCAGTTTGAGATCGGCCGCGGTAAACAGCCGGGTGCCCTGAAGACAGACTTCCCCGTCTTTTACACAGAGATCCGCATTGGGATTCGTAAGCGAAAAATCAATCACCTGACAGGGAATGTTTCTGGCATACTGCATGATCGTTTCATCATCGATGTTACGGATGAAATAATCGTCCATCGTGCAGTTTTCGTAAATGCGGAATTTGGAAGCGTAGTACGCGTCCAGACTGTCCATGTAATCGAGATGGTCCGGCGCCAGATTGGAAACGACCGATACGTGCGGACGGAACGTATCGATGCCCAGCAGCTGGAAGTTGCTCAGTTCCAGTGCGATTTTTGCGGGTTTGTCCTTCAGTTCGAGAGCACATTCAGAAAGTGGAATACCGATGTTTCCAGCCGCACGCGCGTTCGGATCGGCCTTTTTCAGCATTTCGTAAAGAATGGTCGTAATCGTCGTCTTGCCGTCCGTTCCCGTTACCGCCGCGTATTCAAGGTTTTTGCGATGCGATACGCAGTTTCGATTTCGGTATAGACCGGTACGCCAGCTTCGACAAAATACTTCACCAGCGGTGCTCGATACGGGATACCCGGATTTTTCACGACGAAAAGATAGTCTGTATTTTTCAGAAATTCAGGATGACCGCCGTCGTAGACGCGGATCCCCTCCTGTTCGAGTTCGTTCTTTTCAGGAACTTCCTTCATATCCGTGAGGATCACATCGTATCCGTTTTGGTTCAGTAACCGAGCGCCGGCTATGCCCGAACGGGCGGCGCCAATGACAAGGACAGGTGCTGCCATGCTTTTCTCCTTTACGCATCGGCCAGGCTTTCGTTTCGGCCGATTTTCTTCTGCTTTTCCAAAGAGACTGGTCTCTCTTTGTATTCGTTTTGCTCCAGACCGTATTGCTCATGCTGCATCTAGCTCTCGCTTTACGAGGTGAAGGCAAGCTGGCCTTTACGGTATTCAGGCAAAAATCTAAAACTTCAATATCTAAATTCGTTTAATTCGGTTTTGATTGTATCGCTTTTGTGCGCCATACGCGAAACTCTAAAGCTTTTCGCCGAGTTTCAAAAGAATCAATCCGACCAGATTCGGCGATATATAGAGGCGTTTCGCTGTTTCGCTGGTTAGAGATTTGAATGGCATGAAAAGGCCTGATTCCTTTTCGAACCAGGCAAATGAATCAACGGGAATTAATGAAGAATAGCCAGCAGGATGGAAAGCGCGCCGGCGACCATGCCGCAGCCCCAGAACACGTAGCAGACTTTCATCTCACTCCAGCCCTTCTTTTCAAAATGATGGTGAAGCGGCGCCATCAGGAAGATGCGCTTTCTGGTCTTTTATAATAGGTGACCTGAATGATATCCGAGAGCGCTTCCGCAATGAAGACGATACCTGCAATCAGCAAATACAATTCCGTCTGGGTAACCATAGCCGCTGCGGCAAGCAGACCGCCAAGAGCCAGGGAGCCCGTGTCGCCCATGAACACTTTGGCCGGATGAATATTGAAAAACAGATAGCCGATCAGGGCGCAGATGACCAGAAACAGAATCAGAGCGGTATTCAGATCGTTCATCCACACCGCAAAGCAGAGAAACGGAATGAAAGCAGCAATGCAAAGGCCTGCGCAAAGGCCGTCTACGCCATCCGACAGGTTGACTGCGTTGGTCGTGCCGGTAAACATGAAAAAGCGATGATCACAAACAGCCAGGTGGGAAGAACCGCAAAGGACAGGTTGTGCAAATAGAAGGCCGGCTCATTGTACATAAGATAGAGCGCGATCAGAACGAGCGCGAGAATCGACTGCAGACCAAACTTCAGTTTTGGTTTTAAACCGATGTTGGAGTGCTGAACGACGATCAGATAATCATCCGCAAAACCGATCAGACCATAGCCGACATACGCCAGCAGAACAATGGCTGTGTTGATCGTCCAGCCAAACGGCCGGAAGAAAGCGTAATACACAAGGTAGACGAGAACAGGAATGAGAACAAAGGCGATTCCGCCCATCGTCGGGGTTCCCGATTTGGCTTTATGACTTTCCAGTCCTTCCTCTCGCTCCGTCTGGCCGTATTTGAGCTTGCGTAAATAGCGAATCAGCGCCGGCATGCACGCCAGCATCAGACAAAGCACCGCAATTCCAGACAGGATGACCATCGTCAGAAGCCCCGGAGTACTGGGCAACCCGTTAAACATAGATAACATGAAATTTCGCCTCTCTTATTTGTATAAGGGTATCGACCTCGATCTGTGTTTCTTCTTCCGGCAGCGCAAATCCATTTCCAAAGGGATGCGTTGATCGTTTAGGACACCCGTTCAGAATTACGGCACAAAAAGCCGTTTTTCTATGCGAAAGAAAAAGATAGAGGATACAGCGGGTCGAAATCCCGTTTCAATTCCATTTTCAATACCGATCGAGGCTGTTCACATACGCCGGACTGCCGGATTCTGATCGCAAAAACACCAGAAAAGCAGCCGGGAAAAATAGATGAGCAGCCTGCTTCTGCCGGATTTGCGTACCAAAAAAGGACGCAGGCGGGCAGATCGCATGAATTATACCATGATTGGGAAAACGCAGGAAAAACGGGATTTCCCTATTCTGCGTACGACTATTCCCGCTTCTTTGAAGCCATCGTTTTCTGGATCTGATCCATCAGCTGTTCGCCCTGCGAGCGGGCAAACAAGGAGCAGCAGGCTTCATAGTCTTCATCATCCCAGGCTTTTTCATCCGTTAAATACAGCTGATAGCCGTTCGTACAGGAAACAAAGTGAACACGCTTTGAATCAAAAGGCGAAATGAGCGACGAGAAGATTTCGCAGGGCAGCCCGACAAACGTCTGCGCATCCCAGCGCACAAACGTTACATTCATTTCTCGCTTGGGTACGCCGTCATAGCTTATGGCGTAAATACAGCGTGCCTGATCAGCATCCCGTTTGACGGCGGCAAGCCGTAAAGTCAGCGGATCCAGCGGGTTTCCTGCAACGCTGGCCTGTTCCAGTTCGTTCAGATGGTTCTGACTGGCTTCCAGCCGTCTTTGCGCTTCCTGTACTGGTTTTGGGCGGGCGCTTTGAAGAACATATGTTTTTTCAAAGACCTCAATGGGTTTTACAGGCTGTTCGTTCCAGCTCAAGCCCAAAACAGCGCTTGCCAGAATGGATCCCAGACGATCGGCTTCGTCAAAACTGGATGCTTTGCGGGTATAGCGCGTGGAAATATCGCCGCAGGCCCCGTTAAAGAAAAGAACCTGATCATACCCGGCTTCTTTCAGATGCTTGCGCGCGGCTCCATAAAAATCAGCCGATCCATATACATTGGAAGCGTTCAGAACCGTCGGATGACAGGCAAAGAAAACAAGCAGAGCCTTTTGCGCATCCGTCTCGATCTGAAGGGCGTAAAGCGCATCGTTACCAGGCAAACTCGGATCGGTACGATTGCTGCCAAGGCCTTTACAGAGCGAATACCCGGACTGCACGTGCAAAATGCGTCCATCTTTCATCGTATTCCAGGCATCCAGGATGGCTGCGCCTACGCTTTGTGCGACGGCTTCAATCGTCTTTTCGTCGGTCTTGCAGGCAAAATACTGCGCCTGCTTCAATATTCCGGATCGGGTTTCTAAAAGGCCGCCCATGGCGGAATGTGTATGGATCGCATGTACGATCAGCGTACGCGCCGGAAAGTTCTGGGCATCGAGCGCTGCCTGGATGGCTTCGATCAGCAGATGATCCACAGCCAGGACGTCCAGACTGGCAATCACGATCACTTCCTCCATCTGGTTTAAAACCATGATTGAAGCCATGAGCGGATCATGACTGCCTTTCGCACTTCGCGTCTTTCCATAGCCGGCCAGCGGCGTGTCGATCGGAAGCGAAAGTTCCCTATGGGCAACGCCGGCCTGAATGCATATTGTATTGCCGGATTTTTCTCTGATTCTGTCCGTGGAATCCATGGCGTTTTCATCGAGTTCGCATGAGTTTTGTGTATTGGTTTTCATACCTTTATCTTAGCCGCAAAGCGCGCAGATGAGATCGGATTTTCGGAAGAAGGCAGCTATGAGTGCGTATGGAGCGGATCGTCGAAATCTGGCGTACTTTAAAGGAAATTTGCGATCTTTCATTCTTCCCTTTTGAACTTGTTTTCAATTCCCTGTACAATGTACAGCGTTTGGTAGAAATTCCTCTGATTCAGGCCTTCTCATTGCTCGGCTTGCCGAATGGAAAAGGCCCCGCCAGATTCGTCTTTGTACTTTATTTTTGAAGACTTGAATTTGTATGGGTTGAATGTTACTATCTTTAACGACTGTTTGGACAGTCAAGACTGGAGAAGGAGGGATCAAGATGTCTAGAAAGTGTGCAATCTCTGGTAAAGGACCTATGTCCGGAAACAAACGTTCTCACTCCATGAGAGCTTCCCGCCGCAAATGGAACGTAAACCTGCAGAAAGCAACTGTCATGGTGGACGGTGAACCAAAACAATTCGGGTTGCTGCCAGAACACTCAGAACCATGAAGAAACAGGGTACCATCTAATTCCTGCTCTTCCTGTGGACTGTAACATCCTAATCGAATACTGATTACATGCAAGAGAGGCCGCCAAGCGGTCTTTTTTGTGCTTTGCTGACGGTTTCCGATGAAGCAATAAAAGCAGAAAAGGCATTCCAGAGAGGAAAATCCTCGTTGGGATGCCTCTTTTCATGGAATGCCTGTTTCATCCTTCCAAACTGCACGGAGAAAGCCAGATCGCTTGGTCCGACATTCTGTCCAGTCTGGATCAAAACGGCGTTATTTACCTTTTGATCTTTACGATCTTTTCTGTTTTTGCGATGCAGTCCGAAAAGGGCGAGCAGCGCAGCAGCGGCGCTGATCACGGATGCGCCAAATGTTGGAAGAAGCGATGCGGCCGTATCTGGTGTGTTTGCCGCCTTGGAATCGTCTTTCGGATCCGTTTTGGGATCGTTCGTTTTGTCGTTTTTCGGATCTTCCGGCTGTTCTGGCTGTTCGGGGTCTGGAGCATTTTCTTCTTCCAGGCGGCTTGTGAGCAGGCAGTCTCTTCTCTCTTCAAGCCCAAAGGAAATAGAAGATCCGTCCGCAGAGCGTGTAAAGTCGATCGGTGTCCATGTGCCGTTTGAAAGAGCGAAAAGACGAAGCTCCGTGCCTTCTTTTCGCATCTCTTCAGGAAGACGCATTTGTGCAGGCACAGAACAGCCTGTCGATTTAGCGTTCTGGCCATTCGATCCAAAGGGATGTTCGAGCGCAAGAGAGAAAGCAAGTGCATGCTCCTCTGCATCTGGATTCGACAAATCCGGAACTTTCTCAGCGAGATCTGCGCTTCGATCCTGAATATGCAGCGTAATCGTCTGATCCTGTCCGTCCGCAATAGCCGCCATTTCCATCGCGCTGAGTTCTCCGCGATCAGCAAGAACATTCAAAATATCCTCATGCAGGGCAGACAGGGTGAAGGCAGGAAGCGCGGGATCGGTTTTCGTCTCCAGAAGGAGCTTTCCTGTCCGATCTGGGCGGCTGCATCCTCCGTTCGATCGAAAGTCGGACCGTTAGCGGGAAGAACGACAAAGCTCTGCTTCAGTTCGCCGGTAAAGTTCTGCGTACCCTGAATGGTCAGGACATAGGCGCCGCCGGCGCTTTGGATATGGTCCTTTAACTCCAGCGTAACGAGATATTCTTTGCCGTCCTGCGCTGTATAGATCAGATCTTCAAGCGTCTGTTCGAGTTCCGTTCCGTTTTCTCACAGCAGATCCTTGAGAGTTGCAGAAAATTCTTCAATGGATCGCGGCTCGATGGTCAGCGTTCCCTGTTCTGCTTCCAGACGATAGTTGTCCGAAAGAGCCTCCACATTTGCGGACACCGCGTATTCTCCCGCGTTTTCGCCTTCTTCTCGCGTGAATACGATCTTCGGCTTTTCCTCTTCAAACCAGCCGCTCATTTCCGCTTCAAACTGCGGATCCTTCTCGCCAAATATCTTGCTGGTATCGTTAACGCTCAGATGTACAGCGGCGGGCTGGATTTCAAAGGCTGTGGATTTTTGCGTTTCTTCCAGAACATAGTTGGGATTGCTCAGAGCGGAAATCTGCGCTTCATAGCTGCCGGCATCGGTCTGTGCGCCCAGAACGGCGGCTTTGCAGTCATCGTTTTCGACCAGATTGCTAAGAACAGCCTGCGGATATTGCGGTTTGCCATTATAAATCAAATCGGTGTTCGGCCAGGTGACCTGCACCGTTCTTGGCGTGATGGTTAGCGTACCGGGCTGCAGGACAAACGCGTAATCGCGGTTCGTCTGATCGCTGGCTGAAGGAGACAGCACATAGTCTCCGACCGTTTCGCCGGGCGTTCGCGTCCAGACAATAGCCCCTGGCGTATCGCCTTCGATCAGTCCTTCTGCCTGGAAATCAAACTGCGGATCCGCTTCCCCATATACTTTGGATGCATCCTTCGCTTTCAGGATCGCCGGCTTTGGTGAAATGGAATACTCCATCCTTCCTTCATCCGCCAGTCTGTAGTTGGCGTTCGTCAGTCCAGTAATGCGGACTGTATATCCCGCTCCGGCATGAATGTGCTGACCGTCCACAATGGCTTCACACGTGTCCGTCTCCAGGACACCGTCAAGACGCACTTTGGGAGCCTGCGCCTTTCCGGAATAAACGAGAGGATCTGCAGACCATTGGCAACGAACGTCTTTGGGTTCAATGGTGAAAACGGCGTTTTCTTCTGCGGACAGCTCATAGTTTTCCAGGCCTTCGGGCAAATCGACATGCATCGCATACGTTCCCGCATTTTCACCGGGTTCGCGTTCAACAAGAATCACATACTCGAATTCCTGGCTAAAAGCGGATCCGCGATGACCAGAGCCTGGTTCAGATCGGGTTCCAGATCGCCATACGTTTTTGAACGATTCTTCACCTGGATTTTCACAGGTCGTCTGGCAATGGAATAAAAACAGAAACTCTGACCGGAATCCAGTCTATAGTTCGGATTTTCGAGCGTATCAAAATAGGCCAGATAGTCCTTTCCCGCATTCTTCTCTGCACCGTTTAAATGAAGTCCCAGGGTATCTCGATCTTTCTCAATAACATTGAGGACTTCATAGTCGGGCAGCTGTTCCTGCCCGTTGTAAATCCGCTCCGCATTCGACCATTTAAAGTCCAGAACGCACCGCTCGACATGCATCTTGCCATTCATTGTCGTGATGGAATAGTCGGGGTTGGCCGCTCGATCGACTTTCACCAGAATGTCCGTCATGCCGGCATCCGGATCGGTGTTTGCGGAGACGGTTATGCCGCTCAGCGTATCGCCTTCCACCAGATCCGAAGCAGTCCAGGTCAGTTCCGGATTGGGATCTCCATACGTTTTCGTTTTATCCTCAGCGGCTACCGCAATAGATTTCGGCTTCACTTCGATTTCGACAAGAACTCTGGATGCCGAATAATCGCCGCTCGCTTCGCTTGTAAATTCCAGGACCGCCTTTCCGGCATGATGAATCGACACGCGGCCCGTTTCATCAATGGAAACCGCGCTGCTGTCACTGGGAAGAACCCGCCAGCTCGTTTTTCCTGAGGAGGTACAGTACGGATTGAGCAGATAACTGCCGTCTCCATACGTAACGGAAATCGAATCCGGCAAATACGGCCATGCCGGTTCGATATAGCCTGCCTTCATGTCGAAAGAAACGGATCCGGCCAGATAGTTTTCCGTTTCACTGACCGATACGGTAATGGCGGAGGATCCGTATTTCTGCCCGACCATGTACGTCTTTCCGGCATCGCTTTCGAGTCGGATCACTTCGGGATTGGAACTCGAATAGGTATATTCTCCGTCGCCATTACACCTGACATCGATCGGATACCGGTTGTTCAGGGCGATGTGATGACTCGAAGGCTGACTCCAGACGGGGCTGGCTTTGGTCACGGTAAAAGAATACGTAATCGGGGTATCGAGCGTATAGCAGTCGATTCCGTCTTTGAGGACGATTTCCTGTTCGTAGTCACCGGCTGGAAGCGAAGAAGAAAGCGTGACAATCTCGCCGGTTTTCTTATTGCGAATTGCGCCTTCCGCAAAATCATCGGCGCTTAAAAAGGCGACGTCATGGTCGTAAGCGATATCCAGATTCAGCGCCTGCGGCTCCTGTCCATACGACCAGCTCTGTCGGGAAGGCGTAACCAGCTGGGACACATCCCGCGGCGAGATTTTCAGTGTCTTTCTTATAGACTGGGCACGGTACGTATCGTTGCCCGCAAAGCGCATTTCGATCGTATAGTCGCCGATGCCCTGCAGGCTTAACAGACCGCGTTTCAGTTCGACTTCGTTCTGATCGTCCTGGATCCAGTAATATTGAACCGGCAGTTTATAAGGATTGACGAAACTTGAGCGAATGTCGACAGGAATAATCGTGTAGTCGCGCCAGCTGTCATAGGCATCCAGATTTGGATTTTTCAGCTCGGGATTATAGGCGAGGATCGTTCCGGATGAGCGGACATTGCACTCAAAATCGTCCAGATTCAGTCCTTCTGGATCCGCAATTTCCGCCGTCCAGGTCAGCGTATTGACGACGCCGCGCGTCGGACTGTAGTCCGGACACGAATATGTATAGTAAATGGTTACTTCCTGACCGTTGCTTTCGCGTCGGCCTTTGCCGACAGGATTCGGCGCGTAGGTGGACTTCATCAGAGCGCTGAATGTTCGGCAGTCGCTGGCAAGATGAATATCTTCCGGAACCGGAACAATGGTCAGCTTTTCTTTTCGCGTAGGCGAAAAGACTTTTGTCAGGGTTACGGTGTTTTCACTTTCTTCCATAAGCTGCCATCCTGAATTTCAAGGATGACCTGGGCTGTATAGATGCTGCTGTATCCGGCCCGGGCAGTTTCCGCAAGCTGTGTTCCGGAAAAATCCGACCAGCGAATCACGGCACTGGTCACACCCTCTACGGCTGTAAGCGAACGGCTAAACAAGGCGCCGGGCTCCGGATCCGTAAGAGAAGAAAGCAGCGTATTCAGATCGATCCGGACGGCTTCGTCCGAAACAGCAGGATAGGTCTGTGTTGGCAAGTGCAATCCCGAATCGACAGTATCAGCGCCGCTCTCCGCTTCACCGGATGGGGTTGGGGCTGGCGTACTAGGTTTTTCTGCAGGAACCGAAGCGTCTGCTTCCTGAAAAGCAACAGACTTTACCGCCGGCTGGGATGGGGCCGCTTCCGGGGTTGCAAAATCGGAATGAGCGGGAGCCGGTTCCGTGCTGGATTCGACAGGATCCTGTGCCTGTACAGGCAGAGCGGTCAGAATCAGCGAGCACGGAAGAAGGCAGGTTAAAAATCGGGCAAGACGATCACGTTTATTCATTATGTTCTCTCCTGGATCGTTCTCTATTTCAAACGATCAGTCAGAATCAGTATGCCAAGCTGCGCAATCCCAACGCACAATATCTTTTTGCTCTCTTTGCGTTTTATGATTCAATTCGTTCATTTTTATTGAAATATACAAATCATATCTTATTAATAAACAATAATTATTTTTAACGATAACTGTTATATTTTGATCGGTTTCCCGATTGTTCTGTTCTGTCGCTTCTCTCTTGCGCAAATTCCGGATTTTGGATGCTTCTTCTGGAAACCGTTTCGCGTACAGCGCTTTCTCCTCTTTCAAAAGCTGTGAAGCAGATCGATTTCACCTGATAAAAGTCACTTTTTGAGTACTTTTCCCTTCATAAATCGTGAATTTATTATCTTATCCATTTTAGTTTGTCAAATGAATCCCAGCGGTTAAAATAGAAACAAATTCAGGAGGTCTCTTATGTCCCAAAAGTCGCTGTTATCACGGGCGGAACCCGCGGGATCGGTTTTGCGACCGTGGAAGCTTTCCTTGCGGAAGGCTATACCGTCGTCCTGTACGGATCCCGTAAGGAAACGGTCGACAAAGCTCTCGAAGAGCTAAACCATAATCCAAACGTTTCCGGCCGCTGGTCATCTCTCGTAGATGAAGACGCCATCGCGAAAGATTTCCAGGAAATCAAGGAGGAATTCGGCTCGCTGGATGTTCTCGTCAACAATGCCGGCGTTTCCGACTCCACGCCTTTCCTTTCCTATACGGAAGAAAAATTTAAGAAAATTATTGATCTGAATGTCGTCGCTCCTTACGTATGCTCCCATGCTGCTGCTCTGATCATGAAAGAGCAGGGTCACGGCGTCATTCTGACGACCTCATCCATGGTCTCCAAATACGGCCAGCCTTCCGGTGTGGCGTATCCGGTTTCCAAGTTTGCGGTAAACGGCATGACCATTTCTCTGGCGCGTGAACTCGGCAAATACAACATTCGCGTCAATGCCGTCGCTCCTGGCATCACCATGACCGACATGGTCAAGGCCCTGCCGGAAAACATGATCAATCCATTGATCAGCTCCATTCCGATTCGCCGGATCGGCGAACCCGAAGACATTGCCAAAGCGTTCGTCTTCCTTGCCAGTGATCAGGCCAGCTACATCACCGGCGCCATCCTTCCTGTTGACGGCGCGATGAATACCTGAGCTGCTGACTATCGCTAAAAAACAGTTCATTCCAGCCAGACAATACAAAACCGCCCGTCCTGCATAAACGCTGCGCAGAACGGGCGGTTTTTGTTTCAGAAAAGAAGAAAGCTCTGGCGGATTTGAGCCAGAACAGCCGATTCATTCGGACGTATAAAGCGGCGATACGGATCTGAATCTTCGTGCGACGCAAGACGTACTCAGATTCCGGGCTCGCCGACTTTTGGCGAATAGACTTTTCGCTCGACGATCGGCGAATGTTCCTTGGAATATTCGCTTTCCAGATAGTCGTAATACGTTCCCGGCGTAACGATTCCGCGCATTGAAAGAACATCGGAACCGATCCGTCCTAGAATGACATCCGCAAACTGAACACAGTTTTCGCCGGCGACCCAGTACGTTTTGAAGCAGCCGTTCTTGATCTTGAAAAACTTGGCGCCGGTGTGGAAATGAAGCCGGGACGGATAGTTATCTTCCAGACCTTCCAGCTGACGGCTTCCTCGCCGTTCGATCGGCGAATACCAGCGATAGGAGCGCTTTTTGAGATCTTCGAGTTCCCGCTCGATCAGTTCGTCTTCTTCAGGCGTTGTCTCAATCGAATATTCGAAAATCGTATTGTTTTCATGCGTGATGATGTTGGGGAGATACAGTTCAAACGGAACGGTAAAATAAACGCCATCTCCCAGCATGGAAAAGAAGCGTTCGCTTTCCTTGTCGTAGTTGCCGTAGGAATACACGATGCCTTTCCAGGAAAAGCTGAAATGGCCGACTTTCTGCAGGCCTTCCGGTCCGATGTGGACCATGGCTTTCAGTTTGACTGGGCCCTCTTTTTGGCCGGCTGCACGGGATCGGATTTTCCGCTCTGAAGACGGGTGTTGATCTGACGCAAGGCGAAATCCGGCATAATGGCGGCTAAAACGGTCGGCAATGAAAGGTGAAGCCGTCGCTTCCACTGGTATGTGGCGCTGGTGCGGTCATACAGGTCGATCGCGAAGCGTACAGAAAGCAGGCAGAAATAGACGCCGAAAACTCGAATGAGATCCTGCGTGGAAAACAGGCGGGTAAAGATCAGCGAGAAGCCCAGAATCGCATACGCGATCGTAAACAGAATCATGGAAAAGCGCACGCGGGAACCGTTGGCCCGATTGATGAACGTCTGAATGAGCAGGCAGACGCTGATGCCGACGCAGTAAAAGCCAAAGACGAGCTGCATGATTTTTTCCGGGCGAAGATCACCAAACATCATCAGTACGCCAAAGACCAGAGCCAGCAGTCCGTACACAATTTTGGCTCGTCCCGCTCGACCGCTGATCAGAAAAAGAACGATATTGAACAGACCGTACACGATCAGCGTAACGATCGAAATGTTCAGCACCGCTTCATACAGAAAAGCCGGCATGAACAGGCAGAGAATACCGATGACCAAAAGGCCAAGAGCGAGCAGCCACCCGCCGACCTGCGATCCTTTTTCGATTTCCGACGGATTGGGACGGCGCAGATGCTTACGGTTTTCTTGACTGGACACAGAGAACCCGTCCTTTCTCGACGATCGCAAGCGCCGAATCCTGATGGCTGATGGAGTTGGAGCACGTATAAAATTCGGTCTGGTCAATCGCCCTGTGCGAAAGCGGATAGTCAAAACCGTCGAGTGTGATTACCGAAGGTTCCATCGCAAAAAGGAAATGTGCGGATAGGCTGCATCGATCGTATATTCCCCAGGCAAAAGTACAGAGACTTTATGCCAGGCATCCATAGAGATCGCCTGCGGAACTTTCCAGCACATGCAGCGCAGATTGGCGATCGTATGATCGAGCCTTCCTTCCAGTCCGCCGTACAAAATGATTGTCGTATAGCCCATTTCTGCGGCTTTTAATAACGCGATTTCCGAATCGGTTTCGTTTTTGCGACCGGATAGCGCAGGAAAGGAAACGTATAGCCTTCTGTATTTGCGGCTTTTTGGGTCCTGGCATCCGTCAGATCTTCTTCACTGTCAAAATCCCCGATCGCAAACAGCGGCGTGATGCCTTTTTCGACGAGGATGTGATAGCCGGAATCGATGCCGATCCAGTCGCAGTTCTGAAAATCCGGAAGTATGCGCACAAGCGGCGTCACCAGAATGGCTGTGTCGTGTTTTCTTAACACAGGGATTCAACCGCGCTTTCGATATCGTTTTTGAAAACGTAGCTTCCGGCAACGAGCGTATCTACGCCGGCCGCTTTGGCTTCTTTAGCAGTTTCGGCATTGATTCCGCCGTCAATTTCAATACGGCAGGCCGGGTTGAGTTCTTTTCTCGCTTTGTCAAAGGCGCGGACTTTTTCCAGCACATCCGGAATAAAGCTCTGGCCTCCATAACCTGGATAAACGGACATGATCAGAACGAGATCCGCCTCTTTGACCAGGTTCAGGAAAGGGGCGGGATCGGTATCCGGCTTGAGCGAAAAGCCGGCCTGGATGCCCATATCGTGGATTTCTTTGAGCAGAGCCGACACTTTTTCGGATCGTTATCGAGTGCTTCGACATGGAAAACGATCAGATCCGCCCCGGCGTCCTTAAAGACGCGGGCAAAATACGCGGGATCGCTGACCATCAGATGGACATCAAGAAAGAGATCCGTCGATTTGCGAAACTGCTTGAGAATATCCGGACCAAAGGAGAGATTCGGTACGAAATGTCCGTCCATGACATCGTAATGAATCCATTTTGCCCTGGAGCGTTCGAGCGCGCGAACCTGCTCCAGCATTTTTGTGTAGTCCATCGAAAGAACCGATGGAGCGATAATTAACTCAGCCATTTTTCTTACTTCCTTATCTAATCTGTCCGACAAAACCGATGCCGGGCTGTTCATACAGCCTTTTATCATTAATTTTGTCCTTTACTCTGTCCCCTGTGAACAGCTGGCCAGATTCCCTTTTCCGGCTTTTGTAAGACAAAGCACAGAATCCGGCACCATTAGATTAACAAAAACGATTCAATCGCCACATGGAGCGATTTTTCCCATCCAAAAGTGAGCACGGCCTGCTCGTTTTCTAGCCAGACTGATCGTTCTGTCCATGTGCAATTCTTCCTGCATACGCGGCGGATCTGTCCATATGCGTGGAGTTTTGCAGGGGCAGACTCGAACCTGTAGAAGTGTTTCGATGAAAAGGATCGGATACCGCATAGACAGAAATAAAGCTGGCATTTTCCCTTTTCAGGAAGTCTGCCAGCTTTTGTTTTCTCTGGTGCAGCCGGAGGCAGCTGTTCCATGCGTTTTGGCCAGAGAATCAGTACTGCTTTCGGTTTTTGAATTCTTTCATGATCAGCGCGTAATCTTCATACAGCGTCGGATTGATGTTTCCGTTTTTGACATTTTCCTTAATGATGCAGTCCGGTTCATCCACATGAATGCAGTCCGCAAAGCGGCAGCCTTCTTCCAGATACGGCGCAAAGTCGATCAGACGGCTGGCCAGCGAGGAAACATCCATGCGCGTGAAGTCGAGCGAAGAAAAGCCCGGCGTATCCGCGACGAGGCCGCCGGCAACCGGATGCAGTTCGCAATGGCGGGTCGTATGCTTGCCGCGTCCGAGCGCCTTGGAAATTTCCTGCGTCTGCAGATGGAACGTGGGATCCAGACGGTTTAACAGCGAGCTTTTTCCCGCACCCGACTGGCCGCACAGCACACTGATCCGGCCTTTGAGCAGTTCCTTGAGTTCTTCATCATCGCTGCCCGGATTGGAGACGAACACGCGATAGCCGGCTTTTCGATACCATTCGAGTTCCTGATCGATTTTTTCCTTTTCCTGCGGAGTTAAAAGATCGGACTTGGTAATGCAGATGACCGGTTCGATATCGCAGAGGACAACGAGAAAAATGAGGCGGTTGAGCAGTCTGGACGAAAAATCGGGATCTTTCAGACTCGTGACAATCAGCGCCTGATCGACGTTGCAAACCGCCGGGCGAAGCAGACGGTTGCGTCTAGGCAAAATGGAGTCAATACGCTCGGATCCTTCGATCGTTTCGTAATTTACGATATCGCCGGCCAGCGGCTTTTCGCCTTTGCGCATGCGGCCGCGCGGTGTGGCGACAACCGCTTCCTCGGGCGAGTAAATCGTGTACTGATTGGAAATGACTTTAATAATTCTTCCCTGTTTCATAGGCCTCGTTAGTGATACAGCGTAATGACGCTGTTGCTTCCTTCCTGGGTATAGGTAGAACCGATCGGCGGATCCACATTTTTGACGACAGAGGATCCGTAGACATTTTTCAGAATGACCGCAATGCCCAGTTCGTTGAGCTCATCCTTGATTTCGTTGACATCCCGGCCGATCCAGTCGGAGCGGATGACAACCGATGGATACGTCGATACGGTAAAGCGAATGGGATCCGTTCCCTGCGGATCGATACGCTCGCCCGCGCCAAAGCCGGACTGTGAAAGAATGATGCCCGGATTGGTCTGGGCTGCAGGAACTTCTTCGACTTCGATCGGAATCGTCACGCCATCCTGCGCGAACATCGCCTTGACGTCGTCCAGATACAGACCCGTGTAATCCGAAATCAGATACGTCGGTCCCTTGACTACGCTGAGTGTTAAATGATCGCGTTCGCGAATGTAGCAGCCAGCCGGAAGGCTTGTCGACTGCGCTGTTCCTTTTTCGTAGCTGTCGCTGACGACTTCTTCGATCGTAATCATCGAGTCGCTGATCCCTTTCTCATGCAGAAGGGCGATGGCTTCCTCGTAGGACAGACCCGAAATATTGGGAATCTGGTGCCAGCCAAACCATCCGTCCACCGGCATAACGCCAACGGCCATCAAGATGACCACAATGAGCGCAATCGTCCCGACCAGGCCTAGAACGCCCAGTCCGGCTTTTCGGAGCATCTGTTTTCGTTTCTTCTTACGGACCGGTTTGCGCACCGATTTAGAAGAGACTGACGATGCCAAAGAGGAACGGCCGGTTTTCGGTGTCATTTCGACACGCTCGCCTTTTGCCGGCGCCGCTTTGGATGAACCGCCTGGAAGCAGTGCTTTGGGCAGTTCGAGCGACTTCGTCTTTAATACGAGCGGCGCGACGTTTCGCATTTTCGGATCATAACAGTGATCGAGGGCGTAAAGAAACTCTTCTGCACTCTGAAACCGTTCGTCCGGGGATTTGGCCGTCGCCTTGATCACGATGTTTTCAATAGCCTGCGTAACGGTTGGATTGTACGGCTGAATCGGCGGAAGCGGATCCTGCAGATGCTTGAGGGCAATTTCTGGGGAGGATGTTCCGGTAAAGGGGACGCTTCCGCAGAGCAGTTCAAAAAGACGATGCCTAACGAATACAGATCGACACGCTTGTCGGCATCTTTGCCGGCCGCGCTTTCGGGAGCAATATAATGCGCCGAACCCATAACCGCGTTTTGCGAAGAGAGCGTATCCTTGGAATCCGCCGAAATGGCAATGCCAAAGTCGGAAATTTTCAGTTCGCCGTCCCGGCTGACCAGAATGTTCTGCGGTTTGATATCCCGGTGAATGATATTGCGCTGATGCGCCTGCGCAATCGCGCTCAGCAGCTTTTTCATAATGGAAATCGCCCGTCTGGCCGGCATGGCTCCGGACGAAGCGATGACTTCCTTTAACGTGGAACCCTGAATGTACTCCATGACAATATAATGAAGATCGCCGCTTTCGCCAACGTCATAAATTTCCACCACATTGAGATGATCGAGACGTCTGGCGGCATAGGCTTCGCGAATAAAGCGCAGCAGCGTCTGCGAATCTTCAGCCAGTTCCGGACGAAGAACTTTCACTGCCACTTCCCGGCCGAGCACTTCGTCGTACGCCAGGTAAACCAGCGCCATGCCGCCTTCGCCGATCAGACGAATGATCCGGTAGCGGTTTGCGATTTTATCCTGCATAGCGCCCCCGGTCCGGTCACAATCACCGTACAGTTGTCCGATCCGCCGGCTTCATCCGCAAAACCGATCAGAAGCTTCGCCTTCTGCTCCAGAGAAAGCGGCGATTCCATCGTGCGCAAAATTTTGGCTTCCGGAACGTATCCGTGCAGTCCGTCGGTACAAAGAAGAAGGGCCGCGTAATCGGAAGCGATTTTGTTTACGTCCAGACGGAACGTGCGCCATACGCCAAGAGCATTTGTCAGCGCGCTTCGCTTTTCGTGCTCCATCGCTTCCTGCTGCGTGATCTTATGCTCGTTGATCAGACGCTGCACATAGGAATGGTCTTCACTCATCTGAATCAGGCCGTCGTCATACAGCGCATAGATGCGCGAATCGCCCGCGTTAAAAATATACGTGCCCTGAGAGCAGAGAATGGCGCCGCACGCCGTGGTTCCCATGCCCCGGTTTTTGCGGCTCCACATGGACTTGGAATAAATCGAGTCATTGGCTTTGGTCATCGTCTTATGAATCCAGTCATTGACCTGATAGTCCTTTTCAAAAAGCGGGGCGCTTTTAAACTGCTCTTTGCGATCTGGCAGGCCATGGCGCTGGCCACTTCGCCGCTGACCGCGCCGCCGATGCCGTCGCAGACCATCAGCAGCAAAGCCCCGTGCCGGTTGCGGGCGATGAGAAAACTGTCTTCGTTCAGATCTCTGGATTTGCCAATATCGGTCAGTCCATATACTTCAGTCATGGCCTCATTCCTTTCTTAAAACGTACTGTGAATACTTTCCTGGTTTTTGATTTTCTTTTTGCAGACAGGCTCAATTTGCAAATCCGCCGGCCTGTCTGTTTGGCTTGCAGCTGTCCTGACCTGGTGCCGGTTTCTGGAGAGGATCGTCTTCGCAATCCAATATTGCAGCAGCGCACAAATTCACACCTTTGCAAGGTAAAGGGAAAACCTGAATAATTTAAAGATTGTAAATCAGCGCCATGAACTCGAGCGGTTTGTCGCTGTTGTTTTCAATCGAATGAAAATGGTTGTCTTTAATCGAGCAGATGTCGCCGGCATGAACGAGCGTTCTGGACTGATCATTATCGATGAACGTGCCTTCTCCGCTCAAAATATAGTAGGGCTCGGTTTCCCCAGCGTGCTGGTGCCAGCCGATGGAGCAGCCCGGATCCAGAACGACGCGGGCATACAGCCGTCCGGCTTTTTGAGATCTTCTTTTGTCTGAATATGGAAAACTTTTGCGACGCCTTTTCCGCCGCCAAGATTCGATACATAATCGCAGGTTTCGTGACGAATCATACGCCCCTCCTTGAATTCTTCTCTGATCGGCTGAAAGCCGATTTGAACACGATTTGTTCAGCCGTTTTTCAGGATTTCAAAACGGCCTGCAGGTTCAGTGTATCATTCCCTGGCGCCGGCGTCTGAGCCGGTCCGGATTTCCAGCAGGAAATGCAGACGGATCCTGCAGACCGCCAGGAAAACATCGATAATTTTTCGATTAGCAAGGTTAACAATTTAACATTTGAGTTTGATTTTTGACTTTCTAAACTGAAGCTATGGAAAAAATTCGACTGGCGGATATTGCAGAATCTCTCGGGCTTTCTGTAGCGGCCGTCTCCTATGTACTCAATGGAAAAGAAGGAAAAGTCTCGGCCAGAACCCGTGCGCGCGTTCTGGAGATGGTCAAAAAGCGGTTACCTTCCGGAACGTGCGGAAGTTCTGCTCGGACGCAATCCTTCAAAAATGATCGGACTGATCGTTCACGATCATCCCGAATACGAAGGGCTCCCTTGAGAACCCGTATTATGCCCGGTTTATTTCCTTTCTTCAAAAAGAAGTCGTCAAAGCCGGCTGCGATCTTCTGATCAAAACCGCCAAAGGCTGGAAGGAAGCGGCGGAATTCGCCTCGATGTGGAATATGCAAGGCCTGATTGTCGCCGGCTTCTGCGATGGCGATTACCGCTCTTTGCAGGATATGCTTCACATTCCGATGACCGCCATGGACGTCTCTTCTCCTGCGCCGGGAATTTCTTCGGTCTGCGCCGATGATTTTAAAGGGGGCGTTCTGGCGGGCGAGTATTTAAAAGCGATGGGTCATTCGCACGTGCTCGTTTTGACAACCAATCTGGAATGCAACGACAAAAACCGAATCGACGGTCTGCGAAGCACCGGAATCGACACAGAAATTCTGATGATTCCCCCAACGCACAACGCGCGAAACGAACTTTTGCGAAACTATGACTTTTCCCGCACCAGAGCAGTCTTTTGCGTCAGCGACCGGCAGGCTTTAGAACTCTCTTCCCTTTTGTATCAGCGAAACCTCCGTGTCCCGCAGGACGTGTCGATTCTTGGGTTTGACGGAATCGATGCGGGTGCGTATGCGTGTCCGCCGCTGACGACCGTTGCGCAGGATCTGGAACAGAAAGCGCATCTGGCCGTTGCAGCTCTGGACGAAAATCCTTCCCGTAAAGTGAGCGACGTCTTTCTTTGCGAACGAAAAAGTGTGGCGTATGCGTAAGGACTTTTTCAGAACCGTTTTGAAAATCGCGGTTCCCGCGGCTTTGCAGTCGATGGCGGTCAGCTGCTTTTCCATCGCCGATCAGATCATGATCGGCCAGTCCGAGAGACCGTCATTGCAGGTGTCGGATTCGGCGCCAAATTCGTGTCGCTGGCCCTTGCGATCCTGTCCGGAGCTGCCGCTGGAGCCGGTATTCTCTGCGCGCAGTACGAAGGGCAGAATAACCGACAGGCCATGATAGAAAGCTTCTCACAGATTTTTCTGTTTTCCATGGCGATCAGCGCGCTTTTCATTTTGCTTTCGCTGACGGCTTCCGTCCCCGTCATGGGCTTGTACAGTCCAGATCCAGATGCAGTGGCAGCCGCTTCGCGCTATTTGACGATTTATGTGTGGACGCTCCTTTTTCGAGCGTCACCACGCTGTATGCGGTTCTGCTTCGCTGCTGCGGCTATCCATCGCACCCGTTACATGCGTCCCTGGCAGGTATCGTCGCCAACACCGCACTCAATGCGCTGTTCATTTTTGGTCTGGGCGGACAGGAAGTCGGCGCAGCCTGGGCTTCGCTGTTCTCGCAGGCGCTGATGGCGGGACTCGCCTGGAAGATGGTTCGAAAGCATCTTCCCTGGGTACATCTTCATTTTTCAAAATCGCATCTGGGCATGATCATCCGCATCCTTCTGCCTCTGCTGATCTGCGAAGGGTTGTGGTCGCTTGGCGAAAACGTCTACGCGATGGTATATGGTCATACCTCTACCGTCCAGTCGGCGGCCATGACGATGACGATTCCTTTACAAAGCCTGCTGATGGGAATTCTTGGCGGCTTTTCGCAGGCTGCCGGCATTCTGATCGGTCAGCGACTGGGAAAAGGCCAGTACGAAAATGCCTGGAACGATTCCCTGTCGCTGATTCGCTATTCGTTTTTGCATCCCTGCTTTTTGCGACTTTGCTCGTTCTGCTTTCCCCGCTGTATGTTTCGCTTTTTTCGGTCGACGGGAATGTACGGCAGATGACTCTGCAGCTCATTGCCGCCTTTGCGCTGATGTCGATCGTCAAAGTGCAGAACATGGTTATTGCCGGCGGGATTTTACGAAGCGGCGGGCAAACGAGTATTGTCATGGCCATCGATCTGATCGGGACCTGGGGCTTTGGCGTACCGCTGGCTTTCTTTGCGCTCCATCAGGGCTTTTCCATTCTCTGGATTTATCTGATTCTTTCTTCAGAGGAAGTCGTTCGTCTTCTGATCAGTCTGGCCGTTCTTGTTTCGCGCAAATGGATGAAGACGCTGCCTGCGCAAGGTTAGCAAGAGACGCCCCTTCTGCCTGAAGCGCATCGCTATAGTCTGTGGCGGGATGCTCGACTCGCATAAATCCAAATACCAGCAGGCAAAAATCCGTCGTCTGGACCAGACCAGATCGGCGGATTTCCCTTTTAAATGTATTTTTAAGCCAGCGCGTCTTCGTCTTTTTCAGCAATCTCGTCGTAGACATTTTCCACCAGACCGCTGTCGGCTTCCTGCTGCTGTTTACGGCTCAGTTCCTGATTTTGCTTCGCAGCTTTTTCACGCTTCATTTCCTTAATGCGAAGCTGGCCGCATGCAGCATCGATATCCGAACCGTGTTCTTTACGAATCGTAACGGCAATGCCTTCCTTTTGAGAATATCGTAAAATTTCATCGCTTCTTCGCGGGTCGTCGTCTTAAAGCCGTGTTCGTCGACGGCATTATAAGGAATCAGATTGACATAGCAGCAGTACGGACGCAGAAGACGCGCCAGTTCTCTGGCCTGTTCTGGAGAATCATTCACGCCTTTAAGAAGAATGTATTCAAACGTCAGGCGGCGATTGTTCAGGGATGTGTAGTATTCGACCGCACTCATCAGCTGGTCAAGACCAAATGCGCGGTTGACCGGCATCAGCTTCGAGCGCAGAGTGTCGTCAGGTGCATGCAGCGAAATCGCGAGATTGTACTGGTAATGACCTTCGGCGAACTTGCGGATCTTATCGACAATGCCGGATGTCGAAATGGTGATGTGACGGCTGCCGATCGCCAGTCCCCGGTCATGGTTGACGGTCTTAATAAAGTTCATGACCCGGTCGTAGTTATCAAACGGTTCACCGGTCCCCATGACGACAATGTGCGAAAGGCGTTCGCCTTTTTATCGAGCTCTTTCTGGACGTGCATAACCTGGGCGGTCATTTCCGCACTCGTCAGATCGCGCTGCTTTTTCGTCAGACCCGACGCGCAGAAGGCACATCCCATATTGCAGCCGACCTGGCTGGAGACGCAGATCGAATTGCCGTAATCAAAAACCATCATGACACTTTCGAGCAGAGCGCCGTCTTCGGTTTTAAACAGGAATTTGGTCGTTCCGTCTTTGGATTCCTGCTTTCGAACGAGCGTCAGCGGATTAAAGTAAAAATCTTTTTCAGCTCTTCGCGCGTTTCCTTGGACAGGTTGCTCATCGCATCAAAATCCGTAACGCGCTCTTTGTAAAGCCATGCAAAAATCTGCTGGGTACGAAACTTTTTCCAGCCCTTGGACAGACACCAGTCTTCCATCTGCGCATAGCTCATATCGTAAATACTTTTCATTTTCTGCCTCCGCTCTGAACTGTCATCCAGCAGCCACGATCGCCTTCACCAAATTTGTGCCGGGATCTGGCTGCGTATTTTTATTTTCTACAGGTTCTTCTGTATTTTAAAACAGATTTTTGAACTTGCCGGTTTTGGGCCTTTGTATACCTGCTCAACGTTGGGGCTATTTCGAGAGGATCTGGTTTAGTTTGAGGCAAAACACCTTTTGTTTACACCGGTCTCTTCTCTTCGCTTTGGCTGAGCGGTAAAGCGCAAAGAAAAACCAGAATGTTCTGGTTACAGACGATTCTGGTTTTCTGCATTCTGGCAGATCTCTGGAATTGAGAACGACATCCCACTTGCGCTTGCTCCACTTCTTTTCATCGCCTTTTCCCATCTCTTCAAACAAAATGGGCGTTCTGGATTTTCCATAGTGAATCCGGCATTTGGGTGCCGCGCCTGCTGGCAAAATCGCATTTTCAAACAGGGAAAGCTGCTCGATGCGAGATTCTGGATGACCATACGGAACCCTTCCGGTCTCTGGATCCATCTGCCAGAAATTCCAGGCAATTTTCGTCGCTGCATCCCGGATCGCCTTCTTTTCTTCGCCGGTTTCGATGCATCGTCTTCTTTAGTATACGGGACTATTTCAGGAACATTTTACAGCCTCGGACGGCCAGGCCTTTTCAAAAATTCAGGAAGGTCAGTCCAACCGCATGGACTGACCTTCCCGGCTTTTATTTTTGCCAGTTTTTCTGTTCTGGCTGTTTCGTATTCAAAAGGTGTATTGTCCCTTGCCTGCAGCAACTACTGGTCGTACTGTACGGGAAAGCCCAGCGCCTGAAGCACCTTGAGCATGGGCTGCAGCTGATCGGAAACGGTATTGGAGCAGTGAAGCGTGAGCTCCTGTTTTTCATCGAGCACTTCGATGAAATTGGCTTCCGCGCGGTTGTTATGAATTACGCGCACGGTATTTCCGTTGTCCGTCCATTCGTTTTGAACGTCCATGTTTCTGGTCCGATCGAGTGTCGTATTGCTTTCAAACGTCTGTCTGGGCGAAGTCGATGGCGTAAAGAACGTCAGCCAGATCGCGCCTGGATCGTTCATTCCGTTAAAAGTCAGAATGCATTCCCGATTGCCGGTGTCCGCCATCTGCCACCTGGAGACGATATTGGTGAAGCCGTTATCGCTGAGTGCCTGATACAGCTTGCCTTCGATTTCAGACTGAAAAGCGGTCGGTTCGCTGGAAGCCGCCTCCGGCGCTGGAGTCTGATTCTCTTCATGAGACGGCGTACTGGTATTTTCGGATCCGCTGGATTTTGAGGAATCCTCATTTTCCGAGTCATGACTGGCGCCCTGACTTGTCTCATGCATGGAAGACGCGCTGGAAGCGGTACGGCTTTCGGCGCTGGAGGAAATCGAAGTCGATGGGTTCGAACGGCTTGAAGCGCTGTCCTCTTTTGGTGCGCTGCATCCGGCAAGCAAAAGCGCACAGGCAAGAATGGTCATCGTTTGTCGTTTCATTTCGTGCTTCCTTTCCCTGTATTCTGGCGGATCGTCCAAAGACGATCCGATTTTTTATACAGATCCAGTCAGCGCATTTCGCTTTGAAGAACACTTACTCTTCGCGCAAAGGCGACTGTCGGATCTTTGCTTTTGATCTTTGCTTCTGATCTTTGCTTTTATTGTAGAAAGAGAAGGAAAGGATGTCGTCTAATATGTCAGCAAGATTCATTTTTCTATCTAATGCAGATAATTCCATCCACAACCGGCAGCAGCGCCCGCAGGAAAAATTAATCGAGAAAGCCGTATTTTGCAAAAGAAATTTTGGCTCTATGAAAATATTTGTGGGATCCTCCGAGCCAATGTCTTCATATAGAAAATAAAAGGATCTTCCGTAAGCTGGAAGAGTCGATCAAGACTACCAGATACAGGAGATCCCGTATGTACTCTACTAACTCTTCAGCTGCTTTTCAAGTTTCCAATGAATCGAATAACGGTCTGCTTTTCATTCCCTCATCGCTGCCGGGCTTTACCCAGTCAGGTGTTTATCCCCGGATCGATGCTTCCGGAAACCATTCCATCTATCAGTGTGACGGAGTACTCTGTGAAGTCACTGATGAAGAACGAATCTGCCCCGTTTGCGGTCAGAAGATGCACATCAAATCATCTCGTTCAATCACACTGCGCCACCTTCCCTTTGGCTTTACTTATATCCATGTCACCGTGAAGGTTCAGCGCCTCTTCTGCGAGAACGGCCATCATACACAAATGCGATCTATTCCATTCAGAGCACAGAAGCATACGATTACTACAGCTCTCGAATCGTACATTGAAGATCTGCTGGCAAGCGGCTGCTATACCCTGAAGGAAATCGCTGAGCGGACTGGTGTCGGAGCTCATCTCGTTGGCGAGATTGATAAAGCCAGGCTGAGCAGGCTTTATACGGATCAGACGGAACTCGGACCAGTGCTGAAGAAACCCGATACCTGCAGTCGATATCTGGCTATCGATGAATTCAAGCTTCATAACGGCCATAAATACGCCACCCATATCATCGATCTGGAAACCGGCCATGTTCTTTGGATTGCCAGAGGCAAGTAAAAACAGGTCGTATACGATTTTATTGATCATGCGGGTATTGAATGGATGAGTCATGTTCAAGCTGTTGCCTGTGACATGAACTCTGATTTTCAGGAAGCATTTCAAGATCGATGCCCATGGATTTCTATCGTATTTGACTATTTTCATATCGTTAAGAATTTTAACGATAAAGTGGTCTCTGAAGTCCGGAAGGATGCTCAGAGAGAGCTGATCGCAAGCGGTGAAATCGTGCAGGCCAGGCTTCTCAAAGGGTCGAAGCATATTCTGATGTCTTCTAAGGCAACGCTGGCTTCCAAAGATGCAAAAGGGAAGGCTGGAGCCATGATGGGTGGCGAGAACACCTTGTTTGGGTTAAAGCCAGTTCTTGCCAAAACAGGTTTTGTCAAACGTTACAATGAACTGCTCAAAGTGAACTCTCTCTTCATGACCTGCGATCTGGTAAAAGACCAGCTGGAAAGAGGCTTCAAATGCTCAGATCCAGAGGAGGTGGTGCAGCTGCTGAATTCACTGATTGACACGTGCAAAGGAACGAAAAACAAGCACTTTAAATGGTTTGCGCGACTAATCGAGAACCATTACGAAGGGATCCTTTCACATACCATTTTTGGGATATCTTCAGGAAAGATTGAAGGCATGAATAACAAGATCAAGACCGTAAGACGACAAGCTTATGGTTTCAAGGATGATGGGTATTTCTTTCTTAAGATCATCGATGCTTCAAGAAACCCATCAATCAGGAATCCCAAATCCCACAAAATTTTTCATTGAACCGAAATTTTAAAGTGTTTCCCCGCTGGAAAAGAAAGCCTGTCGCAGTTCAGGACAGGCTTAATAGATTCGATTTTCAGGCTCTGGCAATGGTCTCTTCTGCGGCTGCAGAGGTTTCTGTCTTTGGTTGCGGGCTTTCTGGACTGGCATTTTCCTCTGCTTTTCGGGAGGCGGCCGGTTTTACTTTCTGAAGTTTTGCCAGGAAGAAGCCGCCGTGGCGGTCATCTGGCTCAATCGTTTTCTGATCGAGCAGGACAAACTCGTCGTGGGCACTCAGAAAGGATTCAACCTGCTTTTCGTTTTCCTTCTTGTTGAGCGTACATGTGGAATAAATGAGAATGCCGCCGTTTTTAAGCTGTCGGGAGCCGCTTTCGAGCAGTTCGTACTGCAAAGGCGGAAGGGCGTCAAGATCGTTCGAAGAGAGACGAAGCTTCATGTCCGGCTTGCGGCTGAGAACGCCAAGACCGCTGCAGGGCACATCGCAAAGAACAATATCGTAAACGGGATCGTCTTCGAGCTTTGTACTGTCCGCCGCTCTGGCGCTCACGCTTTTAAGGAGAGCCGTTTTGCATCCTTTTCGATCAGTTTGGCACGATGTTCGTGCAGATCAATGGACGTAATCTCCGCCAGATCTTTAGCCATTTCGGCCATTGCCATGCTTTTGGTGCCCGGTGCGGCGCAAAGATCGAGAATTTTCATCCCCGCTTTGGGATCGGCCCAGCGGGCGATTTCGCAGCTTCCGGGATCCTGAACGGAAATTTTTCCCTGCCGGTAAAGCGGATCGGTCGCAATCTGGCTGCCCGTATAGCGGTACAGTCCGTTTTCATACGGTTCCAGACGGCCGGTCGCTTCGGCCTGTTCGGGCGTGATCTTCATCGGATTAAGACGAACGACAATCGGCAATGCAGCCAGCGAGGCCTGCGCAAAGCGGAAGGCGCTCTGCGCGCCGTACTGCGCAATCCACATCTGAATCAGCCAGGAAGGCAGCGATGTTTTCAGCGCCAGCATTTCCACCGGATTTTCCGGATATTCCATCGGTGTGGAAATGACCTTACGCAAAATCGCGTTCACGAGTCCGCGTTCTGCGGGCAGACGTCTGGCCGCAATTTTATTGGCTTCATTGACGACGGCGAAATCCGGAATTCGATCCAGAAAGAGAATCTGATACACAGACATGCTGAGCAAAATAGACGTCTTCGGTTTGACTTTCCCTTTGGCAAACCGTTTCCAGGCCGCCTGACAGAGGGCATAGTTCTGCAGGGTGCCGTAAAAATATTGGACGCCAGCGCCCGGTCCTTTTCGTCCACTTCCTGCAGATGTTCCTTTAAATAAAGATTAGAGTACGTCTCCTTGCGAATGACTTCGCATAAGGCGTTCCAGACCCATTCACGTACGTTCATAACATTTCCTTACTACTCTTCCAGGCTCATGGGATGCACGTTGATTTCCATTTTGCATCCATTGGCGTTTGAAGAGAACCACTCATCGCACAGCCACAGCGTCTTGATGAGCATCTGATCGTTCCGGCTGCGCAAAATCAGGCGAAAGCGGCTTTCCTTGTTTCGCATGCTGATTTCAGCCGGTCCTAAAACGGAAATTCCAAACGATTCAAACGAAGCGCGGATTTCCATCGCCTTATTGTAAGCCCGCAGTGAATCTGCATGGCGTAAAACGACTGTCGCCATGAAGGTGTAGGGCGGATTGGCCTGCTTACGGCGCAGCTCCATCTCCTGCTTAAAGAAATTCAGATAGTCGTGATGCAGCACGCTCTGCAGGACAAAATGATCGGGTGTGGCCGTCTGTATGAGCACTTCGCCTTTCTGCTTTCCGCGCCCGGCGCGTCCGGAGGCCTGTTCGGCCAGCTGGTACGCTTTTTCCGTAGCCAGATAGTCCGGCCGGGAAAGCAGCGTATCAATTGAAAGAATTCCGCAGAGGGTAATGTCGTGAAAGTCGAGTCCCTTGGCAATCATCTGCGTACCCAGAAGAATATTGCCTTCGTTTTCAAATTCGTTCAGTCTGAGCTGATGTTCCCCTTTTCGCGAAGTCGTATCGTGATCCATGCGTACGATTCTGGCTTCCGGGAAAGGTTCTGCGCGTCTTCTTCCAGACGTTCGGTTCCCTGTCCGGTCGTCTGCAGCTTTTGAGAATGGCAGTCCGGACACTGATGAATGTGCGGATAGCGTCTTCCGCAGACGTGACAGACGAGCGCATCTTCCTGCTTATGGTAGGAAAGCGGAACGTTACAGTCTTCGCAGCGCAAATACTCGCCGCACGAAAGACACCGTATAGTGGGCAGATACCCGCGCCGGTTTAAGAGAATCATCGATTTTTCGCCGCGATCGAGACGCTTTCGAATGGCCTGAATGAGCGGTCTGGAAAAATTGGAAAACACCGGCTGATAGCGCAGATCCACCAGGCGAATCTGGTTGTTCACATTTAAAGCACGACCGGGCAGCGTGACGAGATGATACACGTTTTTCAAAGCCCGCGCATACGTATCCAGACTCGGGGTTGCCGAACCTAAAACGAGCGGACAGTCAAAGGCCTTCGCCCGCAATATAGCCGCGTCTCTGGCGTGATAGCGGGGACTGGTTTCCTGCTTATAGGAAGAATCGTGTTCTTCATCCATGACGATCAGCCCCAGATTGGTAAACGGCAGAAACACGGATTTGCGCGTACCAATCACAATGCAGGGACCGGCTTTGGCGACCGCGTTCCAGACCGACAGCGTCTGAGAAGCGGTCAGCCGGGAATGATACGAAAAATATCGCAGTCAAAGCGGGACAGAAAGCGATCTTCCATCATCGGGGTCAAAACGATTTCCGGAACCATGATCAAAACCTGACGGCCTTCGTCCAGCGTCTTTTAGCGAGATGGTAATACACTTCCGTCTTGCCCGATCCGGTGGCGCCAAAAAGCAGATGGATTGCATGATGCAAATTGGAAAGCGCGTTTACCGCTTCCTGCTGTCCAGGATTGAGCTGCGGCCATTCGATCTGCTCTTTTTGGGCAGAGCCCCATAGCTGACGGTCTTTTTCTGCCGGTGGAGCAGCTTTTTATTGACCAGCGTCTGAATCATGTAGTCGGAAATCCGCTTGCGCGCTTTGACCTGTTCAATTTCATCGGGCAGTCTGGACCAGGCTTCATTTTGAGCAGGGCTTAACGCTTCGAGGGCGGACTCGTCGACTTTTTCCTTGACCAGCCAGGTGGTCATGGCTTCATTTGGTCTCTGAGACTTCGAGGAAAGAGCGGCTGGGAGCATGCAGTTGACCATGCTCATCGGCGAGCTGATCGTCGAATACGCCATTTCTCTGGCTAACGTCAGCTGTTCCGCGCTTAATACGGGATGGGCATCCACCACTTCAAGGACCTGCTTAATCTGATACTTCGCATCTTCCGGTTTCTCGCACAGCGCAACGACCATGCCGGTCAGTTTCTGTTTTCCAAAAGGGACGACAACGCGGTATCCCGGTTCCACTTCAAATGGACAGGCGTACGTAAACGGCGTGCTCAGCGCCCGGTTTTCGTGTTCAACGTTTACTTGAACATACGTCATTCCTGTTTTCTCTATCTCTCGCTTTGCAGGGCAGCGAAGTATTTTCCAATATTGGCTTCCGGATCGTAAACGGGTTCAATGCTGCCGTTTTCGCTGGTCGCTACCACCGTCAGTCCAGGTCCATGGCCGGAAGTGAAGGAATCGGAATGGACAACGACGCCGATCGTTACCGCATTGTTTTTATAATGAGCGCCGTATGTGGAATCGTGATCGAGCACCGCAACAAAGTCGCCGAATTTCAGATCATTGATGCCAAACTTTTCGTTGGCTTCCTTATCCTGCGTCATGATGTCATAGTCACCGTTCATTAAAGACGAAGACCCCAGACCGCTGCCCATCAGATAGGCTGGCAGTACGGCGGTTACCGGGAAGATCAGCTTGCCTTCTTCGTTTACGTGCAGATCCATTTCATCGAGAAGCATCGGGTCGATATTCATCCAGAACACATCCGGTGTTTCTTCGGCTTTCAGTCCCTGTCCATACGTACGGATTAAAAACTTTTCCGTTCCGTCCATACGGCACAGATCATCGGCTGGAAACCATGCCATCGTATGTTCCACGCCGCCATGCGTTCCGGTGACGATGCCTTTGGAGCCTTTCGCCGGTCCGCTCAGGCAGAGGACTTCGTTGCCGATGCAGCTGAACGTTTCGACCGCCATATTTTTATTCGGATCGGGATTGGCCATCGACACGCCGGGTTCTACATGATCGCCGGCGATGTTCATGCAGGAATCGCCGATCGCATGGGAATACGTAATGCCGCCGGTTCCCAGCGTAATTCTTGCCCGTCCGTCAAAGCCTCCGCGATACGACTTGATGGTCGGATGATCTACTTCCGCATTTACCGCCATGCAGACGAGCTGCTCACGATTCAATTTCATACTCATTCTCCTTTTGGCTCTCGCCAGATCCATCCGGCTTTGCGGATGTCCTTTTCCTGTGTTCGATGCAGTCTATCCATTGTTTTATCTATTGCAGTGCTGTATCTATTGCCGTATACAACGGCTGCTTTCCATGAATTTCATTCGATCGTACGTATGCCGACGTATGTATGCCGATCCATTTATGGGATTTACGCCTGATCCGGGTGCGCAAACGTCCACGCAAACGCGAAGACGGATGCAGCGCTTGCGGTATCGAGGGCGTTATGAAAATGCCGGCCGTATGGAATAAACAGATGATGCGAACTGGCTTTCAGAATTTCCGAAGACAGGCCGCGCATGGCCCCGCCAATCGCAAGCAGGCAGTTTTCCGGCAGGATCGTATCCGCCAGAGAGGAAGCCGAATCATCGCGCGCTGCGCAATAGATCGGACGATCCGCCATTAAGGCGCACTCAATCAGCGTCGTGTCGTTTTCGATGGTCGCAATTTCGAGCCGTTCCCAGGCGCCCGCCGAAGAGCGCATCAGTGTGGAAAGCGCGCTTGACCAGTCGCGTTCGTGCAAAATCAGAAGCCGCGCACCCGCCGCATAGAGGGTACGGCATATGCTTCCCATGTTATACGGATCTTCGACGCCGCTGATGTAGACGCAGAGCCCTTTTTCTAAATGTTCCGGCTTAAGAGCAGGCAGCGATCGTGTTTCACAAAACAGAATGACGCCGCCATTGCCGGACGCTTTTGCGTTCATAGTTTCAGAATTCTGAAACTCGACGGGAATCCTTTTCTTTTACATAAGGCAATTAAATAGGCGATGTCCCGGGAGCGTTTTTCGGGTTGACCCAAAGCATTCTGGCGGTTCGTTTTTCTTCTTCCAGTACCGCTTTGACTGAAATGGTTCCATATACAAAGTTGTCCATAACGATATTGTGAGTCTGCGAGGATTCATTACGCAAGTGATATTATAGAGTGCGAAAGAGGTGACCATGAAACTCGATTTAAAAAACAAGATCACGCAGCGAATCTTTATTTACAGCGTTTCGCTCATTATCGCCATTTTTGCGTATCTGCTTTTCACCCGGATTAACGATATTCTTCATTTCCTGTCGAGCATCGTCAGTCTGCTTGCCCCGTTTCTGATCGGCTTTGGCCTGGCCTTTATTCTGGAAGGACCGGTCCTCTGGTTTGAAAACCGGCTCTCCAATTTCATGAAACGTAAAAAGCGCGTGCCCTTTCGGTCGTTCTTGTCGTTATTCTCTTTATTCTGTTTTTCGTCTTCGTGCTCTGGGTCATGATCCCTTCCCTCATTGACTCCATACAGATTTTCATACGAAATTTTTCGACGTATTCGCAGCAGTTTGAAAACACGCTCGAAACTTTTGCCGAAAAATACAGTCTCGACATTTCTTCGATTCTGAACTTTCTGAAAAACCTGGACATCAGCGCTACGCTGCGCACCGTTCTGTCTTCATCCATGACCAAGATGATGTCCTATTCCTACAACGTCATTCACTGGGCGGCCAATCTCGTAATCGCGCTGGCTGCAGCGGTTTACATGATTCTCGACAAGAAGAATCTGCTGCTGACGTGCAGACTGCTCATCTATACGATTTTTGGCAAGCGTCAGGAAACTTCATCCACCTGTACTCCATGGACGCCAAAAACGTATTCCAGCAGTACATTGTCGGCAACCTTCTCGATTCTCTGATTGTCGGTCTCTGCGCCTGGTTTGGCTCTCTGGTACTCGGCCTTCCCTACGCCCCGATGATCGGCCTCATTATCGGCATTACCAATATTATTCCCGTCTTCGGTCCGTTCCTTGGCGCGATTCCGGTCATCCTGCTTCTGTTCATGATTCGACCGGGCTATGCCCTGATCTTCGCGATCTTTATTCTCGTTTTGCAGCAGGTCGACGGAAACGTCCTCAAGCCGGTTATTCTCGGCGACAAGCTGGGCATTTCCGGATTCTGGATTCTGTTTTCGGTATCGATCGGCGGCGCGCTGTTCGGTCCGATCGGCATGCTGCTGGGTGTTCCAATTTTCGCCCTCGTTTATGAAGCGTTTAATGACTTTGCGCTCTTCCGCTTAAGCGGCCATCATCTTCGCGTCCCCTCCTCTGCCGTCATTGTTGAAGAAGAAGATTTTCCTGCATCGGAAAGTCATTCCTCAAAAGGGAATGATGCACTTCGGCTCGACTCTGCAGCAGAGGATGACAAAATTCAGTAGTCTTTTCACCTGAATATTCAAAAGCCATGCCGGGCTTATTTTGTGCATGAATCGAAAGGATCAGACATCTTGTTTCTGCTTTCTCGTCCTGTTTCTTTCATGTTCCTGATTCGCCGCTTTTTCGGATCCAGAAAAGAAAGCGAAAACAGAATGTTCATTACGCGCATCCTGTATTTTTCGGGTTGCCCAAAAGAGAAGGCTTCCTCACTTCGTGTTATAAACAAGGTATGGAATTTTTATTGATATTCTTACGGACGCCTGGAAAGACACCTGGCTGATGATTCCGATTTTGTACGTCGTCTATCTGTTTATCGATTCTCTCGATCGAAAAACCGATCAGTCCGACAGCTTTTTCTGGAAGCTTCAGAAATACGGACCGCTGTTTGGTGCCCTTTAGGCCTGATCCCGCAGTGCGGCTTTTCCATTCTGGCCGCCATGCTCTACGTATCCAATAACATAACGCTCGGCACAACGATTGCTGTTTTTCTGGCCACGAGCGATGAAGCGGTCCCGATTCTGATTTCTCAGCCGGACATGATTCCCTCTCTTGGCGTTCTGCTCGTTCTGAAGTTCATTGCAGCAGCCGTCATCGGTACGCTGATCGATAAAGTACTGTACCGTCATCAGCACATCGTCCGCTTTGAAGATCTCGAAGAGGAAGAAGAAGTCGAAGAAACGGACGAGAAGGAAGCGGAAAATCTGGAAGAAGACAGCCAGAGCGCCTGTTCGTGCTGCTATACGCAATACCCTGTATGGCTTTCCGCCCTGCTTCGTACCATCAAGATTTATCTGTTCGTCTTCGTGGTGACTCTCGCCATGAACGCGATTACCGGATGGATCGGCGAAGATCAGCTAGCGGCCTTCCTGCAGACCCAGACATTATGGCAGCCGGCTGCTGCAGCCCTCTTTGGATTTATTCCAAACTGTGCCGCTACCGTTGTTCTCTGCTCGCTCTACAGCTCGCATGCCCTGACCTTTGGTTCTCTGTTTGCGGGTCTGATGACCAATGCCGGCCTTGGACTTGTTGCGCTGTTCCAGTACTCTACGAATAAAAAGCGATCTGGAAAACCGCGCTGCTGATGTACGTTCCCGCTGTACTGCTCGGCTATCTGCTTCAGCTTGTCCCCGCTCTGTTTTAGTCTCTGCCAGAATTCCGATCGATCACCATCGGTTGAAAGACCTCGTCAGACGCTTTATAAAGCACTCAGAAAATTTGTAAAAACACAAAAGTTCTCTCGAATATCCACATCCGGCCTGACCCGGGGCAGTCGAGAGAACTTTTTCTTTGCGCGGATTTTCAGAATTTCGCCGCCCAAAACGCAAAAACGATTCCATTCCAGACATAAGTATCTGTTTCAGAATGGAATCGTTTGATGGCAGGAGATTGCATCGTCAGCCAGAGCGGCTGTTTTTATTCATCGAGCGTGTGACGAAGATGATTCATTTTCACGCCCGCGTTGAAAATCTTATCTTCAACTTTGGACTGCGCAAGTTCGCTGAGCGATTTTACGCGAATGCTCATCTTCTTCGCATTGGCATCCTTTTCATCTTTCGCAAAGTAGCCGACAAAATGGACACCTTCTTTAGGCACCGCATACGTTACGTTTCCATAAAGCATGCGAATTTCCCGAGAGTTCAGCTTGATGGTGCGGTAGTCGCTGATCGCTTCGGCCCAGATTTCATTGGAGCGGCCATCCAGGTTTCCTTCCTGAATGAGCAGCGTGTCTGTGGCTTCATCGTAGTCGAGAACGATGCCGACGTGGTTATGCGCGGCGTCCGAAGAGAATACGGCGCCGGCTGCCGGTTTTTCGGAAAGTTCAAACTTATCACCGTGAGCGCTGAGCAGCTGCTTTACACATTCATAGCCGTTTCCGGAAAAGCGCGGCGAGAAGCCGTACAGTTCATAGAAACGTCCCCACGCAAACCAGGTGCACTGGCCCCAGAGGGTCGGGCTGTTGTAAGGCGATACCGATTTTCTCCAGGCTGCTCCGTTGGAATAATCCGGAAGCAGATTGTATTCGCCAAGGCGAAGGGTTTTCAGCCGTTTATTCTGACCGTGGGAAATCTGTCGGACATGAATCGATGTCGTCATCGCGTGCTGGCCGCCCGGGTTTGCTCCCGGATTGCTCAGAACCGGCGAGGCCGGACCGACAACGGTATCGGTTTCGGTCATGGAACCAATCGAGTCCGACGGCTTATTTGCGGATCCGTCTGGACGCTCGGGCATATTCGGAATGGGATCGTCCGGCTTTTCCCCGGAGGGGTCATTCGTGCCGGGATCCTTGGAGTCTGGAGGGGTCGGCATGGTCGGATCCTTGGAAGAGGCGGATGAATCTGACGAGTCCGAAGAATCGGACGAATCAGAGGAATCCGACGAGTCCGAAGAATCGGACGAATCAGAGGAATCCGAAGATTCATCGGAAGAGGAATCCTCATCGGAAGAATCCGATTTGGAATCTTCATCCCAGGAAGATGCGGAAGAACTGTTCTTATCGTCATCTTTGGATTCGTCTTTATCGGATTCGTCCGGATCGGAATCGTCTTTCGAATTATCCGATGACGTTTTATCCGAAGAGTTCGTATCGTTTTTCCCGCCGGTCACTTCGTGCATGGGCAGTGAAGACACTTTGCTCGTTTCATCCTTTTCCTCTCTGAACTCTTTGAGGGACTGGGACAGTTCCGAGAACGTGCGCGGTTTCGTTTTGTTTTCTTCTTCTTTTAACCAGGAAGTCAGAGAAGGCTTCTGGTCAGCTGGATCGGAAGGCGAATTTGCATTCATCGAATTTTCTTTCGATTTTGTTCTGGCAGTCGCTGCTTCTTCTTTATGATCGGAAGAAGCGTTCATCGAATGTTCCGTTTTCGAAGCCGACGCATCCGACTTTTCGGATGTCGACTGTTCTTTTTGAAGCGGTTTCGTTTCTGGAAGACGTCGAATCGGCCGAATCCGCTTTTTACGGTTTCGCTGCTGTCCATATTCTGAACATCCGATGCGTTTGCGTCTTTCTGACTTTCCGCTTTGGATGGTGTGCTTTCTTTCGATGCGACCGAAGACGCACAGGCCTTCGAGGATGTTTCTTCAGCCGGCGCCGGTTCAGGCGTGGCTGCCGGTTCGACATACGTCTGGGCAGCGGTCGGCTCTTCCTGTGTAGAAACTTCGAGAACAGGAAAATCCGGATTGCTCTGGCGGATGAGGGCAATCGAATTGAGGATCTGTTCTTTATCTTCATCACTGAGCGAGTTGAATTCACTCTGAATGCCGTTTAGATAATCATTGGCAATCCGTGCAGCATCTGCACCGGATAATTCCTGCAGACGAGAACGGCTCAGATTCTCGAGGCCCTGAACGGATGCCTTAAGCTCGGCGGCAGTTGGCTGTGCAATCGAGGCATGTACGAGAAGAGAGCGTCCGGGTACGGCGGCAGAAACCATGGCGGCGGACAGAAATACGGTTGCGGCTTTGACAAGGTTCTTTTTCAATTCAATTTCCTTTCCCCGTGTAAACGTATGCGCTTCCTTCAAAATGGAAATTCTTCCTGAACGGAAACGCTTTCGTTAAAACAACTTAGAAAATTATACCATCGGCATAGGGTCGGGGCAATGCGTCAGGCGACATTGTATTTTTCAAATGAAATCGTTAATAAATATTTTTAATTCTATTGTAAACTTTCTGCCGCTCCGGAATTTGTATCAATCGTTATTTTTGCAAGCGCTGTCACCGGCCGTTTCGTCAGCGGATACACTCGCGGGATGCCAGGCGCGCAGCAGAGCAATCTCATCCGCATAGGGCGGTTTATCGTCGATATAAGGGGTTTCCAAAATCTTGATGATGGAAGAGAGTCTTGGATTGTGTACGATGGCGCCCAGACTGTCCAGTCCGATCGTGCCTTTTCCGATGTTTTCATGGCGGTCCTTGCGGGCGCCTTTCGGGTTTTGGAGTCGTTGACGTGCAGTACGGCAAGCCGTTCGAGACCGACCTGTTCATCAAACTGATCGAGCAGGGTGTCAAAATCGCTGACATCGTAGCCGGCATCGTTGAGATGACACGTATCCAGGCAGACTTTCAGACGGGAAGAATCTTTTACGCCATCGAGAATGGCGCGAATTTCTTCAAAGGTACAGCCAATCTCGCTGCCTTTTCCGGCCATGCTTTCCAGAGCGATTTCTACACTGGTCGAATCGGATTCGAAGACTTCATCGAGTCCTTCGCAAACCCAGCGGATACCCTCTTCTGCACCCTGCTTGAGATGACTTCCTGGATGCAGGACGAGATAACGGGCACCGATGGCGGCAGTGCGGCGCAGTTCTTCTTTCAGAAACTCCCGGCCAAAATACGCCGTTTCAGGTTTTAGCATATTGGCCAGATTAATAATGTAGGGCGCGTGGACGATAACCTGTTCTGTTTTCCATCCGGCGTCTTCCAGTACCGCTCTTCCCTGTTCAATTTTCAGCTCTTTTACCGGCTTGCGCTTTGAATTTTGCGGTGCGCCGGTATAAATCATGCAGGCGTCCGCGCCGTAGCTGAGCGCTTCTTTAATGGAGCCTTCAAAATATCCGGGCGCTTTCATGCCGACATGGCAGCCCAGATACATTACGTTTTCCTGATAGGATTTGGCATTCATATCCATTTCTCCTTTATCGTTCTCTATTAGAATGTACGTATTTCTATGGATGACAGAGGCGTGTGTTCGAGCGTCTGGCCGCTCCGCCCTGTATTTGCATCTGATCAAGAGTATACGAAATTCGATTTCTTTTGAGCGATCTGCCTTCCTGTATCCAGTAAAAACGCAGCAGGCTTTCTTATCAAAAGGCTTGCTGCGTGGATGAAATACAGAGGTTTAGCCAAGCGGTATGAAAAATCCGAACCGAATTTCCAGTTAGCCCTGTCTTGCGTTTTTGGCGCGCTGCCTGGCTTTGGCACGCTCGCGTTTCTGCTCGCGGATTTCGTTCTGAATCAGCTGGCGTTTGGCTCGGCGGCGAATCTTTTCGGCCTGCTCCGCTCTTTTCTTGCGGTAGTTCGGCTTTACTTTCGTCGACTTGCGGCCGCCGGTCAGACGGGAAACTTCCTTTGCGAGCGGATCAGCTTTCTTTGGACGGGCTGCACGATCCTTAACGGGAACGAGTTCGCCGTTTTTACGTCCATTTCTTCAAAGACAATTCCCTGCTTCTTTAAGGTCGCAATGGCTTTGGCGTCTTTGGGTGAATAAATCGCGATGGCCATGCCGTCTCTTCCGGCACGGCCGGTACGGCCGGCGCGATGCTTGTAAAACGGCAGTTCTTTCGGGAAGCCGACCGAAATGACATGGGTGATGCCCTCGAGGTCAATACCGCGCGAGGCGATATCCGAAGCGACGATGTACGACTTTTTCTGGGACTGAATGGTGCGGATGGCCTTCGTTCTTTCACGGGCTTCGAGGTCCCCGTGCAGTTCGACGAGGTCGTAGCCGTCATTGCGCAGTTCCTTAGCGAGCGCGGCGGCTTCCTGGTTGGTATTGGTAAAGATCAGGCAGACGTACGGATGAATTGCACTGAGTACATCTTCGACTCGCTGCGCATCCGTTTTGTGCTTGCGATCAATGAGAATGTGACGGATCTGTGCCGCAAAGTCTTCATCGCTTCCGATGCGAATCAGTTCCGGATTGGTCAGGTACTTTTTCAGGAACGGCTGAAGCATTTCCGGGATCGTCGCCGAGAAAACCATAACGGTGACATCGTCCTTCATATGGGAAAGAATCGCGTCCACATCTTCAAGAAAGCCAAATTCCATCGTCATATCCGCTTCGTCGATGACCATGATTTTCGCTGTATCGAGACGAAGGGTCTTGTCGTCGAGAAACTGGTCTTTCATGCGCCCCGGCGTACCGATGACAATCTGCGGGGTGAGACCGCCTTCTTTCTTTTCCTGTCCGCCGGTAATCAGGGCCGTACGAACGCCAAAATGAGCGGAAATTTTTTGGAACGCTCATACAGCTGCCAGGCCAGTTCGCGGGTTGGAACGGAAATTACCGCCTGAACCTGATCGAGATCGGGATCGATCCGCTCAAAGATCGGCATGAAAAAGGCATGCGACTTACCGGATCCGGTCGTGGAAATACCGATCAGATCCCGGTTTTTATCCTTGCGTTCAACTACCGCTTTTTGAATCGGGGTGAGTGTTTTAAACCCCTCAATTTTCATAATTTCTTCTATACGATTCACAGAAACACCTCTTCCTGTATATTGTGGCATATTTAAGAAGGTATCATGATTTGATGCCCATCCTCTCAATTGTACAGTCCGGTCGAAAAACCGGCCATTCAGGAGCTGACCTATGGAAATTTTTGAAGTTCCCGTTCAGGGATTTTGCGGCGGTGTCAATCAGGCGATCCGTCTGGCCGAAAAAATCGTGAGCGAACATCCAGGTGAAAAGATTACCGTTCTCGGATCGCTCGTCCACAATTCGTTTGTCAACAGTCATCTCGAAGCCCAGGGACTCCATATTCTGGAAGCCAAAGGCAAAACCCGGCTGGAGCTGCTCGATCAGATTGATGACGGTCTGGTCATCTTTACCGCCCATGGCGTCAGCAATGCGGTTCGGGAAAAGGCCAGAGAAAAAGGAATGGTCTGCATCGACGCGTCCTGTCCGTATGTCCTTTCCACACAGAAACTGATTGCCCAGAAACGCAAGGAAGGTTATACGCTTTTTATATCGGTATCAAAGCGCATCCCGAAGCGGAAGCCGCCATGGACTGCCGTCTGGAAAGCGATGCCCCATCGAACCCGTCCGAACGGCCTGCCTTTTATCTGATTGAAACGGAAGAGGACATTCCGGAAGGGGTAACCGGTAAGATTTTCGTCACAAATCAGACCACCATGTCCGTCTCGGGCTTAAAAGATCTGTTTGATCGAATCGCGCAGAAGTATCCGCAGGCCGAATTTGGGTCCGAAATCTGCAATGCGACAAGACTGCGGCAGCAGGCCGTCATGAATTTAAAGGATCAGGGCTATGATCTGCTCGTCGTGATCGGCGATCCCAAAAGCAACAACACCCGCAAACTGGCTCAGACGGGTCTGGAAGCTGGAATTCCCCATGTTCTTCAGATTGAAAGTGCGAGCGGACTGGACGGATTCGACTTTGCCAGAATCCAGAAAGTCGCGGTAACATCAGGTGCCAGCACCCCGGAATTTCTGAAAAACGAAACGATCGAGCGCCTGCATCAGATCGACCAGGGGCTGAACAAGTAATCCCGGCACAAATCGAAACAGCTGCCCGCTGCCGGCCAATCCAGACAGATCAAAATAAAATACAGGCCGGTTATAAATGGTACGATGCCTCTTATAAATGATTGCAGCAGATTTTGAACGGCGCGCATACCGCACGTCGTGCCAGCAGGCATGCAATCGAGTATGGAAAGGAGCGGCGTCGACAGCTTCCTGTGGCTGATTGGCGAAGCTATCTTCCACTATTTGCCGGTAGCCATCACCTGGTCGATTACCCGCAAGATGAGGACCAGTCAGGTGCTCGGCATTATCCTCGGTATTACTCTCGTTTCTCCGCAGCTCTTAAACGCCTACGCGGTAGCTTCTACGCCGGTGGCAGATATTCCAGTCTGGAATTTTGGCTTTGCGACGGTTCGTATGATCGGCTATCAGGCACAGGTCATCCCCGCGATTATGGCCGGCTTCATCCTCGTCTATCTCGAGCGCTTCTTCCAGAAGATCACGCCCGCAATTGTTTCCATCATCGTCGTTCCCTTCTGCTCCATCGTTCTGGCGGTTCTGATTGCGCATACGAGCGTTGGTCCAATCGGCTGGGTTCTGGGCGACTGGATTTCCAAAGCCGTTTACGCCGGACTCATGAATCCGTTTGGATGGCTGTTCGCTGGTGTGTTTGGCCTGCTCTATGCCCCGCTCGTTATTACCGGTCTGCATCATATGTCCGCAGCTGATCAGCTCGTATGGCGGAACGATCCTCTGGCCGATGATCGCCTTAAGCAACATTGCACAGGGCTCTGCCGTTCTTGGCTTCTCTTTCCTCACCCGTAAAAACGAACGTATCCAGCAGGTTTCTCTTCCAGCAGCCATCTCCTGCTACCTTGGCGTTACTGAACCGGCATTATTTGGTATCAACCTGAAATACGGCTTCCCGATTATCTGCGGCATGATCGGCAGCTCGATCGCAGCCATGTTCTCCGTTGGCTTTGGCATCAGCGCCGTTTCCATCGGTGTGGGCGGTCTGCCTGGCATTCTTTCCATCTTTCCGCAATACTGGGGCTTATTCCTGATTGCGATGGTCATTGCGATCGTTATCCCGTTTGTTCTTACCGTAATCTGGGGCAAAACCCATCTCTCTGATGAAGTCCGCTATGGACAGGCGCAGAAAGAAAACAGGCTCACCCTCGAGCAGGCAGACAAAGACGTAATCCTGAACGCTCCGATGCGCGGAACTCTGCTTCCTTTATCCGAAATCAAAGACCAGGTATTCGCTTCCGGCGCCATGGGCCAGGGCTTTGCGATCGATCCAGAAGACGGACTTGTGCTTGCTCCGTGCAATGCGGAAGTCATGATGGTCTTCCCGACAAAACATGCGATTGGTCTTAAAACGCAGAAAGGCGAAGAAGTCCTGATCCATCTGGTCATGGATACCGTGGAACTGAACGGCGAAGGCTTTACAATGCGTGTAAAACAGGGCGATCTGGTTACCGCCGGCGATCCCATGGTGGAAATGGATCTGAACGCGATCCGCGCTGCCGGCAAGTCGGTTATCTCCCTGTCGTGGTCACCAGCGGTCAGAACGTGAAGCTGCTGGCTGACGGAAAGGTGGAAGCCTCCGAACCGGCTGCCGTTATTCTCCCTTCTTCCAGCATTTAAAAACGCAGTCTTTTAAAAGACGCAGCGAAACAAAATCATTTTAACCTTTACATCGCTGACTTTTCATAAGTCTGCGATGACCCTCTGAACTGCACTTTGGAACTGATTATGGAAAGGAAATGTATGGACTGCTCAAAACAAGTCGTGTATCAGATTTATCCCAAGTCCTTTCAGGATACCACCGGAAACGGACGCGGGGATTTGAACGGCATTACCTCACATCTGGATTATTTGCAGGATCTTGGCATCACCATGATCTGGTTCAACCCGATCTTTCCCTCCCCGCAAAAGGATAACGGGTACGATGTCAGCAATTACACCGCCATCAACCCCGACTACGGCACGATGGACGATTTCGAAACGCTGGTCAGTGAAGCCGGAAAGCGCGGAATCGGCATCATGCTCGATATGGTATTCAACCACACGTCAACCGAGCACGAATGGTTTCAGAAAGCTCTGGCCGGCAACAGGAAGTATAAGGACTACTACATCTGGAAAAAGGAAAAGACGGTCATCTGCCCACCAACTGGCCGTCCAAATTCGGCGGCCCAGCCTGGCAGTATGTCGAAAAATTTGACGAATACTATCTGCACCTGTTCGATCCTACCCAGGCGGATCTGAATCTGGCCAATCCGGATGTGCGAAACGAACTGGTCAATGTTCTGAAATTCTGGATAGAAAAGGGGTCAAAGGCTTCCGTTTTGATGTCGTAAACCTGATTGACAAAATGGCGTTTGAAGACGCACCGGAAGGCAGCGAAGGCAAGGAATTTTATACCGATGGTCCGAAAGTCAACGACTATCTTCATCAGCTGCATGTCGAAGCGCTAGGCAATGCGGATGTCCTGACGGTCGGCGAAATGTCCGCAACGTCCGTGGAAAAGTGTTCCGGCTATTCGAAACCCGAAAACGAAGAGCTTTCCATGTGCTTTAACTTTCATCATCTGAAAGTCGACTACAAGGATAAGCAGAAATGGACGCTCATGCCCTTCGACTTTCAGGAACTGAAAGATCTCTTCTTTGAATGGGATGTGAAAATGGAAGAAGAAGGCGGCTGGAACGCGCTGTTCTGGAACTGCCACGATCAGCCAAGAGCCCTTTCCCGCTTTGGCGATCCCGTCCATTACCCGAAGGAATCCGCAAAAATGCTGGCATCGGTGATCTTTACCCGCCGCGGTACTCCGTATTTCCTGTACGGTGATGAAATCGGCATGACCAATCTCAACAGCCGTTCTGTCGCGGACTATGACGACGTTGAATCGCACAACGCGGCGGACATGCTCAAACACGAGCAGCATAAGAGCGATGACGAAATTCTCGCCATTCTCCAGGCAAAAGCCGCGACAACGGCCGTACGCCCATGCAGTGGACGAATGGGACAAACGCCGGGTTTACAAGCGGCCAGCCCTGGCTTCGCCTCAACGACAATCTCGAAACCGTCAATGCAGAGTCGGTTTTACAGGAAGAAGACTCCATCTATGACTACTACAAGAAACTCATCGCGCTCAAGAAAACAAATCCCATCCTGCAGCACGGAACGACCAGAACGCTCCTTCAAACGGACAAAAATCTCTACGCCTATGTGCGAGAACTCGATAGCGAAGAAATTTTATGCGTCCACAATTTTTTCGGACACCCCGCTCCCTTTCGCTCGATCTTCATGAATACGAGCGAATCCTGTCCAACTACAGTGATTTTGATCCGGATGCTCTCGCCCTGCGTCCGTACGAATCGCTGATTCTGAAAAAGAAGAACTAATGCTTTCTCTTTGTATCCCGAATACAAGGCTCTGATCTTCTGCAGCACATGCAGAGGTCTCAGAGCCTTTTCCTTTGCTTTAGACCGCCTCCTCTCTGTCTTCTTGCCGCCGGCGATTCGTCGCAGGCTGCTGAATACCCGCACCGCCGATCGTCCCCGCAGGATTCCCCTTTCTATTCCTGATTCGAAGTCCTATTAAAGAAAAACGTTCAGATTTCGCCTCGCCTTTGCGAGTGAAGCGAACACCTGAACGTTTTTCTTTATTAGACTTGATTTCCTATGCCTGAGGGCAGCTGCGGCTGTCTTTTCGGTTTCCATGCTGTCTCTTCATCTTCGGAATACGCGAAGATCTTTAAAAGCGTCTTCGATTTCGTTTCTTTTCATCGCTGCGGATTTCATTGAGGCAGTCTTCCTCCAGAATACCGCTCTCCCGTACACAGGCCGCTGCAGCGCTGACCGCCTCAAAATTCAGCTCTGTCCCTTCCGCATCGGGTACGTAGCTTGCGGTGAATCGGGCATCAATTCCGATCTCGGAGCCTGCTTTTTCGGCATCGATATTGGCGCCGAGGAAAATAAATTTCCAGCCGTATTTTTCTTTTTCGTACTCAATCATCTTTCGAATCTGGCTGGCGGAATAGTACATGCTGTCGTTTTCCAATCCGTCCGTAATGATGACAAACATCACCTGGCTAGCTCGGTATTTCGGATTCATGTGCCGCTGTGACGCGATGATCGAATCCATCGTCCTTCCTACCGCATCATAGAGTGCGGTAGACCCGTGCGGTATGTAGTCTTTACGGGTCATAGGACGCACTGCCTGAAGATCGAGGCGGTTGTGGATTGTATGCGCCCTGTCGTTGAAGAGAACCGTTGTGACTTTGCAGTCGCCTTTTACATGACGCTGCTTTTCGAGCATGGAGTTGAAACCTCCAATCGTATCTTCGGTCAGATTGTACATGGAGCCGCTCTGATCGAGAATAAAAACAAGTTCAGTTAATCCTGCTGTCATAGAAGAAAACCTCCTTTTCTGGATGAATCCATCCTACAAAAGAAGGCTTTTCTTCAGGTCGCCCGAAAAGCGACATTTAAAACGGTACGGCGACATCCAATTGGCCGGCTGTCTGAGCATCAGAGCGAGCACGAGCAGCGGCTGATCGTAGAGAAAGAGAACCTCATTTATTTTAAAAATGTCGTATTTCTGCTTCTGGATAAAGAATTCAACAATCACATCGAACAGCAGCGAACGCGACAGAGCGTAGCCCGCACTTTCGAGCAGCTCATCGGTTTCCTGGAGAGTAAGCTTCAGCGCTATGGCCAAAGACAGGATCGTTTTCTTGCTGGGGATGTAGTTTTTGCGGCTTCGGATTTTGGAAAAGAGCTTGCGATCGAGATTGGCCCGCTTATATACATCCACATCGCTCATGCCTTTGGCATCAATCAGATGGAAAAGCTTCTGATTAAACGGTTCATCGACGATAAAATGGTCTTCCTCGTCTTCAGGCATTCCTTCTGCTGCGGCAGCAGTTGCAAAATGAGGCGCTTCAACGAGTGAAGGTGCGGCGTGGACAAGCTCTTCCTCATCATCCAGTTCAAAATCATCCAGTTCAAAGGATTCCGACCGTGATCGGTCAGTATGTTCTTCCGCATAATTGTCTTCAATATAGCTTTCCACTTCACCGGCCAGTTTTCGACTTTGCGCGAAGGATTCCCGGTTAAACACCACCAGATAGACATCCATCTCATGATCTTTCAGAAAATCCAGAATGGTCGTCATGGCGACCTGAAGCGCCTGGTCTTTAGGAAAGCCGTAAATTCCGCTGGAAATCAGAGGAAAGGCAAGACTGCGGATCTCATTTTCATCGGCCAGCTGCAAAGCACTCTGATAGGTTCTGGCAAGCAGGGATCTCGCCTCTTCTGGAGTGTAACTCGCAAAAACTGGACCTGCCGCATGAATGACGTATCTTGCCGGCAGCGCAAATCCAGGCGTAAGAACCGCCTGTCCGGTCGAAATGGGTGCCAGAGGCTTGCAGGCTTTTGCCATTTTTGCCGCGCCTGCTTTCTGAAAGATGGTCCCGCACACGCCGCCGCCCTGGGCCAGTGATCGATTAGCCGCGTTCACAATGGCGTCGACGTGCATTTCCGTAATATCATTTCGAATGAGCTTAAATGGCATACGTGTCCCTCCTGCCTGCTGTCTGGTTTTTCAATCGTCTTCTTTTATCGTACACAGATTTGAAGCCGAAACGAACGAAGAAAACGGAATTTCCGCTTCCGCAAGCGCATTTCTATTTATACTGTTTTTATTGATTATTCGTATAGTTTGATTTCTATTATCATCTATATATTGCAAACGCTTTTCGAACCCGGGATACTGGACAGAAGAAAAATTCAATCCAGTTGAATTCATCAGAAAGGACAAAATTTGTACAGACAGAGAAATAGATACGAAAAACAGCAGGCGGCACATAGCGATGCGCAAACCTGCTGTTTTTCATTCTTGCCATTATTCAAAATCCCGCTCTTAAAAATGCACCCTTGCTCATAAAATCGGATACCATCGAAGCAGATCGCCGCACCCTTCGGCTTCGATCGGCTCTACCGCCTGCCGAAGCCGCTCTTCCGGCGCAGGTATCGTCCCGGCGCGGGATATCCTTTCCCATTGCACCCGCTTCTTCGGGTCAGGGTCATTCATTCCGGCCTCAATGCGGGCCGAGAGAATTGCCCGCATTTCTTCCACCGTGATATTCCATTCACGGGCCAGCCTTTCAGTTACGCGCCTGGACCAGTTTTCAATTGACAAAAACAGCTCATTTTTATCCGTTCAATGGCTGCATTTACTGTTTCAATTCACTCACAGAAACCAGATCACTATCGATTTGCGCTGCTCCATTCGCAGTTCAGCGGGGATCTCCTTTGGATTTCCGCTTTTTCACGTCGTCTGCGCCGCAAAACGGCTCAGTCCAGACAAAGGAAAAGCTGCCGTAAGGAATTCAGTTCCTGACGATAGCCTGTTCATTTCCTGTGGTGAAAAAGCAGCTGGACCGGTTTTGGACGCTTATTCCTTCTCTGGATCCAGTGTAGATGAGACAGATCCGTCTGAGAGATTCTGGAGGGATCTTGCCATCTCGATTTTCTGCAGAAACGGTGCTTTCTTATCTTCCGGCATGGTTTTACAGATGGTTTTCCATTTGTTAAGCCGCCACAACAGCCACGCATCATAATCCGCGTTCCGTTTTGGATGAACGCCAAAATACAGGGCCTGAGGCGACAGCGTACCATCGACCGCCGGCGATTGCTTCTCTGCTTTTGGAGGGCGTACATAAAGCAGCGGATAAAAATGGCCGTCCTGAATCATCCGCTCGCGGACAATGGTAAAGCCATGATCACAGAGCCACTGGCGCAGATGTTCGGTATCCTTATGCGGAGAAAGCAGCAGGGACGATACTCGATCCGGAAGCGGACTGGCCGCAAGAATCTGTTCGATCTGCGTACCGCCCATGCCGGCGATCAGAATCTGATTCACATCGTCTTCTAATCCTTCGATCCCGTTTCGAAGGCGGCAGAAGATCCGATCGCTAAGACCCGCCTGAGCGACATTGGCTCTGGCTGATTCGAGCGGGCCTTCCCGCAAATCACAGGCATAGGCTTTCTGCACTTTGCCGTTTAGAAGAGCCTGAATGCATACGAAACCGTGATCACAGCCGATATCCGCAAGTACTGGACCTTCGACTTCCTGCGCCAGAATCTTCAGGCGTTTGGATAGCGTCGAAAGTCCGGGGAGTTTCTGAATTTCCATTACTGTTTAAAATCCTTCAGCCGTTTGGAGCGGGCGGGGCTTTTGAGCTTGCGCAGCGCCTTGACTTCAATCTGGCGAATGCGTTCGCGCGTCAGCGAAAACGCCTGTCCGACTTCTTCCAGGGTACAGGGCTGACCGTCATGGAGGCCGTAGCGCATCATGATGACTTCCTCTTCCCTTTTGTTCAGCGTTTCTAACGCGAGCGCGATTTCGTCCTTGAGCAGCTGGTTGTGGGTGTATTCCACTGGAGAAATGGACGTTTTGTCTTCAATGAAATCGCCAAGATGCGAATCGTCTTCTTCGCCGATCGGCGTTTCGAGCGAAACCGGTTCAAGAGCGATCCGCTGAATTTCACGGACTTTTTCCGGTTTCATATTCGGAAGCTTTTCCGCAATTTCTTCCGGAAGCGGATCGCGTCCCAGATCTCTGAATGAGCTGACGCTGAATACGCGTCAGCTTGTTGATCGTCTCGGTCATATGGACCGGAATGCGAATCGTCTTGGACTGGTCAGCGATGGCTCTCGTAATGGACTGGCGGATCCACCAGGTCGCGTACGTTGAAAACTTAAATCCGCGCTTGTAGTCGAATTTTTCGACCGCCTTGATCAAGCCGCAGTTTCCTTCCTGAATCAGATCGAGCAGCGGCAGGCCGCGCCCGTTGAACTTTTTGGCAATGGAAACGACTAGACGCAGGTTGGAATTGATCAGCAGATCGCGGCATTCCTTGCGTCCTTCTTCCTGGTAGCCTTTGGCGGCTTCCTTTTCCTGCTGGGCGGTGAGCAGAGGAATCTGACCGATTTCGCGCAAATACATGCGTACGGGATCGCTGCTGCGATTTTTGGAATTTTCCTCAAATGCCTTTTCGAGTTTTTCAATCTCGTCATAAGAGGCCCTGCGCGACTTTGCGGTTTGGCTGAAGTTCTCCTCTTCTTCCTGAGTGCTTTCGCTTTCCAGTTCTTCTTCTAATTCTTCTTCCTGGTCTACCTTAAGCTCCTGATCCAGTCTTCCTTCCAGAGCTTCGCCGAAGTCTTCGGGAAAGGGGTCCTTTCTGGAACGGACAGGCTCGTCATCGAGGTCGTCGGCTTCGAGTCCCTCCGTATCCGAATCGAGTTCGAGGACCTGGCTGTTTCGGATCCATTCAAACAGATCCTCATTTTCTTCATCACTCAGATCAAGGGAAGTAATCATCTCCTGAAAGTCACAAAGATCAACCGCTTCTTTCTGATCTCTCATAGAAAGCAGATACTCTTTCGCTTCATCGAGCGAACGGAATTTCCTGGCTTTTCTGGTCATCGTATCAGGTTCCTTTCTATGTTTCTTTTTCCAATTATGAAAATTCGCCCGCCATCCATGTGCGAAATGGACAGCGAGGCGATGGACAGCGTGCGGTTTAACAAAGACGCATGCCGTGAATAGAACGGTCCATTCGTGCAGCTCAGAACTGGACCGTCTTTTTGAGCCGGTTCTTTTCGAGAACCAGCGACTGTTTCGTTTTGGTCAGTTCTATTTTTTCGCTCAGATCTCTCGCCTGACGAATTTGCCTCGTCAGGGAATCGATCTTGTGCGATAACATATCCGATTTAATTTTGCAGACGGCATCGTCGAAAAACTGAGGAAGCAGATCAGAATAGTCCGGCCATTCCGCCAGTTCAACGAGCAGATCCCGCGCATCCGGCTCTTCTATCTGTTCGATCAGAATGGCCGGATCCAGCGAGGCATCGGTCTTATACGCATGCAAAATGTAGAGAGACAGTCTCGAACAGGCGGGATTCGAGAAGAAGCCGACCTGCTCCTGAAACTGCTTCAGAAAGCTCTCATGAAACAGAATGGACCACAGGACGGATTTTTCCGCCTGCAGACGGCCTTTGACAACCGGCGGGATGACCGCTGGAGCGGCATTCCCTGCTGCTTTTCCGCCTTTTTAAAGCGGTTTGGCTGCCAGACAGGCTTGAGGGGTTCGGCGGTAAAGGAAAAGCCGGTCAGTGCTTTCAGCTTTTCAAACGCCGCATTCTGTTCGAACGATTCGAGGGTCGTTCGAATGATCGACTCCATGGCGCGAGCGTACTGCTTCTTATCCTCGTAGTTGTTGAGATTGTACTGTTTTTTAAATAGTCGAACGCGAAGGACGCGTACGAGACGGTCTGTTCAATCGCCTGTTCCAGTCCTTCCCGGCCGTAGGCATTGAACACTTCATCCGGATCTTTTCGCGGCGCATTGGCGACGATGGAAAAGCGGATTCCGGTATTCTGCACTTTCTGCGCAAATTTCCAGACCGCGTTCTGGCCTGCCTCATCCTGGTCATAAAGAGCGTGACCGGAACGTTCAGCGCGGCGATCAGGCCGAGCTGCGTATCCGTCAGCGCTGTTCCTAGACAGGCAATACCTTCTTTGAAGCCGCCTTTGGCCAGTCCCAGTACGTCCATGGCGCCTTCGCAGAGAATGACGCGGCCGGCTTTGCGGGCTTCATCCTTCGCGCGGTGATAATTAAAAATCAGCGAACTTTTATCGTAAAGCTCCGTGGACGTCGTATTGACATACTTCGGTCCCTGCGCCGGCGGCAAAATACGGGCGGTATACCCAACCGGCTTACCGTTGGCGTCATGGATCGGAATCATAATCCGGTTGTAAAAGCTCGGGATGAGATCGTTCGTTCCAATCTGAACCAGACCGGTTTTTCCAGCATGGTTCGATCGGAAATGCGATGCGTCAGATAGTCCTTGACCATGCCGGCTTCCGGCGCATAGCCGATTTCGTATTCTTTCAGTATTTCTTTCGAAAAGCCGCGGCCGCTCAAATAGGACAGGGCCTTCAGTCCGTCCTGACTGAACAGCTCGTACGAACAGTACACCGTAAACAGGCGCAGCGTTTCGTACGCGTCGCGGTTCTGAACACTCTTTTCATCCGGTTCAGCCTTCTGAATGTTGAGCGGATAGCCGATCCATTCGGCAGCTTTCGCCGCTGCTTCCGGAAAAGAGATATGTTCAATGTTCTGAATGAAGCGAAGCGCATTGCCGCCGGCGCCGCAGCTGAAGCATTTATAAATCTGCTTGTCCGGGGAGACGCGCATGGATGGCGAATGGTCGTCATGAAACGGACAGACACCAAGATATTCTTTTCCCTTTTTTCGAGAGGGACATACCGCTCAATGACCGAAATGATATCGGTCTGATCCAAAATATTACGAAGATCCTGTTCAGGAATCTGCATGAAACTCAGGCTCCTTTCCCTGGGGGATCACGCCGTTTTATGAAAACAAGCAAAGAGCCGGAGGCAGAATTCGGCTCTTTGATCAGTAAATGAAGGAAATAGCAGTCGTACGTCGCGTATCGTTTTCGCCCCGTTTTCGCCCTGTTCAAACGTCGACGTTTCGTTCACTGTGCAAATGAACAAAATGCGTAACTTTTTAATCCGGGCGGATGACAAAATGAGGTGAAGGGTACTCGCTTTTCGACGCGGCGAAATGGATCCCATACCATTCGTAATACGCAAAAGGAATTTCTCTTCTCGAATCAGCTGCTGCTCCCAGAGCGGGAGCAGCCTGAAATGGAAGAGCCTAGGCAAACTGAACGCGGGAAGCGATGTAGTCTTTCACTTCAGTCAGCGGAATGCGGACCTGTTCCATGGAATCGCGTTCACGAACGGTTACACAGCCGTCATTTTCCGTTTCAAAGTCAACGGTGATGCAGAACGGCGTACCAATCGCATCCTGACGACGATAGCGTTTACCGATGTTATTGGCTTCATCGTAGGTTACGGAGAAGTCGCGAGCGAGATCGCCGCAGAGCGCTCTGGCCTGTTCGGAAAGCTTTTTGGACAGCGGAAGAACGGCTGCCTTATATGGAGCGAGGTAAGGATGCAGGCGAAGAACGATACGGCTGTCCTTTTCGGAAATCTGTTCGTTTTCGAGAGCCTGCGACATAACCGCAAGAATCAGACGCTCAACGCCGACGGAAGGTTCAATAACATACGGAATGTATTTTTCATTGGCCTCCTGGTCGAAGTATTCCAGAGACTGCTTGGATGTGTTCTGGTGCGCTGTGAGGTCAAAGTCGGTACGGTCAGCAATACCCCAGAGTTCGCCCCAGCCGATCGGAGCGCCAAAGAGGTACTCGATATCGGTGGTTGCGTTGGAATAGTGGGAAAGTTCTTCCTGATCATGAGCACGCAGGCGCAGACGATCGGAAGTCAGGCCGAGGTCATGCAGGAACTGTTCGCACATGCCTTCGAGTTTCTTGAACCATTCCAGATCGGTTCCCGGCTTGCAGAAAAATTCGAGTTCCATCTGTTCGAATTCACGGGTACGGAAAATGAAGTTGCCCGGTGTGATCTCATTACGGAACGATTTACCGATCTGGCCGACGCCAAACGGCAGTTTCTTACGCATGGTGCGCTGTACGTTTTGAAGTTTACGAAAATGCCCTGTGCGGTTTCCGGGCGCAGATAAATTTCATTTTTCGCGTCTTCGGTAACGCCCTGGAACGTTTTAAACATCAGGTTGAACTGGCGAATCGGGGTGAAGTTGTGCTTGCCGCAGTTCGGGCAGACAATTACGTGCTCGTCGATGAATTCTTCCATCTGCTTGTTGGTCCATCCAGCGGGATTGACCTTGCCCTCGGTGGCGTCTTCAATCAGGGTATCTGCGCGGTAGCGGGTTTTGCAGTCCTTGCAGTCCATGAGCGGGTCGGAGAATCCGCCGACGTGGCCGCTGGCTACCCATACCTGCGGGTTCATCAGAATGGCCGACTGAATGCCGACGTTTTCCGGCTGTTCCTGGATGAAGCGTTTCCACCAGGCGTTTTTGATATTATTTTTCAGTTCGATACCAAGCGGACCAAAATCCCAGGTATTGGCAAGGCCGCCGTAGATTTCGGATCCCTGGTATACGAATCCGTAGTTTTTCATGTGTGCGACGATATCGTTGAAGCTTGCGTAACTCATAATATTCCTCCATTCATCTCCTAAATAAAATAGTGAATCACTCAATTATATGCCTTTCTGTTTCAAAAAGAAAGAATCGATCCATTTGTTGGTCTTTGCAGATGGAAAATGAGCGGGATGTGACAAATTCTTTTTCGAATTGTGCAGTCTCGACAATTTGCAGTCGTCCTTGTTTCCAGAAGAAAAGCCGCCCCGTATTCAAAGAAGAAAGCCGGACGAACGCTTCGTTCTCTTCTTCGCAGGGGCGGCTGTTTTTGTCTTTCCAGTTTACGGCTTTCTATCGCAGCGACAGATCGCCGATCGGGATCTGGTTCTTCTTCTTTCGTTCCAGGCATCAGCAAGCTGGTCGAGCGCGCGCTTGAGCGTCGATCTTGGGCAGGCGGCATTGAGACGCATGAATCCGCTTCCTTCCTGACCGAACATCACGCCGTCATTGAGCCAGAGATGCGCTTTGTTCAAAAAGAAGTCGTGCAGTTCTTCATCGCTCATCTGCAGGCCTCGGCAGTCGAGCCAGAACAGGTATGTTCCCTGCGGAATGGCCATGCGAATTTCCGGAATGTGTTCTTCCAGATACTTCTGGATAAACCGCGCGTTTTCGCGGATACAGGCGTTCAGCTCATCTACCCACTCGGCACCCTGCTCGTAGGCAGTCTGACAGGCGACAAGGCCGAGAACATTGGCCTCGCCCATACCGCAGCGTGACATCGTCTTGCGTACGGCTTTGCGAATGGTTTCATCTGGGATGATCAGGTTGGAATCCTGCAGACCAGCCAGGTTGAATGTCTTGGATGGAGCGGTGCAGAGAACGAGCTGATCCGCAATGGTCGGATCCGCTTCCAGCATGGTCGTATGACGATGATCGGGATCAAAGTCCATGTGAATTTCATCGCTGACCAGCACAATATCGTACTTTTGCAAAGGGCAGCCAGACGCTGGAGATCTTCTTTAGCCCAGACGTTTCCCGTCGGATTATGCGGCGAGCAGAAGATGATCATACGCACTTTTTCTCTTTGAGCTGCGTCTCCAGATTTTCAAAATCGATGGAATAGATGCCGTTCTCTTCCTTTAAAGGACTGCATACCAGTGTACGGTTCAGTTCTTCAATACTGTTTTTGAACGGGTGATAAACCGGAGGGAAAATCAGAATTGGATCTTCCTCTTTGTGAGTGCCTGAATCAGGATTTTAATCGCCGGAACAATACCGGGCGCCGTTACGATCCAGTCTTTTTCAATCGCGGTATGATGGCGGGATTTCATCCAGTTCTGTACCGCCTGTAAATACTTATCCCATGGGGCGGTGTAGCCAAATACGCCCAGCGCGCAGCATTTTTCCAGCGCATCGCGTACGGCTTTCGGTGCGGCGAAATCCATATCTGCAATCCAGAGCGGAATCATTTTCGGATCGCTCAGCATCGGACCGGCATGATACTTCAACGAATGATCGCTCGAGCGATCGACAGCATGATCAAAAAGTCTTTCTGCCATAAATTTTCCTCTTTTCCCGTCTTCCTGCTTTTGGATCGATCTTCTTTCATGCACGAAGACGCTTTCCTGTCTTTTCAAAAAGAAATGTGCCTCAAAAAGAAATGCGCCGTTTCGCGCATTTCCTGAGTTTACTGGAATATTCTAATCGTTCTCATTTTGTATGGAAATAGTGTGAATCCTCAATCAGCGCAACGGAGAGATCATCTCCGGACTGGACTTCGTCCACTCTTGCTTTTAAATACGCCTCTCTTTGTTTTTCCTTCACACGGGATACGTTCCAGAAGTCGAACAGTTCATCCACATGACAGACGACGCCCTGGCCGTTCCAGCCGCAGATCGTATCGAACACGCCATCGGTCGCGATAAAAACGCGACGAACCGGAAGCGGCGAGCCCAGAGAATTGAAAAAGGCCCAGTGCCTGGAATCGCGCAGCGAATAAACCATCGAAGACGTCTTGATCTCGGTAACCATCATCGCAATCGAACGATCGGTTCGTTCATACAAAATACCGCCGTCTCCGGCCAGACCGCCCCATAGTTTTCCTTTGCGATAAATCGCGACCAGCATTGTTGTGGACGCGTCGCCTTCTTCAATGCCTTTCGCGTTTAAATAGCGAATCATTTCCTGTCGGACATGAACAAAAAGACTGCGCAGCAGGCTGTCCATTTCTGCATCCGGCGTATTTGTGTGTAAATGCGAACGAAGATAGGCGACGCTTTCTTTCACGCAGAATCGGGAAGCTTCTTCACTGTGCGAAGGTTCCATCCGGTAATTGAGTGATACCCCATCGCACAAAACGGCGATGGTCGCATTGTGAATCTGCAGGGCGATCGCTGCATCCTGATTGGGCATTTCTGCTTGTTTGTGCCAGGTTCCCTTACGGCTTTCGTATAAGGCAATCATCGATAACTTCCCTCTTTCTGTCTCCCCATTGCGGGCTGTTCTGGTTGTCCGCACGGCGCAATGCTCGAACCATCCTCCGGGTTAGAGTAACTTGGAGGCGTTTTCAGCGCTTTGGACAGTTCTATTGTACCTGAGTCGATCCTTTTCTCTTTCAGGGGTACATTTGCGGCTGTTCTGTCCTTTTCAAACGAAGGATACGAGCTTGATTCACAAAACGGACTTCCTTGCTTTCCGGAGATTTCGTTCGAACTTCAAGAGAGCCATCCCGATTCGGACAACCGAATTGATTGGCTATATTGAAAGCGGATTTTCGACCTGCCGGCTGACCAAAAATTTTTCCAGAAACCAGGAAAGGGTTTCAGAGGAAATGGACGTATGACTGATCAACGCCTCCCCGAAGGTAAACGGAAAGACCGCCGTCGCCCTTGAGGAAGTACGAAAAGAATTCGAAAAACTGGGTCTGGAAACGATAATGGTCCACATCGACAACAAGAATATTCACGGCTGTATCATTGGATACCCCGTTTACTTTGCAAACGTAAACGAATATACGTTCCAGCGGTACCTGTTCTACTCCACACGGTTTGATAAAGCGATGAAATTCGGAGGACACATACCGCGGCGGAAATTCGAGTACTTTTGATGAGCTCAATAAGTACTCACCATTGGCGGAATGCCGGTTGTGTCGTCCAACTACTGGAACATGGTGTATGGACGGCTCTCCGGGCAAGCGAAAGAAGATGTGGAATGTCTTAGCACCATGCGTCAGCTTGCCCGCAACATGACCTTCTTAATACGCGCTTCAGGACGCGAAAGAAAAATACGGTTTTCCGGAAGAAGAAGCGCATGTCATGACCAACTTCATCCGCTATAACCATAAACAGTAATTTCTTATTTGACGGTCTTATCCCCTTCAATTTCTGCTGATATTGTTTCAGCGAAAACTGGAGGGTTTTAAATGCCCAATTCTCTTTTCATTCGAAGCAGCCAATTGAGCAGGTACGGATCTGAGGGGATGTCCAGAAATCTGTGTAAATTCGATTTTTAGCAGTTGAAATATTTGGTCGTACCGAACAGCAAAAACCTTCGCTGAATGGTGAGTGAATGAAAATTTCTGAAGCGACCCTTTATAGCGGGCGCCCTCCGCTGCCAGACTGGCGACGTTCCTGCCACTTCTTCTCAAGCTCCACGATCCGCAAATACAAAGTCTTATATACCGCATCATCGCTGGGGAACGAGCCTTTTTTCATTCATAGGCCCTCGCGCGGCGGCCCACCCTTGGTTAGTTGAAATATGGATGAGGGATCGTTGAGTCCTCTTTTATTATTTTTAATGAATTTCTCTTCGCAATTTCGATTCCTGATAGAATCGCTTTGTACCAGAGCACTGGAAAAGCACGTTACGCAAATAATTCATAATGATAATTATTTACCTTTCATGAGACTGTTTTTTATAAGCCGCTGCCGATTCGAATAGTACCCTTGGATAGAAATTCATTACGAATAGTCTGCACATTTTGTTTAGGCCGTCAGCTTCATCAGATTGGCGAGCTCTTACAGAAAGAATCGACTTCTCTGCTCTGGTTCCTGTTTCTTTCAGAAAGGAGCTTAGACATGACCATTCAGATTCAAAAGTCCGTCTGCGCCGGACTCGATGTTCATAAAAACAATGTCTACGCCTGCGTCTGCTGTTCTGTGAAAGATCCTAAAACCAATGTGGATGTTCTCAAGCTCAAATCGAAAAAGTTCAGATCCAACCATACGGATCTTTCTGAGATGTGTGACTGGATTCTTGAGATGACGAAGAAAATTCTGAAATCTCAGCCGCATGATCCGATCGATGTCTACATGGAATCCACCGGAAAATACTCCACACCGGTTTACGACGTCTGTGAAGAGAAAAGCTGATTCCGCATATAGTCAATCCAAAACACGTGCGGATGATCACTGGTCAGAAAACAGACCAGAAGGACGCTGCGTGGATCGCAGAACTGGGAATTAACGGCCTTCTCAGGGAATCCTATATTCCCGAACGGCGCATTTGAGAAGCCAGACGACTGTCACGCACGCGGACAAAACTTGTTTACGTCAGAGGCGACGATATCCGTCGCATTCGAAATATCCTGACCGAAGCCAATATCCGACTTGATTTGATCTTCTCGGGTGTTGAAGGGGAATCGGCAAGGAATGTTATCCAATACCTGCTGGACACGGAGGTGCCGGTATTGGAAGAAGTACAGAAGCGGATTCGTAAATCGTGCAGTATCGTCAAGTTTGCCAATGCTCAGGAGCGTAAAGAAAAGAAGAAGAACTTTATAAAGCGTTCGCCGGCGCCAAGTTCTCCCCTCGCAGAAATTTGAGCTCAAATCCGCCTATCAAAGAATTGACCATACGGCTAAGCAGATTCAAGACTACGAATCTATGATGCAAGAAACTCTTGAACCTTTCAAGAGCCAGCTTGAACTTCTGGAGTCAATTCCTGGGATTTCCCATCTCTCGGCGAAATCGGTCCGAAAATGGATTGCTTCGTAAACGTGAAGCACTTTATAAGCTGGTGCGGCCTTTGTCCCGCAAGTAATCAGAGTAACGGAAAGCACAAATCAGTGAAGATAGGAAAGGGTGGGAGATACCTGAAGCCTGTACTGATTCAGTGCGCTCTCAACGCCGTTAAAAATCCATATTTTGGCAATAAGTATAAAGCCATTTCTGGCAGACGCGGCAAGAAGAGAGCTCTGGTGGCTATTGCGAGAAAAATGATGACAGCAGCCTATCACATGCTTCGAACCGGAGAATTTTTCCGGCCCGGTGATGAATCTGATGTATCGAATACAGCGGTCCCGGCTGAGAACGAGACGGTTGAAGAAAACAGCTGCACCGAAGCCGAGAATTTCGTGGAATTGGAGAACGTCCACGAAATTCAGAAAACGGCCGTAGAACGGGTTGAACTGACAAAAGAATCAGATCCAGTTCTTATTGAAAAGGTGCAGATCCTGCTTAAACAGATTGGAATTCCCCTTCAACTGGCAGAAAAAACAACCAAGTCATTGTTGGTATAACGCAAAATACAAATGATGACGGCTAAGAAAAATTTCCCTTCGCAAGGAGGGCTTTTCGTCGTGCCTTAAATCATCTAAAGACTTTCACATTTCATTCATAGGATCCCGCGCGCGGGGTCCATGAATGAAAAAAGAGCGGCAGCATAAACCGCTGCCGCTCTGCCTGGAATAAGAAACAGATTTGAGAAATGAAATGTTGAAAGGATTGCAATATTTTTCTGCTGGGCTTTGAACAAAATCCAGGGCCGAATTATGCTCAAAGCCGCGCAGAGTATTGAAGAGACAAGCCGGAAGAGCTGCGGCATCTTCTGCCGTCTGAATCGTTTGAAGGGTGCAAATTAAAGGAGTTCACTGACGAAGGGTTCAAAAAGAGATGTGAAAGTGACTGTACTCTTTCGGCTGTCTGCGGCTGTTGGTAAAGTTTCGTTCCGAACGAGAATCAGATGATTATTTTTCGTAATCGAGCGCTTTGGCACCGGCCTCACCGGTCGAGATTCGAACAACTTCCTCAACAGGATAGACGAAGATCTTGCCGTCACCGATATTTCCAGTATAGAGCGCTTTCTGCGCGGCTTCGACAACGTCCTTTACAGGCACTTTGGATACCACGACTTCGGCCTGCATTTTCGGCAGCAGCCGGCTCTGCACTTCGGCGCCTTTGTAATAGATAGGCTGGCCTTTCTGTACGCCCATACCCATGACATTGGATACGGTCATGCCGCCGATACCGATTTTTCGAGTTCCTTTTTCAGACGTTCGAATTTATCGATGGCAGATACAATCACTACTTTATGCATACCGCTCTCCGCGCTCCCAAGAATAGCTGCAGGAACCGCATCGGAGATAGCTGCTTCCGGAAAAGCCGACAGGGGTTCGGGTTCGCTTTCGTCATCAGCAAGAACTTCGGTTTCCATAGCGAAGCCTGCGTAGGCGGAAGCCAGGCCGTGTTCCTCAATATCGAGACCGCGGATCTCTTCTTTTGGAGATACGCGAAGACCAATTGTCTTTTTAATTGCAAAGAAGGTCAGGCCGATTGTGCAGGCTGTCCAGATGCCGATTGTCAGCAGACCAAGGAGCTGAATGCCGAGCTGATGGAAGCCGCCGCCATAGAACAGTCCAACCGCTTCCGGCATTGAATCAGTGCCGCAGGCAAAGAGGCCTACGCAGATGGTTCCCAGAATTCCGCATCCGAAGTGAACGGGAACGGCACCAACGGGATCATCAACTTTCAGTTTGTAATCGAGAAGCCAGGTCAGAAATGGAACAACCAGACCGGCGAGAATACCAATGATGCAGGCGCCCAGAGCATTTACTGCATCACATCCAGCAGTGATTGCTACCAGACCGCCAAGGGCTGCGTTTAAAGTCAAGGCTACGTCCGGCTTTTTGTAGCGGATCCAAGTGTAGATCATTGTGGTGCAGGCTGCCAGAGACGGAGCCAGGGTTGTGGTGGCAAAGATTGTTGCCAGCTGAGTCTGGTTTACGGCGGCGGCACCGTTGAATCCGTACCAGCCAAACCAGAGGATGAATACGCCCAGGGCGCCGATCATAATGTTATGACCTGGAATACCTCTTGGTTTTCCGTTCTTATCGTATTTGCCAATACGTGCTCCCAGCATCGCTGCGCCGATCAGTGCACATGTGCCTCCGACATAATGAATAACTGCCGAACCGGCAAAATCATGAAACCCAAGGGATGCCAGCCATCCGCCAGGTCCCCAGACCCAGTGGGCTTCGATCGGATAGATCAGAAGAGAAATGATGATCGAGTAGATGCAGTAGGAAAGAAATTTCGTACGTTCAGCCATGGCACCGGAAACGATTGTAGCCGCTGTGGCACAGAAGACGAGGTTGAACGTGAACAGGGACCAGTCCGTGCCGCCAAAGTCGGTCAGCGGATGGAGTCCCCAGCCGACAAATCCATTGCCGGCTCCACACATCAGCGAGTAGCCGACAAGCAGAAAGGCAACCGTACCAAGACAGAAGTCCATGGTGTTTTTCATGATGATATTTCCTGCGTTCTTCGCCCGGGTGAATCCACCCTCGACCATGGCGAATCCCGCCTGCATGAAGAAGACCAGGGCGGCACCGATCAGATACCAGATCTGAAAGATCTGCGATAAAGCTTCCTGAAGCATATATGTTCCTCCTTTTCATTTTTTAGAAAAGAAAAGGCGCCGAAACTTGTTATCCGCCGTTGGATAACTGTTTCGGCGCCTTTGCCGTTTTCTGATGGGAAGAGAGTACTCCTTTTCCCCTTCCTGGCCAATGAAATTCACATATTTTTGACAAACTATGCCCAAACCCCGCGATACTATTTGATTTAATCAATTTTATACAGGTAAAAAGCGTAAGCGTCAAATAAAAGACGGGTATTTTCTCGACCGCCTCCTTGGGATAATTCCTTTATTCAAGGAGGCTTTTTCATGGAATCAATCATCCCTGCAATCGATCTCGGTATCGATTTCTCCAAAGTTAAAAACATCTATCTGGCTCAGATGCCTGCTGACCTTCGCAAAGGAATTGACGGTTACGTCTCCCTGGTTCAAGGACCTCTCGCTCTGGATCCGCTGGATGGATCCCTCTTTCTCTTCGTTAATCGACAGAAGAACAAGATCAAAGGTATCCTTCGTGACGGAAATGGATTCTGGCTTGTTTATAAGCGACTCTCCAGATCTTCCCTTCAGTGGCCTGTCAGCACTGACCAGTCCGACTTCATGCGAATTGACTGTTCGCAGCTGGCTTCTCTGCTTTCCGGTCTGTCGATTGTTCCCCAGCCGGCATTTCTGCCACGAACTTATAAGTATGTTTAAACCAATTTAAAAGGATGATTTTCTTGAAGGAATATCAAGATAAATCATCCCATTTACTTTATCTATCGCTCTAAATATGTTAAAATTAATACATGAATGTGCCGAACCCTTACCAGACAATCCGCAACGAGCTCCTCGAAGATCTTCATCATCAGATCAGCACCATGACGGAAGAAGAGAAAGACAAATTTATTGAGGATATGTACCTGGATCTCTATTTCGCTAAAGAAATCAATAAAGCCGTGAAAAGCGGCCGCTTTGGTCCTTCTACGGAAAAGATGGTTCCCTTGAAACTGGATTACTCTGAAAACGAGGACGGCGGCCCAGATATCAATATTCTGAATAAACAGCTGGCTCAGCTTGATCTGAAAGCCGATGTTTGTTTTAACCGGGCTGCGAAATATCAGGAAGAGGGAGACCGCTATCGTAAAGAAGCTGAAGATTTAAAGCTCAGTTCTGTTGAAGGAAGCAAGAAAAACCTTCCACCAAGTGCAGAAAGCAGGAAGCGGTCAAAGAAACCACTACCTTCAGTGTAGAAGGGAAAAGCGCATTTGCCCAGTTTGCGGCTGTGAGATGAAAACTGTTGGAATGAAACGTCACTATAGGATTCATCGGATTCCCGCTCGCTATAGGCTGGAAGAAGTGCTGCGTGAGACAGTCGCGTGCCCAAACAAGTGTACGGATGAAAACGGGAAAGCCATCATCCGCACCGCCGAACCTGACGAGCCTGCACTGATCGACAAGAGTGTCGCAACTTCCTCTATGGTCGCGGGAATTGCCTACGATAAGTTCGTAATGGGAACCCCGGCCTATCGTCAGGAAAAGCACCTGAGTCTCACGGGACTGCCGATCAGCCGTCAGACCATGGGCAACATCCTGGAAAAAACTTACGATCTTTATCTGAAGCCCCTCGTAAAACAAATGATTGAGGATCTCCCAAACTGTAACGTCGTCCATATGGATGAGACGGTTTTAAAGTGCACGGAGGTTAAAGATCGAAAACAGTCTTCTATGGTTGTCGCCGTCAGCGGAATCTATGAAGAGAACCAGATGGCTGTCTATAAGTTTTTCCCTTACAAGAAACAGGAGTTCGTAATCGCCCTCCTTGGCGGTTCTTTTCGTCATGCCCTTATGACAGACGGGCTTTATGCATATGCCAACTACTATGGCCCCTGCAGAAAGCTCAACTGTATGGCCCATGCGAGAAGAAAGATCTTCGAAGCCATCAAAGTCCGGTCAGACTTCGCGCAGTATCAGGCAGACGTCCTGAAGTGGGAAAAGACCACACTGGAGAACGACGAAGAGGCCGCAGAAGCGGCAGCCCAGCTGGACGAAACAGAGAGACCCGAACCAAGTCCGGGTCTCCAGATTCTGCTCACAGCCCTGTCTCTGTTCGGGAAGCTCTACCACATCGAATCCCACGTTGCTTCTTACTCGCACGAGGCGAGAACCGAAGTTCGGCAGGAACTTTCAAAGCCCTGCTTTGAAAGACTCACAAGAGTCATGATGGAGATTCAGAGTGGATTCGAGGAAAGAAGCACCGCCTACAGAGCAGCCAAGTACTTCATGGATCGAGCGAACTCGTTGGGAAGGTACCTGGAAGACGGTGATTATCCGATCGACAATAATGTGGCAGAAAGAGCCGTAAAGCCATTCGTGATCAATCGCAAAAACTTCCAGACTACGAAGAGTATCAAAGGTGCGGAAGTCGTCGCAGCGTTTATGACTTTGTTTCGATCGGCTGAAATGAACGACTTAAATCCAGAGCGCTACATGGAGTACGTTCTGGATGAACTCAAATGGTTCAAAGACGATGAAATCGCGGTAGATGTATTGAAGTCACTTCTGCCGTATTCAAAGGATTTACCTGAATATCTTCGAATTGGATACCGTGGACCGGATCCGAAGTATGAAGAAAACGATGAAGAATAAAAAATACGCCAAGCGGGATCTCGAAAGGGATCCCGTTTAGCGTATCTAATATTCAGTCTCGCGTATACCCGTCGATTGTTTGACACTTACAAAAAGCGGTTTCACTACTGTGAATATAAAAAGGACGCCGCAGCGTCCTTCTGTATTCTGTATCGAAATTAACCTTTGATCGTAACGGTTTTTCCGTCTGGACCCGGTGTGTTTTTCAGGTAGTCGATAATTTCGGCTTTGGCATCCGCTTTGCACGGTTTGCACTTCCAGGAGTCGGTATCTCCGCTGACCATGGCGTCCGCGAAACCGCTGCAGCCTGGATAGCCGCAGCCGCCGCAGTTGTAGCCTGGCAGCTTGGAGGTAACAAACTCAACACGCGTATCGGGTTCCACATGGAATACTTTGGCAGCGACGCCAAGTCCTGCGCCCAGAATGGCGCCCAGAACGAGCATCATCAGAATAGCCTGTACCATCATGTGACCTCAACTTTCTTCTTTAGGATGGTTCGGGCACGAGAGATCCCGGCAGCCCGAACAGTCCGGAGTGAGATTTTCGCATCCTTCCGGCTTCGGTGTCTTTCTGTTTTTAAGAAACAGGAAGACATACAGACCGACCAGCGCTCCGAAAAACAGGATCGCCAGAAGAATACGTCCGATGTTATCCATTAAATGATTCCTGTCAGTCCGGAGAAGGCCATGGCCATGAGGCCGGCAACGATCAGAGCGACAGGGTTGCCTTTAAAGCAGGCAGGAACATCAGCGGTATCGAGACGTTCGCGGATGCAGGAGAAGATGTACAGCACCAGAGCGAAGCCTAACGGAGTACCGATTGTGTATACGAGCATGTGTGCAATGTCGTATCCGTTGGAGATGTTAACCAGGCAGACGTTGAGTACAACGCAGTTGGTCGTGATCAGCGGCAGATAAACACCTAGGGATTTGTACAGAGCAGGTGACTTCTTTTGAGGAACATTTCCGTGAGCTGTACAAGCGAAGCGATAACAAGAATAAAAGTAACCAGGTCCATGTATTCCAGTTTGAGAGGAACAAGAACCAGGTAGTAAAGCGCGTAGGTTACAACACCGGCTGCGAAAATGACGAAGACAACCGCCATGCCCATGCCCAGCGCGCTCGATTTCTTTCTGGATACACCCATGAACGGGCAGAGACCCAGGAACTGGTTCAGAATCGCGTTGTTGAGCAGAACGGAAGTGATCAGAAGAGCAATCAGTTCACCGATCATACATTAAGCCGCCTTTCCGGCTGCCGCTGCTTTAGCGGCTGCCTCTTTCTGTGCTTTCTGGGCAGCTTCTTCTTTTTGGCTGCATGGCTCTTATAGGCTGTCAGTGCAGCAGCCAGGCAGGCAAAGGTAACAAAGGCACCCACCGGAGAACCAAACAGAGAAATGGTAAAGCTTTCCGGAATCAGAGTAATGGAGAAGAGCGTCTGCGCCTCGTTGAACGGGTTGGTCATGGACAGAACGCCAGTGGACAGAATCTGACGGATCAGAGACATGGCCAGTACGGCGAGCAGATAGCCAAGACCCATTCCCAGACCGTCGAGTGCGGAATCCCATACACCGTTTTTGGAAGCGAAGGCTTCGGCACGGCCAAGGATGATGCAGTTTACAACGATCAGCGGAATGAAGACGCCAAGAGAAGTATCCAGAGCCGAGGCATACGCCTTAATCAGCAGCTGGATAATTTTTACAAGCGTAGCGATGATGACGATATAAACCGGGATACGGATATCGTCGGGAACAAGCTTGCGGATTGCGGAAATGATCATGTTGGAAACAATCAGAACGCAGATTACCGCAACACCCATACCAATCGCATTGTTAAGACTTGTGGTAATGGCCAGAGTAGAGCAAAGGCCAAGGTACAGTCCGAAAACAGGGTTTTCCTTGATCAGACCGTTTTTGAAGTTTTGCATTCGATTCATCTGACGGTCTCCTATTCTACTTCAGAAGCCAGCTCTGCACATTTGTTAATGGCATCGACTACAGGCTGAGAAGTCCTTGTGGCACCGGAAATGGTATCGAGTTCTCCGGCAGCATCCTTTCCGATAATGGACTGCGCAAACGGCTCATCCATAATCTGCGAACCGATGCCTTTGGTGTCGCCGTTGGAAATGGCCTTGAAGGCGCTGATCGTTCCGTCGTCATTGTTAATGCCGACAAGGAACGTGGTTCCGCCGTCATAGCCGGCTACAGTGCACTTGAAGATGACAATATTTCCTTCATAGGTGTAAACGCCTTCGACTTCCGGGTTGTCCGGTGTGATGTCGGCGGTATCTACGACCTTGAAGTCGTCCACGGAAGCTTCCGGATACATTTCCAGAAGCGAAGCCTTTTCGGCTTTTTCATCATTGGACTTGATGACCGGAGCGGTCATGGAGTTGGCAAAGGAGAGCGCGCCGCCTGCGATGGCAGCAACGACGGCCAGGAAGATGGCCAGGTAAGCTGGACTGTCTTTTTCATGACTTACGCCCCTTCCCTTCGTTTTCTGTATTCATTACGAGTACAGCGGTTTCCTTCAGTTCAGACGGAATGGCTCTCTGCGGTTTTTCCGTAGCACCATAGAAGCCGACGCACACGGCAAATACAGCAGCGCAGGCAATCATGGTCCAGGCCTTTTTCATCTGTTTGAGCTGCGGAGCGTCCAGAGCGGATTCAATCATCGGCGTGAAGGTATTCATGATCAGAATGGAGTACATGCATCCTTCCGGCAGGTTGCCTTTACACGAATCAGAACGGTAATGGCCGCTGCGCACATCGCAAAGAAAATGCGTCCGGATGGAACGGTCGGCATCGTTACCGGATCGGTCAGCATGAATACGCCGCCGAAAATAACGCCGCCCGTCAGCAGGTGAAGCAGAGGGTACCAGATGAATCCGGGAACACCGTGCCAGGATTCGATTCCGGTCGCAATGGCGATAATCATGGAGATCACCGCGATGGTTCCAAGATAGAACACAGGAATACGCCAGTCGATGACGTTTTTGACAATAAGCCAGATGCCGATCAGAAGGATCAGCAGAGACATCGTTTCACCGATTGCACCAGGGTAGAAGCCCATGAACAGGCTCGACCATCCGCCTACGGAATCGAGGTAGGCATCCAGCGCCGCTTCGGTTCCCGGCAGCCAGTTGAAGGCGTTGGCCATCAGCGTAGTCGGGGTTGCACTGGTTGTAACCAGAGACGCGGTCGCTGCACCGGAGAAGGAAGCAAAGATGACTGCACGGCCTACAGCAGCCGGGTTGAAAATGTTAAATCCAAATCCGCCGAACACCAGACGGCCAAATACGATCGCAAAGATCGTCGCGATAATTACCGCATAAGGCGGGATGGTGATCGGGCACATCATAACGAGAATCAGGGACGTTACCCATCCAAAGGAGTGGGTGATGAAATCCTTGATGTTCTCTTTCTTTACTTTCGCAAAGATAGCTTCGCACACGAAGGTGGTGATCAGCGAGCAGCCTAGAAGCAGAAGCGCCTGCAGACCGAACGCTGCACCCCAGCGAACGAAGTAATAAATATCGGAAGCCGCAAACACAATCAGAAGACCAATGGTCAGATTGCGCATGATTTTCTGCGTGGAATTCGACGACTGAAGGTTCGGGCTTACATGAAAGGCAAATTTCATTCTCGTATCCCTCTACTTTCTCTTCGCCTTCATAGCCATCGTACGCTTGGCTTTGCGGACATTTTCGGTAACCTGAATGTGGCTTGGGCAGACATAGGTGCACAGGCCGCATTCGATACAGAGCATCGCACCGCGTTTTTCCATTTCCACGGTGTCGTTGGCCTTGACCGCATTGGAAATGCGAACCGGCTGCAGGCCCATCGGGCAGTGTGCGGTACAGCGTCCGCAACGCATGCAGGTCATTTCCGGCTCGTTTTCGTTTTTCAGAACGGTGATCGCGTTCATGGCGCGGTCAATGCAGATCTGATCGGAAACCATGGCCTTGCCCATCATTGGACCGCCGGCAATCAGCTTGAGCGAATCCACTTTTTCGATGAAGCCGCCGAGCTGTTCGATGATTTCCGCCACGCACATGCCGACCGGTACAAAAACGTTTACCGGATACTTCAGCCCTTCACCGGAGAAGGTTACGTATTTCTTGGAGAGCGCTTCGCCGTTTTCAAAAGCGTGCGCAACCAGAATCGCGGTTTCCGCGTTGTTTACGATAACGCCGCATTCGCCAGGGAGACGATCGTATTCTCTCTTGAGAATCGTACGGATCAGGGTACGTTCGCCGCCCATTGGGTAGACATCGGGTACAGGGGTTACTTCGATGCCGGCTGCGTTTTCACGGCTGATTTCTTCACGGATGTAGTTAATCAGGTCCGGGTGCGTTTTCTTGACACCGATTTTTACGGTTTTGACTTCTGCCATTTTCTGCAGAATGCGCACGCCATGTACGAAGTCCTGTACTTCATCCATGATGCATTTGTAGTCCGCGGTAATATACGGTTCACATTCCACGGCGTTGATAATGAGGGTGTCGATTTTTCCACGTTCAGATACTTCACGTAGGTCGGGAAGCCGGCACCGCCCTGACCGATGATACCGGCGTTCTTAACAAATTCGACCATCTCTTCGTGACTCGCGCGAGTCCAGTCAAGCGGTTCAAAAGCCTGCTGTTTTTCCTGGACAGCATCCAGCTCAATCACCATGTGCGGCTGAGGTTTCAGACTGTTATGAGGCCGTTTGACAGTTCCTTTGTAGATACCGGAAACCGAAGAGTAAACAGGAACCGGAAATGCCGATTTGGTATTGGCAAGACGGGTACCGATCTTTACGTGGTCTCCTTCATTGACGAGGATTTCAACCTGCGAATTGTTGCCTGCGAAAAGAGGAATATAAACTTCCTTTTTCGGCATGAGAGTTTTCGCATCGCTGTGATCCGTCAATCCTTTTCTACCAGGGATGTGCTGACACATTGGCCCTAATAAAAGTGACATACTTTTCTTCCTTTCAATGCAGTTCAACCCAATTTTAGTAACCATTGCATAGAAAATCAAATGCGGCTAACACATTTATTTGACAATTCGTATCTGGTGTCTGCGGATTGTGGATTCCCTGTCGAACGCATCCAGGACTTTGCCTTCCCCATACAGAGCGATACAGAGCGCCAAAGCGCATGCCCAGACCTTTCCCTGCAGACGTCAGAATGGAAAATTTGCAGAGTCGAGCCGAATTTTCGACATACGGGAAGTCTTGCTTAAACGGAAGCCCTGTTTCAAAATCCGGTATACTGTTACCGGTCTGCCTGCGCATTCTGCAAAACAGACCAGTTCTCCTCGCGCAGATTCCGGTGCTATCCCTGCAACCTGGAAAAACGCCCTGACGGAACACCAAACGGAACCTCCAGACGGATTCGTCCATTTCGGCGAGTTCGCAGTTCTTACGGCCTGCCCGGAGTTCCCTGCTTACGATCCATACTTACCCATATAAAATAGGAAAGAAAATTATGCCAAACGAAAACGATCAAAACGCTTCAGCATCGTCAGACGCTCCTGCAGCTGCCGGAGAGGAAGCCCAGACGAATACAAATACCGAAAATTTAAAAGAGAACGAAAACGAAAATTTCTCGTCCCAAAACAAATCCGAGTTCAAAAACGATTCCGAAAACAAAAACGATCTAGAGGAAAACGATAAAGATAGCAATAAAGAAAAGGAAAAAACAGACCAGAGCACAAAAACCATATCGGTGCCTGGATTGTTGCCGCCATCTGCGTACTGGCGCTGACGATTTCCTTTACGCTATATCTTTCTTCGCCCAAAGACGCATCCAAAGGCGAAGTGCAGTCGCGCTCGACAACGATGATTGATGTCGGATTCGATACCCCGGTCACCTTCAAGACCACCAGCAATGAAGCCGATTTTGACCGCTGGCTTCAGATCGTCCGCGATACCTTTCTGGAATGTTCGGCCATCTTTGATGCCGTCAACCCGCCAGCCGACGATACCGTCGTCAGCCTGTACACGATCAATAACGCCCCGCGCAATACGCCTTTTGAAGTGGACGAAAAATGATCGAAGTCTACAACGACGCCCTTCAGATTCATGCCGTCAATAACAAGTTCGATCCGGCGCAGGGCAATCTCACCGCCTTATGGCGAGCGGTCATGGACGAGAGTGATCCTGTCCTTCCTTCTGCACAGGAAGTCGAAGATGCCATCAACAAAGATTCCGTGAACGGCGTTAAAGTCGATGGAAACACCATCACGCTGACCGGCGAAGACGCCGCCCTCGATTTTGGTGCTATTGCCAAAGGCTATACCGCACAGCTGGCTGCCGATCGTCTGGTCGAAGCCGGTCTGGAAGAAGGCCTGATCAATGCCGGCGGCAACGTCGTTCTGATCGGCCACAAGCCGGACGGCAAAAACTGGAAAGTCGGCATTCAGGATCCGGATGGCAGCGATTCCCTTCTCACCTGCTCGCTTGCAGATCCCTCCTGCTTTGTAACATCCGGCGACTATCAGCGTTACGTCCTGATTGACGGACAGCGCTACGCCCATATTGTCGATCCGACCACCGGCTATCCAGCCCGTTACATGCGCTCCGTTACCGTCGTGGATCAGGATTCTGCCTACTGCGACGGCATGTCGACCGCTCTGTTTTGCATGAGCGTTGAAGACGGCCTAGCTCTCTGTAAAAGATCGGTCTGCAGGCCATCTGGATCGTCGATAAAGGAACCGTGAACGTAACCCCGGATCTTTCCACCGATACTTTCGATATTTATCTCACCGATGGAATGAAAGATCTGGTGACGCTCAAAGCTAAATAACCCCTTCTCTGGCCCATTCTTTTCCCCAGTAATAAAACGGCGTTTCTTCCCTGCGGCATAAAAGCCGATCGGAAAGAAACGCCGTTTTTGCAAAGGTACGTTGCATGCGACCCAGCACGCAGAAAAAGAAAGACTTACAGGCAGAGCGATTAAAGAGCACGGGCGAACCGATCACGGAAGCCTCTTTGAAAGGTGAGTAAGTCAAAGAGAAGGCTTCCACTTGGTTTCAGGCAAGTGTCCCGTAAGGATTGTGATATGCAAATATACGCTCGCCGATCTGGCGGGTCTTCGGATCCAAAGAAAAAGCAGGTGCTCCATGACATCCTGGTACGAATAGTATTTATACAGTCCGCGGTTTCCGCAGCTGGGATCGGTGTTGACTCCATAATAATTCAGAATGCATTTGGGAAGAAATCCTCGAAAATACTGATCACCCAGAAGTTCGATTTCAATCTGGACTACCCTTTGCTTTCAAAGAGATATTCATACAGAATTTTCCCCGCCATCAAATCCAGCGAAGGCACCAGCACTTCAATGTTTTCGTATTTCTCGATTTTTGGAATTGGCTCAGAATTGGACATTTTTCTTTCCTCCGTTTAATGCCAGGATACCAGGCGGATTGGCGGATTCCAATCCAGACCAGGAAGAGAATTCAGGCTTTTTCCTGCCATATTTAGCGCAGGGCTGCTTTTAAATCGCAGCTGAAACAGCAATACAGACAAAGGAAAACCTGAGGCGAATTAACGGCCTCAGGTCTGATGGATTTGAAATCAGTTTCTATGCACTTTCTGCCCAGGACAAAACGCTAAGTTCAAAAGGTACAGCATGCGTTTGTCTTACTGTGAGTCCGGTTCTGCTCCCTCGATCAGCACTCTGATTCCCTGTCTCTAAATTCTTTTTGCCATCGCACTTTTCGGATTTTATCCCTCTGCATTCTCTGGAGACGGCCGATTTTTAAATTGCCTTCTCTCCCGGTAAAAACAGCGGCTTTTCGGACTTTGACCAAACGGTTCCATGGTATACTTTATGTGGTTTTAAACATAAAGGAGATACACAATGGACAAGTACGTTTGCACACTTTGCGGATATGAGTACGATCCGGCTGTCGGCGATCCCGATAACGGCATCCCAGCTGGAACCGCATTCGAAGATCTTCCTGAAGACTGGGTTTGCCCTCTTTGCGGAGCTTCGAAATCCGATTTCGAAAAAGTTGAATAATCACAAACCCATCCAAAAAACAGTCTTTGTCTGGACAGCCGTCCAAACGAAGGCTCTTTTTCATTCATAGGCCCCGCGCGCGGCGGCCCACCCTTGGTTAGTTGAAATATGGATGAGGGCTCGTTGAGCCCTCTTTATTATTTTTAATGAATTTCTCTTCGCAATTTCGATTCCTGATAGAATCGCTTTGTACCAGAGCACTGGAAAAGCACGTTACGCAAATAATTCATAATGATAATTATTTACCTTTCATGAGACTGTTTTTTATAAGCCGCTGCCGATTCGAATAGTACCCTTGGATAGAAATTCATTACGAATAGTCTGCACATTTTGTTTAGGCCGTCAGCTTCATCAGATTGGCGAGCTCTTACAGAAAGAATCGACTTCTCTGCTCTGGTTCCTGTTTCTTTCAGAAAGGAGCTTAGACATGACCATTCAGATTCAAAAGTCCGTCTGCGCCGGACTCGATGTTCATAAAAACAATGTCTACGCCTGCGTCTGCTGTTCTGTGAAAGATCCTAAAACCAATGTGGATGTTCTCAAGCTCAAATCGAAAAAGTTCAGATCCAACCATACGGATCTTTCTGAGATGTGTGACTGGATTCTTGAGATGACGAAGAAAATTCTGAAATCTCAGCCGCATGATCCGATCGATGTCTACATGGAATCCACCGGAAAATACTCCACACCGGTTTACGACGTCTGTGAAGAGAAAAGCTGATTCCGCATATAGTCAATCCAAAACACGTGCGGATGATCACTGGTCAGAAAACAGACCAGAAGGACGCTGCGTGGATCGCAGAACTGGGAATTAACGGCCTTCTCAGGGAATCCTATATTCCCGAACGGCGCATTTGAGAAGCCAGACGACTGTCACGCACGCGGACAAAACTTGTTTACGTCAGAGGCGACGATATCCGTCGCATTCGAAATATCCTGACCGAAGCCAATATCCGACTTGATTTGATCTTCTCGGGTGTTGAAGGGGAATCGGCAAGGAATGTTATCCAATACCTGCTGGACACGGAGGTGCCGGTATTGGAAGAAGTACAGAAGCGGATTCGTAAATCGTGCAGTATCGTCAAGTTTGCCAATGCTCAGGAGCGTAAAGAAAAAGAAGAAGAACTTTATAAAGCGTTCGCCGGCGCCAAGTTCTCCCCTCGCAGAAATTTGAGCTCAAATCCGCCTATCAAAGAATTGACCATACGGCTAAGCAGATTCAAGACTACGAATCTATGATGCAAGAAACTCTTGAACCTTTCAAGAGCCAGCTTGAACTTCTGGAGTCAATTCCTGGGATTTCCCATCTCTCGGCGAAATCGGTCCGAAAATGGATTGCTTCGTAAACGTGAAGCACTTTATAAGCTGGTGCGGCCTTTGTCCCGCAAGTAATCAGAGTAACGGAAAGCACAAATCAGTGAAGATAGGAAAGGGTGGGAGATACCTGAAGCCTGTACTGATTCAGTGCGCTCTCAACGCCGTTAAAAATCCATATTTTGGCAATAAGTATAAAGCCATTTCTGGCAGACGCGGCAAGAAGAGAGCTCTGGTGGCTATTGCGAGAAAAATGATGACAGCAGCCTATCACATGCTTCGAACCGGAGAATTTTTCCGGCCCGGTGATGAATCTGATGTATCGAATACAGCGGTCCCGGCTGAGAACGAGACGGTTGAAGAAAACAGCTGCACCGAAGCCGAGAATTTCGTGGAATTGGAGAACGTCCACGAAATTCAGAAAACGGCCGTAGAACGGGTTGAACTGACAAAAGAATCAGATCCAGTTCTTATTGAAAAGGTGCAGATCCTGCTTAAACAGATTGGAATTCCCCTTCAACTGGCAGAAAAAACAACCAAGTCATTGTTGGTATAACGCAAAATACAAATGATGACGGCTAAGAAAAATTTCCCTTCGCAAGGAGGGCTTTTCGTCGTGCCTTAAATCATCTAAAGACTTTCACATTTTTTCGAATTTTTCCAGTTTCAAATTCTTTGCGGACGGCCAGCTGCTTTTCAAAATTATTTCTGCCTCGTGCTGCGAAAACAAAAGAGACTGCTTCAATCGGCCGAAAAATCGGCTGACGAGGCAGTCTCAAAAATCTTTCTTTAGAAAGCAGGGATTTGTCCATGACCGTTTCGGATCCGGACAGAAACCGGAAATTTTCGTTTATTCTACGCCGAGAACTTCTGCGCAGCGGTCGCATACGCCGCCTTCATGATGGCTGTGCGTATAGTTGCGGCATCTTTCGCAAAGATGTCCGTCCGTATGTTTCACTTCGATCTCGCATACCGAATACGGCTTGAGCGATTCGTCCGTGAACTCAGCGGACTCGACCATCAGCCACTGAGCCGGATTGGAGATGTACTCCTCTACGATACTGCGCAGTTCATCATTGGCATGGATGCGCAGAACGGCTTCGTTGGATTTTTTCAGAACGCCGTCGGTCTTGGCTTCTTCAAGAGCCTTCAGTACGTCCTTGCGCAGCGCAAGCGCGGTTTCCATGTTCTTTTTCAGTTCTGTGGTGTCTTCGATCAGACCGGATTTAACAAACTCGGAAAGGTGGATGGATTCTTCATCGAACTTCATGAGGTCGTTGATCTCTTCGGCGGTGTGCGCCAGGATTGGAGCCCAAAGACGAGTCAGAATCGAAGCCGTGAGATACAGAACGGTCTGGATTTCGCGGCGGTCTCTCGAATCTTCTGCATCGCAATAGAGGATATCTTTCGCGTAGTCGAGGTAGTAGCTCGAGAGCTCGTTAGTCATCAGGATCACCATCAGGTTGACCGCATCTGAGAAACGGTATTCGTTGTACGCCTTGCGGACTTCATCAACCGTATCGTCGAGCAGAGCGAGGATGAACTTGTTCTGCGGCGAAAGCGTTTCAACATCGAGCAGATCGTCCTTGCCAAACGTATTGCTGTCCAGGTTGCCGACGAGGAAGCGGAAGGTGTTGCGGACTTTGCGGTACGTATCGGATACCTGTTTGAGGATATTGTCGCCTACTGAGCAGTCGGCCTGATAGTCCACCATGCACGCCCAAAGACGCAGCACGTCCGCACCGAACTTGTTGGTGATTTCCGCCGGAGCCATGGCGTTCCACAGGGATTTGGACATTTTGCGTCCCTGTTCGTCCATGATGAATCCGTGGGAAAGAACCTGTTTGTACGGAGCCTGTCCGTATACGGCGGTTCCAATGATCAGAGAAGAGTTGAACCAGCCGCGATACTGGTCGGACCCTTCAAAGTACAGGTCTGCCGGATAGCCGAGGCCGCGTTTTTCATCGCGCCCGTATGGGAGCTTCCGGAGTCAAACCATACGTCCATCGTATCGGTTTCCTTCGTGAAGAGACCGTTTGGCGAATGTTCGTTCGTATAGCCTTCCGGAACGAGATCCTTGGCGTCGCGTTCGAACCATACGTTGGATCCGTATTCGCCGATCAGCTTTGCTGCATAATCAAACAGAACCGGATCCATCAGCGGGGTGCCGTCTTCGCCATACAAAATTGGAATAGGTACGCCCCAGGCACGCTGACGCGAAATGCACCAGTCGGCACGGTCGGCGATCATGTTGTTCATGCGGTCTTCGCCCCATGCCGGTACCCAGGAAATGGAGTGGATCTGATCGAGGAGCTGATCACGGATTTTATCGATGGAAGCAAACCACTGTGTTGTCGCACGGAAGATGATCGGCTTTTTCGTACGCCAGTCGTGCGGATAGGAATGGACGATATCTTCACGGCTCAGCAGCGCACCTTTTTCGGTCAGCCAGTCGATGACGATCGGATTGGCTTCGTCTACGGTTTTGCCGGCCAGACGCGGTCCGCAGACATCCATCATGCGGCCCTGCGCGTCAACGTTTACGAAGACAGGCAGACCGTACTTGCGGCCGATCATGAAGTCGTCCATACCAAAGCCAGGCGCGGTATGAACCAGACCGGTACCGGAATCGTCAGTGACGTGTTCGCCGACCATAACGAGAGATTCCACTTCCGGATAAAGCGGATGAGTTGCGGTCATATATTCGAGATCCTTGCCAGGGATGATCTGGAGGACTTCGTAGTTTTCAATGCCAAAACGCTGCATCAGTTCTTCCACCATTGTGGAAAGCACGATCAGATTGCCCTGATCGGTTTTGACGCGGGCGTACTCAAAGCGGGGATGAACGGAAATACCGAGGTTGGACGGGATGGTCCATGGGGTGGTCGTCCAGATGACGAAATAGTCGTTTTCATCGAGGATGCTCTTGCCGTCCTTGACCTGGAATTTCACGTAGATCGTCGGCGAAGTTACATCCTTGTATTCGACTTCGGCTTCCGCGAGAGCGGTTTCGCTCGAAGGAGACCAGTAAACCGGTTTGAGGCCCTGATAGATCAGACCGTCTACCGCCATCTTTCCGAAAATACGGATCTGTTCTTCTTCAAAGTCCGGAGTCAGCGTGATGTAGGGATGATCGTAATCGCCGATCGATCCTAAAGCCAGGAAACCTTTTTCTGACGTTCTACCTGCTCGAGCGCAAATTCACGGCAGATCTTGCGGAATTCCGGGATACCGATTTTCTTGCGGTCATAGCCAAGCTTGGTTACCGCGGTTTCGATAGGGAGACCGTGCGTATCCCATCCGGGGATGTAAGGAACCTGGTAGCCCTGCATGAATTTCGATTTGTTAATGACATCCTTGAGGACTTTATTCATCGCATGACCGATATGGATGTCCCCGTTGGCATACGGAGGACCGTCATGCAGTACAAAAGGCTCACAGCCTTCGCGTTTGGCGAGCATCTTTTCGTAAAGATGTTCATCCTGCCAGCGTTTCTGAAAAACCGGTTCTTTCCTGGGGAGGTTTCCTCTCATTTCGAACGTCGTTTTCATCATCTGGAGGGTCGATTTATAATCGTTCTTTTTCTCCATTCTCTTACGTCCTTTCTGCAGACACAAAAAAGCCGCCCTTGTTTAAGGACGACAATGCGCGGTACCACCTTACTTCTTCAGGGCGTTTTCCTGAAGCACTCGCAGATAACGGTCTGCTTCCGGAAAAGAGTACTCCATTCCCTTTTCAGCTTCAAAGTGATACCCTGCAGATTTTTCATGCAGCCTTTTCACCAAACCGGCTGCTCTCTGCTTTCCAAATTCTGCAGGACGCGTCTTTGTCATTGCTTTTTCTGTTTACAAATTCATTTATTGATATTTCAGAATATTTACGATCAGTCTGCCTTTTCTGCTGACACCGTCGAGTTCGCCTATCATGAACTTTCCATGGCGGCGTACAGAGATGGTGTCATTATTGCACAGCACTTTCGCGGATTCAAGAATCGCATCATTGACTTTTACAAATCCCTGTGCAATCAGGCTTTTTGCGTCCGCTCTAGAGCAATGGGCAAGCGCTGCCACAATGCAGTCGGCGCGCATGCTTGCCGTGTTGATCTTGAGATGCTCAAAGACCGGTTTGGGCATTTCCAGCGGATCGCATTCTTCAAATTCGACGTGGGTTCTTGCGATCAGACGAATTTCCTGATGAATGAATTCAGCCAGATCGCTCTTGCAGACCAGATAGAGCGCATCCGGGCTTGCGACGATATCGCCGATGGACTCCCGCTTTAAGCCGGAGTGCATCAGGGCGCCGAGCACATCGGAATGCTTCAGCACTCTGGAAGAAGAGGCAGGCAGTTTTGCCTTCATTACGCAGCATTCCCCTGTTGGAATATACAGTCCGTCTTCTTCTGGATCGGGACGGTCAAAAGCCTCGTCGAGAATAAAGCGGCAGCGTACGGCGTCCGGATATCCGCCGTCAAATCGCCCGCCGGCTTTCGCGGCGATTCGGCCGATCTGCATTTTTTCAAAGGGGTTAAAAAACCGGTCATGAACGGTTTTCCAAATCGTTCAAAACGGTCGATGCCGTTCTGTACCGATCGAAAAACTGTTCATGACCGTTTGTGTTTTCCGCCATGATTACTGAGCAGATTCTTCTTCAGCTTCGTCGTTCAGGTTGATCGAGCCTGCTACGCCGATTTCTTTCGGATAGCAGAGAATTACATCCGGTCCGATATGCTTGAGCTCTCCGCCAAGGGCAAAGGCTACACCAGTCAGGAAGTCTTCCATGCGGCGAGCATATTCATCAGTCAGCTTGTGCAGGTTCACTACAACTGCGCGGCCTTCTTTCATGCGGTTGCCAGCCAGTTCCGATTCGTTCAGGCTTCTCGGCTCAAAAGAACCATTTTTGTGTTGGCATCCAGATGCGGTGCGCCGTTGTCTTTCTTCACTTCGTACGCGTTGCCAGCAGGACGAGCTGTAGGTGCAGACTGTTCTGCTGTTTCTACGACTTCATCTTCTTCTACGTATTCTTCGTCGTCACCAGGTTCAACGAATGATTTAAAACGATCCATCAGTCCCATAAATAAACCTCCTCCAAACAATTTTTATCTTACCATACGACAGAAAGGTCAGAAACCAGGAAAACCCGTGGCCGCCTGTCCTTTCCGCAATGGAATCTGCGTGTAAGAAAGCCGATTTTTTGAAAGTCAGGCCAGGAAATCGATCGGGGTTTGTCTATCGAATGGGTACAGGGCGATTTTTGCCGCTTGTGGTATTTTACTGACCAGACGGCGTGAATACAAGTGCGGCGATAGAATTCTGCAAAATTTATGGCGGCTTTTCCGGCGTCCTCAAAAGATCCGCACGCAATCTCCAATCGAACTTTACCTATGAGCAATTCGCAAGCGCTTTCCATATTCTGAAGCAGGGATTATGCGCAATGGTTTGCGTCGCTTTTCAGGTCAGAGCGCATGAAATTTCATGCTCATGCGCTCTAATGCAATCGGGTTTGAACGATTCAAAGAGGTGCGTGGAGCTGCCGCTCTAGAAGTCCTTGAAGGCGTCGCTCATCTGCTTTGTGCGTGTCAGCCAGCCAGTCTGGCCTTCCTCTAAAGCGGGCAGCTTGAGAAGGGCAAACGGGCCTTCGTTATTGAGATACCACTCGCCTTTCGGGAAGCGGGATCGAAACGCCTTCAGCGTGTTCTGCACCCCAGAGCCGAATCCGACAACAGAAAGCGCCTTGCAGCCGTCAAACATCTTCTGAATGAAACGGGCGTTCTGTGTCTGGAAATGCGTGATGTTCAGGCGCTGCAGCTGATAGGCATCGTTGAACATCTTGAAAAGGCTCAGGGCATTGGCGGTATCAAAGCTTTCCAGATTGAGCGACTGAATTGAGCTGCACTCGGAAAACATGAAGTCCATATTCGTCACATGCCGGGTATCGAAGCCGGAGAGATCCAGACTTTGCAGGGCGCGGTCGCCCGAGAACATAAATCCCATGTCCTCGCATTTCGACGTGTCAAAGTGAGATACATCCAGACCGCCCAGCCGGTGGCAGAACGCGAACATGCTTTCCATGTTTCGAACATTGGACGTATCGAAACCGGAAACGTCGAGGCTTTCGAGCAGGTAGCAGCTGGTAAACATGCCGGACATGTCTTCGACACTTCGCGTATCGAAGCTTTGTACGTTCAGTTCATGCAGGCTGTAACATCCGTTGAACATGTTGGCCATATCCCGCACGTTTCCGGTCTGAAAGCCGTCGATGTTCAGTTCGGTCATGCCGCTGCAGTCAAAGAAGAGCGAACGCATGCTGGTGACTTCGCTCGTGTCCCAGCCGGAGAGATCGATCGATTCAATTGAAGTGTAAATGCCGCGCTTGCTGACGGTGGCGCGTTCGGCACCGCCAAATGCATAGCTCAGATCACCGATTACCTTGAGAGGCGCGCTGCCGTCTACCCGGTCGATTTCCTTGCGCCAGGGATACCATGGCCAGCGATCGGACGTATCTTCGTCCTCATGTCTGGAAGGCGGAAGCTCGTCGGTGTTCACCGTACCTTCGCCAATGACGAGAAGGCCGTCTTCATCAATTGTCCACTCGGCGCTGCCGAGTTTTCCCGAATGACAGATTCGGGGTTCTGTGTTTTCTAAATCCGATTTGCGAAAAGAAACAGGCATATACAATCTCCTTTCCAGGATCCTATCCAGAGAAAACCGCTTCTTTCGATTGGATCCTCTGTTTGTTTTCAGCGGGTTGAAAACGCTTTCCTAAATTGTGCCATAAAAAGATGCTTTATAGTCCTGTGTTGAGAATTATCAATTGTTCTATGCAGCCTTTATACAGAAAAAGGAAGCTTTTCAGCTTCCCTTCTGTATTTTTCAGATCCTGTAGAATCGGGCGATCCCTGCTCTGCCTGATTTACTGGATTTTCCCGGTTCTCTTACGGCGGGCAGGCGGCATTCGTTCTGGCCTGAGGCTTTAGCGAATGCGTCCCGTTCTGGACTTATTCGGTTTCGATCAGACCGTAGCCGCCGTCTTTGCGGCAGTAGACTACAGCGGGTTTGCCGGTTTCATCATCGAGATAGATGAAGAAAGTGTGATCGAGCAGATCCATGCGGGTGATCGCTTCATCGAGCGAGAGCTGCTCGAGTTCGATGGATTTGGTCTTGACGACGATGTCTTCCGGATCTTCTTCACCTAGAATATCGAAGTCGAGGAAGGCTTCGTAGAGCGGCGATGCCTTGTCCTTGCGGCTTTCGAGACGCGTTTTCTGACGGCGAATCTGGTCTTTCAGTTTGTCTACGACTTTGTCGATCGCATTGTACATATCGACATCGACGGTTTCGGCACGCAGGATCGCTGCCTTCGTCGGGATGGTGACCTCGATTTTATTGTGGTTCGGATGGGAGGTCAGCAGAACTTTTGCGGTGTCGTCTTCCCCGATCAGGAAGTACTTCTCGAGACCTTTCAGTTTCTTGGTGATGCGGTCTTCGAGTGCCTGGGTAATGGAAATATTCTTTCCAACAATGTTGATTTTCATAAACTCACTCCTTGTCAGATGGATCGGGGCTGATCCTTGATTTCATGATAGGCATAAATCGTTTTGTCGTCAAAGCTATGACCAAAGTGGACATTTTACGGCCTTGTCAGGACGATTTCCTGTATTTTCCTTCCCAGAAAATCGATCGGTTTTCCTTTTTGTGGTTTTAAGTTTCATAACAATGAATATCGAGAATCTCGAATACGCAGGCGGTTTATGGCGGCAAAACCTCCTGTTTTCTTTCGAGTTATGAAAATTTTCCGCTCGAATTTTTGAACGAGTTTTCAAGGCGGTATGATAGTGCAGACTTACCCGATCGATCCGTTTTCGAAAAATCGGGCACCCGCTTTCCTTCCCGTTTTCCTGCTTTTCGTCCTGTATCGCTTCCAATTGCGATGCTCTCCCGGACAAAACCGGTAAAAGAGCGGATACTCTTTTGCGTAAGTCAGAGATCTTCTGATCTGTCGAGAGTTTAAAGGAGCTGTATTCACTATGATTATTACTTTAAAAAGACGGCCCCGGAACAGGCTGTCAATGAGCTGATTGCGGATCTGGAAAGCCGCAATCTTTCCATCACCAAAATTGTCGGTGAAAACTACGACGTCTTCGGCCTGGTCGGCGATACCGCGTCCATTGATGAGCGGTCCCTGCTGGCCAATCCCATCGTCTTTAACGTGCAGCGCGTTGCCCAGCCGTACAAGCTGGCCAACCGCATGTTCCATCCGGAAGATACCGTCATCGATGTCAGCGGCATCAAAATCGGCGGACAGAAAATCGTCATGATCGCCGGCCCGTGCGCGGTTGAAGGCGACGGTGCCATTTGCGAGGCTGCCGGCAAAGTGCTGGAAGCCGGAGCGGATATGCTGCGCGGAGGCGCCTACAAGCCCAGAACGTCTCCCTATTCCTTCCAGGGTCTCGGCTCGGAAGGCATTCAGGATCTCGTTCATGCCAGAGAACTTACCGGACTGCCGATCGTAACCGAACTGATGAGCATCGACAAGCTCGATGAATTTGTTGAAAACGTGGACGTCATTCAGATTGGTGCACGCAACATGCAAAACTTTGATCTTCTGAAAGCCGTCGGCCGCACGAAAAAGCCGGTGCTGCTCAAGAGAGGTCTGGCCAATACGATTGAAGAGTGGATCATGGCCGCGGAATACATTATGTCCGAAGGCAATCCAAACGTAATTTTCTGCGAACGCGGCATCCGCACGTTTGAGAAATACACCCGCAATACCCTCGATCTGGCAGTCATTCCGATTTTGAAAGAACGGACTCATCTGCCGGTTATCATCGACCCGTCCCACGCCTCCGGCGACTGGAAGCTTGTCGAAGCGCAGGCGTTAGGCGCGATTGCAGCTGGCGCAGACGGTCTGATCATTGAAGTGCATCCCGATCCGGCGCACGCCTGGAGCGATGGCGCGCAGTCGCTGAAACCGGATAAATATGCGGAACTGGTCACTAAAGCGCGGGCGATTGCGAAAGTGGTTGGACGCACGCTCTAATGAACCAGATTCTGGACAACCCCTTTCCCTTTTCCGATACCAACAAGCGCTACCACACCTTCTCCTATGCGATGAAGAAACAGTATGGACGAAAAATTGCCAAAATCCCGCTCAATGCGGGATTTTCCTGTCCTAACCGGGATGGAACCAAAGGCGTGGGCGGCTGCGCCTTCTGCTCATCTGCCGGAAGCGGCGATACGATTCTGCAAAGCCGCCAGTCGCTCCAGACCCAGTACCAGGCAAATCTGAAACGGGCCCGCAAAAAATGGCCCGAGTGTCTTGGCATCGCCTACTTTCAGTCCTTTTCCAATACGTACGCCCCGCTTGAAACGCTGAAAAAGATTTATATTCCCTTCTTTGCCTCGGATGAAGTCTGCGCGATTTCCATCGCTACGCGAACCGACTGTTTTTGTGAAGAGACCGCTGCATGGCTGGAAGAAATGCAGGCGAAGTATCACAAGGAAGTCTGGGTCGAATTCGGCCTGCAGAGCATTCATCCTCAGACCGCAAAGGCCATGAATTTCTGCCATACGCCCGAAGATGCGAAAAACGCGATCGCGTTATGCCAAAGGCATCATCTGCGTTCTGTCCTGCATCTGATTAATGGACTGCCGGGCGAAACCCGAGAGATGATGCTCAAAACCGCCCGCTTTGCCAGTTCCCTTCAACCCGGCGCGCTGAAAATTCACATGCTTCATCTGCTGGACAATTCCCGTCTGGGCCAGAGCTGGCTGAACAAACCGTTTTCTCTTCTTGGCGCGCAGGAATATGTATCCATTGTCTGCGATCAGCTGGAAGTGATCGATGAACACATCATTATCGAACGCGTAACCGGCGACGGTCTGGCCAGCGATCTGCTCGCTCCCCTATGGACGCGAAAGAAGACGCAGACCGCCAACGATATCGATAAGGAACTCCTTCGTCGAAACAGCTGGCAGGGCGCAAAAAGACCGTTTCCTGATCCGAAGTTTTTCTCTCTGGCTCTGTGACGAATTTTTCTGCTTTTATTGTGCGTTTCATTCCTCAGTATTTACCAAAACGAAAACTCGGGCCTTCTCTGGGAAGATCGTAAGTGTCAAACAATCGACGGGAATACGCGAGACTGAATATTAGATACGCTAAACGGGATCCCTTTCGAGATCCCGCTTGGCGTATTTTTTATTCTTCATCGTTTTCTTCATACTTCGGATCCGGTCCACGGTATCCAATTCGAAGATATTCAGGTAAATCCTTTGAATACGGCAGAAGTGACTTCAATACATCTACCGCGATTTCATCGTCTTTGAACCATTTGAGTTCATCCAGAACGTACTCCATGTAGCGCTCTGGATTTAAGTCGTTCATTTCAGCCGATCGAAACAAAGTCATAAACGCTGCGACGACTTCCGCACCTTTGATACTCTTCGTAGTCTGGAAGTTTTTGCGATTGATCACGAATGGCTTTACGGCTCTTTCTGCCACATTATTGTCGATCGGATAATCACCGTCTTCCAGGTACCTTCCCAACGAGTTCGCTCGATCCATGAAGTACTTGGCTGCTCTGTAGGCGGTGCTTCTTTCCTCGAATCCACTCTGAATTTCCATCATGACTCTTGTGAGTCTTTCAAAGCAGGGCTTTGAAAGTTCCTGCCGAACTTCGGTTCTCGCCTCGTGCGAGTAAGAAGCAACGTGGGATTCGATGTGGTAGAGCTTCCCGAACAGAGACAGGGCTGTGAGCAGAATCTGGAGACCCGGACTTGGTTCGGGTCTCTCTGTTTCGTCCAGCTGGGCTGCCGCTTCTGCGGCCTCTTCGTCGTTCTCCAGTGTGGTCTTTTCCCACTTCAGGACGTCTGCCTGATACTGCGCGAAGTCTGACCGGACTTTGATGGCTTCGAAGATCTTTCTTCTCGCATGGGCCATACAGTTGAGCTTTCTGCAGGGGCCATAGTAGTTGGCATATGCATAAAGCCCGTCTGTCATAAGGGCATGACGAAAAGAACCGCCAAGGAGGGCGATTACGAACTCCTGTTTCTTGTAAGGGAAAAACTTATAGACAGCCATCTGGTTCTCTTCATAGATTCCGCTGACGGCGACAACCATAGAAGACTGTTTTCGATCTTTAACCTCCGTGCACTTTAAAACCGTCTCATCCATATGGACGACGTTACAGTTTGGGAGATCCTCAATCATTTGTTTTACGAGGGGCTTCAGATAAAGATCGTAAGTTTTTTCCAGGATGTTGCCCATGGTCTGACGGCTGATCGGCAGTCCCGTGAGACTCAGGTGCTTTTCCTGACGATAGGCCGGGGTTCCCATTACGAACTTATCGTAGGCAATTCCCGCGACCATAGAGGAAGTTGCGACACTCTTGTCGATCAGTGCAGGCTCGTCAGGTTCGGCGGTGCGGATGATGGCTTTCCCGTTTTCATCCGTACACTTGTTTGGGCACGCGACTGTCTCACGCAGCACTTCTTCCAGCCTATAGCGAGCGGGAATCCGATGAATCCTATAGTGACGTTTCATTCCAACAGTTTTCATCTCACAGCCGCAAACTGGGCAAATGCGCTTTTCCCTTCTACACTGAAGGTAGTGGTTTCTTTGACCGCTTCCTGCTTTCTGCACTTGGTGGAAGGTTTTTCTTGCTTCTTTCAACAGAACTGAGCTTTAAATCTTCAGCTTCTTTACGATAGCGGTCTCCCGCTTCCTGATATTTCGCAGCCCGGTTAAAACAAACATCGGCTTTCAGATCAAGCTGAGCCAGCTGTTTATTCAGAATATTGATATCTGGGCCGCCGTCCTCGTTTTCAGAGTAATCCAGTTTCAAGGGAACCATCTTTTCCGTAGAAGGACCAAAGCGGCCGCTTTTCACGGCTTTATTGATTTCTTTAGCGAAATAGAGATCCAGGTACATATCCTCAATAAATTTGTCTTTCTCTTCTTCCGTCATGGTGCTGATCTGATGATGAAGATCTTCGAGGAGCTCGTTGCGGATTGTCTGGTAAGGGTTCGGCACATTCATGTATTAATTTTAACATATTTAGAGCGATAGATAAAGTAAATAGGATGATTTATCTTGATATTCCTTCAAGAAAATCATCCTTTTAAATTGGTTTAAACATACTTATAAGTTCGTGGCAGAAATGCCGGCTGGGGAACAATCGACAGACCGGAAAGCAGAGAAGCCAGCTGCGAACAGTCAATTCGCATGAAGTCGGACTGGTCAGTGCTGACAGGCCACTGAAGGGAAGATCTGGAGAGTCGCTTATAAACAAGCCAGAATCCATTTCCGTCACGAAGGATACCTTTGATCTTGTTCTTCTGTCGATTAACGAAGAGAAAGAGGGATCCATCCAGCGGATCCAGAGCGAGAGGTCCTTGAACCAGGGAGACGTAACCGTCAATTCCTTTGCGAAGGTCAGCAGGCATCTGAGCCAGATAGATGTTTTTAACTTTGGAGAAATCGATACCGAGATCGATTGCAGGGATGATTGATTCCATGAAAAAGCCTCCTTGAATAAAGGAATTATCCCAAGGAGGCGGTCGAGAAAATACCCGTCTTTTATTTGACGCTTACGGAAGATCCGAGTTTTTTGCGGTTCAAACCGACGGCCAAAGGAAAGACCGGTCCTCGATTCGATATTCGAAATCGAGGCCGGTCTTCGTTTTGAACCGGTCACAGCCGGTTCGACTTTAAAGAGGCTTTTTAAGCTCTGTATCGATTAAAGATTTTCCAGATACGCCTTATCGACTTTCTTGCGCAGTTTCAGCATCGCCTGATTCAGACGGAGCGCCGCGTCATCGAGCTCTTTTTGCGTAAGGGCATCGGCTCGAACGGAAGCCGCATGCGTTCTTGCGTCTTCAAAGGCATGGAGGCCTGTCATCGCAAACGTCTCTTTGGCCGCTTCAAGCGCATCGGCTTTTTCGAGGGCCTGATCCATTAAGGTGTAATCGAGTTCATCTGGAATGTCCGCACTCCATACGCCTTTCACGCGGATTTCCGCAGCGGACGCGAAAATTTTGCCCGTTTCGACACTGACGGAATCTACGGCCACAAGACGGACCTTCGTCGCTTTTACCGGCGTGGACCATACGGCTTCTTTCCAGCCGGATTCACGGGCCCAGTTTCCTTCGGCTGCCGTTTTCCACTCCGCTCCAGGCTGGCTGTCGTCGATAACCTCAATGCGATATTTGGTGATTGTGCCGTTCTGCGCGTTGCTTCTTGGCAAATACAGCAGGGAGCGTACCATCGCCGGTTCGTTGAGGTTCAGTGTGATATAGCACTGTTCCCGTGTGGGCAGCGTTCCGGTGTACTGGGTGTGCCAGAGCGTCTGATTGTTTCCATCCAGAACGCGTTCTGGTCCTTCTCCGCTCTGCGCACTGGGAGCAGTGGCGGTCATTTTTCCGGTTCCAGAACGCCGTCCAGAGTAATTTCCGGAGCGATTTTCTGGATGTCGTATTTTTCAAGAACGTTTTCGGCCAGTGTGTTGATCGGATCCGAACCTGGCTGATCGGAGAAGCGTTCGTCGCTGTTTCGCGCCCAGGCCCATTCCACTTCAAACCAGTCCGCTGCGCTGAAGGTTTTAAAGGATTCGCCGCGCAGTTCTTTTTCTTTTCGTCAATGAACATCTGCCAGCGCTTGAGATACAGATCTTTCGTCAGGCCAGCCCACTGACGGTTGGAGTAGTCGTGCAGACCGCCGGCGTTCGACTGGGCAATGGAACCCCATGTCGATACAAGCGCTTTGGCGTTGAGATCAAACAGATCTCTGGTGAAGTCATCCGGATCGCTGATCATGCGGCTGGCGGCTTCGGTCCAGTTGCCAAGCATGTACATTTTCGTTGTGGAAAGCAGACGGTCCGAATCGCTGACGAGTTCGATCAGCTTATCCGACCAGGTCGTGAATTCATCCAGATCGCGGTTGGTGTAAGCCGTATTCATTTTGGAAAGAATTCCCTGTGCCGAGTTGGACAGAACCTGCTGAGCCACGCTGACTACGTCATAGCGATACGCTTCGGAATCCTTAAGCGTATCCCAGTCTTCCAGAAGCAGATCGAGCGCTTTCTGCAGTTCGACTTTGGAATATAGAATCGACGACCAGCCCCATGTCGAAGCGGTAGTCAGCGTCAGATTTGGACGGGCATTCAGGATATTTTCCGGAGCCCCTGTCCGATGCCGCTGTTGTTTCGTTCGTGCTCGACGCCGTCGTATACGGTATCGAGCAGAATCTGGAGCGCTTCTACAGCGCTTTCGCTTTCGCCGCCGTAGCGTCTTCTTGCGTAATCCTTAATCCACTGATTGAGATTGATTGGTTCTACCGGCTGCTCTGCATCTTCGGTCCAGATGGTATCGAAGAGGTATTCGTAAAGCAGCGGATTGTTCTGACTGGCTTCCGGTGCGATACCGATACCGGCCATGCAGTCTGCATTCTTGATGGCGTCAAATACGCCTTCCAGACCTTCGATGTGGCCATAGAGACCGAGACGTCCGCCAAAGTTGTTGAGCATGCAGAATACCCATGGGGTCTGCTGGAATTCATCGCCATAGCTGGCGCTGTTCCAGTGCGGCTGGCGTTCTGCATACAGATCGAGTACGAGGGCGTGGTCCCGATTGCCTTCCAGACCTTTCAGAAGGGCGCTGGACGGGTTGCCCTGCCAGGACTGAATCACCCAGACGGCGTCCGGATCGCTTTCCATCATCGCTTTGAGCGTCTCGGACGCGATGGTGGAAACATTCATGCCGCCCGTATTTCCGCCTTCGTGGAACGGGTCGGTCGCGTAGTAGTTCGTGATGTCTCCATAGACATCCTGTTGCGCTTTGTAGAACATTTCGGCATATTTCGGGAAGGTATTCGAATCATCCGTTTTGAGCATGTACGGGCGCTGGAAGTTGCACCATTTGCCCTGCGGAATAACGGACGCTTCCGGCTGTTTGGTTTTGAAATCGGTCGGCACCATGCCGCAGTAGCCCATCAGTACAGGCTGCATACCAAGAACCTGCATGATGCGATGGTTTTTACGGGCGAGTTCGGTACGCTGTGCGAACCATTTGTCCGGCAGCGGTCCGCCCATGCCGGTAAGGTTGGCCATGTAAAACCAGGCGTAGTACGCAGGACCGGCAATGAAGTCCTTGATTTCCTGATGGGAATAGCCGCATTCGGCAAGGAAGCGTCTCCAGACTTCTTCCTGACCGGTCGCATCCAGAACGACATTCACGCCGTTCAGAGCAAGCCAGTCTAATTCATTTCTCCATTCGCTTTCGCCCCAGAACGCCATCGAATAGGAAAGCGTACAGAAGTTATACGAATAACGAACCGGGAATTTTGTTTCCTTGTGCAGTTTCTGCGCAGGAAGAACGATGCTTTCCGGCATTTTGACCTGATCGCCGACCTGAGAAATGTGCACGTTGACGATCTGTTCCAGGTAGGCGTTCAGACCGGTGGCCAGAGACACGCCGTTGTTTCCGGTAATGTGAATCTTTCCTTTTCTGGCTTCGACATCGTAGTAGTCATAGCCATTGGCGGCATCTTTGAGTTCAAAGGTAAACCAGTCGACATAGGCTTCCCCAATGCGGCGGGAAATAATGCCCTGAACTTCCGCAATCGTATCGGCTTCGGTAACGGCCCTTGCGTATTCGGTATCTTTAAAATCCGGCACGCTGACCGCCGGTGTTGGCTGAACGGGTGTTCCCGACTCCGTTCCGTGCAGGACGAATTCACGAACCTGGCTGTTTGCGGAAGCGGAGTTGTATTCCATGTAAAGACGGATAATACGTGCTTCCTTGTTGTTGAGCTGCCAGGTTTCGCCTTCATTCGTGCAGGTCTCTTTCGATGTCTTGCGGGCGACGCGCTCAAAGTCAACGCCATCCATGGACGTATAGATCGAATACTGGCTGTAGCCCGCAGTCGGGGTGAATACAACCGCATCGCTGAGCGTATAGTTTTTGCCCAGGTCAATATCCACATACGCCGGATACATGTCGCCGTTCCACTGGGTAGCCAGCGAACCGTCGACCAGGTTCTTTACGTTCGCCTGGTTCGTATTGGTATGAATGGATTTGCCTTTGGCAATATTGTTTTCAAGCAGAGGATCCTTTACGGAATCTGTAGGGGCAAGAATTTTCAGCTCCGCTAAAGCGGGCCAGGGATCGCCGCCGGTATTCGCAATGGATTTAATCAGAATGCGTACGGCCTGCAGTTCTCTGGCCTCATCGAGGGTAAAGCGTTTGATGCAGTCCCCATCCAGACGTGTTGCCGTCTGATCAGCGCCCAGCACTTCCCATTCCCCGTCGGCACTCGTCCGTCCAAGAATGTCGTACCTAAAGACAAAGCCGTTGGAATCGGAAGCGCCTTTGTTTTCAAAGGCAGCTTCAATCGCTTTTACCGTCTTTTTCTGATCGTAATCGATCTGAACCCAGGCCTGGCCTCCGGTGGTCGAAAGCCCCTGAGAAAATATGTAAAGCGTTTTGTAATCTTCATCGATCAGACTGGCCGGATTGCCCTGTCCGGACGTGATAGAGCTGATCGTACCGTTGCCGGCAATATTGACCAGATCGGAAGAATCGGGGTTGTTCCCGCCTTTTTCGGTAAATAATTCCACTTCCGCAATGCCTGGCCAGAACGCGCCGGCAGCGCCGCCGTTTTTCGGATCGGAAAGTGTCAGATAGAAATGGGAGGCAGAAATGCCGTCTTCCCACGTATAGGTAAACGTGTCGTTAAAGGAAAAGTCGTCTTTTTCTGTATCCGGAATCAGATCGTCCGTCACGCTGTTGACCGCGTGCTGGAGTTTCACATCCATCGTCCAGTCCGGATGCCCGGATTCCAGTTTGACAACCATTTTGTAAATCGGCGGGGTGTCCAGAGGTGCGCGAAAAATCAGCGTCGCCGGCCACTGTGCTCCGTTGCTGACCCAGAGCGTAGAAGCATCGCCGTCGACCATGTTTTCTTTCGGCTTTCCGCTCTGTTCAGAGGGAACTGTGATCGTAAAGTCTGCTGCGATGTTTTCCAGCTCAGAAGGAACAGCTGCCTGAATGGGGGTCTGCAGCATCGAAAGTGAACAGCCCGCCGCAACGACGATCGAAAGCGTCTGTTTCAGCCGGTTTGTCAGAGATTGTTTCATCAATAATCCTTTCTTCTTTTTTATGGTTTTGGTCTTTGTAATTTGCCCGAAAACAGAGACCAGAATACGCCCGATGTATTCCCTTTCATTATGCCGGTCCGAAAAATATTTATGAACGCCGAACATATGCAATAAGTGTGATATTTTGTTCATTTCTTGCGATTTTTATTTCTTCAGGCTGGACCTTTTCAGTGTAACCCCTTTCATTTTTGTGCGTTCTTTTTCGATGTACGAAAATCCGGTCCTTCTCTTGCCTTTACGATAAAAGGCCGTATTCCTTCTGGCTGGATGAGGAATACGGCCTTTTATCTGCTTAATGCGTTTTAGAACGGTTCAAAACTTACGTGGCCAGATCGAAATCTGTTTACTGGACTTCCCTCGTATAGAGCGCATAGAGCGCGGGATCGATATCGGTCTGAATCGACGGATAGAACGGCGCTGCCTTTTCGCGAATTGCTTCCTGCACAGCGGCATCGAGTTCGAGAATTTCACTTCCGTTTTCTTCAATTTCTTCTCTTTGTCTGGCGATGCGCTCATCCGACTTCTCGCGCGCATAGTCGGCAGCGATGGAAGCCGCTTCTTTTAGAATTTCCTTCTGTTCCTCCGTCATCTAAGGAAGAACCAAAAATCGACGGCAATACCGAAGTAATTCCAAGGAAGATGGAAATCGGAACCGCGATCACCAGCAAAATCGTAAAGACTGCAAACAGAAGAAGGACACTCGTACGCTTTCTCCTTTTCCAGACGTTACAGACGAATCCATGCCGGATACGCCGACCGGCTCTGGATCGGTATTGGCCTGAATGAACGATTCCTGCGTACTGCGTTCCGGATGGGCCGGATCGTTGAGGGGAAGGTTCAGGCACACTTTGAATTCGATGATCCAGCGCTGCAAGATGCAGATGGCGACCAGAACAAAGGAAACAAAAGGCACCGCCTGCACGCAGTCCATCGGAATCTGACATGCGGGCGAAACCTGCCCGCTTTATACCGAAGACATGAAAAATGAGAACGTATACGGAATCATGTTTAAAAAGAACGCCAGTTCGATCGTGTGGCTGATCACTTTCAAAACCGCTTATTTACGCCGGGAAAGTCTTGCCGCAACCTGTTCGATCTTGATGGAAATGCAGTATATGGTGCAGCAGCTGACACTGAGAAAGCCGCTCCAGATAAACAGACAGCGCGTCAGCTCTTCCGATCAGGAAAGCGACATGAACAAAACGCTGCGGCAAAACACCTGAATGCCCATGATGACGGCCATGGCTGCCAGGGCGAGACAAAGCAGAAATTTTTCCAGACAGTCATCCAGCCAGTGCAGCCCTTTTTCATAGATCAGCTCTTCTTTTCTGAGGACGATGAATACGATGAATATGGAAGAAAATGAAGATGGAAACGGAGGCATATAGAACGAAGCAGACGCAATGGAGCAAAGCGCCAGAGAGGCAGAACTCACCTGCGGACACCCTATTCAAATTCTTATATTGGAATTCGAACGACGCCAGGTCTGGAAATTATGCGGGCACTTTGATCGACAGACCGGCAGTTGCCTGCTAAAACTCTGGAAACCGTTTTGAGATAACAAAATCATCCATTCGGCGTCATCCAGATTCAAAAATACAAAAGCAGACGGTGCTTTTTTGAATAGTTCACACCGCCTGCCAGCTTTGACCTGGGGCTTTTCATTCCCCTGCTTTCACTGGAAAAAGCCGATTGAAGTCTTGCTTAAAGCGCCTGATGCAGCGCATCGAGAATCTGAACGAGCGTTTCCACATTCATCTGACCGGGAGCGGAAGCCTTTCCGGCGGCTCCAAAAGTCATCGACGAACCGAACGCTTCGCCGCAAAGGCGGCTGATCACGCCGTCTTTGGCCATGGACATCGTGATGATCGGACGATCGGCAATGTCATTGGCCATTTTTCGGTCGCGCTCAGCAGCGTGAGCACGTCGCGGCGATTTTGCGGCATGACGGCAATTTTGCAGATGTCGGCGCCCATCTCCTGCATTTTGACCAGACGGGAAACGATGTCGTCCTGATCCGGCGTCTTGAAAAAGTCATGATTGGAAGCAACGACTTTTACACCATTTGCGTGCGCGCCGTCCAGGATGGCGCTGACCGTGTCGTCTCCGCTGAAGATTTCAACATCGACAAGATCCACGAGACCGCTTTTGGCAGCTTCCACGTTAAGGTCGATGTAGTCCTGCATGGAAATTGCTTTTTCGCCGCCTTCTTTTTCGTGCGGAATGTCATGAGAATCGGCATATCGCCAAGCACTTCACGAAGTCCTTTCAGAACGTCTTTTACTGACGCGAGATCTTCGCTGTTTTCAAACCAGTCGACGCGCCATTCCAGAACATCCGCAGGAAGACTGGCGATTTCTGCCGCTTCCTTCAGGATGTCTTCTTTAGTTACCGCTACAATCGGAACAATGACTTTCGGCTTTCCGCTTCCGATTTCGATATTGCGTACATTTACAGTATTCATATTCAAATCCTTTCTGGAAAATCTTTTCCGTTCAGTCTTTCAAGGTCTAAAGCCATTTCTGAAGAGTCTTCTCAAAATGACCGGTCTGCCTGAATGCAGGCAGTAAAGGGTGTCTCTTCCGGCTCACCCCGAACCGGAACAGACAGTCTGGAACTGGATTCTTAAACAAAGTAAGGATGGATCTGGCCAGAATATTCCGGCCGGTTCTGTTCTTTCAAAAATCTGCTTTTGTGAAAAGAGTTTTTTCAAAATGGTATGAGCACTGCGCTCAGTCTGTCTTTGTCCTGAGATCTATTACGCAGCGTTTTCGTTATGGCGCGTTTTCGTTATGCAGCGCTTTCGATCATTTTCGAATAGCGCATGTTAACAAAGAGTCCAAGCGCATGAGAAAAGAGATTTTGTCTTCGTACAATTCTTCTAAATTAGTCTTTGTAAGATATCAAGCGTCAAGAATAGCTAACTTTGTATTAACTCCGGCCTTTTTCAACTCTCTCATTGTCCGCGATAAAGTGGAAACATCGATCACAATTCCTGGACAGTATCTAAAGCATACTGGCAGTCCGGTCTCCTGCTGAGTCACATAGATCCGGCGGACTTCGTTCTCGATTTCCCCATTGTGATTACTGATCGCTGTCAGTGGGAAATGAATACTGTCTGGGAGCCCGGTCGAATCGATCAGGACGTTTGTCCCATCTCCTTCCAGATCCTCTTTGAACAGCTTCAGATAGAACTTGAATAATTCACGACAAGGGTATTCTTCGCTCAGAAGAGCGAGAATATCCGAGATCCTCTGGCTGGACAGTCTCGCGTCAGGAAAAGGATTCTGGCAAAACTGCTTTCCCGCCAGGATTGGCACAGACGATTCGAGCAGTTCGAAAGGATATAGAAGCAGAGAAGGCTGAAGACGGAATCCATGTTTGAACAGCCGATACTGTCGATTGCGTTCCTTAGCGCGGGATGCTTTCGGATGAACTGATCAATGAGGCAGATATCGCCAAAATCAAAAATCAGTTGCTCCTTCCGCTTGTGTTTGCGCCTTGCTAGTTCATAATCATCGGTTTTAGTATAGGTATCCGTCTTCAGATCATAGATAAAAACTCCTCTATCCCGGCTCTGGTGACTCCTTTCTCTTTATCAAGGACTCTTCCGAGGTTGATAGATTCTTTTTACAGTTTTTCCAACCCTTTTCGATACGGCCAGGCGTGCAAAAAGCACACCGTTTTTTTGTTATAGACGATATGCATAGAATCACCTGCAGTAACGTGCATTTATTTTTTACTACATTAAATCATATCGAGTGAAATCCGCAAATCAAAACTCCGATATTCACTTTATATAAAGTGTTTTTCGGAGTTTTATTCCCTTTGAAAATCTGGCGTAGAAAGAATATATTCCAGGAATTCAGGCTCATTCGAATCTTTTAAAGCCCCTGCGGGCATTTTTCCATTCCTGACTTTTCAAAGACGTCCTGCTGGTCGTGGAGCTGCGTGTGTATTCGCCTCTCCAGTCCGAGAGATACCTTTCGATGGATCAAAATACAATGGAATTGGATTTGGAATGCGTCATTATGAAAACCTGCAAGTTTCTATAAAACTATTTGAAACCTATTGTAAGAAAGGCGGAGTCCTTTACAAGCTTTTAACCGCTTGCCTATACTGATTGGGATCTGGGTTTCGGCATTACGAAATCCCTGAGAAAAGGAAATTTCAAATGGATAAACTCGAAAAGCTTCGCAATGACCTTGATCTTTGCGATGAAATTCTGATCAATACGCTTCGCATGCGTTCGCAGATGATTCAGGAGTTCATCTCCTGCAAACAGGAACTTGGAATTGCGGCCGTTCAGTCGGAAGAGGAAGAACGCAAAAGCGCAATTTCAATAAGAAACTTGCTGACTACGAATACCGGGATGCCATTATGGGCGTTTACGATTCGATTCTTTATTACTCCAAGCGAATTCAGTCGCACGAACTGTTCGGCTTCAACATTTTCCTGATCGGCTTCATGGGCGTGGGAAAAGTACAGTCGCCAAAGCCCTCAAGCAGGTTTTCGCGATGGATGTCATCGAAATGGACCAGATTATCGCCGAACAGAACGGCATGTCCATTTCCGAAATCTTCGATTTGCGCGGGGAACAGTATTTCCGCGACGAAGAAACGAATCTGCTCAAATCGTGCCGCGGCAAGCATGATCAGATCATTTCCTGCGGCGGCGGTGTCGCTATGCGTCAGGTCAATGTCGATGAAATGCGCAAATCCGGAAAAATCGTTCTGCTGACCGCCGATCCGGCGACTATTCTCGACCGTGTCCAGGACAGCCACGATCGCCCGCTTCTCGAAAACAACAAAACGGTCGAACACATCACGGATCTGATGGAAAAACGCAATCCCGCCTATATGGCAGCGGCGGATATTATCGTCAATACCGACGGAAAAGACGTCTATCGCATTTGCGAGGAAATTATTTCCAAAGTCAAAGCCTGCAAGGATGCCGAATCGGCCGGGCAGGCTCAGGAATAGCCCTGTTTTAAAGAGTCCCGTTTTAAAAAGATAAGCATCCTCTCTCTTACTCTGAGAAAGAAACGGCTGTTCCTTCTGCTTACAAATCTTTCGAAAGGATGAATCAGTATGACTCAATCGATTACCGGACATACCGGTCTGCTCTGCCTTCTGGGTTCACCGGTCGCTCACTCCATTTCCCCTGCCATGCATAACGAAGCATGCGACGCGCTTGGTCTCGACTATGCCTACCTTGCCTTTGATGTGCCTGAAGTAGACATGCCGAAAGCCGTAGAAGCGCTGAAGCTGTTTAAAGCAAGAGGCTGGAACATCACCATGCCGGGCAAAAACATCATGTGCACGCTGGCGGATAATCTCTCCCCGCTTCGGAAATTACCGGCGCCTGCAATACCATCGTCAACGAAGACGGTGTTCTGACCGCCTATACGACCGACGGTATCGGCTTTATGAAAGCCGTGGAAGAATGCGGCGTAAATATTATCGGAAAAACATGACCCTGCTCGGTGCCGGCGGCGCGGCCACGGCCATTCTGGTTCAGGCTGCCCTGGATGGCGTCAAGGAAATCGACGTTTTCAACATTCGCGACGATTTCTTCGGCCGCCTTGAAGAAATTGCCGAAAAGCTGAATGAGCGCACGAACTGCACGGTTCGCGTCCACGATTATTCCGATCCGGAAGTCCTTCGCAAAGCCATCGCGAACAGCGCCATTCTCGTCAACGGCACATCAGTAGGCATGGCTCCGAATACAGATCGTTCGATCATTCAGGATACTTCCCTGTTCCGTCCGGATCTTTTCGTATTTGATGTCATTTACAATCCGAAAGAAACAAAACTGCTCAAAGACGCAAAAGCCGCTGGATGCAAGACGTCCAACGGCATGTACATGCTTCTGTATCAGGGCGCTGCTTCCTTCAAGCTCTGGACTGGTCACGATATGCCGGTCGATTTGATCAAGGAAAAATATTTCAGCGCCTAGCCAGTCTGCAATAAAATCGAAACGCCTTAGCTGTCGGTCAGAAACCTTTAGCTAAGGCGTTATTTAATTGTGACGGCCTGAAGACAGGCTGATATCCATTTTGGACGTCCGCTCCGGGCAGACTGCCTGAAAAGAAGTTTTAACTGCTGTGCTTTTTCTTTGCGTTCAGCTGCTCCACCAGCGCATCCGCTTTTTCCACATTAGAACGAATGGCGTCGCAGCAGGCCAGAAATTCCGTTTTCTCTTCATCGTTTAAGGGCAGAACGATGACTTTTTCAATGCCGTGCCGGCCGATGACCGCCGGTACGCCCGCATACAGATCGTACTGACCGTATTCCCCGCTCAGCGGTGCGGAAACCGGAAGAATCAGATGCTCGTCCCTCAGTACCGCTTCAGCCAGTCGAGCAGCAGTTGCGGCAATGCCGTATTCGGTGCACTGCTTGCCCGCAAACGTGACCCAGCCGCCTTTAATGGCTTCCTGTTCGAGTTCTTTCCAGTCCAGGTCCTGGCAAGCAACGAAGCCGCTTTTAACGGGGCTCCCTGGAAGGAAAGGACGGACTTTGGAGCAAACTGACGGTTGCCGTGCTCGCCAAGCATCATTGCGGTAATAGAATGGCGGGCCAGTCCTGTCTTTTTGGAAATGGCGCCGACCAGACGCGAAGTATCCAGTGCGGTTCCGGTTCCAAATATATGACCATACGGCAGACCGCATCCTTTGGCCAGTGCGCGCGTCACGACATCGCACGGATTGGAAATATTGATGATGACGCCTTTGAATCCGCTTTTGGCGATTTTAGGCGCAAAGGAATGTACAGCACGAATTGTAAAATCCAGTTCGCTGGACCGCTCTTCGTTTCCGCGAAGCAGTTCAATGTCTCCTGCAGCGTTAATGAGTACATCGCAGTCTTTCAGATCCGCGAAATCGCCTGGATGTACGTTGACGCTCCAGGACGTGTACAGCAGAGCGTCATTCAGATCCTGTGCTTCGCTGATGATTTTCTGCGGACGCGTATCGATAAGAATGAGCTCATCGACAATGCCTTCCATGCACAGAGCGCTGGCGACGTGGGCTCCAACGTGTCCAACACCAAGAATGGCTGCTTTTCTATGTTTCATGTCTATATCTCCTGATGTCAGAATTCGATTGTTCTGACAGACCATTTTCCTTTGTCACCCGCATATCTTTCTTACCTGTCTGACGGAAAGAGAAAAAGTGTGACCGGATTCAAATCCTGCAACAGGAGATTCAGAATATCCACGAAGATGACCGAAAGAATTTTCGCGAATCGTTTTGGGCGTTTTTCACACCGTTTTTGGAAAAGGACGTCTGTCTTCGAGAGCCCTGAATAAACAGAACAGGAGTGGAATCCCGTGACGCATTACACTCCTCTGAAATCAAAAACGAACGTAACGCCCTAGACATTTCTTTCCGAAACGATCTGACAAATAAAGATCGATACTCATAAATATCTACAAATATATGGAAAGGCAAATATTTGGAATGCCGCTTCCTGCGCTGGGTGCAGATGCTTTCCAGAATGAATTGCGCTGACGCTCCGTTTTTGATAAGCCTGCTTTTGTTCAGTCTGTCCATTTCGATTTCTTCGCAGAAAAACGAAAAAGGATTTTCAAAGTGCTGGCCACTCGAAAATCCTTTCTGGTTTTTCTAATGAATTGAATCTGCCCTTTAAGGGCTGTCAGAAGCTCGGACTTATTCCGCCGCTTCGGTCAGTTCAATCGCGTAGTTTTTCTTTTTACCGCGCTTGATCAGAACCACATTATCGACGTAGGTGCTGTTCAGATCGATCGGCATGTTCGGGTCGTTGACTTTCTGTCCGTTTACCGAAACCGCGTTGCCCTTGATGAATTCGCGGGCTTCGCGCTTGGAAGAAGCAGCTTTTGCGGCAATCAGAACGTCTTCGAGCTTGCCTGCAGCTGCCGGTGTTTTCTCCATGGTGTTTACGAGTTCTCGCCGCTGTGCTTCGGTCAGTTCTTCAAGCGATCCGCCAAAGAGCGCATTTGTGATTTTCAGAGCGCCTTCGAGTGCTTCTTCCCCGTGAAGGTCGCGAACGACTTCTTCCGCCAGCTTTTTCTGGCTGCACGGCGGCCAGGATTTTCTTCCACTTCTTTTTCCAGAGCCATGATCTCTTCCACGCTCAGGAACGTCAGTTTCTTGAGGTATTCGATCACCTTGGCATCTTCCGTGTTCAGCAGAAACTGGTACAGCTGGTACGGGCTGGTTTTGTCCGCGTCGAGCCATACGGTTCCCGTTTCGCTCTTGCCGAATTTTGTACCGTCCGCTTTGGTAATCAGCGGCATGGTCAGACCGAAGACTTTGGTGTCGGATCCTTTTTCTTGCGGATCAGTTCCAGACCGGAAGTGATGTTTCCCCACTGATCCTGTCCGCCGATCTGCAGACGGCAGTTGTATTCTTCAAACAGATGCAGGAAGTCGAGCGACTGCAGGATCATGTAGGAAAATTCCGTGTAGGAAATACCGGTATCCAGACGCTTCTTTACCGTTTCCTTATTGATCATGTAGTTGACGTTGAAGTGTTTTCCGTAGTCGCGCAGGAAGTCGATGATCGAAAGATCCTTGGTCCAGTCGAGGTTGTTGACCATCGGAAAGCCCCATAATCTGGAAATCTGGGCGTGTAGCGCGTGGAAGTTGTGATCGAGAACTTCCGGTGTCAGCATGCTTCTTTCGCCGGTTGCTTTCGGGTCGCCGATAAAGCCGGTCGCACCGCCGACGAGCATGATCGGATGATGTCCGTGCTGTTCGAGACGTTTGGCCATCAACAGCGAACTGTAATGGCCGATGTGCAGGGAATCCGCCGTTGGGTCGGTTCCAATATAGAAGGTCAGCTCGTCGTTGTTGATTTCCTCTTCCAGATCGGGAGAAGTGACATCGTTCACCAGGCCGCGCCATTTGAGCTCATCAAAAATTTCATATCCATCCTCCATAATTCAAGTATCAAAACAAACCGAAAATAAAAACGCGCACTGTCAAGGACGACAATGCGCGGTACCACCTTAATTCATCAAACTTCTATTTGATGCACTCGCCTTTAACGCAGGTTCACGGCCATAAAGGCAGCTCCAAGGTGTATTCCACAGACGTCTTTACTGTCTCGCACCCAACGACAGCTCTCTTGGAAATCCGGCTCTGTGTACTCTTTCTTATCTCAGCTTTTCGAATGTTTGTTTTGTTTCGACATTGTAACACGACTTTTTTAAATTTCTACAGCCAAAGGTGTATCTCGCCAAATTGCGAAGCTTTTAAAGACGAAAGGCTTCGCCTTTTTGCTTTCCAGCCGGCAAAACCGGATCGCTTTGTCGAACATTGCGCCCGGATTAGAAAATTTTACCTGGCGTTTTTCTTAGTGTACCGCCGCAGAAAAGGACTTCAGAAGCACTGGGCTCTGCGAAAGGCAGGTCGGACACGTCCAGGGAAGGGGCTGGATTTTCCTGTATTTTTCACTTGCGTTTTAACCTTCTTTGCAGGTGCTGCTTTTTTGTGGTTTCGTTGAAAATTACTCAATTTGACATATCCAGAAAAACGGCGGATTTGCAAAAAGCACTTTATGTTTTTGACTAATAATGCGGCATAACTTAACATTTTAGTGAATGAATTCGCTTTCAGAACGGAAAATCGGGCATTCCCTTTGCGGGGTGGATTCAGGAAACAAAATGTTTCATTCTTCACTATGTACAAGATGAAATAGAAAGGAATAAGCATGAATTCAAAACACAGAAAGCTGCTGGGAAGCCTTCTTTCTCTGACGCTTGGGGCGAGCTCATTAGGATCTTCCACAGTTGTTCTGGCCAATGAATCCGATGGTACGGATTTTGATGCGATGATCTCAGACAACCAGCTGAGTATCGGTAACAACAAGATTTCCCGTACGTTCTCGGTTACAGACGGCAAAGTGGCCACGACGGGCGTCGTGAACCATAAAATTGATCGCACGCTGACTCCAGGGGCTGGATCGGAGGACTTTGTCATTTCCGCACAGACGTATGGGGATACGGCTCAGGAAGACATTATCGCCAATCCTCAGAAGCTCGATGTTGAAAACGCTACTGCAATGGACCGTACTGGCTGGACAGCATCCCTGACCAATACTTCCGGCGGCGGATTTACTTCTTCAGACGCCGGTAAGCTGATTGACGGCAACCTCAGTACGAATCCGGATGACTACAACAATGCCAGCAATCCCTGGGATGCGGTAATCGATATGAAAGAAGCCAAAACGGTTTCTGCCTTCTCGGTTGACAAGCGTCCAGGGTTCCAAGAAGAGGCGTATGGCCTAAACGGTTCGATGGGCAAATTCGAACTGTACAAAAGCGATGACGGAGAGAACTGGACAAAATTTGATGAAGGCGAATTTACAGCAGATGATTATAATCTGCACAAAGTCGACAGCCTCTTTAACGTTGGCGATCGCGTAGCCTTCAACTTTACCGCACCGCAGACAGCGCGCTATTTCAAGGTTCGCCAGGTTTCCACCGTATGGAATTCCGACAAGCAGGAATTTACAACTTCCGAAATTAATTTCTTCGAAAACAAAATTCCGCAGAAAGTAACCGTTCCGACACAGGCTCTCGATCGCACGGATTGGACCGGTTCGATCACACCGAAAAATAACGGAGCCTTTACTGATGCCTCCTTTAAGTCGATCATCGATGGCGATCTCTCAACCTATCCGGATGAAGGCGGTCCTGGTCAGGGAAATCACAATGGATTCCCGATTAATGTAGACCTCAATCTTGGATCTGAACAGACCGTCAAATCCTTCTCTCTTGATAAGCGTCCCGGTGCAGGCAATGCCGTAGACGGCAAAAACGGTACCGTCGGCGCATTCGAAGTCTTCACAAGTGAAGACGGTACGAACTGGGTATCCGCAGGCAAAGGTGCCTTCACCGAAGCTGCGTATAACCTCCATCAGGTTGACAGCCTGTATAACGTCGGCGACCGCGTTTACTGCAACCTTAATACTGCTGTAACCACCCAGCATATCCGTCTGCAGTTTACCGGCATGGCTATGGGTACTGCCGAAGAATTTGCGATGGCCGAAGTCAATCTGTACTCCGACGCCTATCAGGGTCCGGAATACCGCAGCCTGGATGAGCAGGCGATCGGCAAGGAAGGAACGATCAAAACCAGCGATCTTACGTTCGAAAAAGCTGAAAAAGCAGATACCGAAAACGGCGTCAAGCTGACGATCAGCTATGAGCCGTACGACTTTGGCGGAACGACGTTCGATATCGATGAAATCTATGTCGCCGAAGACGGCAAGGATTACATGCGTTCCTTCCTGGAAATCAAATCCAGCAAGGATACCGCGGTCGTTAGCTATATCGATCAGGATGCATTTGTGATTCCGGATGACGATGCCGATACGATCTGGACCCATCCGACGAATGCCGGCGGCTTTGGCTACGGCGGTCTGGATGCGCACGATTCCATGCTCGGTCAGCCGATTTATGTAGACGGCCTGTTTATGGGAAGCGAATTCCCGGTAGCCGAAACGGAATACAGACCTTCGGATAAAACCACGCAGGTTCGCTACTACTCCGGCAAGTCCTTCTCCAAAATGAAGGAAGACAATATGCTGACGACGGATGACAAGTTTGTCTCCTGGCAGAACGTCATCGGTGCAGCCCGCGGAACGACAGTCAATGAAGTGAAGACCGACTTCTTCAACTACATTGAAGACATCGCAACGCCGACCGTATTCCGCAAGCAGTACAACTCCTGGTACGACAACATGAAAAACATCACCGATGCAAGTATTGAAAAATCCTTCGTTGGTATGGAAGACGGACTTTCCCGCAACGGCGTTGAACCGCTCGATGCATACGTTGTCGATGACGGCTGGAACTCCTATGCGTATAACGAAACCCAGTTCAACTCCGAATACGGAAACAACCTAAACCGTACCGGATTCTGGGAAATCAACGACAAGTTCCCGAACGATTTCTATACGTCTACTTCTCTGGCCAACAAGCTCCAGTCCACATTCGGTATCTGGATCGGCCCGCGCGGCGGGTATGGATCAGAAGGCAACATTGCTCACATTATTGAAGAAGCCGGCACCGGCTACTCCAAAGGCGATATCTGTATCGCTTCCCACAAGTATGTCGACAACTTTGAACGTCTCGCTAAAATGTGGCAGAAAGACTATGGCGTTGAATACTGGAAGTGGGACGGTTTTGCGACCGGTCACTGCACAAACGCAGCACATGACCACATGGTCGGCGGACCGAACAACATGTACTACACATCCGATCTCTGGGAACACTGGACGGATCTGTTTGAAAATGTACGTGCCTTCAATGCTTCGCAGGGCAGACCGCTCTTCATCAACGCGACCTGCTTTGTCGAGCTGTCCCCATGGATGCTGCAGTGGGTCAATACCGTATGGCTGCAGAACTCCGATGACACCAATGACGTAGCTGGTACAGCTGCTCGCCATATCCGCAAGATTTACTACCGAGACAACGTGTACTATAACCTTGCCAACAAGTTCCAGGTTCAGTTCCCGCAGAACCACTTCTACAACCACGAACCGATTTACGGCGTTTCCGACAACCACGGCCAGGTCAACAACCAGGGTAAAGGTTCGAATGCGACCGATGCGGACTTCCGCCAGTACATGTTTGCCAACGCCATGCGCGGTACTCTGTTCTGGGAACTTTACTATTCTCCATCGATCGTGAATGAAGAAAAATACGAAATTACCATGGACGTCCTGGACTGGATGGAAACCAATCAGGATGTTCTGAAAACTTCCCGTCTGCATGGCGGCGTTCCGGGCAATGCTCAGGTTTACGGGTATTCCGCATGGAAAGGTCAGGAAGGCATCGTTTCTGTTGTCAACCCGACTTCTTCCGAACAGACGTATACACTCAAACTGGATGCACAGGCCGGCGTGGATGCCTCTGTGAAAAACCTTTCCTACATCAGCGTTCGTCCGTTCGTTTCCGGCACGAGCACGGAAACGTACAGCTACGGCGATTCCATCACCGTAACCGTTCCGGCAAACGAAATGGTGATTTACCACTTCGGTGCCAAAGCTCCATCTGCTCCAAAAGCGGTATCCGCAAAGAATACCGACAACAACACGCTCGCTGTGAAATTTGATCAGCGCGTTACCCCTGTATCCGTCAAAGTCGACGGCAAGGAAATTACTGACTTCAAACTCCATGACGACTACCGCACTGTATCGATCCCCTTCTCCATCGGCAGCCTTACGAACCCTGAGGTGGAAATCACCGAAAAAGATGCTTCCGGTGTGGAAAGAACGATCAAACTCAACGTTCCTGTATACCGCAACGGTCTGATTCTCGATACGACAAACAAGGGCGTTCTTCCCGAATCCCTGAGCAAGTCCTACGATGCAGACCTGGATACCTACTTCACGCAGCCGACTTCCAAAGTTTCCCTCAGCGATTCCAATACGCTGTCCGGAACGCAGGATTTCTCGATCGTTATGGATCTCAATACGACCGCGATGTCCAAAGCGCTGTTTAACTCCGGCAGCGACGTAGCCCTTTCCATTGATGAAAACGGCTATCTGAACTTCAAAGTCGGAAGCCATACCCTCAGTTCGCTGGATCAGCGTACCTACGTCGATTCCAAAGACACCGGCAAATTCGGTACCGATGAATACGTAGAACACGAAACGCATACGGTAGACGAAGGCAAAATCAACGATGGAAAGAACCATCGCATCACCGCTTCCAAAACCGCGAACGGCATGCTGAAGATTTACATCGACGGCACGCTGTACGCTTCCCTTTACGACAAGGCTCTCATCGGTCTTTCGCTCACTGGCGGAGACTACACGATGGCCGATGCCGGCTTCAGCGGCAAGATCGGCAACATCCGCATTTCCAACGCTGCCAAACCGCTTTCTGAAATCGAAGACGAAGCACCGGCCGATCCGGAAGAACTGTCCTCGCAGGTTTACAGCCGTAATGGCTGGAGTGCTTCCGCCTGCTCTGAAGCTTCCGGAACATCGAACGGCGACAGCGGCGCGATGGCTGCCATCAACGACAATCCTAACGATCGCTGGCACACAAACTACAGCGGCAGCGACAAGTGCACGGATGATAATCCGCACTGGATCAAAGTTGATTTTGGAAAGACACTGTCTGTAAACAAGATCGATTACAAGGGCCGCGGCAACGTCAACGGTTCGATCAAGGACTATAAGCTGGAACTGCTCGACGCCAATGGCGCTGTTGTCAAGACAATCAACGGAACCTTCACTTCCACAACCGATCTGCAGAAAGTCGATGTAACTGATGACGAAGGCAATCCGGTTTCCATCAACGGATTCAAGCTCACCTGTCTCTCCACCATCAACGACCGCGATTTTGCAGCAGCCGAAGAACTGTATGCAGAAGGTCCAAATGACATTCTGACCGGCGATGCTCTCACAGCTGCAAAGGCAGCTCTGAACTCCATCAAAGATCTGGATGTTACAAACATGACAATCGATACGGCGGAAGCCTATCAGAAGGTAATGGACAAGGTGAACGCCACCGAATCCATTCGCGCGCAGGCATGGGACGCTCTGAAAGCAGAAGCTCTCGAAGCTGCAAATAACCTCGTAGATGCCACCGCAGTTATCAACGCACTCAATACGACCAAAACCACGTATGAAGGCGAACAGAAAGGCTCCGATGAAGCCTGGGCAGCCTTCCGTGCTGCTTACGTCGATGCACAGGCTGCACGCATGAGCGGTGAAGATGCAACGGCAGTGGCCAATGCTGCTGAGGCTCTTCTCGATGCCTATGCTGCACTCGAAGAAGTCGAACCGATTGAATACAACTACGACCTCCTTCGTGAAGCAATCCGCCATGCCGAGACCGTTAACACAGGCCTTGCTTCCTACAAGGATGGCAATGCTAAGACAGACTTTGGAACAAAACTCACTGCCGCCAAAGCTCTGCTCGATAAGGCTGAAAGTCAGGCTCAGATCGATCAGACTGCCCGCGATCTGGCCAAGGCTGACCTGGCTATGCGACTGAAACCCGAAGCCGGCAAGCTTTCCAGCCTGAAATAAGTTTTATTTAAGCCCAAATCATATTGCCCAGCCTTTCGGTTATCCGACAGGCGAAAAAGTTTTACAGTTTCCTTTCAAGCAAAACGAAGGGGACGGATCTTCACGATCCGTCCCCTTTTCCGTTCTGTTATTTTGAAATTTGAGAAGTTTTTGATCCAGGTTTAAAAAGCGCCGGATGACATGCTGTACTCGGCTCTCGCTTTGCGAGCCTGCAGAATTTCGGCGTGAACACCTTCGAAAGCGGGTTTACAGAGCCCTATTCTCCGCAGCAATTAGAACCATTCTTTCAGGATCGGCCGTCTGTCGGATCGTTCTGCGAGCCGTTCTCCACCTTGTTTCGATACCTGAATTTTCTGTTGGGGAGCTGAAGCTTTTCCTTTCGGTAAAAAGAGCACGGATGTTCTGTACCATGCTCTTGTAATGGGATTTGAAATCTGAATGGTACTCGTTCTCACCGCTCTTACTTTGCGACTACGATGTTAACCACTTTGCCTTTGACCACAATGATCTTCTTGATTTCGTGGCCTTCGGTAAATTTGATGACAGACGGCTGTTCGAGCGCTTTTTCCTTGAGGGCTTCTTCGTTGCTGCCGGCCGGCATTTCGAATTTGCCGCGGACTTTGCCGTTGACCTGAACGATGACGGTTACGACATCTTCCACAAGCTTGGATTCGTCCCAGGTCGGCCAGGGTTCGTAGGCGATGGACTCATTGCTTCCGGTCAGCGTGTGCCAGAGCTCTTCGCCCAGATGCGGTGCGAACGTTGAAATCATCTTCACAAAGCCTAACGCGTACGGGCGGTAAATCTTCTTGTTCTTGTACGCTTCGTTGATGAAGATCATCATCTGCGAAATGGCGGTGTTGAAGTTAAGGGTATCGATATCCTTGGAAACTTTCTTCACCGTCTGGTTATAGACTTTGTCGAGGTTTCCATCGTTTTCATCGGTAATTTCCAGAGCTTCGGTGAAAGCGCGGTTAACGCGTTCGAGCCACTTGCGGGTACCGTCCAGACCCGTCGTCGACCAGGGCAGACCCGCTTCGAGCGGTCCCATGAACATTTCGTAAACGCGCAGTGCATCAGCACCATGGCTGGCGACGATTTCATCCGGGTTTACGACGTTGCCGCGGGATTTCGACATCTTTTCGCCGTTGCTTCCCAGAATCATGCCCTGATGGAACAGTTTCTGGAACGGTTCCTTTGTCGGGACTACGCCCAGATCGTAGAGCACTTTGTGCCAGAAACGTGCATAGAGCAGATGCAGAACCGCATGTTCCGCACCGCCGACGTACAGATCAACCGGGAGCCAGTGCTCAAGCAGTTTCGGGTCGGCAATCGCCTTGTCGTTATGCGGATCGATGTAGCGCATGTAGTACCAGCAGGAGCCGGCCCACTGCGGCATCGTATTCGTTTCGCGTGTTCCCTTTACGCCGTCAATTTCCACATTGAGCCAGTCGGTGCAGTTGGCCAGCGGCGATTCACCGTTATCCGCCGGCTGGAAATTGTCCGTTGCCGGGAGTTCGAGCGGGAGTTCTTCCACATCAATGGTGCGTTCGGTGCCGTCTTCCATATGAACGATTGGAATCGGCTCGCCCCAGTAGCGCTGTCTCGAAAAGAGCCAGTCACGCAGTTTGTACGTTGTCTTGGCATTTCCTGCGTGATGGGCTTCCAGCCACTCGATCATCTTGCCGATGGCTTCCTTCTTGCCTAAGCCATTAAGCCATTCGGAATTGATATGCATCCCGTCTTCCGTCCAGGCTTCTTTTTCAATGTCGCCGCCTTCGATGACCGGAATAATGGGCAGACCGAATTTTTGGCGAATTCATAGTCGCGGGTGTCATGAGCCGGTACGGCCATAATGGCGCCGGTTCCATAGGAAGCGAGTACATAGTCGGAAATCCAGATTGGTACTTTCTTTCCATTGACCGGGTTGATCGCATAGGCGCCGGTGAAGACGCCGGTTTTATCTTTGTTCAAATCCGTTCTCTGCAGATCGGATTTGGTAGCGCATTCCTTTTATAGGCTTCCACCGCTTCTTTCTGTTCCGGCGTAGTGATTTCGTCAACGAAAGGATGTTCCGGAGCCATTACACAGTAGGTTGCGCCAAAGAGGGTATCGCAGCGCGTCGTGAATACGGTGAACTGCTTGTCGTGGCCGTCAATATCGAAAATGACATTGGCACCCGCAGACTTACCGATCCAGTTTTTCTGCATTTCTTTTGTGGAGGATGGCCAGTCTACGAGATCGAGATCTTCCAGCAGGCGGTCTGCGTATTCGGTAATACGCAGTACCCACTGACGCATCGGTTTGCGGATAACCGGGTAGCCGCCGCGTTCGCTCTTGCCGTCGATAACTTCTTCGTTTGCCAGGACGCATTTGAGTTCTGGGCACCAGTTAACGGGAATCTCATCGATGTAAGCCAGACCTTTTTCATAGAGCTTGGTAAATATCCACTGGGTCCACTTGTAGTACTCCGGATCGCTGGTCGCAATTTCGCGGTCCCAGTCGTAGGAGAAGCCGAGAGACTGAATCTGATCGCGGAAATGATCAATATTCTGCTTTGTGAATTCCGAAGGGTGATGGCCGGTCTGAATGGCGTACTGCTCAGCTGGCAGACCAAAGGAGTCAAAGCCCATCGGATGGAGAACGTTATAACCTTCCATGCGTTTTTTGCGGGCGATGATATCCGTGGCAGTATAGCCTTCCGGGTGTCCGACATGGAGTCCGTTTCCAGATGGATACGGGAACATGTCGAGTACATAGTATTTTGGTTTGGAGAAATCGGACGTATCGGTTTTGAACGTTTTATGATCCGCCCAGTACTTCTGCCACTTTTTCTCAATGGACTGATGATCGTACATACTGATTTCCTTTCCTTTCTTTTCGATCGAAACGGCGCCTTTAGACGGTTCCAATCGGCTGGGTCTTTTCCATGTGCAGAGAAACTGCAGGACGCGTGTACAGCGAGTCAATACCCTTGCGGCAGGTGCCTTCGGAAAAAGTCCTTCCGTAAAGAAAACGCCCTTACCTAAACTGTAAGGACGTAAACTACGCGGTACCACCTTGCTTCACAGATCGTCTGTTGATTGAATTCCCATTTAAAGAAAAGGAATAAAGATCTGTGCACTTAATGCCCATATAGCAGGTCTGCATTACGCAATCCAGACGAGTTCGAAAGAAGAAACTGCCGGGCTTTCACCAACCGCCGGCTCTCTGCGAGCTTTCTTTATTTTCTACTGCTTCTGAATTATGGCGTTAGTGGTAATTTATCAAAGACTTTGCGAGCTCGTCAACTCCCCTCTCTTCGACCGAAAAGAGAAAGCCGGATTTGTACCTTACAAAGTCGGGTTTCTCAGTTGTCCACACAGCAGCTGGCTGGACGGATGGGCAGAGAATTCCAGTTTTTCTGCCCCCTGTTTTTCCCAGTTCTGACAGCCTGGTTTGCAGCTTCGATCCGTTTCTAGCTAATCGGCGCTGCGTGCGTATCTGCTTTCATTTTCATGAACTACATCCAGCAAAAATCGAACTGTACAAAAATCCAATTTGTTTACAATGTCAACAATATCCTATAGGAAAAGCTAATACTGTGATTTTTCGGCGAGAATGCTAAACTGTGCCTGAGGAATGAATATGAAAAATAAATTGTCAACTCTGGAGCTCAAATGGATTATGTACGATGTAGGAAACTCCGCGTTTATCCTGCTTGCAACGTCCATTATGCCCATCTACTTTAATCACCTGGCTACACAGGCCGGTCTTTCGGAAACGGAATATCTCTCCTGGTGGTCCTACGCGGCAAGTATCGCCACAATCTGTGTGGCCATTGCCGGCCCCTTAATGGGAACGCTCGCCGACTTTGACGGAAACAAGAAAAAATCTTCCTGGGCAATGCCCTGGCCGGCGCATTGCTGCTGTTCTGTTTCTGGATTCCCAGTCACTGGATGGCGTTTCTCGCTTTGTTTATCTTCTGCAAGATTCTCTACAGCATTTCGTTAGTCATCTACGATTCCATGCTCGTCGATGTCTGCCCGGAAGACAAAATGGATATGGTCTCCTCAAAAGGCTATGCCTGGGGCTATATCGGCAGCTGCATTCCTTTCATCGTTTCTTTAGGCCTGATGCTCGGCTACGAAAATCTGGGCATGGGCTTTCAGACCGCAATTCTTCTGGTATTTTTACTGAACGCCGTGTGGTGGGCGCTGTTTACTCTGCCGCTGGCCTTCAGCTATAAGCAGAAACATTTCGTACCCCGTAAAGGGCATGCGGCACGTCAGACGTTTGGACGACTCTGGAAAGTCCTTAAGGAAATCGGCCATAACCGCAAAGTTCTCCTGTTCATGGCGGCATTCTTCTTTATATCGACGGCGTCTATACCATCATCGAGATGGCGACCGCCTATGGAACCTCACTTGGACTCGATCAGACGGGTCTGCTTCTGGCCCTGCTTCTGACACAGGTCATCGCTTTTCCAGCTGCCATTCTCTTTGGCTATCTGGCCAAAAGCTACTCCGCGGGCGAGCTGATCAAAGTTGGCATCTTCGCCTACTTCTGCATTTCAATCTTTGCCCTGTTCATGTATTCCATCTGGCAGTTCTGGATTCTCGCCGCCGCCGTCGGCGTATTCCAGGGCGGGATTCAGGCACTCAGCCGTTCGTACTTTGCGCGGATCATTCCGAAAAACCAGACCGGTGAATACTTTGGTCTGTACGACATTGCCGGCAAAGGCGCGAGCTTTTTAGGAACGCTCGTTGTCGGGCTGATTTCCCAGCTGACCGGTCAGCAGAACATTGCGGTCGGCACGCTCGCCTTCCTGTTTCTGATCGGCTACCTGATCTTCGCCAGGGCCAACACCCTTCCTGATCCCGTCTATGATGAAAACGGAGCACACACTTCAAACTGATTTTTAAACATTCACTTACGCTGTTTCTGACTGAATAAAGTCTGAAACTGCGATTTTTTTGCATATTGGCCTACGAACCCGCTCTTTCGTTTTCCCGATGTCACTCTTTTTCCGGCCTATCTATTTTTCTACAGACAGCGTTACCGCAGACTTGCCACGATAAATCCATGTTCGCAGAGAGCGTGTTTGTCGAACTCGGAATTTTTCTGCTGCTGAATTGGCTAGAATATGGTTATACATGGGCTGTTCAGATGAACGGCTTTCTGTGTTTATGAAGCTGCGGATGAATTTGACTGTACAAAGAGAAAGAACAGGAGATAAAAAATGGAACTTGTTTATCAGATTACTCCCGACGGGTTTTCGCTGATTATTACCAATGCCCTTCGGTTTTCCGGATAAAACAATGATTTGAACCTAACCTGTCTCAGAAGTCGTACCTTCCTCACGGTGATATCACGGTGACGTTATCTTATTTGGATAAGTTTATCTTGTCTTTTGAAAAATTTGGCGCACTTAAAAGAGCTGCTGTTCAGTATCTCCAAAACAATCTTAGTTGTATAAGAAAATTATCCACATTAGTTGGTGCTGATTTGAGTCCGGTTTTCTTTGAGCATGCCGATCAAAATACCTGCCTTCTTTGACCTGCGATTTATGCTTCCAGATCTGCCTGAGCAGATATTCTTCATCCAGGAACTCGTAATTAAAGAACTTTCTAAGAAGCTCAAAGGCAAACTTCCGGTTGAGGACCGTTTTCCGTTTTGGCTGTTTCCTGGGAGCGGGTTGATGAATCTCGCAATAGGTGACGCCTGCGCTGCAGAGATTATACAAGGTCAGACGAGCCCAGATCTCCTGCTTAACCGCATCCATCTTTATGGGTCTTGGAAAAACCGTACAGACCCTGGCATGGCTGGAAAAAGAGCATCAGAAAGATCCGGAAAAGAAAGCGCTTCTGGTGGTACCGGCTTCGCTCATTGCTAACTGGCGAAAAGAAGCATCGCAGTTTACTCCCGATCTGAGCGTGGGAATTCTTCATGGCAAAAAAGCCGTAGATGCCTTTAAAACGTCTGACAAAGTGGATCTCCCGTTTCTGAATCTGACCACGTACGGCATAGTTTCTCGTCTGGACGCCTTAAAAGACATTCACTGGGATTTCTTAGTCCTCGATGAAGCGCAGGCAATCAAGAATCCCAAAACCAGACAGACATCTTCCGTCATAGGTCTGCAGGCCCATATGCGTCTGGCGATGACCGGTACGCCGATCGAAAACGATCTGATCAACCTCTGGTCGATCTTTGATTTCCTCAATCGAGGCGTCCTGGGAACACAGAAAGAGTTTGCGAACTTTATTCAACAGGGGCAGGCATCCGAGTCGGACTATCTTGGAAAGCTGCAGAAAACCATTTCTCCCTTTTGCTGCGCCGGCTCAAAAGCGATAAGCGCATCATCAGCGATCTGCCCGATAAAATCGAACAGAACGATTACATTGAGCTAAGCGAGTCTCAGATCGTTCTTTACAAAAGATCGTCTCGGAGCTGGCTGAAAAACAGGCACAGTCTATGAACGGCGAAATCGACAGCCATGCCAGCATTGAGCACAAGGGACTTGTCCTTTCTACCCTGAGCAAGCTGAAGCAGGTATGCAATCACCCGGATCAGTATCTCGGAGATACGGCGTATGTGCCCTCTGAATCGGGCAAATTCAAAATGCTCGCGGAGCTCTGTGAACCAATTGCCCAGAATCATGAATCCGTTCTTATCTTTACACAGTACCGGGAAATGACCGAGCATCTGGCCAAATTTCTGGAAACGATCTTCGGAGCGAAAGGATTTATCATTCATGGGCAGACTCCAATCAAGAAAAGGCAGAAGATTGTGGATGCGTTTAACCGGCAGGAAACGTATATTCCATTTGTCGTACTGTCTTTAAAGGCTGCCGGTACCGGTCTGAATCTGACGAAGGCCAGCCATGTCATTCACTTTGACCGCTCGTGGAACCCGGCTGTAGAAAACCAGGCGACAGACCGCGCCTATCGAATTGGCCAGAAGAAAAATGTCATCGTTCATAAATTTGTCTGCTCCAATACGATTGAAGAAAAGATCCATGAGATGATCGAATCGAAGCAGAAACTCCCGATGATGCAGTCGGTACGTCTGCAGAAAGCTGGCTGGCCACGCTTTCCGATGAAGATCTGATCGAGGCCATGAGGATACGCTTATGAGTTACTGGGGATACAGCAGTTACGTTTCCGTCGACGAACAGATGAGGATGGCGGAAGCCTACATTCAAAAAGCTAGAAAAAGGGAACCTTGATCGATCCGGTCATCGCAGACGATTCCAGAAGAAAAATCTGCTCCACCTGGTGGGGCGATGCCTGGTGCCGCAATCTCGAACGCTATTCGGTTTTTTCCAACCGCCTGCCAAGAGGAAGACGGTATGTGAAAAACGGCTTCGTTCTGGACCTTCAGATTCAAAAGGGTGTGATCGAAGGGCTTGTACAGGGCACCACCCGCAAACCGTATAATGTCGTTGTACGCATTGATCCGTTGCATCCCAATGTGGCAGCCAGAATCCAGGAGCGCTGTGAATTTGGAATTTCTTCACTGGACGCGCTGGTCAACGGCCAGTTCCCAAAAGACCTGCAGGATCTGTTCGCGTCCAAAGAAGGCCTGTTTCCGGGTCCGCACGAAATTCATTTTGACTGCTCATGCCCGGACGGCGCTTCCATGTGCAAGCATGTGGCGGCCGTAATGTATGGAACCGCTCTGCGCCTGGAAGAAAGGCCTCTGCTGCTGTTTGAACTGCGCGGCATCGATCCGCAGTCTCTCGTGGAAAAGGCGATCGAAAACCGGCTGGAACAGATGCTGAAAATGCAGATCGTCCCTCATCGCGAATTCTTACGGAGAATGTCGGAGACCTGTTTGGAATTTAAACCAAACTATTCCAATGTGCCAGAGGACTCAAACCGCTCATTTTTGAAATTTCATCCCGCCTGAAAGCCTTTTAGCGAGGCTCTCTTTTCATTTTTCCGGCGTTCTGACAAAACAGATCCACTTCCTCTGTACAGAAGAAGCCAGAATGATCTGTCCTTAAGAATATTCGGCCGATTCGCCTGCTTTCCCATCCCGAAAAATTCTTTTCCTGCAGGCTTCAATCTGTCGGGGAGACAGGAACATCGTTTCGATTCTGTTCTCCGATTCTGTACAATAGAGACGCAGACTTACTTCTTAAAGTATCCGGACAGATTTATAACTGGAACGGACTTACGATAGGAATGAATTATTTTTTTGCTCTGAAAGAGAGGCTTTACCATGCAAACCATCTGTGAACTGTTTAAGATCGGCCCCGGCCCTTCCAGCTCGCACACCTTCGGTCCAATGCGGGCCGCCAGGGACATTCTTGAATCCGCACCCGATGCCGCCGCTTTTGACATCACCCTTTACGGTTCTCTTGCCCTGACAGGAAAAGGGCACCTGACGGATGCAATTTTAAAAAGACGCTCCGCGGAAAAAAATCGATATTCACTTCGACATCAAGACCCCGCAGGCTCACCCCAATACCATGGTCATCAAGGCAATCCGTCCGGACGGATCCACTCTGGAAAAACGTACGTCTCCATTGGCGGCGGCAAGCTGATGATTGACGGCAAGCAGCCGGAAAGCGCGAAGGATATTTACCCCCATACCACGCTCGATGACATTCAGCACTACTGCAAGAAGAAATACATGCGTCTCGATGAATACGTGACCGAAGTGGAAGGCAAGGACATCGATGCCTACATGCAGAAAATTTACAAGGCGATGATCAAATCCGTAAAGGAAGGTCTGTCCAAAACCGGTACCCTTCCCGGCAAGCTTCATCTCGACCGCGTTGCCTACGCCCTGTACGAATCCGCGAAAACGTGCGACACTGAAGCCGACCGCGATGCGCTTCTTATACAGAGCTACGCGTATGCGGCAGCCGAGCAGAACGCGTCGGGCGGAACCGTCGTTACCGCTCCCACTATGGGATCGGCCGGCGTCCTTCCTGCCCTGGTCTATCACTATTCCATCGATCTGGGCATGCCGAAAAATCCATTCTCAACGGTTTGAAAGTGGCTGCGCTGATCGGAAACCTCATTCAGGAAAACGCTACGATTTCCGGAGCGAAAGCCGGCTGTCAGGCTGAAGTCGGTGCCGCCTGTGCCATGGGCGCTGCGTTTGTCGCTTCCCTGTTCCGCTTGAGCAATGAACAGATCGAATCCGCCGCAGAAATGGGACTGGAACACCATCTGGGTCTGACCTGCGACCCGGTTATGGGCTACGTCATGATCCCCTGCATTGAGCGAAACGCTGTCGCGTCCACACGCGCCGTCGATGCGGCTCGACTCGCCAAGTATCTGCGCAACGTGAAGAAAAACCGTGTTTCCTTTGACATGGTCGTTAAAACGATGAACCTGACCGGCAAAAAGCTGCCGATGGAACTGAAGGAAACGTCTCTGGATGGTCTGGCCGTTGTCGTCATGGAAAACGCAAAAGATCAGGCCAAGGACAAAACAGCGGCCCAGTAATTTATTACCGCATTCCCCGGTTTTCAGAACAAGACGAGGAGGAATCGGCCGATGAGTCACGATACGCTTTCTCAAAACCCATCCGAAGGATTGACCAGGTCGGGGGCTCCTGCTGTTCGCTTCTATACTGCGAGCCTGGATTCCCGAACTCTCACGCTGGCTGTTCACGGCAAGCGGCCGCTGCCGCTTCTCATTCTGAACAGCGAGCAGCAGACGGAAAGCTTTATGAAGCCTTCTTTAAGGCCTGTCATCGAAAAGGGGCCAAAGCGTTCAACCTGCTGGTGATTTCCGGATTTGACTGGAACGCCGATCTTTCTCCATGGTTTGAACGCATTACGCTTCATGGAACCGATTCTGTTTTCAACGGGCGTGCAGAAGACTATCTGAACTGGATTGAAAGCCGCGTTCTTCTCTGGTCCAAATCGATTTTGACGTATGAAATCCCTGGACTGGGCTGATCGGCTATTCCATGGCCGGTCTGTTCGCTCTGTATGGAGCTCTCTCCAGTTCGTGTTTTGACTGTACAGCCAGCGTATCCGGTTCTCTCTGGTATCCCGAACTGACAGAATGGATCCAGAATCAGGAGATTCCCTCGTCCTTAGAGGCGCTGTACTTTTCTATTGGGACAAAAGAATCCAGAACTTCCGATCCGTATTTGAAGACAACGGAGTCGATCACCCGCGATTTGTCCAAATACTTTTCACAGGCTGGTCTGAACTGTGCGTTCGAAGAAAATCCAGGCAATCACTTTTACCAGCCCGACGAGCGGCTAGCCAAATCCATCGCGTGGCTGACGCACGCGATGGATTCCGTCGTTAAGAATTCCAAAGAAACATCAAAAGCGTAAGTGTCAAACAATCGACGGGTATACGCGAGACTGAATATTAGATACGCTAAACGGGATCCCTTTCGAGATCCCGCTTGGCGTATTTTTTATTCTTCATCGTTTTCTTCATACTTCGGATCCGGTCCACGGTATCCAATTCGAAGATATTCAGGTAAATCCTTTGAATACGGCAGAAGTGACTTCAATACATCTACCGCGATTTCATCGTCTTTGAACCATTTGAGTTCATCCAGAACGTACTCCATGTAGCGCTCTGGATTTAAGTCGTTCATTTCAGCCGATCGAAACAAAGTCATAAACGCTGCGACGACTTCCGCACCTTTGATACTCTTCGTAGTCTGGAAGTTTTTGCGATTGATCACGAATGGCTTTACGGCTCTTTCTGCCACATTATTGTCGATCGGATAATCACCGTCTTCCAGGTACCTTCCCAACGAGTTCGCTCGATCCATGAAGTACTTGGCTGCTCTGTAGGCGGTGCTTCTTTCCTCGAATCCACTCTGAATCTCCATCATGACTCTTGTGAGTCTTTCAAAGCAGGGCTTTGAAAGTTCCTGCCGAACTTCGGTTCTCGCCTCGTGCGAGTAAGAAGCAACGTGGGATTCGATGTGGTAGAGCTTCCCGAACAGAGACAGGGCTGTGAGCAGAATCTGGAGACCCGGACTTGGTTCGGGCTCTCTGTTTCGTCCAGCTGGGCTGCCGCTTCTGCGGCCTCTTCGTCGTTCTCCAGTGTGGTCTTTTCCCACTTCAGGACGTCTGCCTGATACTGCGCGAAGTCTGACCGGACTTTGATGGCTTCGAAGATCTTTCTTCTCGCATGGGCCATACAGTTGAGCTTTCTGCAGGGGCCATAGTAGTTGGCATATGCATAAAGCCCGTCTGTCATAAGGGCATGACGAAAAGAACCGCCAAGGAGGGCGATTACGAACTCCTGTTTCTTGTAAGGGAAAAACTTATAGACAGCCATCTGGTTCTCTTCATAGATTCCGCTGACGGCGACAACCATAGAAGACTGTTTTCGATCTTTAACCTCCGTGCACTTTAAAACCGTCTCATCCATATGGACGACGTTACAGTTTGGGAGATCCTCAATCATTTGTTTTACGAGGGGCTTCAGATAAAGATCGTAAGTTTTTTCCAGGATGTTGCCCATGGTCTGACGGCTGATCGGCAGTCCCGTGAGACTCAGGTGCTTTTCCTGACGATAGGCCGGGGTTCCCATTACGAACTTATCGTAGGCAATTCCCGCGACCATAGAGGAAGTTGCGACACTCTTGTCGATCAGTGCAGGCTCGTCAGGTTCGGCGGTGCGGATGATGGCTTTCCCGTTTTCATCCGTACACTTGTTTGGGCACGCGACTGTCTCACGCAGCACTTCTTCCAGCCTATAGCGAGCGGGAATCCGATGAATCCTATAGTGACGTTTCATTCCAACAGTTTTCATCTCACAGCCGCAAACTGGGCAAATGCGCTTTTCCCCTTCTACACTGAAGGTAGTGGTTTCTTTGACCGCTTCCTGCTTTCTGCACTTGGTGGAAGGTTTTTCTTGCTTCCTTCAACAGAACTGAGCTTTAAATCTTCAGCTTCTTTACGATAGCGGTCTCCCTCTTCCTGATATTTCGCAGCCCGGTTAAAACAAACATCGGCTTTCAGATCAAGCTGAGCCAGCTGTTTATTCAGAATATTGATATCTGGGCCGCCGTCCTCGTTTTCAGAGTAATCCAGTTTCAAGGGAACCATCTTTTCCGTAGAAGGACCAAAGCGGCCGCTTTTCACGGCTTTATTGATTTCTTTAGCGAAATAGAGATCCAGGTACATATCCTCAATAAATTTGTCTTTCTCTTCTTCCGTCATGGTGCTGATCTGATGATGAAGATCTTCGAGGAGCTCGTTGCGGATTGTCTGGTAAGGGTTCGGCACATTCATGTATTAATTTTAACATATTTAGAGCGATAGATAAAGTAAATGGGATGATTTATCTTGATATTCCTTCAAGAAAATCATCCTTTTAAATTGGTTTAAACATACTTATAAGTTCGTGGCAGAAATGCCGGCTGGGGAACAATCGACAGACCGGAAAGCAGAGAAGCCAGCTGCGAACAGTCAATTCGCATGAAGTCGGACTGGTCAGTGCTGACAGGCCACTGAAGGGAAGATCTGGAGAGTCGCTTATAAACAAGCCAGAATCCATTTCCGTCACGAAGGATACCTTTGATCTTGTTCTTCTGTCGATTAACGAAGAGAAAGAGGGATCCATCCAGCGGATCCAGAGCGAGAGGTCCTTGAACCAGGGAGACGTAACCGTCAATTCCTTTGCGAAGGTCAGCAGGCATCTGAGCCAGATAGATGTTTTTAACTTTGGAGAAATCGATACCGAGATCGATTGCAGGGATGATTGATTCCATGAAAAAGCCTCCTTGAATAAAGGAATTATCCCAAGGAGGCGGTCGAGAAAATACCCGTCTTTTATTTGACGCTTACCAAAAAGCCAGGTCTGACTTCTGCAGATGAATGACTGGAAAATATAGGCTGAACCAAACGAAAACCGCTTCCGTCACGACTTGAACGAAAGCGGTTTTCTTCGTTTATTGAGGATATTGAATGGCCGAGGCAAAGGCTCCGGTTCGACTGGGTTTAGCGTCTTGGCTGTTCGCAGCGGGCTATGGCATCCTGTGCACTCAGGCCGCCAAAGAGAATGGAAAGAATTCCGTCTCCGTAGCGTTCAAACATGGCCGCCGGATAGAAGATGGATTCCTTAATCGCTTCGACGGAGGGAAGGCTGTCTTTGGCATAACAATACGTTTTGTAGCGGATTTCGCCGTCATGGAAGTCCATTTCAAAGTTTCCGGCGCGCAGACCGTAATTGGCGCGATGAAGGAATTCGCTGACTTCTCGAACCGTTGTCTCATCGTCCATATCGGCTCCAAGCGGACACAGAGCGTATACGTTGAAGCTTTCTGTGTCGATGTCGAGGTAATACTTGATGTGCTTGATTTTGGAACTGAGGCTGAGACTGAAACGAATCAGTCCAAGTTCTTCATCAAAGTCGTAATTCCACTCATCGTCATCGAGATAGCGCAGTACCGTCTGAGCAATCTCACGGGAATAGGGCTGGTTTGTTGCCATAAACTGGGTTCCTTTCTTTCTGAAACCGCCGTTTCGCCCAGACTTTCCTTCTTCGAGGGCGTCCGACTCCGTCTAAAGCGAATGAAAAAGATGGCGTGAAACAGCCGGTTTCTGTTCTGGGTTCATGAATAGTCAAATTATACAATCCTCTTTCTTTGCGACCTCCAATTTTTGACAGTGCGCCAATAAGCACAAACAGAACCGGTATTTTGTCCGAATTGCATGCCTTTGTCATGCTTTATGAAGAATAGGCCGAAAAACAAATGGTACGTGTTCGTTCAAATTTTTCGAATTTCTGTGCTGTATTACTTTGAAGAGCATGACATCCGATCATGAAAAATCCCCTGTATTCATCCGATTGGCATGGGAACAGGGGCTGTTTTAATTCTTAATTTCAGGATCCATTCTACTCAGGTCGATCGTTTATATTTCTCGATCAGCTGTAAAATCTTTCCTTCTTCGCGATCCGCTCTTTCAGCATCTGCGCGATGTCCTTGTAATGGAACGGCGCAATTTCGTCCGGAATGTTCACAAACTGACTGGTGATCAGAAGCGCGGTTTCCAGACCGATCGCATCGAGCATGCGGAACGGACCAATGGCAGCACCGGTGCCTTTTGCCCAGGCTTTATCAATGTCTTCGGGACTGCCCGTTTTCGTCACGTATAAATCCATGGCAGACATCAGGAAAGGTACGAGCATGCTGTTGAGAAGGTAGCCGTTTTTCTCTTTCATGACGGCTACCGGATCCATGCCGATTTCTCTGGCAAATTCCATTACCTTTGCGAAGGCTTCCGGATTTGTTCCGGGATGAACCATGACTTCGGCCAGGTTGTTGATCCAGATATGGTTGGCAAAATGCAGGGACAGGAAGTTTTGCGGATACGGTACGTCGTCTGCGAACATCGAGGGCAGCAGCGTACTCGAATTGGTCACGACGATCATCTTTTCCGTAATGTATGGAGAAGCCTTTTCAAAGAAATCCTTTTTCACGCCAGCATCTTCCGAAATGGCTTCAATCAGCAGATCGGCATCCGACAGCGCTTTTTCAAGATCGAGCTCGATTCGAATCGAAGCGACGGCTTTCTCGACATCTTCGGCTGTTACGCCGACCAGTCCCGGGGCCGGGATCCCCTTCTGGAGCGTACCGAGATACTGCTCTTTGTAATACTGAATACGCGGCTGAGTACGCGTAATGCTGGATTCAGAACGCAGCCAGATGGTTACGTCCTTTCCTTTCACGGCAGACTGCAGGGCGATTTGCACACCTAGAACACCGCCGCCGGCAACAGTAACGTGTTTCATTGCATAATCACTCTCCTTTTATTCACAGCTTATCAGATTTCGTCAAACCGACATAGTCAGCTGATTCGAACTGCACAGTGCACTTTGCGGCTTCTCCGCCTCTTTCTTTTTCCCGGCGATCTTCTGCATTTTCAAAAACCTCCAGCCATTTCGGACGGCCGGTTCAAAACAAATATCGATTGCACAAAATCCATCCGTATAAACAGACAGGAGGTAAAAACATGAACTCAGGCAACAAAAGAATGCATTTTCGCTTATCGAATGTATGGTTTCTCTTTTGCTCATAGCAATCACTTTATGGATCACGATTCCGAATTTCCAGGGCAAGGAGAAAATCATCCGCGCCAAAGGCTGCGAAGCGCTCATCGAAGTCGTCAATTCTCAGATTATGCTTTATGAAATCGATGAAGATCGTACTCCGACTTCCGTACAGGAACTCATTTCCAAAGGCTATCTCAAAGACGGGCAGGCAAAATGTCCGGACGGAAAAAGCGTGGTGATCGTCAATGGGCAGGCCGCCAGCCGGTAGGATTGAATTTCTGAGGATGGACAGGCGCAGTTTCCGTTTCAAAAGCCTAACACACATTCTGACCAGCCGCAGAGACTGTCAAACAAAGTGTCGAAAGACAGCTTTCAGGAACCCCAGGGGACGAAACGCCTTTTCTCTGAGCGAAACCCTGTTTGTACTGCTGCTCATAGGCCTGTCTGTATCTGTCTTTTCGCTGACCCCTCGTGCGGACAGTTCGGGCCTTTCGAGTCGAATTCTTCTGGAAAAAGTGAATCAGGAGCAGTATCTGGCCTTCTCATTGCGCCAGCCGCGTGCGGTGGACATTCAAAAGGATCGAATGCTTAGCGGGCAGGAATCGTTTGATTTTCCTAAGGGGCTTGCCTGTACGCCTATGAAGCTTTCCTGGAACGAAACAGGTTCGATTTCCAAAGGCGGAACATTGCGGTGTACGGCTGGAACAAGTTCATTTCGCATCGTATTTCAGCTGGGAAGCGGACGCGCACGGATCGAAAGCGGGCCATAAACCGCGTTCGTATGAATAACATTCAGATCCTGCAGCCCATTGGACGATCCGAAAGACAGACTTCACGTTTGTCTTTCCCTTTGCCTGGAAAACAAATACAGTAGGAAAAAGACGCTCTGGCGATCATTCTTTAAAGACCGACAGGAGCGTCTGGATACCGAATCGATTGAGGAGGCGAGCCAGTTTTTCAGAATTCTCGAGTGGATCCGAAGTTTTGGATTGGATCCAGCCGGGAACAAGGTATCCCTGGCCATTGACCATGACCGATCTTTTTCTTCCCTTAAAAGAAGGTTCTCCTTGTTCAGCTAGCCCATTCCCTGTCCAGATTTCCCCGTTCACCGGTCTTTCTTTTCGAAAAGCGTACAGGTCAGACATACGCACCCATAAAGGCCGAAAAAGGCAAAACGGATTTCTTCTGATGGAAGCGCTTCTGGCGCTGCTCATTCTTTCGCTGTCCGTTTTTCTGCTCAGTACGAGTATTCAGGCGTATATACACGCTCTGTCCAAGGGCGTTTCTGAATCTCTGGAAAGTACATCCTCATGAAAAGACGGGATTGGGGCTATCGAGAACAAAAAGGGTGCTTTTGGAAAGGCCTTTGCCTGCTTTCGTGAAGAAACGGTTCGAACGAATGGCGTCTTCGTCTTCTTCAAAGCACAGAAAAACGCGTTTACACTGAGCGAAGCCCTTTTAGCCTTTCTGGTCGGTATGATCTGTGTTTCCCTGCTTTCAGTACAGACGCGTGTTCTTTCTTCAAGTCTGCGCATCCGTGACGATTCTCAGGAACAGTTTGCGATTCTTCAGCTTCGCGAGCTCTGTTCTTTATCCTGGAAGGCGAGCGTATCGAATGGACAGCTGCATCTTCAATGGGCCGACAAAGCCGAAACGGTTGCTCTGGATCAGAGACGTCTCGTCAAAAAGCCGGGCTATGAAATCTTCATGGAAAATATCGATTCGGCGGTATTCACAGAACATCAGGGAAAAATTGAACTCGAGGTGATGTATGAAAACCATAAGAAGACCTGGCAGATTCAGTAAGTCCTCCCATTTTCGTCTGCGAAAACCCTCACACCATTTTCCGGGCGGGCAGAAGCGCTTCTTTGCAAATCCGTCTTTATTTCGTACCGTCGAGTTCAAAAAGAAAAATGGATTTGCGCTGGAACCTGCCCTCGTTCTCTTCAGTCTGGTCTTAATGGTTTCTGTATGGGTTTGTGCTTCGCTGCAGGCGCGCAGCGCTCTGCTTGCGGCATCCGGACGATCGGACATCGATCTGGCAATTGTCGAGCGTGCAAAACAGTTTGCGGGAGAATGCGCCTGGTCCAGACGATGCCAGACGGCTGCTCCGCAAAAGATATTTCACGAGACAATCCAGGCGCATGACGTTCTGTTCAAAGATGAATCCTCAAGAATTCTGGCGCAGTATACGGATCATGGCCATAAGTATAAAATCGAGCTTTATTACGATGAGACCGGTATTATAAAAGCCGAGTACAGTCACTGAAATTCAAAGCGTCCTCTGGCAATAAACATAGCTGCCAAAAGCGAGCGAATCGATGAGACTGGTCATACCTAAAGCAAAATGAACGGATCAGGAGGTCGTTTACTATGGATTTACAGGGATTTGGAGCTACGAAAGAATATGTGCGGCTGACAAACCGCCATTTTGAACAGGTTCATCGGTTTTATATTGCGCTGGATCTGGAAACGACCGGTCTTTCCCCGATTCCGATCGGATCGTCGAAATCGGTGCAGTAGCTTTTCGAAATGGGCAGCCGGCGGAACGCTTCAATACCTTCGTAAATCCAGGCAGACCGATTCCAATCGGCGCGTCGATGGTCAATCACATTACCGATGACATGGTCGCGGATGCGCCGGATGAAAGAGAAGCTCTGCTTGAACTCTTCGCGTTTCTGAATCGCTTTTCCGGTTACGATCTTCTGTTTGTCGGACACAATGCGGCGTTTGACTTTTCGTTTTTATGCGCCGCCTGCAATCGACAGGGCTTTTCGGTAAACTTCCGCTATCTCGATACGCTGCGCATTGCCCGCAGTACTCTTCGCACCGTGCCTAACTACAAGCAGGATACGCTTGCCACTCATTATGGACTCATCAATCCGATGGCCCACCGCGCGGAATCGGATGCGCTGACCTGCGGTCGAATTCTTCTCGCGCTGCTGGCGGAAATTGAATCCTGATCAAGCCGGCAAAGCCGATCCAATTCTTTATTTTGAGACAATAAAAGCCATGGCTTTCCAGATCATTACAATTCTGGAATGCCATGGCTTCTGTTTTACTTCCCCTGCTCAGGGAAGCTCCTGGAAATGATCTTAGAGCGTGTAGGCAACAGCCTTTTTCAGTTCTTCGGCTTTGTGCTTGTCGGTCAGTTTTTCAATCAGCGCAAACGCGAATTCAAAAGCGCCGCCTACTGAAATGCCGGAAACGATATTTCCGTCCACGACCGCATGCTTCTTTTCAAACGTACCGCCAAAAGAGTCTTCATTCATCGAAGGTACACAGACGTACTTTTTGTTTTTGTATACGCCAAGTTCTCCCGCAAGGGCGCTGCCGGCACAGATTGCGCCGAGTACCTTTTGCGGATTCATCGCAAAGGCGCGAATTTCGTCTTCAATGAGCGGAATATTCTTGAATACCGCATACGCGTCTCCGCCGGGGACGATCAGCGCATCGGTCGTTTCAAAATCATAGCCGCGCAGTTCCGTCGGCGTTTCAATGATCAGGCCGTTATTGCCTCTGGCCAGTTTCTTATTTTCAACGTTTACAAGAACCGTAACGATTCCGGCTCTCTTGAGGAGGTCAAAGGGAACGAGTGCCTCAATTTCTTCAAACCCGTCCGCAATCAGGATCGCTGCTTTTTTCAATGTTTATCACCTCGCTTCCAGTTTAAGAAGGCAAAAATCGAGCGAAAAGCCAGATGCCTGAAGGTTTTCTTTTGTGGGATGAATCCATACTGCGGTTCTTGTCTTATTGCTTTTGAGCAGTCTCAAGCCCGGTACAGGCTGGCAGATTTCGCATCCTTTACAAGATTGTAAACTAGCAGAACCGGAGCGATTTTTGATCGACGACGCATTCCGAATTTAAGGTTTTATAAAGTCAGCTTCATCAACTTTTCGAATTGAAGCCGTTGATTCACTTTGGGAATGGTTTTCTGTACTTTTTAAACGATATTCTGTGTTTCCTCCCCATTTTGTTCAGATTTCCTTAAATAATTCACTAAATTTCACATTTTTGATTGACGGGTATACATTAAGGAAAGGTTCAGCGTACTCGCCGGCTCTTGCGTTTTCCATACTACCCCGCTTTTCTTCCGCTTCTGGGGCATGCAAAACCATCCGACTTTCAGATAAATCGCTCATGAATCTTCTATTGAATCAGAAAGGATGAACTGCATGAATTATGCATTAAGTGTTGGAACTGCACTGCTGGCTGGTCTTCTGCTGACCCGGCTGGGAAACAAGTTCCGTCTGCCGGATGTCACATCCTATTTAATCGCCGGACTCCTTCTTGGACCCTGCTGCATCGGTCTTCTTAAAATTCCTGGCCTTGGCTTTCATACGTTCCAGGATGTAGAAGTCCTTCAGCCGTTTAACAATGTGGCGCTTGGCTTTATCGCTTTCGCGATCGGAAGCGAATTTCGTTTAAGCGAACTGAAACAGACTGGAAAACAGGCGCTGACGATCGGTATTCTCGAAGGTATCATCACCACGATTGTCGTCGACTGCGTTCTGTTCGTTGCACACCTGATCGTTCCAGATATTCTGACGCTCGCGGACGTTCTCATTCTCGGCGCAATTGCTGCGGCCACCGCTCCGGCGGCAACGCTGATGGTTGTCCGTCAGTACAAAGCCAAAGGCGACGTCACTTCGACCCTGCTTCCTGTCGTTGCGCTGGATGACGCCGTCGGCCTGATCCTGTTTGCGATTTCCTATGGCGTAGCCATGCATCTTGATTCCCTGACGGTGCGAACATGGTTTCCCTTTTGTTGAACCGCTGATGGAAATCTTCTTCTCGCTGGGCATCGGTGCCCTGCTTGGCTGGATCCTGACACATGTCGCCCGTATTTTCCATTCGAATCGTAACCGCAATACGCTGATTGTCAGCTTCGTCATTCTGGGCGTAACCATTTCAACCGCCCAGATTCACATCGGACCGATGAATTTTGGTCTTTCTTCCCTGCTCGTCAACATGATGCTCGGTACCATCTTCTGCAACTGCTGCCGCAAGTCCGAAGATCTGATGAGCCGTGCCGATCGCTGGTCGGCTCCGCTGATCACCCTCTTCTTCGTATTAAGCGGCGCGGAACTGAACCTGTTCGCCTTTGGCAACATCCTCGTTCTCGCTGTTGGTCTGACGTACATTCTCTCGCGCTGCCTCGGTAAATACCTGGGCGGAAGTCTCTCGGCCGTCATTGCCGGTTCGCCGAAAACCGTACGCAAATGGCTCGGTATTACCCTCTTCCCGCAGGCTGGTGTCGCTCTGGGCATGGCCGCTACGGTCGGCGCCCGCATGGGTGAAAACGGCATGATGATCCGCAACGTTGTTCTCTTCGGCGTTCTGGTTTATGAGCTGATCGGACCGTCTCTGACCAAGTTTACGCTGACCAAAGCCGGAGAAATCAAACCGAAAAACCTCGCCGACGAATAGTCAGAAAGCAACAAGTTTCATTTTTCGCAAAACGGATTTTCCCTTTTGCCTTACAGCTGGATTTCGCAGGAAATCCGGCTTTTCTTCTATCTGAACAGCCGGATTTGACCGATTTATATCCTTTGGTGCTTTTCTGGAGATGGCAGAATCGCTGCGCCGAGATATTTCTCGGATCTCCCTGATTCGTGTATGGCGAAAACACTCTGGATTTTGTTTCAGGCAAAAGTTCCATACGATTCCGCCTGTCCTTTTGGCTCCGGAGGGATCGCCATTGCGCGCTGCAGACAGAACGATTAAAACTAAAAGGACAGCCCGACATGCGGCTGCTGGAAGACCGATTCTTTCTCTCACCGCGTTCGGACCGTCTCGTCTGCGGGAGAGGAAGCGTCTGGAAAGGATGTTTTTATGAATATTGTTCTTCTTGAATCCCTCGGCATTCCCCAGGGCCTGCTGGATTCGTATCGATCCCAAATTGAAGCCGCCGGACATCGCTTTACTGTTTACGAACGGACATCCGATGTCGATACCCTCAAAGAGGAAGTCCGGGATGCGGACGTGCTGATTCTGGCGAATATGCCGCTTCCGGATTCTGTTCTTGATCAGGCAGATCATCTTCGCTATATCGATGTCGCCTTTACCGGCGTCGATCACATTCCCGTAAAGGAAGCCCTGCACCGCAGCATTGCGATTTCCAACGCGTCGGGCTATGCCACGGAATCGGTTGCGGAACTGGCGATTGCAATGATGATTTTACTTGCACGAAAAGTGCCAGCGCTTCAGCAGGCCTGCCGGGAAGGCAAGGCCAAAGGCCGTCTGGAAGGCTGGACGCTTCAGAATCGGACCGTCGGTATTGCCGGCGCGGGAAAAATCGGTCTGCGTACGGCTCAGCTGGCTAAATCGATGGGCGCCCGCGTTCTGGCGTTCAATCGCTCGCAAGTTCATTGTGACTGGATCGATGAACAGGTGCCCCTGGACAAGCTGCTTCAGGAAAGCGATATTCTTTCCCTGCATCTGCCGCTGACCGATCAGACACGCGGTTTGATCGGTAAAAGGAGCTGGAGTGCATGAAGCCGGGAGCGATCGTCATCAACACGGCGCGCGGACCTATTCTCGATAACAATGCACTGGCTGCTCTTCTTGAAAACGGTCATCTTGCGGGAGCAGGTACTGACGTCTTTGATCAGGAGCCGCCTCTGCCCCTCGATCTGCCGTTTTTAAAAGCGCCCAATACGATTCTGACACCGCATATCGCCTACGATTCTGAACAGTCCATGAAAGAGCGGGCGGAAATTGTCTTTGACAACCTCTTTTCGTGGCTGAACGGAACGATTAAAAACGAAATCAAGGCCGGCTGAAGGCGGCAAAGTATCGAATCAATAAGAGTGAATAAAAAGAGTTAACCGAGTTTAAGAAAGGATCTGGAAGTATGCGTCAAACGGTAACCGAGAGCGACGAGATCGCCGCTCTATCGCCGTCCTCTTCCAGGAGGATGGCTTCTTCAAAAGGGGCAAAAGGCATTTTGTACATGGTCATTGCCTCAATTCTTTTTGCGACAGGCGGTCTCGTTCTGAAATGGACGAACTGGAATTCGCTGGCCATTAACGGCGTTCGCTCCTGCTTTGGGGCTGTCGTGATCGGTCTGTTCATGCTTATTACCCACCATCGCCTGCGCCTGAACAAATCGGTGTTTGCGGGGGCGGTGGCGTACATGTTCATGACAACGCTCTTTGTTCTTTCGAACAAAATGACGGCTGCGGGCAACGCGATTGTCCTGCAGTTTTCCTGCCCGATCTGGATCGTCCTGCTGAACCTTATCCTGTTTCATCGAAAGCCGGATCGAAGACAGATCATCGCCCTGACGCTCATTGTGATCGGCATTGTCTGCTTCTTCCTGGATTCGCTGCAGTCCGGCAGCTGGGCCGGCGATCTGATCGCGATCCTTTCCGGATTTTTCTACGCGATTCTGTTCATGCTGAACAGCTTTAAAAACGGCGATGCCCTCTCGTCCATTTTCCTTGGCCAGATCGGTACCGTGATCTGCATGGCTCCGTTTGCTTACGGCTGTTCCATGACGCCTTCCAATCTGTTTGCGATTTTCTGGCTCGGTACTTTCCAGGTCGGCTTCGCCTATGTATTCTTCGCTTTAGGAACCGGCCTGATCAGCGCGCTCAACGCGTCTCTGGTCAACGCGATCGAACCGGTACTCAATCCGACGCTCGTTGCTCTGGCCGGCTACGAATCGCTCAGCGGCTTATCGCTTGCTGGCGCGGCCATCGTCATCTGCAGCGTCATCTGGAATTCTCTGCCCGCGTCCGCGCGCAGACACCTGCAGGCAAAAACGGCCTGAGCGTGACGTTATCCTTTCCAAACGATTTGGATCCAAATCAAAGGGTCTGTATTCGACAAAGGTCCCCTTTTCTCGAACACAGACCCTTATTTTATTTTTCCACGACATCCGGATGGACGCTCATCATGACCAGCGCACAAAGCAGAAGGGCGCAGGAAATCCAGATCGTCTTTAAGCCAAACTGCAGGCAGAACACTCTGCCCAGCCCGGCACCTAGAACGAACAGACCGATAATGAGGAAATAACTGAAGGCTTTTTCAAACAGGCCTGAATTGTTACTGTGAATGGCGCTGATCAGAGAATCCGTACCGCCGCGCAAATTGCCGATACACATGGTTGAAGCGAAGGGAATGCCATGAAACTTGCGAAACGTCTGCACCTGCATGGCGCAGGAAAAGGAAACGAGCGCGTTGGCCAGCGAATCGGCTTCAATAAACGGTACGCCCAGAAGCAGGACGATCATAAGTACAGTAATCATCTGCCGCCAGTGAAAGCGGGCGTGCAAAAAGTGCAGATGAATCAGCTGCGCCGCTGCGATTCCTCCGCAAAAGGCCAGAACGGGAAACAGATATTTTAAAAACGCCATCCAGTCCCCTTCAAACAGCCGCGCGCTCATCAGGACCAGATTTCCCGTCATCGCGTTGGCGAAAACTTTTCCGCGCTCAAAATACGTATACGCATCCTGCAGTCCTCCGGAAAGCGTTAAAAATGCCACTGTCCAAAGGGATTCCGACATCTGTTTCTGTGATGTTTTCAGTTTCAATTTGTTCGCCTCGTCTTTACCCATTCCTGCCCGCACAAAGCCAATACGATGTTTGCGGGCGATTTTGCCTGAAAAACGAATCGATCCGTTTATTCGCTTCGATTTGTTTTCTTTTTCCCTGTAACTATAAAAGGCTTCAAAAGACAAACCCTATTGAGATACCTGTCCTTATCCGAAGACAGCGTTTTCAGCAATGCAATGCGATACCGGACTCTCCCGTTTTCGGTGATCTTTTTCTATCTGCGTCTTCTGAAGACTCTGCTTTTTGACGGCTTTGGATCTTCTTCGAGGTCGAATCCGACGGAAAAAGTCGACTTTCCATTTTCATCGTCTGTCTCGTTTTTCGTATGAACAGACAGGAGGTGAGACCATGCGCGATCTTTGCCGGCTGCTGCTGTCTCTGGCGATGGAACGGGAAATCACCGACATTCATTTAGAGCGCAAAGGAAAAGGACTTCACCTCTTCTTTCGAACGGACAAAGGGCTTGAAGAACTGGATCAGGACATTTTCCCGCCGGAGTTTCTGGAGTATCTGAAGTTCCTTTCCGGCATGGATCTTTGCCAGCCCAATGAACCGCAGTCCGGCGAATTTACGATGACGGTTTACGGAAAGAAAGCGCAATGCCGCTTTTCTCTGCTTCACGCTCAGGATACGCAAACCGGGGTAATCCGTCTTCTCCATTCGGCCAGACACTTTGCGCTTGAAGATCTCAGCTCCTGCAAGGAAGCAGCAAAACGTCTTGAGCGCTTTACGCAGACCGATCGGGGTCTGATCATTTCCTGCGGTCCTACCGGATCGGGAAAATCGACGACCATTCACGCGCTGCTCCACCGCATTCTCGAAAAGCGGCCGCTGAAAATCGTGACGATGGAAGATCCGATCGAAATTCAGGAGCCGGACATGCTGCAGATTCAGATCAATCCAGGCCGAGGCGTTACGTACCAGCGCACCCTCGAAGAACTGCTCCGCCAAAATCTGGATGTTCTTTTCATCGGCGAATGCCGTTCGGAAATCGCTGCGAAAATGACCGTTCGCGCTTCCTCACCGGCCATGTCGTCTATACGACTCTGCACTGCGGCAGCGGCCTGGAATGCCTTTTGCGCCTGCTCGATCTCGGTGCAGACGAGCAGGATCTGCGCAGTGTACTGAAAGGAATTTTTGTCTGCCGCCTTTTACGAAACGGCGATCAGAAGGAGTGTGTTTATGAAATCTGGAATGAGGAAGACGTCCATCGCCTCTTCGAAGAAAAAGAAAACGCCCGTCCGGGACTTTCTTTTGAAGCCTGTCTTCGCCCCGAAGGGGATGCCGGTTCTGGATGAAAAGGAAATGGATCTGTTTTGCCTGCTGCTCAAAAGCGGGCTGACGTTTCCCGATGCCCTGTCTCTTTCGTTTCAATCCCATGCAGAAATTGAAAAACGGCTTGAACAGGGTATTCCGTTTTCGCAGATCGTCCGTTCACAAAAAGAGCGGAACATGAAGCAGCTTGGTGTTCTGATGGAAATCTTCGATCTTTCCCTGGCGCTCGAATTTCACGAACAGCTGCGCAAAGCGCGAAAAACGCTGCATGGAACGCTCCTGAAAAAAGCGGCTACCCACTCTTTCTCATGGCGTTTGCGAGCGGTCTGGTCTGTTTTTTGCCAACAGCATTCTTCCCTCCCTGCTTGGCGAAGGCGGGTCCTCTTCCCTTTCCTTGCTGAATCTGCTGAAGCTGATTTCCCTGCTGTTCTGGATCGCCGTTTTCATCGGTGTCGTTGCCGTCGGCTGGATGATCACGTTTCCGCAGGCGGCTTCCCGGATTTCGCCGCTTCTGTTTTCCATTCCCCTTTTAAAGACGTTTTCGTCCATGGAATGCGCCGTCGTCTTTGAATGCGTCCAGAAAGCATCCTTGTCCACAAGGCAGGCCAGCCGTCTAATTCAGGAATCGGGCTGTTTTCCTTTCGCGCAGATTTTATGGCAAAGCTGGATTCGAGAGATTGAAGCGGGAAAAAGTCTGGAAGCGTGCATACGCAGGGAAAGACGGCTGGAAGATCGGTTTATCCGCTTTTTTGAAATTGGTCTGGAAACAAGCCGTATGGAAGAGATGATGCAGGCGTATCAGCAGGGTCGTCTGCTGCTTTTTGAAAAGCAGCTCAGTCAGTTCAGCCGTTATCTTCTCTATGCGGCCTATGGCTTTGTCGGGATTCTGGCAATCAGCGTCTATCAGATCATGCTGGAGCCGTTAAGCATGCTGGAAGGGATATAGATCCGTTACAGGAAGATATTCGGGTCTTCCATACATAGATGCACCCTGTATGAAGCAGACTGCGCATGACTGGATCGCTTTGAACAAATCCTAAGGCAAAAGCGAACGCCAAGCCGGAATCAAACGCAAAAGAAAAAGTCCGCAGAGCAGGCTCTTCAAAATCAAATCAGATCAGGTTGTACATCAGATACGGGTTATGCGTTTTTCCTGTTCGAGCGTGGTCGATGGACCATGACCCGGATAGACGACATAATCCTTTTTCAGCGATTTGAGAAAGTTCAGCGAATCGCGCATCTGGCTGACGGATCCGCCGGGCAGATCGGTACGGCCGATGGAGCCTTCAAACAGGACATCGCCGGTAAACAGGTTATCTCCGATTTCGAGAATCGTACTGCCGATCGAATGACCTGGCGCATAATACGCCGAAACGCCGAAGGTACCGATCAGATTCTGACCTTCTTTGTAGGCAACCGGTTTCGCCTGAAGCGTCAGATGCGGAATGCCGACAAACGAAGCGGAAGCATTCTTTTCCGGCTGGGACAGAAAGTCGAGTTCGGCCGGATTGACGTACACATCGACGTTGAACTCTTCAAGCAGCGTATCGATCGCGCCGATATGATCAAAATGAGCATGTGTCAGACAGATGGCATCCACTTTCACATTCAGCGCGCGAACCATCATGGCGATTTCGCGGCCTTCATCACCCGGATCGATGATCAAAGCGTGTCCATGATCGGAAACAATATAGCAGTTGGCCTGTACGGGACCAACGGGTTTGCAGATTACTTCCATAACTGTACCTCCCTGGAATTTTTCCTTCTTCATCATATGCTTTTTCACCTGCAAAGCTTAAACGGATGCCGCAAAAGCGAAAAAACGGCTACAAAAAGGATGCCGCTTGGGCATCCGTCTGTGCAATGGACACGGCGCGGGAAAAGGATTCCCGGATGAAGATCCAGTGCGATTACTTCTTTCTTTGTGCTCAGTCATTTTGTTGCATTTCGGGCAGTATTTCTTGATGGTCATACGTTCCGGATGCTTTTTCTTGTTACGGGTACCGATGTAGTTTTCATCGCCGCAAACCGCGCACTTGAAAGTGATACGATCTCTCACGCTGTTTCCTCCTTACATTCCTGCCGATTATAGCACAGAAAATTGAGACGAACAATAATTCCTGAAACAGCCCCCATGGGCGCGCCAGAGCGGCAATCCCATCGGGGCTGTCAGTTGATTCAAATTAATTTATTGGGTTTGCTGAACCCGTCTACTGCGCCGCCGAATCGCCGCTCTGTACGCGGTTTTCCGGATACAGGTTGAAGTATTCCTGCAGGACCGGACCTACGACGTTATTGGCGCAGATGTTGGCTGAAAGCGACTGGCTGTTGATCGAAGACGTCGGTGCCGAGCACGCAAAGGCGACGCTCGGTTTTTCCACAGGTCCATAACCGACCAGGTTGGCCGTGGTCCATTCGCCGACTTCGGCTGTTCCTGTTTTCGCCGCCATGTTCTCATCAAGATTTTTAAGCGGCTTGAAGCAGTTCTCATCCGCGACGCAGGCCTGGAAGCCTTCCTGAACGCGCTTGAGATGGCTGGCGTTCTTTTCGTCGAGTTCGTTTTTCAGAACGACTTCGTTCAGATCGAAAATTTCGTCGCCGCCCACTTCCTTGGAGTACTGGTAAAAGCGCGGCTGGAACAGTTTGCCGTCTGCGGCGATTACCCCGCATACTGCATCAGCTGCAGAGGAGTATACGTATCGAGCTGACCGATCGCGTAGTTGATGACCATGTTGGGTGTATTGTTTCCCGCTGCGAAGACGGTCACTTCATTGGGAACATCGAGACCGGTCATATTGCCCAGTCCAAACTGCGAATAGTAATTGCGCATCTTGTTGAGCGTTCCAGGAACATCGACGATATTGAGGGCTTCGCCCGGTACATAGTTATACCCGCCAAGACGCATCGCGATCTGGAACATGTAAACGTTGGACGAAACCGAAAGCGCCTGCACATCGTTTACCGGACCGTGTTCGGTGTAGGAGCCGAAATTCTGTCCGCCGATGTTCATGACTTCATCGACAATGACTTCGCCTTCCTGCACAACGCCTTCGGACTGTCCCATGTACACCGTAGCGCCTTTTACGCAGCTGCCCGGGTTGATCAGCTGGGTATAGTTGCCGGACGCGTAATAGGAAAGCTGCCGGGTTTCCGGATCCATCTGATAGCCGGAAAGGGCCAGCACATCCCCGGTCTGTGGGTTTTCCATGCACATGAACAGCGTGTAGAAGTTTTCACGGTTTTTCGTTCCGCCGTACGCCTGCAAAACGGATTTCAACGTTTCATCGAGCTTGAGCTGCAAGTCGATATCTACAGACAGATAAAGATCATGCCCCTTCTTTGCCGGCTGGAGAATCTGCTTATGCGCAAGACCGTTGGAGTCGTAGGTGATTTTGGCGATTTCATCGGTACCGCTGAGCAGATCGTTGTACTGCAGTTCCAGACCGGATTTGCCGACCTGGGCATTGTACTGATAGCCCTTAGCCAGATATTCGTCCGCCAGCGAGTCTGGAAGACCTTCGGTGGACGTCGATACGGATCCGAGAACATCACTGAGCGATTCGCCGTACGGATATTCGCGTTTCCAGCCGCCAAAGTCGATGTCAAAGCCGGGAAACTCGCTTTTGTGTTCAACGAGATAGGCGCATTCTTCATCGTCCGCGTCTTCGGCAATGACTGCCGACTGACCGGTCGACGAACTCTGGGCCATACGGTTATAAATGGCTGCGGCCTTCAGAGCACGCGCGTCAGCCTGATCGATGGTTTCCTGCGTCATGGCACCTAACTGAATCTGCCGAAGCTGACTGGATGTCATTTCTCCCGCATCGTACGTTGCTCTCTGTTCTTCATTGAGCAGATCAAGACCGTCGTAATGCGGATCTTCGGGATCGAGGAGCGTTGTGTACTGCAGGTACGCGTCCTTGATTTCCGCATTGGTGAAGTCGTCCATCTCAATATGGAACACTTCGCCCATACGGTCGGCGTAAATCATCATATCGGTATACGTAGCGTTCTGCGGTGTCGTATAGACGATATTTTTACAGGCAACCGTTTTGGCGAGCACACGTCCTTTGGCATCGTAAATCTGACCGCGCGGTGCGGAACTGTACTGTTTAATGGACGTATAGTCATCCTGCTTTTCGAGATAGGAATTGTGATGAATCGCCTGGATATCCACCAGACGCACAAACAGACTCAAAAACAGAGCCACAATGACGATGGATAAAACCAGAATTCGATTGGAGACCAGTCGGCTGATCCGGCTGCTTTTTCTTTGGATTTTGAGCTTCTGCGTTTTCTCATTTTTCCTCCTTTCCAGTGGGTGCGAACCAAAGGCAATCGGCATGGAATGCCGGCTTTTCAATTCACTTGGATTTATCGGACAGGATCCTCAATCCGGATCCTTTTTCGCTTATATATTTCTTATTTTATTTTTCGCTTATTCGAAAACTTTGCGTCGTCCATGTTCCAGTCTGAACATTTGGATTTTTACTTTACTCCGTTCTTCTTAAACGGGAATAAAAAGCCGTCTGCATAAACTGGAGCGGGTTTCGCGCTTCTCATTATAGCAGAATCGATTTGTGAAATATACGTATTATTTAACTATTTGCGCTTATCGGTTCGCGCCGAATACCCACAAATTTAAAGCATTTTTGCACCAGCGAAAAGCCAGAGAAAAAGAGGGAAACCGGACGTCTTCGGTCTTCCTCTTTCGTGTGCATTAAAAGAACAAGGGAAATAAAACAGGGTTCTATTCGATTGGCTTCTGGTAGAAGCTGCCGTAAAACGATACGGTTCGATAGACGTTGATCAGACAGTGCGGATCCGCCTTGATCAGTGCACGGGTCAGCTCCGGCAGTTCAAAAGAAGAAACAACGGATTCACAGATGTAGTACGTTTCACCTTTGTACGCGCCCTTGCATTCGATGATGGACATACCGTGACGAACTGTTTCCATAAACGCGTCGACAACCGGTTTTGGGTCCTTGCACGTAATCTGCAGGGTCATGCGCTGATAGCGTTTGTACATCTTGTTGATGACGGTCGTGGACAAAAACTGGAAGATGATGGAATACGCGCAGTAAATCCAGCCAAAGGAGAAACCGTAGGCGATATACATCGCGACGTTGAAATAGAACACGATGTTAAAGATCGAACGGTGAATCTTGTTGGATACGTACTGGGCGATAAAGTCGGTACCGCCGGTCGAGCCGCCGGAACTTAACGCCAGAGAAATCGAGAAGCCCCAGAGAATGCCGCCAAACAGCAGGTTCATCATGATGTCGTAAAATAACGGTTCAAAGCTGAAAATTTCCAGGAACATGGAAACCAGAACAAACTGAATGGCCGAAAGGAGAACAAAGCGCTTGGAAATGGCGCGCACGCAAAACGCGGCGACTGGAACGTTCAGGAGGATAATGAGTAAAGAGACCGGCAGATTCATCCCGCCAAGCGAGGCGACACGGCTGATAAACAGCGCAATACCGGTAAAGCCGCCGGAAATCAGGTTGCAGGGATCCATGAAAACCTGCACGACATACGTCTGCAGCAGCGCAGAGAGAATGATTTTGATCAGGGAAAACAGAAAGCTCAGCGTTCGGTTGCGGCCAAGATTCTGTTCAAATTCTTCGATCAGATGATACATGTCAGCCTCCTTGATATTGATTTGAAACCACTGCCGCCAGATTTTGAAGCTCTGGTGCAGACCGGGCTTCATGCATTATAAGACAAAGTTTTCTTTTGGAACAATCGAAGCGAAAAGAGCTTCCTCTTGCCAAGAATTCCAGCAAATCCGCAAAAAACAAATCCAGAAAGAATCCCCTGCTCACTTTCGTCCTTCTGAAATTTCCAGGTCAAAAAACACGCGGGGAAAAGATCACGATTTTGGGGGATTACTAGTAATTGGAAACGAGGCAATTTCCGGCGTTTTGCTTCTTCATGCTAAGAAATCAGGAATTCAGATTTACGGTTGACCCTCGGAAAGATCTTTGATAATATGAACGAGCGTTAACAAATGGTTCACACAAATGGTTCCGTAGCCAAGTGGCTAAGGCAACAGACTGCAACTCTGTGATCGTCGGTTCAACTCCGACCGGAACCTCCATTTTTATTGCACGGGATCGTGGCGGAACCGGTAGACGCAACGGACTTAAAATCCGTCGAGCTTTGCTCGTGAGGGTTCAAGTCCCTCCGTTCCCACCATTTGATACAAAAGCTGAACACGGATACCTTTGTTGTAGAAGTTTCAAGCTTAGTTTTAATTCACACATTCGCCTTTAAGCGAAACTAAAAACGCCCTCAGCTCGAAAGCTGAGGGTTTTATTTTGTCGAGTCACTCGATGAACTGTTTCGCATTTTGTCGAGCCCTGTCGACACTGTCGACAAGCTACATCGACACTGTCGACACACATAAAAGGCCCCAATCTGGGACCTTTTACACGTGCAAGTCCCGTAGGATTCCTTGCCGTTCTTAGTGAAGTCAGTATAGCACTAATACTTGATTTCCTGCCCTTCGCAGTACCATCCGGCCTTCGTGGCGGCATCGTGTTCCTTCAGGCTAGCCGTTAGTAAGTGCTCACCGCTATGCGGGTTATACATGCGATAGATCGGCCGGGATCCGCCAGAAATAAAGGCAGTGCCTTCGTCCTTCCAGCCCAGATCTACCAGGCGGTTCTTCTCTTTCTGATCAGCAGTGAACAGGTGCTTTCCGCCTGCATAGAGGCGGTAAACCGGTTCACCTTCAGCCGGGGCTACCCAGCCAATGCCCTCGTACTTCCAGCCCAGATCTGCAAGAGCCTGAGCCTCTTTGTGCGATTGCGTATAGAGATGATCTGCTCCTGAATACAGGCGGTATACGGATCCAGCCGCCGCTTCCGGAACCTTGACCGGCTCTTTCTTTGACGCTGGTGCTTCCGTCTTCATGAACTGATTGACCTTCTCAAGGAACGTACTCCAGGAGTAGGGGCGCCCGGATCTGAGCAGTCTGGGGCAGTCTTTGGCCATCCATTGCGCATGTTGGAACACGCTATGCTGCGCGGATCCGCCAATCTTCTTGAGCAGGTACGCGGTCAGCTCGGCCGCTCTGTCATGAGCTTTCTTGATGTCGCCGCACTCACAAATTTCAATGGCAATCGTCTTCCGGTTGCCTGCGCCCAATGCGCCATCGCCGGCGTGCCACGCGTTTTCAGTGATCGGAAGCAGCTGAAAGCAGTTGATATCATCAATCACAAAGTGGTAACTGGTGGTCGAGTTGAAACCGCCGTTTTGTGTCATGTACAGCATGTGATTTTTGGCCGATGCGCTGGATCCTGTATTGTGGATCGTTACTCCCGTGGCGTCCATAGGATAGGCCGGCCTTGCCGGAGTGCCGGCCGGGATGTAGGATTTTGTAATTTCTACCATTTCATTTCCTCCATATAAAAGCGGAGCAAATTGCATAATCTGCAAATTACTCCGCCATGCTTTTATCCTGCTGTTTTCTCCAGATCGTCGATCCGGTGATTGGCCACTCTGATTTTTTCTGCCGTCACCCGCTGATCTTCCTCAAGGTGATAGACCCTCTCGATCAGCTGATTGTGTCTATCTTGCTTCTTCTCCAGTACGTCCAGGCGGTATTTCATCAGAGCCGACGTTTTACTGTTCGCAATCAGATTCACAACGATCGAAGCAATGGCCGGGATGCTGGCGGCAATAATCGCCGATGTGATCACTGGATCCATCACTGAGCCACCTCATCCTTGACTTCAGGAAGGCCGGCAATGGACGTCAGAACAGAGCAAATCCCGGCCATGATTGTGATGGACAACAGATTGAGCCAGTCAACTTCCAGAACGCCGAACATACCTGATCCAAGTACGGCGAGCGCTGATTGCGCCATTGTCTTCACCGCACGAATACCTGCGGCTTTGAACCAAAGTGTATTTTTCATTTCTGTTTCCTCTCTTTCTGTCTATCTGCGCATTGCGCACTTGGTGGCAATACGTTCTGGCATAGGGCCGACCTCAACACTGTCGACGTATCCGTCATTGCTTCCGAATGTGTAGATAGAAAGCACCCCCGACTGAAGCGGATCGATAATCGGCGAATCTCCCTGACCGAAAAGAATCTGCACATCACCCGTTTTCGTATCTTTCACGACAAAGAAAGCCGCGTATTTCATGCCGGATTTGGAGCTGATATTTTGGGTAGTCATAATCTGTCCACCGCCACCTCGGAACGTAACCGGCACATCAGCTTCATACTCCGCGGTGATGGCAAAGCGGTACTCCGAATATCCGCCGTATAACGTGCCTGTGCTAGCGCCATACATATTTGCTATGTCGAAATGGTTAAATCCAATCGCCTCATTTTTGACATATTTGCTCGCCGCTTCTTCTTTCGCCAGATATGTATCTGCCGCATCCGTTTTGGCTAGATATGTATTGGCCGCATCTGCTCCGGATAAGTAATCCGCCGCTTCCAGCTGGCTTACCTTCGCGCTGAGCTGATTCAGCAAATCGTACTTTGGGTCTGTCTCCTCGATCGTGTCCGGCTCGAAGAAGTCGCCGATCTGGACTGTCATGGGCGAAAGGTGCCAGTGTTTGGAGTCGCCACCGGATCCGCAAAGCTGGATCTGGCAATCACCTGGCGCAACCGCAAGACTCGCCGGAATGGTAAAGACGATTTCCAGCTTGCCGTCCTCGTCTTTCACGCTATCTGGCAGAACCGATCCACGCTGAAGGTTGACGTTTTCATATTGCATTTCCCACGTGATGGAGTTAAGGCTGATCCCCTTTGGAAGCTCGTCCACGTCTTTCTCGAGCAGGAAGCGAATGGTTCTTGTTGCGCTGTCGCCTGCTACGCCGATGACAGGCTTTTTATCTGAGCTGTCTGCGCTAACAACTTGTTTCGATTTAAAATCAGCTTGTAAAATTGTCATTTCATTCTCCTTTCATCAGAAAACCCGCCGGTGGAGGCGGGTTTTTTGTTTAATCTGGATAAGTATCTACCAATACAGGCAATGCCCAATAGAGTGTTGAATCACCTATAGTCCCCCTGTTGCTGTTGATGTTGCAACAATTCTTACAGTGATTGTCCCGTCAAATTGAATCTTGACATGTGCCATTCCACTGCCGTCTCTTCCAAATGGAACATTTGCTGCTACAGTTGCGCTTTGAAATTTAAATCCGGTGTTATATGTGTAAGTTGTTCCCGGCGTATTTGGTTTAGAGCTTCCAAATGATATATCGCCGGTCACAACGGCGTTAGGGCCTTTACCCCAGCTCCGTATATAGACGCACGTTAAGTTGTTCGTATCATATAGAATCTTTTGATACCACCCTGTTTGAGGAGTGCGTAAGCGTTCACTTAAGATTCTTCCCTGGTTTGCAGACAACGCGCTTGTAGTGCTCGTGCTGGTCAAGTTGTTTACCACTGTCGGACTTGTTCCGTTCGATCCGTTCCGGTTCTTCAGGTAAAAGTAAGTTGTCGTTCCATCTGTTTTCGCGATAGCCACTTGAGTATGCAGGTAGTACCCGGCGGTAGGTGTAGGTAACGTCGTACTCCAGCTAGAAGAGCTTTGAGACGGCGTGGATGAGCTTGAGGATTGGTAGTACTTGACGGTTACAGAACTAATCCCGGTCCCGCTGGTCCCGGCGTCTCCCTTGAGACCTCGCGGGCCTCGCGGTCCCTGTACTCCATCTTTTCCGTCTTTCCCATCAGCACCATCCGCTCCATCTTGGATCAGTGTCGTATGATCACCGTTTTTATCTGTGATTTTCAGTGTCGATGTCTTACCCGACTTGCTAAGGCTAACAGTTGGTGAGATGCCGTCTTTTCCATTGCTCACATGGGCGGCGGACTCGTTCATGATGATCTTCACGCCGTCGCCGGTTGGCAGTTCTTCAACAGCTACTTTTGAGCGGGTAAGCGTGACCTCAGCCGTTCCTCTAAGGATGCTGCCCTGCAAAGCACTGAAGCTCAGAACATGCGATCCGATCGTCATAGCGACCGGATCCAGCTGGATCTGGTACGCAGAATCCCCTTTTGGGACTTCATTTCCGTCCAGATACCAGGTGATTTCCATGTCACTGGTTACGTCTATCGAATTTTTGCGAACGACTGCATTGAAAGTATGCGGCGTTCCGTCATCGTCCATGGCCGTTCCGTCGGCGGATGAAATGCGGCAGTCATAGATGGCGGCCTTCTCCATGGCTTCTTCTATCTGCGAAAGGATGGACTGAGAAAGTTTTGAACTCATTTCGGTGAAGTTGTCGAGCTTGACTCCTGTTACTTCTCCTGTTGAAACACAGACTTCTTTTTCTACAATGCGGCACTGGTAGTACTCGATCGGGGAGTAGCCAGCGTCCTCAACGGTGAGCCAGTCGCCAATGGATCCAGGGACGGTTCCTCGAACCTCATAGGAAACTTTTGGCCGGCACAGCTTGCGCAGCTGAGCAAGCGTTGACTGATACAGCTTTTCCTGCGTGTCTGCGTTTGAGTCTTCAAAGAAGCGGACGACGTATCCGTCGATGTACCCGCCCTCTGGATTCTTTGTAAGACTTGAAGGATAGCGGTCGCGAGCCTGCGGGCAGCACAGATCTGTACTGTTCAGAACATAGGTGTACCCGTCTGGATCTGTCGCGGAAGAGCCAGGAGTATATCCAGCCAGCGTGATCGTTACATCCTGATCCCCTTCCCGGGATGACTTGCCTCTTGCCCGAAGACGGGAGCAGAACTCTGTGAGATCCGTTGTCTTTCGAATAGATTCCGGACCGCTCCCCAGCGGATGATCTGGTCTGTCAGATCCGTTCCGACGCCCTTTCTGTCGCCGGCTACGCATAAGGACATCTGAATTTCTTTCAGCCCACCGTACAGGGTAAGCAATGGGGAAAGACGGACCTCAATTCCGAAGCTGCTGGCGAGGCTGGCCATGCGCTTTAAAATGCTTTCCCGTGCATCAAATTTGAGCTTCTTTTTCACGGTTGGAATATCATTTCTGACCGTTTTTAATATGTCACGCTCAAATCCCCATGCGTCCAGGTATTCCAGAAAAGTCATGTCCGTTGATGCGTCGAACTGGTCGACCTCTTCATTCAGGAACTCGAAGCTAAGTCCCTCGGATGTAATGACCGTTTCCGTTTCGTCCCGATCCACGCTGGTAATCGTGAAATACCAGTCCGTGTCCTCGAATCGAAAGCCGATTTTCATGCCCGCTTCGATCAGATGCGCCTCTTCATGCGTGCTGTCAACACTGAAGGTGAACGTTGATGCCCCGCCGATTGTCAGATAGCTGTGAAGGCTGTCGCTGTAGTAATGCAGTGCTTTAGGCGCATTGTTGTCCATGACCAGAACCGGCGATTCCTCTGCGGACAGAATATGAATTCTGGTGCTCATTACAACCACCTTTCCTGTACATAAATGGTGCCGCTCAGCATGCCCTCAAACCAGGAAGAGGGCACGATGCGGATCTCACTGTCTCCGGGCGGAATCCTGAAGTACTGTGAGCCGATCACTTCCAGATCCGGGCGGTACTGATCGTCCAGATAGATCTTTCCGGCTTTGCCGTCGATGGTGATTCTCGACTGCAGCGGAAAAGCGACGGGGCGCGCAGAGGAGCCGGAGATGTGATCCTTGCGGAAGCGGAAGCGGCCGAGATAGTTACGGGTGACCGCGTCTCTGCCCGGGAAGTGGGAAAACGTGATCCGGATCCGGTTGCAGACCGTGTCTCTGAGCGCCGGCTCAGTGTGTCCGTAATACTTTCCATTGAAGTAATAACGGAACCGTTCGCCGTCTTTATGGAAGTCATTGTTGCCGTAAAACCCCTGCGCAAACGGGTTGCGGCTGTCGCATACGAAAGGAAAGGAGCGAATCAAGTTTCCATTGATCCATACCAGGTATTCCGCCTGATTCGACACGCTGTTTTTGTGAATGGTAAGACAGGCGATTTCTTTTTCTGTCGTCCCGTTCACGTTCATGAACATGATCTTCTGTTCACCGCACTGGGCGGCGTGAGCCGTTTCAAACCAGTGGAAAAGCGAAACGTAAAAACTGGATGCACCGCCTGCCGACGCGTCCAGATCCTGCTGGGTAGAGTCGCGTGGCACCGGGATTTCTATAGTTCGGCTGCACCAGGCTGCGGAAGCGTGAAAGTCTGCCGGGCCGAGTGTCAGCCAGTCCTGCATTCTGCGTTCTCCTGTGGTTGGGGCCTGCCGGAGCTTTTTCAGTGAATGCTGCGTGGATCCGGCCGTGGAAGGCCAGTCCTTAATGATGTCAGTGCTTTCCAGCAGCCATTCCTGGGCGTCGCTGACGGCCACGCTGTCCGCTGCTTCGATGTTTCCAAACTCCATGGCGCCCTGTGCGCAGCTGATACCCAGATACCCGTTTTTGGATCCGGACAGTTCAAAGCGCAGAAGCGCATCCGCATTGCCGTTGTTTCGGATCGTGACCGGGCTCTTTCTAGAGCTGCTGACACTCACGCTGACCGGCTTTTCCATCACGGCGTATTTATATGGATCACTGCAGCGGATCCGGATCTCACCGGTGCAGGAAAGCCTGCCGGGCTCCAGATCCGTGGCGTTGTACGCAGTGCCCACGAAGTACTTGTCCGGCTCATCCGCAAAAATGATTTTGGCCTGGTCTTTGGTAAGCAGTCCGTTGAGCTGGTTTATCCGGGCCATCAGCTCTTTTGCATCTGGAGCAGACAGAGAGTACTGAACGGTAATGTCTCTGGCAGGGATAACCCGCCTGACAAAATCGGACCCATCAAATCCGTTGCGGGTCCGTTCTGTGATTTCTTTGGTTAAAATGCCCCGGCCGGACACCGTCAGGATCCGAAAGCCGGGGACTTCTTTCCAGGTACTTTCCATCATAGGAAAGAGATTCGGCGGAAAGTGCATGGTCTTCACTCTCCGCCGCTTGAATGGTTGAAAACTCATAAAGCATGGTTAAACACCTCCCGCAAGTCTGAGCTTCAGGCGGTCCTGCCTGTCGAGCTCATCCCGCGTAAACCGGGCTGTCGCTTTTGCGAACTGGCGGCCGTCAATGATCTGGTTCATCTCAATTACTACATCTCCAAACCGTCTGTCTGCCGAAAGATCCGGCGTACTGCCAATTCCTTCCATACCGTTTGACAGTACGTTCTGCGCTGCCATGGAGCTCATCACATCCGCTGCGGATGCGATCCGACCAAATCTGGATTCCATTCCCTGTGCCAGGCCTTCACCAATGCAGGCACCGATCCGCTTGAATACTCGGGAAGGTGAGCGCACCTCTGTGGCTTTTCTTGTCGCTTCCGCCGCAGTGTTGCCAAGCTCGGCTGCAATTTTTGCGACTCTGGCCAGCTGAGACTGCATTCCGTCCGCAAGTCCTTTACCGATGTTGACGCCAACCTGGTACATTCCATATACGGCTGCCGATGCGGCGGAAGGAATCGCTGCGGCCATAGAAGCTGCAATACCGACGGCTCGGCTCATTCCACTTTGGATTGCGGCGCAGAAGGAGTTCATGACTTCGGCAGCTGCGCGCACCAGCCGATTCAGCGACTGAGTCGCTGAAGCAACCATCGTATTCATTCCCTGAACCATGACCGAATTCACGCGGCTCATTCCCGCGCTGACCGCCTGCGCAACCGACGACATAGCCGATCGGAACGCAGAAGACAGGCGTCTTGAAGACGAAGCTACGGCTCCGGCAGACTGTCCAAAGGAAATGAGCGCGGCTGAAGCGCTCAAAAGCGACTGGCCAAACCGTTCGGCGGATGATCCAGCCGATCCAATCGCCCCAAACAGGGTTTGAACGCCTGAGCTTGCCTGATCGATCACTGCCGCAAGAATCGTAACGGACTGGGTGATTGTGCCCAGGGCTATGCCAGCGGCAAGCAGGCCGGTACCGGCCTCAATGCTTGCCTGACCCAGCATCATCATGGCAAGTGAAATTTGCTCCAGTTCACCCGCATGACTGATAAGGCTGGATGTATTCTCAGCAAAGCTTTGAATCGCCGCCCCGGCACTGTCCAGGCTTCCTGCCGTTTCACACATGGCTTTCAGTGCCAGAGAAAGCGTCATCAGCTGAGAGCCGCTTTCCCCGATTCCGGCTGTCGATGCCACGATCGCGCCAATGGGTACAGCAATTGCCGCCAGCGTTCCTGCCAGATCCCAGCCGTTCAGATCGGCGATGATCTGAAGACCTTCAGCCAGTCGTTTGAAGCCGGTTCCCGCATTGAGGCACGCATTGCCAATGGAATCGATAATTCCGGACACACCGTCCAGCACGTTGCGGACAGCGTCTCCGAATGCGGTGATGATATCCGCCACACCGTCAAAGGCGGTCCGGATCGCGTCTCCGCACTTGGTAAACGTGTCGCCCAGAGAGTCCAGAATTCCGGAAACGGAATCTCCGACAGCACGGATAATGTCTTCAATTCCATGGAACACGGTGCCCACAATGTCCCGGATCGAGTTCAGGATAGGCGGGATATTTACGATCAGCGTATTAAACGAGTCGCAGATTGCCAGGATGCATTCGCCGATGGTTGCAACCATTCCCTGAATGTTCGGAATGAATGGAGCGACTGCTTCCACAATGGCCACAACAGCACCAGACACCGTCTCTACAACGCCGTTAATCAGACCGCTGAGCGTATCAATGATTGGGCTCAGTGCGGTCAGAACGGTCGCAAACGCCGTTCCAAACGCTTCAACCAGCGGTGAGAGTGTAACGAGCGATTCCGCCAGAATCGGGAAGACGTCCGCCAGGTCCAGGATGAATCCCGCAAAGGCGTCCAGCACTCCGTCGACAAGTCTTGAGATAACGTCAGCCAGCCCGTCAAGGAACGGAAGGACGGTGTCGCTTACAAGCTGACAGGGCAAGAAGAGCGACTGTAATCGTTCCGATGACCACGGCAAGACCTGCGGCTCCGGTAAGAGAGATCGACCCGATTCCCTGCCCGATGCCTTTGAAAGCGGCCCCGATTCCTTCTCCGGCCTTTTGATCACATCGCCAATGGAAGAGAAGATCTGAGCGACTTTGCTTTTGGTCGCCGTCATGGATCCGCCAGCCTGATCCGGCAGTTTGGCAAACGGATTTTTGATTTTGAGACCGCCGATCAGGCTGCCGACCTTGCTGAAGGCTCCGCCAAACAGCTTTACGCTGCCAATGCCGAGCATCAGTTTTGAGATAAGTCCGCCGGTCTTCGCTTCGAATCTGGCAAATGACTCTACCGCTTTTGCAATCCATTTCACCACATCGCCGACGGCTTCGCCAAAAGATTTCATCCCCGATCCGTCCCCCATCTGAGATGTAAGCAGGAAGAAAGCGCCGCGCAGCGTATCCAGGGCGGATTTTACCGCATCCAGAGCGCCCGACTCTTCCAGGCCTTTCTTGAATGCCTCCCACGCGGCTTTCAGGTTATCGACCGCCTGATAGACGGCCTTCATCGTACCGGACAGCCCCTGCAGCTGATTCTCCTGCTCTTTAGTTGCCGTTCCATCCAGATGGGCCTGCCATGACTGCCAGCCGCTGATCAGATCATTGACGATCTGGCAAACCTTTGTCGCCGCCTGCGTTACGGCCCTGAGTGCCGGGGCAACGGCCTGAAACAGAGTGACCTGCACGGCCTCCCAGGCAGAGTTGAGCGATTTCAGGTCGCCTTCCAAGTTATCGTTCATGGTTGCTGCTATATCGGACGCTGCGCCATTGCAGCTGCGCAGGGCATCTTCATAGCCCGCAATTTTGCCCATGCCTTCATTGAGCAGAAGGTTAATGCCCTTTTGCGAATCTGCGGTAAACGTGGAAGCCAATGCCGCAGCCTTCTGGGCATCGCCCATGCCCTGCGTCGCTTTCTCAACGTCGGTCATGATAGCGGTCAGATCCTTGAAGTTTCCCTTCTCATCCTGTACCGCTACAGATACGTCACCAATTTTAATCGCGCCGTTTTCCATGCTGGCGGTCACATCGCGCATGATTGCCGCCATGGCTGTGCCGGCTTCAGAACCTTTCAGGCCCTGATTGGCCATCGCTTCCAGAAAGGATGTTGTCGTCTGAACATCCTGTCCGGCAGCATTCAGGTTGGCTGCACAGTTCTTCCATGCTTCACCGAGCTGAGCGGCGCTCGTATTTGAGTTGGCCTGTGCATATGCCATGATATCGACCATTTCCGAGGCGGTTAAAGCCGACCGGCCGGCGCCGTCAAGTGAGTTGGAAAATGCGGATAAGTAATCTGTCACTGTATCCGACGCTTCAGCCAGACCCATGCCGGAACTGGCAGCCAGATCCAGAATAGCCGGCAAAGCGTTGGCTGACTTTTGAGCATCCCAGCCCGCCAGCGCCATGTATCCGAGCGCGTCTGCTGCTTCCGAGGCGGAAAACTGCGTGGTGGCTCCTGCTTCCTGAGCTGCCCTGCTCAATACTTCCAGTCCTTCGGCAGGGCTTTCGAAAACGGATTTAAGCTTATCCTCCCCCATAAGCGCTTCCACATTCGACATGGAATGTTCAAAGGATTTTCCGACATCGGCCACCCCTGCAGAGATGCTTTTCAGACCGGAAGCAGCGGCATTGAATGCGCTCTGCCCAAGGCCCTGTGCAAATCCGCTTTTAAGCGCTCCGCCAGTCTTCTCCGCCTGGTCTTCCACTTCACGCATCGCATCAATGGCGTCTTTGCAGGCAGGCGTGATGTTGTCGGACGCTTCGAGTGCTACATGAATATCCGGGGAATGGAGTCCATAGAATCCACTGCCTGATTGGCTGCCGGCGTTACGTGGTTGGCGGCTTCCAGAGCACTCATGCTTTCTTCCGGGATTGAGTCTATTGAGTCTTCTGCCTGGTTAGCTGCCGGCGTCACATGATTGTCCGCTTCCAGCGCGCTCATACTTTCTTCCGGAATGGACTCAATCGAATCACGTGCCTGGTTGGCCGCCGGTGTAACGTGATTGGCGGCTTCCAGCGCGGTGTCGCTTTCTTCTGGAAGGGACTCAAGCGCATCTGCCGCCTTCTTGATTTGCGGCGTAGCTTTGTCCTGCGCCTTGATCATGATGTTTCCGATGGCTTTCACTGTTCCATTCAGTGATTCCAGCGTTTCCACAATCGTTTCGAGGGCCTTGCTCAGACCGTCATCTTTAGCGGAAAGTCTGGCTTCAACTGTCGATTGTGACATGGTCTTCCTCCCTCTTCTCTAAGTAGGCTTTCATACGCTGCGCCTGCGGGCTCAGCGTACTTTTTCGCAGAACGGACCGCCCCGGCTTCCTTCTGCGCTTTCTCATAGTCGAAAAGTTTCTTCACATTTGGATAGACAAGATGCCCATTCTTTTTGCGCAGTGTCGCCCGGTTGGCATCAAAGGCGTTCTGGGCACTCCAGTAATACTGGTCGGCGAGCTTCAGTCGATGCGCTTGACATAAAAGACGGTACTCCCGCAGATCAAGCGAGAGTACCTGGTCAAGCGACTGAAAACCAAAGTAACGGAAGCAGTCTATCGCAATGGAATCTACCAGATCCTTCAGGCTTTTTCGGGATCGGCTTTGGCTGTCTCCAGAATGCCCAGCTTCTTCAGCTTCCATCTGCAGACATTCGCTTTCGATAAAAATCGATCACTTCCGATCCGAGTTTCTCCAGATCGACTTCGCCTTCTTCGAACCATTCCGTCAGTTCGTCCTTGTTCAGACGCGGGGTCTGCCTGATGTTCAGTGCCATGATTGTGTCGATCAGCACGCGCACATCGACCATGTCGCGGATGGAAATGACCGCATTGGCCAGACCAATTTCAATCTTTTCGCCGTCAATCGTGCGAACTTTGGTCTTCTCGATTTCGTTAAGAAAAGCGATAGACGCCTTAAGCGGGTAAAGCGTTCCATTTACATTGATTTCCATTTTTCTTCTCCTGCTTTGCTGCTATTCCGCTGCCTGAGTCGTATCGGCGAACAGATACTGTACAAGATCTTTCTGTTCCTGGGTCAGAGTCACCCATCCGGATACGCCCATGCCGTTGATCGAGTAGGTCTGAGAGAGTTCAGCGAAGTCTTCTGCTCCGGCAGACAGCTCCAGACTCGTAATGTATCCCTGATGGTAGCGGGCCTTGTACTTCTCTGCATTGGTGTCGACGCCTTTTTGGACGTGTCGACTTCCCAGATCTCCATGAGATCGTTTTTCTCCATCGCTTCGGTAAGATCATCCGCAATGCCGTCATCATTCGTTACCAGAGAGGTAACCGAAATCTCGCATTCACCCGCTCCTGGTACACGGATCGTTCCGTCCTTTGTTGCAACGGAATCGGCGTCTTTGGAAAGGCTGCGGCTGCCTTCTGTCTGAAGCGCAATTACGGCTGCGCCCTCTTCTGTGCGTTTGGAATAACGACGCACCAGGTAGATGATTTTGTCGCCCTTAACGGGATCGGCAAAACGCTGAAGATTGAAATTCATTTCATTTCCTCCTGTAGTGTTTGTAGGTGAGGGTGAGAATCCCTCTGTAAAGCGGCTGGCTGGTTGTCGTATCCGGAAGATATTCCAGAGTGCAGGACGACAGGCACCAGCTGTACGTTTTTGTCTGGTCGATGCGTCGGCAGATCTGCCGGACAGCAAAAAGCAGGGAATCCACTGTCCCCCGCTGTGTTGGATCGTTATGCCATACATCAATCGAAATGGATGTCTGACCAAAATAGGCCCCCTTCATCCGAAAATCTTCAATTTCATACCCGTCATTGAGAAAGATGAAAGGATACGGCGTGCTCTCAGGCGGCAGGAATGTATCGAAAACAATATCCGGATACGTCTTGCGCAGCAGCACAAGCAAAGCCCCGAACAGCTCCATTGCCGGGTTCATTTGGCAATCACCTTTTCAGGTCCCGCAGAAACTTCGGCTTCTGCTCTTCAAATGCCGGTTTCATGTACGGCTGCGCAGCCATGAAGCGGGTTCCTTTTTCCACATATTCGGCGTAGTCCACTTCGGCACGGACTACACCGGCCATGCCGTCCTGCTCCATGGATGGGGTGATGCTTTCCCGCAGCTGTCCATGATGGCCGCCGGGGTTGGTCTCTTCGGTCGAAACCGGGGCTTTTCTTTGAGCGCCTGCGGTCAGCTCTGCCGTATTGAGCCGGACCACCTTCTGAATGGCGCTGCGATTTGCCTTGGCCAGCAGCTTTTTCTGAAACGGCTTGAGGCCGCTGATCGTTGCATTCAATCTCATGTCTGCACCTCCGATACGATAAACGACTCCTTGGTTCTGAGCCTGCGCCGAAAATCTACTGTGTACCGGCGCCCTCTAACATCGATCTGATCGAACACAATGTCTGTGTGGTTCTGGATATGGATCGTCAGGCTCCCCTGCCTCAGGCACCCATAGACCAGCTGAACCATTTCCGCCCTGGTATCCATCACGGATGCGTAGAGCGGCGTTTTTGTCTCTGTCCGGCCCTCGTAATTGCCGGTATCCGGATTGAAATGGCCCGGATCTGAGCGGACCAGCTCGATTTTCGTGTCGTATCTCATAAAAACGAAGCCTCCGCACTGGAGTCTCGTGAGCTGTTTTCCATGCCTGAATGTCGTCCATGAAGTCCGCAAAGTCGTTGTCCCTGTAGGACACGCTCTCCCCTCAACGTTGTGGCTGCTCATGCCTTCGGATCCGATCCGGTTAAAGCGGCGGATTGACGCTTCAATGGCGATGTATTGCATCTCTTCCGGTACGTCTTTGACACCAAGCAAAGAGGCCAGACGGGCTGAAGTCAGCGTAATGACGGACTTCAGCTTTTCGTCCTGGCTTTCATCACTCAGTCCCAGGAGCGTTTTTACCTGGTCAAGCATAGACACTGCCCCGCCTATGCCGTTTTCATCTTGATTTTGACAACGGCTTTCTTGTTGTCGGCCGGGATGTACTCGCCTGCCTTGCCTGCACCCTGCAGGGCTACGCCGTCAAAGTCTTCCGACTCGATGGTCCGCGCGGTGTTGATGCCGGTGAAGGCCTTGGCAATTCCGCCGACGTAGGCATAGCAGATCTCGCCGGTCTGGAACATGGAGTCCGGCACTTCCTCGATCAGGAAGCCTTTGAACTTCACGATGCCGTTTTCATCGATGTTCACGCTGCTGTTTTTGCTTGTCGTGGCCAGAGCGCTGTCCACGATCAGGTTGTACAGATCGCTGGTGACTTTGGCATAGCGCGTGCCGACTGCCTCGATGTTGGTGAAGTATTTCGAGAGCTCGTTGAACAGTGCTTTCGGATCCGAATCAGACAGAGTTGTTGCCGATGTGGTAATCGTCTTGCCGGCAGACTGGGAAATGAACTTGCCGTGAGCTTTGTTGAACATTTCCGTTTTGGCCAGAGCCTGAAGCTCAAGACGGTCGGCAATGGCCTGTTCCAGGCTGTTGTTGACGGTGTGTCGGTCGATTCCCTCATGAAAGTTCCATCCCCATGTGTATTCGACATCCTCGTCTTCATACGTAATTTCCGTACGGTTTCCAAAGCGGTTCGAGTTTCCTGTGCCAGTCTTGAATGCTTTGGTATCCGTCTTGTCGTAGCCGGTACCAATCGCCACCGGAATATCACAGGTCTTTACGCTGAATGCTTTCTTGTTGAAAGCGACGCCATCAAGCGCCTCCAGGCCGCCGACAAAGAAGTCATTGAAGTATGACTTTTTGGCAAAGACTGCGGGCAGCAGCTCTTTAAACTGCATGCCGTAAGTGCGAACGCCTTTTTCATTGTTTGCGCCTGTCGGTGTGGTTGTCGTACTAGTTCCATCACCTTCCGCAAAGCGCTGAAGTTTAAATTCGTTCATGGTTCCTCCTATTTCCATTTGTCCAGTTTCTTCTGGAACGGACTGGCGGGCTCGTGATTGATGGATGTTCCAAAAGGCGTAGATCCAGTCGCTCTTGCCTTTTCGCCTGCCTGTCTTTCTGCCTGGAGCAGTGCCGCCATCTTCTGAATATTCGCATTGGTTTCTTCGGCATCTTTACCGACAACGAAATCCAGAACATCGTTTGTGACGGTCAGCTTGTAGTTCTGGGAAAAGATCTCTGCAGCGCTCTTTCTCAGCTCTGCCTGCTTCTGTGCCTGCTCCAGTTTGGCCACCTGTTCTTTGAGGCTCTGGGCCTCTTTTTGAGCCTGTTCCAGCTCATACGCTTTCTTCTGGTCGGCATTCATCTTGGCCAGCTTTTCGCCTTCCTTGCGGGCGTCCTCTACGGCTTTATCCCGATCGGCTGCCCACTTGGCGAACTTGGCGCTGATGATCTTGTCCAGATCTGCGTCTGAGTATTTTGCGGCAGAAGGATCTTTAGTCTCTTCCGCCGGTTTGCCCTGGTCTGGCGCCTGGGCGTTTTCTGCTTCATCAGCGAAACGCTGAAGATTCAGTTTTTCCATTTCCTTTATTCCCCCGGTTTAACGTCATGTCGGACGATCCTTCCAGAGCTTTTAATGCCGTCCCTGCCTGGGCATAGAAAAAGCGAGCTTAATTCGCTCGCCCAATCTTCAGTTGAACATGTTTGGGGTACTCCTCTCCAGCATCTGAATCCCGGTAATGAAGTAATTCAGGAAACTCTTCCCCAGGTGCCCAGATCCGGATTGATTTCAATTCTGATCCCGTTTTCGTCTTCTATTACGGTTCCATCCAGTCCCGGTCGAAGCATTCTTTTCAGCGTCTCATATAAAATCGAGACAGCCGCACAGACGATATCGGATCCGGCCGGTGCATAGCCTGCATGGCCTTTAATCTGAATGTCTGTCTTCAGATCTGTGTCGATCATGATCATTCGTTAAGATCCTCCCAGAGCATTTTGAAAAACTTCCACAGCACTTTCAGTCCAATGCAGATGAAGCCGACCAGCAGAAACACTGTGAATGTGAGCATAATCCCGGTCAGAATATTACCGAAAATCTTATCCGCATCGGTCAGCACGATTACGTCAGTCATTTCATTCCTCCAAACAAAAAACGCCTCGATTGAGACGGGTATACAATTCTCTTATGGCTAGAAAGGAGAAGTGTGTGAAAAATGTGTACGCATGCTTATTAGGACATTGGGTTAATTTATCTGCAGATAAAGAATGTCTTATGGGCGAATACCGGCAAAGCCCTTATATCTGGTTGGAAGAAGGCGCTGAGATATGGACAAAAAGGACTCCTCTAAAAATGATACCTTTACCGAGCTTGATTATATCTGGATTCATTACCAGGGAAGTCCTATAGAATCAATCCTATTTTTATCCAAATCGTAGAAGAGTAGTTTCTACATCTCACTCTTTGCCGCATCAAAGCTATCGAGTGTCACGGTCTTCGTGACACTTTTTATTTTCATTTGAAAGGCTATATCAATAATCCGTTTAACCTTTTCCCAATCGAGATAAGAGATGCCTTTCAGTTCATTGAAAATTTGTTCTTCTTTTTCTTTCGTCATTTCATTCCTCCAAACAAAAAAGAGCCTGTTAGCGGCTCTTTTCACTATTCGCTAAAAATTGGAAGCCAATCTCTCGTTTCTTTCAGGACTTCATACACTTTTTTCATTTTCGAATTCTCTGTGAGAAAGGTCACACCATCGCGGGTGATGGTCATCTCTTCAAGATCTTTGGGTACTCGACCGAATTTGGTAGTCTTGAAAGTTGGCCCTTTAACGAACCCGTCATTGACTGCATCTTCAATCACAGACAGCCAATACGATTCGCTGATTCCTAAAGCAGATGGCGAAATTTCATCTAGCTGAGTCCGTTTGCCTTTTCTCAGGTCATCATACAAACCGTACAGGATCAAGAATAAAATTCTGTTGTAATCATCTTTTGGCATGTTAAGTTCCCTTTCTGGAAAAACAAAGAGCCTGTTATGGCATCTCAGTTCATATTCCTCTCACGCTTCCATGAATGCAGCCTTCTGTTTCACAGCGAGCTTCAGAGCTTTTGCCGATCCGTTTATACGTCAACAGTTTTCCACATCTTGGGCAAACAACTTTTTCCTCCGGGTGATCAAGTTTATAAGTCAATGCTTTTTCTCATCCAAAGAGAATTCGCTTTGCTTCTTCGCTGTAGCCATTAAACTCACCTGCTTCTTTCTGCCTTTCATATGCATCTATTATAAGTCTAGATCGGTCTTCATCGGATAAATTCGGAGCATTTAATGCCGCTTCATAACTAGCTCTGAACTCATCCCTCCAATCTCCAATCGGATATTCAGAGGGGATGTGTTTAAAATGGCCATAATATTCGTGAGCAAGTACAGCCCGCACAGATAACAAATCCCTATTGTTATTTGAACTTTTGTCCGGTAAAACGTCTCCTCTAATTCTGATCAATCCCATAACCTCATTTACACCGGTTACGTTTCCCTCATTAAAGCTCAATATATCAAGTGGAATGCCAATGTTTTCGGCCTCTCCTTTAATAAACTCAATTTCCTTTTCAGAGAGAATATAAGTATTACTTCGTCTCGCTCCGTTAGCCATAGGACGCTCTTGTTCAATACCACGGTTTCTGCTCTTCCACTCTTCCCATGTCATCGCATTCGGGTCATCCTCATGCTTCTCCATGTAGTCGCACCATTCATCGAACGCAGCCTCATCAAAGTCCTTATCGCCGTCTTCGTCTCTGGCTTCATACGGGGCAATGGAGCAGCGGCAGTTTGGATGCATCGGCGGGGCGTTCTCGCCTGATGCCAGTTTTGGCAGCGGGAAGTGCTCCCCGTTGATTGCCTGGCATTCTTTGCAGCAGTCTGGATTGGCAATGATTTGGAACTCATCGAATCCACAGGCCTTAAAAGAATCCAGGGATGCCTGAACTCTTACCCGGCTCAGCTCCGTCGAAATGAGCCTCTGGCACTCTCGGGTTGTTTTCCCCGTTGCCTTTTTAGCTCTCTAGTGAACGGTGCCGCACCCTTTCCCAGAATCAAACAGTCCTGAAGCGCTTTGTTCAGGACTTTTTTAGTTTCGCCTGCTGGGTGCCCCAGATCCGATCGGAGAAGGTCGCTCCATGGAAGGACGCGTGAGCGATGGTGCTTACGTGCTTCAGGTTGGTAAGTACCGTATCGCCCAGAATGCCGGCCTGTCTTGTGTAGGTCTGCAGGATGCGGTCATTGAGAGCGTCCTCAACGACGCTGCAGGCTTTGCGCTGGGCGTTGGCAATCCGCAGGCTGATCTGGCGCTTGAGCATATCCAGACGGGCAATCTTCATGGCGGTGTTGTAGCGCTTCATTTCTTGATTGGCCTGCTGCGTGAAGTAGCTTTTCGCTGCGTCATGCGCCCACGTTCCCGCTGCCATGTCTTTGGCTGCATCTTCACAGTAGCGTTTGGCCAGACGGGAATAGTAGCTGATATCGGTCCGATCCAGATACTGTTTCGCCTGGGCATAGGTCAGGCCGTTTTCATCCGCGTACTTCTGAAAGAACACCGCAATCTGTTCACTGATTTCATCGCTCATCGTCTGATAGATGTCCTGCAGCTCCTGATCCCACTGCACATTGTTTGCCTGGCACTCCTTCGTCCAGTCCGCCTCACGCTCCGACCAGTACTTACTGGAGGCCATAGCCGCCCTCCGGCTCTTCCAGGCTGCCTTCCTCTTTCGAGGTTACAGACGGGTGAGAATCGAAGTCCATGAGCGGCTGAGGCTCCTGTTCCTGTTCGATTTTCTCAAGCTCTGCCTTCGGATCCGACACGATCGAGAGTAATGAGAGCTGTGTTTCATGGGAGACGATGCCGGACAGCTGTGCGGCTGTCTGTGCCTCTTCCAGGCGATTCTTGGGAAGGTTGCGGCTTGTTGTTACCTGCAGTTCCTTCCATGCGTTCTCATCGCTCACGTTCGTTTTAAGCGTTGACCAGATCTTGTAGCGCTTGCGCAGGCTTTTTCGATCTTGCGGTCAAAACCGCTGGCCAGATTGCTCATGGCTTGAAGCTTGTAAGCCAGGGCGGTTCCGCTGGTTGCGTTGCCAAACGATTCATCGCTGATGTTGGCCACCATCGAGATCTGGTAGATCTGCCGATCCAGACGGTCCAGCAGGTTTTCCTGCGTGGAGTCAGCTGTCGGCTTGGCCATGAAATCAACCTGCGTGCCCGTCGTATCGCCATATACTGGCAGATTGATGATCCGGTTTTCACGGATTCGCTTCACTTCCTCATCGTCGATGTCCACGCCGATCAGCTTCATATAGGCTTCTGCAAAAGCGTCAACGTCGTTGGCTTTTTCACCGATTGCCCGGTTATAGGCTTCGATCAGGCCGGTGACGTTCTCATACAGACCAAGGCGCTGACGGTTCATCAGATACTCGACAACCGGAATCAGTCCGTATGGATTGTCGAGCGTCTCAGTAAAGTTCCCTTTGTCGAAGCGGATGATCTGGTCTCTGGTCAGCACTTCGCCAAAAGCTCGCCCTGGCTGCCTTCAATCTCATGAACGGCATAGCGAACCGCAAACAAGGCTCTGTTTCGGACTGTATCGTCGTAAACGATAAAAAGCTCCTTCGGCGTGCAGACTGTCATTCTGGTCTTTGCTTCCTCGTCCTGGTAGAGGTACTCGAAAGCATGGCCATAAATGCAGACATCCTGAAAGAGCTCGTATTCATGATCAGACAGTTCATTTTCGTTCTGAAATTCGCGCATGGCTTCGGCTACCGTATCATCTGGATGGCTTTCCTTGATTGGAATGCCGTAGGCGTATCCCAGAAACGTTTCTGTGATGTAGCGCGGGTAATTGATCGCCAGCCGGTTATCGGGCTTCCAGTCCGGCTTATCTGGCTGCTGATAGATGCTGTGGAAACCTTTGTACATTTCTTCAAGATACTTGTAACGCTGCATTCGGCTGGCGTGCTTGTCGATAAACCGCTTGACCAATGCATAGTCAAGGTTCACATCCGTCTCGCAAATCAGAGGTTCCGGAAGCTGGTATGGTCGTTTGGTACTCATTTAGAATCCTCCTTTGATCGAGCGAACCTTCACAGATCCGCGCTGTATGGGCTCCATGGCATAGCGCATGGCGTCCATCAAATGGTTAAAATCATCGATCGGCTTGTTGATCGAGCTGCCGAATTTGTCCTTGGCCCACTGGTAGTTCTGAATCTCCGTGATGAAGTTCACACAGCGCGGCTTGATGATGATCTCGTAGTCCTGGATAAACTGAACGCCGGCTCGTATGGAGTCGGCGCCTTTTCTTGATCCATTGATTTTCAGGCCCATTCTGGCCAGTTCATAGATTGACTTCGCATCTGCGCAGTCGGCAATGATCCTGTTCTTGCGATACCCCAGAGCCTCGATCCGCTCATAGATCCGGCTGTTGGTCATGCCCTTTTCGTAGATCTCATCCCACACCCAGAGTTTTCGATTTGCCTTGTCAGCGAAGCTCACGAAAAAGCGGTTGGATCGTTGGTAAAACCAAAGTCCAGACCGCTTACGGTGACTGCGTCTCCAATGTCGGTAATCTCGAATTCCCGAATGTGGAAGTTCTCATAAACAAGACCATCCACGATTCCCCAGTTGCCAAGGCCAGCAACTTCATAGCGCCTCGGGTTGCGCTTTTTCATGTCCTCAAAGAGCTCCAAATCGCTCTGATCCAGCCATTCGTTGCAGAGGTAGTTTGTGGTAAGGGCAAGGATGTTTTCGCTCTCAGGCGCGTCAAAGAAGCGCTTTTTAAGCCAATGGTGTTCGTTCCACGGGTTGAATGTTATCGTCCATTGCTTCCAGAGTCCGTCAGGCAGTTCGCCTCGGATCGACTCATCCAGCGTGCTGAAATCTTCTTCGCTGGTCAGCTCATACGCTTCCTCGATCCATCCCCAGCAAAGAGATCCGACAGGCACTGTGATCGACGTAACCTTCAGCGGATCGTCCAGGCCACGGAAAAGAATCTTCTGCCCGGTAGGCTTGTATGTGGCCTCCAGAGGCGACAGCTTGAATTCCCAGAAGCGGGAGCACTTCAGACGCTGACAGGCCCACTGCAGATCCGTAAAACAGCTGTCTTTGAGCGTTCTGTACGTCTTGCGGACAACCAGCAGGTTGGATCCGGGATACTTCATCAGGTTGTAGATGAACCAGAGCGCCGTCGTCTTGGACTTCTTGGACGCTCGGCTGCCTTTGACAACCCGGTAGCGACCTTTGAAATTCCAGAACGTCTTATAGCCTTTTCCGACAATGTCCGGCAGGTAGATCTTCTCAGTCTTCAAGATCGCTTTCTCCTGCAAAGACAGGCGTAGCGACTTCCATTTCGACTTTGTCCTTGAACATGCCGTAGGCTTTGCCGATCAGTTCAAGCGCCCGGATCCGATCCTGCGTTTTGGATTTGACCTCTTTAACATCGCCATCCATCGTCAGCAGCTGATCCGTTGTTTCTTCGCGCCCGATCGCCGTCAGACGCTCCATGACCTCCTTGGCATCCATCGTTTTCTCGTCATGGATCTTTGCCAGGGCGACGTCGATGTATTCACGGACGTTAGCATTTGTTAGCAGTCTCGACGCGTTTGTTCTAGCCGCATCTTCGCTCTTCACGTTCTTATAAACAGCCAGGTAGGCCTGAGTGGCGTTCAGACCGTTGGCTAAGTATTCATCGCAGAACTGTTTCTGTTTTTCAGTCATCTCTCAGACCTCCTTTCTTCTCAAAACGTACCCGATCCCGTCACTGCATGAAAAAATTGTTCACAGCCGCTTCGGGCCTGCGGTATCAGAGAAAGAAATCGGACGGTTCGGATACGCATTTCAGAAGACGGCGGCAAGCCAGGACTTGAACCCGGATCTCCCTCAGAGGGCTCTACGCTTGAGCTACTAGCCGCCATATGGCGCCGGATGGAAGATTCGAACTCCCGGACCCTTACGGATCCTCTGTTTTCAAGACAGCTGCTTTAATCCACTCAGCCAATCCGGCAAAAGAAAAGCCGCCCATTTCTGGACGACTTTCGACACTATCATTTTAGCATGTAAAACCGTGCCCCCTGCGTGCAAGTCAGATCAAACCGCTTGCTTCTGCCAGAGAGGACGGAACTCGCGAAAGACAGCGGTCGATTTTGCTTCGGATGCCGTCTTTCGAGTAGTTCAGGCTCTCTCCGATCTTCCAGTACCGTTCGCCGTTGATGTATGCACGGATCATGATCTCTTTTGCTTCATCCTCGATCTGATCAATGAACTTCTTGATCTGCTCAGCCTCAAAGCGATACTGCGCCGCTTTGCGCTCTGCCTCAAGCTGGTCACTGAAGATCTCAAGATAGACAGACTCCTTTGCCTTTCCGGATCCGCTTGGCTCGTGACTGTAACTGATTGCTCCAGGAGTGGCCATGCTTTCGTATTTCTCCTGAAGCATCAGCGCTTCCCTGTCTTTTTCGTTAGCCATGATCAGGAGATCTCGATAGGACTCCAGCCTTCGCTTAACCTCTCGCACTTCACATGCCCTCATCTTTCTGCCCCTTTCTCTACTCGAATTCCTGTCAGGCTTTCGAGTTTTTAATGCTCTCTCGATAGCCGTGGCCGCCGTCCTGCCAGTCGTTGAGTGTGTCCAGCATCTCATCCGCAAAAGCAGGAAGCCGCTTCTTGCTTCCCCAGCCGGATCTATGCAGCAGGATCACGGCATGAGCCATAGCAAGAAGGTAGCCCTATGAGAACTCTTCAGATCTTCGCCTGCGCCTGCGCCTTGACACGTTCTCTCAGCTCCTTATCCCATCGTCGGACTAGCGTCCTCGCCTGAATGCCGAGTGCCGCCGCCATTTCACTGACATCATCTTTTGCGGAATCGAAAAGGTACAGACAGCAGTTCGCTTTCTTCTTAAATCGTTTCAGTTCGTGGCCCGCGCATGAAGCCACCCAGCAGTTGTCTTTGAATGACATCTCCAGTCGGGGTTCGGTATTAAAACTTCGTTGAGTCGCCATGTTTTTCCTCTCATATTCTCAGCGCATCCAGAAGATCCCTCTGCGTTATCTCTTTCGATTTCAAAGCCTTCAGCATGTCCTGATCGATTGTCCCCTTTGCCATCAGGTGATAGATCAGGACCTTTTCTTTCTGTCCCTGCCTGTAGATCCTGGCATTAGCCTGCTGATACAGCTCAAGATTCCAGTTTGGAAGGCTGTACCAGATGGCGATATGTCCGCCTTTCTGAAGGTTCAGTCCGTGGCCGGCTGATGACGGCTGAAGCAGAAGATAACCAAGATCACCACGATTCCATTTCTGGATGGCCCCCTTGTCTTTGACATCCATGCCTTTGTAGCCCTTCAGCGCTTCCGCTATTCTGGCTTTCTCATGCTGGTACCAGTAAAAGATCATCACAGGCTGGCCGTTGGCTGACTCCATCAGCTCCAAGAGGGATTCAAGCTTGTGCTTGTGGAGGACGTGGACATTGTGGTCCTCGTCGTAGATCGCTCCCGATGTGTATTGAAGCAGCTTGCCGCACATCACCCCGGCGCTGTCCGCCGCAATGGTTTCGCTTCCGACATCCAGCACCAGCTCTTTCTTGAAAGCCTGATATTTTTCAGATCGGATCCGAGATCTACAGGGATATCAATCATCTGGCAGTCTGGCAGGGTCGCATACTCGGCCTGATCGATCGACATACAGATATCGGAAATCCGTTTCTGGATAACCTCGGAGGCTCCAGGCTGGACAGACCAGTTATAGACAACGTGTCCGCTGGTCATCCCCGGTTTGAGGTAAGCCGTTCGGAAGGCGCCAAGCGTCCGGCCAAGCCGTTCGCCCCTGTCCATCAGGTATATCTGACTCCACAGGTCGGGGATGCCTTTGGGTGATGGCGTGCCGGTCAGGCCGATCAGTCTGGAGATCATCGGCAGCATCTTCCGCAAGGCCCGAAAACGCTTGGACTTGGGATTTTTAAATGTCGATAATTCGTCGATGACAACCGTGTCCCACGGCCAGTCTTTGCCGATCAGATCCACCAGCCAGACAACGTTCTCCTTGCTGATCAGGTAGATATCCGCTTCGGCATGGACGGCCGCTTCTCGTTTCTTTGGAGTTCCTGCGATGACGGAAATCCTCAGGCCGGCGAGGTTGTCCCACTTCTGGATTTCGCCGGGCCACGTCGTTTCAATGACCCGCTTCGGTCCGATCACCAGAACTTTCCATGACTCAAAGCTTGTGCGAAGCAGATACTCAACCGCTGTCAGGGTTGTGGCGGTCTTGCCGGCTCCCATCGGCAGAAAAAGCCCACAGCTTGGATGGTCAAGAATCCACCGGACACCCCGCTGTTGGTAGGGATGGGGCTTAAAGGCCGTCATAGCACTTCAATTCGCTCGGGCTTTGGCAGATGTCCTGCGATGATCCACTTAAGCAGCAGATCTACAGCCGGTTTGGATGCGATTCGGTAGACCTTAAGCCCTTGCTCTTTGATCTGCTCGGCTCTGTGCGCCTGAAGCTTCTCGTCTGATCTGCGTCGGGCGTTTGGCTTCTTGAGCTCTACGAAGAACTGCTTTCCGGCCAGAACACACCAGCGATCCGGCACGCCTCGAGTGCCTGGACTTACGAATTTCCAGCAAAGCCCTCCGGCGTCCTTGATTTTTCGAACCAGATACTGCTCAACATCTCTTTCAAGTTCGTTCATTTCTCTTTTCTCCTGTAAGCCGGGACAACCTGTCCCATCTCCTTGTCCCGGGCAAAGCCCTTTACATATCGTCGTTTTAGGTGCTTTGGGACAACTGGGACAGTGGGACAAGTTTTTTCCTATACGGCTATGCGCTATTTTCAAAAAACGTCTCAGCTCCTATATCAGGGCCTGTATATTTTCTATAGCTGTCTGAATAAAGTTTTAGTCTGTTTCCTTGTCCCACTTGTCCCATAGACTGTGAATAGACTGTAGATAAAGGAAAAATTAAGCGGGACAAAGCTGGGACAAAGCCGGGACAAAGCCGGGACAAGACTGGAGGGGTCACACTTGATCGTTTGGTTGCCGCCAGAAATACCGCTGGCGCCCATACAGCGCATCCTGCCGCGACCTCTCGCCGCGTTTCCATCCGGCCTTTGCGATCGTCGTCCCTATGCGAATCTGTTCCGCTCGGTTGAAATCCTCTTTGCGACGACCCAGGCAGACTACCCATACTTCTGTTCCGCAGACGAATCCTCGTTCTTCTGTATCGTTGGTGTCGTTGTTGAGATACCAGTCCCGACGATGGCTCTCGTCCATCCCGTAGTAGCCCTTTGGGATTTTTCGCTCCAGAAAGTCCGTGATCAGACCTTCTTCTTCTGATACGAAGGTGTGCGCCTCCTGGGCTTCCTTGGCCATCTGTTCGAGATCCTCGGAAAGGTGCAGATTCTCGCCTTTTTCCCAGCAGGATTTTGCTTCGGCCCATATCTGGTCCACCTCTTCTTTTTTCAGTTCATACGGGCTGTGCTTGCGTTTTTCAGGGTGGCAGTCCACCGGCCAGAAGCGTCTGTTTCCGGTCTGGTCTTTCAGGTGGATTCCCTCGTTAGTCGATCCCCACAGGACGAACTGTCGCAAAAAGGTCTGCGGGTTTCTGGCGTAGGCCATTCGGACGGTATCCTGCGTGGCGGAGATAGCCGCCTTCAGGTCCGCTTCATCGGCTTTTTGGCTGCGGCCATTTCGCCGATCTCGCAGAGCCATTTGCCCTGTGTGCTCTCGACAAGCTTCTTGCGATCGAACTGGATACTGTCGGTGAAGTACTCCGGCTTTGTGGCCAGCCGTTCGATTAGCTGGCTCTTGCCGATGCCCTGGTCTCCAACCAGATCCAGCACGTAGTCATACTTGATGCCCGGCTGATAAATGCGGGCGACCGCCGCTACAAGGTGTTTCCGTGTGATGGCTCGGACGTAGGCGTTGTCGTCTGCGCCCATGTAGTCCACAAGCAGGGTTTCAATCCTGGTCTCCCCATCCCACTCAAGCGAATCGAGATAGTCACGGATTGGATGGAATCGCCTGCGCTGAGTAACTACGCTGAGGGCGTCCTCAAGTTTTGCCCGATGCCATATTCCGTAGCTGTTTTCTATGAAGCTTCGCAGTCCAGCGTCGTCGGCATCTGTCCATCCCGGATTTCTAGGGTCAAACTTTTTCCACGGCAGCGATCCGAACTTTTCGTGCCTGCATGAAAACTCGTTATATCCGCCGATGCCGTCTTTGATTCGGGTGTCGTTGGCCAAAATCATTTCGAGATTGCGGACGGTAGGCAGAATGGCCTGCGTCTTCGCATCCCTTTCCAGATTGGCCGACCACCTAAGATTGGCCTGAACGATGTCTTCTTCCGTCATGGTTTCGGACTCGTCCGATTCGTCATCGCTCGGGTCGATATCCCCAAAGTCCTCGAAAAGGCTTTTATCCATCTCTCTGCGGACCCTCGGATCGTTGGACGCCAGTTCGTTCATTTTTTGATGGACTCTTTGTCATCGCCGAACTTGTGCAGCCTTACAAGGTCGTATGCGTTCTGGAGATGCCCGTTTCCTGCTGGATCCGTTGCGTGATGGCTGAAAGCCTGCTTATTGTCGTAGACCACCCAATGTCATTAAGTTAAGGAGGGATAAAAATCGTATACCCTGTTCATGAGCGTTGTCATTTCTTATATTTTGCGTCTCAGGCATGACGAAAAGGATGATTTTCTACCTGTTGAAAAAATCATCCTGATGACTTTTCGGTTTTCAAATCTGTCACTTCTTCTTTCTGGTATCAGCTCTTCCTTCTCTGATCGGAGATATCCTGGCCAGAAGAAGATCTTCCAGTGTACTCAAGCTGATTCTGGCTTTTTGAACAGCCACTGTTGAATCGTTTTGATGATGAATCCGAAATCTGCCTTCTGCTTGTGCTTTTTGGCCTGAGCGATGCGCTTCTGGTGCTGACGAGATCTTTCTACCTTGTTGCGCAAACGGGAACAAAGATTGTAGAGAGTCATTTTGGCATAGATCTCTGCCTGGACCAGATCAAGCTTCCTTGAATGAGTCCATTCAAGATCGGTGTTTCGTTTCAGTCCCCTGAAGCCGACTTCAACCTGCCAGCGCAGACGGTAGATCTGCTTGATGTCCTCGGTCCCAAACTCAGCTTCCGACAGATTGGTGCAGACGGTAATGAATGATTCATTCCCTTCGCAGGCAGCTTTGAACCTCACAACCCTGATATTTAAAGGGAGTTCAGTCGTTTGACCGTCAAATTCAGGCTGCTTCCTGTACGAAGAGATGTACTTATAGACATCCCAATGGTCTTTGACATGCCTGTTGTTTTTACTGGTCAGAATCACATTGAAAGGAATGTCATACTCTTCTGACTCGGGAGTCTTATAGTACTTGAGAATGCTTGTAGATGATGTCTCGTCTTTGATACGTATGACAAAAGGGACATGTTCCTTCTGCAGGCGATAGAAAGACATAAGAGCTTCGTATCCCCGATCAGCGATGAAGATGGCTTTCTGAAATGAAGAACGCTGAGCGAGTTCAAGAAGAGCTGAATCTTCATTCTTCTCAGAGCCGGGTTGAAGCAGCGCGTCAGTAAAGACGGAGTTGAGGGCGTCGAATTCGGCATTCAAATGAACAAAGTGCCTCTTCTTGCCTTTTTAGAAGCGCCATAGGTGATGTCATTGTCCTGTTCAGGAAGAACTTGAATCTCGCTTCCATCTACAGCGAGGAGGCGATAACCCTTGAAGGTTTTAACATCAGAGCTGGAAGTTGCCTTGTTAAACCGATTGAAGACGTTTTTATAAAGTGAAGAGTTGATTTTGGAACGGGCCTGAGACACAGCAGAGGCTGAAACAGATGATCCGCCCTTAAACAGGATCCAGGGAAAGGAAGCAGCGAGGGATTCCTCTGTCAGCTGAAACGGAAGAAGGACAAGCTCATGCAGGTCAATCTGCCGCTTACGGGTGAAGGCGGACTGAGAAGTAAAATTGGCAGGGTTCGCCGTTTCTGAGCTGATGATATTGAGGAAGGTGTTTCTGAAGAAAGAACATTCTTTGGCGATAGCAGTCATAGGGAAAACTCCTTTAAGTTCTCCCCATCGGCTGCGAAGCAGCCGCGCGGCGGCAGAAATTTGTCAATAGATTTTTAGAAAAAGTGAAAAAACTCGAATCATTCGAGATTTGACTTGAAGAGTAGAAAAAGACCACATCACTGCTTAACGCTGATGTGGTCTGAGAAATCTTAACTTAATGACATTGTAGACCACCAGACCGCCAAAGGCGGAGCCCTCGGCGTAGGTGTAGCGGTTTGCGCTATCCGTAGGTACATAGACATCGGGCAGAAACTCGTCGATGGCTTCCTGAACCGTGTAAGCCCGGCAGAACGTTCCAATCAGGCCGGACTTCGAGAGAGGATCCTTAGCCTTGCCACTTGTCGTGCTGTGCGCTCTTTCCTCTCTCGAGCTGGTCGGCCATGCAATTGCGTCATGCCAGTCCGTTTCGTACAGCTCCAGCACATCGTCCGCGCTGATAAACGGAGCGTCGCTTCTGCCCTCGAGCAGCCGGTATTCGCCATCCTTCGGGCACGACGGGTAGTACATCATGCGGGCCGGCTGGTAGGTCGTGTCATCGAACCATTCGATGTCAAACCAGTAGTCAGCGATTTTTCGAGCTGCCGCCGTGTAGGCGTCCGGATCAGTGACCGGAGCATCCAGCGGGATCATCAGACGCCACCTTGGTTCCTCCGGCGTATGGCTGTGCGTGGTGTACGCACAGTATTGATAGGGAAAGTCCTTGAGCCGCTCTTCAAATCCGCTGGGCCCGTTATCCAGATCCAGGCAGATCATGGTGCGATCTTTGACGTGGCCATTCTTTCGAATCCGGTCACTCAGCGTTCCTGCGAGAAATCCGGGCCCGTCTTTAGCTGCAAACCTGTCCTTTTACTCATCCGCCTGTATTCCTTGACGGTCTCCCGTGATCGGTAAGGCTGCCGCAGACTGTCAACAAATTCCGGCCATGCGCAGGTCTGCTCCCGATATCTTTTCTGAGAAGCCCGCGAGCAGACCGATATTGTGAAATTTTCCATTTCTTCTCCCCCTTGTTGCTTTCAGTCTTTTCGGTAGTAACTGCCGGAGAAGCCCTCGGCCCTCAGCTCAAGGCCGGGCGCCCATGGAAGGCTTTTTCCCATCAGCCGCTCTACGTCTTCCAGCTGTTCCGGTCGGTCGCACTCAACGATGACCTCGTCATGAATGTGCCCGACAACAGGCAGGCCGGCTTCTTCAAGCCGGAGCAAGGCGGCGGCCAGACAATCACGGGCCACGGCCTGCGTGACGTTCTCGACGAGGGTGCCGCCCCACGTCTCTATTGGCTGCCACTGCTTCGACTTTCCGAGGCCATCAAAGACGATCTTTCCTTTATCCAGTCGCGCGCTCTGGTAGATCAGCGACCGGCCAGACGGCAGACCGACATAAAGACAGGAGCCGTGTCTTGTAAAACTGACGCCGTGAGGGAGACTCACAGTGCCGGGCTTCTGGATGGCGGAGCGGGCGGCGTTTTCATAGCGGGCCCATAAGCCTTTGATTCGCGGGTTCGCTTCTCTCCATCGGTCGACCGCCTCCTGCATTTCTTCCTTAGTCAGGCCCATGCGGGCGCCGCCTATCTTGAGCATCGCCCTAACGCCTCCGCCGTATCCGCAGGCGAGGGTTGCGACCTTTCCTTTACTGCGAAGATGGCCGTTTTCGCCATGCTTGACGACGGGAACGCCGAACATCTTGGATGCAGTTTCGCAGTAGATATCTTTGCGATCGGCGAAAGCCTGGAGAACCCAGTCCTGATCTGCCAGCCATGCGACAACACGGCACTCGATCGCCGAGTAGTCAGCCACGCAGAAGCATTTGCCTTTTGCAGGCACCAGCGCAGTACGCAGCACTGAGGAAAAAGCCTCCATGCTGTCATCAAATCCCGCCGCCTTTACGGATTCCAGATCTCCGGCTTTGACTAAAGGCCGGAGATTTTCATGATCCTCATAAGTCGGGCGGGGATGTTCTGCGGCTGGAACATCCTTCCCGACCATCGGCCCGTCCGGCCCGCTCCGTTAAACTGAAACAATCCGCGGATCCGGCCATCCACCTGCGCTTCCTGTAGTACGTCGTATTTTTTAAGACTAGTTTTAGCCGCTCCGGCTCGGACGATGAGCAGTTGCTTCGCCTCGCAGTCTGGCGCGCTGTTGATCCAGTCGCCGACAACGTCTTTTGCCAGACTGTCCATCTCGACACCCTTGCCGGCAAGCCATTCGCGCATCTGCGGGTTCGACTTGATGTTTAGGCCTGGTGCGATCTTTTCAGCATCAGCAAGCAGACGTTCAGTTTCTTCGGCTCTCATGCGCTGCACCGCTTCAACCAGCTCCATATCTACGCCAATTCCCCGGTCGTTGATGTGCTGGTCAAGCCAGTAAAGCTGCCATTCCCTCGGCGGAGGGGTTGCGATCTTTTTCAGCCGGCTATGTATTTCCATCTCGGCTTCCACGTCGCGTACGTTGTACCTCTTAAACTCGGCCCATCTTTCGGGGTCTTCGTTCGGGTATTTTCGCTTTCCCCTGTAAGGCTTGCAGAAATGCTGGATGCCCTGCGTGCCGGTTTCGAACTTCTGTTTTTCAATCCCTAGCGCCTTTCCAACCATTTTCAAAGTGGCGGGCAGTCCGCAGGACAGCGCCCAAACCATCGTGCACTTCCACTGTTCGGGCGGTAAGAAGCCATCAACGCCAAGCCATCGAGAGAGACAGACCCTTTCGAAAGCCGCGTTGTGGGCAATCTTCGTTACTGCCGGATCGGCCAGTGCCTCGACGATTTCGTCGGGCACTGCCTCACCGGATGACAGATCGACGACCCTCACCGGATCGCCATCTGTCGAGTAAGCGAAAAGCAGGATTTCGAAATCCTCGCTTTTCGAATATCGGTAGACACCCAGCTTGATGTCTACCGATGAATACGTTTCAAGATCGATATGCAGTTCCTGCATATCGGCACCTAGAAGCCAAGGTCGTCTTCGTCGTCGTCTTCCAGATCTGCGAAATCAGTCGTCGCCGTGGACGAGCCGTCCAGTCTTTCGCCGTCGGCCCATTTCAGAAGGTTCCCAAGGCCAGCGGCGATGCCTTTGTTTCCGCTCGTGTTGAAGGCGTAGAAATTCACGGTCACCGGTCCGTAGCAGCCGGAATAGGCTTCATCCGGATCTGCGATTGGCTCAAGGTTGCGGTCAACGACCTGCGGTCTTCTTGCCGAGTTCGCGTTGATGAAGTAGCTGTTTGCGTATGCCTCATCGCCCGGCCGTTCGAGGTCTCCGTCCCTGAGCGGTTTTTTCAGTGTTTCAAACGCCGGAGCCGACTTGCCGTTTCCCTTCAGCTTGGACAGTCCTTCGTCATAGGCCGCCCTGATGGCTTTCTGAATCGCATCGACTGTTTTGGTGTCGGCCTTCGGGATGATCAGGCTGACCGAGTATTTCGGTTCCGAGCCGTTGATGCTCTTGGGCTCGAGGATGTTGGCATAGCTCCAACGTGTTTTTTGCCTGTGCGGACTTTTGTGTTACTCATCTTCGTTCACTCCTTTGAAGTCGTCTTCTACGGACGACAGCTCTTTTCTTTTGTCTGATGCGGGTACCAGCGTCGGCTTTCCGGCTGGTTTGTGGATCAGACCTTTGGCCAGCTCTCCAAAGGTCTTTTGCCGACCATCTTTTCAAGGTCGGTCAGCGGCTTCATTTGTACCGGCTTCCAGATGTCCGTATAGCCTCCGCTTTCCAGAACGGCGGCAAGCTTTTTAGGGTCGGTGATGGTCCTTCTTGCGGTTCCGGCCACCAGCTTCCATCCAGGTACCACCGCTCCGTGCAGCGCTTCATCAAGCGCGTACTTCTTGACATCCTCAATCCATGAAGCCCATGCGTCGGCCTTGCCGAGGATCTCGGCCAGTGTTTTCGGATCGAGGCTTTCCGGCTGGCACTGCTCATATCCCGCAAGCTCTTTGGCTGCAATCTCGGCTCTTGCCTTGCAGGCGCCTTTCGCGTTGCAGAAGCGGCACCACTCGCCCGCCTTGAAATTGCCCTGTCCGGTTGATGCCAGATTGGCGATCGGGCGGACTTCGTTTTCCGCCCATGCCTCCAGATCGGCACGGCTCATGCGAGCCGTTGCAATGTGATCAAGCCTCGGCTGAATGATGTGCATCTCGATGGATTCAAATCCTTTGAGCCAGTAATATCTCTGTATCAAACCGAGACCGTACAAGCGGAGCTGGCTGTTGCCTTCGGCTTCGACCTTCACGCCCTTGCCGTATTTGAGGTCCAGGACGTGGGCAACGTCGCCGGATGTGATGACACAGTCGCCGGAGCCAAAGCCGCCCGAAACATAGTCCGAGTAGGACAACATGACTTCGATCTCCATTTCAGCGTCGGGGGCTTTGGCCTTGGTACTGTTAAAAACCTCGATGCAGTAGTCGGCGTAGGCCGACGTGTACTCATCCATCGCCTTGTCGCCCTCGTCCATGTCTGGACGCTTTCCCGTCGCCAGCCAGGTGCGGAGTTTCTTCTCAGCCATGGCATGGGCTTTTGTTCCCTCGCCGGCGTATGGACTCGGTTTTTCCTTAAACTCCGCGGCAAGCAGAGCCGATGGCGGACAGTGCAGCCACCGGCTGGAGCCTGACGCAGAAAGCAGGGCGTGCTTATCAGGCATGTAAGCAGTCCTCGAGTGCCTTTTAAGCAGCTCCCGCTTTTCGACCGGGACGCCTTTCTCGTTCTTGAGGTTGGCCACTCCGACACTCTGGAAGCAGGTGCGGACCGGCGTGCTGGATCCGGCCCGATCACTGACCTTTCTGGCCAGGTCGCGAAGCTCATCCAGTGTAATCGCTGTCGCCTGTTCTGTTGCGGCGGCCTTGATTTCCTGTTCATGCTTCTCGATCGCCGCTTTGGCGACGGCTTCACCAGCCGCCTGAGCCTGATCCGCGTACTGCAGGCCCTTTTCAACTTTGTCTTCCCACGGCATCGTGCCCGGCTCGATCGTTGCCGTGATTACCTTCCCGGCGAGGCCGGCTTCAATATCAGCCTGGCTAATATACTGGCCGATGAGCTTTCCAAGATTTCTGGAGAACTCAAGTGCGCTGTCATCAGCGCTGATCACAATTTTCAGGTCCATGTGCCTTCTCCTCTTCTTTCTTCATCTGATCGGCGACAAGATTCGCCAGAACAGCCAAACTCAGCAGGTCGTTTGCCAGATTTTTCAGATCTTCCGTGTCACAGGAGATGAACTTTACCAGCTCTGGCGGTTCATAAAAATCAGGGCTATCCAGGTTCTTCAGCTGGCTTTGTGCCACATCCAGCAGATGGGAAATCTCTTCTTTGTTTTCACGCATCTGCCCAATCAGAAAGCACAAGGCTTCATGCAGTTCGTTATTCATCGCTCTTCTCCTTTCTTTCGTAAATTCCTTTGAGGGCTTCATAGAGGTCTTCGGCTTCCCTGTCCGTCAGTCGGATTCCTTTAAGCGGTCGGTTCTGGTCATCCCAGGTGCGCAGATCAAGCTGGGTCGACTCGTAATCTCTCACGGTCGTCCAGTTAAGCTGCTTGGTATAGCCGCGTCTGGTAGGTATCCCCAGTGTGGCGACGTGTTCAACGATTCCAATGAACTCCGCCATCATTCAAGTCCTTTCACGCCGAGTTCCCAGCGGCACTGGTTAATCTTTTCCTTCACCCAGCACAGAGGGTCCAGAATAAGCTCCTCAATGTTTTCGTCATCAATCAGGGTATCCGTGCCTTCCAGTTCACTGCAAAGCCGATCAACAGACTCCGCAATATGCCCGAGACGGGCGGTCATTTTCTGGATACGCTCCGCGACTTCTCTCGCGAAATCCTGATTCGTGGCGACATGATCGAGGATAACCGACAGCTGACATCCGGCTTCTTCGACGCTGAGATCGCCGCGATCCGTTTCTTTGATCAGATCCTCGATTCGGTCCTGAGCGTAGTCCAGACCTGAGACAGCGCATTCGGCTGTCCTGAGAATTGTTCTCATTGCTATTCCTCCTGTTATAATTGGATTGATTTTTATATGTAAGCCGCTTTGCCGAGCGGCATTGGTCCTTCTGATTGCCGTCAGAAGGGCTTTTTGATGCGTATCTCCACCACTGTCCGCGGTATCTGCGCTGTTCCTTCAGTGCGTAGAAAAGCCCGGAGGTACTTCCACCACAGGCTTTAGCGGCGGCTCTACGTGACGGGAAAGTTTCTCCTGTCGTCAAATTTTTGACTGGTCGAAAGTTGCCCCGCACATCTTGGATAACCTCGAAGGCAACTCTCAGCCCGCATGCTTCGCTCTTACCGCCGCGATAGGCTCTATTCAGCGATGCGCTGCTCACCGGCATATGCCTTGCGGCCTTCGCGATGGACGGAAAGCATTCTCCAGTGTCCAGCCACGTGACCTGGATTCGATATGTAGACATCGACTCATCCCCTTTCCACCATGTCGCTGAGCGCCATGGATCCGAGGTAGCTTGCGGATCCGATCGCGAATACCGCCATGAAAAGCCAGATGCTGCATGGTTCGCCGTTGATTCTTTCGCCGTCGATCAGGCCGGCCATGGCCAGCGCTGACAGGGCGAAAACCACGCCGAGGAAGTGGGCGGCTCTGGTCAGTGCTTTTGTTCTGTCAGTTCTGCGTCGCATGAGTGTCTCCTACAAGTCGGTTAATGAAGTACTGCTGGCCCTTGCCAGTGACCTTCGTTGTCTTGTTGATGCTGACGTGTCCGTCGTTGTGATGGATTGCGGTTTCTTTGATTTCGAAGAGACCAGCTTCCTCGACTGTCTGTCCGTAGATTCCGTTACATGGATCTCCATCCCGGTCTCTCGACCAGAGGACCCATGGATCAGGAGCAGCTGGATTGTGCGCGAGGATGTGATCTTTGCTGGTCCAGATCCAGCGGTAGCCGTTTGTTGTCATTTGCTTTCTCCTTTCTCAGCATCTCTCTTTGCTTTCCAAGCCTCGAATTCAGCCTGGTTCTTCGGATCTTCGTAGAACTTCTTGATTTCCGGAAGAATGTTCTTTGCGAAGAGCTCTAGTGCTGTCATTTCTCTTCTCCTTTTTTGTGTCAGGACTTCTTACTGTCTGGGCCAGCTTCATTCCGGTGATTACACCATCAAGAGTGGTTTTTAGATCAGCCGGAAGTGTCTCGATTTTCTTAGCCATCTCAACAGCATCGGTCATCGCCGCTTTTACTTCTTTAGCTGTCATCTGTTTCCTCCTATGTATGTTGCTATTACATATTAACCATAATTTTTCTTACATGCAAGAACGTAATGCATGTAGATGTAAGATTTTTTACATTCAAAATCAGAGAGCGTATAATATATGCGAAAGGAGGGAATAATGAACGAACGCATTAAAGCTCTTAGAAAAGAGCTAGGGTTAACACAAGATCAGCTTGCTGATGAACTTGCAATCACTCGCCAGACGCTCTATACATGGGAAAGCGGATTAAGAACTCCACCGAAAAAATGCTTTCTGCCATATGCCAGCGATTCGGTGTTTCTCTTAGCTGGCTAGAGACAGGTGAAGGTGAAATGTTCACAACCCTACCCGAACACATGCTTGAGAACTTAGCTGCGACATACCATCTTGATCAAATGGACATGAAAATCATCAGAGACTTCATGGAACTGCCAGCTGAGGAAAGACAAGTGATCAAAAGTTTTTACAAGGCCTTGTAAAGAAAAGAGGAAGCCTAAGCTTCCTCCTTTTCTTTGCGTAGTTTTGAACTCGAAACCAATCAATATATTCAATAACCTTTTTCAGCTGCTCAACTGATAAATCTTTTAAACACATTATTACTTTGATGACTAATTTCTCGCGCAATTTTTGAGCATCATTATCTTTCATATGCGTATTGTAACACTTAGCGCATAGAATCAAACAGTAGAATGTAACAAAAATTTACATATAATATAGAGTGTAGAAAAAGCTCACCAGCGCTATTGCACGTGACGACGGTGAGCTACCTAATGAAAGGCGTGATTATTATATCAACCAAAATGAACGCAGTCCTGTATCTTCGATATTCATCGAACAACCAGACTGAGCAAAGCATCGAGGGACAGAGAACTGTCTGTCAGGCTTTTGCAGAGCGGAACGGCATTCTCATTGTAGATGAGTATGTAGATCGAGCCGCCAGCGCCAGTCATGACACCCAGAAGCGGAAGAACTTTCTGCAGATGGTTGCTGACGCTGATCGGGAATCTTTTCAGGCGGTTATCGTCTACAAGCTGGATCGGTTCGCCCGTGATCGATACGATTTTGCAAACTACAAAGCCAAGCTGAAAAAGCACGGTATCAGGGTACTGTCTGCCACTGAAGCTATTTCAGATAACCCTGAATCCATCATCATGGAATCTCTGCTCGAAGGAATGGCCGAGTATTACAGCCGCGAGCTGTCTCAGAAAGTACAGCGCGGCATGGATGAATCAGCCCGTAAACGACAGTGTCTAGGCGGTGCGGTTCCTCTGGGGATTAAGATTGAAAACAAGAAATACGTTCCCGATCCAGACACGCGTCACATCATCGAGGAGATGTATTCCGATTATCTGAGAGGAATGACTTTACGGGAAATCGCCACTAAGCTCAATAATCGCGGAATTCGCAACATCGGCGGTAAGCCGTTCAGGGCCGGATCCGTAAGCCGGATCCTGAAAAACAAGAAGTACTGCGGTATCTATGAACACAAAGAGATCTTCGATCCGGATGCGATTGAACCGATCGTTGATATGGAGACATGGCAGGCAGTACAGGAGAAACTGAAGATGAATCAATCCACTATGAGAAAACGTCCAAAGAAAGATGCACCTGAGTTTTTACTGAAAGGAAAAGTGTTCTGCGGTCATTGCGGCTATGCAATGACTCCAGACAGCGGAACAAGCCGCAGAGGTAAGGTCTACCGCTACTATTCATGCAATGGTAAGAAACAGCTTCATAACTGCGATAAGAAAAACGAGAGAAAAGAGCTGCTGGAAGAACTGGTTATCAACGATGCAGTCAGCATGCTGACTGATGAGTACATTGATAAAATTGCTCGATTCGTGGTCAGTGAATACGAAAAGTCAGATATTCATGCGGCAACTGAGCACGCTAAAAAGCAGATTCAGGAGTCTGACAGAAAGATTAACAATCTGGTCGATGCAATCGCGAATGGGTTAATGTCTGATGCGATTGTCTCCAGGCTGAAAGAAGCAGAAGAGGAAAAAGCAAATCTTCAAAACTATCTGTCTCAGATCGAGGCGAGCAGCTACGCTATTTCTTACGAAAAAGTTGTCTACTATCTTGAGAAAATGCGCGGTGCTCTTGAACCAGTCGACTTCCAGAAAGTTCTTCTCGATGCGTTTGTTGAACGGGTTGAAGTGTTCGACGATGAAAATGATGGAAATGGCGGCTATATCCGAATTTCATACAGACTCTCCGACGAGCCAGCCAGAACGGTTCAGTTTATGTCGCAGTGCCCCCACCATTTCATATACAACAAATCGGCCTTCCTGAATCAGGAAGGTCTTTTGTATTCTTGCCTCTTTACGGATCGCTTTACAGTCAGCCTCCAGCAGCGATCCGTTTTCTTTTGTCTGAGGCAAAGTCAGTGTTCGAACCTTTCAGAATCGGATCGGTCCTTATTTCAGATTGTAGGAAGCGTTCAGAACGGACGTGGAATACAGAAACAGCACATCCTGTCTGGAAAAATCGATCATAGACTTCAGACGGAACGAGGGCAGGTTGCGCAAATCGATAATTGTCGTCCGACTGTAGCCGGTAGCCAGCAGCGGTGCCATGGAGCTGCCGTACGAATCCGCAAACAGAACCAGCTGCCGATCCTTCGGGCCATCCGGATTTTCAATCTCGATCATTCCCGCCGATCCGGAAAGAAATACGGAATACGGATCTTCGCCTTCTGCTTTTGTCCGATCGTACAAAGTCCCCTGCCGCTTTCCTTTTTCACCATAGCGCCAGATTGTCCAGCCGCTCATCGAAGGCGACTTTAAAACCTTCAGCGTATCCCCTTGTGCGGCCATACACTCTGGAGGCCCTGCTGCGCGGTGAAATTTTCACGAATGGTCTCTTCTGTAAAATCCTCCGCCAGTTTTACGCCCATAGCCGTAGCGATCGTTCTGGCCTGTTCCAGAATGGCTTCCTGTCTCCAGTGCGGGTCGGTGGCGTAGTAATCGTCCAGAGAAAGCGTTGAAGCGATCGGGATCTCGCTGGCGAAAGAGAACACGGACTGTGCCTGGGCCAGGTACGCTTCGTAGTCCATATTCAGATACTCCCTGTTTTCAAAAAGTATGACTTGTCCGGAACGATCGAATCGTACAGAGCGCACTGAGTATCTTTCAGATCGGTTTCGTAAATCGAAGAGAAAACATCTCTGGCATGATCCAGCGATTTTTTATCGATTTTTCGCTGAACGGAAAGAATCTTTCCCTCTTTGGCAATCAGGCCGTTCTGCTCTTTCGATCCGTAAAGACCGCTGGCCATCCAAGCGTTCACTCGCAGCAGTTCTTCCCGTCCAAACACGTGATCGGTTGTATAACGTTCGAGCGCATTGCCCCCGCTGCCATCCAGAACGTTCTCAACATCCATTTTTGGCAAGGAAGCAAGTTTTCGCCGTTCCGTCGGCGAGTACGTCTGCGCAAAGCCAGTATCACCGATCAGTGAAGCGATACAGAAAAAGGAAAGAATGCCAAGCACAATCGGCATGCCGGGATGAACCGACCGTTTCCGATTTTTCTCTGGATTCGATTTTTCATTTCTCGAAAACTTCATAGACAGCTCTCCTTTCCCGGACTAATTACAGCCCTATAAAAACACAATATGAAACAAACCGTCCGCCAGAACCGTTTTGCGGACGACAATCCATCTCCATCCTGTTTTTCAGTGAGCAGCTGGCGCACCCTTCTCATAACCCAGATCCAGATGGAATGTCGCATGCCATCTTCCCTTTCCCAACAGAAAATTCTGAAATGGAAAATTCTAGAACTGAAAATACAGGAACGGATTCCATGTGCCGGCAGAAAGCGAAGCCAGACAGAAGATCAGTCCGAAAGCGACCGCACACCAGCAGAGAATCTGCACGATACGGTACGGCTGGTACTTTACAAAAAGCCGATGCGGCAAAGACGTGGCACCGATCAGCGCCGCCGCCATCAGTAAACACGCGTTTTGAAAAACATAGCCGGTCTGCGCGGTCCATACTGGAAGGCCGCCAGCGCCAAACATCGCCTGGATCTGCGAAGCAAAATCAAAAAGCGTCGGCGCATAAAAGAGCAAAAACGAAATCAGAATTCCCAAGCGGCAAAGCAGCCCGTAAGACCAGGTGTGCAATACGGATTCGGGCAGCAGGAACTTTTCCAGACTGATCCACACCCAGAAAAACAGTCCCCACAAAATGAAGTTCCAGGCCGCTCCGTGCCAGAGACCGGTAAACATCCAGACGACAAACAAATTGAAAAACTGTCTGCCCTTCCCTTTCGGATTCCGCCCAGCGGAATGTACACATAATCGCGAAACCAGGCCGTCAGAGACATATGCCAGCGGCGCCAGAATTCAGAAATGGTACCGGCCTGAAACGGATAGCGAAAGTTTTCAGGCAGATGAAACCCCATCATGGCCCCCAGACCGATCGCCATGTCGCTGTAGCCGGAAAAATCGTAATAAATCAGCAGCGAGACAGCGAACGCGTTCAGCCAGAACAAGGCGATGGCTGGTTCGGCCTGTGTGACAATAAACTGATTGAGTGCTGAGAGCGGATTGGCGATCAGCACTTTTTCGAAAGGCCGCAGACAAAGCGCCGGGCCCCATCCGACTGTTTTTTGCATCTATTCTTCGAGTTTCCAGCTCGCCTTCGATCTGGCTGTAGCGAACGATCGGACCGGCAATCAGCTGAAAGAACATGCAGACGTATAATGCAAAGCGCAAAAGGAATGCTGGGCGGGGGCTTTATGGGTGTAGACATCCGCCAGATAGGAAATCACCTGGAAGGTATAAAAACTGATTCCAGCCGGCAGCGCGATTCCCTTTAAGACCAGATCCAGACCAGTCAGCGCGGAAAGCTGCCGGGAAAAGAACATCGCGTACTTAAACCAGAACAGAAGCGCTCCGGAAAGAACAATTCCGACAATCAAAGCCGCCCGGCGAACGGATGGAGACCCGTTTTCCATAAACCGGCCGCACGCATAGCCGATCAGACAGTCCGCTCCAATTAAAAGCAGCCACCAGGGAGAAGACCAGCCGTAAAAATAAGGCTTGCCGCAAGCAGAACAAAATTGCGGAAAGCCTTAGGCACGCAAAAATAGACCAGAAAGGTCAGCGGCAAAAACCAGACAAGAAACAAAATTGAACTGAACAGCATGCCGCTCTCCTTTCCTGACGGACGAATTGGATCCTGCAAACTCTGCTGCAGAAATCCAGTCCATGCGATCTGTTAGTGAGGGGATCCGAATCGAAGCCTTCAGCTCGATCCTTTGATCCGCCCGCAAGGTTTGTATACGAAAGCCGGCCGTTCAAGCCAGGGCCCAGACGGTCGGTACATCTCTTTCCTTTTCAGCAAGTGCAGGCTTTCTATTCCTGTTCTGGAATCGTTACGCTTCTTTCGAAAATTGCACTGCAAAAATCCGGATTACTCAAAATTGGCTTTGGTGATCATCGCATCCGGCAAAACGGAGCGAAGCGCCTGAACAAACGGATCGACCTGATCGGTGTAGCCGTAGACGACCACAAGGAACTGTCCCTTCGTCACAATCGCGTATTCTTCCGGGAACGTACACATCCACTGCGTATCGAGCAACGTGGTCTGCACCTGATCACGCAGCTCTTCCATGGAAGCTTCTTTTTCAGCTGCCAGCAGGATGCAGTGAAGGCGTTGGCCATCATGGAATTCATCATCGCCGAAGCGTCTTGCGACTGTTCAACCAAAGTGGCCGGAACGTTGAAGGCGACTGCCAGACTGTCCGGTTCATCCAGAGAAATGGCCATCGGCATGCCTTCCGTTACCTCTTCGCCATAGCCGCCAAAGACGGACGGCTTGGTTTCTTCTTCCTGCGCATTCCACGCAGCTTCCATTACTTCCTGCGCATCCGCATAGGAAACGCTCTGCGAATCCGAAGCGCTGCCGCTGTTATTCGAGGACGTGCAGCCCGCAAAGCCAAGGCCCATGCACAGGCATGCAAAACTTAAAACAAATGATTTGAGTATTTTCATAATAGCTCCTTTTAAAAAGTCCTTTTCTAATTTCTTTTTATTGAACCTGTTCCATCATACAGGACACTCTGCCTGATCGCTTTCGTTCCGTTTTGTCTCGAATTGTTTTTGAAAGCGAAAGAAAAGCTGATCGGTCAGAGATCAGCTTTATTATACCGGGGTCAAAAGCCCCTCCGGTTTGGTCTGACCGGCTGAACGCGCCGGACAGATTTTGGATTTATCGATAAATATGAGCCGTAATGCCATGCGATTTGAACAGTCTGTTTCGTAAATAGAAATAGCTCAGAAACAAAGCCATGACCGTCCAGACAAACGGTTCCACCGCGCAGATTCCGTAGTAGCCCGTAAACGGAACGACCAGGAAGGTGAAGAGCATTTTCCCCGCCAGTTCGATGACCGAAGAAAGAATCGGAATCAGCGTCATGGACATGCTTTGAAGCGAAGTGCGCAAATTGAGCAGGATCGCAAGAATGAAGAAAAACGGAATATTGGTATTGAGATACAGGCTGCCAATATCGAGAACGGCCGGATCCGTACTGCCGCTGATCGCCTGAACCAGGGTTCTGGAGCTCAGAAAGATCAGAACGGTAAGCGTAATTCCGTAGTACAGACCGAGTCGATTGGAAAACGCGATTCCCTGTTCCGCCCGTTCGTACTCGCCGGCACCGACATTTTGCGCGGCAAACGAGGACAGAGCCATCATGAGAGAGGAAACCGGCAGGTTCAGAATCGAAATCAGCTTTCGGGCGGCCGTATGACCGGCAATGATCTGCGTACCCATCGGGTTGATTCCCGTCTGCAAAATGAGCGTACCGCAGGAGACAATCGAAGACATGAGCGCCATGGAAAAGCCCATTTTCAGCAGATTGGAAAGCATGGACGAGCGGAAGCGGAAATCCGAAAAATGCACAGACAGATCCGGCTTTTTCCAGATCACCCAGATCACGCAGAGAATGAGCGAAATCAGCTGGGCGCAAAGCGTAGCCCAGGCTGTACCGGCGACACCCATATGAAACTGGACGATAAACTGGAAATCGAGCGCGATATTGATGACCGAGGAAATCAGCAAAATGACTAACGGTGTTTTCGAATCCCCTGCCGCCCGCCAAAAGGCAGCCGCCAGGTTGTAAAGCATCGTGATGATCAGTCCCAAAGTGATTACCGAAATGTACTTTCTGGCCTGATCAAACAGTTCAGGCGGCGTCTGTAAAAGACGAAGGACAGACTCCATCCCAAACAGAAAGAGGATCGAAATCGTCATGGAAACCAGGATCGAGAGCACAATCGACAGAGCGAGAGCTCGACGAAATCCCTTCAGATCGCCGGCTCCGAATTTCTGTGCCCCAATAATGGCAAGGCCCTGACTGAATCCGGTACAGAACCCGACAATCAATTCAAACAGCGCAGCAACCGAACCGACCGCGGCCAGCGATGTACTGCCCAGCGTATAGCCGATAATGACCGTATCGGCCGTGTTATACAGCGTCTGAAACAGCTGCGAAAGAAACAGCGGAAGCGCGAAAAAATCAGGGCTTTTTCAGCGGCCCGCACGTAAGTTCACCATTCATGAAAACCTCCAAACCAGACAGCCGGATTGAACGGCTGCTTCCAGATCCGGTGAGCCATTTATTTTCCTTCGGCGTTTTCCCTCGGGAAAAACGTGTAACCAGGAAAAGGCTCTTCAAGAATCTGCGACTTTTAAAGTTAGCGCGATTCGAATCCTTATTCTATGGATATTTTCATGGATTTCATTGCGTAGATTGCGAACATGTACCTTTAGCGAAACCTTTTTCAATGGGAGCGCTTTTCTTTTCAACAGCCTGAAAGGTACCGGAAGAATGAGCCAGCCGTTTTGGCCTTTGGACTGTTCCGAGCCACAGGCTTTCTTTCAGCGCCGTTAAAGTCGAAAGAATCTCATATTGTATATACTTGTATATACTTTTTAGACATCCAATTGTTCATTTCAATATTCAGCGTTCGATGTTTCAGATGTGCAAATACAATAGACTTAACCGTTCCCTTAGAGCTCCGGTGCAAGAAGATACAGGAACAGCAGATGCAGTACCTGTACTGAATTTCGTGTTATCCCTGTCCGCTGCTGACATGCAGGGAATGAAGCGTTTTTCCGCATCAAAGACACGGTCCGGATCGATAACTGGAAAATCGGACAGTTTCGATATTTTCCACAGAAAAAGCGAGGGCAATCGGTATGTTTATGAGGAAAAATGCGAGAGAATTCAATCCCCTTGAGTTCATACTTCTTATCGTTGTCTGGTTCGTACTTGCTTTATCCTATGCAGTCTGGAAGAACTATATGATGGCTGTATCCATTTTTTCTTCATCGCAACATTCGCAATTCGTCAGCTCTCTCCTGTAATACGCAGGCGTGCTGATAGCCTTAGGAAATGGATCCGCGTTTTTAAATGGCTGCATTTTCTTACCGGAATCGGGCTTCTGCTCTTACAAGCCACAGTGAAATCCATTTCTCCCTGTTCACAGGCTGCCTGTATTCTCATTCTTTTACTCGGCATCTGGAATCTGGTCTCTCCGAACAAAAGCCAGCCAGAACAATGATCTTCTCCACTTTCCAGACCAGCAGCGCCGCATTCGGATGCGGGTCCAATTTCCTGGCAATGCAATTCGATTTGCGCACTTCTGGATCCGTTCAAATAACGAAAAATACCCCATGCCTTGCTGGACATGGGGATCAGACGCCAGAATGCCGGCGTCTTTTTCATTTGGAAATCTGGATCGTGAGTACAGGCGAATGGCTGTTTTGTTAAAATCATCCGCCAAAAGTAAAAGCGCATGGCTTAAGGACGACAGGAATCGGAAAACCTGCCTGTCACAAAAGATTTCTCTGGAAAGGATGGCCTGCCGCTATTTGCGTGAAGACGAAGAACCGTTGCAGATCAGCGCCAGAACGCGCAGGAAAATGTTGATGAAATCCAGATAGAGTTCGAGCGCAAAGGAAATGCCAAGCCGGTCGAGCCATTCCTGCGATGCACAGACCGCCTGCATCGTTTTGTTCATACGATAAACATCCCAGGCGGTAATTCCGGTAAACAGAATCAGACCGATCGCGGAAAAGAGCTGCGTGGCTGCTGAAAAGCGGAAAATCAACATAATGACTTCACAGATGATCAGAGCCACCAGACCGACCAGACAGATCGGACCGATCTTATCAAGACGAATTTTGGAAAAGAAGCCCATCAGGCTCAGACAGCCAAAATAAATGGCACTGACCAGAAAAGCCGCAAAATTGTCGATCCATTCCATACCGTGGCGAGTGTAGCCAGGGTTGCTCCGGTTAAAACGGAATACAGCAGAAACATGCCGCGCAAAGTTCCAATCGTGGCCGTATTCAGCTTTCGCGTAAAGAGGACTACGACAACGAGCTCGGCCAGAAACAGGGCCAGAAGAACAAAGGGATTATCGACGATCGGGTAAAGTTCAGGCTGAGCGAAAATAAAGGCTACAGCCGCACTGACGAGCAGTCCGAGAATCATCCATACATACGTCGTCGCAAACGCTTTTCGTACAGCGGCCTGATCGGGCTGAATGATGTGCTGATGAATCGTATGTTCACGCTCCGGATCCGGTACGGCCGGCATTGGGTATTCTTTCACTTTTCATTTCTCCACTTTCTGGATGGATCAAAAATCCATCCCTTTCTTTTGGTTTGATTTTCGGCTTGCCCGGAACCGTGCTGTTCATGCGGAACGGATCCGAAGACAAATCGGGCTGGATAACAATCCTGCGTGCTCGTCCTTTCAGAATAACCAGAAAAACCGTTCTTTAAAGACTTCTTTTTCAATTGGATGCGATTTGAATGCTTTTATGGGGCGTTCAACCGGATCCATCCAGACCGTTCTGCGAAAAAGGCTGGAAATACATGGCTTCCTTGGGTATGTACGGAAAATAATCCTTACCCTCTTCCCTGTCAAGAAGCATCAGTTTTCCCTGCAGACATCAAAAAGACAGCCGAAGCTGTCTTTTCGAATGCCTCAATGCTTAAAACGAAGTCAGTCTGAGGATTCAGGAATCCAGTTCAGACCGATCGGGATTTATTCGGCGTCTTCAGCCGCTGCAGCCTCCTGCACATCGACATCTTCAGCTGCTTCTGTTTCAGCAGCCTGATCGAGGATGAAGTCGAGCAGTTCCTTGGCTGCATCTTCGATGCCGGCACGGTTGGTCTTGTCAAAGCCCAGGTGGGTGTAAACCTGACCGAGGAATACGCCGTTGCCTTCGAGCGCCTTAACGGTATCGTCGATCAGCGGATCGCAGACTTCCTGACGCTGCATTGGACCAAACGGGTTGGCGAAGTACGTTTTGGACAGACCCTTTTCCTGGGTTGTGCCCAGAGCCATACGGGTTCCGGCTTTGCAGGTGGCCTTGAACTCGTCTGCAGGGAGTTCATCCATACCGCACTTGTCGGTGTAGTTGTTGGCATAGCAGTACAGGTCGATCGGATGGTTTTTCGTAATGAAAGAATAGGAGCTTGCCGGTACGACCATGCGGGCGTTCGGGTTTTCCGGAGCAAAGAAGATGGAGCGGTCCATATCTTTATACGGCGTACCTGGATCGAGGTCGTCCAGACGAATGAAGGCACCGGTTTCTGTACCCTGACCGTATGGAACGCCGTCTTCCATATGAATAGTTCCCATATCATCGAAGACAACCTGAACGTCCTTGATCAGATCGCGTCCGACGCTCTTGAGGGCTTCAATGGATTCGGACTTGCCTGCACCGGAGTCGCCCATCAGGATGATGCCTTTGGAACGGCCGTCCTTGAGAACAACGTTGACCATGGCACCGTGAATTGGCAGCCAGCCGCGTTCCATCATAGCGAGGTTGTGCAGCGTCAGTGCCATTTTCTTGAGGTAGCCGAAGTATTCCATACGCGGATGGTCGGAAATACGGCCGATCCAGATATCGTTGTCGGTATCGTGGTAGTACTTGGTCTCGTTCAGTCCGTCTTCGTTTCCGTAAATCATGATCAGATCCGGTTTGGTTTCGGACTCTTCCACAGTAGCCAGCTCAAACAGGTTGACCATGGAAAGGGCGAGCGCGATGTATTTGCAGTTGAAGTAAACAAAGCAGAGCAGTTTTCCGACTTTGATCGGGAGGCAGAACCATTCTTCCGTATTGATATACAGCATATCGAGCGGGTTGACATCGGTTTCTGTGAACATGCCAGTACGCTTGGAACTCGTTGGATGAAGAATCATCGGAGTACGGAGCATTACGGTATCGATCATCGGGATCTTATGCAGCGGGAGATAGTCTTCGGAGAAGGAATTGCGTACTTCATGAATGGAGAAGCAGGCATTGGTACCGGCCTGAACCTGGCGATATACCAGATTTGGACGTCCGGCGATCTTTTCCTGATACAGACGGTACGTACGCAGAATCAGGTCATTCAGGTTGGAGTCGCGGCGAACGAGCGTGTTGATTCCGAAGTCCGGCATATTGTTGGAGTTCATGAATCCAAAACGCTGCAGGGAACGCCAGCTGTGGTAAATCTCTTCGATAACATCCAGCAGCTGATGACGGTCTCTTTCGAGAGGATTATCGGAAAGTTCTTCGTAATCGAAAACAACGAGCAGACGGAAGAACTCAATCAGCTCCTGGGCCGCTTTTTAGGAGTAAGCGTACCATCCTGAGTCAGATAGAGGTAAACCGCCGGGTTCGTTTCTTCTGTGATGCGAACAAAATAAGTGATGAACTTTTCAAAAGTACGGCTTTTCAGAAGAGTCGCACGATCTTTCGGGTAGGCACGGTCGTAATTCAGAATCACCTGGCCGTTATAGATGCTGATTTTTTAAGCATTTCGTTCCTTTCTGGACCGCTGCTCTCAAACTGTCGAAATCCTCTGTGCAAAAATGCAGATCGGAATCCGTTTGAGTTAGCGCGTCAAAACAATATCCAAATAATATCCTAATTCATTGTTTCTGTAAAACGGATCATGTATGGATCATGGACAAGCGTTTACATATGGTAGGCAAAAACAGTACGGGCTAAACAAAAACAAAACATTAATAACTGAATTACAGCTTTGCGCCTGCACACCAGACTGGATTTGCACAAAATTGAAGCCGGATTTGTCCAGGCGTCCTGTTCCTTTTCCTTCTCTTTCGATCCTTTACGGAGAATAAAGCATACGGCATCCGCTTCAGCACCGTATTACGAGCGGTTTCAGCGGTCTTTATGGCTGAAAAGAGCGTTCCGCCAAAAATGCGTAAAATGTGCAGGTGTCCTTTCAATGCGAGTACGAACTTGTGTTTCTTTCATGCACCATTCGTGCATGCGCGATCTGCTTCATCGAAAGGAAAGCCTTTTCAAAGACTGCCCTATAGAAAACCACAGGGATCAGCAAATTGTACAGGGATATGCTTTTTCATTTATTTTCCATGCGAATACGATAGGGATGAACAAATTATTTACGTATGTCAAGAGTTATTGTTCCACTTTTTTAGAATAATCCATGCATTTTTGCTTTTTAATTAAGTCCGCTTCCCTCTTTGATCGTATAGCCTATGACAGAACAAAGGCATTAAGACTGACTCGTCATTCCCGCCTAATCCCTGCGCATGCACCTTCTATTCACATTCTGAGTAGGCGAATGTGCACGAGATGCGTTTTTCTTATTTTTGGTGCGTCCATGTTGCACACATGAATTATATCTGTTATCATATCCTTGTCAAAATCATTCGCGATGATTCTTATTCAATCAAAGGAGAATAGTTATGAATCATTTCAATTCAACATCTGCCGCTTCCACACCCGTTACCAACACGGATTCCTATACACGCACTTTCTTTGCCCGACTGAAAGATCGCTTTTTCCTCTTCTGTGAAGATCTTTGCGAAAAAGTCGAAAACGATACGCTGACCGTCAAAGAAGCTGGACGCCTGGCTCTGATCATCGCGGTTGCAGCCGAAGGCATCATCCTGCTCACCCGTCTGTTCTAATCGTCATCGTAAAATGAAAGACGCCCGGTTACGAAAGCTTCTCTTTGGGCAAGCCCTTTCTTCCCGGCTCAGCAATACATACCATTGCCTGTCGCTCTCACTCGGCGGCGGCTGCCTTTCGAGATGACTGCGTTTCCTTATATTCATACAAATATATTCATACAAATCTATATCCATACAAATCCGGCTTTCCTGAAAAATTTTCTCTTCTCGATTGCATTCCACTGTCCATACCAGAACCCCTTTCTCTGGTCTTTCAAAATCTCTTACGAAAACCTGTCTGTCTTCAAACAGCGAAGCAGACAGGTTTTTGCATGCTTCCCGGATTCGAATCCAGATTTTTACCGTATGTAGAAAAGAAGCGCATTTTGACACAGCGAATTCCGAATTTTTCCCTTATCCAAGCCGTCTGAGTTTGGAAAAACTTAACCGCCCCCGTTCTCAATTCTTTGAACGGATACGCTATCATAGGAATACTGATGGGAATTGCGACCGGACTGGGCGTGTTCCCGTTTGAGGAGATTTATATGAAAAAATGGATACAAGTTTTCTTAATTTCGTTTCTCGCCCTTTCGCTGGCCGCCTGCTCCTGCGGGCCTTCCACGAATGGACCGACTCCGGGTCAGAATACGGAAGCCGTACCGGACGCGGAATTTACACAGTTTCTCGACGACTATCTGGTCGATTACTGTGAATTAAGCTATCTGAGCGTGCATCAGTATTTCCTTCATCCGGAAAACTATGGAATCGATCTTTCCAAATGCCCGATCACGCTGGGTTCTCCATTTCCGGAGTCCAAACGGATCGAGCTGAACGATAAGACATACGATCAGCTCAAGAAGTGGAATACATCTGCGCTTTCCAAAAGAACCGCTGGATGTACGAACAGCTTCTTTGGGAATGCGAACGGTTCGAAAAGACTTCCGATGAGAAATTCGATTATATTGGAACGCCCTGGTCCATGGTCAACGGAATGCCTTCGAGCATGGTCACGCTTTTTCCGAATACTCCTCTACACAAAGGACGATCTGGAACCGCTGGAAAAACTGATCAATGATATGCCGCGCTATGTCGAGGAAAATCTCGAATATACGCGCAAGCAGGCCGAGCAGGATCTGTTTTCGATCTCATACGACAGCACGATGAAGACGATTGACGACGTTCTGAAAACCAAAGACGATTCTCCAGTTACAGAATCGCTTGAAGAAGAAATTGACGGACTGACCGATCTGAACGACGCCGAGAAGAAAGAGTGGAAAACCCGGATTAAAAAGCGCTGGACACGTCTTTCTTCCCGTCGTACGAAACCATGAAAAAGGCCTGGAAGAACTCAAGGACAAGAATAAGCCGCTTTCTGGCATGGCTTCCCTTCCAAACGGCAAGGAAGCCTACGAAGAGATTCTGAAAATGTACACGGGCATGGATATGTCGCCCGTCGAAATCAACAAGCAGGTTACGGAAGCCGTGCAGAACTGTCTGACGGAATACTCGCGCATTATTAATGAAAAGGAAGATGCAGCTTCCTGATGAGCGAGCCGGAAACAACGTTCAGTTCCATTTCGGAAATTATTCCGTTCTTAAACGAACGCTATCCGGCTGTCTTCCCTCTCGTGGATGAAATGGACTATGAGATAAAACCGCTGGCGCCCGAACAGTCGCAGGACAGCGTTCTCGCCTATTTCCTTGTCCCTCCAATCGACAGCACCGACACGTACGAAATCCGCTACAACGAGCGCGATTACGGCTCAAATCCGCAAAGCCTTTCTCTGTATGACACCTTTGCTCATGAGGGCATCCCGGGTCACATGTACCAGACGCAGTATTTAAAGGAACATGCCGCACACCCGCTCGAGTACATTCTCGGCACGCTGGGTACGCAGGAAGGCTACGCCACGTATGCGGCGCTCCAGACGCTGCCCTGGACGGGTATTGATGAAGATAAGCTGGAAGTGTGGGAGCTGTCCGAGCTTTTCTCCAACTACACCGTTCTGCTCATGGACTATCAGGTCAATTACGAAAACATCTCCCGTAAGGAGTTCGCGAAAAACTGGGGCGAAGGCACCGACAGCATTTACGATCGTCTCTGCCTCGATCCAGGCGTCTTCTACGCCTACTACTTTGACTGCATGAAACTGCTGGAACTCAACGACATCGCCAAAGAATCTCTTGGCGAAGACTACGATCCGGTGGAATTCCATACGGCTCTTCTCAATGCAGGCAACATGAACTTCAGCATTATTGAAGAAAGCGTACAGGACTATATTGACAGCGTACGCATGGGCACGTCCGATTCCGAGCTGCCTTCTACCGTTGTCAACGATCCGAATGCGAAGTCTTCGACATCCAGAAAGCCGAAGGATGACAACAAGGCTTCCGGATCCATGCAGATGAAGCCGGCAGACTGATCGAACTATCCCTTACGGTATTTCAATTTTCTGGTGCATTGCGCACACAAAAATCTAGATATGATATTCGAACGCTCCGCTCATCCAAAGGCCGGAGCGTTTTTCTGTACTTCATTTTTCTGGTTTTGGAACCGTTTCAGAGGCCGAAATCTCTTTGAAATCGCCTCAGTCTTCTTATCAAAGCTTCTTTGATTTGTAAGAAATCCATGGGCAATGCTACACTTTTTCGCTGTCTTAACGCATGCTTTTCCAGTCCATTCCGCTCTGCAGAAAAACTCAATTCTGCACAGCGTCTCAAAAAACGAAAAAACAGAAAGGAAGTCCTGTCCATGTCCGATCAAACAAATCCTGTCCATCCATCCAGTCGTATCGTACGAAATACAACACTGGACGATCTGGAAGCACTCCAGGCCATTTACGCCCATGCGCGCGCCTATATGAAAGCCAATGGCAATCCAAACCAGTGGAAAGACAATCGGCCTTCAGAGTCTTCCATCGTTTCCGATATTGAACATCACAACGCCTATGTCCTTGTAGAAGACGGCGAAATCATCGGCGCCTTTTCCATGATTCCCGGACCAGATCCCACGTATGCGGTGATCGAAAACGGAAGCTGGCTGAGCGATCTTCCCTACAGTGCCATTCATAAAATTGCTTCGTCCGGAACCCGTCCAGGCGTTTTTAAAACGCTGATCGAATTTTGCGAAAGCCGCAATCCGTCTTTACGTATCGATACCCATGCGGACAATCTCACCATGCAGCACCTGATTCAAAAAACGGCTTTACAAAATGCGGAATCATTTATACCGATGACGGTACGCCCCGCATTGCCTACCAGAAAGATCTCATCTGAAAAAGGAGGCCCCAATATGATTCAGACCGTTCTCAAAGTAGATGGAATGATGTGCGGCATGTGTGAAAGCCATCTCGCTGACACCGTTCGCAAAAACTTTACGGTTAAGAAAGTAACCGCGTCCCGTCGTAAAGGCACCATTGAAATTCTTTCCGAAAAGCCTCTTGATGAGGATCAGATCAAGTCCGTAATCGGCCAGGCAGGCTACGATCTGCGCGGCATTCAAAGCCATGAAGTAAAGTTCAGACGCGGATTTTTGGCTTTCGAAAATAGGATCCGTTCTCTTTCTTCGATTTTTCTTTTCATCCATCGACATTCCATGAAAAAGCGGTTTTCGCAAGAACACCGGCCAGATCCAATACTCTGGCTTGTGCCTTCAGCGAAAACCGCTTTTGGTTTACTGTTTTTTCAAAATGGCCGATTTGGCCAGATGAGCGTAAGTGTCAAACAATCGACGGGTATACGCGAGACTGAATATTAGATACGCTAAACGGGATCCCTTTCGAGATCCCGCTTGGCGTATTTTTTATTCTTCATCGTTTTCTTCATACTTCGGATCCGGTCCACGGTATCCAATTCGAAGATATTCAGGTAAATCCTTTGAATACGGCAGAAGTGACTTCAATACATCTACCGCGATTTCATCGTCTTTGAACCATTTGAGTTCATCCAGAACGTACTCCATGTAGCGCTCTGGATTTAAGTCGTTCATTTCAGCCGATCGAAACAAAGTCATAAACGCTGCGACGACTTCCGCACCTTTGATACTCTTCGTAGTCTGGAAGTTTTTGCGATTGATCACGAATGGCTTTACGGCTCTTTCTGCCACATTATTGTCGATCGGATAATCACCGTCTTCCAGGTACCTTCCCAACGAGTTCGCTCGATCCATGAAGTACTTGGCTGCTCTGTAGGCGGTGCTTCTTTCCTCGAATCCACTCTGAATCTCCATCATGACTCTTGTGAGTCTTTCAAAGCAGGGCTTTGAAAGTTCCTGCCGAACTTCGGTTCTCGCCTCGTGCGAGTAAGAAGCAACGTGGGATTCGATGTGGTAGAGCTTCCCGAACAGAGACAGGGCTGTGAGCAGAATCTGGAGACCCGGACTTGGTTCGGGTCTCTCTGTTTCGTCCAGCTGGGCTGCCGCTTCTGCGGCCTCTTCGTCGTTCTCCAGTGTGGTCTTTTCCCACTTCAGGACGTCTGCCTGATACTGCGCGAAGTCTGACCGGACTTTGATGGCTTCGAAGATCTTTCTTCTCGCATGGGCCATACAGTTGAGCTTTCTGCAGGGGCCATAGTAGTTGGCATATGCATAAAGCCCGTCTGTCATAAGGGCATGACGAAAAGAACCGCCAAGGAGGGCGATTACGAACTCCTGTTTCTTGTAAGGGAAAAACTTATAGACAGCCATCTGGTTCTCTTCATAGATTCCGCTGACGGCGACAACCATAGAAGACTGTTTTCGATCTTTAACCTCCGTGCACTTTAAAACCGTCTCATCCATATGGACGACGTTACAGTTTGGGAGATCCTCAATCATTTGTTTTACGAGGGCTTCAGATAAAGATCGTAAGTTTTTTCCAGGATGTTGCCCATGGTCTGACGGCTGATCGGCAGTCCCGTGAGACTCAGGTGCTTTTCCTGACGATAGGCCGGGGTTCCCATTACGAACTTATCGTAGGCAATTCCCGCGACCATAGAGGAAGTTGCGACACTCTTGTCGATCAGTGCAGGCTCGTCAGGTTCGGCGGTGCGGATGATGGCTTTCCCGTTTTCATCCGTACACTTGTTTGGGCACGCGACTGTCTCACGCAGCACTTCTTCCAGCCTATAGCGAGCGGGAATCCGATGAATCCTATAGTGACGTTTCATTCCAACAGTTTTCATCTCACAGCCGCAAACTGGGCAAATGCGCTTTTCCCCTTCTACACTGAAGGTAGTGGTTTCTTTGACCGCTTCCTGCTTTCTGCACTTGGTGGAAGGTTTTTCTTGCTTCCTTCAACAGAACTGAGCTTTAAATCTTCAGCTTCTTTACGATAGCGGTCTCCCTCTTCCTGATATTTCGCAGCCCGGTTAAAACAAACATCGGCTTTCAGATCAAGCTGAGCCAGCTGTTTATTCAGAATATTGATATCTGGGCCGCCGTCCTCGTTTTCAGAGTAATCCAGTTTCAAGGGAACCATCTTTTCCGTAGAAGGACCAAAGCGGCCGCTTTTCACGGCTTTATTGATTTCTTTAGCGAAATAGAGATCCAGGTACATATCCTCAATAAATTTGTCTTTCTCTTCTTCCGTCATGGTGCTGATCTGATGATGAAGATCTTCGAGGAGCTCGTTGCGGATTGTCTGGTAAGGGTTCGGCACATTCATGTATTAATTTTAACATATTTAGAGCGATAGATAAAGTAAATGGGATGATTTATCTTGATATTCCTTCAAGAAAATCATCCTTTTAAATTGGTTTAAACATACTTATAAGTTCGTGGCAGAAATGCCGGCTGGGGAACAATCGACAGACCGGAAAGCAGAGAAGCCAGCTGCGAACAGTCAATTCGCATGAAGTCGGACTGGTCAGTGCTGACAGGCCACTGAAGGGAAGATCTGGAGAGTCGCTTATAAACAAGCCAGAATCCATTTCCGTCACGAAGGATACCTTTGATCTTGTTCTTCTGTCGATTAACGAAGAGAAAGAGGGATCCATCCAGCGGATCCAGAGCGAGAGGTCCTTGAACCAGGGAGACGTAACCGTCAATTCCTTTGCGAAGGTCAGCAGGCATCTGAGCCAGATAGATGTTTTTAACTTTGGAGAAATCGATACCGAGATCGATTGCAGGGATGATTGATTCCATGAAAAAGCCTCCTTGAATAAAGGAATTATCCCAAGGAGGCGGTCGAGAAAATACCCGTCTTTTATTTGACGCTTACAGATGAGCGAATTTGAATTATGCACCGTAAATCGAATCGAGCAGCGCTTCGAGCTGATCGAGTTCCACTTCGGATTTTTCTCCGGTTTTGCGGATGACGTATTCGGCTTTGCCGTCCTTAACGCCTTTACCGAACGTGATACGGTGCGGAATGCCGATCAGTTCCATATCCTTGAACTTAACGCCGGCACGCTCACTGCGGTCATCGAGGAGAACATCGTAGCCTTTGGAACGAGCATAGTCGTAGAGCTTGAGCGCCTGCGCTTTCTGTTCTTCGTCTTTCATGGAAACGATAACGAGCGCTACCCGGAACGGAGCAAGTTCATCCGGCCAGATCAGGCCGTATTCGTCATTGTGCTGATCCGCAACCGCTGCCATGCAGCGTTCCAGACCGATACCGTACGATCCCATCCATACTGGTCTGAGCTGGTTGTTCTGGTCGGAATAGTACAGATCCATCGCCTTGGAATACTTCTCACCCAGTTTGAACAGGTTGCCGACTTCGATACCGTGCTCAAATGTCAGTTTATGACCGCATTTCGGGCAGAGGTCGCCTTCACGAACCTGTGTCAGATCCGCTACCGCCGTCGGTGTGAACTGGGAAAGGTTGACGTTTTTGAAGTGGTAGTCGTCTTCGTTGGCGCCGACGATGAAGTTTTTGTAATGGGCAACCTGACGATCCATGTAAATCGGCAGGTTCAGGCCGACAGGACCTGCAAAGCCGATGCGTGCCCCGGTAGCTGCCTTAACTTCTTCCGGAGTAGCCAGATTCAGTTCGATCGCGCCAAGAAGCTTGCCGGCTTTGGTCTCATTCAGTTCGCGGTCGCCCGGGAGAACGAAAGCAACCAGATTGCCGTCTGCGTTGTAAATGAGCGTTTTAATGAAGTCTTCCGGTCTCTTGCCCAGGAATGTGCTGACTTCTTCGATCGTACCCGCATTCGGGGTATAGATCTTTTCCATTTCGAGCTCTTCAGCCGGATCGTCTTCCATCGTATCGATGACTTCGGTAATTTCTTCGTTGCTGGAGAAATCGCAGCTTTCGCATCCGACAACAATATCTTCGCCGATGCTGGAAATCGCCTGATATTCTTCCGAAAGCAGACCGCCCATCAGACCGGTATCGGCCTTAACGATTTTGTAGTTCAGATCCAGACGGTCGAAAATTTTGCAGTAGGCGTCGTACATATTGGCATAAGAAACGTCCAGACCTTCGAGATCCTTATCGAACGAATAGGCGTCCTTCATGATAAACTCACGCACACGGATCAGACCGTAGCGCGGTCTGGTTTCATCGCGGTATTTGGTCTGGATCTGGTACAGGTTGTACGGGAAATCTTTCCAGGACTTGCCGTCCATCGCTGCGCACATCGCAAACAGTTCTTCATGCGTAGGACCAAGCACGTATTTTTGTCATAACGGTCTTTCAGGGCAAACATGTTCGCGCCAAATGCCTCGCGGCGTCCGCTGGAAACATAAACGTCCTCCGGGATCAGCGCCGGCATGAGCAGTTCCTGCGCGCCATGGCTGTCCATCTCTTCACGGACTACATTTTCAATTTTGGCAAGAACGCGTTTTCCCATCGGCAGAATAATATAGATACCATTGGAAAGTTTCTTGATCATCCCTGCGCGGGCGAGAAGATTGGACGATACGGAATCTTCATCTTTCACGTTTTCACGCAGAGTAAAGAAATAGCTGTTGGATAATTTCATATTTGTTCAGGATCTTTTCAGGCAGACTTTCCTTTCTTCTAATGCGATCCTGAAATCGTCTGCCTGTTCAGTCTATCGAAATTTGCTCGTCCTGTGCGGGTGCGGGCTGCATTTTTCATAAACCGGTTTAAAATCGAATCTTTCTTAGCCTCTGACTCTTCAAAAAGAAAAGAGAAAGAGCCAAAAACCGAAAGCGGCCTGATCTTTTCCTTTATGAAAAGACGAACAAAGGATTTATCAAATTATAAAAAGAATCGAGCACATTACCCCCGCAGGGGATTTGGCTTGGCGCAGCTGCCGTCTTTGGCTTCCGTTTCCGGTTTGTCCGGCATCGATAAGCGCTGCTTGCGAATCATGCTTCCCGGTCTGGCGGGCTGATTCCAGCGAATTCGTACGATTTCCATCGGGTGGGAACATACGGACTTGGGCAGACCGTCGAGCGTCTGGATTTCGTCAATCGTCTGCGGATACGGAGCGATTCCCGGTCCAAACAGTTCGACCGGCGTTCCGGCTTCGAAATGGTTTTTGACCTGAATTTTCATCCAGCCATCTCTTGGCTCTTCCAGAACGTAGCCAATGTATTCCTGGGTGACCGATTCATCGTGTCTTCGATACAGCTGTACGTTCTGATCGGGCAGTCCATTATAAAGCCTGGACCCGCCGGACGATTTTCCGCCCGGGCCAGTTCCGCGGAAATCTCGGCTAAAAATTCCTGCGTAATCGTCTGTCCGCTTTCGATGGCATCGATCAGGCGGCGATACGCCCCGACCACCACGGCTAGGTAGTAATCCGACTTCATGCGTCCTTCGATTTTGAGCGAAGCGACGCCCGCATGAATCAGGCGTTCAATATATTTTGCTGCCTGCAAATCCCGGCTCGACATCGAATACGGGGTTTCGTCGCGGCTGATTTTTTCATTCTGTTCGTCAAAGAGTTCGTATTTCCACCGACAGCTCTGCGCGCAGCCGCCGCGGTTGGCATCGCGGTCCGTCATATGATTGGATAGCACGCAGCGCCCGGAATAGGAAATGCACATGCCGCCGTGAATGAAAACTTCAATCGGCATAATGTCCTGCGCACAAATCGCCTCGATACTGTCCAGATTCGTTTCGCGTCCTAAGACAACACGTTCAACGCCCTGTCTTTTCCAGAAGCGAACGGCAGCCGAATTGAGAATGGAGCGCTGCGTGGAAATGTGCACTTCAAACTGGCGGCCGTCCATGTGGAGCGCGTGCGTAATGATCGTAGGCGAAGCGCTGATGATCGCGTCAATTCCCGCGTCGTTTAACGCACGCAAATAGTCGTCCAGTCCCTGCAGATCGTCCGGATGCGGAATGATATTGACCGTGACATGCACTTTCGAATGGTGATCGTGGGCAAACGTACAGAGCTCGGCGATCTGGTCCAGAGAAAAGTTCGAAGCCCTGGAGCGCAGAGAAAACGACTGGCCGCCGATATAGACCGCGTTGGCTCCATAAAGGATTGCGGTTTTTGCTTTCGAAAGATTGCCGGCCGGAGCAAGCAGTTCAACGTGTTCCATGGCTTTTCTCCTTTCGAATTAATGACGAGCTTTTCCAAATCGTACTGGAAATCGCCTCTTTCTGCTTGGGACTCAGAGCATCCGTTCCTTCAGTCAGCAGCGTTCGATACGCCTTAAGCATGTCGAGTCCCCAGGTGTTGCCCATGAGCAGACAGTCAATGCGATAGCGCTGCAGTCCGGCTTCCCGCAAAGGAAGCAGATATTCGCCCGCCTGGAACACTTCATCGGAAAGAACATGAGTTCCCAGATGATCCTGCCAAACCGGCATGCGTCCGTGACGGTTCATTTCCCGAAGGGTATACAGACGGCCCTCCTGAAAGTCTTCAGGCTTTTCGATCTGATGGAGATAATTGGAGAGCAGTCCTCTTCGGCTTTCCATCCAGGAATAATGGCCGGCACAAAGCAGTTCGCAGCTTGGACACGTTTTTACGCAGGCAATCAGTTCCGCTTCACTTAGTTCATGCGAAAGCGACTGCGCTTGTGTTCCCTGTCTGGCAAAGAAACTGGCGTCTTCCCCGCTGCAAAGCAGCGTTTCCGGCTGAACAATCAGAAGAGAAAGCGTTTCTGGATTGTACGCGTACGCAATTTCCAGCCAGCCGTCATCCGCGACATACAGGCCGTCGACACCCATCTTCGCCAGCTGTCCAAACGCCTCTGTGCAGGCTTGCAGTCTGGGCTGCTCGATCATGGCTAAGAGGTTGATATACACCTGAATTCCCGCTTCATGCATGCGCCTGACCAGCGCGGGGAGCTGATTCCAATCCGTTACGGCTCGCGTACGGGCGCAAAAGGGTTCTATGCCAAGAACGATCGCATCGGGTCTGGCTTCGATTATGGTCTCCAGATCTTCCAGACTGTCCAGAGCAAGAATGAACATACGGACTCCTCCATTTCCTTTCCATTATAATTACTGACTTCAGCCTGTCCAATTTCACAGACCGGCCGCTTTTCCATCCCTGTACCCCGACCCGTCCGAGTCTGGTCGTACTGGCACATTCCAATATTTATTCATCTGGGATTGTCTTGTCTTTGCCTCAGTCGCCTGACGGATCGGGCAGCGACAGTCTGACTGCGAACCCGTTTTTCGAAAGCCTTTTCAACCTTTTGTACTTTTCCTGAACAGATCTGGCTACAATGATAGACGGATAGAAAAAGGAAGGAGCTGCATGCTCATGATTAAACTGCTTGAAAAACGTCCGGACGGAATCTGTCTGTACGAAATGGAAAACGATCAGCTGCGCGTTCTCGTTACCAGCTATGGCGTAACGCTGATTGAGATCGACATGAAAGACGAAAACCAGAAGAAGACGAATGTCATTCTGGGTTACGAAACGATCGATGACTATATGGCAAAATCCGGCACCTATTTTGGTGCGCTGGTCGGCCGTGTCTGCAATCGTCTGGCCAACGGCGAATACACGCTCAACGGCAAGCACTACCATGCTGCCGTTAATAACGGTCCCAACTCCTGCATGGCGGTCTGGAAGGATTTTCCTACAAAAACTTCGATTCAAAAATCGAAGGCGACAAGCTGATCTTCACCTACGTTTCCAAAGACGGCGAAGAAGGCTATCCCGGAACGCTCACGCTCCACTGCACGCTCGAACTTGTCGACAATACTCTGCGTATTTCCTACGATGCCAAGTCCGATGCCGATACGCTGCTCAACCTCACCCAGCACACCTACTTCAACCTCAACGGCATGGAGGAAGATGCGGGCGATCATTTGATGAAAATTTCGGCCATTCGTCATGGTCTCGTCGATCCGGATGGCCTTTGCATGGGCAAGTTCCGGGAAGTGGAAGGCACACCGCTCGATTTCCGCGACTTTGCACCCGTGAAACAGGGCTTTGATCAGAGCGACTGGAACGTGAAAAACGCCAACGGCATCGACCACCATTTTGTTCTCGAAACCGGATCCCCGGCTCTGATCCTCACCGATCCGAAATCCGGACGAACCGTAGAAGTCGAAACGACTCTGCCGGGCGTTCAGGTCTACTCCGCCAACTACGTGGAAAATCACCCGGGCCGCGACGGCAAAACTTATAACCAGCACTGGGGCGTAGCGGTCGAACCGCAGATGCTCCCCGACTCCATTCACAATCAGGAACATCCCGATGTCATCCTCAAAAGGATGAACCGTTCCACGAAGAAATTTTGTATCGTTTCTATACGAAATAATGATTTCCTGCCAAAGACAGCCGGCTTCCCGCAAGGGAAACCGGCTGTCTTCATTTGGGGCTGAATCGTCGCTTAATTCTTGTTTCTAAGCAGGATTTTAATCGGCTCCGGCTTACTTTTTCTTTCGGCGGGCCTTGAACAGACGACGGCGCTTTGCCTTCTCCTTGGCAATCGAAGGCTCATGTTTCACCGGTCCTTCTTCTGCTTTTGTTTCCGGCTGGGAAGGCTCTTTCACCGAATCGACATCTTTTGCGGAATCGGCTTTCTCATCTGCTGCGGCAGGAACCGCATCTTCTTCGGACTCGACTTTACCAGAAGTCTCATCTGCTGAAGCTTCGTCGGACTTCTCTTCTTTCGCATCCATTTTCTCTGTCGATTGAGCGGACGTGTCTTCGTCCGTTTTCGATTCGTTCGGATTGGATGCAGGCGTTGCTGCCGTCTCTTCAGCATTCTGTTCCTCGCTGGGTTCTTCGAGGATTTTCTGGGCGATCTGCAGCACGTCAAACGTCAGTTCCTCTTGCGGATCGGCTTCGAGCGGGGAGGGCTGATCTTCATCATTCGTCTTTTCCAGAGTCAGATCGACCAGAACGGATTCGGTTTCCGTCTTTTGGAACTGCTTGTATCCATCTCAGCCGTTTCGACCTTTGTCTCATCGGTTTCTTTCACTTCTTCTTTGCTCAAGATCTGCGTACTGATCTGCTCTTCAGGCGTCGTCGTATCGTCCAGTGTTCCTTCTTCTTCGATTTCAGACGAATCCGAAGACGCACTCGGTGTTTCTTCTTCGATTTTCTGAAGATCGCTTTGACGATCCGGGAGGTCGCCAAACGTAATCATGAAGTTGACCATACGATACTTCGAGGCGCTCAGGCGATCGCGCGGATCGGTCGGCGTCATCCAGGAATCGATGCCGCCCACGCCCATATGTTCGGAAGCAATCCGGACATACGTACCGGTGGAGAATCCAAGTTCTTCCTGGTGATCGGCTTCTTCGAGCTGTTCAAACGAATACGGCAATACCGAAACTTCCAGCGGCTGTGCGATCCGGCTGAAGCGGATCTTTTCGTCGTGGTCGAACAGAGTCAGATCCCGCACGCCGGTACGGTTTCCAGTTTCCTGCGGACGAAGATAGGGCTGTACGTTGTTGGACGCCGTATCTTCAAAAACATCCAGACGGGCACCGACCGAACGGTCACAGTAGTTTTCCATCGACCCGTAGCCGTAATACTGGAAATGATCCGCAGCTTTCGGCAGTTTGAATTCCATGCCAAAGACCGGCAGATCCGGCAAATAGCGGCTTGGCGACATTTCCAGTTTCACGCCAAGAATGCCTGGCGCGCTGACCAGATACGTCAGGGTGCACTTGTTATTGTTGAGCGGATACGGCAGGCCGATTTCATACGTGATCTGCGCATAGCCCAGTTCTTCGTCAATCTGGATTTCCCGGCTGATGGCTCTCGAAAAGAGCGATGCACTGTACCAGATCGCCGATCCCTGATCGAAGTCGCTGCCGCGGTCATTATCGGTCCAGGCGTGAGCGAATACGGGTCGAGGCATGGCCTGCAGCCATTCCTGATCGCCGCTTTTCATGGATACAAGTCCCTTCTGGCTGAACAGGAAGCGGACGTTTTCGAATTCCGCACCGAAGTATTCTTTGCCCTGCACAAACTTCATGCCTTTGCCAAGCAGCGTGGAATGGCGGAGTCCAGACAGAACGTGCTGTCCAAACGAGACTTCATGACCGGCTTTGGCCCAGGGCTGATCGTTCTTCAAAATGGCGGAAACGGTCAGTACGCTTTCTCCCTGATACTGTTCCCAGTTCAGCGGGATATGGCGATGTCGGCCCGGTTCGATCCGGACTTCAAATTCGGTCTGTCCGACAATCTGATCGCGGACTTTCTGGGTCGCGATAAAGCGGTAGCCGTTTGTGTTTTCAAAGAGATTGTTATTGAGAATATCGACGCCGGTTTCGTTAGGAACAATGCGAATCGGGGCGTACAGCGCTTTGACTTCCTGCATTTTGGCAGAAGGGGTATGGTCCGCAAACAAAATGCCGTTGCCGCTGAAGCTGCCGTTGTTGGGAAAATCGCCAAAGTCGCCGCCATACCCAATCATCGAAACCCCGTTCTTTTCGGTCGGCATAGCCTGATCGGCAAAGTCCCAGATAAAACCGCCCTGATACTGGCGGTACGTCTCGAGCTGGGCATAGCGGAACATGCCGCCCAGAGAGTTGCCCATCGCGTGCACGTATTCGCAAAGAATGACCGGTTTCTCCGGCTTGGAAAGCAGGATCGATTCAATTTCTGCCGGTGACGCGTACATGCGGCTGATGATATCGGTGCAACCGCTGTAATCCTCATTGCGGAAGCAGCTCTCATAATGAACCGGACGATCCGGATCGGCCAGACGCAGCCAGGCGGCTTCTTCAAGCAGATTGTCGCCGTACCAGCTTTCGTTGCCTAAAGACCAGATCAGGATGGACGGATGGTTTTTGTCCCGCTCGTACATCGCCTGCGCGCGTTCGAGAACCGGCTTGCGCCATTCGGGCGAATCGCCGGGCAGCGGATTGGTCGGCTCTTCCGTAAAGCCAGCCTGCCACGTCCCGTGCGTTTCCAGATTGGCTTCATCCATCACGTACAGACCGTACTGATCCGCCAGATCGTACAGAGCGTCCTGATTCGGATAGTGCGAAGTCCGGATGGCATTGATGTTGTTCTGCTTCATCAAAATCAGATCCGCTTCGATTTCTTCGGGAGTCTGAACGCGGCCTTTGCCATAGGAAAACTCATGCCGGTTTACGCCATGAAGCATCAGACGCTTTCCGTTTAAAAGCATGATGCCGTCCTTAATTTCGATGGAGCGGATGCCGACGTTCTGATGAATCGTTTCGGCGATCTGACCATCGGCATCGAGTACATCGATTTCAAGGGTATACAGATCCGGCCGTTCTGCGGACCAGGGATGGAAATCATCGAGCGTCAGCTTAATGGAACGCGATTCAACGGTCTGCGAAAACATGAGCGATCCAGCGGGATCGAAAAGACGCAGAGCGAAGCTTTGCGCGTCGTGATCCGCAATCTGTACAAGAATGGAGGCCGTGCTGTCGGTATCGGAAATGCGGGTGCGTACGGAAAGATCTTCCACATACGCCGACCCATGTCCCTGAAGTTCTACATTGCGGAAAATGCCTCCAAAGCGGAAAAGTCCTGATCTTCCAGCCACGATCCGCTCGAAAACTGGAAGACGAGAACCGCCAGACGGTTCCCCTTCTCTTTAAAAGCGAGGTAACGTCAAAAGCGGACGGTGTAAACGAATCCGTCGAATAGCCGACAAATTCCCCGTTCAGCCACACGTAAAAGGCGCTTTCCACGCCATGAAAAACGAGATCCACCTGCTCTCTGGCCAGCGTTTCATCCAGATCAAAGTCCAGAACATAGCGCATGTGCGGATTGCGGGACCAGACTTTTCCATACGGTACCTCTTCCTGTCCATCCCATGGGTAGGCAGTATTGGTGTACTGATTTTTCCATAGCCCTGCGTCTGAAAATGGGCCGGCACGAGGACATCGTCAAAATCCGAAACATCCGTCGAATTCAAAACGAAACTTTCCGAAAGCGTGGGCGAAACATCCTGTTCTTCACTGTAGGCGCCTTTCCAGACACCGTTTAAAGACTGAATGGCCGTATGTTCAGGAATGGAACGCTTGAGCGAAGCGTGCGGCGGTTTTCGGTTGACCTGGGTCACATTTGGGGTTTCCAGCCATTTTATGGAAACGTTCATAACTAAGCTTTTCTCCTTATCCAAAGCGGCTCTGCCCTTGCATTGTGCATCGGAAGACGAAGTATTTCATAAATCCGGAACGATAATGAATTCAAGGAATCCTTTTAAGTCCAGTCTTTCCGCATAAAACCGATCCAGACAGAGCAGTTTATATCACATGTAAGCTTCGGGCATCGTTCGACCGTTCTGATTTTTCTCGTTGGGTCCGTTCGAAACGATCGTAAGAACTCCAAGAACAGAAGCAGCTGTCAGGCTGATCGCGATTTGCACAAAGCTTTCATGATTTTTGCCTGTGTATGTTTATTTTATTACATACAGAGACAATGTCGATGTCCAGCCCTGTGGGGCAGCCGGCTTTTCCCGTTTCCCTGATTCCGGATGTACGGTCTTTGTCGTTCCATTCAAAAAAGCGGCAGTCCCGTCTGGGGCTGCCGCCATTTATAAAGCCTGAATTGGATTTTCGAAGCGCTTCGATGAAATCCGGTTAGTTCAGTTAGGCAAGTTTTTCTGCACTTGGTTTGATGCGGGCATTGAGCAGAGCCTGGTTGAGCTTGAGAGCAATGCTGTTGACTACAGCCTGGCTTCTCGGGCTTTCAATCATTTCTTCGGCCTCGGCAATGGCATCCTCCAGTGCAGTCCATGCTGCGTTCTGGACGTAATCTTCGGCATTGAGAGCCTTAGCGGTATCGACAGCCAGTTTCAGCTGTGTGGTATCCACATCGTCCGCCTTGAAGGCTTCTGCTGCATAGAAGTTGATTTCTGCCATGGATGCATAGGAATCGAGCTGGTCACCGCCGGACTTGAGGACTTTCACTTCAACATAGCGTGCATTTATGCTCGAGAAGGTCATTGTCTTCCATCCGCGGTCGGTCAGCTGTTTTGCACCGTGTTCAAATGTCCAGGTACCGACCGAAGTCAGGTTGTCTTTGTCATTTCCAGCAAGGAGTTCCACTTCGAACATGTCGCCGTTGTAGCGTCCTACGCGCGGCAGGAACGATACGTCCGTCAGATCATAGGACTTGCCCAGATCGTAGAGTACGTACTGCGGCATGCCGCTTGCGGTCGACCAGTTGGAATGCCAGTAGGTCGACTCATCCTTATCGAGGGAAGCGTCGAATGTACCTAAGCCGTCACCTTCCATTTCATCGTTGCACTGGGAAGAACCGCTGTCTACGACTACGCCTTCATCGCCGGTGTAGTTGATCAGATGGGACTTCATCGGTGCACGATACTGCAGAGAACTCAGAACGTTAAGCAGTTCAACGGTCGCATAGTCGACTGTATCCTGCGAATTGGAAGCGAGAGCGTCTTTTGCTTTTTAATAGCCGCTTCCAGATCCGGTTTGGAAGAATCCAGAACGATGCCGTCTGCCAGTGTCTTTTCGGCACGGGCGATGGCTGCGTTCAGCTCAGTAAGATCAATGAAGTTTCCAACTTCTACTTCGTACGACGCTGTCTTAGCTGGGTCGGTTGCGGAAGCCACAGTAATGGTCGCTTTACCCGCTTTCTTACCGATAACATACCAGGTAACGTCGCCGCCATCCTGTACGCAGTCAACTGCAGCTACATCTTCGTCAGAAGAGGAAACGGTGAATACGCCGGAAGCCTGCGACGGAGTAACCGTTGCGTTCACTTCACTGATGGAACCGAGGTTCAGCTGTTTTTTGTTCGTGGAATCGGCTGTAATCGATTCAACCGCGATTGCACCCGGCTGGGTGATGTAGAACTCGCAGAGCGTAAGGGTTCCGTTGGTCGGATCCGCATCACTCGCCGTTGCACTGCCGCTTTCTTCAACGGTGAAATCGATGTTTGTAACGTTTACGTTTTTCTTAGCATCCGGGATAGTGAAGGTGTATTCCGTCGATGGCTGATCGTAATTGCCGCCGGAATAGGTTTCCTTCGATCCGTCCGCAAAGGTGATTTTTGCACTGACTTTACGTACTTTACCATTTGAGGTAAGCGCGCCAGCCGTCACGCGGAAGCTCTTGAGCGGAGCCGGTTCTTTTAAGCCCATATGGATGGTCACTGGAACTTTATGGGTATTTACATCCCATGCAGATCCATCCGTTTTCCATGTGAACTCAAAGTCGCGGCCGTCCGAGCCGTTAAAGAGTCCGTCGAAGTTTTCCTGCTGGATAAGAGTCTGTACGTTTGTACCGTCATCCGTTGGCAGGGCTTCGTTGGTGATCGTCATGTTCAGATCCGAACGTGCGAGCACTTTATCCTGCGGAGCAGGAACGGAATCTGGATCAAATCCATGCTCGTAGGTGCGATCGATGCAGGAACCGGTCGGGCCGATCACCATTGTGTTCTGCGCCAGGTTGATATCCGCACTGGTGCCGGCTTTCTTCGCCTTCAGCTGGAAGGCAGCCACTACACGGGTACCGGAATAGAGGGCTTTATCTCCTCGGTTAGCGAAGGCCACGTTGACTGTACCGTGCTTGTCAGTATACGTTCTTACACGGCTGAGGTCTTCCATATCGCCAAGGAACGGTGAACCGGTTACACCGGATGTTCCGCCTGGAACGAGGGCTTCAAACGTGTCCGTGCTGTAATTGAAGAGAGCACCCAGAGCATTGGCATTCTGGATATTGTTGCCGTAAAGCGAAACGGTAACGATATCTCCTGCATTGAAGGTCGTCTTGTCGGCCATGAAGAACAGGTTGCCGGACGGTTCGCCTGCCTTGGTCGTTCCGCCATCGAGTGCCTTCATGGTGAAAGAGTAATCGTATACGTCGTAAATGTTGTTGTTGTTCAGGTCCGCATGATGCGCTGCGATCTGACTGTCGAATGTCGAAGTGTCTGGTTCGGATTTCTGGAGACCCAGATAGTTCTTCATGTTCGAGTAGTCTGCATCGCTGACTTCTGCACGCTGCAGGTTGCTTCCTAATGCCCAGCCGTTGGTTCCGTCTTTCTTATTGATGCGGATTTCGCTGGCAGAGAAGAAATTGCCTACCGAAGCTCTTGGAATCAGACGGACATAACGTGCTGCGGAATTGCTGGCCGTTTTCAGGTCAACAACTTTTGTCTCGGCACTGCGTTCCCAGTTCTGGCGCTCCAGATCGGTCCAGTGTACGCCATCCAGAGAGAGGGCGATATCCATGGACGTTACGGTACCGTTGCCGCGGTCGTCACGCGGATAGTATTCGATCGAATCGAGATCATAGATCAGACCAAGATCTACGGTCATGCTTTCGCCGATGGCTTTTCCGCCGGAGTGGAAGCCGCCGTCGCCGGACTGATAAATGTGGTCAAAGGCAAGTTCTGGATCGTGGTTGCCGTAAATATCGCCAGTCCAGGTAATGCTTTCTGGTGTCGGGGTATTTCTCCACGGGTCATCCAGAGTAGAAACGGTGAGTTCACTGGACCAGTTGGAATAGCCGTCTGCCGTTCTGGTTCTGGCCTTGAACGTAAACGCGGTATTGAATGGCTGATCGCTGAGTTTCAGTTTTGGTTTTTCTGTGTGGTAGATCTGGCTGCCGACCATTACGTCATAACCAGTTGCGCCGTCTACTGCCGGCCAGGAAAGTTCGATCGAAGAAGAAGTAATTTTATCTTCTGCCGGAGCACTCAGAACTGGAGCCGGGATCGACTCAACGAGAACATCCTTGCCGGATGCCTGCGTATTTTCGAAACCGTTGATGGTTGCGGTCTGCGCGTTTTTGTTTACATCCGTTTTCGCAAACTTCACGTAAACTTTCGGTGCATTGATGATATGCATATTCGCAAAGTCTTCATCACCAGCGTATTTGTTCATTTCTGGCTCTGCATCGTAGAACCAGCCGGATTCGTTTTCGCCAAGCTTTTCAAACGCATCAAGCGAAGCGACTTCATTTCCTGCCGCACCGTTGATCTGAACGGATGTCGGCTTCTTGGATACGTTCACAACAAACTTGGTCTGGCGGTTGGAATCGTAGCCTTCGTATGTACCCTTGCTGGCTTCAGCGGTTAATACTGCCTTATCGCCGTTTACAGCGGAAGTAAAGTGCGTTTCGACATGATCGCCGTAGTTGATGGAGTTGATCGTGCCGTAGTCATCATCTTCTGTAATGGTCGAGTTGGCGGTCATGCCGTCATCTTCGTACAAGGTGTAGTCTGTTGTTCCCTGCGGATAGAATTCAACAATACGTTTTGTCTTGTCGAGACCATCCGGGTTGTCTTCGGAAATGGCTACCGGGTTGTTGTTTTCTTCGTACATTGGAATAATGCTTCCGCCGCGAACGAAGAGCGGGAGTTTCCAGAGCGGTGCGTCAAAGTTGGAAATGATCTGGCCGCCTTTGTACTGTTCGCCGGTGAAGTAGTCGATCCAGGTATCGTTTTCGTCGCCTGGCAGGAAGATGTCGTTACGAACGTCATTTCCGGTTTCTTCATCCATCTCGGTATCCTGATAAACTGGAGCAACGAGGAACGCGTCGCCAAACAGATACTGATACTGTGTTGCTTTGGAAGCGGCATAGTCGGAATCATCCGCGAGCATCATGGCACGGATCATTGGCAGACCCTGGTCATTGTTGCCGGTGCCGTCCTTGCCAAATTCAATGTTGGCAGCCGAAGCGGCAGATGTATAAATGTATGGCATCAGCTGAGCTTTCAGCTTGAGGTACATTCTGGAGATGCCGGTATACGGATCGCCATGGGTGTATGGAGATTTAACATAGGAGCCCCAGCCGTCCATGTCCAGCATAGTCGTGGTGAACGTCTTCCACTGGTAGTCACGAGTAGCGATAATTGGTGCACCGCCGAAAATACCGTCCATATCGGATCCAATGTTCGGGTTTCCGGAGAGGACTGACCAATATATGTCGGAATGTGGAAACGGATGTATTCCCAGTTTCCGCCGTACTGGTCGCCGGTCCAGATTGCACCGTAACGCTGTGTTCCGGCCCAGCCGTCTAGGGTAACAATGTTTGGACGAGTGGAAACGTCGCCCGTTACGATATCGTAAGCGGTTTTGATGCCGTTCAGACCGAAGGTATAGCCCGAACCTACCCAGGCTACGTCGGTTTTAAGCGTAGTAATACCGCCTGTGTTTACCTCGCCCCTGAAGTCACGAACGAGCTGCTGTTTTTCGGAAGCGATTGGAGACAGGTTGGACTGTGTCCAGAGACCGGTCGATACGCCATGTGCATTGGCATATTCGGTGAAATCGTGCAGGTTCTGCAGGTTGGCATCCAGAGAAGCCTGTCGTTCGGCTTCTGTTCCGCCTGACTGATCGTAACCATTCTGGCCATAGCCGCATCCATAACCATCGTTTGGCAGGAACCAGCCAAATGGCATATCGTTAGCTTGATAACGGTCGATAACCGCACGAGCTGAATACTCACGCGGCGCATCCGCTGCTTTGAATTTGTCTGCATTGACGGTCGGTTTTACGCCGTTCAGAGATTCCGCATGAGTTCCTTCTGGCAAAATGTATCCGGATGCCATACCGTTTTCATAAAGCGTAGTTCCCGCAGAAGTTGAAGGTTCGCTGCCTTTGATTGTCCATCCTTTACTGCCGGTTGTATCCCAGGAGTCACGGTTGTAACAGTTCAGATGGCCCAGATAGAACGCATATTCTGGAAGCAGAACCGGATTGCCGGTAACTTTGAAGTAATCCTGCAGCAGGTCTTTGGACACCTGTGCCTTTTCATCGGCGCCAGATACGAAATAGTAGGCGTCGAATTCCCGCTCTTCATGCTGAGCGGAAACGGTGCCGTCGGTAGTTTTACCAAAATCATACGTACCTGGTTTGAAGGTGTTGCGCAGCACACCGTAACCGTTTGTGGACCAGTAGAACGGGTTTGGCGAAGCGACGCCCCCATCGGTCCAGTTGTTCGTATTGGAAATGGAGATCGATTCGCCGGTATGAACGAAACGTCCGTTCTGGGTACCGCCGCCATAGAAATCTTCGCCTTCATTGGAGACGAGTTTCTGCGCGGTTCCGCTTGGCGAAAGGATAAGCGGTTCCTTTTCCTGCATAACCGTCTTATCGCCGGATTTGACGGTCATTTTGCCGTCGGTTTTTGAAAATTCAATTTTCGTAGTGCCGCAGGAAATGGTGAATTTAGCATCATCTTCTGCAATCGAAGCGGCTGGATGCGTATACGTACCCGATTCATCCGGCTGTGCCTGGATTTTGGCAGTGCCGCTATCCGTTGCATACTTCGAGAACTGCTTGGTTGGGTCGATGTTGTAACGGAAGATGCTTTCTTCGAGAAATGTAATCCGCCCTTGATTGCCATCCGCGAAGGTAACGTTAATCACGTTGTCTTTCGAACCCTTTTCAACTTTGGAAATTGCGTTGGAATTCACTTCTTCAGCCTGAATCGTCACCGGCATAGCGGTAACAACCGTTCCTAAAGAAGTCGCAGCAGAAAGTGCAGCCAGCGCAAATCTTTTATGGAATTTCACAGAATCCTTCCTTTCTTAGGTTTGTTTTCCGTCATAATTTGCCCGAATCCGGAAAACTGAAAGCGGTCTGAGACCTACGACTATTTTAAACAATAGTTAAAACGGAAAAAGCGCTTTCACAAAAAGTGTAAAATGTATTGAATCGGTAAGGATTTTTATTAATTTTTACAAATAGTGCAAATGTTCGTGTCTATTTATCCTGCACATACGTTCAGCGACTGGTATACAAATTCATCTTTTACAGTCTTTTCCATTTTTTATCACGCGTATGCAGTTTTATTTCACAGTTTTTCAAAATTGCACTGGACTTGTCGCTGTCGATTTTGATTAGAACGGCTTACCAGTTCCCGCCTTCTTGCGCTCAAATAAAAGAACGGCTAGTTCAGCCGTTCCAGATCGTATTTTTCTACAAACTGTCTGAGTCCGTCGAGAGAATAATTATCTGCGGTATGGTCGAGAAGATTGACCTTATCCTGAGACTCAATGTAATAGAGCGCAGGTGTTCGACCGACGCCGGCGGTCAGATACTCGAGCATCGTTTCCCGATCTTCCGGAATGTACATTTCTTCTGCCTGGGTCAGAGATACTTCATAAACCGTCAGCGGGTGGTCTTTCAGAAATTCATTGAGGACGGTATCGAACTCGGCACAGTACGAACAGTCGTCCTTGACATAGAGCAGAACAAACTGCTCATCCTTATTTTTCTTTGTCAGAGCCTGATCGAGTGTAAGGCGAACCCGTTTGCCGGTCTTCCCTTTCTCTGTACCCGAATCCTCGCTCGAGCCCAATTTTGGAGTTTGGGTCTGTGCGCTGGAGACACTGCTCGAAGAACTGGCCGTGTTCGTACTGGACGATGCATTCGAACAGCCGCTCATAAGAATGAGCGCACCGCACAGACACAGCGAAAGTGCCCTCAGCCGCTGTGTCGACGATGTTCTGTATTTCTTTTTATCTCGTTTTAAAACGTCTCTGTTTCGTTTCATATCTCAGATTCCTCTTTGTATCGGATATGGATTTCAAATCTATCCGCATACGGAATTTATACCACAGACTTACACATCAGCCTACCCGCTTTTCCGATCCGCGAATGGACTGATTTTTCAGAAAACGACAAAAGGACCGTTTCTTACGAAAAGAATCGGTCCAGTTGTTTATTCAGTAGGATTCAGCGAAACGTTCGACTTAGAGTCCTTCTTTTTCGATGGCTTTCAGACGATCTCTGCGACGTTTTGCATCAGCAGCAGCTTTTGCGAACATTGCATCGGATTCTTCTTTGCCTTTCAGTTTAGCCAGCTGTGCATAGCGAGCTTCCTTGAGCATGAAGGCTTCCATCTTGGAGTAGTCAGGTTCTTTCTTGGAGTCAATTGTGAGCGGGTGTTCCTTGTTTTCCGGGTTGTAACGGTACAGGTCAACATATCCGCATTCAACAGCTTCTCTCTGAACCTGCTGATGGTTGCCGAGGCCGCCCTTGATACCGTGCTCAGCGCAAGGTGCGTAAGCGATGATCAGGGATGGTCCATCGTAAGCTTCAGCTTCCTGGAAGGCTTTCAGAGTCTGGTTCTTGTCAGCACCCATGCAGACGGAAGCAACATATACGTGTCCGTAAGTCATGGCAATCTGGCCAAGGTCTTTCTTCGCAGTGGTCTTACCGCCAGCAGCGAATTTAGCAACAGAGGATCTCGGAGTAGACTTGGAAGCCTGTCCGCCTGTGTTGGAGTAAACTTCGGTATCCAGAACGAGGACGTTTACGTTTACGTTGTTCGCCAGAACGTGGTCAAGTCCGCCGTATCCGATATCGTAAGCCCATCCGTCGCCGCCGACGATCCAGTTGGACTTGTCAACCAGGTCATATCCAGCGAGGGACTTAACGTCTTCATCGTAGTCAGCTTCTGCGACGAGTTTCTTGATTTCTGGTTCAAGAGCTCTCTGTTTGTCGCGATCGTTGCCTGCAGCGATGTACGCTTCCATTTTTCCTTCAGTTCCGGAGCAACCTTATCCAGGTTGTCTTCCATGATCTTCAGGATCTTCGCCTTGTTCAGGTTGTTGGCAAGAGCCATACCGTAACCGAATTCAGCGTTGTCTTCGAACAGGAGTTTGCCCATGCAGTTCCGTTGCCGTCTTTGTCTTTTACGAACGGAGTAGACGGGTTGGCACCGCAGTAGATGGACGAGCATCCTGTAGCGTTGGCAATCTGCATGTCTTTACCGAAGAGCTGGGAAGCCAGACGGTAGTAAGGCGTTTCACCGCATCCTGGGCAGGATCCAGGTACTTCGAAGTAAGGCATCTGGAACTGGGAACCCTTGATTGTGGATTTCGGGAACAGATCGGATTTGTATTCGGTGTGCTTGAAGAGGTAGTCAGCCAGCGGATCGTACTCGAGCTGGGAGTTGACATCAACCATCTTGAGGGCTTTGTTGCCTTTTTGCCCGGGCACTCAGAAACGCACAGACCGCAGCCTACGCAGTTGCTTGGAGATACCTGAACGCGGAAACGCAGGTCGGTATCTTTCTTGCCCATCAGAGGCAGCGTAGCGAATTCCATCGGAGCGTCTTTTACTTCTTCCGGTGTCAGCGCGAAGATACGGATTGTAGCATGCGGGCAGACGAAGGAGCAGAATCCGCACTGAATGCAGTTTTCAGGATCCCATTCCGGAACTTTAACGGCGATGGCACGTTTTTCGTTGAATGCAGCGTTGTTCTGCATGGTTCCGTCAAGAACACCGTGTTTGGTGAAGGAGGAAACAGGCATGTTGTAGCCTTCGAGGCCGTTGATGCGAGCTGCATATTCATCCCAGTAAGCGTTGCCGGTCGGCTGACGGAGTTCGCTTACAGGCAGGTCAGACCAGGCTTTGTCTACTGCAACTTCAACAAGTCCGTCTTTACCCATGTCGATGGCTTTGTAGTTGAGCTGAACGATATCGTCGCCCTTCTTGCCATAGGATTTCTTCGCTGCTTTCTTCATCAGATCAACAGCTGTGTCGTATGGCAGAATCTGAGGGTTCAGCGCGAAGAATGCAGACTGCAGAATGGTGTTGGTACGACGACCCATTCCGATTTCGCCGGCAATCTTGTTGGCATCGATGATGTAGAACTTAGCATCCTTGTCAGCGAGTTCCTTTTTCAGACGGTTAGGCATGTGCTTAACGATTTCGTCCTTGTCAAAGGAAGTGTTGAGCAGGAAGGTTCCGCCTTTCTTCAGGTTGTTGGCCAGATCGTATTTGAACATGTAGGAGTCCAGAGATACGGAAATGAAGTCGGCGTTGTTGATGTAGTACGTTTTATGGATTGGTTCGCTTCCGAAACGCAGGTGGGAACGCGTTACGCCGCCGGCCTTCTTGGAGTCGTAAGCGTAGTAGCCCTGAGCGTACATGTCGGTGTTGTCACCGATGATTTTGATGGAAGACTTGTTGGCGGATACAGTACCGTCAGATCCAAGACCCCAGAAGAGGCACTCGGTTGTCTTGCCGTCATCAATTACGAAGGAATCATCGAACGGGAGGGATGTGTTGGTAACATCGTCCACGATACCGAGGGTGAATCCGTTTTTGAGTTCGTCGCCTTTGAGGTGATCGAATACAGCCTTGATGTGTTTTGGAGCTGTATCGTGGCTTCCAAGACCATAGCGTCCGCCGATGATCTGGATGTCTTTGTCCTTGAGAGCAGCTACAACATCGAGGTACAGAGGTTCGCCGAGGGCGCCGCCTTCTTTGGAACGGTCAAGAACAGCAATTTTCTTAACGGTGGAAGGAAGAACGTCAACCAGGTATTCTGTGGAGAACGGACGGAACAGATGAACTTTGATCATGCCGACTTTTTCACCGGCTTTGTTCAGTTCATCGATGGTTTCCTTAGCGGTCTCGGTTACAGAACCCATAGCGATGATGATGTTTTCTGCTTCTGGATCACCATAGTAAGTGAAAGGAGCATATTCACGGCCTGTGATCTCGCTGATTTTCTTCATGTAGTCAGCTACGATTGCAGGTACGTTTGCATAGTGTGCGTTGCGAGCTTCTACGCCCTGGAAGAAGATGTCATCGTTTTCGTTGGCACCGCGTGTAACAGGGTTCGTATGCGGCTGCATAGCGTTTTTCTTGAATTCAGCAAGAGCTTCGTAGTCGATCAGATCTTTGTATTTGTCTGTATCGAAAACTTCGATCTTGTCTACTTCGTGAGAAGTTCTGAAACCGTCGAAGAAGTGAAGGAACGGTGTATGGGCCTTGATGGCGGCAAGGTGAGCAACACCGGCAAGGTCCATGACTTCCTGTACGGAATGGCTGGCCAGCATTGGGATACCGGTCTGACGAACAGCATATACGTCAGAGTGGTCACCGAAAATGTTCAGAGAACGGCTTGCAAGGGAACGAGCCGCAACGTGAAGTACAACTGGAAGGTTTTCACCAACCCATTTGTAAATATTCGGGATCATCAGAAGAAGACCCTGAGATGCGGTAAATGTTGTTGGGAGAACACCGGCCTGTGCAGCACCGTGAACGGCACCGGATGCACCGGCTTCAGACTGCAGTTCCGCAATTTTAACGACTTCACCGAAAGTGTTCTTGCGGCCCTGGCTAGCCCAGGCATCCATGGATTCAGCCATCGGGGAAGATGGTGTGATCGGGTAAATGCAGCTCATGTCCGTCAGCGCATAGGCGTTATGGGCAGCAGCTGTGTTACCATCCATGGACTGGAAAATTTTTCTACTTTTTCTGCCATGTAGAGTATTTCCTCCTTTTGAATGTATCTACATACGTGTTTATTATGACGCAACGCAATTCTTTTGAAAGTGAATTCAATTGGCCGGCCCGTTCACGCGGTTAGTCCAACTTAACACAGGGTGTCTTTATGCGCTTTCTTCGGACTGCACAAAAGTGTAAATATCTGTAAGCCTTTACATACAGTTGTTTTTACATTTACTGTAATCTTTTCGAACAATGGTAAATCTTTATACGTTCCGGCCATTCTTCTTTACAGGATTCGAAATTCTCACGCCAGACATTGAAAAAATTGAAAGCCCATGCCCTTTTGCCCCTTCCTCAGCCGGGCTATCCATTGTACGAATCGGATGATTTACGTGCTCGATTCGGCTTAGAACCTGTCCGCAAAAATCGTCTTCCAGACCATAAAAATAAAACTCAGAAAGAAGAACGCATGCCCACTTCTGCGGAAGCAGTTTGATAAGCTCCCCGGCGAACAGACACGTGAATTATACAAACGTGTTCTTCTAGAAAGGGAGCTTTTCTTATGGGACGAAAATCCAAATTTTCTCCTGAAACCAAGCTGGAATGTGTTCAACAATATATCTCCGGTGTGGGGTCTGGTGAACTCTGCAAACAGTACGGCATTCTTGATCCGCACACGATCACCAAATGGGTTGGGATCTATATGCGTGATGCTGCCACGGGATTGATCACACCTAGCGTAAATAAAGAATATTCTTCTGAGCTGAAACAGAAAGTGATTGCGGAATATCGTTCAGGGCAAGCATCTTTGAGTCAACTCTGTCTGAAATATCATATTTCTGCTGTCTCAGTAATCCGAGACTGGATGAAAGCCGATACTATTTCTCCAAATAAAGGAGGAACTAAAGTGGCAAATCGTAAGAAGAAGCAATCCGCAAAATCATTCACCAAAGAGCAGAAAATCGAAGCGGTAAAGTGGTGTCTTGAAAATGATAAGGATTATCAGAAAACCGCTCATCATTTTGGCTGCACGTATACACAGATTTATAACTGGGTCCGGAAGGCTGCCAGCCAGGGCAACGAAGCGCTGGAAGACCATCGAGGAAAGCGAAAGCAGGAAGCGGATCTGACAAATGAGGAAATGGCTTCACGACGAATCAAACAGCTGGAGTCAGAAAATGAACTTCTGCGAAGGGAGAATCTTCTGTTAAAAAACTCGAACAAGCAGAAAGGAAGTGGTATGAGAAGTGGTATGAAGGGTACCCCAAGTCAAGGACAATTTAAAAGAGAGTAAAACTATCTGTATCTTTACCTCTGGTCAATGACTGGTCTTTTGGTTAAGCGAACTGCACTGGGTCTTCCGGGAGGGGCACCGCCGATTTTTCCCCTCAGAACTCCTTAGGAATCCAGGTGTTCTGAGGGAACGGTAACTCCGGAAATCGGATATACACCTGTTACCTGGTACTGGTAAAACTCGTTGGGAGCCAGCCTGGCCAGCTGCCACTGATAACGTCTGTTGTTGTAGTAATCGAGCCATTCTGTGATTGCGGCCTTTACCTCATCGAATGAAGACATCGCCTTGATTCTGATTTTAAGGTCATCCTTCATGTGGCCGTGAAAACTCTCGATTGGTGCGTTATCCCAGCAGTTTCCACGGCGGCTCATCGATTGGCGCAGCTTGTGGCTCCTTACCAGATCAATAAAGCTGTAGCTGGTATAGTGGCAGCCTTGATCGGAGTGAATGATGGAGTCTGTATTAAGTTCAGATCCGTGGTTCTTCATCAGATCTTTGACCGTTTCCATGACGAAATCCACTTCCAGTGAAGGGCTGAGACGCCATGCCAGAATCTGCTTGGTATACGCATCCAGAATTGTTGAGAGATAGCAGGCGGATCCGGAATACTGGATATAAGTAATGTCTGTCAGAAGGATTGAGTGGGGACCATGCAGCTCAAATTCCCGCTTTACCAGGTCAGGTGCGACATTACTGGTTTTCAGTGCTTTGGCCATACGGCGGTACGGATTTGCCTTACGTATCGGGCAGACAAGATGGAATTTCTTCATAAGACGTCTGATTTTCTTGAGGTTCATCGTAATCCCCTGGTGCTGCAAACCCATGTAAATGCCCTGTGCTCCTCTTGGATATCGGTTTGAGGTAAACACTCCAAGAATTAGCTCAAAGTCTTTGCGATCCTGCTCTTCACGGGCTCTCCGGGCTTCTTCCTGTTTCAGCCAGTTGTAATAACCAGAGCGGCTGACATTGTTCAGGGCGCAGAGCTCAGAGACAGACATATGGTTATCCGGATCACTGCAGATTGACTGAATCAGCCGAAATCTACTGCTGGGTACATTCATGACAAGTGCCTCTACTTCCTGGAATTGGCCAGTAAGATAATTTTTTTAGAGCATTCAGCTCTGCTTTTAGACTTCTGATCTCAGCAGAAAGGCTTTCAACATCCTTTGACTGGTCTGGAGAAACGGTCTGCTTAGCTTTCTTACGGGCTAACCTGTCTGCAGCGTTATAGATTCTGGAATCTCCAAGAATTTTGGGATCATACCCCTTATTCCTGAAGAAGGCTTTAGGGCTGGATCCATTTTGAAGAGCCTGCCAGAGTTCGTCTTTGAATTCCTGGGTGAAACGGATCATGGAATCGGAAACGAACTGAGTATTGGGATTGGCTTCGAGGAGTCTGATCTCCTCATCAGTAAAACGGCGACTTGTCATGTTGATTACCTCCTGCAGCGGATAGTTGATACAGGTAGTGTCTCATTTACACGGATCAGACACGAGAGCGTTTTAGAAAAGAAGAACTGTACTGTAATCGGGAACACTCTGTTTTGTCTGTCCATAGGACAGGGTTACTCTCTATTTTGTGTCCAGATTACGAGGTACAGTTTAATTGGAATTGTGCCCGAGGATAATGACGTTTTTCTGCTCAATCCAGTAATCGGGATTGAGTTTAGCCGTGACATGGCATTTCCGGGCCGGTTCGGTGACTTTCATGTACTTCTCATCCGAAGCCGAATAGAAGAAATAATGACGGCCGCCGGAGTCCATCGAACTGAGCGGAATCGCGCAGGGATGGGACGGCAGATATTCGCTGATATAGGCTGGATCATCAAACACCGTTCGCTCCTCGACCTGAAACGTAGTTCCCTGGTTGGAGAACAGTTCGGTATAGACCTTATTGAGTTCAGGCATCAGGCAGAACTGGGAGAGAATGCGGCCGAGCACTTCGTGGACGCGAATCGGTACGATATTGCATTTGCCCCGCACCTGTTTGTAATGAATGATTTTTCTACGAGCTTTTCCGTCCAGGGATCGGAAATTTCGACAATAATTTTCTGATCGTCATCCGATTCCTGACTGGATGTGATGTCCGCTACCTGCATAAGCGTCTTGATGATCTGCGGATTGCCTTTCTGCTTTTCCTGTTCCAGATCTCTCTGTTCAAACTTGCATACGCGCCCTGCTGTGTCATTGACGAGAATGACGACCGCACGGGAGTGCTTTAAGGCAATATCGTTGAGCTGCTTGGAAGAAAAGACATCGCCCTGCCGAACGATCACCGTCAGATTGTCATAAATCCGGTTGCGCCGGTAATACATATTCCCTTCCAGCCATCCCATTTTCTGGCATTTTCTGTGCAGCCTGGTATTTTCCCGGTGAATCGTATCCTGTATGCGTTCGCTGATTTCCTTTTGATCTCTTCCACCTGACCGTCGGTCAGAACGACAACTTTTGCGGAGTCGGGCAGAACAGCAGGTCGTTGATAATTTCCGAAGCCCGGTTATTCCAGTTCAGAATGACGAGATGACCGGAAATGTTCAGTGCATGATTTCCCGTACACGAGTTGTCCACAAAGTCGGAAATGTAGTTGGTAATGTAACCGATCACGGCGCCGGTAAAAATCACCATGCCGATGATGACAATCACAATGCATACGACCGCCAGAACTTTCTTGGATCCGGTCGCCATATCCACAACGGTATCCGCGTTGCCCGCATCGAGTACCATCATGACGGAATAGTAGAGCGACTCCCAGAAGCCAAGCGTTTCCGTTCCCGGCAGCGCCAGGTTGTCGATGATCAGAGCGGCGACCAGAAAGAAAATCACGTTGAACAGCAAAATGATCGCCAGTACGACCTGCGACGGATTTTTCGCCACTTTAATCGACAGCCATTCGGCAAGCGGCATTTTCCTTTTCTTCATCCTTTCTTCTCCTTTTCCTCTCTGTATTCCCGGACTGTCATTCGTGATCCTGCAGTTCACAAAAGGGCATATTCTTCGAAGTCCTCGAAGACGCCTGTTCTGCCTTACCCAAAGGAAAAATCTGCACATTTTCCGGATTGTCAAATCCATAGCCGGGCAATACGTATCCAACATATACCCGGTAAAGGAGGAAAATGGGCAGATTGTTTATTTTTCATGTCACGTTGTATTTTATGTCAAACGTATTCCATACTTTTGACGTTTTCCATTCGCTGAACCCGCGCTTAGGCCGGCTTTTTGAAAGCAGCCCTGCCGGATTTCCATTTTGCGCTTTTCTGCGTCCGGATCGAACGCATCCTTCCTGGATCCGGCTGTCTTTTAAGAAAGCGCAAAAAAATGAGCGAACTGAAGACAGTCTGCTCATCTCTGGGGAATCAAAACGGGTTTTCGAAATGGAAACGCGCTTGCCTGAACTCTCGACTATTCTTTGCCGAGCAGTTTGAACATGTTCTTCTTGTAGACTTCAACGCCTGGCTGGTTGAACGGGTTGGATCCGTTGAGCAGCGTAGTCATAGCGATGGCCTTGAAGAAGAAGGCGCACATGTTGCCGAAATCGTAAGCGGTCATGCCTGGCATAGTCATGAGAATGTTTGGAACATTTCCGGTCACTTCATGGGCCTGCAGGGTGCCTTTGGCAGCCATCTTGTTGACCCAGTCAATGCTCTTGCCGGCGAGATAGTTCATGTTGTCCAGGTTTTCGTCATCGTGCGGGAAGGTGATGTCGAGGGCTGGCTGATCGACGTACAGGTTCGTTTCAAACAGAACTTTCTTGCCGTCCTGAACGAACTGGCCAAGGGAGTGCAGATCGGTCGAGAAGACAGCGGAATCCGGGAGAATACCCAGACCGTCCTTGCCTTCGGATTCGCCGAAGAGCTGTTTCCACCATTCAGCGACTTTCTGCATCTGCGGTTCGTATTCTACGAAAAGTTCTACATCGTAGCCCATGTTCTGCAGAATGCGGCGGGCAACGGCATACTGGTAAGCCGGGTTCTTGTCGACATCGGCGTCGCCGTATTCTTTCATGCCGTCAGCGAGACCTTTCATCAGATCATCGATGCTGATGCCAGCAACGGCGATTGGAAGCAGACCGACTGGAGTAATTACAGAGAAGCGTCCGCCGATATTATCTGGGATGACAAAGGTTTCGTAGCCTTTTTGTCGGCAAGCGTTTTGAGGGTGCCGCGGGCACGGTCGGTCGTTGCGACAATGCGGTTTTTCGCTTCATCTCCGTATTTTTCGTGCATGAACTGTTCAAGAATACGGAACGCGATGGATGTTTCGGTCGTAGTTCCGGACTTGGAAATAACGTTTACCGTTACGCGTTTGTCCTTGATGTAGTTCATCACCTGAGCAATGTAGGTAGAAGAGAAAGTGTTTCCGGTGTAGATGACTTCTACTTTCTGGTCTTCGGGGTAAAGACCGTTGATCATTTCAATTGCAGCACGCGGGCCGAGATAGCTTCCGCCGATGCCGCAGACAACGAGAACGTCGCTGTTTTTCTGAATGCGCTTTGCGCAGTCTTTGATGCGGGCGAATTCATCGCGGTCATAGTCTTCGAACCAGGTCATCCAGCCGATGAAGTCGTTGCCTTTGCAGGTGCCTTCGACGAGCTGTTTGTCGTACATGGCAACCTGGTCTTTCCAGGCTGAGCAGGCCTCGTTCAGTTTTGCGTGAGACAGATCAAGTTTAATCAAAATTTTTTCCTCCTGACTGACACGGGTAGTATACCATTTTCAAAACAAAGGAAAGCGCCCTCAGCCTGTCGAAGAGCACCTGCGCAAAAAACGTCCGCATTTTTTCAGAGCGGGTACAATAAAAGCGGTTCATGATGAGCCGTGAGGAGAAATTATGCTTCCTTCATCTCTTTTCCCGCTGCTGACCGCGCTGTTTTCCGCCTTTCTCGCGCAGATTCTCAAAATTCCGGTACATTATTTCCGTACTGGTCAATGGGACTGGAGTCAGGCGATTGCGTCCGGCGGATTTCCCTCCTCGCATTCTTCAACCGTGACCGCTCTGTCGATTGCGATTGGCATGCAGGAAGGCTTCAACTCCGCGCTCTTTGCGGTTACCGCAGTATTTTCCCTGATCGTCATGTACGACGCGTGCCATGTTCGCTATTACACGGGCAAGAATATTGAACTGACTCAGGAGCTGATCAAGGATCTTCGCTCTTCAGGCACGCTCTCTTTAAACAGCCCGCTCTATACGCAGAAACTCAAGACGGTTCTTGGTCACAAAATTGTCGAAGTCGTCGGCGGCTTTATTCTCGGTCTGCTCATTCCCTTTCTTATGGCCCCAGTCTTTCTCTGGTCCATGTAGACCCGGCAATTCAGTCACACCGCCCCTTTCGCCCAAATCCATTCAAAGAGTTTTTTGAACCGGAATCCAGTTTGGGATTAAAATCTTTTTATGATCCAATGATTCAGTCTTTTAAGGAAAGGAAGGAACTGTCATGTCCGAAACAAAAGATCTTCAATCCGATGAAAAAGAAGTAAAAACGGAAGCTGCTCCCAAAGCAGCCGAATCCGTTGAAGAAAATACAGAAAACGCGAAGGCAGAAGCCAGTGAAAACGCCAGCGCAGAAGACGCTGCCGCATCGGCTGAGCATAAAGTCGTCAGCGAAGACGACGGCACCTATACAATTCATCCGCTTGCGGAAGGCGAAAAGCTGACCCGCAAACAGCGCAACGTCTGGGAAGAACGCGCCGAAGGCATTGTCGAAAAGATTCGTCCGTACATTCAGATGGACGGCGGCGACGTGCAGCTGCTGGGCATTGACGAAGACGGCATCGCCTACGTCACCTTCCTGGGTGCGTGCGCCGGATGCATGATGGCCGGTGAAGATTTCTCGACGGGAATCCGTCTGCTTCTGCTGGATGAATTCCCGGAACTTAAGGAAGTCGTACTCGTCGGCGCTTAATCGATAAACCCTTTTTCCTTGTGTTCTGCTCGATTTCCCAGTCCCTTTAAAAGTCTGGCCGGTCCATGTGACCGGCTTTTCTTTATCCTTTCCTGCTTCCCGGTTTCAAATTCAAGCGTCCTCCTCGCCAGGATCTGCTCATCGAAACTTGGCAAAACAAAAACCAGACGGTCAGTCTTCCGTCTGGTCTTGTAGTTTCGTATCCCATTGGGCAATGGTTTCGAGCAGGACGTTTGAAGCCAGCGAAGCATCCAGCAGGGCCAGCTGTTCCATCCTCTGCAGAGCACTCGATTCAGGAAAGAAGGCAGCGCGTTTATCGAGCATCTGCCCGGCCAGAACGGAATCCAGAACGATCCATTTCGAAGAAGCGGAAGGATATTCTTCCCCTTCATTTTCGGGATCCTTTCCCGTTTGGATTTCTTCGACTTTTTGCGCGGCATCGATCCAGCCTCTGGGCAGGCGATTTCCGGGATAGCCCTTGACGATCCGCTCAATTTTCGCTGCACTCATATTCGAATGCAGATTCTCGTTCATCCACTTTCCAGAAAGTCCGCCGTGGACCAGCGAAATGATTTCCTGCCTTGCAGAAGGCTTCAGCGATTTGGAAAGGAAGATCTGTGCGATTTCCGGGTTACGAATTTCTTCAACCCATTTTCGTTTTGGATACGGCAGGAGCACACGATCGGCCAGACGAAGCAGACTTCCTTGCTGCTGCAGCGTATCCTGCATTTCCAAAAGGAAACGCCCGCAAGCAGAAGTCTGGCGGTCAGTCGAAGTTCATCGAGTTCAAGCGGCAGATCGAGCAGCCGCTTTTTCTCTTTCCGACTCAGGCGATCAAAGGTTTCCGGATCCAGAAACGACACAGCAGGCCCTTCGGTCTGCATGCCTTTATCCGATAAGAACAGAAGGTTTTGCGGATCAGCTGTCCCGGCGGCGCGATCGCTGTCGTTTCCATCTTTGGTAATTGTCTGGATCTGACGAAGCTGTTTTTCCTGTTCATCCGTCAGGACCGAAAGCGGAAGGTAGGCATTTTCCAGAAGAAGATGACGGCGAATGCCTTTTAATACGGAAGGACAGGCGTAAATCCGACAGAGCGGACGTATTTTACTGATCTTTGAAATCCAGTCGCCAAGCTGATCGTATTCCATATGGATCGAACGCTCGTTTTCGATCTCTCTGAAAACATCTGGATCGCCCAGACGCATAGAAAAATTCAATGCGTCATAAAGCCAGTACCCGTACAGACCGTTTTCTTCTTCAATCAGAAGCAGACTTTTCCGCGGCGGGTTTGAAAGCGAAGCCGCGCTCCATTCGGTTAGGACCGTTCGGACACGGGTTTTCAGATCGTTTTGAAACGCGTCCTGTTCAAAATAGGAAGCCAGACATTCAGCCCGTTTGGGAAGAGCACCATCGAGAATCGTTTTCTCCAGTTTTTGAATACCTGTCAGTACCCGGCTTTCGGTTTTTCAGAGCCTGTTCATCCAGAGACTGATTTTTCCGGTCCTGCTCTTCCATCAGCTTTCCGTACTGGGCTTCGATTTTGGCGGGATTCAGCGTCGACAGACTTTCATAGGGCATCTGCTTGCCGGCAAGTTCAACGAGCGCTTCAAGTGTTCCAGGCTGCAGGCCCTTTTTCATCCAGCGCTCGAGAAGTGACCCTTTTTCCATTGCGGCTGCAACGCAAAAGCACCGCGAATTGAGCCCGAAGCGTTTTTCGTCAGCGGAATCGCTCGAAAGCGTACCTGCAGCAAGGGATTCTCCCGATCTGTCGCTTTCCTTTTGGGAGTCGCTTTCTTTTTCCCCGCCTTTTGACGGGGCGGGCTTTGGATGACTTATCCTGTGCCATATGGGAGCCGTTATTTTGTGCGAGCAGCTTCGCATACACATCTTCAACATCCAGAAGATGCCAGGACGGATCGATCTGTACGTGCAGGCGAAGCTTTTCGTTTTGCGCCTGCAAGGACTTCAGGCTCTCCTCACTCCAGCGCGAAGCAGGCTCATTCGATTCAAGTAAAGCGTCTGGATCCTCTTTCTGGACATTCGGTCTGGTTTCGAGAAAAAGGACAGAGCCGAGCAGCGCAGCCGTTTTGAGCGCTCTCGAATTTTCCTCATCCATCGAGACGGCCTGGCCATCGAGCTGGTATTTGCGCATCCACGACTGAACGTGGCTAGAGCGAATCTGCTTTTCGTCGCTGAACACTTCAAACTGCGCCTGCGGCCAGTGCGTTTTCAGTGCCTGCGCGGCTTCTTTTAACGCCTCATCCATGGCCAGCGCACCTTTTCGTCCGCACTTCGCTGCGAAGACAAACAGGGAGGGAAGGTTTCGAACCGCCTGCACATATTCCATTAAATACGGAATAGAGGCATCGTCTGCTTCCTGCAAGGAAAGCGAGTCCAGACGCTGACCGCGCACTTTTTCGCCGCAGCAGTCTGCAGACGGGCATACAGATCCTTTTTCTTCCTGCCGGCCAGGCCATCAGACAGATCGTCTGCATCTGCTCGTCTTTAACGGCGGACATCCAGACCAGAATCTTCTCTTTTGTCAGTGCCATTTTGCTCTCCCCTTTCGGCAGTCGAAAAATATACGGACTGCACGTTTTTCATTGTAAGATTTTCCTGCGCGTACAAACAAGGCCAATTGTCCGGTCGACAGTCTGATCTGTATGCATTTTTCATCCTCTATCGGGCATCGTCTTTGGCAAATCTTCCGAAATTCGCCTTTAAAAAGGGCTATACTTATGTTGTCCGGGTAACTGGACTACCTCCTTTCTTTTAATATTTATCCGCTCCTTTTATCATATCTGGCGGAGGAAAATCATCAGATTTTCCAAGTAAAAAGGCACTGAGACGTCCAGTGCCTTTTTTTCGTATCGATGTTCAGACAAGCTGCGGCAGATATTCGAGAATCTGCTTTTCCCAGCTTGGCCAGTCGTGCGGCGTATCCGTACCCCAGAAATAGCAGGACGTGCAGATGCCTTTCTGATACAGAACATCTGCCAGACGGCGCAGATCGTTGGCGGTCTGGCTTTCCCAGTCGCCCTGTCCCACGACCAGGAAGCCTTTGTTCTGGTTGTACAGATCAATATACGGATGCGAAGCTTCCATATTGGGCATATAGGCTAACGGGCTGTTCTGATAAAAGTTGCCGTCAAAGTTATTATCGTGAATATAGCAGGAAAGATCGTAGACACCGCTCATGGCGAGAAGCTTATTGAACTTCTGCGGGAAGCGGAAGAAGAGGTTGGCTGCATGCGTTCCGCCCAGCGAGCAGCCCATGACCATCATCGGCTCATCCGGATCCTTGCCGGCTTTTTCATGAACGGAAGGCAGCAGTTCGTTCACGATGTAGTTGATCCAGCTTTCCTGCATATACATGCGGTGATCGCTGGGACCGTAGTCCGACCAGGTTTCTTTATCGATCGTATCGATCGTCACAAACTGGACTCTTCCCTCGTCCATGAACGGTTTCATCAGCTCAAACATCTTGCGGTCTTCCCATTCATAGAAGCGGCCGTCCTGACACGGAATGATCAGGCAGAGAATGCCCGAATCTCCGTACATCTTAAATTCCATATCCCGATCGAGATAACGGGAGTAATCCTTAAAGTATCTTATCTCCATAAAACACCATCCTGTTTCCAGAAGCCGTCCTTCTTCCCTTTCTATCGACATTTCTCTTTTCTGTCGATATCTCTTTTATCGACCTGCCTGTCATTTTTTATTGGCGTATCCGACTTTTCCATCGACTGGTAAATCGCCCGAACCGAGCGAAAAAGACGAAGAGGCAAAATAAGCGTTATACAGACGGCTAAAATGTTATTGAACTTTTTCATTATCTCATTTTTGGCTAAGACTGCACCCTTCCCTTTTAAAAAGTGGATCCCCTTACAAAATGGAGTGAAAAAGGCTTCCGGGAGTGCGAATTGAAATCCTCTATGGCCCGGACTATAATTCTTTTGATTTTTACGGCCAATCTGACTGATCGCCGCATGAAATCATACGTTTATCCTGAAAATGGAAAGAGGACCGAATGTCAGATCAAGAAAAAATTATTAATATTGCGGTCATTGCCCACGTCGACGCCGGCAAGAGCACCCTGGTGGATGCCTTCCTTCGTCAGAGCGATGTCTTCCGCGATAATGAAGAAGTTGTAGATTGTGTCATGGATTCCAACGCTCTGGAACGGGAGCGCGGAATCACCATTTATTCAAAAACTGTTCCGTTATTCACAACGGCGTCAAAATCAATATTGTCGATACACCGGGTCACGCGGATTTCTCCAGTGAAGTGGAGCGCATCATGGGAACGGTCGATACCGTTATTCTGCTGGTTGACGCTTCGGAAGGCCCGATGCCACAGACACGGTTTGTCCTTTCCAAAGCGCTTGAAGTCGGCCTGAAGCCGATTCTTCTGATCAATAAAATTGATAAGAAAGACCAGCGCGCCGAAGAAGTTGTGGATGAAGTGTACGACCTGTTTATCGATCTCAACGCGACTGACGAACAGCTTGACTTCCCGATTCTTTACGGCGTCGCCCGTGAAGGACGCGTTTCCCGCTCTTTAACGGAGCCTTCGGAAAATATCGAACCGCTGTTTGAAACCATTCTCGAACATACGCCGGTTTATCCGGACCGCGACGAGGAACCGGCTCAGATGCAGATTTCCGCTCTGGCCTATGATGACTATATCGGCCGTCTGGGCATCGGACGCATTACCCGCGGTACCCTCAAAAAGGCGGCAGCTATATTCGCACCAACCAGAACGGTCTGGAAGAAAAGGAAACGATTTCCAATCTCTTTGTTTACAAGGGACTTTCCCGTACTCCGGTCAACGAAGCCCATTCCGGCGATATCGTCGTTGTTTCCGGCATGCCGGACGTTTCCATCGGCGATACGCTCTGCGATCCCGAATGCATCGAAGCTCTCCCCACATTCCAATCGAAGAACCGACGCTTTCGATGAACTTCCACGTTAACAAGTCCCCGTTTGCGGGCCGTTCCGGAAAATACGTAACCAGCCGTAACATTAAGGAACGTCTGGAAAAGGAACTCGAAGTCAACGTCGGTCTGGAAGTAGAACCGACCGAAAGTGCCGACTGCTTCAAAGTCAGCGGACGAGGCGAACTTCACATTTCCATCCTGATTGAAAACATGCGCCGTGAAGGCTATGAACTTGCGGTTTCCAAGCCGGAAGTCATTCTCCACCGCGATGAAAACGGCCAGAAGGTGGAACCGGTCGAAGAAGTTGTCTGCATCGCGCCGTCGGAATATTCCGGCACCATCATCTCCAAGCTCAACCTGCGCAAGGGCACGATGGTAAACATGGACGAAGAAAACGGCTATGTGCGCCTGACGTACAATGCGCCGACCCGCGGTCTGCTTGGTTTCCGCACCGAGTTCATCAACGATACGCATGGCGAAGGTACCCTGCTTCGCCGCATTTCGGGCTATATCCCGTATGCGGGCGAAATTCCGCAGCGCATGCTTGGCGCCATGATTTCTACCGATACCGGTACAGCCATGACGTATGCCCTCTGGAACCTGCAGGAACGCGGTTCCCTGTTCATCTCCCCGCAGACCGAAGTATACGAAGGCATGATCATCGGTGAATCGTCCAGAAACATCGATATGGACGTCAACCCGCTCAAAAACAAGAAGCTGACCGCCATCCGTTCTTCCGGACGCGATGAAGCCATGCTTCTGACTCCGCCCAGAGTGTTCTCCCTTGAAGAAGCGCTCGAGTGGATCAACGATGACGAGCTCGTCGAAGTGACTCCAGATGCGATCCGTCTGCGCAAAAAGGACTGACCGCACAGGATCGCCGGAACCTGTATCGCGAAAAGATGTCCGCACAGGCCAAAGAAAACGACTGATCGCAAACCGTTTTTCAATTTTGAATGATTCGCACAATCTTCACGCAGAATCCAGATTCGTCTGAATTCTGCGTTTTTCTTTGGGCGAAAGTTCCGGTATTCGATTTGGATCGAGCAGACAGGCCAAAAGAAAACGCACAGTTTCGAGACTGTGCGCTTTATTCTTTCGTATTGGGCTTACGTATTGGACTGTGCTTATTCGGGGCTGGCTTATTCAGGAACTTTGCATTCCGCAGTCATCTTGGAAAAATCCGCCGTCTTTGGGTCTGCAGGTTCGGTCAGTTCAGCTTTGGAATCTTCTTCTTCTCTGGTAAGAAGATAGTCTCTGGCATTGATCGTCTCCGGTCCCCAGATCACGTAAAAATCTGGGGAGTGCTGCTGAATGGATTCCAGAACGAGACTGATTTCCTTCCAGGCCGGATGATCGACGGGCCAGTTGAAGACTTCTGTAATCATTGTCTCTTCCATCTCAAACAGCGTGCGCTTGATCGAGGCGATCGTTTCGTCTTTCAAATGATAAAACTGCTGAAAAAACTGAACGGCGTTCAGGCCGGGTTCGATTTTGGCGGCATCAAGAACAAAAGATTTCATATCGATATTTTAACATTGCCTGGGCCGACAAAGGCGGACGATGATATTTCCTTTTGAGAGCCTGACGTTCAAATGGATCCAGCTGGATGTTCGATTGGTGAAGATCTGTCGATTTTCTCTTTCCCAGTCCGCAGAAAAACCTCCCTTTGCAGCATGAAGCAAGCGAAGAGGAGGTTTGCGTTCGTTAAACCGAACATCCAATTCACGTATGTCTCGATTTCCCCTTTTACTCAGGAAAACAGATCGAGAGAGCGTTCTGGTTTGTCGGATCAGGAAATTTTTACGAAGTCCGATTTGGCCGCGCCGCAGTACGGGCAGGACCAGTCTTCTGGAATATCTTCAAAGGCTGTGCCAGGGGCAATCCCGCTTTCCGGATCGCCGACGGTCGGATCGTAAACGTATCCGCAAAGGGTGCACTGGTAAACGTCGAGCTTCTTTTCCGGCTTTTCTTCTTCGCCCAGCTCTTTTTCGAGCAGCGGAAGAATGACGTTCATATCGCCTACGATGCCGTAATCCGCGTTTTTGAAAATCGGCGCGTTTGGATCGGTGTTGATCGCGACAACCATACCGGCTTTTTCGATGCCTTTCAAATGCTGCTTGGCACCGGAGATGCCCGCTGCGATATACAGTTTTGCCTGATTGGCCTTCTGACCGGACAGTCCAACAAAGCGATCCATGCTGGTGAAGTGATGGACTTCAGCTGCCGGGCGGCTGGAGGCAATCGCCAGGCCGAGATTTCTGGCCACATCGATGGCCGCATCCGCGTGTTCTTTCGTTTTCGCGCCCTGACCGATGGCGAGAATTTTCTGTGCATGATCGATCGGCGTATTGAGATCTTCCCGGTTTTTGAAATCGAAGGAAGATTTCAGAATGGTCGCCAGTTTGCGGGCGTTGGCGGCATCGCTCAGTTCATCGATGATGACGCCTTTACGGCCTTCCGGCTGTTTTGGCGCATCCGCTTTCGGTTTTCCAGCGTCTTTTTCTTCAGACGGCCGAGAATGCCGGAGGCAATAACAACACGCTGAATTTCGTTGGTACCTTCGTAAATCTGAGTGATCTTGGCGTCGCGATAGCGGCGTTCGACACCCATGCCTTTCATGTAGCCGCTGCCGCCGAAAATCTGCAGCGCATCATCGCACACTTTAACCGCCATATCCGAGGCGAAAAGTTTCGCCATGGCAGCTGCTGTGGAATACGGTTCGTGTTTCTGTTTCAGTTCAGCGGCCCTATAGACGAGCAGGCGGGCGGCTTCGATCTGGGTCGCCATATCCGCAAGTTTGAAGGAAATGCCCTGGTTTACCGCGATTGGCGCGCCAAACTGTTCGCGCTCTTTGGCATACGTGAGCGCGTCTTCATAGGCGCCCTGCGCAATGCCGAGAGCCTGCGCGGCGATGCCGATGCGGCCGCCATCGAGGGTAGCCATCGCAATTTTGAAGCCCTGGCCTTCAAGACCAAGCAGGTTTTCTTCCGGCACTTTGACATCCCTGAAGTTCAGTTCCGCAGTGCAGGAAGAGCGGATGCCCATCTTGTTATAGTGCGGGGAGCAGGTGAAGCCTTCCATTCCCTTTTCGACGATAAAGGCGCTGATGCCGCGCGTTCCTTTGGACGGATCGGTCGAGGCGAATACGACGTACGTATCGGCTTCCGGAGCGTTCGTGATGAAAATCTTATGTCCGTTTAACAAATAATATCCGTCTTTTTGACAGCGGTCGTTTCGGTTCCGCCGGCATCCGATCCGGCGTTTTCTTCGGTCAGACCAAACGCGCCGAGCTTCTCGCCCGAAGCCAGCGGCTTGAGGTATTTTTCTTTCTGTTCAGGCGTACCGAATTCCGCGATCGGCCAGGTGCCCAGAGACGTATGAGCGGACAGAATAACGCCGATTCCGCCATCGAGGCGGGAGAGTTCTTCCACCGCGATCGCATAGGACAGCGCGTCCAGTCCGGCGCCGCCCATTTCCTTTTCGTATGGAATGCCCATCAGGCCGGCGTCTTTCATCTGGCCGACAAAGGCTTTTGGAAATTCATTATTTTCGTCGAGCTGCATGGCGATCGACGGAATGGATTTTTCGCCAAGCGCACGAACTTTCTGGCGCATCGCTTCATGTTCTGCATCAAGCGTGTACATAGCAGTTTCCTCCTTATAGATGTGGGGACTTTCCCCAATTCGAAAGTCCCATTAAAAATGCTGAATACGCTTTCAGTATAAATTGAAAACGGCGCAGAGGAACACCCACTTTTTGGACAGGACAAGAATATATACGATTTGCGCACTTTATCATCTTCTTCAATAGATTCAGCGAAAAAAGATCTTCCCGTTCGGCCGCACCTGGGCTGGGGAAGATCTTTGATTTTTGATTTTATTTTGCGGTGCTGAAAATGAGAACCGGCAGACTACGCCGCTTTTTTGGCCTGCAGATCAGCAAGTGTTTTGCGGGCCTGTTCGAGGGAGGAGCGGTTCTTTTCGAGTTTTTCCTTTTCCTGGTCAATCTTGGCCTGCGGTGCCTTGTTGACAAATCCTGGATTGGAAAGCATCTTTTCGCCGCGCGCTACTTCTTTTCAAGACGGGCGACTTCTTTTTCCGCTTTGGCCATTTCGGCTTCGACATCGATCAGACCGGCCATCGGCGTACGGAGCAGAGCGCCGTCCACTTCGCGGACGAGCGTATCGTCGCCGGCTTCTACCGGGGTGAGGGTGACTTTCGCCATGCCTTCGAGCAGAGCCGTTCCTTCGTTGCTGAGCGGATAGCGGTCTCCATCGCTCGTTACGACATCGATAGCAATGACTTCGCGCGGTTTCATTCCGTACTGCGTCTTGATTTCACGAACGGCTTCAATCGACGACAGGATCAGATTCATGTCGCGAACCGTTTTCTCATCGGAGTAGAATTCGACTTTTTGGGCCAGGATTCTTCGTTGATGCTGTCCTTGCCAAGTTCGAGTGCCTGATAAATGTGATCGGTCACAAACGGCATCATCGGAGAAAGCAGAATCAGAATGGCGCGCAGAACGTAAACGAGAATGGCGACGGTGTTTTCACGCGTCTGCGGATTTTCGGAGTTGAGCGCTGCCTTGGAGAGTTCGATGTACCAGGAGCAGAAATCGTTCCAGACAAAGTTATAGAGCGCATTGCCGGCCAGACCCATTTCGTAGCGGTCGAGATTGCGTTCGACATTGTCGATCGTTTCGTTCAGGCGGGCCAGAATCCACTGATCGGCTTCGGAAAGCTTTTGAAATCCGGATCGGCTGCCGGTTTTCCGTCCATCTGCATCTGTACGTAGCGGGACGCGTTCCAGATTTTGTTAATGAAGTTCCAGGCCTTGTCGATCTTGGCTTCATCGAAACGGGTATCGAGACCGGGAGCGGAGTTGGTGGACAAAAAGAAGCGAAGGGCGTCGGCGCCTTTGGCGTCGATGACATCGATCGGGTCGATGCCGTTGCCTAAGGACTTGGACATCTTGCGGCCCTGCGCATCGCGGATCAGACCGTGAATGAGAACGTCCTTGAACGGACGGTTGTTCGTCATATGACGCGCCTGGAAGGCCATGCGTGCGACCCAGAAGAAGATGATGTCATAGCCGGTAACGAGCAGATCGGTCGGATAGTAGCGCTTGAAATCTTCGGTAATATCCGGCCAGCCCAGCGTGGAGAACGGCCAGAGGGCGGAAGAGAACCAGGTATCGAGAACGTCTTCGTCCTGCGTCCAGTTTTCCGGATCCGCCGGCGCTTCTTCGCCGACATAAATTTCACCGGTTTCCTTATTAAACCAGGCCGGGATGCGGTGACCCCACCAGAGCTGACGGGAAATGCACCAGTCTTCAATGTTTTCAAGCCACTGCGTAAAGGTGTGTTCAAAACGCGATGGGATGAAGCTGATTTTTCATCCGTTTTCTGTGCGTCAAGAACCGCCTGCGCCAGCGGCTTCATCTTTACGAACCACTGTTTTGACAGATACGGTTCGGCGATGACGCCAGTACGTTCGGAATGGCCGACCTGATGCGGATGGTCTTCGATATGATCGACAACACCGGCGGCTTCGAAATCCCTGAGCAGCGCTTCGCGGCATTCGAAACGGTCCATGCCTTCGTATTTATGCGCCAGTTCGTTCATCGTGCCGTCCGGATTCATGCAGATCGGCATTTTCAGACCGTATTTCTTCGCAAGAGCAAAGTCGTTGGGGTCGTGAGCCGGCGTACATTTCATGACGGCTGTACCGAAATCCATATCGATATAGTCGTCGGCCATGATCGGCAGCGCTTCGCCGTTGGCCGGGTTGATCGCGTGCAGACCTACGAGATCGGAATAGCGCTTGTCATCCGGGTGAACGAAAATCGCCTGGTCGGCAAACATCGTTTCCGGACGGGTCGTCGCGATAATGAGTTCTTTTCCGGTTTCCTGCACGGTGTACTTGAAGTAGTACATCTTGCCTGGAATTTCCTTATGGATAACTTCAATATTGGAGAGCGCGGTCATCGCCTGCGGGTCCCAGTTGATGATGCGTTCGCCCTGATAAATCAGGCCTTCGTTGTACAGCTGTACAAACACTTTGTTTACGGCTTTGTTCAGACCTTCATCGAGGGTAAAGCGTTCGCGGCTGTAGTCGAGGGAAAGACCCATCTGCGCCCACTGCTGACGAATAAAGGAAGCGTATTCTTCTTTCCACTCCCATGCGCGCTCTAAAAAGCCTTCCCGACCGAGATCATAGCGGCTGATGCCTTCGCTCTGCAGGCGGGCGTCGATTTTCGCCTGCGTGGCGATACCGGCATGGTCCATACCCGGCAGATACAGTACATCGTAGCCTTTCAGACGTTTATAGCGCGCCGCGGTATCCTGCAGCGTGTTGTCCCACGCGTGACCGAGATGCAGCTTGCCGGTTACGTTTGGGGGCGGAATCACAATCGTATACGGGATTTTGGATGCGTCACCCGCTGTGAAATACCCTTTTTCGATCCATTTCGAATAGGTTTCGGGCGTTTCTACCAGCTTGTGATCGTATTTCTTGGAAAGTTCTTTCATCGCTCAAGCTCCTTTTCTATTCCTTGCTGAATTTTTTATTTTACGGATCTCTCCAGGCGGATCACACGATCCGGCCGCGGGTTTGCGGCACTGTCTCCTGCACCGCAAATGAATCCGGAGTAAAACCGAATGCAAAAACAAAAAACGCGGGGCTTTCTTCCTGTTCAGGACGAGAAAACCCCGCGGTACCACCTTCATTGTCTTTTCGTATCGAAAGACCGCTCAGCCTAACGCGGCGAAAACGTCAGCTCCTACTGTACAGTTCAGAGCCGCTGCTCCCAGACTACCTTCCCTGCTGCTTCTGGCTTTCTTTCACCAACCGAAAGCTCTCTGCATGTCCCGCGAGCAGGTACTCCTTCTGTTCTTTGCATTTAATAAGTAGTGTAAACATTTCAATCGGAAACACAAGCCGAAATCCCCAGAGCTATACAAATCTTCTTTCAATTTTCGTCGGGTTTCGAATGCTTTCGATCCGCAGTCATTTAAAACGGACAGCCATCCAGAAAGGAGAGGCTGTCCGTTTAAGAACAAATATACTGCAGATCGTACCCGTACAAGATGGAAAAATGAACCCAGGCGAAGCCTTAAATATCGTAAAGGTGAATCAGATCTTCGAGGGTCAGGCGCGCCTTTTCTTCTCCGGAAAAGTCATGCTTAATTTTGCCGTCCTGGAAAATCAGCAGACGGTTTCCGTTTTCAAGCGCGTCGCGCAGGTTATGGGTGATCATCAGCGCGGTAATGTGATCGCGTTCGATAATGTCGTTGGTAATCTTGAGAATCTTTTTGGCGCTGACGGGGTCCAGCGCGGCGGTGTGTTCGTCGAGCAGAAGCAGCTTTGGCGGATGGGCAACGGCCATCATCAGAGAAACCGCCTGGCGCTGACCGCCGGAAAGCAGGCCGATCGGTGTTTTCAGACGATCTTCAAGACCCATGTCGAGCTGGCCGAGAAGAGACTTGAACTCGGCTTCCTGCTTTTTGCCGACCGCGATCGCAAACGGATTACGGCCTGAGGAAATGGCCAGACCCATGTTTTCTTCCACCGTCAGATGCGGTGCCGTTCCCTGCTTCGGATCCTGAAAGAGACGGCCGATGCTGCGGGAGCGAACGTATTCCGGTTCGTTCGTCAGATCTTTTCCGTCGAGCAGAATTTTTCCGGTTTTCGCCGGCGCATTGCCGCTGATCACATTGAAGAATGTCGACTTTCCGGCCCCGTTGCTGCCCAGAATCGTGACGAATTCGCCGGGATGAATGGTGACGCTCACGTGATCGAGCGCTTTCTTTTCCAGTGTAGTTCCTTCGTTAAACAGAACCGAAACGTCCTGAAGTTCAAGCATTTTTCTTCCGTCCTTTCATGTATTTCTGGATCGCTGGAATCGAGATCGTCAGAGCAACCAGAATCGAGGAAACGAGGTTCATGTCGCTGGCCGCAAAGCCAAGACGCAGCGCAATCGTGTAAAGAATTCGGTACAGAATGGCGCCGATCGCCGAAGCGATCAGACCCATAGTGACGTTTTTCGGACGGAAAATGGCTTCGCCGATGATGATGCCGGCCAGACCGAGAACGAGCATGCCGGTACCGCCGGAAATGTCTGCGAAGTTCTGGAACTGCGCGAGCACGGCGCCGGAAAGACCGACGAGTGCGTTGGACAGCCCGAGACCGAGAAATTTCATACGGGAGGTGTTGATCGAGGACGAGCGGACCATCTGTTCGTTGTCGCCGCTGGCGCGAAGCATAAGACCCAGGTTGGTTTTAAAGAAAAAGCCAGAAGGACGATGATCAGAACGACAACCGCAAGCAGAACATAAAGTCTTGTCGACGGGTTGGAAAGAGCGTCTGCGCCGGTTTGCCGCCGGAAAACAGGTTGACGGTCGGCGAGCCGTTCATAATGCGCAGGTTGATCGAATACAGCCCGGTCATTGTCAGAATGCCGGCCAGAAGGGGCTGGATTTTCATTTTGGTCATCAGAAATGCGGTGACGCATCCGCAGAGGGCGCCGGCGATCAGGGCGCCAAATAGACCGAGGACTGGATGGCCCGCGAGCGTCATCATGGCGCAGACGGCAGCTCCGGTTACAAACGAACCGTCTACCGTAAGGTCCGGGTTGTCCATGATGTTGACGGTGATGTATTCACCAAGCGAGAGAATGGCGAAGATCAGACCGAGCTGGACGGCATTGAGAATAAGATCTGCAGTCATAGGTTCCTTTCTTTACAGACTGAACCGCCCGGATTCGGGCGGTCAGCAGATTTCCTGAATTTCTATGTATTTCTATTTCTGTGTACTTCTATTAGACGTGCCTTTTGAGACAAATGATTTTCCTGTTCGAGACAGCTTACGAGCGTGTCGTCTGGAATGTTAAGACGCTTTGCCGCGAGTATGACTTCTTTTTATTCGAAGGAAGTGACCATTTTCAGATTTTCCTTGCCGGAAAGATCTTCGGGGAGGGCTACTTTGGTTTTCCGTTTTCGGAAAGCTTATTGAGGAGTTCTTCGTTAACGTAAATGTTCAGATTGTCCTTGAACACTTTGACCGGCATGTCGGCTGGAGATTTTCCGTTGAGAACATCGATCGTCATACGCGCGGTTTCTCTTCCAAGTTCTTCATAGTCGATCCCGACCGTCGCAAAGCCGCCGGTCTGTACCATGGAATCCGCGCCGACATAGTAAGGAATGCCGGCATCGGCAGCAACCTGTCCAAGAGACGCCATTCCGGTTGCAACCGTGTTGTCGTTGGGCGAGAACATGGCGTCGACAGAAGAAGCGAGTTCGACGGCTGCCTGCTGCATCGTCGTATTGTCGGTTCCAGTACGTTCAACCACTTCGAGTCCTTTTTCCTGGCGTAATCCTTGAAGCGCTTCACATTGGATACGGAGTTGGCTTCGCCGGTATTGTAGAGAACGCCGACTTTATGAATCTCCGGGGAAAGCTCAAGTATCAGATCGACGATCTGTTCAACCTGTACTTCGTCGCTTGTACCAGTAATGTTTCCGCCTGGTTTTTCGAGGGATTCGACAAGGCCTGCGCCGACGGGATCGGAGACCGCGGAGAAGACGACTGGAATTTCGGTGGAGTAGTTCTGGGCACTCATGGCCGTCGGTGTAGCGATGGCTACGATGACTTCGGAACCGTCGGCTTTGTAGCTCGACATGATGGAATCCAGACTGGATGTCTTTCCGGCCGCGTTCTGGTAGTTGATGGAGACATTTTCGCCATCGGTGTAGCCTTCGTCTTCAAGCTCATCGAGGAAGGCCTCCCGAATCGTATTGAGAGAGGGGTGATCGACCAGCTGCGCCAGTCCGATCTGATAGCTTTCGTTTGAAGCAGCGGCTGTACTGGAGCCTTTGGCACTGCTGGACGCGCTGTTTGGGGAAGAGGAGCAGCCTGCAAAAGCAGGGACGCCGCGAGGGCAGCACTCGCAAATTTCGCTGTTGTTGTTCGTTTCATCTGTATTTCCTCCTGATTGACTGGATTCGACAATCGGACTTCCCGTATTAAACAAAAGTCCTGTTCCAAAAGAGTTTTCCTCTTTCGAACCAGGACAGAATAATTTTCTGCGGTACCACCTGTATTGGCTGACGCCCTCTCATCGAATGCGAACACATTCTACTTTCTGTAACGGGAAAGGCCCGGCTTTGCTACTGAATTCACATCGCCCTTGGAAGTCCATTTGCAGAACGGTAATTCTCCGGCTTGCACCCTCCCGGATTCGCTTTAATCCCTTTTTCTGTTTGATCTCTTCCGCATCGGTTTGCTGGTTTCTTTATGGTTTGCATGGTACTCCGCCATCTTTCGCTTGTAAAGAAGATTGAGCACTTTTTATGGGAATCGCTCATTTTCGGATGCTTCGTTACATTTTTGTTACAGGATTTACATTCGTTTACATAGACCATCTTGCCTGGATTTGAAATTCCCTTTTCCTTCGCTTTTTCTTCGGCTGTTCATTGCGGTTTCATTTTTGAACATGCATGAATCCGGCGAGTATTTACTTTATATAAAGCCGATGATTATCACTGGCGCGATTCAGCGCTGTTCAGATTCCGGCTTGTAAAAGCCAGACGCCTTCCCTTTCGGCTGACGTCTGGCTTTCGATGGTCTTTAAAACGTTTTCGCAGATTCAAAACGAAATGCAGAAACTTCTCTGTCTTCGGTTTTGACCGCGTCTGTTCTTATTCCGGAAGTTTTGGCAGGGACTGGATTTTCGGATCGGTTTCGAGACCTTCGCGATACGATTTCGCGGTTTCAATGCGGTCCATGCGTCTTGCGCCTTCGTCGGCGAGTTCACGGAAGGCATCGATCTGCGTTTTGAGCTGCGGGAGTGCCTTTTCACGATAGCTTTCCACCGCATCGAGCGCTTCGTACGTATTGCGGAACGCTTCCTTGAGCGTTTCTACGGATACGTTGGCTTCCATCGCCTGCTGCTGGATATCAGCGCCCTGCTGCTTGAGCATGACAGAAGTCGAGCGGATCAGATCGTTGGTGGTCTGGTTGATCAGTTTGACTTTATCGAGAACAATTTTCTGGTTGTACAGAGCGGAAGCTACGGTTACGGCGGTACGCAGCGCGGATACCGTTACGTGCTTGGCGCGGTCGACTGCACGGATGAGTTCCTTGTTGTTGCGGCGAACGATTTCCATGGCGAAATAACCCTGCTGGTTTACCGCCTGCATCTGCTGCAGATCCATGACTTTCTGGCGCAGCGGGAACAGCACTTCGTCCTGAATGTATTTGATTTTTCCGGATCTTCGTTGTTGACCTGGGCCTGTTCAAGTTCGCGGGTAATCGCTTCATCCATCTGCATGCCCAGTTCGATCTGCTTGCCGAGTTTGACGGTCAGATCGCGCAGGGAAACCTGCTCGATTTCCAGAGTCGTATTATCGGCGACGAGCGCTTTGCGGCCTTCATCGAGCGACTTCAGGATTTCTTCGATCTGCGCGTCCGCTTTTTCATAGCGCTGGAAATAGTTGCGGACCGGGTTGAACATGCGGCCGAAAATGCCGTTGTTATTGAAATTGATGCCGGACGGATCGAGTTCCTTCATTTCCCGGTTGAGCATGGCCAGCGATTCCATGACCTTGCTGCCTTCGCTGCCGGTTTTGGCCAGATCGCCGAGCGTCGTTTCCAGAATCTTGTTTTTCTGGGCGGATTTTTCGACGACGTCTTCGCCAAACGATTCGATCGTCTGCGCGATGCTGCGGCGTTCGTCCAGAGAATCGAGGTTAATCTGCATTACTTCGCTCGCATTGGCCGCAGCCATGCTGCCAAGTGCGGTTTTCTGCTCGGGAGTCGGATCCAGCTGTTCGGTGACTTTTTCCTTATCCAGCTCATCTACATTCATGCTGAAAGCCATTCTTCATATCTCCTTTGTCCCATACGGGTGTGTCTCATCAATTATTGTGACATAAATCCAAACGGATCGGTATTGCCTGCCGATCCATACCGCCTGCGGATGCCGATTTTGACAACCGCCTGACCTGTGCATACAGCCGCTCAGTTCTGCTGGCGGTAAAGCGGCGTCTGCGCAATCAGATCGCTGAGCTCTTCCATTTCCGGAAGGGTCTTTAAGGAAGCGTCGCTGCCGGAGAGCTTATTGAGCTCGGCGAGGAGCCGGTCGATGCGCGAAAGGATTTCTTCGTTTTCGGCAATTTCCTTACGAACGGCGTCCATCTGTTCGGCATACGGTTTAATGGCGTCCGTATACTGCTCATGATTGCGATGCAGCTGTTCATAGCCGTCTTCATCAAAAATTTCCACGCGATGGATGATGTCGTTTACGTTTTGTGCATAAAGCGTATAGACGCCGTTGATGATTGAGGCAAAACGGGCTTTGGTCGTTACGGAAGAGCCAAACTGTTCGTTGAGCGTTTTGTCGAGAAGCTCCGCTTTCTGCAGCATGCGCTCGCACTGCGTCGTCAAGTCGCGCATTTCCTTTTTCATCGATTTTGGAGACGTCTTACGAACTTTTTTCGCCGCTTCTTCGATGACTTTTCGATCGACCAGCTTCGTCTCTTCCGGCTTGCCGCCTCTGGATGCGCTTTTTAACAGGAAGGAAGCCAGCAGGCCGCTGGCTACCAGACCGGCGCCGGCAACGATCAGACCGGTCGATAAAGAGAGGGTCAGCCAGAGAACGATTCCGGCGATGACCGATGCGATGCATCCGCCGATCAGGACATTCCGGGCTGCTTTTTCTTTTTGTTCATACAGTTAACTCCTGCGCAGAATTCTGCGCATTTTTCATTTTATGGACAGGGTCACGTCCCATCGGTTCAAAAACCGCTGGCGAACTGTCCCTGCTTACCAGTATACGAAAAGGCCCGTCCGGACGAATCTTACAAAATCGCCGAACGGGCTTAAAACATTCCATTTGGGTTCAGTACAATCGGCGCATTGAAGCACGCGGACCGTACAGCTTATTTGGAAACTTCTTTTTCACGTAGTCGAGAACTTCGTTGGCGGTATCGAGATTCAGGCAGTTCTGCGCCATCGTCTGCATTTCCTTATAGGAAAGGCCGTTGACGATTTTGCGGGCTTTCAGAATCTGGGTAGCCGACATGGAGAATTCATCGAGTCCGAGACCGAGCAGGATTGGAACGGCGTTGGGTTCGCCGGCCATGGCACCGCACATGCCGACCCATTTGCCGTTTTTGTGCGCACCCTGAATTGTCATGTTGACCAGACGAAGGATGGCGGGGTTGAACGGCTGATACAGGTAGGAAACCTTTTCGGACATACGGTCTGCAGCCATGGAGTACTGGATCAGGTCGTTGGTACCGATCGAGAAGAAGTCTGCGTATTTGGAGAATTCATCCGCGAGTACAGCAGCTGCCGGGATTTCGACCATCATGCCGACCTGGATGTCATCCGATACGGCTACGCCTTCCGCGAGCAGTTCGGCTTTGCATTCTTCAAAGATGGCTTTGGCATCGCGGAATTCACCGATCGTAGCGATCATCGGGAACATGATGCAGAGCTTGCCGTAAACGGAAGCACGGCAGAGCGCACGCAGCTGGGTTTTGAAGATGTCGGTGCGATCGAGGCACAGACGGATGGCACGGTAGCCCAGGAACGGGTTCATTTCTTCCGGGAATTCGAAGTAGGACAGACGCTTGTCGCCGCCGATATCGAGCGTGCGGACTACGACTTTCTTGCCCTTCATCGTTTCGAGTACCTGTTTGTATACCTGGAACTGCTCTTCTTCCGTTGGGAAGTGATCGTTGTCCATGTACAGGAACTCGGTACGGAACAGACCTACGCCTTCGCCGCCGTTGGTAATAACCTGTTCAGCGTCCTTTGCGTTTCCGATGTTTCCAGCCAGTTCAACTTCATGACCGTCGGTCGTGATCGATTTGGCGTTGATCAGAATCTGGAGTTCTTTTTCTCTTCGAGATATTCGGTTTCTTTTTCTTCAGTGCAGCGGTCGTTTCTTCATCCGGATTGACGAAGACTTCTCCATCGATGGCGTCGAGGCCAATGATGTCGCCGTTGTTAATCGCATCGAGAGCACCGGCAGTTCCGACAACAGCTGGGATTTCAAGCGAGTTGGCCATGATGGCGGAGTGGCTGGTTTTGCCGCCGATTTCGGTAACAAAGCCTTTTACGTATTCATTGAGCTGTGCAGTGTCCGACGGGGTCAGATCGTGTGCAACGATGATCGTCGGTTCGCTGATGCTGCTCAGATCCGGGATTTCCAGGCCGAGCAGGTTGCAGAGCATACGGAACGTAACGTCCTTAATGTCTGCCGCTCTTTCACGGAAGTAATCGTTATCCATGCTTTCGAACATGGCGATCATATTTTGGAAACGACATCCGCCGCGTATTCCGCATTGACTTTGTCGTTCTGGATCATCGTTTTCATCTGTCCGGAGAGTTCCGGGTCGTTTGCCATCATCAGATGGGCATCAAATACGGCCAGTTCCTCATCGGAAAGGCGTTTGGCTGCCCTTGCCTTTACGCCTTCAATATCGGATACGGTTTTGCGAAGAGCCGCATCCAGCTTTTCAATTTCAGCTGCCGGATCAGCGTCTGTGCGTTTTTCAATGACCACAACAGGCTGAACGAGTTTGTACGCTTTTGCGCAAGATACGCCTGCTGAGGCGGCGATTCCTTTTAACATGCAGAAAATCCTCCTCTGTCTACATATTTCTCATCAGAGAAATTTTATCACAAAACAAATGCAGAATTCTGACTCCTTTTGCATTATCAACAACTGCAGGCGATTCGAAGAATGCGTTTTCGTCCGTCGGCTTACGCAAAGAGACTTTTTGAGCAAGGAAGCTTGCAGGCAGATTCGCCAGAAAAAGGATCTTTTTCTTTCGGAACGGCCGCCTATTCTGTTTTCTGGCTTTCCCGGTCCGCTAATCGGTGTGCGTAAATCGACAGTCCCATGGTTACGAGCAGACTTCCGCCGATCAGAAGGGCGAACATGAGAACTTCATTGTAAGTGAACGCCGCAAAATCGTCAGCACGCCAAGCAGCGTCAGAGCATATCCGGCTGCACGGTTCGTTTTCTGCCATACGGATTTGGAAGAAAGCGTACTTTGCGTTCGAAAGCCAAAATAGCTGTTCTGTCTGGCTTTTGGCATCAGGTTTCCCAAAATCACGAGAAGAAGGCCGATCAGACCGCTGATCCAGGTTGTGATCCGAAAGGCGTCTGTGTTCATAAAGAGCAGGATGCCGATATATACGATCAGTTCAATAAACGGAATGGTCAGCAGAAGCAGGTTTTCGATGGACGGAGACTGGGCGCTGCCTTTTTGGAGAAGAACGTAGTTCCAAGACAGAAGGCGTCCGCTGCGACAAACATCCAGGGAAATCCGAAAAAGAAAAGCGAGGAAGAAATCCAGTTATCCGGCGTTCCCTGAAAGTTAAAGTGGATGGGGATCTGAGCGGGCATGGAAGAGAGACAGAAGATGCCAGCAAGCTGAGGAAGAAGACAGAGGCCGATGGAAAAGGCGATCTTGCCTCGGGTAAGCGAAGCCGGTGCATGGGGTTCAGTGGAATTTGCATTTTTCATAAAAGAAGCTCCTTTTGTTTCGTTTTGGGAATTTTGGCCTTTTCCATTTTCTCTTTCCGATTCAGATTTTCGCAGCGGAACTTTCGGAGGGAACCGAATTCGAATCCATCTGTTCTGCCGGTGCGGTATTCAGCAGCGACTGGATCCAGATCGCCGCTTCTTCCAGTACGGAGGCGTTCAGTTCATACACCAGGAACTTGCCGCTGCGCTCACAGCGGACAAGACCAGCCGTCTTTAAAGCGCTCAGATGCTGGGAAACGGCTGCTGCGGAAATGGAAAAATGACGGGCAATTTCTCCGGCGTTCATGGACTGCTCACGAAGCAGATCCAGAATCTGTCGATTAATCGGATCGGAACACGTTTTAAGCACGTTCTGTAAAGCCATAGCACTGTCTCCTTTCTGTGTTTCTTTTCTTTCTCTTCCCTTTTATGAAGCAAATCACACAGGCCCTGACTGGGGATCATCTGCCTCTGGAATTTGAATCCACTAAGAAAAGAAAGATGGATTAAACGCTTTATCTTTCTGTTATTTCATCATTTAAGCAAATGCTTATATGTTTAAAATCATCTTAAAATCCCGGTCTGGTTTCGTCAATGAAAATCAATTCACTCCCTTTCTGACCTGGCTGCCGGGAAGGAAGCGAAAAAGACGCCCTGTTTCAGGCGTCTTGAATGGGTAAATTGAATGGGTATATACGAGTGTAAATACTGGATTTGGCAAAGAGATCAGTAACAATCCAGAATCGTTTTTCTTTCCCTGTGTTCAGGAAATCTTTTTCCGCTTTGGACAGAACGCTGCGAAAGGTCCAGCTTTCGCTTTTTACGGATTTCGTTTCTGATGAACTCTTTGCTCTATTTAAATTTCAGCCGGTTTTCTATTGGTCTTTTCAGGCGTGCGAAGAAGCCGGCGAAGACATTCTCGAAGGAGAAATCGCCTTAGCCAGAGCCATGGAAACAATTCCGGCAGTGGCCATTTCCATCAGAGAATTGCTGACGATGACCATGCCCAGATACGCCAGCAGCGCCGAAGGCGCGATGCCGATCGCAGCGGAATACTGATTGCCCCAGAGCAGAGCGATCAGACCGAGAACCATCAGAGTATGACAGAAGGTGGCGATGACCGCCGCAAGAAGCGCGGACAGCGGACGGTTGATCTTCTTTGCGAAGAGTTCATACAGCCAGCCGGAGATGGCGCCAAGCAGGATACGCGGAACCAGAGCGATGATCAGGGATGTCCAGTTTCCGCTGATGCCGCCTACCGTAACAAACGGCGAGAAGACAAAGGAAGTAATCGAGGGCTGCATGGTCGCGTTCCAGATGGATGTCAGACCAAAGACAAGACCGAGCGCTGCGCCCCAGCCGGGACCCATGAGAATTCCGCAGACCACAACGGGGATATGCAGCAGGGTGATGGCCAGTCCGGGAATGCGGATATAGCCAAGCGGTGTGAGCGTCAGAATGAGCTCAATGGCCAGAAACATGGCGAAGAAAGCCATATTCCGGGTTTTCTGTTTGTTTTTCATGTAACAAATTTCCTCAACTTTCGTTTCAATGCTGAATACGATGTAAATTTGCGGCAGAATTTCTGCCTGAACCGGCTGTCGGCAAAGTGGACTCGCTGGCCGTCCGGATGATCGGCTGCGCATTTGCCTGTTCAACAATAGTCAATCCATTTTTAAATTGCAATATGCCGGGAAACACAGATTTCTTCAGAAAAGACATTTTTTCGAAAAGGCTTTCATTCATTTTTGAACGCATGATATTTGACCGCTTTTTCAGTCTAATGCCCCCTGTCTGCAATAGAGCTTTCCGAGTTTTCCAGTGATCCAAACCGGCTTTCTCATAGAAAACACTGTGAGATTTTCCGATTTCTCTGACGAACGCTGATTCTGAACTGCCTTCTCTACCATCTGGTGCATTTTCTGATCCTTATACTGTTTTCTATACTGTTTTCTGTTTTCTTAAATCCTTTTCGAGCGTGACTTCAGGGGCTTTTTTGCCCAGTCTGAAGAAGCCCCTGCCATACTATACAGATATATGAAAGTTCGTCTGGACCGTCTGAAAGGCCGAAAACCGGCTCCCCTTTCAGATCAGATTCTCGCAGCCGGTCTGAATCTCGAATTCGATCACAGCCAGGAAGCCAACTGGAATTTTATTTCGCTTCTTCAAAGAGCCGTGGATGAACAGACGCTGCTGTATGTGCCGATTCTTACCTCGCAGACCAGCGAGCTCGATGAAGTGGATCCGCTGGATCTGGAAATGTATCTTTGCCGGAAAAGGAACTGTTTCGAAAAGTCGATCTGGAACATGGCGGACAGGCGTACTGCGCCTTTCTGACGGTTCCAGAAGATCAGGAAGGGCCCGCCGCGGAATATCGACCCGTCAAGGCGGAAGAAATTTTCCGTGCCGCTCTGGAAGATCCGGATTGCGAAGGGCTGATCCTTAACCCATGGGATCTTTCCGCCATGCTGACGCATGAACTGCTGGCGCTCGTACTCAATGAGGATGGCCGTTCTGCTTCGTGTTCGTTGTACATCAACTATGGCGAAGTGTGCGATCAGGACTGCGATGTCATCGCCAATATTGCTGAGCATCCGTTTGAAGAAACGGAGCACGATCCAAAACTCATTTTTGACCGCGGGGGCGAAGCGCTGCGCAGCGTCTGTGCCAAACTGACGCCGCCCAAACCCGGTCAGATCGTGGTCACCTCTTCCGGAATCGGCCGCTCGGCATCCATTTTTCACGCCGCTCTGCCGGAGGTGATCCGGGAAGAATCGCTTCACCAGCTCATTGATGCCATTCTCGAGCGGGCGCTTCATATGGGCTATACGTCGGTTTCCCTACCCTCGATCGGCAATGAAATTGCGCCTTACCTGCCCGAAGGCCCCTTTGCGGTTCTGGCGGTCAGCGGATGGTTTTGCCGGCATCCCGACAGCGGGATGAGCGTGACGATTTCCACGCGCTCCAAAAAACGTACGACCTGTTCTGCGCCTATCTGTTCGATGATCTCGAAGACAGTGAAGATCTCGACGAAGAAAAATTTGGAAGCGATCTGGAGGAAATCGATCTGCCCATCGAAAGCGGCAAGACCAAAGACACGCCGGCTCTGCCAAAAGAAACCGGAACCGCCCCGTCTTCCGATAAATAACCGCCGTCTCTCCCCGTCTTTAAAGCCTGTACGAAACGAGCCTGATCGGCCTGCGAAGCCGAAACGATCGGCATGCTTTCGGATACTCAGGAAATCGGTTTGCCGCTTTGTTTAGAAAAGGAATTGGATCATGAAGAAAATCCTGTATTATCTCGCGCAGATCCTGCTGGTGATCAGTACGCTGTTTGTCGGCTTTGTCACCAGCACAGAAATGATGATTTTGTGCGTATCGTGTCTGATTACCGGCTGTCTGCTCATGCTGGTGTATGCGCTCTCTTCGGAAAAGAATTTCTGCGCGTTTTTCCTGTATGGAATGGCCGCCAGCGCCCACTTCTTCTATCTCTTCGCGCTGCAGTCCTTTGCACCCATCCTGCTCTGCGTTCTCGCGCTGATGATGCTTTGTACCGCAGCCTGTCTGATCTGGAAGGCGACGACATCCGGGCTGCCGCCCATTTCCACGCTCATCGATGTTCTCTTTACCAAGACGGCTCTGCTTCCGGAAATCGTGCTGAATATTTTAATGAAACGGGCGACGAGCGACTTTATGTTTGAAGCCTTTTCCTGGATTTTGTTAGGCATCACTTCCGCCTATGTCTTCGTGCTTCTTGTTCAGCTCGTCAAGGCGAAAAAGCTCGACCGTTCCAAAGCCATTGCCGCCGGCGTCGTTCAGCTCTGCTTTTTCACAGACATTCTTTCCACGGTGTGGCTGCTGATTTATCTTAAGCGTCAGAAAAACCAGGAAAAGAAAGCCGAAAAGGAGCAGGAAGCCCTTCTCGAAAAGAAGAAGGAATCGTCCATGCTCAAGCGCTCCTCTATGAAAGCTTCCGGACACGGTACCCGCCGATCGGCCCAGTCCCCTTTTGCTCCCAAAAGAAAGAACAGTAAGACGCATTCGCTGTGCAACCGATCCTGTATTTGCAGGAGAGGCGCACAGCCTTTTTCTCCGTTTTCCAAAGGACCCTGGCATGATTTTCGAGCATTCAAAAACGCCGCATCCCTGTTCTGCGAGGATACGGCGTTTCGTCGTTTCAAAATGATTTTGCGCTTAATGCGTTTCGTGCTGGCCGAACTGGCGGAAGACGTAAGACGCATACAGACCGTTTTGCGCGATCAGTTCTTCATGGGTTCCGCTTTCGCTGATGCCCTCGCCATCTACGACAAGAATGCGATCCGCGTTTTCGATCGTAGAAAGACGATGCGCGATCGTCAGCGACGTCCGGTTTTCGGTCAGCTTTTCAAGAGCCTGCTGGATGTAGTATTCGCTTTCGTTATCGAGTGCGGAAGTCGCCTCATCGAGAATGACGATTTTCGGATCTTTCAGGAAAATGCGCGCGATCGAAATACGCTGCTTCTGTCCGCCGGAAAGACGGGTTCCCTTTTCGCCGACACGCGTCTGCAGTCCATCGGGCAGCGATTCAATAAATTCCGCCAGGCTGGCTTTACGTGCCGCTTCCAGGACTTCTTCCTCGGTCGCGTCCCATTTTCCGTAACGAATATTGTCCGCAATGGTCCCGTCAAACAGGTAGACATCCTGCGTCACCACACCGATCTGCTGGCGCAGAGACTCGAGCGTCAGATCCCGGACATCCACACCGTCAATGCGAACGGCTCCGCCGGTCACATCGTAAAAGCGAAGGATAAGCGAACAGATCGTCGATTTTCCCGATCCGCTCGGACCAGCCAGCGCGTAGCGGCCGCCGGCAGGAATTTCGAAGCTGACCTGATCGAGCACCGGCGTGTCGTCATCGTAGCGGAAGGAAACGTGATCAAAGGCGATGTCGCCTTTCACATTTTCAAGCGATCTGGCATCGGGCTTTTCGGTAATCTGCGGTTTCGTTTCCATGACTTCTTCAAAGCGGCGAAAGCCCGTGAAGCCTTTCATCAGGCTGTCCGCAAATTCAAGAAGAATGTCGATCGGACCAATGAACACGTTGACGTAAAGAGCGAAGGCTGCCAGTTCTGCCGCCTGCATTTTTCCAGTCGCAATCAGATAGCCGCCGGCACCGATGACGGCCGTATAGAGCAGTCCCTGAAAAAGTAGTTCGAGCTGTAGTAAATTCCCATGACGCGGTTGTTCTGAAATTTGGAATCAAGAAATTCGCGATTGGCTTTTCTGAACTTCTTCTGTTCCTGCTTTTCGCTGCCAAAGGCTTTTACAACGCGAATGCCTTCGAGCGAATCGAGCAGCGACGCGTTGATTCCGGCGATTTTCACGCGGTTAAGCTTGAACGTTTCTTTCATGCGCCGGTTCTGCTTCCAGGCGGTAATGGCCATCAGAATCGTGATCACCAGCAAAATCGAAGACAGGGTCAGGTTCATCGAAAACATGATCACAAACGAACCGATCAGCTTCACCGAGGCGATGAGCAGGTTTTCCGGGCAGTGGTGCGCCATTTCGGAAATATCCATCAAATCCGAAACCATGCGGGAACTGAGCGTCGCCGTATTGACCTGATCGTAATAGGCGTGCGAGAACTTCATGTACTGATCAAACAGATCTCTGCGCATGTCGCTTTCCATCTGGGCACCGGTATTGTGGCCCTGACACGCGACATAAAAGCGGCAGGCCGTTCGAATGCCGTACAGCACGAGCAGTCCAAGAATGACCCACGGCATCCAGTTCAGCAGCGCGGGACCGGAGATGCCCGCAGCTTTCGCGGTAAACGCGCTCAGAATGGCCGGAAAGGCAATATCGACCAGAGACAGAATCGATGCGCAGACCAGATCCAGAATCATCGCGCCTTTGTACGGTTTATAAAAGGAAAGAAAATACTTCAGTGTCTTCATGACCGATTTCTCCTCTCTTTCTGTTTCTTTCGCTCTGTCCCAGACTCGATCGCAAACGGCTGTTTCGGGGAAAAGCAGAAGCCGTCCGAATGTCGGGACATATGAGGATCAGTATAGCGCAGAGAAAGAGGAATTTGGAAAATCCGTCCTGTCCCGGCATTTTGCGGGATTCGTTCCTAACCATTCAGAAAAATGGCCGAGAGTCAAAATGGAAACCGCTCGCTGCGCAGACAGGCGGATCCGCCTGTCTGCATCACGAATGGAAAACGGCTTTTGCGGAAGATTCTTCTGGCTTCTTACCGTCTGCAGCGCTGGCCTCCGGTTTTCCTTTCGGTTTTTCATCGTGAGAAAGCAGGCGGAAATACGTCTGATCCATACCGATGGCGCCTAGCGGTGCTGTAATCAGAATGGCAAGAACGGCTACCGAAAGCACAATCGGACCGCATGACAGACCCAGATCGAGGGCGGTCGATCCAATTGCCGCCTGCACCGTCGCTTTTGGCAGGTAGGCAATCATGCAGAACAGACGCTCCTTCTTATTGAGATGCGTGTGAAGCAGACAGAGAGAAACGCCCACGCACCGAAAGATCAGGGCTATGCCGATCATCAGTACAGCCCGTGCACCAGCCAGGGCCGCGTACTGCACATCTACCGCCGCACCGACCAACACAAACAGGAAAATTTCTGCTCCGGTCCAGAGGCTTCCAAACTGCTTCTGAAGCGTAAGCGTAATTTCTTTCTGGCTGTCTCTGGCTACCATCATGGACAGGCTCAAAACCGCAAGCAGACCGGAGAGCGACACGTATAGTTTGATCAGCGCTTCCACCGCAAGCATCAGAAAGGACAGACCAAGAACGAGAATGGCTTTGCGTTCGGCAGGAACGGCACTTCCCTTCTGGCTTTGCCACGTAAAGTATTTGGAAAGCATCCAGCCGCACGCGGCGCCTAAAAGAAGACCAAGAACAATTGAGACGGGAATGCTTAAAAGATGGACAGCTGCGCACTGCCGCCCTGGGCCATATCGCAAAACGTACTGAAGAGCACGATGACAAATACGTCATCCAGAGACGCGCCGGCCAGGATCATCTGGGGAATGCTTTTGGATGTGCCATAGCGCTTTTCCATCAGCGTCACCATGCGCGGAACGACTACAGCAGGCGATACGGCGGCGACCACCGATCCCATTAGCGCGGCTTCGACCAGCGAGATATGAAGGAGTGCTGGGGCAAAGAGCACGAAGCCGAGAATTTCAAAGGATGCCGGCAGAAAGGACATCAGAAGAGCCGGGCGTCCGACCTGTTTAAGATCGTTCAGATTCAAGGACAAGCCGGCTTTAATCAAAATGATGACCAGCGCGATGCGGCGCAAATCCGCTGAAATGGAAAGAATGGACGGATCAAGCCAGTTCAGAAAGCTGGGTCCGATACAGATTCCGGCGAGCAGATAGCCGATAATGCGCGGCAGCCGCAGCCGTTCGCAGAGTTTCGCGAAAGCGAGTCCGATCAGGATGATCAGAGCCAGAGACGTTAACATAAAATACCTCCATAAACGCAGAAAGGCTGATGCTTTCTGCGATTCAAAAAATCACAGAAGTCATCAGCCTGCATTTGTGCATGAGCGGTTCCGGTTTCCCGAGGGAGAACTTCATTCCCGTAAAGAGTATAGACACGTTTTCTTACGAATCGGTCAAAAAGCTTCTGGAAAATCCAGAAAATTCAAAACCGTTCAAAAATCCGCGGGTCCGCCGCCTCTTCCGGCGAGGACTTCCCTCAGATCCGAATGAGAGTATGCCAAAAACCGAGCAGCTGGAATTTTCGGCTGCTCGGCATGCTGTTTCGGTTAAGTTTTGGAAAGATTTGGATCAGGCCTGAAGCGGATTTAGTCCCTGGCTGCTTCAGCAATAATGCGGGAAGCGATGTTTTCCGGAACCGGATCGTAGCGGTCCATGGAAACGGTGTAGCTTCCAAGGCCCTGTGTCATGGAGCGCAGATCGATGGCGTACTTGGACAGTTCCATCATCGGAACCTGTGCGGAGATCACCTGTTCATCGCCTTCTGGATCCATGCCCAGGATGGCGCCGCGGCGCTTATTGAGATCGCCGATGATTGTGCCGGTGTATTCATCCGGAACGCGAACGCTCAGGTTCATGATCGGTTCAAGCAGAATCGGACGGCACTTGGTCATTGCGTCTTTATACGCAAGACGGGCAGCCAGTTTGAAGGCCATTTCGGAAGAATCGACGTCGTGGTATTTGCCATCGAGCAGCGTCGTCTTCAGGTTGACCATCTTGTAGCCGGCTAGCGGGCCGACCATGGCGTTTTCACGCAGACCGGTTTCAACGGCTGGGAAGTACTGTTTCGGTACGGCGCCGCCGAATACTTTTTCGTCAAAGACGAGTTCTTCTTCATCCGGGTTTGGCGCGAATTCAACGAAGACGTGACCGAACTGGCCATGACCGCCGGACTGCTTTTTATGACGGCCTTCGCCGACGGCCGTCTTGGTGATCGTTTCGCGATACGTAACTTTCGGATCGCTCAGCAGAACTTCCGCTTTGAATTTGGATTTCAGCTTGTTGACGATGACATCCAGATGCTGGTCGCCCAGACCATAGATGACGGTTTCACGCGTTTCCGGGTTGTTTTCAACGCGGAAGGTCGGATCTTCTTCGGAAATACGGTTTAGACCGGTGGAGAGCTTGTCTTCATCGTTCTTTGTCTTAGGCGTAACCGCCTGGCCGTACAGAGCTTCGGAGAAGACGATCGGCTTATTGATCAGACGGGTACCCTTTGCGCAGAGTGTATCGTTAGTTTTCGTATTCTGCAGTTTGGAGATGGCGCCGATGTCGCCGGTAAAGAGTTTTCCGGCAGCGGTCTGATAGCGGCCTTTAATGGTGAACAGCGCACCGATTTTTTCCGGTTTGCCGGTGTTGCCGTTGACAACCTGAGAATCGGAAGCGAGCGTTCCGGAAAGAACCTTGACGTAGGAAATACGGCCTACGAACGGGTCCATGATCGTCTTGAAAACCTGTGCGGTCATGGTTTCTTCTTCCGTCGTCAGCAGTTCAACGGGTTCGCCTTCCGGCGTTTCCAGGGTGATGATTCCCTTTTCGGAATAGGACGGGAAGTACGTGATGATCAGATCCATCAGACGGCCAATGCCGCGGCTTTCGACGGCGGAGCCGGAGAATACAGGAATGATTTCACCGCTGCGTACGCCAATACGAACGCCCTTGGTCAGTTCCGTGTCGGTAAATTCTTCGCCAGAGAAGAATTTTTCCATCAGATCGTCGTCGCCCATGGCAACTGCTTCAGCGATCTGGTCTTTGTACATGGCGATTTCATCGGCCATTTCTTCCGGAACAGGCTGAGCGACGGAGTCGGAAGCTTTTGGTCCATGATGATACCAGGCTTTGTTTTTCAGAATGTTGACGGTACCTACGTATTCGCCGTTTTCAATAATTGGCACTTCAAACGGGATAACGGATTTTCCGAAAGCTTCGTGCAGAGCTGCATAAGCAGAGTCGAAGGAAGTGTTTTCTTCATCGAGATGGTTGATGAAGAAGATGGTCGGTTTATGGGAAGCAACAGCTTCTTTATAGGCGAGACGGGTTCCAGCCTGGAGCGGATCTTTCGCATTGACCACGATCAGAACGTTATCGCCTGCGGCCATTCCGGCTTCTTTTTCGCCAGTGAAGTCAAGGTAGCCCGGAGTATCGATGAAGTTGATTTTGCATTCATCCCATTCGATCGGAACGATCGAAGTGTAAATGGAGATGCCTCGCTTGATTTCTTCTGCATCGAAATCGATCAGCGAAGAACCTTCGCTGGTTTTTCCAAAGCGTTCCGTTGCATCCGTGTAGTAAAGCATCGCTTCCAGAACGGATGTTTTTCCTGCGCCGGAGTGGCCGACGACACTGACGTTGCGGACTTCGCTGCTTTTATAGTCTCTCATAATTATTTTTCCTTTCAGACGTCTACATTTCCAGCATGGGTTCGAGCTGGGCTCTGCAGTGTTCACGTACATAATCAATCGCTTTGTTGCCCTGTTTATCGGCCATATCCTTGTCTGCGCCGTAAACGATCAGTTTTTCTACGAGCGAAGGATATCCGCCGTATGCCGCACGCATCAGAGCGGTGCAGCCGTTATTATCGAAAAGGTTCACATCGGCGTTGCGCTCGAGCAGCATGTTAATGGTGTCGCGCTTGAAGGCGATACAGGCTTCCATGAGTGCGCTGCGGCCGACTTCGTCCTGGGCGTTGATTTCTGCGCCGGCATCGAGCAGAACCTGAATGCAGCGATCCTGTCCGAGAAGAGCGGCACGCATGAGTGCGGTTCTGCCGTTGTCATCTTTTGCGTTCACGTCAGCACCGGCTTCGATCAGCGCCTTGCAGATTGTGCGGTTGCCTTTTTGGCTGCGCCCATCAGAGCGGTTTTTCCGTATTTGTCAGCTGCATTTACATCTGCACCGTTATCGATCAGTAACTGAACGATATCCTTGCGGTCACGTTTGGCAGCGCGCATCAGTGCGGTTCTGCCGTCTCCGTTGGCGTAGTTTACATCAGCTCCGGTGCGGATCTGGCCGACTGCCATTGCGAAGTCGCCATTTGCGCATGCATCCCAGAACACCTTATTGAATTTCTGATCCATTTTGTAAATCCTCCTATAATTCTGGTATCAAAAGCCGGGCCAGATGGCTTCAGGTCAAAAGACCCTACTGCACACTGTCCCAGCTTAATCCGGAAGAAAGCCCGGTTTTATTCCCATTAACAAGCACCGAAACAACAACATTGCTTTTCATAAAACCACTTCCTTCCTGTGAGTGACTTCATTGTAAGGGTTTCCATTTCGCCTTTCAAATTGTTTCCAAACTGGACACTTAGTCGACCGAACAGGCCGCTTTTTCGTCCGGATCAGGGTGCAGGCCGTACTTTCTGTCCGTTTAAGCCCCAAATGGCGTCCAGCAGATATCCGATCCCTTCAAAGAAACAGCACGAAAACGTAAAAAACCTGGATTCTTCCTTTTCACGAAGAAATCCAGATTCTTTTGGCACAACCGTTCAAACAGAAAAGCGGATTTTCCTGTTCCCTGCCCATTTTTAGGACTGGAGTATTTCGAGCGGGCAGCATTCATCTTTCGTCCGCACATTCATAAAGCGATCAGCACGTGCTGACGACAATTTCCAGATTTTCAAAAGGCTGCGGATGAGCACTCGTCCAGTCCGTAAACTGCATGGACCAGCTGTCGAGATAGTTCAGATAGCCGCTCAGCTCAAACGTGGGGACAGCCGGCACATGGAGCGCGAAATAGTCCATGGCTTCGATGTAAAACTCGTGGGTAATGTCCACCTTCTCGCCGATCAGGACGTGTTCTTCAAGCAGCCGGCATAGTTCAATGCTTGTCGCATAGTTGTACAGGCGTCTTTTATTGTCGGGAAGATCGTAGCTGCCTTCTACATGAAGCATATCCCCGGCTTTGAGCGCTGCTTCATAGACGATGTACCAGGAAAGATCTTCGCCAAGCTGTTCAGCGATCCAATCAAAGTGTTCGAGAATCCGTTTTGTCTCACTTGCCATGCTGGTCCTCTTTCTTTGCGGCTGCCTTCATGGCTTTTTCTTCATCACGTTTTCGTCCGGCACGGGATATGAGTGCCTTGGCCAGCGCCTGCGGATCCGCAAAGGCGCCTTCTTCGCCGTTTTTAAACCGTTCCAGAACGTCGACGGCATCCAGTTCCCCTTCCAGAAGATCGGGACCTGTTTCTTCTTTTGGGCTTGCAGCCGGTGTCTCGCTGTCGGATGCGGGAAGCAACGGAAGTTCCGTTTTCTGATTTGGATTGTTCTCCGTTTCCGTGCCCTTCTCTGCTCTCGACAGATCCGAAGCCTCGGATGTTTCTGGATCTGTATTTACAGAAACAGAGGCTGGTTCGGCAGGTATTTCTTCCGAATTCGAAGCAGATGGATCAGGATTTTCCGCAGCGGACTCGTTTTTGGCTTCGTCCTCTGCTTTTTCACTCTCTGCATCTTCCGGTTCTTCTCCGCTCAGATCCGAGGCTTCGATCGTTTCGAGCTGTTCGTTGCTTAAGGTGTCGAGTTTGACCAGACGGTTGGCCTGGCGTACGACGGCTTTTTCAAAGAGATTACGCACGGTACGGCCGTTGGCAAAATCGGCATCCCGGTTTTCGTACAGATCCCTGAACATCGACTTCGCGGTTTCCTGGGCTTTTTCGGAGAGTTTGTAGCCGTTCTTTTTACAAATGCCTAAGAGAATTTCATACAGTTCTTCCGGGGTATAGTCCGGGAAATCGATGAACTTGTTAAATCGCGATTTCAGACCCGGATTGGACTGCAGGAATTCTTCCATCGGTTCGGGATAGCCGGCGACAATAACCGCCAGATCGTCACGATGGTTTTCCATCTCGACCAGAAGCGTATCGATCGCTTCCCGGCCAAAGTCGGCTTTGTCCTTGCCGGCGGCCAGGGAATAGGCTTCGTCGATAAAGAGCACGCCGCCCAGAGCGGAGTTGACGACTTCCTGCGTCTTGATTGCGGTCTGGCCGACATAGCCGCCGACCAGTTCCGAACGGTCTACTTCCACAAGCTGACCTTTGCTTAAGGCGCCGAGCGCATGATAAATGCCGGCGAGCAGCCGGGCGACGGTCGTTTTGCCCGTTCCTGGATTGCCGGTGAACACCAGATGCATCGATACGGGCATTTCCTTCATCGAACGCTCTCGACGGATCCGGCGAATCTTCAGCAGGTTGATCAGGCTGTTGACGTCTTCCTTAACGCCTTTCAGCCCGGTCAGCGAATTGAGCTCTTCCATCAGCTCATCCAGTGTTTTTTCCGGCTGTTCCGGTTTCGCTTCGGCCGTTTCACTGGTTTTGGGGGCCTGTTTATTTTGCGTTTTGGGATCGCTCGATCCGCCCATGGTCGAAGTCTGTTCCGGAAAGAGCGACGGACCGAGTTCCCGCTCCAGACGGCCGAGCGAATCGAGGGTATCGATCAGTTCCTTGGGGGTATCGGGTGCCGGCTGGTTTTTGTGAATCCAGTTGTCGAGAAACAAAATGTAAATCTGCTGGTCAAGTTCTTCAAGGGGATCCTTGCCCGCACACTCCCAGGCGTTTTTGGAAATTTCGCTGAGAACGGAAAGAATCTGTCTTTGATACGTACTGCCTGTGCCGCTTAGCTGATCGCCATGGGCAGCGACTTTGAGTACGACAGGAATGAGCGAGCTGAAATCCGACTTGTGCAGCGAAAGCCGCTTCATCAGCGCGTTGTATTCACTCGGGGTGTAGTGAAAGGACAGCACTTCGTTGATCAGAGCAGCCCGTTTGGCCTGGACACCGCCAGCCGCTTCGGCCAGATAGAGCAGCAGCGAAAGGACTTCGATGCGATACTGTTCAGTCAGCGTATTTTCAAGGGGTTTAAGAAAAGCAGGGTCCATCTGTTCGAGTGTCTGACAAAGACGATAGCCCTGCTGCCAGGCCTGGCTGGCTTTGGAAAGGTTCGAATCCATACTTTTTTCTCCAGAATGTTCGAATATCGATTTCATCGAAGCGTTCTTCCTTCCCTGCCCGATTTAGGCAGAGAACGGGAAACGTTCGATGTTGATTGACTCATGAAAATTTATTCTCATTTTACCAAAAACCGGAGAACGAACGGCGAAGTGAAGAAAACGAAAAAGGCATGAACGCCCAGAGTAAGGATTTGGGAATTCATGCCTGTCTTTTATGAAGTTTATTTTGAATAGAAGCCAATGCCTTCATCGACCCAGCCCATCGTTACAAGACCGTCGCGTTCTGTTGCGTTAAACGTGAAATGGTGCGATCCGGCAACCGCGTTCGGGTTGTACAGACGGTATACCGGCCGATCGTTTTCACTTGCGGACGTATAGCAGGTGATGCCTTCGGCTGTCCAGCCCATTTCCACGAGTGCGGCACGCTCAGCGGTATCGAGCGTGTAGTGATGGTCGCCCGCGTTCGGGTTGTAGAGACGATACAGCGGTACGCCGTTCTTTCGGAATGCCAGGCGACGCCTTCGTCTTTCCAGCCGTAGTTTACGCAGTTGACGAGCTCGTTGTATTCCGTCGTGTACAGATGTTCACCCGAGTTCGGGTTGTACAGGCGGTACACCGGCTCATCGATGGCCGCATACGAGGCCACATACGCGTAAATGTAGGAGTCGATGGCAACGCCGCCATTGAGCTGTTCGCTCGCCTTGGCAAATGTATGAATCGCTTCAACCTGATTGTTTTCGTTGAGCAGCGGAGCACCGGACTGACCGCTCGACGAGTCAATGGTATGCAGAACGGTACGGCGTCCGGTCATCGAATGCAGGCGGCCTTTGGCTCCATACATGCCCTGCGATTCCAGGGAAATGTTTTCATTGTACGGATAGCCGGCCAGTTCATACGTCTTGTCCAGGTTGGACTGATCCAGCGTAGCCAGCTTCAGCGGTTCCACCCCTTCAATCGGCTTTCTCAGGCGAATGAGACCAAGATCGTAGTCGGTATTGCTTGCGCCCGTTTTCGTCCAGTCAGGCGGTGCCATGAGCAGTTTGGACGAATACTGGTTGTCCGGATTGGATGGATCCTTGCCGCCCGGAACCGCCACGATCGATCTCGCCCAGCCCATGTTGTTGTCATGGTCAAAGACGCAGTGGCCGGCGGTCAGAATCGTATCCGGCGCAATCAGAAATCCAGTGCCGGAGTATACCCCGCCATTGGAAAAGGTGATGGTGAGATTGCAGATGGCGTTGTACGGCGCCACATCGGTACGGGCAATCAGATAGCGATCGTCTTCACCGATTACTTTTCGAGGAACCTTAACGGCGCTCTCGGGAATATTATCAATTTCGTCAATCGAAGCCTGCGGTTTTACGGAGTAATCTTCCGGCTCATCCGTAACATGAACGGCGGTTTCGAGACCGTTCTGTCCTTCGATGGTCTGTGAATGGGATGCCTGCAGATCCGGGCTTTCCTGGGCCTGCACGGCTGAAATGGCAGGAATGTACATCGACATGGCCAGCGCGAGCGCCGCCAGTCCGGTTTTCATTTTCTTCATTTCAATCCTTCCTCCTTTCGACTTCCGTTTTTTGTAATTGGTATTCGGACTTTGCAAGGCAAGTACAGAGAAAAGCGATCGTGCAGAAGCTCTGCATCGTTTCGTTTTTCCTGAGTACAGGGTAACAGAATTTTTATCGGCAGGCACGGATACCCTTTTCTGCTTTACACAGAAACCTGGGAATTTTTCAGCGCTTTTGTTACGAGACAAAGCGAATCCACCGTAGAAAGCGATTGCTTCGCCGCTTCAGATCGCCGGCAAAAAATTTCCTGTGGTTTTTATTATCGCAGTACGATGGTCCATTTGCAAAAATCGACAGGGAAAATGGTAAAAATCACATAAGATAACATATTGCGCAGAGCACGCAGATTTCGTGACGATTTGGGAAAGAAACTTCACCGAAACCGACAATCGGAAAACGCCATGAGCTTCCTCTTCCTTTGCCTGTCCCTTTCTATTCCTTGTCTGTACTTGTCTGTCTTTCTCGGTCCTTGTCAGTTTTTCCACTAAGACGCAAAATGCAGCGCCATCCGAAGATCGCTTCGGAAGCGCTGCATTTTTCATTTCTGTTGTGCACAGAAGATCCGCTTATTTTACAGGTTCTGCAATCGGCAGTTCTGTGCTTTCCTGAGGCTCGGTCGCGGGCCGTTCACAATCGGCTGCCGGTTCAACGGCTGGCAGATCGCTGCCTTCGGATTCTACCGCCGGCAGATCGTCATCCTGCGCTTCGACGGCAGGCAGATCTTCGGCTTTTTCAGAATCCGCCTTGGCAGGCGGTTCTTTGCCGGAGTTTCCGCCTGAACTTCCGTTTCTGTAATCGTCACGTTTACATCGCGTTCTTCCGACACGATTTCCGCCTGCAGAATTTCTTCTTCCGGCTGTTCTTCCGGTTTCGGTTCAGCGGTTTCGATCACAGGCGTACTTGGACGCATCGCAGAACGGCTTGGAAGCGTTTCGAGATAGTCGAACGTAATCTGGCGCTTGGCCGTCTGTACATCGCGGACTTTAATACGTACCGGCATACCGAGGGTAAAGGTCTTTCCGGTATTTTCGCCGGTAAGCATCATCGTATCGGCATCGTAGTTGTAAAAGTCATCGATCATGTTGCGCAGCGGAACCATGCCTTCGACGGTGTTGTCGAGTTCGACAAAGAAGCCGAAGCTGGTGACGCCGACGATCAGGCCATCATATACTTCGCCGACTTTATTTTCCATGTATTTCGCAAATTCGAGATCGTTGACCGCCCGTTCGATCGTAACGGCATCCTTTTCCTTTTCGGACAGATGCATGGACGATTTTTCCATGCGCTTTTCATCCTTGAGCAGGCTCTTCTCGTCGTTTTTCTTATGAATGACATGACGGCGGAGCATGCGGTGAATCAGCAGGTCCGGATAACGGCGGATTGGCGATGTGAAGTGGCAGTATTCATCGAGCGCCAGACCATAGTGGCCGACGTTCTTTCGCTGTAGCGGGCTTTCTGCATGGAGCGAACGGTGATCGTGGAAAGAATTTCCTTCTCTTCTTCGCCTTCGATCGAAGCCAGGAAGCGGGCGACATCTTTTGGCTGGCAGTTTTCGACATCCAGGTCGCAGGGCACGTGCAAAATACTGGCCATGTTGACCAGCGTCTGCAGTTTTTCGGGATCCGGATCTTCATGGATTCGGAACATGCCCGGCAGAGATTTGGAGTGAAGCTCATGAGCGACCGCAACGTTTGCCGCAATCATGGCCTCTTCAATCATCATTTCACTCCAGCCGCGATCGCGGATGAGGATATCGACAGGAACGCCTCTTTCGTCGAGTACGAATTTGGGTTCCTTCGTTTCAAAATCGATATGGCCCCGCGCTTTTCGGTCTGTTCTCGCATCTTTTTCGCCAGATCGGAGAAGGCGGTGAGCAGATTGCCGACCGGTGCATATTCCGGAACGGACTGCGGATTTTCCAAATAGGCGTTTACTTTGGAATATGTGCAGCGTGCATCCGAATGAATGACGCTCTCGTAAATTTCGTAGTCGGTCATGACGCCGTTCGGGTTGAATTCCATGGCGCACGTCAGTGTCAGACGATCCACGCCCGGGTTCAGCGAGCAGATGCCGTTAGACAGCGCGAACGGCAGCATCGGCACAACGCGGTCGGCGACATAAATCGAAGTGCCGCGCTTGTAGGCTTCGTTATCGATGTCGCTGTCTTCCTTGACGTAATGGCTGACGTCTGCGATATGGACATACAGTTTCCAGCCGCCATTGGCCAGCGCTTCAACAGAAATTGCGTCGTCAAAGTCCTTGGTGGAGTCGCCGTCAATGGTGACGGTCATCAGATCGCGCAGATCGTGGCGATCCTTCATTTCCTTTTGTGGACGCGTTCTGGAATTTCATCGGATTCCGCGCGGACTTTCTTGCCGAAGTTCTGACGGACTTCGTTTTCCGCAAGAATGGCGCTGATGTCCACGCCCGGTTCGTCTTCCTGACCGAGCACCGCAATGATTTTTACGCGAAGCGGCGCGGAATAGTCTACGACTTTAACGACCGCCTTGGTGCCGGCCGAAAGTTTGTAAGCCTTCTGGTTGGTCACGATAAAAGAGGTGTGAAGATCCACATCGCTGCGGAATTTCAGGCCGTTGCGGGTACGGACGAAGGTTCCAGGAATGCACGTAATGCCGCGTTCATAAATGTGGACAACTTCCGGCATCAGTCCATAGTTGTGAACGAGCACTTCGTCCTTGTCCATCATCATGCGGCAGTTTTTCTTGGGGACATACAGCTTGTTCTCCTTGCAGAGAACCGCATATTCCGTTGCAGAAACGTCCTTAATCTTGCCGATCACCCATTCCTGGCCGTCAATGAAGACGTACTTTTCGTGGTCGTTATAAATGATGCGCTCATCTTCGAGCTCATTGAGCGCGATCTGAAGTTCTTTTTTCACGTTCCGTGCGGATGTGCATGGCTTTGCCCAGTCCGTATGGAGTCAGTTTTTCTTTTTCTGAAGCAGTTCAACAATTTCTTCCTTCATTCAAATCCCTCCCTTTCGAGACAGTCCAGAAGTCTTTAATACCCTCTTCATACAATATCCTGTCTGTAAAATACAAAAACTTGCCTGCAAAATAAAAAGGCCGGATGGCCTTAGACAATCTGTAAAGCGATTACAAGGGCGAAGAAAATGATGCCGCAGATGAGCGTGGCATACGAGAGAACCTTTTCGAAGCCGCGTTCTTTCTGAACCGCAAAAGGTTAAGATCTCCGCTTCCCGTGAATGCTGCGGAAAGTCCGTCGGATTTACCGCTCTGCAGCAGGACGAGAATAATCATGATACCTGAGTCGACCATTAACAAAATATTTAAGAAGTTTTCCATACAAATCACTCTTTCTTTCTTTTTCCCGTGATCATTATAACAAACTATTTTCTAAGCCATGGCGGACAGACGCAGAAAGTCTGCCTCATCCAGGCTTGCCACGGTTTCATCGGGAATAATCCCGAGCCGTTCGATATCCGACTCCTTATGCACGCCGCTCTGGACGAAAAGAGTCTGAACTTGATTATTATAACCGAGCGCGATATCGGTTTCCAGATTATCTCCAATAATTACGGCTTCTTCTTTCGAAATATGGAGCTTATTCAAAGCCGTTTCGAGAATCGGAGCACTTGGCTTGGCGATATCGGGGCTTTTCTGTCCCGTGGCGTATTCAAACAGCGTAACGACCGAGCCGTTGCCGACTTCAAAACCACCAGGCTTGGCCAGAATGCGGTCCATATTTGTTCCGATCAGCTTTGCGCCGTTGAGCAGAAATCCCAGTGCTCTGGAATATTTCGCATAGTCTGCGGATTTATCCAGACCGATGAATACAAAAGCCGGATGGTCTTCCGTAATCGCAAAGCCTTCCAGTTCGAGCGCTTCTTTCATGCCGGCCTGTCCAATCATCCAGGCCGTTCGCGGCGTTCCGGTCTTCGCACAGTATTTTGACGCCCAGGCAGCTGCGGCCATCGCCGAATTGACGAAGTCCTCAGCGCGAATGTTCGGGTAGCCCATTTTCAGCATGTGTTCCGCGTTTTCCTGCGGCGTGCGCATGGAATTGTTGGTCAGAAAAAGATAGGGAATGTCATGCGCCTGACAGAACTCAATCGCGCGGATTCCCGCTTCGATCGGAGCCGTTCCGCGATACAGCGTACCGTCCAGATCAAAAATCATTGTTTTCTTCTTCATGTCTCTTCCTCTTTTTCTCTTTCGTTTTCCCTGCCGGCTTCGGTTCAGCTGCCGGCAGGCCGATCGGATCGACTGGGTGTCCGCTCAAGCAGCCTTTTAAAAACAGACTTTCTGGTTTTCGTAATCCCAGACGATTTTGGGGAATGATATACCAGAAAGATATTCCGGAGCTATTGTATCGGTTTGGCGCACTCTCATCCACTGAAATCCAGATCGTTCCAGTTTGAAGGGGACGTCAAAGCTTTCAAACCGCTTTCCTTTTCAAGCCGTCTTCTTCTGGCAGACAGAGAAAAGCAGCCTGCAATTTGATTGCGTGCAGGCTGCTTTGCTTGTTCATAATTTTCAGTTGGACTGCCTTGCTTTGCCGTTTAAAAGCTCAGGCATGCGTTTAGCGGACTTGGATTAGAATACGCGGATGCCGCCGTAAGGACGGATCTGAAGAACGTGGCATGCGCCTTCTCCAAAGGTGCTGTCCATAGTCTTCACGTACTGATCAACGAGTTCGTTTGGAACGAAGGCCTGAATTGTGCCTGCAAATCCGCCGCCGTGGACGCGGTGAGCGCCTTTTCCGTCAAGTACCAGTTCGCTTAAAGCCAGAGCCAGAGAAACCGCCTGGTTTTTGTAGTCGGATGGAGAATAGATATTCTGGAGATATTTGAAGGAAGACGTTCCGGAAGCGAGGATCTGCTTTTCAAAGCCGGCGAGATCGCCTTCGGAGAGAGCCTTAACGGCTTTCTGTACGCGTTTGTTTTCCTCAAATACGTGAATGGCACGCAGCAGTGCACGGTCGTTTTTCACGGCTTCACGCAGTTCCGGAAGACGGGAATAAAATTCCGCTTCATCCACTTCGCGCAGAACCGGCTTTCCGAAGAACTCGTCCACTTCCTTGAGTTCGAACGGAATGTCCGCATAATCCTGCGTCAGGTCGGCATGGGATGCGTGAACGTCGGTAATGCACAGGGAGGTGTTGAAGTCGGAGAAATCGATGTCGACTTTTTCGACGATCGGGTTGTGCTTATCGGCGAAGTCGATGTGAATCAGACCGCCGACGGAGCATGCGGACTGGTCCATCAGACCGCATGGTTTGCCGAAGAATACGTTTTCGGCGTACTGGCCGATTTTGGCGAGTTCAACGGGATCCAGACTCTGATTATTGTAGAGATCGGAGAAGATGTTTCCGATCATGACTTCGAACGCAGCAGAGGAAGACAGACCGCTTCCCTGCAGCACGTCGCTGGTCATATAGCCGTCGAAGCCGCCGATGTTGCCGCCGTCTTCCTTAATCTTTGCGGCGACGCCACGGATGAGGGCCTGACTGCTTTCTTTTTCATCTTCGTGCACGTTGAGGTCCGACAGATCGATTGGAGGAATATCATAATCGTCGGAAAGTACTTTTACGACACCGTCTTCTCTTGGGCTGACGATGGCGATGATATCGAGGTTGATCGAAGTGGCGAGGACCTCACCCTGCTGATGATCGGTGTGGTTTCCGATAACCTCACTGCGTCCAGGAACGGAGATGGCCTGTACATCCTTGTCTCCATACAGTTCCATGAACTTGTCGATGGCTTTGGCGTACCGAGGTTTCTGCGACTCTGCGAGGCTGCCGTAGATCTCAGTGAGACGCGCATCCTGCGCCCCGTTTACAATTTCTTCTCTTAACTGACTAGCAAGCATTCTTTTTCTCCTTTGTTAACCGCTATCAATACACCCATTCTAACAAAAACGCACTGGTTCTTTCAATGTTTACTAAAAGTCTTGAACTAAAACTTTGTTTTTACTAAAAATTAATAGAGGAGTATCATTTTTCCTCTTTTCGTCATAAGCGATACCGTTTACTATCAGAATGGACTAAATATAAGAGGTGATTTTATGGCCACATTAAAAGACGTTGCCAACCTCGCTGGCGTATCGAGTGCCAGTGTTTCGCGTATTCTCAATAATGATCTGACCCTGAGCGTGCCGCAGTCGACTCGAGACCGCGTTCTCGAAGCCGCTGAAACGCTCGGGTACGTGAAAAAGAAGAAAAAGCTGACGTTTCGACCATGACGGTCGGCATTGTTCAGTGGGTATCCGCGGAAAATGAGGCGAGCGACCCGTATTACCTGAACATCCGCCAGGGTGTTGAAAATTATTGCTCCAACCACATGATTACCATCATCCGCTCTTTTGCTTCGGAAATGTCGATTCCGCGCCGCATGGAAAAAGTGGACGGTCTGGTGTGCATCGGTAAGTTCTCTCCGGAAGATCGCCAGAAAATGATCGCGATCTGTCCCAACATCATTTTTCTCGATATGAAACTCGATACCATTACCAACGCGTTCATCGTTCCCGACTTCAAGGGTGCGATGCGGATCGTCATGGACCACTTCATTGCCGAAGGCCACAAGAAAGTCGGCTTTTAGGCGGGATTGAAAGCGTCAGCGGCGAAGTATACCGCGATGACCGTCTGAAATATTTCCGCCGGTTTGCGACCAAAGCCGGCCTCGAATTTGAACCGTACGTCGTAATGAAGGAATTCACCCGGGAATCCGGATACGAAATGATGAAATCGCTGATCGATGCCAAAACGGTGCCGACCGCCATTTTTGCGGCCAGCGACCCGATCGCGATCGGCGCGATGCGCGCCTGCTACGAAGCCGGCCTGCGTATTCCGGATGATCTTTCGATTATCGGCTTCGACAACATCGATGAAACCAACTACACCTATCCCCCAATGACCACCATTTTCGTTCCGACCTACGAGATCGGTTCAACGGGCATGCGCATGCTGCATGACGCCTGGAAGCGAAACGAAAACATCCAGCCTATGAAAGTGGAACTTCCCTGCTACATGATCAGCCGCCAGTCCACACGAACCGCGCCGGATGCGATTGAACTCGATATGAACAAATAGCTAAAACGTCAGGCCCATTTTGCCTGGCGTTTTTCGTCGAAAATTCAGACAGCCGATCGACGCAGCGATCAGCCGAAGAAAAGGCAGGCTTTCCTTCCTGGGAAAACCTGCCTTGAATTATGCAGAGCTTGCTGCGCATGCTTTAGCCGTCCTGATCCCTGGGCAGCGAATGCTTTTGCCTTGAGATTTCAGGGTATGCGATCAGTCAGCGCTTGGTTCAATTTTCTGCAGATCGCCGTATTCGAAATCGGAGTTCTGCTCATTGCCGAACATCTGGTAGCTGGCATGGATTTTACGGTTTGCGGTATCGATGGATTCAACCGTAACAACGGTGCCTTTGATCGGGCCGTTGATGACTTCGGCCTTATCGCCGGGAACCACATCGAGAGTGACGTTTTCAACCGGACGATGAAGTCTTCTGAGTACGGCGTCCACTTCTTCCTGGGCTACAGGGAACGGTTTTGCTCCCTTTCCGCTCGATCCGATGAATCCGGTTACGCCCGGGGTGTTGCGGACAACGTACCAGGCTTCGTCGGTCATGCGCATGCGCACGAGAATATAGCCGGAGAAGAGATTGTGCGTCTTTGTAATTTCCTTGCCGTTTTTGTATTCCACTTCGGTTTCTTCCGCTACAACGACATCAAACAGGGAATCTTCCAGACCCATGGTGCTGATTCGTTTTAAAAGGTTTTCCTTAACACGATTTTCCTGACCGGCATACGTATTGACGACGTACCAGGCGACATCGTTGTCGTTAACTTTACTTGTCATATTGGTTCCTCTCCTTTTGAAAAGATCTGTATAATTTATATCACTGATCGAATGGTGCCCCTGATTTTAAGGACCGTAAATCCAGCGAAGTGCCGCCAAAATGGACGGATAATCAAAAAGGCAGCGCGAGTCTGCCTTTTTGGTTAAGCCATGTAATCCAGTTTAAAGCGAAACAATCCAGCTGACGAGACCGGAGGCCGCAATTTCACAGATGAAGAAATAGAGGCCAAAGAGTGCGGTAAACAGAATTACGAGTCCGCTGGATTTCATCAGCTCTTTGAACGAAGGCCACTGTACCTTTTTCAGTTCCGCCCAGATCGCTTTGGGCGAATAGGTCGGGTCCTTGATTTCGTTTTCAGCCATTATCAAATTCCTTTACTAGTCAGTCTTATTTTGACTCTTTATGCAAAGTGTGCTTGTTGCATTTCGGACAGTACTTTCGAACTTCAAGACGGCCTGTCTGCGTCTTTTATTTTTCTCGGTCGTATAGTTCCGGGAAAAGCATTCGGTACAAACCAAAGTAATCTTATCAGCCATAGTATGGCCTCCTTTGCAAGTTAAAAATATAGCATTCAACCCATTTTCTGTCAACAAAGCCCCGGCCTCCGGCCTCCATGCCGGTCCTTTATCGTCGGAACCTGAAATCCAAATCCAAATGCCGAAAAGAAATCGCTCAGCTCTTAAAACATCGGTTCCTTTGAAAACACTTCATGCCGTTTCCAGGCAGAGCGCGCTCTTCGCAGCGCCGTTCCGACGCGGGAGAGCGTAATGGACAGAATGGCGGATGTCTGCTTCTGGGTATAGCCCGTTCTGAGCATAGTCAGGATCTGCATGTCGAGCGCATCGAGCTCTTTGGAGAGTTCAGCGAGCACCTCATCGCAGGCGGAAGCCGCTAAATGATTTTCTTCGAGTACCATGTCGCTCTGAAAGCAGTTCTGAATATTCGGTCCGCCAAATTCACGGCGCTCAAAGCAGGCTTCCAGGGAAAGTGTATTGCGCCTTTGCAGGGAAGAAAACTGATTGGCACTGCGAATCAGGTCGGTCGCCTTGTTGCGAAGACAGGCGTAGTAGACCGTTCCGATCGAACACTTCTCATTGTCCCGATAGCGATAGATCAGCCGGTCAAACACATCGTAGGCAGCCGCGATCCAGTCTTCGTAAAGAAGAAGGGACCGAAGCATATTGTTGTAGACAAAATCGGTATAGCCGCGAAGGCTCGCAAACAGCAGCGCGTACGCTTCCTCATCGTTCATGTGAATGAGATAGAGAAGCTCGTACAGATTCCAGTCGCGCGTGCTGTTTTTGGCAGGACGGTATAAGGCATTCATCATTTTTCCCTCTTCATACCGACTGCTGCGTTGGGAATTTTATTTTTGCTTTGAATCTCGTACATCAGGATTCCTGCAGCCACCGACGCGTTCAGCGACTGCACGGCTCCATGCATGGGAATGTGCAGTTTGAAATCGCACTGTCCCTTGACGCTTTTGGACATGCCCTTACCTTCGTTTCCAATGACGAGAACGAGCGGACGATCATACAGACCTTTGCGATAGTCGAGACTGGTCTTGTCAAAGTCGCTGCCCGCTACCCAGAAGCCGTTTTCCTTGAGCTTGATCAGCGCGTTGGAAAGGCTCGAGACACCGGCTACCGGCATCGAATACGCTGCGCCCGCAGACGTCTTTACAGCGGCCGGGGTGAGCCCGGCGCCGCCATGCTTGCACAGGATAACGCCTTTGGCACCAGCCGCATCCGCAGAACGCAGAATAGCACCGACATTGTGCGGATCCTGCACTTCGTCTAAAGCCACAAGCAGCGGCAGACGATCGAGCGCGCTGTCGCTTTCCGGGTTTGGACGGGCCCGGTCGATGAGCTCATCGAGCGTGAGCAGCGGCAGGTCCCTGACTTTAGCGGCAATCCCCTGATGGACGCCATGATCCGTCATGCGGTCCAGTTCCTTTTTCGAAACCGTGCGCAGACGAACGGATCTGGGAAGCGTGTCGAGAATGCGGCGCGTTCTGGCATCGTTCTGGCCGTTCATCAAATAAATTTCCGCGATAGTCTCCGGCTCGTTTTTCAGCGTTTCAAAGACATTTTTTCCATAGACGATCATAGAGATTCACCAAGTTTCATACAGATCGAAAGCAGTTCGTTCATGCGCTCTTCATGATGGTAAAGATACAGATAGCCAAAGAGCGCCTCCAGACCGGTGGCCTTGAGATACGTTTTCAGATCCGCACTTTTCGATGGCGATTTGACGTGCGCGTTGCGTCCGCGGCGGACGATTTCCCGTTCGTCTTCGTTAAGCAGATCTTCTTCCAGAAGCCGATCGAGAACCGTGGCCTGCCCCGTGGCCGAATTGTATTTGGCCGACTGTTTCTGCAGAACATCGGCTTTGCGCAGTCCCTTGTTCAAAAGCGTTTTTCGTACTTCCAGCGAATAGATGGCATCGCCCATCCAGGCCAGAGTTACGGGATTTTCGGATACGATTTCCATTAAACCAGTCCCTGTTCCATCAGCTTCGCCCGGCACGCATCAGCGGCGGCGAAGTCTTTTCCTTTACAGCTGCTTTCCAGGCGCGATACAGATCCTTCTGTTCATCCGTTGCGTGATGCAGATCCAGATCGAGTCCCAGTACATAAAGCATACCGGCAATGGAGGCGTAAAGCGCATTCAGACGCTTGTAATCCAGTTCCCGCTTGCGCAGCGCACCGTTGAGTTCCTTGATGGCTGCCTGAAGCGCGGAAATAGCGTTCGGGGTGTTCAGATCATCGGCCATGGCGTCCATGAAGGCGTTCCAGCTGGCTTCATCTTTTTCAGCATTCGGATCAAAAGCGTCTGCCAGATCGAGCTGAAAAGAGCCTGCGCTGCAGGTTTCCGGATTTTTGCGATTTCTCTGGCGGAAGACTCCAGTGCTTCCTTCGAAATCGTCAGCGGTGCGCGGTAATGCGTGCTGATGAGCATCAGACGGCAGACCGGACCGGAATACTGATCGATCAGATCCTTGGCCAGCAGGACGTTGCCTAAAGACTTGGACATCTTGTTGATCTCATGGTTTTCATCGGCGATGTTGATCATGCCGTTATGAACCCACGTATTGGCCAGAGACGTATCCCAGCTCATGCGGGCCTGCGCCACTTCGTTTTCGTGATGCGGGAACTTCAGGTCGTTTCCGCCGCCGTGAATGTCGATCAGCGGACGGCCAAAGACATCGTTGATCATTACAACGCATTCGGTATGCCAGCCGGGACGGCCTTTTCCCCAGGGAGAATCCCACTGAATGCCTTTATCGGTCTTTTTCCAGAGCGTAAAGTCGAGCGGGTTTTCTTTTTTGTATTTTCGTCAATGCGGGCGCCGACCATCAGATCTTCTAGGCGCTGATGGGAAATTTCTCCATAGTGCGTATCGGAGCCGACACGGAAGTAGACATCGCCGTCCACCGCGTATGCTGCCCCGTTTTCGACGAGCATTTCGATAAAGGCGATAATTTTATCCATCGTCTCGGTTACGCGCGGAGTATAATCCGGCGTCTGGGCGCCAAGATCATGGCGAACGTGTTCAAATTCCTCAATATAGCGATCGGTAATCACTTTTTCCGTAGTGTTTTCTTCAATCGCCTTGGCAATGATCTTGTCATCGACATCGGTGTAGTTGCTTGCCATGGTGACGTCATAGCCAAGTGCCTTGAAGATTTTGTAAAGCGTATCAAAAACGACGACAGGTCTGGCATTTCCGATATGCGGATCGTTATAGACCGTCGGACCGCAGACATACATCGAAACCTTGCCGTCTTCCATCGGCTTGAATTCTTCGATTTTCTGCGAATAGGTGTTATAGAGCTTCATCCTTATTCCTGCTGCTTTCCATAAAGGACAGACGCCTTCCCGAGTTCGAACAGATATCCGATTCAGATCTCCGGTTCATTTGGGAAACAGGGCGCGTCTGTGCAGCTTTTCCTTTCGTCTGTTTTCAGCATTTTGCCCCATGAGGAGCCGGTTTCAATCAAAAAGACGCAAACGGATTGAATTGCTGAACAGCCAGTCCTGTTCTGCACTTTGCGTTTTTCCATTGAAAAAGGAAGCTTTCACTTCCTTCGATATTCTATCAGATTTTCAACCGCCTGTTTTTCAGGCAGCGGAGCGGCCAAGGAGTTTCAGAATTTCTTCTTCGTTTGGTGTTCCTTTTAAATTCTCCAGGGCCAGTTTTGCCCACTTCTCCGTATTGGGCTTGTCCTTGTTATAGGAGTACTGCAGAGCGATCAGATACTGGAACGTACCTGCGTTCACTTTCAGGTTTTCCGGAATGTTTCCGGAAGAATCTTCGAGCTTTTTCAGTCTCTCCTTCAGTTCATCAATATATTTCGCTTCTTTCTTGAGAAGAATCGAATACTGAATTTCCAGCGGGTGGAGCTGCTGGGGCGTACCGTACGTTTTCACCAGGTCCATCATGCGGGCAGCTTTTTTGATTTTTCCCTGCGCCAGATAAATATAGAAGCCCTGTTCGCCTAACTGGGCTTTCTGACGACGGTTCAGACGCATGTTTTCCATGAACTGAATCTGATCGTCAATTTTCGCCTTATCCTGTCGGGCTTCAATCATCGTCAGACGGATGGCTTCGCGTTCAAAGGCGGAAAAGGAAACCTTAGCCAGCAGCGAATCCAGATGCGTCTGGAATTTCGCGTAGTTCTGGGTATCGATATCGTTCATCAGCTTCTGGTAATAGTAACGCTTTACCAGAGGCGGGATCAGAACAACCAGCGCGATAAAAACCGCAAAATAAAGAAGATAAATCCATCCCTGCATAGCTAGTTATTCCCTCCGGTCTTCCCCTCAAACTGGGTGAGATATTCCTTTTCTGAAGAACGGTCCTCGCTGGGATTCTGCGCGAGGCGTTCTGCCTTTTCCCGTTTGGCGTTTTCAATAAACATGTTGATGAACATTTCATCCACACCGTCTTTTCTCATGCTTTCGACATAGGCCGCCGTCAGATCGTCGACCTCTTCTGCCAGCCGGCTGTACTCGCTGTCAACCAGGCGTTCTCGAATTGCCATATTACAAATCCTTTCTCTTAAACAATTACTTTCAATTTACCTGCTTCTGAGTGCTTACACAACAGAAACCGGATGTAGAGCGTGCTTCGAAGGCAGAAACTTCAAACGCTTTCCCGCAAATTCCCAGCTGGATCGACTGGATCTTTGATTTCTCTCTCCGTCATTTTTACGACAGAAAAGTTTCTGCAAATATTCCTGAAGAAAAATTTGAAAATTCATCCCTTTCTGGCGATTTCCTGTACTCGATTCTTTTCTTTTCTCCTTTTTTTCCCGGGCGCTTTCCAATTCTCCAGATCGGAAGTCGGCTGAATCCGCCCGTTCGGCGCCGTCCCCTTCTCTGCGTATACCGGTACAGTTTGCCCGACACGGTTAAACATCGCCACAATCTGCAGAAGAAGATCGCACCAGAAGAAAAGGGCTTCTGCCTTCCCGTTTGAAAACGAGAGCAGAAGCCCTTTGGTCGGTTTAACGAGATCCAAAGAAACCTGTCATCCTTTTAGAGAACTTTGGCTTTCTGGATTTTTGAGAGTCTTATTTGAGATCCGCCAGTTTATCTGTCGATACGCTGTAGCGAGCAACAAGCCATGCGGCGTGCAGTTCTTCAGTCATCGTATCGATGGCTTCCTGAGATTCTGCGTTGTTTACGAGCGCTTTCGCAGCAGCAAGTTTCGTATTCAGTGCAGCAGCGCCTTTGACGTCAGCAAGTTTTGCTGGAGTGATGTCATCGATCACGGTCTGCAGCAGGGTGTAGTCGTAGACAACGGTCGAGCCAGCCAGTGCGCAGATGGCCTGACTCAGTTCGCCCTTCATCGCTTCCACTTCTTTCGGTGTTGCGGTATCGGGCAGAGCTTTGGCTTTGGCCAGTACAGTCTGCATGGCGTTCCAGGAAGATTCTGGATAGCTGGCTGCCGTGAGAGCATCCGCCTGAGCGATGATTTCGTTCAGACCTTCTGTATCTGCTCCGGTAACGACTTTGTGGAAGTTGATTTCCGCGCAGGAGAAGTTATTGTTGCGGGCCGTCTTAGCCACCATGCGAATGTGCTTCGCAGTTACGGCTTCAGGGAGATTAATCGTCTTTACAGTTCCAGAGTTCGTCATTTCACCAGAGTAAACGGTCGTGTATGTCTTGCCGTCATCGCTGGTCTGGATGTCGTAAGTCAGCGGGTGACCGTTTCCGCCGCCGGTTCTTGGCGTATACAGAATCTGATCGACCGTCTGCGGAGTCGCAAATTCAATGTCGAGCCAGTGCGGCATGGTGGTATTCTCCCAGTCGGTATGGAACATCGTGGACGTATCGCCGTCGATCGCCTTGGCTGGTTCTTCCCCGCTCTGGTTGCTGGAAGCCGTAGCTTTCATGATATCCTGCGAAACGAGTTCAAACTTGCTGAGATCCTGCAGTTCCATTCCGAGAAGGATCGAAGCCAGGTTGGAGGCCATCATATCGACGTCAGCCTGCGAAGCTTTCGGCAGATCGCGAACGATATTGTCTTTCGCGCGGTTGAAGGCATCCATGGAAGAGGCTTTGTATACGCTTGGATCTTCTGGTTCAAGAGCGAGCAGAGCGTCAATGCGGCTGTAGTCTGCACGTTCGTATTCCGCTTTGGAAATTGCATCTTCAACTTTCTTCGTCACATCTGCAACTTCTGCAGCCGTCGGTGCATATTTGCCGGATACGCCGAGCGCTTCCTTGATCAGGTCTGTATTGCCAGCAAGAGCAACCTGTCCGAGCAGATCGATCTTGCGATCGAGAGCGATCGTATTGACAAATTCAGTTTCCGGGGTAGTTCCGACACGGATATCGTCGACATAGCCCTGGAATGGATGCTCTGCACTGCCGACGGTATGGAGCGGGAACATCATGGTCGCTTTCAGCGATCCGCGCCCGTCACGTCCAACGGTTTCTACGAATTCTCCGTCTACATACAGAGAGAACTTTTCGAATTCGTTGCGGAATTCAAGTTCGGTCCATACGCCGACCGGCAGTTCGTAGTCGAAGGAGTAATCGTGGTTTTCACGCGAGAAGCCGACTTTTCCGGTTTCTTTCTGAACCGCTTTGATCGTTCCGTATGGCGATTCAAACAGAATCTGCTCATCTTTGGACGCGCTCGTACGTTTTACTTTCACGCGCAGCGTGTTGGAAAGACCAGCTGTTTTCAGCGTATCAAATGTGGCTGTTTTTCCAGAAGAAAGGTCAAGAACCTTGCGGCCTGCCGCTTCTTTGAGAACGTCATTTCCAGCAGTCAGGCTGTTGGTTGGTCCGGTGGTATCCGTTGTGGATTCCATATCTACAGAAGTGATCGCTCCGTTTTCGGATTTGTTCACATTGTAGTTGAAGTTGGTTCCCGGAACTTCCGGATACTGATCGATAATCGCAGAAGCCTCTGTCTGGGTGATGGATCCCTTGCCCCAGAGGTTGGTTCCCATCATGCCGGCTGCACGAATCGTACGTTTGTAAATATCATATTCGGACATGCCGTTTTCGGCGTTGTCGATCATGTCGTTCCAGATGGCGAAGGCACCGCCGACCATCTGCTCGTCACCGACAGGCACTTTGGTGCTGCCCATGCGAGTGATATCCGTGTTAAACAGATGCGAATCGCCGAGGTAATCGTAGTAGTAGCCTGCGTTTGGAACGATATAGAAGGTTCCGTCAGAGCAGTTGATCAAGTCGAAGCCCAGATCGTACATAGCTTTTGGATTGGACCATCCAAAGTTCCAGAGGTTGATCTGGCGACGGGATTTAACGGTTCCATCTTCGTTATAGGTCGCGCCATGTACCGTATCCCCTGGCTCAGCTGAGTCAGAGAACCCCACACACGCGGGGTATAGCCTTTGTCTTCGGCGTACTTGAACATGTCGTTTACATACTTACGGTAGGCAGCAGAACCGGCTTCGTATTCGTCGGCACCAATGTGAATGACCGGCGTATCGAAGACTTTGTCATCGCCAGTTGTGTATTCGTCCCAGATGGATTTAACAAACTGCATGACATCGTCGTACTGATGGTTCAGGTCGAGATGGTCAGCCGGGGAACGGTTGCCGTTCGTGGTTACATGCGGCATATCCGAATCCGGCGTTTTAAGATCCGGACGGACTTTCGTCATGGCCAGCGCGTGAGCCGGCATGTCGAATTCAGGAACAATGGTGATACCCATCTTCTTGCATTCTTCGATGTAGTCCGCGAATTCTTCTTTCGTATAGAAGACGTCTTTTGCGGTCAGATCCGCCTGGTTCTTACCGTCATTTCCGCCTTTTTGATATCCGATTCCAGACGGAACGCCGAATACGGATCGATCAGACGACGGTCTTCGCCGTTGACGTTCTTATACTGTTCGAGCTGGATATAGTTATCGTTCAGATGAACCTGGAAGTCGTTCAGTTTATACCAGGACAGCACTTTGGCCAGCTGTTTCAGATAGTCGAGCGTAAAGGTCTTACGTCCAACGTCCTGAATCAGACCGCGCACCTTCATCGTTGGATAGTCACGCATTTCACCGGCAGCCAGAGTATTGTCTTCGCTGTTGTTGAGTCCCTGCAGAATGGTACGGGTTGCCCAATACGCTGCGGTAGAATGGTTGGCTCCAATCTGAATGGATTTTGGACCGATCGTCATGCGGTAGTCTTCTTCACCAAGTTCCGGAGTACCCGCACCGAACGTAATGGTATCGTTCACAGCTGCTGATGGAATAGCAGCTACTTTTTCTACAGCCAGCGTTTTGCCGGTCATTTCCTTATAGTCATCGGCAAGCGCCTTGGCTGCATATGCAAATTTATCATCTGCGTACTGAACTTTCGTATTCTCAGTAATCGCAAAGCTTCCGCTTTCTTCACCCTTCCATTCCTGGATTGGAGGCAGGATTTCCGGAACTGCATTATCGTTTTCATCAACCTGATGTTCACCAGGAATCGTGACTGTAATTTCCTTGAAGTCGTAAGCGCTGGTCGTTTTGTCCGTAATCTTATAGGAAACTTTGACCTGCTTATCCACCAATGGTTTCAGAATATTCTGATTGGCATCAACAACCTGTTCGAGGTCGGTACCGTTGTATTCTACGGCGAACAGATCGGCATCAAATTCTGGAAGCTTAGCTGTAACTTTCGTGGATTCTGCGGTAACTGGGTTCAGTTCGAGAGCATCCTTGATATCGGCAACGGAATTGCATTTCTGCGCCTGTGGAATACCGCCGTATACTTCCATTTCATAAATGGAAATGGTATTCCAGGTCACGCCTCCATCCGGATCTTCCGGGGTAAAGGTGTTGATTTTCAGGCGGACATAGCGTGCCTTAACTGGAGCATCCAGACTGATGGTTTCTTTCAGATCGGCTGGATGGCTAGTATTGGAATACTGCTGAGTCCAGACATCTTCTCCAGCCAGTTCTTCGGCTGTATGTTCGTCCGTTGCGGTTGAAATGGTATAGTTACTGGCTTTGCGTGTTTCCCAGTAGAGGCGTACGGTCTGTACGTCCATTTCTTTGCCAAGATCGACGTAAATCCAGTGCGGTCCGTCTGCTTCAGCGGAACTCCAGCGTGAACTTCTGGACGATGTATCTCCGTCCAGTGCCTTTGCTGCGGTGAAGTCTGCCGTTTCGGTCGAACTGGCCGTTCCGGTTTTATTCAGCGCTACGTTTTCCTGCGGATCCTGATAGTTCGCATCGATTTCGCCATACACTTCCAGCTCATAAATGGAAACCGAGTTCCATTCTGGGATCGAAGTGAGGATTGGATCATCTGGTGTATGCGATCCAATATACAGACGGATATAACGAGCATTTACCGGCGTATCAAACGCAATAACTTCTGTGATTTCCGCAGGACGGTTATTAAAGACTTTTACGTCTGTCCAGGAGGCTTCTGCTCCGGGGTTTTCTGTCGCGTACTGGATTTTATACGATGTAGCCTTGTGCGATTCCCAGAACACACGAACGGCGTTCACAACAGATGGTTTGGCCAGATCAACATAGATCCAGTCCGGACCATTGCCTACATTGGAACCCCAGCGGGAAGTGCTAGCTGAGGTATTTCCATCCACCGCATTGGAAGCTCTGACAGAATCCGCTTCTTGAGAACTTGCTGTCGCGGTTTTATTGAGTGCAAGATTGGTGCCATACTGCGTCATGTCTGTCGTTGCCGTCGGAGTTGTTTCTTCGGCATGTACAGCCATGGACGCAGCAGGAAGAACGGTTGAAACTGCAGCTGTTCCAGAAAGTGCAACAGACAGCAAGGAAGCTGTGAGTTTTCTAAATTTCATGCTGTTTCCTTTCTTATGCATCTCAGATCTGTTAACCGGAAAAAGGCCTGCCCTGGCGTTTCATCCGATCTGACCGTGAAATCGTTCTCGGTCACGCCCGAAGATCTGATAGCCCTGTTCAAAGATTGCCCTTCTTTCAACAGGAATTGATCAGCTTTTATTATCGGTTCATAAATCAGTCAAAGAAATACCAGTTCAGGCAATGCGTTTATACTAATTAGTTAATTCTTAGCGCTTTCAGATGATTAATTTGAACAGAATTACCGATTTATTTGTTGTTTCAATCTCGTTTCCTCTACGTAGCACGCTGGCCTTTTTATGTTTCGCAGGCAATCAGTGATTCTTTCAGACGATATTTCGTCTTTCTCAAATATCATTTGGTGCTCACTCCATTTTTTAATTTGCTGAAGGCAGCTTTTTCAAATATCGGGCTTCCTGCTTAAGCGGCATTAAAAAGAAGGCCCGAAGGCCTTCAGTTTTGTTGAGTGTGAATTAAGCGTTTTCCTTATCCATCTCAGCGAAGTACTTAATTGTACGAACCATCTGAGAAGTGTAGGAGTTTTCGTTGTCGTACCAGGAAACAACCTGAACGAGGGTGTTGCCATCGCCTGTAGGAGTAGCCATTGTCTGGGTAGCATCGAACAGGGAACCGTAAGTCATACCGATGATGTCGGAAGATACGATTTCTTCAGTGTTGTAGCCGAAGCTTTCGTTAGCAGCAGCTGCCATAGCGGCGTTGATCTGATCAACAGTAACTTCGCCTTCAACTTCTGCAACGAGGATCGTTGTGGAACCTGTAGGAACAGGAACACGCTGAGCAGAACCGATCAGTTTGCCGTTCAGTTCAGGGATAACCAGACCGATTGCTTTAGCAGCACCAGTGGAGTTAGGAACGATGTTAACGGCAGCAGCGCGGGAACGACGTTTGTCGCCTTTTCTCTGCGGGCCATCCAGAGTCATCTGGTCGCCAGTGTAAGCATGAACGGTAGTCATGATTCCGGATTTGATTGGAGCCAGGTCGTTCAGTGTCTTAGCCATTGGAGCGAGGCAGTTGGTTGTGCAGGATGCAGCGGAAATGATTTTGTCTTCAGGAGTAAGAACTTCCTGGTTAACGTTGTAAACAATTGTCGGCAGGTCTTTTCCAGCAGGAGCGGAAATAACGACTTTCTTAGCACCAGCATCAACGTGAGCCTGTGCTTTAGCCTTGGATGTGTAGAAGCCTGTGCACTCGAGTACTACATCAACATCGAGATCGCCCCAAGGGAGTTTGGAAGCGTCAGCTTCTTTGTAGATTTTGATTTCTTTACCGTCAACGATGATGGAATCTTCTGTGGATTCTACTTTGTCGGCGAATTTGTAGGTTCCCTGAGTCGAATCGTACTTCAGCAGGTGAGCCAGCATAGCGGGGTTGGTAAGGTCGTTGATCGCAACTACTTCGTAGTTGGGGTCATCAAACATCTGACGGAATGCCAGACGACCGATACGACCAAAACCGTTCAGTGCAACTTTTACTGTCATGATCAGTAAATCCTCCTTTAATACCGATCTAATTATAGGGGCTGCCCGAAATCCTGTCAACGAATAGGAGGTCAGGCGGATCTAGTCAAAAACTATTGAATAATAATCTCGATATTAATTACTTATCTAGTCTTATTCACATTAGATATCGCCTATACAAATTGCTTATTTCGTCTTAATGCAGACCGTTTGTCTATACGTTGTCCGCAGGCATTTCCAGGATTTTCCCATCACCTGAGGGGCTTATGATTCCTGTCTCGCTCTGCATGTTTTTTGCTGCATCGGCGCCTGATTTTCTGAAGAGAGACGGATTGATGGAAAGTCTTACAGAATGAAAGCGGTTAACTCAACAGGCCAGATTTTTGGAGGCATAGGATTTGCCTTCTGCATGTTTGCGGATTATCGCCTGCCGTCCGGCATGAGCTGGTTTTGGCTTTCCATATTTTATGGAAGGCATTCTTTACTAGATCCTGTTCGAGCCACAAAGAATCGGTCTGAGCCGTCCGTCTATGCATCCTTTCCATTTCCTGGCTGGATTTCAAATCCGAATGATATGGGTGAATTGGTCTGGAAATCCGGTGGGTTCGTTGCTCCGCTTTTTTCTTTGGGAAGTCTTCTGTTTTCCGCCTCTGCCATAAGAAAGGAATCAGAAATCACAGAAACTCTGCGCAGAAATATCACTGGATCCAGATCGGATCTGCCGGAAACTCATTCATCAAACACTGCCCATTAAATAACTGCCCATTAAATATTGGAAACGACCTGGCTTTATTCTGGATCGGCTCCGTTTACGAAAAGATGGGCGATGAAACGGCCTATGGCCCTGCCCGATGGAAACGGTCTGCGGATTTGCGAGCGGTTTTATTCTTATTTTGATTCTTTTCTTCCCTGTGTTCCGGGCTTTGCACGAATCGAAAATCAAATGCGCTTATAATAGGAACATTATTACCTGCGCGCATGAGCGCCGGAAAGGAGTTTTCCATGGATTTTCGTTCAATTTTGGAACTGCTCGAAAAAGACGCCCGTCTGAATGCCCGCGATCTGGCAGACATTCTTCATGAAGACGAGAAAGATGTCTACGATGCCGTTCGAAGCCTGGAAGAGGAAAAATCATCTGCGGCTACCATACCGTCATTAACTACAACAAAGTTCAGAAAGATCAGAAAATTCTTGCTTTCATCGAAGTCGGCGTACGCCCGATGAAAGATAAAGGATACGACTATACCGCGAATCTCATCGCCGGCTATCCGGAAGTCAATTCGATGTACCTGATTACCGGCGACAAGGACTTCATTCTTCTCGTTGAGGGAAAACGATGTTTGAAGTCTGCTCGTTTGTTTCCGACAAAATTGCCTGCATTGAAGACGTACAGTCCACAAAGACTCTGTTTGTTCTGAAGCAGTACAAGCAGTCCGGCATTCTGACCGGTGCCGGCAGGCCGGACAAAAAGAAGACCGACTGGTGGTGAGCTACTGATGAAACCGATCAATCAAGTTATCAAAACCATGAAGCCAAGCGGTATCCGAAAGTATTTCGATCTGGCCAACTCCATGGAAGGCGTCATTTCCTGGGTATCGGCGAACCAGATTTCAATACGCCCTGGCACATTTCCAACGCGGCTATTGAATCGATGCAGAGCGGCTATACCCACTACACCGCAAACCGCGGTCTGATTGAACTGCGCGAAGCGATCTGCGAATACTACCATAACCGCTTCGGCGTGGACTACGATCCGAAAAAGGAAGCACTGGTTACCGTCGGCGGATCTGAAGCTGTGGATCTGTGCTTCCGCACCCTGATCAATCCTGGCGATGAAGTCATTGTTCTCGACCCGAACTACGTGGCGTATGAACCGGCGATCATCATGGCTGGAGGCGTTCCGGTCTATATCGAACTGACGCAGGATAACGACTTCAAACTGACCCCGGAAGATCTGAAAGCCGCTTTAACGGAAAAGACCAAATGCATCATGCTCAACTTCCCTTCCAATCCGACGGGAGGAACGATGGGCCGTGAAGACTACGAAAACTCGTACCGATTTTTGAAGAATCCGGAATTTATATTGTTTCCGACGAAATTTATGCAGAACTTACGTTTGAAGGCGAATTCTGCTCGCCGGCTTCCTTTGATTCCATCAAGGATCAGGTTCTCGTCATCAACGGCTTTTCTAAAGCCTTTGCGATGACCGGATGGCGCCTCGGCTATCTGCTCTGCAACGCGGAAATCAACAGCCAGCTGACCAAGGTTCATCAGTTCATCATCATGTCCGCGCCGACGGCCGCCCAGTATGCGGCGATTGAAGCACTCGGATCCGGTCTGGAAGATACGGAAGAGATGAAAAAGGAATACGAACGGCGCCGCAATCTGCTCTGCGCCCGGCTGAACCGCATGGGACTGCGCACGAACGTTCCGCGCGGCACGTTCTACGCGTTCCCGGATATCACCTCGACCGGTCTGACTTCGGATCAGTTCTGCGTCCGTCTGCTCGAAGAGCAGAAAGTCGCTGTCGTTCCCGGCACCGCTTTTGGCGAACATGGCGAAGGCTTCGTCCGTATTTCGTATGCGACGTCCTACGAAAACCTCAAGGAAGCCTGCGATCGCATTGAAGCGTTCGTAGCCAGTCTGAAGCAGCCAGAAGAAGTTCTCATCGAAGAAGAAATCGTTATCGAATAAACCCGATTGAAATTAAGCATCTGTCGTTAAGTCAGGTGCTTTTTTGTCGAATCGTGCTGTTTATCTGCTCGTATAATGGGATCGAATTTTCAGGAATTTGAAACCGTATGTCCAGATAGCGTAAAATGGAAAGGCCGGTTCTGGAATCGAAGTCCTTATTGAGTACTCTGTTCTCCTCGCTGCCATGCAATGACAGCCCTTTCTCTTTGAGGATTTACAATTCTGACCGGTTATCTTATGATTTGAGCGATTAAGAAGGAGTATAGAAATGACAATTTCCCTGTTACAGAAAGCTCGCTACGCTTACCAGCCAAAGCTTCCGGGAATGCTTCGTCACGGCATTTCCAGCATTGCGGTTAAGGAAGGCGAACCTACCCAGTCCGTTGCGGACCAGGAAGCAATCCAGAAACTCTTCCCGAATACTTACGGAAAGAAAGAAATCACTTTCGTTAAAGGCGAAAGCACAGCACCAGAAGGCAAACAGGTTGTCGGTGTTATCCTTTCCGGCGGACAGGCGCCAGGCGGCCACAATGTAATCAGCGGTCTCTACGATGCTCTGAAAGCCGCTAACCCGGACAACGTTCTGATCGGTTTCAAAAACGGTCCAAGCGGTCTGATCGAAGATGACTTCATTGTATTCGATGACGACTATATCAACGCTTACCGCAACACAGGCGGATTCGATATCATCGGTTCCGGCCGTACAAAACTTGAAACAGAAGAACAGTTCACGGTTGCTGCAGAAGTAGCGAAAAAGCACGGCATCAACGCCATCGTAATCATCGGCGGCGATGACTCCAACACCAACGCAGCCGTTCTTGCCGAATACTTTGCTGCACACAACACTGGCGTACAGGTAATCGGCGCTCCAAAAACGATCGACGGCGACCTGAAAAACGACGACATTGAAATCTCCTTTGGTTTCGATACCGCTACAAAGACATACAGTGAACTGATCGGAAACATCGAACGCGATGCCAACTCCGCTAAGAAATACTGGCACTTCATCAAGGTTATGGGCCGTTCTGCTTCTCACGTAGCACTGGAAGCTGCTCTTGAGACACAGCCAAACATCTGCCTCATTTCCGAAGAAGTCGCTGCGAAGAAAATGTCTCTCTCCGAAATCGCCAACTACATCGCCGATTCCGTAGAAAAACGTGCTGCCAACGGCAACAACTTCGGTGTTGTTATCATTCCGGAAGGCGTAGTTGAATTCGTTCCTGAATTCTCCGCTCTGATCGCTGAAATCAACGAACTTCTTGCCGGAAGCAAAGCCGACGCGTTCAACGCTCTTCCAACATGGAAAGAAAAATATGAGTTCATCAAGAACGGTCTGAGCGAAGACGCATTCAAAGTCTTCGCAATTCTGCCGGAAAACATCCAGCAGCAGCTGTTCCTCGAAAGAGACCCGCACGGAAACGTACAGGTATCTCTGATCGAATCGGAAAACTGTTCTCCGCTCTCGTTGCCAATGAACTCAAGGCACGCGCTGCCAAAGGTACCTACACCGGCAAGTTCAACCCGCTGCACCACTTCTTCGGTTACGAAGGACGCTGCGCATTCCCTTCGAACTTTGACTCCGACTACTGCTACTCCCTTGGCTACAACGCATTCCTGCTGATCCAGAACGGATTCACTGGATACCTCTCCAAGATTTCCAACCTGTCCAAACCAGCATCCGAATGGGTAGCCGGCGGCATGCCGATCACCAAGATGATGAACATCGAACGTCGTCATGGCGAAGACAAACCGGTTATCAAGAAAGCGCTCGTCGAACTCGACGGCAAGCCGTTCAAATTCTTCGAAGCCAACCGCGACCAGTGGGCTGTAGAAACCTGCTACACCTTCCCAGGTGCAATCCAGTACTACGGACCAGAAGAAGTCTGCGATCTCACCACAAAAACACTTAAACTCGAACAGGAATAATTTATAAACTTGAACAGGATTACTGCTTTCCTTGTTCCTTTTCCTAAATTCACAGACAAAGAAGGGACTTCCCTCTGCATGATGCAGAACGGAAGTCCCGTTTTTTGTTGGATTCATTTTTAACAGATCTAGTCGGCCGGGTTCTATTTGACAATGCCAAGACGATCGAGTTCTTCGATAAAGGCATGCTGGCGACGGTGGTCTTCTCTTGTCTTATGAACAGCTTCCTTTACCTGATCCTTTAATGTTTCGCTTTGAGACGCTTTCTCAAAAGCGATGGCACTTCGGCGATACGCTTTTCTCGAATGCGCGCTTGCCGCACTCTCTTTGCATAGTTCAGCCAAAGAGCGGCGGTTCGATCCGGGTCAACACCCGACAGACGGTCTGCAAAACGCGAGAGGTGGTAATAGTTTTTCGATTTTTCCATCAGATCGAGAAGCTTTTCGTCTTCCTTCAGGAAATCGTACAGTTCAATCAGTACGTCTTCATCCACGCTCTTTTCAATCTTTTCCAGATCGTCTTTCCACTGATCGTTCGAATCCAGTTCATGAAGAAGCTGGAGATCTTCGAGCCGTCCGTTTTGTAAAACAAAGATCAGTTCGTAAAGCTCCTGGACGGCCTTTTCCGGATGGGAAAGTTTAAGCTGCGCCTGAATCATCAGCCGCATGACTTTTCTTCCTCAGAAGCGCTCATTCCCTTGCGCCGGCTCTGATTCAGAAGCTGGACGGCTTCTTTCGGATCGTTTTCATTCAGCGCATCGACCGCCTTGAGAATGAGAACTTCCGGAAGCATTCCGTACGTTTTTTCAAAAGCGGATGTGGCGCGTTCATATTCCGGATTTTCTTTTCGAGATCCAGAATGGAACGAAGCAGACGATCCCGGTAGGCATGCAGTTTGCCTTCTTTTCGCGACGTTCCGTACAGACGGACGAGAGACTGGTATCGCACTTCCTGCAAATCGGCGATATCAAAACAGTTGCGTTCCGTCAGGGTCACGAGACGGTCCTTGAAATCCGGAAGGTTATTGGCTTCCAGCTGGTATTCGATCCAGGAAAACAGCTCTTTAATTAATGCCGGTTCGGCCCGGAGCGCAATTTTCTCTAAAAGATCCAGAACAAATTCGCCGCAGGACAGAACAAACGACGCGTTCGATACGGTCGCGGTTCGTTCCAGCGTCAGGAGGATGCTTTCCAGCAGTTCTGCAGCCAGAATGGCGGAGCCATTGCGGACCAGGACATCGCACTGCTCTTCCATCCAGTTTTCAAAGCTGCGGATTTCTCGGCTTCCGCAGCGGCTTTCCGGATGATCCTGCAAAATTTCAGCAATCTTCTGCATCGCCCGACGTTCCAGAAGATCCTGTGCCTCTTCAGCATGCGATTTGGCGATGCTTGCGGTCAGGAAGTCCTGCATTTCGGGATGCATCGTTCCGTATTCCTTCACAAGACCGGCAAGATCTTCCAGTGAGAACGAATCGACCAGAGACGAAAGGCTGGAATAGTCAATCGATGCTTCAAACGAAGTCTGGCTTGTCTGGCGTGAGGTCTCCTCCTGTACATTTGGCTGCTCGGTTTCTTTTTCGGGAGCTGGCTCTTTTGCGCCTTCGGATTTGTTTGCGGCGCTGTAAGTCGTGTTTGAAGAATCTTCTGCTTCTTCCTCCGGCTGGACAGGGGCTTTGGGTTCCATCGTCTGGGCGCCGAAGTTTTCCTTTACAGAAACGTCTGAATCCGCTCCAGAGATTGCTTCTTTATCTGGTGCCAAAGAGGTTACTGCCGCACCCCGAGGCATTTGCGTTTTGGGAGGAATTGCCGATTCGACGGGATGATCCTCTCTGTTTCTTCCATATGGATTTGTCGCTTCGGACTCATCCTGCCCAAACAGACCTTGGGGACTAAGCAGCGAATCCAGAAACGGGTTTTTCCACGGAGTTTCTGGGCGTTCGAGGACCGGCTGTTCGTATTCGTCTTCGGACTGCGCAGGAGAGGCGGCTTGTTCCGGCTCAAATTCATTTGGATTGGTGAAATTCGAGTTCGAATTTTCTGTCGTATTTTCCAAATTGTACGGATAGCGTCTTAAACCTGGATTTTGCGCAAAACGACGCCTCCACTGTTCAACGGAATCTTCCGGCTCATCTGGCTCGGCGAAATACGGATCCGTGTCCTCTTGATCGGCTTCGGTATGTTCCTCCGTTTCCAGATCCTGATCTGCACGATTTGAATCGTCCGCTTCCCTGTCCATCTCTTCGAAGTCTTTTTCCTCTTCTTCTTCTGGATGGTTCCGATTTTCTGCAGCTGCAGGAGCTGACTGTCTTTGATTTTCTAATGTATTTTCCAGCGCAAAGAGAAAGGCCGCTTGGTGCGCGCAGAGTCTTCCTTCCCTGGAAGGAAGGCAGGTGCACTGCAGATCCGAGATGGTATCGTCCACCAGACGGGCACGAACTTTTCTCTTCCATCGACGATCGCAAAGCAGTAATCGCCCTGTCGATAAATCGGGCTGACTCTTCCCTGCCGAAACAGTAAATAGCCGTTAAAAAGCGTCTCCCGATCAAAATTATTTTTCCAATCCATACATTTCTTCCCTCATTTCCAGTAGTAAAGGACATCTTTTGGGGTAAAACCTGTCAGCTTCATTATAGAAGCCGCTCTTCATCCTCTCCGCTTTACCGCCCGCAAGAGATGAAAGCAGGAATCCGAATTCTGTCCCCCAGAGAGCAGGCTGGAATGCGATTTTGCTGGAGTGTCAAAAAACATGCTTCTGATTTGCGGGATCTGTGTACAGTAAAAGAAGAGTCTTACTTCAGACAGGAGAAATGTATGAAAACGAAACCTGAGCATTCGAATCCGCATGGCAAAGCCAAAGTGTACTTTACCGCTCATCCAGATGATTTTCCGATTTGGTTCGAGAGAATCACGAACGATATTCTTCGCTATTGTCCAAGCACAGTTTATTTTGATCCGGATCCGGATCACCCGGAAGATCTCGACAATTACGTGTTCGATCTGTCCTTGATGAACCTGATTGTCATTCCGATCACAGAAAATTTTCTGAAGGGGGACTGTCTCGCTTTTTCAACGGTTTTCCGGATGATTCAGGTAAAGAACATTCCCTTTCTCCCTGTACTGACGGACCTTTCTTTAACCGAAGAATTTAACGAGAAGTGCGGAACCGTCCAGGCAATCTGTCCGATTTCTTCCGATGTGACCGAAATCCCCTACGAAACGAAACTCAGGAAATTTCTGGAGTCTGCTTTTCTTGACGACAAACTGCAGAAAGAGGTCAGCGCCCTCTTCGAGCACCGGATTTTTCTGAGCTATCGCAAGAAAGATCGCCAGAAAGCGCAGGAGCTCATGCGTGTCATTCATGAAGACGAACAGCTGTATACCATCGCCATCTGGTATGACGAATTCCTGAAGCCCGGTGAAAACTTCGACCTTTCCATCCAGAACAGTCTTCAGGAAAGCGATCTGTTCGCTCTGGCGGTAACGAACAATATGGTCTACGAGCCAAACTATGTCCGGCAGATCGAGTACCCGCTGGCCGTAAAGCTGCAGAAAAAGGTTCTGCCGGTACTGATGGAAAATGAAACCGTCAATCGTAAGGCGTTAGAAGCTGTTTTTCCAGGCGTCCATACGGTTTATCCGATACATTCGAACGATCTTCGTAATCAGCTTTTCGAACTGAAGAAAAACTATACGCCGTTCACACCAAAGAACTGCTATCTGATCGGTCTCGCGTATGTGTACGGGCTGGATGTCGAAATCGACTATGAAAAAGGCATCCGTCTGATCCGTAAAGCAGCCGATCAGAACTATTTCCCTGCTGTTCAGGAACTCGTAAAGATCTATCGCGATGGAATTGGTGTTCGTATGGATTTTGATCAGGCAGCTTTATGGGCAAAAGCCGCGGCACAGCTGCAGCCTGGCATCGAAACCTGTGAAACGGCAGGCGATATTCTTGCCCAGAACAATCAGATGGAAGAAGCGATTTTCTTCTATACGCAGGGAAAAGAAATCGCAGACCAGAATCTTCTTGAGCGCATCCCTTCGCTCAACGAGGATACGAATTTGCAAGACACCTTGTATTGCATACGTGCGAAAAGCGTCTTTTACCAGAAAATTGGCGAACAGTACATCTATCTCAATCAGCTGGAACAGGCCAGAGACAGCCTGGAAGATGGAATTCGACTGAACCGCCAGATGATTCAGGCGGAAAACCATCCGGTCTACCAAGTCGATCTGGGCTTCTTTCTGATCAACCTGGGAAGACTGGAACGAAGAGAGCAGCACCTGATCCAGGCCGAATCCTTTTATCGACAGGCACGGGATATTTTCGAAAGTCTTGTTTTGCAGGATGAATCTTCTCTGCATATTCGTACTCTGGTAACCTGCGAGCTCACTTTGTCCGACCTTCTCTGCGAAAGAAACCGGTCGGAACAAGCTCGCCCGATCGTCAAAAGGCCTTAGATCAGGCGATAAAGCTTTCGGCGCAGGATCCGACTCTGCTTCATACATATTTGTGCGGATGCGCCTGGCAGTCTGTTCTCTATCTCCAAAACTCCTCATGGAATGTGGATGAGGCAGTAGAGACAGCGCGCAAACTGATCGAATACATACAGGAAAATCTGGAGGATCTGCATACTGCCGCTACGGAACATCTGTGTGCGCTCTGTTACAAAACCGGGGAAAAACATTTTACCTTCAAAAGATTTTTCCAGTGCAGAGTCCTGTTATCGAAAGGCCATTGCCCTTTATGAAAAAGCCTGCTCCCTTCATCCTTCCCCTTCAGAACAAAACTCTCTGGCGGTTACCCTGCTTGATCTCTCCGATCTGTGCTATGACGAGAACCGCTATCAAGAAGGCATGGAACTTTGCCTGCGTGCAGCATACCTGCTGGAAAACTATCCTTCCTCAAAACCTCTGCCGGATATTCTGATGTCCCTTGGCTCGGCTTATTCAAGGCTCGATATTTTCTATTCCGTTCTCGGAAATTCTTCTCAGGCAGACCAATATCGTGAAAAGTGCAGACAGATCTATACGGATCTTTCGGATCGCCATGAACTGCCTGGCGTAAGTGTCAAACAATCGACGGGTATACGCGAGACTGAATATTAGATACGCTAAACGGGATCCCTTTCGAGATCCCGCTTGGCGTATTTTTTATTCTTCATCGTTTTCTTCATACTTCGGATCCGGTCCACGGTATCCAATTCGAAGATATTCAGGTAAATCCTTTGAATACGGCAGAAGTGACTTCAATACATCTACCGCGATTTCATCGTCTTTGAACCATTTGAGTTCATCCAGAACGTACTCCATGTAGCGCTCTGGATTTAAGTCGTTCATTTCAGCCGATCGAAACAAAGTCATAAACGCTGCGACGACTTCCGCACCTTTGATACTCTTCGTAGTCTGGAAGTTTTTGCGATTGATCACGAATGGCTTTACGGCTCTTTCTGCCACATTATTGTCGATCGGATAATCACCGTCTTCCAGGTACCTTCCCAGCGAGTTCGCTCGATCCATGAAGTACTTGGCTGCTCTGTAGGCGGTGCTTCTTTCCTCGAATCCACTCTGAATCTCCATCATGACTCTTGTGAGTCTTTCAAAGCAGGGCTTTGAAAGTTCCTGCCGAACTTCGGTTCTCGCCTCGTGCGAGTAAGAAGCAACGTGGGATTCGATGTGGTAGAGCTTCCCGAACAGAGACAGGGCTGTGAGCAGAATCTGGAGACCCGGACTTGGTTCGGGTCTCTCTGTTTCGTCCAGCTGGGCTGCCGCTTCTGCGGCCTCTTCGTCGTTCTCCAGTGTGGTCTTTTCCCACTTCAGGACGTCTGCCTGATACTGCGCGAAGTCTGACCGGACTTTGATGGCTTCGAAGATCTTTCTTCTCGCATGGGCCATACAGTTGAGCTTTCTGCAGGGGCCATAGTAGTTGGCATATGCATAAAGCCCGTCTGTCATAAGGGCATGACGAAAAGAACCGCCAAGGAGGGCGATTACGAACTCCTGTTTCTTGTAAGGGAAAAACTTATAGACAGCCATCTGGTTCTCTTCATAGATTCCGCTGACGGCGACAACCATAGAAGACTGTTTTCGATCTTTAACCTCCGTGCACTTTAAAACCGTCTCATCCATATGGACGACGTTACAGTTTGGGAGATCCTCAATCATTTGTTTTACGAGGGGCTTCAGATAAAGATCGTAAGTTTTTTCCAGGATGTTGCCCATGGTCTGACGGCTGATCGGCAGTCCCGTGAGACTCAGGTGCTTTTCCTGACGATAGGCCGGGGTTCCCATTACGAACTTATCGTAGGCAATTCCCGCGACCATAGAGGAAGTTGCGACACTCTTGTCGATCAGTGCAGGCTCGTCAGGTTCGGCGGTGCGGATGATGGCTTTCCCGTTTTCATCCGTACACTTGTTTGGGCACGCGACTGTCTCACGCAGCACTTCTTCCAGCCTATAGCGAGCGGGAATCCGATGAATCCTATAGTGACGTTTCATTCCAACAGTTTTCATCTCACAGCCGCAAACTGGGCAAATGCGCTTTTCCCCTTCTACACTGAAGGTAGTGGTTTCTTTGACCGCTTCCTGCTTTCTGCACTTGGTGGAAGGTTTTTCTTGCTTCCTTCAACAGAACTGAGCTTTAAATCTTCAGCTTCTTTACGATAGCGGTCTCCCTCTTCCTGATATTTCGCAGCCCGGTTAAAACAATCATCGGCTTTCAGATCAAGCTGAGCCAGCTGTTTATTCAGAATATTGATATCTGGGCCGCCGTCCTCGTTTTCAGAGTAATCCAGTTTCAAGGGAACCATCTTTTCCGTAGAAGGACCAAAGCGGCCGCTTTTCACGGCTTTATTGATTTCTTTAGCGAAATAGAGATCCAGGTACATATCCTCAATAAATTTGTCTTTCTCTTCTTCCGTCATGGTGCTGATCTGATGATGAAGATCTTCGAGGAGCTCGTTGCGGATTGTCTGGTAAGGGCTCGGCACATCATGTATTAATTTTAACATATTTAGAGCGATAGATAAAGTAAATGGGATGATTTATCTTGATATTCCTTCAAGAAAATCATCCTTTTAAATTGGTTTAAACATACTTATAAGTTCGTGGCAGAAATGCCGGCTGGGGAACAATCGACAGACCGGAAAGCAGAGAAGCCAGCTGCGAACAGTCAATTCGCATGAAGTCGGACTGGTCAGTGCTGACAGGCCACTGAAGGGAAGATCTGGAGAGTCGCTTATAAACAAGCCAGAATCCATTTCCGTCACGAAGGATACCTTTGATCTTGTTCTTCTGTCGATTAACGAAGAGAAAGAGGGATCCATCCAGCGGATCCAGAGCGAGAGGTCCTTGAACCAGGGAGACGTAACCGTCAATTCCTTTGCGAAGGTCAGCAGGCATCTGAGCCAGATAGATGTTTTTAACTTTGGAGAAATCGATACCGAGATCGATTGCAGGGATGATTGATTCCATGAAAAAGCCTCCTTGAATAAAGGAATTATCCCAAGGAGGCGGTCGAGAAAATACCCGTCTTTTATTTGACGCTTACTGCCTGGCAATCCCATCAACTATGCGATCGCACTCATACGCGCCGGCCAGATGGCCATGACCGAAAATAATTATCCAGGCTGCCTCGACTATCTGCATCAGGCGGATGCGCTTTTGTCCTCTGTCGAAAAAGAAGCAGAAAATGAATACATCGCTTTGCAGAGAAGCATCGTCTGGTATCGAATGGCCACCTGCTATAGTATCCCGGATGAGCCCGGCTATGATTTTGATACCGCGAGAGCACTTTCTTTAAGGACGCTGCACACGCTTCAGGCAATACAGAATAAGAGCGGAGCCGATGTGATTCTCCCTTTCAAATTGACGTTCTTCTTCAGCTGGCTTCGATCTTCATCGCTCATTTTGAAGGAGAAAAAGCAATCCAGTTTCTCCAGGAGGCAGAACAGCTCTGTCATACCTTGTGGAATCAAGCTGAACCGGAAAGTACTTTGATCCTTAAGATGGCTTTGATCCAGCTTCAGTGGGGAAACATCCTTATGAATGATTCATCCCCTGAACAAAGCGTGCTTCATTATCAGAAGGCACTTTCCCTTCTGGACCGACTGTCCCAGGATACGCTGAGCACGGATACTCTTGCACTTCGCGTTACAGTTCGTTTCTCTTTGTCCATGGCGTTTCAGTGTCTTGGGCAGGTGGATGATGCCATAGAAACGCTTTATGAACTGATCCAGATGCGTACTCTCTATCCGAATTATTTCTTTACTCTCGCTTCACAGGAACCGTTTGTGCAGGCGTATGGGACTCTGGCCGATTTGTATACAGTTAAGGAAATGTATACGCGGGCTGTCGCCTGTTATCAGGAATCGATCCGAATCTATCAGTCGATCTGCTCCCAGAGTGCTATACCTACAGGTCTTTCGGATCTGGCGGATCTGTACCTCCGTTATGGAACACTGTACTGTCTCCCCTGCAAAATGCAGAATTTTGAAAAAGCGCAAGGTCTGTTTTTCCTTTCCCTGGATGCTCTGGACAAGTCAATCGAGCTTTTCCGCCGCCCAGCCGATTACTGGGAAAAAGCGCAGCTGTTTTATCTGCTCGGAGAAAGCTTCCTGGGAATTGAGGATCCGGCAGAGGGTATTGTCTGGCTGCAGAAATCGATTGTAGAAATGCAGAAACTTCGAAAAGCGAAAATTGTCTATCCAGATGATCTGAGCGATTTGGACTGGCTGTTCGACGCTTTTGAAGATCTGATCAATCTCTGTAACGATGGTGCGGACACAGCCGCTGCAGGCGATCCGGATCCAGAAGCGTTTGCGATCGATCATGTAAATGTATGTCGGCAGGTCATTGAAGAAGAGGGAGCTTCTTTTGTACCCCTTGCAGACTCTGTCGCGCTCTTCTGATCCTTTTCCGTATCGAGATGGGTAATGGAAATTATGGAAAAATAGCTCAGATTCGACCAGAACTGCTTCAGATTTCAAATGACATCCTGGCGCTTGAAGAAAATGAGATCAGTCTGGAATATCGAGCCCGTGCTCTGTGCTGCGTTGGCATGGACTATCTGGAAACTTCAAGCGATTCCCTTGCCGCGGATTATCTTTTTCAGGCGGTGGATCCGTTTTACAGGCTGACTCGCCTTACGGAGGCCCCGGAAATTCTGGATCTGTTTGCGCAGACCGCCCAGACGCTCGGAACGCTCTATATCGAGCTGGGGCAGAACGAGAACGGGCAGGCAAGCCTTCAGCTGGCTGGCCGCATTCGAAACCGTTTCAAAACCCTGTATCCCGATCTTATATAACGCAAGGATCGGATCGGCAATAAAAATCCCCGAAGAATATCGGATTTTTCCTTTTTCCTTCGGGGATTTCATTTTGTCTGGCAGCTTCCTATCTTTGCCTTGCGGCTATTGTCGGCGTTCTGCAGCTTAACTGGCCAGGTTCGATATGTTTCTGGGTGTATCCTGCAGGCTATCGCCACCATACATAGATTTTTTGAATGGGTCTTTCAAAAACAAACATCAGTCTTCCAACATAACGATCTAACGCCATCGTTGGTTTCCGTAGTGGCTTCTTGCGTATAGCTTTCTCGAATCTTAGATTAAGCTTTCGACCGATTAGTACTGGCCAACTCCACGAATCGCTTCGCTTCCATCTCCAGCCTATCGCCTTGTCGTCTTCAAGGGGTCTTATATACCGCAGATCTTATCTTGGGCTCGGCTTCGCGCTTAGATGCTTTCAGCGCTTATCCGATCCCTGCTTGGCTGCCCGGCTATGCTACTGGCGTAACAACCGGTGCACCATTGGCAGGTCCATCCCGGTCCTCTCGTACTAAGGACAGCTTCCCTCAGATCTCCTGCGCCCACAACAGATAGGGACCGAACTGTCTCACGACGTTCTGAACCCAGCTCGCGTACCGCTTTAATGGGCGGACAGCCCAACCCTTGGAACCGAATCCAGCTCCAGGATGCGATGAGCCGACATCGAGGTGCCAAACCCCGCCGTCGATGTGAACTCTTGGGCGGGATCAGCCTGTTATCCCCAGGGTAGCTTTTATCCGTTGAGCGACGGCCCTTCCATTCGGCACCGCCGGATCACTAATCCCGACTTTCGTCCCTGCTCGGCTTGTCGGCCTCGCAGTCAGGCGCGCTTATGCATTTACACTCTATATCTGGTTTCCATCCAGACTGAACGCACCTTTGGGCGCCTCCGTTACTCTTTGGGAGGCGACCGCCCCAGTCAAACTGCCCGCCTGGCACTGTCTATGAGTTTCTCTCTATGTTAGGGCTTCAAATCATCAGGGCGGTATCCCAACGTCGGCTCCAAGAATACTGGCGTACTCTTTTCTTCGCCTCCCGCCTATCCTGTACATGATCATCCAAAACCCAATACCAGGCTGCAGTAAAGCTCCATGGGGTCTTTCCGTCTAGTTGCGGGTAACCTGCATTTTCACAGGTACTAAGATTTCACCGAGTCTGCTGCCGAGACAGCGCCCAAATCGTTTCACCTTTCGTGCGGGTCAGAACTTACCTGACAAGGAATTTCGCTACCTTAGGACCGTTATAGTTACGGCCGCCGTTCACTGGGGCTTCGGACCACTGCTTCCTCCTTGCGGACTCACAGATCCCCTTAACCTTCCAGCACCGGGCAGGTGTCACCCCATATACTTCGCCTTACGGCTTTGCATAGAGCTGTGTTTTAGTTAAACAGTCGCTTGGGCCTTTTCACTGCGGCTCTCTCGAGCGCCCCTTCTTGCGAACGTACGGGGCCATTTTGCCGAGTTCCTTGGCAACAGTTCTCTCGCTCACCTTACAATTCTCTTGCCGCCCACCTGTGTCGGTTTTGGTACGGGCCAAGATAAAGTATCGCTAGAAGCTTTTCTTGAAAGCCGCTCCATGTGCTTCGCTACTTTCCAAGGATTTCGCTTACCTCTAACGCTCTGTACCTCCTGGTCCGGATTTGCCTGGACCGGTACTGCCGCGCTTCGCCCTCAATCCATTAAGAGGGTCACACTTCCCGTCTTTGTCACTCCATCGCCTTTATCTCAGGTGCAGGAATCTTCGCCTGCTTTCCATCTGCTTCGCCTGTCGGCTGCGCATTAGGTCCCGACTGACCCGGGGCGGACGAACCTTCCCCGGAATCCTTGGGCTTTCGGTGTGCAGGATTCTCACCTGCATCTCGCTACTCACACCGGCATTCTCACTTCCATGTCCTCCACATCCCCTTACGGTAATGCTTCAATGAACATGCAACGCTCCCCTACCACTAAATACTTCAGTACTTAATCCGCGCTTTCGGCAGACAGCTTAGCCCCGGTACATTTTCGGCGCAGGGCCACTCGACTAGTGAGCTGTTACGCACTCTTTCAAGGATGGCTGCTTCTGAGCCAACCTCCTAGTTGTCCGTGCGTCCCCACATCCTTTTCCACTGAGCTGTCATTTTGGGGCCTTAAACGGCGGTCTGGGCTGTTTCCCTCTTGAGCACGGACCTTATCACCCGCACTCTGACTGCCAACGACTTCCCGCTGCGGCATTCGTAAGTTTGATTCCATTCAGTACCCCGGGATGGGGCCATCATGAATTCAGCGCTCTACCTCCGCAGCCATAACATTGACGCTAGCCCTAAAGCTATTTCGGGGAGAACCAGCTATCTCCGGGTTCGATTGGAATTTCTCCGCCAGCCACAGGTCATCCGCCAGCTTTTCAACGATGGTCGGTTCGGTCCTCCACAAAGTTTCACCTCTGCTTCAACCTGCCCATGGCTAGATCACCCGGTTTCGGGTCTGCTCCTGACTACTTGCCGCCCTCTTAAGACTCGCTTTCGCTTCGGCTTCGCGTTTTCCCGCTTAACCTTGCATTCAAAAGCAACTCGCCGGTTCATTCTACAAAGGCACGCCATCACCCTTGGTCGGGCTCTGACTTCTTGCAGGCATACGGTTTCAGGTTCTCTTTCACTCCGCTTGCGCGGTTCTTTTCACCTTTCCCTCACGGTACTCTTCTCTATCGCTCACTCTTACTTATTTAGCCTTGGCGGATGGTCCCGCCTGCTTCCAACAGGATTTCACGTGTCCCGTTGTACTCAGGATTCCGCTCCTTACTCGACTCGCTTGCCGGTACAGGGATTTCACCTTCTCTGTCCGCGCTTTCCATCGCGTTCCCGTTCGCTCGTCTTTCATTTCCAGCGGTCCTACAACCCCATATCGCTATGGTTTGGGCTCTTTCCTTTCGCTCGCCGCTACTCGGAAAATCACTTTTGTTTTCTTTTCCTCCGGCTACTTAGATGTTTCAGTTCACCGGGTTTCTCTCCATTTGCATGGATGGCTGGCTATAAAACCAGCCGGGTTCCCCATTCGGATATCCGTGTGTCGTCGCTTCCCTGACAGCTCGGCACGGCTTTTCGCAGCCTGGCGCGTCCTTCATCATTCAAGAGTGGCAAGGCATCCTCCGTACGCCCTTCCTTGCTTGATCTAGTTCTCTAACTTTGGTTCTAGTTATGCTTGTTTCGAGATTTTTCTATTTCGTAAGAACTGTTCCACTAACTGTTTCCAACTTTCGGTTAAATCTTTATTACTCTTCAACTTTTCGTTAGACCTTCTGTTATGTCTTCTTACTGATGCTCGTTTTTCAAAGATCCATTCTCTGGAAGATCGCTCTTCCAAAACCTCACAGACAAATCCTCACTCATTACTCTTTGCCATCGGCTTTCACCAATGGACTTCCTTGTACTTTCTCCTTAGAAAGGAGGTGATCCATCCCCACGTTCCCGTAGGGATACCTTGTTACGACTTAACCCCAGTCGTCGGCCCCGCCTTAGACGACTCACTCCCTTTAAGGGTTATGCCGTCGGCTTCGGGCGTTGCCGGCTTCCATGGTTTGACGGGCGGTGTGTACAAGGCCCGGGAACGTATTCACCGCGGCATGCTGATCCGCGATTACTAGCGATTCCAACTTCATGAAGTCGGGTTGCAGACTTCAATCCGAACTGGGACGTCTTTTATGGGGTTCGCTTCCCTTCACAGGTTCGCTTCCCTTTGTAGACGCCATTGTAGTACGTGTGTAGCCCAGGCCATAAGGGGCATGATGATTTGACGTCATCCCCGCCTTCCTCCGGTTTGTCACCGGCAGTCTGATATGAGTTCTCAACTCAATGGTAGCAACATATCACGAGGGTTGCGCTCGTTGCCAGACTTAACTGAACATCTCACGACACGAGCTGACGACAACCATGCACCACCTGTATGGACGGTAACCTCCAACTTATCTCTAAGTCTTTGCGTCCTATGTCAAGGCCTGGTAAGGTTCTTCGCGTTGCTTCGAATTAAACCACATACTCCACCGCTTGTGCGGGCCCCGTCAATTCCTTTGAGTTTCACACTTGCGTGCATACTCCCCAGGCGGAGGAGTCACTGCGTTAGCTTCGGCACCGGGGTCCTCCCTCCGACACCTGCTCCTCATCGTTTAGGGCGTGGACTACTAGGGTATCTAATCCTATTTGCTCCCCACGCTTTCGTGCCTGAGCGTCAGCAACAGTCCAGGCGGTCGCCTTCGCAACTGGTGTTCTTCCATATATCTACGCATTTTACCGCTACACATGGAGTTCCACCGCCCTCTCCTGTCCTCTAGCGTGCCAGTTTCCAAAGCCTGTACCGGTTAAGCCCGTACCTTTCACTTCAGACTTGACGCGCAGCCTGCGCACCCTTTACGCCCAATCATTCCGGATAACGCTTGCCACCTACGTATTACCGCGGCTGCTGGCACGTAGTTAGCCGTGACTTTCTGGCGGGGTACCATCAAAAGAAAAGCATTTCCTCTTTCCTTCCTTTTTCCCCCGCAACAGAGTTTTACGATCCGAAGACCTTCTTCGCTCACGCGGCATTGCTCGTTCAGGCTTGCGCCCATTGACGAAAATTCCCTACTGCTGCCTCCCGCAGGAGTCTGGGCCGTGTCTCAGTCCCAGTGTGGCCGATCGCCCTCTCAGGCCGGCTATGCATCATCGTCTTGGTGAGCTGTTACCTCGCCAACTAACTAATGCACCGCAGATCCATCCGTCCCCAGGCAAACGCCTGTTTCAAAAGAAGAAGATGCCTTCTTCTTTCCTATGGGGTTTTAGACTTCGTTTCCAAAGCGTATCCCCGGGTATGGGCAGGTTATCTACGTGTTACTCACCCGTTCGCCACTGATATCCGAAGATATCCGTTCGACTTGCATGTATTAGGCATGCCGCCAGCGTTCATCCTGAGCCAGGATCAAACTCTCCATTTGATATTGACTCAAACGCTTATGCGTTTAATGTTTCGAAAATAAATGATTGTTCGAGTATTTTTGTGATTTTAAGAATCGACGTTGTGTATTTCAGAATTTCTTGATCTGTCTGTAAAGTTTTCAAAGAGCCATCTGTTTGCGAGAAGATCAATGTCTCTCACAAGGCTTGTTTATCCTATCATCGTCAGAAATTTCTGTCAACAGTTATTCGTGAAATTCTTCAAGATTTTCACTTAAGCTGTTTTCTTAGATATCTAAAGGTGATTTGACGACTGAGAGAAGCGATTTCCCTGAGCGCTCAACTATAATAACACGGGCATCCAGGCGATGCAAGCATTATTTGTGAATTTTTAACCAATTTCACGTATAGTCGGCTTATTTCTTTCTGCCGCTGTTTATTTTCGGCTTTCCAGAAACACAGCTTCCTAAGCTTAGGTCATTCGAAAAAGAATGTCAACTTATTGCCCTTCTTCACGGCTCGTTCGGGATCAGGGCCTGCGCAATCAGATGTTTCCATCGACCAGATCCTGGAGCGTCAGTCCGTCAAAAAGTCGTTCACCATACCGTCGAAGCGGATCCACAGCGGCAGCGTTTCACATTCCGCTTTTCGATCACAGACATAATCGGGATTTCGCAGACAGGCTACCGATTCCAGACTTCCTCAGCACTGCGAAGAATTTCGCTCAGGCGAATATCTTCTGGTTTCCTCAGAAGGCGATAGCCGCCGCCTTTTCCTCGCAGTCCCTGAACATATCCATCCGCTGCGAGCGAACGAATAATGCTTTCCAGATATTTCTTCGACATGTGCTGTGTCTGAGCAATGGAGTCTAAGGAAATCCATTGATCCGGATCGCCTTTCGCCAGTTCAAGCATAACGCGCAGGGCATAGCGTCCACGGGTAGAAATCATACAGGTCACTTCCTTTCCTGATCGCAGATTTCGAAATGAACTAATCATTCCCTTTTATTAATACATTATAGCGGCCGGCGGTTTCAGATTCATTGTGCAGGTTACATAAATTAGCCACTATGTGAAGTTTAAAAACAGACGTTGGAAATTCTTCTTTCTCTTTTTCTCATCGGGACGGACTCCGATTCCTTCGAATCGGTGTCCATACAAAAGGCTGCTGCCGGTGAACGGAATAGAATCCGTCGACAGGCAGCAGCCTTACTGCTTTTGAAAAATCTTACCGTTCCATATGGATTTGGAAACGGATTTATCTCAAGCCTTGATCCTTATTTTTGATGCCGGAAAGCTTTTCGGAATTTGATTTCAGGCGAAGAGCCAGCAGCTGATTGTTGATCTCTTTCGCTTTGGCGTTTACTTCTTCCTGTGTCGCTTCATCCGAATTCAGAAGGGCCTGATATTCGGCCTTCTTATCTTCGAGAGCTTTATATCCATCCTTGAACTGTGTGAAGTCCAGAGCATAGGCTTTGTTGAATGCAGTCTGCAGCTGAGACTTATCCACAGTTACCGGAACGTAGGCTTCCAGATCCAGACGCGCATTGGCCAGTTTCATCAGCTTGCGATCCATATCAATCGGCGTTTCGATCTGATCGATCGTATTCATCGTTTCCGTACGGATATCGGTATAGTTCTTCCAGGAAGCAGCCGTGTAGTCGGATGCATTGAGGTCATTGAAGCGGTCGATTTCCTTCTGGAGGAAGGACTTGGTGGTGAGCTGACGGGATACGTCACGCAGATCCTGCAGAGTCGCATCGATTTCGCTCTGGCTGGCGTTGTTTGCAGTGATCATGGCTTCCGCTTTTTCCAGAACGACTTTGGTGTTGTCCCAGGAAGCCTTTGTCATACCGTCTTCCATGCCCTTGACTCTGCCTACGAGATTGGACAGGGCACTGAAGTCTCCAGCCCGTGTGTCGATTCCGCCTGGCGTATTAAAGGAGAGCTCAGCGATGGTAGCCCAGAGATTGCTGCTGTAGTTGTTCTTTTCCGAGAAGCGGAAGTAACGTGCTGTGGTTTCCGGAAGAGCAACATGAATCCATTTCTGCGTATTCGGCATTGTCGAATCCAGAACTTCCGTCCAGTTTTGTCCATCTGTACTGCTTTCCAGAAGGAAGTCTTTACAGATGGCATTGGTGCTCGTCTGGCGGTTCAGGAAGTTCATCTGAACGACGGTAACTTCCTTGCCCATATCAAAGGTAATCACCTGCGGCATAACCTGTGAATTGTTGTAGTGAGAATGCCAGTACGTTTTCTCATTGCCGTCAATAATGTTTACAGCTGCACCATCGGCATTTTCCGCTGTGGAGTCAGAGAACTGTGAGGTGTATGCGACGATAGAAGCCGGATGAACAACCGTAAAGTCGATCAGATCCTGCTTTGTCATCACTGCGGCTTTACCGTATACGTTGCTCAGTTCAGCGCCTTCTTTGAGAGAATCGGCGCTCGCATACGTCCAGTCAGATGGGATATCGCCTTCAAAAACGAGAGAAGTCGAACCGCTTCCCGACTTGAGGGCAAGTTCTGCAGTTTCGTCTTCGCAGCTGACCTGCAGTTTCACATCGCCTGCCGCAAATACGGTCTGATCCGCCGAAGCTTCGACAACGAGTTTTCCATCGACCATCTTCGCAGAAGTGAAGGTCAGTTCCGGTGCCTTGTTTTCGATCGCTTCTTCGTCGGAATACAGATAATTTTCATCGAATTCCACATAGGTCATAACGATTGGATCGTTATTCAGCTCATAGAAGTTCGCAAAGCGCTTGGTTCCATCTTCTGCCGGAGCGATTTCGGTCAGGCAGGAATAAGCGTAACCCGTGGGCTCCATTAGTTTGGCTTTATCGATCTGCCAATCGATCGAACCGTCTTCCTGAACTTCGCCGACGGTGACTACGCCATGCGTACGGGCAGGTCCGGCCGGTGTAGCGATCATTACGCGTTCCTTGCCGTCTTTACCGGTATAGCTGATGGCAGAAAGCTGGCAGTATACGTTGGCGATCGGAGTATCTTCGATCGATTCCCAGCTTTCGCAGTTGTCTGTGGAACGGGCCACTTTCACTTTGCCTCCGGTAGCCCGCATGAACATCAGCACGTCGCTGTTCTTAAGCTGAACGCACTGGGCTTCGGTTAAGATGTTTCCGTTACCCTGAGAACGGTCATATCCCCATACGTCCTGTACTGGAGAATTTTTCAGCTTCCAGGTTTCGCCAAAGTCATCCGATACGATTGTGGCGGAATACTGCGAACCGCCAAAGTTATTTTTCGTTGCGGTATAGATTGGTGCTACCAGACGGCCATTCGTCAGCTGCAGACCGCGGCCGGGGCCGGTTCCGAAGAATGTCATCCAGGATTCCTTGGCCATTGGCGTAATGTTCTGCGGTTCAGACCAGGTCTTGCCGTCATCATCGGAATAGAAATGCCAGATGCTCATATGTTTCTTCATATGCAGTTCGCCCTTGTCTGGGCCGTCTTCGTTCATGAAGATATTGCCGGCGTATTCTCCGTTTTTGTACAGGTTTCCAAGCGTTGTAAACGGCTGCGGTCCATGAAGCGTTACGGTGTAGTCCGTCTTTGTACCGAGCTGAATGGAATCGCCGCTTCCGGTAGTCGTATAGACGATACCGTAGCCGTCTTCTTCAACGACTGCGTAGGGCTGTGATTCCCCGTCTTTATAAACCGCTCTGTAAGCGTTGTTTCCAATATGAAGATACTGGTCGCCGTTTTCCTGGTTTCCAGATTCCATCGCTGCGTTGGACTGGGTAAACATGTCGACCAGCAGATGGATGCGTCCTTTGTGCGGCGAATCTTCGTCGAGATCCTGCATCATCAGAGAGTCGATCATAACTGCGGATTTTCCGCCCTGCTTTTAAGCAGGTCGCTGATAATAATCGGATCATCAAATTCCGTACTGCCGCTTTCTTTACGACGAATGGCCAGGTCGATATTTCCCTGGTCGGCAAAGCCGTCGTTTCGTTTATCAATACCCGCGATCACGGTACCCTTGTCGGTCGTAATCAGCGAAGGAATACGATAAGCTGCAGATTTGTCATAGCCGACTTCAAACAGTGTTGTCTTATCGGACAGATAGCCGTCCTTAACGGTAGTCTGCCCAGAAAGGGAAAGACTTTCTGAAGCGAGCTGAGCTTCTATTGCGTTCAGAACTCCCGGATAAACCTTTATGCTTTCAATCGATCCGCCAAACGGGTTCATGATGTCTGCCTGAGATCTCTTGCAGAAACCGTACGAAATCGTATCGGGGGCAGTGATCTTATTAAACCAGCCTGCATCTGTGCTGGATGCCGTTCCCAGAGACTGTCCATCAAGATAGAATGTCCAGTTATTTCCGGAGCGAACTGCGATCAGATCGTGCCAGTGCTGATCCGTTACGTTGATTGTGTCAGGAATGACTTTATATGCGCCGATATTCTTGCCTGGTGCATCAATTCCGGCACGCCATTCATTGTTGTAGTAGTGAAGGTACAGAGAGACAAAATTATCCCGGACGCTTCCCTGAGAGAAGGAAGCCAGATAGCTCAGTCCATTCGTTTTGGATCCGTCCATGCGGAAGCGTACCGCCCAGGTGCCTTCGGTCATATCCTTAAGGGAATCAATACTTTCCGTGCTCGTATCCGTCTTTCTGGCAGCGTTCGCATCATAGACAGAACCGCCGGAATAGGCAGTAGTTGCGAGGTTTCCAAGCTGATCCTGAATGATCTGCTCTCCGGATCTTGCATCCGAGTAAACGCGGATATTTTTCAGCGTTCCGCTCATCGGATAGTTGTTTCCTCCGCTTGCGCGATTTCCCTTGCCAAATCCAACGTAGTCGACACCGCTGAGAACATCCTTAACCGCGTTCGCAGTTACATTCGCGGAATGAACCAGTTTTCCGTCGATATAAAATTTCACCGTCGATTTTGCATCGAACGAAACCGCAAGGAGATGTTCTTCACCAAAGCTTGTGTTCGTGAGTGCCACTCTTGTATCGACTGGTTTCTGACCGCTGGCTGTCAGGGTTTCGATGCCCACGGTACCGCCATTCGTCACAAAGACGTTCATATAGTGCGAGTTCTGGGAAGAATTGCCGATAAAGAACACGGTAGAAAGCGCATTGGTGCAGGTAAAGCTCGTTTCAAAGGTGAAGCTTTCGAGTGCAGCAAATTTCGCGAGTTCCGCAACATCCGTGACGGTAAGAGGATTGTCCCCGTTATTGAGTGTGACCAGATCGTCATGGCTGTACAGCAGAGTTGTATCCGCCTGCGGCGCAGTTTCGTTCTGCTCTTGCGCGAATGCCGTGAGTGTGTAGGACGGCATTACGGAAGGCATGGCGAGTGCTGCAGCCAGAAGGACGGAACAGATTCGTTTTTCATGAAGTTTCCTTTCCTTTGATATCCGGTTCTGCCCCTCCTTCAGACTTGCCCTAATCGTTGAGAAGAAACAGAACTGTCCCATTTCGGTCAGAAGTGCCCGATGATCCAGCCGAAATGATAGGTATAAAGATAGGATAAACTTTTTTGAAGGCGTTTTCATCCGCTTTTCGGTGTATAAAAATGCTTCTGTTGATATATTTTAATTTTTCCTGTTGGACCGACCATTTTTCTTCCTTCAACCCTTCCTTTACCTGTCAAACGTTTTTAAAGCGAAAGCTTCGTCCGTTTTATGTTTTATATCCCTTAAACTGGGCTTTTTTGCATTTTCTGGAATTCGCTTTCTTTCGGATTTTCTTAAGCGTTTTTTATTAAAACAAACCAGCCTTTTATAAACCTATTGATTTAGTAGGTTTATTGGATTATGCTTGCGCCATGCTCGTTTTCGATCGGATTGAAGATTTGGGCATGTCAATTCATTCCATGCACAAAATCCGTAACCATACATACAGGAACGACATACAGGAACGGTTTGAAACCTGTTCAGAAGGAGGACCCCGCTATGTCCAAGATCTATACCGCTGCCGATCAGCTGGTCGGACACACCCCGCTCGTTGAACTCACGCACATCGAAAAAGAGAACGGCCTGGATGCAAAAATTCTCGCCAAAGTGGAGTATTTTAATCCCTCGGGATCTGTCAAAGACCGAATTGCGCGCAAGATGATTGAAGATGCCGAAAAAGACGGCCGCCTCAAACCTGGCACAACCATCATTGAACCGACCTCCGGCAATACCGGAATCGGCCTGGCCGCCATCGCGGCTGCCAAAGGCTATCCGACGATTATCGTTCTTCCGGACTCGATGTCCAAAGAACGCCGTCAGCTCATGAAAGCGTTCGGCGCCCAGGTCGTTTTAACGCCCGGTGCTCAGGGTACAAAGGCGCCATTGCCAAAGCCGCAGAACTGCTCAAGGAAATTCCGAACAGCTTCATGCCGGATCAGTTTGACAATCCATCTAATCCAAAAGCGCATTACGAACACACGGGTCCGGAAATCTGGGAAGATACCGACGGCAAAGTCGACATCTTCATTTCCGGCGTAGGTACAGGCGGAACGATCTCCGGTACCGGCAAATACCTCAAGGAAAAAATCCGGATATCCAGATCATCGCTCTCGAACCTTCGGGATCGCCTGTACTGGCTGGCGGAAAGCCCGGTCCTCACAAAATTCAGGGCATCGGCGCCGGCTTTGTCCCAGAAACGCTCGACCGTGACATTTATGACGAATTGATCGAAGTCTCCAACGAGGCCGCCTATGACAGTGCACGGGAACTGGCCGCGAAAGAAGGCCTGCTGACCGGTATTTCTTCTGGTGCCGCATTATGGGCAGCCAAACAGGTAGCCAGCCGTCCGGAAAACAAAGGCAAGACAATTGTTGCTCTGCTGCCGGACAGCGGAGACCGCTACCTCTCTACCGATCTGTATCCAGACGCCTGATCCCTGTTTGAAATCTCGCATCACCAGAGTTCTAAACGAATCCAATCCATTCCTTATCCAAAACCTTATTTATCCAAATTACTTTTATCCATACTTTCAATTTTCGTCTCTGCTCCTCTGGCCCTCCAATCCGGAGGAGTTTTCTTTCTTTGGATACATATCCGCGTAAGTCATTTCCCCTTTGATCAGTTTGCGGCAGCCAGATAGACCGTGCTTGACCTGAAGCAAGCTTCAGGTCGTACGATATAGATAAGGAAAACTCTCTGCGATCGAAACCGGCTTTGTATTCCCTCTCGGGAAGATGCAGATCCGACGGATCCGGAGAAAAGATCAAAGACAAGGAGAAAGAAATGAACAAGCCCTATATCCTCTGCCATATGATGATGTCCCTCGATGGACGCATCGACTGTGCCATTACCGCCTCCATTGACGGTTCGGACGAATATTATGAAACGCTCGAGGCTCTAGACACCCCTTCACATGTGAGCGGACGGGTGACTGCCGAACTGGAAATGGCTCTGCCTGGAAAATTTGAGAGCGCAAAAGATGCACCGTCCATCGGTAAAACTGCCTTTTCCAAAAACCAGACCACAGATCATTATGAAATCGTCCTCGATACCCACGGAACGCTGCTCTGGCCGAAAGCGAAAGATCTGGAAGATCCCCTGCTGATTGTGGTCTCTGAACAGGGAGGAAAGATTATCTGGACGATCTCGATTCGAAAATATTTCCTGGATTGCCTGCGGAAAAGACCGGATCCATCTGCCGCGCGTCTGCGAAATTCTCAAAGACGAATTCCATGTAGGACGGATGGTAGTCGTTGGCGGCGGTACGATTAATGGCGCCTTTCTGGATGCGGGACTGCTTGATGAAGTAAGCATCCTTCTTGGACCGGCCATCGACGGCCACAATGGAATGCGGGCTGTATTTGACGGACTTCCCATGGATCGAAAACCTTTCAAGCTTCATCTCGATCATGTCCAGTCCTATCCAGACGGAGCCATCTGGCTGCGCTACACATTCCGGTAAGGAAAGGAACAGTTCGATCCGCTTCCTGCTGATGAAGCGGATGTTACCCATTCCAATAAAAAACGGATTTTCCATGAGGCTGCTGAAAAAGTCTCTTTAAATTCCGACATACATAAGTAAATTGTATGTCGGAATTTTTATTTGTCTGAAGTATCCGCACCGATGATCGAATTTATTAATATTTAAAATTGATTTTATTATATAATATTTATAGGATGACGAAGTTTATGTTGAATAACTCGAATACTCTGACTCTTAGCTACAGCCCTTACCTTGATCTTTACGACATTTTGATTCCCAAAACGAACTTCTGGCGAATGCTTAAGGAAAATGTCGATTTTTCCTTTATTCGGGATATCGTTGGCGAGAACTATACACAGGATTATGGAAGAACGGCGGTCGATCCTGAATTTATGCTTAAGCTTTTGCTTCTTAAAGCCGCTCACGAGCTCTCCGATCGTGATTTGATCCATAAGGCAACCTTCGACCTCGAAATGAAGTTCTTTCTTGGTCTGGATCCTGAAGAGACGAAGATTATCGATCCCTCTCTTCTTTCCAAATTTCGCTCTACTCGTCTCCCACAGGACCTTGTTCTTGATGACCTCATCAAAAGGCCGGTCGATCTGGCACTGGAAAAAGGGGTTATGAGCGCGAAAAATGTAATCATTGTAGATTCAACGCATTCAAACTCTTGTTTTAGACATATCTCTCCCAGAGAAGAGCTTCTCAAACGCTGCAAGGCTGTGCGAAAAACAGCTTATTCTTTTGATTAGAACTTTCCCAATCAGCTAAACTATACGGTCGGATTTTTGCGTGGACGACCACGTTTCCTTTTGGGCTGGTCTACTGGATCTGGTCGTGGAATCAGATCCAGTTTTTGAAGAATTTCTATCTGACCAGGATTCATCTTGATCAGTTCCCACTCATTATCATTTTTATTCTTTTGCCTCTTTGCAGGATGTGCATGATTTTTTATAGCTCATGTCCTCAAGGAGGCCTTTTTCGTCGAACAGGTTCAGAAGTCTGAACGTAATGACGGTCGACAGGAAATCAATGAATTCGCTGCCGATCACTGAGTAGTCATCATGGACTCTGGTTCCATCAAAGCCGAGGGCGTTCATGTAATACCGCATAACGATCTCGATTTGCCAGCGGTAACTATAGGGCTTCCAGGCATCTTCCGGAGCCAGATCGACATCTGATTCAAAGACCACTGTTCCAAATGTACGTTTTTCTTTTCGTATTCTTCGAAACTGTACTTATCTTTACGATGCTTATCCAGCCAGTCCGTCTCCTCCTGGGCTGCTCTTCTTGGGTCACGGAAACTGTAGAGCCACTTTTCCTTATTGGACAGCTTCACTTTCTTAAACTGAATTGGCTCCATCTGCCCTAGAAAGCCGCAGCAGCCTTCGATCACTCCCTCGAAGTTATACATCTCATGATCGAAGGCAAGCTTGGCATTCCGATGAAGCGGGTTGAAATAATGAAGCTGCGGGCAGTCTTTAAGGACTTCTTCGATCGATTTGACGGGAAACCCTTTATCACCAACCATAATTCCGCTTTGAATACCGTTCTGTTTCACAAAACTGTCATAGGATGTCAGATCGAGCATATTGCCGGGAAAGCACTGCGAACAGATGGGCTCCATTTTTTCCAGATCAAATGCATAAAGTACGGAAATATCCCGTCTTCCTTTCAGTCTGGCCTTTCTGGAAAACTCCGAGAGCGTGTTTTGTCTGGAGTCGTTCGACTTCAGTGTTCCATCGATCAGAAGATGATCATCAATCCCAACTTTGGCTGCCCGGTTTTTCATGAACTTCAGAATTCGGTTGCATGTTTTACCAAGATCTTTTGAAATGTACTGATCGTATTCTTGCTCATCGCGGTTTCTGGCATCAGCTCCGTCAGAAACGACTCATCGTAACTCTCTTTGAGTTCGCAGTCTTTGATATGCGGATAGCAGACGCGAAGAATGGCCATGCACAGAATCTTATCGGCGTCCTGACGGTTATAGACCTGAAGCAGTTCTTCCATCAATTCAGCGGACTGCCTGTAACAGAGCTCAACATTGGCCCAGTCTTTAAGAACTGTCTTAGATGTATGAACCGCTGGAGAAGTCGGTTCTTCAAGAGGTACGAATTTGCCATTAATGATGTGGCCGATAGTAGGACCATCGACTGGATAACAATGGCCATTCTTGCGAATACAGCCGACTCGCTGTTTGACAGCGTATCGATCTTTTTTCCATAAGCGTAAACAATCGTATTTTTGGGACGGGCGACGGCCCGGATATCAGCTGGGACAGACATTTTCGGCTCCTTTTTGTATAGTGTAATTCTATCATTATTATACCATTAAATGACCTATACAGGGAGGATTTTTATATTCAAAATGAAATTTCTCAGAATCGAATTGATTTATAATTTTGCTTAATAAAGCTCGTTAATCGTAGTTATGGTCATTGAGCCAGGGAAAATTAAAAGAGAGCCTCGGAAAAAGGCTCTCTGATGGGATGAAATTTCAAAAACGAGCGATTTGTATAGTTAAGCTCATTGGGAAAGTTCTATTTGATTCTTCCCTGACAGAACAGATGCCTTCGAAGAAGAAGGCAAATTCCGGACTGGTTGAAGACACCGTTTCCTATTGCGAAGAGGTGATTCAGGCTATTCAGAACAATCCGCAGCTGGCTCAGGTGCCGGCTGTCGCCGAAAGAATTCATTACCTTCAAGAAGCGATGGACGAAATTTCCGTTGAGCTTGAGTACTCGAAGGAACAGGATGCCAGAGTTGGACATAAAACTGCGGACTCCTCCTTCTTCGGCTTCAAAAGCCATTTGGCTATGACACCCGAAAGAATCATCACTGCAGCGGCGATCACTTCCGGAGAAAAACACGATGGAAAACAGCTGGAAGAACTCATCGCAAAAAGTCGTGAGAATGGAATTGAAGTCGAAGCGGTCGTCGGAGACGGTGCTTATGCAGAAAAAGACAACCTCGAATTCACCCAAGAGAACGGAATTAAACTCGCTGCCAGGCTCAATGCCACGGTGACTCATGGAACACGCAGAGAAGAAAACAAATTCGAATTCAACAAAGATGCCGGAATGTACGTTTGCCCAGCTGGACATCAGGCAATCCGTAAAGCGCGGGGAGGTCAGAAAAAGCCAAGAATGGATCGAATACGCAGGTTGAAACATATTACTTCGATGTAGAGCGCTGTAAACACTGTCCGCTCAAAGAAGGGTGCTACAAAGAAGGAGCAAAATCAAAAGCTACTCCGTCAAAATCAAAAGCGATATTCACCTTGAGCAGATGGCGTTCATGGAGACAGAAGAATACCAGGAACTGATGCATGAGCGTTATAAAATCGAAGCGAAAAATGCCGAGCTTAAACAGAACTATGGATACGGTAAGGCGAGCGGAGGCGGGCTGAATTCAATGAAACTGCAGGCGGCCGTTACGATCTTTCTGTCAAACATCCAGCGAATTTTTAAGCTTTCGGAAAATCCCTGGGATAAGTGCGCCCAAAATTCGGAAAAAACGGACTTATCCACCGAATAATGGGGATATCTCACCCCCATTACCGGCTTTTTCGAAAATTATCATGCACATATCAAGCACAAACCCAACGAGGGCGTCTTTGACGCAACTTCGCTGGGTTTAATTTTATTTCACGGATTTTATACTTCAAAAAACGGGACTTTTTCAGCAGCCTCTTTTCCATCCGTTTTTTATTTATGCATTTTTGACGGAAAGCAGCTGCCCGACAACAGGTATGCAGGCGATCCTGCTCAACCCTGTCGACGATCTCATTTCCATTCGGAACACGAAGCCGTGTTTCCTGCAGATTGCACCCTCTCATGGATCTTTCGGATTACTCTTTCGGATTACTCTTCCGATATCTCTTTGGGTTTCGCTTCGTCAGATTCATCGGGTACGTATTCGAGAAGATCGCCGGGCGTACAGTTCAGCGCTCTGCAAATCCCTTCGAGTGTGCTGAAGCGAATCGCATTGACTTTATTGTTTTTGATTTTGGATAAGTTGACGTTGGTAATGCCGACCTGGCTGGCAAGTTCATTCAGGCTCATATGCCTCTCGAGCATCACCCGGTCAAGATGAAGAATGATTTTTCCCATAGCTGTTTCTGACTCGTTTTCTCTATTCAGTCTAACAAAAATCCAGACTAAATCAGTCCGTCTACATCTTCTTCAAGCTGATGGCCTCGAACAAAGAAGCCGGCAATGAAGAAGACGATGATGCCAAGAATGATACCGTCCATGTACACCGTCATGACCGCTGTACCGGAAGTAAAGAAATGAAGGATGCGCAAAATGACGCTGAAGAGCAGACCGATAACGGGAATCAGAATCGAGAAAATCCCAATTTCGCCCATCATGCGAATGGAATCCGAATCAAACGGCGTACCGGATTCGGACCGCCGGAAGATCAGATAGAGATTGCGAAAAATCATCGCGATCATGGTCATCATCAGCATGCACGCAAACAGAAACAGAACAAGATCCTGGTTTGCCAACGCAGCCGTATCGGTATTCATTTCGAGCGAGTAGCTACCGATCACAAGATCCTGACCGGAGGATCGAAGGCCTGCAGCAAGCTCAGGCAGAGCACTTGGATTGAACAGACCGTAAAGCATGAGAAGCAGCATGCCGATCGATCCGATCCAGTAAAGAATTTCGATCACTTTCATCAGAACAATGGCGATTTTTTGAAAAGCGGGACTGGCATACAGTTTTTCCATACGGAATTCCTCCTGTTTGATGGCTAGAGTATACCATGATTTTTAACGTTTTGCATTCTATATTTATCGTTTATCGAATGTTTTTAGTCGTTTATCATAAACAACAAATCCACACTGTTTCCCATGCGCCAGGAATCGAGGGTAAAAAGCGCCTGGATCTTCTCGATGTTCGTAAAGTCCAGGCGTTCAGGGTTTATGGATTTATGAAGAAGCTTTGAATCTCTGGGTATTGTTCTTCCATTCTTCTATCGTATTCCTCTGTTCTTCTGCTGATCGGTGAAATCTGGTCTGACGTGCATACGACCTGAAGAGCTAGTCGTTTCCTTCCAGCATAACCAGAAGATACGCTTCCTGATCCGCCTCCAGTTTCTGACCGGAAAGAAGCATGTCAACGACTTCTCTGGCGCGGTCAAAACGCGTGGCGAGGACGTCGATATAAATGTCCGGAACTCTGGAAATGCAGCGGCGTGCCCGTTCGAGCATTTTTCGTCCACCGTATTGTCCGCAAAGCGCTGATCGCCGATACTGCCCAGCGCAACCAGACAGCTGTCGACTTCAAAGTCAAACAGCGATCCGGACTGCAGCAGAGCGATGAGCTTTTCCATATAAAAGTCTCGGGAAGACATGGCTACACGCTGTCCGGAACTTAAGCGCAGCGCATTGCCCAGAGCACGCGTGCTTTCGCTGATCTTGCAGGGCTTGCGAAGGAATACCGCATCCGCATCTTCTAAGAAGCAGCGGCTGATCCAGTCGATGGCGACCTGCTGCTTACCGCAAAGGTTAAGCAGAGGATTGCGATACTGCTGTTCGTAGCCCATTCCCAGAATATCCAGCGCATCCTTCGGTTTGCCGCATGCGCTGATCGTATGAATGGCTTCAATATTCGCTCCATTGCGATTGAGTGTTTTTGGGCCATACGATTGAGAACTGGTCAGGTAAACTTTGGCAATCTTCACCAGTTCGCCGGTCTGCCGTTCGGTCCAGAACGGAGCAAGCTTTCGTGCGATAATGAACAGCCGTTCACGCAGAAAACCGTTGGTCGTGTTTTTCAGAAGGGCCAAAACTGGAAATGCAGCTTCCTTCTTATTGGCGCAGGATGCAATCTGATTGCCGATCCGCGCGGCTTCTTTCACTTTTTCTCCGCGCTGTACAGGATGGGTCACTCGATCCATAGATTCCAGAGCCCGTTCCATGTTTCGAAGAAGCCGGGAAACATCCACCGTTCCTGTTCCCTGCATATTGCCCGTCGATACTTTTCTTGGGGTGTTCTGGAAAATCAGACTTGGAAGCATTTTCGGGGCCCCCTTCGGTTCCGAACGGCCTACGCCAGAGACGGAAAGCTGTGCTGAAACTTCTTCCAGCACGTCCTCGCTGTCTGAATTTTCGACAATCCAGGCACGAAGGGAAAGGATTTTTGAGCTGGAAAGATTCATCTGCAGACGCACGTGCAAATTCTGCTCATACACCGTGTTCAGATTCACGACGCCGTTGGCGATGATTCGATACGAACCATCGTAGCTTCGATGTTCAATCGGAATGGCGATCTTGTTCTGACCGGCTCGAATCATGAATCCGTTTAAAACAGCGGATTCATGCGGAAGCTTTGTCCCGGCTTCAATGATTTTTCGATGAATGTCATTCTGCCCCTGCAAATACAGACTCTCATTGAGAATGCTGGTCTGGCGAATCCGAAAACCCGCAGTCCGCTCTGACCCAGCCGAAGCGTTCAGGCTTTGACCTGTGGACGAAGAGCCAGAATTTGTCCAGGTCATATTTGAAACGTCCTGCACATTTTCAGAATCAGCAGAAGCTCCGAAGCCATTGGAACCCGATGGATCGGCTGGATTGGATCCGAGCGTTTCCTTTCGATCGAGTCCTTCTTCCTGCAGCTGTTCGACCTGGCCTTTTCCCTTCGCGATCTGATTGTGCTTCAGCAGATAATGATAAATCGCGGCACCGCGGGCGACCGACTGATCGGGATCCACTGCGGTAATCGGCTTAAAGCCGAAAAACTCTTCCAGACGGGATTCGATCAGATAAAACTTGGACATGCCGCCATTCAGCACGACTGCATCGACCGGAACCGGTCCTTCTGTATCTCTGGACGCTTTGTTTAAAACATCCAGAATGGGGTAAATTATATTTTTCGTATTTTCGATCGTATCCATATTCTGATACTGATCGATCGTCAGATCCTTTCCCATAAGCGGAGAAAGGATTTCTTCTATTTCTTCCCTGGTGAAGGAATCATCATACGCGTAGCCCAGGGTGCTGATTCGGCCGCCGACCGGATACAGATCCTCTTCCTCATCATCGCCCCAGCCGCTGCCCAGCACATCTTCCTGCGCCATGCTCACGGAAAGCTTTAAGCCTTCCGCCTTATCAAGCAGCTGCGGATAAATCTGCTCTTTCAGCTGCACAATTTTATTCTGGATTTCCGGATGCTTGTGATACTGCGTATAGAGACGCTGATACATCGCGTCCGCAATAAGACGATCAAAATCATCGCCGCCCAGGCGGGTGTAGCGGTTGGTGGCGACTTCATCCACCATCAGCGAACCGCTTTGCGCATCCTGCTCAATTTCATGCAGGGAAACATCCAGCGTGCCGCCGCCCAGATCAAAGACCAGAACGCGCTTTTCGAAGAAACATCGAGAAGCGAGGAGGGTACTTCCCCGTTTCGAATCTGGTTGATGAGATCGTAAATCACCGCGTTGGGCTCCGAGAGCAGAATCGGCATTTCACTGCCGTCTTCCTGATAAATCCGAAGTCCAGCGAGCCTTGCGGCTTCTCGTGTGGCTTCGCACATGATGGCATCAAAGCTAGCCGGAACGGTAATAATCGCTTCTTCGATCGGCGTGCGGAATTTGCGGGACATATCCGCGATCAGATGCTTGAGAATCCGGCTGGAAATTTTAGCCGGCGTCTCATCCGGAACATCCGGAGAAAGCCCGGTGACTCTGGGCTGTCCCATCTGGCTTTTGATGGAACGCGCCACCAGATGCGGACGAATCGCATACTGATGACGGGCAAAGTTGCCGACTATTGGCTGATAGCCGCTTTCCATCGAATAGTACACAACGCTGGGCAGCGTCGGTTCCAGAACGGTGGAAACCGACTGCCCGGAACCGGCCACATAATACACATCGTTGCTTCGTCTGGCCGAGAAGACCCGGCTGACGAGATCGCCGTTTGGGCGCGTATTGGTAAACGCAATTACAGAGTTGGTCGTACCCAGATCGATGCCGACACAAAGTTCATTCGCCTGATTTGTCATTTCATTTCCCTCACTTTTGGTCTTGAAATCTGAATTTCCTTATCCTGATAAATCCATCCGGGGAAAGCACCTGGACTTTCCGTAGCATCGTATTGTCGAGAAACGGATCGCCTTCGTAGTCCATTTCCTCGGCCTGAGATGCGGTAATTTCGAGCACCTGATCGAGGCGGAACATCGGATTAATGTGACTGTCCTGAACAAACTGGATCAGTTTTCGAACGAGGATCAGAACGCCGCTGATTTCGGGCGGCGTTTCGTACTTCTGCTTACGAAGACGGCTGACGCCTTTTTGCAGGGCCAGCAGTTCATCCAGCAAAAAGCCGTATTTTTCCGAATTGAGCTGCGAGAAAAACTCGACGATTTCCCGAATCTTGTTCTGTTCGAGCTGGGCGTCGAATTCATCCTGCAAATCGGAAAGAAGATAGCCGGTTCTCTCGAGCGCGCTTTCCAGCTCGCGAATTCTCTGGCTGGCTTTTTCCAGTTCGCGAACCGGTACGGTTTTCAGCGTTTTTCTTCTGCGCTTTCGACCTCTTCCTGATTTTCGATGGCCTGTCGAATGGAATCGATCAAATCCAGCAGGGTATAAAACTGCAGCGTATTGCCCATCAGGGCGACATCTTCTTCATCGCCATATTTATGAAAGGCTGGATTGTTCTGGAAGAAGGTCGTCAGCAGGATGCGAGAGAAGAACTGTCGATGAATGCCAAATTCTTTCGAACGGCTTTTCATTTCTTCTTCGAACTGATTGAGAGCGGACAAATCGTTTTTCATAGCCTGTTCAAGAAGCGATGCGCTCTGTTTTGCCTGCGTAAAAATCGCGATGCGAACTTCTGGCCGATTGATTTTCTGCACCCGGAAAAACTCCAGGACGTCATCGTAGCGAACCATCGTTCCGTAATACGTATTCACCCGTTCAACCATCTGCATCGGACTCAGTCCGGGGTTTTGCAGGCAGACCATGAGCATGCAGTTTTCGTTGCTGATCTCCTGACGGACTCTCTTTTGGTATGACGGTTTTGAATCTTTTCGTGCAGCTTATCGATCACCTGATCCTGCACCGTAGGCGAAGCGGCTGTCGCCTCAGAGCCAGGTCTAACTGCGGAAGATGCTGCGTTTCGCTTTTCTGGATTGCCCTCAGATTTCTCCTGATTTCTGGTTTCGTTTTTCGGGCAGGATTTCGTTTTCGCATTCGTCTCCGGTCTAGTCTGTCGTGAGGATCGAGCTGCCTTTTCTCCCTCCTTTTCGACGGGTTTCTTTTTGGCTTTACGTCTTCTCTTTTTCGTCCTGTCGGGACACATTTCTATGCGGGCGGCGGGATGTTTTTCTGTGGTCACTCATTTGGCTTTCCTTTCCTGAATCTCTTTTCCTGAATCTCTTTTCCTGAATTTCATTTCCTGAATTTCATTTCCTGAATTTCTTTCCATACAAACTTCTGCGTTTGGGCAATATTCCAACCGAGATACGGTCAAAGTCTGATCGAGCTGAATTGAACGGCTCTGCTCGGACGGGATATGACAAAATCAGCTCTGTTCAAATTAGATCGATCGCCTTGATCGAAACCTCCTCTCAGCTTTTCAGCAGGATGCGGGCTGAAACGGCAGAAGGAAAATCTCCTTCTTTTGCGGCATTTCGATTTGCGAGAAGCATCTGCCTTCATTGAGAAGGCGCTGATCAATCGGCCGGCCGCTCTGTCGCCGGGGATCGCAGTGAACGATAAACACCTGTACGGCATTGAGCCTCTCTAGAATTTCCTTCATCTGGAGATATGACTCATGCAGCGTGAAATCCACTATCCACGGATCGATGTATAACGGGAAACAGCGCAAATCGGAGGCAATCGTTATGGTATGCGGCGCATCGAAAACGTCATCTCCTTCCCCAGCCAGCATCCGGCATTTTTTATCCAGTATCGGAATCCCGCTCTGCTCGAGCGCATGAACGGTATCCATAACCCGTGTATCGAGATAGATGTTCTCCAGACCATCGATTTCATCGAGAATAATTTTGAGAAACTCTACCCCTTTGGAGAGCTGCCCAATCAGGCAGTTCACTGCCTCGCCGGCATCAATATGGCTTTGAATTGCGCCCAGCAGACCAGAAAGACCGGAGCGGGTACACCTGTATTCATCCAGTGCATGCAGACCGCAAAGAATCAGCGCATCCGGATGGATATCTTCGGGCAAAATGGCGGACCCAGTAAGCGGCATTTGGTTCAGACTGTAATCGCCGGTATACAGCAGAGAGCTATTCCGGCTCTGGATCCAGAACATGGCAGCTCCTGGAATATGGCCAGCCTGGAGGCACGTGATCTTCAGATCGGCAAAACTTCGTTCCTGCATGAAATCCAGAAATTCTACTCGCTCCTGTATCCGCGTCACCCATAGATTGGAAGCATGCAGATCCCGATGAAATCCCCTTTGGAGCTGGAGCTCAACCAGTTTCCATGTCGTTTCTGTCGTCCAGATTTCCGCATTTTTGCCAGATTGGTCAGCACAGGCAAACCACGGCAATGATCCAGGTGGGCATGGGAAATCAGAATCAGATTGATTTCGCTGAAGCTTTCCAGAATGCCAGCCCGAAGGAGGTATTCATAATCTGGATATTCAATCTGCCCCTCATGAACTGCAGCACCCGCATCCAGAAGGATGTTCACACCATTCATACGGACAAAATAGCAGCTGTCGCCAACAGACTGTGCCCCGCCCAGGGGTACAAATACATTTGGTTTTTCCATTTCCTTCCTTCTTCCATTTCCTCGCAAATTTCTTTGGCGCATCTTTCGTACAAAGTTTGCGTCCGATACGGAAATACGATTGTTTTGCTAAAGCAGGCGTTTCGTATTTCGGTACATAGATTTTATCCATTCGACAGAAACCGTTTTTTCAGGGGTGAACCTTCAAAACGGCTGACTATAAAGACTCACGCTCCGTTTTTGGTATGTGCTTTCTAAGACTCCCGAAAGTTCTGTTAAGAGATACGTAAAACTCCAGATTTAAAAGGTTCTTTGCGAATCCTGTAAAAATTCCAATCGTTTCGACAGAAAACAGGATCGCCTGGTGTTCGGGCAGGCATCCGACGAATCGAAAAACAAATTTTTCAATACGCAAATTTCTCGAACAAATTTCCAGACAGCAAAAAATCCCCGAAAGATATTGGATCTCTCCTTTATCCTTCGGGGATTTCATTTTGTCTGGCAGCTTCCTATCTTTGCCTTGCGGCTATTGTCGGCGTTCTGCAGCTTAACGGCCGGGTTCGATATGTTTCCGGGTGTAGCCTGCAGGCTATCGCCACCATACATTAGATTTTTCGAATGGATCTTCCAAAAACAAACATCAGTCTTCCAATATAACGATCTAACGCGATCGTTGGTTTCCGTAGTGGCTTCTTGCGTATAGCTTTCTCGAATCTTAGATTAAGCTTTCGACCGATTAGTACTGGCCAACTCCGCGAATCGCTTCGCTTCCATCTCCAGCCTATCGCCTTGTCGTCTTCAAGGGGTCTTATATACCGCAGATCTTATCTTGGGCTCGGCTTCGCGCTTAGATGCTTTCAGCGCTTATCCGATCCCTGCTTGGCTGCCCGGCTATGCTACTGGCGTAACAACCGGTGCACCATTGGCAGGTCCATCCCGGTCCTCTCGTACTAAGGACAGCTTCCCTCAGATCTCCTGCGCCCACAACAGATAGGGACCGAACTGTCTCACGACGTTCTGAACCCAGCTCGCGTACCGCTTTAATGGGCGGACAGCCCAACCCTTGGAACCGAATCCAGCTCCAGGATGCGATGAGCCGACATCGAGGTGCCAAACCCCGCCGTCGATGTGAACTCTTGGGCGGGATCAGCCTGTTATCCCCAGGGTAGCTTTTATCCGTTGAGCGACGGCCCTTCCATTCGGCACCGCCGGATCACTAATCCCGACTTTCGTCCCTGCTCGGCTTGTTAGCCTCGCAGTCAGGCGCGCTTATGCATTTACACTCTAAATCTGGTTTCCATCCAGACTGAACGCACCTTTGGGCGCCTCCGTTACTCTTTGGGAGGCGACCGCCCCAGTCAAACTGCCCGCCTGGCACTGTCTATGAGTTTCCTCTATGTTAGGGCTTCAAATCATCAGGGCGGTATCCCAACGTCGGCTCCAAGAATACTGGCGTACTCTTTTCTTCGCCTCCCGCCTATCCTGTACATGATCATCCAAAACCCAATACCAGGCTGCAGTAAAGCTCCATGGGGTCTTTCCGTCTAGTTGCGGGTAACCTGCATTTTCACAGGTACTAAGATTTCACCGAGTCTGCTGCCGAGACAGCGCCCAAATCGTTTCACCTTTCGTGCGGGTCAGAACTTACCTGACAAGGAATTTCGCTACCTTAGGACCGTTATAGTTACGGCCGCCGTTCACTGGGGCTTCGGACCACTGCTTCCTCCTTGCGGACTCACAGATCCCCTTAACCTTCCAGCACCGGGCAGGTGTCACCCCATATACTTCGCCTTACGGCTTTGCATAGAGCTGTGTTTTAGTTAAACAGTCGCTTGGGCCTTTTCACTGCGGCTCTCTCGAGCGCCCCTTCTTGCGAACGTACGGGGCCATTTTGCCGAGTTCCTTGGCAACAGTTCTCTCGCTCACCTTACAATTCTCTTGCCGCCCACCTGTGTCGGTTTTGGTACGGGCCAAGATAAAGTATCGCTAGAAGCTTTTCTTGAAAGCCGCTCCATGTGCTTCGCTACTTTCCAAGGATTTCGCTTACCTCTAACGCTCTGTACCTCCTGGTCCGGATTTGCCTGGACCGGTACTGCCGCGCTTCGCCCTCAATCCATTAAGAGGGTCACACTTCCCGTCTTTGTCACTCCATCGCCTTTATCTCAGGTGCAGGAATCTTCGCCTGCTTTCCATCTGCTTCGCCTGTCGGCTGCGCATTAGGTCCCGACTGACCCGGGGCGGACGAACCTTCCCCGGAATCCTTGGGCTTTCGGTGTGCAGGATTCTCACCTGCATCTCGCTACTCACACCGGCATTCTCACTTCCATGTCCTCCACATCCCCTTACGGTAATGCTTCCACGAACATGCAACGCTCCCCTACCACTAAATACTTCAGTACTTAATCCGCGCTTTCGGCAGACAGCTTAGCCCCGGTACATTTTCGGCGCAGGGCCACTCGACTAGTGAGCTGTTACGCACTCTTTCAAGGATGGCTGCTTCTGAGCCAACCTCCTAGTTGTCCGTGCGTCCCCACATCCTTTTCCACTGAGCTGTCATTTTGGGGCCTTAAACGGCGGTCTGGGCTGTTTCCCTCTTGAGCACGGACCTTATCACCCGCACTCTGACTGCCAACGACTTCCCGCTGCGGCATTCGTAAGTTTGATTCCATTCAGTACCCCGGGATGGGCCATCATGAATTCAGCGCTCTACCTCCGCAGCCATAACATTGACGCTAGCCCTAAAGCTATTTCGGGGAGAACCAGCTATCTCCGGGTTCGATTGGAATTTCTCCGCCAGCCACAGGTCATCCGCCAGCTTTTCAACGATGGTCGGTTCGGTCCTCCACAAAGTTTCACCTCTGCTTCAACCTGCCCATGGCTAGATCACCCGGTTTCGGGTCTGCTCCTGACTACTTGTCGCCCTCTTAAGACTCGCTTTCGCTTCGGCTTCGCGTTTTCCCGCTTAACCTTGCATTCAAAAGCAACTCGCCGGTTCATTCTACAAAGGCACGCCATCACCCTTGGTCGGGCTCTGACTTCTTGCAGGCATACGGTTTCAGGTTCTCTTTCACTCCGCTTGCGCGGTTCTTTTCACCTTTCCCTCACGGTACTCTTCTCTATCGCTCACTCTTACTTATTTAGCCTTGGCGGATGGTCCCGCCTGCTTCCAACAGGATTTCACGTGTCCCGTTGTACTCAGGATTCCGCTCCTTACTCGACTCGCTTGCCGGTACAGGGATTTCACCTTCTCTGTCCGCGCTTTCCATCGCGTTCCCGTTCGCTCGTCTTTCATTTCCAGCGGTCCTACAACCCCATATCGCTATGGTTTGGGCTCTTTCCCTTTCGCTCGCCGCTACTCGGAAAATCACTTTTGTTTTCTTTTCCTCCGGCTACTTAGATGTTTCAGTTCACCGGGTTTCTCTCCATTTGCATGGATGGCTGGCTATAAAACCAGCCGGGTTCCCCCATTCGGATATCCGTGTGTCGTCGCTTCCCTGACAGCTCGGCACGGCTTTTCGCAGCCTGGCGCGTCCTTCATCATTCAAGAGTGGCAAGGCATCCTCCGTACGCCCTTCCTTGCTTGATCTAGTTCTCTAACTTTGGTTCTAGTTATGCTTGTTTCGAGATTTTTCTATTTCGTAAGAACTGTTCCACTAACTGTTTCCAACTTTCGGTTAAATCTTTATTACTCTTCAACTTTTCGTTAGACCTTCTGTTATGTCTTCTTACTGATGCTCGTTTTTCAAAGATCCATTCTTGGAACAAAAGGAAAGATAACTATTTATCCTTCTTTCTGTCCTGGAAGATCGCTCTTCCAAAACCTCACAGACAAATCCTCACTCATTACTCTTTGCCATCGGCTTTCGCCTATGGACTTCCTTGTACTTTCTCCTTAGAAAGGAGGTGATCCATCCCCACGTTCCCGTAGGGATACCTTGTTACGACTTAACCCCAGTCGTCGGCCCCGCCTTAGACGACTCACTCCCTTTAAGGGTTATGCCGTCGGCTTCGGGCGTTGCCGGCTTCCATGGTTTGACGGGCGGTGTGTACAAGGCCCGGGAACGTATTCACCGCGGCATGCTGATCCGCGATTACTAGCGATTCCAACTTCATGAAGTCGGGTTGCAGACTTCAATCCGAACTGGGACGTCTTTTATGGGGTTCGCTTCCCTTCACAGGTTCGCTTCCCTTTGTAGACGCCATTGTAGTACGTGTGTAGCCCAGGCCATAAGGGGCATGATGATTTGACGTCATCCCCGCCTTCCTCCGGTTTGTCACCGGCAGTCTGATATGAGTTCTCAACTCAATGGTAGCAACATATCACGAGGGTTGCGCTCGTTGCCAGACTTAACTGAACATCTCACGACACGAGCTGACGACAACCATGCACCACCTGTATGGACGGTAACCTCCAACTTATCTCTAAGTCTTTGCGTCCTATGTCAAGGCCTGGTAAGGTTCTTCGCGTTGCTTCGAATTAAACCACATACTCCACCGCTTGTGCGGGCCCCCGTCAATTCCTTTGAGTTTCACACTTGCGTGCATACTCCCCAGGCGGAGGAGTCACTGCGTTAGCTTCGGCACCGGGGTCCTCCCTCCGACACCTGCTCCTCATCGTTTAGGGCGTGGACTACTAGGGTATCTAATCCTATTTGCTCCCCACGCTTTCGTGCCTGAGCGTCAGCAACAGTCCAGGCGGTCGCCTTCGCAACTGGTGTTCTTCCATATATCTACGCATTTTACCGCTACACATGGAGTTCCACCGCCCTCTCCTGTCCTCTAGCGTGCCAGTTTCCAAAGCCTGTACCGGTTAAGCCCGTACCTTTCACTTCAGACTTGACGCGCAGCCTGCGCACCCTTTACGCCCAATCATTCCGGATAACGCTTGCCACCTACGTATTACCGCGGCTGCTGGCACGTAGTTAGCCGTGACTTTCTGGCGGGGTACCATCAAAAGAAAAGCATTTCCTCTTCCCTTCCTTTTTCCCCCGCAACAGAGTTTTACGATCCGAAGACCTTCTTCGCTCACGCGGCATTGCTCGTTCAGGCTTGCGCCCATTGACGAAAATTCCCTACTGCTGCCTCCCGCAGGAGTCTGGGCCGTGTCTCAGTCCCAGTGTGGCCGATCGCCCTCTCAGGCCGGCTATGCATCATCGTCTTGGTGAGCTGTTACCTCGCCAACTAACTAATGCACCGCAGATCCATCCGTCCCCCAGGCAAACGCCTGTTTCAAAAGAAGAAGATGCCTTCTTCTTTCCTATGGGGTTTTAGACTTCGTTTCCAAAGCGTATCCCCGGGTATGGGCAGGTTATCTACGTGTTACTCACCCGTTCGCCACTGATATCCGAAGATATCCGTTCGACTTGCATGTATTAGGCATGCCGCCAGCGTTCATCCTGAGCCAGGATCAAACTCTCCATTTGATATTGACTCAAACGCTTATGCGTTTAATGTTTCGTGAATAAATGATTGTTCGAGTACTTTTTGTGATTTTAAGAATCGACGTTGTGTATTTCGAATTTCTTGATCTGTCTGTAAAGTTTTCAAAGAGCCATCTGCTTGTGAGAAACTCAGCGTCTCTCACAAGGCTTGTTTATCATATCATTGCCATTTATCTCTGTCAACACATATTGTGAAATCTTTTTGATATTTAACTTGATGCGTTTTCTTTGATAAATAACAGTGACTTGAAACGTTAAGGAAAATTTCCCTTGACGCCTGATTAGATTACCACTGCTCAAAACCAATTGCAACCACGAACTTTTCAATTTGTGAAATTTCTTTTGGTGAGTGAATTGAAATAGTAAATGCAACCATTGAACCTTTTCTGGCTGCATTTAGTCCTTCAACCACAATCGTTGCGTTTAGTCCTTCCGAGTTGCGCCTGCCCGATCGGCAGTCCGCTTCGTAAGCGTCAAATAAAAGACGGGTATTTTCTCGACCGCCTCCTTGGGATAATTCCTTTATTCAAGGAGGCTTTTTCATGGAATCAATCATCCCTGCAATCGATCTCGGTATCGATTTCTCCAAAGTTAAAAACATCTATCTGGCTCAGATGCCTGCTGACCTTCGCAAAGGAATTGACGGTTACGTCTCCCTGGTTCAAGGACCTCTCGCTCTGGATCCGCTGGATGGATCCCTCTTTCTCTTCGTTAATCGACAGAAGAACAAGATCAAAGGTATCCTTCGTGACGGAAATGGATTCTGGCTTGTTTATAAGCGACTCTCCAGATCTTCCCTTCAGTGGCCTGTCAGCACTGACCAGTCCGACTTCATGCGAATTGACTGTTCGCAGCTGGCTTCTCTGCTTTCCGGTCTGTCGATTGTTCCCCAGCCGGCATTTCTGCCACGAACTTATAAGTATGTTTAAACCAATTTAAAAGGATGATTTTCTTGAAGGAATATCAAGATAAATCATCCCATTTACTTTATCTATCGCTCTAAATATGTTAAAATTAATACATGAATGTGCCGAACCCTTACCAGACAATCCGCAACGAGCTCCTCGAAGATCTTCATCATCAGATCAGCACCATGACGGAAGAAGAGAAAGACAAATTTATTGAGGATATGTACCTGGATCTCTATTTCGCTAAAGAAATCAATAAAGCCGTGAAAAGCGGCCGCTTTGGTCCTTCTACGGAAAAGATGGTTCCCTTGAAACTGGATTACTCTGAAAACGAGGACGGCGGCCCAGATATCAATATTCTGAATAAACAGCTGGCTCAGCTTGATCTGAAAGCCGATGATTGTTTTAACCGGGCTGCGAAATATCAGGAAGAGGGAGACCGCTATCGTAAAGAAGCTGAAGATTTAAAGCTCAGTTCTGTTGAAGGAAGCAAGAAAAACCTTCCACCAAGTGCAGAAAGCAGGAAGCGGTCAAAGAAACCACTACCTTCAGTGTAGAAGGGGAAAAGCGCATTTGCCCAGTTTGCGGCTGTGAGATGAAAACTGTTGGAATGAAACGTCACTATAGGATTCATCGGATTCCCGCTCGCTATAGGCTGGAAGAAGTGCTGCGTGAGACAGTCGCGTGCCCAAACAAGTGTACGGATGAAAACGGGAAAGCCATCATCCGCACCGCCGAACCTGACGAGCCTGCACTGATCGACAAGAGTGTCGCAACTTCCTCTATGGTCGCGGGAATTGCCTACGATAAGTTCGTAATGGGAACCCCGGCCTATCGTCAGGAAAAGCACCTGAGTCTCACGGGACTGCCGATCAGCCGTCAGACCATGGGCAACATCCTGGAAAAAACTTACGATCTTTATCTGAAGCCCTCGTAAAACAAATGATTGAGGATCTCCCAAACTGTAACGTCGTCCATATGGATGAGACGGTTTTAAAGTGCACGGAGGTTAAAGATCGAAAACAGTCTTCTATGGTTGTCGCCGTCAGCGGAATCTATGAAGAGAACCAGATGGCTGTCTATAAGTTTTTCCCTTACAAGAAACAGGAGTTCGTAATCGCCCTCCTTGGCGGTTCTTTTCGTCATGCCCTTATGACAGACGGGCTTTATGCATATGCCAACTACTATGGCCCCTGCAGAAAGCTCAACTGTATGGCCCATGCGAGAAGAAAGATCTTCGAAGCCATCAAAGTCCGGTCAGACTTCGCGCAGTATCAGGCAGACGTCCTGAAGTGGGAAAAGACCACACTGGAGAACGACGAAGAGGCCGCAGAAGCGGCAGCCCAGCTGGACGAAACAGAGAGACCCGAACCAAGTCCGGGTCTCCAGATTCTGCTCACAGCCCTGTCTCTGTTCGGGAAGCTCTACCACATCGAATCCCACGTTGCTTCTTACTCGCACGAGGCGAGAACCGAAGTTCGGCAGGAACTTTCAAAGCCCTGCTTTGAAAGACTCACAAGAGTCATGATGGAGATTCAGAGTGGATTCGAGGAAAGAAGCACCGCCTACAGAGCAGCCAAGTACTTCATGGATCGAGCGAACTCGTTGGGAAGGTACCTGGAAGACGGTGATTATCCGATCGACAATAATGTGGCAGAAAGAGCCGTAAAGCCATTCGTGATCAATCGCAAAAACTTCCAGACTACGAAGAGTATCAAAGGTGCGGAAGTCGTCGCAGCGTTTATGACTTTGTTTCGATCGGCTGAAATGAACGACTTAAATCCAGAGCGCTACATGGAGTACGTTCTGGATGAACTCAAATGGTTCAAAGACGATGAAATCGCGGTAGATGTATTGAAGTCACTTCTGCCGTATTCAAAGGATTTACCTGAATATCTTCGAATTGGATACCGTGGACCGGATCCGAAGTATGAAGAAAACGATGAAGAATAAAAAATACGCCAAGCGGGATCTCGAAAGGGATCCCGTTTAGCGTATCTAATATTCAGTCTCGCGTATACCCGTCGATTGTTTGACACTTACTCCGCTTCCCTGCTCTTTCTGACTGGAATACGCAAAAATGCGGGCCGGATCGTTTCAGGAAATATCCTGCTGGATCCAGCCCGCATATAGGGTTTCAATTAATCATTCATATCGTCTGCCGATGGAGTGCAGAGTCAGTCTGAGTAAGTCAGGAAACTAAGCCGCAGTGCCAGTCAGTTCCGCCATGGCTTTCTGGTATTTCAGCGTTTTGGCGTGAGCGTCTGCGTGATCGGTTCCTTTAATGCAGTAGTAGAACTTGCATTTTGGTTCCGTTCCGGAAGGACGTACCGCAATCCAGCTACCGTCGGCCAGATAGTATTTCAGAACGTCGGATTTAACGAATCCAGTGAGTTCTCTGGTTTCGCCGTTTTCCTTAATTACGGATTCCTTGTAGTCTTCGAAGCGAACAACTGGTGTTCCCGCAATTTCTTTTGGTGCTTCGCTGCGCAGATCGGCAAGAATCTGTTTGATTCTCTTGGCGCCGGCTTCACCTTCCAGTTCAACCGCAACCTGGCTTTCTTCGTAGGTTCCGTGTTTTGCGTAGAGCTCTTCGAGAACGTCAACGAGGTCTTTGCCTTCGTTGTTCTTGTACCAGGAAGCTGCTTCCGCCAGCATCAGGCAGGCCTGTGGTGCATCTTTGTCGCGGACGAACGGTTTGATCAGCGAACCGTAGGATTCTTCGTAACCGAAGACATAGTTCTTGGCGTGTGTCTTTTCGTAGTTGGCTACTTTTTCACCGATGAACTTGAATCCAGTCAGCGTTTTTTCAGTTTCTACGTTATGAGCAGAAGCTACTTTTTCACCGAGATCGGAAGTTACGACGGTGTTGAACATAACCGGTTTTTCCGGCATTTCGCCCTTGGCATCGAGCTGGCTGAGAATGTACTCAAGCAGTACAGCACCAGACTGGTTGCCGGTCATGACAACGTATTCGCCGCTGTGCTTAACGCCTACGCCCATGCGGTCCGCATCTGGGTCGCAGACGAGGATAATATCCGCGTCGTTTTCCTTCGCGTATTTCAGAGCGAGTTCATAAGCGCCTGGCTGTTCCGGGTTTGGTGTCGGAGTATTCGAGAAATCCGGATCCGGGGTGCACTGTTCCAGAACAGGAATGCAGGTGTAGCCGGTTTCCTTATAAATCTCACGAACGGGTACATTGGCGGTACCGTGTTCTGGGGAGAATACGATCTTGACGTCTTTCTTTACATCCGGGTTCAATTGGATGCTCTTAACGGCTTCGTAGTATGGACGGTCAACGTCTTCACCAATAACGGTGATGAGCTTTTTCTGCTCATCGGCAATGTTGGTATCGATAGCAAGTTCATCTTCGATCGCGTTGACTTTTTCGATGACTTTGGCAGCCAGATCCGGGACGAGCTGGCATCCTTTTTCATCGTAGAGCTTGTAGCCGTTGTACTGACGGGGGTTGTGGCTGGCGGTGATCATGATACCGCCGAAGCAGCCGAGGTGACGGACCGCAAAGCTCAGTTCTGGTGTAGGACGAAGGCTTTCAAACACATACGCTTTGATTCCGTTTTTGGCGAGGAGATCGGCGCAGTCAAAGGCAAGTTCCTTACTCATGTGACGGTTGTCGTAGCCGATTGCAATACCCTTTTGCAGGCTTCCGGACCATTTTCCTTGATGTAGTCCGCAAATCCCTGGGTAGCTTTGCGAATGGTGTGGATATTAATACGGTTTGTTCCCGGACCAAGAAGGCCGCGCATACCGGCAGTTCCAAATTCAATAGTGGTGTAGAACGCGTCGTTCTTTTCTTCTGGAGTCATGTTTTCCAGTACTTCTTTATAACGCGCGTCCAGGTTTGGGCTGTTGACCCATTTCTGATAACGTTCTTCAACAACAGACATTTTTTAACCTCCGATTTCGCAAAAATTATAACATGAATCAATCGTCGGTCGATTATGACTTTTCTGCCCGAAAACTTGTATTCCTCAATGAAAAAGATTGATTTCAAACTGTTTATTTTCGGAATCCTTTTCTGCGTGTGAATCGACCGGACGGCAAGGCAATAAGCGGGAATTCTTTGAAAACATCTGGTTACAAACCGGCAAAACGCACAGTCCATCCGACTGGCCAGACCTGCTTGCGGTCTGTGATCTCCAGATAAAGAAAAAGGGCTCCGGAGAGCCTTTTTCTGTGTCGGATTATTCAATGACTTTCTGTGCGCGCAGTGCGTTAACGATGTTGTCGATGGCTTCGTCTTCGTCGTCACCAGTAGCGGAGATAACGATTTCGGCCTGTGTCGGGATGCCCAGGGACATAACGCCCATGATGGACTTCATGTTGGATTCGCGTCCTTTGAAGTTCAGAACGACATCGCTCTTGCATCCGCTGGCTGCGTTTACGGCCACTGTAGCAGGACGTGCGTGAAGTCCTACCGGGTCAATAACCTTAACTGTTGCTTGTTTCATGATTCATTTCCTCCTGAATCGCTTACAATCTGATTTTAAAGCAACCTGATAGTTTTAACAACCTTGAAGTGCGTGATTTCCGACAACCTGAATTCCCTCTTTTTCCAGTTTGCGCGTAAATAAACCTTTCCCAGGAATGAGTCTGGATGAAAATGTACCGTCATAAATAATGGAACTTCCGCAGGAAGGCGACCGTTCCATCAAAATAGCCAGATCCGGCTGTTTCTCCTTTACGATTTCCATAGCCTTATCGATGCCGCCTTCCATGGTCGCCGTCAGATCGTCTCCGTCTTTTGTCCGTACTCGATCTTCGAGAATTTCCATAGGCTTTCGCGGTGTAGGAAGACCGGAAAGACATTCCGGGCAGACCGGAATTAGCGTATTGCGTTTACCTAATGCGATAACCGCCTCATCCCGGCAGCTTTTCCGGTCATAGCGGCACTTCTCACCGAGCAGACAGGCGCTGACCAGAATTGTTTTTCCTTCGAGACTGGACGCTTCAACCTTCTCAGATTCGGCTAATCCGGTACAGCTGCTGGTGTCTCTTTTAGAACTTGGATTTGGACTGGAAAGGATATCTTCCGTTTTCATAAACACTCCTTTTTGCCGGACGGCGTGATCTCCGGTTTTAAAAGTGAAGAACGGCTGCATTAAACGTCTGCGGATTTTTGCAGCCACATAATGATCGCCGGTTATAAAGACAAGTCTGGAATCTGGGATGGCTTTGGCAATTGCTTTTGTATGGGAAGCCTTAATGACATCACGTGTTCCTGCAAGGACCAGCGTCGGTGCCTGAATCTTCGTCAGATCCTCTGGATTAATATTCGGATCGTTCACCATCAGTCCCAGCAGTTCCGCAGTTGTTCTGGCTTTTGGACTGAACTTTTTAAAGAAACTGGCCATTCTGTACCCGATTTCAATAGGAATCTGTGTGCCAGACCGAACACCGTCCGGGGTCAGATTTCCGCCGTCCAGAATGAGCCGGTCGATGCGATCAGGATATTTCATCGCAAAAATCATGGCGATGTTGGCCCCGTCGGAAAAGCCGAGAAGATTCGCCCGGACAATATTGTGCTGATCCATGAACGCCTTCAGAGCCTGTGCAAACTGACGAATGGTAAATGGAGCTCTGCCTCGGAGCGTCTTTCCATGTCCGCGCGTATCGATTGCGATCACGCGATAATATCTGGAGAATTCTTCGATCTGCTTTTCAAAATAGCTGCTTTCTTCCCCGTTTCCATGAAGCAGGATCAGGGTTTCCCTTTTCCCTGTTCCAGAAAGTGATTTTCAAACGATTCTTCCATAGGCTCTCTTCTCCGGACATTCTTCTCCAGACATTCCGCTCTCGAGCGGCAGTTTCGTGCATTTTTCACGGCTGTCTGCGCAGATTTTCCTGTCCTGTTCCATCCGCGCAAAATGAAAAATGCTTCCCGCTTATTATGGCAGGAAGCATTTCGTTTACATAGGGTAATTCTTACATCAGAGTGTCGTACAGTCTGTTGTACACTTCAGCGGAATTCTGCCAGGAAACATCTTTGTTCATGGCGTTCATCTGCAGAATTTTCCAGTCTTCCGGACGGTTGTAATAAACATTGATCGCGTTATTGAGCGTGTTCATCATTTCATCCGCGTTGTAGTTGGAGAAGCTGAAGCCGTTCCCAGTCTTGTCGAACTCGTTGTAAGGCGTAACGGTATCTTTCAGACCGCCGGTTTCACGAACCAGAGGCAGTGTGCCGTAGCGCAGCGAGCAGAGCTGACTGAGGCCGCACGGTTCAAACAGAGAAGGCATCAGGAAGAGATCGCTGCCGGCGTAAATGCGGTGCGCGAGATCTTCGTTGTAGCCCCGATAGAAGCAGACTTTGCCTTTATGCTGGTTTTCCATATCGCGGAATGCGTTCTGGATGGCGTCTTCGCCGGTACCAAGAATCGCCAGCTGGATTGGTGCATTAGCGAGTTCCTGGAACTTTTCGAGCATCAGGTAGAAGCCCTTCTGGTAGGTCAGACGGGAAACTACGCCGACGAGCATAACATGCGGATTGACTTCCAGGCCGAGTTCCTTCTGAAGCGCTGCCTTGTCCTGGGCTTTGCCTTTGGACATGGTGATCTTGTTGTAATGATATGGCAGAGCCGGATCCGTGTTCGGGTTCCATACAGCCATATCGATACCGTTTACGATGCCCCACAGGTCATAGCGGCGCATGTTCAGTACGGCTTCCATATGTTCGCCGTACTGGGGCGTCAGGATTTCCTGCGAGTAGGTCGGCGAAACGGTCGTGATCTTGTCGGCGTAGAGGATGCCGGACTTCATGAAGGATACGCCGCCGTCGAAACGGATGTTGCCATTGTCGAGCAGGTAGTATGGAAGGCCGAGGCAGGAGTCGGTCATTTCCGGTCCAAAGTTACCCTGGAAGAGCAGGTTGTGGATCGTGTAGACAAACTTGATGTTGGCATAGCGGGAATCGCTCGAATGCGTTTCCTTAACCATGCACGGAATCATGCCGGTCTGCCAGTCGTGGCAGTGGATGATGTTGGGCCAGTAGTTGAGCTGGTTCAGCATTTCGATGACAGCTTTCTGGAAGTAAGCGAAACGTTCGCCGTCATCCAGATAGCCGTAGAGCGCATCTCGTTCGAAATAGCCCTGGTGCTGAACAAAGAAGTAAGCCACTTTGCCCACGGTCTGGGAATAGATCGTTACCGGCACTTCACGGTAGTTGATGTTTACCGTATAGGAAGCACAGTATGTCAGATCCTGAAAATTCTTTTCTGCAATTTTTTTGTAGAGCGGCAGAACAACTTTCACTTCGTGACCCATTTCCGCAAGAGCGGCTGGCAGAGAACCGATTACATCGGCCAGTCCGCCGGTCTTAACGAATGGAAGGCCTTCTGCAGCCGCCATTAAAATAGAAGCCATTAATAATTACCTCTGCGTTTGAGATAAACCGGGTTCTCTTCGTTGCCGGTTACTTCGTGCTTGAGAACAACCTTGGCGTCCTTGTCGACAATGCAGTTGGTCAGCATGATGTTGTCGCCGATTTCAACACCCGGCAGAATCAGGCAGTTGTTGATCAGAGATCCTTTGCCGACGGTAACGTTACGTCCGATGATCGAACCCTGAACGTTGCCTTCAATTTTGCATCCGTTGGAGATCAGAGCGCCGGAAGCGGTGCCTTCACCCAGATAAATTGTCGGAGGCGAATCGTTGGTACGGGTATAGATTGGCCAGTTTGGATCGTTGAAGAAGCTCATGTTGGCTTCGTTCAGCATTGCCATGTTGGACTTGAAGTATGTGCGTTTGCTGAGGATCGGGAAGATTACGTGCGTATAGTCGACCATGTTGATCTTGACATCCCATTTTGGATTGTCTGCAACGTAGTTCAGCATGTCAGTCAGCCAGTACAGTTCGGAGCATTCGTGACCTTCTTCCACCATCTTCAGGAACGTTTTCTTGTTGATGATGTATGTATCCAGGAATACATCCATTTCTGCACCACGCGGGCCGAGTTCCGGCTGTCCGATGTACGTTTCCACGTGATCGAATTCGCCGGCTTCGTTTTTGAAGATAACGTTCGAGCTAAGGAAGTCGCGGGCATCGCGGGAATTCATTTCATGATGGTAAAGCAGCGTGATGTCTGCCTTGGATTCGATATGTTTCGCAAGCAGATTCTGGAAGTTGATCTTGTAGACCCAGTTGACCGGAGCGATGATCACGTAATCGTGATTATCTTCTTCGATTTCATCCAGGTTGGAGTAGTAGCCGTGCAGGTCGGAAGAATATTCCTGAGAAAGGCCGCTGTAGCCTACCGGAATAATCGCTACGTGACCGTGCTTGTTGTTGATGTTGTAGTGACGGGCACTGCCAATGTGGTCAAACAGAACTTTCGGGTCGCCGTTGGTGTAAACCTGAATGTTCTGGATGCCGGAGTTTGTCATGTTGGAAATTGGAATATCGACCAGACGGTAGCGTCCTACATAGTTGAACGCTGCCATTGGACGGTACTGACCTACGCCGCTGACATAGATGGCAGGAGATGTGAAGGCGACAATACCAAGTGCGTTAATCATATTAGTTATCTCCTTTCACGTCCTGATAAGCCAGGTAAATATGTTCCGAATCCGGCGAACCTACAGTGGAGCCGGCGCCGACAACAACTTTTTCGGCAACGATTGAGCGGTACACTTTTGCACCTTTTTCTACAATGCAGCCAGGCATGAGTACGCTGTCTTTTACTTCAGCGCCTTCCATGATGGTGACGTTGTTGAACAGAACGCTGTTCACGGCTTCGCCACGGATCACAGCACCCTGGTTGATGTAGCAGTGTTTAACGCGTCCAGTCGGGGATACGTACTGCGGAAGTACAGGAATATCGGAAGTGTAGATTTTCCAGTCCTGATCGCCAAGGTCGAGTTCATCGTTATGGTCGATCAGGTCCATGTTGGCTTCCCAGAGGGAGTCAATCGTTCCAACATCTTTCCAGTAGCCGCTGAAGTTGTAGGCGAACAGACGCTTCTTGTCAGCGAGCAGACGCGGGATGATGTTCATGCCGAAGTCGTGCTTGGAATCCTTGTCCTTGGCATCTTCGATCAGGATTTCGCGCAGCAGCGGCCAGTCGAAGATGTAGATGCCCATGGAAGCCAGGTTGGATTTTGGTTCGGCAGGTTTTTCCTCAAACTCAAGAATGTGGTTGTTCATGTCGCAGTTCATGATTCCAAAGCGTGGCGCTTCTTCCCATGGAACCGGGCGAACGGCTACGGTCAGATCCGCGTCGTTCTGGCGATGTGCTGCGAGCATTTTGTCGTAGTTCATTTTGTAGATATGGTCACCCGACAGAATGAGAACATATCCAGGATTGAACTCGTCGATGAAGTCGATATTCTGGTAGATCGCATCGGCGGTACCCTGATAAACACCGAACTTGGTGTCGTCTTTTTCACTAGGCGGAAGGACGTATACGCCGCTGCCGCGGGTATCGAGACCCCAGCGCTGTCCAGCGCCCGCATACGCGTTGAGCTGTACAGGTTCGTACTGTGTCAGAACACCGACAACGTTGATGTTCGAGTTTGCACAGTTACTGAGGGGAAGTCAATAATGCGGTATTTTCCGCCAAAATATACCGCAGGCTTTGCCGTTTTATTCGTCAGCTGATACAAACGGGAGCCGCGCCCGCCAGCCAGAATCATGGCGAGCATATTGTTGTTATCCATAGTTTTCCTCCTGAAACTAATTTCATTAAAAGTATAGCACTTGTAGCCTTTTCAAACACCCGCCCGCGTGCTTTTGAGGGATAAATTGTATGGGCTTTCATAGAGAAATAGTCATGGGTAGAAATAATTTCTTTACATTTATGTTTTCTTTTATTCAATAATGATTTCATTTTTGATGCATTAGATGCACTATTTGTGTCGAATTGTCAAATGGAAAGGTTTTGCCCACTTTTGCAATGTTTGCCTTTTTCCGGTTTAAACCATGACAAAACCCGCTACTTTCAGTCCGAATCGTGATAAAAATCGGACTGAAATGGCTTTCGAAGGGTAGACTGGATCGCCTTTTTCTGCTCTTTCATTTGGTTTCAGAAAACGGCACTTGCTGGCCGCAGAAGCGGCTTTAAAATGTAGCGTTTTCATGCATAAATCCGTACAGATTGAACGCGCACATTTGTATTTTTAGTATGGCAGGCATTTTCTTTCCGTCCGTTTTGCCTGTTCTCTCTTCCCTTCTCGATTCGCGCACTTCTGCTCTCTCGATTCCTGCACTCCTGCTCTCTCGATTTGCGTGCCGTTCTCTTATGGCGTAAGAAGGCCATAGAAAAACGGCAGGATCCAGAAGGAGGCTCTTCTGTTTCCTGCCGCAGAATACGGGGTTAGATCAGGACCGCGCGGTCATCGGAAAATTCGGTACCGGCTGCTTCCTTGAACTTGTTGTGGAGATCTTCTACGGTCAGCAAAGCTTTTTCGTCACCGCTTACGTCGTAGATGATCTTTCCGTTGTACATCATGATCAGACGGTTTCCCAGACGGATCGCATCGTTCATGTTGTGGGTGATCATCAGCGTCGTCAGCTTATTTTCGCTGACGATTTTTTCTGTAAGATCGAGAACTTTTTAGCCGTCAGCGGGTCAAGCGCTGCGGTATGCTCGTCGAGCAGAAGCAGATCCGGCTTCTGAAGCGATGCCATGAGCAGCGTAATCGCCTGGCGCTGGCCGCCGGAAAGCAGGCCGACCTTGCTGGTGAGGCGGGTTTCCAGACCGAGTCCGAGCGTAGCGAGCTGATCGCGGTATTTCTGCTGTTCGCTTTTGGTATTTCCCCAGCGCAGGGTACGTCCCTGTCCGCGTCTTGCCGCAAAAGCCAGGTTTTCGCCGATTTCCATATCGGCTGCCGTACCCATCAGCGGGTCCTGGAAGACACGGCCGATGAATTTGGCACGCTTGTGCTCCGGCATGAGCGAAACGTCGGTATTGTTGAGAACGATGTGCCCGCAGTCTGGCGGATATACGCCGGCGATCAGGTTGAGCAGCGTCGATTTGCCGGCGCCGTTGCCGCCGATGACGGTAACGAACTGGCCTTCTTCAATGTGAAGATTCAGATCGCTGATCGCTTTCTTTTCATTTACGGTGCCTTTGTTAAAGGTTTTGGAGACATGTGAGATTTTCAGCATCAGAACTTCTCCTCCACGCTTTCGACCGCTTCGGTCAGACGCTTATAGGCGGACGTCTGTGCGCGGTGTTCAAGAACGACCGGAATGCTCAGGGCTGCAGCTACGAGCAGCGCTGTAAAGAGCTTCAGGTTGTCCGGGTTCAGACCGAGCTGCAGAACGAGCGAAACAATGATTCGATACAAAATGCTTCCGACAACGATGGAGATCAGACGACGGAGGAATCCGCCCTTGCGTCCGAAAATGGTTTCTCCGATAACGATGGAAGCCAGAGCCATAACGATGGCGCCGATGCCCATTTTGACATCCGCGTAGCCCTGCTGCTGGCAGACCAGCGCGCCGGACATGGCGATCAGTCCATTGGAAAGCATGAGCGCGATCATCGTGGTCATGTTGGTCGACACGCCGTTGGCACGGACCATGTTCGGGTTGTTTCCCGTCGCACGAACCGACGCGCCGAGTTCAGTTCCGAAAAACCAGTAGAGCAGCGCAATCGTTGCGATGACAAACAGAATGCCGACGCAGATGACGGAAAGATAGCCCGGGGTGATCCAGCCCATGGCTGGGATGTGATCGGTCAGCCAGGAAAAGCAGGTGCTTTCGTTCATGAGCGGAATGTTGGATTTGCCCATGATCATCAGGTTGATGGAGTACAGACCGATCTGGGAAAGAATACCGGCAAGAATCGGCGGAATTTTGCAGACCGTATTGAAGAAGCCAGTCACTGCGCCGGCCAGAAAGCCAACGATCAGCGCAGCCAGTACGGTCAGATACGGATTGACGCCCATTAAGATGAGGGCCGAACTGATGGCCGCTCCCGTTGCGAAGGAGCCGTCGACGGTCAGGTCCGCAAAGTCAAGCAGGCGGAAGGTGATATATACGCCCAGGGCCATGATGCCCCAGAGGATTCCCTGTCCAATAGCACCTTCCAGAGAAAACAGAAGCGCCATTCCTATTCCTCAACGGTAACGTCTGTACCGCGGTCAACAACGGACTGCGGCAGCGTGAGGCCGAGTTTTTCTGCTGTCTTGGAGTTGAAGGAAAGCGTGCAGTCGTCCGTAGCCAGGTATTCAATGGCCATGTCTTCCGGTTTGCTTTCGCCTTTGAGGATGCTTACGGCCTGTGCGCCGGCAAGCTGTCCGAGTTTGTAGTAGTCAATACCATAAGTGGCAAGTCCGCCGTTTAAAACCATGCCTTCTTCGCCGACGATGGTCGGGATGCCAAAGCCGGTTGCGATCTGCGATACAGTCGCCATGCTTTCGGCCATCAGGTTATCGGTCGGTACGTAGATGGCATCGACTTTTCCGTTAAGGGATTCAACAACCTGCTGAATCTGGTTTGAGTCGGTTACGGAAGCTTCCACGAATTCAAGGCCGCGGGCTTCGCATTCTTTTTCGCCAGTTCAATCTGGAACGCGGAGTTGCTTTCGGCGTTGCAGTAGAGCAGACCTACGGTTTTCGCATCCGGTACGATTTCCTTGAGCAGATCGAACTGCGCTTCAATCGGGTTGAGGTCGGAAGAGCCGGTTACGTTGTTGCCTGGCTTTTCGTTGCTTTCCACCAGACCGGAATCTGCAGGGTCGGTTACCGCGGAAATGACAATTGGAATGTCCTTAGTTTCGTTGGCTGCAGCCTGCGCGGCCGGCGTAGCGACGGCGTAGATCAGATCTACTTTGTCGTTCACGTATTTCTGGGCAATGGATGTGCAGTTGGCCACTTCGTTCTGTGCCGAGTTGAAGGTAATCTGCGCATCGGCATAGCCGTTTTCCTTAAGATAATCTTCAAAGCCTTTAGCAGCCGCATCGAGTGCGGGATGTTCGGTGTACTGGAGGATGCCGATCTTGACATCGGAAGCGCCATCGGCTGCCGCGGTGATACTGGAACCATCGGCGCTGCTGGCTGTGGAGGAGCTGCCGCCATTTCCGGAACATCCGGCAAGAGGAGCGCAGCACTCAGTGCAGCAATGGAATATCTGTGCAGTTTCATTGGATAAATGTCTCCTTTTTTCGTATTGCACACATTCTACACAATTCACACATTCTGCGTCATTGTAAAAAGACTTTTCAAAAATTTTCATGAAATTAGCTTTCAGAGTGCGGAATTTCATCCGATCTTGCAATTCTTGGACCTTGCTTCTCAATTTGTTCGCTTTTCAAGAACAGAACGGCCGTTCTTTTTCTTACACGATTTCCGAATTTACAGCCGATTCCTGCGCTGAAAAGCACAGAACCGCTTTCCACTCGATTTCCATGAAAAAGCGGACCGCAAAGGTCCGCATTCATACGGGTCTGTATGGAGATGATTTAGTCGACGCCGTTGATTTTCTTTTCGTTTTCTTTGATTTTTCTTCGTGACGAGCAGCTGCCTGTTCTTTGCGTTCGATCACTTTTTCGTCATGGTCGATTTCTTTTTCACGCAGCTCTTTCATGAATTTGGACTTGTCGGCGTCCTCTTCCACTACATGCATATTCATGTCCGCACGTTTCTTATCAATTTCACGCTCGTCATGACGAACTTCGTCACTCAGAACCTTGTCTTCAAACTTTTGAATTCTTCAGCCATAATCATCAGCCTCCTGTTTGACAGTACAATTATACGATCCTTTGTACAAAGGCCCTTGTACCGTGCCCGAAAGGATAAATCCGCATGCACAGACAAAAAGCCGTCCCTGAACTGGGAAGAACGTTTTCCTTGGTTCAAAGGACGGCTTTGTTTTTCATCTTGTATCAATTCTGTCTGCTGATTTTGTGCAGACGATTTTCTGCAGCGTTTTCTTTCCCGCTCGAGCGGGCTTTTGTTAGGCGTTGGCGTTTTCTTCGAGCAGCGTATTGAGAATGTCCTCGGGCATGTAGTCGAAGCGGATCGGCGTTCCGGAGATCAGATAGTCGAGGCAGTCATCGGAATAGCCGGTTACGACATAGACCATCTTCTTGCCGTCTGGGTACGTAAGCAGCACCTTGCCGTTTTCGACCGCATAGCTGCCGCTTCTTTCTTCCATCAGTTCCTTGCCGCGGAAGTCGTATTCCTTGAATTCATGATCGTCCCAGAAGCTCTGGCAGGTGTAGAGATCTTTCTGGAAGTAGTGGATCCAGTTGCCAAGCAGGCTTCTTTCCGAGAAACCAGAAGCGATCACATCCTGGATTTCCTTGTCCTTGCGGCTGCCCAGACGGATCTTGTCGAGCGTTTCTTCCGAAGCGGCCGGCATGCCCAGCAGGCTCTGCGCGAAGTCGATAACCTGCGTGCACTGCTCGATGCGTTCCTTCAGGCTGCTTTCGAAGGCGTTTCTGGCTTCTTCGTCGGCGGGAAGGGAAAAAGTCCGTCCTGGCTGACCTGAGCGAGCAGGGATTCGAGTTCTTCTTTCTGGCTCGTCGCAGTCTGCACCATTTTCTGGATTTCCTGTTTGTTACGTTCTTCCTGGAGAGCGATCTGTTCCTTGATCTCTCGGATCATCTGATCGTTGTCCTGAATGTTCGTCTGAAGCTGACTGAAAATATCTTTCCAGACCTGAATGTCTGCTGTGTTCATAGTTCTGATCCTTTCAATGGCGGCCAAGCGGCTGCCTTTTCCGTTTGATTGTTGCAAAAAATATCTTAAGGATCAAATACGACCGTCAGAAACGAAGATCAAATTCATACAAAAATCGCCATTTATGCCCGTATTCGCTTGACAGAACGTTCAAAACGTCCTTGTTTTGTACACATTCTTTCCAGTACTTTAAACTGGATCCGGTCTATATCCAGTCCTATATATCTTCTTTCTCACAAAAATTTCTTTCTCACAAAAATGGCCGCGATAATTTTCGATCCAAAAGGAATACCTGGAACAACAGATTTCCCCAAGAAAAGCTCCCTCAAGCCCGTCCGTTTCTTTCTGGGACCGGCTTGAGGGAGCGTAATTCATTCCCTGTCTGCTCGAGCAATATTTACTGATTCAATATCTGTACTTGATTCTATTTTTTGCCGAACAGGGCACGAAGCAGCGCGATGCCGCCGGCAACCATCAGGAACACCTTGCCGGCTTCAATCAGAGCGGCTTTTGGATCGTCCTGCATTTCCTGCGCGAAATCACCGACATGATCCACAGCTTTTTCACGGAACTCGCCGAATTTTTCGCGGGCATCCTGTGAAAGTTCATTGAATCGATCATCAAAGGCGTCTGCACGTCGGTCGACTTCTTCGCCAAACTGATGCGCGTAGTCTTCGAGCTGCGAACCGGCTTCTTTCGATGCCTGATTAAAATCGGCTTCTGCTTCTTTAGCAGCCTGACTGAAATCGGCTTTCACCTGTTCTTCGGCTTTTTGCGCTTCTTCTTTTGCGGCCTCCGCGTAGGCGCCGGCTTCGGCCATTTTCGCATGGGCCTGATCGACCGCCTGCTGGAAGTCCGTCTTTACGCTTTCACGAACCTGACTGGCTTTTTCTTCGGCGCTGGCCAGATCTTTTTCATATCCTGATCGAGAACTGTTTTCTCGTCTTTTGTTGTTTCGGCTGTTTCGGGATGCATCGTGCTTTTTCTTCGTTCATAGTAAACCTCCCATTTCGACCATCTATACTCGTTCCCTTTTCCGCTTCTTCTATCCGATCCTTTTCCGCGCCGCTCAACGCTTCGTTTGGCTTTCTTACGAAATCCAGAACAAAGGAAGAACGTGAAAAAGAAGAGGCAAATCGGAAAAAGCGGCGAATCGATCCGCGGGAACCGTTCCCTGTATGGATCGGTTTATAGATCGTCTTTCTCTGTTTCCATTATCTTGCAGCATGCGTTTTTCAAGAATTGCGTTGCCTGAACAAAAAAATGGTAAGAAGCGAGAAAGCGGGCGGACAAACAAATACGCGTTTCGTTCTTTTCAATCCGTATGGATTTAAAAGAGAAAACGAAAAGCCTAAGTTCGTTCGAAAACTCAGGCTTGAATCGTTTTGTGCGTGTGTGGTATTGCAGCCGGGCAGTCGTTTACGTACGCTGGGTTTTGGGCGACCGACTAGAGATCGATTTCCTTTTCCAGAGACCGTGCAGATTGCAGTATTCGTAGACAGCTGCTTTGCCGCTCTGTCCTTTGACATCGAATACAGCGACTGGTTCCTGACCAGGAAACAGAGTCTGCTTTTCTACGGATCCATCCGGATATTCCATCCAGATGTTGGTGATCCAGTGCGCCGGAAGCATCGGGTGCTTGGTCGAGCCGACCTGTACGGAGACTTTGCCGTCTTCTACTTTTACATCCGGTACGTGTTTTTCGAGCGCAGCATCGGTAGAACCGGCTTCGAGAAGCACTGCTGGTTCGCCGTTAATGGTAATATCAAGTTCCTTGTCCACGGGCAGTACAACTTCAACTACATCGCCCTGAGCACTTTTGTAGAGTTTCATAAGAAATTCCTCCTTGTCTCTACTAGTCTACCATTGACCGTTTTGCGGCCTCCCGATTACGACCGTAAACTGACATTCGTTCGGAAGAAAAAGTATAAAAACATAGAAAACTTCACAGAAAAGATGACTTTGCCTTTTTGCGCTTTGAAAGTGGATAATTCCGTCTTCCACGCAGGCCTCGACCCGCATTTTCCGATGCCCTGGCAGCCGTTCAAACCCCTTCCCTTTGCGTAAAACAGGCAAACGTTCATCATTTCCTCATTTGTGGCCGCTTCGGGATAAGATGAAGAAAACAACAGAAAGGTTTTAATCATGTCCATTCAAATTCATGTTCTCCCTGATGGAAATCTTCAGGCGCTGACGGATCTGCCGATCACGCTGGAAGAATTCAATACATTTTTGGCGATTTCCAAAGAAAAGAAAAAACATACGGAAATTCTGAAAAACGGTCAGGTCATCACCAACCCGGCTGAAGAAATTTCCCCAAAAGATAAAGTCACCGTTCGCATCGACCAAACGTTCGATATTTCAGAAACGACACCGCTGTCCTTTGCGGGCGTTCCGATCGTTTACGAAGACGATTTCTGCCTGGTAGCCAACAAGAAGCCGTTTTTACTCGTGCATGGTGACGGCAATACCGAAGATACGCTGACCTCCCGCGTCAACGGCTATCTCGTTTCCAACGGCGCCCGCTTTGCGGCGCAGCCGGTCAACCGCATCGACCAGGAAGCCAGCGGCCTCGTTCTTTTTCCAAGCATCCGCTTGTCAAGGCGTTCCTCGATGAGCAGTTCGAAAACGGCACCGCCAAAAGGAATATCTCGCCGTTGTAGACGGCCGTGTGGATCATCGGGAAATCGACATCAACAACCCGATTGCCCGCAACCGTCACGAAGCCGAAAAGATGATGGTCTTCTCCAAAGGCAAACCTGCCCATACCCACATCACCCGTCTGAAACTGTTTGAAGACAAATCGCTCGTCTGTGCCGACATTTCCACCGGACGCAAGCACCAGATCCGCGTTCATCTGGCCAACATCGGCTATCCGATCATGAACGATCCGCTGTACGGTCTTGTCCGCAACAAAAAGGCCTGATGCTTCAGGCCTATCGTCTGCGCTTTCTGCAGCCGTACACGCGCAAGCCGATCGAAGTCGAACTCGACATGGATACCCGCTTCAAATGGTTTGATCCGGCCCTTGCCCGCAAAAGCGATAACTAATGCGGCATTTGATCTTTCGTTAACCATTTTGATCCATTTTGCTAAAACGCTGAGCTGCCAAAATCCGGCAGCTTTTTCATGTCCTGCAGCAAGATCTGGACCAGCAGGTTTCCTTTTCCTCCGGTTCAATTCGTCCGTTTTGATTCGTTCGTTTAAAGCAAATCGTGTTTGGCGGGATCGAGCAGTTCAAAATGATTTTTTCAAACGCGATCAGTCCCTCTTTTTCATGCGGCCAAGTTCCTTAGAGAGGGCGCTCCGTTCTACATTCAGATAATCGGCGAGCTGCTGTCGATCAAACGGGATTTCGAAAACGCGGCTTCCCTTTTTGAGCGCCGCAAAACGCAGATACGCAAGTACGCGGGAGCGGATCGTTCTGGAAGATGTGAAAAAGCTGCGTCTGGATAAAGCCAGATTTTTCTGCGCACCCAGCAGCGTCAGATTGTACAGAACTTTCGTCTCCCACTCCCGCATCGGCAGGAGCCGGGTTTCAGATTTTGCAAATCCAGAAGCAGAATGCGGGTCGGTTCATTGGCTGCAACCTCCACCAGTGTCGGCTCATTGCCAAGAAGAGCGTATGCCTCCGCAAAATACTGACCAGGGACGATAAGGTTTAAAATCGTCCGGTTTCCCATTTCATCCAGGCTTTCAATGCGAACGCTTCCCGACAGAACCAGACCCATTTCATGCGTTGAGCGGCCCACATGCAAAATCGTCTCTCCCTTGTCAAAATGGCGTTCTCTGGCGTGCAGCGCATGAAGCGACTGACCCAATTCATCCTCATCCATTCCTTTAAATAAAGCGGTTTTCAGCAGCTGTTTTTCGTCCATGAAAATTCTCCCTAAAATTTGTCGATGTGGTTTTAACCACATACTTATCGTCTGCATTTGAATACAGTAAAAACGAACACAGAAGCAAACAAACTGCCCGCTTGCCGCGCCTTTTAAAGGCGCGCCTTCTTTGTCCGCCCGTTCTGGGCCGGTCCGGGCAGTCTATGGAGGAAATACATATATGAAAGAGAAAATGTTCTGTTATCAGTGTCAGGAAACCGCAGGCAATACGGGATGCACCATCGCAGGGGTCTGCGGAAAAAGCCGGAAGTCGCGGCCATGCAGGATCTGCTCGTCTACGTAACCAAAGGCCTTTCGAGCATTACAACGAAAATGCGTGCTGAAGGTCTGCCGGTTTCGCAGGCGGTCAATCATCAGATTTCCAGAAATCTGTTTACAACGATTACCAACGCCAATTTTGATCGCGATTTCATCCGTCTCATGGTAGAAGACACGCTGGAAATGAAGGAAAACCTGCTCGGACAGCTTGGCAGTACGGACGGTCTGCCCGAAGCTGCCTTCTGGAACGGACCGAAAGAAGACTTTGAATCGAAAGCCGCTGAAGTCGGCGTGCTTTCGACCAAAGATGAAGATATCCGTTCTTTACGCGAGCTCATCACGTATGGACTGAAGGGCCTTTCCGCCTACTCCAAGCACGCCAACGCGCTTTTGCACGATAACGAAGCCGTTGACGCGTTTCTCCAGAACGCTTTAAGCAAAACGCTCGACGATTCGCTGAGCGTCGACGACCTCGTCGCCCTGGCTCTGGAAACCGGAAAATACGGCGTAGACGGCATGGCCCTTCTCGACAAAGCCAATACCGACGCGTACGGCCATCCGGAAATGACCGAAGTGGAAATCGGTGTCCGCCAAAACCCGGGAATTCTTGTTTCCGGACACGATCTGCGCGATCTGGAAATGCTTCTGGAACAGACGCAGGGTACAGGCGTAGACGTCTATACCCATTCCGAAATGCTTCCCGCTCACTACTATCCGTCGTTCAAGAAGTATCCCCATTTTGCGGGCAACTACGGAAACGCCTGGTGGAAGCAGCGCGAAGAGTTTGAAAAATTCAACGGTCCGATTTTAATGACGACAAACTGCATCGTTCCGCCGGCCGAAAGCTATAAAGACCGTCTCTGGACAACCGGAACGACCGGATATCCAGGCTGCCGCCATATCGATAGTGCCTATGGAGAAATCAAGGACTTTTCCGCTCTGATTGAACAGGCGAAAACGTGCCCGGCACCAGAGGAAATCGAAACCGGAACAATCGTCGGCGGCTTTGCGCATGAGCAGGTGTTCGCACTCGCCGATCAGATCGTCGAAGCCGTAAAGAACGGCGCCATCCGGAAGTTTGTCGTTATGGCCGGCTGCGACGGCCGTCAGAGAAGCCGCGACTATTACACCGAATTTGCGAAAAAGCTTCCAGAAGACGCGGTGATCCTGACCGCAGGCTGTGCCAAATACAAATACAACAAGCTCAATCTCGGCGCTATTCAGGGTATTCCAAGAGTTCTGGATGCCGGTCAGTGCAACGACTCGTATTCGCTCGCGCTGATTGCTCTGAAACTGAAAGACGTCTTTGGACTCGACGATATCAACGACCTTCCAATCGTCTACAACATCGCCTGGTACGAACAGAAAGCCGTCATTGTTCTGCTTTCCCTGCTCTATCTGGGCATTAAGAACATCCATCTCGGTCCAACGCTTCCGGCATTCCTGTCCCCAAACGTGGCGAAAGTCCTGATTGAAAACTTCGGCCTTTCCGGAATCCGTACGGTGGACCAGGATCTGAAGCTGTTCTTTGGCGACGAAGCGTAAGCAATCTGTTCGACTGGGCGAATTCCTTCCTTTCCGCTAAAGGATCCTTCCCATCCGCTTTACAGATCGATTGTAAGTGTCAAACAATCGACGGGTATACGCGAGACTGAATATTAGATACGCTAAACGGGATCCCTTTCGAGATCCCGCTTGGCGTATTTTTTATTCTTCATCGTTTTCTTCATACTTCGGATCCGGTCCACGGTATCCAATTCGAAGATATTCAGGTAAATCCTTTGAATACGGCAGAAGTGACTTCAATACATCTACCGCGATTTCATCGTCTTTGAACCATTTGAGTTCATCCAGAACGTACTCCATGTAGCGCTCTGGATTTAAGTCGTTCATTTCAGCCGATCGAAACAAAGTCATAAACGCTGCGACGACTTCCGCACCTTTGATACTCTTCGTAGTCTGGAAGTTTTTGCGATTGATCACGAATGGCTTTACGGCTCTTTCTGCCACATTATTGTCGATCGGATAATCACCGTCTTCCAGGTACCTTCCCAGCGAGTTCGCTCGATCCATGAAGTACTTGGCTGCTCTGTAGGCGGTGCTTCTTTCCTCGAATCCACTCTGAATCTCCATCATGACTCTTGTGAGTCTTTCAAAGCAGGGCTTTGAAAGTTCCTGCCGAACTTCGGTTCTCGCCTCGTGCGAGTAAGAAGCAACGTGGGATTCGATGTGGTAGAGCTTCCCGAACAGAGACAGGGCTGTGAGCAGAATCTGGAGACCCGGACTTGGTTCGGGTCTCTCTGTTTCGTCCAGCTGGGCTGCCGCTTCTGCGGCCTCTTCGTCGTTCTCCAGTGTGGTCTTTTCCCACTTCAGGACGTCTGCCTGATACTGCGCGAAGTCTGACCGGACTTTGATGGCTTCGAAGATCTTTCTTCTCGCATGGGCCATACAGTTGAGCTTTCTGCAGGGGCCATAGTAGTTGGCATATGCATAAAGCCCGTCTGTCATAAGGGCATGACGAAAAGAACCGCCAAGGAGGGAGATTACGAACTCCTGTTTCTTGTAAGGGAAAAACTTATAGACAGCCATCTGGTTCTCTTCATAGATTCCGCTGACGGCGACAACCATAGAAGACTGTTTTCGATCTTTAACCTCCGTGCACTTTAAAACCGTCTCATCCATATGGACGACGTTACAGTTTGGGAGATCCTCAATCATTTGTTTTACGAGGGGCTTCAGATAAAGATCGTAAGTTTTTTCCAGGATGTTGCCCATGGTCTGACGGCTGATCGGCAGTCCCGTGAGACTCAGGTGCTTTTCCTGACGATAGGCCGGGGTTCCCATTACGAACTTATCGTAGGCAATTCCCGCGACCATAGAGGAAGTTGCGACACTCTTGTCGATCAGTGCAGGCTCGTCAGGTTCGGCGGTGCGGATGATGGCTTTCCCGTTTTCATCCGTACACTTGTTTGGGCACGCGACTGTCTCACGCAGCACTTCTTCCAGCCTATAGCGAGCGGGAATCCGATGAATCCTATAGTGACGTTTCATTCCAACAGTTTTCATCTCACAGCCGCAAACTGGGCAAATGCGCTTTTCCCCTTCTACACTGAAGGTAGTGGTTTCTTTGACCGCTTCCTGCTTTCTGCACTTGGTGGAAGGTTTTTCTTGCTTCCTTCAACAGAACTGAGCTTTAAATCTTCAGCTTCTTTACGATAGCGGTCTCCCTCTTCCTGATATTTCGCAGCCCGGTTAAAACAATCATCGGCTTTCAGATCAAGCTGAGCCAGCTGTTTATTCAGAATATTGATATCTGGGCCGCCGTCCTCGTTTTCAGAGTAATCCAGTTTCAAGGGAACCATCTTTTCCGTAGAAGGACCAAAGCGGCCGCTTTTCACGGCTTTATTGATTTCTTTAGCGAAATAGAGATCCAGGTACATATCCTCAATAAATTTGTCTTTCTCTTCTTCCGTCATGGTGCTGATCTGATGATGAAGATCTTCGAGGAGCTCGTTGCGGATTGTCTGGTAAGGGCTCGGCACATCATGTATTAATTTTAACATATTTAGAGCGATAGATAAAGTAAATGGGATGATTTATCTTGATATTCCTTCAAGAAAATCATCCTTTTAAATTGGTTTAAACACAATGTCATTAAGTTAAGATTTCTCAGACCACATCAGCGTTAAGCAGTGATGTGGTCTTTTTCTACTCTTCAAGTCAAATCTCGAATGATTCGAGTTTTTTCACTTTTTCTAAAAATCTATTGACAAATTTCTGCTGCCGCGCGGCTGCTTCGCAGCCGATGGGGAGAACTTAAAGGAGTTTTCCCTATGACTGCTATCGCCAAAGAATGTTCTTTCTTCAGAAACACCTTCCTCAATATCATCAGCTCAGAAACGGCGAACCCTGCCAATTTTACTTCTCAGTCCGCCTTCACCCGTAAGCGGCAGATTGACCTGCATGAGCTTGTCCTCCTTCCGTTTCAGCTGACAGAGGAATCCTCGCTGCTTCCTTTCCCTGGATCCTGTTTAAGGGCGGATCATCTGTTTCAGCCTCTGCTGTGTCTCAGGCCCGTTCCAAAATCAACTCTTCACTTTATAAAAACGTCTTCAATCGGTTTAACAAGGCAACTTCCAGCTCTGATGTTAAAACCTTCAAGGGTTATCGCCTCCTCGCTGTAGATGGAAGCGAGATTCAAGTTCTTCCTGAACAGGACAATGACATCACCTATGGCGCTTCTAAAAAGGCAAGAAGAGGCACTTTGTTCATTTGAATGCCGAATTCGACGCCCTCAACTCCGTCTTTACTGACGCGCTGCTTCAACCCGGCTCTGAGAAGAATGAAGATTCAGCTCTTCTTGAACTCGCTCAGCGTTCTTCATTTCAGAAAGCCATCTTCATCGCTGATCGGGGATACGAAGCTCTTATGTCTTTCTATCGCCTGCAGAAGGAACATGTCCCTTTTGTCATACGTATCAAAGACGAGACATCATCTACAAGCATTCTCAAGTACTATAAGACTCCCGAGTCAGAAGAGTATGACATTCCTTTCAATGTGATTCTGACCAGTAAAAACAACAGGCATGTCAAAGACCATTGGGATGTCTATAAGTACATCTCTTCGTACAGGAAGCAGCCTGAATTTGACGGTCAAACGACTGAACTCCCTTTAAATATCAGGGTTGTGAGGTTCAAAGCTGCCTGCGAAGGGAATGAATCATTCATTACCGTCTGCACCAATCTGTCGGAAGCTGAGTTTGGGACCGAGGACATCAAGCAGATCTACCGTCTGCGCTGGCAGGTTGAAGTCGGCTTCAGGGGACTGAAACGAAACACCGATCTTGAATGGACTCATTCAAGGAAGCTTGATCTGGTCCAGGCAGAGATCTATGCCAAAATGACTCTCTACAATCTTTGTTCCCGTTTGCGCAACAAGGTAGAAAGATCTCGTCAGCACCAGAAGCGCATCGCTCAGGCCAAAAGCACAAGCAGAAGGCAGATTTCGGATTCATCATCAAAACGATTCAACAGTGGCTGTTCAAAAAGCCAGAATCAGCTTGAGTACACTGGAAGATCTTCTTCTGGCCAGGATATCTCCGATCAGAGAAGGAAGAGCTGATACCAGAAAGAAGAAGTGACAGATTTGAAAACCGAAAAGTCATCAGGATGATTTTTTCAACAGGTAGAAAATCATCCTTTTCGTCATGCCTGAGACGCAAAATATAAGAAATAACAACGCTCATGAACAGGGTATACGATTTTTATCCCTCCTTAACTTAATGACATTGGGTTTAAACATACTTATAAGTTCGTGGCAGAAATGCCGGCTGGGGAACAATCGACAGACCGGAAAGCAGAGAAGCCAGCTGCGAACAGTCAATTCGCATGAAGTCGGACTGGTCAGTGCTGACAGGCCACTGAAGGGAAGATCTGGAGAGTCGCTTATAAACAAGCCAGAATCCATTTCCGTCACGAAGGATACCTTTGATCTTGTTCTTCTGTCGATTAACGAAGAGAAAGAGGGATCCATCCAGCGGATCCAGAGCGAGAGGTCCTTGAACCAGGGAGACGTAACCGTCAATTCCTTTGCGAAGGTCAGCAGGCATCTGAGCCAGATAGATGTTTTTAACTTTGGAGAAATCGATACCGAGATCGATTGCAGGGATGATTGATTCCATGAAAAAGCCTCCTTGAATAAAGGAATTATCCCAAGGAGGCGGTCGAGAAAATACCCGTCTTTTATTTGACGCTTACGATCGATTTCATCCCCTGCCTGATTTCCTGAATTCTTTTTCTGCCTGGTAAACGAACAGCCCAAAGAGCCGGTTTTTCCGGTTTTCTTCGGGCTGTTTTTGTATGGGAATGGGGAAAATGCGCATTTCAAAATCGGAAAAGCTGCTAGACGTTTTCCGGTTCGGTTTCTTTTTCGCCGGACATCACCCGCACATAGGCATCGGGATCCTGGGCGTTCAAAACGGCCGGTTCAGAAGACGGACTCGCCAAAGAAGCTGGATCGGTATTTGTCTTCTGATCTTTGGAATTCTCTGTTTTCGAGGATTCGTCTTCTGTCTGGGTTTGCGGCGTTCTGGACAGTTCTTCTTCGAGTTCGTCGTTGCCTTCATGAATGGCGCGTACGTGATGCAGCGATTCCACGAGTGCATCGAGGCAGTACCAGATCCAGGCCAGCGTATAGCTCAGCGGAATCTGCTCTTTAATGGCTTCGACTTTGGATGGAAAGTGCCCGCTCTTTTTCAGATAGCGATGGAGCACAACCATGATTTCTTCCCGTTTCATTTTCGAGAAAAATTCAACGATCCGAAATTCATCGCCGTCGTAGGACGACTTGATCGCATCCAGCTGCGTGACGATCTGATCAAGATAGTCGCCGTAGTCGTACAGCGCGACGGGATCGATTTTGGCCAGCAGTGCGAGCGCCTCGACCAGCCGGCCAAATTCATAGCCAGGATCCGCTGCAGCAGACGAGCGGCCAGGCGTATAGCCGAGCGCGCTTTTCAAAATGTGGAAATCCAGATCCGGGATTTTCGGGAAAACGATATGCATCTGCGTCGTCTGGCGAATGAGATAGTTTTCCACGATCTCAATCAGGGGCAGATCCCGGTTTTCAAACGTATACACATAGCCGCAGAGCGACCCGAGCTGCTTGCGCGTTTCGAGATAGCCCTGGTTGTACATGCGCATCGCATGACCGGTAGAAAAATCCAGCGCGTTTCCCGGATTAATCAGCGGTTCGAGATAAAACATGTCTTCCGTTAAGGAAGGCGGCAGCGGTTCGCCCGGATCGTGCAGGTCGACGACGACCGTCCAGTCCAGGCTGGGATCGAGGGCATTGAGCAGATCGATCGGCACGTTATCCGCGTACATGCCATCCATATACTCTTCTCCGTTGATCGTCACTTTCGGAAACGCGGGATAGCACGCCGAGGAAGCCATTACGACTTCTTCCGCGTTTTCCGCAGTAATTTCGCCTTTAAAAAGGCGCGGGCTTCCTTTTTCGTATCGTTATACGCCATGCATCCGTAGCGTACGGGCGATTCTTTGAACGTTTCGTAATCGAACATCATCCGAAAATGTTCGCGCAGCGGTGTGATGTCCATTTTGGAATCGAAGTACTTGATAATGAAATTCAGAACTGTCCGGCTTCCGAGCACTTTTTCCTTCAGTGTCACCGGCAGAACCGGCAGATCTGCCGCAATTTCCTGGGGCTGCATGTTCATGACAAAGTCTGTAACCGTCTCGATGCGGTTTCCCGGATAAAAATGCCGACCAGCGCGCCGATCGACGTCCCGCTCAGCGCGTCAAAGGTGATGCCGGCTTCGTTAAACGCCTGCCAGACGCCGACGTGATAGCACCCTTTCGAACCGCCGCCTCCAAGGACGAGTCCATATTTTTCATTCGGCTTCTTATCGGCCGGACGCAGGTTCTGATGTCGTTCTCTGTTCATAAGCTGCCTCCATGAAAAACCAGACCAGGGCAAGCGCGACCTGGCCGGGCAGAATTCGATTGTACGGGGTCGTTTTCAGCATCGAATCGACGCCAGTGCGCGCAATCCGCTCTTTCATCAGTACGATCAGCCGCATTTTCGAATGAATGTCGTCTTCATTCTGGATTGTCGTGCGAATCGGATGGGCTTCAATCTCGCCCAGACGCGTAAAAAGCAAAGAAAGAAAATCCGCAAATGAATACACGCGATACGGATCGAGACCGGCCAGATACGCCAGAATTTCGAGCAGTTCCACAAAGCTTTCCTGTTCGAGCAGAGCCTTCGACAAGTCGCTTGGCGAATACTTCACGGCCCAGCGGCTGAGTCCTGCAATTTCTCTGGCCTCCATGGAAATACGATGAATCGAAAGAGAAAGCCCAGATAGCCTTCGTAAAAATCGATGGCTTCCTGACTGCTTCGATCAAAGGTAAAGAGATGACCGGCATACAGGCCGAGCAGTTTTCCCATTTCCAGCTCGCCCGCAGCCAGATTTTTCATGCACGCAGCGCGGAGAAATCGAGAAAGTTTTCCAGCGGCAAAATCGGCTTCATCAAAAGAGATCGACCGATGGAGAAACCGGAAGCACGAGGCCTGGCCCTTCGACATCGACGCCAAGTACCTTTTTCGCGCCCATCTTCACGGCCAGATCTACCGGCACGTTGTCCCAATAGCCGCCGTCAATGTACTCCTGATCGTTCATCTTCATGACCGGAAATGCCGGGTAACACGATGCGGAAGCCAGAATGATGTTCTGCGCGTTTTCTTCGTTCATCTCGTTTTTGAAATAGGCTTCCGGCCTTTTCGTGCTCAGATTAAACGTCATGCACGCAAAGTTGGTCGGCGATGCCCTGAACGCTTTATAGTCAAACATCGCATCCAGCGATTCCTTGAGCGGCGAGATGTTCATCCCCGTTCTCGAAAAGATGTAGCGGGAGAGAAAGTCTTCAATTTTCTTTCGATCCTGAATCCATTTGCCAAGATTTTCGGGAAAGTAAACCATATCCTTGGCAATCGCCTGCGGATGCATCGTCTGTACAAATTCGATCATCTGTGGCAGGGCACCCTGCACATACATGGCGCCGACCAGCGCGCCGATCGACGTGCCGCTCACCGCATCAAAGCGAAGCCCGGCTTCATTCAGAGCTTTCCAGAGACCGATTTCGTAGCAGCCTCTCGCCCCTCCGCCGCCTAAGGCAAGCCCATTTGGGACGGCGTTCAGGTTTTCAAACCAGCTGTTCATTCGGATCCCCTCCTTTGACAAAATAAAAATGCATTCCTGTTCAGAAATATGCATTGAGTGTACCAAAACCGGCAGGAAAGCAAACCTTTCAAAACTGGAATTCTGTTCGTTTTCTCAGGAGCCTCCGGTGCACGATCCGCGAACAGAAAAATCATAAGCAGCCCGCAAGTTTCTCATACAGAGTCATACCGTGCGCAAAGGCGATCACAAATCCGATCATCAGCGCGCTTCCAAAAGGAATATCCTCATTTGAGAAGCCAAGTAAAACGAAGCCTGTAAGAAGACTGATGGCCATGCACACCTGCATGCGTTCAAAGCCAAGCCCAAACGCCAGGCCGAAAAGCAAAAGCACATCCGCAAGCCCCAGTTTCTTCTGTCTCCATAAAACCAGACCGCCAATGCCATACACAAAGCCCAGACCATCCAAAAGCGAAAAGCCCCGCAATCCCGGGTGCGTGAGTCCGACACTCCAGAAAAGAAGAAGTCCAAACGGTAACAGCCAGTACGCGCTGAAATAGCGCGTATACAAATCTTCCATCCACGCCATGCCGCCAAAAAGACCGAGAACGCAAAAAGAGCAGTTCCTCTGACCAGGCCAGTTCGAGCAGAACGTACGGATAATACAGCACCCAGAAGATAAGTCCAGCAGCGGATCGACCATAGTGGCGCCAAATAAAAACAGAAAGCAGCCCGTGCAGACGAGCGCAGAAATGAGCAGTCGTGTCATATCTGGACGGTAACAGAAACTTGTGACTTTCCAAACCGGCTCTAGTTTCGCTCCGTACGCTGGATCTGCACGCTTTCTGTTCTGTATTTAATCTTTATAAAATCGCCAGTTTGGCGGTCTGCTTTCGGCTTTCGCTTCAGACTTCCCGCTCGAATTCCCTTCTAAAAATCCGCAGAAAGCGTTTTTAAGGACAGTCTTTCGCTTTTGGGAATTTCGATGACAGCCGGCTTTTCAAAAGGCGTGTTTTCCAGCGAAATTTTCCACGCCTGCAGCCGGTAATCGCCTTTTCCTTTTTATCGCCGTACTTCACATCCCGGGCCAGCGGGGTATGGAAATGGGCGAGCGTGGCGCGGATCTGATGAAAGCGCCCGGTATGCAGATCGATCTGCGAAAGGCACAGATGCCGTACTGGATCTTCCTCAATCGTGTGCACATCCATAATGGCGCTGTCATAGCCGTCTTTCGGGCTCTCGCTGATCAGGGCCTTTGTTCCTTCTTTTTCAGCCAGACTTCAATATGTCCCTGAACGGGCTTTTTGCGGGTAACGGCCAGGTAGCTTTTTTGAGCGCGCGCTCCCGGATCGCCTCGGCCAGCGTTCGCGCGCTTTCGGCGTTTTTGGCCGCCAGCACCAGACCGGACGTATTCCGATCCAGACGGTGCGCCAGAGCCGGTCGAAACGACTGTTCCGCTGCGGGATCGTATTCCCCGTTTTTATACAGATGCCAGAGCAGACGGTCGTTGAGCGTATCCTGGCTTTCGGCCGAATCTTTAACCGAAAGCAGACCGGCCGGCTTGTTTGCCGCAATCAGGTTTTCGTCTTCGTAGACGACATCCAGATCGGGCCGCTTTTCCATCGTCTGCGGTTTGGTTTCGAGAAGATCCGGCGCCAGAAAGAGCAGAATGTGATCGCCTTCCTGCAGGATCTGATCAAACTGCGCCCGCTTGCGGTTCACCTTGATTTTCTTATTGCGCACCGCTTTATAGAGCGCGCCCTTGTGCAGATTTGGAAACGCCTTGAGCAGAAACTTGTCCAGGCGCTGCGACGCGTCATTTTTCTGAATGATCAGCTCTTTCATAGAAATTTCTCCTTCTCCAATCAAAATTCCCGCTTTCGCGGATTTTGAATATTTCCAAAGAAAAGCGTGTTTCCACCGTCTGGACGGAGCGCTTTTCTCCTTTTCTTCTTCATTTTTCTTCTTTATGCCGACGGAGTATCCAGCCGGCTTTTTTCCATCCCGTTTTCTGTTTTCAAAAATCCTATTTTCTGAGGATGAAAGGAAGCGGCTCCGGCTTGCTTATTTCCTTTTTGTGCAGTGCGATATCATTTTGAATCAATACATTGAAAAAAGGATGACCGGAATAAAAATAATAAGGAACACACTGCGAAAGCCGCATGGGAAACCGTCACTTCCTGTGCCTGAATTTTAAGGCGATATTTTTCGATACCCCTTACATTTCCAGATAATTTTCGACAGTTCATGATTTCTGTTTGTGAATTTTGTAACAACTTGTTATTCTAAGAAAGCTGTTTAAGTAAATTCATCAGAAATCACATTTTGATTCCATACAGAGGAAGGAAGGAGCAACTTACATGAGAGGTGTTTACAACTCGGTTACCGATATTCGTCGTAAAGTCTTTGCGGCCATTGCCGATATGGCTTACAGCGATGACGTCGATTACAAAGAAAGAATGGAAGCCATTCCCTATGAAATCATTCAGGGCAAACAGGCCAAATACCGTGATTCCGTTTTTCTCGAACGTGCAATCATCGGTGAACGTCTGCGCTTAGGCATGGGCCTGCCCGTACGCGACATTACCACCGCCGGCGCGATCAGTGACGGCGTCGAAGAGAGCGCTGTAGCGACAAAGTACTATGACCAGCCTCTCGTTAACATTATCTCCTTTGCCTGCCATGGCTGCCCGGAAAAGAAAGTCATGGTCACCAGCGCCTGCCAGGGATGCCTTTCCCACCAGTGCGTAGAAGTCTGCCCGAAAAAGCCGTACACATGGTGGACGGTCATTCGAAATTGATCAGGACCTCTGCATCAAATGCGGCAAGTGCATGGAAGCCTGCCCGTATCATGCGATCGTAAAATTGAACGTCCGTGCGCGGTAAGCTGCGGCATGAACGCCATCCATTCCGACGAAGACGGAAAAGCCAAAATCGACTACGACAAGTGCGTATCCTGCGGTCAGTGCCTCGTTTCCTGCCCGTTTGGCGCCATCGTCGACAAAGGTCAGATTTTCCAGACCATCAAGGCCATGAAGGAAGGCGAAGAAGTTATCGCCGCTGTAGCTCCTGCCTTTGTCGGCCAGTTCGGTCCGACCGTCACTCCGGAAAAAGTCGTTGCGGCGCTGAAGGAAGCCGGATTCTCGGATGTTGTTGAAGTCGCCATCGGTGCCGACCTGTGCACGATTGAAGAAGCCGAAGACTTCCTGAACAAAGTTCCGGAAAAGCAGCCGTTCATGGCGACCAGCTGCTGCCCGGCCTGGTCCGTAATGGCGAAAAAGGAATTCCCTCAGTTCAAAGACTATATTTCCATGGCGCTTACGCCCATGGTTCTGACCGCCCGTCTCATTAAAAGGAACACCCGAACGCAAAAGTGGCCTTCATCGGTCCCTGCGCGGCGAAGAAGCTCGAAGCGAGCCGCCGTTCCATTCGTTCGGACGTCGACTTCGTTCTGACCTTTGAAGAAGTCATGGGCATGTTCGTCGCCAAGGGCATCGATCTGCCGCAGGTTGTTGCCGAAGAAGGCACCTTTGACAAAGGTACCGCAGCGGGCCGTGAATTCGCGGTTTCCGGCGGCGTAGCGAAAGCCGTTAAATCCCTTATCGAGAAAAACAATCCGGGTACCACGGTAAAAGTCCAGGCTGCCGAAGGTCTGAAAAACTGCCGTACGATGCTGATGATGGCCAAGGCCGGCCGTCTCAACGGCTACCTGCTCGAAGGCATGGCCTGCCCGGGCGGATGCGTAGCCGGTGCCGGAACGCTTGCCCCGATCGCCAAGACCTCGGCGCAGGTCAAGAAGTACGCCAAGGAAGACAAGATGCAGTTTGCGGACGAATCCATGCATTCGGATCGCGTGCACGAAATCTCCCATATGTACGACCCACCGGAAGAATAATTTCCAGCTTCGTCTTCCCTTAACGCTATTTACGCCGGAGCAAAACGCTCCGGCGCTTTTGTTTTTCGGGGAGATCTGTTTCAATAGAGGACAGCCGTAAACCCGTTCGAAAACGGATTTTTCACTCTGTCTTCCGATTTCTTTTATAATTGGAGGGCACGGTTTCTTCTGTTTCACACAGGTACCGGCTTCAAGGAGGCTTGACATGAAATCCATCCGCGAGTTCTACGAATATCGCGAACTGCTCAAGACGAACGTTCGCAAGGATATTCGCGGCCGCTATAAAGGTTCATTTCTTGGCGTCCTGTGGACATTTCTGACCCCTCTGCTTCAGGTGCTGGTTTACTACCTGGTATTCCCTTACCTGATGCGCGGCGGCATGCCGAACTTTCTGGTGTATCTGATTACCGGTATTTTCCCCTGGAACTTTTTCCAGAGCGGCGTGGTCGGCGCGACCGGCTGCATCAAGGCCAATGAGGGCGTCGTCAAGAAGGTTTACTTTCCGAGAAAGATCCTCGTGCTTTCGCAGGTTCTTTCCGGACTGGTCAACTTCTTCATTTCCATTCCGATCATGCTGATCTTCGTTGTGATCTACCAGATTCCTCTGACGTGGAACGTTCTCTGGATTCCGGCAATCGGAGTGATTGAAGCCCTTCTCATTTACGGCATCGGTCTGATTCTGGCTGCCGTGAATGTGTACGTCCAGGACGTTAACAACATTATTCAGTTCGTCTTAAACCTGCTGTTCTATGGAACGCCGATCGTTTATTCGCTCAGCGTGTTCCCTTCCAAGCATATTCTCGCCTATATGATCCGTCTGAACCCCCTGACGATGATCGTAGACGCCAGCCGCGCCGTCATGATGGACGGAACGGCGCCAAACTTTATCTGTCTCGGCATCGTGCTGCTGCTCGGCATTGTTCTGACCATGTTTGGTACCTGGGTATTTGACAAGCTGCAAAGAGGCTTTGCGGAAGAGCTCTAAGGCTTCCAAAGGCTTTCTATCTTTTCTTACCCGCTGATAAAGCGGCACCAATTGAGGGATTCTGCACATTTAATTTGTTGGTTACGTGTTAAACACGAAGGAAACAAGCAATCGAAAACGCATTTCTCTGCAGAATCAAGAAGACCTGATCCGGATGTTCTATCCGGATTTTGGCTGTATGGAGATCTGCTTTTTCCTTTATATAAAAAGAGCATCCCGACAGAAAAGAAATATGCGATCGAAGTTGAACTGCTTTGGTTTGCGCAAAGCGAAAATTTGACAGTGTACAAGAGTTCATTTCGACGCGATGGATTCATCAATGTTATTTTGATGTTAAACATGAAGTAAAGTAATCAGACGGCAGCCCGAACGCCGCACCGACAAAGACCTGTGCCCTGGGACTGACCGGTTTAAAAGGACATTTTATGAGCAATGAATTTTATTCTTTAATGATCAACCAGTTTCTCGTAACCCCGCATCCGGATCAGTCCGTTTCGATTGTGATGTCCGGCATCGCGGTCGATACCGAAACTCCGGAAGGCGGCGACTTTGAGCTGAAAGTCAACGGCCAGCCTGTACACACGCGCGTACGCCGCGACCGCCGCAATCAGGGTGCCCGCCTCGCCAAACAGGCACCGGAAATTACCCACGCCGGCTTTACCCTGCGTGCGGATCTGCCAAACGTGAACGTTGAAAAAGTTGAACTGACCTACAACGGCCGCGGAAAAAAGTATTCGAAGGCCAGGCGCTCGAAAAAGCGACCAATACGACTGGCCTGATGTCGATGATCGACGTCTATCTGTACCAGAAGAAAAAGACCTTCTGATCATTCAGGGCTGGCTGATCGGCACCAATTCGTCCGAGCCGTTCGAAATCACCCTGCTCGACGCGCACGGAAACGAAGTTAAGGACGCTAAAGTTCGCTTCTCCGCCCGCTTTGATGTTTCCCGCAGCTTCTTCACTCTGACCGAACGCGTCAGCGGCTTCCATATTTATGTAAACAACCCGGCCCGCTTCGATAAGCCGTTTTCCATGAAAGTGTCGAACGGGCAGCAGGAATGGATCGTTCCGATCGTTCAGCCAAAACTGAGCTGGCTTAATCTGAAAGGCATCAACGCCCAGCGCATTTCCCATGGCGTGGAATACCTGCGCATCCACGGGCTGAAACCGTTCCTTTCCCGTCTCCACTTCAAGGCGACCCATAAGGACTCCCCGTTTAACGATGAGTACAACCGCTGGTTCCTCGCGCACCGCGCTACACCGGAACAGCTTGAAGCGCAGCGCAGGGTGAAATTTGACTGGAATCCGAAAGTTTCCCTGATCGTTGCCGCGTACAACACGCCGCTCGATCTTCTGGAAAAATGATCGATTCCGTGCGCGAACAGACGTACGATAACTGGCAGCTGTGCATCGCCGACGGCTCTTCGACAAACGATGTCGAAGACTACCTCAAGGCGCATCCGGATCCAAAAATTTCCTGGTGCCGTCTGGAGAAAAACCTCGGCATTTCCGGCAACATGAACGCCGCAGCCGATCTGGCGGACGGCGAACTCATTTCGCTGTACGACCACGACGACTTCCTCGAACCGGACTGCCTGTTTGAAGTCGTTAAGGCGTTTAACGAACACGACTACGACTTCGTCTATACCGACGAAGACAAATTTGAAGACGCGACCGGCCGCTATGTCGGTCCAAACTTCAAGCCGGATTTCTCCCCGGCTCTGCTGCGTTCCACCAACTACATCTGTCACTTCCTGACGATGAAAAAGAGCGTCTATGACGCGGCCGGCGGAACGCTCAAAAGCGAATACGACGGCGCGCAGGACTTCGATCTCGTGCTTCGTCTGATGGACATCTGCAAGCCCGAAAAGATCGGCCATCTGCCGCGCATCCTGTATCACTGGCGCATGCATGCCGGATCGACCGCGCTCGATTCCGAAAGCAAGCTCTGGGCCTACACGGCCGGCGAACGTGCCCTCAAAGACTGGGCGACACGCAACGGTATGGATGTCGAAGTGCTCGATACCGACGTCCATGGCCAGTACCATCTCAAATACCCGACACCGGGCAATCCGCTCGTTTCGGTCATCATCCCCAACAAGGATCACATCAACGACCTCAACGTCTGCCTGGACAACCTTATCCGCCGCTCGACGTACAAAAACTTTGAAGTCATCGTGGTCGAAAACAACTCGACGGAACAGAAGACGTTTGAAGGCTACGAAGATATCAAGCGCACGTATCCGGATAAAGTACAGATCATTGAATGGCAGCATCCGTTCAACTACTCCGCCATCAACAACTTTGGCGTAAAGCACGCCAAAGGCGAATACCTGCTGTTTCTGAACAACGATACCGAAGCCATAAACGGCGATCTGCTTCAGGAACTCCTCGGCCAGGCCGTTCTGCCCGGTGTGGGTGCGGTCGGTGCCAAGCTGTACTATGAAGACGGCACGATCCAGCACAACGGCGTCATCATCGGCCATTCCGGGGTTGCCGGTCACGCGATGATCGGTCAGGTCGAAGGCGGCGAAAACTACCGCCTGCGTACGATGACCAACGTCTCCGCCGCAACGGCTGCCTGTCTGATGGTTCCCCGCCACGTCTTTGAAGAAATCGGCGGCTTTAACGAAGATCTCGCCGTCGCCTACAACGACATTGATCTCTGCCTGAGAATCCGCAAAGCCGGCCACCAGATCATCCAGAACCCATTTGCGATCATGTTCCACTACGAATCGCAGACCCGCGGCTACGAAGATGATGAGAAGAAAAAGCCCGCTTTGAAAACGAAGTGCGCCGCATGTATCATCTGTGGCCGGATGAACTGCGCAGCGAAGATCCGTACTACAACCCCAATCTCGACCTCACCAGCATTACCTACCAGCTGCGCAAGGACGATGAAGTCAACCCCTACATCAACCCGGACTTCCTGGGCGAAGACTACTACACATGCGGAACCCTCCGTCCAGAACGGCCAGAACCAAAAACGAAGACGAAACGAAAGCTTCGTCTGAAAAGAAATAACCGGCCCATCGATCCGGAAAAGAACCGTTCCGAAACGAGAATGCCAGGGATGAGAAGTCAGTCACTGCCTTCTCATCCTTGTTTCTTTCCGAATGCGTATGGCCATTGCCCTGCCGCCTGATGGCAGAGCCAGAACGATCAAAACCAATTTGAAAAACGAAAGAACAGGAAACAGCCTCTGAACCCGAGGTGCCTTCCTTTTTCATAAATTAAAAGAATCTGAACGAAAAGAAACTGAAACAAAGTAAGGAAATCCGTAAGGATTTCGCATTAGAAACGCGAGGTGGATTCATGGATCAGTCCAATGCTATTGAAATCCGGCATATGACCAAGACCTTCAAGATCTACAAAGACAAACAGAAAACCCTCAAGGAAAGACTCACCCGCCGCAAAGGCGCGATGACGGAAAACGTCGTCCTCGATGATATTTCCCTCGACATAAAAAGGAGAAACCGTCGCTCTGATCGGAACCAACGGGTCCGGCAAGTCGACTCTTCTCAAACTGATGACCCGCATTCTCTACCCGAATAAAGGTACGGTAGAAACCCAGGGCAAGCTGACCAGTCTGCTCGAGCTTGGCGCCGGCTTCCATCCGGACTTCACCGGCCGCGAAAACATTTACTTCAACGCGGCTGTGTTCGGTCTGAACAAGGATGAAATCGACAAGCGTATCGATGACATCATCGAATTTTCCGAACTCGGTCACTTTATCGACGAACCGGTCCGCACGTACTCTTCCGGTATGTATATGCGTCTGGCTTTCTCCGTTGCCATCAATGTTGACGCCGAAATTCTGCTCATCGACGAAATTCTGGCCGTCGGCGACCAGCACTTCCAGAACAAGTGCTTCGACAAGCTCGAAGAACTGCGCGACTCCGACAAGACGATCGTCATCGTCAGCCACTCGCTGGGCATGGTCAAAATTCTCTGCTCCCGCGCGGTATGGATTTACAAAGGCCATCTGCGCCTGGACGGCGACCCGACGTACGTCATTTCCAAATACCTGGAACAGTCCGCCATCGACAACAAGGAAGAAGCGCAGAAAGCCGCCGAAGACGCCAACGCCCATGTACGCGGCGCCGTCTTCATCGATACCCCCGCGCCCTTCCAGTCGCTGCCCAACTCGGAAAACCTTCACGTCAAAGGCTGGGGCGTTTCCAACTCCCTGGATGAACAGCTTGAAGTGCTCTTCGATGACGAAGTACTTCCCAATACGTGCCGATCCCGTCGAAGCGACGTGTTCAAAGCGTACGAAGAAGACTATGCCGGCTTCATCCATGAAGACACCGTCGGCTTTGAAGTCATCATTCCAAAAGAAAAGCTCACCGACGGTGCCCATCGCATTGAAGTCATTTTGCGCGACGGCAAAACCAAGCGCCAGATCGACCACAAGAGCATCCGTGTGCGCTTCGATGAAAATCCCGTCAACTTTGAAGACGATGATAAAGGATAAGGATCTCTATGCCTCTTTCTTCTGAATCGTCTTCCCCGCTCTCCGTTCCGGACCCGGTTTTGGAGCGCGTCAGTGTTGTCGTTGCTGTCTATAACGGCGAACCGTATTTAGCAGAACAGCTCGATTCCATCGCCAGCCAGACCCGTCCCTTTGACGAACTGCTCATTCGCGATGACGGTTCTACCGATCACAGCAACGCCGTTATTAACGCCTGGATCGAAGCGCATCCCAATTTGAACGTACGTGTTCTCGACAGCGATGAAAATCTTGGCTACATCCGAAATTTTGCCCGCCTGCTCGAAGCGGCAAGCGGCGATTTCATTTTCCTGTGCGATCAGGACGATCGCTGGCATCCGGATAAAATCGAAACGATGCTGCAGGCGCATCGGGAGTTTCCCGAAGCCCAAGTCATCGCCTCTTCCTTTTCGTTCATGAACCAGAACGGCGAACTTTTCGAAGCAGATCCCCTTCCAGGCTGGTCTAACCAGAACCTGCTCGAAAAATCCGACATCACTTTGAACGGCATGACGCCAATCGAACTTTCGGATATCTTCATCCACAACGGCTTTCAGGGCTGCGCGATGATGATTACCAGAGACATGGCCAAGCGCTACGTCGCCGATCAGAACTTTCTGCTTCCCCACGACTGGCAGCTCGCTCTGCTGGGCGCAACAACCCATTCGCTCTATTATCTGGACAAGCGGCTGTTTGACTATCGGATTCACGATTCCAATACGACCAGCCTTCCGCAAGCGTATTCCGATTCGCTGCTGACCAAACTGAAGCACGCGAGAACGTATTATTACCGCACGGCACCCTATCTCGATCGAATTCACGTCCTCTGCTCACTGCAGATTACGCAAAGTGACCTTTTCACAAAAGATATGGCCGAAGAGCTGGCGTTTCTGGAAACGTATATGGAAGCGATGGATCGCAGGTCCTTCTCACTCTATCGAAAGCTCATGAAAGATCCCAAACGTTCCTGCATGACGCGAAAAGAGCAGATCTGCGGCTGGATTTATGTCCTTGCCGGCTATCGCGACAAAAACAGAAAACGATAAAACGCGTCTGGTGATGCGTCATTCTCTGCCTCAATACCGCAAAAAGCAGGACAGGCGTACGTGCATTTACCATAAAGAACAATAGAAACACCGAACCGAAATCTTCGCGTCGCGGCAGGATTTCGGTTTTTCTTTGCGGCGCTGATCCAATTCCAGACCAAAGTTCGAAGGCGCCCGTAAAATGCGGGTAAAATAGGACTCAGAATGAAAAAGCGAAGGAAAACTTCGGGCATTTTTCTGTCGAATCGTTTCCTTCGCCTGTTCTGGAAAGCGAGCTGAATCATGAAACCTTATACCTATTATGAAGTGGCCGCGCTGACGCCGTCGGTATCGATCGGCGATCCGATGGTCAACGCCATGAATATTCTTTCTCTTTGTGAAAAGCTGCCCGAGACCGTACGTCTGGCGGTCAGCCCGGAACTCTCGTTAACGGGCTATACGTGTCAGGATCTCTTTATGAATCCCTCCTGCAGAAAAAGTGCTGGAAGCCCTGGAATGGCTTTGCGAAAAGCTGCCGGATCACCTTTCCCTTCTGGTCGGACTTCCTTTGCAGGTGGAAAACCATCTGTACAACGCCGCCGCCTTTATTTCCAATCATCAGGTTTTAGGCTTTTACGCGAAAAACTATCTGCCCAATTACAACGAATATTACGAGCCGCGCTGGTTTACCTCCGCGCTCTATTTACCGGAAAACGCGACCGTTCATTTTATGAAGCGCGCCGTTCCGGTTCGCGAGCGCATCGTGTTTGAAGACTTTACGACGGGCGCCGTGATCGGTCCGGAAATCTGTGAAGACCTCTGGGTTTCCATTCCTGTAAGTTCCCGCCTGGCAGCAGCCGGTGCCAACGTGCTGTGCAACCTTTCCGCTTCCAACGAAGTCATCGCCAAGGAAGAATACCGGACGTCTCTTGTACTCGAACAGTCCGCGCGCAATTATGCGGCTTATATTTATGCCAGTGCCGGTCCGGATGAAAGTTCCAGCGATCTCGTATTTGGCGGACAGAAACTCATCGCCGAAAACGGTCATATTCTCGCGCAGAGCTCGATCCTGCATCCGCAGGAAATCATCACCGCGCAGATCGATCTGGAAATTCTCAAAAACGAGCGCATGAAATACAAGACGTCCTTTGAATCGCTCGAAGACGGCGTAACGAAAGTACCGTTCGCGTCCAAACCTGTACATTCGATCGAACTCAAGCGAACCGTCAACGCCTATCCGTTCGTTCCTTCCGATCTGCATCGCCGCATTGCGCGCTGCCAGAAAATTCTTACGATCCAGGCGACCGGTCTGGCGACCCGTCTGAAAAAGATCCGCTGCTCCAAAGTCGTTCTCGGCATTTCCGGCGGTCTGGACTCCACGCTCGCTCTGCTCGTCTGCGTGCGCGCCTTCGATCTGCTCCATCTCGATAAGAGCGGCATTATCGCCGTGACGCTGCCGGGATTTGGTACGACCGACCATACGAAATCCAACGCCATGAAGCTGATGGAACTGCTTCACGTCACCACAAAAGTCATTCCGATCGCTGATGCGGTCAACATTCATTTCCGCGACATCGATCAGGATCCGAATACCTTCGACATTACATACGAAAACAGCCAGGCCAGAGAACGTACACAGATTCTCATGGATCTGGCCAACAAGGAAAACGCACTCGTCATTGGTACCGGCGATTTGAGCGAACTGGCTCTTGGCTGGTGCACATACAACGGCGATCACATGTCCATGTACGCAGTCAACGTATCCGTGCCGAAAACGCTCGTTCGCTATCTGGTCGAAACCGAAGCGCTCGAAGCGAAAAATCAGGGCAATACGGCTTTATACGATGTCCTTACCAGCATTTGCGACACCCCGGTTTCCCGGAACTTCTTCCGCCCGATAAAGACGGGTCGATCGCCCAGAAAACCGAACAGGTACTCGGCAGCTACGATCTGCACGACTTCTTCCTGTATCATATGATGCGATTCCACGAATCGCCTTCCAAGATTTTCGATCTGGCCTGCCATGCTTTCCCAAATACGGATCCAAAAGAAATTCTCAAGACGCTGCGTCTGTTTTATCAGCGCTTTTTCAGCCAGCAGTTCAAGCGCAACGTCATGCCAGACGGCGTCAAGGTTGGTTCCGTCAACTTCTCCCCGCGCGGCGACTGGCGCATGCCTTCCGACGCTTCCCGCTCCATGTGGATGGCCGATCTCGATTCGATCGAGCTCTAGCATCACCCGATCCGGATCCTGTTTTGCATAGAGCAAAGGATCTCCGGACTGCACCGCCCCTGTTTTTGAAAGATATTGTGTATCCATTGCCTGTCCCTTTCCTGTAGGAATCGGACAGGCTTTTTGTATAAAACCAGCCAGAAGCGGATGTTTTTTCGTAAGTGTCAAACAATCGACGGGTATACGCGAGACTGAATATTAGATACGCTAAACGGGATCCCTTTCGAGATCCCGCTTGGCGTATTTTTTATTCTTCATCGTTTCCTTCATACTTCGGATCCGGTCCACGGTATCCAATTCGGAGATATTCAGGTAAATCCTTTGAATACGGCAGAAGTGACTTCAATACATCTACCGCGATTTCATCGTCTTTGAACCATTTGAGTTCATCCAGAACGTACTCCATGTAGCGCTCTGGATTTAAGTCGTTCATTTCAGCCGATCGAAACAAAGTCATAAACGCTGCGACGACTTCCGCACCTTTGATACTCTTCGTAGTCTGGAAGTTTTTGCGATTGATCACGAATGGCTTTACGGCTCTTTCTGCCACATTATTGTCGATCGGATAATCACCGTCTTCCAGGTACCTTCCCAACGAGTTCGCTCGATCCATGAAGTACTTGGCTGCTCTGTAGGCGGTGCTTCTTTCCTCGAATCCACTCTGAATCTCCATCATGACTCTTGTGAGTCTTTCAAAGCAGGGCTTTGAAAGTTCCTGCCGAACTTCGGTTCTCGCCTCGTGCGAGTAAGAAGCAACGTGGGATTCGATGTGGTAGAGCTTCCCGAACAGAGACACGGCTGTGAGCAGAATCTGGAGACCCGGACTTGGTTCGGGTCTCTCTGTTTCGTCCAGCTGGGCTGCCGCTTCTGCGGCCTCTTCGTCGTTCTCCAGTGTGGTCTTTTCCCACTTCAGGACGTCTGCCTGATACTGCGCGAAGTCTGACCGGACTTTGATGGCTTCGAAGATCTTTCTTCTCGCATGGGCCATACAGTTGAGCTTTCTGCAGGGGCCATAGTAGTTGGCATATGCATAAAGCCCGTCTGTCATAAGGGCATGACGAAAAGAACCGCCAAGGAGGGCGATTACGAACTCCTGTTTCTTGTAAGGGAAAAACTTATAGACAGCCATCTGGTTCTCTTCATAGATTCCGCTGACGGCGACAACCATAGAAGACTGTTTTCGATCTTTAACCTCCGTGCACTTTAAAACCGTCTCATCCATATGGACGACGTTACAGTTTGGGAGATCCTCAATCATTTGTTTTACGAGGGCTTCAGATAAAGATCGTAAGTTTTTTCCAGGATGTTGCCCATGGTCTGACGGCTGATCGGCAGTCCCGTGAGACTCAGGTGCTTTTCCTGACGATAGGCCGGAGTTCCCATTACGAACTTATCGTAGGCAATTCCCGCGACCATAGAGGAAGTTGCGACACTCTTGTCGATCAGTGCAGGCTCGTCAGGTTCGGCGGTGCGGATGATGGCTTTCCCGTTTTCATCCGTACACTTGTTTGGGCACGCGACTGTCTCACGCAGCACTTCTTCCAGCCTATAGCGAGCGGGAATCCGATGAATCCTATAGTGACGTTTCATTCCAACAGTTTTCATCTCACAGCCGCAAACTGGGCAAATGCGCTTTTCCCCTTCTACACTGAAGGTAGTGGTTTCTTTGACCGCTTCCTGCTTTCTGCACTTGGTGGAAGGTTTTTCTTGCTTCCTTCAACAGAACTGAGCTTTAAATCTTCAGCTTCTTTACGATAGCGGTCTCCCTCTTCCTGATATTTCGCAGCCCGGTTAAAACAAACATCGGCTTTCAGATCAAGCTGAGCCAGCTGTTTATTCAGAATATTGATATCTGGGCCGCCGTCCTCGTTTTCAGAGTAATCCAGTTTCAAGGGAACCATCTTTTCCGTAGAAGGACCAAAGCGGCCGCTTTTCACGGCTTTATTGATTTCTTTAGCGAAATAGAGATCCAGGTACATATCCTCAATAAATTTGTCTTTCTCTTCTTCCGTCATGGTGCTGATCTGATGATGAAGATCTTCGAGGAGCTCGTTGCGGATTGTCTGGTAAGGGTTCGGCACATTCATGTATTAATTTTAACATATTTAGAGAGATAGATAAAGTAAATTGGATGATTTATCTTGATATTCCTTCAAAAAAATCATCCTTTTAAATTGGTTTAAACATACTTATAAGTTCGTGGCAGAAATGCCGGCTGGGGAACAATCGACAGACCGGAAAGCAGAGAAGCCAGCTGCGAACAGTCAATTCGCATGAAGTCGGACTGGTCAGTGCTGACAGGCCACTGAAGGGAAGATCTGGAGAGTCGCTTATAAACAAGCCAGAATCCATTTCCGTCACGAAGGATACCTTTGATCTTGTTCTTCTGTCGATTAACGAAGAGAAAGAGGGATCCATCCAGCGGATCCAGAGCGAGAGGTCCTTGAACCAGGGAGACGTAACCGTCAATTCCTTTGCGAAGGTCAGCAGGCATCTGAGCCAGATAGATGTTTTTAACTTTGGAGAAATCGATACCGAGATCGATTGCAGGGATGATTGATTCCATGAAAAAGCCTCCTTGAATAAAGGAATTATCCCAAGGAGGCGGTCGAGAAAATACCCGTCTTTTATTTGACGCTTACGTTTTTCAACAAAATGTTCTGGCTCAGAAAAGCTTGTACGCATCTGCTTTAAAACCGTTTTCCGCAAAGAATTTCTGAAATTGCTTTTTCGTGAAAGAAAGAAGATGGACGTATGTACTTTTTATGACCAGTCGTACAAGCCCGGTGTCATGGCATGGAACGCGGTGCCGATTTTTAAAAATTCTGGCACTTTTCGCAATGCCAAATGTCAATTTGAAACCGTTGTAGGCCAAAAATAAACCACGTAGGATGGAATCAACAAAGAAAGGAACAAAACGATATGAAACAGAAGCTTCAGACGTTCGGCCGATTCCTTTCCGGAATGGTCATGCCGAACATTTCCATCTTCATTGCCTGGGGTATTATCACGGCACTCTTCATCCCTACAGGCTGGTATCCGAATGAGACACTGAATCAAATTGTTTCCCCTATGCAGCGCTTCCTGCTGCCCGTACTCATCGCCTACTCCGGCGGCGAAATGATTTACGGCGAACGCGGCGGCATCATCGGCGCCTGCGCAGCCATCGGCGTAGCCGCCGGCGTAGAAACCCCGATGTTCATCGGCGCCATGGCGGTCGGCCCGCTCGGCGGCTGGTGCATGAAGAAAGTGGATGAGTTCATCACCCCGCGCACACCGCAGGGCTTCGAAATGTTATTCACAAACTTCTCCGCCGGCATCCTCGGTGCCATCCTCGCGATCCTTGGCTGCCTCGCCATCGGTCCGCTTTGCGAAGTTCTTACTTCCGCTCTTGAAACCGGCGTTGCCTTCCTCGTTCATCACGGCATGCTCTGGCTGACGAGCCTGATCGTTGAACCGGCAAAAGTTCTCTTCCTTAACAATGCGATTAACCACGGCGTATTCACCCCGATGGGGATGAATCAGGTTGCCGAAACCGGCAAATCCATCTTCTTCCTGATTGAATCCAATCCAGGTCCCGGCTTAGGCCTTCTGCTCGCCTACTGGTTCTTTGGCAAGGGCAATGCGAAAGAATCCGCTCCAGGTGCCATGATTATCGAATTCTTCGGCGGTATTCACGAAATTTATTTCCCGTACGTTCTGATGAATCCGATCACCATCGTCGGTCTGATCGGCGGCGGCATGGCCGGCGTCATCACCAACTCGATCTTTAATTCCGGTCTGGTTTCCGCAGCTTCTCCTGGATCCATCATTGCCATCCTCGGCATGACCGCCCGTGACAGCTATCTCGGCGTCATTCTTTCCATCGCGATTGCCTTCGCCGTTTCCTTCGGTCTGAACTGCGTTCTGCTCAAAGTATTCGGCAAAGACGAAGACATGGAAGCCGCAAAACAAAAAGTCGCTTCTTCCAAATCCGCATCCAAAGGCCAGGCCGTTCCAGCGGCTGCTCCAGTCCTGATTCAGGCCGACGTGAAACTGCCGAAACTTGCCTTCGCCTGCGATGCCGGCATGGGTTCTTCCGCCATGGGCGCTGCAGCACTGACGAAAAAGCTGAAAGCCGCCGGCGCAGACTGTACGGTTCCGCATTACGCCATTAACGATCTTCCCTACGATATGGAAGCCATCGTTACCCAGGCCAGCCTGGTCGATCGCGTCCGCACCAAATGTCCAAACGCAAAAATCTATCCGGTAAACAATTTCATGGGCGGTGCTGAATACGATGCCATCGTTTCCGATCTGCTCTCGAACACTTCCAGCCCAGCTCAAGCCAAACCTTCTAAAGCGCCTGGTGCACTGGAAAAATCGTCTTTGCCTGCGATGCGGGCATGGGCTCCTCCGCCATGGGCGCCGCGGCACTTGCCAAAAGCTGAAAGCCGCCGGCCTGAACATTCTCGTTACCCATTGCGCCATCAACGATCTCGCCAGCGATACCGCCTTTGTTGTAACGCATGAGTCCCTTGCCGACCGCGCCAGACAGCAGTGTCCGAACGCGACGATCCGTCCAATCACCAATTTCATGGGCGGCAGCGAATACGACGCCATCGTCGAAGAAATCGCCGGCTAAATACCTGACCCTTTCTAATCTCTCATTTCCACAGGGATCCATCGCCCTGGATCCCTCCTCGTTTTCCCTCGTTTCACCTGCATGGTTTCCTCTCTGAACTTCACAAAGGAAACGTCCCTTTAAAAACACGCCACGCTTATGAACCTTACTCAACGACAGATTCGAATCTTCCGGACGCTTCTGGACCTTGAAGACGGACAGACCATCAGCACTGAGCAGCTGGCTGCCAAAGTCAGGGTGAGTCGACGAACGCTGTTTCGCGAACTCGAATCGATCCGGCTGATTCTCGAACAATACGGCCTGTCCCTTTCCCGACGGCCCGGCCTCTCGCTCAACGGGGACAGAGAAAAACTCGCCAGAGCCCTCGACACAAGACAGGCGCCTGGCGCACTCGATAAAGACGAACGGCAGGACATGCTTCTGTATGAACTGCTGCGGGCCGAAGAAAAGAAAAGCTCATTGTCTATGCCGCCCGGTTTCAGGTTTCGGAAGCGACGATCTCGCACGATCTTGAAGACCTGCAGCCCCGTCTGGACGCCTGGGATCTCCGGCTTTCCAAAGACGGAACCATTGAAGGCAGCGAAGACGCCAGACGACGCGCCATGGCCGAACTGGTCCGTGACGGCGTCGAATACAAAACCGTGGACTATCTCGATCCCGATACCGTCCTCGAACAGATTTTCAACGGAAGTGCCATCTTCTCCCTGCTCAATCAGGACATCCTCAAACGGATTCTCGACCTGTTTTCCGAGCGGCGCGAAGAACTTGGATTAAGCCGCTACGAACAGAACTCCTATATCGGACTGGTCATTCATCTCGTCATCGCTCTCGAGCGCATCCAGGCCGGCGAACCGGCCAGCGAGCGCATCGAAGGCTTGCCGGATCTGGAAGAAAGCCGGCAGGAAGCCAGAAAAATCACTTCCTTGCTGGAAGACGAATTTGAACTGACCTTTCCGGAATCCGAAATCGATGCCATCGCGCTTCATCTGCGCGGAGCCAAGGTCAACGCCGCCACCGGTACGCTTGACCACGACCAGAACGAAATTCTCGAACTGGCCAGACAGTTTGTGGAAAGCTTCCCGCCGGGCGACGCCGCGCTGCTCAGTACCGACCCGCAGTTCATTCAGGGCCTGCTTTCCCACCTCGAACCGACGGTCATCCGCCTGAAAAAGGCCTTCCCATTTACAACCCGCTGCTCTCTTCATTAAAGGAGCAGTACGAAGCCCTCTTTGAAAAGACACGAAACGCGGCAGCGTCGATCGAACGCACGCTTTCCCTTCCCTCTCGGATGAGGAAATCGGTTTTCTGACGATGCACGTCGGCGCCTGCTTCGAGCGAAGCGGCTATCAGTACCGGCGAAAGATTCACGCAGCTGTCGTCTGTGCCAGCGGCATCGGCGTTTCCGCCCTGCTTCGTGCCCGTCTGGATAAGGCGTTCTCCAGCCAGATGGATCTCGAAAACCTCTCGCTGGCCCAGGCCAGAAAACGCGCAGATCTCGAGCTCTTCATTACTACGTTTTATCCCGGCACACTTCCGGCGCCGTTCATTCAGGTTTCGCCGATGCTGCCGGTGAGCGACCTGAAAAAGATTCAGGAACAGCTGGCCCTCATGCAGACCACACCAGCGCCGCTTGAAAGCGCCCAGGCCGGTATGGATCAGGATCTGCTGGAACTAGAAGAAGCCATTCAGGCCATTCGTCCGCTGCTCAACCGGATACCAATCATCCATTCCGATCGGAAAACCGCCGACGAACTGATTCACGAAGCCGCTTCGGTTTTCGAAGGCGATTCTGAGCGCCTTGAGCGCGATCTTCTCACCCGCGAACAGCTCGGACCCGTCGTCGATCCCGACGAAGGATTTGGACTCTTCCATACCCGAAGCCAGGGCACCGACAAGCCCCAGGTCGCCGTGCTTGTTCCAGATGACGGTACCTTCCATAACGGCCTGCAAGTCATTCTGGTCACCATTCTTCCCGAACAGCACACCAAGGCGATGCAGGAAGCGCTCAGCGAACTCAACGTTGCGCTCGCTCTTGATCCCGCGTTTCGAAACACGCTCAAAAGCGGACCCGATTCCAAGCGGCACGAAGCGCTCAACCGCATTCTCAGCGGCTATCTCCACCGCATTCAGAGCCGAATCGGCTTTTAAGAAAAGCCGGTCCTGCATAAAGCTTTCCCGCTTTATACGCCTCAATATTTTGAATTTTCCAGCAGCCAGACTGTCGGATCGTACCGATCCATCGAACATTCCGCACAGGAATCAGAAAGGAGCCCTCTCATGGCACTGTTTTTAAGAAAAAAAGCCGAAGAACCCAAAACGAAATCCTCAGTAAGGAAAACATCCGCACCGGATGCAAAGCCGCAACCAGCGATGAAGCCATCGTCTCCGTCGGCCAGATGCTGCTCGATGCCGGCTACATTTCCGAAGGCTACATTCAGGGCATGCTCAACCGCGATCATTCTCTGACCACCTACATTGGCAACGACATCGCTATTCCGCACGGCGAATACGAAGTAAAAGACTGCGTGAAGAAAACCGGTCTGGCCATCCAGGTGTATCCCGACGGTGTGGAATGGGCCGGCAGCCGGGCCCGCATCGTCATCGGCATCGCCGCCACAACCGATGAGCACATCACTATCCTGCAGAACATCGCCGAGCGCTTAGGCGACATGGAGATGGTTGAAAAAGTCGTTGCGGGCGATCCCGATCTGATCCACAGGATCATGACCATGGAGGCTGCATGATTACCACCGTTACCTTCAATCCGGCGATCGATAAAACCGCACAGGTTCCGCAGCTGATCGCCGGCGGCCTCAACCGCCTTGAGAACGTCCGTCAGGACGCAGGCGGAAAAGGCATCAATGTCTCCAAGACGCTCAAGGCGATCGGCCAGGACAGCATTGCCACCGGCTTTCTGGCCGGATCGGCCGGCAAGTTCATTGAAGACCGTCTCGACGATCTCGGCATCGATCACGTCTTCGTCCAGATCGAAGGCAGCACACGAACCAATCTGAAAGTGCTCGACGCCCAAATGAACCTGACTGAGCTCAACGAAGCCGGACCGATGTGCACCAAAGACGATCTCGACAAGCTGATCGATCAGCTTTCGGATCGCGAGGGCATTCTCGTTCTTTGCGGCAACACCGGACCGGGCGTTCCCAAAGACATTTACCGCACGCTGACCGAAAAAGCGCACGCAAGCGGCCTGCAGGTCATTCTCGACGCGGACGGCGGACTCTTTAAGGAAGGGATTCAGGCCCATCCGGACATTATCAAGCCCAACCGCTTCGAACTCGCCCAGTACTTTGGAAAGCGCGAAGAAGACATGGACGCTCAAACCATGATCGAACTGGCCAGAACGTTCATAAACGAAGGCGTCAAGCTGGTCGTTATCTCGATGGGCATTGAAGGAAGCCTCTTCGTAACCAGAGACCGCGCGCTTCAGGCTCCGGCACTGAAAATCCTGTTCCAGTCCGCCGTCGGCGCTGGAGACGCGATGGTCGCTGCCCTGGCTTACAGCCTGGAGCATGAAATGAATCTGGAAGACACCATCACGCTGGCGGTTGCCATGTCCACCGGCGCCTGCATGACCGAAGGCACGCAGCCCGCTGATGCAGCAACCGTAGAAACACTGAAACAGGAAGTAACCTGGAAGGAGATCTAAATCATGAAAACAAAAGCGATCCGCCTGTATGGCGTAGACGACATCCGTCTTGACGAATTTGAACTGCCGGAAATTCAGGATGACGAAATCCTGGTAAAAGTCGTATCCGACTCCATCTGCATGTCCACCTGGAAAACCGTAAAACAGGGTGCGAAACATAAACGCGTACCAAACGACGTATACGACAACCCGATCATCATCGGCCACGAATTCGCCGGCGACATCGTGAAAGTCGGCAAGAAATGGCAGAACCAGTTCAAGCCCGGTCAGAAATTCGCGCAGCAGCCGGCCATCCCCGGTCAGATGGAATCCCCGGGATACTCCTACCGTTACTGCGGCGGCGACACCGAATACTGCATTTTCCCCAACCACATCATTGAATCCGGATGCCTCTGGACGTACGATGGCGACGCCTACTTCGCCAGTTCAGTAGCCGAACCCGTTTCCTGCTGCATCGGCGGCTATCACACCAACTACCACACGATTCCTGGCACGTACCAGCACGTAATGGGTACGAAAGAAGGCGGCGATATCCTGATCCTTGGCGGATGCGGCCCGATGGGTCTTGGCGCCATCTCCTATGGCCTGACCTTTGAAAACAAGCCAAAACGCATCGTGGTTACGGAAATCAGCGATGATCGCATTCACCGTGCCAGAGAAGTCATCAGCGAAGAAGAAGCTGCCAGAAACGGCGTTGAACTCATTTACGTAAACACCGCCAAAATGGAAGATGCCGAAAAAGAACTGCGCGACATCACCGGCGGCAAAGGCTACGACGATGTCTTCGTCTACATTCCGAACCGGGCTGTATGCGAAATGGGTAACCGCCTGCTCGCCTACGACGGCTGCATGAACCTCTTCGCCGGCCCGACCGATCCGAAGTTCTCCGCCACCTGCAACCTGTACGACAGCCACTACTCCCGTACCAAAATCATCGGCTCGACCGGCGGTACCATCGATGACATGAAAGAAGCCATCGAAAAGAACGCCGACGGACGCATCGATTCCGCGGTCATGATCACCCACGTTGGCGGTCTCGCTTCCGCTGTAGACGTTACCAAGGATCTGCCAAACATACCTGGCGGCAAAAAGCTCGTCTACACCCACATCGACATGCCGATGACCGCGATCGACGATCTGGCCAGCCTCGGCAAGCAGGATCCGTTCTTCTACGAGCTCGACAAAGTCTGCAAAGCCAACCGCGGACTCTGGTCGGCCAAAGCCGAAAAATGCTTCTGGAACACTTCGGTGAATAATTCGCCCGCACCTTGAAGTGACAGAGCCTGAGGAAATAAACGGACCGGATTTCGCCCCATCCGATCCTATCTTCCTCATTCCTTTCTAAATCTGTACCTCTTCATCTGTATCCTTTCTGTCTCCTTTGTACAGCACCCCGCCTTCATCCATCCGGCAGGGGTGTTTTCTGCAGGTTCGTGATGCGAATTTTCACCGTCTTCGCTATTTTGGATGTACACCCCATACGCCGTTCCCAATTTTTTCTAAAACGGAATTTCCCGTTTTATAACCCGCAAAAGAAAACCGCATAAGGCCTTTTATTTTCCCTGTGCGGTTTATTGGATTTATGGAATGGAGCGTCTGGCGTTTGCGTCGGCAGTTTCTGGTTTCCTACCCAGAAGACCGGGGATCGCCTGATCCATCTCGCCAGATCCGCTATTTTTTAGAGGCAGAGGCTTTTGGATCCTCAGACGAAACTGGATCCTTCGTATTTGAAACCTCCCTCAGTCCGGCTTTTTTACAGATGAGGGACAGCCAGTAATTGAGATTGTCCAGATCCCGATAATATAAACGCTGCTTCTTTCTCTCGGCCAGAGCCTGAAATCTGGGCTGCAGTCTGGTGAATATCGAAAGCGCTTCCTGAACATAGTTTTGTTCAGCCAGCGAGATTCCATAATGAAGTTCCGTAATCCCTAGATCCCTCTCGTCGAAAACATCCGCATGTTCGCACTGAAGCTTTTTCTGGCCAGTTGAATAGCATGATGATAAGAAGCTTCGGCATTCTGCCATTCCCCGGTTCTTGAATACATATCCCCCAGACGGTCATACGTATTCATCCAGGCTTCCAGATATTGTTTTGAAAGTCCGTTTTCCGTCAAATACAGATTTTGAAAACCTTCAAGAACTTCAATGAAAATCTGGACCGCGATTTCAAATTCGTGCAGATCGTAAAAACAGCTGCCAGCCAGATATGCGGCTTTCCCCGTTCTGCCTGAATTACAGGGAGACCATACCTTTCGTAAAGACTGTCGAAAATCTCCATCTGTTCTTGATAAACCGCAAACAATCCCGATTTCCATGCCGCTGCTTTTGCTTTTCTGAATGGGAAGGAAAGCCTCTGTTTGAGTTTTTAAACACATCCGAGTTCCATGCTTTCCTGAGTTTTCCAAGGATCAGTTCAATACCGATCCCGGAAACTCTGAGCTGGTATTCCAGCGGTGCGGATTCGAGATGATCAACGATCGTATCGACGAAACCAAGGACTTCTGAAAAATCATTTTCATTCTCCAGATTTCCGATCTGGCAGAACAGATCGATTAATCTCTGTGTTTTCGAACAGAGCAGATCATACGCTTCTAACGGAATCAGAGCCTTCGCAAGATATCCATTCACGATGCAGCAGTTTTCCCAGGTGTATTCGTCGTTTTCCGGGCTGCGTCCATAAAAACGAAAGATATCCTTTTCTACCAGAGCGGAATCTTCCAGCAGAACATTTTTTGCCTGCTCATAATCCTTCAGATTCATGCAGCTTCTTCCGGCCAGTACAAGAAGAGAATAATGACGGAAACGATAGTCCTCATATTCCGCTGTGTCCGAAGTTTTTTCAAACAGCGCACTGGCCTCATATAAAACTCGAAGCGCTTCAGAATCCCTGTCCTGAATATATAAAACCTGTCCATACTGATATTTCAGAATGGCAAGGAAAAGCGTGAGTTCCGTAGAGTTCTCCTCTTCCAGATCCTCTTCAATCCTAGGAATCAGAAATTCAAGTTCAGGCTCCGCCTGCGCAATATTCTGGTGCTGACAGATGGTTATGATTCGTATGGCGCAATTTTCCAGTCGAGTGCGTGTATCGGGATCCGGATCCAGTTTATAAAGCTTCTGGAGCCGTTTTAAAAGAATCCTGCGGTATACAGCTTCGCTTTCTTCATCCTCCTGCTGAGGATACAGATCCGCAATATTTTTCAAAATCATCTCGTCCTGCAAAAGGGTATCGCAACTGGCACAGTCCTCTGCAGACAAGACGGACCGAATCTTCCACCAGCTTACAAAATGCTTCAAAGCTCTTATGTGATCGCCCGATTGCAGAGCGCATAGGGCTGCGTTGCTCAAGGCTGTGAACAGATTCTGAAGCGAAAGATCATCGCGTCGCAAGTCGTAGTCTTTCCGTGCGGACTGAACGCTTTTTCGAAATGGCCCAGCGCCGTTTCAAGGTCTCCTGAGCCATAAAAGATGCGTCCCATATCGCTCTCCAGTACATTTTCCAGAGAATCGGGATGATCGGAATTTGCAGGAAAGGCATTCAGCTGATTCAAAGCCTCTCTATAAAACTGAATCGCCCGTTCTGGATCCCTTTGACGTTCAAAGAACAGACCCGCTTTTCGAATCGAAGCTGCCGCTTCTGGAAAGCGCATGGAAACTTTTTCCGAATCTATTTTGTCTTTGTTCAGCTGGTTCTTCTCTACCGTGCAGTCCTGCATTTTCAGCAGGGCCATCTGATAACAGCTTTTGGCCTGTTTTTCTGAATCGGTAAGAGAATGGCTTTCTCCAAGCCCGTATAAACAAAGAATCATTTCCAGATTGTCATCTCGCGTCCTGTTTTGAATGTCAGAGATTCTTTTTATGGCTTTTTCAAAATAAGAGCGCGCACAGGCCGGTTTGTTCAGGCGCATATAATTCTCGCCCATCAGCCTGTATATATGAGCCAGACTGCTTTGATCGGACGGCGAAAGGTAAGCGCCTTTGTCAAGCAGAATTTTTCCAGCTGTCGTAAGGTTCGAGCCGACTGCACATAGTCTTCCTGTTCCCTGGACAGCCAGGCCTTCAGCATCAAATCTGTTTTTCTAAGTATTCTTTGCAGAAGGCGTATCCAGTGGTGCTGTTTTGGATCATGTCCTCAATTTTCTTCAGCAGATTGGAAACCCCATCCATATCCTTTTCTTCACACAGCAATGTCGCTTCAAGACCCGTTAAGTACGCTTCCCATTTCAATCGAGTACTGTATACATCCGCGCCAGAGCTGTCGTTCAGCGTCTTTTGAATGCATTCAAAGTTCTTCTGGCTTCACTGAGATGATTCTGCTTTTGCAGGATGGAGATCCTGTCGTACCAGGCTTTCCAGTAGACATCCAGCAGTTCGACACTCTCTTCGAGGCGATCTGCCAGAATATTGGTAAGAGAGCGGTAAGCGCGTAATGCTTCTTCATATTTTCCCTGCGCTTCTTTGACCTGGCCGAGAGTGGAAAACAGAAGAACGGTTAAAGGATATACATCAAACTGGCTCTCTTTTAACGCCTGCATAATCGGAAGCAGGGAGTCGTTTACTTCCTTCTCCGCTTCTTTGTACAGCCCAAGATGGATCAGATCCTGAAGGTATCCCTTTAGCGCAAGGTAAAGCTGCAGGGCATGCTCCTGGTCCCTCCTGTTCGCAAACTGTTCAGCACACCTGAAAAGGTATCGTTTAGCGTACGTTAAAGCGGTCCGATAATTTCGGCGGACTCCATCGCCAGAGAAATACATTTCCGACAATTTTCTGAACGCTTCAATATAGCCTTTTTCGGCAGCCTGTCCGATCAGCATTTCTGCCTTTTCACCGTTTCTTTTTTATTGATTCCTTTGAGAAGTGCCAGCCCGAGATAATAAAGCTTTGAGGGATCGCTGCCATCGAATGAAGTATCGGACTGGAGAAGCCGGTTCAGTCGTTTGCGTAAAACGGGGTCACTCACCGAACGAATTTCCGGAAGATCTTTATAGAGACGGGCGAGCTTTTCTGAATCCGCTGATTCCATTTCGATTGGAATTATCGTTTTTCGCATCCAGAGCCAAAGGGTATTCCTGTTTACTGATATAGTTTTCTTCTTCCAGTGCCGGGGTTACCAGCAGTGTGAAAACTTCACTCTTTTCCAGATTCTCTTTGATCACCTGATTAAAATCTTCACCAGGGATCAGATAATCGTCATACCATAACGCGACATCCCATGACGTTTCCAGAGACTGAAGGTATCCCATGAGGTTCTGTGCGTACTGCCAGTCTTTTTTCCGGTAGCTTATAAAAAGATGAAGCCGGAAGGAAGACTGGATCTTTTCAATAACATCCAGACTGACAAACATCTTATCCAGATATTCCTCCATTTTCCCTTCCAGCGTCTTTCCCTTGAGCAGATCGGGTTCCAGCTCAATAAACTGAAGATCTCCAAACACTTCCGCATAGTCGTCAATAAGGCTCGAATCGCTTAATATGGGAAGTGCAGGAAGCTTATTTCGGTCAAGAAAAGGCAATAAATTGTCTTTCAGGAAGGACTGCTTCTGGAGCAGCGATGCGGTAACGGGTACGACAGCCAGAAATACGTTTTCAAGCTGTTCCATGTCAGTCTCAGTCATTTCCTCGATGTTTCCGTCGAGCATCAGAATCGAGCAGTAAACTCTTGAAAATACGCTTTGAACAATCCGCTGGTCGATCTGTTCGGATTCGGAAGAGATAAGAAGCACCTTGGGTCGTGTTTGAAAATTTCCGTTGTCTGGGGTTATGATTTTCAGTTTCATTTTCTTTCCTCCTTTTCTGGTTCGTCAGAAATAAGGACAGCCTGATTCGATACCTGTTGAAGCCATGTGTTTATCCATTCATATTTTCAGGATTGTTTTTGCTTGAGATAAGGAAGATATCTCAAGGATTGCACCGATGACCGTCCTGGATGTTCACGCAAATGTAAGCGCTTTCCCCTGCATTTATGAGTATAGAAGAAAAAGGCAGTCGGAACAGGATGGATTATTTTCTTCAATAAACGTGTTATAAAAAGTAACGTTCCTAATCGTTTGCTGCACAAAAAACCGCATAGGGAATTTCATTTTCCCGTGCGGTTCGCTTGTTTCATGGATTGGAAAGCTAGGCGTTTTCGCCGGCTACTTCTGCCTTCTGGCCAAGCAGGCCGAGGATCGCCTGATAAATCTCGTCAAATCCGCTCTTTTCTACCGAAGAGATCGGATAGATGGATTTCATCGGAATCTGCAGATCGCGCGAGATGACTTTCAGAGCGGCCTGTCGTTTTGTCTTAGGGACCTTATCGATTTTGGTAGCCCCGATAATGATCCTGCGGCCGGTCTGCTTAAAGTAGTCGATCATGTCCAGATCGTCTGCGCTAGGCGCATGACGGGCATCGACCAGGCAGACAACGCCGGCGATCTGTTTGCGTTCTCCGAAGTAATCGTCCATCATCCTGCCCATCTGGCGCAGCTGGGCCTGTGAGAGCTTCGCATAGCCATAGCCTGGGACATCGACCAGCGCCCACTGTCCGTCAATATCAAAGAAGTTGATCAGCTGAGTTTTGCCGGGGGTGGAACCGACGTACGCCAGCTTCTTGCGACCAGTAAGCGCGTTAATGAAACTGCTCTTGCCGACGTTAGAACGGCCGACAACGACGATTTCCGGCAGATCGCTGTCCGGCCAGTTGTCCTTGCCGGAAGCGGAGACGAGAAAGGAGCTGTTCAGCTGTTTCAAGCTACGTCACCTGCCTGAACTGCAGGCTGTCCTGCAGCTGCAGCAGGAAGTGCTGCGGTTTCTGGATTCGTCTTGGCTTTTCGGGTACGCGTTTTCTTTTTCGCCTTGAGCGGTTTGGTGAGCGCGTTGGCGAGAACTTCATCTACGGTAGCTACCGGCGTGAAGGTTACGGCTTTACGCACTTCTTCCGGAATGTCTTCCAGATCCTTTTCATTCATTTTTGGAATGAGGATGCTGGTAATTCCGCTGCGGTAGGCGGCCAGGGATTTCTCTTTCAGTCCGCCGATCGGCAGAACGTGTCCGCGCAGGGTCACTTCACCGGTCATCGCCAGATTGGATTTCACCGGGATGCCGGTCATCAGCGAGGTCAGAGCAGTCGTCATCGTTACGCCAGCCGAAGGTCCGTCTTTTGGTACGGCGCCTTCCGGTACGTGCAGATGAATGTCGTTTTTGGCGAACAGTTCTCCGTCTATGCCGTAGCGATCGGCATTGGCACGCACGTAGTCGAGCGCGATGGACGCGGATTCCTTCATGACATCGCCAAGCTGTCCGGTCAGGATCAGGTTTCCCTTGCCTTCGAACTTATTGGCTTCAATCTGAAGGATGTCGCCGCCAAAGGACGTGTAGGCCAGTCCGGTAACGGTGCCGACCTGATCTTCCTCTTCGCGCTTGCCATAGTCGACTTTCTCATTGCCAAGCCATTCGTGGATGAGATCCTTGTCGATCACAACCTTGTCGAATTTCTTGCGCAGAATGCCGAGGACGGCTTTGCGGGCCAGAGAGCCGAGGGTACGTTCGAGCTGACGAACGCCGGCTTCTCTTGTGTAGTAGCGAATCAGATAGAGGATCATGGCATCGCTGATTTCGAACTGTTCCGGTTTCAGACCGTTTTCTTCGAGCTGTCTGGGCACGAGATGACGCTTGGCGATCTGGATTTTTCCACATCGGTATAGGACGAAATCTCAATGATTTCCAGACGGTCTTTCAGAGCGGCCGGGATGTTTTCGAGGTAGTTTGCGGTAGCGATAAAGAGAACTTTGGACAGGTCGTACGGCTCTTCGATGTAGTGATCGGAGAACAGCGCGTTCTGTTCGGGGTCCAGTACTTCCAGCATGGCCGAAGACGGGTCGCCTTTGTAGTCGGAAGCCATCTTGTCGATTTCATCAATCAGGAAAACCGGGTTGATGACTTCGGCTTTTTCATGCCTTCAATGACACGGCCAGGAAGCGCACCGATGTACGTACGGCGATGACCGCGGATTTCCGCTTCATCGCGCACGCCGCCAAGGGACATCTTGACGAAATGACGGCCCAGCGCGCGGGCAATCGATTTGGCCAGAGACGTCTTTCCGACTCCAGGAGGGCCTGCGAGGCAGAGGATCGGCGCTTTCAGAGACTGGGTGTTCTGCTTCACGGCGAGATACTCCAGAATACGTTCCTTGACTTTTTCCAGACCGTAATGGTCTTCTTCCAGGACCGCTTCGACCTGATCGAGGTCTTCGTTGTCCGTGGTCGTCTGCCACCAGGGCAGATTCATGAGCCAGTCAATGTACGTCTTGATGATGCCGGTCTCGCCGCTGGCTGCCGGCAGCGTTTCGTAGCGGTCGAGTTCTTCGAGAACTTTCTTGCGAATGTTTTCCGGATACGGATTGTCTTCCAGGCGCTTGCGGATTTCCTGGCCTTCCTTGCCGATGGACGGTCCGTCGGAAAGCTGTTCCTGCATCGCCGCGATTTTCTCGCGAAGGAAGAAGTCCTTCTGGTTCTGATCAATACGTTCCTTGACGGTTTCGTTGATCATTTTTCTACTTCCGCCAGATACTTTTCCTGCTCAATGTCTTCTTTAAGCATGTACAGTCTGGCGTTAATGCTGGTTGTTTCGAGATACTTCTGTTTCCGTTCGATGGAAAGCGGGAAAATCTGGGCCGCCTTGTTGGTCAGATTTTCCGGCGTAATTCCTTTGGAAAGGTCGAGCAGGAGTTCTTTGGACATGAACTTTTCGCCTGTTTTCATCCCTTCCAGGGACTCTTTAATCATCCGCATCAGAACGGTTTCTTCCGTTTCATCTGCTCTTTCGGATTCGAGAACTTCGACTTCGCAAAGATCAGACAAGGCGCCTTCTTCAAAGCTTTCAAGCTTTACCCGTTCAATACCCTGAAATTTCACGCGGACGAAACGGTCGAAACGACGAGCATGACGGATCCAGCAGAGGGTACCCACTTTGTGGATATCGTCTTCGGTGGGAGCGTCAATATCATTCTTGATCTGTGAGAACATGCAGATCTGGCCGCTGTAGTTTCCCTGTGCGTTATCAATCGCGCGGATGCTGGATTCCCGGCCGACGTCAATGACGATTTCCTGGCCAGGGAATACAACTACGCCGCGAGTGCAGATAATGGGATATGTCTTGGAATTCATTCAAGTATACCTCCTGTCTGTTACGGCCCATATATGGGCAAAAAGACGCACAAGCGTCTTTTTTATCTTAAATAAATGCCTGTTATTCAGCTGCTGCTTCTTCGCCCTGTGCGGCTTCGAGAGCTTCAACTGCCTTGTCGTGCAGAAGAGAATGTTTTACTTCTTCACGGTTTACGTTTTTGAGGATGTCTTCCACCTTCGCGTTGTTGGCTTTTGCGAAGTCTTCGATTTCGGCATCAACTTCCTCATCGGTTACTTCCAGACCGGCTTCACGGGCGATCGCGTCAAGAACGAGCGTGTTCAGAACGCGCATTCTGGACTCTTCGTAGAACTGGCCGGCAAGAGCGGACGGTTCAATGCCTGCCTGCGAGAGGAAGTTCATGAAGTTGTCCATATTGCCGAACTGGCTGGCCAGACGGTTGATCTGGTAGTTGGTTTCATTGCGGATCATGGATTCCGGAATTTCTACATCGGCTTTTTCGCCAACGGCTTTGAGCAGTTCGCCGATGAATTTTTCTTCCGCTGCGTTTTCACGTGCTTCCTGCATGCGTGTGCGCAGAGTTTCTTTCATCGCGTCAACGGTTTCCGGCTTGTCCAGATCTTCCTGCGCTTTGGCGAATTCATCGTTCACCAACGGAAGCTTGTCGCGGAATACGTCGCCGACAGTCAGGTGGAGCGTCGTTACGTTTCCTTCTGCATCGGTGTTTTCTACGTCTTTTTCTTCACCGGTCTTCATGCCAAGCAGAGCGTCTTCAACGGTTTTGTCTGCGCCGGCACCGATGACGAGCTGTTTTTTCACTTCGGAGTCGCCGTCTTTAACGGTTACGGCAACATCGTCGCCTTCTTCAATGGCACCGTCTTCAACGAGTTCGCTTTCTGCGGCTTTTTCTGACGGTCCTTAATGGCGTTTTCTACGTCTTCGTCGGTAACGGTCACTTCGTCCTTTTTAATGCCGAGGTTTTTCCACTGACCGAGTTTGGCTTCTGGAGCTACAGGTACGGTAAAGGTGAGCGCAACGCCTTCATCGTTCACTTCGAAACCGTCAAAGGAAATGCGGTCGATTGGTTCTACGTCGGCTTCTTCAATGATCGCATCGAGATGCTGACGGCTCATTTTCTCTGCTGCTGTTTCTTCGATGGCAGCTTCGCCATAGACTTTTTTGATCATGGCAGCTGGTACGCGTCCATTACGGAAGCCTTTGATCTGGGCACGGCCGGCCAGGTTTTTCAGAGCGGCTTTGCATTCTTTCTGCCACTCAGCCTGGTCAAATGTGGCGGTAACGGTAACGGTATTGTTATCGTTTTTACGGAATTTGTCTTCATACTCAAAATTTTCCTCTCGTTTCTATACGCAGCGGGTACGGCTTGAGACCGTCGGGATAATACTTCTTTTCCATCGCTTCCAGACCGGCCTCGTCGTTCATCTCCCTGCAGACAAGCCGGATAATGGATCCGGCCAGACGCTTTGGATCATAGCCCTCAAAATCATTGGGGAGCATTTCCAGGATTTCCTGGTCCAGAAGCTGATAAGCAAATCGGGCGCCGAACGTTCGATTTCCTTCCAGCATCGTTTCCAGCCAGTCTCTGGTCTGCAAAATGATCGACGTTTTATCGGGGTCATTTAAAAGGGATGGGTTAAACCGATAACTGACGTTGTCTTTTTCCATTGTAAACAGAGAATCTGTTTTCTGTCGGATCAAAGCCAGAATCAGTTCGCCTTTAAATTCCTGCAGAAGCACTGGACTCGAAAGCAGCTGCTGACATGCGTCATGACAGGCATTCAGATCCATCGTACAAAGAAGCGAAACGGCTTTTTCCTGATCCGATTCGGATCCATGGATCAGCCTGAGAACGCTGGCCATATCGTCCGGGTTCTGTTTATTGTCACTTGCGGGATCATTTACGGAATCCGCAAGACGGGGATTCAATTCCAATGTGCTGTCCTTTCGGTTCATACTGCCTCCGAGCCTGAAAATTATACAGAAGCGGTCGTGTTCATGACAACCATTCTTCCATTTCACAAGCCTCAATCATTGTAACAAATTTCAAAATAAAGCTGTATTTATCAGTCCTGACGCCGCTAAATCTTAGCGGGTGCATATGCGGGCAATCCGTTTTGAAAAGTACAGACGATGCAGAGGCTTTCTGAACACTCTAAACCCTTTCTTACGGCATTCCCTAAAGCTTCCGGTTCAGGACGCAGTCTCATTCTGGCAGGAAAGAACCGTATCCTTTTAAAGGGGTGAATTTCTGATCGGGCGGATGAAGGCTCTGTATCGCGAACAGGCCTGCTCTGACTTTTGAGGCCTTTCCGCTGGTCTGGTCATATTGCGCATTTCACTGAAATTTTTCATCAATCGGCATTTCTCACCTGAAAAGCCGTTTTTTGTATCCGATTTCGTCAATTCAAAAGATTTCGTACAAACCGGACTGAAATTCTGACCCCTGAACAATACGCTTGGATTCAAAAATCGCTCCTTCTATAAAATTAAGGATGTAAGGGTTATCAGCAATTCTGGCACAAACCAGTGCAGGCAGAAAGGAGAGAAACTGCACGGGCCAGAAATGGATCGCTCCATCGTTTGATCGAATCTCCCCGCTTCGATCGGACAGGGCGGTCTGGAAGAAGCGTCTTTTTTTCGCCTCTTCCTGCGTGCAGCCAAACGTATGCCGCACAAACAAAAATAAGGATTAAAGAGAAAATCTAAGAAAGGTTCAGCATGATTTACAGAAAAATGAACAGTCTGTTTGTGCTGACGCTCAGCACCTCGCTTGGTCTGTCCGTCCTGCAGGCTGCGCCGAACATGACCTGTGTCCTGGCCGCGGAAGAAACCGCCCCGAAGCCGGTGCTTTCCGTCAGCTTCGATCAGGAAAGCGCCAAGGACGAAGCGGCGGCGAAAACAACGGAACCGTTGTCGGCTCCCCGGAATACGGCAAAGGAAAACTTGGAAAAGCCATCCATCTCGTCAACTCGATCGAACGCACCGATGAAGCGAAACAGTATATCAACTTTGGTCAGCCGGATGATCTGAAATTTGGAACCGGCAGTTTTACCGTTCAGTTCTGGTACAAGGCGTCGGCCGATTCTCAGACCGAAGGTTGCATCGTCGGCAACAAGGAATGGGTTTCCGGATCGAATCCCGGCTTTACCATCGGCGATATGGTCAACGGCGTCACGCTCAACTTCCAGACACCGGGCGGTTCGCGTACGGATTCAAGCCGCATCACGACGCCGACCGACGGCACCTGGCACCACATTGCGGCCGTGATCGACCGCGGCCGTGCCAAAACGATGACGTACTACATCGACGGCAAGCAGGCGGAAGCGCCCAAATCGATTGCCGCCCACCATGGAACAATCGATTCGTCCGACTTTTTGATCGGTGCCTCGAACAAATCCGACGGCACGAAGTTCCTGGCGGTAGACGACGCGTGGATCGATGAATTCAGTGTCAGCCGCCGTGCGCTGAGCGCCGAGGAAATTGCCGCATCCGCCAATACGTATTTAATGGATCTGGAGCTGGAGCGCATCGACCGGCCGATCGATCTGATGACCGCGGGCGAACGCTACACCCCTGACGCTATCGAAACAATGAAAGCGTCCCTCGCTAAAGCGCGAAGACATGAAAGCTGAAGGTGCCGATCGGCAGGCCATTTATGACGCGCTGTTAAAGGAATACGACACGTTCATGGAAGGTACGCCGGCTAAGCTGAGCTTCCACGTCGTCTCCGACCTTCATACGTCCAGTGAAGCGTCTCTGAATACTTTCTCCGAAGCGCTCGCCGACATGAATACGATCAACCCCGAAGCCAAAGCGATCCTTCTGGCCGGGGATCTGACACAGAGCGGCATGCCAGAACAGATGACGAGTTTCTACGACCGGCTTGAGGCCGGTCTGAGCGAGAAAACCGAAGGCGTTCTGGTCGCCATGGGCAACCACGAAATGCGCGGACCGACGTCATCACAGTGGGAAGACAGTCCAAGCGGCGTAAACGCCCATTTCCCGATCATTTCCGCCAGCTATCTGGAAAACAACGCCAGATATATGGGTGAAAATGACGACAAGCTCTACTACGATCAATGAATCGACGGCTATCACTTCATTGTTCTCAACTCTGAAAACTCGCCGAAGGATATGGCGTGGCTCTCGCAGGAACAGCTCGACTGGCTCGATGAAAAACTGAGCGAAGACGAGTCGCTTTCCCGCCCCGCTTTCATCATGATCCATCAGGCACTCAACTATACCCACTCCGGTTCGATGAACTACAACGGATTCGGCGATCAGGATGAAGCCATGAAAACCATCCTGGCTAAACATCCCGAAACGATTCTCATCACCGGTCATATTCATAACCCGTTTGGCACAGCGGAAATCATGGACTCCGTCTGGGGAACCCTTGTCGATGTTCCTGTCTTTACCGGCAAAGGCCTGGGCTATGAAGTGTATGTTTACGATACGGAAGTCGTATTCCGTGCAAGAAACCACAATACGAAAGAATGGATGCCCGATTACGATGTCATCGTCGAACTCAACACACTGCCTTCTCTTGTGGCCCGCACCAAAGCACTGAACGAAAAAGACTACACCGCCGACTCCTGGAACAAAGCGTATCCAGCGCTTCAGGAGTACCAGAGTCAGGCTGAAGAAATTCAGGCCAGGACGTACGGAAACTTTGGCGCTGCTGCGCGTCAGGCCATCAACGTCCTCCAGAAAAAGTACCTTGCCGCGTTCGCAGAACTTGAAGAAGCCGTTCCCGCTGACCGAAGCAAGCTTCAGGCTTCCGTTGATACCGCTGCTGCCCTGCAGACCGCCGGCGGACTCGAAGGTCTTGAAGAAAACATCGTCGCCGAATTCAATGCAGCCTTAACCGAAGCCAATGTCCTGTTAAAAGATGAAAGCGCCACGCAGGAGCAGATCGATGCATCCAAAGTCCGTGTCGATCACGTCCTCGATCTGGCGGCGTTAAAAGACGATCTGAGCGCGCTCAACGCGCTGATCGCCAAAGCCGAAGCCATCGATTCCGACAAATATACCGAAGCCTCCGTTTCCGCACTTACCACAGCGGTGTCGCAGGCAAAAGCTCTTAAAGCGGATCTGAGCCGTCTGAATCAGGAAAACATCACTGCCGCTTCGACTTCCCTGCAGACCGCTATCGACGGTCTCAAAGTCAAAGTCGATCGAAGCGCTCTGCAGACGGCGGTAAATACGGCCGAAGCGAAACAGGAAGCCGGCGATCTTAACGGTCTGCCCCAAGCGATTGTATCGGAATTTGAAGCCGCTTTAAGTGAAGCAAAACCCCTGCTGGTAAACGAGAACGCCGCGCAGGAACAGGTCAATACATCCAAATCCCGTCTGGATTGCTCACTCGAACTCGTCGCTCTCAAAGGCGATCAGCTGCACTGGATACGCTGATCGAAACCGCAGAAGCTGTCGATTCCAAGCTGTATACAGAAGAGTCACTTACGAATCTGACGTCCGCCCTGAACGAAGCCAAAGCGCTCCAGACAAATCTTGAAGCCCTCAGCCAATCCTCCATCGCAAACGCCTGCACCAATCTGCAGAACGCGATCGATACCCTCGAACTTCTGCCTGTCCTGACGCTGAATCTGGATACCCTGCACTTCCTTTCGCAAAAGGCGCACGGATACGCCAAGGCGCAGTTCCAGTCCGCCGGCTGGCAGACGATGGAAGACGTTCTGGAAGCCGCGGATGAGATGATCGCGTCTGTCGATGAGGCATCCGCAGAAGCGATGACGCAGGAAGATATTGATGCGCAGGTGAAAGCCCTGCATGCATCGATTCTCCATCTGCGTCTTCTTCCCGACGCGAAACGTCTTTTCTGATTTCATAACGAAATACGAAAAGCCGGAATCCAAAACAGCTAAGTAAATCCAAATACGCAAATCCAGTTCCATAAAGAACAAAATTTCTTCTGCACATCACAAAGATATTCGGGCTGCGGTGTTCAGATCTCACACATTCGGGCAAAAGGATCCTTCGAATTTTTGAAAAAATCCGGCGGATCCAGATTCCACATCCGCAAAATCGATCGTTCACACGCGATCGATCTGCAGATTTCACGAACGCTTTCCGGCCAGGAAGAATAAACTGTCGCTGAGCCCTGCACTTCCTGCCGCCTCGATGAAAATGGGGTCCACAAAGTTTCATCGATCGAAATCGTTCCATTTACCGCATATAAATTGTCGACAGGCCGAAGCCCGGGCGCATTTTGCCCGGATTACGGCCTGTTTTTGTGAAAAGGCATCCGAATCGGATTCCTCTTTCTTCGCCTTTTCTGCTTTAGTTTTGTGTTTTCATCCGATTCGCTTGCTTTTCCATTCCGTATTGGAATACCTTTGACCCTCGCCCTGAACAGTCTGGCCGGAACAGTCAAATCCCGCATGGTTCATGGTGAATTTGTTAAAATGGACACAGAAGGAAGATGAATATCATGGACTATAAAATTGAATATCCTAAGAAAAATGAGGCAGTAATTACCTTCACCATTCCGAAAGCGGAATACGAAGCCGATATCGAAGCTGCCAAAAAGCAACCGGATCCGAAGATCCAGCGGTAGCCCAGGAATACGCTCTGGCTCAGGAAGGCGGAAAAGTCTTCACCGAAGCCGCAAAGGAACACACACTCAAGCTGGCTACCCAGCCTGCATTCCTTTCCGAAGCGGATGCCGACGGCAACGTTCAGGTTACCCTGACCTGCACCCTCGTTCCAGAAGTGACTCTCCTGCCTATACCGGACTGAACTTTGAAAAACAGCCGATCACCGTATCGGAAGAAGAAGTTCTCCAGAACGTTATGGGCCGTATCAACCAGACGAACCTCTTCGAACCGCTCCCAGAAGACGCGGTTGCGGAAGACGGAAATCAGGTTGTCATCGACTTTGTCGGTGAAAAAGACGGCGTCGCCTTCGAAGGCGGAAGCGCAAACGATTATCCGCTGGTTCTTGGAAGCCACACCTTCATCCCTGGCTTCGAAGATCAGCTGATCGGCGTCAAAGCCGGCGACGAGCGCAGCGTAGAAGTTGTCTTCCCGTCCGACTACTTTGAAGCCTCTCTGGCTGGACAGCCGGTTATCTTCAAAGTCACCGTAAAATCCGTTCAGAAAGCCATCGTCCCGGAACTCAACGATGAATTCATCAAGAAGATGAACCTCGAAGGCTGCAGCACCGTTGATGAGCTGAAAGCCAAGATCCGTGAAGAACTGACCCAGATGAAAACCGAACAGGAAGAAAACCGTCTGGCCATGGCGATCCTCACCCGCGTAGCGGAAGGCGCGCAGATGGACATCCCGGCAGCCATGATCGACTCCCAGGTTTCCCAGCACATGGAACAGTACGAAAACCAGCTCAAACAGTACGGTATGAGCTTCGATGACTTCCTGAAAGCGTCCAAGCAGACTGCGGAAGAATTCCGTGCCCGTCTGGTACCGGAAGCTGAAAACGAACTGCGTTCCGCACTCGTTCTCGATGCCATCGCCAGTGCCGAACAGATCGGTGCCGACGAAAAGGATCTTGCCAAAGAGTACGAACTGCTCTCGACCGTTTACAACTTCCCGCCTGAACAGCTGAAAATGTTCATCCCGCAGGAAGCCGTAGCCGCGCAGATCACTCAGCGCAAAACGCTTGAATTCCTGAAAGCCAACAACACCAAAAAGACTAGTTTCCTCGCCAGTAAAAATCAGCGGCTTCTGCCCGCATCCAATCCCAGGATGCCGGGCAGAAGCCGCTTTTTCATGTTCATCATTTCATAAACGGGCAGGCCGTTTCGGACACAGTGGAGCGGGTATGCGGATTTCGATCGTCGCGCATACTGGAGCCCTTTGTCGTGTGCAAGGGCAGTTCACCGAGCTGTTTTTCAATCTCCAGAAGCGCCTGTGCAAAATGCACGAGATCGTCTGGCAGGCGATCCGAATTTGTTTCTTTACGCAGCTCGTTTCCTTTACGAATCAAACCGTATTTTGCACAGACAGACGCAAGACGAGACTGATTCTCATTTTCAATGGCGATTCCAGATAGTTCCAGACCGTTCAGAAGTGTCCTGTCATCGCTGGCGTATCCCCGCATCTTACTTTTCCAGATACACGATAATCTGATCCCCGTGTCGATCGAAATACGGCTGCCGGCATTCCATGCAGGACCCTCGATCCGGCTGTTCAAGCCATGCGTTCATCGCGGTCACAATTCCCGCACGATCCAAATCCATACTTTGTCCTATTTCTCAGACAGACCCTGCGTATCGATACTTTCCTCATCTTCAAAATCCAGATGAAGCGGTCTCCAGAAACGGCCGGGCACATGCAGACTTTCTTCGCTTTCCGGCACCCAGAGGGCATGCAGATTTCGATTGCCGCTCATGCCTTTGCGTACCATCAGACAGATGTTGCCGCGCTCGTCATACCAGCCGCCAAAGCTCCAGCCTTTGCGCCTGGGAACCGGCAAGGTAAACGAAGGCGTATTGATCGAGTAGGAGAGCACCGGATCGACGTCCAGCACGCCTTTGTCCGGATCCAGGCGAATTTCGTATTCTTCTTCCTTCCATCCCGCGTAAAGCGTTGTTGGCTTGGCAAAGCGCATGGACGGATTCCAGGCGCGATGACAGGCTGGATCAAGATACCAGCCCGTAAAGCGATGGCCAATCCGGATCGGCGAAAACGGCGGGTGAATGCGTCCCGCGCCATCGGTTTTTACCGGAGCGACGCGGCTTCCTCCACATGAGTCAAAGGAAATTTCCACCAGAGCATCGAACGTTCCTTTCAGACGGATTCTTCGCATCCACGACGGATCGATGTATTCGATCAGCTCGCCATCCATCAGCCAGCCGGTAAAGAGCTTGCCTTCGCACTGCGCCGGGTACAGCTTGAGCAGACCGCTTTCGACGGTATAGCTGTGGGGGTTCAGCGGCGAGTTCATGCCCTCGTCGAGTTCGTAAATGATGTTGTAGGAAAGCGGCTTCCAGCTGGGATACAGCTGCATCGTATCGGGCAGAAGTCCCGCCGGGTTGACTGGACGCGTCAGTTCCGGATCGACGTACCAGCCCGCGAAGTAGTACCCTTCCCGCTCCGGGGTATTTTTCGATGATGTATGGGAATCCAAAAGGCGGCTTCGATCCAGAGTCTTTGGCGCGTTCGTTCCGTTCTGGATTTCTTTTGAATATCTTTGGGCATAAATTGCTTGATCCTCTTTCGATTAGTGCTAAAATAATCTCGCTGTCCTGGTAGCTCAGTTGGATAGAGCATGCGCCTTCTAAGCGCACGGTCGGGTGTTCGAATCATCTCCAGGACGCCACTTAGAACGAATCGCCTGAAAAGGCGTTTTTTTGCCTTTTCGGATTTGCCTGCCATCTCGCCTGTTTTCTTTTTACGAAGACAGGCTTTTTCTTTCTAAGCGTTCTGGAGTTCATTTTATCACTGAACCGGGTGCGTGGGCAGAGGCGGTACAAATCGGAATCCGGTTTGTACGTCTTCGTCAGAATCCCTCGCGCGCTGGAGATTTCTCCAGATGAAGACGCTCATCGACCATTCAAAAATCCCGGCCTGCTTTTCTTCAAGCAGACCGGGATCTGTTTTTCCGTTTCGTCGATCAGGTAGATCGGCTTACCACCAGCCGCCGGTCCAGCTGTTTTTCGGTTTGAACGGCCAGTCTTCCTGATGGATCAGTTTTGCGTGGATCTGATCGTTATCGTCGACTTCAATCACCGCGTAGCAGGGCGAATTGCCATCCCGCGGAAAACGCATGCTTCCCGGGTTCACCAGCAGGACGCCGTTGACCTTCTTGATGAGCGGTACGTGCGTATGACCGAATACCGCAATCTGACAGTCGTTTTCCTTAGCTAAGGCGGCCAGTTTTTCGAGCCGGCTGTAATAGCCAAGGCGATGGGAATGCGTCATGTAAATGCGGATCCCCGCATAGGAGACGACCCGGCTGTCTGGCATCATACGGTTTCCGCCGTAGTCATTGTTTCCGCGCACGAAAATCCAGGCGGGAAAGTATTCCGGGCTGTTTTCGAGATCTCCGCAATGCAGAAAGAGATCGGCATGCGGATACGCTTTTCCAGTTCGGTGAGCAGGTTTCCTGCTCCATGGGTATCGCTGGCCACAATAATCTGTGCTTTCAATCCTGCTTCCTCCGTTTCCTGTTTTGAGCAGCGTGATATAGAAAGATCTGCTCTTCGATTTCTATTTTAGTTCCTCGAGAACTTCGCCCTTTTCAAAAAGCTCAGAGGCTGCGTCTTGACCGACATAGCGCAAAACGAACGGCTGCCATTTGACCCCGGTTTTCTCTTCCTTCTGCTGGGGATAGCGGAAGACCCAGCCGTATTTCCAGCTATTCTCGCTCAGCCAGTCGAGCGTGCTTTTCTGCTCTTTACTGAGATCGTCGCAGGCTTTGCTCCAGTCTTCGCCTTTTTCTTTCGAAACCACGTCGTTCCATTCGTCAAAGCCGGAAAGACGAACGCTCAAGCCGAACTGTTCTTCCCGGGTGCCGTATGGGCCCTGATTGTACGAGGCATGTTCCTGCGCCTGCTGCTGGTCTGCCTGACTCATGTAGCCGCCGACGGCCTTGAGTTCATGACCGGCTGCAGCCGCGTCACTGGCCATCTGCAGCCAGCTCGCTGCGGCGGGATAGCGCAGGCTGATGCCCGGCGCGATTTCGGTCAGATCGCCAGGTTCCCAGCGCAGAATCGTTTCGGTTCCATTGAGAACGGCTGTCAGGTCATCGGGGCGTCCGTGATAGAGCGGCAGCGTGCTGCCGGATTCGAAATAGTTGATCAGATCCGTATAGGACAGCCAGCCGAGCAGTTCGCTCATCCGGTCGGCGTCCATGCGATCCCGGTACGTGTTGACGAAATAGACCACAAACTGCGGATCAGCCGCCTGAGCGGCCATGATCTGCTGGTAATAGCGGATGTTGTCCATGTTGAATTCCGCTACGCTCGCGTAGGGCAGCACTTCTTCGGGCAGCAGCTGCATGTTGATCAGCGTGTTGATGTCTTCGTCATCGAGCAGCACCGCCAGCTGATTGCGCTGTTCCGGCGTTCCGTACGGGTAGCGGGTCAGCGGATCGGCCACTTTCTGCAAATGGAAAAAGGTCAGCAGCGCAAAGGCCACGCAGCAGAAGAAAATGACGAGGCGGGTACGCAAAATGACTTTGTTCGATTTCATCGAATGGGTTTCGTTCGCTTTCATTCCTCGCTTCCCCTTTCTGCCCTCTCTTCTGTATGGAGCGAATCGGCCGGATCAGATATTGCAACACTCGGATCCGACGCCGGCGTTTCTGCCGCCGTTCGGGTATTTCCGGCATCCGACACGGGGACGGTTTCGGCGTTTTCCGCCGGACTGGCGGTATCCGTCTTTTCTTCATCGTTTTCGTGCAGGCGCGCATAGAGCAGCGCCGCCGTTTTGGCCGGAACGATTTTTTCAAAATCTTCTAAGGACGCTGCCCGCATCTTTTTCAAAGACGGGTAGGCCGACTGAATCTGTTTTTTGCGCTTTGGCCCAATGCCGGCAATATCGTCGAGAATCGACTTGGTCATGCCCTTGGCGCGCAGTTTCTGGTGGTACGTTATCGCAAAGCGGTGCACTTCATCCTGCATGCGCGTCAGCAGGAAAAACAGCGGATCGGTTTTATCGAGCGGGATTTCCTGAAGATTTTCATTGAGGAGCGCTCTCGTCGAGTGCTTATCGTCCTTGACCAGACCCGCGATCGTCAGCGGAATGCCCAGCTCATCGCGAATGCTCTGGGCGGCATGAATCTGACCGACACCGCCATCGACGAGAAGCAGATCCGGCATTGGCTTGTTTTCGCGCTGCAGCCGGGAATAGCGGCGGCGCACGACTTCCTTCATGGAGTCGGTATCGGAGCGGTAGCCGTCGAGCTGGTATTTGCGGTACGCATTTTTATCGGGCTTGCCGTCGCGGAAGACGACCAGACCGGAAACGTTGTACGTTCCGGAAATGTGCGAGTTATCGAACAGCTCAATCGTATGGATCGGCTTATGGAAAATGGTCGAAAGCTTGCGGTTGGCGCCTTCGAGTTCACGGTCCTTGCGGTAAATGAGCTGGAACTTCTGTTCGTGTGCTTCTTTCGCGTTGGCGCACGCCAGTTCGGTCAGCTTCTTTCGATCGCCGCGCTGCGGAATGATGATTTTCGTATCGAGCGCGTCTTCGAGCGACTCCACATCCGTTCCTTCCGGCACGTAAATGGTCGATGGGATTTTGTTCGTCTGATAGTACTGCAAAATATACGACACAAACGCGTCCTGCACGTCTTCATAAATTGGTGCAACGGACATGTTGCGTTCGAGCAGCTTGCCCTCGCGCACGAAAAAGCCCTGGAAGGAAATGTAGCCTTTGTCTTCGTACCAGCCAAAGACATCGAAGTTGTCCCGGATCGAAAAGTCGATTGTCTGCTTTTCCTGAATGTAGTCGATGGAACGGATCTGGCCAAGCAGTTCCTGTGCCCGCTCGAAATTCAGGTTCTGGCTCGCTTCGGCCATCTTTTCCTGCAGCTCTTCTTTCACTTCCCCGGTATAGCCTTTGAGAAAGCGAATGATTTTCTCGCGGCGCGCGAGCGCCTCTTTTTCATCGACTTTCTGAAAGCAGAAGCCCGGACACTGGTGCATGTGATAGTACAGGCAGGGCGTCTTGCTCATCGTGCGGCAGCGGCGCATCGGGTAGAGCTGACTGATCAGCTTGACCATGTCGTAGGCGTACGTCGAAATCGGATAGGGACCGAAAAAGTCGCTGTTTCTTCCCTTGGCCTTACGGGTAATGCGGACCTGGAAATCCGCCCCTTGGTGACTTCAATGTATGGATACATTTTGTCATCCATGAACATGATGTTAAAGGGCGGCCGGTATTTCTTGATCAGATTGATCTCGAGAAGCAGCGCTTCCTTTTCGGTTGTGGTATTGATGAATTCAAAATCTTCGATGCGGGCCACCAGTTTGGTGGTCTTGTTATTGTGAACGCCGTGAAAGTAGGATCGAACCCGGTTTTTGAGAACCTTGGCTTTTCCGACGTACAGGATTTCCTGATTTGCATCTTTCATGATGTAGCATCCGGGCTTATCCGGAAGCAGTTCCAGTTTTTCTGAATATGTTCGGTCAGCGGCATACGATCCTTTCTAACTCTTTGACAAGAGTGCATTCGTTCAAAAATAAATGGAAAATTCAGACGTTATCTGCGGTCAGAAGACCGTCCTTTTTCATTATCAAACGTCTGTGGGACGAAAAAGCGTCCTTTTTCAGTATAGCAAAGCGCGCAATCCCCGGCTTTGCGAAAGATTGCGCGAAAATCCGACCTGCACTGCAGACGGTTTATTTCAGTTCGACGAGCGTAGCGCCTAGACCGCCGTCGTTAGGTCCGCCGCTGGAAATGCGCTTGACCTGCGGATGGCTCTTGAGATCTTTCCAGACCGCGCTGCGCAACGCGCCGGTACCCATGCCATGAATGATCCGGACGTTTTTAATATTATGGTAAACCGCCTGATCAATATAATGGTCGAGCTCGCGGATGCCTTCTTCGACACGCATGCCGATCAGGTTCAGTTCCATATTGAACGGACGGAAGGAAAGATCCGGACTTTCCTTTTTACGCGGCTGTTTCTGCGCTTTGGGCTTCTTGATCTTTTCGAGCTGATCGACGCTCAGATTGACGCGTCGGCCATTGACCATGACGACAGCCTTATTCTTGCGCACCTGAACGACTTCGCCATGATTGTTGAGGGAGATGACATGGACGTAGTCGCCCGGTTCGATCGTTTCCTGCTTTTCGACCGCCGGCTCTTCGGTTTTCTTCGCGTCGTCGAGCTGACTGAGCTGACCCATTTTCTCGATCTGTTCGTGACTGGCTTTTCCCGTGCTGGCCCGCAGATCGCGCAGGATGGCTTTGGCTTCTTCCTGCTTTTCGTAAAGCATGTCTTCAAGCTGGCGGGCATAGTCGTCGTCGAGACGCTTTTTCATGGACGCCCATTTTTTCTGGTCTTCGTCCGCCTTTTTCTGCAGACGGTGTGCGTCCTTAACGAGCGCGTCGAAGCGGTCTTTCTGCTTCTGTACCTGGGCCTGCTGCTTTTCAAGAACCGACAGCTGCCTGGCGGCTTCGGATTCGTTCTGAGCTTTCAGCTCCCGGGCGCGTTTGAGTACATCTCCGTTCAGCCCGAACTGGCTGGCAATCGGGAACGCGCAGCTCGCGCCGCTGATACCAGGTAAATAGCGATACGTCGGAACAAGTTTCACAGGATCGAATTCCACCGATCCGCACAGCACGCGCGGATTCGTTTTCCCAAAGGCTTTGACCGCGTTGTAATGGGTACTCGTTAAAATCGTAGCCCCGCGATCCATCAGCGCTTCGATGACCGCCTGAGCAAGCGCCGCGCCTTCATCCGGATCCGTTCCGCTGCCGATTTCATCGAGCAGAACGAACGTATGTTCGTTGGCTTTCTTAATGATTTTCGCGATTTTGGAAATGTGCGACGAGAACGTCGACAAGTTGTTTTCGATCGACTGCTCATCGCCGACATCGAAATAAAACTGTTCGTAAATGGGAAGCATAGCCCGATGGGCGCTGACCGGAAAGCCGCACTGCGCAAGAAGAATAAAGAGCGCGATCGTCTTGAGCGTAACGGTCTTGCCGCCCATGTTCGATCCGGTAATCATCAGACAGTCCTGTTCATCGCTCAGCGCATACGAGTTGGCGACTGCGGTTTTCGCATCCAGCAGCGGATGTACCGCGTGATCGATATGCAGCGCGTGGCTCATGCCCTGCAGCGTCGGAATGCATCCGTCGTGCAGCTGCATCCAACGTGCTTTGGCCAGAGCCGTATCGATAATTTCGAGCGTTTCGTCGTTGGACAGAAGCGCCTTGGCGTTTGCGCCGACTTTGCGGCTGAGCTCCTTGCAGATGCGCTTCTTTTCTTCTTCGATTTCGTTTTCCAGACTGGCTGCCGCGTTATTGAGCGTCGCCAGCGCGTCTGGTTCTACGTAGCTTCCGGCCCCGGACTGGCTCGTTCCATGGACGATGCCGCCAAACTTATACTTGTCGGCCGCCTTGACCAGAACGCAGAGGCGTCCTCCGGAATACACCGTCATCGTATCGACCAGCGAAGACGAATGCGCCTGAATGAACTTTTTGGCTGCAGCCGACAGATCGGCTTTCGTCTGCACCAGCTGACGGCTCAGGTTCTGCAGGCGGGCGCTCGCATCCGGTCGAATCGATCCGGAAAGATCGATCGCTTCATCGATGTCCGCCGCCAGGGAAGACAGGTTGGCCAGCGTAGAGGCCAGATCCGAAAGCATCGGTTCCTTTTCGGGCGAAAACGCCTTGGCCGCGGTCTGCGACGCCGTAATAAACAGTGAAATTTCCAGCAGTTCGCTGCCGTTCAGCGCGATGCCCTTTTTGGCCAGCTTGACGGATTTTGTGATGTCGCCAAGTCCGCCTAACGAAAGCTCCTGCCCATCCTGCAAAAACGCAAAGGCTTCTGCGCAAAGATCCAGCTGACGCCGAACGACTGCCGTCGATTTGAGCACTCTTGCGTCTTTTAAATGGGCTGCGGTTTTGGGCGAAGCCGCCAGGCTGGCAAACTGCTCCAGTACCGCCGGCATATCGATGGCATTCCAGTTATCTACGTACATATCCGTCCCTCTCTTTCCTTCTAAATTCCGCAATGGAATTCGTTGTTTCTTTGCATAAATTCAGTATTTACTGCAGAGTCCTGTCGACTCTGGTTTCTGTGAAATCTTTTCTTTCAGCCTGCACCCGATCCGCTGATCCGCAGATACGCGTAAAAGCGACTGGGATCGGCATTGTATCGTCCGTCTTTTGCACGAGGAAATACAGCTTTCCTCTGCAGGGAAGGCCCGGCGGTCCGGAAACGGCCGCAATCCCTGTAATGATACAATAGGAACATGGCAACTGTTGTACGAACCATGAGCTCGAGCCAGATCGAGACTCTCCACAAAAACTCAAACCGCTCTCCAAAGCGAAAAATCTTCCCTCTTACGCGGCCTGGTCGATTTATGTCCTGGATTCTTCCGGGAAAAAGTCGTCGTGACCGCCTATACGTCCGGTAAAGTCGTCATTCAGGGCGGTGATATCGACTGGGTCGTCAGTGTCGCCGATGACATTTTAGGAAAAGACGAATCCAGCGGACGGTTTTCGGCCGCAGAACTTGACGATGTCCCACGGGTCCGTCCCGCGTCGAATTCGTCTTCTGCAGGTCACGGGTCCAAAGCCAATGTTTTCCCGCAGGCCGGCAGCGATGAAGTCGGCACCGGCGATTACATGGGCCCGGTTACCGTCGCTGCGGTAATCGTCCCGGACCAGGAATGTGCCGCGAAGCTGCACGCGATGGAAATTACCGATTCCAAGAAAATGACCGACGCGCGCATTCTTGAAGTGGCCCCGCAAATTGAAGCGATGGTTCCCCATTCCATCGTTATTTTACAAAATGCCCAATACAATCGCATACGCGAGGAAAAAGGCTATAACCTCAACAAGATGAAAGCCATGATGCACAATCAGGTGTACCTGAATCTGCAGAAAAAGGCTATGCCCTGCCTGAACTTTGCGTGATCGACCAGTTCTGCATTCCGCGCACGTACTATAGCTATCTGGCGCAGGAGAAAAACGTCATTCGCACCATTCATTTTGAGACGAAGGCGGAATCGCATTATATCGCGGTTGCGGCCGCTTCGGTACTCGCCCGCTACGCCTTTTTAAAAGTCTGGGAACAGCTCGAGGCGAAAGCCGGGATGCCGCTGGAAAAAGGCGGTGGAGACAAAGCCACCCAGAGCGCCAGAAAGCTCATGGCGAAAATTGGAAAAGAGCGCATGCCGGAATTTGTCAAAATGCATTTCGTCAATTCCCAGAAAATCGGCCTGGTCTAAGCCCGCAGTACATCCAGAACGTCTCCCTCTTTTGGAACCGTTCTGGATTTTCTTTGCCCAGAATGCGTGCGGGAAAATCAAAAATCCGATAATTCAAAAATTTGAAAATTCAAAAATCCCGAAATTTGAAAATTCCAGAAGAATCCAAAACGTGAATTCCGCGCAAAGAGCGAGCGCGCAGGCATTATCGCCTGCGCGCTGTATGGATGGAAACGGATAGTTTTAAGGGCATCGGTTTCGTTTGTTTCGTCTATTCATCTGGATCTGTTCGGCGTCTGTTTTTATCCGACTGCTTTGTGAACGAGCAGATCGATTTCAGCAGATCTCCATCCAGACAAATCTTACTTCCTGCAGTCCGGGCAGCCGCACTCGCGGGAGCCGTCCTCAGCACAGCGGTCCTGGCCTTCTTCGATGCGGGCATCGATATGGACCTGATAGGGCAGCTGAATGAGTTCAATCCCGGCATCCTGGAACATGCGCTTGCTGGCGATGTTGCCTTCGCTGCCGCAGTACTTGTCCGATTCGTATACGACGCGGGTGATGCCGGACTGAATGATCGCCTTCGCGCATTCGTTGCACGGAAAGAGCGATACATACAGGGTACAGCCCGCCAGCGACTGAATGGAGTTGAGAATGGCATTCAGTTCCGCGTGCACGACAAAGGGATACTTTGTTTCCAGAAACTGGCCTTCCCGCTCCCAGGAGTAGACGTCGTCATCGCAGCCGCGCGGAAAGCCGTTGTAGCCCATGCCTACCACGCGCTTTTGCGGATTGACGATGCAGGCGCCGACCTGCGTGTTGGGATCTTTGGAACGGAAGGCGGCCAGATGGGCCATCGCCATGAAATACTGATCCCAGCTCAGTACCGAACGTTCTCTCATGCGTTTGCTGCTTCCTTTTCCAGCTCAGCCAGAACTTTTGCGAACGTCGGATCGAGCGGCGCTTCAAAATGCATCTTTTCTTTCGTACGCGGATGGATCAGCTCGAGCTGCATCGCGTGCAGCAGCTGTCCGCCCGCTTCAATCGTTTTTCTCGGACCGTATTTCGTGTCGCCGGCAACCGGATGCTGGATATAGGCCATGTGTACGCGAATCTGGTGGGTACGACCGGTTTCCAGCGAACATTCGATGTAGGCGTAGTCCTTGAAGTTTTCCAGAACGGTAAAGTGCGTTACGGCCGGTTTCGAGTTTTTCGCTGTTACCGCCATTTTCTGGCGGTCTTTTTCATCGCGGCCGATCGGCGCGTCGACGGTTCCGATCGTATGCGAGAACGGATGATGGACGATGGCGCGGTAAATGCGGCGCAGGCTCTTGTCCTGCAGCTGGGCTGCGAGAGATTCGTGCGCCATGTCGTTTTTGGCCACAACGAGCAAACCCGAAGTGTCCTTATCAATACGGTGCACAATGCCCGGACGCTTTACGCCGTTAATGCCGGACAGATCCTTGCAATGGTAGAGCAGACCATTGACCAGCGTATGTTCCATATGGCCAGGGGCAGGATGGACAACCATGCCTTTGGGCTTATTGATGACGATGATGTCTTCGTCTTCGTAGACGATATCGAGATCCATTTTCTCCGGAAGAACTTCCAGACTCTGTGCAGGCGGCATATGGATTTCGAGAATATCCCCTTCCTGCATTTTCCGGCTGGCTTTAACGCTGCGGTCGGAAAGTTTGACACGATCTTCTTCAAGAAGGGACGCGGTGCGCGTACGGCTAAGATCAAGGACTTTGCAGATGTACTTGTCCAGACGCATACCGGCATCTTCCTTACTGCAGGTCAGCGTGATCTGCTGGGAACCGTCGTCCAGATCGACGGTCTGAATCGAATCGGATGCATCGAGATCGTCTTCGAAGTTTACGTCGGTCATAACTTCAGGGGTGTATTGACCGCATAAAGTGTCTCTTCGACGTTTTCGCTGTTTTTTCTTCCTGTGGCTTTGGATCCATATTATTTGGACTGACTGGATTTGCTGGATTCATTGAACGCTTTCCTCTCTTTCCATTCCTCGACCAGAACGATCACAATGAGCAGCGCGACGCCGATGGTCAGGCAGACGTCGGCCACGTTAAAGACCGCGAAGGGCGATCCGAAAATATAAAAGCGGAAGAAGTCGCGGACATAGCCGAGCGTCATGCGGTCGATCAGGTTGCCGAGGGCGCCTGCCGCAATCAGAGACAGGGCGAATTCCACTTTCGTACTATCGGTTTTCATAAAATAATACGCGATGACGCAAAGGGCGACAGTCGTGAGAATTCCGAAAAATCCCATCGAGACGCCGGTCATGCTGGAAAAGGCCGCTCCAAAGTTTCGTAAGTACGTCAGTTCAAAGAAACCTGGAATAACTTCAATCATGCCGTTGAGGGGAATGCTTTTAACAATGGCCCATTTGGTCCACTGATCGAGGCCGACCATCAGAACGATGATCAGAGCCCCGACCCCTAAAGCGGGCAGTTTCTTTTTCAGTTTTTGTTTTCGCGTCAGTTTATCGTTGTTCGCAGTGTGAGCTGGCTGTTCCATAGACAGGACCTCCCTTTCGATTAAAAACTTTCTTATGTGTATACAGGCTGTATCATGCTCATTTTTGGCATGCGTTTTTATGGATTGCACTTAGTTTTATCGTACGCGCATTCCTTTTGAAAAAGGATCGCACGCCTGAATGAACTGCAGGTTAAAGTCGGGTACGGGACAGTATGATGTTGCTTTAATCCCGCGCAAGCGTGCCTTAATCACAGCCTGTATCATCTTACCGGTTCTTCTGCTCGGAACGCAAAGAACCGAACCGCGCAGGACGGTTCGGCTGTCTGTTTCTGAATGGGATTTAAATTCTATTTGAAGACGTTTCCGAACGGCTTTTGGAAGGAAAAGCAGGTTCAAAATCGACCCGTCAAAAAGAGAAGCCGGTTTATTCTTCTTGAGCATCCGAGTCTTTTTTAAGGCGTCGAGAATGGGAAGGATGTATTTCGGGTTGGTCACATCGTACGTTTTAACGATCAGCCGGGCCATTAACGCCTGAGGTTCGGTCTTGTTTTTCTTTGCGAGAAACGTGCGGATGAACAGTTTCATCATCGCTTTGGAAGACGCGGGCAGTTTTTCCAGGTTAAAACCGCCGGGGCAGTAAAAATATCCTTTACGTTGTGTTCTTCAAAAGCGCGCAGACACTTTTTGCGAAGCCGCTTCACTTCCTCGTTTTCGGACGGACTGGCGCCGACAATATACAGAATCCGTTTCTGATCAGGACAGGTCGGCAAATTGTCCTTCAACCAGTGGAGATCATGAAGATAGCCTCCGCTGATCCAGCTTCCAAAAACGATGGCCTCATACTGCGATAAATCTTCGGTACTGGCGGCTGACACGTCCAGGCAGTCCGCATGGGCTGCCGAAGCAATCCAATTCGCATAGCGCTTGGTAAAGCCCGTCTGCGAACTATAAATGACAGGTGTTTTCATAACTTTTTCCTGTAATACGAAATTCCTGTTCGGGCGGATCATTTCCCTGTTTTCCTGTTTCAGGAAAAATCCGTCGCATCCTTTTCTACTCTTTTAAGGAAAGGCTTTTGGATTCCGGTTTCCTTTTTCCTGGGGCAGAAGATTCCCCGTTTTCTGGTGCAGGAAGAAACCGGCTATTTCCAGAGTCTGGTTCTGAAAAAGCCTTTTACCCGGTTCTGTCTTTTTACGAATCGGCTTCCTTTTCCATTTCTTCCTCGATTTCATCGATCCGGTTCTGGAGTCGATGGAGCAGATGAAAGAGCGTTTCGACTTCTTCGTCCGTAAAAATTTCAAACAGCGCTTCACGCTCCTGCGGGCAGACTGGGAAGTAGCTGTCGTGGAACGCGCCGTCCTGATCGGTTGGATACAGGCAGACGGAGCGCTGATCTTCCGGGTTTGGCTGCAGCGTGACATAGCCTTTTTCACCAGCACATCGGCCAGCTTTTTGACATTCTGTCTGGAACAGCCCAGTAATTTAGCAAGCTGCGTAAAGGTCATCGGTTCCTTGGAATAGCGAACGATCGCCAGAAGGATGATCTGTTTCAGGGAAAGGTCGGGAACGGACTGATCAAACAGCGTCTGGAGCCGGTTGGCGGTAATCAGCAGCATACAGAAGATAAACATTTTCTGGGTTTCTGCTGAGCCGTACAGTTTTTTGATCATTTCTTCCGAATTCATAGTTGTCTCCTGATTGGCAACTTGTTACCGAATATATTAGCAACTTGTTGCGTACTTGGGCACAGAAAGGTGAAAACGCTTTTCGAATATTGAAATTTCACCAGGAATTGTGCCTGTTCTCATCTTTTATCCATTGGTTTTTGCCTCCGGAAATGGCCTCGTTCAGTACGTTCGAACAATATGAATCGATCATTCTTCCCTGTCTGCACAAAGTGCCAGGCTGTCGATCCTATCGACGGGTGCGGTTTGGAAATTTCACTTACAGAACCCTATGGATTCAAGAAAGCCGGTACGGTCAAAAAGCAATCGCGTATTTATCCATTTTCGTTGTCACAATCCGCAATGGCAAGACATTTTCCGCCGTTTTTGACAAAATTTTCATCCCCATGGGATACCCATTGTTTTGGAAACTGATCAAAGACACAATTCTTTCCCGATTTTCGCCATGCACCAGGCCAGACCAGGACACCTCCAAAGCATCAAATACGGCCAAGTCGAAAATCCAGACGCGATCCAGTACAATTCGGACAGATTGCGAAGAACCAAATCGAGAAGGCAGAGAAAAACCGGCTAGAACAGCCGGTTTCCGTTTTTCGATTGAACAGCATTTTGTAAAAGAGCCACAGGCTCAGGCAGAACGAAATAAAGAATCCCGCCAGACCCAGCACCGGAATGCCAAGCAGCTGCGGTTTCATGCCCGTCGTACAAATGATGGAACTGCCCATCAGCAGCGCCGCAATGAGAATGCAGACGACAAGGCGGTCCACCAGATGACTGATCTGGGGCATCAGATGATCGAGATCCGAAATTTTGATGCCGACCTGAAGACGGCCTTTCTGCAGCAAGGATAACGTTCGATCCAGCCGAACCGGCATGTGCGTGAGCGCCTTCAGTCCCGCATAGCTTTCCTTTAAGAAGGTGCTGATTTCCTTGTTCCAGTCGATCTGATCAAGCGTTTTTCCTTCGCTGGAAATGTATTCCAGCATATTCACCTGATCGTCGAGATCTTTGAGTGTCCCCTGAATGGTCACCATCGACCGGGCAAGCATCGTAATCGAGCTTGGCAGCCGTATGGAATAGCGCTGACAGATTTCAATGGCCTCCGTCACCATCACTCCCAGGTCCAGATCTGAAAACGACTGGTTGATGTAGCGGTTTAAATACGTTTCAAGCGCGTTGGAAAAGCCGATGTAGTCGAGATCTTCCGGCGGAATGCCGATATTGAGAATCGCGTCGCAAAGCCGTGGCAGATCGCGCTGCGCCAGCGCGTCCAGTGCTTCGCTCATCTGCTGGGCCTGTCCGCGCGTCAGCTCGCCCATCATGCCAAAATCAAGCCAGACGATTTTATCGTCGACAATTTTCAGGTTTCCTGAATGCGGATCCGCATGGAAAAAGCCGTGCTCAATAACCTGGTCAATGAAGTTCATGCCCAGTTTCATCGCGATTTCCTTACGGGAATAGCCTTCTTCTTCAAGTGCCGGATAGTTGTCGATTTCGATGCCGTCGATTTCTTCCATCACCAGCATGTTCTGTCTCGTATACTGCGAATATATTTTCGGGATATGCAGGTAAGGAACGTCATCGTTTTCCGCCCCAAAGCGAATCGCGTTGGCCGCCTCATGACGGAAATCCATTTCTTCCTGCGCCGTTTTCCAGAACTCGTCGATGACGTCATCGAGATTGACCAGACCGGAAATGACCTGATCGAGAGAAATCAGCTTTGCGGCTTTTTTCATCATTTTGACATCGACCTGCATCTGTTCGTAAATGCCCGGCCGCTGCACTTTGATGACGACTTTGTCTCCATCTGGCGTGATCGCCTCATGGACCTGGGCCATACTGGCGGAACCTAAGGGCTTTTCGTCGATGTACGAAAAGATCTGATCGATCGGCTTTCCATACGCCCTTTCAATTTCTTCCTTGACCACCGCATACGGCATCGGATTCACATCCGAGCGCAGCTTTTCCAGTTCCTTGGCATACTCCTTAGGCAGCAGATCCGTACGCGAAGACATGATCTGGCCCAGTTTGACATACGTCGGACCGAGATCTTCAAAATCTCGCGCAGCTTAACCGGGGTGATGCCCTGCTGGACATGGTGCCGGCTTAAGACTTTGACAATCTGCGCAAAGCGCTCGCCCGAAGAAACGAGCTTTGTGGAACTGGAAGATGAATTTGTGCTATTGGTCGCCATTTTTCTGTTCCTGGTCTGCCGAAGACGAGGCAGACGATGCAGAAGAAGAAGCCGTCGATTCGGCGGATTGGGAAGAAGCGGAAGAAGCGCCGGCTTGTCCCACAGGACCGCTTTCCTGACGGAATTCGGTGGATACCGAATGGGAATCGCTCATGACTTTCGCGGATGTTCGATGCAGCGGGGTATTCAAGTCGACTTCGGATTCGGTCGCGTTTTTGGTAATTTGGATTGCAAACGAGGGCAGCGGGATATGCAGAGAAATATCGATCGCCCAGTCGTTTTTCTGCTTGATTTTAAACATATACAGATTTTAGCACAGGCCCATTCCCGCCCGGAAGCCATGTCCAAATCGTTCGTCCCCGGCAGGAATAAAACGAAAGCGAATACCGATACCGCTGTCTTCAGAGCCCAAAAGAAAAGCCGGACGACCCGGCTTTTTATGTGTCTGAATTGAATATTGAATAAGAGTAAACTGGCAAAATCATGCGCGAAGGATCCGACCAGAGTGAATTTCATACGGAATTCCATCCAGAACTGGATGGTATAGCAATCGCTGTCGATCAGACGTCAAGCTTGAGATCTTCATTGGTGTACCAGCCAAGTTTTAAGAACAGATGATGGAAGAGCAGCGTGAAGATGGCGGGAAGAATGAACGAAATCAGGATCAGTGCCGTCCAGTCCATGAAACCGATGGAAGCACGAAGGCCTTCGGAAATTTCCGTCATCCAGCCGGTGAATACGCCGATCTGTCCGACCAGACCGCAGGTGCCCATGCCAGAAGAAATGGCGGCGCCGTTCATCTGTAAATTGAACAGGCAGGTGGCGATTGGACCGGTAATGGCGCTGGCCAGAATCGTCGGCAGCCAGATGACTGGCTTGCGTACGATATTGCCCATCTGCAGCATCGAAGTTCCCAGCCCCTGGGCAAAAAGACCGGACCATTTATTGACCGCGAAACTCATGACCGCAAATCCGACCATCTGCGCGCAGCAGCCAGCCAGGGCAGCGCCGCCAGCCAGACCGGTTAACGAAAGCGCAGCACAGATTGCGGCCGAACTGATCGGCAGCGTCAGGAAGATGCCCATCAGTACCGAAACGATGACACCCATTAAAAAGGGCTGAAGTTCGGTAGCCCACATGATCATGCCGCCAAGCGCGGTCGCCCCGCTGCCGATCGCAGGCGCGAAGGCAATCGAAAGCAGAGCACCGATGCAGATTGTAACGAAGGGCGTAACGAGAATATCGACACGGGTTTCCTTGGAAACGAGCTTGCCGCATTCGCAGGCGATGACCGCCACCACGTAAACTGCAAGCGGACCGCCGGCTCCGCCTAGGGCGTCCGCCGCATAGCCGACCGCAAGGAGCGAAAACAGTACAAGGTTTGGCGCGTGAAGGGAAACGCCGATGGCTCCGGCCATCGCCGGCCCTTTGACCGCCGTCGCGTACGAGCCGATTTCCGCGAGAATCGGCAGATTGAGCAGGGTTCCCATCGTATTAAGAATGGTTCCCATTAACAGAGAGGCGAAAAGTCCCTGGGCCATGGCGGAAAGGGCATCGATTCCATACCGTTTGGCAGAAATCTGAACGTCCTTTTTGGCCAGGAATGCAGCAGCAGAACTCATGATTTATTTTTCCTCAACTTTCCTGTAATTGCTCAAAGTATAGGAAGAATCGTGTTTTCGTACAATGCGAATCGAAACCGTACACCTTGAAAAATCCCAAAACTTTGCAGTTTTATGGGATTTTTCTTTCGTGAATGCGCTTGCATGAATCCCCTCGTTTTCGGATCTGTTTTCCTATGAATCCAGCAGGAATATGAAACGCAAAACCGGATCTTCTACTGTATTTCTTTGTATTTCTCCCTCCACTTTCTGTCTGCTTTTACCGCCTTCTCGGACTGTTTTCTGAAAGCGGATCTTCCCTCCTCTTCGCTTTCCCAGAGAAAAAGCGAGTCCCGGATCGAAGATATTCTTCGAACGATGGACTCGCTGTTTTTTCTATATCCAAACTGGATTACGCGTTGAGCGATTTCTGTTCTTTCAGATCGTCCGTAACTTTTTCATCGGCCGCTTTGACTTCATCGGCATCGGCGACAAAGCTTTTGGCTTCCTGCCCGTTTTTCTCATTGAGCAGAGCCTGCTTGTAAAACGCGAGACGGTCGATCTGTTCCTTGGATAGCTGCGGATACTTCGGATCGATGTTCTCAAGCGCTTTTAAGATCGCTTCACTGACGAGATAGCGAGCAAACCATTTCTGATCTGCCGGAATGACATACCACGGACAGTGCTTGGTCGCGGTGACGTTGATCGCGTCTTCGTAAGCGTGCGTGTAATCGTCCCACAGGGCCCGTTCCGAAAGATCGGCTTCGGAGAACTTCCAGTTTTTCTCCGGTCGATCGATGCGTTCCAAAAGCGTTCTTTCTGTTTCTTCGCGGAAACGTTCAGGAAGATTTTTACAATCTGGTAGCCGTTCTGGTACAGGTATTCCTCAAAGCCGCAAATCTGAGAATAGCGGCGTTCAATAATATCCTTATTTTTAATCGAAGCCGGCAGGTTGTAGTTTTTCCAGAGCTCACGCACTTTAACGATCAGCACATCTTCATAGTATGAGCGATTGAAAATAGCGATTTTGCCCCGAGCCGGCAGTGCCTTATTGAAGCGCCAGAGAAAATCGTGGGAAAGATCTTCATGTGTCGGGGATTTAAAGCTGTAGACATCCACGCCCTGCGGATTGACACCGCTCATGACATGCTTGATCGTTCCATCCTTGCCTGCGGCATCCCGCGCCTGAATCAAAATGATCAGACCGGCGCTTCCATCCGCATACAGCTTATCCTGCAGCTGCTGGATCTGAAGCTGGTTGGCGGCCGTTCGGGCAATGATTTCCTCTTTCTTTTTCTTATACGCACCCGCCTGACAGGAAACATCCGAAAGGTGAAGTGCTTCTTTTCCATTGTATTTATAGGACTTGAGCATAATAGGCCCTTCTTTCTGGTTTCAGTATAGACAGGCGAACGAACGGCTTTTTGTCGTTTGCCCAAAGGGTGTAAAAAGCGCATGCCCAAACGACATGTGCCCAAAATCAAAAACATGGAAAACGTCTCCAGAATTCCGCGTTTCAGCCTTTTAAAAAGACAGACAGGAGTACGAAGCAACGGAAGCTGCCCGACCTTTTAAATGCTGGTCTGGGTTGGCGGATTGATCTTCTTTTAAGCAGATGCAACTCGATCCAGCCGCGTCCTTCGACCATGAGTATGGCTGTAAAGATCAGCAGGCCGCCGGTTACCATCATGACGGACGGAACCTGATGCAAAATCAGAAAGCTGAAAATGTTGGCCCAGAGACTTTCCGTCCCCATTAAAATGGAAGCCGCCGCGCAGGATGTGTATTTCTGCGCCGTCGTCTGCATCAGATAGCACAGGAATGTCGACAGGCAGACTGTATACGCCAGAGAACCGATCGTTTCCATCGAAATCTGCGCCGGCCACGGTTCAAGCAGACCAAACGGAATGGCCAGAACCGCCGCGGTGCTTAGCTGCAGCGCGTTGACAACCGCAACCGAAAGGTGTTCGGACCGGCCAAGCGCGACAATCTGTGCCGCGAAGAAAACCGAACAGCCCAGCGAAAGCAGATCGCCCCAGCGAAGACCGAAGCTGCCGCTGCTCAAGGAAAGAAAGCCGATGCCCGCCATGCAGACTAAAGAGGCGCAAAGAACGAGCCCATCCGGTTTCTGTTTCCAGACAATCCAGGCCAGATACGGAACGAGAACCACATTGACCGACGTCAGAAACGCGTTCATTCCCGGTTCGGTCAGATTGATGCCAAACGTCTGCAGCGCAAAGGCGATGTACAGAAAGCATCCCGAAATCAGACCCGTTTTCATGGCTTCCTTCTGTACTTTTTCCCGTTTGACCAGAACTGGAATCCAGGCGAGCAGCGCTGCCCCGGCAAATCGAATGAGAAGCATCTGAAACGGTGTAAATGTCTTTAACGCGAAATCCGTAGCAATAAATCCCCCGCCCCAGATCACGCCGATCAGCAGGCAGAGCAGGTTCGCGGTTTTCTTATTCATGAAACAATCCAACCTCCTAAAACGATGGCCGACTTTTCAGGCCAGTCCGCTTTATTGAATCACGTTTGCGGCCTTCCATTTGAAAAAGATCGAGAAACCCACAAAACCGATCGGGTTTTGATCACTTCTGCGTAAAACCAGACCGATTGGTTTTTCAGTCTTACTCGCTTTACCGATCCTGCCTTTCGGATTAAATCCAGTAATTTCTCAGAACCATCTCCGGATTCGCTTAAGTCATTTGTGAATTATCGCCTGTCCGATCCATAGAAATAGATAGAACCTTGCCGAAACAGCCCCTCTATTTCTTCAAAAGGCACCGTCCTGATCAAGGTCCTTCCAGAACGCGCCAAAGAAAAACAGCGTTCCTGCTTTTGGATTCAGAAGCGCTGTTCGATATTTCTGTTTGATGGATTTCAATCCTTTTCTACCCTTCCAATGGAAAGACCAAAACGGACAGGAAATCGAATGCGGTGTGGCAAATTGCGGTATGGAAAGACCGCAAAAATCAAATACAGAACGGAGCTGGCTACGCCAGGGTCGCCGCCTGCAGCAGAGATGGATCGGCATACGCCATCCAGACAGGAAGCGCCATCTGCGGTTCCGGTTCATCGAGGAAACGATCGAATAATCCATCGTTTCTTCTGCAGAAGCCGGTTCGATATACTGGTCGATGCCGCAGTCCTGCTCGTAAATCGCATCCGCCTGCTCCTGGGTAATCATGTCGTTGCGAACCATCGCCCGCAGAACAATTTCCTGTTTGGCTTTGGCAGCATCGAAATGAACGAGCGGGTTTAACGCCGAGGGCGACTGCGGAATTCCTGCCAGCAGTGTCGCCTGCGCGTCCGTCAGCTCCCACGGTTCGACGCCAAAGTAGCCGTTGGCTGCCTGGCGAATGCCATGGAAGTTGTTTCCATAGTTAATGATGTTCACATAGAGGGAAAGGATCTGATCTTTCGTGCAGATTTTATCGAGACGGGTCGCCAGTACGATTTCACCGGCTTTCCATACCGGGGTACCGTCATACTGTCCATACAGGTTTTTCACCGTCTGCATATCGATCGTGGAACCGCCCGATTTAGGCATCCAGGGGACGATCTGGGAAAGGCCTGCGCGAATCAGCGCTTTCAGATCCACCGCCTGATGACTGTAAAAATGCGCATCTTCGACCGCAATCGTCGCCTGATACAGCATAGGGAAACTTCTTCGTACGGCGTATAGCCGGGCATTGCCTCGGCCCGATCCACCAGCGAAGAGAGATTCTCTGGATTCAAATTCATTGGCGGTATAGATTCCCATGCCAAAGAAGATCACGGTTCCCGCCAGCGCTGCAAACACGGTCAGGCTGAGAACCCATTTCAGAAGCTTTTTCAATCTTATCGCCTCCTTTAGTGCAACCAGATCTATCCCCGTTTTTCACAGGAAACCGATCGTCCTATCCCGTTTTATAAAACGGGAAGTTTTATTTTAAGCGTCTTATCTGGCTGTGTCCTAAGTTTAGCATGATCAAATTGCGGGATTCATGGCTTCGCCTTTAGTTTGCCTTGCATCCCTGTAAGGCTGGTGTCACCTGCCCGCCCTTCCCTCTTTCTTTTGGTTCAATGAAAAATTTTGTGGGATTTGGGATTCCTGATTGATGGGTTTCTTGAAGCATCGATGATCTTAAGAAAGAAATACCCATCATCCTTGAAACCGTAAGCTTGTCGTCTTACGGTCTTGATCTTGTTATTCATGCCTTCAATCTTTCCTGAAGATATCCCAAAAATGGTATGTGAAAGGATCCCTTCGTAATGGTTCTCGATTAGTCGCGCAAACCATTTAAAGTGCTTTTTTCGTTCCTTTGCACGTGTCAATCAGTGAATTCAGCAGCTGCACCATCTCCTCTGGATCTGAGCATTTGAAGGCTCTTTCCAGCTGGTCTTTTACCAGATCGCAGGTCATGAAGAGAGAGTTCACTTTGAGTAGTTCGTTGTAACGTTTGACAAAACCTGTTTTGGCAAGAACTGGCTTTAACCCAAACAAGGTGTTCTCGCCACCCATCATGGCTCCAGCCTTCCCTTTTGCATCTTTGGAAGCCAGCGTTGCCTTAGAAGACATCAGAATATACTTCGACCCTTTGAGAAGCCTGGCCTGCTCGATTTCACCGCTTGCGATCAGCTCTCTCTGAACATCCTTCCGGACTTCAGAGACCACTTTATCGTTAAAATTCTTAACGATATGAAAATAGTCAAATACGATAGAAATCCATGGGAATCGATCTTGAAATGCTTCCTGAAAATCAGAGTTCATGTCACAGGCAACAGCTTGAACATGACTCATCCATTCAATACCCGCATGATCAATAAAATCGTATACGACCTGTTTCTTCTTGCCTCTGGCAATCCAAAGAACATGGCCGGTTTCCAGATCGATGATATGGGTGGCGTATTTATGGCCGTTATGAAGCTTGAATTCATCGATAGCCAGATATCGACTGCAGGTATCGGGTTTCTTCAGCACTGGTCCGAGTTCCGTCTGATCCGTATAAAGCCTGCTCAGCCTGGCTTTATCAATCTCGCCAACGAGATGAGCTCCGACACCAGTCCGCTCAGCGATTTCCTTCAGGGTATAGCAGCCGCTTGCCAGCAGATCTTCAATGTACGATTCGAGAGCTGTAGTAATCGTATGCTTCTGTGCTCTGAATGGAATAGATCGCATTTGTGTATGATGGCCGTTCTCGCAGAAGAGGCGCTGAACCTTCACGGTGACATGGATATAAGTCAAGCCAAAGGGAAGGTGACGCAGTGTGATTGAACGAGATGATTTGATGTGCATCTTCTGACCGCAAACGGGGTAGATTCGTTCTTCATCAGTGACTTCACAGAGTACTCCGTCACACTGATAGATGGAATGATTTCCGGAAGCATCGATCCGGGAATAAACACCTGACTGGGTAAAGCCCGGCAGCGATGAGGGAATGAAAAGCAGACCGTTATTCGATTCATTGGAAACTTGAAAAGCAGCTGAAGAGTTAGTAGAGTACATACGGGATCTCCTGTATCTGGTAGTCTTGATCGACTCTTTCAGCTTACGGAAGACCCTTTTATTTTCTATATTAAACTGTACCCCAGAAAGTGGACAATTTTTTAGAGTCAACCTATTCCAAGGACACCCGATTAGCAGCGACCCCAACTACTGGACGATCGTTTTGATCTGTTCCCTAATTGCGGACACTTTCTAATCGACGTTCTTTCGCTGATCACTTTCAGCCCGCATACTGTTCGTGACGGAAATCCCCAAAGGAGACCATTATGAACAGAAATCGCTTCAGCGAAGAACAGATGTCAGCTCTGGCAGCTAATCCATACACAAAGGCTGTCTTTCCAACCACGATCAAATTCACTGACGAATTCAAGGCCGAGTTCCTCCGCCTTTACAACCAGGGCTGCCTTCCACGGGAGATCTTTGTGAAGCTCGGATATGATCCGAAAATGATCGGGGAGAGCAGAATGTCCAACACTGCCTATCTCATTTCCCAAAGCCGGAAAAAGACATGTGATAAAGGAGATGAAGTGGCCAGACTGGAAGGCGAAGTCCGGGCATTGCGCAAAGAGCTCGATACACTAAAAAAATTATTGCACTGGCGAACTCGAGGAAGCCAGGTTGCTCATGATGAACAGGCCTGCTTCAAAATACGCGCTGATTCAGGATGTCATTATGGATCCGGAAAATGTCCTGACTGTGACTGAGCTGTGTGCAATGAACGGTGTCAGTCGTTCAGGTTACTACAGCTGGTGTGCTCAGACAGAAAGCCGTGAACAAAGAGAAGCCCGGGACAGAGCAGATTTCGAACTGATTCTGCAGGCTTTCCGGAAAGCGCGCGGCCATGCCGGTGCCAGACAGATCCAGATGATCCTTCTCCATCAAAGCCCCAGTATCAGGTTCAACATGAAAAAGATCCGGAGGCTCATGAGAAAGTTCAACCTGGAATGTCCGATACGTAAAGCGAATCCTTACCGCCGTATGGCGAAGGCGCTGCGTACGGACAATGTCAGTGAGAACCTTGTCCGTCGGGAATTCGAAGAGCACGGGCCCAGAACGATCCTGCTGACTGATATTACTTACATCCCTTACCAGGGAAGTTTGCCTATCTTTCAACGATTCTTGATGCCTGCACCAAACAGGTCCTGGCTTACAGAGTCAGCGACAATCTCAAGGTTGACTTTGTTCTGGAGACAGTAAAGCAGCTGGTGGAGAATCACGGAGACGAGCTGGAAACAGATGTGATTGTGCACTCAGATCAGGGTGTCACTACACAAGTGTCGGGTTTCGGGAACTGCTCCGTCAGAAGAAACTGCGCCAGTCGATGTCACGCAGAGGAAACTGCTGGGACAACGCTCCTCAGGAAAGCTTCTTCGGCCATATGAAGGACGAGATCCGTGATGATCTGAAGAAGTGCCGGACTTTCCAGGAGATCTGTTCGCTGCTGGACGAGCAGATCCGCTACTACAATGAAGAGCGGTATCAGTGGGATCTGGCGAAGCTGTCACCAGATGAGTTCTACAAATACGTAACAACCGGCCGATATCCTCTTTCAGAATGAATGGGATTTAAGGGGCGCGCAGAATTTTTCTTCCACTCGGTCCCTGCGGGACCGTCCTTGACAGCAGGGCCCTTGCCCCTGGACCCACAAAAGCCGCCTTCAGCAGAAAAGTGAATGGTTCACCATTCAGCTGAAGGCTCAGCAGTGTACCAGGGGCAACCCTCTGTAAAGGAGCGCTTCAGAAAAACTCTGAGCGCATCGCTTCATCGGATTTGTTCACAAATCCTGCTCAAACAACAGACAAACAGATAACAGGGATAACGTGTCCGAACAAAGGGTTCTCTCTAATTATCGTGTCCTTGACATGGGGTACACTTCATATGAAGACATTGGCTCGGAGGATCCTACAAATATTTTCATAGAGCCAGAATATTATATCTGTGCGAAAAAATCATTTGGATTTATGTACCTGTATTCCTTAAAGTCTTGCCATTTCTATCTTCCACAGCTGACAGTTTCCCTTCGTGTTCTGCGGCAATCCGTTTTTCAGGCAGACCAAATTTCCCAGTAATCTATTGGAAATCTAATTCCAGTTCGATGAGTCGTCCTTAAGACCGAACCCCAATGGTGAGGAAATTTCATGGAGTCTTCAAATCAATTCAAGGAAAAGCAGACCCCGATTCGAAACGCAGGTTATCCATCCACTCAAAGTTTTTGTTCATAAACTTCTTTACTTTTTTTCTCAAACCATTATATTTATTAAATAAGTTCCTCATCACGCCTAGACCTTATCTCCACCAATAAGGAATGCGCACCAGGATGGGGTCTTTTTATTTTTCCAAAACGATTGCGTAATGCTAAGCAAAAAGCCAGACAAAAGACAATGTCTTCTCTGGCTTTATAAAACGGAACTGCATCCGGCAGTCAGCTTCAACACGGGGGATGTCAAAAATTTTGTGTAAATTCGTTTTTGGTAGTTGAAACATTTGGCGTTTCGAAGGCTCAAAACACCTCGCTGGACGAGGAGCGAGTGAAAATTTCTGGAGCGGCCCTTTATAGCGGGCGCCCCCTGCTAGACTTGTGTCGCCCCTGCCAGGGTGGCATTTTTCGACGGCGGGGACGTCTTCAGGGAGTGCAGGGGAGCGGGGACCCGCTGTAAAGGGTTTAAGCGGAAGAAAATTTCATGAGCGGATTTCGGATCTGCCGCTTATCTGGCTGAGTACTTCTCCAGCCTGGCGTCCAGTTCTTCCTCGCACAGGAGCTGATTGCGTACCATTGCCCAGTTTTGAACCGTTCGTCCCTGCCATTTCTTCTCAAGCTCCACAATGCGTAGATACAAAGCCTTATAAACTGAATCCTCATTTGGAAACGAGCCCTTTTTGTTACTTTTCGCAGGCTGGAGTTAACCGACTCAATCGCATTGGTTGTATACATTATCTTTCGGACAGCGCTGCCGTGGTTAAACAGCTGGAGTACGTGATGAAAGTTACGTTCCCAGACGCTCACGGAACCAGGATATTGGCTCCATTTCTCCTTAAATTCATCGAAAGCACCCTCTGCTTCTTTAGCGTTCAAAGCACCGTAGACTCTCTTGATATCCTTGCAGAAACCAGCTCTTTCTTTGTTTGGAATATATTTAAGCGAGTTACGAAGAATATGAACAATGCAGCGCTGCACAGTAACGTTCGGAAATACAGCCTTAGCGCCGCTTTCAAGCCCGCTTACACCGTCCATGGACAGGAAAAAATGTCTTCTATGCCTCGTGCCTTCAGTTCGTCAAAGATCTCCATCCAAAAGTGCCTGGATTCGCTCTCGCCGATCCAGATGCCAAGGATATCTTTGCAGCCTTCCGTGTCATAGCCAAGAACCACATATACAGCCTGTTCTTTTGCACCACGATCGGTTTTGACCGATACATAAAGGCAATCGACGAATACGAAAGGATAGCACTTCTTCAGGGGACGATGACGCCACTCATCAACAACCGGATAGACACGATCAGTGATGTTTGAAATCGTATCCGCAGAGACCGAGAAGCCATAGATATCCTGGATGATGTCGGAGATGTCGCGCTGCGACATGCCCTGGCCATACATACGGAGTATTTTGTCCTCGATATCTGAAATATCCCGACTGCCTTTAGGAACAGCCTGCGGTTCGAATGTACCAAGGCGCTCACGAGGAATACGCAGATCCAGCTCGCCCTGAGAAGACCTTACAGTCTTCTCAGAATAGCCGTTCCGCCGATTGTCCGTCGATTTAGGAGCATGCGATGTTTTTGTCAATTGAAAACTGGTCCAGTTGCGTAATTGAAAACTGGTCCACTTTGGGTTATAGAAGACTGCTCTTTCCAGAGCAGTTCCTTCTCCCTTCACCCCCTAGGGGTGACGCGCTTTTCTGATTTTTCCGCCTGATTTTTCTTCAACCCATTTCTTGGTTTCACGAAGCCTGTAACTCTGGCCGGTCATATTGATCATGTAGGCCTTATAAGCCAGTCGATCAATCATCGCTGACGTCAGTACTTCATCTTTGAAAATCTCGCTCCAGCGGTTGAGCTCCAGATTGCTTGTGACGATCAAGGACTTCTTGCCATTGCGACTCGAAATCAAGTTAAACAGAATCTCACCAGATTTCTGATCGAATGAGCAGTATCCAAGTTCGTCCAATATCACGAGGTCAAAACTTTCAAAACGCTTCTTATATCGAAGCAGCTGGTTCTGGCTCATGGCTTCACGGATCTCGATCAACAGATCGGACACCCCGATAAACAGAACGCTCATATTGTTCAGACAGGCTTCCATACCCAGACAGATAGACAAGGCACTTTTTCCCGTTCCTGGATTTCCAATCAGGATTACGTTTTCTCCATTTTTTATAAAGTCCAGACTTGAGAGCTCTTTTACTTTCTGCTGGATTTCGATTCTCAAATGTTCTGTTTGAAAGTCTTCCAGAGACATCCGATTTGGGAAATGCGCCAGCTGGATCCGCTTCTGAATACAGTTTTCATTGCGGCTGATCGTTTCGCCTTTGAGGACCTTTTCCAGAAATTCTTCGTAATCAAGGTGATCTTCTCTCGCCTGGGCAGCCAGTTCCTTATAGTTCTGGCGGATAAAAGGCAGGCGCAGCCTTTTGGCGTAAGCTTCAATGTTCATTTCATACTCGCTTTCTAGGCAAAGAGTGCCTGGTATTCCTCTACCTGTGCGGCCAGAGGCTCATAGACAGATTGGCGCTGAGGTGCCTGACAGGCTTCTATCCTGAGCAGATCTTTGATTTCTTCCATAGGCCGGTCTTTGTGTCTGGTGAGTATTTCTATGAATTCTTTCGGCTTTTCGCTAAAATAGTTGTCGTAAATTGATTTGAGTTCTGGATCCGCTTTGAGGGCTGTACTGTTTCTTAAAGCTCCAGGCTTTTTACGCAGCGTGCTTAGATAGTGCCGAATATCGAAGCACGTTTTTGTTTTCCATCATTGATTCTCTGATGTTCAGCTACCTGTTCATGTTCGTAATAAACTTTGATTGTTTCTGTGTAGGTTTTAACTCTTACTTTTTACCAATCAGATTATCGGGAACGGAATACTGATTATTGTCAACGCTGATTAAAGAGTATTTACTATCCGCTCAGCGATCTGAGCCGCTTCATAGTCAGGAAGGAGCGGCTTCAGAAACGGCTGTTCTTCTTTCCGCTTCGTATCTTTATTCAGTTCATCCAGACGATCCTTGAGCCACATTCTAGCTTCTTCGAGACTGTCGAATTTGTATTTCAAGGCGAAGCTCTTATTTCGAACTACTTCAACGGAACGTTCGACGGATCCTTTCTCATTTCCAGAAAATGCGTTCGTAACGTTTACCCTGAACCCGTAGTAATGGGCGAAGCGGATAAGTTCCGGATTAATTTCTTTCTCGTTTCTTCCTATGAATTTCGAGACGACGTTTCTCATATTGTCGTAAACGCCCTCTCTGAAGATTCCGCCGACTTCATTGAAGAAGCGGATCATCGATTCAAAGAAGACCTGACTTTTCTGGTTTTCGTACAGGCAGGCAGCTCGATAGCCTGACCATGGCGAAGTCATAACGGCCAGATAGAACGTCTTTCTCTGACCATTAATCATCAGCTTCACTTCGCCAAAATCGTATTCAAACCGGTCACCTGGTTCGTAGTCCTGACTGATGAAGCATTCTCTGTGCCTGTTCCTTTTCTCTTTGACCCTTTTTGTGATGGTCGACAATCCAATGTCGAATCCAGCAGCCCTGATCAGATCCCAGATCTGTAAGCAGGTCAGCTGCTGCTTATGGTCAGACCCGAGCAGGCGTGTCTTTTCTTCTTCGTCTTCAAGAATTTGATCCAGAAGCGCGTCGACCTCTGGACTGTATTTCCGAGGTTGTCTGGATGAACTGTCGTATGAAGGCGGATCGATACACTCCTCAATAAACGTTCGGCTGTTTTCGTGGGTTGGATCAGCTTCCAGAGACTCTCTCTTTCCTTGTACTTCCTGTAATACTTCTCACCAGTGGTTCTCGAGATCGAGCACAGCGCAGCGGCTTTTCTGGATGAGACTCCTTGTGTTCGTAAATCGATGTATTTGAAAACTGTCATCTGAGTATGCACTTTCTAGTCCTCCATTACGGAGTACGATACAAGTCAGGTGGCCCAGTTTTCAAATCCGATTTTCGCTTTTTGGACCAGTTATAAACTACAAAAACATGCGATCCGCTGGTATAACCGAGATGCGAATCAAGTTCTCCCTGGAGCATCTGTTCAAGGACAGGGCCAAATATTTCCCTGATGAGGTCTGAGGCTTCTTTAAACGTCTTAGGTTTGTATTCCTTAACGATGGTTGAAGCAATCTGTTCCTGAAGGGTTGGTGCAGCTTTAGCTTTACGTGGCATAAGTGGTCTCCTTGTATAAATTTGTCAGGCTCAAGCTGATTGTATCAGTCTGATGCCTTGATGGAATTTACACAAAAGACCTTACACTCTCAGGGCTGGCTCCATGTGAGGGTGGAGTCAGTCCTTTGGTCGTTATTTCGCAAAATCTATCAGACATTCTTTCCTGCAGAAAGGAAAAATACTAATAATATTTCTAATGCACTGGTTTACAAATATTGAGACAAATTGTTCGCCATTAGTTCTGCTTGAGAAAGAACCAGATCAATCGCACCAGGAATTTCTTCAGGTGGATAATGGTACTTCCTCAAAAGACGTCTAATATTTTTGCGGATTCCGGCTCTGGCACTTTCTTTGCGTTGCCAGTCAATCGAGACACTATGCCGAAGAATATCCGTGAGCTCTTTTGCAATCTGTACCAGTTGGTCGTTTTCATAAAAGTCTTTTACCGCTTCCGGCTTGCAGAGAGCATCATAGAAAGCGACTTCTTCAATAGATAAACCCAGATCATTTCCTGCCTGACTGGCATTCCTGATATCTTGGGCCATCCGCATCAATTCCTCAATCACTTCTTCATTCGTTATCAACCCATTCACATAGGAATTTAACGCTTTCTTCAAGCGATCAGAAAACTCTTCTGATTTAACAACATTAGTTCTTTTGAAGCCACGGATTTCATCATTCAGTAATCTTTTCAGAAGTTCCAGGGACAGATTTTTTCCCTCCATATTTCTGATTTCCTCTAAGAAGTCAGTATCAAAAGTGAAAATTCTTCCCCACGATCTGAGAAAAGGCTTACCACACCCTCACTCTTGATCGTCTGTTTCAGAAGTTCATTAATTTGAGCGTTCACTTCTTTCAAAGACAGCCTGCCCGAAGCACCGGAAGTCGAAATCCGATTTAAAAGCGTTTTTGCAGCGATAAAATAACCCGCTTCTCTTTGTTGTTTATCATCAACCAAACTGCTGCACAGAGAGAGACTGCTTCAAACGCTGGGCTTCCTTGATAAATTTGAACTGTGCTCTTTCTTTTTCTGGAATATTCATTTCTTGATGGGTTAAATCCATGATGTGATTCACTCCACCAGTGATTGCTCTTCCTTTTTCCAAATCCGTACCTTGCAAAAAGGACTTATAGTCGTACCCTTTGAATAAGTCTCTACAGCTGAATAGAGCCTCTTCAAATATAGGAAGTGCCTTTTTCTTAATATCTGGGTCACCAAAATTCTTCTGGTCGCTCTTGGTATAGTCCTTCATTGCTTGCTTTAATGCGGAGGCAATACCAATATAATCGACTACAAGTCCGCCCTCTTTATCCCCGAAGACACGATTCACTCTGGCAATCGCCTGCATCAGGTTATGGCCGCTCATTGGTTTAAAAACATACATAGTAGCCAAGGATGGAACATCAAAACCCGTGAGCCACATATCACGAACAATCGCGATTTTGAAATCAGACTCATTATCTTTGAACTCTTTTGCCAAATCCGCTCGATACTTATCCGTACCCGTATATTCGTGCCACTCTTCTGGATCTTTATTACTTCCAGTCATTACAATCTTGACCTTTTTATCCCAGGTAGGTTCAAGCTCCAGCATCTTATGGTAAAGCTTCACAGCAATTTCTCTGGAGTAAGCAACGATCAGCGCTTTCCCAGTCAATAAATTTTCACGATTTTCTTTGTAGTGATCAATAATATCTCTTGCTAGAGAGTCAATCGTTTCATCACTGCCAAGAATAGCCTCCATATTGCTAAGTTCTTTTTGCTTTTATCAATTGTGATCTCATCTGCCTCAGCAGCCAACATATCGTACGTGTTGTCGATTCTTCGAAGAGTCTCTTCATCGAGTTTAAGCTTCATAACCCGGCTTTCATAGTAAACCGGTCTGGTCGCACCATCTTCAACAGCTTGAGTCATGTCGTAAATATCAATATAGTCTCCGAACACAGCTCTCGTGTCTTTATCTTCAGAATCAATTGGCGTTCCAGTGAAGCCGATATAGGTCGCATTTGGAAGACTATCGCGAACTTTTTGGCTGCCCCAATCACCGTTTTTGCAAGAACATTCCCGTATTGATCCTTGGTCGTTACAAATTTTTCAGTAAGACCGTATTGACTACGATGGGCCTCATCCGCCATAACAATAATATTTTTCCGTTTAGATAGAGCTCCCCATTCTTCTTCGAATTTGGCCATAGTGGTAAAGATGATACCGCCACTTTGTCTATTATTTAAAAGCTCATATAGATTTTCTCTAGAGGTGGCCTGAACAGGCGTTTGACGCAGGAACTTATGACAATCCGAGAAGGTCTTAAATAGCTGATCGTCAAGATCACGGCGATCAGTAAGGACAACAAAAGTTGGATCATCCATTTGCTGGTCTAATAAATGAGTATAGAAAACCATAGACAGCGACTTACCGCTGCCTTGAGTATGCCAAAATACTCCCCTCGTCCGTCTGTTTTTGAAGCCAGCATCGTGGAATGAACGGCTTTCTCAACGGCAAAATACTGATGATATCCAGCCAGAGTCTTGATTAGCCGACCACCAGGCGTCATGAATAAAATGAAGTTTTTCAGAATATTCAGGAAACGATCCTTCTGGAAAATGCCCGTAAAAAGGTTTCAAAGTTTGCAAACTTCGTGTTTTCATAATTTCCATCTGTCGTTTTCCAGTCCATATAACGGTCTTCATTGCTCGAGATTGTACCAGCTCGTGAAACCAACATATCGGACATCACGCAAATTTGATTATAGTTAAATAAGCAGGGGATATCCAGCATATAATTGCGCAGCTGAACATATCCCTCAGAAGCACCTGTTTCATCCCGTGATGGCGATTTGAGCTCGATCACAACTAATGGCATTCCGTTTACAAACAGGACAAGATCTGGCCTTTTCTTTTTAAATTCTTCTACAGTGAACTGATTCACGATGAGAAAAGAGTTGTTCTGTACATCGTTATAATCGATCAAATGAACCAGATCATTTTTCATTTCACCATTTCGATAGTAGGAGACTCTCAGCCCATTCTGCAGATAGTCTGTAAATTGTTCATTCCTGGTTTCAAGAGAACCGACCTCCAAATTCCGAATTTTGACTACTGCTTCGTCAAAGGCAGCAGCTGGAAGGTCAGGATTACACATTCGTAGTGAATCTCTTAATACCTCGAGAAGAAGGGGATCCCTATAATCCCGATCCATATCTGGACCATATTGATATTCATAGCCTAATTCTGACTCGAACAACTGTATCAGAGTCTTTTCATAGGAATCTTCAGTGTATTGATTCATGGAATCCCTCCTTTTCTAGGATTTAGCTGGTGAAAACAAGAATTTATTGGCTTAGAGCTCAATATTAGATATGTCAAGTTCACCGGAGAATAGTTTTGGAAGCAAGATATCTCTTAAGTTGGCAAGCTTTAAATTTTCCGCCTGATTTGCCCAAATGGTTTCAAAAGAGGAGAAACAACATCTGTAAATGAGTTCATTTCTTCTGCTGTTGGCACGACTATTTCTGTTTTCTGAAAATCAGGAACTGTAAGCTGTTGTTGCGTAGTCCCAGTTCCGAGAATTTTGGAGTTCCTTAACCACAGATAAAGATATTTCGCAGATACTATTTCTTTTTCGGGACTAAGGTGATAAGCCGGACTATCGGGGTATATGGTCGATGGCGCAAGCAAACATAACCAATAGTTCCTCTCGCGGAGACCGTAATGCTTTCATCCTCAATTTTGTACCCACTTGAAAATCCATAAAGGCCTTCGTCTCTAATGCCATTAGAATAAATTGGATATGGATATTCTGTGGTTTGAACGGCAGATACAGTTTTTGGTTTATCTCCCCAGCTCCTATTAGGGATACATCCGCGAGAGTGGTCTTTTTCCATCCATCTCGTGATGGTCCTGGTGTGAGGAATCGACTTCTGAAAATTTCCTGTATTTGCTGTTCTAAATTCTTGTTTATCTGATTATTGAGATCGATTTTCGCTTGCATTCGCTCAATCAAATTTATCTGCTTTTTCTGAAATTCCAAGGAAGGTAAATCAATTTCAATGTTTTTAAAGTTCTTCAATGGTTGTGCCAAAGCTGGAACACCAGTCTGGTTTTTAAATGCCAAAATTTTCGATTGCCCTTCTCTGGTGTGGAAATAATAAACAAGGTATGGAACGTATACTTGATCTTCATCAAAAGAGACGCGGAATTGTCTCTGCGAGACTAAGTATTCATTGTATTTAGAGTCTTTCGGGATATAGGCTATCTGCCCAACAGTTCCGCTAATAGTAACAACAACATCACCTTTTTGGCGATAGATCGGCTTAATGATCGCGCCTTCTCTTCCGAAACAAATTTCGTTATATTGTCAGTCACCTTAACTCCCTTGAGATTAGCTCCATCTACGATGGGGAAACCGGATGAAGTGAAGCATTCAACTTTTAAATTCGAACCAAAAGGTCCTGCCGCGATATCTTTAATTACCTCGTCTAATTTAATTATCATCCAATACACCTCCTATGTGAGCTTTTTACATTACTTTGTTTCACCATCGCATATTGCATGGTTGTATCAATCCGTTCATGTCCAAGCAATTTTTGCAATTGCTCAACCGGCATACCTTTATCAATGGCTGTTGTAGCCATAGTCCTTCGAAACTTATGGGGATGGACTTTGGTGATTCCGGCACCTTCGCCGATAGTCTTTAGTCGTGACTCTACCCCATTTATCGTCAATCTGGCATATGGCTGCTTTAATCCTACGAACAGCGCTTCTCCTCCATCTACCCGTTCAGACAAATACTTGGAAAGATGGAGCTTAGTGCGCGCATCAAAGTAGACTGGACGTTCTTTATTACCTTTACCAAATACAATGCATTCCCTCTCGGTTAAATCAACGTCATCAATGTTAAGTTTGACAAGCTCACCAACACGCATACCTGTGGAGGCAAGCAAATCAATCATTGCCAAATCTCTGCTGTTAGACGTTGAATCTCTCATTTTTCGAGTTCTTCATCAGAGTAAGTGTCTTTGATCACCTTATCTGTTTTAATTTTGTGAATCCTTCTTGCTGGACTCTTTAGGATATGGTCCTCTTCTTCGAGCCAAGAAAAAAGCTTGAGATAATTCTTCGGATATTATCGATAGTTACTTTGCTTGATCCATGTAGCTTCTGATAATCAGATAAATAAGATCGGAGATCATCAGTCATGATTCCAATAACAGGCTTACTAATCTGATCGAGCATCTTTTGAATAGTTTTTCTATAATAATCAATCGACTTCTCAGAGCAGCCTTCGACCTGTTTGGCCGATAAAAACAAATCCAAATACTCTTCATTTTGCTTAGAAGGGTCTTCCTGATGATTTTGAGAAACATCGAACTGCGAAACTACAGCTCGAATAACAGTCTCAATCGTTTTCAACTCTCCGTAACCAAACAAACCACTCAACGCCTGGACAACACTGTTCACTAAGATTTCCTGCATAATCTTCACCTCGCCTACAGTGAGTATGCAAATATCAGTAGGTGGAGCAAACAAGAATTTAGAGCAGCAGGCGCAGGCTATTTACGAAGAACTCTTCATTAAAAAGCCAACCCGCAGTGGGAAACAGGACTTCTTTCAGATTTGGTAGAGGTTAAATACGGAAAAGATCATAAAAAGCTGGCTGATGGTGGCTATCCCGTATATGGTTCTGGTGGAATTATGCGTTATGTTGAGCGACCACTCTATTCTGGGGAGTCAGTTTTGATACCTCGTAAGGGTACACTCAACAATGTAATGTATGTCAATGGGGCGTTTTGGTCTGTAGATACGATGTTTTACACTAAGATGCAACGCCCTAATGTGGCAAAGTTTGTTTTCCATTTTATAAAGAGTAAGGATCTTGCTTCGCTGAATGCTGGTTCTGCTGTTCCGAGTATGACAACAAACATTTTGAATGCAATGCAGCTCCGTATCCCATATGAAAAGACACTCCGAGAGTTTGAAGAACTTGTTTTACCTATGTATAAAGCCATGCAGGAAAACGAAACGCAATCCTCAAGACTGGCCTCAATAAGGGATGCTCTACTCCCTCGCCTTATGTCCGGCGAGCTGGATGTCTCGGGCATCGACCTCTAAGCCGCTAAATTCTTGTTTATGAGAGCATTGTTATCCATTTTCTCATCTAGAGAATTCAAGATGCCGGCTATTCTTTTTGAAGCTGAAGAGGCGGAAGATCAATTTCCTGGTTTTCCATATCTTGCTTTGTTATATGAGCCATCACACTTCCATGTCCGCCAGCTTGCATTCTTCGAACATTGTTTAGAAGCCAGTAATACAAATAGTATTTATCTGCTTTACTGTCATCTACCTGCAGTTTCCAAATATGATAGTGATAAATAGATTTTGGTCCGCGATAAATTTTTGGTCCGAATGATGCTGACCAAGCAAACAACAAATCGTCATCCTCACAGTATTTATCTGATTCAAGTTCTAAATCTGAATAGAGCATTTCTGAATTGGTAAAAAATTACCCACTCGAAGAACTTGATATTTTCCTTTCTCTAGTAGTTCGTTTAATTTATAGGCACGGCCATTAATCACCCGACAGACATCTTTAAATTTCATACCCAATATTCTCCAGTTGCTTCCTGATTTCATCTTCGAGTTCACGTGATTGTTTAAACAAATCACCAAGTTCAGAAGTCAGGCGTTTCATTTTTTCGTCGAATGGCTCTCCATCTTCTTTGTCTTCTTCAATTCCTACGTATCTGCCTGGAGTTAGAATATAGTCCTGTTTTGCGATTTCTTCGGTATCGACTATTGCCCAGTGCCCTGGATTATTCTCAAGGTTACCTTCTTCGTAGGATTGATAAAGTTCACCTATCTTTTTAACATCTTCATCGGAAAATTCGCGCAGTTTCCTGGAAACCATGGTTCCCATATCTTTAGCGTCAATAAAAAGCGTCTTTCCTTTTTGCTTTTTATTCATTGAAAGAAACCAGAGTGAAACAGGGATACCCGTTGAATAGAAGAGCTTTTCAGGCAAAGCTACTATGCAATCAACCAAGTCTGCTTCAATGATTTTTTACGGATTTCGCCCTCACCCTTTGTCTGAGTAGAAAGCGCACCATTTGCCAGGACCATACCGATCTTTCCGTTTCGGTTCAGGTGAGAAATCATATGCTCCATCCAGGCAAAGTTTGCGTTTGATTCAGGAGGTGTTCCATAAGCCCATCTCGGGTCATCTTCGAGCGATTTGTGCCACCAGCTTTTATCGTTGAAAGGAGGATTCGCCATCACAAAATCCATCTTTTCATGAGGGTGAAGATCTTCCAAAAGGTGTCTGCGTTGTGGGGGCCGAGGTTTGCATCAATTCCTCTGATCGCCAGGTTCATCTGAGCAAGCTTCCAGGTAGTCGGATTAGATTCCTGCCCAAACACGGAAATATCATTCAGGTGACCTCCATGATTCTCAATGAATTTTGCAGACTGCACAAACATTCCGCCGCTACCGCAGCAAGGATCGTAAACACGGCCATGGTAAGGTTTTAAAACCTCAACAAGCGTGCGCACTACAGAAGAAGGCGTATAGAATTCGCCTGCGTTTTTGCCTTCCTGGGAAGCAAATTTCTGGAGACAATATTCATAGGTTCTTCCGAGAATATCTTTTTCGTTTCCGTGTTCGTGCATTTTGATATTGGTGAACAAATCGACAACTTCACCTAATCTTCGCTGGTCCATTTCAGGGCGGGCATAGTTTTTGGTAGAACGCCTTTCAGTTTTGGGTTCTCTTTCTCGATTTGTTCCATCGCAGAGTCGATGGCTGTTCCAACAGAGTTTGTATGCGCGGAGTTCTTAATCACATCCCATCGAGCACCTTCCGGAACGAAAAATATGTTTTCAGAAATATACTCATCTTTATCGTCAGGATCAGCATATGGGTCTTTTAAAAGTTCAGCACGTTTTGCTTCGAAAGAATCAGAGATATACTTCAAAAGATTAAGCCGAGAATAACGTGTTTATATTCAGAAGCATCCATGCTACCGCGGAGAACATCGGCTGCACTCCACAGTTCAGCTTCAAATCCCACATCTGCTTTATTAGATACTCTCTTCTTTGTATTTGCCATAAGTCTCCTTCTTTTGCCTCATGGGCTATGTATTCTTTCATTATAATCACCCCTGGATTGCAAAGGGCTTTCATCGAAAAAAATCAGGCTATCAGTGGCTTCTTACACCGAAAGATCAGCCGCTATTTAAGCCTGATATAAAGATTGGTTTTCCTGTCCCCTCAATATTGGAAATGGACCAATTTGTTTAGCGATACCATCCTGATAAATCTTTTTTCGCAAAAGGGGCATAAACCAAATGGTCCATTCCATCTTTTATGCCCCGACTCCCGGCGGATTACCCCGTTCTCTTGGCACGGAAAAGCGGGCGTGTTACGCCCGAATAGCATGGTCGACTTACGCCGATAGATAAATCTAAATATATTAAAAATTACTATATGAAGCTTTAAACTCAAACCTTGGGATTCTGATCTCAGATTTCGGAATTCAGAACCCTAAAATACGAAATCTCAGTCTGATTTATTGGAATATACATCTAAGGCCTTCTGCAATCGCCCAAATCGAACGATGCAGTTCATTGCGTTCCCGCAGCCTGTTTTCTGTCACAATAATTCCTTCTGGCTTTGAAGCTGCACGAGTTTCGTATTTCTTTGCGTTCATTCGTTACTGGTTCAATACACCATGAGCGCCATTCTTTTGCTCAAATTTCGTAAAGGTGTCTGAATTTGATTGTTCGTTTCAGAGCCTTGTGAAGACTGTCTTTAGTAATCTTAAGCTCATTATTCACAACAGCTTTAACTAAATTTGGATATTCTTTGGGTTCGCCTCAATCATTGAAATAGGACTTGAAGAACCATCTACGCCTTTTCCTTTATGATGAATCGGTCCAATAATGATATCCGAATACTCATAATTAAGTTTTAGTTTGCCGTAATTAAATCTCTTGATTTCTTCATTAGTCACGAATTCAATCTGTCTGGGGTCAATTCCAACTTGAGAGGCAATTTGATCAATTGCTTTTTATCGAGGTGCGTAAATCCAATGATCATGACCTTGGCTGTATATCGATTGAAGATCCAGTCGTTTTGGGTTGTTTCTGTATCCTCATAAAAGCCAATCTTTTTAGATAAGACTCAAGCCCTCCTGTTCGATTCTCCAGGAGAAGACGATCAGATACGTAGGAACAGACTTCATATGCCAGATTGTCAAGGCCCTGTTTATCTAACGCCAAGAGACTCACCACCCTCATCAAAAAGAGAATCTCGTTTTGCAATAATTCTCTCTACCCGCTGTCTAGCTTCTTTCAGCCGGTCTTGAAGGATCTTATATCTGGCTCCCATGACTTTCTGCTGCTCCAGATCAAGTTTGGGAATTTCCATATTTTTAAGATCCGGGGTTGTAATATTTTTTATAACAGAGCCTTTACTGATGGATTCCAATCTGTTTTTACCGTCGCTCGAAGTGAGGTAAGCCATCAAATACCGAGGATCAATTTTTTGAAGATCGGGGCGGATAACAAGAAAGTTGCTGCTAGGAATCACATGCATTTCTCCAATACCTTCCATAAAAGCAATCTGTGGTGCGACCCCTTTGGAAAAGATCAGAATATCACCATCCATTAAATAAATATCATTTTGAGCTGAAGAATCTTCGCCGATTGTCTCCAATGCGGAGATATCAATCTGCTGATCACGCAGTGCCTTGGCTGTAAGAAGATAACAATCGCCTTCAGCATTCTCATTCATCTTAGCCAGATTTTTCCTCTGAATACTTCAGCAACATCCTTAACACAGTATGTATTCTCAAAGTCTCTCAGACTAGTCTGAGTGTAGTAGCGCTGCGGATATAAAAGGGAGCTGTCAGCTTCTGCCTCTGCAACACTTAAATCGTTAAAGAGGGTCTCGTGATTACGAATCGTTGACTCTAATCCTTCCAGAAGCTCCTTCTGTTTCTGCAAACTCTTTTTCGGCCAAGAGAAAAGATACTATTAAGATCACAGATTTGAATCTTCGAATTCTCTTTTTACTCAGAATAAGAAGCACAGGAGAAATAGAAGTATTAGGGAGGATTCCAGCAGGAAGCTGAATGACTTTTTCAATAACGCTGCTCTTGATCAATGCATTGACGAACTTCTTTTCGGAGTTAGAGAAGAGGACAGAAGGCGTAGTGACCAAAGCGGCAATTCCATCTTTATCCAATGAAATAAGAGCATCATTAACCAACTCAGCCTCGTACGACCGAACGTTGATTTCTTCACCATTAAAAGCGAGGATTGGTGTGCGCTCTACTCGTCTCATTCCAAATGGAAGTTCTCCAAGAACAAGATCAAATCGGCCTTTTTCTGTTTTATGATTCAAGCGATCGATTCTCACTTCGATGGGCAGGTTAAACACCCTGCTAACAATTTGCTGAAGCATGCAATGTCTGGGGTTCAGGTCTTCTGAAACAATTCTGGCAGTCGGGAAATCCTGCGCCGCTTTTGCAGTAATATTTCCACGACACGAATTCATATTGAGGATTCGCAGCGGTTTTACATCCCCTCAAAAAGTCGAATCAGATCAGGAAGAATCTTCAGACCGTTTCCGGGTTCCGTAGAATCAGTAATCGAAAGAGCATTAATAATGGTACTCTTGATCCCTTCATAATCCAGATCCCGTAAAGCCTCTGTCCATAAAGAGACAGCCTCCTGATTAGCCCCGTCTACATTGATGTCGCTAATGTCTTTGTTTAATACATGGGCTGCTGCTACAGCCAGATTTAAAATTTCTTCACTTGATTTGACAGCGCTCAGCTCTTTCATTGGAGATTCAACTTTTAAAATCTCCAGATCACTAGCAATTCTTTCTTTTGATGTCTTTACTTCTGTTGGCAAATTCGTACCTCCTAAGTTTATTTAAACTTTTTCCTTGAGCTTATTCTGGCATTAATCCGACCAAAATTCAAGAAGTTTATATAAACTTTTTCATGATTATTTATGGCAATCCAATTATCATGAGGAATTATTGCCTTTTAACCCTGTGAGACGGAGGAAAACCGAAAAGAAGACATTAGAACGCAAGAAAAACTGTACAGAATTGTTCTGATCCAGGTTCTGTATATGTAAATTCTACTGACTTATTTTTGTCAATTGAAAACTGGTCCAGTCGTAAACTAGAACTTTCCCAATCAGCTAAACTATACGGTCGGATTTTTGCGTGGACGACCACGTTTCCTTTTGGGCTGGTCTACTGGATCTGGTCGTGGAATCAGATCCAGTTTTTGAAGAATTTCTATCTGACCAGGATTCATCTTGATCAGTTCCCACTCATTATCATTTTTATTCTTTTGCCTCTTTGCAGGATATGCATGATTTTCTTATAGCTCATGTCCTCAAGGAGGCCTTTTTCGTCGAACAGGTTCAAAAGTCTGAACGTGATGACGGTCGACAGAAAATCAATGAATTCGCTGCCGATCACTGAGTAGTCATCATGGACTCTGGTTACATCAAAGCCGAGGGCGTTCTTGTAGTACCGCATAACGATCTCGATTTGCCAGCGATAACTATAGGTCTTCCAGGCATCTTCCGGAGACAGATCGACATCTGATTCAAAGACCACTGTTCCAAATGTACGCTTTTTCTTTTCGTATTCTTCGAAATCGTACTTATCTTTACGATGCTTATCCAGCCAGTCCGTCTCCTCCTGAGCCGCTCTTCTCGGATCACGGAAACTGTAGAGCCATTTTCCCTTATTGGACAGCTTCTCTTTCTTAAACTGAATCGGTTCCATCTGCCCAAGAAAGCCGCAGCAGCCTTCGATCACGCCCTCGAAGTTATACATCTCATGATCGAAGGCAAGCTTGGCATTCCGATGAAGCGGGTTGAAGTAATGAAGCTGCGGGCAGTCTTTAAGGACTTCTTCGATCGATTTGACGGGAAACCCTTTATCACCAACCATAATTCCGCTTTGAATACCGTTCTGTTTCACAAAACTGTCATAGGATGTCAGATCGAGCATATTGCCGGGAAAGCACTGCGAACAGATGGGCTCCATTTTTCCAGATCAAATGCATAAAGTACGGAAATATCCCGTCTTCCTTTCAGTCTGGCCTTTCTGGAAAACTCCGAGAGCGTGTTTTGTCTGGAGTCGTTCGACTTCAGTGTTCCATCGATCAGAAGATGATCATCAATCCCAACTTTGGCTGCCCGGTTTTTCATGAACTTCAGAATTCGGTTGCATGTTTTACCAAGATCTTTTGAAATGTACTGATCGTATTCTTGCTCATCGCGGTTTCTGGCATCAGCTCCGTCAGAAACGACTCATCGTAACTCTCTTTGAGTTCGCAGTCTTTGATATGCGGATAGCAGACGCGAAGAATGGCCATGCACAGAATCTTATCGGCGTCCTGACGGTTATAGACCTGAAGCAGTTCTTCCATCAATTCAGCGGACTGCCTGTAACAGAGCTCAACATTGGCCCAGTCTTTAAGAACTGTCTTAGATGTATGAACCGCTGGAGAAGTCGGTTCTTCAAGAGGTACGAATTTGCCATTAATGATGTGGCCGATAGTAGGACCATCGACTGGATAACAATGGCCATTCTTGCGAATACAGCCGACTCGCTGTTTGACAGCGTATCGATCTTTTTTCCATAAGCGTAAACAATCGTATTTTTGGGACGGGCGACGGCCCGGATATCAGCTGGGACAGACATTTTCGGCTCCTTTTTTGTATAGTGTAATTCTATCATTATTATACCATTAAATGACCTATACAGGGAGGATTTTTATATTCAAAATGAAATTTCTCAGAATCGAATTGATTTATAATTTTGCTTAATAAAGCTCGTTAATCGTAGTTATGGTCATTGAGCCAGGGAAAATTAAAAGAGAGCCTCGGAAAAAGGCTCTCTGATGGGATGAAATTTCAAAAACGAGCGATTTGTATAGTTAAGCTCATTGGGAAAGTTCTAGTAAACTGTACCCCTAAATTCGTACAGATTTTTAGATATCAGTCAAACACACAGTTTAGTCAATGGAATTATCCCCAGAAGCAGTTTAAAAAATCTGGTTTTATATTTTGATCCAAGCTATAAACAATATTCAACTGCGAAAACTCTAAGCAAAAGCCCAAATCAAGCAAACGGATTTGGGCTCTAATGCCAGGCAGAGCATGGATTGGATTAAATGACGAGTTCACTTAAGAATATCTATAACTTATTTTGTATATTTAATATCAAATCTGAAAGTCTTTTCTCCAACGTCATAGTTATCCGAAAAGGTATCGATAACAAATGTGAAATCTTTTCGTTCTACAGCCGGATAGCTGATAATGCCGGTTGCACTTACACCAGGCAAAATATCATAGGGGAGTTCTTCATAATCCGCATTATAATTCATTTCCTCTTCGTATTGTTTTCCGTCCTGGACGATTTTCGCGGATATTCCGTATACGCCCCAACTATCCTGAGTCGTGTTTTTACCGTCAAATAGACTCTGGTTTCCTTTTTGAAAATTCGACCTTATGGACAGTAATTTCTAATCCGTTCTGGTTTTGAGTCATGTTTGGATTTAACTCAACTTCTGTTGGAGATAAAGCGTCTTTATAGTCAAGAATCTGATAATCCGTAACCGCAACGGCAGGAGCGGTCAGCGTCGATCCAAAGTTATTTTGAGATTCTCCCTCATCAGCTACCTTTCCGGTAAATTCAAAATAACTGTCCGCCTTGATGGAAAATTCCCCGGCTGGCACGTACAGCCATAAGAGATCATTGGCAGCAGTCTCATCATCAATAATCGGATGCGCCTGAACAATATAATTTCCGTCCTCATCTTTTTCTGGACTGGTGAAGCACTGTGCTTTCATCTTAATGCAATGGTCAACGTAGTCTTCTGTCTTTGTGAAAAGACCGTTAAGTTCATCGCCTTCCATAGGTACCAGTACGTCATTCTCATAAGTACCTACTTCTCTTCCCCGCTTTTCCAGACAGTTTCACCGTCTCCTTCGAAATGTCCGTCCTTAAATGTACCTGTATAGGTCCAGCTTTCTCCTTCATCATTTTTCGAAGTAAATTTCCCTTGTCCATCTGGGATTCCATCTTTCATATCGCCAGAATAAACGCCGGTCCGATCTCCATAGCTGAGATGGAGCGTCATTTCTTCTCCTGATGAGCAGCCTGCGATGATGAACGCCGGCAGTAGCAGTACTAATGCTTTTTTCATCCTGTTTTCTCCTTCTTATCCCCATTCTTCAAACCCGATAACCATTTTGGATTCAGGCTGCAATCAAGAAACAGCCCAGTCTTGACTATCCGCCCTTCGAAACAGCGGCTATAGATCTTCTAGTTTCATCCATTTTCAGAAGGGCTGTTTTGATCATTCCCTGCTCCCCTCAAGGTCATGTCAAAGATCTGCACTCAACTCATCGTTTTCTTTTGAGAAGAAAACCTGCCCGACCCGTTTTCACGTGGCAAACTGAAAAGGAGTCCTGTGTTGTCTTTCGAGAGTATTTGAGCTGCCTGAGAAAGTTACTGTCCGACGGGAAACGAATACCTGACCTCCCAAAAACAGGCCAAGTTCTGTCTGTTTGAAAATTTCAACGGGATTCTGCAGTTAAAACAATCATACTCAAAAAAATAATCACATAGGATAAAACAAAATGAATCTGGTTATTTTTGACAAATTTATTGATCATTATGTCTTGAAATGTGGAGTTATTCCTTTTGCTTTCTGCCTGACTGTATGTCCTATTGCCGGATTTCTATCGGATATAGCATAGCCGATCCAGTCTCAGCGATTTGCTTGTCCAGCCCATACTCTCCCCCTTTTTTGAGAGGATTGAAGTAAGCTTGAAGCGTTCGCTTTTTACGGAAAGAGTGTAGACGGGAGAGCACAGGCGGTTGTACAGCAGAGCGTATTGCGTCGTCCGTATATTTTTGAATCTTGCTTCCTGCCGCATCGACACGTTTTCCTGCCAAAGAAAAAGGAGATCCGAAGATCTCCTGAAAATAAATTCGTCTGAATTCTGTTACTTCTTTTTCTTCCCGTTACCTTGGTTGAGAGTTTTCATGATCTGGCGAACCTGAGCTTCAGAAGGTTTTCTTCCCATCTGAAGGTACATGGCACGGATCATTTTCTCATTGATTGGCGGGTTTTCTTTCAGGTCCTTTTCAAACTTGCGCTTGGTCAGGAAGAAAGTAATGACTGCACCGATTAATGCACCAACCAGCGCATACAGGATAGAAGACCAGAGATTGTCCATTTGTATCGCTCCTCTTTTCTCTTGATATTTTACACAAATCCAGGGATATCCTCAATTTTCTTTCATGGCCTTTCATGAGAATCGTCATGGCCTTCTGCAGCCTGACTGCGGGTGAAAGAGACGGGGCTGAACTGGATTTTTGTTTGGGTTTGTAACAGATCTAATCAACAGGCGTTTCAGACTGGATTCGACTTCGATCTGTCCTGGATCAACCCATTCGGGAATAAAGTGTTCCTTTCTGAACGGATTGCTGGGGGATATTCCGATTTTTTGCCTGTGTACTGTGTACTGTGGACCTGTTTAGATCGACTGTATTCTGTTCGATTCAGTCCTATTCAGTTCTGTTCAGCCCTTGCTAAGCTGCCTGGCTTCTACTCCACACTGTCGAAGAGAGAAAGCTGCGGTTTCTCGTCTGCAGTATCTTCTTCATCTTTGCGAGTCCCGCTTTCGAGTTTTCGATTGGGACGGATAAGCGGTTTTGGCTCATCGAGCTTAGGCGAAGACGCCCAGCCGGAAGAGAGCGGCTTGCGGGTAAGCAGACGAACCGCAACGGGTTCGCTCTGCATGCCTTCAAAGCGCAGAAGATCGGATGCGGAAACGATCTGGAAAGCTTCCACGGATACGGGTTTGGATTTGATGATTCGGAATAAGGTATCGCCTTTGGACGGGCGGTTATAGGCATTGATCTGATCGAGCGCGATGCGCTTGAATTCGCCCTGACTGTTTTCGATGACGAGATCACTCTGATCCATCAGGCCCATGCCAAGCACGCTGTCTTCGTTTTGCAGGCGAAGGGCGCGTACGCCTTTGGATTTGCCTTTGGCGACGGGAATCTGACTGGTTTCCAGACGTACGCCATTGCCCAGGCGGGTGACGATCAGAATTTCATCGTCATCTTTGCCGGAGGCGAGCACTTCGACGAGTTCATCGTTAACGCCAAGTCCCATGGTGCTTACGAGTCTTCCCTTGGAGGGAGTGTCGCACAATCGAAATGGGAGCGGCGGATCTGTCCGTTTTGGAGATCATGATCAGATCGGTGTTCTGCGGTTTTCCATGGATCGCATAGACGGCGCAAATGCGCTCGTTGACTTCGGTCTTGTACATGGAGGAATAGTGAACGCCCAGATCTTTCCACTTTTTCTCTTCAAGCAGATAAACCGGGATCAGACCCATGCGGCCTTTGCTGGTGAAGAAAAGCAGAGAGTCGAGCGTCGAAATCTGATCGACGTATTCGAGATGATCCCCTTCCTTCAGCGCCGGATTGTTCTGGTCGCTGGAGGCGTACGAGCGCAGCGGGACGCGCTTGAAATAGCCCTGGCTGCTGATCATGGCGACAACCTGTTCATCGGCGATCATGTCGGTTTCGTTGATGACGATATCTTCGACTTCTTCGACGAGCTGCGAGCGGCGCGGCATGACAAACTCTTCTTCGAGTTCATGAAGTTCGGCTTTCATCAGCTCCTTGCGGGCATTCGGATCCTTAAGAATCTTTTCGAGGTCGCGGATTTCCTTTTTCAGGCGGCTGAACTCGCTTTTGAGATCCTTGACGTCGGTCGAGGACAGGCGATACAGCTGCATGGTAACGATGGCTTCGGCCTGCGCTTCGCTAAAGCCGAACTTGTTCATGATGTTCGCTCTCGAATCGGCTTTTCCTTTGGACGCGCGGATGGTCGCGATGACTTCATCGAGAATCGAGAGGGCCTTGATCAGACCTTCAACGATGTGCATCCGCTCGTTTTTCTTGCGCAGATCAAAACGGGTCCGCTTGATGACGACGTCTTCACGGTGTTCGAGAAACGCGTCCAGCATGTCCCCCAGCGAGAGCTGTTTTGGCGTCCGGTTGACGATCGCGATGACGTTGTAATGGTAGTTGATCTGCAGATCGGTGTTTTTATACAGGTAGTTGAGAATGGCCTGCGCATTGGCTTCCTTTTTCAGGTCGATGACAATGCGAAGTCCCTTCCGGTCGCTTTCGTCGCGGACATCGAGCATGCCGCTGACTTTGGCATTCAGACGGATTTCATCGATCCGCTTTACGAGATTGATCTTGACTACTTCATACGGAATTTCAGTAATGACGATCTGGTTGATCGTCTTGCTTTCGACGATTTCAGCTTTGGAGCGAATGACGACTTTGCCGCGTCCGGTATCGAGCGCCTGAAAAATGCCGTCCTTGCCCATGATGATGCCGCCGGTTGGAAAGTCCGGCCCTTTCACATACTGCATTAAGTCCTTCGTCGTCGAATCGGGATGGTCGATACGATAAATCGAGGCCTGAATGACTTCGTCAAAGTTGTGAGGCGGAATGGAAGTCGCATAGCCGGCCGCAATACCGGTAATACCATTGATGAGCAGATTCGGATATCTTGCCGGAAGAACGGTCGGCTCCATTTTTTCATCGGAAAAGTTTGGCGACCAGTCGACGGTTTCCCGGTCGATGTCCTGCATGAGATAGCCGGCGATTTTAGACAGTCTGGCTTCCGTGTAACGCATAGCGGCTGCGGGGTCGTCGTCAATCGAACCGTTGTTTCCCTGCATGTCGATCAGCGGAAGCGCCGACTTCCAATCCTGAGACATGCGCACGATGGCATCGTATACGGACGTGTCGCCGTGCGGGTGATAGTTACCGATGACGTTACCGACGGTTTTCGCGGATTTGCGATACGGCTTGTTGTAAGTGTTGCCGTCTTCTTCCATCGCCCAGAGAATACGGCGCTGTACGGGTTTCAGTCCGTCGCGGGCGTCTGGAAGGGCGCGTTCCTGAATGATGTACTTGGAATAGCGCGAAAAGCGGTCGGCCAGAATTTCTTCAAGCGCCGAGTCGACGACTTTTGGCTCAACGGGCTGTACGTCCGCTGCTTTTTCTTTCTTGGCATCCGCTATTCTCCTTCCTTAAAGTCATCTTCCAAAGTGAAGACGACGTTGTCTTCGATCCACTGCCTTCTCAGATCCGCACGGTCGCCCATCAGTTCGCTTACGCGCTTTTCGGCCAGGCGGCCGTCTTCGAGCGTAACACGCAGCAAGGTTCGGGTTTCGGGGTTCATGGTCGTATCCCAGAGCTGGGATGCGTTCATTTCACCAAGACCCTTATACCGGCTGATGTGATAGCCGGTTTTGAATTTGGCTTTCATTTCTTCCAGCTCTTCGTTGGAATACAAATAGTACTCTTCATCCTTTTTCGCGATGCGATACAGAGGCGGAAGGGCGATATATAACATGCCGGCTTCGATGAGCGGGCGCATGAATCGATAGAAAAACGTCAGAAGCAGGTTCTGAATGTGCGCGCCGTCATCGTCGGCATCGGTCATGATAATGACTTTATGGTAGTTGGAATCTTCGGCATCGAAGCTGCTGCCTACACCTGCGTCAAGAGTATGAATGATGGTGTTGAGCTCTTCGTTTTTCTCTACCTGTTCCAGCGTGGCATGCTCGGTATTGAGCACTTTGCCTCGAAGCGGCAAAATGGCCTGATATTTCGAGTCCCGTCCCTGCTTGGCCGAACCGCCGGCGGAATCGCCTTCGACCAGATACAGTTCCTTGCGTCTTGCATCTTTGGACTGGGCATGCACGAGCTTTCCGGAAATAATCTGTTCCGAACGATTTTTCCTTTTCCCTTGCGGGCTTTTTCACGCGCTTCGCGCGCCGCTCTTCGTGCCGCACCGGCCTTGATCATCTTGCGGATGAGCGTAGCGGCGGTATCGGTGTTTTCTTCGAGGAAGTAGCGCAGGTTTTCACTGACGATCGCGTCGACCGCACCTTTGGCCTGCGGAGTTCCCAGTTTTTCCTTGGTCTGCCCTTCAAACTGAAGCAGCGTTTCCGGAATAGCCGTATGCAGGACAAAGGTCAGTCCTTCTCGAATGTCCGAGCCTTCCATGGATTTGTCTTTTTCCTTTAACAGGCCGACTTTTCGCGCGTAGTCGTTGAACACGCGGGTCAGTGCCTGTCTTGCGCCGGTTTCATGGCTTCCGCCATCGCGGGTGCGAACGATGTTCGCAAACGAAAGCATGTTTTCCTGATACGTATCGACGTACTGGAATGCGGCCTGCACTTTGATGCCTCCGGATTCGCCTTCAAAGGAAACGACCGGCGAAATCGGATCGTGATCGACGTCGAGCTCTTCGACGAACGCCTTAAGTCCGTCTTCGTAGACGAATTCGTCTTCTTTCGGGTTTTCGCGCTTATCGATCAGACGGATTTTCAGTCCTTTTAACAGGAACGCGTCTTCCTGTACCCTCTCCTTAATGCGGGAGTAGGAAAAACGGTTTTCCTTAAAAATCGTCGGATCCGGAAGAAACGTTACTTTCGATCCGGTCTGCTTCGTCTTGCCGATGACTTTCAGTTCGCCAACATGACGGCCGCCGTTTGAGAAATCGAGTTCGTAAATGTTCTTTCCGTCCTTAACTTCGACTTTGACCCAGGAGCACAGCGCGTTGACTACACTCGCGCCGACGCCGTGAAGACCGCCGGAAGCCTTATAGGAAGAATCCGAAAACTTGCCGCCCGCATGGAGCACGGTAAAGATGACCTCCAGAGCGGACTTGCCGGATTTGTGCTTGCCTACCGGCATGCCGCGTCCAAAGTCTTCCACGCTGCAGGAGCCGTCCTTGTTCAGGGTCACAATGATTTCGTTTCCAAAGCCGTTGAGGGCTTCGTCAATGGAGTTGTCGAGAATTTCCCAGACCAGATGATGAAGGCCCCGACGATCCGTCGAACCGATATACATGCCTGGTCTTTTTCGAACGGCATCAAGACCTTCCAGAATGACAATTGAATTTTCATCGTATTGCGTCTGTGCCATAGTCTTCCTCCCTTTTTCTAGTTCTGCTTTATGAAAGCCGGTTGTATACCGGCCAAATGGTAGGTTTGGTTTTTTGTCTCAATATTTTATTTTCGACTGGAACGCGCTGGGTATATCTTGAACGATTCCATCGAATGTTCCCGTATCCCATTCAAAAAATGGATCCGGAATGAGGCGATGCCAAAGGCATGTATTGTAAACAATATTTTTCATTCTTTCCACCCAGAGTCTTTTAAAAAACTTCTTCGTATAGGCTTGCGACAAAGGATATTCCAAATGTTTACCGCACCTGATAACCGATTCGTCCGCTCAGCCGCGGCTTCCAGTCTTGCGTTCGGGCTTACTACGTGCGCATCCTCTGCGCTCCTTTTTCCCTTTGGACATAAATACTTTCTTACCATACTTCGCGCATTCTTTCCAATCTGAGATTGTCGGTCGATGCATACCCTGCTCGCGCATTCAGCCATGCAATAATAGAAGACAGAAGAAACTTCTTTCTTGAAAGTGAGGAATTTCAACATGAAAATTCTGCTCATCTGCGGATCCCTTCGCAGTACATCGTTCAACATGGAACTCGCTCAGGACGCCAAAAAGGCGCTGGAGGCTATGGACATCAAAGCCAGCATCCTTCCCTATGGCGATCTTCCCTGTTCAATCAGGATCTCGAAGCCCCGGAACTCGAAAGCGTATCCCGCATTCGTCAGGAAATTCGCGAAGCCGACGGACTCTGGTTCTTTACTCCGGAATACAACGGCATGATTACAGGCGTCCTCAAAAACCTGCTCGACTGGATGAGCCGTCCGACCGCTCCCGATTATACGCGCGCTTCTTCCGTTCTTTATGGAAAGTCTGCGGCCATCAGCGGCGCCGGCGGCCGTATGGCGGCCAAAGGCTCGCGCGAACAGCTCGCCATTCTGCTCAAACGGCTTGGTGTCAAAGTCTGCCCGGAAGAATACGGTCTGGCCTTAACTCCAGAAGAGTTCAGCACCGATTCGTTTACCGATCCAGACGGCGTAGCCGATGCCATCGCTTCTCAGGCCAGAGAATTCATCGTCTGGCTCAAAGGCTGATCCGGTTTTCGAATCCTGAAAGGATCGCTTCGACCTCCAGTTCATATCCGTCCGGTTTCAAACGGCTTAGATCCTTTTCTACCGCGATTTCTTCTTACCGCGATTTCTTTCTGCGATACGGATTGGAATCGAAATCGGATTGCGTTTCGACCTTCTTTTGTCGGCAGGCATTCAAATCTGCTCTTATAAGAATTCCAGATTTTTGCCTGCAGCTTTCAATTTACGATTTTTCAAAGAGGCTTCGGCCTCTTTTTCTTTGCGATTTCGTACGTTTTCAAAAAGTCACGTCTTAAGCATCCTTATCTGACACACTCAAGGCTATGAAAGAATCCATATCCCATTTGAATTTATCTTTTCCCGATTCTTTATCGTCGGATTCGGATGAGGCCATGATGCTGAACGATCCGGCTGTGGAAGGCTATGGCGGATCTGACCTGGAGCCTTCCTTTCCTCCCGTTTTTCTGCATGGGAATTTTGATCTGGACCGTCCGGACGGCCCGAACGGTCCAGGCGGATCCGAACGCACTCTGCATCTGCGCATTCCGAATCTCTTTGGATCTTCATCTGAACGGAATTCGAATGCTTTCGCTTCTCTCGAAGCCTCCTCGGCCTCTGGATCAGACCTTTCTGGTGTTTCTGGCGTTTCGAATGCTTCCGGTGGTGCCGGCATTCGGGAAAGTCGCCTGTCTTTCGTTCTTCAGTATTCGTACCGGCCAAAGCCGGCTTCCCTCCGTCCGGCTTGGACGGTAATTACCGTCTTGTTGATCCTTGGCCGGACGTTTCGACAAAGACGTCCCCTGCTTTGCTTGCCGACTATATCGAGTACGACTACCTCCATTCCTGCCTGCTTCTTCATTTTCAGGATCAGGTGGTGCGGGAAAAGGCGTCGACGATAAACGCCTGGCTGGATGCGCGCTGTCTGCAGGCGGGCAGTTCTCTGCAGGGACGAAAGGAAGCCGCCGCATTTTATCTTAGCGCTCGTAAGTTTCTGCCGATTCTGGTTTCTCTCTCGCCGCTCGAAGTATGGGTACCGCTGCTGCCGCAAAAGGATCCGAAACGGATCTACTGCAGCCTGGCGAACATTCTCAGTCTCGAGCCGTCGGGGACGCACAAAAAACCGCTGCCGGATCCGCTTTCGCGATGGCCTCCTGCTGGAGGGACTTGAGCGAAAGCGTACGGAGCGGATTTTGGTTCAGGCGTATAAATTTATTTTGATGCTTTATTCGTCGCAGTCTTCGCAGTATGCGTCGGACATGCTTCTTTCATGACGGAGCGTGTTTACGCCGCAGCCGTCGATGCAGACCATGGCATCGTCGGGAAGATGAGGCGATTCGACGAAGGTCAGCGCCGGGTAAGGCTGATCGACGAAATTGCTGAAGACTTCCAGGAACTTGTCGCGCAGTTCGATGTCAACCAGATAGACGGTGAATTTCAGAATGTGATCAAAACGCAGATCGAACTGGTGCAGGACATCGGTCACCGCATAGCAGGCGGAAACGCACTGGTCGTGGAACGTGGATCCTTTTCCGATCTGACCGGAAAGGTAGAAGAAATCGCCTAGCTGAACCATGCTGGAGACGCAGTCGTACTGGCTCATCGGTTCGCCGGTCTTTAAAAACAGATTCATTCGTAATCCTCCTCCATATCGTCGCTGCTGGAGATAAGAACCTCCCTGGGTCGGCTTCCCTGCGAAGGGCCGATCACGCCGTTGGCTTCAAGCTGGTCCATGACGCGTGCGCTGCGGGCGTAGCCGATGCGAAAGCGCCGCTGGATCAGGGACGTACTGGCTTTCTTGCTGACGATAACGAAATTTCTTATTTCATTATACAAGGGGTCTTCTTCAAACGATTCGCCATCCATCGGATTGTTTTTCGTTTCCTTGAGCAGAAGGAACGTTTCCTCATATTCCGGCTGCGCCTGCTGGCGGACGTAGTCGCAGATGGCTTCCACTTCCTGATCCTGGATGAAAACACCCTGAATTCGCTTAGGCGAAGTGGCGCCGTTATCGAGGAAAAGCATGTCGCCATAGCCAAGCAGTTTCTCGGCGCCGGACTGGTCGAGAATCGTCCGGGAGTCCGGTCGGGAGGAAACCATGAAGGCGATACGGCTTGGAATGTTGGCTTTGATGACGCCGGTAATGACGTTGACCGAGGGTCGCTGTGTGGCGACGATCAGATGAATGCCGGCGGCACGGGCGAGCTGGGTAATGCGCTGGATCGACTGTTCGACATCCTTGCTGGCGGCAAGCATCAGGTCAGCCAGCTCGTCGATGATGACGACGATGCGCGGCATTTTCTGCAGCTCTTCTTTCGGGTTGCGGCGAACGTATTCGTTGTAGCCGGCCAGGTTGCGAACGCGTACGGCTTCAAAGCGGGAATAGCGCTCATCCATCATGTCGACGATAATTTTGAGCGCGCCCGAAGCGAGCGCCGGATCGGTGATAACCGGCGAGAGCAGATGCGGAATGCCGTTAAAAGGCGTGAATTCGACTTTTTCGGGTCAATCAGCAGAAGCTTCACTTCATCGGGATGGGTACGCATGAGCAGCGAACAGATGATCGAGTTGACGCAGACGGACTTACCGGAACCGGTCGCGCCCGCGATCAGAAGGTGCGGCATGCGATCGAGTCGTCCGTAAATGTTTTCGCCCATCAGATCCTTGCCGAGCGTAAAGAGCAGCGGATGCGAGGCTTCCGATTTGGGAATGCCGGCGATGAGCTCGCGCATGCTGACGGTGGTCTTTTCTTCGCTGGGCACTTCAATACCCACCGCGCTCTTGCCGGGGATCGGCGCTTCGACACGGATGTCCTTAGCAGCCAGCGCCATCTTGATGTCGTTTTGCAGATTCACGAACGTGTTGACGCGAACGCCCTGTCCGGGAATGACTTCAAATTCGGTAACGGAAGGACCGATATGAATTTCGCCAAGACTCGCTTCGACTCCAAATTCCTGCAGGATGCGAATGAGCGTTTCCCCGCGTTCGGCGGCGCTTTTCTGGTTGATAGTGCTTTTCGATTTTGCTTCATTTCCTGAAGCAGGCTGATCGGCGGCAGCACATAGCCGTCCGCTTTCGGGGAAAGATCCAGCGGTTCGGCTTCGTAGCGAACCGGCTTGTTTTCTCGAGAAGACGGGGTGCGGCTGGAAGCTGCCGCTTTTTTCTGGACGGTTTTACCTCGCCCAGCTGATCGGTCATGTCTTTGACCGTTCCGTTTACAGCGGAGCTGCTCAGATCGGGCGCCGTTTCCTGCACGGAGCGCGTTCTGCGCCGGCGCGGCAGTCTTTCGGCATTTGCCAAATCCGATGGGGCCTCGTTTCGGGGATCTTCATAAAGCGATTCATCCGAAAAGTCGGAGGAACGACTGTTCTGGCTCTGAGCCGCTGCTGCGCCACCCGCACCGGCTGTTACACCAGCCGCGGCACCTGCAGCTGCAGCGCCAAGTGCCGCTGCGGCCGCATTCTGACTCTGCGACTGCGCATTCAGACCCGTCTGGGCAAGCTGCATGGCCTGTGCGGCCATCTGTCCAGTCCGCTGTCCTGCCGCTGTGACGGGCTGCGCAGTTCCATCGAGCCGACTGGATGCGCGCATCTCCGCTTCTCTTTGGCGGCGACGCGCGGCGCGGCTGGGAAGCCGACCCTGACGAATGTCGGTTTCTCTTGTCTGTTCCTCGGCCATCTCCAGAACCGGGGCAGGATCGGCCGAAGTGGATGCTTCCACAAAATCCGGGTCGGCGACAAGATCCGAATACGCACGCTGTTCGACAAGACCATTCATGGAAAAGGCGCTGGGATGGGATCTGCCCTTCTCGATGTACTCTCCGTTTTCGTCATACAGACGCTGGAGTTCGTCCTTGTCGATTGGACGGCCCTGCATGGACGCGTCATTGCGATCGTCATAGCGAAGAAGAATCGGATTGCCTTCTTCGTCGTAGTCTTTATCCACATTCGAAAGGGTGACCCAGTCGAGAATGCGGTGATGCAGACTGGAGAAAAATCGGCGATCCGGCCAAAGAAGCCCGCGATGCCTTTTCGCTGCGGTTTGTTTTTGGCCATTCCGGCTCTTGAACGAGCGGCACGGGAAGCCGTTCTGTGATGGAGCCAGCCACCAACACGATCGGAAATGGTTTCCTCATCCTGCTCATCGTACTCTTCATTGGAATAGCCGTCTGGGCCAATTTCCGTCAGGGAGCCGCCTGTCAGATCGGGCTGGCCCTGTCCCTGCAGGCGGGTCGATTCAACAAGATCGTCTGGGGAAGCATCGGCTTGCACGGTTTCCGGCTGCGGGGCCTGTCCATACGGCTGACGGGGCGGACGCTTTTTCGGTTCTTCTTTTAGGGACGTCCTCTTCATCGAGATCGCTTTTGGGCCAGCGCAGCAGACCTCCAAGCGAAGTGCGGCGGACGCCCTGGAATCCTTTTTCCGTATCGGTATCTTCTTTGGGCTTTCGATCGGTCAGCAGCAGACGCCACCAGTTCCAGCCGATCAGTAAAATGCCCAGAATCAGAAACGCGAAATCAAAGAACATCGCTCCGGTTCGCGAGAAAAACATGGAAAACACGGTAGCCAGCAGCGCACCGAGAAGGCCGCAGCTGCTCGTAAAGCTCATCGATCCAAACTGGCCGAGACTGGCCACCAGAATGGAAAACGGCTGGGTAACGTTCGTGTCGGTCACCTGCTGGAGACCGTTGGTCATCATCCAGAACGCCGCCAGAAAGCCAAAGCCGACCATCATGCGAACGGATACTTTTTTCTTGCCCAGCGTCAGGACCCAGTACAGGCCATAGCCCATGAAAAAATGAGCAGGCCATAGGAGAAGCTGCCGACCAGCAGCTGAAGCACTTCCTGCAAAAAGCTGCCGACCAGGCCTAAGGAAAACAGAACCATCGTACAGATCACCCACGAGAAGATGATCAGTACGCAGATCCAGAACGTATTCAGAGAAAACACAGACGTTTTCCCGGTTTGTCGCTTGGAAGACGATGCGGAGGTTTTTTGAAGACGGGCTGCGTCTGGACGCACTCTTTTTGAAGCCATAGTCCCTCCCTTTCTTAGTCCTCTTGGTATAAGGACGATTTTCCCTGCCCTTTTCGTCTCTTTTTGAAACTGAAAAAGAGATTCCCTGTTTCTGTATATCCTCAGCCTGCATTGCGACTGAGGAAAAAAGGCGTGGAGTAAATGCAGTGTATTTATCTTATAACGAATCAAAGCGGAAAAAAGACGGATTGCGTACGGCACAAACTGCCTGCGCGCAATCCATTCTTTCCATTCGTTTTGATTCAGTAAATCCCTTGGGAAAACTCCTTCGGATTATCTGCCAAATCTTTGGATTTCAGCTTTTTCTAAAGGGCTCCTTTGGGGTTGAGTTCGAGAATAACCGGTAAAATCATCGGGCGCTTTGCGGTCTGCTTGAAGACGTAGCGGGCCACTTTTTCGCGGATGATTGAGCGGCATTCCATATTGTCGTATTTATGGGCATCGACCATTTCCTTAATGGTGTCTTCCATAATCCGGGTCACTTCCCGGGTCAGGTACTCGGCATCGCGTACATAGACGAGGCCGCGGGTCTGAATGTCCGGTCCGTTAATAATCTTCTTCGTGCGGAAATCGAGACCGATCGCCAGAACCATGACGCCGTCGGTCGAAAGAATTTCACGGTCTTTCAGAACGACGCCGGCCATGTCCCAGTTGGCGTTGCCGTCTACAAGCGTTTCGTGCAGTTCGATCGTATCGAGACCCGGCTGCAGTTCGCCGTTAATAAAGGTGGCGATTTCGCCGTTGTCGAGAATCACAATTCGCTCGGCGGGAATGTTCATTTCTTCCGCCAGCATCGCGTTCGCGCACAACATGCGGTATGCGCCCTTGATCGGAATGTAGTACTTCGGATCACACATAAAGATGACCATCTTCAGATCTTCCTTGGACGGATGCATGCCCAGAACGTTGCGGTCGATTTTCACGATCGTACCCTGACGCTTGTAAATGTCGTTTTCCATACTCTTGAAGTCTTTTTCAACACCTGGAACGAGCGGGGTAGCAACGACGATCACATCGTCATCGTGGAATTCGACATCGTCGACTTCGTTGTTGGCGATATTGCTCATCAGCTGGAACAGGGCTCTTCCCTGTCCGGAAATGATGACCACGACATCTTCGCACTGATCGATCTGGGAAACCGGAACAACGAGTTCAGACGGAACGGCATCGGTAATGCTTTCCAGACCGGCGATCAGTTTCTTGAGCTCATCGGAATAGAAGCACATCTTGCGCTTGCGTGCGATGCAGCAGCGGATAAGTTCCTGAATGCGGTAAACGGACTGCGTGTAAATTTCCACGAAAATCCGCTGTTTTTCATGCTGGTCGAGTACCTTTTCAAAATACGGGGTAACCCGATGATTTGGCGAGGTATGAAGGGCATGTTCCGCGCCTTTGGAATCCTGCAGGAGGATGAGGACGCCGTCGTTTTTAAAACGGGTCGCAAAGGAGTAGTCGCCCTGGTACGCCTGGGAAATGTCGTCGTAGTCGGCGATGAATTCGCCGGAGTAGACGATATAGCCATGGGCGGTACGGATGCCAAAACCGTACGTCTGCGGATAGGAGTGGGTAATCGGGAAGAAGACGACCTGTCTTCCGCCGATTGTCCGGGTATCCTGCCGCTTGACGGTCTTGATCTTGACGCCGGTAATTTTGTTTTTGCGCAGCAGTTCCTCCACTACGCGGCCGGTAAAGTCGCTGACGAAAATATCGGCTTTGATTTCTTTTAAAAGATAAGGCAGCGCGCCCATGACGTCGTCATGGCCATGGGTGATCAGAATGCCTTTGATCTGTTTTTCGTGTTCCTTGAGATAGGAGAAGTCGGGGACGATGCATTCTACGCCCAGACTGGCATTATCGTTCGGAAATTTCAGGCCGCATTCCACGATGTACATATCACCGTTGATTTCAATGACCATCAAGTTCTTTCCGTCTTCATCCAGCCCGCCCAGCGCAAACAGTCGAACGACTTCGTCTTTTTAATTCTGCTTCTGCCATATTGTGGCACCTCCGCAATTGCGCGATTCCTGCCGGTTGAGGCAGAAAATTTTTCGCATACTAAAAATTTCGTACAAATTGAACGTTTTCTATTATTTACAGTATAACATTCGCCGTCCTGGCCTACGCTTTACGACCGTTGAGCGAGAAGGTGTGGGCTTCGGTGATGACGACATCGACGATATCGCCTTCCTGAGCCTGATCCGCGGAGAAGTTTACAGGTATCCCGTGACGGCTGTAGCCGGAGAAGACGTTCGGATTCTTTTTCGACGGGCCGTCGACCAGAACGGAGACGGTCTTTCCGATGTATTTCTGGTGGTTTTCAAGCGCAAATTCATTCCAGAGCGCGTTCAGGCGCTGCAGCCGTTCCTTTTGACGGAAAGCGGTGTTCCGTCTTCGAGCTTAGCGGCCGGCGTTCCAGGTCTTGGCGAATAAATAAAGGTATAGGCGTTGTCAAAGCGGCAGGCGCGTACGAGATCGAGCGTATGTTCAAACGCTTCTTCGCTCTCGCCAGGAAAGCCGACAATAATATCGGTCGAGATGGCCGCATCCGGAATTTTCTTCTTAATGTCCTGATACAGTTCCAGGTATTCCTTCGATGTGTAGCGACGGCCCATGCGGCGCAGAATTTCATCGTCGCCACTCTGCAAAGGCAAATGAATGAACGGCAGCAGGTTATCGTAGCGGGCGATGACATCGATCATTTCTCGCGAGAAATCCCATGGGTGGCTGGTCATGAAGCGGATGCGTTCGATGCCGGTTTTGGCGGCTTCTTCGAGAAGTCCCGCAAAATCCATTTCCCCATCCAGGTCTTTCCCGTAGGCATTGACGTTCTGACCGAGCAGGGTGATTTCCTTATAACCGAGCTTTTTCAGCGTTTCGATTTCCGCGAGGATATCCTTAGCCGAGCGGGAGCGCTGACGGCCGCGCGTATACGGTACGATGCAGTACGTACAGAACTTGTCGCAGCCGTACATGATGTTGATGAGGCCTTTGTAGCGGCCGCTTCGATGTTCGGGAAGGTCTTCGTAAATTTCGCCTTCGCGCGAGTAGACTTCTACGACTTTTTCGCCGTTTGTGGCGCGTTCGAGATATTCGGGAAGGTTTGCGAAGTTATGGGTTCCGAAAATCAGATGAACCCACGGGTATTTTTCGAGCAGCGTGCGGGTGAACTGCTCTTCCTGCACCATGCAGCCGCAGACACCGATGATCGTATCCGGCTTGGATTTGAAGTGCTTTTTGTGCGAGCCGACTTCGCCAAGAACGTTATTGGCCGCGTTTTCCCGAATGCCGCACGTATTCATTAAAATCAGATCCGCGCTCGCCGAATCGGCAGCTGGGGTGTATCCGCACGCTTCAAGAATGCCGGCGAGGTTTTCGCTGTCGCGCTCATTGGCCTGACAGCCGTAGGTGGAAATAAAATACGTTTTATTCTGGCCGATCTGCTTCTGGGCATCGCTCAGTTCCATGCCACGATAGGTCGGGGAGCTTTTTCGATGCGTCTGGCCGCTTTTTAGCATCTGGAAGATGCCAGGCGGGTTTAATTTTTATGCTCACAGTAGTCTCCTGTCTTTGTTTTCTGTTTGTGTTCTGTTTATCTTTGATGTTCTGCTTTATGGTTTACGCGTTCTGGACCAGACGGCCCTGCGCAGCGTTTTGAACGGGTATGTTTCGAGGCTGGATTGATCCTCGAACAGGCAATCGAAATCCCGCTTTTCTTTTGAAAAGCGAGCCGATATTTCGAGATTGTATTCCTTTAAGGGAGAAATGACAAAGTGCCCCGTATGGACTGGGATCTTTGCGATAAATGGCACTGTTGTTCTGGATCTGTGTTCGATCGGTGCTGGATACAGACTGGATTTCTGGGGGTGACCTTATGTCAGAAAAGTCCTGCGTCTGGATTGTCTTAACGGTTGAAGGACAGTCTTCCTCTATTTAAGGGACGTTCGGAGAATGGATCCGTGATCCGAACGGAGAGAGAAAGAAAACTGCTCTGCTTCTTTGCCGGATTTATCCGAGTTTTTCCGAGTCTTTGTCGGGTCTTCCCCTGCTTTTTTCTGATGTTTCCCTGTGCCTTTTGGGAATGCGTCCGTTTTTATTGTAGACGAAAAGCCGTTATAAAAAGCCGCCTTTGCGGGGCGGCTTTGATATTCGTTATTTCGCTATTTCCTGTGCACGGACTTCACGAATTACGTTCACTTTGATCTGTCCGGGATAAGTCAGTTCAGATTCAATTTTGTCACGGATCGCCCTGGCCATTTTAACACAGGCCGTATCGCTCACCTGTTCGGGAACAACCATGATGCGGATCTCGCGGCCGGCTTGAATGGCATAAGCGTTGGACACACCTTCAAATTCATTGGCGATTTTTTCCAGGTTTTCGAGACGTTCCACGTAGGCCTGCGCGGATTCCTTACGGGCTCCTGGGCGAGCGGCGGAAATGGTATCGGCGGCAATGACCAGATGGGAGGTCAGGAATTTTGGTTCGGTATCGCCATGATGAGATGCGATCGCATTAAGAACGATTTCTTTTTCACCATGCTTCTTGCAGAATTTGTAACCCAGCTCCACGTGGCTGCCTTCCTGCTGGTCGACATTGAGTGCTTTACCGATGTCGTGCAGAAGACCGGCACGTTTCGCCATATGCTGGTTGAGCCCCAGCTCAGCTGCCATCGTTCCGGCAATCAGGGCGACTTCAATGGAATGCTGGAGCGCATTCTGGCCATAGGAGAAACGGTATTTCAGCGTACCGATCAGACGAACGATTTCGCGATCGATGCGGCCGATGCCAAGCTTGAATACAGTTTCTTCGCCGGCCTTGAGAATCTCAGCCTCGACTTCATGCTGGAATTTCTTAACGGCGTCCTCAATTCGTCCGGGCTGGATGCGTCCGTCTCGAATGAGATATTCGAGGGCGAGTCTGGCCACTTCTCGACGAATCGGGTTGAAGCAGGTAATGGTGATCAGATCCGGCGTATCATCAATGTTCAGCTCAACACCCGTGGCCTGTTCAAAGGCACGGATATTGCGGCCCTCACGTCCGATAATTCTTCCCTTCATTTCTTCACTGGGAATCTGGACGACAGCGACCGTACGGTCCATCGTTTCCTGCTGGGCCATGCGTTCGATGCTTAAGGCGATGATTTCCTGCGCTTTCTGGTTCGCCTGCGATTTGGCTTCATCTTCTTTTTCCTTGATGTAAGCCATCGTTTCGTGTTCCATCTGCTTTTCGACAAGGGCGAAGAGCTCGTCTTTCGCTTCCTGACTGGTCATCCGGGCTACGCCCTCGAGGACTTCGATCTGTCGGTCAATTTCCTGCTGAAGCTGCTTTTCCTTATCTTCTAAGGAAAGAAGGCGATCATTGGCCTTCTTCATCTGCGCGCTCAGTTCCTTCTCCTTCTGGTTCAGAGACTGATCGCGGAAATTTAAGCTGTCTTCACGACGCAGAAGGGCGTTTTCAAGATCGACGGCTTCCTGCCGGCGGTCCTTAATTTCCTTTTCTGCTTCTACTTTCAGATCGTGTACTTGGGTTTTCCCGTCAAGTACTGCCTGTTTCAGTCTGGCTTCCGCTTCGCGGTTCGCCTGTTCAAGAATCTGATTTGCCTGCTGCTGATTTTTGTTAAGACCTGCTTTGGAAAGAGCGGCCATCAGGCCGATTCCCAGGACAAGTCCGATTATCCCGGATAGAGAAATCCATAAGGCATTCATTTATTTCTCTGTCCCTTCATAAAATAAAGCATTTCAATTATAGCAAATCCGGTCTTTTTGTCTATGTACCCATATTTCAGACAAATTTTAGGAAGATATTCGTTCAAAAATGGAACGATTGTGTACCAATACAGCGAACAGGTTCTGGGCAAATCCGCCAGAATCCGGCTGTAAATCGTCTGATTTCCCTTTTTTCTCTTTTTCGACCGATCGGTATGATTGCGTTTTTTCAAAAAATCAGACCGGACTACATTTTTCATGGCCAATCGTTCCTGTTTCTGTCCGGCAGACAATTTGCCTTGGATCGGGTGTAAAATGCGCAAGTTTTGCAATGTATGGAAAACCGTCTGAATCTTTGCGGTTCAGACGGTGCATAAGGCAGATTATCGATTGAAACTGCGCTTTTCGCATTTACGAAAGCATGCAAAAGAGCATATTTCTGGATTGGTTTTGTTATTGAGCGGGGAGCGGATTGATCTCGGTGTCGACGCTCAGACGAACCGCGAGCCACGCCTGGCTGAGGGCGGAAGCCGCGTCATTAATATCTTTCTGCGTACGGGCAGTATTGTCCTGATCGGCAAGAATGTTCGCAGCGACGGTCCGTTTTTCAATCAGCGTGGACCATGCCGCATTGGACTGGAATTTGTCGGCACTTACGCTGCTCGCATCCGTATAGGCCGTCTGCAGTACGGAGTAGTCGAGTACGACAGGTTCCGGTTCCGGCTCTTGAGGCTGAACGGGGTTATCGTCTGCGTCGACCCAAACTTTGGCATCGGCTTTGGTGAGGGTTTCCATGTCTTCCTTAGTTTTTACGCCCTCAAAAAGCTTGACGGATTTGAACCGATAGGCGGAGACGCGATCGGTATTTTCCGGATCGGTACCGATGGAAAGCGGATAGTTTGTCGCCTTGATTCCGCCCGTTCCACTCATGGATCCACGATAGCTCGAGCCATCGTTGAAGACGAAGAAGAGCTCCTTCGTTTCGGCATCGTAACCGGCAAGAACTGTATGGACACGATTGGAGTAATCGGTATTTCCTGCTTCATACTCCTTCATGTTGTACGTCATCCAGTCATTCGTATTGGCTCCATAGGCGATCAGCTGGGTCGTGATTCCAAGATTCTGATAATGGTAGTCGCGTACTACAAAGCCATGGTCGCCGTTGGAAAGAATCATCTGGTATTCCATCTGATTGGCGCTTGTGTTTTCCGGCGTTTTGTATTCGATCTCAAACGTAAAGGACTTCTCGCCGTGCAGCAGATCCTTTACGGTGTTTTCCGCATTGACGTCATCAATCGCCGCGTGGCCTTTGAAATACTTGCCTTCGTTTGTGACGGTTTCGACCTGCATGCCGGTACCCATTGGATACCAGGTATTGCGGGCATGGTCATAAATCGTCGTTGTGGACTGTGCAGGGTCGGTCGTTTCATTCTGGGCAGCCGGTTCAGCGGCCAGAATTGGGAAGGAAGATACAGATCCTGTCAGTATCGACACAGACAGGAGTGCAGACATCATTGTATGTTTTTTCATAACTGGGCCTTTCTTTGTCCGATTTCCCTTACGCCCTGTCCTCTCGTAAAAATCTGGTGCTTTTGCGTATGGCTTTAATCGCCCATAGAACATGGGTTGTCTGTCGTATGCGCGACCATATTCTAAATAGAGTGCATTGAAGCGCTTCGTAATTTATATTTTTGCCCGAATCAAATGAAGAAGCGCCTGTAGGTCAAAAGCCGAGGCAAAACCACGCGTTTGAGAAAATGGATGGAACGTAAAACGACCGCTTTTCCTGTTCAAAATAAAAATGGGGATCCAATGCAGGATGGGGGTTTTCCTGTTTGCCCGTAAGGAAAACCATTCGTTCAAATCCCTGCGCCTGTTCTTAAAGCCAAAAGCAGCCGCCCGTCTGCCTTCGTCCAGGCAAACGGGAGAAATACTGGCCTTTTATTTTATCGTTCTATACGTTTATCACGGTTGTCTTTTTCTTCTTTTCGTATTATTAAAATCGCATAGGCTTAATACTAATTGGCTATGGTACGAAATTGTTGCTTTGGTACACAAGAATCCCAATTCCGGACCATACAGAAAAGACGGTTTCTCGCACGAATGCGATACATTCTGTGGTTTTTGCGATCGGATCTGTCAGGACCTTCCCGTTTCTATTTGCCCGTTTCTATTTCCTTTCCCTGGATTTCAGTTTCGTGCTTCCCTGCGCTTGCTCCTGCACAACGGAAAAGGCCCGCAGGAGGACATCAACGTCCTGCAGGCCTGTTAGAGAAAATGCGAAACGCGCAAAAGAAAAAAGCAGAGGTCTCTCTGCTTGTTCATCCATCTGGATACTGATTATAAAAGGGACAGGAATTATTCTACTTCGACAGCCTGTCTGCCTTTGTATTTACCGCAGCTCGGGCATACTTTGTGAGCGAGTTTGAATTCGCCGCACTCCGGGCATTTTACAAGAGCGGGTTTAGTCAGTTTGTAATGGGTTCTTCTTTTTGCCTTACGGTGTTTGGAACCTCTTCTCTGCTGAACAGCCATGGTGGCACCTCCTAGTTATCCTCGAAATTAAGATCTTTGAGTTTTGCCCAGCGGGGATCTTCCTGCTGCTGGCTGTCCCCTCATCCTGATCGGATGTAAGCGACCAGCCTTTACCGCTAGGATAGTCTTCACGGGCTAAACGGGTAATGCTCATGGGTGCTTCATATACAATCGCTTCGATCATCTCATCATTCAGATCAATCGTGTTGTTGTTCACAACGAGAATGTCTTCCTGATCGTCCGTATCCTCGAGCGGATCGAATGAGTACTCTTTTTCAGAATCGGCCTCGAAAACGTATTCGAGATCTTCTCCGGTAATCGAGTCTTCAACAATCATGAAGCCGGAGTAATGAAGGTTGCTGACAACCCTGCTGCGGCCGTCAAACTGTAAAGTGCCCTCGACGTGACACTCGGGTACGGCCAGAACAGGCGTATTCACAAACTGAGCTCCATCGAGATCGGCCAGGTCGGTATTGACTTCAAGATAGTCATCCGGCGCCGCCAGAAAATCGCTTTTACGAAACTTCACGCTATTCACCTCATGTAGCATTTGATATTATAGGCAGACCCTTTTGAATTGTCAAACAAACGAAAATCTGAACAAAACGATCGAAGTGCTTTGCCATTTTGTCCTTAACTATCGTACTTTCGGCTTTTTCCGGCCGCGTTGACTCTTTGAAAAATCTGCCTGTTCAAATGTCTTGTCTGTCATGAGCCAGGGGCAAACGTCGGATATCGCGTATCGTTTTGGCTCCCTGCCGCATGCATCTTCATCATAGTCCGTGACCGTTACAAAATCGAAGGACAGACCCGAAGAGCCGGATCGGCTCTGAGAATCTGTCCATCAATTTGTGATCGGGTCTGTTTTTTCGGTCTGTCTTCTTTGCTCAGGCTGTTTCCAGAGGCAAGAGACAGAAGGATACAGATACAGATTTTTTTATATCTTTATCTTTGCTCCAGAGCGCTTTCTCTTTGCTCTAGAGAGCTTCACTGGATTCGATTTGTGCTTACCGCTTATTTCTTGTCATCGAGTTCGGTAATGGTGATGGATTCGATGACCGGCTGATCTTCCTTGGAAATGGAGCCGTTGTTGTCGGTCGGCTTCGCGGATTCAGCAATCTGGTCTACGACATCCATGCCGCTGGTTACCGTTCCAAATGCGGCGTATTCCCCGTCGAGGCTGGACGCATCTTCCTGCACGATAAAGAACTGACTGCTGGCGGAATCCGGCTGGTTGCTTCTGGCCATGGATACGGTTCCGCGCACGTGCTTGAGGGAGTTGTCAAAACCGTTGGATTTGAATTCGCCGTAAATGCTGCGGGAGCTTCCGCCGGTTCCATCGCCGCGCGGATCGCCGCCCTGAATCATGAAGCCGTCAATAATACGGTGGAAGGTCAGGCCGTCGTAAAAGCCTTTTTCGGCCAGATTGACAAAGTTGTCTACGGTTTCCGGAGCGATGCCTTCGTCCATGGTGAAGATGATTGGTTCATCGTAGCCGGAAATCTTGATTTCGGCCTGGTACTGCTTGCCGCCCGGTTCCGACTTGGAAGCCCGGGTAGCCACTTTGCTGGAAACGACCGATTCGGTCTGGCTGCTGGCAATGGAAGAGGTGACGCTCGATACGTCGGCGTTGCTGGTGTCGTTCGTGCTGCCGGCGCATCCGGCCGCAAGCAGAGCGGCAGCGCCCAGGCAGGCGGCTTTTGAAACAAATCTGCTGAATTTCATACTGTTTGTCCTCGCTGTTCTATCTTTTCATCGGATCCAGGATCCGTTTTTCCTTCTGATCGGATCCATCCAGATGTTTTGTCTGTTTTGATCCGTGAATTGTTCTTTTGATTTTCCTTACGCAAAAAACGATACCGTCGTTTCTTATCCGCTTTCGGAAAAACCCTGTCCATGGTACCTGAACGGAAACGATTTTGAAATGGGATTCACGGCTGGAAATGTATGGAATCCTCTTTTACGGTAGACTGAACACATGATCAAAGCTGGAATCATTGCTGAATTCAATCCCTTTCATGACGGACACCGCGAAATCATTCGACGGGTACGCGAAACGCTTCATCCCGATCAGATCGTCGTGGTCCTTTCCACATGGTATTCAAGCCGCGGACTGCCTTCCCTTCTTTCTCCTCAAGAGAAAACCCGTATGGCCATCGAAGCGGGCGCCGATCTGGTGATCGCGCTGCCTGCCGCCTACGCCATGCAAAGCGCCGACTATTTTGCACTCTACGCGATCGAAGCCCTCAAATGTGCCGGGGTCAATACGCTCTGCTTTGGATCGGAGCTCGCGGATCTGGCCGTTCTGGAAGAAAAATCCAGACAGCTGAAAATGCTCGAAGCTGTTCCCGGCCGCTCACATGTACAGAACGCCGTTTTAAACGGCATCGATCTGCGGCCAAACGATATTCTGGCGGTGCAGTACATTCGCCACGCCCGGTCGTTTGGCATGGCGGTCGTGCCGTTCCCCGCAACTTTTCACTCAAATCCGCCACAGCGATTCGAAAAGACTTTTTCGCCAACATTCCGCAAAAAGGCGACGCGCTCTATCATCCCCGACAATCGTGGCAATCGTACTATCCGTATTTGCGGATGCAGCTGCTCATGAGCGATCCGAAGCGGTTAAGCGAATTTTTCCTTTGCGAGGAAGGCATCGAATACCGTCTGATCGAAAGCGCCAGAAAAAGCGATACGTTTGAAGGCTTTCTGAAGCATGCCGTTTCCAAAACGTATACACGGGCAAGAATACAGAGAACCTGCATGATGATTTTGATGCAGATCTCTAAAAGGGAGATGAAAGAGCATCCGTTCTTTTTAAAGTTCTGACGCTTGGCTTCAATGACCGGGGACAGGCACTGTTAAAGTCGCTGCCCGGCGGATTGAAAGCCGCCAGCCGTATGGCCGATCTTTCCCCTGGCTTCAGAATCTTCTCAATAAGGAAATGCGTCTGTATTCGCTGATCGATCAGAAACCAGCCGCCTGGACGCTCGTTTTACCGCACACCCTTTCTGCCTGCTCTGAATTTTCTTCCTCCAGTACAGCGGAAGCGGACGGTTCGGATGCGTCGATTCGACACGCTCTCCTGGCCGAACTTCACACGTATTTCTGTCCGGTTTTGTAACCCGATCCTTTTTCCTTTAGAAAGGAGTTTTCTATGTTTCACCGTCCTTCTTCTCACCGCCACAAAAAGGCTGTCCTCGTCTCCCTTTTCGGGGCTGCAGCTGGGCTGTCTCTGGTCTGGTACGAACACCAGCTGCCGCCCTGCCGCAAACCGAAAGTTTCACAGGAACCGTATCCTTTTGGACTGCTTCTGGGCTGTTCGGTTCACGATGACGGCAGCCTGGGGCGTGAAATGAAACTGCGCTGTCATCTGGCGATCGATCAGTATTTGCAGGGCAAATACCGCACGCTGATCATTTCTGGCGGTGCGGTCCGCAATCCGTACGTGGAAGCGGAAGTGATGGGTAACTACATTCATGAACTTTGTCCGCAGCTGCCGATCCTGCTGGAAACCCGGGCGCAGAACACCTGGGAAAACATGAAATACGCTAGAGAAATGATCGGTGATCAGCCAATCCTGATTCTGACGGGCGGCCTGCACGCCCGACGTTCGAACGCGCTGGCCAGACAGTTCTTTTCGAACTGGGCAATGGAGAGCGCACCGGATTTCACCTGGAAAAAGCCGGACGCGAGGCGATTTCCCGAATCATCTATTTATGGATTGAGCTCAAGAAGACATTCAAACGGCAGTAACAAGGAAAGGACAGAATCCTCTCTTCCTGCTGCCTTCCGATCGTTCACCCTCTACGCAAAAACGGGCCGCACGGCCCGTTTTCTTATATGTATTGGCTGTGGTTGCCTGTAATGGTGATCTGTATAGAAATCTGTACAGAGATTTGTGCATCGCGTCTTTTAAAAAGGAAGAAGAGCGGTCGGATTCGGTTCTGACACTGGAATCTATTTCGCGTTTCGCAGAGCTTTCCATTCTTCCCTTGTCATGCGGTTGATCACTTCATCACGGAATTCGCCAAGCAGCAGTACAAGGACATGCTCTTCCGTTTTGAAAAAGCAAAAGCCAAGTTTGGCCTGTGCTCTGGCGGATTTGGAATTGCCGGTATAATGCCCGCACCAGATCTGATCGAGCCACAGATCTTCAAAGCCATAATCGATCAGCATGTTTGCCGCTTCTTCCACATAGCCATGGCCCCAGTATGGCTTGCCGATCCAGAAGCCCAGTTCCTTGTCGTATGGGGATGCCCCTCACGCTGTTTCAGCTTGGGCACCATCAGAGATATGGCGCCGATTGGCGTCGACGTTTCTTTTAGGCAGATCGCAAAATCCAGCGGATTACTCAGCACACTTTCGATAATCTGCCGGCTCTCCTCTTCGCTTTGGTGAACGGGCCAGCCGGCGGCCGGTCCGACATCCGGATCATTTGCGAGTTCGTATAATACCTGAGCGTCCTCGGCTTTCCAGGGACGCAAAATCAGTCGTTCACTCTGAAATTCCATTGTCTTTCTCCTTTCTCAAGTGCGTTCTTCGCCGCCGTTTCGACCCGTTGGCTTCGAGCTGTTTCTGGAACGAAAAAGATGTCGAAGCATTTCTGGTCAGCGGAGCAAAGCGAAGTTTGATTTCTACCTTAGCAGGGCGTTTGAAAAGCGAAAAGCGGCCGCTTGAAATTCCATGAAAAAGCAGAGTTCGAACGCACGGCGGATGCGTCCAAACTCTGCCGTTTTATTTTGTTTTGATGTATGGGTCTGCTCTATCGGCTAAAGCATTTTCCTTCAGAGTCGGGATTGACTACTCGAAGTTTTCGAGACCGTACCAGGCGATGCCTTCACCTCTCCAGCCAAGTTCAATCAGGTATGTATGTTCCTTGAAGTTGGTTGTGAAGTTGTGGTTTGCACTCTTGGCGTTCGGGTTGTATTCACGCCATACTTCTACGGCCTTGTTGTCATCGGAATACCAGCCGATGCCTTCGTCTTTCCATCCCTGGTCAACCAGGTAGTTTTTCTCGCGTTCACTCAGTGTGTAGAGGTGATCGCCGGCATTCGGGTTGTATACGCGGTAAACCGGAGTATTGGATTTCTTCGGAGCGATCCAGCCGACTCCTTCACTCTTCCAGCCGACTTTCGCAAGGTAGTCGCGTTCTCTGGAGCTGCTGGTGTAGAAGTGTTCGCCGGAATTCGGGTTGTAAAGACGGTACATTTCCATCCGGTTGGCATCGGATTTGGACTGGTAAGTCAGACCGGAACCGCGCGGATAAACGACATCGGTTGTGGAATACATGCCAGTTGCATCATCATACTTGTAAACGTTGACTGGGAGCTGTCCGCTGGCACCAAAGGTCCCAAGTGCAACTTCCATACCGGCCAGGATGTTTGGTCCATAGGCTTCGTTAGCACCGGTTGCGCCGCCGATGATGGCTTCGGTCGGGTCAACTCCGGTACCCTTGTTGCCGTAAACGGCCATGACTGCCTGAGCATCTGGATACCACTGGGTATCATATGGTTTGTCCGCAGACATGATGATAGCCTTTTGCCTTTTTCCCTCGCGTATTTCACGATTTCATTTGGTATTTTGCTCGACCAGTGCCTGCCGCCCATGCGGGCTGCGCTGGAAACTTCGGTAACGGCCATTACATAATCGGCCGCATCAATTTTGCTTTTTGTTCGTCGGTCAGTTCAGCCTGGCCTGTGTATACGAAATAATCCAGTTTCGCACCGTTTTCTACGGTATCGGCATCTTTGCCGCGGTTCCAGGCGAGGGAGATCAGGCCAGGTTCGTTGGAATAAGGAGTAGCTACGAGAACGGTTGTGTCCTTAGTAACTTCCATTGGCAGAACGTTGTCTTCGTTGCGGGTAACGGTAACGCCGCGGGCAGCGATTTCACGTTCAGCCTGTTTGTTTTCGGCGCAGCCGACAACTTCTTTGGCTTCATCGATGGAATAGTCATTTTCGTTCCAGTCCAGAATGCCTTTGCGGGCTTTCAGGGTCAGGATACGGGTGCAGGCGTCATTCAGACGTTCCTGAGTAAGCTTGCCGTTGGCAACTTCCTGTTCGCAGTAGTTGATGACCGCGTCGAGATCTTTCAGGTCGTCCTTGCAGTACAGAACGGTTGGCATGCAGATCAGGTCGGCGCCGGCTTCCATGGCTACAGCAACACGCTGCGGCTGGGACCAGACTTTGGCAACACCTTCCATGTTCATGGCGTCGGTGCTGACTACGCCTTCAAAGCCCATTTCGCCTTTGAGCAGGTCAGTGATAATTTTCTTGGACAGAGTCGCCGGGAGCTGTTCTTCCTGGTTTGTCAGATCCGAGTGAAGCGTTGTATTGTCGAGAGCCGGATACAGGATATGTGCGGTCATGATCATTTCGATGCCTTCGTTGATCGCTACTGTATACGGTTTCAGCTCGTTGTTTTTGATTTCCTCGACCGTCTTGTCTACGATCGGCAGGCCATAGTGGGAGTCTGTCGCCACATCGCCATGACCTGGGAAGTGTTTGGCACAGCCGATTACGTTGTATTCAGAAAGGCCAGCAATTTCGGCAGAAGCCATAAGACCAACCTGTTCCGGATCATCGCCAAAAGAACGAAGACCGATAACCGGGTTGTTCGGGTTGTTGTTGACATCGACTACCGGTGCGAGGTCGGTGTTGATACCGAGTACGGAAAGTTCAGAACCGATGATTTCGCCGATTTTCTTTGCATCATCGGTATTGAAGGTAGCGCCGACAGCCATGTTGCCTGGCAGAGCTGTACCGGTGCCCAGACGGGAAACAGAGCCGCCTTCCTGATCAACGGAAATCAGAAGCGGAAGTCCGCCGTCGCTGATGGCTGCTTTCTGCATATCCATCGCGAGGTTGTAGGACTGCTCGGTTTCCTTAACGTTGTTGGCAAACAGAATAATGGCACCAAAGTCGTAGTCCGCGATAATCTGTTTAACCTCATCGTTCATTTCGGTGAAATCCGTTGCGGTGTCGTCACTGGTTCCCCACTTACGGAAATCCGGCATGATCATCTGTTCGATTTTCTGACGGGTCGTCATTTTGGAGATGATGTCGTTTACGCGCGCTTCGATCGCTACGTCGCTGTCTTCAGCGGCCATGATCGGCGTTCCGGATGCGAACATCATCGAGCAGGCTGCTGCACAGCTGACAGCCGCCGCTGCCGTGCGCTTCAGCGCTCTACGGAATGAGTTTCGAATCATATCTTCCATCCTTTTCATAATTTGAGTAAAAGAAGTACGCAGTTAAAAGGCCAACTCTTGTAACCGTTTACTTCTTTCCTTCATATCTATGATAACGCTAATGATATATGCAAACTATTGCATTAATTGGTAACTGTGAAATGTCTATTTCCTAATTTGTATAATAATTCCAAACAATTTGTTTTATTTTACTCCCGTTATCTATTTAAATAATTCAAGACAGTGTCAAACGATCGTGCAGACAGAATTTGACTATGCCTTTCTGCATTTTATCCGCTCCCCTTTTCTTCGATGCCTATCGCTGAAAATGAAAAAAGCAGGATCTGCAGAGGGAAAATCCGTCTGTAAAACCTGCTTTATGCAGTTTGATAAATCGTTTTATCCGTGTGGTTTTCTGATGAATCCGACAGGATGCAGACAATCCATTTTGTATAGATCATCCGCAAATTCAAATTCATTTCTGAAAACGGAAGCCGTTGGAACGCTGGCGATTGATCACGCCGCACAGTTCCTGCTTTCTTGGACGGGCTAAATTGCCCTTTCCAAAAAGCTCATGCCGTTTTCATCCGCAAGATTTTCAAGCTCCTCAGCGATCTCGTCGATCGTTTTCTGATTATCGACCAGATTGCGCTGCGCATAGACGATCATTTTTCCGATCGCCGCCGACTGCTGGGAATCGGCAAGCTGTTCGAGGGCGCGCAGATCGATCGGCTCTCTGGCAATCGAAAGCGAATCGAGCGCGGATGTTTTGACCTTGACCTTATCCTGACAGAGCGCGTCGTTCTTTTTCAGAATCCGTTTGTTTGGAGTGACAATCGGCGGATAGTCGCTGGTCTGCGGTTTGGCAAAGGCAGCCGCTTTTTCCCTGGCCAGTTTTGTAATGTCGTACGGCTTGTATTCTTTCATCTGGATAATCGTATCTGCCTTATCAAAAAACAGACCGCTGCTTCCCGCAACGAGCACGGTGGATACGCCCTGATCGGCAAGTTCACGAATGCGGGCAATGTACGGAATAATCGGCTCTTCTTTTGGGAAACGACTTCGCTCATCAGCTCATCGCGAATCATGAAGTTGGTTGCGGATGTATCTTCATCGATCAGAAGCGCCTGGCTTCCGGATTCGAGCGCTTCCGCTACATTAGCCCCCTGACTCGTCGATCCGGATGCGTCTTCACTGACGAAATCTTCCGTGGATTTACCGCCGGGCAGACTCTGAATAAAGGAAGAAATGTTTTCATGATGAACGCAGCGGCCGTCTTCGGCGCGCACTTTCATCGCGTCATTGCGGGTAATGACATACTCACGGCCATCGCCTTCAATATGATCGTAAACACCCATTTCCAGCGCCTGCAGCAGCGTCGATTTTCCATGGTAGCCGCCGCCGACAATGAGCGTTACGCCCTCGTCAATGCCCATGCCTTTGATTTTTCCGGCATAAGGCAGATCGAGTTCAATTTCTTTTTCCGGCGCGCTCACAAACCGAATCGCGTCCTCCATCGGCAAAGCGCTTGCCCCGCTCTTACGCGGCAAAATCGCGCCGTTGGCCACAAAGGACACGAGATGTCTGTCCTGAAGCTGTTTACGAATCGCCTGCTGATCCACAGACAGCTCATACACCCGCTGCAGATGCTCTTTTTCCGCTGCCGTCAGATTGGCGTAAATCAAGGACGATTCCACTAAAGGCGGCAAAGTATCAAATAAAAGCATCACCAGCCCCTTGGCCAGAATCGAACGGCCTTTGGCAGGAAAGCCTGCGTTGAGCCGGAAAATCAGCGAACCGTTTTTCGGATCGATCTGTACTGCAGAACGTTCAAGCACTTCCGGACAGACCGAACTGCACGTCAGTGCGCCTGATTTTCCAGAACCGGAGCGGCGCACATCCGCCTGTTTCAGCTTCCGGCCAAACAGCCGCAGCAGTGCATCCTGCAAAGCAATCCGACAGGTACGGTTTTCGTAAAGATGCGAAGGAAAGCCTGGATTTTCGATGTGAATCGAAATGTCCGATGGGGAAGCAAACGGGTCGGACTGCACATGGTCGATGGAAAGCACATAGCTTCCAAAGTCCCACTTTCCTTTCAAATCCCGATACGCCGGATAGCCTCTTCCGTTTATAGCGAGGATTTTTGCTTTCAAAGCTTTGGCCGTATTCATACGCTCACTCCTTCTGTTTCCTGTTCCGTTTGTGCATTTCCGTCCTGTCCGATCTCTGCCCTCTTTCGTATCGGAAAGTCAGAGGGAACGATTTTCCAAAGGGAAATATGGAGGAATTATTCACAATTTAGCGTATTCATCGTACATCCCTGCTTTGGCGTCCTCCTTTTGATCTGCCCAGAATCGTCTTATCCTGCTCCAGCCCCTTCCTGATAATGGCGAACTGCGCTTCCGTTCGAAATGAGTTCTTTACAAAATGGGCTTTGGCGGCATTTGTCTTAACGCCTGCCATTATCCTATCTTATTTTATTTCATCATGAATTTTTATTTATTCGTACATTTTATTCGGTTATATAATTTCATTTGCACAGTCGTCGACTTATTTGTTCTTTTCTATAGAAAATCCTGCTGTGATAAGGCTCTGTACTCCAGAGGCAGGACAATGGGCACGAATGAAAAAACTGTCGTCATGAAGGCAGACGACAGAGGCAAAGCATTTCTTCTGGGGTTGCCTTTCTGGAAAAGGGAGAAAGGAAACGAACATCCGACAAAACCACCCGATTTGTCTATTCACAATAGAAGATCTGCTCAAGATCATGAACGGCATTAGTAAAAATCAGATCCTGCGGATCGTACGGCTGTTTTGTGGAGCCTTCAATATAGGCGCCCAGATCGTTTACACGGACCTGAACGATGACGTAATCTTCATCCGCAACCATTTCGGTATCGCAGTCTCCATACGGAAAAACACTGCCCAGTTCATCGCTGATTTCGGCCATAATTGCGGCGCGTGCCAGTACACAGGCCATCTGTCCGCTCATTCCGAGCGTTTCCTGCGTATTAAGGAAGAAATACATCGTCATGGCCGAAACCGGTTGATTTTCGGCAGGCGCTTCCACTTCCACGATAAGGCCGACATAGTAGTAATCTGCATAACAGGCAGACTGAACATAAGAGACAGATTCACTGTCTTCCTGCTCTTCGGACGTTTCAAAGTAAGCTGAGGGATCGTCCTCAATTGCGTCGAGCGTGGAATCGTTCTGTTCCGCAATCGGAGCAGAGTCTGAAACGGGTTTGGAAGGTTCCGTTTGGGAAGACGATCCAGTGTTTCCGGGCCGATTTGAAGATTCGGAGGAATCCGCCTTTTGTGCGGCTGGATCGGATTTTTCCGAAACTGGATTGCGGGTCTTCAATTTGCTGGTATCGGACTGCGGATGACTGGACGGATCTGTCGCCGGCCTGACATTCGTATCGTTTTGCGGTTCGTACGTTTCCAGGAGTACCGATGTCTGACTGGACGGATCGGCGAGCGCAACGGTTGGTTTGGATGAACTGCCGCATCCGCTAAGAAGCAGCAGTGTGGATGCGAATGCAGCGACAAAACCTTTTTCATTTGAAATTGCTCCTTTCCCCCTTTTGTTTTTCCTTTTTTAAAGGGATTTCCTGCAGGACTCCTCTTTTCTGTATGATATGTCGTTCTGGATATATTCAGAATACTGCATGAGATTTTGAAGCAATTATCGGGGTGAAGTATCACAAAACTAATTTCGCTTACGCCCTCAAAACCATCCAGCAACAAGAACCGCTTCGAGTTTTGAAGCGCTCTGCCCCCGTCAAGCAGACACAGGAATGAATAAAACTCGCTCAAGCATTTCGCACGAATTATGCCAAAAGCTTTTGTTGTTTAGAGCGGGCGGATTGCCCTCCTTCTGTCGTATCGCTCACAGTGAGGAGGTCTCACAGGTTCCAGGTTCTGGCAAGGGCTTGAGCGAAGCGTCCCTTGGCAGGTTCTGGGTTCTGTGAAATCTTTGAGCGCGAGTGGTATGACGGGAGGAGCCCCTCTCTTCTTGAGAGGAGTGAACCGCGCTCCAGCCGCGCAGGCTGGTCCCGGCGAAGCCGACAATAACGCCAGCTATACATGAACAGCCTTTTTGGTTCCATAACGCGAAAGCTTCAGGAGGAACTATCTTACTGCTGGCTGGGACCCAGTTATAAATCTGTGTATACGTGCAGCCAAAACGATGAGCGGTTTCCTGATAATTCTTATCGTTTTCAAGACACTGCTTTACCGCTTCGATTTTCTGCTCTTTGGTGAATGATTTTGCAGAGTTCTTCTTTCGATTCGGCGTTTTCGTTCCTCCCTTACATGGAGAAATCGTATCGCCTTTCAGCCAGCGGCGGATTACTGAGACGGCAGAAATATGATATTTCAGACAGAGCTGACTCAAAGATGCTTGCCCTGAACGATATTCCGCAATCACTTTCTGTTTCAGCTCAGAAGAATATCTTTTATTTACGCTAGGTGTGATCAATCCGGCGGCACCATCTCGCCTATAGATTCCAACCCATTTGGTGATCGTTTTCGAGTCAAGAATGCCGTACTGTTTGCAGAGTTCAGCAGACCCCACACCGGAGATATATTGTTGAACACATTCCAGCTTGATTTCAGGAGAAAATTTGGATTTTCGTCCCATAAGAAAAAGAGTTATCAGGATGGTATCGCTAGACAGATTGGACCATTTCCAATATCAAAGGGACAAGAAAACCAATCTTTATATCAGGCTTATCAGGCTAAAATAGCGGCTGATCTTTCCATATAAGAAGCCACTGATAGCCTGATTTTTTCGATGAAAGCCCTTTATAATCCAGGGATGGTTATAATGAAAGAATAGATAGCTCACGAGGCAAAAGAAGGAGACTTATGGCAAATACAAAGAAGAAAGCATCCAATAAAGCGGATGTAGGATTTGAGGCTGAACTGTGGAGTGCGGCCGACGTTCTGCGCGGTAGTATGGATGCTTCTGAATATAAACACGTTATTCTCGGCTTGATCTTTTGAAGTATATCTCTGATTCTTTCGAAGCAAAACGTGCTGAACTCTTAGAAGACCCATATGCTGATCCTGACGATAAAGACGAGTATATTTCTGAAAACATCTTTTTCGTTCCAGAAGGTGCTCGTTGGGATGTGATCAAGAACTCCGCACATACAAACTCTGTTGGAACAGCCATCGACTCTGCAATGGAACAAATCGAGAAAGAGAACCCAAAACTGAAGGGCGTTTTACCAAAAACTATGCTCGCCCTGAAATGGACCAGCGAAGATTAGGTGAAGTTGTCGATTTGTTCACCAATATCAAAATGCACGAACATGGAAACGAAAAAGACATACTCGGAAGAACCTATGAGTACTGTCTTCAGAAATTTGCTTCCCAGGAAGGCAAGAATGCAGGCGAATTCTACACACCGTCATCCGTTGTCCGTACCCTTGTTGAAGTATTAAAACCCTATCACGGTAGGGTTTATGACCCATGCTGCGGCAGCGGCGGAATGTTCGTACAGTCTGCAAAATTTATTGAGAGCCACGGCGGCCAATTAAACGATATTTCAGTCTTTGGACAAGAATCGAATCCGACTACCTGGAAGCTCGCCCAGATGAACCTGGCGATTAGAGGAATTGATGCAAACCTCGGTCCCCACAATGCAGACACCTTCCTGGAAGATCTTCATCCTCATGAAAAGATGGATTTTGTGATGGCGAATCCTCCTTTCAACGATAAAAGCTGGTGGCACAAGTCGCTCGAAGATGACCCGAGATGGGCATATGGAACACCTCCTGAATCAAACGCAAACTTTGCCTGGATGGAACATATGATTTCTCATATGAACCGAAACGGAAAGATCGGTATGGTTTTAGCAAACGGTGCGCTTTCAACCCAAACCAAGGGAGAAGGTGAAATCAGGAAAAACATCATTGAGGCAGATTTGGTTGATTGTATTGTAGCTTTGCCTGAAAAGCTCTTCTATTCAACGGGTATACCTGTTTCACTTTGGTATCTTTCAATGAACAAAAAGCAAAAAGGAAAGACGCTTTTTATCGACGCTAAAGATATGGGTACCATGGTTTCTAGGAAACTGCGCGAATTCTCCGATGAGGATGTTAAGAAGATCGGTGAGCTGTATCAATCGTATGAAGAAGGCGAACTTGAGAATAATCCAGGACACTGGGCGGTAGTAGATACAGAAGAAATCGCAAAACAGGACTATATTCTGACTCCAGGTAGATACGTAGGTATCGAAGAAGACGAAGAGGATGGAGAGCCGTTCGACGAAAAGATGAAGCGACTGACTTCTGAACTTGGTGATTTGTTTAAACAATCACATGAACTTGAAGCAGAGATTCGAAAGCAGCTGGAGAAGATTGGGTATGAAATCTAATTGGAAAACGGTCAAGTTGCAAGAATTAGGAAGGGTAGTTGGTGGGGCTACGCCTTCTACGAAAAATGAAGCTTTCTATGGCGGCTCTATTCCTTGGCTGACTCCGAAGGATTTAGCTGATTATTCTGAACGGTATATATCCAAAGGAGAACGAAGTATTACTGAAGAAGGATTGAATTCTTGTTCTACTGAATTGTTACCTGCAGGTACCGTGTTGTTCAGTTCACGTGCTCCAATTGGTTATGTAGCTATCGCATCAAATCCGATTTGTACAAACCAGGGATTCAAGAGTGTAGTTCCAGATACCGGTGTGGTCGATCCGCTTTTTCTCTATTACCTCCTAGTTTTTAACAAAGAGAAAATTAAATCAGCAGGCAGCGGAACCACTTTCAAAGAGGTTTCCGGGAATGTGATGAAGAATATTGAGGTGGAAATTCCCACATCTGTTGATTACCAACGGAAAATTGCACAGATACTGGGTTCAATCGACAATCAGATTGAGAGTAATGCTCGAATAAACAAGAATTTACTGGATCTTATTGACACGGTTTTCAAGCAAAAATCCTTAAAAATCCATCAATGACGACATGGAAACAGAAAAGTTTATTAGATATTGCAACTTTTCAAAATGGATTGCCGATGCAGAAATTCCGTCCTCATGAAAACGAAGAACACCCTTTAAAGGTCATAAAAATAAAAGAGCTTAGTAATAAGGGCTTTTCTGAGACGAGCGAACTATGCTCAGCAACAATTGATAAAAGGCAAATTGTTAACGATGGTGACCTTTTGTTTTCATGGTCTGGAACACTGCTTGCAGACTTTTGGACAGGAGGAAGCGGAGGACTTAATCAGCACTTATATAAGGTTACTCCAAAGAACTATCCAATTTGGTTTATCTATTGTTGGTTAAAGTATCACCTTCGAGAGTTTCAATCTATCGCCAAGGCCAAAGCCACTACAATGGGACATATAAAAGATCCGATCTTGAAAATGCTGCTGTTTATATTCCGCCTGTCGAAGAACTCGAAAGCCTTAATAAGCTACTTAATCCAATCCAACGGAATTTGATAGTCAACAGAATCACTTCAAGAACGCTGAGCAAAACAAGAGATGAACTATTACCTCAACTCCTCTCAGGAGAAATTGAGATCCAATAAATTCTTGTTTTCTAGATCACTTATCCTCTACATAATCGCCTTATTCAGGAGGCAAAATTATGGAAAACGTATTAGTAGCAAGCATTGTAAACGCGATTATGGGGTTAGTAGATCCTGGAAAGGTACATGCAGTTAAGACAGTTATAACGTCTGTCGTTTCCAAATTCGAGGTAACTATCAAAGAACAGGAAGAGACAGATTTTCTGGACAATAGCGATTTACTTCAAAAATTTCTGGATGCGAAGAGCATTGAAGGATGTTCAGAGAAAACTACAGCATATTACCGGAAGACTATAGAAGGGATGATCAAGGCAATTGAGAAACCACTTATTACGATTGATACGGATGATCTTAGAAAATATCTGTCGGAATACCAGAGTAATAATGGTTCGAGCAAGGTGACTATTGATAACATCCGAAGGATTATATCTAGCTTTTTCTCATGGCTGGAGGAAGAAGATCACATATTGAAAAGCCCAGCACGCCGTATTCATAAAATCAAGACTGATAAGATTGTTAAAGAAGTATATACAGATGAAGAGTTGGAAAAATGCGTGATTCTACCAAGAACATCCGAGATCTAGCCTTGATTGACATGCTGGCATCAACAGGGATGCGTGTTGGTGAATTGGTAAAGCTCGATAAGGACGACATCGATTTTCAAAACCGTGAATGTATTGTCTTTGGTAAAGGAAATAAAGAACGGAAAGTCTATTTTGACGCTAGAACAAAAATCCATCTCGAGGATTATCTGGAGTCGAGAACAGACGAAAGCGATGCATTATTTGTAAGCCTGCGCCAACCGCATTCTCGAATCACAATAAATGGAGTTGAAAGTCGGCTCAAATCGATTGGAAGCTCATTAGGAATCAAAAGGTACATCCCCATAAATTCCGACGAACTCTAGCTACTGCAGCTATAGACAAGGGTATGCCGGTTGAGCAGCTACAAAGACTGCTGGGGCACGAAAGAATAGATACGACTATGCAATATGCAATGGTCAAACAAAGTAATGTGAAAGATTCACACAGGAGGTTTATTGGGTAATGAAGAAATACGCTCTGTCAGAAATATTCGAAATCATCGGGGGCGGTACTCCTAAAACAACAAATTCAGAGTATTGGAATGGGGATATTCCATGGTTATCTGTCAAGGATTTTAATAGCGATGAAAAATGGGTGGACAGTGCGGAAAAAGCATCACTGAAAAAGGACTAAAGGAAAGTTCTACTTCCATTCTTCATCCTGGAGATTTAATTGTCTCTGCGCGTGGTACCGTCGGGGCTTTAGCTATGGTTTCGCGAGATATGGCATTTAATCAGTCTTGTTATGGGTTGAGAGCAAAAAAGGATTTGATATCGATTATACGTATTATCTCCTCAAAGGAACAATTAATAAGCTAAAAGCCAATACTCATGGATCTGTATTCGACACAATCACGCGAGATACCTTTGACCAAATATTTATAAGTGTGCCTGAGTATGAAGTTCAAAAGAAAATAGGCGTTTTTTATCAAATCTAGATGAGAAAATACGAGTTAATACTCGAATAAACAAGAATTTACTGGATCTTATTGACACGGTTTTCAAGCAAAAATCCTTAAAAATCCATCAATGACGACATGGAAACAGAAAAGTTTATTAGATATTGCAACTTTTCAAAATGGATTGCCGATGCAGAAATTCCGTCCTCATGAAAACGAAGAACACCCTTTAAAGGTCATAAAAATAAAAGAGCTTAGTAATAAGGGCTTTTCTGAGACGAGCGAACTATGCTCAGCAACAATTGATAAAAGGCAAATTGTTAACGATGGTGACCTTTTGTTTTCATGGTCTGGAACACTGCTTGCAGACTTTTGGACAGGAGGAAGCGGAGGACTTAATCAGCACTTATATAAGGTTACTCCAAAGAACTATCCAATTTGGTTTATCTATTGTTGGTTAAAGTATCACCTTCGAGAGTTTCAATCTATCGCCAAGGCCAAAGCCACTACAATGGGACATATAAAAGATCCGATCTTGAAAATGCTGCTGTTTATATTCCGCCTGTCGAAGAACTCGAAAGCCTTAATAAGCTACTTAATCCAATCCAACGGAATTTGATAGTCAACAGAATCACTTCAAGAACGCTGAGCAAAACAAGAGATGAACTATTACCTCAACTCCTCTCAGGAGAAATTGAGATCCAATAAATTCTTGCTTTCCCCAGCATAAACCCTAGAAAAGGAGGGATTCCATGAATCAATACACTGAAGATTCCTATGAGAAGACTCTGATACAGTTGTTCGAGTTAGAATTAGGCTATGAATATCGATATGGTCCAGATATGGATCGTGATTATAGGGATCCCCTTCTTCTTGACGTATTAAGAGATTCACTACGAATGTGTAATCCAGGCCTTCCAGCTGCTGCCATTGACGAAGCAGTAGTCAAAATTCGGAATTTGGAGGTCGGTTCTCTTGAAACCAGGAATGAACAATTTACAGATTATCTGCAGAATGGGCTGCGAGTCTCCTACTATCGAAATGGTGAAATGAAAAACGATCTGGTTCATTTGATCGATTATAACGATGTTCAGAACAACTCATTTCTCATTGTGAATCAGTTCACTGTGGAAGAATTTAAAAGAAGCGTCCAGATATTGTCCTGTTTGTAAACGGAATGCCGTTGGTTGTAATCGAGCTCAAATCTCCGTCACGGGATGAAACAGGTGCTTCTGAGGGGTATGTTCAGCTGCGTAATTATATGCTGGATATCCCCTGCTTATTTAACTACAACCAGATTTGTGTAATGTCTGACATGCTGATATCACGAGCAGGTACAATCTCGAGCGATGAAGATCGCTATATGGACTGGAAAACGACAGATGGAAACTATGAGAACACAAAGTTTGCGAACTTTGAGACCTTTTTACTGGCATTTTTCAGAAGGATCGGTTCCTGAATATTCTAAAAACTTCATTTTATTCATGACGCCTGGTGGTCGGTTAATCAAGATTCTAGCTGGATATCATCAGTATTTTGCTGTTGAGAAAGCCGTTCATTCTACAATGCTGGCTTCAAAAACAGACGGACGAGGAGGAGTGTTTTGGCATACTCAAGGCAGCGGTAAGTCGCTGTCTATGGTTTTCTATACTCATTTATTAGACCAGCAAATGGATGATCCAACTTTTGTTGTCCTTACTGATCGCCGCGATCTTGACGATCAACTATTCAAGACTTTCTCGGATTGTCATAAGTTCCTGCGTCAAACGCCTGTTCAAGCTACCTCCAGAGACAATCTGTATGAGCTTTTAAATAACAGACAAAGTGGCGGAATCATCTTCACCATTATGGCAAAATTCGAGGATGAATGGGGTGCCTTATCTAAACGGAAGAATATTATCGTTATGGCAGATGAGGCACACCGAAGTCAGTATGGACTAACAGAAAAATTTGTAACAACCAAGGATCAGTATGGGAATATTCTCGCTAAAACTGTAATCGGAGCAGCTAAGAAGGTCCGTGATAGTCTTCCAAATGCGACCTACATTGGTTTCACCGGAACTCCAATTGATTCTGAAGATAAAGACACGAGAGCTGTGTTTGGCGATTATATCGATATCTACGACATGACTCAGGCTGTTGAAGATGGTGCAACCAGACCGGTTTACTATGAAAGCCGGGTTATGAAGCTGAAGCTCGATGAAGAGACTCTTCGAAGAATCGATAACACTTACGATATGTTGGCTGCTGAGGCAGATGAGATCACAATTGATAAAAGTAAAAAGAACTAAGCAATATGGAGGCGATTCTTGGTAGCGATGAAACGATTGACTCTCTAGCGAGAGATATAATTACTCACTACAAAGAAAATCGTGAAAATTTATTGACTGGGAAAGCACTGATCGTTGCTTACTCCAGAGAAATTGCCGTGAAGCTTTACCATAAGATGCTAGAGCTGGAACCTACCTGGGATAAAAAGTCAAGATTGTAATGACTGGAAGTAATAAAGATCCAGAAGAGTGGCACGAATATACAGGCACGGATAAGTATCGAGCAGATTTAGCAAAAGAATTCAAAGATAACGAGTCTGATTTCAAGATTGCGATTGTTCGTGACATGTGGCTGACGGGTTTTGATGTTCCATCTTTGGCTACTATGTATGTTTTTAAACCAATGAGCGGTCATAACCTGATGCAGGCGATTGCCAGAGTGAATCGTGTGTTCGGGGATAAAGAGGGCGGACTTGTAGTCGATTATATCGGTATTGCTTCCGCATTAAAGCAAGCAATGAAGGACTATACCAAGAGCGACCAGAAGAACTTTGGTGACCCAGATATTAAGAAAAAGGCACTTCCAATATTTGAAGAGGCTCTATTCGGCTGTAGAGACTTATTCAAAGGGTACGACTATAAGTCCTTTTTGCAAGGTACGGATTTGGAAAAAGGAAGAGCAATCACAGGTGGGGTGAATTACATCATGGATTTAACCCATCAAGAAATGAATATTCCAGAAAAAGAAAGAGCACAGTTCAAGTTTATCAAGGAAGCCCAGCGCTTGAAGCAGTCTCTTTCCCTGTGCAGCAGTTTGGTTGATGATGAACAACAAAGAGAAGCGGGTTATTTTATCGCTGTAAAAACGCTTTTAAATCGGATTTCGACTTCTGGTGCTTCGGGCAGGCTGTCTTTGAAAGAAGTGAATGCTCAAATTAATGAACTTCTGAAACAGACGATTAAGAGTGATGGCGTGATAAGCCTTTTCTCAGATCACGAGAAAGAATTTTCACTTTTGATACTGACTTCTTAGAGGAAATCAGAAATATGAAGGAAAAAATCTATCCCTGGAACTTCTGAAAAGACTACTGAATGATGAAATCCGTGGCTTTAAAAGAACTAATGTTGTTAAGTCAGAAGAGTTTTCTGATCGCTTGAAGAAGGCGTTAAATTCCTATGTGAATGGTTTGATAACGAATGAAGAAGTGATTGAGGAATTGATGCGGATGGCTAAAGATATCCGGAATGCCAGTCAGGCTGGAAATGATCTGGGCTTATCTGTTGAAGAAGTTGCTTTCTATGATGCTCTCTGCAAGCCGGAAGCGGTTAAAGACTTTTATGAAAACGATCAGCTGGTACAAATTGCAAAAGAGCTCACGGATATTCTTCGGCATAGTGTCTCGATTGACTGGCAACGCAAAGAAAGTGCCAGAGCCGGAATCCGCAAAAATATTAGACGCCTTTTGAGGAAGTATCATTATCCTCCTGAAGAAATCCCTGGTGCGATTGAGCTGGTTCTTTCTCAGGCAGAACTAATGGCGAACAATCTGTCGCAAGATTTGTAAGCCAGTGCAGTAGAAATACTATTGGTGTTCTTCCTCTTTAACAGGAAAGAATGGCTGATGGATTTTGTGAAATAACGACCAAAGGACTGACTCCACCCTCACATGGAGCCAGCCCTTTTCTGCGTTTCTCACTTCTTCACCGGTTCTCGCTTGATCTTCCGACCGCCTACAAAGCAATACATCAGCGTCCGGTTCTTGTACACCATCACCTTGTCGACCATCGCTCTGACCAGATCGCCATCGAACGCGTACACGTGGTCAAGTTTCTGAAGAAGTTCTAGGTAATGTTGTGTTCGTTCGCCTTCGTATTGCAGATCCCTGATTTTGGCTGCCAGCTTTGCGTGGTCTTTATCAAGCTGCTCGTATTCAATCAGCAGCTGGTTGTAGGCTTCGTTGAAGTTGGTAGGTGTTTGTTCGATCAGCTTCTCGGCTTTCTCAGCGATTTTCTCCATCCTTGTCTGGATGCGATCGGCTTTGGTTTGGAGCTTGTCAATGTTGTAGGTGGTATTGAACTTCTCGCTCCATTCATCGAGGATGCTTTGCTTGTCCTGGAGCAATTCGTTTACCGCCATCACAAACTCTTCTTCCAACACAGTCTCCATCACCTGATGTGATGGGCAACGCTGCTCGCTTTCATACTTGTTCTTCCAGCATAACCACACTGGCACTTTCTTTCCGTTCGACCGGGTGGTAACACTTCTGGTATACCAGGACTTGCAGATAGCGCATTGAACTCGGTGGCTGAATGGGTATGGTGTATGGCAGCCGAGTCGCTCTTTACCAAACCTGTATTTACGGTCCTTGATCATCTTCTGGACTTTGTCGAAGTCCTCCACCCTGATGATTCCCTGATGGGAGTTGGTGATGTAATAGGAAGGAATGGCGCCCTTGTTCTTGACCTGCTTCTTGGTGATAAAGTCTGGCGTGTAGACTTTCTGGAGAAGCAGGTCACCTTTGTATTTCTCGTTCATCAACATTTGCTTGATCACTCGGATATCCCATTTATCTCGACCAAACTTGGTCTTGATGTGCTGGCTTTCCAGGTAGTTCTTGATGTCCGTGTAGGTACTGCCTTCCAGAAACATCTTGAAGATCAACCGGACAATCTTGGCTTCTTCTTCAACGATCATGACACCACCGTCTTCAGCTCTTGTATAGCCCATGAGGTTTCCGTAGGGGATGCGGTAGGAGCCTTCTTCGTATTTCTTCCGGACACCCCACTTCACGTTTTCGGAGATGCTGCGGCTTTCTTCCTGCGCCAGGGAGGACATGATCGTCAGCAGCAGTTCTCCTTTGCCATCGAAGGTCCAGATGTTCTCTTTTTCGAAGTAGACCTCCACGCCGTGTTCTTTGAGTTCCCGAATGGTTGTCAGTGAGTCAACCGTGTTTCTGGCAAACCGACTGACGGACTTGGTGATGATCAAGTCGATCTTGTGGTCCAGTGCGTCCTGGATCATCTGCTTGAAGCCTTCACGGTGGGCTGTGCTGGTTCCGCTGATGCCTTCATCGGTATAGACGTTCACGAAGTTCCAATCCGCTCGTTCGCGGATCATGTTCTCATAGTAGGAAACCTGGGTTTCATAGCTGGTCTGCTGCTCATCCCGGTCGGTAGAAACCCTGGCATAGGCGGCTACGTTCTTTCTGGCGATGATTGGCTGAACTCTGGCCATCGTTCTGGTTACTGGGATTTTTCGTACTTGCATGTCTTTCTCCTTCCATCTGTAAAGTGGAACTCCAAGGTTCCGTCTGGTTCGACTTCGATGACTTCGACTTGTTGTCGAAAAATGGTGGGATCGAACTTTTCATTTCCAGCATTTTGGTAGCGATCTGTTCTAGAGTCTCTTCATCAAGATTCAAGGAATGGCATTCACCTAGCTGGCAGCGTTTTGTGTAACACTGCCAATAGATGTAACTTCGTTCTTTGTAGTGCTGGATAATTCGCTGGAAGTTTCGTCCGCATTCTTTGCATCTCAGTTTTCCGGTAAAAGCATTGACCGTTTTTCGGTTCATATTTGAACGCCGGTTTTGTTCGGTCCGTTCTTGCGCTCTTGTCCAGGTCTCTTCATCCACCAGCGGTTCGTGATGGTCTTCGACCAGGTACTGCGGCAGCTCTCCCTGGTTCTTATGCCTATCATGCAGAATCGGATCACCGACGTATTCTTTGCAAAGCAGCAGCACTCCAGTATAGGTTGGGTTAGCAAGCATGGCTTTGATCGTTGCAGGCATGAAGCCATTGCCTTTCCGGGTCTTCACTCCGGTCTGATTCATCCATTCCTGAATGTCTCGAACCCGCATTCCGTCGGCATAATCTTGAAACATCTTTGTGACGATCCAGCCTTCGGTCTCATTCACGATCAGATCATCACCTTTCCAGTCGTAACCAAAGACTGGATTTCGTCCGTTTGGAATGCCTTGTTCAAAGCGCTTCTTAATACCCCAGCGGATGTTGTCGGATATGCTTCGGCTTTCCTCCTGGGCAAAGAAGCCATGATGGATAGCATGAATTCTCCATCATGGCTGAACGTGGAGATGTTTTCTTTCTCAAAAACACCTCCACGTTGTGTTCTTTCAGCTGGCGGATGGTTGCCAAAAGGTCGACGGTGTTCCTGGCGAATCGTTGGATAGACTTGGCCAGAATCAGATCAATCTTGCCTTGCAAGGCCAATGCAATCATCCGGTTGAATTGAGGCCGCTTCTTTGTGTTGGTACCGCTGATGCCGTAGTCTGCAAACACACCTGCGTTTTGCCAGAGCGGATTGTCATTGATCTTGTTGGTGAAGTGGGCGATCTGATTTGTAATGGAAGACTGCATCAACTCGGATTCCACCGAAACTCTGCAATAGGCTGCGACCCGTTTCAGTTGTTTGATCATGTGGATCTCCTTTCGTTGGTCCATATATCACTCTGAAAGGCCGTATTATCCAGTAAATTCGACGTTAGGATTACTTCAAATTTACGGCTTTGTCGCGACCGAATTTGCCCATGTGGAAGCAATGGGAATTGCAATATTGCTTCTGATAGCTCTTGTAATTCTCGATGGGATTGCCACAAGTTTTGCAGTAGGTGATGACTGGATTTCGTTTATGGACCAGATGCTGATGCTTGTTCCACCAGTCTTCACGGCATTTCTGACAACAGAAGATCTTTCTTTTGGGAGCATCCTCAGGAAGAAGAGCTCCGCACTGTTTGCATCTTTTCCGCTGCTTGGCTTTCTTTCCCGCAAGCCCTGCCTGTCTGCATACGTTTTGGACAGCAGACTTTGTCAGACTAAGCTGGCTGGCGATGTAGTCGTAGCTTTTGTTTGCTTTTCGCATTTCAATGATGGTTTTCTTGTTTTCCTTGCTGACCATGTTGTTCTCCTAATCTTTGCAATAGAAGGGAGTTCTGTACCCTTCGGCATTGAGCACCAGACCGTTTGCCCATGATGGCAGCTCACACATCTTCTGGCAGACCGTTTCAGCGTTCATGCTGGGATCTGCCTCCACGATGATTTCATCGTGGACATGAGCGACGATTTTGTATTTTTGACAGTTGCTCATGGCATTCATGAGAAGATCTCTTGAGATAGCCTGGGTGATGTTTTCGACAAACTTCGGACCATAGCTTTCCAGCCTCTCCCATTTCTTGTTTAAACCTAGCCCCATGTACGTCACCGATTCTGTTCCATATTCATTGCTCTCGATCCTGGGTTTTGGGTAAGCCAGTGACCTGCCAGAAGGAAGCTGAATGAAGAGGATGCCAGACGAATGAGAGAAGACCAGGTTCTTTAGAAACACCGGTTGTTTGGTCCTGATCGCTTTCTTGATGGCAGCATCAACTGCCCACCAATACTTCACGATCTTCGGATTGGCTTCACGCCAGGAATCAACCAGTGGTTTGAGTTCTTCTTCCTTCATTCCGAAATCCAATGCACCCATGGCTTTCATGGCTCCTACTGAGCCACCATAGCCACAGGCCAATTCTGCTTGTTTACCTTTCTGTCTGAGATCACCGTTCACACCGTGTTTGACGACGGGAACCTTGAACATTCGGCTGGCCGTTTCGCAATAGATGTCGCCGTTCTCTTTGAAGACTGCCTGGCGCCATTCTTCTTCTGCCAGCCAGGAAAGAACTCTGGCCTCGATAGCGGAGAAGTCAGCGACGATGAAGTCTTTTCCATCAGGAGCAACAAGAGCTGTTCTGATGAGTTGAGAAAGCGTGTCGGGAATATCGTCATACAGCATTTCCAAAGCTTGTATATTCTTATCGGCAACAAGACTTCTTGCTTCTTTGAGATCCGGCATTTTGTTCCTGGGGAGGTTCTGGAGCTGCACAATTCTTCCGGAATATCTGCCTGTGCGAATGGCTCCGTAGAATTGAAACATCCCGCGAATTCGTCCGTCCGAACAAGCCGAGTTGAGCATGGCTTCATACTTCTTAACCGAGGCCATAGCCAGCTGGTTACGAAGAGCAAGAACGGTTCGTATATTGTTAGAGGCTTTCTCCATTAGTACCTTCATGGCTTTCTGGTTGAGAGTGTCTGTTGGCAGATTCTGCTGCAAAAGCCACTCTTTCATCTGTGAGGGTGAGTTTGGATTCTCCAATCCGGTCATTTCCTGAAGACGTTTGAGCAGCGATTCTTTGGCTGTCTCACTAATTTCCAGAGCATTTTTGGCAAGATTGATATCGACCAGAACACCAGCATCGTTGATTCGTTGATCCAATTGGTACTCCGTCCATATAGACGCTCTGACCGGAAACTTTATCAACCGTCGTTCGATCTCAATTTCTGCTTCCACATCGCGTCTGTTGTATTCCTTGAACAGACTCCACTTTGCTGGATCTTCATTTTCAACAGGACCATTGCAGAACATTTTGATCAGCGCTCTGCCTTCCTTGAGCTTTGGTCGTTCCAGCTGAAGAACCTCAGAGAGCTGGTCAAGAGAAAGCGGTAGTCCAAGTGTTGCTGCGTGTACCATAGAGCATTGCCAGTCTTCCGGGTCAAGAAACTCGTATTCGTCAAGCATTCCAAGATCGCGAAAATACCGGGAGAGGCAGATTCTTTCAAACGCCGCATTATGCGCCACTTTGGTCACATCCGGATCGAGAATGGCTTCGATTAGAAAATCAGGCAGTGCTTCAAAGTGCCTCATGTCGATCACATCCACAGGATCACCATCAAAGGAAAATGCAAAGAGCAGGATCTGGAAATCCTCGCTCTCTGCATAGCGGTAAACGCCCGCTTTGGATAAGTCGGTCGTAGAAGAGGTCTCGATGTCGATGAACAGCCTACGAGAGGAAGTCATCGTCGGCATCCTCACTGACGAAGTCGTCATTTGCGGTTGTTCTGCCACCCAGACGAGGACCGTCTTTGATCTTCTGAATGTTGCCCAGACCGCAGGCGACACCTTTATTGCCATTGGAGTTGAACGCGTAGAAGTTCAGAGAAACTCTGGCATAGCAGCCGGAGTAAACCTCACTCTGGTCAAGGATTGGCTGAACGCGACGGTCAACGATCTGTGGAGCTTCCGTACTGGAAGCATTCAGGAAGTAGTGGCCTTTATAGACGTCGTCGTCTCGTTCGATATCGCCATCACGCAGTGGGAGCTTGATAGCCTGTTTGTTTGGCTTCTTGCCACCGAATTTGGCCAGACCGTTTTCGATGGCTGCGTCCACCGCTTTTTCAATAGCGGCCAGTGTATCCAGGTCATCCTTGGGGATCAGGATCTGGGTAGAGTATTTTTCATCTCCGCCATTGATGGAGACAGGTTTCCATCCGTTGAAGTAGGACAGGCGGGTTTCTTTACCGGTTACGACTTTAGTGTTTGCTTTCATTTTCAGTTTCCTCCGTAAATTCGATTTCTTTTCGTTTGTCTGAGACAGGGACCAGGGTTGGTTTTCCGACTGGTTTGGTGACCAGGTTTCCTAGAATCTCCTGGAAGACGGGCTTGGTCATGACTTTTTCCATATCTGTGATGGTTCTCAGACTTTTCTTGTAGATGTCTGTGAATCCGGCAGCCTGACAGGCGGCGATGACTTTGGCTTCACTTACGTACTTGCGATTGGAACGGCCAGCGACAAGCTTGAATCCATTCCACTTTTTCCCTTGCAGGGCTTTGTGCTGGGCGTACTCTTTGATCTCTTCTGCCCATTTGATCAGATCATCCAGCTTGGGAAGAATTTTTTCGATTTCTTCATCAGAAAGGCTTGTTGGATCTTTGAATTCATCCTTGGCCAATTCCAGCGCTGCCTCTGCGCGTTTTCTGCATTTGGCTGCAGCTTTGCAAAACTGACACCAGGAACCATTGCAAAGTTCGCCTTTGCCGTTAAAGGCAAGTTCTGCTTTAGGCTTGAGAACCTCATGAGCCCAGATTTTCAGCTCATCCGGTGTGATGGTCCAGGAGCTGATGTTTTCTTTGCGCGGCTGGAAAACTGTCATTTCGATGGTATCGATATCGAAGATGGCATCGAATAGTTCAAGAGCACCAAGTGCATACAGCATCATCTGGGTGTTGTTTTCTGCATTGACCAACACACCCAATCCGTACTTGAAGTCGATCACATGCAGTTTGTTATCACTGGCAATAATGCAGTCAGCCGTTCCAAAGCCTTCTGGGACGTAAGCGGACAGGTCGAGTTTCTGTTCGATCATGATGACCGGTTTGATCTCATCCTTGATGGTTTCCAGAATCCAGGAGACGTATTCGTCCGAGTGCTGTTCCATTGCTTCATCCTGGAAATCAGATTCGGGACGAGTCGACTTCATGCCGAGCGCTGTCTTCAGCTTGTACTCACACAGGGCATGAGCGGCTGTTCCTTCTTTGGCTGCAAGACCGGAAGTATCCGGATAGGGTTCTTCAAGCCTTGCGGATGGCGTACAATGAAGCCAACGATGGGACGAGGATGGAGAAAGTATGCTATGACTCATTTCAGCTCCTCCACATCTTTGACAAGAGCCTGATAGTGTCCAGCATCAATCTTGGAAAGTTTGCTTGCACCATACTTTTCAAGCAGCAGCTGAATCTTTGCTGTAAAACCGGCTCTGGATTTTTCAGCGAGAATTGCTCTGACTTCTTCAAGCGAGAGCTTTGGCTGCTCGGGTGCAGTAGGAGTGACCGAAGCAGGCTTTGATGCGTGAAGAGCGTCGGCAATTCTGTTCAGAACATTGAGAAGTTCTTTTGGAATTCATCCATGATGATTACCTCCTTCACTGGGTAGCCGTGAGGAAGGTAGATTTGTGACAAGAAAAACCAGATTCTTTCAAAAACAGAATCTGGCTAAGAGGAAATTAATGATGGCGAGAGGGATTTTGTATGTAATGTCTACGGCTGTTCCGGGTTTGATCAAAATTGGCAGGACCGGAAGCTCAAGGTTTGAGGAGAGAATGTATAACCTCGAAAAGAACGGCTATTCAAATGTGACAGCTTTAACCCGTCAGTTTGCAATCGAAGTGGACGGATATATAGAAAAAGAAGCTTTGCTCCATAACATTTTCAGCAAGAGCCGAATCGGACAGACAGAGCTATTCGCAGCAGATTTGGAAATGGTGATCCAATTGTTGTCTGCGTTCGATGGCAAGAAAATCTATCCTAAAGAAGGAACGAAAGAAGATGCTTTTGAAAATGCGGTAGAAAAACAAGAAGAAGAGGAGAGCGGTCTGCTCCCTAACGGGATCTATACGATAAGCTCGAATAGAAAGGGCTTTGGAAAGATCGAGGCGAAACTCGAAATCAAGAACGGAAAACTGATGCTTAAAAAGGGCAGTATCTGTGCACCTTCTGAATATGAATCAGCATATAAATATAGGAAGAATGCTTTAATCATAGATAATGTCCTTCAGAAAGATCTTCCATGTTCTTCCGTTTCGATTGCTGGCGTTGTCGTACTGGGAAACAACGTAAATGGCTGGCGAGTATGGAAGGATTCAAATGGAAAGCCAATAGACAGCTATCGAAGCCGATAGCTGTCACATGAGACAGATTTCTATTCCATGGGAGATAGAGGAAAAATGGTAAAAGGACTAGGATTATTCAAGTCGGTTTTAGCGTTGTGCTCACCTTAGTCGCTATGGAGTTGATTATGGCGATTAAAGAAGGCGATACTTCTAAAGCCTTTAGTTGCGTTTTGATATTTCTTTTGGTTGCCGTGCTCTATGGTTTTATCTTGAAGCGAACTAAATGACTTGTTGAAATGATAATGTGAATGTCAGCAAAATGGAATAAACACAAAAACAGCTAGCAAGCCTCACCACTGACGGTGAAGCCTTCTGGCTGTTTGACTATTTCAGAATTTCGTTTACGCGCGTCTGCACGCTTGCTGGATCATAGCCAGCATTTTTCAGTCGATTAACACGGTCCTGACCATTCCCCATTTACCTGCAATAACCTCTCGGGCAACTATATCAACGCTCTTCTTTCCAGCCCCCAGTTTCTGGTTGACCAGAGCCTGAATAGCAGTCGGATCATATCCAGCCGCTTCCAGACGGTTGATCCGATCGTTTCCGTTCCCCCACTTGCCATTGATGACTTCCTGGGCAATCACATCATTGGACTTCTTTGCCGGAGCAGCAGGTTTCGCTTTCTGCTCCAGCAGCTCGTTGACCTTTGCCTGAATGGCATTGTAGTCGTATCCGGCGCCGGTCAGCCGGTTCTTCCGATCATCTCCATTGCCCCATTTTCCGTTGATGACTTCCTTTGCGATGACATCAACGGATTTTTTGATTGGCTCATTGCTCACAGTGCTGCTGTTCACCAGACGTACCAGCTCTGGGAATTTCGATTTCAGGTATGGACCTGGGCAGTTGGTAGCCGCAAACATATCATGGCAGGTGAGCGTTCCAGATGCAGTTCCAGTCCAGGAAAGCTCGATACCATACCGCTGGCAGATGTCATTGCACAGTCTGACCAGAGAATTGAATGCAGCATCGGAGACTGGCCAGTTTCCACCAGTCGAGGAATTGGCCACCTCGATTGTGATGGCATGGTTGTCATTGTCCCAGGAGCTGGACGTCCAGGCTCTGAACTCTTCCGGAACACCGCCCCAGATGGTTCCGTCGGTTCCAATGTAGTAGTTGGCAGAAGCCTGCCGGTCGCTGTCTCGATGATACTTGGCACAAGCAGCTGCACCCATATTTCCCGCCATGTGGTGAGGAGTAATTTTGGTGATTTTGGAAGTTCTCGGATTGCATTTATTGTAGATCGGTGTCGATCCATTGATCAGTGTTGAATAGGTCATAGTTCCTCCTTAATGCTGCTGCCTCTGGCGAAAACAAGATCATCGATTCGTCTGGCGCAGTCCATCATTTGTTTGGTATTGTTGCCATCCACGTTGTGCTTGAGCAGGTTGGATGTGGACTCGAGCAGAAGCCGGTTTACATCCTGCTGCAGCAGAAAGCTGTGATGGTCTTTGTTGAGCTTGTCCTGGTGCTCAGCCAGCTCATCTTTGAGAGTTCGAATCTCATCTTCCAGGACTCTCACACGCTCTTTGAGCTTCAGGAATGGCTTAAAAGCCAAAGAAAGGAGCGCCGCGATAGAAGACAGCGCTCCTGCAATGGCTCCAAGCCAGACAATGCTTGTTTCCAGTTCAGGCATTCTCCACCTCCGGAAGACCGGCTACAGAAGTCAGAAGGCTGACCAGACCAGCCAGTGCGGAGGCAGAAAGGACGACAAGAAAGTCGACCTCGGTAATCAGAGCGGAAGCTCCAATAACGCCAACAGCCGTCTGCGCTACAGTTTTAATCGCGCGGACGGCTGCTGCTTTGATCCAGGTTTTCGTTTTGCTGCTCATAGAAACATCTCCTTTCATACTTGTTTTTCCCAAGCGGTTGGAAGATCCGTTGGACTGAACGCTGTATCGCTCAGTGCCTTGTAGATTTCTCCATCTGTGAAGGTCATGAACTCTCCAGACTTATACAGATCATGAGCACCGCTAGAGCTGCCCAGGGATAGGCATGATCCTTATCTTTGCCATGATACGGTTTCCAGATGGTCGCTACGGATTGATTCCAGTCGGGATGAATGTTGCCGTCGTAGTCGACAAGGCATTCAAAAGGCTGGTCAGATTCCCGATCCCGGAAGATCTCACCAGCCTTGTAAGTGGAATTCTGCTTGTACACAGGAAAGCCAAGATCAAACTCTGCTGGATCACCACCAGCGTTTACGACCTCTTTGGTCAGAAAGACAATCAGATTTCGTAAAAAGCGGATCAGTTTATCGTCTTCATTCATCAACATTCACTCCTCTCAAGACATTCAGAATCCGGTCAGTCCGGTTCTCAACTTTTCCGGTTTGCCTGGGCTTAAACCATTCCAACACAGGAGGATTCTCAATTTGAGTTGATGTCCAATCTGCTGTTGGATTTTCTTCAAACCGACTGCTTCGACGCACCGGAAGGCTGGGATCGTACAAAGAGTCGTCCCCAATGTGCTGAACCGTTACTGGAATTGTGGAAAGCACCGGAATTTGCTTGTGTTTGAGAAAGCTGAGGATTCCATGACTTTCCAAAGCGTCTTCTCCAAAGACGGCCTCGATATAGTTGAAGCATTCTTCGACAATACCAATTGGCAGCAGAATGGCGCATCCCCACATCGACCAGTCGTGCCGGATATAGGGGCTATCCAGTCCGCTAATGAAGCCGTTGTAACAATCTCCGTCAAAGGCCATAGTGAAAAGTGAAAAGGCACAATCCGGATGTGACTGCGTTATTTGTTCAATGATCTGTTTGAATCCATTACATACCTGGACATCATCGTTCAACACGACTCGGTGGGTAACTCCTTCTTCATGAGGAAGCAGCCAGGTTTGCTTGACTGGAAGATAGGGGTTTCCGGTTTCGGCACTTTCATCATAGAAAATATCCTGATCTGTAAGTTCCAACGCATCCCGTAAGTTTTCCACCATCTCCTGACGCTGGCGGGAAGCGACAATTTTGATATCGACCATCCTTATCACCTCCTAGGCCGATGTTCTCCACTCAATACAGTTGAGAATGCAAGTGGACGAACACGATGTGGATGGATAGTACAACTTCAAGCATTTTTGGCCACAGACCTCATACGGCTCGACAAAGATGACTTGGTAGTAGTTGTTGTTGGTGAAGATCACCGGCATGATTCCCATCTGGATAGCAGATAATGCTGCGTCGCCTTGGGTTGTATCCAACGTGCTTTGATATCCGGTGTAATTCAAGACCAGACCCGATGCCGAACCTGATGCCTGGTAAGTCCGCAGCAGAAACACATTCGAGCAGACGAGGTGTGTCGAAGTGGCACGGTGGGCGTAGAAGGTAAAGCGTAGATGGCACCAAAGATAAGGACTGCCGGATGTGAGGGTTGGAACCGATGTTGTCCATCCCGAAGCAGAGCTTGAGGGCGTATCGGAAGTCGAGGTAACTTGGAAATAGGCGCTCACAGAGCTTAACCGTTCGTTGTAATTTCCAATCAGCACGGGTTGGCTGTCTACGCTTGAACCGTCCTCGTAGTTCACTTTGAAGTACGTCCACATCGTCGGATAAGAAGAGCTCAGGGTTGGAAGGGTTGTACTCCATCCGGAAGTGGCAGTAGGAGCTGTTGAATTGCTCGAAGACCTGCAATAGTACTGGACAATGCTTGTGATCTTGCTTGCCACATCACTTCCATCGGTTCCATCGATTCCGTCTAGGATTTGAGCGAGCTCTCTGGTCCCATTAACATCTGTGATCGTAATGGTTGTTGTTTTATCCGCTTTTGTTGCACTCAGGGTTGGTGAAACGCCGGAGGGGCCTTGTGCTCCTGTATTTCCGTAAACACCCATGATCATTTTGGCTGTTTCTGTTGTCTGGTTATTGGTCAGCGTGAATCGTAAATAGCCCCAAAGATAGCGGTAGCTAGACGTAAGCGTCGGGACACTTATCGAGTAGCCGCTGGTTGGTGCGGAGGTGCTGCTTGTCGATCTGGCTAGATAAACAGAGACTGACTGTACGCCGACTCCTTGTTCACCTTTGATATTGACCGGACTTGGATTATCCAGTCCACCATCATTGGTCCATGAGATGACGCCAGCAGAAGAAACGGAAGGTGTGAAGGTTGTTCCTGTCCGCTTTCCGGTAATACCACCAGTATCCGCAAGAGCCTCGTTCACCAGATCCATCAAAGAATGAACCGCATCGGGATCAAGAAGATCCGTTACACTGGCTCCCACACCAACACGGTATCGAACGAGGGAGGATGTGATTCTCTGGTTTCCTTTCTCGCCCATGATGCCAATGAAAATCGTTCCGGACTCTTCCAGGACAGCTGTAGGAATAAGGGTCTGGCCAGAATTGTCCAGATCAGAAAAATAGCAGTCCAGTCCATTTCTGGAAAAGACCGCTGTTTTGGTAAATCCGCTCCACTCAGCATCAAAAGTGACTTTGATCGAGTCGATATTCTGCGCTCCGGAAAAGATCGGATTGAGATCAGAACCAGTCAGAACGCGCTGACTGATTTGTAATGGCAGGATACTCATTGTCCACCTCCTTTCAGAATAGGGACCAATGCCATGGCTTGCTTTGGCGTCATGGTGTCCAGCGCTTTAAAAAGCTCTTCAGAATCAATGGGCTCAATGGCCACCTCATTTTCGATCGCCAGCAATTCCGTGAACGGCTCTTCTTCCGGAACTCCATTTTCGCCTTTGGGCAATTTCTCAATGACCAGAGCGATAGAACGTCTCAGACTTTCAAGACTCAAAAGATCTGACTGATCTGAAACGCCAGTTTCACCGGAAGTGTCTGTTCCATCAGCCCTTCCAGCGAGCAGGCTAAGTCGAAGATTTGTGCGTTGGTTAATTTCATCGGTTGCTCCTTTCAGTTCCTCTTGTGTCACGACAGATTGCGTCCGCTGTTGAACTGAATGGTCCATTGGCTGGACTTCATCCGCCTGGCTGCATGCCGGGAATATATATTCACTCAATAGATCACACCTCCTGAGATTTTGCAGTTGTACCACTCCTGAACGGTTCCATCTGAATTGATGGAAATTGGCAGTTTGATGCTGGTGGGAGATGACCAGCTGCCAAAACCGGAATACCCGCTGCTGTTGACAATATCCGGCTGCTGCAGATTGCAGTTTTTCAGGTGGTGGTAATGAAAGTCGGCATTGTCGAAAAAGTCTACTTCACAGCTGAAGTAGAGATGATCACGAACATAATCACCAAAGCTCTTATTTGCATAGAGCATCTGGACAATATAATTTCCAGAGCTGCTGACTTTAGCCGCCCAGGCCATATAAGCGCCATCAGGATCAAGATCGAATACGAGTCCTCGAGCTGAAGAATAGCCCGTGAAAGAATTGACACCGATTCGTCCCAGGTTATAGCTGTCACGCCAGAAAGTCATTCCGCTTTGACCAAGCTGCATGAGCCGATTGGCAGCTGTCTTTGAAGAGGCGGAGAAGATATTGATCGTCCCGCCGCTGAATTCGATGTAATTGGAAATATTGCTCCAGGCGATGCGAACTGCTTCAGCATTCTGTTGAATATAGGAAGCGATCTGGCTGGTTCCAACCTTGGTGGAAACGGTCGAAACGATGGAATCGTAGTTCATCAGAATTGATGCCTGCATGGTGGTCAATTCCGACATCTTTTCTGATAGTCCGTCGCTTTCTGTCCTTCTTCCAGTTTGAAACGGGAGAACGTTACGAAATTAGATGTGCCAGGTGCTCCAGTCTTCTTGAGCGTGATCCCGAACGTTGAGGGCGATGCGCTGCTCCCCACGCGGAAAGTGATCGAGATCCGGTAATCATAGGAAGGCGGTTTAATGGTGGCGGCAATCACACCGGTTGTCTGATCTGCTTCAAGAGTCATGGTGCTGCTGCTGTTGGTTGTTTTCACAGCTTCCAGCAGTTTTCTTCCAGTACGGATTTCAATGGTTACCGGTGAGGGTTGTGCTCCTCGTATGTAGGCGCTGAAGGTGTAGTAGTGATTCTGATTGAATGAAATGCTGATTCCCTGAGATGTCAGGATCTCCACATCTCCAGAGATGGAATCGTCGAATTGCATCGTCTTTGCTCCACTTACATAGTTGGTTGAGACCGCACAATTGGCATGCCGTTTCCAGGTGTATGTGCTGCCCCAATCCGCTGTATACGGAAGCAGGTTGTTTGGCAATGCGTACTCTTGATAAACCTGCAGCTGAATTGAATCCGTCTTCAGGTCAATCTCGCTTTTGGAATAGTACTGAGCAAGCTGCTCTCGAAACTGACCATCTGTATAGTCCTTAGCCTGCTGATAAACGGAAAGACTGATGGAGTCCATGGCGTTGGTGATCCGTGATTCTGTCTCCACCTGTGTCCAGTAAGCTTTGAGCTTCTCGGATGTATCTGCTTTGGCTGCAGCCAGACTGTCCGAGATATTCTGCTCGACACTCGTTCGATAGGAGATGTCGAGCTTTTCTGCTGCAATGGAATTTGCAGCGACCATGTTACCGGCAATGGTTCCATCCATGGTCATGGCTGTCTGATAAGGCCCGGCATAGCCGTTGGACGAGAAGCCAAGACCACCCATGTTCCATCGCCAGACGTTCTGAGCGGTTTCCAGATCTTCCGTATCGATGATGCAGATTTCCTGAATCTGTCCTTGCTCATCCTGGACTTGAACGACATGTCCGTATTTGCCGAATGTGGTCAGAAGCTGTGTCGCCTGTTCTTTCGCCTCTTCCAGCAGAGAGTTTGGTGTTCTAAGCGCCTGTACTTTCTGGGTGATGGAAACCTGGGAGGCTCTGGAGCTGCTGGTAAAGGAGACCGGTTTTCCACCAAGGTGATACAGATTCTGATCTGGCTGCAGCAGATGAATCGTCATGCTGGTCAGCGGGAAGACTTCATTCATCTCATGATAGTCGGACTGCACCCGGATGCGATCAAGCAGTCGGAAGTCATCGACATTCACATCCAGCATCGAGAGATCGACCGCGCTGACCTCCAATTGCAGATCTTCGTACTGGTTGTGCTCCAGCCATTCCTGACCTTTGGTTTTCAGTAGCGAAGGCGTGTGGATATCTTCGAATGTGACGACTTTGCAGATTCGTCCGTACTTGGCAATAGCTGTTGGTGCTTCCAGGTAGTCTTTCTGGTTATTGACGGCGGCAATGGAAACTCTCTCTTCCAGGGCTTCAATCTGACGGTCTTCTAAAGTTGCACCTAGAGGAATGACAACTGTTGCCAGTTCCGTCGATTCGCTGTTACAGACGTAATCCATCAGGTTTTCCCTGAAATGGATCTGCTGTCCACAAACACGGGGGTAGCTGCTCAAGATGTCCAGATAGCGGTGATCGTTCTCATGCCGAATCTGGAGAATCCCACCCAGGCGATTGATGACTTTATCCATCAAGCAAAACAGCGTGTCTTCATAGTTCGTATGGCGATAGAGCGAGTCATTCGGATCGGTGATATTCACCATGCCCAGCTCGAAGGTTTCATCTGACTGTTCGTTGTGATGGTTTAGCAGGGTTTGGATAAAACCGCGAACAGACATTTCGTGATATTCAGCTGGACGCTGAATCGTGTCAGCCAGATAAGACAGCTCACCCTGGACTTCTACAGACTTTGTTTTGTAGAAGTCCGTCTCGATGCGATTGACGCGTCCATAGAATATTGGCTCGTCATCTTTGGAAACGATAATCCGCATGCCATGTTCTATCGCTTCATAAGCCGGGTGCGAAGAAGGAATGGAGAAAGAAAAAGACCCAGCTTCATTCATGGCAAGGTCTAATACAGGATCAATCAGCAGCAGCGATATGGAAGGGTCCATGAGGCAAATAGAATTTGAATAAACGGTAAACATCAAAGACTCCTTTCCAGCGGGGCTCCCAGTTTGGTGACTGGTTGTTTATAGGGTTCGCAATCCGCGGTTATCATCACTTCGGTAATGGCGGGACAATTCTTCTGAACATGGACAGAGATACGGCCTGTCCAGCAATATTCCGGGTCATTGTCCAAGATAAAAGCCATCCGCTTTCCGTGCAGAGCGTTCATCAGCTCGGATTGCAGATGGCCATTCTGGTCAAATTCCGTCCAGAAGTTCATGGTGATTGTACGGTTGAGGTAAGTTGTCTTTCCATAAAGCGCATCCGTCAGATCGAGAACACCATCACGACCTGGAATGGACAGCTGATAGGTTTGTACCTCCGGTTCGTTGATCTGGAGAGCAGCGAAGTGCAATTTCCAGTCTTTGAAGGTGTGGTAAAGATTGTCGAATGTGACTCCAAGTTTCATGGCTGCCTCCTTTCATAAAAAAAGCCCAGCGGGTTAGGCTGAGGTTATCTGAATTTTTCTCTCGTCAATCTGGCAAATTCCTGATCAATCGGCTTCACCAACTGTTTAGCAAGAGTTCTACCGTCCATGGAAAGATTGGCTTCCAGGCTCAATTCTAGAACAGCGTTTTTCATCTCCTGACCGATTCTAGAATAGTCAATCTCCATAACTTGTGGCTGTTCAAAAGATCGGGTCATCATGCTGCTTTGTACAGCAGAATGGATCATCCCCATAAGGGAGTTCGCACCAACGATGACTTCTTTTCCTGCTTCACCACCAGCCAGAAGTGTGTTTCCTCTCATTCCAAATACACTGGGTCCATCAAGGATCATGCCGCTTGGCATGGCTTTAGCGTACCACTCAATACCAATGGAAGGAAGACCACCATCAAACCAGTCAAGTGGATTGATCGAACCAGAAATACTGAAATGCGGGAGCGGAATATGGGGCCAGTGGAACTCGAAATTGAAGAATCCCTTGATGGCATCAATCGCACCAGAAACGATGTCCCTGGCTCCTTCAATCTTATCTTTGATCCAGTTGTAGATGTTTCCAAAGACCTCACTTACCTTATTCCATGCGTCGGAAATGGGGTTGATGATGTGGTCCTTGATGCCATTCCAAACGGACTGTGTTTTCTCGCTAATCCAATTCCAGGCATTGGAAGCGGCTGTTTTGATGCCTTCAACCGCTCCGGAAAAGAAACCGGAGATTCCATCCCAGATGCCTTCAAAGAAGGATTTGATGCCATTCCAGGTTTCTTCCCAGGTAGTCCCAAACCAACCGCAGACGACATCAAGAATATCCTTCATCGTATTGAGGATGTTATCGAACCAGTCCTTGATTCCATTCCAGACACCCTCGAAGATTTCTTTCACACCTTGCCAAACCAGATCCCAGTTTCCTGTAAAGAGTCCGGAGAAAACGTCGAATAGTCCGGTCAAAACATTGAGGACAGTTTCCAAAGTCGTAGCAATGAACTGAAACGCTCCCTTAAACACAGGAGCTAAGAACGAACAGAAACCGTCCCAGAGGGTTTTCAAAACCTCCGTGATGTCCTCGAATTGAAAGCCTAAAGCATTCAGTCGATCAACGATCCCCTGAAAGAAGTTCTGGAATGCTTCAACGATAGAGTTCCAGATCTCCATAATATTGTTTCTGAATTCTTCATTGGTATTCCAAAGGTGAACAAACGCTGCGACTAATGCGGCTACTGCTGCAGCCACTGCAACTACCGGAGCGCTGATTCCACCAATGGCTGCGATGAGTTTTCCGCCCATGGTTTCGGCAGAACCGAAATACTTTATGAGAGCTGACAGGCCAGCGCTCATCTTTCCGATTGCGATTAAAACAGGACCAATCGCAGCGGCAACACCGCCTGCAACAAGAATCATCTGCTTCTGGCCGTCCGAAAGGTTGGAGAACCATTCTGCCAGTCTTTTGGCAGCGTTGACCAGCTTTTCAAACATTGGGGCCAATGCAGTAAGCAGAGTTTCACCGATCTCTTTACCTGCGATTTTCAGGTTGTTCATAGCAGTGGTCAGCTTATCCGGCGCATCCTGGGTTCCTTCAAAAGTATCTGTGACAGTGCCTTTGAAATCGTCCAGACCGCTGGAAAGATCATCCACACTGAACCGGCCTTCACGGATAGCCTGGGTCATTTCGAGAGCGCCTTTCTTTCCAAAAAGCTCCGTTGCGATTTGAAGTGCCTCGGTCTCGCTGCTTGCTCCTTTGATCGCCTGCATGGTCTCGCCCAAAGACTGGGAGAGTGTTTTTCCCTCAGCTGTGGCGTTTTGCTGCGCTTTTTCAATCCAGCTAAAGCAGAATCGGCATTGACGCCATTCTTTTCGAACTGCGCGAGTAAATTCACCGATTCATCTATGGAAAGCCCCATCTCCTTGAAGACGGGGCCATTTTTCTGCACAGAATTCATCAGATCATCGACGGAGATGCCGGTTGCCTGGGCCTGTGTGGTCAAAAGGCCAAGATAACCCTGAGCGTCTTCCGCACCCAATCCGAAGACCTGCAAGTTCTTATTAACGGAACCAATAGCTCCGTTGAGGTCTGTTTCGTTGATCTGCGCAAACTGGATGAATTGCGAGGAGAGCTGCTCCAAAGAGTCTCCGGTCAGGCCAAAGCGGGTGTTGACCTCTCCAATCGCAGTTCCGGCATCTGCAGCGGTGGTGGGAAGGGAGCCAAATACAGTATCCATGCTTTTCTGCAAAGACTCAGCGGCTTCACCCGTCGCACCGGTCTTGGTGATGATGATGTCATAGCCTTCATCAATCTCATTAAATGCTGCAACAGAACCAGCTGCTAAAGCGGATACACCAGCCGTGACTGGAAGCATGGCGGTTCCGACTTTCTCTGTCTTTTCGCCAAACTCTGACAGTTTCATTCCCATGGCCTGAACACGGCCATTAAAGTTATTCTGCTGGTTTTCCAGATTCTCAAGCGTTCGCTGAGTGACTGCGATTTTTCGCTCCAGCTCGGTGTATTCCGTTCCTGTCAGATCTTTACCGGATGCGACATATTGTTTTTGTGCTTCCTTTAAAAGAGCCAGCTCTTCCTTTGTTGAGCCGATCGATTTGGACAACAGCTGCTGCTTCTGGTTGAGCAGATCCACATTTTTGGGATCGAGCTTCAAAGCCGCATTCACGTTTTTCAAAGAGCTCTGCAGCTCTTTGGATTGCTTGATGGGCGCTTTAAGGGCATCCACCAGTTTGGTGGTCGAACCATTGATCTCAAGGGTGATCCCTTTGATGTTGCCAGCCATTATCTCACTCCTTTCTCCTTCAGCTTCCAGAGGGAATCTCGATCCGGCTCTGTCTTTTCATACAGGAGGCAATTTCTCAAATACTTTCTGCCATCCTCGGTTTGCTGCATCTGATAGATGTATGCGTCCCTGCGATAAAGCAGAAACTCTTCATAGAGCAGTTGATCGATTTCATGGAAATTCAGTCCGGTGTATTCCATGACCATATGTTCATAGAATGTTTCAATGTCATAGGGCTGCCCTTCGCCCTGGACAGGATAGAAGGGCAGCTCTAGTTTTTGCGTTGGAGCTTTCCTGAATGAAGTCGGTATAGCCCTGCAGGAAGGCTGTCAGATCCTGGTAGTCAAAGAGTGCCTCCAGTTCATTCTGTTCGATCACGATGCCTTCTTTATTGCAATTGAGAATGTAGGTGACTCCGGCATAGATTTCACTGATATCGGTTGTATTGAGAACCGTCTGCAGCACATCCGCATCCGCTTTAGTGGGCTGACGGATGGTCAGCTGCGTACCATCTGGCATTTCAACAGGCCAGGTGACTTTCTTGACGTTTTTAAATTTGAAGGACTTCATTCAGTAGCACCTCCCGGTTTATCCATCACGATGATCAGCTTGGTGCCGTCTTCATCCAGACCTTCCGCAGTGAAGGTCGGATTCAGGATCGTTTCAGCCCCTGGCTGGAAAGAAAACTGCAGCTCAGCGGTATTCTGGCCGACGATGATGACATAGATGTTTCCATCTTTAGCATCCAGGTGTTCGAAGATCACGAGATAAGAGGCGTTCTTCGCATTGGCTGTACCGCCAATCTTGATGACCTTCTTATTAGCCGTAGTCTCTTCGGTTCTGGCGGTGTCCACCAGCACTTTAAGCATGTTGGCTCCAATGGTGATCAGGCCGCAGCCTAAAGTGACGACTTCTTCCTGGACGATCGTCTTGGTGAAACGTCCCAGATCATCACTGGCGGTGTAGTTGGTAGGTGTATAAGTCAGCGTGGCTCCGTTCTTGACAGCACCAAACTCATTAGCTGCCACACAGTATTTCGTGATCATAGTGTCGAGATTTTCAAGATCGGTTTCCAGGGTGGATGGCCGCTCAATGAGATAAATCTTTCCGGAACCCAGTGCGATTCTTTCTTCCATTACTCAGACTCCTTTCTGTAGTTTTTGATGAAGGCTGCCTCGATTTCTTTGGCAGCATATTCCTGTCCTTTGGCAAAATGGGGCTTTCCTGGAACGATGGTTTCTCCGTTTCTGGTTAAGTGGCCATTTTCCAATAAATGAGAAAGGGATGACTCCATTCCGCTGGCATAGAGCGTGTACTGGAGTTCATCCCTTTCGTCTTTGGTTTTCTTTCTTTTCAAACCCTTCTTGTAGATCCCACCGTTTTCTCTGGCAGGAGCATTATCTTTAACGACATTCAGTGCTTCTTTGGAGATCTGATCGAGGGTTTCGTCATTGGCTTTGTTAGCCTGACGAACACAGTCTTCCAGCACCAGAGTGATGGAGTCACGAAGTGTATCTATGGTTGCACTCATACAGTTACCTCGATGGAATAGCTGGACAGGTACATCTGCTCCAAAGAAATCCAAAGATCAGATGTGTTTCTTTGCCAGAGAAGAGGCAGTGAGGTGAGATATTCTTCAAATGCCTTTTTCTGGCTCCAGCTTTCGTAGTAGAAATCGATGGTGAATGTATCTCGCAGGCGAAACATGGAAAGATCGGATGTGATATTTTCCGATTCGTCTTCTTTCCACACCGCGAAGGGTAACTGCTGTTCGCTTTGGAAATGGTGCCAGGTGATGGGATACGGACAGTCTTTAAGAAGGGCTTGCAGATCTGTTGCTTGCATGATCTTTTCTCCTTCCGAATATTTCAATAAACCTGTATAAATTCTAAATATCTCTTATGGTGGAACTATCCGCAATAGTCTGGAAACTCCACCACTATTGGGGAGAGCAGAGATTTTTTCAGCACTGTAAGAGCAGAGACTATTCCTCATAGAGTGGAACTATCCGCGATAGTCTGGAAACTCCACCACTATTTGGGGAGAGCAGACATTTTTTCAGCACTGTAAGAGCAGAGACTATCCCTCATAGAGTGGAACTATCCGCAATGGTCTGATAACTCCACCACTATTTGGGGAGAGCAGAGATTCTGTGAGTGCTTCAAATACACACAAACATGCTCTCTCAGAAAAACATGTTCTGTATATTTCCCAAGCTCTAAGGAATTGCCGCGGGAGTTCCACTTTTGTGACTTTTCCTCCTGGCATGAAGTATGACGAAACGATCAGAGTCAGAATCAAGCTCTACATGGGTGATGTCATAGAGTTCTTCCATATAGAACAACTGATACATGTCCGGTCGGATAGCTCTTGTTTTGCGGTAAGAGCGGAGTGTGATCAGCAGTTCTCGAGCTTCGTGAACATGACCATTTCCATCAGTCTCACTGATTCCCTTATCCATCACATGCGCCCAGGTAGAAAAGGAGGTTTCGATTTCAGGAGCATCCCCATAAAAATTGGCCGATGAATTCAGCTTCTGGATTGTGACGGTTCGATTGAGATCAGCGATTCGCATCAGAACACCGCCTTTCGGTCTGGTTCAAGTAATGCGCGAAGGTTGGTTTTCAACTGGTTGAGATCTGCATCTTCGCGGTGTTCAAACAGATAGGACATCGTAAACAGAATGGCGATCTTGTTGAGCGGTGTCGGTTCGAGATCGTCGACTGATTTCAGACGGAGTACATCCGAACAAATAGAAGAAGCTGACTGAAGCAATTCCCCAGTCAGCTCGTCGAAATCGTCCTGGTCCACTTTTAGCCATTCTTTGACCTGTTCAAGAGTAATCATTCTCTGTCACCTTCTATCAGGAACCGGATCCGATAGTCAGAATCTGAACGGCTTCCGGCAGTACCAGTTTTCCATCAACACGCTCTTTGGCTACAAAACCTACCATGCCATTTCCCGCAAACAGCTCACGCAGTTCAGAGAAAGAGCGGCTCCCACGGTCTCCGATGTTGTAGTAGGAGAAGTCACCAAAGGCGATCTTGTCTTCCGGAGCAAAGGCGGAAGTGTAGACCGGATAGCCCAGGATCCGGTCCGGTTCGCCATCTACAAAAGTTGGCTGCCAGATGTATTCTTTGCCATCGGCATACTTCAGCTTACGGATCTTGGCGATCAGCTTGTCATTGAGAATGAACGCGGCGTTCTTTCGATACGGACGTTTCAGCGCATAGACCAGGTCGATCACGTCGTCTGCTTTGAGAGTAGTTGTGGTGAGCGCGGCAGTACCGCCACCGGTTTCCGCAAAAATGCCGGTAGGTCTTCCGGTGGTGGAACCGTTCAGGAAGGCATCCTCTTCCGCATTGGCCAGTGCTTTGCCAAAGGCGTCAATGATGTATCCCTCAAGGTTGAAGGCATTGTCGTTGAGCAGTTCTTCGGTGACTTTGACTGCTACATGCAGCTTGTGTGCATCCAGAAGGATCTGAGAGAATTTTGCATCTCCAAAGGTCAGTGCGTCTCCTTCATCAATCCAGGAAGCGGCAGGCTTAGAACCAGCCACATTGATTCGGTGCTCACCTGCCGTGGTAATGGTGGTGGCCAGTTTTCGCATGATGTTCTCTTCAGTCAGAACATCAATCAGGCGGTTGTCATACTCTACCGGAACCAGGTATCCGCCATCGGCTGCAGTCCCTTCCTGCAGAATATTGGAGACGTTCTTGAAGTTGGAACGGAAAGCGGACAGCAGAGCGTCTTTATAGTCTTTGCTCTCACGAATGTTCATCGGTTTGGCAGAGTAGGTTTCCGGCTTAGTGGTCAGCGGAGCACTCAGGGGACGGTTGAGCTCATTTTCCAGAGCCTCCATCGCCTGCACTCGTTCAATCTCTGCGCTGTAGTCTTTGACCTTGGCTTCCAGAGAAGCGTAGGTTTTGGCATCTTCTTTGGAAAGCAGTCCATCAGAATCCTGCTTGGTTTCCACAAAGGATTTGGCAGCGTTCCAGGCTGCGTTTCGCTTTTCAATCAGCGACATCAGTTTATTCATTGTCATCCCTCCATGTTTTCATCAGGTCCAGTCGTTCGAGAAGCGAAGCAGAAGAGACCTGATCCTTCCGTTCCTTTTTGAGCTTGTTGACAAAGCTGTTCATGACTTTTCGCGACGAAAAAGCATGGAGTTCGAAATCTCCATGCCAGTATCTGTCTGTTCGTCTTTTCGATTCATGAGACTGTCGGCAAACCCCAGCTCTATAGCTTTGCCGGCATCCATCCACGTTTCATCGTCCATCAGCTTTGAAATCTTCGTTCTTGCCAGTCCGGTTTTTCTCTCATAGGCGTTGATGATGGATTCTTTGACCTCGGCTAACATTGCCGCAGCCTTTTCATCTCATACACATCTCCCATGGCCATGGTGGCTGGGTTGTGAATCATCAGCATCGACACCGGAGAAACCTGGACTTCATCGCCAGCCATCGCAATCACAGAAGCAGCGGATGCGGCAATGCCATCAATCTTGATGGTGACCTTGCCAGGATATTCCGACAACATGTTGTAAATCTGTGCTGCGGCAAAGCAATCTCCACCGGGAGAATTGATCCAGATTGCAATGTCACCATCGTCTTCCATCAGCTCATCTTTGAACTGCTTAGGAGAAACCTCGTCATCAAACCAGGTTTCTTCCGCGATGGTCCCGTTGAGAAAAAGGGTTCTTGCTTCCTGGATTTCCGGTTCCAGTTCAGGATCGGCTTCATTTCGGACCCATTTCCAGAATTTCATTCACTTCTCTCCTTTCCAGAATAAAAGCCCCCAGCTTTTTCCAGTGGGAGCATGTTTCCGTTCACTAAATACAGATCGCCACCAGCCTCAGCAGGCAGCGGATCGAGTTCTTCCAGACGCCTGATGTCGTTGGCGGACATCCAGCCGTTTTGTCTGGCAATGGCATACCCATTCATACGGCTCTGATAGTCGCCACGAAGTAAGCCATCCACATTGAACTTGATGGAGAAGTTCTGCTTTTCATCCTCACTGAAGAGCACCTTGGTCATTGCCTGTTCCCAACGGGAAACCCAGGGATCAAGCGTGTATTTCACAAACTCCAAGGACTGCTGCTCGATGTTGGAAAAGGAAGATTTCTCCAAATCTCCAACCATGTGAGGAGGCACCCGGAAGATTCTGGCGATCTCGTTGATCTGAAACTTACGTGTTTCCAGAAACTGGGCTTGCTCGGGTGGTACGGAGATTGGGGTGTACTTCATACCTTCTTCCAACACAGCTACCTTACCAGAGTTTGATGAGCCACCGAAGGTAGCCTGCCAGCTTTCACGAACACGGGATGGATCTTTCAACGTTCCAGGGTGTTCGAGGACTCCGGAAGGTGCGGCGCCATGAGCGAAGAATTTCGCTCCATATTCTTCACAGGCTATCGCCATTCCGATGGCGTTCTTGGCCATCGCAATCGGTGAATAACCGACAAGGCCATCAAAGCCTAGACCAGGGATATGAAGAACATCATGCGGATGCAGCCTGACCATTCCGGATTTGTTGACTGCCGGATCGGCTTTCGAGACCTGATATTCATAGTAGAGTTGTCCGCTGTCGTCCCTGTCGACCTTCATGCGATCTGGCATCAGCGGATATAGTGCCACGACTTCACCTTTGCCATTTCGGATGATCTGCGCATAGGCGTTTCCCCAAAGCAGCAGATGGGTCATCAAAGTTTCCCGGAAGATGAACGAGGTCATCTCCGGATTAGGCTCATCGTGCAGCAGAAAGTACAGAGGATGGTCTCTGGCTTTCTGGGAGCTGTTGTCAGATTGCTCATAGACTTGAAGTGGCAAAGAAGCGATGGCTTCAGAGAGAATTCGCACACACGAATAGACTGCCGTCATCTGCATGGAGGAGCGTTCGTTGACTCGCTTTCCGGAAGTGGAAGTTCCCAGGAAGAAGCGGTAACCAGCTCCTGCGGTCTGGTCTCTGACTTTTCGATGAAACAGATTCTTGAGTTTCATGGTTTCTCCTTTCCAAAAGAAAACACCTCGTGATGAGGTGTTGGTAGTCTGAACAGACTTGTCGGTTTTCAGAAGCAAAGTTCCAGCTCCGGAAAGCGTTTCTGGATAGCGTCTGCATCGACGGATTCATAATTTTCTGTCACAGAAGCGGCCAAGTATTCCGCCAGAGGATGGAAGTGCTCCTCGTTGTAAACGGGATATTCCTCAGATTCAATATAAGGAATCAAAGCTTTCTTGAATTCCGAAAGATCAGAATTTGCTACCGCTCTTTCCTGAAAAAGAACAATAGTCTTCTGAAGGCGAACCAGAAAAGCTGTCTTCAGTTGGTCCGTGAGACGGTTTGCCTCAAGGAAGGAAAACAACATGCTGGGTTTGTCACAGAGAACCAGATCTGTCTGGCGATCGAGCCACATGGCGAGCCCGTATCTTTTGATTTCTTCATTTTTCATGGGCAGATGATACCGGTCCCATATAGAATAACTATTCCCTGTGCCCAGAAAGTTTGTAAGAAAAGTCTCCAACATTTCAGTGATTGCAGATGTTCGGGAAACAATAGTCCAGAGTTTATTTAGTGGAAACGGTGAGGATGGTTCAGAGCTCTGATTCCCAAAGACAGCGTAGCCAGAATTCCTTGTTTCCTTTCCTCGATGACTTCATCCTGATCTGACCACTGCTCGAATTCTTCACTCAAACCTTGAAGCTCAATTTCGTTTAGGTACTGTTCAGCACGTTCTTGTTCAATGGCTCCGCAGGACATCAAGTAAGAGACGGCAGCATCCTCTGGATAGCCGAGTTTGCAAAGATTGTCGATAATGAAGCTTCTGCGGGTATCGAGATACTCGGCATAATCCGACACAACCAGCAGGCTCGAAAGAGCGTTCATGAATAATTCTTGATTCATGAGGACGAGTCTACAGATTAGTAGTGACAAAGTCGTGACTTTTTCGTTGTTTAGAAAAAGTTTAGAATCCAAGGAGGTTGGATTTATTTCATGATCGGATGAAATCCAACTTTTCAGTGGCGCTTTTGGTTCTTTCTTACTTTGGACGGTAAGAAGATGCTCCAAACAAACAGGAGAATTGTCAAAATGAATAAAGCAAGACTAACCCAGGCTGAACTGTCATCTACAATTAATTGTTGATATAAATAAATGAACTCATTCGGACCAGCAGGACCTCTCCCGATCGCAAAAAGAAGAACCAGACAGGAGCAATAATGGCGAGCACCGCTCCCAAAAGCGGAACCAGCTTCATCTTCCTGACTCTGAAGCACCTGGCGAGGTCGTACACAAAGATAAGCAAAAAGAACGCATAGTAGAAAATCCAAATCCATCTTCCATTTTCGAGGTTGATCATAGAATTTACCTTAAAACACCAGCAGACCTCGACTGTCATACACACTCTCGGTGCTGATGTTTCCACAGCGAATAGCACGGTCCAACCCCATGACAGTGGCAATCACACCGTCGATCTTCTCTGTGGACTTCTCCTTATCTGCTTTAATATTACCCGCAGGGTCAGTACGAATAAAGATGTTATCCATCATCCAGCGAAGAACTGGATGTCCGCCATGGGCTATCTTCTTTTCCAGCACTAGCTTCATCAGCTCCTTGGTTGGCGGAGACATATCCTTGAAGCCCTGGCCAAAGGGCACGACGGTGAAGCCCATGCCTTCGAGGTTCTGAACCATCTGAACAGCACCCCAGCGGTCAAAAGCAATCTCCTTGATGTTGAACTTTTCACCAAGCCGCTCGATGAACTTCTCGATGAATCCGTAATGAATAACATTTCCTTCGGTAGTTTCCAGGTAGCCCTGCTTCTTCCATATATCATAGGGAACATGATCCCGCTTTACACGCAAATCCAGGCTGTCTTCTGGAATCCAGAAGTACGGCAGGATCTGATATGGTTCATCCTCCTCAATAGGAGGGAAGACCAGAACAAAGGCGGTGATATCGGTGGTACTGGAAAGGTCCAAGCCTCCATAACAAACACGGCCTTCGAGCTCTTCCGGGATAACGGGGAAAGCGCAAAGGTCCCATTTGTCCATTGGCATCCAGCGGATGGATTGTTTGACCCACTGGCAAAGTCTTAGCTGCCGGAACGCATTCTCTTCAGCAGGATTCTGCTTAGCGGATTCACAAGCGTCCTGGACTTTTTCAATTGGAACGGTAATCCCCAAGGAGGGATTAACTTTTTCCACACCTTGGGATCGGTCCAATCATCATCCGGATCAGCTCCATAGATGACTGGATAGAAGGTCGGATCGACCTTTCTGCCTTCCAGAATGTCCTTAGCTTTCTGGTGGACCTCATAGCAGATCGAGTTGGTATCTGTTCCTGCAGTGGTGATCTGAAAGAAGAGGGGCTGCATCCTGGCATCCCCGGAACCTTTGGTCATAACGTCGTGTAGTTTTCGATTTGGTTGGGAATGTAGCTCATCGAAGATAACTCCGTGAATGTTGAAGCCGTGCTTCGAGTAGGCTTCAGCGGAAAGAACCTGATAGAAGCTATTCGTGGGCAGATACACCAGCCGTTTCTGAGAAGCGAGGATTTTGCAGCGCTTGTTCAAAGCCGGACACATCCGGACCATGTCAGCAGCAACATCAAAAACAATGGATGCCTGCTGACGATCCGAAGCGCAGCCGTACACTTCAGCTCGCTGCTCTCCATCTCCGCAGGTGAGGAGCAATGCAATGGCCGCTGCAAGCTCTGAGTTGTGCGTTGGAAGACAGCTTTTGCCAATCAAGTATTGATGGGACGGGCTATCCACCTGGATGCATTGCATTCCTCGGTTCTCGATTTTCTCAATCGAGTCGATATATCGAAAATGGGATCTGGTCGTTGGATTTCTGGGAATCCGATTCTTTAGTTTTCTGGATAGACCAGCAACTTTCACATCGTCAAAGCAGGTGAATTTGATCATATAGCAGGTTTCACCGGTAGCAACTCTGCCACATTCCTGGCTTGGCATATCCCTATTAGCCGGTTGCGTAGATGGAGTTGAGGTGATCGCATTTTTGATTCCCAGCGTCCACAGGAGTTCACTAACTGTTTCCGCTAACCTCTTTTCTGTGGAGTAGTAAACTCCTTGTCCTTTTACTCCTGAGATACATCCATCAGAGTCCATCAATCCCTGCAAAAGGCGGAGCCGTTGTTCTTTAGAGGCACGAAGATATTCAATCGGAATCACTTTGTCATGGAATGACTTGAGCAGGACTGGCTTCAGCTCGTTGATTTTGAAAATTAGTGAGTCGCCAACATTCAACCAGGCGTTGTTGACTACAGTGTTCTGCTGGACATTAAAAGGACTTCCGGAACATCGGAAGTCTTTACAGTAATTTCTGGCTTGGTGGCATGTCCGTTACCAAGCCAATACCCCATCAGGTATGGATCGATCGGCAGCTCCGCTTCAGGGGCTTCCAGCGCTCCATTGACAGCAATCCGAAAATTGTAGGATTTGGTTTGGAAATACCTGTACAAGTCACCGGTTGTCATCATTATCGGTTTTTGATGCTTCTCTCCAATCCACTGATGGTTCTCACCAGCTTCGATGACCTCTCCATCTTTGAACACAATACGATAGGCCTGCTCGTCAAAATCGACCTGACTCTTGGCCACTACGTGACACGGAGATCCGGTTTCATCGAATACGGTATCGCCAACCTTGATCTCCCCATCGTGGTAAAGCCTTTTGGAGTAGGAATTAATGTATTTAACGCAACTTGTTTGCCCATCTTTTTCCTATCTCAATATAGGCTGTATTGAACTGACGATAACCGTTCTTTTTTTGATTCCAAACAGATCCCTCACGATCTGTTCCTGCCAGTCGATCAGCTCAAAGGGTTTACCAGCCCAGGTTCCTTTGGTGTGGCACAGGCACTGGATAAAGTTAACCGCATAGTCGGCTGCTTCCTTATCGTAATAAGATGTGCGAGCCTTGAACTTTGTAGGTTTGTATTTTTCAGCTTTCGCATTGCCATAAGGAAACCTCCAATCTAAAAAGGCCCGCAGGCCTTTGGGTATTGCTTTCTAGTAGGTCGCTTTCGCGTAGCGTTTGAACTCGGCCTGAACCATGTCGTCCATTTTCTTTCCAGGCGGCGTTCGATTTCTTTCTTGCTCAGCTTTGCTTTGTAGGGGCTGATGCCTTCTTCGAAGTATCTGATGTAGTCGCTCCAGAGTTTTTCGTGGGCTTCGGTGAATTCCCAGTCTGCCCAAACCATCTCGTTGAGGTCGTCCTGGTATTTTCCAACGTTCTCGTTGTATCCGTAATGTTTCTCCTGGTTGGCCAGCCATCTTGCATGCGCCTCCATGAATACCTGATGTTTTGCTTCTTTGTTTGTCATTGTTCTGTCCTCCGTTTTGGTACTGTATATATCACTCTAACGAAGATACATAGCAAGCAAATCAGCGATAAATAAAGCAGAATCAGAGCTTTTTCTTTCTCTGATTCTACCGGTTTACTTCTTGTTTTTGCGTGCCTGATGGCTGTAGAAATCGATGGTACAAAGGATGTGTTCTTGCTCCAGCCGGTCAATTCCAAGAGCGTCCAGAGCCTCTCTGGTCCCACACAAGGGGCAGATTTCCGTTTTGTTGTCCTGCCTGGAAATAGCAGGCGGTTCTTTGTACTTTCGTCCGCACCGTGGACAGATCTGGGTTGTTGCAGGGATGTCTTTCATTTCGTTCTCCTTGAAGCCCTCAAGGCTTCTTCTAAAAGGCCGAGTCAAATCCGAAGCCCCGGTAGCCTTCAAGACAGACCAGAAGGTAGCGCCTGGAGGGAAGACCCAGTTTTGCACTGGTGGGCATTGCGTAGAAGAAGACCTTCATACGTTTGGTGGTTCCACCTTCCAGACACACGTTCAACGTCTGTTCGTACTTCTGGTAAAAGTCCGGGCAGCCTTCGTAGATATCAAGCATTTGCTCATCGGCTTTGCTCACCTTCCAGATCCCAAGTGGGACCCGGCTGCCTTTCTTTGGTTCGATCGTCAGGTAGGAACCGGTCTTGCTTCCTTTGAAGAGAAGCTGCCAGTCTTCAAGCCAGGCAGTACCCAGGAGCTTGGCTCCTGGGCATCTGTGGCTCATCTGACCGATGTTGAGGTTGCTGCCGTAGGCTGCGTAGTTTTTCATGTTGTCCTCCTTAAGCCATCCGGAAGGCTGCGTTTCCGCTCAGTCTCTTCGTCAGGGTTTCGCGTGCGGTTTTGAATTCTTCTCCAATGAAGCCCAGGCGAAGGAGCCAGGTTCTCATCGCGTACTTGGGGTTTTCGTTCTGCTGTGGCCTTGGGGAAGCGCTCTTGGCATCTTTGGCCATTTGGCTCAGTGCCAGGCAAAACTGGATGTAGCTCTTGAGCTGTCCTGCGTGAAGGCCGCCCTTGCGATCTTCGGTTGGGTTGTCAAATTGGAAAAGTCTGAACTCGATGGTTCCCTTGGTGAAGGTGGCGTGGAGGTTAAGCATGTGGTATCTCGATTCGTTGTAGTGGGCGTTTCTGGAACCCCAGGTTCCTGCGTACCAAAGGTCTGCAAGCTGGCTCATGGTGGCTGGCTTTTTGTCGTTGAGCTTTTCGAGGAAGTCTTGGTCAACCATCCGGCAATAGCGTCTAACGCGTGCGTTGTCGAGGTTCAAGGCTTCTTTGATCAGGGCTTCATGGCTTGCCATGATGTTGACCAGATTCCGCAGGGCTTTTGCGTTGTGGCCGTCGGCTCCGATGTGGATGTGAACTCCGCATCCGTGTTCCGGGTTGGAAATGGCTCCGCGTTTGCGAAGGGCTCTGACCAGCTCCTGCAGGGTTTCGATGTCTTCGTAGTGAAGAATCGGGGTAACCATCTCGGTCTGCTTGCTGAAGGTGTCCTGGATGCTGACGTCCTTCATGATCTGCCAGGTTCTGCCCTGGTTGTCTTCGCAGGTGTAGCGGTCGTATCCGCCACCCTGGTGTTCGATGGTGTCTTCGGTGTTGAAGTACTTTGCGATGACCTTGATGGCTGCCTTGCGAGTAATGCCTGCCATTTCGATCTCGACCCCAATCGTCTGTTTCTTCATGTTTTCGATCTGTTTCGCTGTGTTCTTCATGCTTGTTCTCCCTTGCCCTCCGGGCACTGTATATATCACTCTAAAGGAGATACATAGCAAGCTATAATTAGGAAAAAGACCGATAGATAAAGCACTTTATTCCGACTCTTCCGAAGCAGGAACAACAGCGGAGTACGGGAGCTTTTTACCATCACGAATGACAAACACATCCTGGTTAGAACCCGTGTACTCGATGTATCGCTTGACGGCTACATCGACAAACTTCGGTTCCAGCTCGATGCCGTAGCAGATGCGATTGATCTGTTCGCAGGCCATCAGGGTGGAAGCAGAACCCAGGAAGCAATCCAGCACCAGTCCGTTGGTCGCAGTGGACTGCTCAATCAGATAAGCAATCAGCGGGATTGGCTTGGAAGATGGATGGCCGTGTCCGTCTTTTTGGAATCCTTAATTCCGTCGAATTCAAACACAGCCGTCTGCTTCTGGTCGCCATACCATTTGTGCTTTCCATCTTTTCGCCAGCCGAAGATGATGGGCTCCATGTTGAATTTCCAGTCGGTTCGCATGAAGGGAGCCCGAGGTTTCTTCCAGACGAGACCTGCTCCGACTTTGAAACCAGCATCTTCGAATGCGTCATAGAAAATTCTGGATTTCATCGTCGCGTAGAACTCGTAAATGGAAGCATCAATAGCCATGGCGTTTTTGAGATTGGTGAAGACCTTCATCAGGAATTCGTAGGCTTCCTTGTCGTTGAGGTTGTCGTTTTTGATCTTTCCGGACGTGCTGTTCAGATCGACGAAATAGGGAGCATCGGTGCACACCAGATTGACCTTGGTGTCCTGGAGCAGTCGTTCAAAGACCGTTGGGTCCGTTGAATCCCCACAGATGACTCGGTGTTTTCCGATGGTCCAGATATCTCCGGGCAAAGAAAAAGCAGGCTTCTCCAATTCAGCCTGCACATCAAAGTTATCGTCTTTTGCATCACTGTCGCTGCCCATCAGATCATCCAGCTCCGCAGGGTCAAAGCCGGTCAGAGATACATCAAAGTCCGAGGCCTGCAGATCGGTGATCAGCAGGGCCAGCTTGTCCTTGTCCCAATCACCATTTACCTTGTTGAGAGCAATATTGAAGGCTTTCTCCTTCTCCTCGTCGAAGTCGACGATCACTACTTCGGCTTCTTCTACACCCTGGGCCTTCAAAATTTTAAATCTCTGATGTCCTCCACAGATTCTACCGGTTCTTTTGTTCCAGATGATGGGATCGACATAACCAAACTCATCGATGGAGCGTTTGAGTTTTTCATATTCTGGATCACCAGGCTGCAGATCTTTTCGCGGGTTATAGTCAGCAGGGATAAGCTCCTGCAGTTTTTCGTTTCGATAATCAAGAGAGGACCTCCTATCCTTTTTTCCGGAGCAACAGCTCCATCACGTTATCCTGCGGTGTGTTTCCGCTCCAGGACTCGGTGCAGTTTTCCTTTACCACCTGGAAGATCTGATACCAGATCTGGTTGGCCTGCTTCATGTAGTTCTGGCTCATCGCCACATAGGGAGACTGCATTGGATTTCCACTTGTAGGGTGTTTAGCCAGAAATCCGTAGTCAGAAATAGCGGTCTCGCACTGAATATATCGAGCAACGGACATTGCGTACTGCTCGATCAGATTTTGAGAGACCAGCTTTTCGCACCCTCTGGCAGCCAGCCACTTCCATGTATCCTCAAACACATCGGCTGCGGACAGGTCAATGCCGCATTTCTGATTGGCTTTCAGGTATTCCTTGACCGGAGGACAATCCGTCCCAATCAGGTCTACCGGTTCTGGTAAGATCAAAGAAATGGCCTCTCCAGCATCCATTTTTTCAATTGCGGACTTCTTTTTCGACCTGCTCCAGGTCTTGCTCCGCCTCGTCTAGTACCGTCTTTTGCCATTTCGGACCTCCTTTCAAAGCTCCTTAAACTGTTTTGGTGAATATGAAGAGGTACGTCGACATATCTGGGAAATGCTGAATAGACTTCAAATCCCATCCCTTTTTGCATATTTGTTAACAAAACTCTCCATTTCAGTAAGTGATGAGACAAGATTGCCTGACCTCATGATTTCAAATTTGTATTGCTTCATTTCTCACCCTCCTTTTGGATTAAAAATTTTTTCTTTCGATTTTTGCTTCGGCCTATTTACCCGTTTGAAATCGAATTTTCGTGCGTTAAAGGCCGCCCTCGTTATTTGTCAAGCAGCAGGCTTGAGATTTAGACCGCCCCTGGGCAAAAATGGTGAAAATCATACATTTTTTACCTCCAATGTCCTTTTTCTTTTGCATGAATCCTGGAGTGGCAGCTTTTGCATAAGCTCATAAGGTTACTTTCGTCATGGGTTCCACCCTGTGAGAGCGGAACAATGTGATGAACCTGCTCCATGGGCACGGCTTTGCCATCAGCCAGACACATCTCACAGAGCGGATGCTTCGCTTTGTATTTCTTACGAGCAACCTGCCAGGCTTTTCCATAACGGGATCTTGTTCCGGGATCACGTCTGTACTTTTCGTAGCGTCTGTTGGCTGCTTTGGTGTGTTCAGGGCAATAGGCTTTGTCGGTGAGGTTGGGACAGCCTGGCCAGCCGCATGGGTGTTTAGGCTTCAAGGGCATCGGCAAACTCCCAATGAAGACCACACGAACGGGAGATGATTCCAAGGCAGCAACGCTTGATCCCGTTAGGATTACCGCCATACTCTCTGGCCGCTTCGTAGTGGTCTTTGAAGATCTCTCCGGACTCCACGCACCTCACGGGTGTGGGCTCCTGAGATCGCTCTCTCATGAGATCATTAGCGATCTCATAGGCAAGCTCGCCATCATCCACACGGCAGCGAACCTTCCCGCTGGGATAGAGAACCTCGTACTTGTCATCACGTTTTCTTACTCTGTAGCCAGGCATAGACTTCACCTCCAAAAGAAAACCCGCCACAAGACGGGAGGGACTTTCGCTCAAAAATGGGCGAAAGTTTTATGTAGACTGCACATCGCGCAGGGATTTCAGTTCAAAGTATTTCTGAAGATACATGAGAGCTTTGGACAGGTCATCATCACCGGCTTTGTGTTTGCAGCGATACAGATACTTAAAGGCATTCAGTTTGCAGAAGATTCGTACTTCATCAATTCCATAGAGCTCGACCATCTTATCGAAGCAATCCCAGCCGTTGTAATGTTCCTGTCCATTCATACAAGCCCCCATGAAAAAGGCCACAACCTATTCGCTGTGACCTCTCTTTACTTTTCTTGTGAGTCTACCATATCACAAAGACGCTCGTCCCGCTTGTCCCTTTTGTCCCACTTGTTCCTTTTTTCAAGCAGCGACCAAAAACTCCTGAAGGCCCTTTGCTTTGAAGGCATTTTCAGCGATAAAGGGCTGTTTTGGGAGGACTAAGCTGTCGATTCCTTGCATCATCTTTCGGCTGATGGTCGTTTTCCCGTAGCCGAAGTGGTAGCCGATTTCTCTCAAAGTCATGTTTTTGAGGTAGCGATCGGCCAAAATCTCCGAGCATTCTGAGTTCTGTTGGTCCAGAATGGTTTCCAATTCTTGCTCAAAGTGCTGGTAGATTTCCATGATGGTCTTCCGGTTGGCTCTTAAGGTTTCCAGCTCAATGATTCTCTTGGCATGAGCAGCATCACCGGATGGACCACCGTTCGAATAGTGCGGTTCAAAACCTGGAGAAGAAATGCTGTGCAGGGCTTGCTCCTTGCGTTCAATTTTCAAATCGAGCAGCCAGATGGATTTCTTGATCCGATCCAGCTGGTCAAGGTATGTCTTGTTATCCATTCAGCGACTCCTTTTCTAGAATTGTGCCTTCACGGCTTCAATCAGCCTCGCCTGGCTGACGTCTTTGTATTTCAATGCTTTCATGATCTCTTCGTCGATTGTTCCAGCTGTGATGAGGTGATAGATCCGGACCGTCTCTTTCTGTCCTTGCCGATACAGTCTTGCGTTGGTCTGCTGGTACAACTCCAGAGACCAGGTCAAGGAGAACCAAATCATCGTGCTTCCTCCACTTTGCAAGTTCAGTCCATGCCCTGCAGCAGCAGGATGGATGGCGGCAATCACTATCTTTCCGGCATTCCAGTCCTGAATATCCTTGTCGGTGTTCAGCACTCGAACCGGAAATCTCGACTGGATTCTTTCCAGATCGTGTTTGAACCAGTAGGCAATGAGAACCGGCTTTCCAGCAGCGGCTTCAATCAGATCCTCCAACGCATCCAGCTTCCGCGAGTGAATGTGGATGCTTTCGCCTGATTCGGAGTAGATTGCTCCGGATGCCATCTGAGAAAGCTTTCCGGTAAGAACCGCAGCATTGGCAGCGGTAATTTCCTGGTCCATGAAGGGCAAAACCAGATCCCGTTTCATCTGCTGGTACAGATCCTGCTCCGGAGTAGAGAGCAGAACTCTTTGTTCGATCATGACAAGATCGGGCATTTTCAAATGATCCACAGAGTTCATGGAGATGGCAATATCCGAGATCTTTTCATACACTTGCTCGGCTGCTCCTGGAAGCGGCAGGTAGTTGTAGACGATGTATCCGTTTCGACGACCAGGCATCATGTATTGGTTTCGAAACTGGCCGATGAACCTGCCCAGCCGTTTACCCATATCCAGCAGCTTGAACTCAGCCCACAGATCCTCTAAACCGTTGGGAGAAGGCGTTCCTGTTAGCCCAATGATCCGTTTGACCATGGGTCTTTTGGCCATCAGGGCTTGATAGCGCTTGGCTTTGTGGTTTTTGAAGCTGGAGAGTTCATCAATTACGACCGTGTCGAAATCCCAGCCAGGAAGCGAACACAGCCAGGGAACGTTCTCCCGGTTGATGATGTAGATGTCTGCTGGTTTGGCCAGCGCCTGAAGTCTTTCCTGGGAGTGCCTGAAATCAGAGAGTATTCCAGGGACTTCAAGTGGTCCCACTTATCCAGCTCCTCTGGCCAGGTGTTTCTGGCTACTCGAAGTGGAGCGATAATCAGGATCTTGTGGACCAGAAAGCTATCGAAGAGCAGATCCAGTAAGGCGGTCAGTGTGATGACTGTTTTACCAAGTCCCATGGAAATGATCAACGCACACACGGGATGATTCTCAACAAAATCGACAGCGTAGTTTTGGTACTCATGAGGGATGAACTGCATGATGCTTCACCTCCTCAAGGATGTATGGAATCTGCTTTGGGTCGTCCAACACATACACAGAAAACCCCAGCTTTCGGAGTTTTTGATGGATGACCTTTTGCAGCGGTCTGGGCTTTTGGCCTGGAGCTTTGACTTCAACAAACAAAGCGACTCCACAAGGCAACAGAACCAGTCTGTCGGGAAGCCCAGAAACGGTTGGAGAGGCTAGCTTCAAAGCCCAGCCACCACAATCAGCTGCGGCTTTGGTCAGTTTGGCCTCGATTTCTTTTTCACGCATAGCGGCTCCTTTCGTTCATCACAAACACATGGGGCTGCCTTTCTTGAGCATGACGCATGTCGTATGTCGGCTTTTTCATACTCCTCTATTTATATTTTTCTTTTTCTATATACCCTATACCTATATTTATTTTTTATTTCTCTTTCTCTTTTCTTTAAAAAAGGTGTCACTAGTGTCACTAATAATAAGAAAGAGGGATAGGTAAAGGAGAAATAAGCATGTCGGAGAAAAGCTTTGCCGTACATGAAGCCGACATAATTGTGTTTATGCTGTCACTAGAAAGGCAAATCAGGATCGTCTAGGAAGGAAAAATCCTCTTCTTGAGACGAACATGTGTTGGTGGATTCTGCCGTATTGTTTGCAGGAGACTCTTCAGAGCTTTCAGGCGAAAACTCAGAATTCGTATCATCTGATCCGGTAACACGTGATCGATATTCGTGGATCGCTTCATCCGTGAGCCGGATACAGTTGAAAAATCGTCCGGTGTTTTTGCGTTGGACTAAAGCCGGATAAGGTTTGTTGAGCTCAGAAGAGAGCTGCTTTCGAAACTCGGAAGAAGACTTGGCTCTTCGTCCATTGTCCTGGCACCAACGAGCGTAGATGTCATAGACCTTACCCGATGTACACCAAGGTTCCATGCAGCTGGTATCATCTGTGATCTCCAAACACTCCGCCATGAAGGCAAGAATACTGTTGTTGTCCTGCCTAAACTCCTGACGCAGCCCGATGCTGGTGGACGGCTCGGTGTAGCGATACTCATTTTCAACCACTTCTTTAGCTGCCAGCACCGCTTTAAAAATGACCCCTTGTCGTTCCGCTAGCATCTTGTCGATGAGCTCAACATCCTGCTTCTCTTTAGGAATAACGTTGTTACATTCCAGAGGCAAAATCCGGTCATATACCCACGAGCCATCATCACCACCAAATCGAGGGAGCCTGTTTCCGCAATACCAGAGCACACCTTTGTAGACAAACTCAAATGCGGCTTCTCCCTTGAACTCTGCTGGCAGCGAATCTCCACCCGTAGCTTTCTTGAAGATGTTGAGCTCTGGAACTCTGCTAAACCGCATATCGGCAGACCCACAGATCCGCTTTCCATACATCTGGGAAGTACCGAACCGCTTCTCAAGATCGTCCAACTCCATGGAGGTGCAATAGTACGAACCAATGGTCATCTCGACGAATTTGCGAATCTGGGATTTTCCAGTATCACCAGGACCAATCATGAATAGCGCCTTTTTCATCCGGTAACCGTGTATGTTGGAGATTGCAACACCCATGAACTGCATAACGAGTTTCTGGCTTTGAGAATCGCCTGGAAACAGGTCATCCATGTACTTGTCAAACACCGGAGTATCTTCTGGTTCTCCAGTCCACCGGCATGGAATTTGAATGGTGGAGTAGACGTCCGGACTGTGTTCGAAAAGCTCCAATGTCGGCAGATACAACAAGCCATTCTCAAAGTTGATGTAATCCTCGTTTCCGTCCAGCTGTTCGTGGGTTACATAATCCTTTGCATCATGATCAAGCGCAAAGCCTCGTTGATGACGTGGCTGTTGACGAACATCGGGTCATATTCTTCGATCAGCCCTTTAAGCAAAGAGCGGAACATATCGTCGGAATAGCAAAAGTAGCGACCTTTTTCGTATACGTACTTTTGGGCGGTTTCTTTTCCGGAGTTCTTAACCTGGATGAAGTGATAACGCTCCTTGAGGCACTCTACCAGCTTGACGGGAGAGACCTTCGGACGCTTCTTGTCGTCCAGGACGATAAAGTCCGGCATTCCCTTATGGGGATCATAGAAATTGCCGTTCTGACCTTCTACAGCACCTGTGATGGTGCTGATTCGATAGTCGTCCCGCTCCCACTTTTGCCTGTACAGGGCAGAGTTGCGAAATGCGGTATCAATCAGACTGGGGCAGTTGCCAATCCGAAATGCAAGCATGCTGCATAGAGCTAAATCAGCCTCAGAATGGCTTCCGTAGTCGCTGATATCTCCCTGGTCGTACAGTTTTGCAAACTTGTCACTATTTTTGAATCTTCGGCAATCACAGATGATGTCGAATAACTCCTCATCATCTCCATCAATTTCCGGGACCATTTTTCGCTGCAGCTTCTTGCGCAGCATTTCATGCCGATACGTTACCAACACAGCTTGTGTCGATTCGCGCAGCGGGTATTCGTTGATGGCATCTCCTGTAAAGCAACAGAATCGCTTGGTGAGTCCGCCAACATACAGCTCCAGCTTCTTGTCGGGATGCTTGACGTAAAAGCGAGAGGACAGCTTTCCGTTTTCTGATGGAATCTGCGAGGGATCGCATTTGCCATAGATGTGATAGCCGTTTCCGCTCTGGGACTTTTCTGCATAGCTTTTGAAGCGAGTCATGAGCCTTTTTGTCAGGGAATCGTCAAGAGAGCGATTGTCGATGTCCAGGAAGAAATATCCAGCAGGCAAAACGAAGGCAACGCCTGCATAGTTTCGTTTCTCTTTAGCTTTCATGGCTTCTTCATAGGTCACATAAGTCGAGCCATGTTTATCTGGATCAGCGCTGGTAGCCTCGCCATAAGCGCCAATTGGAGTTTTCTTGCCGTTCTTGAGGGTCCAACAAATCCAGATATTTTGCTTTTTCAAATCTTCCAATTTGCTTACTCCTTTCATCTGTCTAGGCGACAAGACATGACGGATAAATCCGTATAAAATCGACCCATCCGCCAGACCTATAAATATATGGAAAGGCCCAAACGGACCTTTCCGGTTTTTTGTATTAGTTCAGTGGGATAAGACCAATGTCCTGAAGCATTCCGTGGATCAAAAGCTGACCAGCAATATTCCAGACAACGTCTTGATAGTGATGTCCGTTGGCAAAAGCTGATAGCCGCCACTAGACTGCCAGGACGTACAGATCCATTGCTGAATTAGGTGAGCTTCCAGAAACTGATTAAGCAATGTGCCGGTAAAGCCATAGACTTCTGCGATTTCAGAAGTAGATCTGCCGTGGTCTGACAATTTCAGCTGCTCGAAGCTTTGCCCATCTGGAAGGACGGCTCTTATATGGTTGAGAGCGTGATCCGGGAAAAGCACCAGGAAAAATCCTGGCTCTTTATAATCGTGATCATTCATCGTCTTGGTCCCGCTCGACTTTTGGCAGGATTCCGAGCTTACTTTTGAGCAGCTCGTAGATGAATAAGCGCCCTTTCTGAGTCCAGTAGGTGTGAATGCCGGTGTGTCCGCCATTCTCCCAGGTGTGACTTTTTGTATATCCTTTGTCCGCGTACTGCTGGTAGAGCAGCCATGTTCCGGACTGTTTGAACTGGACTCCGAGTTCGTGCAGAAGACCATTGAGATGTTGGCCGGAGAAACCGTAGTCCTTAGCAATCTTCGAGATGGGCAGCGGATCTTTCGAGCGGAGCACCAGATCGTGATAGGTCGCTTTGGGCTGCAGCTCGGAGATCACCTGGTCTTTGATGGAGCAGTCGAGCAACAGCGCAGAGCATTTCTGCTCCAGCTTGGCAACGGTCTGCTTGGAGAAAGCAAGGGCTCTGGCCATCACGGTTTCCGGATCGTTCCAGGCTTTTTCGACTTCGATCAGATATTTACGGATGACCCGTCCGCCTTCGGTACGCTGGAGCATGCAGAGTTCTTTAGCCATGTCGATGGTCAGGTCATGATCGACTGTGGGACGGCCACCGGAACTTTTTCTCATTTTTGAGAAAAAGTCCTTTCCGTCTTCGAAGCCGTATTCACACGCTCTGGAGAACCAGTCGGCATATTTCGACTTAACGCCCAGTGCCTGATGGAGCGCGCGACCCTCGATGTAGGGTTCGTTTTCGGTGTTGTAGCGGATCAATTCGTTCATGCTGCCTCCTTGTTTTCTTTGACGACGGGAAGAAACCCATCCTTCATGAAGTCCAGCAGAAGTTTGATTCGACCTGCTGGTGTGATTCTCAGCTGACCTTTTCGGTCAACGACGCACAGACCCTGTGCAAGGTGTGTTGGATTGACGAACCCGTGATAAGTCCAATCCATGGCATCGAGCATTTCTTCCATCACAAACGGTGATTGATCGTAGTCTTTGGCGATCTGGATAATTCCGACTGGTGCGGGATTCTCAGTGATACGATGGAGCAGAGAGAAGATTGCTTCTTCGTCTTCGGCTTTTAAGAAAAGGTCGATGCTGGCTTTCAGCATTTCCTGGCTGATTGCTTCCAAGTTTTTCATTTGGATACCTCCTCACTGGTTAGCCACGAGAATGGGGACTGCGTGACAGCTTTTTCATTTTTGTTCGAACACGCTCCAGTCTTTTTCTGACTGTTGTAGCTTTGAGATCGTGCATCGCGGCATACTCTTGAGTGGTGCAGACACGATCGTAGGCGACGGAGAGGAACAGGTCTTTCTCGTATTCGTCCAAGACCTGGTCAATCCAGGCGTGGATGTCTTCTTCGAGGATCTTGTTGGAGACCGTCTCTTCGAGCGATGGAGCATTGGCGGCTACCTGGTCCCACAGATAAAGTGTTGCTTCGTCGGTTCCGTTATAACGGCCATCAAGATGGCGGGTTTCACGGTGCCAGATGTTGTATTCCGGCTTGTTGATGTTTTCTTCGAACCACTCCTGGTCATAGGGGCATTCTTCTGGGTTTACTGGGATTTCGATGTAGTTGTCTTCATATCTGATGAGCACTTTTCCGACTCGGTCCCACCGACCGGAAAACAAAAACCTGCAGACTGAGTCCGCAGGCATACAGAAAAAGACGTAGTAAAGATGACGGACTCGGCATTCGGTTTAATGAATCCAGTCCGGTGGCCACCGTGTAGGATTTTGACTTTCTAGAGGCATTGGCTGCCTCGCATAGTCAGAATACGTGGGTGACGGAAATGGTGAAAGGCACTTCAAGTGCCCAATGATTGTGGTGAAGCAACGTACAACTAATGCTTTAAATAAAGTACGAGCACAAAAAAGCCTCCGAACAATGGTTGGTTTCCGCGTTCTGGAGGTTTTTACAGGGGTTGATTTGGTTACTTGAAATACCTAATCCAACGGATTTCCTAGAGGTTTTATATCGCACCAGGCTAGATATGCGTTGGCGACTTCGAGTGAATCATATGTATAGTTCTGCAATATCTCATCGTAGCAAGATTGCGTTTCAGAATTATTGAGGTGTTTTCCACCGGCTTCCAAAAGAGCAAGTGAAAGCTTGTATGGCAATTTCATACCAAAACAAAGGCAGATGAGCGTCTCGAGTTTTGGCTCCTCGGTTTTGCTAGAAAGGATATTTTTGAACGCACTTTCGCTTATATGACCCTGATAGGCTATGGCTTCAGTAGTATATCCAGACCACTTTTTTAGAGTTTTGGTATCGGCGCTCAACTCTTGAACAAGTGTCCGCAGTGTATTGCGAATATCGTCACTTTGTTTCTTGATCCACTGCATTGCTTCCTGGTTGGTTGGGTTTGTCAGAATGATCTGTTTCACCTTTTAAAAGTATCAACAGGAACAGCACGATTCGGGTTTTGGATGGATGAATTGTCTCCATAAGAATTTCGAGATTTGTTTTCGTTAAAAACAAGGCAGAATTCATCCATATGCATTCGGGCATACTCAGATAAATTTGATGGACTGACCGGCGAACATAAATTTGGTTTCACTAGGCACACGTGACCGTCAATATGCTTAATGATGTTGAGATCGTGGGCTTCTTTCATTGTAGGATTCTCTTCTAGCCACTGTTCAAACTCTTCTAAAGAAATGTCATAGGTTTGACCAAATCGCAGTTCCCAATCACGAAGAAGGTATGGATCGCAATAGGAAGATAAGCCAACAGACTTTTTGTTTGGACACCGATAAAAGCCGTCTAAGTTTTTTGCCCCTTCTTCTTTGAGGCGGATCGCAAAAAGCTGAGGAGATACGTTATATTTTTTTGCCAATGATCGGATTACAGAGTCTGCCGCATCTAGTTGAAAACACCCGGGATCTGATTGAATCACCTTTTCAAATTCAGCATGGGCTAACTCCAGTAAGTTATCACTGGATGGAACCAGCACGAGTGGGGAAATCTTATTGGATTGCCACTCGCGAATTTGACAGTAATCACCGTGTTCATAGCCTTGCATTGTGCTTTTTCGACAAGTTATGCTCGGCAGCTCATGTCCTAATAGTCTCTGCAAATAGAATGATGCTCGATGCAAATACCAGTGCAAGCACTCATGAACTAATGTGTTGTTGTGCCGATTGCTAGAGTGGCCCGTATAAACCACCACAGTTCCAGGAGTAGCGTTTTCCTGTGAGCAAGTATCGGTCCACATATTGTAATCGGTGTATGTTCCATCACTGAAGAAGATTTGTCCGTCAATTTCATGACGGCACAGGGTACTGATCAGTTTAACGGTCAGCCTCATATTTTCCGCCAACTTCATGAGGTCGATTTCTTTGCCACGTTCACATTCAGGGTTGGAATAATAGCAGTCCTCCAGGAATCTACATGCGACAGCGTTAAGGTCGTGAGATGTAATTTGGGGGAGAAGTTTGTCTGAGTAGAACAGGCCATTTTCCGGAAGTCTTGCTTTGAAGTATTCAAAAGGATCTTCAGAAATGATCAGTGAAGAATCGCAGATTTGAAACCAGGTGAGATCGTCTTTGATATCCGCCTCGAGCTTAAGATAGGCTCCAGTGTGTTGGTCAGCAGCGTAGACATCCCAGTCGGCATTTCCATCATTATCCATTGTCACTTCATAACAAGCGAAATGAACATCGACCAGGAGATGTGCGATAATTTTCGACATTGAAGAAAATTCTAGCTCGCATTCAAGCAGAGTGAAATCAGACTTAATGACTGGTTGTTTGCACCAATTATTCTTGAACTCACAAATCTGATTAAACAAATCTGTCAAATCTTCAGAAATCCGCTCCTCGATTTTTCCTTTATATACTTTCAACAGATAAGCTTTGAAGTCATCCATGGTTTTCACATTAACACCCTCTTTCTCTTTAATTCTTGAACGAGAAACAAAATGCAGATAGGACCCTATCTGCAAATTATACGTAATTCGGTTGTTCTGGAGCTTTTATCCCTGTTCGAAAATTATATACGGTTTAGGGTCAAAATAACAGAAATACTGTATTTTTCCACAAAACCCCACCGTATCAGGAGAGAGGCTTTTAGAAAGTTCTTAAATGTTGGAGGATAACCAAAAGTGCTTTACCTATCGCTGAATTGAAGGGGCTTGAGATAAGGTAGAAACCCCGAGAGATACCATCTGTGGAGGTCAGAAAAGCTCCCTTTCAAGAAGAACACGTTTGTTTATTTCACGTGTCTGCTCGCCGGGGAGCTTATCATTTTTGGAAACGGTTCTTTTCCCAGAGATCAATGGAATTACTCGCACATCAGCTTATTGGCGATCTGCGATTTGAAACGGGAGAAAACCAGATCCTCGTCGCTGACTTTCTCTTTCCAAGAATGTCGGTTAAACGTTCTTTGGGATCATCAAAGACGATGCTGGCCTGGAGGAGATTCCCTTCCGTCTTCAAATCGATTTTGTCTTCTGGTATTCCATATGCCTGAGCCATATCCGACTTCATGGACTCGCCATACTGATCCAGCAGATCCTGTCCTTCCACACCGGCGGATCCAAGATCATAGATCACAACGTATTCCATCGAGTTCACCATTTCATCTTTGAAAGGAGCTTTTATAATAACCTTCACGATCGGGTTTTCCTGTGAAACGGTGCAGGTCAGCACCTCCGCTTTGACCTCACTTCCTGCTGGCTTCGAACTGCTGCATCCTGCCAGCAGTGTGCCCGCTATGAGTAAAGCGGATGCGACAGCGCGGCCATTCTTTCTCTTTCTCATTTAAAATACCTCTCTTCGCGTTTTCTTATCCTGTCGGATCGCATGCGATCCAGCAGGCATTTTCTTTCCTGAAGGGTAAATTATCCAGGTTGAATCCAGTATACCCTATGGCACGTTTTGACATTTTCAGGGGGAAGCACTCAATCCTTATGGAACACCTGTATCTGGCTCGATTTTCAAAAAGGATCGAAATATGATTTTGCTTTTTTGAAAGTATTCTTCTTTCCCCTTAAAGTTCATCCGTTTCTGTACAGCTTTATTCAGCTTTCCTCATCTTGAGCGCGCAAAATCCGGGCGGAAAAGATGTCTTCGAAATGGAGCTCGTTCTTTCGCACAATATTAAGCGCACCAGAAACTTTCCCCTTTGTTCTTCTGCTCTGCTGAGGGTTCGGCTTTGTGTGAGAGGGGCGGGCGTCCACAAAAACCGTTTCTTCCCCAACAGGAAGAAACGGTTTTGCATACAGCGGAAGCTTTGAACTATTCACAGGTGAACTGTGCTTCGAGCTGTGCTTTGGCTGTGGAAAAACGAGATCGCTGTCTTTGACTTCCTCTTCTCCAAGAACACTGCTGAAGAATTTCTTAGGATCCTTAAGCGATACTGTGACACTGAGCTTTGATCCGTCCGCGGTAACGTTCAGATCCTCTTCGTCGATTCCCAGCTCTTGGGCTACCTGGCTTTTAATCATACTGCCATACAGGTCTATCAGCTGTTCACCGTCAACCCCCGCAGACGAGAGGTCCATAGTAATGGCGATGTCCATGCTGCTGATCTGTGCGTTTTCGGAGGGCGCGTTCAGAACAACCTGAATGGTCTGACCTTCCTGTTCTGCGGTGCACGTGGTCATAACCGCTTTTGCGCCGTCGGAACCGCCGGAACCGCTGCATCCTGCCAGCAGCATACCTGCTGCAAGAAGACCCGCAGCAAAACGTTTTTTAAACATACGATTCTCCTTCTGTCTCTCTTTTCCTTTTGAGCTTTCCGGTCAAGCAGCCAGAAGCCGCAAAGGGACGCACACCTTCAGAACTGCGAATTTCCAGTGCCCCACGGAAACAGAAAGATCTGCCCGATTTGAAAACTCTCTGAAAGCGCCGCCTCAATATGGGTATTGTATCGAATGACGATCGATTTTCGAAACAAACCTTTCCGTCGATATCAATTTCTAGTATTGCTCAACTGTTTTGTACAAACTGTCCGATCTTGCGGTCAATGGCCTTTTCTTGTGCAGGGCGGGCAGCGGCTTACAGGATGACACGGGTGACCGAAAGGACGGAGCGAACCTTGCGCAGATTGGCGATCAGACGTTCAAGAGATTCGGAATTCCGCACCATGATTTCAATTTTGGTCGTCGCGGTCAGCGAATCGCTATTGACGGTTGAATTGATGGCCCGTATGGAAATGCCGTTTTGCTGGAAAACCGTAACGAGATCCGAAAGCAGATAATTGCGATCATTGGATTCGATCTGCAGGTGAACCGGATACGTTTTGTCTTCGAGATTATCGCCCCAGGCGACAGGAATCAGACGCTTTGACTCCTTGGCAATGTTCGGGCAGTCCCTGCAGTGAACTTTGACGCCATGACCCTTGGTGATGTAGCCGACGACTTCATCGCCGGGGATCGGCGAGCAGCAGGGCGAAAGGGACACTTTGATCGTGTCGATGCCCGGTACGACGATGCCGCAGTCGGACACTTTTTCCTTTTCTCGTTTTTCGAGAACAGCTTGATGATTTCTTCGTTGTCATCGACGGCCGCCTTAGTCGTGTTCAGACGTTCAATGACGACCGCAGTCGGAATGCGTTTGGCGGCAATGCCCGCGTACAGGTCGTCGCTCGTTTTAAAGGAAAGGCTCTGCAAAATCGAGTCGATTTTCTTGGATGTACGGACGATGGACGGATCGAGTCCGGCCTTTTTCATGTCGTCCATTAACATTTCCTGTCCTTTGCGAACATCTTCGCGCTTGTCTTTCTGCGCCTGTTTCTGGAAAAAGCACGGATCTTGTTTCGGGCGTGGGCGCTCTTGACGATCTTGATCCAGTCGGGCGAAGGGCCGGCCGACGCTTTGTTGGTCATGATCGAAACCACATCGCCGGTTTTGAGGGGAGTATTGAGCGGAACGATGCCGCCGTTGACCTGTGCGCCGACAGTATGGTTGCCGACTTCGGTATGAATGCGATAGGCAAAGTCAATGGGCGTCGCCCCGCTGGGCAGCGAGATGACTTTGCCGCGCGGGGTGAAGCAGTAGACGTTGGCTTCGAAAATGTCCTTCTGCACCGTGTTCATGTATTCGAGCGGATCTTCACTGTCTTCGTCGGTGATGATGGAGAAATCGCGGAACCAGGAAAGCTTGTCTTCCATTTCCCTCGTCTGCATCCCCTCGTCCATGCCAGACTTGTTTTCCTTGTACAGCCAGTGGGCGGCGACACCTTTTCGGCAACGGAATCCATCTCTTCGGTACGGATCTGGATTTCAAACGTGCTGCCGGATGCCGAGGAGATGACCGTTGTGTGCAGGGACTGATACAGGTTGCTTTTGGCATCGCGATGTAGTCCTTGAAGCGGCCAGGGATTGGCGTATAGGTGGCGTGAATGTAGCCGAGAATTTCGTAGCAGTGCGCGATGGAATCGGTAATGATTCGAATCGCCTGCAAGTCGAGAATTTCTTCGAAGCGTTTGTGCTTGGTGACCATCTTTTTATGGATGGAGTAGAAGTGCTTGGAGCGGCCGAAAATACGGTATGGAATATGGTAATTGTCGAGAATGGTCTTGATGTCGTTGATCATCTCGGTAACCTGCTCGTTACGTTCGCTTTCGCGGTTGGCGACGAGCTGCTTGATGTTCTGGTATTCTCTTGGATCGAGATACTTGAAGCTCAGATCTTCGAGTTCGTTTTTACCTGCGAAATACCAAGACGATGGGCGATCGGCGCGTACACCTGGAGCGTTTCGCGGGCGATGCGCTTCTGCGCGGATTCGGACTGGTATTCCAGTGTGCGCATGTTATGAAGACGGTCAGCCAGTTTGATCAGAATGACGCGGACGTCCTTGGCCATCGCGATAAAGATTTTGCGGTGATTGCTGGCCTGGTATTCCTTTTCGTCCTTGAATTCCTTTTGATCTTTCCAATTTTGGTGACGGCTTCGACCAGATCGGCGATTTCCGTAGAAAATTCCTGTTCCAGAATTTCGTACGTAACATCATCGCAGTCTTCAAGCGTGTCATGGAGCAGACCGGCGGCAATGGTTTTGGGCGAACAGTGCAGTCCAGCCAGAATGTCGGCGACCTGAATGACGTGAACCGTATACGGTTCGCCCGATCTTCGCTTCTGTCCCTCGTGGGCATGATCTGCGAATTTCCAGGCTTTTTCGATCAGCTCAAGATTTTCTTTGCGATGAATGTAGGTCTGAATATGTTCCATACATTCTTCAATCGTGACGCTGTGTTTAGTCGCCATAGGTGCCTCCTTTTTATCTTCTGATTCGTACGGGTTTCCTTATGACAGATGCGCTCTTTGCTGCTCTAGCGTTGGGAGCGCCGTAAGCCAAAGCGATGGTCAATCGTTTCCGTTTTTGGAATGAGAACATTCTGTCACGTTTTAAAACGGATATATGAACGAGCAGCCGGAATTTATTTCCCGGCTGCTGATTATTCTTCATATTATGTGAAATCTTGGTTTTTAAATCGTTTTTGGAAAAGCTTACTCGATTTACTTGTTTTTTCAATCGGAAATGCCTGTCCTATACATTTTCAACATATGGCCAGCCTCTTCCCTTTTCAAAACAAATTCAGAATCGGATTTCCTGTGCTTTAAAAATCGGCGTGTCCTTTTACGGCCGTCTATTCGCCTTCGTAGTGAACGAGGGAAAGAACCGGCGTATCGCCGAATTTCGCGCGGGCCTTGAGGTCATCGAGTTCGACAACGAACGCGAAGCCGACTACTTCGGAGCCTTCCTTGCGAACCATGCTGGCGATCGCTTCGCACGTTCCGCCCGTTGCGAGCAGGTCATCCACGATCAGAACGCGGCTTCCCGGTTTGAGATCTTCCGCATGCATCTGCAGGGAATCTTCGCCGTATTCGAGCGTGTATGTTTCCGTAATGGTACGACGCGGAGTTTGCCCGGTTTGCGTACGGGAATGAACGGAATTTTCGCGTCCATGGCGGCTGGAATGCCGAACATGAAGCCGCGGGCTTCCGGAGCCACGATGACATCCGCGTTTACTTCTTTGGCAAAATTTCCGATTTCAGTCGCAGTCTGCGCGAGCGCTTCCGGATCGGCAAGGATCGGCGTGATATCCCGGAAAATGATGCCTTCTTTTGGAAATCCGGGAATCGAAGCGATTCTGGTTTTTAAATCCATAGTTGTATTTTCTCCTGGCTGCTTTGCAGCACTTCTTCTTTTTCACACTGTTCCATCCAAGAGGAACAGAACATCAAGCGTACCGAATTTCTGAGCTTCTGTACAGTCTGATTGTACCGGTATTTTTTCGAGTGCGCTCTGCAGCTGCGAGATCTCTGCACAAATTTGCACATATGCCGCTTTAAACCGACACGCTTTCCTGCAGAAAACGACTTTTTCCGATCAGATTTCGTAGACGATTTCGTCGATCATGAACTCGGCTTTTCGCGTACCGTTCCAGGTCGAGATGGAAATCGAGCCGATCAGCTTTTCAATGCCTTCCTGTTTGGCCAGCTTATCCGTAGAGGTCTGGTTGAAATGAATCGCGTTGATGCCGCCATCGAGATAAAAGCGGCGATGACGGCCTTGCGAAAAGTCGAAGCTTTTAAGAATCAGCGGCTGATCGATTTCAAATGCGGGCATTTTAAAGCCGGTTCCAAACGGACGAATCGCCTGCAGAGAATCCATGTTTTCAACGGTGATGTCCGACACTTCGATTTCCATCGGTTCAGCCGGCATTTTGGTCCGCACCATTTTGGAGGCGTTTTTGATCAGAAAGCTTCGAAAATCCTCGACTTTACCCGCCGGCAGGGCGAATCCCGCTGCCTGTGCGTGACCGCCAAGGGCAAGAAAGCCATCGTATTTCTGCAGGAATTCCAGGCAGTGATAGCCTTCGGGAGCGCGCATGCTGAATTTGGCTACATCGCCGTTTAAGGTTCCGACAATCGCCGGCTTATCGAACTGGGAGCTCAGCCGGCCGGCCGCCAGACCGATAATGCCTTCATGGAAATTCGGGAAATCGCAAAGAGAATGGCGGAAAGCGGATTAATTTCCGCAAGCGCCTGGCTTTGCACCTGATACGTCATTTCTTTGCGCGCTTCGTTGATTTCCATTACACGCGCAGCGTATTTCTGAATTTCGATCGGATTCGTGCTTTCCATGTAGCGGACAAACGTATTCACTTTGGCCCGGTCGCTCAGACGGCCCAGGGCGTTGATGCAAGGAGCAACCTGAAAGGAAATATCCGTTTCACACACTGGATAGGAGCGAATGAACGGATCAAAATGCGGTTCGTGATGGGCGTTGAGCGCCTTGAGACCTTCCTGAATAATCGATCGGGTTTCCTTAAAGACAGGCATGCAGTCGGCAATCGAAGCGACCGCCGCATAGATCAGAAATTTTTCTTCCTCTATGCCTAACGCCCGTACGCATTCAAAGGCGACGCCAGCACCGCACAATACATCAAAGTCTTCGCCCATTTTCATCGGGTGAACGAGCAGCGTGCAGTCCGGTTCATCTTCGTACAGATGATGATCGGTAACGATCACATCCACGCCAAGTTCTCTGGCTTGTTCCAGCGCGGAACCAGCCGATACGCCGTTATCGACCGTGATGATCAAGTCATAGCTGGCTTTTGCTGCCTTTTCAACGGTCTGCTCACTTAAGCCGTATCCTTCTTTTAAGCGGTCGGGAATGTAGTACATCGTTTCCAGGCCATACCGTTTCAGGCCCTGATACAAAATAATCGTCGACATAATGCCGTCGCAGTCGTAATCGCCCGCGATCAGCACTTTCTGGCCCTTTTCTCTCGCCTCTTCCATACGCTTTACAAAGTCCTGCATGCATTTAGCCGTGCAGACGGGACGAAGCGGGGAGGGATGAAGAATTTCGTCCCGCTCTTTTTCATCGAGATGGGCGTGATTCAAAATCTTGTACGCCAGACCCGAAAGAACGGGTGTCCTTTGTTCTGAATGGGAAGCGGCGGAGGACAAATCTGCCGTTCCCGCGGTTGTTTTTTCATTTTTCATAGGCATCTCCATTATATCCACGCCCTTTTTCTCCACCCCGAACGGACGATTCGTGCTGCTACGCTCGGTGCGAAAAAGAAAGGATTCTTTTCTGGAAAGCCAGTCGGGCGTAAAGCGGAAAACGGGAAAGAGCCGCTGCTCCTTCCCGTAAATCGGTCTGTACATCTGTTTTCGATGGTTTAAACACCGCTTTTCTTTTGCCGATCTGGCGATCCTACTCGGGCAGACAGGCAAACTGCGCATCCTGTTCGAGGGCGGCTTCAATTTCGTCGAGATCGAGTCCGTCTGCGCTCAGACCAAGGGAGGCAAACAGAGCGGGGATGTTCTGAATTGTCGCGCTGGCGATATAGCCATCATCTTCTCGCTTCACTTTGACCAGATCGGCCTGAATGCCAAGCGTCTGCGCAAGGGCATCCGCAATCAGCGCGCTTTTTGTTTTGGAGCCGTCGCTGTCCCCTTCCTGCAAAGGGACCCGATAGCCGGTCAGCTGCTGATCGAAATCGTGCGGATACTTCATGGTAATTTCCAGAAGTTCGACCTGGCTCTGTTCGGAAGGTGCGCTCATACGAAGAGAAAGACTTCCGTTCTCGTTGGTCTGCGTACAGCTGACGGTCCGTCTGGACGAACCGCAGGCGCTCAGCAAAGGCACGCCCAAAACGAGCAGAACTGCCAGAGCGGTTTCAGAAAGCGTAGAGGAAAGCCGCGAAACGGATCGCATAGTTCGTTCTCCTTTTCAGTATGGAAAATTCGTGAGAGAGCGTAAGAAAACGCGCAGGGAAAGCCGCGCGATCTTCTTAAACTCTGTCTTTGTTAGATGGGCTGTTCTGGTGGTAGCGTACGGATTGACCGTACGGATTTCCAGTACAGATTTGCCGCGTCTGTCCATTCGCCGGATTTGTCCTTAATCCTGCGAATCGTCTTCTGCCTCGTCGTGCAAAGCCGACTCGGTAATGTGCAGATGGGCGTACGCTTTCGGCGTAGCAATACGGCCGCGCGGGGTCCGGTTAATCAGACCGGTCTGCAGCAGAAACGGCTCGTACATGTCTTCGAGTGTCGCCGCGTCTTCGCCAATGGAACTGGCGAGGGCTTCTACACCGACGGGTCCGCCGCCAAAGCGGAAAATGATGCCTTCGAGATATTTGCGGTCCACCTGATCCAGACCAAGATCGTCGACTTTCATGCGGTCGAGCGCATCACCGGCCACATCAAGGGAAATGTGTCCGCCGTTATACACCTGGGCAAAGTCGCGGATGCGGCGGAGCAGGCGGTTGGCGATACGCGGCGTACCGCGCGAGCGTCTGGCCACTTCGCCAATCGCATCATCTTCAATCGATGTGTTGAGAATGCCCGACGTACGGCTGACGATCTTTTCGAGATCGGCCTGCGCGTAATATTCGAGCGGCAGCACGATGCCAAAGCGGTCGCGCAGCGGCGCGGAAAGATCGCCGGCACGGGTTGTTGCGCCGACCAGCGTAAAGGGCGGCAGAGCCAGACGGATCGAATGGGCTGAAGCGCCTTCCTTTCCGACCACAATATCGAGATAAAAGTCTTCCATCGCCGAATAGAGAATTTCTTCAATCTGGCGCGGAATGCGGTGAATTTCATCAATAAAGAGCACATCGCCGGCTTCCAGCGTCGATAAAATCGCCGCCAGATCACCGGATTTCTGAATCGCCGGACCGGAAGCGGTCACGAGATTGCCGTTCATTTCATGGGCGATGATCATCGCCAGGGTCGTCTTTCCCAGTCCGGGAGGTCCGTATAAAAGGACGTGGTCCAGAACTTCGCTGCGGCTTCTGGCCGCCTGAATGTAGACGTTAAGATTTTGTTTCAGTTCCTGCTGGCCAATGTATTCCGCCAGCGTTGCCGGACGCAGCGCCTGATCTTTGTCTTCGGTCTGCTCGGCTGCATCTACAAGACGTTCTTCTTCCATAGGTCCTCCTTTCTTTCACTTTCCGATCGAGACGCCAGAAACTGCGCCGGATCGGGGGCTTTACTTTATGAGTACTGGAATCCATTCGTTCCAGTTTTTCTTTGGGTACGTATTCTTTTGCGGATCGTTTTTTCAGAACCGTTTGATTCCGTTCGGACCCGATTCGTTTCGGATCTGGTTCCTCTGGATTTCTCTCTGCTCTTTTATTCAGAAAATGTTACCGATTTCATTTTCGGCCTTCTATGAAGAGAGACCCAAACGGATCCCTAATAAATAAATAAATATGGTAGAAATTTGTTCAGACAGAACGAAATTGTTGTAAGGTTAAACGCGTTTGGACTTGACGATCCGGGCGCCTCTCAGACGCCTTTTTTCTGCGCGCCAGTTCACGCAGCGCAAAGCGTAAAAGCGCGTCGGTCTGCGGATACTGCGCCAGCTGTTCGTTCAGCTTCAGACTGTCGATTTCCGGCTGACGATAGCCCAGCGATAACAGGGCATCGCTGACTTCCGCGACAACGGGATCGGATGGAGCAGCACTGTCCTTGGATTTGGGCTTGTCTTCGGGAAGAACGACTTTTCCCTTGAGATCGAGCAGAATCTGGCCAGCGGTTTTGGCACCGATGCCCGGCAGCTTTTTGAGTGCTGCGGCATCGCCGTTTTCAATCGCCCGGATAATGGACGATTCATTCGAGGCGGCAAGCATGTTGAGCGCCATTTTGCATCCAATGCCCTTGACCTGAATCAGGAGTACGAACAGATCGTAAAGCGCTTCGCTTTCAAAGCCGTACAGGCACTGATCGTCTTCCTTGAACTGCTGATAACAATATAAAGAGAGAGCCTGGCCTGGCGCGTAGCTTTTGGCCGCGGGCACATAGACGATGAAGCCGATCGGTCCGCACTGAAGAATCAGACTGTCTTTTCGCGTTTTTAAAACGGTTCCTTCCAGATATCCAATCATAGGCCTTCCTCCCTGTTTTTCTCGCTGTTTCCGTCGCTTTCCATTCGACTCAATACGCCGAATTTCCCTGTGCATTTTCGCGCTCGGACCAGCCTTCCCATTATACCAAATCCACTGCCGCCTGCCGTTTCCCATTTTCCGGCAGCCTTTTGCCGTACACGAGCGCATGGAGCGGTTGTCAGCTTCTGCATGCGCCGGCTGAACAGAGCACGGTTTTTCTTTCTGTTTTGTACGCGAATGGACGTTCATTCGAGGCAAAAGACGGTTACGCGGCGTATTTTCCGCACGCATCGCCCAATTCGGATTGGATTCGCCCTTTTGAAAGCCATCTCTGTTTTCTGAACCAATTTTTCTTTCAGAAAGCAAGTCCGGAAAAATGAAAATTTTCACATTTGCGTACACTCTCAGGCGAATTTTAGTAAAAAGCCGATCCAGATTTTTTGACTTTCCCTTCGAGTGATATAACTTACATATTCCTCTTGAGATCACGAATCGTGAACGCTGTACACGATTTCTGATCGATACAGGAATCTGGAAATTTAGAAACGGAGATCAAAATGAGTAAAGTGTATAACTTTTCTGCAGGCCCGGCCTGTATGCCTGAATGGGTGCTGAAAACAGCAGCCGATGAAATGCTGGATGCCAGAGGATCTGGAATGAGCGTGATGGAAATGTCTCACCGTTCCAAGGCCTTCGAATCCATTCTTCAGGAAACCAAAGATACCATTCGTCGTCTGGCCAGCATTCCGGAAGACTACGAAATCCTCTTCCTGCAGGGAGGCGGAAACCTTCAGTTCTCCATGGTTCCAATGAACTTCAACAAAAACGGAGCTGATATCATCAACACCGGTCAGTGGACAAAGAAAGCCATCGCAGAAGCGAAAAACTTGGCCGTGTTCATCTTGCCGGAGACAGCAGCGACAAAACGTTCACATATATTCCAAAAATTACCCAGGAAGATCTGGATCCGGATACAGACTACGTCTACATCTGCGAAAACAACACCATCTACGGAACAAAGTACAAAAATCTGCCGCCTCATGAAGGCAAGCGTCTGATTGCAGACCTTTCGAGCTGCATTTTCACTGAACCGCTAGATGTCACCCAGTATGACATGATCTTTGCGGGCGCCCAGAAAAATCTCGGTCCTGCCGGCGTTACTCTGGTCATCATCAAGAAAGACCTGCTCGATGAGCAGCGCGACGATATTCCTTCGGCCATGCTCGACTACAAGACTTACGTAGACCACGATTCCATGTACAACACGCCTCCTACATACGGCATTTACATGGTCGGCCTTGTCTGCAAATGGCTCGAAGAACAGATCGGCGGTCTGGAAAACATGGAAAAGATCAATCAGGAAAAAGCCGGCCTTCTCTATGACTACCTCGATAACTCCAAGATGTTCTCTAACCCGGTAGCGGTAGAAGACCGTTCCCTGGTCAACATCCCGTTCGTAACCGGCGATCCGGAACTCGATAAAGAATTCATCGCCAAAGCCAAAGAAGCCGGTTTTGAAAACCTGAAAGGTCACCGTACCGTCGGCGGCATGCGCGCTTCCATTTACAACGCCATGCCTGTAGAAGGCGTAAAAGCCCTTGTCGACTTTATGAAAGCATTTGAAGAGGAACACGTATGAGAACCATTTCTTTACTGAACGCGATTTCGGACAAAGGAACCGCAGTATTTGACGAAACCTACACGTATGAAGCCAACGCCGCCAACCCGGACGCCATCATGGTCCGCAGTGCGGATCTGCATAACCTGGATTATCCAGAAACACTGAAAGCCATCGCCCGTGCCGGCGCCGGCGTCAACAACATCGATCTTGACGAATGCACAAAACGCGGCATCGCCGTATTCAATACGCCGGGTGCCAACGCCAACGCCGTTAAGGAACTCGTAATTGCCGGACTGCTTCTCGCCAGCCGCGATCTGTATCACGGTATGGAATGGGTTAACACCCAGGCCGGCAGCGAAACGCTTGCCAAAGACGTAGAAAAGCAGAAAAGAAATACGCCGGCAACGAAATCGCCGGAAAGAAACTCGGTGTCATCGGTCTTGGCGCCATCGGAAGCAAGCTGGCCAACACCGCGCTCCATCTCGATATGAACGTTATGGGCTATGACCCTTACCTTTCCGTTGAATCCGCTCTGAAACTCTCCCGCTGGGTAGAGCACAAGACAGATCTCAAAGATCTGCTTGCGGATGCCGACTTCGTCTCCCTCCATCTGCCGCTGCTCGATTCCACACGCGGCCTGATCAACAAGGAAACCATCGCCCAGATGAAAGACGGCGTGAAAATCATGAACTTCGCGCGCGGCGGACTCGTTAACGATGACGATATCCTCGAAGCGCTCGATTCCGGAAAAGTCGCTCTGTACGTAACTGACTTCCCAGACGCCAAGCTCGCCGGACATCCTGGTGTCATTGCTCTGCCGCACCTCGGTGCAAGCACGGCTGAATCCGAAGAAAACTGCGCCGTTGCGGCTGCAAAGGAACTGCGTGCCTACCTCGAAGAAGGCAGCATCATCAACTCCGTCAACCTGCCAAACGTATCTCTCGAACTGAGAATGCCGTACCGTGTCGGCGTCATCCATTCCAACAAGCCGAAAGTGCTCTCCAGAATGACTGACATCCTGTCCGCAAACGGATCCAACATCGAAAACCTCCTGAACAAATCCCGCGGCAACATTTCCTACACCATTCTCGATCTCGAAGAAAAACCGACCGAAGAATCCCTGGAAGCCATCCGCAGCCTGGATGAAGTCATCCGCGTAAACCTCTTTGAAAAGGATGCGAAGTAATGATCTTCTCTTCTGCTGATATCCTCATTCCGGCCAACGGCAACTTCAGGGACTGGGCGGTTGTCGCCTGCGACCAGTATTCCAGCAATCCCGAATACTGGAACTCGGTGGCGAAATCAATCCAGGATTCCCCAAGTACGCTGAATCTGATCCTCCCGGAAGCCTGGCTGGAAACGAAACAGGGCGAAGCCCATCAGGCAACAATTGCCCAGAACATGTCGAGCTACTTAAACGACGGCGTGCTCAAAGAACTCAGGGACTGCCTGATTTATGTAGAACGTACGCTCGTCGACGGTTCGATCCGTAAAGGTCTGGTCGGCGCGCTTGATCTCGAAGAATACGACTACCATTGCCCGACGGATCGTCCGATCCGTGCAACGGAAGCCACGATTCTGGAACGCATTCCGCCGCGTGCCCAGATTCGCCGCGATGCCATTCTTGAATTCCCGCACATTCTTCTGCTTCAGAACGATGCCGAAGACGCGCTGTTCAAGCAGCTTCACGCCATTCGGGAAACTCTGCCGGTTCTTTACGATTTTGACCTCATGAAAGACGGCGGCCACATCACTGGACGCATCATTCAGGGCGAAGAAAAAGATCTCGTCTGCGCCTGGATTTCCGAATACGAAACCCGTTCTTCCCTGCCCAATCCGCTCGTTTATGCGGTCGGCGATGGAAACCATTCTCTTGCCGCTGCCAAAACGATCTGGGAAGAAATCAAGCCGACACTTACAGAAGAAGAAAAGCGCGTTCATCCGGCCCGTTTCGCCTTAGCCGAACTGGAAAACCTGCAGGATGAAGCCCAGAAGTTCGAACCGATTCACCGCATCATCAAAAATACCGATCCGGCTGGGCTGATCGCTTATTTCAACGAGAAAGCACCCGCTCAGGGCGGTTACCCCATCGAATGGGCAGCCGGGGGCGAAAACGGTACGATCGTTCTCGACGATGCGATTTCCCCGCTTCCTCTGGCTGTGCTTCAGAAGCAGCTGGACGAGTGGCTGGCCGAAAACGAAGGAACGATCGATTACATCCATGGCGAAAAAGATCTCGAAGATCTGGCCTCGCAGGATGGATCCATCGGATTCTTCCTTCCAAAAATCGAACGGGATTCCCTGTTTGAAACCATCGAAGCCGACGGTTCGCTTCCGCGTAAGACGTTCTCTATGGGTCATGCTCAGGAAAAGCGCTACTACCTGGAAGGCAAGCGCCTCCGTTTCAAAGACGAATCCGATTCCTGAATTTGTCCCTCCTGAAATTCATCTGTTAAAAATCAAGCCTGAGAAACTGCTCATGCAGCCTCTCAGGCTTTTTCCTTTGTTCTCTCTCTGGATCAGTTTTCATTTCCGATTAGCGACATTCTGGACCAGTTTTCAATACACCAGAACGGATGCCATGATTTTGGCTTTTCCGACGCTTTCCATTCGCCCTGTATTTCATAACGCCATCAAAAAGCGGCCCGGCTGACTGTCCTGTCAGACCGGGCCGTCTGTTTTGATTTGGCAAATCCGCTCGCGGCAGGCGAACAGAAGAAATCTCAGCTGAGAAAAAGCCTTTATTCTTCTGGAAGATCGATCGTAAGCAGAACCGGACAGTGATCGCTGCCGTACAGATCACCAAGAATTTCGATGTCCTCCACCTTGTCCATGAGGTCCCTGGAAGCCAGCCAGTAATCGATTCGCCAGCCGGCATTGCGATCGCGGCTGCGTTTCTGGTAGGACCACCAGGAATAATCGCGGCCCTCTGGCTTCAGAACGCGGTACACGTCAGCCAGATCGGACAGGTAGTTCGTTTCAAAACTGTTTCTTTCCTGTTCAGAATAGCCGGCGCTTCCTTCTCCATCGGCCTCATCCCAGATATCCTGCGCAGTGCGCGCAACGTTGAAATCCCCGCACACCAACAGAGGAAGATCGATGGAGCGAAGATAGTCGGTAAACGCCTTGTCAAAGCGAAGACGGTAGTCGATTCGTTTCAGATTTTCCTGCGAGTTGGGCACGTAAACGCAGACGACCGCAAAGTGTTCAAAATATGCGGTAATCACGCGGCCTTCCTGATCGAATTCTTCGATCCCGATTCCCCGGACGACTTTTTTGCTTCCATGCGGGAGGCAATCATCGTTCCGGAATAGCCTTTCTTTACGGCTGAATTCACGTACTGATACGGATAAAGATCAGGATTCAGTTCAATCTGATCTTCCGTCGCCTTAATTTCCTGAAAGCAGACAATGTCCGCATTCAGATAATCCAGCATCTGCTCCAGGCCCTTTCGAGCCAGAGCCCGGATTCCATTCACATTCCAGGTAAGAAGTTCCATCACTTTACCCTTCTTTCTATAAGCTTTCCGTTATTAGGAAAGCTCAGGATTCTTATTCGTTCGCTGGATCAGCGGGTCTAACCGTATCGTCTGCATCCGCTTCTCCTGCCTGTATCCTTTTTGATCTGCACGCTGCGGCGCGGATCCGTAATCCTCTCGATCCGCATACAGGCGGACAGAACGGCGGCGGCCATGATGCAAAGCCGACGCGGGCGCATCGTCATCGAGGTTCGTTCTGGCGCACAAATAGATCGGACGATCCTTGATTTCGAGATACATGCGGGAAATGTACTGACTGAGCACCCCGATCGAAAGCAGCTGAATCCCCCAATCAGCATAATTATGCATACCGTAGACGCCCAGCCCTGCACCGGATCGCCAAAGCAGATTTTGCGCACGACAATCACGATGATCATCACAAACGCTACTAAGGAAAAGAGTACGCCTAAAGCTGCCGCAAACTGAAGCGGAACGGTCGAAAAAGAAACGATGCCGGTAATGGCGTATTTAAACAGCTTCCAGAACGACCACTTGGTCTCGCCGGCTGCCCGCTTGATGTTTTCGTATTCGAGCCATTTGGTTTTGAATCCAACCCAGCCAAAGATGCCTTTGGAAAAGCGGTTGTATTCTTCAAGTTCCAGAATGGCGTTCACAAATTCGCGGTTCATCATACGGTAGTCCCGGGCGCCGTCGACCATGTCCACATCGCTCATTCGATTCATCAGCTGATAAAAACGGCGCGCAAAAGGAAACGATTTTCGGCTCGCCTTTTCGGGTCACGCGCCGGGTAGCGACAGAGTCATAGCCTTCCTTTTCGATCGCATCAATCATTTCAGGAAGCAGTGCGGGCGGATCCTGCAGGTCAGCGTCCATGATGACCGTCAGATCGCCGTCTGAGTTTTCCAGACCGGCGTAAATGGCGCTTTCCTTGCCAAAGTTGCGGAAAAGGAAATGTAGCGAACGCGCGGATCGATTTTGGCGATCTCCAGAATTTCCTTCATCGTATTGTCTTTGGATCCGTCATCTACCAGCAGAAACTCAAAAGTATGACCTTCAATGGCGTCGGTCGTCTTCACCAGCGTTTCATACAGCAATGGGATCATGGCCTGCTCATTGTAGCAGGGCACGATAATAGAAATTTTAGACATATTTCACCTATACCTGAAAATTTTAACACAGATCCTATCGTTCCCAAATCTTCCCCGGATACCGGATATTCTTATGCTCTTTCGGTATCCGAAGAAGCAGCTGCAGCAGGAGGGCTCTGTCTTGTCGCATTTTGAACCGGCTTTGCGATTCTCTGTCTCATTTTACAATATCCGCTTTTTCTAAGGCAGATTTCCCGGCAATCGTAAGAAAGACGCCGTCAATTTCCTTTCTCTTTTGGATACAGAAAAGCGGCGGTTCGTCCTGCAGTTTTCTCTGCAGGCGTGAACCGCCGCAATTTGCTTCAGACATTCTGGTTCGTCAAAAGTGGTGGAAAAAGTCTAAATCCTCCAGAACGTCTGGTAAGCACGAATGAATTACTTCGTCAGCAGACTCTTGTCGGGCGTCAGGCGCAGAGCCAGCTCTTTGGAAGCCAGATCTTTAGCCATTGCGTCAATCTCCTGCTGCGTTGTGTTCTTACTGGTTTTGAGCAGTTTTGCCAAGGCCAGCGTATCGGTGAAGGCTTTCTTGCCGGTATCGGAGTAGGATGCCAGTTTTGCGTTGATCGCATTGCCCTTATCAATCGCCGCATTCAGAAGCGTCCAGTCAAGTTCCGGTGTCGGCTCTTCGTCTTTGGTCCACTTCGCGTAAAGCGTGGTTTCGGCTGCCGGCTTCTCGGTTTCGAAGCTGAACGCATTCTGGCAATCCGCATCGGTATACCAGCCGCTGAACGTATAGCCTTCGCGTTCTGGATCAGCCGGTTTTTCAACAGGGGATCCGGCAACGTAGAGCGCTTCACTGCTCTGTTCGCCCTCAATCTGCGTATCGAAGGTTACACCGATAACCTGAATCTTGCTTTCGGCAGGTTTACTGTCAAGCGTTCCGGATTCTTCGCTGCCGTTGGCAGTAACGGTCCAGGTCCAGGTACCTTTGCGGGTCAGACCGGTCGGCATGGACGTTTCGCTTCCCGGCATTTCGAAATGCATGCCGTTTGGCATGGTGATGCCTACGGTGTAGCCATTTGCGTTTTCTACCGCATTCCAGCTGAGGGTAGCGCCCAGTACACCGTTTTCACGGGACGGCGTCGCCGTCAGTCCTGTTGGAGCCGGGAGCTTGCCGTCTGTGCTTTCGAATACGGCCAGGATCGAAGCGGTGTCGGCTGCGATCTGGTACGTGTATTCCGCATCCGTACTCAGTTCCGTTCCATCGGCTTTGGTCCAGCGAACGAAACGGGATCCTTCGGCTGCTTCCGCTTTGACGGTTACCCACTGACCGGCGGCCAGATCGCCTTCCGATGCAGTCACCGTTCCGGTTCCGCTGCAGGATGGATCAATTTGAGCGCTCAGATGGAGCGGGGTTTCCGCTTTCTTCGTCAGTTTGGCTTCAGCCCAGTCGGCATGCGAGTTGGAGTTTCCGTCCGCGCGGTTGGTAACGCGCAGCGTCAGCGTCTTCGTTCCGGCTGGAATATCCACGTCGATTTCGCCGTACTTCATTTCACGCGTCTGGTTGTCGACCGAGCCAAGTTCTACACCGTCGGCCAGAACCGTAAACTTGACTTTCGGGCTGGCCGAAGCGGCTTCCTTGTCCAGTCCGACTTTGGAATAGAAGTGATCGAGTCCCTGCTTGCCGCTCAGATCGATATCGATATCTACATCTCCGCTCGCGGCAGAATGCGTACCGATCCCTTTGGCGAATGTAACATCTTTCGTTCCGTCAAAGAGGGTCAGCACATTGCCTTCCACACTGAGATCACGCTGCGGGTTGTGACCGGACCAGCCGGTTTCGGCTTTCGTCCAGGGCAGTTCCGATGCGTAATAGCCGTCGGCTGGCGTGAGGGTGAAGCTGTACGTCTTGGTCGCCGACGCATCGGGGCTGGTGACTTTGACTTTGATCTCGGTTGGATCTTCAGCCGAGCCGTTTGTATTCCAGGTTACGCTGCCGGTTCCGCTCTTAATCAGCGTGTCGCCCTTGAAGACTTCAACTTTCGCATTGGCGTTGGTCGCGGTGAAAGTGAACGGAATGAGCAGACCGAAATGCGAACCCGTATACGTGTCAACGGCTTGATCAAAGGTTTCGGTAAGGGACGCATTCGCTCCGAAATCCACGCCGCTCAGGCTGCAGTCTGCGTTTGTCGCTTTGTAGACGTTGACTTCGACATAGTTCGGCATCTGGAGTGCCTCGCTGTGGCAGACGACAATCACTTTATTCGGGCCGTCCTTAAGATCAATCATCGGGTTGTCGAGCTTCTTGCCATCGAGGAAGTATTCGATCGTGCTGCGCTTCGAATTCGCTTCGGCTTCGATAGCCGCGCTTGTGGCCGTGGAATCGACATCGACGCGAACCTTTCCGTCTTCTGGAATTGCGACTTCTGCACCGTTGACTATAAGGGTCTTGACCGACTGGTCGCCATCGCCGGAGCGGAATACCTGCAGACGGTAATCCTTAATCGTTCCGTCTTTAGCGGTAACGAAAATTTCGAACAGGTTGAAGCCGGCGTACAGTTTTACATCATCCGCCTTGGCATCGACCGGCTTGTTGTTGAAGCTGACTGTGACTTTGGCATCCGGTGCAAGGGCTGCGAAGTCATAGGAGATCGTCTCCTGATCTTCATCCGCGAACAGATACCAGTACTGACGGGAAAGCTCGAGACTGCTGAAGTCTTTTGCGTCAGCGACTTTGACCTGGGCTTTGCCAAGACGTGTTTCACTGCTTTCCTTGGTTGCTGCAGGATTTTCCACTTCCTGAGCGTTCTTAATGAGTACCGCAGCCGATTCTGCTGCTGGACCTACGATGCCGTTTTCAACGGTATAGGCGAGAACACGCAGATACTTTCCATTCAGTTTGTCATCGTACTGCGCATTGTCGCCATGCAGGCCGGTCTCAACCGTCCACGGACCGTCTAAGCTGCCGGCGCTCTGCCATACGTAGGAAATCGAACCATTGGCACTGTCTGTATTTGCCGATGCATGGAGAGTCTGCGATTCTTCATCGTCCGTAACCGAAACTGAAGTCGGTGCGGCAAGTTCAACTTTCCTTGTCAGGGCAAAGGCTTTGGTCTCGCCATTGCTGGTAATGGAAAGATCGCTGAACGTCGTTACCGGATGACTGTCGTTGTTTCCAGTCGCTGTGGCCAGAGCGATGGTTCTCTCACCGTCGAGGAAACTTGTGTCTGTATTGGAAGAAATCGTCTTGAAGGTAGTTCCGTCCGTACTGTAGGCGGCTGTGATCGTACTGCCGTCTCGACTGAGGCGATACCAGACATTATCTATGTGGGCCATGCTTGGAGCGGTATCTACATTGCCGTCATCCCAGTATTCAGCTGCACTCTGATTTACTTCGCGTACAAGCGCCATGACTTCTCGTTCATTACTTGTATTTGAACGGCTCTTTCGTTCCACGGAAATATAGTTGTCCGCATCTTTGAAAAGGTAGAGACCGCTCGCACCCCAGTAGCCGGAGCCCTGCGGCGCATTTGCTTTGACATCAATGGAGAAGTGCTCAGCATCAACGCCATCTGGGAGTTCAAACGTTACTACATGACCCGGAGTCTGCTGCTGATACAGACCAAAGTGCCAGTGAGCCATGCTCAGTCCGGATTCACCTGGAACAATACCCGAAGCGGAGGAGTCTGCGCTTGCTCGATGTGCGATCGTTACGCCATCGGCCAGTCCATAGGCTTCTTTTTCGATTTTTACCAGCGTGCTTGCACTCGCACTGCCCGTCGTCGCAGTAACAAGAACCAGACCGCTGGAAACGCCGCTCAGCACACCGGTGCTTTCATTGATCGTGGCTGCCGTTGTGGCCTGACCCGTAAAGGCGTCACAGACACTCCAGGCGATGCTTGCATTTTCATCCGAAGCCGTAGCGGTAAAGGTCGCGTTTTCTCCTGCTTTGACAGATTCTGCAGGCGTATTAATCGTTACGGTATGTTTCGCTTCTGTCTGTACCGCTGCGGTTGTTACTGGCGCAGACAGAGCCGAACCTTTTTCTGATAGACTTTGGCGCGAATAAATTTGCCCGCCAGGCTGTTGCCGACCGCCGGCGTAGTTCCGGTCAGCGAATCGGCCGGTGTCCATGGACCGTCTTTGCTGTCTGCCTTTTCCCAGAGAACAGCAAGTTCGGTACCTGCACTCTGGCCTTCGGCGCTGACGGAAAGCGTCTTGCCGTTCAGTGCGCACGAAGCGGAAGTCAGAGCAGGAAGCGTATTTTCCTGTGTAAGCGCAATATTCTTCACCGTCTCGCCGCTCGTTACGGTGAGTCCGGAATAGGTAACAAACGGTACAGGCGAGACAGCGTTCGATCCAGCCGCCAGTGCAATCTTGAAGTCATCTCCAAGGAATGCGCCGTCTACCTGACCGATCTTGTTAAAGGTTTCGCCGTCCTTGCTGTAGTAGCCTTCGATCGTAGTGTCTTTCTTAACGATTCGATACCATACATCCGCAGCGGTGTTCAGGTTTTCACCGTCGCCTTCCGTGCCGCCATTCCACGTTTCCGCTGCATGTTGACTGACTTCGCGGACCATGGCCATGCGCTCGGAGACATTGCTCGAGCCGTCGCGGCTCTTCTTTTCTACTGAGACGTAATTGTCCTGATCCTTAAAGAGATACAGGCCGCTGTAGCCCCAGTTTCCGTTGCCGTCTGGCGTGCTGGCTTTTACTGTTACAGTAAAGTCTGTTTTATCGATACCTTCTGGTACTGCCGTTCCCAGCGTATGTGCAGCGGCCTGCTGCTGATACAGACCAACAGGAAGCAGAGGCATTTTGATCGTGCCGTCGCCATAAACGACACGCGACAGGTCCGAATCACTTTCGGCTGCGTGCAGAACGCTCAGCGCATCGCTCAGTTTGTATTCACGCGCACCATTGATCTGGATCAAGGTACTTGCGGAAGTGCCTGCAGCTTTTGCCGTTACGCGGACGATGAATGTTGCATTGCCGGCGGTAAGGGTGCCGTCTTCGGTAATGGTTGCCCCATCGGTTTCCTGTCCGGTAAAGGCGTCGCGAACGATCCAGGAAACTTTCGTTCCTTCTTCAGCACCGGTTACTGTGGCGCTCAGTTTGGCGGTGTCTCCGCCGTTGAGGACCGTTTTATTGCTGGATACGGCGATCGTCGCATCCGATGTGGACGCATCGCCGGTAACGGTGATGGTTTTGCTTCCCATCTCGAATTTACGGGTTCCGCTGATGACATAGCCGGTAATGGTGGCTTCACCTGGGCCTTCCGCAATCAGGTTGCCGGCGGCATCGGTGGAAATCACGGATGGATCGCTGGAAAGATAGTAGGCTTTGGCATCTTCCGGCAGGTTCTGGTTCAGAGACGCGCTGGTCTGGTCGGTGGATGTGACGTCAGCCGCATTTGTTCCTCCGCCAAAGTCAATGCCCGGGCGCAGCTGCGGATCATAGGTGTTGCCTTCAAATTTAATATTCGAGCAGCCGTTAAAGGAGAACAGGTTGGAAGTATACTTGTTCATTTCCATTGTGGCTGTCGGAACCATCGTATCGCCCACTGTCATCTCATCGCTTGTGGTTGTGAAACTGAGCGAAGAGAACGGCTGCGAGCGAAGAACGGTATTGTTCTTGAACGTGATGCCTTCGGTACTCTTAGCGTCCAGTACTTTATGGCCTTCGGTATAGAACGTATTGTTTTCAATGTTGATGTTGTGATGAACCGGCTTGTCCTTGGAAACGTTCGGGTTAGTCGGATCAATGAAAATGTCCTGTGAGTTGCCGTTGATAAATGTGTTGTTATAGATGTTCACATTGGTCGAACGGCCAGATTCATACCAGGACTGACCGTCACAGGAAATGTAAATGCCCGCCATGTTCATGCGGTTGAACATGTTGTCATGAATCTGGACATTGCCGCGGGTCGTACAGAGAATTCCGCGCGTCGGCGAGGCGTCAAAGACGTTGTCATGAATGTCGACATCCGGCGTATAGGAAATGTTTTCGGTCAGGTAGTTGTTGGCGGTAATGCCAGCGGGCACCGCCTCATCGAGCGTCAGGACGATGCGGCCCAGAGAACCGGTATTTTCTCCGATCCAGCCGCCTTTGCCATCCGGAGAGCTGACTGCCGTAACTGTACGGGTAGAATTGGCTACTGGCGCCATGCTTCCCTTTCGGAGAACTCAATCTTGTCGCCGACAAAGTAGTTCGGAAAACCGGATGTCTCGTTATGCTGGTATTCCACGGTGACTTTGTTTCCATCTACGTTTGTGACTTTCAGAAATGTTCCATGCACGTTGATCGGGTCATCGTGCGGATTGTGGAACCGGGAGTTCTTGATCGTGATTTTTCCTTTGACACCGGAAATGTTGATGTCATCGGCACTTGAGGACGTTGCGCGTCCGGAGTTGTCCGGCGTATCGAAGATAACGCCGTCCAGCGTAATGTCTTCGCACATCTGCACGATGATGCCAAAACCGTGAACGTAGTTTTCTTCGATGTTCTGCAGGGTGACGTTTTTGGAATACGCCAGCGTTCCTGCGGTCTGATCGCGCAGCGTGTTGCGGGTTTGATAAACGCGGCCAGCCGGAATGTCCGGCATGGAAGAATAGTGGATCTTAAGCATGTGGTTTCCAAGATCTTCAATGCTTGAAGCACCGGAACGAGGATCCGAACTTCCGCGCCACGCATCGCCGCTTACCGCGTCAAAGCTCTGGGTATAGCTGTATGAGTTCGCCTGAGTCCAGTACGGCTGACCGGTATAGGGCGATTTGTCTGAACTCCAGTTGATGTTCGTTCCATCCAGAGTGTAGGTCAGACTTTCCGGAATGTGGTACGTGATCGTTTTTGCAGCCTGGTCCACCACAACCGCAGTCATTTCCAGACAGGTTGGTGCCGCGTAATCGATACTGAAGTTTTTGAATACGACATTTTCCGAAGAAATCGACGCATACGGCGTCATCTTGCCGTGGTAAACAAAACGGGAACCGTTGCCGTCGATGGTAACGTTCTGCATGTCTTCAATACAGATTCCGATGGTGCGCTGCGATGCGCTGGTATTCGCACCGGTTGTGTTGGACAGGTAGAGCAGTTTTTCGTGGCCTTGTCCGGGTAGAAATTGTATTCGCCCTTTGGAAAGAAAGCGTGACAGACTCGCCTGCATCCGTCTTTTCCTTGGCCGCAGCAATGGCCTCGATGATGGCAGGGGAACTGTCCTTGTATCCGGACGGATCCGCACCGTATTCCGTGACGTCAATAACTTCGCCGGTCAGTGCGTCATCCTGCCCGGCTCTGGCTTCGTTGGCTACGGCCGGGATGGTCGTCGTTAACAGCGGACTGGCGCCGAGCAGCAGCGAAAGAAACGCGCTGGTCAGCTTAGCAGCTTTTTCATTTTTACTCCTTCTTTTTTCTCCGGTTTTCGACATTCAAATCCATATTCTTTTGCGGTTTTCTCTGTATTTTGCCCGAACAGAGACTGCCTGAAAAAGAAAAACAGCCCGAATACTTTTTCAATATGAATAGACATATCTGCCAAAAACGCTGGACTTTGTTCATTCTTGATTTACATCTTAGGGAAAGTGGAATGATATCCTTTACATTTTAACTTTAAAAATAGCAGAAAACAGATCCCTTTAGTGAAATGCCTTGCAGATTTTAGAAAAGCTCGCCTTTTCAATAGGTAAAAGGCGATGAACGCAAAAAAGCCGAGAGGAAAACAATATTCCTTTCGGCTTGAATCTGCACGGACATCATCCATTTTTACCAGAAACTGTTTTTCCGTTCTGGGACAGACGACCTGTTATTAAACATTTAAAAGTATGGGGAAAACTAGTTTTCCAGGAATTCGAACTCGTAGCCTTCGAGTTCCACCACGTCGCCGTCTTCCGCGCCGGCTTCGCGCAAATGCTTATCGATGCCAAGGAAGCGCATCTGATTGGCGAAGTTGTAGAAGTCCTCATCTGTATTGAGCTTGTCGAGATTGAAGTTTTTCTTGATGAGCGGTCCATAGACTTTGTAGCGTCCAGGAGCCGCCTGCTCGATCGTAAAGGGCTTCTCTTTTTCGGCGAACGTATACGTAACGCCCTGATCCTGCTCGTTTTCGTCAAGGACCGGGAAAACCGGCGTCGTCTCGAGCAGATCGGCCGCTTTGCGCAGTACCGGATCCAGGCCTTCGTGAATGAGGGTCATCGTCTCAAAGACTTCGAGATCCGGATAGGCTTCCTTGAAGCGGCGCAGATTTTCCTGTGCATGTTCTTCGTCCATTTTATTGGCGACCACAATCTGCGGGCGTTCAAGCAGACGCAGATGGTAGTTTTCGAGTTCCTTGTTGATATTGGCGTAATCCTGTACCGGATCACGGCCTTCTTCGCCGCCCATGTCGATGACATGAATGATAACGCGGCAGCGTTCGATATGACGAAGGAACTGATGGCCAAGGCCCTTTCCTTCGCTGGCGCCGTCAATCAGCCCTGGCAGGTCCGCCATGACAAAGCTGCGGCCGTCCTTGGTCTGGACTACGCCGACGTTTGGCGTAATGGTCGTAAACGGATAATCGCCGATTTCCGGGCGGGCACGCGATACAGCGTCCAGGAATGTAGATTTGCCGACCGACGGATAGCCGACGAGGCCGACATCCGCAAGGGTGCGCAGTTCGACGATGACATCGAATTCTTCACCTTCCTTGCCCGGCTCCGCATAGCGCGGCGCGACGTTGCGGGACGATTTAAATCGCGAGTTTCCGCGTCCGCCCTGGCCGCCTTTCGCGACAACCTGCTGCTGATGGGCTTCCGTCAGATCGGCCAGAATCTGGCCGGTATCGGCACGCTTGACGATTGTGCCGAGCGGCACTTTAACAATACGATCGCAGGCGTTGGCGCCGTGCATCCGCTTGTTCTTTCCCTTCTCCCCTTCCTGGGCACGGATAATCCGGTTGAAACGCAGATCCAGAAGGGTGACCATACCGGGATCGGCTTCAAAGATGACGCTGCCGCCATTTCCTCCGTCTCCTCCGAAAGGACCTCCATTGGCAATATATTTTTCGTGTTTGAACGACACGAGTCCATCGCCGCCCTTACCGGCTTTGACGTGAACTTTGACCTGATCTACAAACATGCTGGTACCTCACTCTCCTGATCATCATATTTCATACATGAAAAAGAGCCTTGGACAGGCTCAATTTAATGTTTGCTTAGTCAACTGGGTAAACAGAAACTTTCTTTCTTGTTTTGCCGAGTCTTTCGTATTTAACAACGCCGTCAACTGTAGCGAAGAGCGTATCGTCGCCGCCTCTGCCTACATTTGTTCCGGGATGAATTTTAGTTCCGCGCTGACGGTAGATGACAGCACCGGCCAGACATTTCTGTCCGTCTGCGAGTTTCGCACCAAGGCGTTTGGAGTGCGAATCACGGCCGTTCTTTGTCGAACCTACACCTTTTTTGGAAGCGAAGAACTGAAGGTCCATATTAAAACGCATGATTTTACCTCTTTCTCTTCGGATGATTGAAATATAAAGCTGCACGTTAATCCGTTCCCAGCTGGATGTGCTTTGGATACGTCTGCGCCATGCACTGAAGCTGAAGCGCAACCATGTCCAGAGCCGTCTGCAGTTTCTCACTGCTCGTCTGAACATCGATGAGAATGCGGTTGTCTTCGCAGACAAGCCGGCAGGCTTCTGGGAACATTTCGTCGATCGCGTTTAATGCGGATATGGAAATGGCTGATACGCCGCAGCACACCAGGTCTTCTCCGTATGGAGCCGACAGAGCGTGTCCGGTAATCTTAATTTCCTGAATATCCGTGCCGCGCCGAGCAATACGGATCCGAATCATTAAGCCTGAATGGATTCGATTTTAACGCGCGTATAGGGCTGTCTGTGACCCTGTTTTCTGCGTGTGGAAGATTTTTCGGGCGGTATTTCACGATCGTGATTTTCTTGCCTTTGCCCTGTTTTTCAACCACGCCGGTTACAACGGCGCCCTCCACGAAGGGTTTGCCGATTTTTCCGTCTGCGTACAGAACTTTGTCGAATGTTACGGTTTCACCTTCCTGAGCGTTCAGTTTTTCTACCCAGATTACGGATCCGTCTTCAACCTTGATCTGTTTTCCGCCGGTTTCGATAATTGCGTACATAGATGGTCTCCTTTCCGATTCTTGATACTCGCCATGAAGGCGGGCTTGTCGCCGCTTTAAAGCCTCTTCTGTGCGGTTGCAAGTCGTGAAGACTGCAACAGACATATATTAATGATTCCTTATGTCCGCGTCAAGTAGGTAAATTGAGCCTTTAGGCAAAGGCGAATTGCTTTTTGGCATTGGCCGCGAAGCCAGCCGCCGAAAGGGTTTTCGTTTCTTTTTGGATTCAGCATCCTGATTTTTGAGTTTTTTCTGCTTGATTCTTCTTAGTTCTGCCTTTCGTTATCTGTTTGTACCGGCTCGAATCGTTTCAGACCGGTACGACTCATTGGCTCAGCGCCGTCGGACTGGACCAGAACTGAGCGGCAGAAAGTGGAGTTCAAAAATCGCCATGGACCCTTCCTTCGCTGATCCATCCTGCCCTGGGCGACCACAAACGCACCGTCTTTCAAATCGTCCTGCGCTCTGGCATACGTCGTGGGCATGACAGCGCCTTCCATCTGTCCGGTATCGTCATCGAGCGTAACGTAAGCCATTGTATCGCCTTTCTTCGTCTTATGCAGGTGGATGCGGGAAATCATGGCGCAGATGCGTAGGCTCGTACCACCTTTGAGACGGCCTGCAGCCGCAATCGATACGAGGGATCGATCCGATGCGCGAACGCCTTCCGCCGGATGCGGGCCGCTCAGAAAGCCGAGCACGTCCTTTTCGTGAACGATTCGTCTGGCTGGATCGACGGGAAGTCTGGCGACGATCGGCGCGGAAACGCCGGCCAGACGCCACCCGCCGCCTTCGGGATCCAGCATGGCCAGATCGCCCAGACGAAGAATTTCTTCCAGCGCGGCTTCCAGACTCTCGCGGTTGATGCCCATTTCATCAAAGGCACCGGTCCGAACGAGGCTGACGATCTGCTCGTCCTTGATTTTCAGTGCGGAAAGACGCAGCACCGACATGACCGGATCCGTAAAGGGGCCATGTTCCTGGCGCTCCTGTTCAATCTTTTCAGCCTGCTGTCTCGAAAACGTACGGACCTGGGTAAGCGGAATCCGAAGCGCGTTGCCTTCGATCTGATAACGGGTACCGGAGCGGTTGAGCGATACTGGCAAAACGCGAATGTGCCGATGGGCGGCTTCGCCCAAAATGCTGGCGAGTTTGGCACCGGACTTGCCCGTGTAATCGAGCAGGACCTGATAAAACGACAGCGGGTAATGGGTTTTCAGCCACGCCATCTGGTAAACGATCAGACCGTACGCGTACGAATGCGACTTGTTGAAGCCGTAGTCCGCAAACTGTTCCATGATTTCAAATATTTTGTCAGCCTGTTCGGCTTCAATTCCCTGCTTCTGCGCCCCTTCTACAAAGCGGCTTTTCCAGGCTTCCATCGTTTCGCGTTTTTCTTGGACATCGCCTTTCGCAAAATGTCCGCCTGAGCCAGAGTAAATCCGCCCAGAATTCTTGCGGCTTCCATAATCTGCTCCTGATACAGGAAAATGCCGCCGGTTTCGGCCAGAATCGGATCGATCAGCGGATGGATCGACTGTCTGGCCCGCGGGTTGAAACGGGCGTTCAGATACGTATCGATGCTTTTCATCGGGCCCGGTCGATACAGCGCCAGAATGGCGGCAATATCTTCAAAGCGTTCCGGCTTGAAGCGCAAAATGAGCTGACGAATGCCAGAACTTTCCAGCTGAAAGACGCCCAGCGTATCGCCGGTGCGCAGCAGCGCATACACTTGCGGATCGTTTAAAGGCAGATGGAGCGGTTCGATCACCGGACCGTTCTGGCGCTGAATTTCCTGCAGGATTTCTTCGATCATGCTTAAGTTGCGCAGCGCCAGAAAGTCGAATTTGATCAGACCAATTTCTTCGAGATGTTCCATCGAAAACTGAACGGCAGGGACGCTGCTGCCGTCGTCCATCATCGGTGCCTGTTCGGTAATCACATCCCGCGCCAGCACAATACCGCCGGCATGAATGGACGTATGTCTTGGAAAGCCTTCAATGGCGCAGGCGGCGTGATACAGCTTTTTGAGCGAGGGCGAATTCTCTACCAGCGAAGAAAACGCGCGGCTTTGTGCATAGACCGACGGCAGCGTTTCGTTTGGCATCGTCGCCGCAATCGCCGTCAGCTTGTCCGCTTCCCGTACGCCAAGACCTAATGCCTTCGCGCAGTCGCGCAAAGCGGCACGCGCTTTTAATCGGGAGAAAGTCACGATATGGGCGACATGGCCTTTTCCATAGACGGACTGTACGTATTCGATCACTTCATCGCGGCGGTTATCCGGAAAGTCGGTATCGATATCCGGCATGGAAATACGCTCCGGATTGAGAAAACGTTCAAAGAGCAATCCGGACTGAATCGGGTCAACGTGCGAAATGCCCAGCACCCACGAAACGAGCGATCCGGCCGCGCTGCCTCGTCCGGGACCGACGAGAATTTTGCGGGAACGCGCTTCGCGAATGAAGTCCCATACGATTAAAAAATAGTCCGCAAACCCCATGGACAAAATGACATTCAGCTCATGATCAAGCCGCTCGCGATACACTTGCGCGTTGACCGTTTTTCCCTGCAGCCGCTTTTTCAGACCGGCCAGACACAGCTCGCGCAAGTAGTCTTCACTGCTCAGATTTACCTTGTTGACAAACTGCGGCAGACTTGCTTTGGGCAGACGGTAGTCTTCAATTCGGGCGGCAATCGTTTCCGTGGCTTTGAGATCGTCCGCGTCGTAGAGCGATTCCATTTCGTCTTCTGTTCGCCAGTAGCGGCCGCTTCGTACCCGAATGTCGGGATGGTCGATCACTTTCTGCTGATTGATCGCCTGCAGAAGGCGCAGGGTGCGCTCATCTTCCGGTTTTTCGTATTCAATCCGGCTGAGCGCAACGGTCGGGATCTCTTTGAATTGGGCACGCTTTTTGAGCTGTTCATCTTTCTGACGGAAATACGGTGAATCGTGAATCGACATTGCGATATAGAGATCGTCCGGATCCAGGACAAAGGATTTGAGCGTATCGAGCAGTTCATCCAGAAGGTCTTCATTTGGCTCATGAGCGAGCGTTTCGAACACGTCGTCGCCGCCTGCGTTCATGAGAATACAGCCGTCGACATACGCCTTCATATCGTCGAGTTCAAGCGGCGTCGAGTCAGACATCAGTCGGGTAGAAAGCAGATAAAGCGAATGCAGACCCTGTCCGTTTTTGGCCAGCAGCAAAAGGAAATCGGCTGATTTTTCCAGTTTGTCTCGACTTCCAGTCCAATGATCGGCTTGAGTCCGGCTTCTTTTGCGGCATGCACAAAGACATCGTCGCAAACATCGAACGATGATCGGTCAGGGCCACAGCCGTCTGATGATTTTCCTTGGCGAGGCGAATGATGTCGTCAATATCGAGAACCGCCTCGAGCAGCGAATAGCGTGATCGCGTATGAAGATGAATCATAGACCTAGTTTACCATTTCTCAAGAACTCCACAAAAAGGCGGCTATTCCCGCCTGCCGAACGGATATGCTGGCCAGAACGGACGCCGGACAGAGTGCTTGGCAAAAGCCTGTCGAAAGCCGACACAACGGCGTGAAAAAGGCTGTCCGCTCTGAGTTTTCCCAGGTCGGACAGCCGAATTTATCGCTTGAATTTTGTATTTGAAATCTCCTGATCCCGTTTCTGGAATCGTTCGATTCCCATATTGCATCTAGTCTTTGGAAAGCGAAAGTCTGCGCAGCTGCTGCGTGATCGTTTCCACGTCGGCAGCGGTAAGATTCTTAACGCCGCAGGCGTTTTTATGACCGCCGCCATGCCATTCGTTGGCCAGCGCGTCGACCGCGATCGAGCGCGAACGCAGCGAACCGCGATAATGCACGCCGTCAGATTCCTCAGTAAAGAGCGCCCAGATTTCCACGCCATCCAGATTGCCCATGATGTTGACCACCGATTTGGCGTCTTCAAAAGGCAGTCCGATGGACAGGTAGTCTTCCCGGCTCATCACCGCAATCGCCAGACGATCGAGTACGCAAAGTTTCGAAAGCACCTTGCCTTCATAGACGCTGCGCGAAACGGTTTTGGAATAGAGATTCAGCGCCGCTTTCTGCACGCTTGCGCCCTGGCCGACCAGCCACGCTGCGGCTTCAAACGTCGCCGGACTGACGTTGGGCAACGTAAAGCGCTGGGTATCGGACATCAGAGCTTCCATGAAATGCTGGGCAGCCTTAGGCGTCAGCGTTTCGCCATGCTTTTAAGAATATCGACTGCGGTCTGAGCAGCGGCCGCCGATTTTTCATCGACGTAATCAAGATCGCCGTAGTCTTCGAGCTGAATGTGGTGGTCAATACGGGCAATCTTTTTGCCCGGGTAAAGCGAAGATCATCCACACGCTCGCCGGTCGCGGTATCGCACAGAAGCGCTAAAGACTGTTCCATCTGTGCATCGCTGATCGAATCCATGCCCTCCTGGCTCCCCGCCATGAGGATCGTCTTGTCTGGATAGCGTGCTTTTAAAAACTCAGCCATACCCATCTGCGTACCCAGGGCGTCGGGGTCCGGAAAAAATGATGGAATACGACGATCGACTCTGCCTGATCAAATGCGTCAAACAGAGGCTGTACTTCTTTATTCAGCGGCAAGATTTTTGTAGGCGTCGCGGGCAATCATGACTTCTTCATCTGTCGGAATGACATACACGTCCATGGAAGAGTCATCTGCAGAAATTTTCACTTCCTTGCCGCGGCAGTTGTTGGCTTCGTGATCGAGTTTTACACCCAGAGCAGCGAGACCGTCGATGATGGCTTCACGGGTTGTGATGGAGTTTTCGCCAATGCCTCCCGCAAACAGAATGGCATCTGCGCCGCCCATCAGGGCATAGTAGCCGCCTACGGTTTCAATAACGCGGTCATCGAAAATCTTGCTGGCGAGTTTTGCGCGTTCGTTGCCTTCCTTGGCTGCGTTTTCGATATCGCGGCTGTCGGAAGATACGCCGGATACGCCAAGCAGACCGGATTTCTTGTTGAGGATATTGTCGACTTCCTGTGCAGTCAGGTTATGACGCTGCATCAGAACGCCTGGGATGGCTGGATCGATGTCCCCGGAACGGGTACCCATTTCGATACCGGCCAGCGGAGTCAGACCCATGGACGTCTTGAAGGATTTGCCGTCTTTAACCGCGGTGATGGAACCGCCGTTTCCGAGGTGGCAGGTGATGATCTGAACGTCTTCCGGCTTCTTGCCAGTGATTTCGGCATAGCGCTGCGTCAGATACTTGTGGCTTGTTCCGTGGAAGCCGTAGCGGCGGATTTTATCTTCTTCGTAGTATTCGTAAGGAATCGGGTAGATGAAGTTTTCTGCCGGCATCGTCTGATGGAAGGCTGTATCAAAAACAAAAGTCTGGCTGGCATCGGGGAGCAGTTTGGAGAAGGATTTGTATCCTACAAGACCTGCCGGGTTGTGCAGCGGTGCAAGGGGATACACTCTTCGACTTTTTCAACCGCATCGGCGCTGGCTTCAACGGAATCCGAGTAGAATTCGCCGCCGTGTACGATACGATGGCCAACGGCTTTGATATCATCGAGGGAATTTACAACGTGGTGCTCGAGCAGAGCGTCAACGAGCATGCGTACTGCAGCTTCGTGATCCGGGATATCGCAGGTGGTGGTGTATTTCTGACCGTCCACGGTAATGGAGAACACTCCATCGTTTAAACCAATACGTTCAACAAGTCCTTTGGCGAGAACTTTTTCTTCCGGCATTTCATAAACCTGGAATTTCAGGGAAGAGCTGCCGGCATTGACTGACATAACAATTGCCATTTTAAAAATCTCCTTTTCTCTAGGTTTCGCTTCTTTCAGTGTACAACCTTTTTCATCCGCAGATGAATCCCTGTGATTTCCGTCCTAGAAATTGAAATATTTACCGCAATTACGGAAAACGAAGGGAGACTTGCTGCGCGGTTTCGAACGATCGAAAAACCGCTTGTGTATAAGCGATTGGCTTTTCTGGTCACTCGAGCAGGTGGACCGGCACCGCGGACCTCCAGTACGTCGAGCGCAAATTTTGCAAAGACAATTCAAAACCGAAACAAAACGGATTTCGAAAAAAAGGCAGAGGCTTTTCTTCCTCTGCCGTAGTTCTGAATGGATCCATGTCTGGACGCGCAGGCGGGAGCCGGCTGCAGGCATAGATGGATTTTTAATCGGACGCGCCGATCGCTTCGAGCTTTTCTTCGAGCACTCTGGCTTCGGGATGGTCCGCGATATAGTCGTTAATAATTTTTCGATACGCCAGAAGATGGAGCTTTTCTTCGTACTGCTCCATGGCGCTTACCCCTTTTGAAGGGCGTCATACACCGCTGCTTTGGAAATGCCGAGATTTTCCCGGATTTCCGAAAGCGAAAAGTCTTCCTGGAAATAAAGCGAAAGCACTTCCTGCTGTCTGGGCGAAAGCAGGAGGCTGTACAGATCAAACAGATCGTTGGCTTCAAGATGCGAAATCATGTTCGACTAGTCTTCCAGTCCTTTGGTGATGCCGATCAGATAGGAAGACAGATCGAACGGGCGCAGATCTTCCGGTTTTTCACCCAGTCCGAGGAAACGGACCGGCAGACCGAGCTGATCGCGGATCGCCATAACGACGCCGCCTTTTGCGGTACCATCCATTTTGGTCAGGATAATACCCGTTACCGGGGTGACCTCCATGAATTCCTTCGCCTGCGAAATGCCGTTCTGTCCGGTTGTCGCATCGAGAACGAGCCACGTTTCGTGCGGGGCGCCTTCGATTTCGCGTCCGGCAACACGGCTCATCTTTTCGAGCTCTTTCATCAGATTCGTCTTGTTCTGAAGGCGGCCGGCGGTATCGCAGATCAGCACATCGATCTGGTTGTCTTTTGCGTAGCGGCAACCGTCTACAATAACACTGGCCGGATCCTGCTTTTCCTTGCCGGCGATGCACGGGGCGTTCAGCCGTTCGGCCCAGATTTCAATCTGTTCGACTGCCCCGGCACGGAACGTATCGGCGGCTGCTGCAGCCACCGTCTTTCCGGTTTCCTGGAAGAAGTTGATCAGCTTTGCGGTTGTGGTCGTTTTTCCCGATCCGTTGACGCCAACCATCAGGATGACGGTCGGACCGTTTTCGTTGAAGTGCCACGGTTCTTCTTTTTCCGGGTTGTAGAAATCGTAAAGAATCTGAATCAGGTAGTCTTCCATGGAATCGTAGTTTTGATTTCCTTGGAACGGGCTTCAAATTCGTCCACGATTTTCTGTGCGGTGTGAATGCCCATGTCGCTTTCGAGCAGGATGATCATGATCTCTTCGAGAAGTTCATCGTTGATGCCATGAAAGCTGTTGGACAGCGCGCGGATCCGGTCGCCGAAGCTTTTCCGGCTTTTGGAAAGCCCGCTGAGGTATTTGTCCTTGTCTTTGGAACGGACAAACTTGGATTTCAGTTTTTCAAAAAGGCCATGCCAAGCCCTCCTTCTCCGGCTAGAGTTCCGGTTCATACTTTTTTCAGTGATTTTTTCTGGTGATTTCTGGTTCTTTGCTGCTATATCCAATGCGCTTAAGCCTGCGCTGGTTCGCCTGCTGCTCCAGCTGCGTCCTTGAGCTGAACTTTGAGCACCTGGCTGACGCCGTCTTTTTGCATGGTAATGCCAAAGAGCGTGTCGCACTGCTCCATCGTTCCCGGACGGTGCGTTACGGTAATGAACTGCGACTGGTCCTTGAAGCGCTTGAGGTAGCGAGCGAAGCGTTCTACATTGGCCTGGTCAAGGGCCGCTTCCGCTTCGTCAAAAATACATAAAGGTACGGTTCTAGCTTTTAATATAGCAAACAGCACCGAGATCGCAATCAGCGCCTTTTCCCCGCCGGAGAACGTCTGCAGATTCTTGACGGATTTTCCAGGGGCTGTACATCGACATCGACGCCGCTTTCTAACAGGTTATCCGGTTCGCAGAGAACGAGCCGGCAGCGGCCGCCGCCAAACATGGACTGGAACACTTCATCGAGACAGCCGTTGATGCGGTCGAACATGTCCTTGAACTGGGTGATCATGGTCTGATCCATTTCATCGACGGCGCCGAGAATCTGTTCGCTGGCGGATATGAGCTCTTCCATCTGCGATGTAAGGAACTCATAGCGTTCCCGCACTTCCTTGAGCTGTTCGGGCGCTTCGAGGTTCACGCTGCCCAGCGCGACGATCTGCGAGCGCAGTTTCTTGACCTGCGCTCTGGCCGACACGACTTCGATCGGCTGCATTTTCGCTTTTGCGGCTTCAAACGTCAGCGAATAATCCGAACCAAGACGGAGCAGATCCTGTTCAAGACGGGTCTGAATACGGGCGAGTTCGGACTGCACTTTCGACGTTTTTCCATCAGACTCGTCAGCTCGCGTCTGGCGTTTCGCAGCGTTTCGCTGGCTCTGGCGCTCTGTTCGTGCAGAGCGGTTTTCTTTCCTGGTCCATGCGAATCTGCGCGTTGAGCTCATCGGACTTCGCGTGAAGGGCCGAAATGCGTTCAACAAGTTCGGTCGCCGCATCCGCGCCGGTTTCTTCATCCAGAACCGGATCGAGATTGAGCTGGGCGATCTGTCTCTGGAGCGATTCGTATTTTTCCTTTTGACCTGCACGATGCTGGCGAGCTTTTCCTGCTCGATTTTCATCTGAAGCAGTTCACTGCCCATCTGCGACGTCTGCGCCTGCGCCTGATCGAATTCTCTTTGCAAATCGCCAAGCGCTTCCCTGCGCGCTGCGATTTCATCGAGCAGACGTTCCTTTTCCTTTTTCAGAGCCGGAATCGGGTTGACGTTTGGACGAAGCGATCCGCCGGTCATGGCACCGCCCGCGTGAACGACGTCGCCGCCAAGCGTAACGATCTTAACCGACTGACGCAGCGCCCGGGCGGCCTGGTTGGCTTCTTCCAGACTGGAGGCAATCAGAATATTGCCCAGCAGGCGGTCGCGCAGCGCTTCATAGCGCGGTTTGCATCGAACGAAGCGGCTGGCTTCGCCAAGAATGCCGTGCTGCTTAATGGCGATCGAGCGCTGCCAGTCCTGCAGATACCTTCCCTTGCATACCGAAAGCGGCAGGAACGTCGCCCGGCCTGCGCCGGAGCGTTTCAGCCAGCCGATGGCCCGACGGGCATCGCTGTCGCTTTCCACAACAATCTGTTCGTTTGCGGAACCGAGCGCGACAGAAATCGCGTTCATGTATTCGTCGTCGCATTCGAGCAGATCCTGCACGAGACCGCAAATGCCGGAAAGGCGGGAGGCATTGTGCATAACGGCCTGTACGCCATGGTTACGATAAGGCGGATGAGCCAGACGGGATTCGACACCGGCGAGCTGGTTCTGAAGCGAATGAATCTCGTTTTCGATGCGGCGGCTTTCTTCGACCAGACGACGGCTTTCGCCTAATGCCTTCTGCTGGTGACTTTCCCGGGTCTGCGTATCGAGTTTCATAGCCGCCAGTCTTCGCCGGCGGTCTTCGTATTCGTATTTGGCTTCTGAAAACAGTTCGAGAAGCGACTGGGCTCTGGCCTGCTTGTCCGCAGAAGAGAGCGAAATTTTGCGCCGCTCATCCAGAATGGCTTTCTGCTTGTTTAAGGAAACCGACTCTTCCATGACGCGGGCCAGCTCGTTCTGCAGATTCACGAGTCTTGCGTCGGTATGCCGGATTTCCTCCTGCAGTGCTTCCATCTGCTGATCCGCTTCCATACTGATGCGGTTCTGTTCATTCTGACGGGTCTGCATGCGCTCAAGCGCAGCTTTCTGTTCCAGTTCCTTTTCCTTGTTTTCTTCGATCTGCATCGCCAGAAGCGAAATCTCGATATCCGCAAGTTCCTTCTTGCAGGCCAGATACTGTTCCGCTTTCTCAGCCTGACGTTCGAGCGTCTTCATCTGAGACGCGCAAGAATCAACCTGATCCTGTACACGTTCCAGATTGGCTTTGACGTTTTCGAGCTTGGCCAGCGAAATCTTTTTGCGCTTTTTGTATTTGGCTACACCGGCCGCTTCTTCAAAAAGCAGACGGCGTTCTTCCGGCCGTGCATCCGCAAAAGAAGAAATGTTGCCCTGCGAAATAATGGAAAGAGAATCTCTTCCCAGGCCGGTATCCATAACCAGATCCTGAATATCCTTCAGACGGCAGGGCGTTTTGTTGATCCAGTTGAAAATTTCCGAGGATCCGCGCTGAATCTGTCTGGTGATCTCAATTTCTTCATAGGGGAATCAAAGATTTTCTGCGAGTTGTCGAAAACGAGCGTAACCCGGGCAATGTTGACCGGCTTGCGGCTCTGGCTTCCCGCGAAAATCATTTCATTCAGGCTGGATCCGGAACGCAGTGATTTAGCAGACTGCTCGCCTAACGCAAAGCGAACGGCATCGGTGATGTTGCTCTTTCCGCAGCCGTTTGGACCGACGATGCCGGTCAGCGGTTCTTCAAAGTTCAGAACGCTTCGATTGGCAAAGCTTTTGTATCCGCTTAGTTCAATCCGTTTTAAGAACATTGGCGCCCTCCTTTTCCTGAATGCCTATTTTCTCATTAGTGGGCCCTCTTTTCAAATCTGCCTTGCCTATGCGAAAAACGCACTGCCTGTCGTCTTATCCAGCGTGAAGACATCCGCTGGAGAAACGATGATCCACATATGATGATCCATATATATGGAACGAAAGACCGGAAGCGGGCAACCAGACGCCGCAAATCAAGAGGTACATGCTTCAGGCAGAAGAAGGGATCAAAGACACCCCTTCCAGTCTGTATTTCTGACGTTTTCCAAAGGACAGGTCTTACATCTGGTTTTAATATCTAGATTACAGTAGAATAAAAACTAGTTAGAGAGCCTCTGCAAACCCGGCTGCACCGGCCTGCACGCTTCTCCATTTTTCGAAAGGAGTTTCCGTATGGAATCTGTTCTTCATTCTTCTCTGCCCAATCCCAATCTTTCCGATCAGCCGGAAGAGCCAAACCATAAACCCAAAATGAGCCGCCGCCTGATGAAAGATACGTTTCATCTCAGCTTTGGCGAGGAAGTCGGCAACGCCGTCAGCCATGGCGTGATGATGTTTCTTCTCCTGTTTGCGATGCCCGTTCTTTCCGTCATCGCCTGGCAGAAAGCGGGCTGGCTGGGAACGGTCGGCATCGGCATTTACCTGATCTGCATGATCTTCATGTTTGGCGGAAGCTGTCTCTATCACATCATGCCCTACGATACGACCTGGAAAATGGTCTTTCGAAAACTGGATCACATCTCGATTTTGTTAGCGATCGCGGGGACGTATACGCCCATCTGTCTGGTTCTGCTTGGCGGTCCAGTCGGCTACGCCATTCTCGCACTGGAATGGATTCTGGCCATTGCAGGCATTCTTCTCAAAAGCATTTCCAAATACTCCCATCCGGCGATTTCCATGACGCTCTACATGTTAATGGGATGGATGGCGATCTTCGTTCTGCCACTGGTCTGGATGAAATGCGGTCCCGTCTTTGTGCTTCTGATTGCGGGTGGCGGCATTTTCTATACCATCGGCGCCTTCTTCTACGCCCGGAAGAAACCGTATGCCCATTTTGTCTGGCATCTGATGATTGCTGCGGCAGCAATTCTTCACCTTTGCGCCATTATGATTTATCTTTAATTGACAAATTCCTCCTCGTGTTCATGGAACAGATGACAGGTCCGGTTTTTGATGTCAAAATGAAGAAAATCTGACCGTTCTTGTGGGAACCGGTCTTAAGAAAGGTGATTTTATGGCTTTATCTACACTTCCTCTTGGACAGCTGATTACGAATTTTGTTCAGGACAAGAGCGAAAAACGCGAAGCTCCTTTACGAGGGCTTTCCCAAATCAAACTATTACATCATTCTGACCGAGGCCCCGAAGCCTGCCGATCTCAGCAATCCGGACTTTCTGGACACTGCCCCGCTCGACCTCATCGACTTTCAATCTTCCAAAGGCAGCATTGTGCCGGTGTTCACCGACAAGGACGAACTGGGAAAACAGAAACTTTCCCGTCACGCGATTCAGATCAGCTTCCAGGGACTGCTGAAGCTGCTGCGTGCGCATAAGGAAATCGGCTTCCTGCTCTTCAATCCGGAAGGCACGCCGATCACCTTTGATAAGGAAAGCTTCCTTGGCTCCTTCCAGGAAGCCAGAGTCAGCTCCCATGCCGGTACCATCGAAGCCGGTGTAGCCGTTTCCTTCTTTGAAGATGTCCATGAAGCAAAACCGGCAGCCGTTCTCTCTCTGGCCAAAACAGCCGCTTTAGATCCAGATATCGCCCGTCTCTGGCTGGTACGTACGCAGGAAGAAGGACAGCCTGAAGGCTGGGGCGTTGTCGCGGATATCGATTCCGGCGACCTTAACAAGACGATTCCCGTTGCTTCGGCTTTTCTGAGCGTTCAGAAAGCCGGTCCAATGCGCGCCTTTCTGGCCGATGACGAACTCGTTTCCAAAGTCGTGGAAACATTCAAACCCGTTTACATTCGTAAATAAACCTTCAAAGGGCGGCAGCAGATCGCAAAATCTGCTGCCGCCCTTTTGATATGGACAAATAATTCAGAAAGTTTTTCTAGCCTGAATTTGGCTGAGAATTGGTTTCCACTTCCTATTACAGGAAGAAGTTTACGATATCGTTCCAGGTGGCGAAGATGAGCAGTCCGAAGAGAAGAACATAGCTTCCCAGAATGGCCCATTCGAACGCCTTGCGCGGCATCTTTTTCCGGAAGAGCTTTTCAAACAGGAGGATGAAAATGCGTCCTCCATCCAGAGCGGGCAGCGGGAGCAGGTTGAAGATGCCGACGTTCAGGGAGATCAGCGCGCAAAGAGCGATATACGGCATCCAGCCGTAGCTGACAATCTGATCGGTCATTTTGTAAATGCCGACCGGACCGGAGAGAGATTCCGTTCCTTTGCCCTGCGTGAGATTGCCCAGCGAGCGGAAGATCAGCATGGTATTGTCCCAGAGTTCATCCCAGGCGTAGCCGATGCATTCCAGACCATGGACTTCTTTGAACGAAGCTGCCGCGGAAAAGCCAAGAAGATAGGAGCGGCTTTCTTCGTTTAACTGCGGTGTCATTTTCAGTTCCACTTCCTGATTGTCCCGCAATACGGTGTAGACGGATTCGCCGTGATTGTAGACGAGAAACTCCGTAACATCATCGAGTTCTTTTGGTTCAACTGTGCTGCCGTCTTCGGCCGTAATTTTGACGATGCGATCGCCTGGCTGCAGACCGCCTTCCTGCGCGGGGAGTTTTCAAAGACTTCCGCAACGACTGGCTCAGTCGGCATTGGAACATAACCGCGCGCGCCGATGAACACCGCCATAAGACAGAGAGCCAGAACGATGTTCATCGTCACACCGGCAAGAAGGACGATGACCTGCTGCCAGGCGGGACGATGATCGAGTTTCTGTTCAGGCGGAACTTTCGCGTTCCAGTCTTCCTCTTCATCCGCTTCTTTTTCTTTCGTCTTATCATCCGAAAGCACGGGGATTTCCTGTTTTAATTCATCGGATGCTTCGGAATAGTCTGCATCGACGACTTCCCTGGCATCGTCTTCGGCTTCTTCCGCCTCCGGGTATTCGCCCGTATCGGAAGCGATGCTCACATAGCCGCCCAGCGGAATGGCACGAATGGAAAAGATCGTATTTTTGCCTTTTCTCTGGTAAATGGCCGGACCCATGCCGATGGAAAATTCGTGACAGTGAATGCCAAAAGCTCTCGCTGCCAGAAAGTGGCCCAGCTCATGAATAATAACGATTAGCCCGAGCATGAAAATAAATGCCAGCAGGCTGATCAGGACATTGATCATATGGATTCCTTTCTAAAACGTGAATCGAAAAACGCGCCGATACGAAAGGTACAGGCGCGTTGATTATATCCAATAAATCTTAAAGAAAGCTGTAGAGAATCCCAAATAACAGGAAATTCATCAGCAGAGAATCGACCCGGTCGAGCACGCCGCCATGTCCTGGAAGCAGGGAGGAAAAATCCTTGATGCGATAGTGGCGCTTGAAAACCGAGAAGCAGAGATCGCCCAGTTCGGCGAAAACCGGAGCGAGAATGCAGACGGCAAGATTCAGGCCAAAATTAAGGCCCTTCACATAGAACAGGCTGACCAGGAAGGAAAGCAGAAAGCCAAACACCCAGCCGCCAAAGAGGCCTTCCCAGGTCTTCTTCGGAGAAACGCGCTCAATCATCTTATGCCTGCCAAAGAACCGGCCCGCAAAGTAGGCACCGGTATCGCTGCCGTACGTAGCCAGAACGACGGTCCACAAGTAGGACGGCTGATCCATGAAAAACTGCATGCAGAGATACGCCATTCCAAAAATGACGAGAAACGCGAGGGTTGCAAAACAGTTTGTTTCATCAAAGCTCTTCACAAAAACAGGGAGTGCCCAGATCAGCAGAATCATCGGCATGACGTAGGTATACAGAACGCGAGAGCCAAAATAGCCAATTGCCCAGGGTAGTCCCAAAACCCAGAGAATGGAAATTGCGGTTACGGGAATTCCCCATTTTTTATAGTTTTTCAGGCAATGGAGCCATTCATAGGCACCGGCGCCGACAATGAAGACGGCAAGAATCTGCAGAGCCGTTCCGCCAGCCAGAATGGGATAGAGAACGACCGCTATAATCGCAATAGCCGTCAGAATTCTAGTTTTCATCGACCAGTCCTCCAAAGCGGCGGCTGCGGTGCGCGAATTCTTTCAGGCATTCATCGAGTGCAGCTTCATCAAAATCCGGCCATGCGATCGGCGTAAAAATCATTTCCGCGTATGCGATCTGCCAGAGCAGGAAGTTCGAGATACGCACTTCCCCGCTCGTGCGAATCAGAAGATCGATATCTTCTGGAACGAAAAGATAGGAAGAAAATTCTTCTTCGCTCAGATCGTTTTTCCGTTCGCCTTCAGCGACTTCATCGGCATACTTCTGCATCCCAAGTAACATTTCGCGGCGGCTTCCGTAATCAATCGCCAGACAGAGTTCCATACCCTTGTTGTGGCTGGTCTGCCGTACGGCTTTTTCAATGACATCCCGGGTATTCTGGGGAAGCGTTCAATTTCTCCCGCAAACGTTACGCGAATGTCGTTGTCCATGAGTTCCTGAATGAATCTGGAGAAAAACATTCCCGGCAGCTTGCATAAATAGGAGACTTCATCTTCCGGTCTTTTCCAGTTTTCCGTGGAGAAGGCATACAGAATCAGTTTTTCGACACCGCGTCTCTGTGCTTCGAGCGCGATATCGCGTACCCGGTCCGCTCCTTTTTGTGACCGGCGGTTCTGGGCAGTCCGCGGGACTTAGCCCATCGCCCATTACCATCCATGATAATGGCGACCGTCTTTGGAATGTTTTCCATAGTTCGTTCCTCTTTTACATAATCGAAAAACAGTCACAGCCGGCAGTTTCCGGCTGTGCTGTTTCTTTAAAAAGCCCATAGCGGGCTTTTGAATGGGTTTCTAAATGTTTAGCCGAGCAGATCTTTTTCTTTAGCGTCTGCGAGCGTATCCACTTTCTTCACGTATTTGTCCGTGAGTTTCTGGCAGTCGTCGAGCCATTCCTTCTGGATATCTTCGGAAATTTCCTTGTCTTTCTTGATCTTGTCGTTGGCATCGCGGCGGATGTTGCGCAGATTGACTTTGGCCTGGTCTGCGTATTTCTTCGCTTCTTTCGCGAGTTCTTTACGACGATCGGTTGTCAGAGGCGGCACGTTGATGCGGATGCAGTCGGCTTCAGCCTGCGGGGTAACGCCAAGGTTGGCAGCGGAAATGGCATGGTTGATGCCTTTGACCATGGAACGGTCGTATGGCTTAACCACGAGCTGCGTTCCTTCGAGAACGGAGATTTTTGCCATCTGGTTGATCGGTGTCATTTCGCCGTAATAATCTACGCGAACGCGATCGAGCATGGACGCGGAAGCGCGGCCGGTACGGATGGTTTTGAGGTTATTTTCAAAGTTTTCAATGACTTCATCCATTTCCAGTTCAGCCATTTCAAGATACTGGTTTTCCATATTTTTCTCCTTATTACTTAGGCGGATCAGAACTTCTGATCCAGAGCGTTGGGCAAATGGGTCTCTAGCGGGTGATGGTTGTTCCGTCTACTTCGCCGAGAACCGCTTTTTCAATGTTGCCCGGTTCATTCATGTTGAAGACAACAAGATCAATGTCATTATCCATGCACATGGAAATGGCGGTCGAATCCATGACTTTCAGATCTTTGTTGAGCAGATCGAGATAGGTCAGATGATCGTAGCGTTTGGCGTCCGGGTTCTTTTTCGGGTCGCTGTCATAAACACCGTCCACACCGTTTTTCGCCATCAGAATGACATCGGCATCAATTTCGCTTGCGCGAAGAGCAGCCGTTGTATCGGTCGAGAAATACGGCGATCCGGTTCCGGCACCGAAAATAACGACACGGCCTTTTTCGAGATGACGCAGAGCACGGCGCAGGATGAATGGCTCAGCCACTTTCTGCATTTCGACTGCAGTCTGCACGCGGGTATCTACGCCTTCGTTTTCCAGCGCATTCTGGACAGCCAGCGCGTTGATGACCGTTCCCAGCATCCCCATATAATCGGCCTGCGCACGGTTCATTCCCATATCCTGAATCTGTTTGCCGCGGATGAAGTTTCCGCCTCCCACGACAATTGCGAGTTCGACGCCTGTTTCTTTAACAGCCTTGAGTTCCTTCGCCAGCGTTTTCAGAATCGCCGGGTCCAGGTTGATGTCTTTTGAGGACAGCGCTTCACCGCTCAATTTAAGCAAAACACGTTTATACATTGGTTTATCGGTCCTTTTCATTCCCGTACATTATACATGAGGCTTGGTCAAAAAAATAGAAACGGCCATTGCGTGCAGACCATTCCCGGCTCTCCTTTTCTTCGCAGGATTTTTCCTGTTTTCTGCTGGGAAAATGACACCGTTTCTTTCCAAACTCATCCTGTCTGAATCAGGAAATTTCATTGCACACAGGATTGATTAAAAATTCCCGATTCCTTTTCTAACATTTTTGAAAATCCGTTGATTACCTTTTCGGGCAATTCAATAATGGAAACAGTTTTCGTCTGCCCTCGTTCTGGTCAGAGAGCGGCCAGAATCCAGAAGAAGCAGCCGAAAACCGGTATCCGGAATTTCCGGACCGATTTTCCCTTTGCTTTTCAGGGAAAGAAAGGAAATCCTTATGATTCAGCTTTGCGATGTAACAAAGACCTTTGGCAATAAAACCGCTGTGGATCACTGCACCGCAGAAATTCCCGCCGGATCGATCACGGGCTTTATCGGTCCAAACGGCGCGGGCAAAACAACCACCCTCAACATGATCACCGGAATTCTCCATTCCGATGAAGGTACCATTCTCATCGACGGAATCGACATTTCCAAAGAGCCAGAAGAGGCTAAGAAGAAACTGTCGTTCGTTCCCGATTCCCCTGACCTCTTCTTGCGGCTCAGCGGTATGGAATATATCGAAATGATGGCCGCCATTTACGAAGTGGATCCGGAAACAGCGAAAAAGCGAACCGAAGAGCTCGCCGCCGAATTTGAAATGACGGACGCGCTCTCGCAGAAAATTGCCTCCTATTCCCACGGCATGCGTCAGAAAACCATTCTGATCGGCGCTCTCGTCTCCAATCCGGACAACTGGATTCTCGACGAACCGATGACCGGTCTGGATCCGACATCTTCCTTTTTGTTAAAGAAGAAAATGAAAGAACATGCCGCAAACGGAAATACGGTCCTGTTCTCTACCCACGTTCTGGAAGTCGCAGAAAAACTGTGTGACAAAATTCTGATGATCAAGAGCGGTCAGATCGTGTATGACGGAACGCTCGGGGCGCTCCGCGATCTGTATCCGGATCGTTCGCTGGAAGAAATCTTCCTGGAGGTTACCGCCGATGCATAAGATGCTGGTGCTGACGAAATATCTGCTCAAAGGTACCTTCTCTTCCACAAAGAACAATTTCTTCGGCAAAAAATTTCTGACCGGGCTTGGCGCAGCTGTTCTGATGGTGCTGCTTGCACTTGGTATAGCTGTGCAGTTTGGCGTGATCTATCAGATGGGTTTTGTGAAGATGGCCGTTCAGATGACATTCTTCTTTACCGCCATCCTCTGTATGGTCCAGCTGCTCTACATGTTTCCTTCCATCTTCTACTTTTCGCAGGATGCGCGTTTTCTCCTTCCGCTTCCGCTGAAACCCTGGCAGATTGTCGGAGCGAAAACGATCGTTGTCTTCCTGTCTGTCCTTCCTTTCGCCGTCGTGATCGGTCTTGGAAGCATTGGGGCAGCTGCCTTCCTGCACGCGCTGTCGATTGGACAGATTCTGGCCATGGCCCTGTCCATGGTTCTGAGTCTGCTTTCTATGGTCTTTATCATGGGACTGATTATCCTGCTTGTGATGCGGTTCCTTCCGTTCTTTCACAATAAGGATGTATTCAATCTGATCTTCGGTGCAGTCAGCATCATCTTTGCGATCGCCATCAGCATGTCTTCCATGTATGCCGGTCAGATCGGTGCACAGACCGATAACGTTATGGCGATTCTCACGAACAATCCGGAAATGTTTTCCATGGGAAGCAACATCATCTTTCAGACAAACTGGTCGGTTTCCTTCATTCTTGACGGATCCTTCCTCTCGCTGCTCTGGCTGCTTCTTTGCACCGTCATCAGCGCGCTGGCTTTCGCCTGGTGCGCTGATCGGTTCTATCTGCCCGCCGTCATGAGCTCGCAGGCTTCATCCTCTTCCGTTCAGAAAAAGAAAGCCGTCTTTTCGAGAAAGAAGCAGACCGCATTTCGTCAGCTGCTCAAAACCGATCTGAAAAATCTTCTGCGCTCGCCGACCTATCTGATCAACTGCGTCTTTTCTTCCTTCCTTGGTCCGATCATTATTCTGATCGTGATTCTGAACAATCCGTCGATTGCAGAACTGATGGATATGGCGAAGCAGGTAAATATCGCTTCTCTCGACCTGTCCATGCAGATTGGCCTGCCGATTCTGGCCGCTTCGGTTCTTGTTCTCTTCAGCGGAGACATGAACATGATTGCCGCCACGGCGATTACCCGGGAAGGGCAGCGCGGCGTGGACTGGATGAAAAGCATTCCGGTACCCTTCCTGACCCAGATTCATGTCAAACTGGTGACCGCCCTATCTGTTTACCTTCTTTCCAACGCTCCTTTATCTCGTTTTGATTCACTACATGATCAGCATCCCCTTCTGGATGGACATTCTGTTCATTCTGACCTCGGCTCTGGTTTCCATTCCTGCCTGCCAGTCGGGTGCGATTGTAGACCTTCTCTTTCCCAGACTGAACTGGAGTACCGAATACGAAGCGCTCAAAAACAACTGGTCGGCTGCCGGCCTCATTATGGCGAACATGATTCTGTCCATTGCCTATGTCGCACTCATCCTTCTCTGCTTTGAATTTTTATGGGTTCCGACACTCCTCACAGTCATTGGCATCATTGTGCTGATCTTCCTGTATGAAGCCTGGATGAAACGCATCATTCAGAAGAAATACTAGAATTCTACGATTTGCGGGCTGTTCAAAAGCTCCGGACCCCCGCTTTGGTCAATTTGACCAGACTGCAGACGAAAAGCGCAGTTCTTCCCTTTTTCCGTGGAAGAGCTGCGCTTTTTCATTCCAATTTGAACTTATTCTGTGTTCGTTTTCCCTGTAAGCGTCAAATAAAAGACGGGTATTTTCTCGACCGCCTCCTTGGGATAATTCCTTTATTCAAGGAGGCTTTTTCATGGAATCAATCATCCCTGCAATCGATCTCGGTATCGATTTCTCCAAAGTTAAAAACATCTATCTGGCTCAGATGCCTGCTGACCTTCGCAAAGGAATTGACGGTTACGTCTCCCTGGTTCAAGGACCTCTCGCTCTGGATCCGCTGGATGGATCCCTCTTTCTCTTCGTTAATCGACAGAAGAACAAGATCAAAGGTATCCTTCGTGACGGAAATGGATTCTGGCTTGTTTATAAGCGACTCTCCAGATCTTCCCTTCAGTGGCCTGTCAGCACTGACCAGTCCGACTTCATGCGAATTGACTGTTCGCAGCTGGCTTCTCTGCTTTCCGGTCTGTCGATTGTTCCCCAGCCGGCATTTCTGCCACGAACTTATAAGTATGTTTAAACCAATTTAAAAGGATGATTTTCTTGAAGGAATATCAAGATAAATCATCCCATTTACTTTATCTATCGCTCTAAATATGTTAAAATTAATACATGAATGTGCCGAACCCTTACCAGACAATCCGCAACGAGCTCCTCGAAGATCTTCATCATCAGATCAGCACCATGACGGAAGAAGAGAAAGACAAATTTATTGAGGATATGTACCTGGATCTCTATTTCGCTAAAGAAATCAATAAAGCCGTGAAAAGCGGCCGCTTTGGTCCTTCTACGGAAAAGATGGTTCCCTTGAAACTGGATTACTCTGAAAACGAGGACGGCGGCCCAGATATCAATATTCTGAATAAACAGCTGGCTCAGCTTGATCTGAAAGCCGATGATTGTTTTAACCGGGCTGCGAAATATCAGGAAGAGGGAGACCGCTATCGTAAAGAAGCTGAAGATTTAAAGCTCAGTTCTGTTGAAGGAAGCAAGAAAAACCTTCCACCAAGTGCAGAAAGCAGGAAGCGGTCAAAGAAACCACTACCTTCAGTGTAGAAGGGGAAAAGCGCATTTGCCCAGTTTGCGGCTGTGAGATGAAAACTGTTGGAATGAAACGTCACTATAGGATTCATCGGATTCCCGCTCGCTATAGGCTGGAAGAAGTGCTGCGTGAGACAGTCGCGTGCCCAAACAAGTGTACGGATGAAAACGGGAAAGCCATCATCCGCACCGCCGAACCTGACGAGCCTGCACTGATCGACAAGAGTGTCGCAACTTCCTCTATGGTCGCGGGAATTGCCTACGATAAGTTCGTAATGGGAACCCCGGCCTATCGTCAGGAAAAGCACCTGAGTCTCACGGGACTGCCGATCAGCCGTCAGACCATGGGCAACATCCTGGAAAAACTTACGATCTTTATCTGAAGCCCCTCGTAAAACAAATGATTGAGGATCTCCCAAACTGTAACGTCGTCCATATGGATGAGACGGTTTTAAAGTGCACGGAGGTTAAAGATCGAAAACAGTCTTCTATGGTTGTCGCCGTCAGCGGAATCTATGAAGAGAACCAGATGGCTGTCTATAAGTTTTTCCCTTACAAGAAACAGGAGTTCGTAATCGCCCTCCTTGGCGGTTCTTTTCGTCATGCCCTTATGACAGACGGGCTTTATGCATATGCCAACTACTATGGCCCCTGCAGAAAGCTCAACTGTATGGCCCATGCGAGAAGAAAGATCTTCGAAGCCATCAAAGTCCGGTCAGACTTCGCGCAGTATCAGGCAGACGTCCTGAAGTGGGAAAAGACCACACTGGAGAACGACGAAGAGGCCGCAGAAGCGGCAGCCCAGCTGGACGAAACAGAGAGACCCGAACCAAGTCCGGGTCTCCAGATTCTGCTCACAGCCCTGTCTCTGTTCGGGAAGCTCTACCACATCGAATCCCACGTTGCTTCTTACTCGCACGAGGCGAGAACCGAAGTTCGGCAGGAACTTTCAAAGCCCTGCTTTGAAAGACTCACAAGAGTCATGATGGAGATTCAGAGTGGATTCGAGGAAAGAAGCACCGCCTACAGAGCAGCCAAGTACTTCATGGATCGAGCGAACTCGTTGGGAAGGTACCTGGAAGACGGTGATTATCCGATCGACAATAATGTGGCAGAAAGAGCCGTAAAGCCATTCGTGATCAATCGCAAAAACTTCCAGACTACGAAGAGTATCAAAGGTGCGGAAGTCGTCGCAGCGTTTATGACTTTGTTTCGATCGGCTGAAATGAACGACTTAAATCCAGAGCGCTACATGGAGTACGTTCTGGATGAACTCAAATGGTTCAAAGACGATGAAATCGCGGTAGATGTATTGAAGTCACTTCTGCCGTATTCAAAGGATTTACCTGAATATCTTCGAATTGGATACCGTGGACCGGATCCGAAGTATGAAGAAAACGATGAAGAATAAAAAATACGCCAAGCGGGATCTCGAAAGGGATCCCGTTTAGCGTATCTAATATTCAGTCTCGCGTATACCCGTCGATTGTTTGACACTTACTTTTCCCTGCTGCCATTTTTCGGCTTATTCTTTCTGCTCGGCTGGATGGAGCATACGAATGACTTTGGCAGGAACGCCGGCGGCTACCGCATAGTCAGGAATTTCGTGCGTAACTACGGCGCCGGCACCGACTACCGCGTACTTGCCAATCGTTACCCCGGGACAAATGGTCACGTTCATACCGATCCAGGCGTTCTTGTGAATGGTTACATTGCCATAGGTATAGATCGTATGGCGTTCATTCATGTCATGATTGATTGTTGCAATCCGAACGCCGGGGGCCACCATGACGCCGTCTTCAAATTCAATGCCGCCGGAAGCGGAAAGAATTGCGGAATGGTTGATGAAAACGCCTTTTCCAAACTTCACACGATTTCCAAAATCGCACTGAAACGGAGTCAGGACACGGATGGTGTCGAGATCGGAATGAAACAGCTCGCGCAGATCGTCCATATACGTCGGATCATCGGGAAGTTTTCGGTTGGCTTTTGCGCAGAGCGTTCGGGAACGCATCATTTCATCCACCGCCGGGCGGAAATATGGCTTTCGATTATCCGTTGGACCGCCCTGATCCATCAGCGCGTATACATCTTCTTCGGCTTCTGCTTTTACAGCGTTTTTATTTTCCATCGTCTCGTTCCTCCATCCTTTCGGTTTTCTGTTTTGATATTCTCTCAGGCTGTTTTCTGCCAGTTTCTTCTGTTTTTATTTGGTCGAGCTGACTTTGACCCCGTGATCGATCTGGGCTTTCGAGCGATCGACATAGCTGGCGTGAATTGCGAGCCCCTGCGTGATGATGGCGCCTTTGGCTTCTTTGGCCAGATCCGCCGGCACGCGTCCAAGTCCGCTGCCTTCGTGGGTGGTGAAAGGATGAATGATCTTGCCGTTCCAGTCATAGGCGTCGATAAAGGTGAAAACGGCCATCGGCATGGTGTCCCAGTAAATTGGGAAGCCAAGCCAGATCTCATCGTATTCATCCAGGCTGGCTGGAAGGTTTTCTATCTTTGGACGGCAATGTGCATTCGAGTCGTCCTGCGCCTGCTGAATGTAAGTCATGTACGTATCCGAATACGGATCGCTCTGTCGGATTTCAAAAGATCCGCTCCGGTGAGCTTTGCGATTTCCTTCGCAGCTTTTTCCGTATTGCCTTCGGTGATGGTACGGATATCCCCGCCAAAATAGTTTTCTCCTGTGCGGGAATAGTAAGCGACTAAACTTTTCATAAATCCTCCTTTTTCTCCCAGTTCAGAACGCCTGTGATCTGCGCTTCCTTGTAGCGTTCGATTTTCCATGAAAGGCGCTGAATCATCTGATCGATCCGGGCTTTCTGCTCTTCCAGCTCGAGCCGCTGTTCCTGAAGCAGTTCGAGACGATCCGGAATGGTCTGATCGCCTTCCATATAAAGCGTCACGTATTCCACGATCGATTTGACCGGCAGACCGACCCGGCGCATGCATTTGACGAGTTCGACCCAGCGAAGATCTTCTTCCTGATAGTCCCGCTTGCCGCCCTCGGTGCGGGTCACCGGCGGGATCATGCCGATCTGTTCGTAGGAGCGCAGGGTGTCCTGACTGATGTCATAGAGTTTGCTGACTTCTGCAATGTTCATGAGCACGTTATACAACCTCGAGTTCACTCCAGATCAAGCTGCATACTCATTGAAATGGCGGATTTTTCCCGAATTCCGACCTTTTTCTGTGCAGATTCAGTTCATTCATCCTTGCGGCATCTGTTCTGCACTTATGGCTGCTCTGGCATGGGTTGAAAACGCAAAAAGGCTCGTTCTCATAAAGGGAACGAACCCGTATTGGAGTCCAGACTGTGTTTTGGAAGTTTGAAAGCCAGTTCCATCTGGATCGGTTTAAAGCAGTTATTTTTCTTCGGTGTTTTCATTGTTCGGGGATGCGATTTTTCCGCTTTTTCCCGCTCAAGCAAAGCCCGTTTTCGGTCTACACCGCCCGCATAGCCGGTCAGCAATCCATTGGAGCCCAGAACGCGATGACAGGGAATCATAAGCGAGATCGGATTGGAGCCGACCGCCTGACCAACCGCCTGCGCCGACATTCTGGACATACCGCGCTTTGCGGCGATCGTTCTGGCGATATCGCCGTACGTCGTCGTCTCACCAAGCGGAATGGCTTTAAGAATGGCCCAGACTTCCTGCTGAAACAGAGTGCCCTGCGTCGAGAGTTCCGGCCGAAAATCCGGGTTTTCCCCGCAAAGTAGAGATCCAGCCATTTTCTGGCCTGTTCAAATACCGGCAGATCCTCATCTGAATCATTTGCGCTGTTTTTCTCGGAATCCGCTTTGATTTTTTCCGCTTCTCTCTGGCCTTCAAACCAGATACCGGTGATCGCGTTTCCGTCGGATTCGATCGTGATCTCTCCAAGCGGCGACTCGTAATACGTGATAACCATCTGTTCCATTTTCGTCTTCCTCCTTAACGACAATCCTGGCGACTGGATCGAAAACAAATCTTCAAAATGCCTGCTCCAGTTCAAATCGCTGGTTTAAAGGCTTTCCTTCGGCATCGGGCCATACCGTTTTCTATATTCCCCTGGCGTACAGCCGTTTCGTTCTCGAAAGACGCGAGCGAAATAACTCATCTCCAGAAACCCGCACTGCGCAGCAATGTCCGAAATACGTCCATCCGTCTGTACGAGCAGGGATACTGCTTTTTGCAGGCGCAGTTCGCGGATATAGCGAATGGGCGTACTGCCGATCATACGGTTAAAGCAGCGCAGACATTCGTTTTCGCTCAGATGTGCACTCCTGGCAATATCTGCCAGCGAAAGCGGCTGATCCAGATGGTCCTGTATGTACTGAAGCATGATTTTGATCAGCTCGCCATCCCGTCTGGCTTTGCGCGATGGCTTCTGCTCCATCAGCTGTCTGGATTTTCCGAGTGTAAAGAGCAGATGAGAAAGACGATCCCGTACCCGAAACTCGTAGCCGTCTTCTTCCTTTACGCAAAGCTGCCACGCGCTTTCGATATCCTCGCAGGCCTCGTTACCCCATGATACGCAGGGATCCAGACGGATCATGGAAATGGAGGAATCACTCAGAAGCGGCTCCAGATATTTTTGCCAGAAAATACTGTCGAGACTTCCGCCGACTAAACGCGGATGAAACACCAGAGAATGAATACGGCAGACTTCACCTGAGGCCGGCCACACGCCATGCAGCGCACCCGTCTGAATAAAGACGCCTTCTCCCGCATGGAGCAGACAGTCTTCTCCGTTGGCCGCCACACGCACCGTTCCGCTTTCGACGACAAGAACTTCGAGTTCTTCATGCCAGTGCCATGCCACTTCCCTTTCGCTGATGTTGTCGTGATAGCAGGCGATCGGAAACAAAGGCGTTCCATGTTCAATCTGCTCTCTTCCCTGTCGGTCAACCTGAATCGTCTTGCATGCGTTTAAAGCCATCCGTTTTCTCCTTTGGGTGATATTCTCCTGAAAACCTGTCGATTTTATCCTAACATTGGGTATCAATTCAGTGATATTTTCTTAGCAGAAATCAAGGAGGAACAATTCATGGTTCATCTGCTTCTCGCTGTGATCTACCTTTCGTTTATCAGTCTGGGCCTTCCAGACTCGCTTTTAGGCTCTGCATGGCCGTCCATGTATCCGAGTTTTGGAGTGCCGCTTTCCTGGTCGGGGATCATTTTCTTCATCATTTCCGCTGGTACGGTGATCTCCAGCCTTTCGAGCGATCGGCTCACCCGTAAATTTGGCGCTGGAAAAGTGACCGTCTGCAGCGTCGCTATGACCGCTATCGCCCTGTTTGGCTTTTCCATCAGCTCTTCATTCTGGATGCTCTGCCTGTGGGCCATTCCCTACGGTCTTGGCGCGGGCAGTGTCGATGCCGCTTTGAACAACTACGTGGCTCTGCATTTCGCCAGCCGGCACATGAGCTGGCTTCACTGCATGTGGGGTGTCGGCGCTTCCATCGGTCCATACATCATGGGCTTCGCACTTACTCAAGCACACAGCTGGAGTCTTGGCTATCGTCTCATCAGCATCATCCAGATTGTTATTACCGCCATTATTTTTCTCAGTCTTCCCCTCTGGAAAGACAGACCGGTCCATTCCGATGATTCCGATACAGAACCATCCAAACCGCTGAGCCTGAAAGCCATAATCACTCTTCCCGGTGTTAAAGCCGTCATGATTACGTTTTTCTGCTATTGCGCGCTCGAGCAGACAGCCGGACTCTGGGCGAGCAGCTATCTTGTTGTTGCCAAGGGAATCGCAGCCGATACCGCAGCCAGCTTTGCGAGTCTGTTTTTCATCGGCATTACGGTCGGCCGTGCGCTAGGCGGTTTTCTTACCCTGAAAATGAACGATGCGCAAATGGTCCGTTTCGGTCAGGGTATCATCGTGATTGGCGGTGCCGCTCTGCTTCTCCCTTTAGATGAAACGGCTGCGCTTGTCGGCCTTGTTCTGATCGGACTTGGCTGCGCGCCGATTTATCCAAGCATCATTCATTCCACCCCGGATCATTTCGGCGCGGATCGCTCACAGGCGATCATCGGTGTGGAAATGGCCAGTGCCTATATCGGCAGCTGCGTCATGCCGCCGCTGTTTGGCTTTCTTTCCCGCTTCTTATCGATTTCCATTTTCCCGATCTATCTTCTGGCGATTCTGCTGCTTATGACCGGCATGCATGAACGGCTTCAGAAGCAGACACGCAAGCCCGCCGTTCAAAAAGCGAAATAAAACCGGACAGTCGAATCTGTCCGGCAGTATGTTTTGTGAGGTCTGGTAATGCTTATAAATGTTCTGTGAAAATGGTCAGTCAATCAGACCGAAGTGAAGCGCGGCTTTCTGAATCCCGTCGTGTTCTACATCCTCTGTAACGTAGTCGGCATTTTCCTTAATGATCGCTTTGGCATTGCCCATGGCAACGCCGATACCCGCATGCTGGAGCATTTCGAGATCGTTTTCTCCATCGCCAAACGCGATGGTTTCTTCAGGTCGAATAGTGTGGAACTTCAGAAATTCTTCGATGCCCGCCTGCTTGCTGCCGCCTTTTCGAAGTAGATCGACCGCCTGATCGCACCAGCGCGTAATCGTGAATTCCGGAAGAAGAGCATGGAGCTCTTCTTCTTTTTCTTTGGGAATATAGCCAATCGCCGAATATACAGGATTTCCCGACCAGGAATCCACCGGCGGCAGCGGCGTGGAAACAGCCTTGTTGGCTGCTCTGACCTGATCGTCGATTTTATTGATATACAGACGGTCTTTTTCAATCAGCAGAACCGGAATGTCTTTCTCGTTGAAAAGTTTCAGAAGATGATTTCTGGCGGAATCTTCGAGCGGATGGGCGCTCAGAATTTCCTGATTCTGATCGAGAACAAGCTGACCATTCAGCGCAATGTAGCCATCCATTCGAATCCCCGGGTAGGCAGACGATTGAACTCCATGATGGAACGGCCGGTTGCAGCTACACAGAGAATTCCCTTTTTCTGCATCTGTTCAATCGTATCGAGTGCGCTCTGGGGCACTGCCTTCAGTTTGTGGGAAAGCAAAGTCCCGTCAATATCGAAAAACGCTGCTTTAATCTGCATATCCGCTCCTCCTGTTCCTTTCGGCTTTTTCAAGAAATATCGTTTTTTGCACTTCCATTTTAATGCGCAAAATGACTTGCGTTCGAAAGAAGACTGCCCGACTGGACGCAACCGCTTTACAGGCCATTGAAAGACACATCCCGCAAAGCCTGGCCAAATCTTCTGGCTTCTTCGCGGGACGTTTTTTGAAAGGGTCTTTGGGTTGTGTGCGGGGCAGATTATGAGAATAGAAAAGCGGATATTCCATTTTGGCAACGTGTTAAACGATCTTGCGTTTTGTTGGATAATCTTGCCTTTGAACAAAACCGACTCTTCTTTCGCCGCCGACTATGCTCTGTCGGCTCCTGGTCTTCAGAAAGAAAGGCCAGTTAGAAAAACGTTCGAAAAATTCGGAATGTACAAACTGGATTTGGATTCCAGTCCGGAAAACGAACCGGATTTTCAGACGGGCCTGTATTAGGATCAAATCTTTCGATCCTAAGAAAAATCCCCGAAAGATATCGGATTTCTCCTTTATCTCTCGGGGATTTCGTTTTGTTCGGCGACTACTTATCTTTGCCTTGCGGCTATTGTCAGCGCAAGATGGCTTAGCTTCCATGTTCGGGATGTAAATGGGCGTATCCCATCCGCTATCGTCACCGTACTTTTAAAGTTTATCAAATGGATCTTCCAAAAACAAACATCAGTCTTCCAGCATAACGATCTAACGCGATCGTTGGTTTCAGCAGTGGCTTCTTGCGTATAGCTTTCTCGAATCTTAGATTAAGCTTTCGACCGATTAGTACTGGCCAACTCCGCGAATCGCTTCGCTTCCATCTCCAGCCTATCGCCTTGTCGTCTTCAAGGGGTCTTATATACCGCAGATCTTATCTTGGGCTCGGCTTCGCGCTTAGATGCTTTCAGCGCTTATCCGATCCCTGCTTGGCTGCCCGGCTATGCTACTGGCGTAACAACCGGTGCACCATTGGCAGGTCCATCCCGGTCCTCTCGTACTAAGGACAGCTTCCCTCAGATCTCCTGCGCCCACAACAGATAGGGACCGAACTGTCTCACGACGTTCTGAACCCAGCTCGCGTACCGCTTTAATGGGCGGACAGCCCAACCCTTGGAACCGAATCCAGCTCCAGGATGCGATGAGCCGACATCGAGGTGCCAAACCCCGCCGTCGATGTGAACTCTTGGGCGGGATCAGCCTGTTATCCCCAGGGTAGCTTTTATCCGTTGAGCGACGGCCCTTCCATTCGGCACCGCCGGATCACTAATCCCGACTTTCGTCCCTGCTCGGCTTGTTAGCCTCGCAGTCAGGCGCGCTTATGCATTTACACTCTAAATCTGGTTTCCATCCAGACTGAACGCACCTTTGGGCGCCTCCGTTACTCTTTGGGAGGCGACCGCCCCAGTCAAACTGCCCGCCTGGCACTGTCTATGAGTTTCTCTCTATGTTAGGGCTTCAAATCATCAGGGCGGTATCCCAACGTCGGCTCCAAGAATACTGGCGTACTCTTTTCTTCGCCTCCCGCCTATCCTGTACATGATCATCCAAAACCCAATACCAGGCTGCAGTAAAGCTCCATGGGGTCTTTCCGTCTAGTTGCGGGTAACCTGCATTTTCACAGGTACTAAGATTTCACCGAGTCTGCTGCCGAGACAGCGCCCAAATCGTTTCACCTTTCGTGCGGGTCAGAACTTACCTGACAAGGAATTTCGCTACCTTAGGACCGTTATAGTTACGGCCGCCGTTCACTGGGGCTTCGGACCACTGCTTCCTCCTTGCGGACTCACAGATCCCCTTAACCTTCCAGCACCGGGCAGGTGTCACCCCATATACTTCGCCTTACGGCTTTGCATAGAGCTGTGTTTTAGTTAAACAGTCGCTTGGGCCTTTTCACTGCGGCTCTCTCGAGCGCCCCTTCTTGCGAACGTACGGGGCCATTTTGCCGAGTTCCTTGGCAACAGTTCTCTCGCTCACCTTACAATTCTCTTGCCGCCCACCTGTGTCGGTTTTGGTACGGGCCAAGATAAAGTATCGCTAGAAGCTTTTCTTGAAAGCCGCTCCATGTGCTTCGCTACTTTCCAAGGATTTCGCTTACCTCTAACGCTCTGTACCTCTCGGTCCGGATTTGCCTGGACCGGTACTGCCGCGCTTCGCCCTCAATCCATTAAGAGGGTCACACTTCCCGTCTTTGTCACTCCATCGCCTTTATCTCAGGTGCAGGAATCTTCGCCTGCTTTCCATCTGCTTCGCCTGTCGGCTGCGCATTAGGTCCCGACTGACCCGGGGCGGACGAACCTTCCCCGGAATCCTTGGGCTTTCGGTGTGCAGGATTCTCACCTGCATCTCGCTACTCACACCGGCATTCTCACTTCCATGTCCTCCACATCCCCTTACGGTAATGCTTCCACGAACATGCAACGCTCCCCTACCACTAAATACTTCAGTACTTAATCCGCGCTTTCGGCAGACAGCTTAGCCCCGGTACATTTTCGGCGCAGGGCCACTCGACTAGTGAGCTGTTACGCACTCTTTCAAGGATGGCTGCTTCTGAGCCAACCTCCTAGTTGTCCGTGCGTCCCCACATCCTTTTCCACTGAGCTGTCATTTTGGGGCCTTAAACGGCGGTCTGGGCTGTTTCCTCTTGAGCACGGACCTTATCACCCGCACTCTGACTGCCAACGACTTCCCGCTGCGGCATTCGTAAGTTTGATTCCATTCAGTACCCCGGGATGGGGCCATCATGAATTCAGCGCTCTACCTCCGCAGCCATAACATTGACGCTAGCCCTAAAGCTATTTCGGGGAGAACCAGCTATCTCCGGGTTCGATTGGAATTTCTCCGCCAGCCACAGGTCATCCGCCAGCTTTTCAACGATGGTCGGTTCGGTCCTCCACAAAGTTTCACCTCTGCTTCAACCTGCCCATGGCTAGATCACCCGGTTTCGGGTCTGCTCCTGACTACTTGTCGCCCTCTTAAGACTCGCTTTCGCTTCGGCTTCGCGTTTTCCCGCTTAACCTTGCATTCAAAAGCAACTCGCCGGTTCATTCTACAAAGGCACGCCATCACCCTTGGTCGGGCTCTGACTTCTTGCAGGCATACGGTTTCAGGTTCTCTTTCACTCCGCTTGCGCGGTTCTTTTCACCTTTCCCTCACGGTACTCTTCTCTATCGCTCACTCTTACTTATTTAGCCTTGGCGGATGGTCCCCGCCTGCTTCCAACAGGATTTCACGTGTCCCGTTGTACTCAGGATTCCGCTCCTTACTTGACTCGCTTGCCGGTACAGGGATTTCACCTTCTCTGTCCGCGCTTTCCATCGCGTTCCCGTTCGCTCGTCTTTCATTTCCAGCGGTCCTACAACCCCATATCGCTATGGTTTGGGCTCTTTCCTTTCGCTCGCCGCTACTCGGAAAATCACTTTTGTTTTCTTTTCCTCCGGCTACTTAGATGTTTCAGTTCACCGGGTTTCTCTCCATTTGCATGGATGGCTGGCTATAAAACCAGCCGGGTTCCCCATTCGGATATCCGTGTGTCGTCGCTTCCCTGACAGCTCGGCACGGCTTTTCGCAGCCTGGCGCGTCCTTCATCATTCAAGAGTGGCAAGGCATCCTCCGTACGCCCTTCCTTGCTTGATCTAGTTCTCTAACTTTGGTTCTAGTTATGCTTGTTTCGAGATTTTTCTATTTCGTAAGAACTGTTCCACTAACTGTTTCCAACTTTCGGTTAAATCTTTTTACTCTTCAACTTTTCGTTAGACCTTCTGTTATGTCTTCTTACTGATGCTCGTTTTTCAAAGATCCATTCTCTGGAAGATCGCTCTTCCAAAACCTCACAGACAAATCCTCACTCATTACTCTTTGCCATCGGCTTTCACCAATGGACTTCCTTGTACTTTCTCCTTAGAAAGGAGGTGATCCATCCCCACGTTCCCGTAGGGATACCTTGTTACGACTTAACCCCAGTCGTCGGCCCCGCCTTAGACGACTCACTCCCTTTAAGGGTTATGCCGTCGGCTTCGGGCGTTGCCGGCTTCCATGGTTTGACGGGCGGTGTGTACAAGGCCCGGGAACGTATTCACCGCGGCATGCTGATCCGCGATTACTAGCGATTCCAACTTCATGAAGTCGGGTTGCAGACTTCAATCCGAACTGGGACGTCTTTTATGGGGTTCGCTTCCCTTCACAGGTTCGCTTCCCTTTGTAGACGCCATTGTAGTACGTGTGTAGCCCAGGCCATAAGGGGCATGATGATTTGACGTCATCCCCGCCTTCCTCCGGTTTGTCACCGGCAGTCTGATATGAGTTCTCAACTCAATGGTAGCAACATATCACGAGGGTTGCGCTCGTTGCCAGACTTAACTGAACATCTCACGACACGAGCTGACGACAACCATGCACCACCTGTATGGACGGTAACCTCCAACTTATCTCTAAGTCTTCGCGTCCTATGTCAAGGCCTGGTAAGGTTCTTCGCGTTGCTTCGAATTAAACCACATACTCCACCGCTTGTGCGGGCCCCCGTCAATTCCTTTGAGTTTCACACTTGCGTGCATACTCCCCAGGCGGAGGAGTCACTGCGTTAGCTTCGGCACCGGGGTCCTCCCTCCGACACCTGCTCCTCATCGTTTAGGGCGTGGACTACTAGGGTATCTAATCCTATTTGCTCCCCACGCTTTCGTGCCTGAGCGTCAGCAACAGTCCAGGCGGTCGCCTTCGCAACTGGTGTTCTTCCATATATCTACGCATTTTACCGCTACACATGGAGTTCCACCGCCCTCTCCTGTCCTCTAGCGTGCCAGTTTCCAAAGCCTGTACCGGTTAAGCCCGTACCTTTCACTTCAGACTTGACGCGCAGCCTGCGCACCCTTTACGCCCAATCATTCCGGATAACGCTTGCCACCTACGTATTACCGCGGCTGCTGGCACGTAGTTAGCCGTGACTTTCTGGCGGGGTACCATCAAAAGAAAAGCATTTCCTCTTCCCTTCCTTTTTCCCCCGCAACAGAGTTTTACGATCCGAAGACCTTCTTCGCTCACGCGGCATTGCTCGTTCAGGCTTGCGCCCATTGACGAAAATTCCCTACTGCTGCCTCCCGCAGGAGTCTGGGCCGTGTCTCAGTCCCAGTGTGGCCGATCGCCCTCTCAGGCCGGCTATGCATCATCGTCTTGGTGAGCTGTTACCTCGCCAACTAACTAATGCACCGCAGATCCATCCGTCCCCCAGGCAAACGCCTGTTTCAAAAGAAGAAGATGCCTTCTTCTTTCCTATGGGGTTTTAGACTTCGTTTCCAAAGCGTATCCCCGGGTATGGGCAGGTTATCTACGTGTTACTCACCCGTTCGCCACTGATATCCGAAGATATCCGTTCGACTTGCATGTATTAGGCATGCCGCCAGCGTTCATCCTGAGCCAGGATCAAACTCTCCATTTGATATTGACTCAAACGCTTATGCGTTTATGTTTCGTGAATAAATGATTGTTCGAGTACTTATTGTGATTTTAAGAATCGACGTTGTGTATTTCGAATTTCTTGATCTGTCTGTAAAGTTTTCAAAGAGCCATCTGTTTGTGAGAAGATCAATGTCTCTCACAAGGCTTGTTTATCATATCATCTGCAGAAATCTCTGTCAACAACTATTTGTGAATTTTTTCATGATTTTCACTTAAGCTGTTTTCTTCGATATCTAAAGGTGATTTGACGACTGAGAGAAGCAATTCACCTCAGCGCTCAACTATAATAACACGGGCATCGAAGCGATGCAAGCATTATTTGTGAATTTTTAAAATATTTTCACGAGTTGATTTCAAGCGCTGTTTCCTTGCGCAAACAGCTTTCTTATTTAATCAGAGATCTCCCTTCTGGTCAAGCATTTTATTCTCGTAAGCCGGAATTAGAAAATTGAAATAGTAAATTCCAGCCTTGGGCAAATTTTTTCGTTTTGTCTTTCGGAAAATCCCTCCCCGTTTCCAGCCTATCGAACCGGGGAATTCGCGGTCCTTAACAGCACCAGTAGAGCTAGGGGCTGCTGTCTTTCCAGACAAAAATCCAGCCCTTTAAAAGCGGCTGGAAACGTAAAGGATTCAGGATCAGTAAATATTTGTCTGTCCGGTTTTCTCCATCCAGGTTATCTATGTCAGGATCCCGGCGGCCCGGTTCGTATGGACGAATATGGATACGGTTTGACCGGGCTGGAAGGACTGACCGCCTGCACCGGCTGCGAGACAGCAGGAAGCATCTTGCTGTAGGTGTAGCGGCTGGCGGAAGCGGAAATCGGAGCGGTATAGACCGGACGGACAGGAACGGATACGGCGGTAAAGGCCGGTGCGCTCTGTTCCTGACTCTGGTAAACCGGCAGACTCATAACAGTAAGCAGAACGAGAGCTGGTGCCGGAAAGTTAACAGTGCAGTCCGCAAGGCCTTCAATCAGGACAGCGCCAGTGAGGCAGAGAACGAGCGGACGATAATACGGAAGATCGGCGTTGCCTTTCATATCCCAGGCAGCCTTGAACACATTGCTGGCATAGACGCAGATAACGAGCGTGCCGACCAGTCCGGAATTGAGAAGAAGATCGAGGATCAGATTATGGGCGTGCGGCGCGGGCGGTGTCATCAGCTGGCGCCAGATCATGTCGTAATACTGCGGACCGCCGCCAAAAAGCCAGTTCTGCGAAATGCCTTCGATCGCGCCCTGCCAGATTCCGATGCGGGCATCGACGGATTTCATCTCGCCAAGCCGCGGAATCAGATGCGGGAAGAGAAGAACCAGAACGCCGAGAACGCCTAGCAGAACGATGCTGATCCAGAACGGCTTTTTACTCTTTTTAAAGAACAGGTAAACCGGAACGAAGAGTACGGCCGGAGCGAGCGCCATGCGGCTGCCCGTCAGATACAGGGCACATAAGTTCAGGATGGAGGCACCTGCCCAGAACAGCTTGCCTTCGGCTTTTTTCGTATCCAGAAACAGATACAGACAGATCGCCAGGAAGAAAACGGCCATAGCCGCATACAGGTTCGGGTTATAAAACGTCAGGCGAATACGCGCGAATTCCGGCATCTGCATGAGGCCGTCCAGCAGACTCATCTGATGGATGCCCACGAGATGGCTGAACTCCGCGAAACCGCCAAGCGCAGCCAGGCACGAAAGAACGCCGGTCGCCTGCATGCCGATTTTCAGCGTCCTCGGATTGAGTATCGGGCAGATCAGCGCCACGCTCATGGCGATGATAAACGTTCCCGCGGAATTGAGAACGCCCATGCCGTTTCCGCTGGCCAGCGAGGAAAGCATCTGAAGGGATGCGAACGTATAAATCCAGAAAGCGCCAGGCTGTCTTGCAATTGAGGATATCAGTTTTCCTTTACACGCCGCGATCAGAACGACAACGGCCAGTATTGCCGTCGCGTATTCAAAGGGCAGGAAAAGAAGACCGGATCCCGCGATCATGATCCACTCATCCATGGAAGAGGAAGCCTGTACGTCATCTGTACTCTTATTTTTTATGTGAAGGAAAGCGTTTGTAAGGGCCATCGGCCTCGGCCATTGGCCGTCACTTTCCTGAATTTGACTGATCCTTTTTCTCATAAGGAAGAATTTACCACAATCTGTAAAGCCGGTCTTCATCCTCGCATTAATGTAAGCCCGTACATTTTTGTAATCGCTTCCTGTCAATCCGTTCAGGTGTTTTCTTTCCATAATTCTTCGCATTTATGACAGTTTTGTACGATTTCACAACGATTCTTCCCTTTTTCCTGCGTCATTTTTGCGGGCGTTGTTCGGTTCGATCCGCCCGTTTTCCATTCTGGAAAACAAGCCGGCCGCTCCCTTTTCCACACCTCTTCCGCTTCCTTTTCCGATACAGAAAAGACGCAGAGCCCCGGTTAAATAGGGGCTCTGCGTCAGAAATCTTGAAGTCTATGGAATGATCCGTTTGAAGGACAGCCAGAAGCCGGGGGCAACCGGATTTCGTCGATCCTCAAAACCTTAAGACTTTCAGGTCGATATTCTGAAATACGGTGTTTTAGAGAATATCGATGCGTCCGCGATATTTCTCGAGATACTTGCTGTTCCATTCGTCGCCATGATCCACATTGCCGGATACCCAGATTTCCGGATCCACGCCGCGATCGAGCAGACGGTCAACGACTTCCGCCATGATACCGATCAGAAGGTGCATGCCGACAATGGTCGAGGGCGAAGCAAAACGTACGCCTTCGGGCAGACGCTCGTCTTCCAGAACGGCATCGCCTTCAATGCCGCAGGCATCCAGAACGAGATCGCTGACATCTTTCAGTTTCAGGCCGGAGGAGTGGCGGGAAGCGTATTTGTTCGTATAGTCCAGAGACGTCAGGGCGATGACTTTCATGCCTTTCTTATGCGCAGCAATCGCCATATCGATTCCTGCCGGGTTGCGTCCGGAAATGGATACGATGAGCATGATGTCCTGAGGCTTGGTCACAAAGCCTTCCAGACATTTATCCGCCGTGTTTTCCAGACGTTCCATAATCTGGCATAGACGAATATCGGGATAGATGGCATACTGCGGAACCAGAATAGCATTGACCGGAACCAGACAGCCGGTGCGGTAGCACAGCTCTTCGCCAAACATCTGGGAATGACCGCCGCCAAACACGTGGAGCACGCCGCCGTCGGCCATGGATTCAGCAATCATTTCTGCAGCCTGATCGATCGCCTCTTCCTGCTCCAGAGATTTTGCCATCTGCTGCTGGCAAACCTCAAAAACCGCTTTGCGTTTTTCATTTTCAATTACCTCTCTTTAATCGAAGCTCAAAAATGTAAGGGCTCTACTTATATATGTAGCGTTGCACCCCTGAGAAATCAACAAAGTGCCGGTAATTGTCCGCGCTGTGCATTAACCGATTTTCCATTTCAAACGTTTGGTCCAAGGGAATCGATCGTATGGGCCCACTTGTCTTTACGAGTTCTGGCGGTCCTTCAGACAGCGCATGTTCTGACCAGGCTTCTTCGTATTGTGTTTCTTTATGCCGCAGTTCTGCGTACTTTCCTTCTGAAGGGGATAAAAAGGATGCCCTGAGGCATCCAGAAATCTAGCTCTTCTTGAAAATAATGGTTTTGGAGAAAAAGTAGTTGAGGGCGATGATGATGATATTGGCGATGACTTTCCAGAACAGTGCCGGCCAGTTCATCATATCGACCGCGAAATACATGATCGCCAAATCGAAAATTTCGGAAACGAAGCGAAATCCCGCAAAGGAAACGAATTCACGGATATCCCGCTTCCATCCCTGATGACGGGAATTGAAGACGAACAGCTTGTTCGTGATGTACGCCACCAGAACCGCCGCAATCCAGGCAAGAATGTTACTGGCGGTATTGGAAATGTGCATCTGATCGTAGCTGATATGGTAGACGAGAATATTGGTCGCGGTCGCAAATACGCCCCAGAACGCATAGCGAATGAGTTCTTTATATTTAATCAGCAGAGCCTTTATCTTGTCGATCATACGTTCCTCCCGTGTTTGTTCTATGGCTTAACGAATTTGAACATCCTGTAAGGATCAAACACGTATATTGCTTTCAAGTTAATAAGACTAAACATTTTTATCAGGCCGGCGCACGAAATGCAAGAAATTGCATGCGATCGGCTCCTGTTCAAAATGTCCGTTCTGTCTAGAAAGACAGGCAGAAACCGTTTCGATTCCGCCGTCTTTTGAAATATGATTTACATCTATCCATTTTGCGTCCGCAAAATGTGAACATTTTAAAAGATTTATGGAAGATTGGCGATTTTCTTTTTCACCAGAGAAATCCTTCGTTTCAAAGAAAACCCGCTTGCGCGGGTTCTTTTGATTCAGGATAGATTTGAAACTGGAAGCGATCGACTACTTCGCAGCTGCCATCTGGGCAGCAACTTCAGCAGCGAAATCTTCTTCTTTCTTTTCGATGCCTTCACCAACCTGGAAGCGGATGAATTCAGCAACGGAAGCACCATTCTCTTTGAGATACTGGTTAACTTTCTTCTTGGAGTCGAGGAAGAATTCCTGATCGAGGAGGCATTCATCCTGGAAGTGCTTGCTGACTTTTCCTTTGAGGATGCCGGCAATCATCTTTTCAGGTTTGCCCTGCAGTTTCGGATCTTCTGCGATGATCTTTCTCTGAACTTCTTCTTCGTGAGCGAGTACGTCAGCTGGTACGTCAGCCTGGCTGATGTAGCTTGGACGCATGGAAGCAATCTGCATAGCGATGTTCTTCGCTACTTCTTCGCTTCCGCCGCTCATTACTGCAAGAGCGGAGATAGCGCCTTTGTTGTGCATGTAAGCGCCGAAGATCTGATCGTCTGTCTTCTCAACGATAACGAGACGACGCAGAGTGATTTTTTCACCGATGGTTGCTGTAGCGGAAACGATCAGGTCGTTGATGGTGCCGGAAGGCGTAACGATCTCGAGGGCTTCTTCTACAGTAGCCGGTTTCTTTTCGAGCAGAACACCCTGGATGGTGTTGAGCAGTTCGAGGAACTGATCGTTTTTGGAAACGAAGTCAGTTTCGGAGTTTACTTCAAAGATGACCGCGGTATTTCCGTCTGTTGCTACGCGGGTCAGACCTTCAGCAGCAACGCGGCCAGCTTTCTTTGTGCTTTTGCAATACCGTTCTCACGCAGCCAGTCAATGGCTTTTTCCATATCACCGTCGGTTTCAGTCAGGGCTTTTTGCAGTCCATCATGCCCGCGCCGGTTTTTTCGCGGAGTTCTTTTACCTGTTTAGCAGTAATAGCCATAGTTCAGTCCTCTTTCTGTCCGACTAAGCGGCTGTATTTTCAGCAGTTTTTCTTCTGTTTTTGCTTCAGCTTTAGCTTCTGGTCTTGGTCCTCTTGGGCCCTGGCCGTCTCTTGAACCTCTGTAGCCCGGACGGTTGCCGTAAGGACGCTTGCCAGCATTGCGGCGTTCCATATTTCTTTTACGACGCTCTTCAATACGGGCTTTACGGCGTCTTTCGTTTTCAGCAATCTGAGCTTCAACATTGCGGACAACGTCTTCCATGTTGACATCTTCTTCAGGATTGTCGAGGTATGCGATTTCAAGCAGGCCGCCTTTTGCGTCTACGATAGCGTCTGCAAGAATGGTTGTGAGCAGTTTAATGGAGCGAATTGCATCGTCGTTGGAAGCGATTGGGAAATCTGCATCTTCTGGATCGCAGTTGGTGTCGAGCAGAGCGAATACAGGGATACCCAGTTTTTAGCTTCGAGTACAGCGATGTGTTCTTCCTTCGGGTCAACGATAACGATGGCATCCGGAAGTTTTTCATTTCCTTGATACCGCCAAGGGAAGATTCGAGTTTCGCTTTTTCTTTCAGGATCTGAGCCTGTTCTTTCTTCGTGTAAACTTCGAGTTTTCCGCTGGCTTCCATTTCTTCGATTTCAACCAGACGTTTGATACGTTTCTGGATGGTGCGGAAATTGGTGAGCAGACCGCCCAGCCAGCGTTTGTTTACATAGAAGGAACCAGAGCGAAGAGCCTGTTCTTCGATGATTTCAGCAGCCTGTTTCTTTGTGGAAACAAAGAGAACTTTTCCTCCGCGTTCGGAGATGGCTTTCAGTTCGTTGTAGGCATTTTCTACCTGTTCAAGAGTTTTGTTGAGGTCGATGATGTAGAGCCCGTTTCTGGACGTATAGATATACGGTTTCATTTTTGGGTTCCATTTGCGGGTCTGGTGTCCGAAGTGAACACCGCTCTCCAGCATCTTCTTCATGGATACAATGTTTGACATAGTTTGTCCTTTCCGTTAGTCCTCCACCCTTTCAAAGGGATGCAACATTTCCATGCACGGGCATCCGAATTCAGGGTGTGTGTAATGTAATCCGCGGTTAAAACCGCAATGAGCATTATAGCAAAGCCCTTTTCAGATCTCAAGGATTGAGACACTTACCGTCCGAAAAGTTCATACGTAAAGCGCGAAAGCCGGATTTCACCGGCGTGCTGCAGCTGGAGTCCAGTCCGAATTCCTTTTTTCGACGAAAAACTTCTGTTTTCTCCAGAAAACAAAAAGCTTCCGCAAAGCCGAATACAGTCATTACGGAAGCCTGAAGTCCTGAAGTACTAAGAAAGAAATTCGTACGAAGACAAAATTTTGTACGAAGACAGAACGTGAAAAATCAGGACGTCTTCTCGTCGACCATGAAGTCTTCAAAAGCTTTCTCGCAGATTTTCTGCAGTTTCTCTGTGGAAACGTGCGTATACACCTGCGTCGTCGACAGTGAAGAGTGTCCAAGCAGTTCCTGGACGACGCGCAGATTGGCCCCGCCGTCGAGCAGATGGGTGGCAAACGAATGGCGAAGCATGTGCGGATGAACGTTCATGTTCATGCCGATGCGATCCGCGTGGCTCTGCATACGGTACTGCACGCCGCGAGGCGTCAGCGGCTTTCCGTTCTTGTTATAAAACAGAAGTCCCTTCCCCGCAGACTGCGCTCGATATTTCAAAAGCAGCGGTATGAGCCATTTGGCAATGGGAACCACACGCTCCTTCTTTCCCTTGCCGACAATGACCAGTACGCGCTGATCCAGACGGATCTGCTCCCACATCAGCGAACACGCTTCCGACACACGAAGACCGCACGCGTACATCAGCGAAAACAGTACCTGATCGCGAAACTCAAGCGGATTGGACAGATCAAAGCCGCTGAGAAATTCCCGGACTTCTTCGACAAACAGAAATTCCGGAAGACTCTTTTCTTTCTTGAAGCCGTGAATGCCTTCAATAGGTACCTGCTCCATGCGGCCGCTTTCAAGCATCCAGTGATAGTAGGAGCGCAGCGTGCTGAGCTTGCGGCACATTGTCGAATTGGAAAGCATTTCGTTTTGCGGACTCTGGCGCAGATCCGCCAGAAATTCGAGAATGGCCAGCCGGTCGGCCTGCAGGTCGCTTAAGTGATGCCGGTTCAGCCAGTCCTGAAACTGACCCAGATCGTGCAAATACGCCTGGCTCGATGCGTCAGAGCGCGAGTTGGCGTAATACTGAAAACGGATGAACGCCTGAATGCGTTCATCCATTTTTCATTTTCTAAACCCGTAGGCTGAAGAGGTGCGGCCGAAACGGAATCCTCCGTTCTGTTTTTGACTGTATCCATTTTCTGCCGCCCCTTTTCTATTGGAATTTTATGTTCTTATTTCTGGTTCTTACTTCTAGTTCTTGCGTCTGGTTCTTACGTCTGATTCTTGCTTCTCGTTCTTGTTTCTTTTTCGGCCGTTTCTATTTTGAGTCGTCGGCCGATCCATTTTCCTTTGCGGGCTGATCCGCATTGACCAGAGCGGCCACTTCGTCAATTCGAGCCAGCGCATTGGCAGCAAGCTTTTCCTTGCGCTCTTTTTCTTAACCTTTTCGGTCAGTTCAAAGATGCCGAAGTTGGCGTTCATCGGCTGGAAATGCTTCGGATCGGCATGGGAAATATAGTAGGCCTGTGACCCGATAGCCGTCTGGCGGCCAAAGAGAACTGGTTCTTCGCCTTTGAGCTGTCTGGCCATTGCGATGCCGGCCACCAGTCCGGACGCGGCGCTTTCCACATAGCCTTCGACACCGGCGATCTGTCCCGCAAAGAACACATCCGGGCGGCTTTTCAGGCGATACTGCTCATCGAGCAGAAGCGGAGCCTTTAAAAACGAGTTTCGATGCATGACGCCATAGCGGCTGAAGACCGCGTTTTCCAGACCGGGGATCATCCGGAACACCCGTCTCTGTTCGGGCCAGGTAAGATGCGTCTGGAAGCCGACGATGTTATAGAGAGAACCCGAAAGGTTGTCCTGGCGGAGCTGAACAACCGCTACAGGGCGTTCCCTTCCCGTTCGAGACCGACCGGCTTGAGCGGACCAAAGAGCAGCGTCTGATAGCCTCTTCGTGCCATTTCTTCGACCGGCATGCAGCCTTCGAACACTTTGGGATCTTTTTCAAAATCGTGCAGTTTCGCGCATTCCGCTTCGATCAGCGCGTGATAAAAGCGGTCATATTCTTCCGCATTCATCGCGCAGTTAATATAGGAAGCTTCGCCGCGATCGTAGCGGCTTTTGAAATACGCCTTGGAAAAGTCGATCGAATCTTTTTCGACAATCGGTGCGGCGGCATCAAAGAAATGCATGCTGTCGATGCCGGTCAGCTCTAGAATCTGATCCGCCAGCTTGTCCGAGCAGAGCGGGCCGGCTGCAATGATGACCGGTCCTTCCGGAATTTCGGTGACTTCCTGACGTGCAACCGTAATATTTGGATGATTTTCAATCGTCTCGGTCACGATCTGCGAGAAACGCTCGCGATCGACGGCCAGTGCAGAGCCGGCGGGCACGCGGCTTTCGTCGGCTGCCTTGAGAATCAGCGAATTGAGCCGGCGCATTTCTTCTTTCATTACGCCGACTGCGTTGTTGAGCGAATCGGAGCGCAGCGAATTGGAGCAGACAAGTTCCGCAAATCCGTCTGTATGGAATGCAGGCGGATAGGCAATCGGCCGCATTTCATACAGCGTGACGTCAATCGAACGGTTTGCAAGCTGCCAGGCGGCTTCACAGCCGGCCAGTCCGCCGCCGATGACGGTTACTTTCGTCTCGCTCATCAGCTGTTTTCTCCAGACATGGAAGCCACGGCGCTCTGTTCCGCTGCCGCTTCGGCAGCGGCTTCAACGGCCGCATCCACCGCAGCGTCTTCCGCAGCACTCTGGGCCGGATCGACGTCTTTTGCGGCTTTTGGCGTCTTTTTAATGTAGCGGCACTTTGGATAGTTGGAGCAGCCGACGAACGGTTTTCCGTAGCGGCTGATGCGTTCAACAAGCGGGCTGCCGCATTCCGGACACATTTCGCCGGTCGGCTTCGGTTTGGCTTTTTCCTTCAGCGGTTCAATGTGCTTGCATTCCGGATAGCGGGTGCACGCCCAGAACGGACCGAAGCGGCCTTTCTTGATCTGCATGTGGCTGCCGCATTCCGGGCAGATCTTTTCGGTTTTCGCGAGTTCGTTTAAAACGGGATCCGCGTTTTCGGTATATTTGCACGTCGGGTAGTTGATGCAGGAAATGAACTTGCCGTAGCGGCCGTTGCGGTAGACGAGATCGCCTCCGCAGTCCGGGCAGGCGCGGCCGACTTTTTCAAGTTCCTTCTTCGGCATCTTCTCGTAGGCTTTTTCCACGAGCGGTTCGAAGTCATCGTAAAACTCCTTCAGGAATTCCACGTAGTCTTCCTGGCCTTCGGCAATAATGTCCAGGTTCTTTTCCATGTCCGCGGTGTACTGGACGTTAATGATCTTGCGGAAAAATTCCTGAAGCTTGGAGTTGGTCAGTTCGCCCTGTTCGGTCGGACGGAAGACTTTGGTCTTCGAGCCTTCGCTGCTCGGTTCCAGTGTAACGTAGCTGCGGTTTTGCAGGGTATCGATAATCGAAGCGTACGTCGACGGACGGCCGATGCTCTTTTCTTCGAGCGTCTTGATCAGTCTGGCTTCGGTATAGCGTGCAGGCGGTTCGGTGAAGTGCTGGCTGGACAAAATTTCGACGCGGTTCATCACTTCGCCCGGTTTCATGACCGGCAGCAGGCTGTTGGTCTGCTTTTCGTATTTGGAATACACCTTCGTGTAACCGTCGAACAGCATCGTCTGGCCGCTGGCGCTGAATTCGCAGCCGTCGGCTTCGAACTTGACGCTGGTCACATTGAACTGTGCATCGGCCATCAGAGAAGCCAGCGTTCTTGCGTAAATGAGCGAGTACAGACGGTACTGTTCGTTGGTCAGATACGGACGAACCTTGTCCGGCGTCTGGGTGATGTCCGTTGGACGGATGGCTTCGTGAGCGTCCTGCGCGTTTGTGGAGTTTTTCTGGTGCGCGGTGCCTTTGTAGTCGGAACCGTATTCGCGGTCGATGTAGTTTTCCGCATCGGTTACGAACAGCGGAGAAAGACGGGTGGAGTCGGTACGCATGTAGGAAATCAGACCGGTGGTCGTTCCGCCGAGGTCCACACCTTCATACAGCTTCTGGGCGATGTTCATCGTCTTCTTGGCGCCGTAGCCGAGCTTTGTGGACGACTCCTGCTGGAGAGTCGACGTCGTAAACGGGAGCTTTGGCGCTTTGCTTTTCTTGCGGGTGCTCACGCTCTTTACGGTAAAGGGGATGGATTTGGCCCGCTCGAGAATCGCGTTAGCTTCCTGTTCGTTTTTGATTTCGGCTTTCTTGCCGTCGACTTTGGTCAGCGACGCTTCGAACGTCGAGTTGCCTTTTTGACTTTGGCTTCGATCGTCCAGTATTCTTCCGCAACGAATTTGCGGATTTCTTCTTCGCGCTCCACGATCAGGCGCAGGGCAACGGACTGAACGCGTCCGGCGGATTTGGACTGGATCTTGTTCTGGAGCAGTTTGGACAGCTTGAATCCGATAATGCGGTCGAGAATACGGCGGGCTTCCTGCGAGCGCACCAGGTTCATGTCGATCTGGTGCGGATCCTGAATGGCCTGCGTTACGACCGGCTTGGTAATTTCATGAAAGGTGACGCGGTTGTTGTCATCCGTCGAAAGACCAAGTTCTCTCGCCAGATGCCAGGCGATGGCTTCTCCTTCACGGTCCGGGTCGCTTGCCAGAATGACACCGTCGGATTTCGACGCGAGATTTTTCAGTTCTTTTACGACTTCCTTCTTTTCCTTGGAAATGCGGTAGGTCGGTTTGAAGTCGTGTTCGATATCGATTCCCAGACCGCCTTTGCCGGAGGTCGCGAGATCGCAGATATGACCTTTGGAGGACACAACTTTATAGCTGTCTCCTAAATATTTTTCAATTGTCTTTGCCTTGGACGGCGATTCGACAATAACAAGTTTCTTTTTCAAATTGGAATGCCTTCCTTTCTCTAAGCACTCCATGCGGCTTCGGGGTAAATTTCGGGAGGAACCTGCAGCCGGAACTCGCCATTCTGGACGAGCGGTCTGCACCTTCCCGGCAGGGGAGTGCTGTTTATTGAAACGTTCATAGTTCTAACATCAGATTCCGCGAGTTTCAATTCCTTTTCCTGACAAGTGTAATTCCGTTTCAAAACAAATGCCTTCCTGCACTTTGGAGTCGATCACGGATTAAGGCGCGTCCTTTTGCGGATGGAACCTGTAGAGTATGAAAACAGATTCCGCCCCAAACGTCATTTTTCAAAGCCTGCGATGGGAAATTTCCATACAGAATGCTCATTTTTTCACAGACGATCTGGCAATTGCTTTTCTTGCGTTCTGAATTGAGATCCTGTCCACTTCCGATAGGAAAGTATCACGAGCTCATTCAAGCCGGCTCACGTTTTAACCGTAATTCGACTACTTCCAAAACTAGAACAGGCGTCTGAATCGTCCATTTAAAAACACAAAACTAGTCATTTCTTCAATTCGTACATTCGACAGGATGAAGGATATTTCATTTTCAGTAAAGAGACAAATTGCGGCATTCGCCTGTCCATGAAAAAACGCCTCAGAATAACGTGAGACGTTCCTGTTTTTCTAAAATGCGGGCGACGGGACCAAAGCTTTTACGGTAAAGTCGGTCACGCCATACTGTTCGATGGCTTCCAGATGCTTTTTCGTCGGATAGCCCTTATGGGATTTGAGTCCGTACCAGGGATACGCTTCATCGAGCCCAAGCATGTAATGATCGCGGGTCACTTTGGCAAGAATGCTGGCAGCCGCAATCGAAATCGATTTTGTATCGCCCTTGATGACGGCTTCGTGATGATCGCAGTTTCTAAGCGGCATCGCATCGCTCAGCACAAAGTCCGCCTGCGATTTTTCTGCAATCTGTTCCATGGCCTGCTGACAGGCGCGGTAAATATTGAGCGTATCGATCGTCTGCTCCGAAACGAGAACAATCCAGTAGGCTTTTGCGTCCTGGACGATCTGCGCGAACAGCGCTTCGCGTTTCTTTTCCGAAAGCTTTTGGAGTCGTTGATCGCTTCGTTGACATAGCCCGGCTCAAAAATCACGCCAGCAACGACTGCCGGTCCGCAAAGCGGGCCCCGGCCGGCTTCATCCATGCCAAGAATGTATCGATACTGGCCCCAGAGCTCTTCTTCCATTGGATGCTTCATAAATGACAAGGACCTCGACTGTCCTATTCTGCCGAACTGGCTGGTTTGGAAGCGTCTTCTGCCTTTTCTTCGGAAGAATCCGAGACAGAGGTCTGGTCCGCGCTTTCCTTTTGAGGCGGCAGTTCCCACGTAATGCGGCCAAGCTTGCCGGAACGGATGTCCTGAATGAAGGTGCGCATGGTACGGTTTTCATCCACGGATCCTCTCTGAAGCCAGCCTTTTTGCGGGCGGCCGCTTCGAGCGTTTCCCACGGCGTCTCTTCGATGCGATCGAGCGAATACGTCTTGAGCAGCGCTTCGGGATTGTGTTCGCACAGGAATCCGGCGCAATAGAGAGCCACATCGTCCATGTGCACGACATCGTCCTTGATCGATCCTAACGCGGCCAGAATCAGGCCGCTGTGCGGATCGTCAAATTTTGGCCAGAGTACGCCTGGCGTATCAAGAACTTCCAGATCGCTGCCGGCTTTGATCCACTGCAGAGATTTGGTGACACCGGGACGGTCTCCGGTAACGGCAGCTTTGCGGCCGGCGAGTCCGTTAATAAAGGTGGACTTGCCGACGTTAGGAATGCCGACGACCATGGCGCGCAGAGCCCGCGGACGAATGCCGCGCTTTTTCTGCTTTTCAATCAGCGCCTTATTGAGTTCGAGACTTCTGGAAATGATCTTGTTGCGAAAGCCGCCTTTAATCAGATCAACCGCCATGGCGGAGACATGATCGCTCTGCAGCGCTTCAATCCAGGCTTTCGTCTGCACCGGATCGGCTTTGTCCATCTTGGACAGAAGGACAAGACGCGGCTTGTTTCCCGCCAGCTCTTCGAGCAGCGGGTTGGCCGAAGAAAACGGCATGCGCGCATCGCGGATTTCGATGATGAAATCCACTTTCTTCAGGTTTTCCTCCATCTGGCGGCGCGCTTTGGCCATATGTCCAGGAAACCACTGAATAATTGAAGAAGGCATTATTTAACCCCCAGTTTGTTGAACGGGAACAGGACGAGAACGCCGGTTCCGAAAATTTCATCGCGTGTGATCGGGCCGACATCCGGCGAACGGGAGTCCATGGATTTCATACGGTTGTCTCCCATGACCCAGTACTCGTCTTCGCCCAGCGTTATGGGACCAAAATCAAAGGTGAAAGGTCCGTAGTCCTGCTGGTTGTGTTCGGCTTTATAGGAAGCCAGAGCGCTGTCGATAAAGTCCTGCTTCAGATAGGCGCTCTCATCGAGCTTTACACCGTCAATGTAAACGTCACCGTTTTTGGCTTCAACGGTTTCGCCCGGCAGGCCGATGACACGCTTAACCCAGCGCTCGGTCTCACCGTCTTCATTTTTCTGGTTGACCACAACGATATCGCCGCGCTGCGGATCCGAAACCATCGGGGAAATCACGCTGGTAAATCCATATTCGCCATCCTGCAGCGTCGGGTCCATGGAGTGGCCGACAACGGTTACGGGGTGTGCGATAAAGTTTACAAACAGCATGATGACAATGGCACTGATCACAAACACTTTGACGAAATCCAGAATGTCGTCAAGCAGGGTGCGGTTATCTTCGTACTGATACTGTTTCTTTTTCTAGCCATACTGATTCTCCAATTTCTAATCTCCGTCTTCTGCGGACGGTTCGGGTTCGGGTATAAACGTTCGAATCGATACAGGACCGGCGGCCTTATATGCCGCGTCCGTCATTTTGTATCGTTCTGACTTTTTCTCTGAATTCGCCTGTACAGACTGCGAAAAGAGACTCTCTTATTATAAACAGATTTTTGCGCGTCCAATGTGAGGCCAAAAGCCCACTCGCTGTCGGATGTACAGGTTCCACTATAGCGGCTAAACCTTAAAAAAGCAGAAAAGCGCAAAAATCAAAAGGCGCTCTTCCCCGTTTTCTATACATCCCTGTCGAGAACGGAAAAACGCGTCGACCGCGCATTTTGAAATGACGATAATACAAACAGACAGGCGATACTCGCCTGCGCAAGGAGAGCGTGTATGAACGTTACTGTTTTAGGCTGCGCCGGCTGGATTCCTGGTGCGGAACAAACCAGCTGTTTTCTGATCGAAGATCAGTCGAATCTCATTTTATTAGACGCCGGAACCGGCGCTGCCAACCTGGCGCAGCACAGGGAGCTTCTAAAGAAATACGATACGCTGACCATTCTTTTCTCCCACTATCATCTCGATCATCTCAACGGTCTGATTTATCTGCTTCCGTATCTCAAAGGCAAGACGCTGCGGCTGATGGGACCAGGAAAACTGGCGTACGCGCAGACCACGTCCGAGTTTCTGCACGATCTGATTCGTTTTCCGTTTTTCTCCCGTCCGCTCGATCGCTTCGCGGATCAGGTGATCATCGAAGACTTTCCTTCCGAACACTTTCAGATCGGCCAGACCGACATCAAGCTGCGCCCGCAGGTGCACTCCGCACCTTCGTATGAAATCACGGTCAACGACCGCCTGATCTATGCCACCGATACGAAATTCAATCCCGAAGACTGGAAGGGCCGTCCGGGAAAAGTTCTTCTGCATGAGTGCTGGGACATCTGCGACAATCCCGCCAAGCCGCATTCCTCTCTGGAAGGCTTAATGGACGGCTTAAAGGATTCTCCATGTGAGAAAATTCTGCTCATCCACAAAAATCCGGAGTGGAGTGAATCGGATCTGCAGACCATTGAACAGCGGATTGCCGGCACGCGCTTTGAACTTGCTCATGACGGGATGTCCTTCGAAGTCTAGCCTCCTCAAATCGAGAAGGCAATATAGGACGGACGAATACACAAAGCCGCACAAGGCCGCAGACAGAATCTTTTCCCGAATTCGTCTGGAAAAGCGAAAGAAAACCCGAGATTTTCAAATCTCGGGCTTTTGTTTTTAGCGACGTACTTCTTTAAGACGAGCGGACTTACCGGAGCGGTTTCTGAGGTAACGCAGTTTGTTACGACGTACTTTACCGTGACGAACAACTTCGATCTTGTCGATGATTGGGGAGTGGAGCGGGAATTTACGCTCAACGCCTACACCGTTGGAAATCTTACGAACAGTGAATGTTTCGCCGATTCCTCCGCCTTTGCGTTCGGTAACTACACCTTCAAATACCTGGATACGGCTCTTTTCGCCTTCTTTGATGCGAACGTGAACACGTACAGTGGATCCGGAACGGAATTCCGGGATGTCATTGCGAAGCTGGTTCTTAGCCACTTCGTTAACGAGGTTAAGATTCATTTCGTTCTCCTTTTATACACGCTTCTGCCTTTTGAAGATTCATAACCATGGTATCTGTCAGCGGAATCCGCAGAATCGTTGAAAGTTTATCATTTTGCACCGGGACAGGCAAATATTTTCTATTTCTGTGTCCGGGAAAATTTGCAGAAAAAGCCGTGATTCTCCTGTCTTTCCAGATCGTCGGGCAGGCGGTTTAAGCGGCCCTCCAGACATAGAAAGGCCCCGTCCTGGTACGCATCCATTTCCCTGAGAGAAAATCGTTAAGCGTGACGGGGATCTGCTGCTTTTAGAGTGCCAGATCTGACCGTTAAGTCATTGGTTTTGTAAATCCCTGGAAGCAAAGCGATCAAAAGGCGTGCAGAACGGTTTCGTTTTCTGCTTTTTATAAAATTACGCTTTCTTCAAAGATCAGGCTTCTGGCGGAATATCGGGGATAACCGGCTCTTCGGGCTGCGGTTCTTCCGGCTGCGGATCAGCGACGCCTGGGTCATAGATATTCGAGCCGTCATCATAGCCAGGATCGACGTAGCCTGGGTCCTGGATTCCCGGATCGACATAGCCGGGATCTTCTACGACATCCGGCGTTTCTTCCACCGGCTCTTCGTTTACAATCGGCTCTTCGACCTGCGCGTTTTCGGCTTCAGTATTTTCGCTTTCCTGCGAACTGACCTGCTTGCGGGTTGTGGAAGCGTGCGGGTATTCAAAGTGCTTGTAGTCATTCATGCCGGCGACATCGCCTTTCCAGACGAAGCCTTCCTTCACGAACGCCGTAACCGCATAGTCATCAGCGTAAATATAATGGTCGCCGTTGATCGTACGGTCGAGATACAGCTGTCCTTCCATCGGGAAGACGCTCAGACTTGATCCGTTATCCTTGATCAGCGGGTTATAGAGCGGGTTCAGGTCGATCGCATAGCCCATCTCGTGCACGTCGCCGCGGCTGTCTTCGCCAAGACCAAAACAGAGGCCGACGGTGTTGTTATCGGAGAAGGATTCGGAAATGCGGGTGCCGTAGGCGTCCGGCAGGATCATTTTCTGAATCGGATAGCGGTGGGTATACAGATCGTAGAAGACGTTTTCGGTCTTTTCGGCAATCTCCTTATTGACGACAATTTCGCCGACTTTGGCTTTGCCTTCAAAATCATAAAAAGCACCCGCACATAGCGCAGATCTTCGAGCGGGATCTGATCGGTATAGCCCATCTTCTTTAAGCGTTCGCTGATCCTGTCATCGATTTCTGAAGAAAAGAAGCAGTCGCGCAGTTCGTCATCGGAAAGAATGGAGACGTTGTCGACGGTATCGAGCGCGTTCATCGTCTTGATGCCGGCAACGATATCGTCATGACGGGCTGCATTCGGGCTTGCAGTCCGATTTGTGGAAATGGCGTCCTGCAGACGGGAAAACACGTTAAAACGGGCCAGACCGTAAATGCCGCCGCCAATCAGGAGGACTGTACACAGACCCAGGATGGCCACTCGATCGCGGCGAAGACGGCGTTTCGGTGCCTTTTTCCGGGACTTCTTTCCAGCGGGCTGCGGCTTTTTGGGCGCAGCGGATCTGGTTTTTGAAGCGTTCGTCCGGGCTGTCTTTGCGGATCGGGCTGTATTTGCCGATCTGGAAGAGGCAGAGGCCGCCTTGGGTTTCGGTTTGGATATAGAGGAAGAAGAAGCGGAACGCGATCCGCTCTTCTTTGGATTTTTCTTATTCATGCTGGTCGGATTTGAACTCATACGCTTATCTTAACGATTTTTACACTAAGCGCAAAGAGAGCATACGATGACGGCCCTCTCTTTCCAAAGCGTTTGTTAAGGGCGCAGACTATCCTCATTTTTATAGCTTTCATCTTAAGAAGATGAAAGCGCCCGCATCTTCAGACACCGAAGCGAGTCAGGTTTTCCAACGGGCGCACGCACAAAAGCCTTCGCTTTCCGATCGAGCGAAGGCCTTCTTTTAAAACGTATAAATCCCTGAATTCTGTAAACCGATCGGCAGGAGCGATCCCGGATCAGTCATTGCTGTTTGCTTCTGCAACGGTATCGATCCCGTCGGCTGCATCCGCTGCCTTTGCGTCGGCTTCTGTTTCATTTTCAGAAGCCGCGGTGCGCAGTTCTTCCTTGAGATCTTCGAGATAAATCCAGTCCTGACGGGACAGATCCGCCTTTTCGAGCAGATCCGGCCGATGGAGCAGCGTATTTTTGAGCGCCTGCTGCCGGCGCCATTTCTGGATGTTGGCATGATGACCGGAAAGGAGAACTTCCGGAACTTCCTGTCCGTCGTAAACAGCCGGTTTGGTGTACTGGGGGTATTCGAGAAGACCGTTATAAAAGGAATCGTCGCTGCTCGAATCCTTTTGATCACTCCGTCCACCAGACGGAAAATGGCATCGCACATTGCTGCCGCAGCCGGTTCGCCGCCTGTCAGTACAAAATCGCCGAGGGAAAGCTGAATATCGGCGTGCGCACGGATGCGCTCATCAAAGCCTTCGTAATGGCCGCAAATAAGAATCAGATGCTCCAGTTTGGAAAGCTCGAGCGCTTTTTCGTGCGAAAAGCGGCTTCCCTGCGGACTTAAAAGTGCGACGACGCTGTTCGGTGTGCGTACCGATTCGAGGGCATCGAGGACCGGCTGGCACATGAGCACCATCCCCGCGCCTCCGCCATAGGGCGTATCGTCCACGTGACCGTGTTTGGACTGGGTAAAGTCGCGGAAGTTGACGAGTTCGACTTCAATCAGACCTTTGTCGATGGCACGCGAAAGGATGGACGTCTTCATCATCCCTTCAAAATATTCTGGAAACAGAGTAAGAATCGAAATTTTCATCGGAGCCCTTCCATATCTTCAATCACAATTTTCTTTTCTTCGGGATCCACCGTGCGCACGAAGGCTTCGACAAATGGAAGCAGGTAGCTTTTCTTCCTGTCTTTGGGATCGGTAACGCGAAGCACCAGATTGGCGCCGGTTTCAAGAATGTCGGTAACCTTTCCGGTCAGTTCGCCTTCCGTTGTATACACATCGCAGCCGTTAAGCTGGTGGTAGTAGTATTCGCCTTCTTCGAGTTCGCCGAGTTCTTCTTCGGGCAGATACAGCGTCTGGTTTTTCAGCTTTTCCGCCTGTTCAATGGTCGTGATTTCCTTGAAGCGAACATAGCCAAAGCCTTTGTAGACCGAATAATTATCGACGGTCAGCTTCGTATGATCGGCCAGGTAGAGGGTGTTGCCTTTCGCAAACCGCACGTCTTCCTGATCGGTGAAGAGCATGACCTTGCATTCCCCTTTCAGGCCGCGGGTATTGATAATCTTTGCGATTCGAATCATCGTGTTTCTCCTTTGAAAAAGCTGCAGGGTTTCCTGCAGCTTTCTGGTCTTTATTAATAGGCTTCGAACTTCACAAGAATGCGCTTGTGGATCGAGCGTGCCGCTGCGGACATCATGGAGCGCAGAGCGCCGGCGATAACGCCTTTGCGGCCGATCAGTCTGGCAATATCCTTGTCGTCGGCATATACATACAACAGGATTTCCTTGTCGCTGGCCGAAGCCATGGTTTTGACCGACAGAGCCTGCGGGTGATCTGTCAGTGGTTCACACAGATCATACAGGGTTTTTCCAGATCAATCATTGTCTTACTTTCCGAGTTTGGATTCGTGGAAGGCTTTCATTACGCCTTCGCGGGAAAGAATGCTGCGAACCGTATCGGAAGGCTGAGCGCCAGCCTGGAGCCATTTGAGAGCAGCTTCGTGGTTGAGCACAACCGGAGCATCTTTCTTAATTGGGTTATATGTGCCGATTTCTTCGATGAAACGGCCGTCACGCGGGCTTCTGGAATCCGCAGCAACAATACGGTAGAAAGGCTGTCCTTTCTTACCCATTCTTCTTAAACGCAGTTTTACCATGATTAATGTTTCCTTTCGTGTTTTTGCCTGATTAGAATACCACATCAGAATGAGCCGTCAAGCATTAATGCTTGACACGTACTTTCACATCGAGAGGCGTCATTTTTGCGATGTATTTGGTCGGATACGCCCGGTCCCGGTCGTTGCTTCGAATGAAATAGCTGCGCACAAACCAGCCGTCCTTTCCTTCATCGAGACCGATATGGACCGTTTCGTCCCCGTAAATGCGATACAGAATCACTTTGGCCTGCAGCTTTGTGCTGCCCGCCTTGGACGGATCGAAAAGGACCGCCTGCGGATTTTTGGCCGTTTCGATCATCTGTTCGATCATTTCGTATTCGTGCTTATAGTACTGAAACTCTTCCGGACAGCTTTTAGCCAGTTTTGCGAACGTGATCTTTCCGTTCTGGATGTTGTTCCAGCCGCGGATGCCGGAAAATTCGCTCAGATCGCTCAGCTGATTTTTGACGATCGAGCCGATGGAAAAGAGATGGCAGAAGCCGGACCGTTCAAATTCAACCGGCGCCGAAAAGGACTTCCCATTGCGCTTTCCATTCGCGTCCACTTCATTAAATGAATAAATGAAGGTCCGATCCGCCAGTTCTTCTTCAAAGCGTCTGGCCAGATTCTGAATGGACGGTACGTTTCGTCTTGGCAGCATGTACATGAACGTCTTGCGCAGCCAGCGAATGATTCGGGTTTTCTTCATCGTCTTCTCCTCGTCTTCTTTTATGCTTTTATGCTTCGTTTTTTCGTATTTGCCAGGTATTATTGGAAACAGAATCCTGTACGGCTTTTACAAAATCCAGTCCGGATCTGCCTGCTCTTTTTCATGATCTGTCCAGTACTTCATAGCCCTGGGTGCGCGATGCGCGTCAGGCGGTAAACCTCAGGCGGTAAACCATGGAAAACGTACAGCCAGACTTTCTGGCGGCTGCGTGATAATCCCGGTCATGTTCAATGCGCCACTTTGCGATTTCGACTTTCTGCTCCAGAGTATAGTCGCCATGAAGCAGTTTCTTCTCCTGGTTTTCCGTTTTTGCTTCTCCCTTATATGGAGAATATGGAGAAATTGTATCGGCTTTCCTTACGCCGCAAAATACAGAAGGAAAAGAAACCGGTATTTCAGAATGCGCGCAGGCAAAGTGTCTGTTTTGGGATGGTATTGGCCATTCTCGCATGGATCTGTTTGAAAAAGCAGGAACAGCCCTCCATGCAAAAAGCTCCTTTTCGAACTGTACGTCTGTTTTTTTCGCGCATCTCTTCGACGGGAGCTTTTTTCGTATTTGCTTATTTTTATTTTTCTTTTTCTTCTTGGATTTCTTCACTTTTTGCTTCCCGCGTGTTTGGAAGCGCCGGGCATTCCGCCGCCGCGGCGCATCGCCGCAAACGGGTTGAGGCCGCCCATGCCGGAAGACATCATCTTGGAAAGGCTCGACATCTGCTTCTGCTGTTCGATCAGCTTGTTGACGTCGGCAACTTTCATGCCGGAACCGCGGGCGATACGAATCTTGCGGCTGCTCTTAATGCAGTCGGGATGTTCTCTTTCCCACGGGGTCATGGACTGGATCATGGCCTTGAAGTGCAGGATCTGGTTGTTGACCTTGTCGTCATCGAGCTTCGCGCCCATCTTGCCCATGCCTGGGATTTTGCCAAGAACGCCGGAAAGCGATCCAAGGCGGGAAATCTGATCGTACTGGGCAAGCATGTCGTTGAAAGTGAAGACACCGGCCATCATGCGCTCAGCGGATTCCTTCGCCACTTTTTCATCGAGCTTATCCTGTGCCTGTTCGATCAGGGAGATCATGTCGCCCATGCCGAGGATACGGTCTGCCATACGATCCGGATGGAACTCTTCAAGATCGTCGACTTTTTCACCGCTCGATACAAAGAGAACCGGTACGGACGTGATGGAGCGAACGGAAAGAAGACCGCCGCCTCGTGCGTCGCCGTCCATCTTCGTTACAACAAGGCCGGTGATTTCGAGTTTTTCGTTGAATTCCTTAGCTACCGTGACGATATCCTGACCGGTCATCGCATCGACCGTCAGCAGGATATCCTGCGGTTCGATTTCCTGCTTCATCTCGCTGAGTTCTTCCATCAGCGCTTCATCGATGTGCAGACGGCCGGCGGTATCGAAGATGATCATGTCAAAGCCGTTCTGGCTGGCATAGGCTTTGGCTGCTCTGGCGGTTTCTACTGCCGGAGTTTCGGCGCCGAGCGAGAAGACTTCGACGCCAATGGACGCGCCGAGGGTTTTCAGCTGTTCAATCGCAGCCGGACGAACGACGTCGCAGGCAGCGAGCAGGACTTTTTCTTGAGTTTTTCTTTCACAAAACGGGCGATCTTGGCGGACGCGGTCGTTTTACCGGTACCCTGAAGGCCGACCATCATCACGCTGGTGATGCCGTTTTCATTCAGGATCAGCTTCGCGTCTTCCGGACCTAACAGGTTGACGAGTTCCTCGCGGACAATCTTGACAACCATCTGTCCCGGATTGAGCGATTCCATGACTTCGGTACCCATCGCCTTTTCCTTGATGCTGGCGATGAAGTCCTTGACGACCTGGTAGTTTACGTCGGCTTCAAGCAGAGACATGCGCACTTCCTTGAGCATGTCATTCATGTTGGATTCCGTCAGTTTTCCTTTGCCTGTAATTTTCTTCAGGGTTTTACTGAGCTTATCGGAAAGAGATTCAAATGCCATAAATGCAGGTTTCTCCTATCTTTTCTTCATTCTGATCGATCCAGGTCTGAGATACAGGATCGAACGGATCGGTTTTCATGCGATCCGCTGCGTTCACTTCAACAGACGATCTGGAATATCCAGTTTTTCCTTCCATAAAGGCGAAATCAGAAGCTGCACAGAGCCTTTTCCATGCGCCAGACCGCATTTTACACCATGCAAAAGGCGCGGTTCTCTTTTCTGATTTCCGAACGCAACCCCTATTGTAGCAAGATCCGCATACTTACGTCACGATAAAGGTGAATCGAGCGCCTCTCTGCCGGAAACGGTTTCCTCTTCTTCTGCCCGGAGGCTTTCTTCGCTTTGAAGCGGCGCAGAAAAGTCATAGTCCGCAAACGGATCCTGATAGTACGCCTGTTTTTCTGATGTCGGGGCTTCAAAGATTTTGCTTCCCAGCTTGATCCAGGCGATACCAAGCCAGGCGTAGTAGGCCAGAAAGTAGAGCGGGAAAAACGGCACGTTTTTCCACTGAAACAGATAGCGGATGAATTTCGGATCGTCCTGTCGATGACAAAAGAGAATCAGGGTATAAATGATCACCATGTCCGTGTTGTAGTAAAGCGGATCAAAGTTGAACACTTCGTTCGGGAAGTATTCGCGCAGCGTCTTTTCCTGGTACTTGTAGGCGTAGCGCATGAGATAGACGGTGCTCAGATCCATACAGTTGGTGAGCGATCCGCTGTGCGTCCAGTAATGGTAAAAGCGGTTGGGAATCGTACCGATCTTTTTGCGGCGACAATCGCCTTGAAAATCGTGCACGTATCTTCAAACCCCGGCAGGTGTTCGGGAAAGTGCACGTGATCGAAGCACTCGCGCTTATACAGCTTGCCCCACGGGTAGTTGTTCAGATACTTCTCCCGCACGAGATGATGCACCGCTTCAAGCGTCGTAAAATCCTTGCGCCCCGACGGGTTGCGATAAAACGGCACGGGACCAAAGTCCATGACAAACCCGCACTGCAGCACGTCCAGATTGCGCTTTTTCGCCTCTTTGACCATCGTCTCGAGCATCTTTTGTCGACAAAATCATCGCTGTCCACAAACATGACGTACTCGCCGTTTGCGCGTTTTAAGGCACGGTTTCTCGTTTTGGAGACGCCGGCGTTTTCAAAGGAATACACGTGAACGCGCGCGTCTTTTTCCGCATAGTCTTCACAGATTTCTTTCGAGGAATCCGTACTGCCATCGTTGATCAGAACGACTTCCAGATCCGGCATCGTCTGTTCAAGCAGACTGTCCAGGCATCGCTTCAGGTATTTTTCGGCGTTGTATACGGGGACAAGAATAGACACACAGGGTCGGGTCATAAACTCTCCTTTTTTTCTTTTCTTCACGCACGCTCTCCGGCCAGTATCCATGCTGTCCTCAGATGTCTCTTTCTGGGGCGGAAACGCAAAGCCGAACGGCTGACTTTTTCCCTTTTTCTGCGTGCGGTTTTCTCTGTCAATCTTTCAATCTTTTCTTTCAGTATTCGTTATTTAGCGTTCGTATTGCACAAACGTTTATTTTCCACGGGCTGCCGGCGGTTCAAAAAACGTGCCTGTTTTCTTTTTCTCTTACGTTTTCTAGCGGACGGATCCGTCGCCAAACAGACGGTCCGCGATCCAGTTCCACAGCTTTTCAAAGCAGAAGACGATCAGAATCAGCCAGATGCTCCAGCCGACTACGCCGGCCGGATTGAGATCGAGGCGCGCCATCTGCAGACTCTTGCCAATGCCCGGCTGCAGGCCCGTCAGAATTTCACTCGTCACGCACACTTTGAAGGCGAGCGACGAGGCACTTTTGAGGGCGCTCAGAAAAGCCGGCTTCATCATCGGCAGACAGATCACAAACATCCGTACCCACGCCGGCTGCGGATAAATTTTCCATACTTCGGCGTAGCGCTTCTTGAGCGATTCGAGCTGTTCATAAAACTCGCGATACACCAGCGGAAAGAGCAGGAAAAAGCCGGTCAGAATAACCGTCTGCTCCCGGCTGGTCCAGAACAGAAGCAGGATGATGTAGCACACGTTAGGCACCGTCTGAAAGAGCGAAACCAGCTTTCCGAGAAAACTGCCGGCCGGTTTCCAGAACGCGCCCAGAAACGAAGCCGCAAGACCTAACGCAAAGGACAGAACGAGCGATTCCATCGCCCGGCCGATCGTCGACAAAGCGCTCAGTAAAAAGTGGGCTTCTGCACCTGCAGCACCATCTGTTCCAGACACGCCCAGGGGTCGGACAGACGAGCGCATTGTCCATGACAAGAGCAGCTGCCGTCCAAATTCCAAGCAGAATAAAAAGGAACCAGAACCATTCGATCAGACTCTTTTCCCAGGGACGGGACCGGGATGTTTTTAAGCCAAAGGAACGATCGGCTGCGCAAACGTTATCCTTTCCGGATATCGAATCTTTACTCAGGTCGATATTCTTTCCGTTTTTTTGTCTGCGCCGGCAATCGACGGCTTTGTATTTGTTCTGTCTTTCATACTCCTAGTGAATCAGAAATTTCGATTTTCTACCGGTTTTGACTCCCGTATTTTGCATATTTCTGATGTCGATTTCTCAGTTTGCGCGCAAGAAAGGCAAAAGCAACGAACACCGGCTTTATAAACGGTCCAGTCCGGCGTTCTGTATTCAGCAAGGTCTGTATGGAATACGTTTAGAAATCCGGCAGTCCCGCTTCGTTTACAGGTCAGGGAAAGAAGATAGAAGATTCTTCCCGAAACCGGCCATTCGAATGCTTCTTGCATGCGGAATTCAATCTTCTTTCTATGGATTTAGCTTTCTTTGTGTATACTTATCCCAATTTATCCTGATTCTTTTCGGGATCGAGAGGTCATTATGAAACTTCTTCTGCAGCAGCTTCAAACCGTTTTCGAAGGCGACACGGCTCCGTTAAGCCGCCTGAACAACATGATCGCCGCCATTTACTGGAGCGATGAAAACATCAACTGGTCCGGCCTGTACTGGATCATGCATGACGGTACGGCGGATCTGGGTTCCTTTCAGGGCAAGCCGGCCTGCGAGCGGATTGCTCCACACCATGGCGTCATCGGTCATTGCGTCGATACCCGAAAAATCACCGTGGTCAATAACGTCCACGAATTTTCCGGCCACATTGCCTGCGATGGCGATACGCGCTCGGAACTTGTGCTTCCCTTATTTGTCGATCACGCCTTCCGTGCCGTTCTCGATCTGGACGCGCTCGACGAATCCCATTTCGCCGACTGGTCTATGGACGATCTGAAGCAGATTCAGACTCTGTTCAGTCAGGTTTTGCAGGAAACGCTGGACTTCGTAAAAGACGTCATTCCTTCCTTTTAAAACCGTCTTTCTCTGGTCTGTCGCTTTTCTTTATCTTCAGCCCCGCATTTTTTGTCGTCTGGATTTTGGTCATTTGATCGGTCGATCTTTTCGGACGGATACGATTCGCGCCTTTGTTTTTCGCGTCGGTTCTCCCCTTCCTTTCACATAAAAACAGCCTGTCCGGACTGCTTCAGAAGTTTTTCTGAGGCAGCCGGGCAGGCTGTCTGTGTATTGCTGCAGAAATTATCTTTTTCGGCGGAATTGGATTCCGCCAAACTCCAGATTAAACCGTTTTTACGCGGAGCGCAGAACGGCTTTGCACTGGGTCTGGATGGCTTCGATGATCGTGTTGAACACTTCCGTGATCTGCTCATCGGTGAGCGTCTGGTGTTCGGACTGGAAGGTCATAGTCAGCGCGATCGACTTTTCATCGGCGCCTACATGTTCGCCTTCGTACACGTCAAAGACATCGACATCGCGAACAATCGACTCCTTGCCGAGCTTGCCGCAGCGGCGGATGACGTCGACGATCTTGCTGGCAGGCAGATCGCGTTTGACGACGAACGCCAGGTCGCGGGTAACGGACGGATAGCGGGATGTCGGTACGAATTTCACTTTGCTCTTCTTGGTGTTCAGAATCTTATCGAGATTGATCTCGGCGATGATCGCTTTTTCACGCCGGTTTCTGCCCCGTACGTTGGATGGATTTCACCCATCAGACCGATGAGATCCTTGCCGATGTAAATTTCGGCCGAACGTCCGGGATGGAAATGAACGGTATCCTTTTGTTTTCCTTGAAGAAAATGCGGTTTTCGGAAATGCCCAGACGAACCAGGATTTCTTCAATCAGACCCTTGAGGGTATAGAAGTCGGCCGGAACAACGTCCTTGAGCCAGCGGGTCATCGTCAGCGGTCCGCCAAGTACAATGGCCAGATGTTCTTCTACGCCTTTGGAAGACGTCAGTTCGGAAATTTCGTACAGATTGATGTCCGTGTTTCCATGCGCCTTGTTCCATGCGGCCGCATCGAGCAGAGACGGCAGGATGGACGTACGGATGTAGCGGCGTTCTTCCGACATCGGCTGCGCGAGTTCAATGGCTTCGCCGGCGGAAAGAATCGCGTTGTCCTTTTGGCGGTAGAAATCAGGGTGTACGTAATCGCATCCTGTACGCCGTTTTCAAGGAGCACTTTATTGACGAAGCGGCGCTGACGCTGTTTCGGGTTGAGCTTGCCTTCGGTCATGGCCATCATCGGCAGCGTGGACGGCAGACGGTCGTAGCCAAGCATGCGGATGACTTCTTCACTCAGATCCGCGAGCCCTTCGAGATCGAGACGGGTGCTCGGAACGCGAACGGTGAACGTCGTATCTTCAACGCTGGGTTCCAGGTTCAGACGTTCGAAAACATCGAGCACTTCTTCTTTCGAGAAGTCGGTGCCCAGACGGTTGTTGATCTGTTCAAGGGTGCAGGCAATCGTTTTTCTTCAAAATCGGCGGATCCGTATTCCACGGTCGCTTCAATGTCTTTCGCATCGGCGTATTCGATCAGCAGTTCCACCGCACGATCGAGGGCCTTTTGGCTGCTAGCGGTTCGATACCTTTCTGATAGCGCAGAGACGCTTCGGTGCTTAGCGAGAGACGTCTGGCAGTGTTGCGGATGCAGACACGGTCAAACGAAGCACATTCGATGATCAGGCCGGTCGTATTGTCTTCAATTTTGGAGTCGTCGCCGCCCATCACGCCGGCGATGCCGATCGGCTTGTCCTGGCTGGTGATGACCAGATCGTCTTCTTCCAGCTTGTACGTTTCGCCATCGAGCGCGGTGTAGTCGCAGTTCAGGCCCTGCTTGACGGTAATTTCCTGCGCAGAAATGGCCGCCAGGTCGTAGAAGTGCATCGGCTGACCGGTTTCGAGCATGACGATGTTGGAAATATCGACCACGTTGTTGATCGAATGCATGCCGGCTGCACGAAGCAGATCGCGCATCCAGCGCGGCGATTCCTTAATCGTTACCGAGCCGATGATCTTGCCGTAAAAGTGCGGGCACTTTTCGGTTTCGGAACGGATTACGAGTTTTGTCGGATGATCGTTTCCGGCATCGGCCGCGCCTTCGCAGTCTGGAAGGGCAGCTTTTTATTGAGGATGGCGCCGGTTTCGCTGGCCATGCTCCAGATTGCCTGGCAGTCCGCGCGGTTTGGCGTCAGGGAAATATCGAGAATTGTATCGTCCAGACCCAGATACGAAAGCGGATCCGTATTGCCTACGGGCGCATCCGCCGGAAGCACTTCGATGCCCTCGAGCTGTTCCTGACTGAGCAGGTGCTTGTCGACGCCAAGTTCCGCAAGCGAGCAGATCATGCCGTCGGACACTTCGCCGCGAATCGTGCCGGACTTGATTTCGCCGCCGGGCAGTTTCGCGCCTGGGAGCGCGACGATGACTTTCTGTCCCGCTGCGACGTTTGGCGCGCCGCAGACGATCGGACGGACTTCATCGCCCGTATTGACGGTCGTCACGTGCAGATGATCGGAATCCGGATGATCCTTGCAGGTGAGCACTTCACCAATCACAAGACCCGTGGCATTGGAGAGTTCGATAATGTCTTCGACTTCAAAGCCGGCCGCTGTAATCGTGTCGGCAATCTGCTCCATCGTCAGATCGCCAAGATCCATATACTGTTCAAGCCATTTTCTTGAGAGTTTCATAGTCGTCCCTCCTTAGTCAAAACGATCGAAGTTCTTATTGAACCGCTGATCGTTGGTATAGAAATGACGGATATCGTCGATGCCGTATTTAAGCATGGCAATACGCTCAATGCCGATGCCAAACGCGAATCCGTTCATTTTTGTGCTGTCGTAGCCGGCCATTTCGAGTACTTTCGGGTGAACTTCGCCGGCACCGAGAATTTCAATCCAGCCGGTACCCTTGCACGTCGGGCAGCCCTTGCCGCCGCACATGTGGCAGGATACGTCGACTTCTACGCTCGGTTCGGTAAACGGGAAGTAGGACGGGCGGAAGCGGATTTCCCGGTTCTGACCGAACATCTTGCGGGCAACGAATTCCAGCGTGCCCTTCAGATCGGACAGCGGTACGTGCTCGCCGATGACCAGACCTTCAATCTGCATGAACTGGTGGGAATGGGTCGCATCGTCGTCATCGCGGCGGTACACCTTGCCCGGGCAGACGACTTTAATCGGGTTTGGCGCCTGCTCTTCGAGAACTTTCATCTGGATCGCGGTCGTATGGGTGCGCAGCAGATGTTCCGGATCGATGTACAGGGAATCCTGCATGGCACGTGCCGGGTGATCCTTAGGAATGTTGGCGCGCTCGAAGCAGTACAGGTCTTCTACGAGTTCGTCGCCTTCAATAACCTGATAGCCAAGACCGATAAAGAGGTCTTCGAGTTCCTGAAGAACGAGGTGAAGCGGGTTGAGGTTGGCGTACGCCGGTTTGCGTCCCGGCAGCGTCAGGTCGATTTTTTCCGAAGCGAGACGGGCTTCCAGCGCCTTCTGCTCCAGAGCCTGTTTCTTTTCTTCAAAAAGCGCGCTGGCTTCGGTTTTCAGGTCGTTGACCGCCTGACCAAATGCCGGCTTTTCCTCTTTCGGTACGCTTTTCATCTGCTTCATTAAGGAAGCAATCTGACCTTTTGCCCAGGTATTCAATACGCAGCGCGCTGAGCGCTTCAAGATCCTGCGCACTGGCGAAATCCTGTGCAATCTGGTTTTTCAATTCATCAAAATTCTGCATGATTTCTCCTTTCTCAAGCCGGCGCGAAAACCGGCAGGATAGCTTGCAGCGAAATGTATGTTCGCAAAGATGGAACGGAAACCCGGAAAGGATCCGTCCGTTTCCAGAAAATAAAAAACGGACGAACGCGAAAACGGCTTTCGCCGCGGTACCATTTCGCTTCGTCCGTATACAGACACACTCAAATCATGATATCCGTATGAAACGGGGAGACATTACGCTCCAGCTCAGGAATGAATTCACAGGGGCTCGGACTGCTTCTCTTTCACCGGAGTGAGAAGCTCTCTGCATGCCGTGCCGGATCTGCCACGTTTCCCTCTTTGCCTGAACACAATTGTAGCAGAGATGTCAACGCGTGCAACTTTGCGTTGAAAAACGGTCTCTGTCTTTTGAAGCATTTTCCGTAAATCTTCGTATTTTTCAAAGCGCGGACAAAACGGGAAAGGTACAGGCGGGAAAGACAAAAGAGACGGGAACGTTCTTTTTCCGCTTTCTTTTCGGCCATTCTGTCTTTTCATCCCGGCAGGCGTGCGGACGGTTTTCGATCCGCAAATTTCGCAGCGATCGCTCAGTCCATATCAGTTTTCAAGGCCCTCTTTTTGCTTGATCGCCGGTTTCTGATAGGCTGAATCTGAACGCTCCCTTTCTGGGAAATCGATCTGGATCCGGGTGGTACTTTTTCGAGAATTCCTTATTCTCGGAATTCTCGAAATCTTCGACAGAAGCCGCCGGTCCTTCTGAGGAAATGAACATGAAAATTGAATCGTTACAAAATGCATCCGTCAAGGCGATGGTCCGTCTCAAAAATAAAAGGATCGCGACGCGAGCGGCCAGTTTTTAGTCGAAGGCTTTCATATGATCCAGGAAGCGGCGCAGGCCGGCCTGCTTTTGAAAGTCTATCAGCTCGAAAATCTCGAAACGCTGCCCGGCATCGAAACCATTTTCTGCAGTCAGCCGGTTTTAAACAAAATGTCCGCGCAGAAAAGCGATGCGCGCTACATCGGCTTATGCAAGAAGCCGGCGTATGCGACGTTCAGCCACGCGACAAAAGTACTTCTTCTCGATCAGATTCAGGATCCGGGCAACATGGGCACGCTCATTCGCTCCGCCCTTTCCTTTGGCATCGAAGAAATTCTCTGCTCGACCGACTGCACAGATCCGTTCGGTCCAAAAACGCTCCAGTCCAGTCAGGGCGCGATTTTCCATCTGCCCGTCGTAACCTGCAATCTGGCCGAAGCGATTGAAGATCTGAAAAGCCGGCATATTTCTGTATTTGGCGCCGCTCTGCATCAGGATTCCGTCGAACTGCATGAACTCGCCATTCCTGACCAGTACGCGCTGATTATCGGCAACGAAGGCCAGGGCATTCGTCCGGACATTTTACACGCCTGCACGAAATGCGTACACATCGAGATGAAAACCTTTGAATCGCTCAACGCGGCGATTGCGGGAAGCATTCTCATGTACGTCTTCCAGTTTGGCGGCTCGAACAAGTAACCGCATATCGAATATTGATAGACAAACGATATTTCTGGACAAACATACAGACGAAGAAAGGACTGCCCCTTCCAGATCTCCTTACTGAGATTTGGATCGGACAGTCCTTTTTCTGCTGCTGGATATTGTTCTGGTTTGCGCTTTCGTTTCAGACTTTGTATCTGAACGACCGAATGCTTACCTGGCGGGTTTCAGCCCTTCGAGCCCGTTCGCATCGGGTGTTTTGCGCAGCGTCAGAATGTACGCATTGAGCGCTTTGGCCGCATCATCGACTGCATCTTGCGTCTCGGCACTTTCATAGACGCCTCTAGCCGCGAGAACACGTGTTTTCAGTTCATTGGTCTGTGCGGTCGGGAAGCTGGCGTCGCTCTGAAGACGTTCGGCTTTATCGAGTGCGGTTTTGAGCAGCGTGCGATTCAGCACTACGCTGCCTTTGGGGACGAGATTGTCAATCGCGTCCTGAATGGCGTCGATTTCCTCCTGCACGGAAGACTGACGGGACGTCAGCGCCTGCTGACCGGCATTCAGGGCTTCGATTAACGGACAGAACGATTCGTACGTATAAAGCGAAGGATCAAACACGCTGCCTTCGGCAAGTTTTTCGATCAGCGCGGTACCGGATTCGGGTGCCGCGATGGTGAAGTCGACTTCGCAGATTTTCGTCCAGTACTTCACAGACTGCGTCATTTTCAGACGAATGGCTTTGGCGGACTGCGCCGCAAAGGATACCGTCACGTCACGGGCGGTGCCGTCGAGTTCGCCCACTTTCGTCCAGGTGGTGCCGTCGGCGGACACTTCGACGTCCGCGCTGCGGATGTAGTCGAGTTCCGTGTCGCCCGTCGGGAACTGGACGCGGATTCCGGAAAGTTCTACCGGGTATTCAAAAGTAAAGGTGATGTCATCTCCCGCAACCTGTTCGCCGTCAAACCAGGCGTAGGTCGAGAGGTTGTTATCGAACATGCGCGAATACGCGTACGTCTGATAAGGCGGTTTCGTCGCGGTGGTCGTGATGGTCGGATCCTGGGCAAAAAGCAGACCCTTTTTGGCCTCCTGCAGACTGGCGGCTGCGTCTTCGATTTCCTTGGTCGTTGCGTCCGCTTTGTTCAGAATCGTACGGGCCTGTTCGAGGGCCGCACTGTAGGCAGACCAGCCCTGGGTAACGCTGCTTTCCTCGACGGGATGCTGATCTTCGATCCAGAGAACGTAGCGGTTCATCGAAACGAGTTCGTCCTGGGCGGTCTTCAAAGCTGTATAGGCCGCATCGACTTCACTCTGGTGCGCCGGACCGGCGGCTTTAAGCGCACTGGCTGCATCGAGCGCGTCTTTATAGGCGCTCCATCCGTCGGGCAGAACGTCACTCTGTGTATAGGGATGAGCCAGCAGTGCATCCAGTTCGGACCAGTCGGTGTACAGACTGTAAACAAAGGTAATTTCTTTGCGGTCTTCGGCATACGCTCCCGTTACGGCTTCCTGCGTGCAGCGATAGCCGTACACATCCGCCGGTTCAATCGAATACGAAGTGCCGATCGTATCGTAAAGCGTACGGTCTTCGGCGATTTTCTGTCCGTTTTCATCCTGATAGTGAATCAGTACGGAGCCCAGATTTTCCGCCGGCAGAACGGCTGGGGCTTCGGGCAGCTTGGTGCCTTTCGTCCAGGCGCCGCCGTGACCGAGCGTTTCTTCAAGCGTCTGGTGTTCGGCAAACGGCAAAATCGTATTGGACTGCGTATTCCACGACTTGGAAGCCAGGGCGCGCATTGGCGAGAGGATATCGTCCATAATGACGTCTTCGTCGACCAGATCCGGCACGTCGCACCAGATGCCGATGGCGGCACCGGCAATCACTTCGGAATCGTCTGCGATCGTATTGGCGGAGAATTTGCCCGGCGTCCATTCGTTGTAAATCAGCTGATCCGGGTTGAGGTTGTCAAAGGAATGCTGCTCACGTCCATCTGTCGGTTTGGAACCGCGCAGTACGTAATAAAAGTAGCTGGAGTTGATGTTGTAAATTTTCTTGTGACCCATTTCGATGAAGGCCGACAGTTTGGCGATCGACGGGTTCCAGCCCATCTGCGACCAGAAGTCGATGCCGATGTAGTCGTGCATTTCGATTTTCTGACGGCCGGATACGCTGGAATGACCATAGTAAATGCCGTCGTTCCAGATGCGCGGCGTAAAGCCTTTTTCATGAACGAATTCCGCCAGCTCGTTAATGTAGCCGGAAACCGTGTCTTTCCATGTGTAGCCTGCCCCGTATTTTTCCACGGCGTAGGCGTTGAGTACCGACTGGTACTGCGTCGTAAACGGCGCGCGGTCAAATTCCATGTATTCGTCGCCGCCGATGTGGAAATCGGTGCAGCCTTCAAACAGTTCGCAGTATTCGGCATACAGCGAGCGGATGTAGGCGATGGCTTCCGGGTTGGTGATGTCCAGACCGGAGGCGTAATGCGAACCGCTGCTGGAAACCTGACCATATTCCGGATGGGATTTCAGAATCTGGTCCACGTGACCCGGGGAGTCGAAGGACGGAATGACATTAATGCCGTACTTTTTCGCTTCCGCAAGAATTTCACGGACTTCGGCTTTGGTCAGATACTGATCCGACACGATCGACGGATCGGTTTCGCACTCGATGCGGAATCCGAGGTTTTCGGAGAAATGCATCTGGAGCGCGTTCATTTTGTTCCAGGACATTTCGTGGATCAGTCGAATGAACCAGTCCTTGGAAATGTATTTGCGGGCGCAGTCGACATGAATGCGCCGTTCGTTCATCGTCGGATAGTCCACGATCGTTCCATACGGAACGCCCCCTGCAGCAAAAGCGCTTCAATCGTGTGCAGGCCATGCAGTACGGCTTTCTCACTTGCCCCGGTGAGATGAATGCCGGCTGCGCTGATTTCGATGCGGTACGCTTCCGGACTGCTTGAGTCTTCAGTCACCGAATCAGCCAGATCGATCAGAATTCCGTTTGGATCGGCGGCATCGGCCGGCAAATAGCGAACCGGTACGAAATCGCTGCTTAATCCCTTGTCTTTCATTTCCGAACTGATCAGCCGCACCATATCAGAAAGCTGGGTGTTATCAATCAGATCCTGTCTGGCGCTGATCGCCAGCATGGTGTCACTGCTCAGTTTCCACGTTCCGCTTTGCGCGGCCGGCGTATATTCCTGCAAAACCGGATTGACCAGTTTGCGCAGATCGCTGACTTCGGCAGGACTCGTCGTTTCCTGCGTACTCTCTGGCGTATTGGCCAGAATCGGCGAAGCGGTCGAAAGGACCGGCGTCATGGCCATGGAGGCAGATACCAGCAGAGCCATGGTGTTTTTCCATCTTGTTTTTCTCATCGTCTTTTTCTCTTTTCTTTGGATTAAACGGTAAAGCTGTTATCTCCATTGTAAGCAAAAGGGACGATCCCGAAACCGCTTTCTGCAAATCGCCGGCAATTGTGTCCAATCCAGAATGGAAGCGGGCCAGAAACAAAAGAGCGATCAAAACCGTCTGCGCCATACGTGTCTGGGCAGAGCGTTCGATCGCTCTCTGTATTTCTTAAATTTCTTCTGGTTTGGGAAAATATGCGCGATGCGGCAATTTTCCTGTAAAACCGGACAGGACGATCGTTAATCTAAGCGATCGTTATGGGCAATATTGTTTTCACGGTCCGGTCCGACGGAAACCATCGAAACGGGTACGCCAGTGAATTCTTCAATGAACTCGACGTACTTCTTCGCGTTTTCGGGAAGCTCATCCCACGTACGCATTTTTGTGATGTCTTCCTTCCAGCCCGGCAATGTCGTGTAAACCGGTTTGGCTCTGGCTACATCCGCCTGATCGGACGGTACGTAGTTCTGGAGCCTGCCGTCGATTTCGTAGCCGGTGCACACCTTAATTTCATCGAGACCGTCGAGAACATCGAGCTTGGTCAGAACGATATCGGTCAGACCGTTGATCATGTTGGCGTGACGAACGACAACCAGGTCGAGCCAGCCGCAGCGGCGGGGACGTCCGGTTGTGGCGCCGTATTCAAAGCCGTTCTTGCGCAGCCATTCGCCGGTTTCGTCTTCGAGTTCCGTAACGAACGGACCTTCGCCGACGCGGGTCGAATACGCTTTAACGACACCGATCACCTGGTCGAGGCGGCTAGGCGCAACACCGGCACCGACGGTAACGCCGGCCGAAGTTGGCGAGGACGAGGTAACGTACGGATACGTTCCGTAGTTGATATCGAGCATGGCAGCCTGTGCGCCTTCAAACAGAACTTCTTTTCCTTCATCGATCGCTTCGTTGACCAGATGCGTGCTTTCTACGATCATCGGCACGATGCGGTCGTAAATCTGGCGGAACTGTTCCACCATTTCATCCGCGTCCATCGGCTTGCCGCCGTATACGGCGGTGAACAGCTTGTTTTTCATGGCTACATTTTCACGAAGACGCTTTTCGAACGTGTCGAAATCGATGAATTCGTGGTAGCGAATGCCCTTGCGGGCGTATTTATCCTGATAGCACGGGCCGATTCCGCGCTTGGTGGTTCCAATTTTATTGGAGGCAGCGGCTTCTTCGAGTTCATCCTGGTAGCAGTGATACGGCATCAGGATCTGGGCTCGGTCGGAAATCCGGATATGGCTGGTGGAAAGCCCGCTCTTTTCGAGCGTTTCCATTTCCTTGAGCAGCACAAACGGATTGCATACGACGCCCGGGCCAATGATGCAGGCGGCATCTTCTCTTAAAACGCCGCTGGGCAGCAGATGAAGAACGTGTTTCTTGCCATTGACCACAACGGTATGGCCGGCGTTGTCCCCGCCCTGAAACCGAACGACCATGTCCGCTTTATCGGCGAGTACATCCACAATTTTTCCTTTTCCCTCGTCACCCCACTGGGTGCCGACAACAACTTTCGCACTCATGTAATATCTCCTTTTGAGCTGCAGTCAGTGCAGACCATTAACAGTATAAAGGCTTTCTTTTTTCTTAAAGTTTTTTACTGCCCGCAGGCGGTTGCAGGGCAATTCCCCGATCCCATGGCAGCGAAAGGTGAAAAGCCGGAAACGATTCGATTTTTGACGCTCCATACCCATTCGAACGCTCCAGACAAATCGTCTGGAAAAGAGAGAACTATTCCTATTCATATACGGTATAAGTTTTTGAATGTTATACCGTAAGCGTTTACACCTTTCTTCCCTGTTTTTCACGGGAAATCTTTTCCCAACTCGCTTTTCGAGGAATACCATTCCCATCGTATCGAACATTCCCCTGCGGCCGTTCTATGGACCGGACAGCCGGGCCGAAAGCGTCAAAACGGGATCGTTCGCCAAATCTCTGCATAAGGCAGGACATAAGAAGAAAAAGTAAAGAGAGGAGAAAACCGATGCGATTTTTACACCGAAAGAAAGACAGAACAGCCATGGATCTGACGTCCGGCTCACTGTGGGATAAGATTCTGCTTTTTGCGATGCCGCTGGCCTTTACCGGCATACTGCAGCAGCTGTTCAACGCGGCCGATGTCGCGGTCGTCGGTCAGTTTACTGGAGAAATGGGTGCCCACTGCATGGCCGCCGTCGGCGCCTGCGCGTCCCTCATTTCTCTGATCGTCAATCTGTTTATCGGCATTTCGCTGGGAAGCAATGTCGTCATTGCCAACTGCGTCGGATCCCGGAAATTCGAACAGGTGCGCACGGCGGCCCGTTCTTCCTTATGGCTCGCCATTGGCGGCGGTCTCTTTCTCTGCCTGATCGGCGAGCTGATCGCCTCCTGGGCGCTCTCGCTCATGGGCGTTCCGGCGGAAGTTTTCCCGCTGGCTGAACTGTATCTGAAAATTTATCTGGGCGGTCTGCCGGTCATTCTGCTCTACAACTTTGAAGCCGCCATTTTCCGCGGTATCGGTCAGCCGCAGATTCCGCTGATCGCGCTGGCCGCTTCAGGCGTGATCAATGTTCTGCTCAACCTGCTCTTCGTCATCGTCTTTGGCATGAACGTCGATGGCGTAGCGATCGCCACCGTGGCTTCCAACCTGATCAGCTCCTTCATTTTGTTCGGTATTCTGATGAAGCAGCATCTCATCACGTGGAAAGAGCTGTTTCACAAGCCGTTTGATCGCGAAACGGTCACCTGGATTTTGCAGATCGGCATTCCTTCGGGCATTCAGTCTTCCGTCTTCTCCATTGCCAACGTCGTCATTCAGTCCGGCTTCAACTCGCTGGGCACGATCGTCATGGCGTCGAGCAGCGCCGCGCTCAATATCGAAATGGTCGTCTACAACGTCATCAACTCGTTCGGTCAGGCGTGCACGACCTTTACCGGTCAGAACTACGGCGCCGGCAAAATTCATCGCTGCGAAAAGGTGCTGAAGACGTGTCTGATCGAAGGGCTGATCGTGACCATGTGCTGTTCGTTTTGCGTCATCGCCTTTGGCAAGCCGCTGCTTTCCCTGTTCAACTCGAATCCGGAAGTCATCGAAAACGGCTACCTGCGTCTGGTCACTCTGATGTGCAGCTACTTTTTCTCCATTCAGTACGAAGTCATTTCCGGCTATTTGCGCGGCTTTGGCATTTCGGTTCTTCCTGCCGTACTGACGACGCTGGGCGTATGTGTCGTTCGCATTCTCTGGATTCTGTTTGTCTTCCCGCTCGCATACGTTCATGACCATTCTGGCCATCTTCCCGATTTCTTTAGGCTCCGCCGCAGTCCTTCTGATCGGCGCTCTGCTGATCAAACGGCCCGCCCGCCGGCTTCTCGCCGCACAGAAGGCACAGACCGCGGCGGCTTAACCCTACATTTCGCATTCTGCCTGCACGCTTCAATCACGGTTTTGCGAGCAGCGACCGAAACACAGTCTTGCGATAAACACCGACCTGCTCTAAACACGGCAGCCGAAAACCGGCCCGCTCGATATTCCAAAACGAGCGGGTCGGTTTTTTCGTCGGAGAAAGCGGTTTTCGTTTTCAAATTCGCTTCAAAAAACAATACGGAAGCCGATTGGTATACTGAAGAAAAACAGGCCGCACTCTCTGACCTTTCGTCTTATGCGCAGGGCAGGAGCCCAAGATGCCCTTCGGCATCGTGCGTTCAAAGGACAGTAAACCGAACGGAAACCGGATGCGGCGGCAGAATATGGAGAAAAGACTATGTATCCAAACGACTGTAAAACGAAGCCTCCAATCTCAGAACCTTTACGCTCTCCAACGGCGTCGTGCTTCCTTCCACTGGCTTTGGCACCTGGAAAGTGGCCGGCGTCTCCACAGCGGATATCGTGCTCGAAGCCCTGAATGCGGGCTATCGCCTGATCGACACTGCCGCGATGTACAAAAACGAAGCGGAAATCGGAGAGGCCCTCGCCCAGACATCCATTGCGCGCGAAGATCTTCGCATTACCTCCAAATGCCCGCCCGAAGCCAGACACTACGACGATGTCATCGCCGCCTGCAACCAGAGTCTGCACGATCTCGGTCTGGACTATCTCGATCTGTATCTCGTCCACTGGCCGGCGTGCGAACACGAATTCGGCAAAGACTGGATCGCCCTTAACCGGGAAACCTGGTCGGCCATGATCGATCTGTACAAAGCGGGCAAAGTCCGTGCCATCGGCGTATCCAATTTCCTCGTTCACCATCTCGAACCGCTCATGGATATGGAAGTGACCCCCATGGTCAACCAGATCGAATACCATCCTGGCTATCTCCAGCCCGAAGTGACGAAATACTGCCAGGCACATAACATCGTCGTCCAGGCATGGTCGCCCCTTGGCCGCCAGCGCGTTTTAAAGCTGGAAGAACTCGAAGAAATCGCCAAGAAAACCGGCAAGTCCACCGCCCAGATCTGCCTGCGTTTTGAACTGCAGAACGGCATTCTCCCGCTGCCCAAATCGGCCCATTTTGAACGGATGAAAGCCAATCTCGACGTCTTTGATTTCGAACTCGACGAGCAGACGATACAGGCGATCGACAGTCTGCCTGAAACCGGCTTTTCCGGTCACGATCCCGATACCAACCAGTACCATCCCGCTCCATAAAGCGAGGCGGACACTGGATAGGAATGACGGAGTTTTCCGGTAAAACCGAACGAAAGTCCCAGCGCAAACCGGCCTGATCTGCACTGTTTCCCTTTTGCTTTCCAGAGAAATGCTGCAGTCCCTGCGGATCCCTTAAGTGGATCACGCGGACTGCAGCATTTTTGCGTGAAGGAATTCGATTTTGGATTTGTGTAAAGCCAGAAAGAAACGCGCCTGAGCGCATGCTTCTTTCAATTCGATCTCGAACGAAGCAATTCAGACCATCTCTGGCGTAATTTCGAAACCTGGCTTTTTTGCGTTGGCGGACCTTAAGCGTCTTTGAACGGCTCTGCCGTTTTCGAAGATGCTTTCGAATCTGCGACCGGCGACCCGCTTCGCCGATTAGCGCGCTGCTCATAGCGAACCCGTTTGGATTTGGGCTGATAGAGAACCGTGCTGGCCAGCTGCTGGCCTTTTTCAGATCTTCGGGAAGCTGCGATTCCAGAGCCTTGAGGTCAACCGTTCTGAGTCGAACACGCGTCATGGAAGCCGGGGTACCGTCGGATTCAGACGGTCCGGCAGCTTCAGAGGCTGCTGGGGTCTGGATCGAATCCGAAGACTCGAGATCGGATTTGGCCGCTTTGTCTTTTGTTTTTCTTTCTCTTTATTCGAATTATTCGAAGCCGCCTTTTCCCGGTCTGGGGCAGCTTTCGATTTTTCCACCGGTGCTTCGGCAGTCTTGGGTTTCGTCTCTGGTTTTGGTTCTTCAAACGCGGACGGGATCGGATCCTGTCCGGCACATTCGGTCTGCGGCAGGCGTTCGAAATCTTCTTCTACGACTTTCGAAACCGTCTGATTTCCCACTTCGTCGCTGTCGTCCGCCGCTGAACCTTCGGTTTCGAGTTCCTCTTCCCTGGAGACTTTCTTTTGCGCAGCGGCCGGCGGCGCTTTTTCTTCTTATGGGGGTCGTCTTCATCCTCCGGGTACGGCTTGTCGTCTTTCATTTTTAAGATCAGGACCGCATAGATAATGCCGCCAGCCGTACCAAGCAGACCGGATTTGAGTCCCTGCGGCTGATACGTCAGTTCAATCTGATTCAGACCCGCGGGCAGATGAATTTTCAGAAAGCCGTTCATGAAGCTGTCACAAGGTACGCTCTGTCCGTTGACGGTCGCCTTCCAGCCTGGATCGTACGGAATGGTAAACACCATATCGCATTCCTTCTGGGCCTCGTAATTTCCCGTCACGCGGGTCGCTTCCACGGACTGATCCTTGAGTCCGTTCGTATTCAGACGTTCCACCGCCCGTTCGACCGCATCCTCGTTCATCGACGCCGCATACAGCGTCAGCGTCTGCGAGTCACGATCCGAATCCGCTGTAAACTGCAGTTCGACAAAATCGTTTTCGGCCACATCGCCGACGTAAACGACTTCGCCGTCGTATTTATCTTCGTGAACGAGCTGATCGTTTTGAACACCTTGAACTTGCCAGAACCGCCAAGCGTTCCATACACGTACACCTGAGTGCCGCGAAACGGCGCCAGCTTGACGGTCGTCACATCCCCGTCTTCGATATCTTCAATCATGCAGGTGCCAGACTCGGTGAATTCTCCATCCGTCTTCGCGTCGGTTTCAATCGACGCCTTTACATCGAGCGGCGTGAAGCTGTCGGGCATCAGGGTATTGAGATTGGTAAATTTATTGGATGCATCGAGCGCGTCGATGCCGTCAAAAATCGTACTGCCAATCGGCGTGGCATACGGCGACTTCCAGAGGACGAGATCATCCACCCTTGCCACTTCAACAAACGGTTCGGGCAGCTGTTCGTGCTCGTCGGTCGCATACAGATCGACGCCAAGAATGAGATCGCTGATGGACGTATGACCATAGACGCGGTAGTAGTTTTCGCCGCTTGCATAGCCGAGCTTGCCTAAAATCGACGCGGTATCCGGATTGATGACGGAGTTAAAGGAAGATACGCCGCGAAAGCCGTACAGGGCGGGCGCGTTTACGATGTCGCTGCAAAGAATGTCCGAACGGCCGGTTCCCGTAAACTGCGCCGCTTCCAGATCCGGCTTCATATTCGTAAACGAGCTGGACAGATCGCCCGGCGCGCACTGGGCCAGACAGCCAAAGCTTTCGGCCAGAATGAGCCACGAAAGCAGCACCTGGCGATGAAAGCCGGCCGCCAGTGTAAAGCAGAGCAGGCAGCCGACAAGTGCCGGCGCAATCCAGGTATTCGAAGTCTGGGAAAGCCAGACGACACCCGAAAAGGCGATGGCGGCCGTTACGCCGCAGCCGATCAGAACCGAAAGCTTCGTTTTGCGTATTCGAACCAGTCCGTCATACATCATCAGGCAGGACAGAAAGCCGACAAGAAAGCCGAAGCGGTTTGGCACCTGCCTCTGCATGTAAAAGCCATGAAAGGCGTAGTTCAGCCAGCTGCACTGTGTTGCGGCCACGTAAAGCAGGCAAAGGCCCGAAAGGCCGAGACGCGTCCGCCAGGAAATCGATTTCTGAAAGAGGAAAACGAGGCAGAACATCAGGCAGGCCGAACCCATGTACAAGTTGATCGCCCCGCGATTGTGGGTAATGCGGACAATATTCGCATCCGGCAGAAGCCGGGAAAAGAAATACGCCCAGTCATTGAAAAATTCAAAATCCGGCGGTGACATGCGTGAAACGTTGTCCATAAGCATGCCCTCGATGACCGGAAGCAAAACGAGTGAAGCCAGCAGCGCGGCGCAGAGCGAACAGAGCGCGAACCAGATAATCAGCACCCAGCGCCGGTTTTTAAAGCGCATGACGAGCACGACTTCATACAGCGCCAGAAAGATGCAGAGAATGGCGCCCATGTAAAAGTTCATGAAAATAGCCGCCGCCAGCGAGAACAGATACGCTGCACGGCCTTTTCTGGTATCGAGCCGTTCCATGCCATAAAGCATTAACGGAAGCAGTGCGCTCGAATCCATCCACATGAAGTTGACCGCATAGCCCATGAAATAAAAGCCAAATCCGTACGTGATCGCGCAGGCAGCTGCGGGCATTGCTTTTTCGAAGCGCCTTTTCGTGTCGGCAAGTACCAGGCCATCAGCGTGCAGACCAGAATGTTTTTCAAAACGATAATCAGATTGGCTGCGAACGGAATCTGCGTACGGTCGAACAGAAGCGCCACGAAGGTAAAGGGCTCATCAGGTAATAGGCTATGGTCAGAAAGAAGTTTCCGCCAAGACCTCCGTTCCACGAATAGAAGACTGAGCCGCCTTCTCGAAATATGCTCCAGAATTCGGACAGAAACGGCATGTACTGCGCGTACCCGTCGTTCGTACACAGGCTCGCCTCCCCAAGAGGGAAAAGCCCGATCACGATCCAGGTAACGAGCCACGCCAGCGAGGCGACCAGCAGCGTGATCACCGCCGCTCTTGCGGAGACGTTTTTATATTCAGAAAAGGCGCCTCCAGTTTTTCAGCCAGCCTGGCCTGTGCGATCTGGGTCTGGCCTTTTCGGACAGTGCGGATTCCATAAATGTTCTCCTTTCTCCGTTCGTTTCAGAACGCTGAACACAACGGGAAATAAAATAAATATAGGTAAATACAGGGGAAAGACGGGTCTGGCAGGTTTGCAGACAGGAGAATATCCAGAACACCTTCCGGTCAGAACCTGCTGAATTTTCAAAAGTGCTTTTATTTTCGCAAAATCAAGGGCGCAAGAAAAGGCGGGGCCCATACTGCGAACCGTTCCAGTCGCTCAAAGCGGCCTGTACGCAAAGCCGCAGGCCATAAAAAGCGGAAGAAAATGCCATAAGAAATCCGGTGTAAGAAAGCGGCCAAAACGGAATACCGGGACGTACAGTGCGCAAAAAGCCCCGAAAGTATCCGCTTTTCCTCTCTTTTTACCGATCCTGCCCTGCCATCATATTCCCTGCCTGTGGAATTTGTCGGTTCCGCTCAAAAAAGCGCGTGAGAAAACGGGCAAAAAGCTGACTATATTCCTTTTGCACCGAAAATAACGGTTTGTGCCATAATAAGTTCTGATTTTGTTTAGAAAGGATGGTTTTCCATGTTCAAATCCAAGAGCAGTCAGACCGATCTGGGGACCGCCCCTGTCGGACGTCTTCTCTTTAATCTGGCGGTTCCGTGCATCCTCGCACAGATCGTCAACGTTCTCTATAACATCGTCGACCGCATGTATATCGGTCACATTCCCGGTAGCGGTCAGGCGGCGCTGACCGGCGTCGGCGTCACTATGCCTCTCATTACGGCGATCAGTGCCTTCGCGTATCTGGTCTGCATGGGTGCCGCTCCGCGCGCCGCGGTTTTCATGGGCCAGAAAGACAATAAAACCGCGCAGAAAATCATGAACAGCTCTCTGGCCCTGCTCATTCTTCTTGCCCTCGTTCTCACGGTCATTACCGAAGTTTTCGGCCGGGATCTGCTTATGTCCTTTGGCGCAAGCGAACAGACAATCCCTATGCCTGGGCGTACATGCAGATTTATGCGGCCGGTACCATTTTTGTTCAGGTTGCCCTGGGCATGAACGCGTTTATCAACACACAGGGCTACGCATCCTGGGGTATGGCCACCGTACTGATCGGCGCAATTCTCAACATTGTTCTTGACCCGATTCTCATTTTCGTCTTCGGACTGGGCGTACGCGGTGCCGCGATTGCGACCGTCATTTCCCAGGCCTGCTCGGCGATTTTCGTTCTCTGGTTTCTGAGTTCGAAACGTTCCGCGCTTCGTCTTTCCCCTTCGCTGATCCGTCTGAACTGGAAGCTCATTCTCCCCTGCCTGGCGCTTGGTCTTTCCCCGTTTGTCATGATGATCACCGAAAGCTTCATCACCCTCGCCTTTAACACATCCCTCCAGCGCTACGGCGGCGACCTGGCTGTCGGATCGATGACGATTCTGGCGAGCATCATGCAGTTTGCGATGCTTCCGCTCCAGGGCCTTACCCAGGGGTCGCAGCCGATCATTTCCTACAACTTCGGTGCCGCCAATCTGGATCGCATCAAAAGACGTTCAAGATTCTGCTGATCAGCTCGCTGATTTACTCCTTTGGCTTATGGGCGCTTTGCGAACTGTTCCCGGGTGCCTTTGCTTCCTTCTTCACACCCGATCCCGAACTCATTAAGTACACCGAATGGTCGCTGCGCATTTACATCGCAGGTGTCTGCCTGTTCGGTATGCAGATCGCCTGTCAGCAGACGTTCATCGCGCTGGGCAATGCGAAGACGTCTCTCTTCCTTGCGGTTTATCGTAAGATCATTCTGCTTCTGCCGCTGATCTACATCCTGCCGTTTTGCATGAGCGACAAAGTCTTTGCGGTTTTCCTGGCCGAACCGATTGCGGATGTTGTGGCCGCCGTTACAACCGGTATCCTGTTCCTGCGCTATACACGAACCAGACTGCCGGCTCTCATCGAGCAGAACCGTCAGAAACTGGCCGACGAACTCGTTCAGCCCGCACAGAACTAAAATTTCTCTGACCCCCAATCCGGAGTTTCGACTCCGGATTTTTATGGCCTTTTTCAGGCTCTGAAACGGAATCCTCCCCAGCAAAAGAGAAAGGAATCGATCCTGGATTCGACAAGCGAGCCAGGGAACGCAAGACGACCATCCGTCCTACCGTCAGGGCTCTCTTTCTTCGGATTTTGTGCCCGCTGGATCAAACGATCCTTAAAAGGAAAAATTCTGAGCCGCAGTTTGAACGGGCAGCTTCATAAAGAAGCCTCTCCGCACAATCGTCCGGCAGAAAGGCAGATCCAGAGTCCGTCTGGAATAAACGCTTGAAGCGGCAAAAGCACTCACCGCGCTTCCGTCTCTTCGTATCCATTTTTCCCAGTCGGAATTCCGGTCTTCCGATATTCGCTTCTTTTGTTTTCTTCTTCGAAAAGAAGTACCCTTAAATCCGAATCCGACTATCCGTTACGGATGGCTTCCATGGCCGGAACCTTTACCCCTTTCCATTCCCGCCTTCCTCTTTTACCAAGATCAAAAGCCAGGAGATTCGTCATAACCCGCCGCTTCGCGAAAAGACACCCAAACGAGAAATCGCTCCTTTTGGCAGAGAAAAGGCGAACCTTCTGCCCTTTGGCGGCCTTCCCTTGCGGGAAGTTACCAGAACACAAAAGATTCGCCTTGCTGATTTGTAAATCGATCCAGATCCACGACTGTCGACGGACCGGACAGGCTTCTACTGAAAGCCAAAAACGAAAAACCGAAAACGCGGACGAATTCGCGATGGCCTTTGCAGACTGGACACCATCGATTCCTGCAGCGATTTGTATAAAGCATGCACCCGGATGATCCGAAATCCGGGTGCATTTTTTCTGACTCAGAAATTTATTCCTCTACCACTTTGCACGCTTTAACAAATTCAAGGAACTGGGCGGCGGTCATCACTTTGCGTTGGCCTTTGCACTGAAAGGCAAAGAGCACCGCGTCCGTCGGCGCGCAGCAGTTCATATCATCGAGCCATTCGAATTCTCCGCTTTCCCCATGGAAATCCGGATCATCTCCCTGATATTCGTATTTTCTGCCTTTCATCTTTTCGATCTGAAGCAGTGCCATCGTTTCATCCATAGTCTGTCTCCTCTCCTGCTGCCGACGGGAATTCGTTCCGATCCCTTCTGCAAGCCTTCCCTTTGATTCAGGGCTGAACTGAGCGTACTCTGCAGACTTCGAATTCCGCTTGGAAATGCATGAGAAAATCGCATACCCCTTGCGCAGGATAGACACCATCCGTCAGAAATCAGAAGGCCAGGTTCAAGAAGGAGAGCCTGGGATGGACAGCTCTATCTTAGCCACCGATTTCGCCAGTCTTCCCGTCATCTGTCTTCTCGCCATCCATTTCCTTTTGCGATTTTGTTTTCTTCTTCTTTCTGTGTCGATGCAGCAGCCACCACAGAAGAAGGAAGAGAAGAAGAAGAACGACAAGGATCCAGATCCAGTAGTTCTTCAGCAGTTTTTCGGCGAGATTTTCCGAATTCTCTGGTTCTTCTTCATACGGGATTCGATGACCTCTTACCAGAAGACGCTGCGTATTCACTCCGTACGGATAGCACGTATAGAGCGTGACCAGATCTTCTCCGGGCTGAATGTACATCGGTTCCATTTCATCCGGATCGACAATCAGCCGCTGATCTACCTCATACGCAAGCGTTTGGTCCAGCACACGGATGAAAAACTGATCTCCGTTTTTCAGCTTGTCAATGTCCGTAAACAGCTTGGCGCGAACCAGTCCGGTATGAGCCGTGAGAACGGTGTGTGTGCTCGGACCTCCCGTAGGCAGAGACGATCCCATCCAGAATCCGGCACCCGCCTGGAGCTGCTGTTCCTCGGTTCCGTAATATATCGGAATATTGACCCCGATTTTCGGAATTTGAATCGATCCGATCATTCCGCTTCCCAGCGGATTCAGCAAAGTTTCGACATACTCCCGCTCTTTGGGACTGCACGTCAGCTGCAGATCTTTGGTAGCCAGATACTCGTTGTATTCTTCCGCCAGCCGCCACTCTTCATCGAAGTTTTCTTCTACCCCTTCGAGTCCGATATTGTACTGGTCGATGTTTCTGCTGAGCTGATAGTTCACTACCATATCGCTGATGGAAGGATAGAAAATCAGACCCGCACCGCCAAGCATGATGAGAAGAGCAAGGATCAGTCCGAAACGGGATTGCTTCTTTTTCGTTTTATTCTTCTTATGGCGCATACTACCTCTTTTAAGACAAATTCTGGATATAGAAAAGGCGGCGACAGGATGAGCGATCCTGCCTGCCGCCTGTTCAGGTATTCGTTTTGTCTGAACAGATGTTCAGAAAATAGGGATTAGTTTTCCTGACGTTTTTTGAAATCAGATACGTCGCAGCACCGATTACCAGCAGAGCGCCGCCGCCCAGGGTGAAGAGCACGGTTCCGCTTCCACCGGTATGAACTTCAGGAGCGTTTGCGAATTCTACGTTGACATAATACGTATCATCATCAGTATCTTTGTTTACTTTAATTGGTAAAGACTTGTCGGATTTAACGTATCCAGCTGGAGCTTTCGTTTCCACGAGCTTATAATCGCCGGCCTTCAGACCTTTAAATTCAACGTAACCTTCGGCATTAGATACAGCTTTGAGTACAACCGTATTACCTTCATCATCTGTATAGGTCAGTTCAAATTCAGCACCTTGCAGTCCCTTGTTTGAGGTCTGATCGTATTTGAAGACTTTAATACCGAATGTATCCACTTCGACATCATCGGGCTGAGTTTGCTTGTCCTGATATTCAACCCAGGCCGTGTTATACATATCACCGGGGTTTACATTTGCAGAGTCTTTCACTTTCGCCGTGTAAGTCATCACAATCGGAGCTTTACCAAAATCTTCGTATTCGAAAATGCCTTGATAAAACAGACTAACAAGATCCACAGATACTTTAATCTGTGTACGTCCAGCATAATCGCCTTCCGTCAGAGGCGAAACAATTTCAATAGCGCTCTCAGGAAGCTCAATCTCTGCTCCATTTACTGAAACCTTAATAGAATCTCTATCTAAAATTAGTTCTTCGTCCAGATTATCGACAAAGCAGAAAGAATAGGTTCCAACCGTTTCATACTTGTCTTCAACAGTTTCGCCCGCGGGTGTTCCAGGAGGTAAAACTTCTTTTGGCTTAATTACTTCTGCAAGATCTTGACCAACATGAGAAGTCAGAGCGAATTTCACCCTACCATCGGCATCGACAGTGGCATAGTCCCCAGCATTCTCTCCCTCATCGATGATAATTTTATCGCCATCAGTGATTTTCTTAACCAAATCCGGTTCAGAAGTCTTTTCTTCTGGTTTGACGCCATCCAGAGCCAGCGTGAAACTCATATCGGAATAAAAGACATGATTCTGGTAGCAGTTAGCGGCAGTACCCAGAACCCGTTTTTCGAGGTCAAATCCATTCTCCGCAAATACATGCTGATTTAGAAAAGCGTTGAAACCGAGATACTCGTCGCTCGCAGTGTCCTGGTAATTTAAAAGAGGAAATTTGTTCAAGAGAAGCAGATCCTTATAAGCATGGTAGTAACTAAGCTTGTTAACCTCTTCATTTGACTCACGGTCGTTGCTACATCTATCCGGGCGGATTTGTGTTGGGACTTCAACCCAGTTGCCATTGACATCGCTATAGGCCATATCGTTAAAGAGAGCCTGACGATACTCATAGCTTACCTCACTAAGGGAAGATGCCTGTGGTGCCTCAGGATCCTTGAACGTATTGTTGTAATAATCTAAATAGTAATCGTCCAAGTATTCAACACAGATCTGAGCTGCCGTAAGCTCTGTCCCTGTACCATATCCTTGTTCCTTCAGTAGAGATCCGACAGCTGCGTCAGCCAGGTCCCTTGACGACGCATACTCATCAAGTCCTAATGCTATCAAAGCCTGATTGTTAGGACGGTAAACCGTTTCTCTAGGCTCGTCCAGATTCTGAGCAGGAACTTCAACTTGAAGGCTTTTATCTACATAGTAATAGTCCTTCCCTGATTCATTGACGATCTTCACGTGGACATCCCTTTTATCGCTAGGCTGAGCGTGGACCGTGGGGATATTTTCCAAAGGATAGACCTTAATGACATTTCCGTCAAATCCTTCAGGAATGGTGATGAGAACGTCAAACTTCCTGTTAGGAGAGCCTGGGTTGTCTAGCTCAGTAGTTACGATACTTACGCCTTCTGTCGTTTTTGAGGCGTCTGCGGTGGTATTATTTCATCCGCAAACATTTGCATTGTATTGCCCGCAAGCATCATCAATGATAAACCGGCTGCTGCAATACCTTTAAATAGTCTTTTCATTTCTAAATCCTCTTATCATTTAGTATTTGAAAATGTATTATTATTTCTTTCTTTTGTCGGCTTTTGTAATAGCCGTCAATCCAATCAGACCCAGTATTGCAGCCGCAAAAATCATCAGCAGATACCGAATACCCATTTCTGCAGCTGTATTCAGACCATTGCCTCTGTGCGACGGGTCATGAGAGGAATTTGAATTGCTCGTGCTGGTTAATTTGTTTGAGTCGGAAGAGGAATCGGAAGACCCTGAACTCTTAGAACTGTCATCCGAGCTTGAACTGGAAGAACTGCTGTCGGAACTGGATTCGGAGCTGTCTTCATCTGTCGTAATATCGAAATCGATTTTTCGTTGACGACAGGAATTTCAAATTCATACGGCGAATTTGTGGAGGACAGCGGTTCAGTTCCGTTGATGAAAACCTGGTTTCCATCAAAGTGAATGGGGATGACCGCATCGGAGAGTCTGTAATCTTTCGGAGCTTTGACTTCCCTGAGATAAACGGGGGTGCTGGAAGTCAGCGTATAGAAATCAGTTTTGCCTGTTCTCGGATTGCCTTTCAGCACGGCCAGTTCAACTGTGCATTCAGGATTGGCATAAATTCGGAATTCAAAATCCAGTCCGGTAATGGTATGACCTCTTTCGTCCTTCTTAATGACGGAAACGCCTGGATACTGAACCTTGGGAAAAATTCGAATCGGACTTTCGGATCCGCTTTTAATTTCCACAATGACCGGCGGATACAGGCTATACATATTTCCCTGCGCGCTCGTTAACAGGTACAGGCCTGGCTGGAGATCGGAATACCCGATTTGCCGGTCTGTCTGTATTGAGGGTTCGATCCTTACGACGGGTTGGTTCTTGTTTATGGCTTCCAGGGTGAGTTTCTGAAGCTGTTCTGCATACGCTTCTCTTTGTTCGGCTGTGATTTCTTCAGACCAGTTCTGAAGAAAATCGGCTTTCCCAGTATTGAAGGGAGCCAGCAGCTGATATTCCCCGTTGACCGTTTGGGCTACCTGAATAAGCGAGATACGGCTGTCCGTCACCGGATCCGCCGGACTCGAAGTCAGATCGACCAGAATCTGTACGGACTCTTCTCCATGGATCGGAATCGACTGATTTGGGAAAATACAGAATACGAACAAAAGAATAAGGAACAGAACTGTCTTCTTTTTTCAGATCGCACTGCAGCCACCTCCTCCTTACCACCTCCCATTTGTGCCCGACGCAAATGAGAGCCTTTTGTCTGACCAGCGAATGTTCTCTTCCAGTTTTCGTCCGTGTACAGCATCAGGCGCCTTGTTCCAAACCTGCAGATCGCTCTGATGTTAAGCTAGCGGAAGATAAAGCATTTCTTCTGGCTTTACGCAAATTCATGAATGCAGCTGAATTTTCGCGTAAACAGAAAAAGACAGATGTCGGACTGTGTGTATTGATAAAGTGCAACTCGGTTAGCTTTCCCCACTTTTCGGCAGATCACGAGAATAGAAAGGCAGAACTCATATCATTCGTATGTAAACTTTGCCGAATCCGTATAAACAAAAGGTGCTTACTGATACATGTTTTAACGTCTGTTTTAAACTAACCTGACCATCGTCATTATTTACGCACGTAATAAGAATGTCAACGCTTACATTGCCAATTGACTGCTCTGCGACCCAAAGTTCATCTATATGTATTGCTTTTTCTAATTATTTAACTTGCCTTTTTAACGCACAGAATCCATGGATTGCTTCCTGAAGATTTGCGCTGGCAGGCAATTTCCCGGAACCGATCGAGTGCCTGAGTACTCATACCGGCAGACTGCCCTTTGATCGAACCGTTCCGGCATTCCTTGTCACGAACTTTTTGATTCCGTTCTGTATACGGATTAGATCCCGTCCGATCTGCGCTTTTCTTCGTTTGCGCCATTTTGCGTTTTCTTATTCTTACCTGGACAGTCTGCTCTTTCTTCTTTGCGAATCGTTTTCACAATTTGCTGCCAGAAAGCCGGTGCCAGGTTCTTGTTCTCGCTCCATTAAAAACGTCTGAGGATCGGATTTTCCTCAGGCGTCGGAGATACATTTCATTTTTGAATGGCAATAAAAAGCTCGATCCACAGATTGTTCTGTCTGGATCGAGCTGTATTTTCGATGGCAGGGGTAGCAGGAGTTGAACCCACATCAACGGTTTTGGAGACCGTTGTTCTACCATTGAACTATACCCTGAATGCCTGATCAGTATATCAGGGTACGGACATTGAATGCAACCAAAAAATAAATTTCCTCAAAAGATCGATACGATAGATTTCTAATTCAAATAAGACTTTTTGCGATCGCCGCAATTCTGTTTGGGAGAAAGCGCTCTGTTTTTTCGGCTTTTTCCATTCTTCAGCGCCCGTCAAACGCGGCTTCTCAATCCTTGATACAATAGATTCTGTCCATAGAAGCGCCGTCTGCTGCAGAACTGTGTCAGGCGGATGCTGATGCTTTGGAAGGATTCTCTGCGAATCTTTTTGGGAAGCCGCGGGCGAAAGGAGGAAGCTGGTCAGAGCTTTTCTATTAGATACAGAATCGGCCAGCCAGAATATCGGATGAAACTTGCCAGACGAATGAGAGCTTTGCATACTTCGGTCTTTACCGAACTCAAAGCGGAAAAAGAACGACTTGAACAGGAAGAACAGATGACAGTCCTGGATTTCTCTCTGGGTTCCCCGGACATTCCGCCCGCGCAGAGCGTCATCGATACGCTTTGCGAACAGGCAGCCGTTCCTGCCAACTACCGCTATGCGGTGTCTCCCCTGCCCGAACTGGTGAAAGCGATCCAGGACTGGTATCAGGAGCATTACGAAGTCTGCCTGAAGCCATCGGAAATCTGCCTGCTTCAGGGATCGCAGGAAGCGCTGGTCAATCTCCCGCTTCTCTTCTGCAACCCGCATGATGGCTATCTAATCCCGGATCCGTACTATCCAGCCTATCTCGATGCGCCGCGCATGGCGGAGGCGGATGTTCTGTTCATGCCCCTCAAGGAAGAAAACGATTATCTGATCGACTTTGATGCAATCAGTGAAGAAGAGCGCAAAAAGCGCGAATGATGCTGGTGAACTATCCAAACAACCCGACCGGTGCCGTCGCGCCCGACTGGTTTATTGAAAAGCTGATCCGCTTTGCGAGCGACAATCATATTCTGGTCGTCTACGATAACGCCTACAGCGATCTGATTTTCGATGGAAGCAAGCCGAAAAGCTTTCTGTCCTATCCCGGTGCGAAGGAAGTCGGCGTAGAACTCAATTCCTTTTCCAAATCGTATGGAATGGCCGGTGCAAGACTGGGTATTCTCTGCGGCAACGAAGATGTGATCGCCGCCTATCGCAATCTGAAGTCCAATATGGACTACGGCGTTTTCCTTCCGGTTCAGTATGCGGGCATTACCGCTCTGAAGACGGGATCGCCTGTCGTGGCGAAAACGCGGGAAACGTATGAGATCCGCCGGCGTCTGATGGTCAGCGAGTTTTCTCAGGCCGGCTGGGATCTGAAGCTGCCCGAGGGCACCATGTTTGTCTGGGCGAAAATTCCGGATGAATGGCAAGATTCCTTTGCGTTTGCGAAAGATCTGCTTCATGAAACCGGCATTCTGGTCACGCCAGGCCTGGCGTTTGGCGAACAGGGGCGCCGCTATGTCCGTCTGGCTTTAGTCGTTTCAAGCTACACGATTCGAACCGCAGCGAAGCGCCTGCTCGATACCCGCTTCTTCCTGCGTTTGGAACATTGATTCCAGTCGCAGCTCCTTATCTGCACGCCTATTGCATAATATACATGCATATTCATGCGCCCTGCATCTACGCATTCTGCTTGTGCGGTCCATCTATTCCGTACTCACAAACCCATTTACTGGACGCTCCTTGCGCGCTGCCGGCTTACGGCGGCGCGCATTTTTCTTGGACGTTCGCAGTAAGTGTCAAACAATCGACGGGTATACGCGAGACTGAATATTAGATACGCTAAACGGGATCCCTTTCGAGATCCCGCTTGGCGTATTTTTTATTCTTCATCGTTTTCTTCATACTTCGGATCCGGTCCACGGTATCCAATTCGAAGATATTCAGGTAAATCCTTTGAATACGGCAGAAGTGACTTCAATACATCTACCGCGATTTCATCGTCTTTGAACCATTTGAGTTCATCCAGAACGTACTCCATGTAGCGCTCTGGATTTAAGTCGTTCATTTCAGCCGATCGAAACAAAGTCATAAACGCTGCGACGACTTCCGCACCTTTGATACTCTTCGTAGTCTGGAAGTTTTTGCGATTGATCACGAATGGCTTTACGGCTCTTTCTGCCACATTATTGTCGATCGGATAATCACCGTCTTCCAGGTACCTTCCCAACGAGTTCGCTCGATCCATGAAGTACTTGGCTGCTCTGTAGGCGGTGCTTCTTTCCTCGAATCCACTCTGAATCTCCATCATGACTCTTGTGAGTCTTTCAAAGCAGGGCTTTGAAAGTTCCTGCCGAACTTCGGTTCTCGCCTCGTGCGAGTAAGAAGCAACGTGGGATTCGATGTGGTAGAGCTTCCCGAACAGAGACAGGGCTGTGAGCAGAATCTGGAGACCCGGACTTGGTTCGGGTCTCTCTGTTTCGTCCAGCTGGGCTGCCGCTTCTGCGGCCTCTTCGTCGTTCTCCAGTGTGGTCTTTTCCCACTTCAGGACGTCTGCCTGATACTGCGCGAAGTCTGACCGGACTTTGATGGCTTCGAAGATCTTTCTTCTCGCATGGGCCATACAGTTGAGCTTTCTGCAGGGGCCATAGTAGTTGGCATATGCATAAAGCCCGTCTGTCATAAGGGCATGACGAAAAGAACCGCCAAGGAGGGCGATTACGAACTCCTGTTTCTTGTAAGGGAAAAACTTATAGACAGCCATCTGGTTCTCTTCATAGATTCCGCTGACGGCGACAACCATAGAAGACTGTTTTCGATCTTTAACCTCCGTGCACTTTAAAACCGTCTCATCCATATGGACGACGTTACAGTTTGGGAGATCCTCAATCATTTGTTTTACGAGGGGCTTCAGATAAAGATCGTAAGTTTTTCCAGGATGTTGCCCATGGTCTGACGGCTGATCGGCAGTCCCGTGAGACTCAGGTGCTTTTCCTGACGATAGGCCGGGGTTCCCATTACGAACTTATCGTAGGCAATTCCCGCGACCATAGAGGAAGTTGCGACACTCTTGTCGATCAGTGCAGGCTCGTCAGGTTCGGCGGTGCGGATGATGGCTTTCCCGTTTTCATCCGTACACTTGTTTGGGCACGCGACTGTCTCACGCAGCACTTCTTCCAGCCTATAGCGAGCGGGAATCCGATGAATCCTATAGTGACGTTTCATTCCAACAGTTTTCATCTCACAGCCGCAAACTGGGCAAATGCGCTTTTCCCCTTCTACACTGAAGGTAGTGGTTTCTTTGACCGCTTCCTGCTTTCTGCACTTGGTGGAAGGTTTTTCTTGCTTCCTTCAACAGAACTGAGCTTTAAATCTTCAGCTTCTTTACGATAGCGGTCTCCCTCTTCCTGATATTTCGCAGCCCGGTTAAAACAAACATCGGCTTTCAGATCAAGCTGAGCCAGCTGTTTATTCAGAATATTGATATCTGGGCCGCCGTCCTCGTTTTCAGAGTAATCCAGTTTCAAGGGAACCATCTTTTCCGTAGAAGGACCAAAGCGGCCGCTTTTCACGGCTTTATTGATTTCTTTAGCGAAATAGAGATCCAGGTACATATCCTCAATAAATTTGTCTTTCTCTTCTTCCGTCATGGTGCTGATCTGATGATGAAGATCTTCGAGGAGCTCGTTGCGGATTGTCTGGTAAGGGTTCGGCACATTCATGTATTAATTTTAACATATTTAGAGCGATAGATAAAGTAAATGGGATGATTTATCTTGATATTCCTTCAAGAAAATCATCCTTTTAAATTGGTTTAAACATACTTATAAGTTCGTGGCAGAAATGCCGGCTGGGGAACAATCGACAGACCGGAAAGCAGAGAAGCCAGCTGCGAACAGTCAATTCGCATGAAGTCGGACTGGTCAGTGCTGACAGGCCACTGAAGGGAAGATCTGGAGAGTCGCTTATAAACAAGCCAGAATCCATTTCCGTCACGAAGGATACCTTTGATCTTGTTCTTCTGTCGATTAACGAAGAGAAAGAGGATCCATCCAGCGGATCCAGAGCGAGAGGTCCTTGAACCAGGGAGACGTAACCGTCAATTCCTTTGCGAAGGTCAGCAGGCATCTGAGCCAGATAGATGTTTTTAACTTTGGAGAAATCGATACCGAGATCGATTGCAGGGATGATTGATTCCATGAAAAAGCCTCCTTGAATAAAGGAATTATCCCAAGGAGGCGGTCGAGAAAATACCCGTCTTTTATTTGACGCTTACCGTTCGCACCTCTGGCAGCTCATGCGCAAATCAAAAGCCGTCGGAATCAGCATTCCAGACGGCTTGAATGAAATTCGGAATTGTAAAAGGATCGAAATTCGAAACCCTATTTGGCGGCGTTTTCCTTGGCCAGCAGGTCGCGGATCTCTTCGAGAAGAACCAGCTGAGGATCCGGCTTTTCTTCTTCGGCCGGTTTTTCCTCTTCTTTTTCTTCTTGAGCGCATCGGCTTTGGCGCGGGCCGTATTGATGGCTTTGACCATGCAGAATACGACGAGGGCGATGATCAGGAAGTTGAGGATAGCCTGAAGGAAGAGGCCGTACTGCAGTTTTGCGGAGGCGATGGTCACGGACAGATCGGCAATGTTGACACCGGCACAGATCATGCCGACGACAGGCGTAATGATGTCGGTAACGAGGGAGTTGACGATGGCAGTGAAGGCGGAACCCATGATGATACTCTACAGCCATATCCACAACGTTGCCGCGCGAGATAAATTCTTTGAACTCGCTGACGAATTTGCTCATTGTTGGAAAATCTCCTTTTCTTTTCTGTATTTTACTGAACGTCTAAGAAGATTTTGGAAGAATCGACCGTATTCCAATCAGATCTCCGTCTTTATCCAGCCAAAGAATACTTTTTTGCGCGTCGTAGTCCACAATGCGAAGCCTTGTCCCGTATTCCTTTTCCAGACGGCGCTTGAGCGCCAGCGTTTCCTTTAGCGGAAGCTGCAGATCCAGAATCGAAAAAGCTTCCAGAAACTGCCGGGAGGAGCGGGTGATGACCACATTGCCTTCAAAGCCTTCCGGATTGCGGTCCGTACAGATCAGCGAAAGCGAAGAGCGCGGGTCGCGCCAGACGAGCGAATATTCCAGAGGAAAAAGCTGATGACAGCCCTGACACTGGTGCATGAAGTAGGTTCCGTCTTTGAGCCGCTGATACTCCGTGCTTTTCTCATCGCGAATGAGATAGGTATCGCGCGAGAGGTAGAAGGAGCGCCCGCAGTGCGGACAGGTAAACGAAAAGAGCCGTTTTTCATTCGATTTTGAATTTACGCGTGAATGGGGCGGGTCTTTTCGTACAGCCAGGCGGCTTCTTCTTCATTCAGACGCGGCGAAATTTCGTCATAGACACGCTGATGATAGGCATTGAGCCAGTCGATCTCGTTCTGTTCCATTTCTTTTACGTTGAGACCGCGAACATCAAACGGAACGAGCGTCAGCGCATCGTGCCTGTAAAACTGTCCGAATTCGGTTTCAAATGCCGGAACGGTAACGAGCAGGTTTTCGTGACGAATGCCGTACTTGCCTTCGACATACAGACCCGGTTCATCGGAAGTCACCATGCCCGGCATCAGAACGCAGGAATCCTTGCGTTCCGGAACAATCCGCCAGCGGAAGCCGTTTGGACCTTCGTGTACGCTGAGCACATGACCGACACCATGACCAGTGCCGTGGTTGAAGTCCAGACCGTTTTTCCAGAGCGGTTCACGGGCGGTAATATCGAGGTTCAGACCGCGGGCGCCCGCCGGGAATACGGCTTTTTCCAGAGCAATGTGTCCCTGCAGCACACGGGTGAACGCTTCTTTTTCTTCATCCGTCAGATCGCCGACCACAAACGTACGGGTGATATCGGTAGTACCTGGGTAATAATGTCCGCCGGAGTCCACGAGATACAGACCGCGGTTTTCAATCACGACGGGATGTTCGTGATCCGGATGATAGTGCGGCATCGACGCATTCGCGCCATACGCAGAAATGGTTGTGAACGATTCTTCAATAAAGTCCGGCTGAGCGGCACGGAATTCGTGCAGCTGATCGGCAGCCGATGTTTCGGTCAACACATGACCGGCTTTCATTTCGTCTTCCAGCCACTTCCAGAAGCGGATCATCGCCACCGCGTCCTGCTTGTGCGCTTCACGGAATCCGTTAACTTCGGTTTCGTTTTTGCAGGCTTTCATCAGCTGGATCGGGTTATCCTGCCAGATCGGGTTTTCAATCGAACGTCCAATGCGGGAGTTGATGAAGTCGCGATCCATCAGAACCGGTCCTTCCAGAGCTTTTGCATCGTCGTAGACCTGATCGTACGGTGCCGTGCGAATGCCGGCTTTTTCAGGAGTTGGGCACTTGTCGCATCGAGGCGGCTTTCATCGATATAAAGCGTTCCGCCGTCTTCATCGACAATCGTGTAGGCCAGAGCGACTGGGAAGCTTGGAATATCGTGGGCACGCAGATTATAGAGCCAGGCTACTTCGTCGATCTTGTTGGTAACATGATGACGGGCGCCGGCTTTGTTCATGGCCTCACGCAGTTCGGACAGTTTTTCTTCCATGGATTTTCCGGTGTATTTTTCATCGAAATGGGACGTTTCTGTTGCGGGGAGTTCCGGGCGATCCGGCCAGGCTTCGCCGGCCAGATCCAGACTGGTTTCAATCCGGATGTTCTTTTCGTTCATGCGATCCTGATACTTTTCAAAGGCATGCATGGAAATGCAGCGGCCGTCGAACGCCAGCGTTCCGCCGTTGTCGACATGATCGAGAATGTACTGTTCAATCGATGGCGTTTCGGGCATGCCCATTTTCATCAGGTCTACACCAGAGTCTTTCAGCTCCTGGGCAGCCTGCAGGAAATAGCGGCCATCGGTCCAAAGACCCGCCTGATCCTTCAGAACGACCAGAACGCCGGCACTTCCGGTAAATCCGGAGAAGTGCTTTCTTGCGCCAAAATAGTCGCAGACATATTCGGTATCGTGGAAGTCCGAAGTCGGAATGATGACGGCATCCACGTTATGCTCAGCCATTTTTCTCTGAGCAGTTTTAAAGGTTGATTCATCGGTTGGTCCCTTCTTTCTGAACCCCATTATAGAAGAGCAAACGCCCAACCGGCCAATTCCCGGCCTGAATCGCCCAATTGGACCGGTTATCGCTTTCGCCGGACACCGTTTTGGCTCCTTTGGATTTTTCGGTTTCCACCGGGGAATTCAGGTTTGATTTTGTTTCCATTCGTTTTCGGGGTACTTTTCTCTGGCGGCTGTCTCCTGAAGCTTTCCCTTACAGATTGCTCTTCCCGCCTCCTTTTTGCCTCTTCTTTTTACCGATCGTTTCTTTGTTCATCGGCTGACCGTTTGTTTTTCCAGGATGGCCGATAACCGCTTCGTTTGCCTGCGGTCAGCCCGGCAGCAGCCGGAAGGCGCTGCGCTGGTATCCCGTATCCTTTGGATTCCCTTCTGAAAATCCTTGTCCCGGTTCGAATCGTCACTCTTCTCCAAAGTCTTCTCCGAATTTTTCTCAGAGACCCATCCCCAGATTCTCGTGCGGATCTTTCGCAGTCTCCGTCTTCTTTTTCCAACACAAAAACGCACCGCGAGGGTGCGTTCCGTTTCAAAAATTCAAGAAGGGGTCTCGATCCGAACTTAAACCTGAACGGGCGCCGTGTTGGGATCGGCGAGATTGTTTGGATCGATGCCTGGATCGACCGGAGTTTCTGGCGGGATCGCATTGGGATCCGGCTGTACCTCAGGATTTTCTTCCGGATTCGGTACCGGTTCTTCCGGCTGCGGCTCCGCCTGGGTTTCCGACTGCTGAGAGGAAGGCTGATCGGGTTTGTTTTCTTCTTCCTGCGGTTTTCGCTCTTCCAGCTCTTTTTCAAACGCTTTGGCGTCTTCCCGGCTCATCGGCTTATTTTTCACTTCTTCGCTGATGCGCTGTTCGGGGCCACGTTGTAAATGTTATCGAGGCCGGTCGGGCCGAAGATCGCGAATACCGCCATGAAAAGGCAGAGCAGAATCGTCTTCACAATATAGAAGCCGACGTTGCGAGCCGGATACGTGTTTTCCAGACGCATGTACTTGAACTGGCGCCACAGAAAGAACAGCGGCGTAATGAGTAGCAGCGTCTGCAGCAAATACGCTCCCGGGTTGACCGAGTTAAGGTAATACATCACATCGAAAGCGGCACGGGATTCGATCGCGTTCGCAAAGAAGAAGGAACGAATCCAGAGCACGTAATGGTTGTAAAAGCCCATGGTCGAAAGCAGACCGATGCCAAATACGAGCGTGGTAAAGAAGATGATCGTCCGTTTGATCTTTTTGTTTGTGACCGCCGTCATACGAATCGCGCGCGAAAGCGAGCAAATGTACGTCACAATGAGCCATCCCAGATAAATCCATGGAGAATACGGAATCCAGGGCGCCAGGATACAGAAGACGATACTCAGAAACAGGAAAATGTTTCCAAGCGTGTCCGTCCTCGAATGCCATCGGCGGATTTTGCGAATTCCAAACGTGCGGAAGGAAAACGGCGTAGTCAGAATCGACTGCCAGCGCAGCGGGATGAAGATACCGATAATCGCCACGATCAGAACGATCACGGTATACAGCAGAGCCTGACTGTACTGGGGCGTCTTGAGAATAGTCGTTAAAATATTCATAACATGCTCCATAACGAAAGCCTGGAGAGTGGCTCCAGGCCGTGAATTGTAAAAAGTTCTTTCCTATTCTACAACGCGATTCGGAGTATGGGAAAGTCTGATCTTTTCCGACGCTATTGAGTCGTCCCAGCAGATCCGATCCGCTTAGCTGATTCGAGGTTCGTTTTTCGGTTTCCAAACACCTGACCATGCCATACGTACGCCAGCGCGAATACGACTGCACACACGAGCAGCACGCTCCATGGCGAAACCGTAATCGCCCCGGGCCAGTTCATTCGGCCGACATAATCCGAACCCAGAAAGCCGATCAGGCAAAGTACGATCGTCAGCCACCGTTTCCAGCCTTTTGGATAGCGGGCAATGCAGGCGATGAGCAGTTTAGCGACCACGTAGACGCCAAGTGCGGAAATCAGATCACCAGGACCGAAGTGCATCGTCATCGGCAGCGCTTCATGCGCGAAAAACGGATCCATCCAGAGATTGATCAATACCTGCTTGATGGCAATCCAGAGCGGAACGAACAGAAGCAGATCCATACCTTCTCGAACCCAGTGACTCGTTTTCTTTTTGCCTTTTCCGCTTGCAAAGTCTGACGCGCCTGCTCGAGCGTCTTGGAAAGCCGGGTTTCCAGCGGTTCTGGTTCCATTCCTGGTTCCTGCTCTTGTTCCTGTTCACGTTCCTGTTCAAATTTCTGTTCCGGTTTGGCATCGGTTTGATCCGGATTGTTGATGATGGTGACCGCGCTTGCTTTCTTACTTACCGTAAGTGAATTGGTCGATCCGCTTGGATGAGCTGGACTGGGTGCATCCAGAGCGCAGACTGTGCTGACCAGATCGCCGCAAAGCTGCCTCGTCAGATCAAGCGACAGATTGGCTTCCCGAATCTGAATCAGAACCGGCAGCGCATCTGCTCTCGAAAGCCCGGCAGTCGATACGATTCGACTGCCGGTAAATAAATATAGGTATAGAGATTCATGCTTAATTTCCTTTGGTCTCCTTTACGCCTGCAGGAGCAGAAGAAAGGGTGATGACATCCGTCGGTGCTGCCAGGGCAAGGCTGCTTCGGATTTTCTGAATTTCCTCCTGCAAAGCAAACTTCATATCCCAGAACTGTTCGATCGTGGAGTAGCAGACCAGATTGATTTCCATACCGCTGCCGTCGGCCAGATAATCGCCGATCTGGGTTTTCGGTTTTGGATCCTTGAGCACGTACGGGCAGGCTTCCATCGCCTTTTGCGCTTCACTTCGAAATTCCTGTGGATCCACAAACAGACTGACCGGAACCTTGATGACAAGACGCCGGGAAGGATAGCACGAATAGTTGGTAATGGAATTGGAAATCAGAACGGTATTGGGAATAACCACTTCCTGATTATCGAACGTTTCCAGGGTAGTAAACATGATTTCAATCGAAACCACTGTGCCTTCACACTCGTTGCAGGCAATATAGTCTCCCACTTTAAACGGCTTGGTAATCAGAATCTGCAGACCGCTGGCTACGTTGGACATGTTGTCCTTTAATGCCAGAGAAATGCCAAGGCCTAATGCGGAAAATGCGCCGACAGCTACCGACATATCCACACCGATCTGGCCTAAGGCAATAATAATCGCAATGATGCGAATCAGAATGTTCGCCAGCGATCCGGTAAATGTCAGTACGCCTTCATCCACACCTTTTCGATTGTGCAGACGCAAAATCAGACGCTTAACCGCAGGTCCTAAAAAGAAACCGATCACCAGTTCAATCGTGGCCGCAAGAAGCTTCATCAAGAAATTGTTATGAATAAACTGTTCCCAGCTCATCAATCCTCACTCCTTTCCAAAATTTGCAGAATTGGGATGGGACGGGTAAAACCGACAGAAAAAACTGTGCCATACCATAAGGATACAGCACAGTAATGGTTTAAGTCGGAACGATTCCTGAAGGAAACGACTAGGCGAGCACCTCTTCGAGACGCGCGATTCCCTGATCAATTCGAGCGAGGGATTCGTCTTTGCCCAGGATATGCACGATTTCAATCGCGCCGCCCGGGGTGAACTGCTTGCCGGATACGGCAGTACGTACAGGCCAGAGAACCTGCCCGTTTTTCATGCCCATTTCCTTTGGCAGAGCAAGCAGAGTTTCGTGAACGTTTTCTTCTGTCCAGTCCTGAATACCGGCAATGGCTTCACGCGCGGCTTTCAGTGCGGTCAGGGCCGTTTCCGGTGTGGATTTCATTTTCTTGTGACGATACATCTCGAGATCGTAGTCGCCTGGCTGATCAAAGAAATCAACAGCCTCTTCGATCTGGTTGAGAATATCGATACGCGGCTGGATGATCTTCGCGATTTCACGATGGGAATACGGACCTTTGACAGCTTTTTCCAGATACGGTCTAACCGTTTCAAAGTATGTATCCTCATCCATGCTGCGCAGATAGACGCCGTTCATCCAGGTCAGTTTGTCGATATCGAAAATCGCCGGAGAGCGGGAAATGCGGGATACATCGAAGACATCGATCAGCTCTTCGAGCGTGTAGATCTCCTGCTCCGTTGGCGGTGCCCAGCCCAGCAGCGCAATGTAGTTGATAATGGCAGCGGGCAGATAGCCTTTGGCTACGAGATCCTGGAAGGACGCATCGCCGTTACGCTTGGACAGCTTATGCTTCTCATCTTTCATTACGGGCGGAACGTGAACATAAGTAGGTCTTTCCCATCCATACGCGTCATAAATCAGGTTGTATTTCGGGGTCGAAGACAGGTATTCGTTGCCGCGAACAACGTGGCTGATTTCCATCGTGTGGTCATCGATGATGTTGGCGAAGTTATACGTAGGATAGCCGTCGGATTTCAGCAGGATCTGCTCGTCGAGCAGGTCGCCGTCAAATTCGATGTGGCCGTAAACCATGTCATCAAAGGATGTTTCTCCGACATTGGAAATGGTCTGACGAATAACAAACGGATCACCGCGATCGATACGCTCCTGCACTTCCTTGGCATCAAGATGCTTGCAGGGATCGTCAAACTTGAAGGAAATACCGAGGATTCAGCTTCCTTGCGCTGCGCTTCAATTTCCTCTTCCGAGCAGAAGCAGTAGTGGGCATGGCCGGTTTTTACGAGTTCTTCGGCATAGCCTTTATACATAGGAAGACGCTCAGACTGAATATACGGTCCGAAATTGCCGCCGATATCTGGTCCTTCGTCCCAGTTCAGGCCGACATCTTTCAGAGTTTTATAAATAATATCTACTGCGCCTTCGACTTTTCGTCCCTGGTCCGTATCTTCAATACGAAGCAGGAAGTCGCCGTTATCGTGTTTGGCAATCAGATACTCAAACAGAGCTGTACGCAGGTTGCCAATGTGCATATAGCCAGTCGGAGATGGGGCAAAACGAGTTCTAACTTTACGAGACAAAACAATCAACTCCTTAACATACAAATCTTAATGGATTATTTTCCTTTTGACAAACCGCCCTCCCACCCCTGCAGTGCGCGTAACCTTTTTCGCCGCCATTCTCTATTTTCAATCCGCGAACGTTTAGAAACGCATGCAAAAAGCAGCCTTCCTCATGCTAGAGCACGTTAGGAAAGCTGCTGATTTTCCATCTAAGTTCCGCACTAAGCGGATAGAAATGGATAAGCGTTTTAGGCTGTTTCTTCTTCTGCCCGGCGCTTACCGGTTCGATTTATCACGGGAAAGCTTTCTCTGCGTGAAGATCAGAATGATCGTTGCGGAAAGAGCAATCCAGATCCAAAGGTTGGCACTAAGCGCTGCGGCAGTGTTCGGTCCATGGCCCTTGGTGGGGGATTCGAGGAGCTGGAGTTGCTTCCCGATCCATTCGAACCGCCAGGTTTGCTTCCTGAATCACTTGGCTTATTGCCTGAATCAGACTTGTCGCTGCTGGAGCCGGAGGAAGTGTCCGAGCTGTCATCGCCCGGGTCGATCGTCGGCTTGTACTGAATTTCCTGCATGGTATCGCGTTTCGCCTGATCCGACGCCGCATGATCCATTGACGGATAGGCCTTCACGACAGCCACCAGGCCGTCTTCACCATTCGTGATCGAAACGCGGATCGTCGTATCGTCTTCAATCAGCAGTTCACAGTTGTCTCCCTCGATCAGATCGGAAACGAGCACGTAATAGTAGTCGCCAGGGACGGTATACGTGATATTTCCAAACCAGTCTTTCCCTTCGCCGTTAATGCGAAGTACGGTTTTCTGAGGAAGCGGTGCGCCGTCAACAGCTTCAAGTCGGAATTCCGTTACAACCGATACTTCGGGACCCGGTTTCGGTTTTCCTTCCGTAAAGAAGGTGGAAACCGGGATGTTTACATCGACTGAAGACGCCGCGTAAACCGAAATCGGCTGAAAGGACATCACGAATAGAAGACCGGCAAGAAGAAGATGCTTAATTTTGTTCATACGAATTTTCATTAGCATTCTTCACCTCCTGCTTATTCTGGATGCGGCCAAAGAGAAGGACGCGTCCATTTGTTTCAACGTCATAGCAAGTCGAAAGAGCAATGATCTGCTGATCCGGCTTTACGCCGATATCGCGGTACTGCTGGCAGTCTTTTTGAGCCGTTCCAGGAATCGTCCGTCAAGAGTCGAAGCTCCCTGCGGAATGGAATATACGTCCGGGTCTGCAGCATCAGTTTTCAGTACCGCAAACACTTCGATATCCCATTGCGAATCCAGAGAATACAGCGTCCCCGTTTTGTGATCATCGAAATAGTCCTTTTTCAGGAACTTCGTCAGATCTCCGAACATTCCGCCGTTTTCCATATGATGTCCATACAGCAGCGAATAGGGATCCGAGAAGTCCAGGCTGTTCAGACAGGAAAGGAAGATCGAACCCGAAAGAGAGAAGTCTCCCAGAGGATCCTTATTCACATATTCCATGTCATCCTTGCCCTGAACAATCGGCTGGTCGATATGTGTATCATCGATCGTAATCCATCCGATCACGTCTTTGTTCATCGCCACCAGTTCATCCATTGACCAGGACTGGCCAGGAGCCGGTTTGTATTTCATCAGATCGGAACCAAAGCCTGCCTGCGACAAGCGCCAGTTGTCCAGGAGAGAATAGCCGCCGTACAGCATCATGCAAAGAACAAGAATCATTGCGATGAAACTGATCAGTCGATCTCCCATCCGGGCCAGTTTTGCAGCTCTGTCCATTTAACTCTTTCTCCTTTGTTCATGAGAAGCTCTAAATCTTCTTATGAATTCGTCTATTCCAGATTCGATGATCCGAAATTAGTCTTCGCGTTTACGACGGAAGAACATGCCAGCGAATACACCGCCCAGACCAACTACAGCTACATAAGGAGCAGCAGTCATCAGGATACCCGTGGGAACGTTACCATCTTTGGTGTTGGTGAATTTGATTTTATCTTCCTGTCCATCGTTGATTGCAATGTTTTCAGCTTTGGATCCAGGGAGATCAGCCGCATCATTAATGCTGTGTTTTGCTTCATACCCAGCTCTCTGCTCTTCTACTGTGTAGATATCATCAGCTGTCAAACCGTCAATCGTTACGAATTCACTGTCAGCAAGTTTGAAGATGTAAGTCACCTGATCATCTGCTGTACTAGTGGCCGGAGTAATCTCTTGATTGTTATTACTTTTAATGGTGAATGTCTGTCCAGGCTTTTTCGTAACAGTGAGCGTGAAGTCAAATTTCTGCGCCTTGTCTCCCTGATTACCACCTACAGTTTTGGAGACAGTCAGCGGACGCGTATCATACTCATGCGCAAACACGAGGTCATCTTCCTTGCCTGCTGGATCGGTTACGTCTGTGCCAGCCTTTCTGAAGGTATAACTCTTGATTACCTTATTGGTGCCCTCCCATTCTACGTTTACATACAGATCGTAAGTCTTCGTATCCACAGTAACTCCGTGGTAGTTATCACCAGTTTTGTCATCAGCGCTGATCGTGTATTTAAATACACCGGCTCCTTTAAAAGCATTTACGTTGTCACATACGATCCTGCTCTGGGTGTACTCAATAATATTTTTAGTAGTATCAACATCTTCTGGAGCTGCATCAGCTTCTACATGCAGATTGGGTGCAGCTTCACCGTTGAAAATCGTACCTCCAGCAGCCGTCTCAGACCATTCAGAATCACCTATAGCAGGCGTGATCGTATAGGAGAAGGTTGTAGCTGTTGCAGGGTGATGTCCATCGTGAGTAGTTAAAGTTGTGTTGAATGTTGGTGTACTGCCCTCAGCTGCGAAGATCGGAGTAGCTACGCTAGCCAGAGAAATCATGCTTGCTGCTGTAAGAGCTGCGAGAGACTTAAAGTTTTTCATTTTCTTTCCTCTTTCACATTTCTCAATGAATCGGTATAAGCCCTGGACCGACATAAACCAAATTCCGAGAAATTTTTTATGATTTGTTATTCAAAGTTAAATCTTTGAAAGGGCGGCTGAATTTAGAGAGAGACGCGGCGGAGAATCGTGGAAACTTTTCCAATAATGTTTTCCCGCTCAACAGGGCCAAACTGCCGGCTGTCGGCTGCGCCTTCTCGAAAGTCGCTCAAAATGAAATATTCATTGTCGCCAAGAAGCAATGGGTACGTAACGTCTGAATCGTATGCAGGGGTGGAATAATAAATCTCTCCTTCACTGACGGTTCCGTTATTTACTTTCAGCTTCGCATCTTCGGTAATTTCTACCGTATCGCCGGGCCGTGCGACAATTCTTCCGGTCCGGACTTTACCGTTTGCCTCATAGGAAACGATATCGTTGTTCCATAAATTCGAGGGAAAGCAGTAGACCAGAGCAATGTCACCAGACCGAAGTGCAGGTTTCATGTCATCACCGGAAACGATTGTGAGTCGGAAGACGACGCCAAACAGGACATAAATGAAGAGGATTAGTCCCGCCAGCCGAGTCAGAAAGGATTTGATGTCTCGCCGATCCAGTAAATCCTTTCGCCTTCGAGCAATCACTGCTTCCGGGGTAACTGGTTTTGCTTTCTTTTTTGCATTGATTTCTAACCTCTTATATGGAGCATTTAAATTTTTATTCGCTAAGCGAAGAGGAATCGCTGCTTTTGAGTTTCTGGATTTCCAGATCTTTTTCATCCAGCAAAGCTCGGTAGTACGATTCCTGACACGCCATGACGGTTCGATAGGCTTTCTGCAATTCTTCCATCTGACGCCATACGCTCAGCTCACTTACACCGCCAAAAGTCTTTTGGTAAATTTCATCTGGGAAATGAACTGAGCCAGATCCTCCATGTTCTTGCAGGATTCCGGGCTCATTTTTTCTTTTTCTCAGGTGTGGTTTTCCCTTTGCTTTTAGCGCTGCTCATGTTCACGTTCCTTTTGGAAAATTAAGGAATAGGCTGCGAGAGCCAGAATGCCTAAAGCACCGCCGGTAACAAGAACTGAATTTTCTTCACTGTCATCGTGAAGACCACCAGGAACAGTTCCCTGCTTTTCATTCTGGAAGATTACCACTGTTTCCCCGTTAAACTCTTTTGATCCAGTATCGTTCGTACTACCAGATTCCGTCTTCGTTTGAGTGGTGATTTTGTAGGATGCGGTGTATCCCAATGGATCTTCCCACACCTGATAATGACCGCCTTGCGGAACATTGAAAATGCATTGATCACCATTACTCAGATCAAATGTGTACCATCCTGCGTCGTCAGGCTCAATCGCTGAGTTTGCAGACAGATAAGGCTTGTAGTCGCTATCTAACACTCGAACGTGGAACTCAAACTTCTGCGTTCGATCCGCAAAGTTACCCACAACACTTTTTCGAACAATGAGCTGTTTCAAATCCAAAGCCCACTGCGCATAAAAGGTCGTATTTTCGTTCAGAATGTAAGGATCCAGACTGTGATAGATCGTCTGTCCAGTTCCATCCGGAGTTTTCGTCCAGCCAAGGAAAATATATCCAACGCGCTCAGGGACAACTTCTTTTCCATCACTGTCATGACCTACTGTGATCTCAGTCCCAAGCTCTTTCTGATATCCAGAAGGTACCTGGACTGAGTTATCATCACAGTTTCGATTGTATGTAACGTTGACAAGCTGCTTTTTCAATACAACTCCGTCTACATGCCATCTTCCTTTTCCTTCATTTTCGGAAAGGTTTTGAAGCTTTTGCACATACCAGAGCACATAATCAGTTTCCGGATCAAAATCATGGCCTGCTTTCTTCATCACATTTTGAATCTGATCTGCGGTCGGAAGGACATTCAGTTTTTGTGAAACATCATTTAAGGCGTTGACTTTCGGGTCGTTTTTTCCACATAACCGTTATGGCTGTTGTCAATAATCCAACGTTCTTCCTGAATTGCTCCCTCAATCTTGATCATGTCCGTGTAATCGCCAGTCTTGTAATCACTCGGTTCGAATGGGATCTCACCATCTAACCGGATATAGAACTCTGCAGGCAAATTAACACTCTCATCTTGCCAGATTGCGTAAAGCGTTTGATTCTCCTGCGTAAGCTGATAAGGCGTAGAGGCTGGATACAGAGGATCTCCATTACCGTTTCGCAGATCCTTTGAAATAGACCAGCCCAGGAATTTATATCCTGGTCGTTCTACGTTCACATCTGGAAGAGTGACGATTTCTCCTCGCTGCCCTGTTTTTGGTTGCAGGACAAGATCAGGTCCACCGTTATTGTCGAAGTTCAACACATACATATCAGGTGTCTTTTTCCGATAGACCAAATCCGCTGAGAAGCTGTAATCCAAAGATTGTGTCTCAGAATAACTCTGTTCATTCTTATAGCAGTAAGAAGCAGTAATACCTTTTTACTCTTGGTTAACTGAATCTCATCAATAATATAAACGCTACCTCCGCCAGTCTTCTGTAAGCGTCAAATAAAAGACGGGTATTTTCTCGACCGCCTCCTTGGGATAATTCCTTTATTCAAGGAGGCTTTTTCATGGAATCAATCATCCCTGCAATCGATCTCGGTATCGATTTCTCCAAAGTTAAAAACATCTATCTGGCTCAGATGCCTGCTGACCTTCGCAAAGGAATTGACGGTTACGTCTCCCTGGTTCAAGGACCTCTCGCTCTGGATCCGCTGGATGGATCCCTCTTTCTCTTCGTTAATCGACAGAAGAACAAGATCAAAGGTATCCTTCGTGACGGAAATGGATTCTGGCTTGTTTATAAGCGACTCTCCAGATCTTCCCTTCAGTGGCCTGTCAGCACTGACCAGTCCGACTTCATGCGAATTGACTGTTCGCAGCTGGCTTCTCTGCTTTCCGGTCTGTCGATTGTTCCCCAGCCGGCATTTCTGCCACGAACTTATAAGTATGTTTAAACCAATTTAAAAGGATGATTTTCTTGAAGGAATATCAAGATAAATCATCCCATTTACTTTATCTATCGCTCTAAATATGTTAAAATTAATACATGAATGTGCCGAACCCTTACCAGACAATCCGCAACGAGCTCCTCGAAGATCTTCATCATCAGATCAGCACCATGACGGAAGAAGAGAAAGACAAATTTATTGAGGATATGTACCTGGATCTCTATTTCGCTAAAGAAATCAATAAAGCCGTGAAAAGCGGCCGCTTTGGTCCTTCTACGGAAAAGATGGTTCCCTTGAAACTGGATTACTCTGAAAACGAGGACGGCGGCCCAGATATCAATATTCTGAATAAACAGCTGGCTCAGCTTGATCTGAAAGCCGATGTTTGTTTTAACCGGGCTGCGAAATATCAGGAAGAGGGAGACCGCTATCGTAAAGAAGCTGAAGATTTAAAGCTCAGTTCTGTTGAAGGAAGCAAGAAAAACCTTCCACCAAGTGCAGAAAGCAGGAAGCGGTCAAAGAAACCACTACCTTCAGTGTAGAAGGGAAAAGCGCATTTGCCCAGTTTGCGGCTGTGAGATGAAAACTGTTGGAATGAAACGTCACTATAGGATTCATCGGATTCCCGCTCGCTATAGGCTGGAAGAAGTGCTGCGTGAGACAGTCGCGTGCCCAAACAAGTGTACGGATGAAAACGGGAAAGCCATCATCCGCACCGCCGAACCTGACGAGCCTGCACTGATCGACAAGAGTGTCGCAACTTCCTCTATGGTCGCGGGAATTGCCTACGATAAGTTCGTAATGGGAACCCCGGCCTATCGTCAGGAAAAGCACCTGAGTCTCACGGGACTGCCGATCAGCCGTCAGACCATGGGCAACATCCTGGAAAAAACTTACGATCTTTATCTGAAGCCCCTCGTAAAACAAATGATTGAGGATCTCCCAAACTGTAACGTCGTCCATATGGATGAGACGGTTTTAAAGTGCACGGAGGTTAAAGATCGAAAACAGTCTTCTATGGTTGTCGCCGTCAGCGGAATCTATGAAGAGAACCAGATGGCTGTCTATAAGTTTTTCCCTTACAAGAAACAGGAGTTCGTAATCGCCCTCCTTGGCGGTTCTTTTCGTCATGCCCTTATGACAGACGGGCTTTATGCATATGCCAACTACTATGGCCCCTGCAGAAAGCTCAACTGTATGGCCCATGCGAGAAGAAAGATCTTCGAAGCCATCAAAGTCCGGTCAGACTTCGCGCAGTATCAGGCAGACGTCCTGAAGTGGGAAAAGACCACACTGGAGAACGACGAAGAGGCCGCAGAAGCGGCAGCCCAGCTGGACGAAACAGAGAGACCCGAACCAAGTCCGGGTCTCCAGATTCTGCTCACAGCCCTGTCTCTGTTCGGGAAGCTCTACCACATCGAATCCCACGTTGCTTCTTACTCGCACGAGGCGAGAACCGAAGTTCGGCAGGAACTTTCAAAGCCCTGCTTTGAAAGACTCACAAGAGTCATGATGGAGATTCAGAGTGGATTCGAGGAAAGAAGCACCGCCTACAGAGCAGCCAAGTACTTCATGGATCGAGCGAACTCGTTGGGAAGGTACCTGGAAGACGGTGATTATCCGATCGACAATAATGTGGCAGAAAGAGCCGTAAAGCCATTCGTGATCAATCGCAAAAACTTCCAGACTACGAAGAGTATCAAAGGTGCGGAAGTCGTCGCAGCGTTTATGACTTTGTTTCGATCGGCTGAAATGAACGACTTAAATCCAGAGCGCTACATGGAGTACGTTCTGGATGAACTCAAATGGTTCAAAGACGATGAAATCGCGGTAGATGTATTGAAGTCACTTCTGCCGTATTCAAAGGATTTACCTGAATATCTTCGAATTGGATACCGTGGACCGGATCCGAAGTATGAAGAAAACGATGAAGAATAAAAAATACGCCAAGCGGGATCTCGAAAGGGATCCCGTTTAGCGTATCTAATATTCAGTCTCGCGTATACCCGTCGATTGTTTGACACTTACAGTCTTCTTCGCTTGAACATACTCATAACCATCTGGAGCATGTGTCCGAGCATACGCTTCCAAGCGAATGATTACAGAATCTGAAACCCTTTCGACGGTTACAGGTACTTGTGAAGCTTGAAGTTGTTGCCCTCTTCATCTACCGCAGACAAAGTAATTTTGGCGGTAGCCTTTTCATCTCGAGTCCAGGTAATCGTGAAGGAAGAAAAACTGTCCACTTTGAATTCTGCTTTATAAGTTTCGTTCGCATCCTGAATGGTCTGCTTGCTTTCACAGGCAACCTGTTCGACTTTGGTTCCGTCTTTTTCAGAGATGTGATGGACCTGCAGGGAATTCTCCGTTTTTTCGTCATCGACCAGCGTCTTGTTAAAGGACATCTGGACGTCAACGGTTCCATCTTCGGGTTCGATTTCCTTTTCGTCTTTCCAGAACGAGACATCAACGACAAGCAAACCGTCATAGTTCACCTGGCTGCTGTTCAGCGCATTTTCGGCTGCCCGGAATCCTTCATCCTGATCGGAGTAGAGCTTTACGCGCATCTCCGCATCTTCGGGAAGAATATCGGAAGTCGTTTTTGCTGTTACATGAATAAGATCGGCGGTCTTTTCAAACTGAACAGTCTTTGCGGGCGTCTCCTCTTCAGACGACCCGTCTTTTTCGTTTGCATCTTCAGCGGAATCGATTTCTTCCTTGCCGATTTCCCCATCTGCCTCACTGTAGGAGTCAGACGGTTTCGAATCGGTAACGGAAGTCGATTCATCTGAAGAGCTCGAAGAATCCGAGGATTCTTCTGCGTCCTGTACAGAATTATCCGCTGCAGCATCTGGAGATTCTGTACTTTGATCCGACGTAGGATCCGGATTTCCTTGCGCGGCCGATGCATCGGACTGCGGTTCGGAGATTTCGGTATTGCCGGCAGACGGCTCTGTATTTGAGACGGGCATGTTCTCCGTCTGCGCAAAAGAAGGATTGTCTCCTTCTCCTTCGGCAAACACCGGGATCAGAAATCCGAAACACATTGCAGCACTGAGCAGCGCCGCGCTGAGTTTTCGTAGAGTTTTCTTTCGTGTCACAATCGCCCTCCATACTTCATCTACTTCAAAGCGGCAAAAGAAGGGCCACATTCTTGAATCCGGATCGACGGCTTTGAAAACGGCGATCCAGGGTATGCTTTCTGCTTTTCCATTCGTCTGGCGGATATCGTCATATTCACTGAAAAACAGAAACGCACGGCGGCAGGAAGCGTCTATGCCGACCCAGCACGTCTGCTGAATTTGCAATAGGGTTTCCTTTTCTTTTTCTTTGCGACAACCGCCCCTCCAGAACAATTCCCGCAGGAGAATCACTTTCCCTCTATGAGAGTCACTCTATGAAAAGGGACATTTTTAACAAGATTTTTTCTGAACTGTTTAAATGCGTGTTGCCTTTCGCCCGTCATGCGACCACTCGTATAAGCCTTATCCCATGCCTTGGGATGGATCGTATGAGAAGGTATCCCATCATTTCACATCTTGCGGCATGCAATTTGGCTTCAACGAATGTTCGGTTACCATACTATCGGTTACTTATGGCCTAGACAAGCTCCTTTTTACAAACGTCCGGCACTTTTCGGTATCGACTGCTATCCCATGATTAATTGTTTTTAAATGTATTTAGTGTTTTCTAACTATGTTTATTTTTTTATGATCGCTTGACAAATTCCTTAAATTAAATAAACTTAAATAATTACGTTTCAGAAAAAATGGACTGGAGTTTTCGCTGCTCCAGTCCCTTTTTCCATCCTTGGCGATGCCGATCTGACTTTGAATTTCCTGCGGTGTCGTTTTCCCTTTTGAGTATCGTGTTTTCATCGATATGTCATTTTAAATATGTCGCGTTTTTTCCTCTCGGCCATTTTCCGCCGTTTTTAATTGTTTTCTGACTATTTTTTATCGCCGTTTTAATTTTCTACTGTTTTATTTATGTATACCCGTTTGTTTTATTTATGTATACCCGTTTTTTGCAAGATCAAATCGATGCATGAAATTCATACCGGGCTTTCTCTGGACGTGTCGGTTCCGTCCAGCTTTGAAAGCTTCACCCGAGTAAAGTTAAATGACCAGACCTGAATGTAACAGCTTTCAAACCTAAAATTACGGCCTGCTTGTGTATTTTTTATTTCCTATTTGATAATTCATTATGAGTTTTTCAATCGAAAATATTTCTTGTTTAAAATTCTGCAACTGACACTAAAAGTGTATGAAATTCGCCCATTTTTGTACTTTTTCGTTTTTTGAAGAAAAACAGGGCTTTTGTCGACATTCTTTCTGGAATGAACAGCTGTTTAGTTACGGAAGACAATCCAGGTACTTTCTTTAAGGATCCACGAATAAAGGCCTGAAGGATTTCGGCTTCAGGACTCTGGTTACGGATCGTTTTTCTTCTTAAGAGAGCGGTTTACCTGCAGACCTACGATCAAATAAGTCCGACATGACGGATCGTCCTATGAAGCCTGTGGTTCTGGATCGACGCTCAGGCGTTTGGTTCTTTCTGGAGTCTGGAGACGCATTCCATGCCGGCGGTGTGGCTGAACATGTCGACGGGCTGAATAACATCAGCACGGTATCCGCCTTTTGAAAAAGCTTGAGATCGCGAGCGAGCGTTCGCGGGTTGCAGGAAATATAGACGATGGTGCGCGGGGAAAGACGGACAATGTCCTCAATTCCCTGTTCGCTCATTCCCTTGCGAGGCGGATCGACAAAGACAACATCGGCGCTGTTTCCGTTCTGTCTAGCGAATACGCTGGCGTCTTCACAGACAAAGCGGGCGTTTTCGATGCCGTTGAGCTGCTGGTTTGCCCGTGCGTTTTCCACAGCTTCCGGGACAATTTCCACTCCAGTGACGTCTTTGGCTTCTCTTGCCGCAAGCAGACCGATTGTTCCGGTTCCAGAATACAGCTCAATGACACGGTCTGTCTTTTTCAGATTTGCGAATTCAAGCGCTTTGGCGTAGAGCACGCGGGTCATCTGCGGATTGACCTGGAAGAAGCTCTTGAAATGCAGGCGGATTTTCAGGCTCATGCAGCCTTCTTCCATGGAATCCGATCCATAGAGAACGGTGTAGTCATCGCCTAAAATCACGTTATCATCGCGCGTATTCTGGTTGAAGACAATGCTGACAAGGGCTGGGAAGGCTTCATGCAGCTTTTGGGCGAGCTCTTTGAGGCGGACATTTTTCCGTCCGATCAGAACGACCTGTCCCTGATGCGTTTCCGGGGAAAAGCGGATAAACAGGTGGCGCAGTTCTCTGGCCTGTTCGAGGTCGAGATGTTCGATCAGCCAGCCAAAAATCGCGTTGATTTCGCGGTTTTCAATTTTGCATTTCTCAATGGGGACAATCGTATTGCTTTTGGGGCGGTAAAAGCCGGCGATAATCTTTCCGTCTTTTACAGCAATCGGAAACTGCGCTTTATTGCGGTAGTAATACGGTTCGTCCATTCCGATGGGATCGAGAACCTGTATGGAGGGATCCACCCGCCCAAACAGGGTACGCAGTCCTTTCGCTTTCCACTCAAGCTGCGCGGGATAGCGCAAATGCATCAGCGAACAGCCTCCGCATCGGGCTGCTGCATCGCAGGCGGGAGTTACGCGATCCGCGCTCTCCTGTTCGAGCCGTACGATTTTTCCAATCGCATAATCTTTCTTGACCAGCACGATGTGCACGCGCGCCTTTTCTTCGGGAAGCAGTCCGGAAACAAAGACGGTCATGCCTTCATGATGGCCTATCCCAAATCCCTGGTCGCTTAAATCGGTGCAGACCAGATCAAATTCATCGTTTTTCTCATGACATTATTTTACCCGCTCCTGCACAAACAGGAGCAATGATGAATTCATCAGACCAGAGGGAAGCGAACTGGTTTGCGGCCGCAGCAGACATTCTCTGCGTTCTGATTTCTTTCCTATTTTTTTATATATTGATTTTCATATGGGCTTTTTGAATACAGGATCTTCAATTAACCGATGCTGGGTTAGAAGACTGCTTTGTTACAGCCAGCCGTTTTTCCGGCTTGCGTTCGTCGAGCTTACCGCTGTCCGCTGATTTATGTCTGGTCTCTCGTTTCCTTCTGAATCTTTTGAACTTCTAAAGATTGAGCTTTTAAAGATATGGCTTTATCTTCTGGGTCTTTTGGGTCTGTTGTATCTCCTGGCTCTTTACGAAGCCTCCATGATCCGAACTGAAAGCCGGAACGAAGCATGAGGTCACGTCTGGTATTCCTCTTCGCTGGCGAAAATCACAGGCAGGACAGGACCTTTTCTTTTATCTGGCTTTCCCGTGGTTTTTGGGTGCTGGATTCTGTTTCGGCCTCCTGTTTTTCCTTCGTCAGAAGCAGCCAGATATCCGAAAAGAAAAAGCTGCCGCACGACGATTTTCTTCAACAGGAAGAGGCAGAGGACTCAGGCTGCGAATCCCTGGGCTTTCCTCATGTTCGTGAGCTACGCCCCTGAGGAAAAACGTCAAATCGCCAGCCGTGATGGAGAGACTGTGGGAAAGCGGCTCGCGTTCATGACTGCGCTCATCATAGCGGACCAGTTTTTTGCTCCCTTCTTCGAACTCTCCCTGGTCTGCCTGGAGGTGTCGGTTTCGACCTCGATCCGTGCGTTTCATCAGGAGTAATTTCTGTCTATTCCGGTTAAATTTTGTTATCGTGTATTCCTGTTTTTCATTTTTACTGGCTCGATTTTCCGCTGATTTTTCCTGGCTTTTCCGGGAAAATCCGACCCTTTCCCCGCAGGATTTACGCGGTTTTTCCTCCCGTTTTCGGGTGGTCATAACGCGAAAAAGAAAGTCGAAAATCCCTCGTCAGAAATGTTGACAGCGCCCCTGTCATGAAATAATATTTAGCCGCCTATCTTATAGCCTGCTATCTGTTAGGCGACTATATTTCTATACGCCGTGCCGGATTCGAAGCCCATTCCTCTGGAACGAGCCGAAATATCTCTGGATTTCTTCCGGTTTCTCCTGGAAAAATTCAGGGAAGAATCGATCCAGCATACAGCGAATATACAGGTACAGTTTATTCTGGAAAGGAAGGAAAGGAGGATTACAGGATGGAGGAAAATACCCAGCAGGTCCAGTTTCTGCTCAAGATCCTGAGCAACCAGCTGAAGAAGGAGTTTAACGCCACGCTCAAATCGTACGGTCTGACCAAGGCGCAGTTTGATACGCTGCTGTTTTTAAGCTGCCGGCAGGAGGAGGACGTTCAGGTAAACCAGCGGGATCTGGAATCCTTTTCCAGATTTCCAACCCGACGATTTCTTCGATGCTCAACCGTCTTGAAAGCAAGAACCTGATCGAGCGCCACACGTCGCGTTCCGACCGGCGCATCCGCTACATCACGATTACGGATGAGGCGCGCGATCTGGTCGGCCGCATATCCGGTGCGCTCAACAAGAAGCGCTCCGAAATGTTTGCGGGGATCGATCCAGAAGATCTGGATACCGTCAAGCGTGTACTCACGCAGATTTTTACAACCTGACAGGAAAGGAGGAAATCCAATTTGATTTCAACTTTATGCAAACAAATTAAGCAGTATAAGCGCGAAACCATTCTGACGCCGATTCTGGTTGCGATCGAAGTTGTCCTCGACATTCTGATTCCGTTTCTGATGTCCAAGATGGTCAACGAAGGCGTAAACACCGGCGATATGGCCGTGGTCTGGAACTATGGCCTGCTCATGCTGCTGTGTGCCGTGGGCGCGCTGATCACAGGCGGCCTTTCCGGCAAATACGCAGCCGTCGCTTCCGCCGGTTTTGCCAAAAACCTGCGCGACGCGGAATTCCGCAACATTCAGAACTTCTCGTTTTCCAATATTGACGAGTATTCTACCGGCGGCCTGATTACCCGTCTGACCACCGACGTTTCTAACGTACAGATGGCCTTCCAGATGATCATCCGCATCGCGGTCCGTGCGCCGCTCAACTTTTTCATGGCGCTGTTCATGGTGTTCTATCTCTCCGCGGAAATCGGCTGGTACATGCTTCTGGTCATTGTCCTGCTCGCCATCGCGGTCAGCATTCTGATCAAGCGCGCCGGTCCGGTCTTCAACAAGATGTTCAAGATGTACGACAACCTGAACGAAGAAATTCAGGAAAACATCACGGGCATCCGTCCAGTCAAGTCATTCGTTCGCGAAGACTACGAAATTCAGCGTTTCAACAAGCGCAGCCAGGACATCTACTCCGTCAACCGTACGGCCGAACTGATGATGATTCTCAACCAGCCGTTCGTACAGCTGGCCATGTATGCCTGCGTGCTGATCGTCAGCTTCGTCGGCGCGCACCAGATCGTCAACGGGACCATGATGGACGGTACGCTGATGTCTCTGTTTACGTACATCATGAACCTGCTCATGTCCCTGATGATGTTCTCGATGATCCTCGTCATGGTTACGATGTCGACGGCTTCGGCCAAGCGTATTGTGGAAGTCATCAACCAGGTTTCCTACCTCGAATCCCCAGGGACGGCATTAAAGAAGTTAAGGACGGTTCGGTCGAATTCGATCACGTTTACTTCAACTATGCCGAACAGGTCGACGGCCACTACGTGCTGCGCGACATTAACTTCAATATTCCGTCCGGCCAGACCGTCGGCATTCTCGGTGCGACCGGTTCGTCCAAGTCGTCGCTCGTCAGCCTGATTCCGCGTCTGTATGACGTTACGAAAGGTTCCGTTAAAGTCGGCGGCAGGGACGTTCGTGAATACGATCTGAAAACGCTGCGTGACTCGGTTTCCATGGTCCTGCAGAAAAACGTACTGTTTTCCGGCACGATCAAGGAAAACATGCGCTGGGGCGATGAAAACGCGACCGATGAAGAAATCGTCGAAGCATGCAAGCTTGCCCAGGCCGATGACTTCATCTCCCGTATGCCGCACGGCTACGACACGTACATTGAACAGGGCGGTACCAACGTATCCGGCGGTCAGCGTCAGCGTCTGACGATTGCCCGTGCTCTGCTCAAAAGCCAAAAATCCTCATTCTGGACGACTCCACGTCCGCGGTCGATACGAAAACCGACGCGCTCATCCGTGAAGCCTTCCGCACCAAAATTCCAAATACCACAAAAATTATTATTTCCCAGCGCGTATCCTCCATTCAGGATGCGGACCGCATTCTGGTTCTCGATCGAGGCCACCTTGTGGATTCCGGTACGCATGAAGAACTGCTGAAGTCGAGCGAAATTTACCGCACGACCTGGCAGGCCCAGCAGAAAGGAGGCGCAGACGATGCCGGCACCGATGAGACCGCAAAGTAACGCAGCGCACGGACGTCCAAAAATCTCAACGGACTCAAACGCATCATGGCGATGATCTGGAAAAGCTACAAATGGCAGCTGATCATCATCGCTGTGCTTATTCTCTGCTCTTCCTTAGTCAACGTATACGGCAGCACGTTCCAGCAGCCGCTCATTGACGACTACATTCTCCCGATGGTCCAGAGCGGATCGAAGGACTTCACCCCGCTGACGATGGCGCTGAGTCAGCTGGCCATGATTTATCTGCTTGGCGTCGCTGCCACCTACACATGGAACCGCATGATGGTCAAAGTCAGCCTTGGCACCCTGAATAATGTGCGTGAAGATCTGTTCAGGCACATGCAGTCGCTGCCGCTTCGCTATTTTGACACCCACGCGCACGGCGACATCATGTCGGTATACACCAACGATACCGATACGCTGCGTCAGCTCATTTCTCAGTCGCTGCCGCAGGTGTTCTCCTCGGGCATGACGATTCTCATGGTTCTTATTTCCATGATCCGCCTTTCCTGGGTACTCGCTCTGCTGACGGTTCTCTTCTCGGTCGGCATGATGCTCGTTGCCCGTATCATCACCCGCTCTTCGGGCCGCTACTTCCGCGAGCAGCAGGTGCAGCTTGGTAAAGCCAACGGCTATATCGAGGAAATGATCGAGGGCGCCCGCGTTGTCAAAGTGTTCTCCCACGAAAAGCAGGTCGTAAACGACTTCGACAAGATCAACGACGATCTCTGTCAGGCATCGACCAACGCGAACACCTTCGCCAACATTCTGATGCCGATCTGCGCCAACATCAGCTACATCTCCTATGTTGCCTGTGCACTGGCCGGATCCTACTTCGCCATCAACGGCATGTTCGGCATGACGCTCGGTACCATTTCGGCGATGCTGACGCTGAACCGTTCCTTCAACAACCCGATTACCCAGATTTCCCAGCAGATCAACTCTGTGGTTATGGCACAGGCCGGCGCATCCCGTATTTTCGAACTGATGGATGAGCCTTCCGAAACCGACCACGGTGTCGTTACCCTCGTCCGTGCGAAAAAGTCGACGGCAAGTGGCAGGAATGCAAGGAATATACCGGCCACTGGTGCTGGAAGCACCCGCGTAAAAACGGCGGCTACCAGCTCGTGGAAATGAAGGGCGACGTCATCTTCGACGATGTCACCTTCGGCTACACCCCGGAAAAACCGTTCTGCACGACATTTCGCTCTACGCGCATGCCGGTCAGAAAATCGCCTTTGTCGGCGCGACGGGCGCCGGCAAGACGACGATCACCAACCTGATCAACCGGTTCTACGACATCAACCAGGGAACGATCACGTACGACGGCATCAACATCGAACTGATCGAAAAGCCGGACCTGCGCCGCTCCCTTGGCATCGTTCTGCAGGATACGCAGCTGTTCTCTGGAACGATTATGGACAACATCCGCTTTGGCAAGCTTGACGCGAGCGATGAAGAATGCATTGCCGCCGCCAAACTCGCCAACGCCGATTCGTTCATCAACCATCTCGAAAACGGCTACCAGACGTACATTCACGCCAACGGCGATTCCCTTTCCAGGGTCAGCGCCAGCTGCTCGCCATTGCCCGTGCTGCCGTCGCCAACCCGCCGGTTCTGATTCTCGATGAAGCGACCAGCTCGATCGATACCCGTACCGAACGTCTTGTTCAGAACGGCATGGACGAGCTGATGAAAGGCCGTACGGTTTTCGTTATCGCGCACCGTCTGTCCACGATCATGAACTCCGACGCGATCATGGTTCTCGATCAGGGACGCATCATCGAACGCGGAAACCACGAAAGCCTGCTCGCCAAAAAGGCGTGTACTACCAGCTGTACACCGGCGCGCTCGAAATGGACTAATCCGTTTCTCCTTTGAATCTTCTTTCTTTCGATCGATATCTTTTTCATCCCGGTTGAAAGTCGGCCTGTCGCCCTGTGGCGGCAGGCTTTTTGTATGGTCCGCTCTCGATCGAACCGGAGCATTGTCTTGCCGGCTCTCTGCCGAATTGACGCTCTGCCCTGCCGGTTCTCTGGTTTGCCGTGCTTTGGTTTGTCGAGGTTCTGCTTTTTCGATTTTGGGATGGACGATCGCCTGCCGGCAAGTCAGCACACAAAAAACGGATCCGCACCGGGATCTTTGGAAGTTTCCCGGGCGAATCCGCCGTTTCTGCATTGAATTTTCGAGTGTTTCGGATTGGCTTGGACTGAACTAGTGAACGCCGTACCAGCCGATGCCTTCGGCGTTCCAGCCGTTAGCGGCCAGGTAATTGCGTTCGTGCTCGTCGGTCGTGTAGTGATGCGATCCGGTGCCTTTTGCGTTCGGGTTATACAGACGATAGAGCGGTACGCTCTGGCTGTCATCGGAATATCAGCCGATGCCCTCGTCTTTCCAGCCAAACTTAATGAGCTGGTCGCGCTCTCTGGCGTCCATCGTGCAGTGATGGTCGCCCGCATTCGCGTTGTAGAGACGGTAAACCGGATGCTGAGAAGAAAGCGGCGCAATCCAGCCGATGCCTTCATCTTTCCAGCCCACACTGAGCAGATAGTTCTGTTCGCGCGTACCGGCGGTATAGAAATGCTCGCCGGAGTTTGGATTGTACAGACGGTACATGATCCGTTTGGTCGCCGGCCGGCTTGTGCCGTTTGTGCGGATGGTAAAGGTCGCATTTTTCGAACCTTCGTAATAGCCGATGCCGGTTACGGTAACGGTCGCGGTTCCCGCTTCGATGTTATTGGAATAGCTCAGCGTGTAATCCACATTGAGCGTCAGTTCCTGGCCATCAAGGCGAACGACTAGCTGCAGCGTCAGGGGCTGACCGGTATACGTCTGCGCGGGGATGGAATCGATCTGCGCGTCGGCCAGATTGCCTTTTGTCGCCGTGCTGCGGTATTTGACACTGGCATGGTCGCCAAAGTCGATGCCATTGAGGCAGGCAGTTCCAGACTGGTCAGATGCGTCGAGTAAAAGGCGCCTGGGCCAATTGCGGTTACGCCTGCGGGAATTGTGCAGGAACCGCTGCGGCCTGCTGGAAACTGAACGAGCGTTTTTCCGTCTTTTGAATAGAGAACGCCGTCGATGTCCGTATAGTTTGCATTGGCGGGATCCACGTAAATGTTCTGAAGGCCTTCTGCATAGGAGAACGTACCCGAGCGGACGCCCTGGTCGGTCGTATGAATGGACGTGATCGTCTGGATCGACGCCGGAATATGCACGGTGTTTATTCTCTTATCAAAGACCCTCTCGCCCAGAGCGGTTACGGGGTGGCCGTTTCGTTCGGTTGGAATCTTCACATCGGTATCAAACGCGTCGTACTGATACAGCGTATTCGTCTGGGTACTGCGGTCGAACGAATAGAAATAGCCGTCGCTGGGAAGAATGGAATAATGGCGCGGCGCTTTTCCGTCATTACCGGCATCCGCAACAAAATAACGGTCCTCGATTTAGGCGATGCCGTTGCGGTATCCGCTTAAGGCGCCGGGATCCCGGTTGGCATTGCGCACGCGCGCTTCGATTCCATAATCTTCAAAGACTTTCTGAATCCTATACGAACTGGCCCAGCAGTCGCCGCTGCCGACCAGAATCATGCTCTTCCAGTCGGACGCCTTGCCGCTGTAGTCGAAGCTGGCGGCGAGTTTGCAGGCGCCTTCCAGCACCTGATACGGCGTTGCCCCGGCTGGAATATATTCCTTTATCAGCTCTTCCAGACGCTGCGGCGCATAGACGTCATCGGCGTAGTTCAGGACGTTAAACGTAAAGTCCTGCGTACTGCCGTCGTTTTGCGTAACGCGAACAGTCGTCCTTCCGGTTTCATACTGGGTACGCGTTTTTGTCGCCCCGGTAATGGGCCCGCTCGTCCAGAAAATACCGGACCAGTACCAGACGGTTCCTTTCGGCTTGACCAGACCGGTCGAACTGATTTCCACGTTCGGGTTCCAGGAATTAGGAGACACAAACGAGTAGGTGCCTGCGGGCAGCTGGAAGGACGTGGCGAGATTTTGCGGAATCTGCACGAAGCCTGCCTGCGTGGAATCGAGCGCATACAGGTTGATGTCCTGCGCCTGCGCTTCCGGTGTGCTGTCCGCTGGCGCTTTCGGCGCACTTTCCGGGATCGTTTCCGGATCGAGCGTGGTGGCCGGCGTACTTTCCGGAATTGTTTCCGGATCGGTCGCTGTATCCGGCATCATTTCCTGCTCGCTGTCCAGGACAGATTCTGGATCGGACGCCGTTTCCGGTGTGCTTTCCGGCATGGTCTGCGGATCCGATGCGGTAGCCTGCGTGCTTTCATGCATCGCTTCGTCAGCCCAGACAAGCAGCGCCGGCATGGCACTCAGGCCAAGCGCTGAGCACAGAGCGATCGACAGAAGAAATCGTTTTGACAAGATATATCCCCTTTTCTTATCGGTGTCGGATTGATTTCTTCTCTTTTCGGCAATATTTTGCCGAAGCAAAACCCGATGGATCTCCATCGGGCTTTTTCTTTAGTATGCACGCTGACCATAAACATGGATGCGGATGTTTTTTGTACCGCTTGCTTTGTTTATCCATCTAACCAATCATATTTTGTATACAACGAACATATATAGGAACTCTATGCATTCCGTGCACGTCTGTGCATTTCCTGTTCCTCGATACCGTTCTGTATGCAGATCGGGTTTTCCGAACCGGCTGGATGCTCTTCAGGCCCAGTCGGGAATGGACTGGCCGAGATTCATGTTCGCCTTCATCCAGCCATACACCAGCGGAGAAACCTGTCCCATCAGATTCTGACCGGAAGCGGCACTTGGCAGATCGTCGCAGAGCATTGTAATCACGTATGTGCCAAAGGGGCGTCAACAAGCACCGTATCGTTCTGGCAGAAATCGAGCCAGCCGGGCTTGTTGGCGGTTCTCGCTTCGGAGGGAATGCCGTTGAGCAGACGACCGGGGACGGCCTGCGTCTGCAGCAGGGTTTTCATGCGTCTGGAGTTTTTCAGACGGCCTTCCTGAATGTCGCACAACATCTGCGAGGCATCTTTTGCAGAAGTGAAGTTGCCGTACGGACGGCCTGACATGTACGTGTCACTGTAGCCGTGCGCCCGGTTCCAGGCGTTGAGCACCTGAATGCCGGCCGAATAACTGCCGCCGCCCAGGACGCTCACCAGATACACCCAGGCATCGTTGCTGGAAACGGAAATCATGACCGAAAGCTGCTGTTCGAGGCGCATCGGCGTCGCAAACGCGGCGTATCGTTCGTAGTTTTCAAAAATGGCGCCCATCACAAACATCTTCATGACGCTTGCCGACTGCTGGGAATGAGAATTCACCACAATTTTTTCATCTCGTCCGGGCACGCGAACCGCAAAGGAAATTTCAGCGTTTCGTGCGGAACTGTTCGCAATCGTCTGCTCGATTTGGCGCTGGAGATCTTCAAAGTCGGGCATCAGTGCACCCGTCGCGTCATCAAAGCGGCACATATGGCCCTTGATGTTTCTGCGTCCGGAAACGCGCCAGCCGTTTTCGTCGTACCAGCAAACCTTTTTCGGATTTCCGTACTGCACAAAGGAATTTTTCACACGGTGGCCGTCACTGAGATCATAAAAGCGATTCCGCCGCTTTTCTGCACTTCGCCAGTCACCATTTTTCCATCCGATCCAAACTGAAATTCATGGACCTGATCGTTCAAGGTTAACGTCTGTTCGCCGGTAAGCATGCGTCCTCCCTGGCTTTCGTCAAAGCAATAGCGATCCCCAAAAATCGAAGTAAAGCCATACAGTGGCTGATCGTCGGGATCAAAGGCGGTAATGAAAGACGGATCGTCTGGATCCTTCACAAACGAATACAGATTGAGCGCGTTCCAGCTGCCGTTTTCTTCTTCCCAGCCAAATTCCACCAGCCGCTCTTTTTCCCTTCGATCGAGCGTGAAATGATGCGAGCCGGTTTTCGCGTTGGGATTGTAGAGCCGCAGCACGGGCTGCTGATTGATTTCAGCGGAATAAAAGGCGATGTTTTCATCTTTCCAGCCCATCGAAAGGAGCGCCTGCCGCTCGTTTGGACTGCACGTATAGTGATGCTCGCCATTCGCGCTCTGATACAGACGATACACGGGTGTATTCGAAGAGACCGGCTGCAAAAAGCGCACGCCCTCATCTTTCCAGCCCTGCTTGACCAGGCCTGCGATTTCCTTGGGATCGGCGGTGTAAAAGTGTTCGCCGCTGTTCGGATTGTAAACCGAAGAAACGGATACGTGCTCCTGTTTTTTCAGCGCGCTCTGGACAATTTCGTATTCGGCAATCGCGTCCTGAATCAGCGTATTGCTGCAGGTTTCATTCCACTGTACGAGAACCTCCGGATTTTCGCGATACGTTTCGAGTTCCTGCTTGCGGCGCAGAAGAGTGTGCCGTACCGGATTTTCATCCCAGCCAAACGTGTTCCAGACAATGCCCTCAGCACTGGCCTGACCAACTTTCGGATAAACAAAGACGCGTCCCGAAACGGCCCGACCGTTTTCGTCAAACCAGAACTCGCTGCCGTTTTCATCCTGTTCCAGAGTATTTCGGTGCATCGAACCGGTTTCGAGATCGAAGAAATAGCGATCGTTCTCAACTTGCGCAAAGCCGAGAAGCTGACGGCCGTCGGGCATGGAATACCTATCGGGCTGTCCGTTTTCTTCGATCCATCCGGTTTGAAGAACGCCGGTTTCATCGAATTCGTACCAGTCGTCGTAAAGGCCGACACGCCCTTTGAGTTCGTTCTGATCTGAATCAAAGCCGTGGATTTCCCCGTTATCGTTTCGCGCGAAATCGTAATCGCTGATCGCGAAAAAGGCAGTTCCTTCCGCTTTCCAGCCGGCCTGAATCAGCGCATTGTGCTCCTTGAGTGAGAGCGTATAGTGATGCGATCCGGATCGGGCGTTGGGATTGTACAGACGATACACCGTACGGCCGTATTCGCTTTCCGAATAAAAGGCGATTCCCTCATCTTTCCAGCCCGCCTGAACCAGACCGTTTCTCTCGTTTTCGCTTTTCGTGTAGTGATGATCGGAGGCGTTGGGATTGTACAGCCGGTACACCGGTTCGCCATCTTCCACAGGCGTACTCCAGGCGGTATCTTCGTCTTTCCAGCCGGAGGAAATCAGCACTTCGCGCTCTTTGGCCGAACTGGTATAAAAATGTTCCCCGCTGTTCGGGTTATACAGACGATACAGAACGCAGCCATCCTTCTGGGAGGTCAGCCACGTCCAGTTCGTCTGAACATCGGCTGGAGAAGCTTCATCCAAGCCTTCGGTGTCGGTATTTTCATCCGCTTGTTCACCCTTTTGTTGAGGCACTTCTTCGGACGCTTTTTCTTCTGACTTTCCGCTTTCCTGTGTATTGGAAGCAAAACCATTGTCTGTGCTTTCTTCTGAATCCGTGGTTTTCTTTTCCACTGGCCGCTTCGGCATGGCGGGCATCGGCCTGGACGTTTCGGTCTGGATTGCCGGGTCTTCTTTCGCCTGCAGCATCAGGATGCTCGAGCTGATCGTACAGGCGCAAAGCAGCGCAAGCGCGGTGTGCATTTGTTTTTTGTACTGGATCGATTCATTGTTTTCCCCTTTTTCTCTTTCGTGAATCGGTTCCAAACCAGACGGCCCGCTTTATACAGTCCCGGTCTGGTTTTCTTTTGTCCATATCCTGTCAACGGTGCAATCTGGACACAACCGTTGTCAGTTTATCGTCTGGTTTGCACAAACAAAAGACTTGTTTTGTACAGACCTTCAAAACCAGGCCGGATCGGAGCGTTGTCTGGTTTGACATCTGCCCGGGATCGTTCGTTTTTCGTATATCGGTTCTGGAGGATGTATGAAAAACAAAACGATTGAAGAACTGCTCGCCCTGCTCGATGAAGGCGTTGCCCAGCTGCTCGAAGGCGATGAATACCGCCAGTATTTGAAAACGATGTCCCGCTTTCCGTCCTATTCCATGCGCAATACCTTGCTGCTCTACAAACAGTGTCCGCAGGCCAGTCTGGTGGCCGGTTTTCAGACGTGGGAGGGCGTATTTGGCCGGCACGTCAAAAAGGGGAGAAAGGTCTGCGCATTCTCGCCCCGTATTCCTATAAAGTCAAAACAAAAGACGCCGCAAAGGAGAAAATCGAAACCCGCACCGGCTTTCGCTCCATTTCCGTCTTCGACATTTCCCAGACCGAAGGCAAGCCGCTGCCCCCGCCGCCTCAGGTTAAAACGCTCGAAGGCGAATGCGACTTGTTCGAACCGGCCATACCGCTGCTCGAAAAGCTGACCGGCTTTCAAATCGAACGCTGCGCGCTCGAACATGGTGTCAACGGCACCTGCCGCTATGACGAGCAGCGCATTCGCATTAACGAAACGCTGAACTCCCGCCACGCGTTTAAAACGCTCACCCACGAATGCGCCCACGCGCTTCTGCACAATTTTGGCGTCTGCGATCACAGCCGAATGGATGCCAGAGAACAGGCGCTCATCGACCGTCTGCTTCAGTCGCCCGAACTGCGGGAGACGGAAAGCGAATCGGTAAGCTTTGTGGTGTGCATGGCCTGCGGCATCGACTGTTCCGAGTATTCCTTTGCCTATATCGCCACCTGGCTTTCGGGAAAAGAACTGCTTCCCGCTTCCCTCGCGCGCATTTCAAACTGCGCGCAGAAAATGCTTCTCGCACTGCAGACGCTGCTTAAGGATACAGCGCCGGGTGCACAGAATGCTCATCGCACTTCCAGCTCTCCTCCTGCCTCGCAAACAAAAGCCTGACCGCTCTGACCAAATCGATTCCAGTGCGCGGTTTTCCCAGCCAGATTTACCCGGACATCGATACGGTCTTCCCGGACCTGCTCCTTGATCCGGACGCCTAAAATAGAGAGTATGAACAATTCCAATACCCATGCATTAGTCCTTGGCGGCGGAGGCAGCCGGGGCAGTTATACAATCGGCGTTTTGACGACGCTGATGGAACAGAAAAAACGTATGATCTGGTCACCGGCATTTCGATCGGCGCCATTGTCGGCGCGCTGTATGCGATGAATAAGCCAGTCGATCTTTCGTCGATGATTGCTTCCTTTCCTTCAAGCGGTCTGGCCGACGGTCTGTTTTCCTTTCCGGACTGCCACAAGGCAGCCGACGAAGCCGACAAAGGCTTTGATGCCTATGTCAAGGCGTTTCAGAACAACGGACCGACGACACAAACCCTCTCCAAGGTGTTTCACTCGCTCTTTGACTTTGACGCCTTTGAAAAATCCAGTCTGAACTTCGCGTGTCTGGCATCCAACGTCAGCAAGAACCAGGCGCGCATCTTTACAAAAACGAACTCACTTCCCCGAAAAACGGAGCAGGCCGTTCTGGCTTCGGCTGCCTATTTCCCGGCGTATTCGCTCGTGAATATTGATGGGGACTACTATGGCGACGGCGGTTTTCTCAACTGGTCGTTAGGCCGTGTGGCCAAAGAACTGGGCGCGAAAAAGATGACGCTCGTCTCGCTGGCTCAGCCTGGAGACAATCTTGTGTACGAAAAAGACGAGACGGAACTGCTGATCCGCCCGATTGTCCCGCTGGCCGGCTTTCTCAATTTTGGAACGGCTACTCTGCGCAATCAGATTATGCAGGGACGGCTCGAAGCCCTGAAGACGATGAATCTGGCGCCTGGCTACGTCTACACCTTTTATCCGGACGACGCGCTGATCTTCTCTCTCTCTCCCGTATGGCCGTCGACATTCTCAACCGAAGCCACATTCAGCTCGAAAACGGCATGTTAATCGAAGGCCTCGAAACGCTGATGGGCTGCAGGCTGCAGCCACTGGAAAACGAGTATATGAAGCACTACCAGTTTGGGCTTCTGCTCGAATGTCTGGCTGCAGTCGCCGGTATGGATTTTTACCGTCAGTACCATTTGCGCGATTTCACAAAGGAAATGCTGAGGCGTCTGGAAAGTTTCTCCTGCATCCGCAGGCGGCTGTTCTTGGCTCCACTTTACAGACGGATCGCATGGGCGCGATGAATCTGATGGCGTTCTTTTATGGCGGACTCAAGCGAAACAACGGCCATTTGCCCGCGGAATACGACATTCTCAAAACCAAATTCGATTCCGTCTTCCTGCTTGCCCTCGCCTGGTACGTGCTGGAGAAATTCTCGCCCGTCCTCAAGCTTCTCTAAAGCGCTCCCTGCCCTTTACGGTTCTTTCTTCCGCTTTTTTCCAAGCGATAAACGATTTCCTTCTCACCAGTTCTCATGCAAGACCAGAACCTGCAGTCGGCTCATGCCGGCTGTAAAAGTTCTGGTCTTTTTCTCGCCGTACGTTCTCTTCGCCCCATAGAAAAAGCCCTCTGGCTTCTGGGCAGAACATTCTGCCGGAAATCAGAGGGCTGCCGCCTTGAGAGAGCGGCACTTTCTCGTTTCTGGTATTACGCAAAACGCGTTTCAACCGGGCCAAGAAAGAATTTTATTTCAGGTTTTTCAAAGCCGAAGCGTCCGGTTTGCGGCGGACGTCCATCCAGGCTTTGTTCAGCGCTTTTGCGGCCGCGTCGATTTCACTTTGCGACTGCGCTGTCATGGCCGCTTTTGCGGGAGCAAGAGCGGTCTGAAGACGATCCCATCCGCTCGAAACAAACGCGTCGGAATCCGCGGCTTCGACGGCGCGAATGACAAGTTCGAGAAGCGTGGTATTCACTAATGGACGTTCTTTCAGCGCCGCATAAGCCGCTTCGTAGACGTCTTTTTCGCGGAGATGACGGTCTGGCTGGCTTCTTCCGGTTTTTCCAGTTCCGCCTCAAGGGCCGTTCTGGCATCACGATACGCTTGGGCGCTGGCTTCGGTATAGCGGCTCAGATCCAGATCCTTATTCGCGTTGAGCGCCGTGAAGGCTGCGTTGGCGGTTTTGACGAGATCGAGCAGATTGACAAGGCCTTCCGCAGCCTGATCGACATCTTCCTGACTTTCAAAATCGTCTTCACTCAGATCCATGAACTGAGAATGAATCATTCCAAAATACGATGTCCAGGCAACGCTGAGCTGCGTATCCGAATCGTTCAGGAAATCGCCAAGCGCCTTGACCTGCGCGTTGAGTGCATCGAGATTGAGGACTGGTTTGGCGACCAGAGCCTTTCTGGAATCTTCATACGCGTTTTGCTTGCTGGCAATCTGCGCTTTTTCGCAGTGGCCGGAGCGGCCAGTTCGGCTTCAAGCGCCTGTTTTGCGGCAGTGTATGCCTGCGCGGTTTCATCGGTATACAAGCTCAGATCGATCGCTTTGTTCGCATCGAGAACCTGGAACGCCTTGGATGCGATATTGGCTGTATCGAGAAGGGCGTTCAGTTCAGCAGCCTTGGCATCCGCGTCTTCCTGCGTTTTGAAGGCGCCGGAATCGAGAGCGCTTTGCGCCGCAGCTCTAGCTTCGTTCAAGTACGCCGTCCATGCCGAAGAAAGCTTCGCGTCTTCGTCTTTTGCGAGCGTTTCGATTTGCGTCATCGCTTCGCTGAGCGCTTTCGTATCGAGTACCGGTACGTCAACGTGTTCGCGGACGATTTTTGCATCGCACCAGTCGACGCAGTCATCGTTCTGGCTGCCGACCTTGTCCGCATACAAAATCAGCGTGTTCACACCGGTGACATCAAAGGAAACGTATTTGCCTTCTTTGCCCTGTACGATCGTGCTGGCATCGTACAGTACGTTTTCATCGGAAATGGAGTCTTTGTAGAACGTAAACTTCGCGCCATCGCGGCCGGTCTTTCCGTCCTTCAAATAGTCGATGCCAACCCAGGCACGGAAGATCAGCGGTTTGTCCGTTTTGGGCAGCTGAGTCAGATCGTAGACAATTTTCGCATTCGCGTTGGCAGACAGACCTTTGTCAAAGACAGCTGGCTTGCCGGCCAGACGCAGAGAAAGATTTACACTCGATGCAGCGGTGCCGGAATCGGCCTTGTTAATGTGAATGCCGCCCCAGCTGCTTTCGCTGGCGTTGGCATCAAAGTTCAGAACATCGAAGTCTTCGCCCTTTTCCATGGCGCCTTCGACGCCTTCACCCGTTAAATACCAGATATCGTATTTCGTATCCGCATTGGCGGTTTTCAGCGTCATTTCGGCTGTAACGCCCGATTCATCCGCGGCAGTCGCGGTAATCGTCGCGCTGCCTTCCCTGAGGAAGACGGCTTTGCCGTCCGTACCGATGTGAAGAATTTCCGGATGATCCGTGCTGAATGTGACATCTTTATTTGTTGCGTTTTCCGGTTCCACCGTGGTGCCCAGCGTAAAGGCTTCGCCGACAGCCGGCGTTTCGGGAATGCCGGTCATCGTGATGGAGGAGACCGGAATTTCCGGATCCTTGAGACCGCCCAGTTCTTTTAAGAGGGCCAGGTCTTCGTCATCGAGCTGGTTGTTGAAGTTTAAATCCGCAGCCCGGACGTACAGAATGTCCGGGTTTTCTTCTTTGCGAAGCGAATCAAAGCGCGTGACATCGGCTTCGGTTACGGCCGAATCGGCGGAGCTGTCGATATCGCCGTTGACGGCGATTTTCAGTTCATCGAGCTTATTGCCGTCCTTGAACAGGCGCAGCCAGTAGCCGGTACCGGCCGAAGCGTCTTCGCTCTGTTCGCCGCCCATGGCTTCCGCCATTTCGAGCGTGCAGCCTTCGGCCACATCGATCATTTCGCGAATCTGGGCGAACGTCGTTTTCGGGGCAATGCTGTACAGAATCTTGTTCGTACCATCGAGCTTGGCGCTGACGCCGGCTTTGAGGCGGATGGATTCCGTCTGCGGCTTGTCGGAAGACGGGCGTGTCAGCTTCATATCGCCCCACGAAAGCATGTCGTGTCCGTTTTTGACATTCTTGTCGACATACAGGGTGATTTCTTTTGCCCCATGCACATCGACATCGAAGTAGTAAGCGTCCTGATTATGGTTGAGCAGATTGCTTCGGGCGACTTCGACGCCGTCCACGAGAATGGCCGCGTAGCAGCCGTCCTGGGTCCGGTTCTTTTCGAGGTCAATGCCCGCGTAGCCCTGCAGACGGTCGATGTCGAGATTCGACACGTCAAAGTAGAGCCAGGAATCCGAGTTGACGCCAAAGCCTTTTTCAAAGCGCTGTTCGGCGCCGTCGACTTTCAGGCGGATCGGATTGCCGCTGTTGTTTTTATCGACATGAATGCCGTTGTAGCCGGAAGAGGAACGGCTGGCGTCGTAGCCGATGTCCGAAAGGTAGTACTCGCTCGAGCAGCTGAGTTCGATCGTGTACGTCTTTTCGTAGCCATTGGTTTTCTTCGCGTGAATCTGGAGCGTTCCCGGAACGCTTTCCGGTTTCACGACTTCGACGGTGACGTCCTCGCCGTGATCGACCGTGACTTCCGGCACTTCACTCTGATCCGCATTCAGCTCAAACGTATAGGCAGAAATCGCGGAATTCCAGTTGGTGACGGTTTTATCGCCGATGGTAACGCCCGTAACGAGTTCGGTGTCGTCAGGGATGTCAACGCCGGTAATGGCTTCGATGTCATCGCTCGAAGATACCGGACGCAGATGATAGCTGTACGTATACGGATGATCCGTTCCGAGACGGTATTTGCTTAAGGTGGCCGGACCGCAGCTGGCGGTACCGAGACCCATCTGGGCGTAGTCGATCGTCAGTACAGTCGAATCCTTTTTCGTCAGTTCGTACGGATGCGCCGCCTGATCGAGATCTTCCTGCGTGTAGTGCAGCGCGGACATCGAAAGCAGATGTTCGTCCGCATCGACGAGCAGACCTTTGCCGGAACTGTCAGTTAACGCCATCCAGCGCACGTCGGTCTTGTTGCCGGTTTCCTGCGGATAGACGAAGCTGACGAACTGATTGTCTACCGTATCCGTCCAGATGCCGGCATCGTATCCGGTTTTGCGGTCAGCGTAGGAGTCTTCCTTGCCGTTGCCATACCACGTCATGTTTTCCAGCGACGAATCGAGTTCGAGACGGTTGCCGACGCGCAGCAGTTCGCCCATCTGGCCAGACGGCGCAAGGCTGCTCTGCACGAAGACGTCACCGCTCGAGGTAATGGAATACGTAATCGAATCCTTGGAGTTTTTCGCTTCGGGCAGGATGCGTTCGACGGTGACATAAATCGTCTTGTCGCCTTTGGAGACGCTCGTGTGAATCTGCGCGTTTTTGTTTGCGTTTTTCCAGGCGCCGTCGACGCCTTCTTTTTGTCGTTGTCGGTATAGGCACGCCAGTAGTTGGGTTCAAGCGGCGCGGCGATCAGTTCCTTGCCGTCCACTTTAAAGGAGTTCAGTGCGCCCTGTTCGAGATCAAAGCCGACCGACCAGTTTCCTTTGGAAACGGTCAGCGCCGTCTCGCTCTGTTCAAGATCGGCGTCCGTAAAGGCGTTGTCCGCGCTCTGATCAAAGGCATGGTTTCCTGCCGCCAGACCGGTCGGGCTGACATCAAACTGGGCAGCCGCGTACACGTCGCCGGCTTTCGCCCAGACGGTATCTTCCTTGTACGTAAAGGAAATGTTGAGCAGCAGCTCATCCTTATCGTCCAGGCTGTCCGGCTGCGTCCAGTTCACCTGGAAGGTGCCGTCGGCTTTGGGCGCGATCGAGACGTTATCAACGATTCCGTTTTCGATGGTTTTGCCGTTTTTGAGCAGCTGCCACGAGCAGGAATACTCGTCGGTATTCGTATCGATCAGCTCGTTGCTCAGGTGAATCACGTGCGCATCCTGTTCATCGAGAGACATCTGGAAGCCCTGATAAATGCGTTTGACTTCCTGGGCTTCCGGCTGAAGCGTGCGGTCAGGGGAGATGATGCCGTTGACGCAGAAGTCGGAGTTGCCCGAACGCCAGGCGGTGTAATCGCCGGTATTCCAGTCGCCGTCATAGCCCCAGTACGTGGTTTTGCCGTCCCACTTGCCGTCCTGAATGAGCGGCGTGTTGAAGCTCTGGTCGACCCAGTCCCAGATAAAGCCGCCCTGCAGGTTGCCGACGGAGCGGATCTTTTCCCAGTAGTCGATCATGCCGCCGCCCGAGTTGCCCATCGTGTGCAGGTATTCGCACATGATGTACGGACGGTCGCTGCTGCGCATTTTGCTGATTTCGGGGTACATATTGGATTCGACCTGAACCAGCTCGTTGGCGTTCCAGCCCTGATAGTGAATGACGCGGGAAGGATCGGCGTCATGGAAATATTCAAGTTCTTTCTGGAGCGACTGACCGGCACCGGTTTCGTTTCCTGGCGACCACATGATGACGGACGCGTGGTTTTTATCGCGTTCGACCATGCTGATGGCGCGGTCTTCTGCCGCTTCAATGTAGCCTGGCAAATCGCCCGGCACGCCGTACTGGCTGCGGCCGTTGTGGCTTTCCACGTTGGCTTCGTCCATGACGTACAGACCGTACTCGTCGCACAAATCGTAGAACACGGGATCGTTGGGATAATGGGAAGCGCGGACCGCGTTAATGTTGAGCGACTTCATGAGAAGGATTTCCTTTTCCATCTCTTCTCGAGTCAGATAGCGGCCGGTAGCCGGATTGTTTTCGTGGCGGTTGACGCCATACAAATAAATTTCTTCGCCGTTGACGCGCAGTCTGGCATCGGTCGAACCGCGATCGGTCACTTCCACGGAGCGGAAGCCGACTTTGATGACGGTCAGATCGTGCGTCGTTTCGCCCTCACTCAGCGAGAGAACGAGCGTATACAGATTGGGATGTTCGGCATTCCACTTTTTGACATTGGGGATCGTCGTTTCCATGGAAACCGTCTTTTCCTCGGTATCCAGCAGGGCATCTGTCGAGACTTCGCCGACTTTGTTCTGCCTGTCGTCGTATAAAACGGCGTTCAGCTTCAGATTGCGATCGGTCGTATCAAAGCGGCGCAGATCGGCTTCAATGCTGAGCTTTCCGTCCTTGCTGTCGTTGACAAACGTATTGGACAGCGCGGTGAAGTCGCGGATTTCGACTTTGTCCTTGGCGTCGAGGGAAACGTCGCGGAAAATGCCGGACAGGCGAAGCATGTCCTGGTTTTCGATGTAGCTGCCGTCGCACCAGCGGTACACTTCAACGGTCATCACGTTGTCCGCGCCCTCTTCAAAATTCAGCGCTTTGGTAATGTCAAAGCCCTTGGCGGAGAACGTGTCTTCGGAATAGCCGATGTACGTGCCGTTTACCCAGAGGTACATGGCGGATTCGACACCCTGGAAATTGGCGAACACTTCCTTGTCTTTCCAGGAAGGATCAATCGTAAAGTGCTTGCGGTAGGTGCCGACCGGATTGTACTGTTCCGGCGCCGTTCCCGCCTTCTCCTTGCGGCCTTCGATGCTGATCCAGGGATAGTTCTGGTTGGAGTAGATGACCGGATCGTATTTCCAGGATCCGTCCTCCTTCACATACGTCTGCCAGCTGCGCGGAACGCTGATGTCATCCCACGAAGAATCGTCCAGGTCGACGGAATTAAAGCCGTTAATCGTCACCTGTGCCCGGCCGGCTGGATTGATGGCCCAGTGAAATTTCCAGTCGTCTCCATTGAGCAGCTTATGATAGCTGGATGCAGCGGGGTTTTGCGCCAGCGCCTGGCCCGCTGAATCGTAGCGCCAGAATGTGGCGCGCGCCTTTCCCGGTTTACCTGGAAGACGCCTGGATTGTCTGTCCACTCCCGCGTATCCGATGTACCGGTATCGGTATCGGCAGCCGCAATCGGCATCGCGGAAAGCAGACTGGAACAGGAAAGAACCATGGCCAGGCTTCCCTGCATCCATCTTCTGTATTTCATAATTTCCAAAATCCTTTCTAGCGGGAAAGCGCCGCAGATCCTGCAGTAAGCGCTTTCTTCCTAGTTTCCATCTTAAGCGTTTATTTTTTAAATCAAATTCGTTTTTTTCACAAACTCTTTTAAAACGCCTGTTGACTGGAAGAGATCGTGACGCTATTTATTTCCCGTTTTGCACATGATTTTGCGAATTGACGATACTTTTTCTGTACATTCGTCCCGTATGCAGGCACGTTTTTTCGTGTTTCTCAGCCGCAAAATTTCCGTTCTAAATGAAAAAGGAGAAGGCGTTCCGCACCTGTGCGGACGTTTTCTCCTTTGCATTTCCTGTTCGTAAACTTTGACAATGGCTTCGGCTGAACTGGCGGCTTTCCCCGTTTTGCGCGGACTTTCTATTGGGTCAGCGGTAAGTGTCAAACAATCGACGGGTATACGCGAGACTGAATATTAGATACGCTAAACGGGATCCCTTTCGAGATCCCGCTTGGCGTATTTTTTATTCTTCATCGTTTTCTTCATACTTCGGATCCGGTCCACGGTATCCAATTCGAAGATATTCAGGTAAATCCTTTGAATACGGCAGAAGTGACTTCAATACATCTACCGCGATTTCATCGTCTTTGAACCATTTGAGTTCATCCAGAACGTACTCCATGTAGCGCTCTGGATTTAAGTCGTTCATTTCAGCCGATCGAAACAAAGTCATAAACGCTGCGACGACTTCCGCACCTTTGATACTCTTCGTAGTCTGGAAGTTTTTGCGATTGATCACGAATGGCTTTACGGCTCTTTCTGCCACATTATTGTCGATCGGATAATCACCGTCTTCCAGGCACCTTCCCAACGAGTTCGCTCGATCCATGAAGTACTTGGCTGCTCTGTAGGCGGTGCTTCTTTCCTCGAATCCACTCTGAATCTCCACCATCATGACTCTTGTGAGTCTTTCAAAGCAGGGCTTTGAAAGTTCCTGCCGAACTTCGGTTCTCGCCTCGTGCGAGTAAGAAGCAACGTGGGATTCGATGTGGTAGAGCTTCCCGAACAGAGACAGGGCTGTGAGCAGAATCTGGAGACCCGGACTTGGTTCGGGTCTCTCTGTTTCGTCCAGCTGGGCTGCCGCTTCTGCGGCCTCTTCGTCGTTCTCCAGTGTGGTCTTTTCCCACTTCAGGACGTCTGCCTGATACTGCGCGAAGTCTGACCGGACTTTGATGGCTTCGAAGATCTTTCTTCTCGCATGGGCCATACAGTTGAGCTTTCTGCAGGGGCCATAGTAGTTGGCATATGCATAAAGCCCGTCTGTCATAAGGGCATGACGAAAAGAACCGCCAAGGAGGGCGATTACGAACTCCTGTTTCTTGTAAGGGAAAAACTTATAGACAGCCATCTGGTTCTCTTCATAGATTCCGCTGACGGCGACAACCATAGAAGACTGTTTTCGATCTTTAACCTCCGTGCACTTTAAAACCGTCTCATCCATATGGACGACGTTACAGTTTGGGAGATCCTCAATCATTTGTTTTACGAGTGGCTTCAGATAAAGATCGTAAGTTTTTTCCAGGATGTTGCCCATGGTCTGACGGCTGATCGGCAGTCCCGTGAGACTCAGGTGCTTTTCCTGACGATAGGCCGGGGTTCCCATTACGAACTTATCGTAGGCAATTCCCGCGACCATAGAGGAAGTTGCGACACTCTTGTCGATCAGTGCAGGCTCGTCAGGTTCGGCGGTGCGGATGATGGCTTTCCCGTTTTCATCCGTACACTTGTTTGGGCACGCGACTGTCTCACGCAGCACTTCTTCCAGCCTATAGCGAGCGGGAATCCGATGAATCCTATAGTGACGTTTCATTCCAACAGTTTTCATCTCACAGCCGCAAACTGGGCAAATGCGCTTTTCCCTTCTACACTGAAGGTAGTGGTTTCTTTGACCGCTTCCTGCTTTCTGCACTTGGTGGAAGGTTTTTCTTGCTTCCTTCAACAGAACTGAGCTTTAAATCTTCAGCTTCTTTACGATAGCGGTCTCCCTCTTCCTGATATTTCGCAGCCCGGTTAAAACAAACATCGGCTTTCAGATCAAGCTGAGCCAGCTGTTTATTCAGAATATTGATATCTGGGCCGCCGTCCTCGTTTTCAGAGTAATCCAGTTTCAAGGGAACCATCTTTTCCGTAGAAGGACCAAAGCGGCCGCTTTTCACGGCTTTATTGATTTCTTTAGCGAAATAGAGATCCAGGTACATATCCTCAATAAATTTGTCTTTCTCTTCTTCCGTCATGGTGCTGATCTGATGATGAAGATCTTCGAGGAGCTCGTTGCGGATTGTCTGGTAAGGGTTCGGCACATCCATGTATTAATTTTAACATATTTAGAGCGATAGATAAAGTAAATTAGATGATTTATCTTGATATTCCTTCAAGAAAATCATCCTTTTAAATTGGTTTAAACATACTTATAAGTTCGTGGCAGAAATGCCGGCTGGGGAACAATCGACAGACCGGAAAGCAGAGAAGCCAGCTGCGAACAGTCAATTCGCATGAAGTCGGACTGGTCAGGGCTGACAGGCCACTGAAGGGAAGATCTGGAGAGTCGCTTATAAACAAGCCAGAATCCATTTCCGTCACGAAGGATACCTTTGATCTTGTTCTTCTGTCGATTAACGAAGAGAAAGAGGGATCCATCCAGCGGATCCAGAGCGAGAGGTCCTTGAACCAGGGAGACGTAACCGTCAATTCCTTTGCGAAGGTCAGCAGGCATCTGAGCCAGATAGATGTTTTTAACTTTGGAGAAATCGATACCGAGATCGATTGCAGGGATGATTGATTCCATGAAAAAGCCTCCTTGAATAAAGGAATTATCCCAAGGAGGCGGTCGAGAAAATACCCGTCTTTTATTTGACGCTTACGGTCAGCGCGTTCGTTTGCGAGCTTGCTCCAAATAAAACCAGCCGGGGATTCCGGCTGGCTGTCTGTTTCAAATGTTCTACTGGTAGTAAATGAAGTTTCCGTATTCGTCGTAGTAGCCGAGATTTTCATCCGGCAGAGCTTCCTGCTGCGCGTTGGGATCTTCGGCCGGCTGTTCGGCTGCAGAATCCTGCGCAGGCGCCTGCGGCGTCTGAGCTTCCTTCTTGCGCACCTGTTCGGCGAGTTCCGGATTTTTCGGCTGGGTAATGTGATCCACCACAAAGTCGCTGGCGGCCGCGGTTTTCAGCAGCTTGGTGAAGTGCCAGCCGTCGGCGGGATGCTGATCGTCGACGATGTAGTTGTAAGCGGAAATTTCCAGATCGTAGTTTTTACCGTTTTCCGAATTCGTGAAGTACGTATCGATCGGCAGGTAGTTGTTGACGATGTCGTACGCCTGGCGGCACGCTTCTTCGAGAATCGCGTTGTCCGCATTGTCGACCATGTTCAGGTTGACGCGCAGGGTGGCGGATTCGAGATTGATCGTGGCGCTTTCTACGCCGCCGATCGTAAGCAGATCGCCCTGAATGGCATTCATCTGCGAATCCTGAATGCGCGGCTGCAGGTCGTTGACGCCAAAGCGATTTCCTTCAACGGGGTGGTTGTTGCCCTGTGCACTGGTCAGCAGGACGTAACCGACAATGAGGAACGGAATCAGAATGATGATCAGAGTAAACCAGACGAGCTTGTGGCCCTGTTTGACTTTCTCCTTTTTCGGCTTTCTGACCCGTTTCGTTTTTTAGGTGTATCGGGCATAGTTCTCTCCAATTCATTTCCATCAGCTGCCTCAGGCAGCAGTATTTTTCGTGTCCGGTTCTGAGCTCTCTCAAAACCAACACAATCATATCACACGAAGACTTTTGTGATGGCTGAGGCCGGCCGCGTGAACAAACTGTTAGAAAACTCCGGTTTTCCCTTTGTTCAAAGGGAGAATTTACCGTTTGTTCAGTTCCTGAACGAGCAGACCGTTGGCCTTTTTCGGGTTGGCCTGGCCTTTGGACGCCTTCATGACCTGACCCATGAGAAAGCCGACAGCACGGTTTTTGCCGTTCTTGAAGTCTTCGATCGATTTCGGGTTCTGATCGAGTACGGTGTTGATCAGCTCGAGCAGCGCGCCGTCATCGGACATCTGCTGCATGCCTTTGTCCTTGATCACCTGATCCGGATCGGCGCCCTGCATGACGTCTTCAAAGACTTCCTTGCCCTGCTTGCCGGAAATGGTACCCTCTTCGATGAGGTTGACCAGACGGGCGATCGCCTTGGCGGAAGCCGGATTTTTCGTAAAGTTCAGGCCGTTTTTATTGAGCCAGGCGCTCAGATCGCCGATGACCCAGTTGGCGGCCTTCTTGGCGTCTTTTGCATCAGCCATCACGGATTCGTAGAAGTCGGCCATATCGCGGTCGTTGACGAGAACGGACGCGTCGTAATCGTTGAGGCCAAACTGCTTTTTAAAGCGTTCGAGGCGCTGTTCGGGCAGTTCTTCGAGCGAGTTCTGGATTTCCTCGATCCACTTTTCATCAAGACGGATCGGGAAAATGTTCGGTTCCGGGAAGTACTTGTAGTCGACATTGCCTTCTTTTTACGCATGAGCACGGTCGATTTGGTCGGCTCATCGTAGCGGCGGGTGGACTGTACGATTTCTTCGCCGGCATCCAGCGCAGCGTTCTGGCGTTCGATTTCCGCCTGAACGGCTTTCTGCACGTTGGCGATCGAGTTCAGGTTTTTGATTTCGACTTTCGTTCCGAGTTTTTCGGGATCGTCGGAAAGCGAAATGTTAATGTCGCAGCGCATGGAACCTTCTTCCATCTTGACGTCGGAAACGTTCAGATAGAAGAGCGTGCGGCGCAGCGCTTCGACATATGCAGCCGCTTCGGCTGCGGAATGCATATCCGGTCGGGAAACGATTTCGACAAGCGGCGTGCCGGCGCGGTTGAAGTCGATGTACGTGCCGGTGTCCTTATGGAACTGCTTGGCCGTATCTTCTTCCATGTGAATGCGCTCGATGCGCACTTTCTTTCCCCTTCATCGGTCTGGATGAGCACATAGCCGTCCTTGCCGATCGGGTGGAACTGCTGGGTGATCTGGAAGCCTTTGGGCAGATCGGAGTAGTAGTAGTTTTTCCGGTCGAATTTGACGAGCGGGTCGATCGTGCAGTGCAGACCGGTGCACGCTTTAATAGCCAGGCGGACCGCTTCCTTGTTGACGCAGGGCAGCGTTCCCGGATGACCGAGGTCGATGACCGAAGTGTTGGTATTGGCCGGATCGCCGAAGGCTACCAGCGCTCCGGAAAACATTTTCGTTTTTGTTTTCAGCTCGCAATGGATTTCAATTCCAATGGTTACTTCACGCGGCATGCCGGTTCCTCCTTAAAGTCAATGATTTTCTCGAGCGCAGCGGCCACATCCAGAAGTTCCTGTTCCTGGAAGGCAGGGGCGTTCAGGTTAATGCCAAACGGCAGACCGTTATCGGCCAGAGAAAGCGGCATCGTCAAAGACGGATAGCCGGAGAAGTTGGCCAGCTGCATATGCTCTTCTTCGAAGCGGTCCTTGCCAAAGCGGACATCGCTGCTTTCTTCAATGAGCGGCGCGGTATCCGGTGCGGCCGGGGCAAGCAGCACGTCGCACGAGTCGAACAGTTCTTTCCAGGCGTCGACGAGCAGACGGCGGATTTTCTGCGCCTTGCGGAACAGGCGGTCCTGGTTTTCTTCAAAAGGGTGTAGGAGCCGATCACAAAACGGGCGCGCACGTAGCTTGAGAAACCGGCGGTACGGGAATTGGTCATGACTTCTTCGACCGATCCACCCGGCTTGCGCACACCAAAGCGGATGCCGTCCAGGTTGGAATGGTTGGCCGTCGCTTCGGCGTTGGCAATCGTCTTGTATACGGGCGCGATGAGATTCATCAGCTTTTCATCCATATACAGATCCACAGCTTCTGCACCAGCTGCCTGAATTTTTTCAACGAGTTCGTCAAAATCCTTTTTCAGTTCCGGGCGGGCGATGCGATCGCTGACGGTACGGAAAATACCGATTCGCTTGCCCTTTAAATCCGGATTGAGATTTTCTTTATAGTGTTCGACCGGCAGAAAGGAGCTGGTCATGTCATGATCGTCGCGGCCGGCGAGCACTTCGAGCGCTTCGGCCGCGTCTTCGATAGTGCGGGTAAAGAAGCCGACGGTATCGAGCGAAGAGGCATACGGAATGATGCCGTAGCGGGAAATGCGTCCATAGGTCGGTTTGAAGCCGACGACACCGCAGAAGGCAGCCGGCTTACGGATGGAGTCGCCGGTATCGGTACCGATGGCAAGGGCGCGCAGCCGGCAGCCATCAGGGCCGCACTTCCGCCGGAAGAACCGCCGGTAATGTGGGCGGGATTCCACGGGTTGCAGGCCGGACCGGTCGATGCGTTGCGGTTGGTCCCGCCCATGCCGAGTTCATCCATGCTGGACTTGGCGACGATGACGGCGCCAGCGTTTTTCAGTTTTTCAACGATCGTGGCATCGTAGACCGGCACGTAGTTGTCGAGAATTTTCGAGCTGGCGGTCGTACGGATGCCTTTTGTGCTGACGTTGTCCTTGAGGACAACCGGAATGCCAGAAAGAAGGCCCTGAACGGGATTTTCCTGCGGTTCGCTTACGATGGTGACCGCCGCGTTCAGCGTCGGCTGGAGCGCCTCAATCTGGGCTGCGGATTCGTTTGGAGTCAGACGGGTTTTCATTTATTTCACCACCTTTGGAACATGAACGTGTCCCATGCGTACATCCGGCACGTTCTCAAGTGCTTCCTCGCGGGAGAGCACATCGCATACGGTATCTTCCCGTAAAAATACGGTTTCGTCTTCAAAGGGATAAATCATCGGTTCCACCCCTTCGGTGTCGATACTCTCGAAGAGTTCAACCTGGGCTTCCACCGCCTGAAAGTCCTTTTAAGCTCTTCAATTTCCGCATCGCTCAGATCAAATTTCAGATCCGAGGCCAGTTTGCGAAAATATTCGGTTGAAAATTTTTCCATCGGTTTCCTTTCTTTCTGTGCTGTTCTGTTTATCTGGCCGGAAAACCGGCTGAAAACGAGCGGCCTGTACGTTTCGCTGGATTCAAAGGGCTTTTAAAGCCGCCGGATCCGAAAAGCAGAAGCCTCTCGTTTCTGTCTTAGTAAATGCTCATGACCTTGACGCTCTTCGAATCGGGTGCGCGTTCGAGCAGAGCGCAGACGTCGCTGTTGTTTTCGATAATCACTTTATACGTGCACGTCGTATCGGTAAACGCCGAAAGATCTTCGCGCACGGACTGAATGACCGCGAGAATCTCGCTGACCGTCTTTCCGTGGGCCGTGATATGAATCGTCAGCCGCACGATGGTGCCGTCCTGCACCTTGGCTTCGCCGGTCGTATACGTCGCGTCGGACAAAATCGACATGACCTGCTGGCGGAACGTTTCAAATTCCTGCGCCATTTCCGGATGGGCCTGGCTGAACTGACTGGATGGAACGATCAGATACTCTTCGTGAAGGGTATTGACCTGCGAGTTCTGGCCGCGGAAGTATTCGGTGAAAATATAGCCGCCCTTGGAGTGGCTGTTTTCATCGGTGTTGAGCTGGTAAGCCGCGATGAAAATCGGCACATCGGGTGAAATCTCGTTAAAGCGCTCGCGCAAATAGGACACGATTTTCGTTCCCGTCTGGGTAAGAAAGTTTTCCATTTTCTCCGGGGCGATTTCAATGCGCTGACCATCCTGCGTCACCGCATCGGAGACGGCCAGGCCAATGGAAATGCCCTTGAGCGTATCGCCCGAATAAAAGTCGAGTTCGTAAATGTCGTTGACAAGAATCGGACCGCGCACGATGCCGTTGCCGGTATCGAATTCTTCATCCGCCGACGGGTTCAGACCGTTCGGGTTGCCGTCACGCAGCGTACCAAGCAGGCCGCGGCTGCCGTCGGTCGCGTCGAGTTCATCGTAGTCGAGGAACACGTGGGTACGGAAGTTGACGTCCGAGGGCGAGAAGTACTGCTTCGACAAATCCATCAGGCCGGATTCGAGCTGGCTTCGAATGTCGATGTCGCTGATCAGACCGATATGCTTGCCGCGCGTATCGCTCGTTTCATACGGAAGCACCGCGCCATAGTCGCCGGGGCGAAGGCCCTGCACGACGCGGGCGCCTTCTTCCGAACAGCCGCTCAGCAGCATCGAAGCCGAAGCCGCGAAGACCAGCGCCTTTTTCAGAACGCCCGAGCGTCTGACGGACGCTTTTGTATCGGTATTACGCCGCTTCATCGTGAGAAATCTCCTTGAGGAAGTCGTCTTCGCTCCATACAGGAATGCCCAGACTTTCGGCCTTGGCCAGCTTGCTTCCCGCACTGGCGCCTGCGATGACCAGACTGGTCTTTTTCGAAACCGATCCGGCGACCGAAGCACCCAGCGATTCCAGAATTTCCTTGGCTTTCGAGCGCGGCATCTGTTCAAGCGTACCGGTCAGCACAACCGTCTTGCCGGCGAAGAAGGAATCGGAATTGACCGCTTCTTTCGGGGCTTCTTCCATATTGAGACCGAGCGTCTTGAGCGCCGCGATCAGCTTCTGGTTTTCTTCCTGCGCGAAGAAAGAATGAATGCTTCTGGCGGATACGTCCCCGATGAACTTCACCGCGGAAAGTTCGCTTTCGCTGGCGTTCATGAGCGCATCCATCGAATGGAAGGCGTCCGCAAGCAGTTTAGCGGCCTTGCTTCCGACCTGCTCAATGCCCAGGGCAAAAGCAGACGGTCAAGCGGCTGCTTTTGGAGGCTTCAATGGCCGCAAACAGCTTGTCGGTTCCTTTTTCGGACCAGCCTTTGTGCGCGAGCAGTTCTTGGCGGCGTTCATGCAAATGATAAATAGCTTCAATCGTGCTTAAAAAGCCGTTGTCGTGCAGCCAGACGACGCGCTTGTCGCCAAAGCCGTCGATGTCCATGGCTTCGCGCGAACAGAAATGAATCAGGCTGCGCACGATGCGGGCCGGACAGTTGGGGTTCGGGCAGAAATAGTCCGCCTCACCTTCCAGACGCACCAGATCCGAGCCGCAGACCGGACACGTCTTTGGCCATTCGTAGGGCACCTGCGTTCCGTTTCGCTTTTCGGGCAGTGCGCGTACGACTTCCGGAATGATATCGCCCGCTTTGCGGATGATGACCTGATCGCCGATACGCAGATCGTAGGCGTCGATGCGATCGCGGTTGTGCAGAGTCGCGGCGCTGACGAGCGTGCCGGCTACGCGAACTGGCGCCAGAATGGCGTTTGGGGTAATTTTGCCGGTGCGTCCGACGGTCAGCTCGATACCCATCAGCGTAGTTTCGACTTCTTCCGCCGGAAATTTATAGGCGATGGAATAGCGCGGATACTTGGCAGTCACACCGATCTCATGCTGCATCGCAAAATCGTTCAGTTTGACGACAATGCCGTCAATTTCAAAAGGAAGACTCGAACGAATCTTCGAAATGCTTTCAATAAAGTCCCAGATTTCTTCAAAGGAAGTGCAGAGCTTCCAGTTGGGGAAAACCGAAAAGCCCATGGCTTTGAGCTGTTCGAGGGCTTCGGCCTGGCTTTTTACGCCATGCTCTTCGCCGTTCTGGAAATAGTAAAGAAACATGTCCAGGCGGCGCTTGCGGGCAATGGACGTATCCAGGTTGCGGATCGTGCCGGCCGCGGCGTTTCGCGGATTAGCAAACAGCGGCAGATGCATTTCTTCCTGGAGCGCATTGAGCTTTTCAAAGCTCGCCTTGGGCATGATGACTTCCCCGCGCACTTCTACATGGCCCGCCTCGTCGATATGCATCGGAATCGAAGAAATCGTGCGGACGTTTTCCGTCACGTCTTCGCCGACCGATCCATCCCCGCGCGTAACCGCACGAACAAAGGACCCGTTTTCATAAATCAGAGCCATGGCCAGTCCGTCGAACTTGCATTCGCACACAAAGGATGCCCGTCCAAATTCTTTCCAGATCCGTTCGCAGAACTCTTTCAGTTCCTCTTTGGAAAAGACATCATCCAGAGAAAGCATGCGCTGGTCGTGGACGACTTTTTCAAAGCCGTCGAGCACTTTTCCGATAATGCGCTGCGTTGGCGAATTGGGATCGTAGCTTTCCGGATGTCTGGCTTCGAGCGCCTTGAGCTCTTCGAGCAGCGCGTCGTATTCCGCATCGGATACCGTCGGATTGTCGTTGATGTAATACTCTCTTGAATACCGTTCAAGAAGACGGCGAAGTTCTTCAATGCGTTTGATTTCATCCATACGGCATGCCTCCTGTCTCTGCTCCTCCTGCCGGTCTCCTGCGGCCGACTGCGAATGTAAAAGCCGGTCAGCCAGGGAAAACGGGAGGGGAATACGGTCCTTGTACAGACCGTTTCCATGTATTTATTCGTACATATTCTTTTCTTATGTATTTCTTTATTCCTGTTCGGATTACAGCCTGCCGCATACTGCGCGGCGGGCCTGAAAAGGAAATGAAACCATCGTCCATTGTATCAAAGTGCACCCCGCTTGTCGCAGGCGGCTAAGGACGGGTTTCAGCTGGCGAGATCTTCGGGATCGACGTCGGCTAACGGCGTAATGAAGTTCGCGTTAATCTTTTGACGTGATCGTATCCGTCAAACTGAATCTGGATAATATCGCCGGAAACGTCGAGGATCGTTCCCTGCTTGAACTTATTGTGGAAAATCCGATCGCCCTTATGGTACGTCACCTTTTTCGGTCTGGACTTGGCGCGTGCCGCAAGGGTACGGGCCGACTTCATGCGCTTCTCGCGATTTTCGACCAGTTTGGCGATCTTTTCGCCGGTCTGTCTCGACGTTTTGACGTCCTTTTCTCCTGCTCCAAATCGCTCAGTTCCGGTACGGGACCAGGACGGCGCATGTGGGCAGTCAGCGTATCGGGAATTTCGTCGATAAACTGCGAAGGAATTCGATTGCCCTGCTGACTGTACATATAGCCGGTGTTCCACGTCAGAAACAGAAGGTCCTTTGCGCGGGTCATGGCGACGTACATGAGGCGCCGCTCTTCTTCCATGCCTTCTTTTCCGCTTTCCATAACGGAGCGCATGGACGGAAACGTGTCTTCATACAGGCCGCTCACGAACACCACCGGGTATTCCATGCCCTTGGCGGTATGGACCGTAGAAAGGGTGACGGCGTTGCGGTCTTCTTCGTCGATGCGGCCGGTGTAAATCGCCAGATTGCTTAAGTATTCATCGAGGGTGAGGGTCGCGTCGTTGGAATAGGCGGCGGTAATATCGCTCTCGAGCGCACCGATGTTCTGCATGCGCTCTTCGACTTCATCCATCGCCAGCGATTTCTTATAGCCGGTCTCTTCGACGACCGCGTCGACCAGACCGAGCAGACCGTACTTTTCATAGCGCGCCTGAATGCGGTCGAGCACATCGATAAAGGATCTGGCCCTGGCCGCATTGACGGTTTTGGATCACGCAGCACATCGAGCATGCTTAATCCTCGATCCTGACTTTCCTTGCGCAGCGTATCCATGAATTTTGGACCGATTTTGCGGCTTGGCACATTGATGATGCGCTCGAGATACAGATCCTGGCTCATGAACGCCGGATCATCGGGATCCGGTTTGCGCAGAAGAAAGAGGTAGGCCAGGATGTCCTTGATTTCCTTGCGCTCGAAGAAGCGGATGCCGCCCAGAATGCGGTACGGAATTTTCTGCTTTACGAGTTCTTTTTCAAAAATACGGGAAATATAGTTGGCCCGGTACAGAACCGCAATATCTTTATACGGAACGGGCTTGAGATCCTTGGCGCCGATCGAATGAAGACGGGCGATCATCATCGCCACAAAGCTGGCTTCGCTTTCGTCTTCCATGCCCCCAAAGGTAAGGATCGGCTGCGCGCTTGGACGCGTGGAAAACAGATCTTTTTCACGCGGTTGCGGTTGTTGGCGATCAGCGCGTTGGACGCGTCGAGAATGACCTGTGTTGAACGGTAGTTCTGATCGAGGATAATCGTTTTTGCATCGGGGAAATCTTTTTCGAAATCCATGATGATGGAAACCGAAGCGCCGCGCCACGAATAAATAGTCTGGTCCGGATCGCCGACGACCACGAGCTGGGCATCGGGGCGAACGAGTTTTCGAATCAGGGAATACTGGATCGGGTCGGTATCCTGAAACTCGTCGACGTGAATGTAGTCAAGACGGTTTTGCCACTTGGTGCGGACGACTTCGTTTTCGGTAAGGAGAGCATCCGTATTGAGAAGCAGATCGTCAAAGTCCATGGCGAACATTTCGTTCTGTTCGCGAAGGTATTCGGCATAAATCGTCGTCAGCACGTGTCCGTCCGGCGTATCGGCCAGAACGCGCGCTTTCTCCGGATCGACCTGTTCGCGCTTGCATGAAGAAATGAAGCTGAGAATCTGCCCGGCGGGATATTTCTTATTATCGAATCCTTTTTCCTTGCGAATGCGGCTGACCATGGATTTCTGGTCGTCCCCATCGAGGATGGTGAAGTTGGACGGATAGCCGGCCGCTTTGGCGTCCATGCGCAAAATGCGGGCGCACAGCGAGTGAATCGTCGAAATGCGCACGTCACCCGCTTCTTCAGGCAGGATTGCCTCAAGGCGGTCTTTCATTTCCCGGGCAGCCTTGTTGGTGAAGGTGATCGCCATGATCCGGCTGGGGTACACATCCGCTTCACGGATCAGATATTCAATGCGGGCCATCAGTACGCTGGTCTTGCCCGATCCGGCGCCGGCGACAATGCGCAGCGGCCGGTCCAGACAGCACACCGCTTCTTTCTGTGCCGGGTTCAGTTTCTCCATCAACTCGCTCATTCTGCTTCCCTCTTCTTTTCTCGAAAAAGCGGTCGAAATCCGATCTCTGACCGCATCGTTTTGCCCGTTCGGGCGGTAAGAATCGTCCTGTTATTATACCATGCTCCCCCATGCCCGAAAGGCAGGCGCAGGTCTGTACAAATGTGGGTACTCTTTTCGTTTACCTGGCGGAATGTTTGAACAATTTAGTCCGTATGAATTTATTTCTTCATTGAATGGATAATAAAACATCTATCGTATACGGAAAACGCCGTTTTTCGGATCCTGGCGGCTCCAATTGTCTGCATATGCATACAAAGGATTACCGCTTTGTTTTTTGTCGGCTAAAGTAAAGACAGCAGGAAGCGATTTACCATCTTCCGGCATGGATCCGGCAGCCGGATCTGTGTCCGCACCTGCGCCTGCCAATCTCTCCGCCTCCTGAAAAGAAATCCGCACTCCAGGCGGCGCAGCAAAAGATGGTACTGTTGCTCATCCCCGTAAAAAGGAAAGAAAGAAGGAAACGGATCCTCATGAATGCAGCCGCAAAGTATTACCAGCATGCTTCCAGCCTTCTCGATCAGACATTTGAAGACGAAGAAGCTCACATTCAGCAAGCCGCCTCGCTGCTGACAGACAGCTGTCTGCAGGGCGGACGAATTTACGTATTTGGTTCCGGCCATTCGCACATGATGGCTGAAGAAGTGTACGCCCGCGCCGGCGGACTGGCGCTCATTAAAGCTATCCTTCCCCAGGAGCTGATGGTCATCGACTTCCCGACCAAGTCGACCGGTCTCGAGCGCATTTCCGGCTATGCCGCCTCGCTGCTTGAGCTGTACAAGCTCGATGAAAAGGACACGATTGTCATCATCTCCAACTCCGGAAGAAACAGCGTACCCGTGGAAATGGCGCAGGCCGCCAGAGAAAAAGGTGCCAAAGTCATAGCTCTGACTTCTCTGGCTCACTCGAAAGCGTGCACGTCCCGCGCGCCGTCGGGCAAGCGGCTCTTTGAGCTTGCCGATGTCGTTCTCGACAACCACGCCCCCAAAGGCGATGCCTCTCTGGAAATTGAAGGCTGCGATACGCCCGTCGGCCCGGTTTCCAACTTCCTGGGCATTTTCCTGATGGATGCCATGATGACGCAGGTCATTGAAAACCTCGCCAAAGCCGGCAGGAAGCCGCCCGTCTTTGTCAGCTCGAACGTGGACGGCGGCGACGAAGTCAACCGCAGACTGTTCGAAACGTATTACGGCTACTGGAAATAAAAACCTGCCTCTGTCTTAAAGACGGCCGCTCTGCTCTGCACAGAACGGCCGCTTTGTTTTTGGGAAATCTCAGGCTGGAAAACTTTTGGCGAATGCTTTTGCCGGATCGGCTGTGCGAATCTGCCCGGCGGATCGGTGCGCAAAATCTGCCGGGTCATGCATAGAAAAAGGAAGCCAGACGCGTTTATACGCCGGCTTCCCTGTCTTGCTTCGTTTTGGCTGAGGGTCTTCGGTTTTATCATCCCGCACATCCTGCAGGTATGAAGTCTCAAAACTTCTTCTTGCTTTGACTAAAGGGTGGTAAAGCCGGATTCTTCAATGCACGTCTTCAAATAGTCGCGTTCCGCTTCGCTGCGCGCTACGCCATGAATATAGAGATCGCGCATGTTGTCGCGGATCATGGCATCGATCGTGTAAATGCCATCCTGCTTGTATTCTTCCAGCCACAGGACGCTGTCGTCCTTGCGGAACTCCGGCTCCTGTTCCTGTACGCTTTTCAAGTCAGGAAGAATGGACGGCTGCTTGGAAGCCTGCAGCAGCCAGGCCCATTCCTGTTCTTCTTTGAATGGAGAAGTCAGGAAAACGGACTGTGTGGCTGGATCGTAGCTTCTCTCTGCAGTACCCGCAGCTACAATCCGCACGTCTTCAAAGATGTGGTAGACTTCGCGTGTCCGATACGAGACAGCTTCCCCGTCCATTTCGATGGCTCCTTCCAGTTTGTTGTCGCGTCCGAGAACAGAAATCAGTTTCTTATAGGCGTCAATTGGAAGTCCAAACGTCGGGTCAAGACGGAAGGCGATTTCGAGATCATCACAGATTTCGTTGGCCACCTTTTCCGTCTGTTCGTTCATTTTGGAAAATTCGCCGTAGCTTTCCTTGGCCAGAAGCGTCAGGGCTGCGTTGCGGAAAAAGCGTCCGTCGCGATCCCAGTTGTTCCAGACATAAAAATGATCCATGAGTTCAGCCGCATCCTTTGCGCGGAATTCGTGTTCATCCATGTCGCCGCTGGCGGTCAGAATCTGTCCTGCCTCTGCTTTGGGCAGATAGTACGTTTCATCGAACATATAGTTTCGATCTTTAAATCCGGGTTCTTCCAGAACGAGCTGACGGACATAATCGATCTCCTGCTCGTACTGCTGCACCAGACGGTCAAAATTTTCGTCCCTGGCATAGTCGAGATCGTCATCGAGCTCATAGTCTCCGGGAATTTCTTCTTCAATGTCTTTAAACAGATCGACCACAAACGCGTGGAAGCCAGGACCGCCGTGACGGGTATTGGAAGAAAGAATCAGATCCTTTCCATCTTCTCTGGCGACGATTTTTCCCTGCGGGCAGACCAGAATTTCAACATGGCCGCCGCGCTCTTCAATCTGAACGCCTTCCCGCTCGCAAAGTGCGCCGAGCACTTCATACAGTTCTTCCATCTGTTTCTCTTCTCTGTTTTTACAGATCAGCTGAACAAACATGATTAACATCCTTTCTGTTCTAAATAGGACCACAAGTATTATTTCATTTTTTGGCATCGCCCATTGGGCTCATGCCCGATCTGCCTTTTTCATGCGGTACGGCCTGATCCGGGCGCGGTCAAAAACGAAACATCGTTGCGGCCGGTCATTTTCTTTGAATCGATTATACTGTTGTTGATTAGAGGTATCGATTATGAATCAAATTGCCAGAGACTGGACCGATTATGAGGTCCTTGATGCAGGAAATAAAGAAAAGCTCGAGCGCTGGAACCATGTCGTTCTGCGCCGCCCGGATCCGGTAGCCATTTGGCCGATCGATGACGAACGGCCATGGAAAAAGCGGACGCCGTCTATCATCGTTCGAACAAAGGCGGCGGACAGTGGGAATTCAAAAATCCGTCCGGGATTTCTGGACGATTTCCTATAAAGATCTTCGCTTTAAAATTTCCCCGACCGGATTTAAGCATACCGGTCTTTTTCCGGAACAGGCGTCCAACTGGGATTTTATAATGAAGGCCATCCGCGAACGGAAGAAAAAGCGCCCGAAGCGCCGATCCGCGTTCTGAACCTTTTCGCCTATACCGGCGGGGCGACTATGGCGGCTGCCAAAGCCGGTGCCGATGAAGTCATCCATCTCGACGCCTCCAAAGGCATTAACGCCTGGGCCAGAGAAAACATGGAACTGAACCATCTGCAGGATAAAAGATCCGCTTCCTGATCGATGACGCGCTGAAATTCATACGCCGCGAACTGCGCCGCGGACGGACGTATCAGGGCATTATCATGGACCCGCCTTCTTACGGACGCGGCCCGAACGGCGAAGTCTGGAAACTGGAAGACAACATTTATGAACTGATCGACGAAGCGCAGAAGCTGCTAGCCGATGACGCGCTGTTCTTTATCGTCAATCTGTACACTACCGGCTTCCCGCTCTCGACCCTTTCGCAGACCCTGGAGCGCACGGTTGTTCGCCAGCATGACGGCTATGTGGAAACCGGCGAAACGCTTCTGCCGATTCAGGCCGGCGACGCGGTACTGCCATGCGGTCTGTTTGGACGGTGGACCTCGTTTCGTCCCGAACATCCCGACCCCATCGCCGAAGCGAAAAACGGCTAGAGCTGAGTCATCACCTGGCGAAATCTGACCTTCTGCGTACAAAAAGAAGGCCTGAGCGCCCGATGATACTTCGTAGACAATTTCAAACTATGCATTCAAATACAGCCAGCAGGATTTCCTTATGAAGAGGGAAGCTTGCTGGCTGTTGTATTGTATGAATAATAATTTTTATGAATTGTAAATACAGTGGTAAGGTTTTTAATTAATGCTTTCGGCGTTCTGTCCAGATAAAGCGGCAATCTTTTTGAAGAAATTGGAACAGATCCGAAAACGGCCTGTTTTCAAACGCGATCGTACGCAGAAGGAAAACGGATGAGAATCAGCCTGCGCGGGAAGCGTAAACATAGTCGTCATCCGAAAGGCAGACCCACTTGTCCTCGCCAACACGCCCCCAGACGCTGCCGTCACCCGCGGTTTCTTCTTCAAGCACGGTAATGATGGTGCCTTCGCTAAGACGATCGACCTGGGAATGATCCAGAGACGGTCCGCTGCGAACCTTCATCACATAATTGAGGCGATACTGCGTCTTTGCGGGTTCTGGCTTTGGCTCCGGTTTTGGTTCAGGTTTCGGCTCTTCTGCTTGCGCAGCCTGCAAGCTGACGGATGCTTTTTCGTCGGATGCGGGAGCTTCAGAAGCCTTTAAAGACGATTCGGCACTCGGCTTCTGGGAAGAATCCGACGATTTGTCCGACAGAAAATCCTTCGCGGACGAATCGGAGGAGATGACGGCCACATCCTGCCTGCCAGCCCCGTTATAGGTGAAGAAGAACCATCCGCCAAAGGCGCCGACCCCTAAAGAAGTGCAGCAGCCAGAACGATCAGAACGATTTTCCTGCAGAGCCAGACTTTTTGGGCTGAGGAGCGGAAGGACCGGAAACGGGTGCAGGCGGCACTGGGGCATAGTTTTGCGGACCGGGCTGACGCGGCGGTTCAGCATAGCCATTTGGCCCTGCGCTGTTCGGACCGTAATGGGGCGAAAATCCTCTGTTGGACGACGGATTTTGAGGATTTGGCCTCTGCCCGGTCTGCAGGCCGTCAGACGATGCCGGATTTGGACGATCCGCTGGGTTTGGATTCGGATTTGCGCTGAAGTTCGAATTGGGCAGCGGCGTCCCGCACTTTGCACAGAATCGAGCCTCATCCTTGTTGGAATAATGACAGGATGGACAGTTTTTCATAGAACCTCCCTGAATATGAATATTAATTAGTTATAATCATCTTATCATTGCCAAAACCGATAAAACAAGACAGCCTGAACTCCACCGGAATCCAGCAAGCCCGTATCCCTTTTTCGGTGCAAAAGTGTACGGTCTGCTTGATAAAACAGGAGCCGGAACTGATCGGTCTGGTCTTTCCTCTTCCAGGGCAATACATTCAACACGTATGAAAAAGAGAAAACATCTGCGTCCGCAGTTTTGCCAGAAGCGGATGCGGTCGAAAGGAGCCTTCGCATGAAAGGACGTCAAATCGAAAAACTGATTTTAGCCGCCCAGCTCGCTGCGCTTTCCATTTTTGGAATGGCCGCCTGCAGCTCTTCCAGGTCAGGCACTTCTTCCCAGGCGGATCCGAGCAGCCAGACCGTTCCCTCGGCTCAGCGCTCGGAACGAACATTCGAAGAAATTGCCGAAGCCAGACGCAAAGCGGAAGAAGCCATCCAGTCGCCTGACGGTCCCCAGGATGGGGATTCGGTTCCCGCTGAAACGCTTCCGGAAAACGGGCAGGCTACTGCTCTAAAAGAAGAGACAATCGACGGCATTTACTATAAGGACGGCATTCTGATTGCGAATAAAAGCACGGTCTTCCGGCGGATTATGCCCCAGGCGTCGATCCGACCGCCAGCGCGCAGGTTTCCGCTCTGATTGCGGACATGATCGCGCAGGGCATGGACGTAAGCTATGACACGTCCAATTTTCGAAGCTACGACACGCAGGCCGGCCTTTACAACAACTATGTCGCCGGCTATGGTCAGGCTGAGGCGGATACCTTCTCTGCAAGACCTGGATATTCGGAACATCAGACCGGACTGGCGTTCGATTTGAAGCACAGCAGCGGCGCGCTGCTGACCGGACCCACAGAAGCCCAGTGGCTTCTGGACAATTCCTGGAAGTATGGTTTCATCGTTCGCTATCAGGAAGGAAAAGAAGGAATTACCGGCTATCAGGCGGAGCCCTGGCATTTGCGCTATATCGGCGACAAAGCGCAGGCCATCGCGCAAAGCGGTCTTTGCCTGGAAGAATATCTTGGCGTGGACGGCGGCGATTACGCCCAATAATGCCATTAAAAAAACGGGAACGGATCGTACCGTTCCCCATATTTCTGATCGATCGGCTTTCTATCGCCGATCGTTTTTATTGCTTTTCTTTAATCGATTTTCCTTAATCGTTCTCCTTTTCGGATGGAATGGCTTCGATTGGCAGATCAATGCGGATCTCCTTCATGGAATGCACGACCTGACGGATCTGTTTTCTGCCGGCCATCTGTGAGGCAATATGCGACGAATCCAGCAGCCGCACATCCTGACAGCCGCTTTCAATCGCGCTGTTTATTCCCGCCACAGAATCTTCCAGAATGGTCAGTTCCTCTAACGGAAGGCCGAGAATTTCGGCGGACCGCTCAAACATGGCGATTTTATTTACGTATGTTCCGTCATCGTAGACGATGTTTTCCTCTCGAATCCAGCGATCGAGATGAAAGCTGCGAACGAAAAACTCGATGTTTTCCCAGATGGAAGCAGAACAGATCGTAAAGGGAATGCCGCGCCGGGTCAGTTCATCAAACAGCGCTTCGCTGCCTTCGATCAGATGAAAAGACGCCTGATCTTCTGCGCAGCACTGGCGATACAGCGCTTCCTTGCGCTGGGAGAGCTGCTCTTCCCTTGCCGGGTCGATTTTCCCGTTATTGAGGTAGCGAATGATCTGCACATTCGGCTTTCCATTCATATGCAAAACGAGTTCTTCCTGTGTCACCGGACGGTTTCGCAGTTCGAGACTGATCTGGTTCCACGCTTTGACATGCTTGTCGTGGTCGAGAAACAGCGTTCCATTAAAATCGAAAATTACACCTTTCATTCGGATCCCCTCTCTGGCTTATGGCTTTCTTGTCCATCGCTCTTTCTTTGAGCAGACGGATTTATCGGTTCAGTCCTATCTTATCGAACCCATGCTTTTCCTGCAGACAAATACGGATCCTCTCGATCCAGGTTCTGCTTTCAGTGAATCCTCTGCTTCTTTCCTGCTGCCGCCTCCGCCTTTGCCATCCAGGCCGATTCCCAGTGCGCAGTCCGATTCTGGATCGGATACTTCCCAGCCGTCTGCGCCCAGAACGAAATGGATTCTGCTGGCAGGGCTGGCGGCGGCTGTCGCGCTTGCAGGCCTGGTTGGCTCAGGTCTGGTGGAAACCTGGACAAAGGGAAGCGATCAGGAATGTCTGAACGCTTTGGAGTCCAGGCCGACTCGTCACTGAACCACAAGACTCGTAAACAGTCAGAAAGAGCAGATGACAGCTTACTCAGAAATGTTTGAGAAAGAACTGGAGCATCCTGAACCCTTTTATGACCGCTATTTCAGGATCCGAAACTCAAGGAATGGATCCGGGAGTTTGTGGATCTGCTGAAATCGTCAAAGGACAGGGCCTCTCAGTATTGACCGGAACAGCGGAAAACCTTTTCGGCAGACTACAACATAAATGAATTCAGCCGTCGGATCGCACTTTTCGACCAGATCCGTGAAAAGTATCCGCTGGAATTTTCTGACGCATACGATTCCAGTACTTTACGCATACGCACCTGATTGACGATGCGGATGCTCGAAGCGAAGGGCTGGACGATCTGAAGATCGAACCGGCTGACCATTTTTCAAAGGAAAATGAACAGGCTTTTCTCGAGGCTTTAAGCCGCACGCTGGGTGCCCGCTGGACGGCCAGCGAGGAAGGAACCGTTTTCGACGGATTTATTCCTCTGCAGATACTGGATACGAAGGCGCGGCATGAATATAAGGACAGGCTGTGTGAGGAAATGCGCGCCATCGCCCTGTATATGTTCTGCGAATTTGAAGTCAAAGATCTGCATATGCCGGCAAAAGACTATTATGGCTGTCTTATGGGGATGCCTGGCAGCACCATGAATTATGGCAGCAGTTCTTCGCCGTTTTATTTCTATTCCAGCCGCCGCGCTCGACTGCTGGAGGCGTTCAATCGCTCTTTCAGTTTAGACTTTGAACATGCAGAAGATCAGGACAGGCTGCAGCCTTTAGTTTATGACCAGGATCGAAACGGCATCGTTTTCAATTTTGTCCGTTCTCTGGCGTTCCGTGACGTACTGTTCATGGAATCTGGCCTGAAGCGGGGAAAGCCGGATGGCGACTCTGAATTTGAAATTCGTGCGGCCAGCACTTCCGGAATTGATTTCCATGCGTTTGCCATACAGCCCGGTCAGGGAGGAAACAGCCAGACCCATTCGAAACAATATCGACGAAGAAAGCGGGTTTTACTGGAAAGAGGGAGACGATGCCGTCTTCCAGTATTCGATGGATCCAGATTGTATGAAAGCATTTATTCGCTGCACGGTATATACGCTCGATTGCAGCGGTCAAAGAGGCATCGTGATTTTCGCAGATAAGGCTTACGATAAGATGCTCGACTAAGTCCTGCAGCGATTTTGAGGTCCTTCACCGAAGTGCCTATGTCTGACGCAGCATCCAAAAATGAAAAGCGCCTTCGAGGCGGCTGGAACGCATGCAGGACATGCAGTCCGGATCCGCCTGGAAAGCGCTGTTTTTTGTTCTGTTTAAGAGAAAGACTGGATTGATCTGTCTGGCTATCTTAAGCCGTACCAGCCAATGCCTTCCGCGTTCCATCCGTTTCGGACAAGGAAGGCGTTTTCGTTCGGGTCGGTCGTGTAGTTATGGCTTCCGCTTTTCGCGTTGGGATTGTACTGACGATAGAGCGGGACGCCCTGGGCATCATCGAAATACCAGCCGATGCCTTCGTCCGTCCATCCGGCGCGGATCAGATGATCGCGTTCATTGACCGACATCGTGTAGTGATGATCGCCCGCATTGCGGTTGTACAGACGATATACCGGCGTACGGGACGTTTGCGGCGCGTACCAGCCAATGTTCTCATACGTCCAGCCTGCCTGAATCAGGCTGTTCTTTTCCCTCTCCTGGGCCGTATAGAAGTGTTCGCCCGAGTTTGGATTGTACAGACGGAACATGGCGACGCGCGGCACGGCCGCCTCTTTCGGATGGAAAACGTCCGCGTTACGCTTCCTGTGTAATGGTTTGTGCCCTGGATGGTAAGACTGGCTGTTCCGACGTTCACGTTATTGGCATAGCTTACGGTGTAGTCCTGACCTGGAATCAGATCTGCGCCGCGGCTGCGGACCGTTAAAGACGGCTGAATCTCCCTGCCTGTCCAGATTTGCTCAGCGATCTGACCGACCATGTCTTCACTCAGGCGGACAGGAACAATCTCGAACTTCCTGACTGCACTTCCCGTGTAATTTCCTTTCCCCGTGATGCTCAGTGAGGCCGTTCCAGGTTCCCGGTTACCCGAATAGCTGAGGGTATAGTCTTTGTCCTGTATCAGACGCGTTTTGCCATGGCTGACGGTTACGGACGGCGCAATCGGCTGGCCTGTCCAGGTCTGATCCGGTATTGCCGAAATCATATCCGTCTTCAGAGAGGCGGGTTTGATCGTAAAAGTTTTCTTTGCGGAGCCCGTATAGTTTCCTTTTCCGGTAATGGTAACGGTCGCGGTTCCCGCACTGATATTGCTGGAACAGGAAACGGTGTAATCCTTGCCGGATGAGAGGGTTTTGTTTCCGAGTTTCACCGTTACGCCCGGCTGAATCGCGCTTCCGGTATACGTATAGCTTGTCGAAGACAGGGTAACGGAAGCGCTGTTCAAAGACGGCAGCGCATTCCACGCGGCTTTAAAGCGGAGGACATCTCCGTCTATGTCTGTCGTTTTGGCCAGCGGGGTGCCGTTGGAGTAAATCGATTTTGGATATTTGTGTCTGGCGGCTTCGGCGTCGGACATGAACCGGTTTCCGGATGAACTTTTATACATGTACTGCTTCTTCCTGTCGCTGTATACGTACCATCCGCCAAAGCTGTATCCGTCTCGCGTATATGTGCATTTTGTGGTCGTTACCTTCTGGCCGTAATGGACGACGGTATCTTTCATCGTCGCTCCCTTTCCGCCGTTAGCCTCATACTTGATGGTGAACTTTTTGTCTGGCACCTGCACCTGAATGGTGTATTCCCTTCGGTGCGGGGAATAAATTTTCAGCTCTGCGGATCCGGCTTTCACAGGGGTCGCCTTGATGACGGCTCCGGCGCCTTTGGATGAATTGACGGTAAAAACATTCGTATCGCCAGAATACCACGTCAGGGAGTATCTGGAACCGCTGGATGTGGACAGACTGATCGAATACGTACCTCCAAGTTCCAGCGTCAGCCTGCCGTTGTTGGGAACCGTCTTCGATTTATAGGACGCGGACACACCCGACACGTGTACAAAATTGCTGGCGGCAAGCCAGGTTCCCTCTTTGCAAGCTTTGTACCTGGCGTCTTGAAATTTGCAGGATCCGGTCTGTGGTCCTTATTGATGTTCGTTTTACCCAATAAAAACCACCGGGTTTCCGCATTAAAGGAGTCATTCCATGTCACGTCGATGGAATAGTAGTAATTGCCAAGTTTTGAAATATTCCAGGAATGAGGCTCAAATTTGCCGGTCGCATTTCCGGTTCCCCCGACGATATACGTTTCCACGCCCGACGCGTTGGCCAGCAGGCTGAACGCATGGGCATATCCTGAGCAGACCGTTTTGCGGCCGATTAAAGCACTGTAGGCGGTCTGTCCGCCATCTTTCAGCTTCTTGTAGTTATTTTCATAATCGATCGTCTGAATCAGATACCGGTTAATAACTTTCAGCTTCTGCACTTTATCGGAAATGTCGATCAGCGGCCGTTTATCCAGAGACGTAAGACTGCCTTTATTGACGATTTCCTTAACTTTATTGAATACTTTCTGCTGACCGGATGTTCCAAAGGCTTTTGCAATCTCATTCCATTCGTATCTGGAATAGGAATCTTTATCAATCATCCGGACAAAATCGCTCATGGACGGAGCATAGCTTTCCAGAAGAATGTCGCTGTCCGTGAAAGAAGGATTTCCTCCCGATTGACGAATTCCACATCCAGAGAAATCGTCTGGCTTTCGCTCTGATACAGAACCCAGAGGGCATGCTCCCGTTCTGGGTCGTCGCTCTGAAGCTGGAAGGCGATGCAGGAAGGCAGATTGCCGCCGTCCTTGAACGCGACGCGCATCGTTCCATTTTCGGTTTTCGTCTCAAAACCCGATTCTGCACCGGGCTCAAATTCATTAGCGACCCATACAGACGCAAAATCCGGCAGACGAAGCGAGAAATGATCTCCGTCCTGCCATCTATAAGAAGAAGGATATTCGAGATTCAGGAAAACGGTAGAGCCGATCTGTTCTGGCTTGAGCTGAATCTGGTTTTCTTTCAGCAGGTCTCTGCCCGTCTGATCATTTTCACAATTCGAATTTTCTTCTGTCTGCCGGCTGGCTTCCGGCCTTCCGCTGTCTTCCTGCGCCGGACGGTCTGTCGCCGCATTGTCTTCGGACTGGTCCGCTCTGGAATCCGGTCTGTCCGTATCTTCTGACGAGGACGGCTTCTCTTCGTTTTCCGTGTCTTCTTCCGACTCGTCGACAAACGTAAGAACAGCTGGCTCTTCATTCGCATTCAGTTTCCAGGAAAACGGCAGATCTTCGGCTGCCGCTTCTACAGGAAGGGTAAGAGGAAGCGGGTCCTGAAGGTCCTTCCCGCTTCGTGCATTCAGTTCTATGACCAGTTCGTTTCCTTCCATCGTCCACTGACCGGCGAGAACTTCGCCTTCCAGCCAGATCGGCTGCGGCTTATGCGTGTGTTCGACATGAATCGCCTCGGGAATCGGGAGTCGTACCGTATCGCCCTTCTCCACTCTTCCAGCGTCTTTCAGGAAGATCAGATGGAGAAGAATCTTCTGAGACGAATGTTCATCCGACCAGGCTTTTTCGATTTCAAAACGAAATCCCGGCTGATCTGACCAGCAGACCGAATCGGCTGGCTTTCGACGGGCTCGTTTTTCGGTTCTTCGTGCCCGAAGGCCGGGAGTACGCTCGAGGAGAGGAACAGGGAAACCGAGAGGATCGCCGAAAAACCGGCGAAGGCTCTCTTTCGTATTTTCTTCGCATGCATAGGCTTTCTTTTTCCTTTCCAGTGTGAATTGCCTGGACATTATTATAAATCGTCTTTTTTATTTGAACAACATATTCCATATTTTTCGCTATGAAAGACTGTTTTTAAAGACGAATCTGCTCTTTCCTTCGAAAGCTGCCTTTTCCTATTGCGAGCAATTTTTTGCGCCCTGCTGGAGCTCTGATTTTTCACCCCATAAAAAAGCGGCTCAGACAGAAGTTACATTCTGCTTGAGCCGTTTTTGCATCCGCCTGGATTTTGCTTTAAGGGCGTGTCTTACTTCGCCGGGAAGGCGATTCCTTTGAATTCTTCAGTGATGAAGTTTTTGATTTCTTCGGATTTCAGGGTATCGACAAGTGATTTGATCGCCGGATCGTCTTTTCTGGATTCCTTAACGGCGATGACGTTCTGGTACGTCTGTGCAGCTACCGAGTCCGCAGCTTCGGTTTCGAGCAGCTTGTCTTCCACGCCGGAAGCGAGGGCGTAGTTGCCGTTGATTACGCCGTAATCGATATCCGGAAGCTTGGAAGCCACCTGGTCCGCCGCAATTTCAACGATGTCGAGGTTTTTCGGGTTGTCGACGATATCGCGAACGGTTGCCGTGGAAATGGTTGCGTCTTCATCAAGCGTGATCCAGCCAAGGCTTTCGAGCAGGTACAGAGCGCGGGCTTCGTTGGTCGCATCGTTTGGAACGACGATGGTTGCTCCGTCTTCGATTTCATCAACAGACTTGTGCTTTTCGGAATACAGACCGAGCGGTTCGTAGTGGATGGCGCCTGCGCTTACGAGGTAGCCGTCATCTCCGGATTTGTAGCCGTTGTCTTCATCGTAGCTGATCAGATACGGTTCGTGCTGGAAGTAGTTGGCATCCAGAGAGCCGTCGGATGTGGACGGGTTGATGTTTGGATAATCGGAGAATTCCACGATTTTCAGATCGATGCCCTGATCGGCCAGTGCGTCTTTGGCTTCTTCCAGGATGATCGCGTGCGGGCTGGTCGTTGCGCCCACAGTCAGTGTGGTTCTTTCGCCTTCGGCACTGGATGCAGAAGCAGCAGCTGAAGAGGCGGCAGGCTGGCTGTTCGAGCAGGCAGCCAGCGAGACGCGAGTGCGCCGCAGGCAAGAAGCGAAGTCAGTTTTTTCATTTTGTTTTCCTCCCTTTTACTGGAAATGTTTTTATCGGACTCGCTCTGGCCGGTCAGGATGCGCAGCCGGTCCGGTCAGGCGAGAAGGATACAGATCAAATTTGAAATGAAGTCAGGCTTTCCGGCTGGATTCAGACACTTTCGTCTTTGTGGAATTTTTATGGTCCGCATTTTTTCATTTGCCGGAGAAAGCGTTTGTTTTAAGCGTTTTTAATTCATTAATGCGTTGTCTTGCGCACGAGCCAGTCGCCGATCCACTGAATGATCGAAATGATGATCAGAAGCAGGATCAGAACGACAAACGTGATATCCCACATCTGTCTCTGCCAGCCAAAGCGGATGGCCAGGTCGCCCAGACCGCCGGCGCCGACGGTACCGACAATGGCGATCTGCCCGATTACGGCGATCAGAACGATCGTCAGACCGCGGATCATGCCGGGAATATTCTGACGAAGATAGACGTTGCAGATGATTTCCCAGGTGCTCATGCCCATGGAAATGCTGGCTTCGACAATGCCGTCGGGAATTTCTTCCATCGCCGATTCCAGCTGTCTCGCCATGAACGGGATCGTACCGACAATGAGCGGAACGATGGCCATCTTGATACCGATCGTCGTATGGAAAATCAGACGGGTCAGCCCCATCATCAGCGGAATCAGGATGACAAACGGGATGGCGCGAAACAGGTTGATGATTTTATCCAGGATCCAGAAGACCGCTTTATTCGGGGCAATGCCGTCGGGCTTGGTGATGACCACCAGCACCGCAAGAGGCAGCGCGATGATAAAGCTGACGATTCCGGTGATCACTAACATGATCAGGGTATCCACAATGGCCTGGGGAATTCGTCCGCAAACGCGATGACGTTTGGAATCCAGTTACTCAATGTGTCCACGCTTGATCACCTCCACTCGAATATGACTGTTTTCAAATCCGCAACGGCGTTTTCAATCTGCTCGTTGCTTCCGGTAAAGATCGTTACCAGCTGGCCGATCGGCTCGTCTTTCCAGATTTCGACGCTTCCGAAAATAATGGAACAGTCGATGCCGAATTCTCTGGAAATGTGCGAAATCATTGCTTCGGCTGTGCTGCTCGAATCGTACTGCAGCTTGACGAGCTGCTGGTTGGCTTTCAGGCGGGTCAGCGGATGATTCTGACGAATCAGTTCATCTACCTTGTTGGCGTTGGACGCGGTTGCGATGAACTCCTTGGTCATCTCCTGCAGAGGGTTGGTGAAGATCGGGATGATGTCTCCCTGTTCCACTACGCGGCCATTGGCCATAATAGCGACCTCGTCGCACAGCTCCTTAACGACGAACATTTCGTGGGTAATGACAACCACCGTAATGTGCCGTTCGGTATTGATGCGCTTAATCAGTTTCAGAATGGTCTGCGTCGTCTGCGGGTCGAGTGCCGAAGTGGCCTCGTCGCAGAGCAGAACTTTCGGATCGTTAACGAGCGCTCTGGCAATCGCCACGCGCTGTTTCTGACCGCCGGAAAGCTGGGAAGGATAGGAATCCTTTCGCTCGACCAGATCGATCAGCGCCAGCAGTTCCATGACCTTGGCGTCGATTTCTTCCTTTGGCCGTTTTTCCAGCCGCAGCGGCAGGGCGATGTTTTCGTAAATCGTCAGGGCCGGCAGCAGGTTAAAGTGCTGGAAAATCATGCCCATTTTCGAACGGGCTTTACGCAGCGCTTTGGGCGATGCTTCCATTAAGTCTTCGCCGTCAAAGATTACTTTTCCCTCATCCGGACGCTCAAGAAGGTTCATGCAGCGAACCAGCGTGGATTTACCGGCACCGGAAAATCCGATGATGCCGTAGATCTGTCCTTTTTTGATATGGAGCGAAACATCTTTTACCGCGCTGACGGTTCCGTCTTTTGTCTGAAACGTCTTTGTGACATGTTCAAGCTCAATCACAGTTTTCTCCTTCCTGTCAGAATCCAGATTGGAAAATCCGGATACAAAAAAGCCTTCATCACATTAGGACGAAAGCTGACACTTCGTGTTACCACCTAAATTCACATACCTGTCGCCAGATACGCCTCATCAAGTACAAACATACTCTAACGCTGTAACGGGCGTTCCCGTCAGACCTGTTAATCGGCCATGCTGCTCCAAGACCATGTTCGGACATCTTCGGCATTTCTTTTCACCAGCCAGAAACTCTCTGCACCCTAGGAATGTCTTACTCTTCTCTTCTTCGCTTATTTATGCGCATACTCTATCACGCTTCTTGAAAATGGCAAAAGAAAAACAGAATATTTTGGGAACTATGTGAATTTTTCCGGGTTCGAATGCAGTTTTTGAGCGGGTTTCTCCCTTTTTCAAACGTCCAGGATGAATCGAAACGGCGCATTTTTGCGTCTTCTGTCCATTCTTCTTAAACAAAGTCTTAATTTTAAGGTTTCGTGTATACCCCAAAAGATACGTCTGGTTTTCTGGAGCGTATTCGTACCAGCAGACAGAATCCAGACCCCATCCAGACGGAACGGCGGATCGCATGCGTCCTCTTTTGAAATCTGGGCTATGCGTGCCTGTCTCAAATGCGCTTGCAGTTTCCCTTTTTCGACTGTGTAAAAAATTCTTGACTCCGCATAAAGAGGATATTAAGGCTCAATCGCGTTTCCGGAGAAGCAGCCTGCTGAGCGCCTGTCCAATCCAGGCAAAACCCCAGAATTTCTGCGTCCCCAAACCGGCCGATGTCCATCGGCTGTCCCCTTTTCTATTTTTCTCAAACTTCATTTTTCTCTCAAAACCTGAATTTCTATTTCATATTTCTATTTCTTCTATTTCTCTTTGCACCCGTATTTCTTATCCCCCATCCGGTCCGCTTTGTTTTCTCAAAAGAAACGGGCATGAAAAAGAGCCCATTGCCCATGGACTCTTTTTCGCAGCAGATTTCTTTCTGGCACAGCTTGACGATTCAACCCACGATCCTTTGCCAGAGATAAATCGAATTATGACTGGAAATGCAAAGTGCGCTGCGGCGTGTGTGAATTATGATGGATCAGTTGTATACGTGGAATTTGATCGCCGAGCAGTTGCGGGAACAAAGCCGATTGGCCTGTGCGATCGCCTCGTGGAAGACTTCCGTAAATCCCATGGAAGATTCAAAGGAATCGTCCTGGATGGAACGGTTTTCTTCTCTGAGTTCATCGAATTCCTCCTTGGATTCGCTGAGAACCTGATTCGCCCTTTCAAATTCTCCATCGCGCATCATGCGGAGGGATTTTACCATTTTCGCCCGGAGGTTTCGGCTGTTGGAATTGAGCTGGTAAAGTTTCATTCGTCTATCGTCTTTCATGGCTGCTGTGCTCCTTTTTCTATTTCTCTCAAATGTCTAAGTTCTCTTCAGGTTTTACCTGCTGATTTCTTTGACGGTTAAAGTGTATCAGATGCCATATTTCGAGGAAAAGGCGGATACACAGGAAATTTAACCAGGGTAAAGTTTGCATTAAGAACACATTAATTAGCATTAAGTTCGTATTAAGATAGAAAATAGTCAATTAATCATCATAATCGGATAAGAAAATAATGAATAAATGCCATATATGCCGAAATTCATATTTGGCATCGATTTTCTGTCTTTCGACCCGTTTTGACAATCGAATCCACAACGGCCAAAATATGTCTATACTTTCGTTGTCTAATCTATCTCTTTTTGTCTCATTCTCCGCTTGAGAAATTTCCCTGCCCGCGTACAGAACGGTTAAAAATCGCCTGATGTTTTAGTAAATTTCGTCTTTTTCAGGCACTTTTTCACCGTCTTTTTTCGTCCATTTCTGACGAGAATATGGGATTTATGCGTTATCTTTCCCGCCAGTCTCTTTTTTGATGATCGTCTTGGACAGGGCGGACGGCCTTCTTCGAAAAGCGGACAGAAGCCGGATCTTTGCCCATGGTATAATTCGGCCATGAACTTACATTTCCCGTTTATTCACCGTCCGGATATTGTCGTCACCATTCACGGATTCGGGCGAAGAGTTTCTCACGAGATGGATCCGCTCAAAGCGTGGCTGGAAAAGCAGGGCTTTGAAGTCTGGACTTTTGATTACTTTGATCCGCAGGATCCAGGCGATACCCGCATGGAAGACTGGATCGGCCGCTGTGAAGAAAAACTGCGCCAGGCGATTGCGACGGGTCGTCCCGTTCACCTGCTTGGCTTTTCCATGGGCGGCGTGGTTTCTTCCTATCTGGCTTCCGTATTCAAGGTGAAGCATCTGCTGCTTTGCGCACCGGCCTATTTCCCGCTCGATTTTTATCAGGTGGAACGCGCCGCCAGAAAAGCGCTCTTTCCCTTCAGCGACGGGGATTCCGGCAGTCTGAGCCGCAATCATACCCAGACGTTTCTGAAAGTCGTCTCGACGTATCGCTATTCGATTTTGCAGGTAGACTGTCCGGTTCTCATTTTGCACGGAACGGCGGATGAGGTCATCAGCGCCAAATCTTCCGAACGCATGATTTCCCTGCTTGATCCGGCGCATACGCGTCTGCTCTATCTGTATGGAGCGAAACATCGCTTTTTGTATGACGGCACGTACGAATCGATCGTCTTTCCGATCATTCGCGATTACTTCCGCAATGAGATGACGCCTTTTCACTGATTGTTATCTCGACCGATTGACCGCTTCATTTTGAGGCGGTCTTTTTATGCCGCCCGGCTGGATCTGCGGACTGGATTTATGCTTTCGTCTGGCCGCTGCTATTTTGGTTTGTTCTGCGTATCGTCTGTCTTTGATCCTGCCGGCTTTCTCGAGGCGGTTTTCTGCCAGCTTTCGCGTTTGGGCAGATGGTCTTTAAAGTCGGGATCGATCGGAATACTGAGCACGTCATGAATTTTCTGACGGATTTCCGGTACGACCTTTTCTTCAAATTCCGGGTGCTTCATAAACCAGCCGCGGTTTAATCCCGAGGGATGCGGCAGGACGCAGCAGGGCTTGCCTTCGTATTCGAGATGGGAAAAGACGAGCTCATCGAGCGTCTTTCCCGGAAAAATCCGGCTGGCGGCTTCTCGGCCGGCGATCAGAATCAGCTCGGCTTCCTTAAGAAGCTCAAGCTCTTTTTCGTCCAGCGCTCGTAACATACGGCAGGCGGTTTCTTGTCGCCGGTCTTTCCCTTGCCGGGAAAGCAGTGACCCATAACAGTGAAGTAGAAGTTTTTCGGATCGTAAAACTGCTCTTCGCTCAGGTAATACCAGGACTGGCGCAGACGCTTGCCGGAAGGATCCGCGAAGGGGCGGCCGATTTCATGGACGAGACGTCCGGGCGCCTGAGAAATATGAACGATTTTCGCATGCGGGCCGCCAAAGACGACCGGGCGCGGTTCAAAACCAAACAATTGGCGGCACTGACGGCAGGCCAGAATCTGTTTCTGAAGACAGTCGATGGGCGTATCGATCCTTTCGGATTGATTGAAATCGGACGGTTTAGTTGCCGGCGTCTGGTTTTTGTCCGCCTGTAACGCTGTATCGGTTTCCATAAAACGGTACCTGCTCTTTCTGTGAATCGTGCCTGTCTTTTCGGCTCTTCTGACAGTGTAGCGCATTGAAAGCGGGATACCGCTTCCACCGCTTTAGTCATAGCGTAAATAAAGTCTGCGCAGGAAGGGGCATATGCGTTGCTTTCTGCCCCCGGTAAAGGATCCGCACAGACGGACGAAGAAACCCGGATCCGTCTGGATCCGGGCAAATGTATTTTCGATCGGAGTTCAGCGTTTCATTCAGCGCTTGGACTTGATCATGTCGAGCTTGAGGTCAATGAGCTTTTCGGAAAGGTCGACGTAGTAGATCTGCGGGTTGGTGAAGCGCTTGATCTCTTCCCAGAGCGTTTCCTGCTCTCTGGCACAGTAGTCGCGAATGCCAAGCAGGGACGGCTGGCGGTACACGAGTTCGCCGTTAATGAAAATCGGCACGAGAAGTTCGCGGATTTCGTACGTGTCCTTTTCGATGACTTTGTTTTTCCACTTGTTCATCGGATGGTAAATCGTCAGATCTTCCGATTCATCGAGCACTTCATCCGAAAGCGTCATCAGGTCGGCGACCGCTTTGCCGTCTTCCTTGTTGTAAATGCGGTACAGGTTTTTATAGCCCGGGTTGGTGATCTTCTCTTCGTTTTCCGAAATCTTGATCCGGGGTTCCATAACGCCGTTTTCTTCAATGGCCGCCAGCTTGTACACGCCGCCAAATACCGGCGAGTCCTTGGAGACGATCATGTTTTCACCGACGCCGTACGCATCGATCTTGGCCCCTGACGGTCTACGAGCGATTCAATCAGGTATTCATCGAGCGAGTTGGAAACGACGATGGAGCAGTCCTGCATGCCTTCTTCATCGAGACGGCGGCGGATTTTCTTAGACAGATACGCCATGTCGCCGGAGTCAATGCGCACGCCTTTGAGGCGATGGCCGTTGGGTTCAAGGTATTCCTTGGCAACGCGAATAGCGTTTTCCAGACCGGAGCGCAGCGTGTTGTACGTATCGATCAGCAGCGTGCAGCTGTCCGGATACATTTTGGCATACGCCAGGAAGGCGTCGTATTCGCTGTCAAAGCTCTGCACGAAGGAATGAGCCATCGTGCCAAGGGCGGGAATGCTGAACTGCTTGCCGGCTTCCGTCGTTGCGGTTCCGGCTACGCCGGCGATATACGCCGCACGTGCGCCCTGAATGGCGGAATCGAAGTTGTGGGCACGGCGGGCTCCAAATTCCATAACCGCCTTGCCTTTGGCCGCCTGCACAATGCGTCTGGCCTTGGTGGCGATCAGCGTCTGGTGGTTGACCGCAAGAAGGAGCGCGGTTTCGAGCAGCTGGGCTTCAATCAGCGGCGCCTTGACGCGAATGAGCGGTTCGTACGGGAAGACCGGCGTTCCTTCCGGAATCGCCCAGACATCGCCCGTAAATTTCACCTGAGAAAGGTATTCGAGAAACTCTTCCGTAAACTGCCCGCGGCTGCGCAGGTAGTCGATTTCTTCCGGCGAGAAATGCAGATCCTGAATGTATTCGATGACCTGATTCAGTCCGGCGAAGATGGCAAAGCCGCCTTTTTCGGGATTGCGTCGATAAAACAGATCAAACACAACTTCTTCGTTTTTGTGCTGATTAAAGTAGACCTGGCTCATGGTGAGTTCGTAAAAATCCATGACCAGGGTCAGATTTCTTCCATCTTTCATTTTTCCTTATTCCTCTTCAACGGAACCTGCGATGAGAATTCCATTTGCGGCCATCATGGCCAGCGCGGTTTCGTTCCACTTGGCGGCATCGTGTACATCCGGGATGTGGTACGTTTCCACACAGTCTTCCGGCACGATCACGCGCATGTTTTTCGATTGGTCTGATTGATCCAGCTCTGAAGCGGCAGGGCGAGCTGAAGTACGCAAAGATCGGTGCAGCATCCGGTCACAATCAGATCGGCGCCTTCTTCTGGAAGGCTTTCGAGCATGGAGGCAAACTGCGGGCTGGCCGCGGCGCTGATGCAGTTTTTATACAGGGTATGCGAAGCCGTTTCAAGATCCTTCAGTTCATCGATCACCATGGATTCTTCACTGCCTTCCAGACTGTGCACGGGAAACGACTGAAATTCCGCCGCATCGGGCGTATGCGAATCCCGGATGAACCAGACGGGCGCCTGAGATTCTTCAATGAGCTTTCGAATCGGTGCGGCAGCCTGCAGAATCGCCGGATCGGCCAGCGCGCCCTCACGGGCGAAGCCGTTAATCATATCGACCACAAACACAACGGGATGGTGAAGCGATTCAAGCGATACAGACGATGATTTTGAACGCTGCAGACGAGCCATACTTCAGTTTCCTTTCTTTGGCGGCCTTCTGCGTCGGTTTGAGGCACAGAAAAAGGGGACACAAAGCGGGCCGCCTGAGTTTGTGCATTATTATACTCTAAATCGTGCCGGCCAATTTCTGAGGTTTCGATCTTTTCAATTCGTGCCGTTTTCGTTACGAAATGCCTCGAAACCGGAACGGTCCGCTTTCCTGCAGCACACTGCGGCCCAATAAGAAAGGCTCCCCGCGTGCACAGTACTGTGCAAATGGGGAGCCTTTTGTATGTCCTGAATTCGAAGAAATCTTTAAAACGCTCTGGATCTCTGGATATGCGTTTGGATCGACTACTTCAGGGCGTCCAGTGCGTCTTTGCCCGGCTGAAGACGTACAGAAAGCAGAGCGTGGTTGAGCGCGAGGGCCGCGTCGTTAACCGCCTTCTGGCTTTCCTTTTGTCCAGAGCCGTTCTGGCTTCGGGCAGAGCTGCCGTTACCGGAGCAACGGTCTTATACGCCTGGGCGTTCTGGAGCAGATCATCGGCTTCGGCGATTGCCAGTTCGAGCTGGGTCGTATCGATGGCGATGATGGAAGCCACTTTATACGTTTTGGAAACCAAACCGGAATAGTAGCCGTTTCCTTTGAGGGTTACAGTCACTTCGTTTGTTTCCGGATTGGCTTCGTAATCGAAGTAGTAGTCGCTTCCGTAATAGAGCGTTTCATTGGCGCTCACGGTGATGTCCTTGTGCAGGTCGGTCTGACCAAGAACGAACGTATCGTCGATCGTTTCCGGCCAGGTTACGCTAAAGCCTTCAAGCGCTGTCAGATTCCGTTTCGGGAATTCTGTCGCCACGCGCACTTCGGCTGCCGACATGTCCGTATTGGCTTTGCCACCGTTGGTCATGGTTTCGACACCGATGAAACGAACCGCTTTCGCGGTAACGGTATGGTCGAATTCCGCGACTTTCCAGCCGGTGGTATACGGCCATTCGCCTTCGGAAATGTCTTTCCATTCGCCGTCATCGCTTTCCTTGTACTGCACTTTGTATGTAACAACCTGACCGTTGCGTCCGCCGCTGCCGGAGCTGTTTCTTGGCAGATAGCGCAGAGCCGCGATCGTCTGCGGTTCTTCAAAGGTCAGATCGATGTGACGGTTTTCCACTTTGGAACCTTCGGAATTGTTCCAGTTGGTGTGATACCAGGTTCCGGTGCTGTTATCGAGAACGTTGGACGCCGGTCCTTCATTTGTACCGGGGTATACGCTCGTCGCAGAAGCGGTCATCGTCGTGCGATCGAGATCGTACTCATCAGTTTCCGGTTCACGTTCATACGGGGTGCGCAGTTTTACCGTCACGAGACGGGTCGCGCTGTGGTCTTCGGATTCCACGTAAAGCAGAACGCTTTCGTCATCCTGGCGAACGACGGTTACCGCCGCATTTTCGGCACCCTTCACGTCGAGGGTATCCACAAGGTACGCTACGGACTTGAGCAGGCTTGCCTGCGTAGCCGTCAGATCTTCGTCCTTGCCGTTCAGAATGAGCGTTTCGAGATCGGTTGTCGATCCGGCTTCCAGAGCGGAAGTAACGGGATACATTTCGACTTCGGAAATGCCGTGGCAAACGTGTACGTCCGCACCGCCAAGGCCCTGTCCTTCCGGTGTAGTGAAGGCAATTTTCAGAACGGTAATCGACATCGGATCGAAGGTGTACTTATATTCCTTGTAGAACGGAGCTTCATCACCCTGTTCGTCGCCGATCGTTTCGGTCGCATTGATTTCGGTCCAGGTTCCGTCTTCACCCGTTGCCGATGCGTACAGTTTTACAGCGCCGGCTGCCGGGTAAACGGCGGACCAGGTGTCCTTGATGAAGTAAATGCTCGTCTGGTTGATCAGCTGCGCGGTATCGAGGTATACCTTGATTTCCGTGTCGAGCATCTTATTCTCGCCGGTCGCGTTAGTCGCGTTGAAGTTGGTCCAGATCGTCTTGTTCGTTCCGCCCTGAGCAGACGGTGCGACATTTCCGTCCTTAATGGCGAGCAGCGTATCGGACTGCAGAGAAGCTGGAATATTCTGTTCGATCTTATAGCCAAGGTTTGGAACAACGTTGGCTCCCTGGGTCAGGGTTTCAGTTCCGACGCGAATGCTTGCGGTTACCGGGTATTCCTTGCCGAGAACATCGGCTGTACCTTCAATCGTGTACGTGCCTTCGTCAGCCCAGCCGCTTTCCGGTACGTTTTTCCAGGTGACTGGCGCCAGGAACGGCATCACATCGCCATCCTGAGACAGGAACGGGCGGGAAGAAGGCAAAGACGGTTTTTCGTTTGGTTTTACAACTGCCGAGTAGTTGGCGACAGCGCCCTGATCGGCTACGAGGTTGATGTAGTACGTGAGTTTCTGACCGTCAGCCACGCCGTTGACAACGGCCGGCTTGTCGAACGTCAGGTTATCGAGGAGAAGTCTTCCCAGACGATTGGAACGTTTTCCTTAACGGTTCCATCCGCGTACGTCAGTTTCGCGGTGGCTGGAAGTGTCGGAACGGCGCCGCTGCGCAGGTAGCAGCCTTTCGCGTATTCGGCGCTGATCAGATCGCTGGCTTCTGGCGCCTGGGCTCCGGAAGCGTTAATGACTACGGTATCCGACGCCAGACCGTCGGCAGAAGCGGTGACGCGAATTTCGCCGTCTTCGCCGGTAGAGCGGACGATAGCCACCATCTTGCCGGAGAATGCGGCACGGTTGTCTTCGTCATACGGCTGGAAGTCAATGGAGTTTCCGTTGTCGCAGCCGACAATTTCGCCAGGGCCTTCGACGCTGAAGGAAACGCGGTCGGTCGCGTTGGCTACTTCGTTGTCTTTTGCATCCTTAATGTCGACGGTGATGTAGGAAAGGTCCTTGCCGTCGGCCTTGATTTCGGTGCGGTCGGCTTCGGCGTCGAGTTTGGCCGCATCGCCGAACGTCGTTACCTGATTGCGTCCAACGGTCTTTTCGATCTCGTTTCCGTTGACGTCATAGGCGGTCGCGGTCAGCGTGCCGTCAGCGTATGGAACGTACCAGGTGAAGTAGAGATTCATATAGTCTGCGCCTTCTTTATCCGCGCCTTCGTACGTACGCCACTTGTAGCCGTTTTCGGTTGTTTTTCGGTGAATTCCTTCGTTCCGATTTCCCTGGTCTGACCATTGGTATCGGTGAATTCCAGTTTTACTTTGTGCGCGTTGGTGTAGACGACAACCGGAACGCCTTTGGAGTTGCCGGTGTAAACCAGATCCGACTTCCATGCCGGAAGCATATGGAGCGTCGTATCATCGTGTTTCCACATTGCACGGTAGAAATAGTAGGTGTCCTTTGGCAGACCGGCGGTGTCGATAATTCCAAAGTAGGAGTTTTTCGGAGCCGGCCAGCCATAGTTGGCATGATCGGTATTGGAAATGCCGTTCCAGGGCGTCGGTTCGCCGAGGTAGTCAAATCCGGTCCATACGTACTGACCGGCGTACCAGTCGTACTGAAGACTTCCGATCATCTCCTGGGCTGCACGATGGCCCCAGCTTACGCAGGAGTAGTCGTAGCTGGTCAGCTGACGGTCGCCATTCTTGTCGGCCTGGCTGCCGATGCGATCGTAAATGCCGCGGGAGTTTACAGAAGAAACGGTTTCGGTACCGATAAAGCGCCATTCCGGATGGTCGAGGCGGAAACGTGTCAGCAGCGCTTCGGGCAGACCGTAGTTGGAACCGATCAGACCGCCGGCGGCGTGAATGGCGTCACGCATCTGGTTGGATACGGGGTGGCGTTGCCTAAAGTCTTGTTATCGCCTAAAACGGCTGGGCGATCGTCCATGGCCTTGATCCAGTCGAGCAGGTTCTGACAGATCGTCGGGAAGTGGAAGGTAGAGCCGTGTTCAACTTCGTTGCCGATATCCCAGATCACGACGGCCGGATCGTTGCGGTCGCGGCGTACGGATTCCTGCAGGTCATACTGCGCCCAGACTTCCGCCTGATCCGCATGCAGAAGTTCGGTGTCTTCCGGAAGCGGTTCGCTGAAGTAGCTGGCGTAATCTTCCGTGTTGCCGTTTTTGTGCTGATCCCATCCGTCAAAAATTTCTTCCATCAGGATGATGCCGTTTTCGTTGCACACATCGACAAGAACCTTGCTTGGGGTGTTGTGGGACGTACGGATGGAGTTGACGCCCATGCCTTTCAGGATTTCAACCTGACGTTCTACGGCACGATACGTGTCGACCGAACCGAGGGCGCCCTGGTCATGGTGCATGCAGACACCGTTAAGCTTCATGTCTTCGCCATTCAGCGAGAAGCCGGTATCCTTATCAAAGTTGAAATAGCGATAGCCAAATTCAGTAGAGTAGCTGTCGACTTCGTTTTCGCCTTCAAAGATTTTCGTCACAACGGTGTAAAGCTGTGATTTTTCTTCAAAGCTGTTCGTGGTATGCCAGAGTTTTGGCTTGCTGACCTGGAAGGTCTGATCCACAACCTGCGTGCTGCCGGCTTCGAGCGTTACAGCATCGCTCTTTGCGGAAGAAGCGGCCGGTTCACCGTCTTCCTGTCCTTTTTCGTACAGGAACTGCTGAACCGTTACGGTTTTCGCTTCGTTGCTGGAGTTGACGATCGTCGTCTTGACGTTGGTATCAACATCGCCGTCGTGCTGCTCTGCGAGTTTTGGCGTGGTAATCTGCGTTCCGCTGAGATCGACATGAACGTCGTCGGTTACGGTCAGATGGACGTTGCGTCCGATACCGCTTCCGGAATACCAGCGGGAGGATGGAATCTGGTGGTTGACCCGAACGCTGATGACGTTTTCGCCTCCCCAGTTGAGATACGGTGTCAGATCATAGGAGAACGGCGAATAGCCATACGGATGATCGCCGAGTTTGTGTCCGTTGATGTAGACGGTGGAATTCATGTAAATGCCGTCAAAGTCAATACGGACCTGTTTTCCCATCAGGGCATCATCCAGCGTAAAGGACTTGCGGTACCAGGCCAGACCGCCTGGCTTATAGGCGCTTTCGCCTTCCAGGTTGCGGTCGTAATCCTGAGTGATGGAATAGTCGTGCGGTACATTGACGATTTCCCAGCTGGCATCGTCAGCGAGCGGCTGCTCGGCACCGGCTGCATCGCCAAAGTGGAAGCTCCAGCTTTCGTTGAAGTTCAGACTTCTCTTCGATGCATCCTGGGCGCTGACGGTCTGCACGGGATGTGTGTAGGATGGGGTATCCAGCTGTCCGGACTGGGTCCCGGTCTTCGCATCTTCCACGGCTGCCACCGGCAGGGCGAAGGAAGGAACGGAAGACACAACCATGGCTGCCGTTAAAATCGCGGAACCGAAAGCAAGCCTTGCTTTATTTTTTCTCATTTATGTTTCCTTTCTAGAAAAACTGATTCGCAGAAGAGCGGTCATGACGTGTAAAGCTGCCCGAATATGCCACTGCCGTCGTCTGCGATGAAACCCGTTACATTAAAAGTTTACAAAAATACCGGAGGAAACTGAATAGAATGCTTGTATCCGTGCAAATCCATTCCCAATTCCCACACACTTTTCAGTCGTTTTTAATCCGTTTTTCAGACTGCAGCGGCGAGGCGCGCACGCAAAAGCTCTGTCTTCTGCAGGAATCATCCTTGCAGAAGGCAGAGCCGTATTCATGGAGTTTTGTACAGGATTTTAATCGTTTCTCTAGGTGAACTCTGCGAAAAACGGATTATTCGCGGATTTCGCCGGTTTCAAGATCGAAGTCCACGAAGTTTCCGTCGAGATCATCGTCGAAGTCTTCGTCATCGTCTTCAAAATCGCCCTCAGCCAGATCGAATTCGTCCTCTGCGTCGTCCTCATCGGCTTTCACATCGGCCTTTTTCGTCTTGTTTTTTGTCGGTTTCCTTTTTCTGATCGTCCTTGTCGATATCGTCCGAAAGGGTTGTGCCGCGCATGATTTCCTGAACCTTCTTAACGATTTCTTCGTACAGTTCCGGGTTCTTTTTCAGGAATGCCTTGGCCGCTTCCTTGCCCTGGCCGATCTTTTCGCCCTGATAGGAATACCAGGAACCGGACTTCTTAATGACATCGTATTCGGAAGCCAGATCGATCAGCTCGGAAATGGCCGAGAGGCCTTCACCGTAAATGATTTCCAGCTGGCACGTACGGAACGGAGGGGCCACCTTGTTTTTAACGACACGGATGTTGACTTTGTTACCGATGGATTCGCCGTTGGCCTTGATCGTTTCGCTCTTGCGGATATCGATACGTACCGAAGCGTAGAACTTCAGCGCCACGCCGCCCGGGGTCGTTTCCGGGTTGCCGTACATGCTGCCGACTTTCATACGCAGCTGGTTGATGAAAATCGCCGTGCAGTCGTACTGGTTCATGATACCGGCGATTTTACGCATCGCCTTGGACATCATTCGCGCCTGCGCGCCGACCTGCAGCTCGTTCATTTCGCCGTCCAGTTCGGTCTGCGGAACGAGAGCCGCAACGGAGTCGACAACGACCAGATCCACGGCGCCGCTTTCAATCAGCATCATCATGATGTTCAGACCCTGTTCACCGGAATCCGGCTGGGAGAGAATGAGCTCATCGATGTTGACGCCCAGATGCTTAGCGTAAACCGGGTCGATCGCGTTTTCGGCATCGATAAACGCCGCGCGTCCGCCTTTTTCTGCACTTCCGCAATCGCGTGCAGCGCGAGGGTCGTTTTACCCGAAGACTCTGGACCGTAAATTTCAATAATACGGCCTTTTGGATAGCCGCCGATGCCCAGCGCCTGGTCGAGCAGCAGCGAGCCGGATGGAATCGGTTCAACGTCGACGCTCGAGCGATCGCCCAGCTTCATGATCGAACCTTTTCCGTATTCTTTCTCAATCGCCTTGACGACATCGCCTAAAAGTTCGTCTTTCGATTTATTCTTGATTTTTCCGATCGCTTCTGCGCGATCGTTTTACAGATGCTTTTTTACAGCCATAAAATTCTCCTTTCCCTGTTTTCTTGATCGGGGATGCAGAAGATTCTGAATCCCAAGGATAATTGCCGTTTTCCAGACTTGCCTCTGGAAAAGGGATTCTTCTTTCAGTATACGCAGACAAGCGCGATTCTTCGTATTCTTTTGAATCGCGCCGCTTATCTAAAATCTCTTTCGATTTGCGTAAAGTGCTTATTTGTTGCGTAAATTGAATCAATTTCGCGCATATCACTCTGATATTATACGCATTTTTACTCATTATGCACCAAAAAGCGGCTTTTCAGCCGCTTGGGAACGTGTTTTTCAGGCCTGCTCATCCTGCTTTTGTGCGGCCCCATCGAGAAGATCGTCTTCCATCATCTGACGCAGCGTAATCAGCATGGACCGTACAGCCAGCTTGCGCATACCGTTTCGCTCCCTTTGAAGATGGGCCTTGAAGACAACGGTTTTTCCTGGACCGCTCAGCCCGCAGTAAATGAGTCCGGCCGGTTTGCCTTCCATCGCGTCCGGTCCGGCGTTGCCGGTAAAGGACACGCAGTAGTCAGCCTGCAGTTTCTGACGGGTATGGTAAGCCATCGCCGCCGCGCACGGGGCGCTTACAACGCCGAACTCTTCGATCAGCGCCGGGCTTACATCGGCAAGAAGCGTTTTGAGCGGAGTCTGGTACGTGACCAGTCCGCCGCGAAGAACCCTGGAGGCGCCGGGAACGCTGCCGATGGTAGCGCAGAACAGACCGGCTGTGAAGCTTTCGCAGGAACATACCGTCTGCGAAAAGGCGCTGGCACATTCTACGAGCGCTCTGGCCGCATCGAACAGATCGTCATCCGAAATCAGGCCGTCGTCCTGCAGAGGCTCGATCGTCAGCTGATCGATTTCTTCGTACGCTTCATCGGACAGACCACCGTGACTTTGAATAGCTTTTTCTTCACTTTGTGTTGCATTCATATCTAACTCTCCTTCTTCCTCTTTCATCTTTGACGATTCCCGGGAAAAGAGAAATCAGATGCGCTCTACATTGACTCCATGACGTATTTGCGCAGTTTTACAAAATAAATCCATCCGGAATACAGCGAAACCAGCGCCGCCGCCCACAGGGTAATCTGTGCCAGCGGGAAGTGCAGATAAACAAACGGCCAGTTGCCCATAAGCAGAAGAATGATGGAGATCATCTGCAGAACGGTTTTCAGCTTGCCCGGGAACCCTGCGGAAACGACTTTGCCTTTGGAGGCCGCGCTCAGGCGCAGACCGTCGACAACGAGGTCGCGGCTGATCATCAGCAGAACCGGAAGCACGGCTGCCGAATGGGTGTAAACGAGCAGGATGAGGGTGCTGTTGACGAGCATCTTGTCCGCGATCGGATCAAGGAACTTGCCAAACGAGGTAATCAGATGACGCGAACGGGCGATTTTGCCATCGAGCAGATCGGTAATCGAGGCGGCCGCAAAAGCAGCAGCGCAAGCAGATTGCGCAGACCGAATCCGGCTTCCTTGGACATGAGCAGCCAGTCGGCTGGAATGCAAAGATAGACGATCCACAGAACCGGGACCATGACCATGCGAAGCACAGTCAGTTTATTGGGCAGATTAAGCTGCTTCCAGAAATTCATTTCATTTCTCCTTCTTCAGACTTCAAAATTTCGGCTGCACAAACCCAGGGCAAAGACGAACACGCGCCCGTCCCCAGACAGCCAGAAAGGATCGAACAGCCCGCCATGAGGCGGCATTCGATCCTTTTCAGTATAAAGCCATATTCGTATTTCCTGTACAAATCCTGTGTTTCCAAACCTTTACTGCAAATACTGCAAAGCTTCGGCACCATCCGTATCCCCGTAGATCTCCGTGCGGTCACCGTACACATTGGGATCGTAGGCGTTTGGATCGGTGTAGTAGCCGTTTTCGTTAATCGGGGCATCGTAGGCATCCTCGACGTATGGCGTATTGAGATCCTGACCGGCTGGATCGGTAAGCGGCTGGCTTTCCGGTACCGTTTCGTCGCTGCTTTGCGTGGAATCGGCTGGTTCCGGCGTTCCGGAGAAGATCAGATCGAGATCAATGCGGTTTCCTCCGGACTGGGAGTACAGCGTATAGTCGGCTGGAATTTCACTGCCGTCAATGCGCAGCCAGTTATAAACCGACGGACCGGAGAAGACGACGGACAGCGTGCCGCTCTGTCCCGCCTGCAGGGTGTACGTATATTCCCCGCTGACGACCTGAGAAAAGGCGGGCGCGCCGTTCCACGTAATGGTCACGGTCTGGCTGCCGACCGCGTAAAACTGTACTTGCACTTGCGGCTGGGAGGACAGAAAGCCTTCAACGCGGTAAGTGTTTTCGGATTCGAGCGAGCTGATGCGAAGCGTCGGCTTTTCACTTTCCGGCTGCGCATCCGAGCTGCGCTTGGACTGCAGATCCTGCGCAAGGCGCTGGGTTTCTTCTTCCTTGGCCAGCCGCTCTTCTTCCATCTGCTTTGCACGCGCGGCATAGGCTTTTTGCGCGACGGAATTCTGATAGGCGCTTAAGGCGAACAGTCCGGCTACGGCAGCCACGATCAGAAGAATCATGCCTTTGGAAATTTTCTTGCCGCCCCAGCTGAGCTTTCGCGAGAGCGATCCGGCGCTGCGTTCGAGAAACGATTTCTTGCGGCGGCGTTTTCCCTTGCGCACCGTAGCTTTAGTCGATTTGGCCTGCGGCATCGTTTCGATCATCTGGATCTGGGCCTGATAAAGCGCCTGATCGCGCGCCTGGGCATAGCGGGAAACGTCTTCATCGACTTCCTTGCGGATCATGTCCCAGTTGACACCGATCGCATCGCAGTACGCATGAATAAAATAGCGGACATACGAAAAGTCATCTGAAAACAGATCCAGATTGTGTTCTTCAATCGCGCGGATAAATTCGGGCTTCAGCCGCGTCTGTGCCGATACGTTTTCAATGGACAGGTGCAGGCTTTCCCGTCGATGTTTCAGTGTCTGATAATAGGGCATAGCTCCTCCCTCGGTTCTCAATTATAGCAAAACACCTTCCATGATCCGATCGGGATTGGCTGTGGCAGTATGTGAAGTTGTCAATATATTTTGGGACGCCACCTAAAGATAAAGCGTTTTTGGCCTATATCCCATTTTTTAGAAGACCCAAAGGAGCGGAATTTCTCCGTTTTTCTGTCCCGTTTGCACGCCGTTTTAACGCGCAGTCCACACGATGCAGCGCCAGGTTCTTCGCCCGGCGCTTCGTTTCTTCTCTTTTCTTTTTAAGATGTTCTGCTTTTTTCGCGTCGTTGCAAAGCCAATAAAAAGCATCTCTGCGGATGCTTTGATGGTTTATTCACGATTTTCGAGATCCATTTTCATGATATTCCAGGTTTCGCCGCCGTGGGTGGATTTCGAGCGTCCCTGGTTCTGGAACCCGAGTTTTTCATAAAAAGGAAGGTATTTGTCCTTGCAAAGCAGGATGATTCCCTTGCGTGAGTCTTCGATGCAGTCCTTGATGACTTCCTTCATCAGGATCGAGGCGTAGCCGCGGCCGGTAAATTCCGGACTGGTGGCTACGGAGAAAATGAGCTGATAGCTGCCGTCTTCGTCGTGAAGTACCGCTTTCTCATACATTTCATCTTCCAGATCCGGTTTGTCGGATACCATGCCGTTCACCATGCTCACCAGCTGACCGTCACGTTCGAGCAGCCAGAAATGGTTGGGAAATACATTCAGTCTTTCCTTGAGCGCCTCATAGCCTGCGGCTTCCGCTTGCGGATAGCACTCTTTTCCAGGCTGTAAATCCGATCCAGATCATCCGGACGGGCACTTCGAATTTCAAGCATTCTAATTTCCTCCAGTTTGCATCAGATTCCGTCGCCGCATCAGGCGGCTCTGCACCTTTTCTGGAATCGACTCTTTTCCCATCCCATTTTTGGGCCGAGAGATCTTCTCCAGAAACGTACAGTCGCAAAACGGATCCTTCGTGTACAGAAAACTTATCCCTTTACGGTGATATGCGCTGATTATACCAAAGCGAATAAGCGAACTTGCCCTGTCCCGCGCAAGATTTGTACTTTTTGGACTTCGGCGTTTGTTTTTGTGCAATTCTTTACGGATTTCTTTTCGGCCTCCTATGGCGTTCTGGAATTTTTTGCCGTCTGGCCGCTAGTTTTTATCTGCAGAACGTTTCTGGGGTTCTGCGGTCCGGCCAGCCTGCTTTTTACATGTGCCAGCTCGACGTAGTGATGGGCCGAAAAATCCCGTTTTCAATCTCCTGACTGCTGAGCTGGCGTACTTTTCGAGCCGGAATGCCAAGATAGAGCGTTCCCGGTTCGACTTTCTTGCCTTCGCCGACCAGCGCGCCGGCACCGACAATTGCGCCTCTTCCGATTACAGATCCATTGAGTAAAATGGCCCCCATGCCGATCAGCGCGCCGTCTTCGATCGTGGCGCCGTGAATAATCGCCCGATGCCCGACGGTAACATCCTGCCCGATCACAATGGGATAGCCTGCATCGGTATGAAGAACGCATCCGTCCTGAATATTGGAACGGTCGCCGATCGTAATCGGTTCGCTTTCGGTACGAATGACCGCATGCGGCCATACCGAAACGTCAGCGCCAAAGCGCACATCGCCGTCAATCACCGCAAAATCGCCGCGATAAAACGGCTCCTTTTCAAACGCCGTAGGCTTTTCTTTCGCGCTTTTCTCCAGAAGGGATCCCTCCGTCTTCCATTGTGACCCGTCGTTTTCCGTCTGGAAATATTCAGTATGTTCTTTGTGCATAGTTATCCTCCGCTTCTTTTTGGCTTTGGCCCTGGGCTTTCGTCCGGTTCTTTTCTGCATCCATATTAGATGGATCCGCAGGCTCCTGCGCAGATATTGATTGATTTCCCATTTTCAGCAGAATTTGACACCGCCCGGCAGACGCAGCATTGCGAAACGTCTGCTTCCATAGGCAAAAATCCGCGGAAAAGCCGGGATGGCTTCGTTTGAAGCGCTCCCGGCTTTCTTTCCATTTCATTCATGCAAATTCATTCATCTGTGCAGACCGGCGGCTCATCCCTGAAATCGGGTCATCCTGAAAAGAGTTCTGCATCGGTTTTTCGACTCGCTTTACCCGAATACTTTATTCGGATACGGAAGGCGCCAGGCAGTACCAGGCCACGCCTTCTCTTGTCCAGCCGTTTTCTTCCAGGCGGTTCAGCTCATCGTTTTCGGGAGAGTACGTACGGAAACCGGAAGCGGCATTGTACAGGCGATAGACCGGTTCGCCCTGCGCATACGATTTTCCAAAGCTCTCCTCTTCTGTCCAGCCTTCGTTTACGAGCTGTTCGATCTCAGCGGCATTGACGGAGTAGAAGATATCTCCCGTTTCCGGGTTTCTGGCCGTATAAATATCGGAATACGAAGATTCATCGTCCCGAATATTTTGCGATGGGGCGTTCAGACAGACGGCTCCAGCCAGAGTCCAGCCGGGATAATCGGATTCCTGCGGCGCGCTGGCAGAGCATGTGAAGATGTGCTGGCCGCTTTGCGGATTTTCAAAGTGGTAAACCGGTTCGCCGACAATCACATTCAGTACGGGAGCAATCGCAATGGCCTCCAGATTCTTTCCCGGATTTGCCTTTTCCAGGCGCTCCAGAGAATCTTTTGTGTATTCGAAGGAAATGGCAAGCGAACCTGTGCCAGGCTGAATGGCTTTCTACGTATTGTCGGCATTCACTTTAAGAAGCTCCGGATCCGATTCCAGATGGTAATCGGCTTCCATGTCAACGCCGTCGATGTCATCGATGCGAATCTGGAATACCCCGGTCATTCCAGGAGAGAGTTTCTGGTACATTTCCGGGTTTGTTACTTCAAAACGGGTCGGGCTGACATCAACCGTCGAATCCGGATTTTCGGATATCTTTTCCGTCGACTTAGCACATCCGCCAAGTCCCAGGACGGACAGCCCGAATGCGGTACTCATAAAAACGAGGGCGAAGCTTTTTCTGTGGTTCATAAGAATCCTCCTCATTTCTTAAAGGACATGACATGGAAAAAGCTTTTGTTCGGATCCAAATCAAGAGAGGCAAAAGGCCCGGTTCTCCTGCCGTCTTTGATCCGTTATAAATCCAGGCCGGCCAGAATGGAATTGAGCTTCTGGTAGGCGCTCTGGACCAGTTCGTTCGGGCTGGATGAAGAACTGGATTCTTCGTTCAGGTTTGTGATGGAAATACTGGTCAGCCAGCTGTTTTCGCAGTCGACGATATTTCCAGAAACCGTGCGGGCGCTTGGCGCCGCCTTGCCGGAAGCCGTAGTTCCCGCTGGATTGAAACTGTAGTAGTAAAGCGTGTCGCGGCCGCCAATGCTGGAATAGAGCGCGCTGTCGGACGTTTCCAGCAGCTCGGTTTTCGTAGTGGGCGGCAGTTCGGTCTGTGTGCACGAAACGGAAATCAGCTTTCCATCCGGCGTTTCGCCTTCCACCACAAGAATATGGCCTTCATCGGCAACGGAAACCCGTGCATCTTCCTTTAAGCCAAGCGAGAGCCTCAGCTCGCTTCCCGGCAGCGTCAGAATGCCGGTCTGTTTGTCATAGCGCGTCAGCAGCTTTTTGGCGCTGTCACTGAGCTCACCGCTAGCATAGGCGTTTGCCTTATCCCGGATTTGCGGCGAAATTTCCTGCTGAAGATCCGAATCGGCTGCCTCATCCTCGAGGGAATCGATATCCGCTTCGTTTTCCTGCACTTTGGCCGCCTCTTCGGCGGATTCGGCGTACGCCTGGTCTTCATTTTCGCCATAGACGGCTTCTTCATTTTCTTCTAAAACGGCTGTGGCGATATCCGAAACCGGCGTGCTGCTGCTTCCGAAAAAGAGCGGCTTGAAAAAGCCCATAAGGGCTGCCAGCAGGCCAAAGGCCATGAGGAGAATCAATGCGTTAAAAGGGTGGTACGAATACGGGCACCCCTGGTATTTTTCGACTTTCTGGGCAACGGGGCTCCGCAATGAATGCATCTGCGTTCGCTTGCCGGATTGTTCCGGCCACAATTTGGACATCTCATAGCATCACCTCAACTGTATATTACTGATGAATCTGGGCTTTTTCTGTCTCGATTCTTAACCTTTTGTAAAAATCGATTCCCGTTTGTACAGACAAGCAGAGGCTGATACAGAGTGTTTTTCGAAAAAGGAAAAGACAAAAACGGCTTTAGCTATCCAGTTTTATTCAATTAGAACTTTCCCAATGAGCTTAACTATACAAATCGCTCGTTTTGAAATTTCATCCCATCAGAGAGCCTTTTTCCGAGGCTCTCTTTTAATTTTCCCTGGCTCAATGACCATAACTACGATTAACGAGCTTTATTAAGCAAAATTATAAATCAATTCGATTCTGAGAAATTTCATTTTGAATATAAAAATCCTCCCTGTATAGGTCATTTAATGGTATAATAATGATAGAATTACACTATACAAAAAGGAGCCGAAAATGTCTGTCCCAGCTGATATCCGGGCCGTCGCCCGTCCCAAAAATACGATTGTTTACGCTTATGGAAAAACAAAGATCGATACGCTGTCAAACAGCGAGTCGGCTGTATTCGCAAGAATGGCCATTGTTATCCAGTCGATGGTCCTACTATCGGCCACATCATTAATGGCAAATTCGTACCTCTTGAAGAACCGACTTCTCCAGCGGTTCATACATCTAAGACAGTTCTTAAAGACTGGGCCAATGTTGAGCTCTGTTACAGGCAGTCCGCTGAATTGATGGAAGAACTGCTTCAGGTCTATAACCGTCAGGACGCCGATAAGATTCTGTGCATGGCCATTCTTCGCGTCTGCTATCCGCATATCAAAGACTGCGAACTCAAAGAGAGTTACGATGAGTCGTTTCTGACGGAGCTGATGCCAGAAACCGCGATGAGCAAGAATACGATCAGTACATTTCAAAAAGATCTTGGTAAAACATGCAACCGAATTCTGAAGTTCATGAAAAACCGGGCAGCCAAAGTTGGGATTGATGATCATCTTCTGATCGATGGAACACTGAAGTCGAACGACTCCAGACAAAACACGCTCTCGGAGTTTTCCAGAAAGGCCAGACTGAAAGGAAGACGGGATATTTCCGTACTTTATGCATTTGATCTGGAAAAATGGAGCCCATCTGTTCGCAGTGCTTTCCCGGCAATATGCTCGATCTGACATCCTATGACAGTTTTGTGAAACAGAACGGTATTCAAAGCGGAATTATGGTTGGTGATAAAGGGTTTCCCGTCAAATCGATCGAAGAAGTCCTTAAAGACTGCCCGCAGCTTCATTACTTCAACCCGCTTCATCGGAATGCCAAGCTTGCCTTCGATCATGAGATGTATAACTTCGAGGGCGTGATCGAAGGCTGCTGCGGCTTTCTTGGGCAGATGGAACCGATTCAGTTTAAGAAAGAGAAGCTGTCCAATAAGGGAAAATGGCTCTACAGTTTCCGTGATCCGAGAAGAGCGGCTCAGGAGGAGACGGACTGGCTGGATAAGCATCGTAAAGATAAGTACGATTTCGAAGAATACGAAAAGAAAAAGCGTACATTTGGAACAGTGGTCTTTGAATCAGATGTCGATCTGTCTCCGGAAGATGCCTGGAAGACCTATAATTATCGCTGGCAAATCGAGATCGTTATGCGGTACTACAAGAACGCCCTCGGCTTTGATGTAACCAGAGTCCATGATGACTACTCAGTGATCGGCAGCGAATTCATTGATTTTCTGTCGACCGTCATCACGTTCAGACTTTTGAACCTGTTCGACGAAAAAGGCCTCCTTGAGGACATGAGCTATAAGAAAATCATGCATATCCTGCAAAGAGGCAAAAGAATAAAAAATGATAATGAGTGGGAACTGATCAAGATGAATCCTGGTCAGATAGAAATTCTTCAAAAACTGGATCTGATTCCACGACCAGATCCAGTAGACCAGCCCAAAAGGAAACGTGGTCGTCCACGCAAAAATCCGACCGTATAGTTTAGCTGATTGGGAAAGTTCTATTCAATTATTCTGAGATTTTTCATCCGGATCGATTGTAAAAAGCGATGCGTAGTGCATGGAATGGCTCTTTTCACTGTGCGTGGACGAAAACAGCGAGCAGCTCTCGATTTCCATAGGCTCGAGTCGGAACAGCGTCGATCCAAAGCGGTCATGAAATTCCGCCCGGGCTTTCAACAGGTCGCCTTTTTGTCTGGATCGAGGCACCCGAATGAGCGTAACGTGCGGACCGTACGGCCGATCATCGAACGGAAGATCGGCCTTTTTGAGCGCTTTGACAACTTGAGCCTGATAGTCCATCAGCGCCGGATCTTTTCAAAGCGCAAAACGAGCGCGCTTAAAAACCGATCGTATCCAGATGGCTTCAGACGTAAAGCCGGCAGCGGAATATCCTGAAGGATCTCTTCGATGACGGGAATCTGATCCGGGTCGCACTCCCCTAAAAACGCAATCGTCACATGCAGGTTTTCCTGCGGAATGGCGCGGCCTGAAACACCTTCTTTTGTAAAGTGTCAATCAGCTTCACGAGTTCTGTCTGCCCGGACGGCTTGAAATTTAAAGCGATAAACAGTCGCATAAAGTATCTCCTTTCAAGGAACGTATACATTTCCTGTCTTATGGTTCTGCCGTTTTTTCTGCTCGTTTCTATGGACAGGGATCTCTGTTTTTCTTGGGAAACCGTTTGGCCTGTCATCCCGATCCTGGTCTGCGGAGTCTTCCAGAAGCCGCTTTGCAAAAGCGGTCGAAATCCGTCGGAAATGCGGGCGTCAAAGCCTGGTCAAGACAGGCGAAACCGACGGAGGAATCCTGTAAAAACGAAAGCTGCAGGAAGCCCAGCACGGAGGCTATGACAGAGGCTATACATAGTAGAAAAAACTGCAGGAATCGGACGCATTGAAAAAGAAACAATCGCCGGTCTGCTTCTGAATTCATCGTATCCAGAGGGTTTCGTTTCACCATGCGTTCTGCCTGCCGGCAGTCTGTTCTGCACTTCGATTGCCCGTTTCCATTCAATTTTCCTGTCGAAGCAGGCGGATGTTTACGCCAGCTTTCCGCGGTATTCCTTTGGCTCTTCTTTGTCTTCGGCTTTTCTTCTTCTGGACTAAAAGCGCGCTTTTAAGGACGGATTTGAAAATCCATCACGCGAATTGTCTTTGTATAACGTACGCAAAAACGGGCAAACCGGACTTTGTGTTTTCGTCCGTTTTTTATAATAAAAGCACGGAAAGAAGGTAGTAATCATGTCCAAGATGACCATCGATCAATACGTTGCAGAAGCTAAATCCAAGAACACCCCGATCATCGATGTCCGTCCCGCCGAAATGTTCAACGCCGGCCATATTCCAGGTGCCGTCAATATCCCCTCGATCAGATTGAAACCGCCGATGTAAAGCCCGGATCCGATCTGTACTGCGTGAGCGGCTATCACGCCCGCATCGCCCAGGAAATGCTTGCCAAGCGCGGCATTCCAGCCACGGATATCGGCGGTATTGAAGATTACACCGGCCCGATTGAGCGCGCTTAAATCGGACGTTTTTCCACGAAAACACACCCGAACGAACCAAACTGAAAACAATATCGTGCATGAATACAGCGATTGAGTAAAATGACCTTTGTCCTGATGAACCGGAACAAAGGTCATTTTCTTTGGACTCCGGAATTCTTCGGACAGGAGGAAAACATGAGCGGTTTTTTGGAACAGCACTGAAAGGCAGCTGCGTACTTGATCTTTTCTTTGGGACCGATTATCACTCCCATCTGGGTACCCGGCGGGCAGGTATGGTGGTCCACGGACCGGATGGATTTACACGTTCCATCCACAACATTGAGAACACGCCATTCCGCACCAAATTTGATGATGAACTGGATTCATTCCAGGGAAATCTCGGTATTGGATGTATTTCCGATTACGAAGCGCAGCCGCTTCTGATTCATTCCCGGCTCGGATCCTTTGCGATCACGACCGTCGGCAAAATCAACAACATCGCCGAACTCAAGGCACTCTGCTTTGAAGAAGGTCTCACCCATTTTTATGAGATGAGCACCGGCGAAATCAATCCGACCGAACTGGCTGCAGCTTTAATCAGCCGGAAGAGCACGTTCAAAGAAGGCATCGAATACTTGCAGGATCTTGTCAAAGGCTCGCTGAGCGTTCTGATCCTGACGAGCGAGGGTATTTACGCGGCCCGCGACAAACTCGGCCGTACCCCGATTATTCTCGGCAAAAAGACGAAGGCTTCTGCTGCGCCTTTGAAAGCAGCTCCTTTCTGAACCTTGGCTACAAGCCGTATCGCGAACTGGGCCCAGGCGAAATCGTCTTCATCACGCCGGAAGAAGTTGTCCCCGTTAAGGAACCGGGCGACACGATGCAGATCTGCTCCTTCCTCTGGGTTTACTACGGCTACCCGACATCCACATACGAGGGCATTAACGTCGAACAGATGCGCAACCGCTGCGGCAGCCTTCTGGCTGCGCGCGATCACGTGCATGCCGACTGCGTCGCTGGCGTTCCGGATTCCGGCATCGCCCATGCGATCGGCTACTCCAACGCCGCGCACATTCCATACGCCCGCCCGTTCATTAAATACACGCCTACCTGGCCGCGCTCCTTCATGCCGACCACTCAGGCCCGCCGCAACCAGATCGCCAGCATGAAGCTGATCCCGGTTAAGGAAATGATCGAAGGCCGCCGTCTGCTGCTGATCGATGACTCCATCGTCCGCGGCACCCAGCTTGGCAACACGTCCCGCTTCCTGTATGAATCGGGCGCGAAAGAAGTTCACGTTCGTCCAGCGTGCCCCCAATTCTTTACGGCTGCACCTTCCTGAACTTCTCCCGTTCCACTTCGGATATGGATCTGATTACCCGCCGCATGATCGTCAAGCTCGAAGGTGAAAACCCGTCGCCGGAAAGACTGGCCCTCTACGCGGATCCTGACAGCAAGGAATACGCTGCGATGGTGGAAGAAATCCGCAAGGTTTCCGGCTTCACCACGCTGCGCTACCATCGTCTCGACGACATGGTCAAATCCATCGGCCTGCCCAAGTGCAAGCTGTGCACGTACTGCTTTGACGGAAAAGGCGCCTGCCCGCACCACAAAGCAGGCCAGAAAGAAGACTAGTTCCTTTTTCGAAATGAATTTGGCAGCGCCGTCGTTTTCTCAACCGGTCCGTCCGTACGAATTCCGGCTCTAGCCTGCTGAAGCATTATTCTGAATTTATTTTCTGCGGAAAGATTCGTCTTTCCGCATTTTTATTTTCCGGCTTTTCCTTCGGCTGTTTTGCGCTTTCCTTCCGGCGTCCTTTCTGTTTTCTGTTCGGTGCACTTTCTCTTCGAATCTGGATTGCGTTTTGGAATGGGGGAATTCGCATTCTTTTGGCATGGATTTTGAGGGGGCAATTGCGGCAGACCAATTGTCTCTGTTATAAGAAAAACAATATTTTTTGAAAACAGGCGATGGAAACGTTTCGTTTGCACGCCTGCCTGGATCCTCAGGAATCATGTTGTTCCCGCTGGATTTGGGAAGAAAGGAGAATCTGATGTCCGATTCAACCATCCCCTACAAAATCTATCTGTCCGAAGACGAACTGCCCAAATACTGGTACAACGTCCGTGCGGATATGAAAGTCAAACCCGCTCCTCTGCTCAATCCGAAAACGTTCGAGCCGATGACGCCGGAAGAACTTTCCGCTGTCTTCTGCGATGAACTCGTCGCACAGGAACTCGACAACGACACCCGGGAAATCCCCATTCCGCAGGAAATCCAGGATTTTTATAAAATGTACCGTCCTTCCCCCGTCGTACGCGCCTACTGTCTGGAGAAGAAACTGGGAACGCCGGCTCATATTTACTACAAGTTTGAAGGCAACAACACCAGCGGCTCCCATAAGCTCAACTCCGCCATCGCCCAGGCGTACTACGCGAAAGAACAGGGCCTGAAAGGCGTTACGACTGAAACCGGAGCCGGCCAGTGGGGTACCGCGCTTTCGATGGCGTGCGCCTACTTTGATCTCGACTGCAAAATCTTCATGGTCAAATGTTCGTACGAACAGAAACCGTTCCGCCGGGAAGTCATGCGGACGTACGGAGCCAGCGTCACCCCGTCCCCTTCCGAAACAACCGCGATCGGCCGCAAGATTCTCGCCGATCATCCCGGAACGACCGGATCGCTTGGCTGTGCGATTTCCGAAGCAGTAGAAACCGCGACCGGTCTGGACGGCTATCGCTACGTGCTGGGCAGCGTCCTGAATCAGGTTCTGCTGCATCAGTCCGTGATTGGACTGGAAGCTAAAGCCGCTCTGGATAAATACAACGTCGTTCCCGATCTCATCATCGGCTGCGCCGGCGGCGGATCGAATCTGGGCGGTCTGATTTCTCCCTTCATGGGCCAGAAGCTGCGCGGCGAACAGGATTACCATTTCATCGCGGTAGAACCGGCGTCGTGCCCGTCCTTAACCCGCGGAAAGTACGCCTACGACTACTGCGATACCGGTATGGTGACCCCGCTGGCGAAAATGTGTACGCTCGGATCGGACTTCATTCCATCCGCAAACCACGCCGGCGGTCTGCGCTATCACGGCATGAACAGCGTACTCTCCGAGCTGTATCACGAAGGGCTGATCGAAGCCCGCTCCGTCGAACAGACAGCCGTCTTTGAAGCAGCGGAACTGTTTGCGCGTACCGAAGGCATTCTGCCCGCTCCGGAAAGTTCCCACGCCATTCGCGTAGCGATTGATGAAGCGCTCAAGTGCAAGGAAACCGGCGAAGAAAAGAACATCCTCTTTGGTCTGACCGGTACGGGCTACTTCGATCTCTTTGCGTACGAGAAATTCAACAACGGCGAGATGAGCGACTACTTCCCTACGGACGAAGAACTCGAACAGGCGCTGCGCAAGCTGCCCCAGGTTCCCGAAGAAAACGCCTGATCGCTCGATTTTCCCGAACCGTCCGCCTGCTCCTGACTTACGGTTTCTCTGGATCGTCTGGCTCGATCCGTCCTTCTGCTTTTTCACCCCTTTTTCTTTCGATTTTTTCCTGACTTGCGGGGAGAATGAACCAAACTGGACAAACAAGAGACCAGATGAGACCGCTTTCTTTCCCTTTCGATGAACTTTGGTATTGTATAGATACCAACACACAGGTTCAAAAAAGTGAGTCCCTTTTCCAGGCGCGTCAGAGAAGACGTTAAAACCCATCGACGGAATAAAACCCGAACATGAAACTCGCCAGACACCATCCGTGCGAAAACGAACTGCAGACCGGTGACAATCCTCAGAATAATCAGCCACTGCAGAACAGGAATCGTTGCTTCGCAAAAGGCAGGAGGAGAACATTCAGGCATTGCTTTCAGAACTGCAGCTTATGCGATTGTCGAGTTCAGTCTGAAAGAAACGAGGACGTGGAGCTGGAAGTTACGCGAGCAGGGCCGAAACAATTCACAAAAGGGCCGTAGCGCGATCGTCTGAATCCGAAAAGAACTCACTTACCCCGGGAAGCCAATCGGTATCCCGGGGTTTTTGTCTGTCCGCTTTTCCTGTCTGCATAGAAAAACGCCGCAGCGACAGTCGGTTCTGTCTTTGCGGCGTTTCGATTCTGGATCGGTTATGTCAGTAAACGGAAAGCTGGAGTTTTCCTGTGCTGGAACATTCGGGATGAAATCCGAGCTTTCTCTGGCCAGGCTTTACTGATCGGAGCGCTGGTAGGCGTTAGTCATATTGCAGGTTGCGGTAAAGAGAACCTGATCGACCAGACCCTGGGTCTGACTCTGCGCCAGATCGGCAATCTGCTGGTTAGCGGCCTGCAGAAGCGCTTCGCTGCTTTCGCCTTTGAGTGCTTTGGCGATCGTTTCGTCAACGACATGACGGGCAGCGGCACCAAGGGCCTGCTGATAGCGTTCGACAAAGACGATGGCATCGCTGTGATGGGCATCGGCCAGGGCGCTGATCAGACGGTTGTCCCAGTAGAAGCTGTTGGTATTGCACTGCAGTTTCGTGTTGGAGAAATACGTCGGCACTTCGGTTACGTTTGCAAACTGCGGAACGAGTGCGTTGTAGACGTTGGATGCGAACGTAATCCACTGAATGCTTTTGACGGGATCGGGCAGATCGCCGCGGATCTGGCTGAGCGAAAGGAACGCGGTGCGGTTAATGCCGATCGTACGGAACAGACGGCCTTTTGGCGAAGACGAATACGGATCGTACGGGGTGCCCTGATACGTCGAGGACAGCACGTATTTGACATCGTCTACGGTAATCAGATGTTCCGGTTTGCGGCTGAACGGCATGTTGTCGCTCTGCGGCGTAAATTCAGCGTCTTCTCCATCCCAGCGAACGGTCGTCGGGTTGAAATAGCGCTGGCCGTACCAGAGACGCGGGGTGTTATACACATGGTCGGCATCGGTGTGGCTGCCAAAGGCGACACGCGGATTGAAGCGGCCGTCGACAATGCGGGCCAGACTGTTTTCGTTAATGAAGGTTTCCAGATCTGGCGAGCACATGAAGTTTTCCTTTTTGCCTAAAGCGTCATCGAGATCAAAGGTGTCTTCGATAAAGCTGTTTGGGATAACGGAATAGTGATCGTCCGGCAGACGGCTGGCAATCCAGTGATGGCCGCCGACGCTTTCCAAAACCAGACTTCGTCCTGATCCGAGAAGGCGATGCCGTTCATTTCATACGTACCATATTCTTCCAGCAGGGAGCCCAGACGCATAACGCCTTCCCGTGCGCTGTGAATATACGGCAAAACGAGGACAACGATATCTTCTTCGCCGATGCCGCCCGGTTTTTCGCTTTCGCCGTTTTGTGCTGGAGTATACACAACCAGCGGATCGGCGCCGAGAACGCGGACGTTTGAGGTGATGGTTTCGGTTGCGGTCATGGCGACGTTGTCGGCGTTAATGCCGGAACCTGCCCAGATTCCCTTTTCTTCGGGATTTACGTTTGGAAGCGCGCTGTAGCGCATCGGGTTATCCGGAAGTTTGACTTCCAGATGAGAAATTACGGAATGATAGGTGCGGGGCTGTTCTTCCGGAAGCACCATGCAGTATTTTTGATCGCAAAATGTCCGTTTGGATTGTCGTCATTTCGCGCGATCATGGTTGAGCCGTCAAGCGAAGCCTTTTGCCAACCAGAATTGTAGTACAAGCCATAGAGATCCCTCCATTTCAAATTTCAGGGTTTTTGATTCAACCTAGAGGCTTTTCCACGCTTATTGTGGCACAGTTTTCAAATCCGTTTCCAGCCGACGCCCGAAGCCTATGCATAGACAAAACGACGCACAAAGCCGGGGAAGGACTTTGTGCGTCGCTTTAGAACGCTAGAATTTTTGAAAATCATGAGGTCTTTCGATTTCAGTTTTCCAGTTTCTGGGGGTATGGATGCAGTGCCTGCCACTTTTCTCTGGTCAGGGAGAAAACGTGAAGCTTGGTCATGCGCTTAAGGTGCTTGATCAGATATTCTTCTTCGGTTCTTTCCTGCTCAAAGCCAAGACCCTGCTGCAGTTTTCGCGAAGCCAGGTTCCCATGGTAATGGCCGGCCCAGATTTTGGAAAGATCCAGATCGTAAAAAGCGTGATCGAGAAGAGCGGCACAGGCTTCTGTGGCGTAGCCTTTTTCCAGTACGGCTTGCCGATCCAGACGCCGATTTCGCCTTCGTCTTCCCAGTTGGAAAGATCAGAATCGCCGTCGAGCTTGATCGAAACCGAACCGATGATCGTATTGTTTTCGCTGAGCACGATCGCATACGCCTCATCGTTCTGGAGCGAGGAATCAATCACCATGGCGCTGTACTCTGCGGAGGAATGAGGAACCCAGCCGCACTTTTCGCCGATTTCCGGTTCGCTGGCCAGCGCGTAAAGAGCTGCTGCATCGTCCGCCTGCCATGTTCTGAGCGTCAGTCTCTCTGTACGAATTTCCACGGTATACTCCCTCCTTTGTCTGGGCGTATGTCTGCACGTTCTTTTTCTTGTTCATATACCTATTGGAAACCATATTCAATAGCTCTGTAAAAGTTTTAGAAAACCTTAATTCCCCTTTATTCATGGGCGATGTTCATGTTTTTCACCATGTCGATGCAATTTCATTCACCTATGCAGAGTAGACATTTGACGTGGGTTTAAAATGCGGCATTTACGCCTTACGGACGGTTTTACCAATTTTCGCCCGTCTTTTCCGCGTTCGAAACGGCTATCTGCGGGCCAGAACGGACGCAAAACAGGCTAGATTGGTCAGGCGGTTTTCAGGGCGAAAATTTCCATTTTTCACCGGGCGAATCCGCTTTTTTCTTTGGGGCGCAGTTCCCGGATCGTTTATACGTTTTAACAATCCACACAGAGAAAGAAATTGTTTTCAGTCTTTCCTTTTTCATTCTTCTATACTGGATATATGTCTGAAAAAATCAACTTCACATTAAACATGAAAACCATTGCGCCTTTGAATTCGCTCAAAGCTGTTCAGACCATTCACAAGGCGCTGGAAAACGGGGAACCTTCCCTTTACTGGGACGGCCGGAAAATTACGGAGCCGTTCACGCCGACCGGACGGCCGCGTCCCATTGCGGCTTCTCTGTCGGTGAGCGCACCGGATGAAGCCCTGAATCTTGGACCGGTTCTGACCTGGTCTGATCCGAACCGCACCATTCGCTTCCCGCTGTCCAAAACGTCCAGTTCGGATGTTATTGTCTTCTTTTTCTTCGCCCTGCTGGCGACAGCGCTGAACGAGACGTCTTCCCTTCGTTACCTGCAGACGAGCAATGACACCGGAATGCTCCTCTATAAAAACGTACAGCTGGCGGACTTTGAATCTATGCCCTGCATGAAACTGATGGGACCGACTCTGGATCTGGTTTCCACCCTGTCCAAAACGGAAGACGCCCAGGAGCAGCGAGACGATAAGGTCGAGACGCTCTGTCTGAGCACGCGATTATGGACTGAGAAATACGGCTTGAGCAGTGTGCTGGAAGGGTACAACGCGCTTATCGATACGGCTGCCTATCGTCAGGTGGAACAGGTTTTTTGATCTTGGCAAGCAGACGACAGAGCCGGGACAAGGCGCCGAAAACAGAGAAACCATTCTGGCAGATGCCGGCGAAGCCCTGCTGGATCTGCTCGTTTTCGCTCTTCAAAAAGCACTGAACGATGACGAAGACTTTCTGCCTCTTTTCGAAGCGTTCGTGGATGGCGATCCAGACCGGATTCCGGCCCTGCTTCGAGAGAACGCGGAACACTATGAGGAACTGATGGCCAATCCGTTCCGCCATCTGGAATGGAGCTATGTAGAATGGCTCTACAATCAGATTCTTACGGCCCTTTCTCCCGGCTACGTACAGAATTACGCTGAATCCGCCGGTTCGCTGGATCTTTCCTTCGATCCGGACCATCCCGAGACGGAAGCGCTTCGCCTGCGCTGCGTACAGAACGTTCTCCATTTTATGATCCGCTATAATCCGCCGCTCACGGAGGAAATCAGCGCTCTGGTCATGCAGCCGGTGTTTCAGCTGTATCCGGAAGAAGTCGTCTATTCCCTCGAAAATCTGCTGCTGATTTTTGCACCGCTTGGAGAAACGGCTCTGCTCTCCGATGAAGATACGCAATACCTTGACCAGCTGAAAAATGAACCTGGCTATTCCGACTTTCTGACGAATCTCTGTGCGCGCCTGATTTCATCCCTTGAGGACTGCGCTTCGTACGACAGACTGGACCTGCCGGTTCTGTACTATGCCGTCTGTGCCCTGTATAAAGTCTGTCCACCGGATCAGCGTGAGCGGGTCATGGAGCTGTGCAAGGATATTTTCCGTAAAACCTCTTCGGTTCTCGTTCCAGAGCGTCACCCGAATCAGACGCTGCTTCATGCCTTTTACAACTTTGCTCTGATGATCGGATACGCTCTGGAAATGGCAGATGACCTGCAGGAGTTCGCCGATCTGCGCACGGGCATTTCCAAAATTATGCTTTCCTTAGCGGAGAACGAACAGATTCTGTCGCTGGAAGGCATGGACTGCCTGTGCCTGTTTCTCGTGAACAATTCGTGGAAGCCTTCGCAAATTCCCCATGTGGTCTTCACCATTTTTCACACGCTCAATCTGTATCCGACGCTCCATACGGCACTGGCTTTGCATACGGTGGAAACCCTTCTCGATGAGTACACTCTGAATACGCGGGATACGGATTTCGATCCCGTCTTCCGTCTGTATCTCGCGCTTCGTGAATCGTTTACTTATATGGATAACGAAAGTATCTTCGCTTACTTTGACTCCTATTTACACGATGCGCAGCGAGCGACGGAAGAAGGCGCACCGCTTGTGGCCAGCGAACTTTACGATCTGCTGATCGCCTTTATTGACGACTACAACAAGGAGCTCTTTGAACAGCAGCATCCCGACAAAGCCAGTGAATACAATCCAGCCATCGGTCTGGAAATGAAGCGAATCGAGCTTCTCAGCTCCGCTGCCTTCAATTTCCAGCAGGTTTCGCCAGTCGAAGTACCGCGGCTGATTTTGAATATCCTCGCGATTTTAAACCAGTGGAACCCGCAGACTGAACAGGAACTCGGTTTTGCCACGGAAGCCTGCTGCTCTGTATCCCGACTGCTGGGCAGCTGCGCTGCCTATCCGGCATGTTTATACATGGCAAAGCAGGCGTGTGAGCGGGCCAAAGACCATATCCAAAAATTTGGTCTGTCGAGCACGATGCAGAAAATCCGGGAAGAAGCCTGGTATCTCCGTCTCACCGATGCCATTCTCTGCAAAGACAAAACCGCCGCAAAGCAGGCCAGTGAAACGCTGATGGAGCTTCTGGAGGAGGAATCGTCCACCCGACTGGATCCGGATTCCGTGATTTTCCAGCTCCCGGAAGTCCAGAGAGGGCTGCTGTTTAACGCATCCCCTCCTCGATGTACGCCGAGTACCTGTCGATCATTTCCCTTCTGGATCATGCGTATCATGGGGACAATATGTATCCCGATAATGCGGCTTCCCTCGCAAAAGCCTTTATTACAACGCTCAACGGCTTAATCGAGGCCGAAGATTATGACGGGATTGAAGATATTTGTGATGCAACGACAAGTATGAACACATTCTCTGACAGTGACGCGTATATGAGCATGGTGACACTCGCTGCTCGATCCGCTTTTGCGGCCGCACTTAAGGAGGACAGTCCGCTTCGAATGTCCGAAATGATCGGCCGGGAACTCAGCCGTCTCGCGGCTTTTGAAGAGAATTCGGATGTGGTTTCCGAGAATCCGGGTCTGTTTCGCGAAGCCCTGTTTTCTATCGCGGCGCTCCGGTATACCACAGCAAAGGGTTCGTATGCTGCCCCTGTTCCTGAGGCTTATGCGGCCTGCAATAACGAATTGATGATTGCCCAGCTGCTGTGGGGCTCCGCTACAGAAGTTCTCGCAATTTTTTGAGAATCTGGACGGTATCGGATCCAGACTGGACGAACCTGCAGGAAAAGGTGCTGCTCGATGAGGAACTCGCCCCGTATGCGGAAGATATTCTTGAACTTTCCTATCGAATCGGCAGCCTGCTCCCGGGACTGTCCGTCATAACCCGATCCGATTCGGATTCGATAAGACAGGCTCTGCAGCTTGCCGCTCTGGTCGAACAGAGATGTTCCGTTTCGCTTCTCCGCATGCGTGTCTGTCTTCAGCTGAGTATTGCTCTCCAGGAAGCGGCGGCAAAAGGGACAAAACGGCTGAATACTTAAATGTCGAATACTTAAATAAGGTACTCCGTACCCTGGCTTCCACAGTCGGCGAATGGCCGGAAATGAAAAAGGATCCGGAGCTCGAGACGATGGTCAGCACGGTTCTGATCTATATTCAGGCAGGCTATCTGGCAAATCGAATCAGCAAACCGCTTCCTGCTTTGCTTGAGGAAATTAAACCGTACATGAACTCTTCTTATCCAGAGGCTGCCCGACTGGCAAAGAAAACAGGCCTGCTTCTCCGTATTCTGATGATCAGTTCCAGTGATTCCCGTCTTTCCCTGAACCAGATTCAACAGCATCTGAAAAAGTGGATAAACTGATCAAGGATCTGAAAACGCTCGACCCTTATGAGGACCAGATTCTGTTTCTGGATCTGTTTGTCTACGCGTGTCTGTTTACCACAAAACGGCTCCGGATTTCTTATGGAAAGCTCAAAAATCCAGCCGACAGCATCATCCGACAGATGGAAGAGGATCTTCTCACCCTGCGTCCTATCGAAACGCCTGGCATCTGACACCGGTTTCGGTCTGGATTCTGCGCATTCCAGACCCAGAAGAACCATAACCTTGAAAGCTAAGGCTTTACGGCCTTCACCGGCACTTGAGCCTCCCATCGAAAATCCGTCTGCTTTGTCTGCTCTTCTGCTGGCAAAGCAGACTTTTCTGTTGGGCCGCTCGAAACAAACGTAAGCGTCAAATAAAAGACGGGTATTTTCTCGACCGCCTCCTTGGGATAATTCCTTTATTCAAGGAGGCTTTTTCATGGAATCAATCATCCCTGCAATCGATCTCGGTATCGATTTCTCCAAAGTTAAAAACATCTATCTGGCTCAGATGCCTGCTGACCTTCGCAAAGGAATTGACGGTTACGTCTCCCTGGTTCAAGGACCTCTCGCTCTGGATCCGCTGGATGGATCCCTCTTTCTCTTCGTTAATCGACAGAAGAACAAGATCAAAGGTATCCTTCGTGACGGAAATGGATTCTGGCTTGTTTATAAGCGACTCTCCAGATCTTCCCTTCAGTGGCCTGTCAGCACTGACCAGTCCGACTTCATGCGAATTGACTGTTCGCAGCTGGCTTCTCTGCTTTCCGGTCTGTCGATTGTTCCCCAGCCGGCATTTCTGCCACGAACTTATAAGTATGTTTAAACCAATTTAAAAGGATGATTTTCTTGAAGGAATATCAAGATAAATCATCCCATTTACTTTATCTATCGCTCTAAATATGTTAAAATTAATACATGAATGTGCCGAACCCTTACCAGACAATCCGCAACGAGCTCCTCGAAGATCTTCATCATCAGATCAGCACCATGACGGAAGAAGAGAAAGACAAATTTATTGAGGATATGTACCTGGATCTCTATTTCGCTAAAGAAATCAATAAAGCCGTGAAAAGCGGCCGCTTTGGTCCTTCTACGGAAAAGATGGTTCCCTTGAAACTGGATTACTCTGAAAACGAGGACGGCGGCCCAGATATCAATATTCTGAATAAACAGCTGGCTCAGCTTGATCTGAAAGCCGATGTTTGTTTTAACCGGGCTGCGAAATATCAGGAAGAGGGAGACCGCTATCGTAAAGAAGCTGAAGATTTAAAGCTCAGTTCTGTTGAAGGAAGCAAGAAAAACCTTCCACCAAGTGCAGAAAGCAGGAAGCGGTCAAAGAAACCACTACCTTCAGTGTAGAAGGGGAAAAGCGCATTTGCCCAGTTTGCGGCTGTGAGATGAAAACTGTTGGAATGAAACGTCACTATAGGATTCATCGGATTCCCGCTCGCTATAGGCTGGAAGAAGTGCTGCGTGAGACAGTCGCGTGCCCAAACAAGTGTACGGATGAAAACGGGAAAGCCATCATCCGCACCGCCGAACCTGACGAGCCTGCACTGATCGACAAGAGTGTCGCAACTTCCTCTATGGTCGCGGGAATTGCCTACGATAAGTTCGTAATGGGAACCCCGGCCTATCGTCAGGAAAAGCACCTGAGTCTCACGGGACTGCCGATCAGCCGTCAGACCATGGGCAACATCCTGGAAAAACTTACGATCTTTATCTGAAGCCCCTCGTAAAACAAATGATTGAGGATCTCCCAAACTGTAACGTCGTCCATATGGATGAGACGGTTTTAAAGTGCACGGAGGTTAAAGATCGAAAACAGTCTTCTATGGTTGTCGCCGTCAGCGGAATCTATGAAGAGAACCAGATGGCTGTCTATAAGTTTTTCCCTTACAAGAAACAGGAGTTCGTAATCGCCCTCCTTGGCGGTTCTTTTCGTCATGCCCTTATGACAGACGGGCTTTATGCATATGCCAACTACTATGGCCCCTGCAGAAAGCTCAACTGTATGGCCCATGCGAGAAGAAAGATCTTCGAAGCCATCAAAGTCCGGTCAGACTTCGCGCAGTATCAGGCAGACGTCCTGAAGTGGGAAAAGACCACACTGGAGAACGACGAAGAGGCCGCAGAAGCGGCAGCCCAGCTGGACGAAACAGAGAGACCCGAACCAAGTCCGGGTCTCCAGATTCTGCTCACAGCCCTGTCTCTGTTCGGGAAGCTCTACCACATCGAATCCCACGTTGCTTCTTACTCGCACGAGGCGAGAACCGAAGTTCGGCAGGAACTTTCAAAGCCCTGCTTTGAAAGACTCACAAGAGTCATGATGGAGATTCAGAGTGGATTCGAGGAAAGAAGCACCGCCTACAGAGCAGCCAAGTACTTCATGGATCGAGCGAACTCGTTGGGAAGGTACCTGGAAGACGGTGATTATCCGATCGACAATAATGTGGCAGAAAGAGCCGTAAAGCCATTCGTGATCAATCGCAAAAACTTCCAGACTACGAAGAGTATCAAAGGTGCGGAAGTCGTCGCAGCGTTTATGACTTTGTTTCGATCGGCTGAAATGAACGACTTAAATCCAGAGCGCTACATGGAGTACGTTCTGGATGAACTCAAATGGTTCAAAGACGATGAAATCGCGGTAGATGTATTGAAGTCACTTCTGCCGTATTCAAAGGATTTACCTGAATATCTTCGAATTGGATACCGTGGACCGGATCCGAAGTATGAAGAAAACGATGAAGAATAAAAAATACGCCAAGCGGGATCTCGAAAGGGATCCCGTTTAGCGTATCTAATATTCAGTCTCGCGTATACCCGTCGATTGTTTGACACTTACAAACAAACGGAGAATTTTCAAACTGTTCACCGACTCCGTATAAAAATCGCCCCGGATCGAAGGATATTGCCGATCCGGGGCGATTGATTTTGAATACGGTGTTTCTTAAGTCTGCTTTTGGATTTGTGATTTGGAATTTTAATCCTTGCGGCGAAGAAGCAGCACAAGACAGGCTGCACTCAGAACCAGTGCACTTCCGCCTGCATAGAAGATAGACGTACCAACACCGCCAGTCTCTGGAAGTTCGTAAATCGGATGGTTCTGCACTTCAAAGATCACATTGCGATCCGTCTCGGACGCATTGGAATACGTGACCCCATTGCCGTTTGCCGGATAGATGACTTCGAAAAGCTGGTCGTTTGCCGAAGAAGTCCAGTATTTAGGGCAGGGCTTGCCATCTTCGCCGAGCTCATACACGTAATACGGATCGTTCCGGATTTCCAGATTGTCGATCACCGCATCCGCTGTCTTTTCCGTCGAGTCGGAAGCATCCTGCGGTGTGACCGTAATGGTCACTTTCTTAAGCGGCTGCTGTGATGCATCGTTCGGATCGGATTCTCGGTCATAAACGCCAAAGGTATAGTTTCCTGGCAGAAGACCGGCTTCAGAGAACGATTTGCGAATCGTGATTGAGAAGACAGGTTTCTTGTTTGTGAAAGTCAGATAAAGAATCTTATCCGGACTCAGTTCGGAAATGTTCACCCTCCCTTCTCTCGGGCGCTCGTTTTCCGCCGGGAAATGCTGTAAATCCTTATAAATATAGAAGTATTGAGGATCTTCGATCGAATTCGGATCGTATCCGGCCGGTACGCTCGTTTCTTCCACTTTGTACCAGATATTCGGCTCCAGTTTATTTCCATGCGCTTCGTTTGCGATAATCTGCCCGTTCGAATCCGTAGTGGCAGTGAAAGAATAACTGTTATTTTCATTCGCTTTAAACACCCCATTCGTCACCGTTCCCGCAGTGAATGAAAACGTTGCTCCGGCAAGGCCCTGCGTGGCATTGTTGGCGTCGACTTTTTCAGGGTTACTTTCGGGGTGATGTTCACGCTCGATGAAGTACCGCCAATCGTATTGGTGGCCCACTTGGTAAACGTAGAAGATGGTGCGTCTTTTCCATAGCCCAGCCACGTGCAGCTGTTACTGATGGAGAATGAATTTTCTCCAGGCGGAACCTGAAGAGAAGCGGAATACGTAATGTGAATTCGTTTCTGATCCGGAAGGTTACGAATGATGACAGTTCCTTCTTCTTTACGGAATTCAACCGTAAAGTCGGTATACGCTGCTCCATCTGCTGTGACCTGAATCGTATCTGGAATGATTTCAATGACATCCGGATCATACGTATCCTGCAGATCGATGGTATCTGCACTCTCAATCAGATCCAGTCGATTTTCATTGAGATCAATCGAGTATTCAATCGTCGATTTCCCGGAAAGTGCAGTTGTATCGTCGACCAGCGTTGCGGAATCTTTCGAAATTGGATTGGACAGTTTCGTATTTTTCGTCTCTTCGTCGACTCCAATTCGGTTCTGGTCATGATACAGGTCAACATGGTTCACCACGGAAATTCGAGAATCCGATGCGATCGCTTCATCCCAGTCCACATTCAGCTTGGAAATCAAATGGATGGTGAAAGCCTGGCGAGGACTAACGTTGCTGACAATAATCGTTACCTTCTGCCCTTCAACGGTAATGCTGTCGATGGTCGGCTGATTTTCGCCAGTATTCGCCAGGAAGGCTCCTACGAAACTTGCATTATCAGAAATCGTATCCACAATTTTGAACGTTCCAGAGTAAGGGGTATTCGAATTTGTATCACCGCCCTGTCTGTTTACAAGAAGGGTCCAGTCATCGTAAATTTCATGATTCGACAGTTCGCCGTCCGCAATCTTTTCATCCAGAATCGGCTTGAGATTTGTATTGAATAGAGAAAGAACACTGTTCAGATTTGAATCATCCAGCTTTTAAACTCGCCGTTCTGATACGCGAACCGGCTTCCGGCACTTTTATGGATGCTGTAGTACGAACGGAAACCATATTGCGCATCCGCCAGCTTTTTCGTTTCATTTCCCTGAATGGCTGAAAAACCATTTCCAGTGGATATATTGGCCTGATTGCGTTTCCAGATCAGATCCTGCTCCCCTCCGTTGAACGAATTTTCATCAGGCGTGGACTGGAGCAGAATATACAGCTTCTGCTTATCTCCATTTTCATCGATTAAAGAATAGTTCTCTTTAAACCGGATGTTTACGGTTCGATTATCGGAAGCATACGTCACTGTATACAGATCTTCATCAATCCGGCTTGTCTGGCTGTTAAAGGCAGTTAAAAAATCCTGATACGTATAAGAAGGCAAGCTGCCTGCTGGATAGCTCGTCGAGGTATGACTGACATCTCCCTCGATATTCTGGGTGCCGTCAAACGCGAATTCAAGGGTTCCTCTGTACAGACCAATCACGGATTCTCCTGGTACGTAATGGGTGAAGTACTCGCCCGACAAATTCGTCTGATTGGTAAGGGTATCCGAAAGGGTTGATTCTTTGCTGATCGTCGATCCGCTGACCTCAACCAGCCAGATTTGTCGACCGGCTTTCCATGTACCATTGGCCTCATGATCTTCCTGCGTGCTGAGATAAGAGACGCCGCGTTTTACCGCGCTCAGTTCTTCACTTGTAACGATCAGATGGGAAACGTGAATGTGCTGCTCCACAGGGACTACACTGTCTCCAATGCCTACGCCGACGGAACCATTCAGTTCGTTTGTAAGCATCAGGTTATCCGCACCGTCTTTCGCGCGAACATAGTAAATCAGTTCGTAGCTGAGTGCGTGTTCCGGTGTGTGTGCCCCTTTTATCTCATCCACTGAAGCCTTGTATTTGGAAAGATCAAACTGAAAACTCTGCTGGTCGTCCGGCAGTTTGAACCAGATCGTCCCCATCGCTTCTTTTCCAGGATCCTGTCGGCCGTCATAAACTTTCAGAGCTGCATAGCCTGTAAAGCTGAACTGATCGGAAATGGTTCCGCTGACGGAAAGCTCGTCGGTCAGAGCAGCCGATCCTACATTTGCCTTTCCATCTTCGTTGATTTTGATGGAGTACTGTACGGAGTGGATGGGAACTGTGAATTCAGTGACATTCGTCTTCTGACCCGCTGCATCGTAAACATCGCCGGTCATGGTCATCGGCGTGTTTTCTGTCAGCATTTCGCCCTTGGCTTTGGTTACAATCTCAGATTTCTGAATGTTCTGAGAAACGGTTCCCGAATGCGGTCCTGAGCTGCTGTACGTGTCGCCTGTATACGCCAGGTTGGTATACGTCATCTGTTCCTTATTCTCTGTGGCCATTTTCACCATCAGTTCCCGGTCAATCCGGATTTGGCATTTAATGTAGTAACGCTGGCCCCTCGACATGGTTTCAGGTGCTGGGATCCGGTATTCGCGAATTGTTCCATTATCCTGGTCTGTAAAAGTTACTTCATTTATAGGAATAGAGGTGTAATTCTGGTCATCGGATGAAGACTGGCAGTCCACCATGGAGACATAGGACAAGTAGCCAGGCTGCACCACATGGTCCACCTGAAAGTTCATGTAGTCGGTGACAACGCCGACAGGCCAGTCATCCATGTTGTATTCGCCGGCAATGACGCTGAGTTTGTAGGTCAGGTAGAGGTTCCCGTCGTCATCCGTCCTTGTTTCCTGTCCAAGATTGGATTTCCCAACGGTAAGCGTGCTTTGAAGCCGGTCATCTTCCCAGTCATAGCCTCTGCCATCGCTCGTACCAAATCGAATGCGTGAATCGTTTCGAATGTCCTGTACACCATGATTTAGCGCGTTTTTCGAATATTTGGCGGTATAAGTCAGTCTGTACTGCGTATTGGGCTGCAGCGTTCCTAGATAAAACCCTGCACGCGGCGCCGGTGCGCCTTCTACCGTATGCGTTACAGTTTCTTTTGGATTCGTTACGGGGTGATACGTAAGTTCAAGCGGGTCACTGGAGCCATTCCGGCTCAGAACGCAGCTGTACTGATCCTGTGGAATCTCCGTCGCGGTTCCATCCCTTGCAACGGAGAAAAACTGAATATTTTCATAAGGGGTAAAACCTTCTTTAAATTTCTGGCTCCATGAGCTGTAGTTGGGCCACCAGTCATCGACGATTGCATCGGGAGCAATCTGATCATCCGTCACAAAGCTGATCTGATAATGAATGATTGTGTTGCCCTCTTCGTCATAGGAATAGTTCTCGTGATTGCCGCCTTCTGGATTTTTGCTTTTTTGAAATCGTGGACGGTCACATCGTTGTAGCTGGACAAGGTATCAAACTTAAAGGTGTAGTTTTTATCTCCAATCTGGTATTCCTGATTCGGGTTTTCCCAGATTTCTTCTCGATTGGCTAAAAGCGAATATTCGAATTGACCTGTTTTAATATCATTTTCTTCCAGTTCCAGATAGTTGCTGTAATCGATATGGAGATGATCTTCTGTTGGACAGGCATGAAGTCTTCCCAGTTCGATTGTCTTCGTTGATCCATCTTCTCTTTCGAAGGTGTGCATGAGAGGCGTTCCCTCTGCTGCCATATTGGAATGGAGGAAAGCAGGAATCGAATAATAGAATGAATGATTGTTGTCCACGATGGTTGTGTATTTCAGATTTTCATAATTCACGACCATTTTGAACTCGACGTTCATCTTGTACGTAATGTCATTTTCCGTGTTATCGTCATCCGGCTCAATTTCTGTCCATTCGGTCGGGGTGTTTCCTGAATTCTGAGGATAGCGATAATAAATCTTCGCTGCAGTCGGATGTTCGTTATATCCCTCGTCGCCGAGATTTCCTTCCGGATTCGATTCTGGAAATTTGGCTGCAGGACAGGACTCTGCTGTTTCGTCAGCCTGCGGTGAAATTTGAGCAGGTGTGTAAGAGAGGACCTGATTTGCGGCAGCCGGATTTGCGTTCTCCGCTTTTTTGACGCTGCGCTTTCTTCCGTGGAAGCATCTGTTGAAGCTGCTTCAGCGGGATCGGCATCTAAAAGAACACGAACCGTTCCATAGACATGTTCATTGGCTACCGATTTGGAAACGATCTCTCCCTCATCGGCTTCCACAACATCCAGCGCTTCTTCATTTCCTTTAATGACAACCGCGCCTTTCAGTTTTCCCTCATCTTCGACAAAGGCGAGATCGCCTTCCGATGCCTGGTCAGCCGAACGCAGCAGGCCGCCCTCAAGAAGAGGATCCATCCAATCCTTGACGGACTGACTGGCAAAGCTGCTCATATCTGCTCCGGCATAGCTGTAGACAAAACGAAGGAAGCTTTCCTGAAGGTTTGTCGTATACGGATTTCCTTCCCAGGCTCCATATCGGGAATATGGTGCTTCACTGCCGTCTTCAAGAACCTGAAAGTTAGATGAACTTACATGTGAGCCAACTTGCGAAAGAGCGATTGCTGCCGCTTTGCCAGAAGAAGACGGCTCAGCCATTACATCCGCAAAAGCCGCTGTCCAGACGGATTCATCTTCCACATCCGCCTCGAGGTTGGCTTCGCATTGTCGTGTATGTTCGTGTTCAATCCGGGTGCAGTTCTCCTCGCAGGTATCGCTGTGTACATGTTTTTCCATACCGCAGTAGTACTGAGGTCTTGCCAGGGCTGTTGCAGGCAGAATCAGCGTATAGGCAGTCGCAAAAAGAGTCAGTATGGAAAGGACTCGGATTAAAATCGGATGTTTTTTCTGAAAGAATCTTTTCATTCCAGACATACGCTTCCTCCATTTCTTAATTGCTTCAAAACCGTGAATCGGATTTCCCTGCAGAAAGCCTGACGGCGTGGAAAACCCGCTCGTCGGCTGAAGGATCTCCGGTTCATTTTTATGCGTAGTTCTTATTTCGCGTTTATTTCGATGTTTCTTTTCGCTTCAGGAAATACAGACCGATCAGCAGAAGACCGGAAAGAATAAACAGGCTTTCAAAAAGCGTCATTCCGGTCTGCGCTCCTGTTGGCGGCGTTTTTTCGGTCTGGGTGCGCTGTTTGAGCTGCTGATGGAATTGCTGGTCGATTTACTGGATGAATGCGATGAATCGTCTGAGTTTGAAGAGCTCATGCTCGATGAAGTTGAACTCGAAGAAGATTCGGAAGAAGACGAATCCGAGGACGATGTAGAACTGTCAATCTCAATATCCGTATTCATTTTCGGCAGGGCGATTACATCGTAGGTATAGGTCTGTTCTTCTTCATCGAAATTTGGAACCGAAATTAAAAACGAACGGATGGGCTTGTAGCCAGGAGACGCTTCGTTCTGCATTACGAGATACAGACCTAACGGACACTCGCCAAAGCTGGCGATGCCGTTACGATCCACAGTCTGTGTGGTTCCCTCGATCTTGTGTTTCTTTACGAAATCTTCCAGATATTCAATGACCGCTTCTCTTTGCGGGTTGGAAAGATCCGCATTCGTTTCGGCAAACGTTTCATTCAGTTGAAATTTTGGATTGGTTTCTTCGTCGAGAACGATATCCGCCACCGGAATGATCGTCATGGAACCGCCGGAGATTGGCGTTCCATCGGCTTTGTGAATCGTCATCTGCAGAGAACCTGTTCGACTCAGATCAATTTCTTCTGCGGCTCGAACTGTCATCGGCACCATCAGCATGAGAGTCAAAACAATTCCAAACAGTTTTTAAATCGAGTCATCGGCTTCTCCTTTCTTCGACTTTGGCTTTCTTGTCTTTATAAGCATCACGATGAGCAGGACCCCGAGAATAATGGCGCCGATCCAGAGGGCGACGATTTTCTCGTCGATCATTCCCGCTTCCTGATCCAGTGACCACTCCTCAACGTTTTCCGTACGCAGACCCGTGATTAAAATGCGGTGCGTGTTGATTCCATACGGAGTGCAGGTAACCAGAGTGACCTGGTCTTTCGTCGGATCGATCGTCAGCTGATCGAGTTCAGCCGGCAAAACGATTCGAATCGAGTCCACCGCGTACGTCAGTTTTTCGCCTAGAACGTTTAAAACGAAAAGGTCTCCTTCTTCCAGCTGATCCAGATCTGTGAACAGCTTTGCGGAAGGAAGGCCTCTATGCCCTGTAATGACCGCATGCGTTCCCGTTCCGCCAACCGGAAGAGACGAACCTTCCAGATGACCGGCTCCTGCAGCCAGGACGTCTTCGGAAGTTCCGTGGTAAATCGGAAGATTCACCTTGATTCGCGGGATCGAAATCGAACCCATGACCGTTGAATCCCCGATTTTTAACAGTTCGCCGTACTGCGCATGCTGTTCTGGGGTTGGATGATAGCGGTCTGCTCTTGTTAAAAGATCCGTATTATAGGCATTGGCCTGTTCGCGCATGGCTTTCAAATCTTCTTCATCTGTTTCCACAACCGCCTGCTCATAATGGGCAATGGAATGCGATCCAAGCGTGGTGTTCCACCAGTTTGAAAAACTTGGATAGGCCAGAAGACCAAGCCCGGCGATGAGAATGACAAGAATCAGAATTGTTCTTAGATGTTTCCTTAAAAACTTCAAACCCGTCTCCTCCTCTTTTCTGGAGAGTCTGGAAAACCTGGAAAATCACTCTTCCAGGCTTTCCAGACTCAGGAAGTCAGACTCCCTGAATCCTGTGGGTTATTGAAGATTAGTCTTCTTCTTTTTTGCTTTCTTGCCTGCAGCCAGTGCGATTACTGCGCCAGCAGCAAGAATTCCGCCAGCTGCATAGAACAGAGTCGTACCCATGCCGCCGGTTTCAGGCAGGTTGGAGATTTTGGAGTCAACTACCGTAGCACCTTCGTGGTTCTCGCCTGATAAAGTTACTGTCGCTGCAGCTCCGCCGTCATCTTCTTTATGGCTGGCTGTGATTGTAATCGTCGTATCAGCAGCCAGCTTATAACCTTCCGGAGCTTTCGTTTCGACAAGGGTGTATGTTCCTGCATCCAGACCAGTCAGTACGAACGTTCCATCTTCACCAGATGTGAGCTTCGTTGTGTCGTCCTGCGCTGTCGACCAGCCGCTAAAAATGCCGTTAGTGAATGCAGCAAACCGATCGCCTTTCTTAAGAACGAACTCGGCTCCCTGAAGGGTGTTTCCCATGTTATCTGTCTTCGTGTTGGTCAGTTTATACGTGAAGACATATACATAGTCCTCTTTGGTCTGTCCTGTTCCTTCCCCATTCGGATTGTTGGAGTACTCCAGATAAACCTTGTTGTTGTTATAGAGCCCAGAAACGCCACTTTCAGCAACCATAGCGTGCGCATTCAGTTTGGCATTGTAGGTAACAACAACGCTGATTGCGTCATTCTCCTGAATTTCCGCAGGCAAATGAGCTTTCAGGTTATCGATAGTTACTGTCAGATTCTGGCCATCCTTTGCAGTAGTTGTTGGTACTTCAATTGCAGTAGTATTGTCGCCAACGAACATCTCTGCAGTCAGATTGCCTTCACTGACATAGTCAATTCCAGCACTCAGCGTGTCATGGAATACCAGCTTATAAGAATCGTAGTTTTTGATGTCCGCATACTGTGCAACTGTAGCAGTCAGTCTGAACTGGAAGGTGTCGCCAATTTCATGGTCAGCCGTTTCCCCCAGCCTGCTGTATTGCTCTCATCATGATTGTCGTTGTCGCTAACTTCTTTATCGACGGTTGGTTTCGCGTTTTTCGGTGTAATTACTACATCAGTATTGGCGACCTGGAGAATGCTCAAACCAATAACGTCATCGGCAGATGAATCAACCGCTGTTGTATCTTTGATCAGATAGTAGCCAGGTGTGAGGTCAGTTGTGTTGGATGTAATTGCTTTTCCATTCTCGGTCAGAATTGGATGCAGTAATTTAGCAAGTGCCAGGCTTTGTTCTGCATTAAGACCATCAATTGCGTTAGCCACAGCCGCAGCATTCGGGTTGTCTCCGAGTGCTGTAATTTTGTCTGCCGAAAGCGGGCTATCGTCTCCTTTTAATGCAGCAATAATTGCAGCTTGCTCTGTTGTATCAGCGCTGGTTCCCCACTCGATGTCCACAAGTTTGTCGCCTTCCAGCTTACCGGTAAAAATCTGATAAGCCGTAAAAGCATGTCCCTCTGCAAAATTGGAGACAGTTACTGTCGTTGCTGAGATCGGCATCGCATTCATCATCGGCGCTGCAGTTCCGAGCATTGTCGAAAGGGCAATCGCGGATGAAATTAAAAATTTTCTGGATTTCATTGTTTTTCCTTTCTGTTGTCTTTTTCTCTTTTGGGCTGTTCGAATTCAACTCCTGACGATTCAGATCTCCTGCAGTAAAGGAAGGTAAACGTCCGGGATAAATCAAGGAATGATGTTGGATCGAATTGATTCAGCCTTTCCTGTTTTGATACGGGTAAAACCTTCTTTTGTCTGCGTATCCCTTCTTTCTGGCTTGCTTAAGCCATTTTGTATGAATAAGGCGACTCTGCCTTCCCTGGCAAGAGACCTTTACTGCCTATACGAATTGATGTGAATCGGATCCATATTCGGAAGGACAATGAATCCGGATTATGGAAGAAACAGTTAACTGTCGCCGGCTGGTCCTGGGTTGGGCCAGAGGCGGAAGACGAGCCGTCCAACAATATCTTCAGAAGCGATAGGGCCGATTTCTGCGTTTCGGGAGTCCTTGGAAATGCTTCGATGATCGCCGAGAACGAACCAGCGTCCTTCGGGAACTTGATAAGGAAATTCGATATCGGGATCTCCGTACGCTTTGTCTGTCAGATAGGGTTCATCGATTTCTTCTCCATTCACAAAAACGGTTCCGTCTTCGTGAATGTCGATCCAGTCGCCTGGACCGGCCATGACGCGTTTTACGAGAATTTTGTTGTTGTAGTAGAAGGCGATGACATCGCCCGTTTCGAATTTGCTGTTTTTGATGGCGGCAACGATATCGCCTTCTTCCAGAGAAGGCGCCATGCTTGGTCCGTAAATTTCCAGAACGGGCATCCATAACATGGAAATCAGAACGGCCACCGCTGCCGCGACCAGGATGGTCTGAAGAATGCCGCGAACCGATTTCCAGTAGCGTTTTCGATAGCGGACGCGATCGATTTCGCTTCGGATCTCGGATACGGAAGGCATGTCTGGATCAGAGGGCTTCTTCGGTGCATTCTTCTGATTCATGATCGGAATAATTCTCCTTCAGACTTTCGAGATAGAGAGCAGCTGCCTGATCGGCTGCTTCAAATACGCCGGCCAGTTTCAAGGCCGCATGTGCCAGCGATTCGCTGTTTTCCAGATGGATCTGTCGCTGCGCAAGCTGAGCTTTCAGTTCTTCGTTTTCCTTGCGAAGCTTCTGATTTTCTTCCCGGGAGGCGAGCAGCAGTTCGAGAAGTTCAATGCGGGATTTGCGGCGCAGAGAGTTTTTATTCATAAACGCCTGTCCTTTCCACGAGATGAATCGGGCATCATCGATTTGAATTTTTCTTAAGGATTGTAAAATCTCTTATCTTCGTTCTTTTTCAAGTTCGTAAAGTTATACGAAAGCGGGGCGCTCGGGCTGCCGTACAAAACCCGGACTCTCTTCCTGAGGATTAGATGGTTTATGATGATCTTCGTGCGTTCCTGGTTTTACCCGAGACGGGAAAGCAAGGAATTCGATGTGCTGGGAAAGAAAGAGATGAGCGGGTCATTCGAAAAACGAAATACTAATGAAATTGAGGTGCAGGATTTTTGAGCGAGAGCAGGCTTCTTTGCTCAGCAGACCAGTTGGCGTTTCTGGTCATATGGCTTGCCTGGGCAAGCGAGTCAGCCCCTCAATGTATTTAGAATAGTGTCAGCTTTCGTGGCTTGCGATGTACTTTTTCTTAACGGTTTTGTCTAAATTAATCAGTATTCAATTTATGATGCTTTTATTCTGACAGTTTATATATATTTGAATTATTTCAATCGTTTGCACTTTTTACTTTCTGGTATTAATTTATCCAATTTGAATTTATTTATATTTCAACTACGGTAATTATTTTTAGCGAGAGCCTTGGTGAAATCCGACGGATTTATTTGCGTTTCTATACCTTATTTTTATTTATTTCTATCCTTTGATCTTTCGCCGAAAATGGCCTGTCCGCTCCTTTGGGCAGCTTTTTTCCTGCGCGGATTTGCGCTGTCCTCTGTCTTCAGGCCCCTCGGATCGGGTGCCTTTCGTGCCGTTAAGAAAGCCGATCTGCGCTAAAGAAAATCCTCATGCATCTGGAAATCATCCAGAGGCATGAGGATTTTGTTCTGTGAATCTATCCCTCCTGTTCGGATCTTCAGCGTCTCCATCGTCTGACAGGCCACGGATCGAAGAGATAAAACGAACAGAAGGAGCAGAAGGGTTTGAAGGGAATGGAAAGAAGATCGATCGATTCCGTTTGGAATTTTATTTTTGAGAGAAAGCTTTACGGCTGTCTCTACGTGCGGAGTCTGCGAGAAGAAATCAAAAGGCTGTACGCATTCGATCGCGTATTTCTTCTGCAAAACGTCCAGATCTTTTCCTAGCGTGGACGGATTGCACGAAACGTAGATCAGATTTTGCGGCTGTGCTTTCAGGATGGCGTCTTTCATGGTACGGTCCAGACCGCTTCTCGGCGGATCGACGACCAGCGTATCGACATGACGTTTCTGCGAAATCCGCTTCAGTTCCGTTGCCGCATCCTGACAGACGAAGGAAAGGTTTTCCTTGCCGTTGAGCAGTGCGTTTTCACTCGCGTTGGCCACTGCGTCTTCTACGGATTCGATACCGATAATTTCTTTAGCTTTATCCGCCGCAAAAAGCGAGATGGCTCCGATGCCGCAATAGGCTTCGACCATCAGATCGGTATGATCCGGCAGCCAGGATTCGATCAGCGTATATAAAGCGAGCGCCTGTTTCGTGTTGAGCTGAAAAACGATTTGGGCAGAAGATTCAGCGTGAACTCGCCCAGCGTAAGCGTCATTTTCATATCGCCGCCCAGATGCAGCATCTGACGGCCAAACAGTTCGTGTTCCGGATCGTCCGGTTCCTTAATGGACTGCCAGACGGAAGCGGCATGATCTGACTTTTCCAGAATCTGCTCAACCAGACGTTCCGGGATGTCCATCTTTCCGGTAACCAGAACGATATGGATTTTGCCGTCAAATTCTTTCAGAACCAGATTTTTCAGGCCTTCCGGATGTTCTTTATCGGCAACGGGAAGTCCGGACTGGTCGATCAGCGTATTGAGTTCCATGCGGGCCCGTTCCAGACCTTTGGCATGAATCAGACAGCGTTCAACAGGAACGAAATCATTGGTTTCCCGCGCATACATGCCCGTGGTGACTTTGCCGTCTTTTAAGCCGAAGGGAAGCTTGCAGGCGTTGCGGTACTGCAGAGGATCCGGATTTTTGATGACAGGAAAAATCGGTCCTTCATAGTGCGCATAGCGGCGCAGCGCTTCCTTAAGGATCTGCTCTTTCATGCGGATCTGGCCTTTGTAGTCGACATGCATCAGCGCACAGCCGCCGCATTCTTTCGAAATCGGACAGGGCGATTTGCGCCGGCGCGGGGCTTCCTGGACGATCTTTTCCACATGACCCTGCGCATAGCTGCCGAAGTCGTGATCAATATCGATATCCACGATTTCATCGGGAATCGCACCGGGTGTACGAAGACCGCCTTCTTATTGACGTAGGCGATGCCTTCGCCGTTGATTCCCCATTTTTTTATTTTTGTTCTCATTTTGCTTTTCTCCAGGTGCTGATCACAAAGTCAAAGGTGACATCCAGACCGTTTTTCAGGTTTTTGACGCGCTCAAGGCCCTCAGCAGGTGACTTGTAGCGATACGGTGTCATTTCCAGCAGGCTCCAGACGTCATCGACATGAACGAGCTCGCTCAGCTCCGTACGATCGACAAGTTCAAAGCCTTCCGGCTGTTTTGGCTCATCGTTGAGACGGACGTTTTCATACAGGACTTCCTTCAGTTCCTTATGATGGTTTTTCCGGGTCCGACTGTGATCAGTAAACCGTCCTCTTTTAAAACCCGTCTGGCTTCCTTTGCGGGGATCGGCGTAAAGATCGATGTCAGCAGATCCGCGCTCAGATCGGCAAACGGCAGTTCAAAAATGCTTCCGACAATGTATTGCGTCTGCTTGTCCTGACCGGCGGCATGTGCAATGGAAGGACGGCTTAAATCGATGCCGTATCCTTCTTCGACTTCCTTGGCAAAGCGTCGGGTGTAATAGCCTTCTCCGCAGCCAAGATCGATGTACATTCTGGGATGGAGGTCGTGGATCTTTTTCGCGATGGCTTCGCGTAAAAATCATAGGCGCCGCTTTCGAGAAAGCGGGTACGGGCAGCCGACATGGCTTCGTTATCGCCGGTGACTTTCTGCTTGCGGCAGAGATTGACATACCCCTGTCTGGCCTGATCGAACGCGTGATTGTTCGGGCATTTCCAGGTGCGGTTTTCCTTATGCAGGGGCTGATGACAGATTGGACAGTTCATGCCCTCATTATAAAGCGCCCCTCGCTATTCTCCGGTTTTAGGCGCGTCTGGATTTTGGCGTCCGTCTTCTTTGCTTGCGGAAGGGTTGGGAAGCTGGAGCCCAAAGATGTCAGAACGGGTGACAAAACGGGAACAGAGGCTCTGTGTGCGCCTCGCATCTGGATCGAGAAGGAGACGGCGAATGCAGCAGGCAAGGAGCAGAACGCAAAACGCAAAGTTCAAAGAAAAGCAGGGAGAATTTCGAACTGGAAATTCTTCCCTGCCTGTAGTTTTGAATACATTCTGGCTTAGAACAGATCGTCTTCCGCTTTATTTGGTTCTTCGAAATGAAGGCGGATGGTTTCCGCGTATTCAATGCAGTCGGAAACCATTTCCTGCCAGTCCCAGCGTTTTTCGTACTCGATGCATTTTTCGAGTTTCGGACGGGTTACTGGATTTTTCGGCGTGAAAATCGTGCAGCAGTCTTCGTAAGGCAAAATGGACGTTTCGTACGTACCGATCTTTCGGGCGATATCGATGATTTCGGTCTTATCCATGCATACGAGCGGACGGATGAGCGGCATGTTCGTCACGTTGTTGATGACGTACATGCTCTCCAGCGTCTGGCTGGCTACCTGGCCAACGCTTTCTCCCGTACCGATTGCGAGACAATGGCGTTTTTCCGCAAGTCCTGCTGCAATGCGCATCATCATACGGCGCATGAGCGTAATCGCATAGCTTTCCGGCGCGTTCTGATAAATGGCCAGCTGCAGCGTGGTAAACGGAACGACATGAACGACAACATCGCCCTGATACGGAGCGAGCAGCCGGGCGAGCGCATACACTTTTTCACGCGCTTCGGCGGAAGTGTACGGCGGGGCGGCAAAGTGCACGCATTCGATATGCACGCCGCGCTTCATCATGAGATAGCTGGCAACCGGAGAGTCAATACCGCCGGACAGCAGCATCATCGCCCGTCCGCCGACACCGACCGGGAATCCGCCGGCGCCTGGAATTTTCTCGGACATGATGTAGACCGCATCTTTGCGGACTTCGATCAGGATCGTCACTTCCGGATTGTGGACATCGACTTTCCAGTCGCTGCTTTTGAGAATGACGGTCGCCGCTGCGCGGTTGATGTAATCCGAATCGTGCTCGAACATTTTGTCGTGGCGTCTTGCACGGATTTTAAACGTGTGCGGAGTGCTTAAGTCCACACTGGCTTTAACGCCTTCGAGAATGGCGTCCATCGTCGGCTCCGTTTTAATCGCCGGAGAAAACGAGGAAATGCCAAAGACTTTGGAGACGATGTCGCACACTTTTTTGATCTTCGTCATGAAGATAAAGATACATGCGGTCGTACTGGGTTTCGAGTTCGAGCGTCGGAAATCCCTTGAGCGCTTTTTTCAGATTGTCTTTGAGCTTTTGAATGAAGTTCTGCCGGTTCTTGCCTTTCAGAGAAAGTTCGCCGTACCGGATCAGAATATGGTCATAACGGTAATCCATAAGCCTGGATGATCTCCTTTACACTGTCGATAAATGCGTCGGCCTCTTCGATGGTGTTTTCGCCCGAAAAGGACAGGCGGATATTGTGGGTCGCTTCCTTTAAGGAACAGCCCATGTTCAGAAGAACCGGGTTGGCCTGATGGGAACGGGACTCGCAGGTGCTGATGGCGGAAACGCAGATTCCCCGCTCATCGAGCGCGTTCTGCATGACCTGGCTGGTCATGGCATCAAAGCAGAGGCAAAGAATGGAGGAAGCCGCATTTTCCGGGGAGAGAACGTGCGCGCCGGGAATTTCATCGAGCCGTTCGATGATGTGATCCCGGACTTTTTCATCTGTGCCTGGGTCTGCTTCTGGCCTTCGAGTGCCAGACGGATCGTCTTGGCCAGCGCGATGTGGACGGGCGCGTTTTCGGTGCCGCCGCGCATGCCCTGTTCCTGCTGGCCGCCAAAGATCAGCGGCTGAAGGACAAGGTTCTTTTTCTTCTTGAGAAGTGCGGATCCTTTCATGCCGTGGATCTTATGCGCAGACATCGTCATCAGATCGAGCTTTTCAAAAGGAATATCCACTTTGCCAAAGCTTTGCGTGCAGTCCGCATGGAAGACGCAGGTGGGATGGGTATGGACAACATCCGCAATCTCGCCGATCGGCGTAATAGCGCCGGTCTCATTGGAGACGTGAATGAGCGAGACGAGCAGGGTGTCCTTCGTCAGCGCGTCCTGTACGTCTTTGGCGTGAATGGTTCCGTCTTCGTGAATGGGCAGACGGACCACTTCAAAGCCGATCGATTCGAGAAAGTTCATCGCGGCCGTCGTGGAGGAATGTTCCGAGTTGGATGTGATAATGCGGTTTCCCCGATTCCTGTTGGCTAAAGCATAGCCGACGATCGCCATCGAATTGGATTCCGATGCACAGGAGGTAAAGAGGATTTCTTCCGGGGAGCATTTGAGCATGGAAGCGATGCGCGAGCGGCTCTGTTCGAGAAGCTTTGCTGCTTTTCTTCCCTGCTGATGAAGGGAATCCGGGTTTCCGTATTCATCGAGCAGTTTTACAAAAGAGCAGCAACTTCCCTGCTCACAGGGGTGGTTGCTGCATGATCGAAATAAATCATACCTGGTTCATGACCGCCGGATCCTTGCGGGCAATCAGCTTCTCATAAATTCCCGGATGAAGCGTTTCGATAGCCTGCATGGCGATTTTGAGTGCTCGGGTATATTCCCCGTTCTGGAAGCACATTTCCGCTTTGGTCAGATCCGAATCAAGGGCCGGATAGGAAGAGCGGAAACGGTTGCCAAAGACGATGGCGTTTTCTACCATGACCGCTACGCCGGTGAGGTTGCTGGCGTTGGAATACAGCTTGTAAATGAAATCGATGGCATCCTGCAGCGTGCCGTTCAGCTTGTCGATGTCGAGCGTCTGGCTTTCGAGTACGTTCTGTACATCCGTAATTTTCTGTTCGCCGCGTTCGAGGTCCTGGTTGAAGGATTCGGATATGGCGGGCAGATTGCGAATGCTGGTGTTCAGACGCACTTCGTTGAGAATCAGCTCGAGCTTGATGAGCTGTTTGCGGGCGCGGCTTTCATCGGAAGAGGCACCGAGAAGCAGCTGCTTCATGTTGGCGACTTCCTTGCCGAACGCATCCGTACGGCTGATGAAGGAGCGGAATCCGCTGATGACTTCGACCTGGTAAACTTCGCTTTCTTCGAGCTGTTTCTGAATCTGGTCGCGCTGCGTCTTCAGCTCGTCGAGCTGTTCACGCGCCTTGGCAAAACGGGCGGTCCAGTCTTCGAGACCGAAGCGGTCCTTGATGGACGCGTACAGACGGATAATTTCCGCCAGTTCGGCTTCGCTCTGATCGACGGTGGCGAAGTTGTTTTCCAGGCTGGCCTGGATTTCGCTGAAGGCTACATGCTCCTGTGCGATGTCTTCGTTGAGGGCGAGCACCTGATCCGTGATGGCATCGAGCGCCGGCGCGGCTTTTTCAGGTCGCCTTCATCGAGGCTGGCCACGGCATCTTCGAGCGCATTGGAAATGGCGTCGAGCTTGTCGTCTACGCCAAGGTAGGACGCGTCAATGCGTTCTTCTTCCATCCTGGCCACAGCCGTCTTGACTTCTTCAATCGCCTGCGGCAGTTCGGTTTTGGCCCGGCTGTACAGGGACGGATACACTTTTGCGATTTCTTCAAACTCATCGCATTCGTTCTGAATTTTGTCGCAGTCTTCACGGACTTCGGCAAAGCGCGCCTGGCCGAGATCTTCTTCAAGCTTCTGCAAAGACGTCTCCATGGAACTGATCATCTTATCCATGTAGGCGGTGCCGCTGAAGAAGCTGTCGCGTTTTTCGGCATAGTCCTTTTTCAGCTTGTCGGCGCGTTCAATAATGCGGGAGGCATTTTTGCGGACTTCGTCTTCGCGGGAAATGACGCGGTCCAGCGATTCTTCCACGATGCGGATTCTTTCTTCCGTATCGTCGAGAACGGTTTCGACTTCGTCCATCGCGCGGGCGGCTTTCTTATATTTATGACGGGTAAAGTATTCCGTCGCGCGGTTGTACAGATCTTCCGTGGCTTCGATCGACTGCAGACAGATCTTGTATTTCGGCTTGATCGACTTGAACCGGTCCGCAAGATCTTCGTTGTTTTCGGCAAACTGTCTGGCCTTGCGGTATTTGAATTCGAGATTGTTGTCGAGCATGTCGTTGACATCCGCTTCCAGGTCGTGCAGACGGCGGGAAACGCGTCTTTTCTTCATGGAGCGGGAAATGATGCCAACGATGATCAGAATAACAATCGCAATTCCTATATAAATCATGACCTCAATCGGAACGTGTCTGGTCACATACGTGTACATATTCAGGCACCAGTCCCGGACTTGGGTCCAGAGATTTTCCATATATAATCCTCCTGACATTCGGCTTTATAGTATAACAGACAACGCACACAAAACCACGCGGGCTTGGCCTGCCTGGACTATGGACGTTCTTCAACAGTTTCTATTGTGTCACAAAAAGCCGCGTTCCGTCTTCGGGATCTCTTCAATTTTGAGCAGGATTTTTCTGCGGCTTTTCCCTCTACAATATTATTGCCCGCTGCGTACTGGATCTGGACAGTCCTGAAGCGTCACTTCCGGCTTAGGTTTGCGAAAAAGGCGATGTCCGATCGGTTGTCATCTGGAAGGTTTGCTGATATAGTGGTTTGGCATGATTCAAACAGCATACAAATGCGTGAGTCAGGCGCCTGAGCTTAAGAGATGCGAGTAACAGCCAGCTGTTCTGAAGAAAACATCGTCCCAGGCACCCCTTACGAAGATTTGTATCCTGGTATTGTTTTTTTGCGAAGACAATAGGAGGAAAAACTAAATGTCCAGAATGACAGGTTCTACCTGGAAAGTTTCCCGCCGCCTGAGCTTCTCCATTTCGGAAACAGGCAAGGAACTCGCCAGACGTCCTTATGCTCCCGGCCAGCATGGAAAAACGCGCCGAATCAAACTCACTAACTACGGTATCCAGAAACAGGAAAAACAGAGAATCCGTAACGTTTATCAGCTCTCTGAAAAACAGTTCGCCAACCTCTACTTCAAGGCAAGCCGCATGGGCGGTTCTGCCGGTGAAAACTTCCTGGTTCTCCTCGAAAGCCGTCTCGACAACCTCGTATACCGCATGGGCTTCGCTCGCACACGCCGCGCTGCCCGTCAGCTCGTCAACCACGGTCACATCCTGGTAGACGGAAAGAAAGTGGATATCCCATCCTTCTCCGTTCGCCCGGGTTCCGTAATCGAAGTTGCTGAAAAAGACAAAAACAAACCGTTCATTGTTGATGCTCTTGCAGCTGCTCCAGCTGCCGTTGACTTCGTTGAAGTGGACAAAGATCAGAAAAAGGCAAATACCTCCGCACTCCGGAACGTGCCGAACTGTTCAAAGACCAGCCAATCAACGAACTGCTCGTTGTTGAGTACTACAACCGCAAATCCTAATAGATTTCAAAGTAAGTCTCATGAGTTTAAAAAGCCGAAGATTCGTCTTCGGCTTTTTCTTTGGGTGCATTTTCAAAAATAAGGTCCGCTCTGCCGGCACAATTGTGTCGCAAAGCGGACCATTTTCTGTCGATCCACCTGTTGAACGGACGAAACCCGACTGAACGGACTCGGTGATCCGGCATGCCCTGCAGCGGTGTATCTCTGCGGCCATGCAGCCATGCAGGCGTACATCCGTACAGTCCGGCAGGCCGCCATTCTTTTCTTTCAGCTGCCCCTGCCCAGCTCAGACAAATCTGAAATCCGCTGGACATATTCGTCTAGAGGTATTTGCCGGACATATTTACTGGATGTATGTCCCTGGCTTATTTACTTCCCTTTCGTGTGCGCTTTCTCTTTCTGGCTTTGGCCGCTGCGACATTTTCCAGACGCTCAACGACCCGATCGACCTGCGCTCTGGCTTCTGTGATCCACAACTCCGCCGACTGGTTCTGCAGCTGAGCCAGTTGATCGCTTTGCGTTTTCCAAAGTTCGAGCGCGTCATCATACGCGCCTTCTTCTATACAGGCAATCAGATATACCGTAAGGGCAAAATACAGGGAATCAAAACGTTCTTTCGTCCAGCCCCAGACGGCATAGCCCTGTTCCAGCAAGGCGATCCATCGTTTACAAAGCGGCTTTCTCTGCGCGGGCAGTTCGTTCCAGTGTTCGAGCAGCATTGCTTCGGCCAGACTGGCGAAGGCTTCGCAAAGCCGCCAGTTCGCTGCGGCTTCGGACTCGAGAAAGCTCTCGGCCATACAGTCGATCGCAATGGCGCCCTGCCAGTACAGCCGGTCGGCTTCGCTTCGCGCTGCCAGCTCCTCCACGTTATGAAACCGTCGTCTCCAGATGTCGGACTGGACCGCTTCCTCGGGCGGAAGCCACATCTTTTCATAATCTGCCCGCCGGGGATGCACCGCAAAGAACCGGCGGATATAGCGGTCTTCTACCGTTTTCTTTTTCCAGCCGATCGTCAGGCGGTATTCCGTATTCTTACCGGATGCGGCCGCCTCCAGAATCTGCAGTGGCACCTTCTCTTCCAGTACCGGGTTTTCTTCCTGTTCAAAACGAATGTCCATAGCTGCTCCCTGAGCGATTTCCCATTTCTAAACCGTTCGCAAAACCGTTTTCTTTTCGCTCAGTCGTTTATACGGTTCTCCTGGACGCTTAAGCTTCTCGATCCGGATTTTTTCGTATTCTTCGCCTTCTGCCGGCAAGTCGGGAAGAGTGACTTCCCTTTCGGTTTCCGATTTTGCGGATACGCCCTCGAGCAGATCGCCATAGCGCATTTCCGTCATCCCGCTTTTAAAGGGAATCGGACTGTCTTCATCCGCAATGAGCTGTACGCAAAGCTTGCCGTCGTGGATGCACAGATTGATTTCTTCGAGATCCTCAATCTGCTCTTCATCAAGCGGACAGTAAATCAAGCCGATCTCTTCGTCTTCGTATTCCACAATGGCCTGGTTATGACCCAGAGGGGTGATTTCGAGATCTTCCAGCAAAATTCGATCAAATGACTTCAGGGGAAAATAAAGCGAACGCGCTTCGAGTTCCTGTTCTTCCTGCCGCAGCTCCTCCTGCTCTTTTTCCTGCTGGCGAGCGCGCGCTTCGCCAAGTTTATCCAGTAATCCCATACTCTTTTCCTTTCCTAAAATTCTCAGATCCCCTTTGTTTTACTGGAAACAAGCTTGTTGCCTGTCGATCGATGTTTCGCCCGTTCGATCGGCTGACTCTGCCGGCTGTTTCCGTTTTTCTTGCGAATAAACGATCTTTCGTTTTCCGCACGCCCCTTAAACGAGCAGATCCGTTTTCTGGCTCCGCCCTGTTTTTCCTATTGTACCTGTCCAGTGTAGACTCGGCCAGCACGGCAAAACGATCCGTCCTGGAAGAGGGGCGGATCGTTTTGGACTGTGTATGGGCGGTATCAGTGTATGTATTCAATCTTTTCGGCGATCAGGGTGACGTTCGAAACGGTTCGTCCGTCTTTTGAAGCGGTCTGGACTGAATGCGGCCCTTCGCGGTAATCCAGGCGTTCAGGCGGGCACAGCTGGCTAGCGTTTCGGCTGCCCCGCGCCACACTTCCAGACTCATCAGATCGCTTTCAAACTCGCCTTTGGAATTGGCGAACGGGCGTTCGACCTCGATCAGAACGCTGCACGTTTTCCAGCCTTGCGGATTGGTTTTCAATTCTGGAATCGAAGCGATTTTGCCTGCCAGACAGAACTGATTCATGTCTTTCCTCCTTTCCTTCTCTCTTCTCTTTCGGATAAAGCTCTGCTGAAAACACGCTCAGTATAGAAAGAAAGGCAGAATCGCTCAAATCGCCTATTTCATGACAATCGAAGAAAAGTGGCCATTCTCATGCATTTGATTGATGAGAATGACCGCTTTTTAAATGAATATCATGTTTTCGGCGCATTTGATCCATTCCGGATCCAATCGTCAGTCTGTCGATTGGATCCGGTTCAAGGCTCGTCTCGAAATAGGGATCCCAGCCGTTTACGCCACTAAGCCTTCAGAGGGTTCTTCGTCCAGGAAGTCTTCCTCCTTGCTGATCGGCTGCACGAACGTTTCGCTCGTATGGCTGAAATCGAGCGAAGCGATGTAGGCGTTGAGATCGTCCAGAGTAATGGAGTTGAGGATGTCGAGGTCTTCAAACGGATCCCCCAGACCGAAGCCGTAGCGAACGGTTGCGGACGCCAGACCGTCAAAGTTGTCGTACATGCGAATGGCGCTTGCTTTGTCCCGGATCAGAACGGATTCGAAAATTTCCTGGGAGAGCGGCTGCTTCTTGTTGAGAATTTCACTCATCGTCCAGCAAAATTCTTCCGGTCGATCGCTCTGCGCGTAAATCAGAATGTAGGCGTGATCGTCATCAAGATCCGCTTCGGCACCGAAGATCGATCCGATGATTTTCTGATCGATCCAGTTCTGGCATTCCGGATTCAGCGTGGAAAAGCGTCCGTTCAGCCACAGGTTCAGCATGTAGTCCTTGCGAATCTGATCGCGGGTATCGCCCGTGAGCGGCTTCATCTTGACGCCCAGGCAGACGTAGGTCAGATCCACGTCCATCGGGATGATGGCCTTGCGCCGGCACACGTCTTCCGGCTCTTCAGGGAGCACTTTTCTGGAAGGAACCGCCAGCTTCGCCGGGTATTCCTTTTCCTTGTTTTCGATCCAGTCCATAAGCGGGTCGAGATCGTGACCGGTCACGCCGACCAGAACGAGATTGGACGGGTCGTACCAGGTCTCGTAAAACGCCTTCAGATCTTCCGGTTTCATGTTCTGAATGTCTTCCGGGCGGCCGAGAATTTCCTCGCGCATCGGATGATTGACGTACAGCGAGGAAAAGGTTTCCCGCAGCAGGCGCATTTCCGGCTCCTGCTCGTACTGCGAGTACTCGGAAAGGATAATTCCCTTTTCCTTATTGACGCTCGCTTCATCGATGTCGAGCGTCTGAACAAAATCGATCAGGATATCGAGGGGCGGAATCGGATCGTCGTTGGTCCAGATGTAGTAGCACGTTTCGTTATAGGACGTGTAGGCGTTGCTTTTGGCCTGTACGGCGGCGAGATCGTACGTCACGTCTTTTCCGTTCAGGCGGAACATCTGGTGTTCCAGAAAGTGGGCACAGCCCTGCGGATGATCGATCCGCTCGCCGTTGAGATCATCGCTCAGATTTGTACTTCCCGCGGGAATGCCGATCATGAAGAGCGAACGGGCGTAATCGGGTTTATGAATGAGAATGACTTTCATGCCGTTGGCAAGCGTCTTCTCTTTCGTTCCATGTTAAGCGGCATACTGCTCCTTTCCCTGCGGTCCTTTCGCTTCGGCCTGCATGACCGAAGACGTTACCGCGAGTTTCAGCTTGCCGGCTGCGCGGGCTACATCGTCAAGGGTAACGGCACGGACGCTTTCGATCACATCGCCGATATCGTCAGTGCGGTGCAGAATCTGGTTCAGGAATTCCTGTTCAATCATGCGCGCGGCACTATCCGACTGGCCCTTAAGGCTGTCGATCATTTCGGCTTTGACCATTTCAAAAGTCGCCGGATCCACTTCCTTGTTTTTCACCTGCTCCAGAATGTGACGGACGAGCTCTTCGACTTTAGGCAGCGCGCTGCGCGCCGCGCCGGTCGTGATGAGCAGCAGGCCGGAAAAGCGAACGAGCGATGTGCTGATCGAATAGCACAGGCTGTTTTTCTCGCGCACTTCTTCAAACAGAAGCGATACGGAGCTTCCGCCTAAAAGCGAGTCGAGAACAAGAAGCGCATAGTAGTCGTCATCGTCGGGAAGAATGTCCGTCGTGTACACCTGACAGAGGGCGCTCTGCGCGATTTCCCGCTCTTCGCTGACGCGAACAGGCGTTGGAAACGCTTCAACTTTTCCCACGTTGTGTAAATGTCCTGCGAGTCGATGGATCTGTCGATATGGCGGCTGAATTCTTCCGAGAACGTACCGCAGCTGATCATTTCGCAGGGCGTCTTCATCAGTCTGGAGTACAGGCTGCGAATGTCTTCGAGGGTGACGCGGTCAATGTCTTCGATGGCGCCGCGGATCGGGATCGATACGGATTCGTAGTCCGTAAACGCCTGAAACGCCATTTCCAGCGAGCGCAGATCCGGCTGCTGGGCCATGGAGCTCAGGTTGAGACGCAGCAGATACTTGGCCTCGTCTAATACCGGCTGGGTAAGCAGCGGATGAAACAGGTGCTGGTCGAACAGATCGATCAGTAAAGCGGTATAGCTTTTTCGCCGATCAGATTTTCCCGCAAAAAGCGCATGCCATATTCGATGCGCAAATAGTTGCCGTAGGCGCAGAGGCTGTATGCACAGCGGGTGCCGTACGCCATCGCACTGGCTTTGCCGGCGGCTTCGCGGCTGCTGTATTTCTCAGTACTTCGACTGAGCATGGCATTGAGCAGATTCCAGGATGTGATGTCTTTTCGCTCAAGAGGAACAAACCAGCGAACGCTCAGTGAAGTTTCAGTAAATTTTTCGGTTTTGATTTGTTTCATAAATGTTCTTTCGTTTCTCTAGTTTACCGTTCGAGAACCGGCTTTCTGGATTCAAAGACGGGATTCTTTTCCAGAAGAACCGCTCTCAAAACGAGCGCGTGAGTATCGAGTTTGCCTAAAAGATAAGGGGCAGTACCATTTTTGAAATCTTTAAAAACGGCTTTTCTTTCAATAGATCACCGCTAACACATTACCAAAGTTTGGAAATCCCGGGGAAATGAGCTCCTGATTCGGAAAGTCCAAAGATAGCAAAGGATAGACATTATACAATTAAGATTGTTTTAGTGCCATAAATATAGTTCGCCTATATTTTTGCGTTTCAAGTGAATACGGTGTTTACGCAGTCTGATCGTCTGGCGATGTTGTCTGACCGAAGCTTTTTCTTTTTGCGCTTCCTTATTCCTGTGCGATTCATATGCGCTGATAAATCTGCAGGGTATCCTGTTCCCTCCTCGTTTTGCGCACCCGTTCTGAAAATCCTCCTCCTTCGACCTGGCCCTTTCTGCAAGCGGTTTCACTCAAAAAGACGATACAAAAGCCGGAATGAGCCTTTTTCAAAACGCAGAAGGTTCATATCCGGCTAAGAATCGCTCTGTACGGGGATTTTCTATCCCGGCAGAACCAGGAATGGGATTTTATGCTTTTGCGGCTTAGAAGCCATGAAAAAAGCCGCCAGCGAATTGCTGACAGCTTGAAGTTCATTTCTAGCGTACGTGAATGTAGCCAATCAGTACGGAAGTGCAGTTTACAGAGAAGAGAACGGTTGTGTTGCCGTTGAATCCGCCGTGTACTGCCATGCCGTTACCGGCATAAATTGCAACGTGTCCGCTGTAGATGATGATATCACCTGGAACAGGGTTGCTTGTCCAGTCACCGAGTACTGCGTAATCCTGAGGCCATCCGTGGAAGTTAATGCCGGCTGCCGCAAGAGAGTTGGTAACGAGCATCGTGCAGTCCTGGAATACGCCAAGCTGGCTCATGGCTGCCTGATAGATGGTGTTGGCCTTATCATAGGAAGGCGCTGGATCTGGTGTGGGTTCTACTGGAGCTGGATCCGGCTGCGGAGTCGGAGTTGGATCCGGGGTAACGATTGGATCGGAATAATCCGGCTGAGTATCAACAGGGGTCACAACGCCAGGTTCTTCGACAACGTCGTTAGGATCTGGTGCAGGTACTGTCGGCTCTGTTGTATCCAGAATTTCCGTATTGTCGGTTACAGGCGTATCTACCGGTGCTTCTGGTTCTACAGGAATCAGAGTTGCGACACCGTTTTCGTCTACGTTGTAGCCGTCGATTGTGGTGCTGGTCATCAGGGAACCGTCTGCGTTGAACGCGTAAGTGGTTCCGTCAACATCCTTCAGTGTATCGGTGTTAAGAACGCCGTTTTCGTTATAGTAGTAACGTCCGCCGTTTTCATCGCGCCAGCCAGTCTTTACAAGACCCTGGTCGTCGGAATAATAAACCGCTCCGTCAGCCTGAATCTCACCGATTACGGTACGTCCATTTTCGTCAAAATAGTAACGTCCGCCATCGAGATCCTTCCAGGAATTTTTTACAGCCTGTCCGTTTTCATCCAGGTAAAATTTTCCAGTTGCGTCGTTAACCCAAGTGGAAGCTACCGGGAATCCTTTTTCGTTGCTGTAGGTACCGTCTTCGTTCCAGCCGGCTGCAAGAGCACCACTCTGCTGGAAGTTATAGGTCATACCCTGGATTTCTGATTTGCCGGTTACGGCCTGACCGTTATTATCAAAGTAATAAGTTTCGTTATTGATATTCTGCCAGCCGCGCTGCATTTCTCCGTTCTGATCGAAATAGTATGTTGCGCCGTCGATTACCGTGAGACCTTTCGCTCTCTGGTGATCGTCAAATACATAATAACTTACTTCTCCATTGGAATGCCAGCCAGGCTGGACTTCGTAAGCATGAACGGTAGAAAGAATGGGGCCGGAAGCACAAAGACATAAGGCAACTGCCAAAAGTTTACTGTGTTTTTCAACAAAATTCATTTCTATCTCACCTCTTTTCGAACATCCATACCTTAGCACGACTTATTTTGAGACGCAAAATTCCCCAAAAATATCTTCGGAATTTCTTAAGAATTTCTAACGTGGTTTTTCCTGAGGCCCTTTAAGTAAAGGACCTCAAAATAGTTTGTGGGAATTCGTGTGATAATTCATGAAATTTTGAAAGCAATTCGCACACTTCTCTATTCCATTTAGAACAACATAAATGATGTTTTTTTCAGAAGAAAATCGGATATCCAATATGTATGATTTCGTCAACCATAACGATTCATAAACGGCTTTTTCCCCGATTTTGACCCAATTGGGCCGTTTAAGGGACGTTCAAGGACAGACAAATACCCGAGTATGTCGGTTTTTGGACGATAAATTGGCTGGCCGCTATGAGCCAGAATCGCAAAATGGATGATTTTCCTCTTCTTTTCGGGGAGTTTGGCACCCTCATCCGGTCCGGTAAATTCTTAACGGCTGTTAACTTTTAAAGCCGGCCCTGTTTCCTTTCTTTTCGGCCTGCATACGGCAAGAGCTGCCTTTGTTCAGCCTTCAACCGATCCGTCAGACCATGGATCGAAAAGCCGTCCGCTCTTTCTATCGCTCTTTCTATATAGAAACGAAAGAGAAAGCCTCTCCATGCGCCTCACGCATTCCTAGCCCAGGATGTCCGGATGCCTGCAGACTCATCCCTGTACGCTTACTTCCTGCTCAGGCCCACACGTCTTTATTCTCTTCTTGGCAAACTCGTCTTCGTCAGGTGCTCAGTCGAGCGGCTGGATCCGGATCTTTCTGTATTTCTGTCTTCTCCTCCTGTATTCCCTACTTCCTGTATTTCCTATATAAGGAAAGGACCGGTTCGAAATGCGCCAGGCAGCGGGCTGTTTTCGGGTTTATTTGCGTCCAGAAAGGTATCGGATTGAACACGCCTCAGGATTAAGAAAGCCTATAGATTTTTATCCCTTTATATATTTTTATCCCTTTATATATAGAAAGGCATTGGAAAAAAGCGTCTCGTTTTATAAGCGAATAGCAACGGAATAACATAAAGACTTTGAGCGGAGGTCCATCAAAAAAGCCGTCTGAACCAGGACAGGAAGGTTTCGCTTCATGTCTATTGTTCAGACAGCCATATGTGTTTTCTGTGAGCGGGTCGCAAAGGGTCATACAAGGTTTCTGCCGGGCGTGCAGTTCTGCCAGCAAACAGGAGAGGATGTTCTAGTCCTGTACAGGCGGCTGATAGTTTTCCAGAAAATCTTCGCCTTTGAGCTGCTCCGAAAAGGAGAGATTTGGATAATTTTGCTGGCGAAGCGCCTCATACACCATGATCGCCGTGCAGTTGCCCAGGTTGAGACTGCGCGCGTTGGGCACCATCGGCAGGCGCATGCACCTCTCGATATTGCGCTTGAGAATGGCTTTATCCACTCCCGTGCTTTCCTTGCCTAAAACAAAATAGACATCTTCATCCGGGTTGGAGAAGTCAAAGGAAGAAGGCGGCTGCTTGCCGTAACGGGTCAGAAAGAAGCAGCGCTCCTCGGGGTTTTTCGAAGCAAAATCGTCCCAGTTTTTATAAATGCGGATGTCCGCATCCTTTATATAATCCATACCTGCCCGCCGCAGATACTTGTCTTCAAACGTGAAGCCAAGCGGTTCGATCAGGTGCAGAACCGATCCCGTGGCCATACAGGTTCTTATTATGTTGCCAGTATTTGCCGGTATTTCGGGCTCATAAAGTACAACGTTAATCATTATTTGCACCTGACTTTTTCTTCCAGTCTTTCATCATCTGCTCCAGAGCATTGTGCCGATGACTGGCCGCGTTTTTCTTTTCCGGAGCAACGTTGGCGCTCGTCGTGCCAAATGGCGGATAGTAGAAAATCGGATCGTAGCCAAAGCCGTGTTCGCCTTCGATGCGATCATGAATCCGTCCTTCCATTACGCCGCGGTAGACGTGTTCGGTACCGTCCTCTTCGATCCAGGCGATGGCGCAGACGAAGCGGGCGGATCTTTCGTCGCCTTTTTATCGGCAATCTCATCCAGAATCGCCTGATTCTTAATGTCGTAGCTGGTGTCTTCTCCCATGAAGCGGGCGGAATAAATGCCGGGGGCTCCGTTCAGGGCATCCACTTCCAGACCGGAGTCGTCCGAAAAGACGGAAGCCTTGACCAGCTTATGCAGAGCACGGGCTTTAATGAGCGCGTTTTCTTCAAAGGTTTTTCCGTCTTCTACAATTTCCGGTTCCTTCTCAAGATCTTTCAGGGTGCGAATCTGCACGTCCTTTCCGAGCATCTGCCCAAATTCTTCGGCTTTATGCGCGTTGCCGGTCGCAATCCAGACCGTTTTCATTGAGATTCCTTCTTTCCATATCGGTTTACCAAAGATTCAGTCGGCTTAATCTGAACCACGCATTTTGAGCTCGTATTCAGGATTCGCTGGCGGCTCTGCAAAAGCCGATGTTTCTCGTTTTCCGGGGTATATTGCCGTTTTTGGATAGGCATCGGTCATTTTCGACACACTAACGGCGTTTTACGGCAAAATCAAGCTTCTACTTTCAGTGTACTGAGCGTTGTAAGCCCTTTTTCTTTCGGAAAGCAGCTGTCGATCGGCTTCGATTTTTTCTCTGGTAAAGCGGGACTGTCGTCCTGTTTTCGCTTTTACGTTTGCGGATTTCAAAAGAGTCTATCAAAACGGCGGACATCTTCCTATTTAGAGTACTGCACATCCGGAAGAATCCAGAATTCGGACCGGAAGACGAACGCTTTTGATTTTGAAAACAGCGCCGCGAAAAAAGAAGACAGCTTTTGCGGCTGTCTTCTTCTCATTTTACTGGATCTTGAATCCGTCGCCGGTTCAGTTTTGCCACAGTTCCTTTTGCAAAACGGGTGCGGGCGTATTGAAATACGGCGAATGTTCAATGTTTTCGAAAATGAGAAATAACATGTACTGCTCAAACGTAAGGCCTAAAGACTGGGCTTTATCTTTCAGAAACTGTACATGTGCCTGTTCTTCGTTCATGACATGGCCCTCCACAAGCTCAGTGTAGGCAAAGCCTGAGGAAGGAAAAAGTCCAATGCCTGAACAAAGAAAGGACTGGCATTTTTATTTCTCAATCGTGTCTTACTTTACAAGCAGACCTTCCGGCAGTTTCATGCCAAAGACGTCGAGGAATTTGGTGATGTCTTCTTCTACATCAGCGGCTTTTTCAAAGTGGATGTTCTGCTGTGCCCAGGTCTTGGCTGCGAGTTTCGCATTTGGAACACCGAGTTTATCCGGTGTGAGCAGATCGACATCTTCTTCGATCTTGGCTTCGTCTGCCGTTTTCAGATAGTCAGCCATTTTGTCGATGGCATTCTGGTAATCTTTGGCGTGATCTTTCTTCACGAACAGAGCGGCCTGCGGATAGCCTTTCTGGCTGGTTTCGTGTTTTTCCTGCCAGAGCTGCTGCAGATCGGCCTGTACTTTCAGTTCGGTACCGTTTTCCTTGGCTTTGGCTACAGCACCAGCGGCTGCAGGCTGTGCAAGCAGAGCGGCATCCACTTTTCCGGAAACCAGAGCGGTAGACGCTTCGGCTACCGACGGATAGTATTCGCTGGTCGCCTGCAGATCCGGATAGACTTCATCAAAGACAAGTCCAGGAACAGCGCCTTCGCCAAACAGAGCGATTTTCATATCCGGCGCATTCCAGGTTTCATCGGCGCTGACTACATACAGGTTGCCCCAGGTCAGAACGCCTTCAAGCTGATAGGCTTCAGCTTCTTTCCAGGTTTTTACACCCAGGTTGATTGGAGCGACGATCATATCGTAGTCGCCCTCTTTCTTGGACAGTTCGCTGACCAGCAGATCCTGGCCTTCAACATATTCCACATCCGCGTCATCGACTTCGAGGCCAAGTGTAGCTAGAGCCGGTGCACCCTGCGGGCAGAGTACTTTCAAAGGTTCAGCAAGAGCCGTTTCCGATCCTTTGGACGATGTGGAAGATGCTTCGCTGCTGGATGCAGCAGGAGCTGGTGAGCTGCAGGCAGCCAGGCCGAGTGCGAGCAGTCCGCACAGGGCGGGTTTTAATCGATGGTAAAGAGACATTTGTCGTCAACCTCCTTCTTAAAGCGATCAAGAGCCTCATTGAGCGTCAGAGTTACCGCGTCCTTGCTTCCGGATTTACGGATGGTTACCGTTCCGGCTTCCATATCGCGGTCGCCGACAACAAGCTGATACGGAATTTTCTTCATCTGGGCTTCACGAATGCGGTAGCCGAGTTTCTCATTGCGATCATCGACGCTGACACGCATGCCGAGTTTTTCGAGGGCATCTGCCACTTCTCTGGCGTACGCCGCATGTTTTCCTGATGAACCGGAATGACAACGAACTGTTTCGGGGCCAGCCACAGCGGGAAGTGACCGCCGAAGTGCTCAATCAGAATACCGATAAAGCGTTCGATGGATCCATAAATTACACGGTGCAGCATGAGCGGTGTTTTTCTCGAGCCGTCCGCATCTACGTAAGTGCATTCAAAACGTTCTGGCAGGTTCATGTCGAGCTGGATCGTTCCGCACTGCCAGTCACGGCCGAGGGAATCCTTGATATGGATATCCAGTTTCGGTCCGTAGAAGGCGCCGTCGCCCGGGTTTACGGTGTAGTCCTTGCCGGCTTTGACGCAGGCATCCGCGAGGGCTTTTTCGGATTTATCCCAGATTTCGATGGTTCCGATGTAGTCCTTTTCCGGACGAGTGGACAGTTCGATCGTGTACGGCAGACCGAATACGCCGTAAATCTGGTCGATCAGATCCAGAACGCCCTTAACTTCGGATTCGATCTGATCCGGAGTTACGAAAATATGCGCATCATCCTGGGTAAACGTACGAACGCGGAACAGACCGTTCAGCGCGCCGGACGCTTCGTGGCGGTGAACCTGACCCAGTTCGCCGATTCGCAGCGGCAGATCCTTGTAGGAGTGCAGGTCGTTGTTATAGACGAGCAGCGCACCCGGGCAATTCATAGGCTTGATGGCAAAATCGCGGTCGTCCACTTTGGATGTGTACATGTTGTTCTTGTAGTGATCCCAGTGGCCGGAGCGTTCCCAAAGTTCACGGGACATCATGATTGGTGTCTTGATGAACTTGTAACCGTTTTGGCATGAATGTCGTACCAGTAGTTTTCAAGCAGATTCCGCAGAATCATACCATCCGGCAGGAAAATCGGCATACCTGGTGCATATTCCGAAACCGTAAACAGGTTCATTTCACGGCCAAGTTTCTTGTGGTCGCGTTTTTCGCTTCTTCGAGCGCTGCCAGATAGTCGTCGAGCTGTTCCTTGGTATCAAAGGCAATACCGTAAACACGCTGAAGCATTTTGTTGTTCTTGTCGCCTTTCCAGTAGGCGCCGGAGTGCTTGAGCAGTTTTACGTTTTTCAGTTCTTTCACGGAATCCACGTGCGGTCCGCGGCAGAGGTCGGTAAATTCACCCTGCGAATAGACGGTGATGTTTCCGTCTTCGAGTCCGTCGATCAGATCTTCCTTGTACAGATCGTCCGCGAACATTTCACGGGCTTCTTCCTTGGACACTTCGCGGCGAACAATGCGCTTGCCGTCCTTGGCGATCTTCTTCATTTCCTTTTCGATTTTGACGAGGTCTTCATCGGTCAGACTGACATCGCCAAGATCCATATCGTAGTAGAAGCCATCGCTGATGACCGGTCCAACCCAGAACTTTGCCTGAGGATACAGACGTTTCACTGCCTGCGCCATCAGATGGGCTGCAGAATGGTTCAGCGTAGAAAGATGTTCATCTTCAAGAATGTTGATGAGTTCCATAACAGTTTCTGTCCTTTCTTGCGAGTGTGATTTCATGCCTGTCGAATCTGTTCCGCTCTCCGACAGACGCTTTGCCTTTTGGGCATAAAAAACGGCAGGAATCCATAAGGACGCCTGCCGTGCGCGGTACCACCTTAGTTCAGACTGCTTCTTTCTTCCAGCAATGAAATGCGTTCGATCTTCATGTCGAACAAGAATCCGATCGTTTGAATTCGATATCCAGCGGATCGGGTGGAACAGGAAGAACCATTGACGAAACAGCCAGCTCTTGACGCCTTAACGCGGACGAACGGCACACCTTTTCAGGGGCGATTCCAAGGAGTAATCTTCCGGTTCTTCAAAGAGCTCGCATCGACCGCTCTTCTTTCTGGATCCAAATCTCGGAAAACCATGTCCTTTTCAGCATCGTTGCCCTGATTATAAGGCGCTCTGTGAACTTCTGTCAAAACGATGCCCGCACCATGCAGACTTTCCCAGAGCTTTTGTGCGAACCGGCAAAAGATAGAAAGCGGCTTCTACTTTGCCGGTCTGAATGCACCTTATCGGCGGCGAAAGCGGCGGGTCAGAACAGGAACCGCACAGAGGACTGCCGCCAGCGTTGCCGCTGCCGCAAACAGCCATTCCGCCGGAAAACCTGGCATCGTCAAGCCGTCTGGAAAGAGCAGGATTTCGATCGCCGACTGCACATGGGCGATCAGAACCAGGATCGAAAAGCCGAAGACTACAGCCAGCGCAGCGATGCCGGCTTCGAGCAGAGCGATTTTCTTTCCGGATTTTTCGATGGTACCCGTAAGCAAAGAAGATTTGTTTTTCATAGTTGTACACCTCATCCTTCTCTTTTCGAAAAGAAACCGGCTTTCGATCGACCTTTGAGGAAGGATCGAACCGCTTTCTTTCTTTACCTGCATTTTACCGGCCGTAAACGAGGCCCTTTGGGATGGGGTGAATTTGGCAGAAATCGTTTAGCGCTTTGCTTCTTTCAGTTTCTTTCGCAGGGCACGAAGCTTCTCCTTGTCGTCATTGGAAATGCGCAGGCTTTCCACGCACTTGGCGATCGCCCGCAAACGAACATCCCGAGAAATCGCTGGATCCTCCAGAATGGACCAGGCCAGATCCGGCTTGTAAATCATCACTTCACAAAGCATCCAGCCCTTTATGTCGATCAGCTGTTTCGTGTCGTTTTGCCCTTTCGCCTGCAAAGCCAGATCGACCCATTGTCTGGCATCCGGCCGTTTTGGGGCCCGCTTTAAAATCCAGAGGAGACCAAGGCGCACAGCGTATTCGTTTTCGTTTTGGAGAAAATCGCTGGCCATGCTCAGCAGATCTTCATCGCTTAAATACCGAAAGCTCAGTCCGTCCGTAATCGCCCAGGATGTGCAGGCACACAGAAAATCTTCTGCGGCGCTTCTGGCTTCCTGTGGATCTCGAAGTTCATTGAGAAGACGAACGTGCAAAAGATCTTCTTCGTAATAGAGATGCGGCTTTTCCTGAAGAAATGCTGTCTTTTGCACCGGGGTCATTTTCTTTTAATCGCATCCAGGTCCCCGACCCGAACGCCAAGAACGCGGGACGAATCGATCGTCGGCGTCAGCGAAGCGGAAAAGGCGGCCCGTCTGGGATTGGCGTACGCTTCGATCTGCGTACGAATGGGCAGCCTTTCTCTCGTTTCATCCAGCTCTTGTACGGGATCGTGTGCCTGTTCGTATACTTGCTCGTATACATGACCGCACATTGGCTCGTGTCCTTGTTCTTTTTCTGCATGAGCTTTCATGGCCTTTCTTCCTTTCTTTTTCGCCAATTCGTAATTGGAAATCCTCATTCTCTACAATATATATATTCGTCCAGATCCGTTGGCTTTTTCGTCGGCTCTATGCGGCGCATCCAGACGCTTTTGGAACGCTTTTATCCGCTTCGAGTTTCTTGTGAACTGCCCTTTGACTGGGCTTCAATTCAGCTTCGATTCGGCCTCGATCCTGCATCTGTCATCGATCCGATTGCATTCTCTCTTCTGGATGATATCCTGAAAAATGGATATCTTAAAACGTACCGCCGAACTTCTCGGCCTGCCTGAGCGTCAGGTTCAGGCTGCACACGATCTGCTCGAAGAAGGAGCCACCATTCCTTTTATCGCCCGCTATCGCAAGGAGCAGACCGGTTCTCTCGATGAGGACCAGCTGCGAAACATTGAACAGACCTGGAAATACCAGACCGCTCTGCAGGAGCGAAAGGAAACCGTTCTGGCCGCGCTTCAGGAAAAAGCGTTCTGAACGACGATTTGAAAAAGCCGTTCTCGATGCTGCAACTCAGGCGGAGCTGGAAGAAATTTATCGTCCCTACAAGGAAAAGCGCAAAACCAAAGCATCCGCCGCGATCGAAGCCGGGTTTGGTCCGATTGCGGATTCTCTGTTCGAACTCAAAACCCGTCCGGATACGCTTGATGACGATACCCTCGAACAGGCCGGCTACATTCTCGCCGAACGCATTGCCAACACCCCTGCCGTCCGTCAGGCCGTTCGCAAGGAGCTTCTTGAAAAGAATCCCTGACGAGCACGCTGAAAAAGATGCCGAAGATCCGCAGGGCATTTATGAAATGTTCTACGACTTCACCAATCCGATCAAAACCATTCCGCACCATCGCGTCCTCGCTATGGACCGGGCGGAAAAGGAAAAAGTCATCACCGTATCCATTACCAGCGACAACGAAGACATCGAACGCCGGATCCGGCAGATCCTTTTGGCCGCAAGCCGGTCAGCGACTGGATGATGGCCGTCATTCATGACGCGCTCATCCGTCTCATTCTGCCTTCCGTCAAACGCGAAATCCGCAGTGAGCTGCGCGAAAACGCACACAAAAAGCCATTCAGGGCTTTGCATCCAATCTCGAACACCTGCTCATGGCTAGACCGTTAAAAGGACAGGTCATTCTCTCATGGGATCCAGGCTACCTGAACGGATGCAAGCTGGCCGTTCTTTCCAAAGAAGGCAGCCTGCTCCATACGTGCGTCGTCTATCCGTTCAAGCACGGATCCAAAGTGGCTCCGGAAGCCCGCTTTTATCAGGAAGCCGTCGCAAAAACGAAGGAACTGCTGCGCCGCTTCCATCCCACGCTGATCGTCATCGGCAACGGTACTGCCAGTCAGGAATCGATCGAACTGATTTCTTCGATTCTTCCCGAATTCCCGGAAGTTTCCTATGTGATCGGAAACGAAGCCGGCGCTTCGGTTTACTCCGCTTCCCCGCTGGCCAAGGAAGAATTCCCGGATCTGCCCGTCGAAGAGCGTTCCGCCATTTCCATCGGGCGTCGCATACAGGATCCGCTTTCCGAACTCGTGAAAATCGATCCCCAGTCTCTGGGCATTGGCGAATACCAGCACGATGTGTCCCAGAAGCAGCTGCGCGAAACGCTCGACTTTGTAACCGATAAAGTCGTTAACCGCGTCGGTGTCAACGTCAACACGGCTTCCGTCAGCCTGCTTCGCCATATCGCCGGTCTGAAAAAGCCGCAGATCAGCAAAATCCTGAAAGCCAGAGAAACCGTCCGTTTACAGACCGTACGGAACTGGCGAGTCTGCTTTCCGATACGATTTATGAGCAGAGCATCGGCTTTTTGCGCATTCACTCCGGATCGAACCCGCTTGATAACACCGGCATTCATCCCGAAAGCTATCCGTTAGCCGCCCGGATTCTGGAAAAACGAATCTGTCTTTAAACGACATGCACAGCGATGGGTTTTCCAGAACGCTCAAATCCCTGAATGCGCAGCGTCTGTCTCAGGAACTGGGCAGCGATCCGTATACGGTAAGCGACATTTTAAGCGAACTCGCCTCCCCGGACTCGACCCGCGTGACGCGCTCGATGGCCCGATTCTGAAGAAAGGCATTTTGCATCTGGAAGATTTGCAGCCGGGAATGGAAATGGAAGGCACCGTCCGCAACGTCACAAGCTTCGGCGCGTTCGTCGACATTGGAGTTCATGAAGACGGTCTGGTCCATATTTCCCAGCTGGCAGACCGCTTTGTCAAAGATCCCAATGAGATCGTTCATGTCGGTCAGGTCGTACGCACCCGCATTCTTGAAGTCGATCCCAAGCGCAAACGGATTGCACTGACCATGCGCAGTCAAACGGCACCGGAAGCTTCGAATCGTTCCGCCGATCGCAAAAATCGCAGACTGCCAAAACGTCGATAGACGAAACAAAGGCAGGCAAAACGAAAATAAGCCAAAATAACATCAAAAAAACAGTCCTCGATTGCAGGAAGCGTTTGATCGCGTACCCGCAAAGAGGACTGTTTTTGTATGTTCAACTATCTGAATGCTCCGATATCTGGATGCTTCGAGTCACGACTCAGGCTTTTTCTTTTTAAGCAGCTGATCGATGGTCGGACCCTGACGAAGACTGGGAAGCAGAGCCGACATGCCTGCATAAATATTGAGCAGGCAGAAGACGAGGAAGAAGAGGCCGCTGGCTTTGTTCATGTACGGAATTTTTGTCAGCAAGTCGATTCCGCCTGTTACAAAGCCCATGCCCGAGCAGAACATGGCCAGCGAACGATACGCCGGTGCCTTTCGCGTGGCCGGAATGATCGCGACCAGATACAGACCCGCAAACAGCTGAACCACCCCGAAAAACGTCGGCTGAATCGAAAGGAAATCACGTCATGCAAAGACTGGAGCGAGAGCGTAGATCCTGCAAACAGACCAAAGCAGACCGCGAAAATCAGATTAAGCGAACCGTAAGGCGAACCTTTAAACATATTGATCAGGGCACTGCAGTAAAAGATAATGCCAAGAACGATACGAATAATACCGGCAGACATCACCGAATCATCGCCCAGACCGAAAAACGGAATGGCAAAGCTCAGGCTGCCAAACGTCGCGCAAATAAAGGCGACAATCATATCCGGGCTGCTCAGGCGTTCCTGACGCGGATGAAGCGGTTCTTTACTCGTCTTATCCGCTTTGGATTTCGGATAGGACGGCAGACCGGCTGTCTTCTCGCTTTCCTTAAAGAAGGATTTGCCTTCCGGCAGCGGAAAGCCAAACTCTTCGTACAGTCTGGACAGACCATAGTAAAAACTGAGCATCGCAAAGACAAACATCAGCCAGCCGCCAAGGACGAGAACGCCATGGAGTTCGAACGTATCACCGATGCCCAGGCAGAGCAGACCGAGGCCGACAATCAGTGTCCGCAGAAAAATATAGCCAGGCTGCATTCTTCTCCGCCAGGCAGCGCTGATCGTTAAGATAGCACCAATCATATACATGACCCCATAGAGGACCGGATGATACGGGGCGCCGATTACGCGCATGCCTAAGGCAACCAGCGTATCCACACCGGGAATAAATCCGAGAAGAATGGTTGCGAGAAGGTTGGTATTGCCGCGCGAAAAACCGCGGACCATGTTAATTAAAGAAGCAATCAGCGTACCCGCCGAAAGCAGCAGCCAGACCATGCTCAAGGAAAAGAGCGTCAGGTTGTCAATCGACGGAAATACCGAGACGTACCAGATCAGCAAGGCGAAAATCGCAAAGAAAAAGGCCAGGGCGCCATCTGGCGAAGCAATAGTAGAGCGTTTCATATGGATCTCCTATCCAGTCTCAAAACTGGATCGTTTAATTTTGTCCTGCCAAATGACGCCCTGTTCGCCCTCAGGCCTGATCCGGCAGAAAATGAAAAATCCGGGAAAGTCCCGGATTCTGCATGCTTAGCGTACCGATTTGGATTCGATCTGAATCGTACGTTTTACGATGTACCAGAAACCGTTGACTTTTACCAGCGAGTCAAGATAGTACACATATTCATCGGTGGTGACGATTGGATCGTTCGTGCGGGTTTTCACGATGCAGCTGGTAGCCGCTGTCGCACTCTGATCGAGATGAATCAGATCCACAACTGTGGAGCCGCTGTTATGGAAAATCAGATCATACTTTTCCATATGGCTGGCAATGTGTTCGCGGATAGCTTCTCTTCCGGTTAAATCGACCGCAGCCTTTCCATCTTCTTCAATCGTGAATTCTGCGTCGGCAGAAAAGGCTTCAAGGACTTTATTCAGATCCTTTTTGTCCAGATTTCTGGAAACCTCACCGATCAGTTCGGCGATCTCCAGCTTGTTTTCATGTTCTTTCATATGGATCCCTCCTTCTTCTATGATAGGAAAAACCACGCGATTGCGATCGAATGGTGCCCGCGTCCGCTCTTTCCTTCAAAAAAGCCGGGGCTGATTATTTCAGCTCCGGCGTATTGAGACGGTATTTGCGCGTACGCAGGGCACGCATGGAATTGAGAATGCAGAGAACGGAAACACCGACATCGGCGAATACAGCGCCCCACATGTTGACGATACCCAGTGCGCCAAGCACGAGCATCAGAATTTTAACGAAGATCGCGAAAATGATGTTCTCGCGGGCAATCTTCAGGGTGTTGCGGGAAATACGAATGGCGGTAATCAGCGAATCGAGCTGATCGTCCATCAGAACAACGTCCGCGGCTTCAATGGCCGCATCGCTGCCCAGGCCGCCCATTGCAATACCGACATCGGCCATGCCCAGTACCGGCGCGTCGTTAATGCCGTCGCCGACATAGGCGGTAATGCCTTCCTTGTTCTGAAGAATCTTTTCCAGCCATTCGACTTTCTGCTCCGGCAGAAGCTGGGCGTGTACTTCGTCAATGCCAGCCTGTGTGGCTACCGCTTCGGCGACACCTTTGGCATCACCGGTAAGCATGACGAATCGTTTTACGCCATATTTGCGAAGCAGATCGGTAACGGTTCTGGCTTCTTCTTTGGGCTCGTCAGCAACTTCAATCACTCCGGCAAGTTTCTGATCGCAGGCGGTGTAAACCACAGTTCCAAAGCCAGATCCTTTCGGCAGGTCATCGGCCGGAATGCCTAATGAAAGCATCAGCTTTTCATTGCCGACGGCAACCGATTTTCCATCGATCTGAGCAATGATGCCTTTACCGGCGACTTCTTCGACATTGGAAACGCCCTCTTTCGGGTTTTCCAGTCTGGCCGCACGCTCAATGCTTAAGGCAATCGGGTGCGTCGAATACGATTCCGCTTTCGCGCAGAGTTGTAAAAGCTCTTCGCGCGGTATGGATACCGGGGTAATCGATGTGACTTCAAACGTACCTTTAGTCAGCGTTCCGGTCTTATCGAAAACAATGGTTTTGACATCGGCCAGATCCTGCAGATATGTACTTCCCTTAACGAGAATGCCGCAGCGGGAAGCGCCGCCAATTCCGCCAAAGAAAGCCAGAGGTACGGAAATAACCAGAGCACACGGGCACGAAATAACGAGGAATTCCAGTGCGCGGTAAACCCAGGTTGCCCATTGTCCTGTGATCAGCGAAGGGATAATCGCCAGAGCGATGGCACTGCATACAACAATTGGCGTGTAGACACGGGCAAATTTGGTGATGAACTGTTCGGAACGGCTCTTCTTGTCGGTCGCGTTTTCAACCAGATCGAGAATGCGGGAAACCGTCGAGTTCGAGAATTCCCGGCTGACTTTGACATGGAGCAGTCCGTTCTGGTTGATGCATCCGGAAATGACTTCGTCGCCAGGACGAACCGTTTTCGGAACGCTCTCGCCGGTCAGCGCGGACGTATCGATTGAACCGGTACCGGTAAGAACCGTACCGTCCAGAGGAATGCGTTCACCCGGTTTAATGACAATCGTCTGACCGACTTTGACTTCATCCGGATCGACTTCCTTCACGGAGCCGTCTTCTTCGACCAGGTTGGCATATTCCGGACGGATATCCATCAGTGCGGAAATGTTCTTGCGCGAGCGCTCCAGCGCGTAGGACTGGAACCATTCGCCGACCTGATAAAACAGCATAACCGCTACGGCTTCAGAGTATTCGCCAAGAGCGAAGGCACCCAGGCTGGCTAAGGTCATCAGGAAGTTTTCATCCATGAAGTCCTTGTTTTTAATGTTCTTGAGTGTTTTCTTGAGAACACCCCAGGAAATGTAAAGATAGATGGCCAGATAGAGAAGCGCCTGAAGAAGGGCTGGCCATTGAATCCAGATTGAAGAAAGCGCAAGCGCTGCATAGGCCGCCGCGCTGATCAGGATTTTCCTGAGATTTTTCTTTTGTTTCTTTGTCATAGCTATCTGTAGATCACAACGTCATCATCGATATACGCCATGCGCTTCGCGATGGATTCAATGATGGCTTTCTGTGATTCGGCCGGGGCTTCAATGACGAGTTTCTGCGTCATCAGATTGACCGAGCACTTTTCAACTCCTTCCGTCTGTTCTGCACAGCTCTGCAGTTTCGAAGCACAAGTGGGACAGTCCACTTCGATTTTGTATGTTTTCTTCATAACGTTCTCCTTTTATGACTATGTTTTTTTATGACTATGTTTTCTTCCTGTTTCTGGGATACATTGAATCACTTATTAGTTGAACGATTGTTCAACTATTTACGTTTCTATTATATCGACTCTGCATGGGTTTGCAACAGAAACATCCCCATTTTCTGAACGGATTTGAATGGCCTTCTGGGGCGGGCTCTAGAGAATGATTTCGCGTAAAAACGGATCATGCGGTATGATACAGGCATGAATACGCATGAACCTCTGTACGAAAGCCTGGATCAGGCAGCCGTAGAAAACGCCATTGAATCGCTTCCCTGTCCGGAAATTCTGGAACGGCTGGCGGATTTTTATAAAGTCATGGGCGATCAGACCCGGCTGAAAATTCTGATTGCGCTGGAAAAGAAAGAACTGTGCGTGTCGGATCTGTGCAATGTGATCGGCATGTCCCGTTCCGCGGTTTCCCATCAGCTCAAGGCGCTTAAAGCCGCCAAACTGATCCGCAGCCGGAAAGACGGAAAAGCTGTGTACTACTTCCTGGATGACGAACATATCCATTCCGTTGTGAAAGTGGCCCTCACCCACATTCTTGAAGAAGATTAGTTTCTTTTTCAAAGCCGCTTTGGTCCGCCGATTCCATTCGGTTTCCAACGCACAGAAAAATCCCCGAAAGATATCGGATTTCTCCTTTATCCTTCGGGGATTTCATTTTGTCTGGCAGCTTCCTATCTTTGCCTTGCGGCTATTGTCGGCGTTCTGCAGCTTAACTGACCGGGTTCGATATGTTTCCGGGTGTATCCTGCAGGCTATCGCCACCATACTTAGATTTTTGAATGGATCTTCCAAAAACAAACATCAGTCTTCCAACATAACGATCTAACGCGATCGTTGGTTTCGTAGTGGCTTCTTGCGTATAGCTTTCTCGAATCTTAGATTAAGCTTTCGACCGATTAGTACTGGCCAACTCCGCGAATCACTTCGCTTCCATCTCCAGCCTATCGCCTTGTCGTCTTCAAGGGGTCTTATATACCGCAGATCTTATCTTGGGCTCGGCTTCGCGCTTAGATGCTTTCAGCGCTTATCCGATCCCTGCTTGGCTGCCCGGCTATGCTACTGGCGTAACAACCGGTGCACCATTGGCAGGTCCATCCCGGTCCTCTCGTACTAAGGACAGCTTCCCTCAGATCTCCTGCGCCCACAACAGATAGGGACCGAACTGTCTCACGACGTTCTGAACCCAGCTCGCGTACCGCTTTAATGGGCGGACAGCCCAACCCTTGGAACCGAATCCAGCTCCAGGATGCGATGAGCCGACATCGAGGTGCCAAACCCCGCCGTCGATGTGAACTCTTGGGCGGGATCAGCCTGTTATCCCCAGGGTAGCTTTTATCCGTTGAGCGACGGCCCTTCCATTCGGCACCGCCGGATCACTAATCCCGACTTTCGTCCCTGCTCGGCTTGTCGGCCTCGCAGTCAGGCGCGCTTATGCATTTACACTCTATATCTGGTTTCCATCCAGACTGAACGCACCTTTGGGCGCCTCCGTTACTCTTTGGGAGGCGACCGCCCCAGTCAAACTGCCCGCCTGGCACTGTCTATGAGTTTCCTCTATGTTAGGGCTTCAAATCATCAGGGCGGTATCCCAACGTCGGCTCCAAGAATACTGGCGTACTCTTTTCTTCGCCTCCCGCCTATCCTGTACATGATCATCCAAAACCCAATACCAGGCTGCAGTAAAGCTCCATGGGGTCTTTCCGTCTAGTTGCGGGTAACCTGCATTTTCACAGGTACTAAGATTTCACCGAGTCTGCTGCCGAGACAGCGCCCAAATCGTTTCACCTTTCGTGCGGGTCAGAACTTACCTGACAAGGAATTTCGCTACCTTAGGACCGTTATAGTTACGGCCGCCGTTCACTGGGGCTTCGGATCACTGCTTCCTCCTTGCGGACTCACAGATCCCCTTAACCTTCCAGCACCGGGCAGGTGTCACCCCATATACTTCGCCTTACGGCTTTGCATAGAGCTGTGTTTTAGTTAAACAGTCGCTTGGGCCTTTTCACTGCGGCTCTCTCGAGCGCCCCTTCTTGCGAACGTACGGGGCCATTTTGCCGAGTTCCTTGGCAACAGTTCTCTCGCTCACCTTACAATTCTCTTGCCGCCCACCTGTGTCGGTTTTGGTACGGGCCAAGATAAAGTATCGCTAGAAGCTTTTCTTGAAAGCCGCTCCATGTGCTTCGCTACTTTCCAAGGATTTCGCTTACCTCTAACGCTCTGTACCTCCTGGTCCGGATTTGCCTGGACCGGTACTGCCGCGCTTCGCCCTCAATCCATTAAGAGGGTCACACTTCCCGTCTTTGTCACTCCATCGCCTTTATCTCAGGTGCAGGAATCTTCGCCTGCTTTCCATCTGCTTCGCCTGTCGGCTGCGCATTAGGTCCCGACTGACCCGGGGCGGACGAACCTTCCCCGGAATCCTTGGGCTTTCGGTGTGCAGGATTCTCACCTGCATCTCGCTACTCACACCGGCATTCTCACTTCCATGTCCTCCACATCCCCTTACGGTAATGCTTCAATGAACATGCAACGCTCCCCTACCACTAAATACTCTAGTACTTAATCCGCGCTTTCGGCAGACAGCTTAGCCCCGGTACATTTTCGGCGCAGGGCCACTCGACTAGTGAGCTGTTACGCACTCTTTCAAGGATGGCTGCTTCTGAGCCAACCTCCTAGTTGTCCGTGCGTCCCCACATCCTTTTCCACTGAGCTGTCATTTTGGGGCCTTAAACGGCGGTCTGGGCTGTTTCCTCTTGAGCACGGACCTTATCACCCGCACTCTGACTGCCAACGACTTCCCGCTGCGGCATTCGTAAGTTTGATTCCATTCAGTACCCCGGATGGGGCCATCATGAATTCAGCGCTCTACCTCCGCAGCCATAACATTGACGCTAGCCCTAAAGCTATTTCGGGGAGAACCAGCTATCTCCGGGTTCGATTGGAATTTCTCCGCCAGCCACAGGTCATCCGCCAGCTTTTCAACGATGGTCGGTTCGGTCCTCCACAAAGTTTCACCTCTGCTTCAACCTGCCCATGGCTAGATCACCCGGTTTCGGGTCTGCTCCTGACTACTTGCCGCCCTCTTAAGACTCGCTTTCGCTTCGGCTTCGCGTTTTCCCGCTTAACCTTGCATTCAAAAGCAACTCGCCGGTTCATTCTACAAAGGCACGCCATCACCCTTGGTCGGGCTCTGACTTCTTGCAGGCATACGGTTTCAGGTTCTCTTTCACTCCGCTTGCGCGGTTCTTTTCACCTTTCCCTCACGGTACTCTTCTCTATCGCTCACTCTTACTTATTTAGCCTTGGCGGATGGTCCCGCCTGCTTCCAACAGGATTTCACGTGTCCCGTTGTACTCAGGATTCCGCTCCTTACTTGACTCGCTTGCCGGTACAGGGATTTCACCTTCTCTGTCCGCGCTTTCCATCGCGTTCCCGTTCGCTCGTCTTTCATTTCCAGCGGTCCTACAACCCCATATCGCTATGGTTTGGGCTCTTTCCCTTTCGCTCGCCGCTACTCGGAAAATCACTTTTGTTTTCTTTTCCTCCGGCTACTTAGATGTTTCAGTTCACCGGGTTTCTCTCCATTTGCATGGATGACTGGCTATAAAACCAGCCGGGTTCCCCATTCGGATATCCGTGTGTCGTCGCTTCCCTGACAGCTCGGCACGGCTTTTCGCAGCCTGGCGCGTCCTTCATCATTCAAGAGTGGCAAGGCATCCTCCGTACGCCCTTCCTTGCTTGATCTAGTTCTCTAACTTTGGTTCTAGTTATGCTTGTTTCGAGATTTTTCTATTTCGTAAGAACTGTTCCACTAACTGTTTCCAACTTTCGGTTAAATCTTTATTACTCTTCAACTTTTCGTTAGACCTTCTGTTATGTCTTCTTACTGATGCTCGTTTTTCAAAGATCCATTCTCTGGAAGATCGCTCTTCCAAAACCTCACAGACAAATCCTCACTCATTACTCTTTGCCATCGGCTTTCACCAATGGACTTCCTTGTACTTTCTCCTTAGAAAGGAGGTGATCCATCCCCACGTTCCCGTAGGGATACCTTGTTACGACTTAACCCCAGTCGTCGGCCCCGCCTTAGACGACTCACTCCCTTTAAGGGTTATGCCGTCGGCTTCGGGCGTTGCCGGCTTCCATGGTTTGACGGGCGGTGTGTACAAGGCCCGGGAACGTATTCACCGCGGCATGCTGATCCGCGATTACTAGCGATTCCAACTTCATGAAGTCGGGTTGCAGACTTCAATCCGAACTGGGACGTCTTTTATGGGGTTCGCTTCCCTTCACAGGTTCGCTTCCCTTTGTAGACGCCATTGTAGTACGTGTGTAGCCCAGGCCATAAGGGGCATGATGATTTGACGTCATCCCCGCCTTCCTCCGGTTTGTCACCGGCAGTCTGATATGAGTTCTCAACTCAATGGTAGCAACATATCACGAGGGTTGCGCTCGTTGCCAGACTTAACTGAACATCTCACGACACGAGCTGACGACAACCATGCACCACCTGTATGGACGGTAACCTCCAACTTATCTCTAAGTCTTCGCGTCCTATGTCAAGGCCTGGTAAGGTTCTTCGCGTTGCTTCGAATTAAACCACATACTCCACCGCTTGTGCGGGCCCCCGTCAATTCCTTTGAGTTTCACACTTGCGTGCATACTCCCCAGGCGGAGGAGTCACTGCGTTAGCTTCGGCACCGGGGTCCTCCCTCCGACACCTGCTCCTCATCGTTTAGGGCGTGGACTACTAGGGTATCTAATCCTATTTGCTCCCCACGCTTTCGTGCCTGAGCGTCAGCAACAGTCCAGGCGGTCGCCTTCGCAACTGGTGTTCTTCCATATATCTACGCATTTTACCGCTACACATGGAGTTCCACCGCCCTCTCCTGTCCTCTAGCGTGCCAGTTTCCAAAGCCTGTACCGGTTAAGCCCGTACCTTTCACTTCAGACTTGACGCGCAGCCTGCGCACCCTTTACGCCCAATCATTCCGGATAACGCTTGCCACCTACGTATTACCGCGGCTGCTGGCACGTAGTTAGCCGTGACTTTCTGGCGGGGTACCATCAAAAGAAAAGCATTTCCTCTTCCCTTCCTTTTTCCCCGCAACAGAGTTTTACGATCCGAAGACCTTCTTCGCTCACGCGGCATTGCTCGTTCAGGCTTGCGCCCATTGACGAAAATTCCCTACTGCTGCCTCCCGCAGGAGTCTGGGCCGTGTCTCAGTCCCAGTGTGGCCGATCGCCCTCTCAGGCCGGCTATGCATCATCGTCTTGGTGAGCTGTTACCTCGCCAACTAACTAATGCACCGCAGATCCATCCGTCCCCCAGGCAAACGCCTGTTTCAAAAGAAGAAGATGCCTTCTTCTTTCCTATGGGGTTTTAGACTTCGTTTCCAAAGCGTATCCCCGGGTATGGGCAGGTTATCTACGTGTTACTCACCCGTTCGCCACTGATATCCGAAGATATCCGTTCGACTTGCATGTATTAGGCATGCCGCCAGCGTTCATCCTGAGCCAGGATCAAACTCTCCATTTGATATTGACTCAAACGCTTATGCGTTTAATGTTTCGTGAATAAATGATTGTTCGAGTACTTATTGTGATTTTAAGAATCGACGTTGTGTATTTCGAATTTCTTGATCTGTCTGTAAAGTTTTCAAAGAGCCATCTGTTTGTGAGAAACTCGATATCTCTCACAAGGCTTGCTTATCATATCATCATCAGAAATCTCTGTCAACAGCTATTTGTGAATTTCTTCATGATTTTCACTTAAGCTGTTTTCTTCGATATCTAAAGGTGATTTGACGACTGAGAGAAGCAATTCACCTCAGCGCTCAACTATAATAACACGGGCATCGAAGCGATGCAAGCATTATTTGTGAATTTTTAAAATATTTTCACGAGTTGATTTCAAGTGCTGTTTCCTTGCGCAAACAGCTTCCTTATTTAATCAGAGATCCCCAAACAAGGTCAAGTAAATGCATCGGATCCTCGGTGACTTTTTGCTCAAATGAGCCGTATGCTTCTTATTTTTCAAAAGGATGTCTTTCTGAATGCCTCGAATGGTTCCATCTCTTATAAAGCCAAATCTGGTTTCCGCTATCAGCCGGAAAAAGCCGAAAAGGCTTTGTATACTGTTCGTTTATCTTCGGGCTGCTTTCTGCCTGTCGATCGAAGCAGAGCAAACGGACGCCACTGCAATATGCTTAGCGAAAGTTTACGCTCACGAAGAAATCCGATCATTCCTCTCAGGAGCGAACGAATAAAGACTGCCTTCTACTGAACGTTTCTATCCTATTTATTTTATATGGGAGCCTCTGTATGGCTTAAGTGCCCGATATGGATTCATGGATGCCAGAACGTCATTTTTTCTGGCGTCTTCTCCTTCCTCGTTTGCTTTCTCATCCCACCTTTCCATTTGTTCGGCTGCATTTTTCTTTTACGTCCGTGCACAAATCAACGGGAAATCGATAAATGTTTACTAAATCATGTTTTCAATTTCAGGTAAAAGCTAAAACGAGGCTTGGAAAGGCTTACAATAGCAGCTTTTCGGATGGACGCTCCCTCGAACGCGTCACGTCAGACAAAATCCCCTGTGTTCGTCTGAGACATTCGAAGAGAGGAAAGGAGAAATATGAAAACACTCAGACAATGGAGTCTGCCCGTGCTGATGGTCCTGCTTTCCATCAGCATGCTGCTGCCAGGACAGATCCAGACAGTCGCTGCGAACGAAACCGATTCGCCGCAGACGGTTGAACAGATTACTGCCGCCGACGGGCGGGAGAAGCTGAACTTCAACCAGGGCTGGAAATTTGTCCGCGCAAATATTCCAGAAGCTGTTCAAGTCGACTACCCCCAGTCCGAACTGGAACGCTGGGAAAATGTCGATCTGCCGCATCCCGTTCGTTTGGAAGAATACAATGCGAGCGGCGGCAAAAACTATCAGGGAGAAGCGATGTACCGCAAGCACTTCTACCTGGATGAATCCTATGCCGGAAAAAACTTTACTTCGAGTTTGAAGGCGCCATGGGCGTTACCGATGTATGGGTCAACGGGACCCATCTTCAGTGCCCGTTAGCCAAGCTGACCGGAAGCAAAGATGGAAACCATACCCAGTACGGAGGCTATCTTCCCTTCGTCCTCGATATTACGGATGCCGTTCACTGCGATGGCGAGAAAAACGTCATCACAGTCCTGACCGACAACCGGGACAATGGACTGGTTCCTCCCGGAAAGCCGCAGGGCAGTCTGGACTTCTCGTACTTCGGAGGTATTTACCGCAACGTCTATCTGCATTCCGTGGAATCGGTTCATATCACCGATGCGACGTATGAAAACATCGAAGCCGGAGGCGGAATTCTGATCGATTATCCGTCGGTCAGTGAACAAGAAGCGACCGCCGTTGTCAAAACGCACGTGCGCAACGAAACCGATGCAGACAAGCAAGTCACCCTCAAGTCGACATACGTTGATCCGCAGGGCAAAGAAGCGCTCACCAAAAGCTCAACCGTAACGATTTCAGCCAGTGATGCGCAGACGATCGCGCAGAATTTCAAATTCGAAAACCCGCAGCTGTGGGATCTTGATCACCCCAATCTGTATACGCTCGTTTCCACCGTTACCGTCGACGGCGAGGAAGTGGATCGAACAGAAACCACAACCGGTATTCGTACCGTCATCTTCAGCGCCACGGAAGGCGTAAAAATTAACGGGAAGCATCTGGGATTCCTTTCCGGTGTCAACCGTCATCAGGAATATCCGTACATCGGCTATGCGGCATCGGACAACCTGCAGCGCAAGGATGCCATCCTGTATAAGAACGCGGGCTTCCAGATCGTTCGCACCGCCCACCACGCCCAGTCGCCGGCATTCCTCGACGAATGCGACCGGCTTGGCATTCTCGTTGTAGAAGCCATTCAGGGCTGGCAGTACTGGAATGACAACCCCGTATTCGCAGAACGCGTAAAAACGATACGCGCCAGATGTTGCGCCGCGACCGCAATCACCCCTGCATTTTCGCGTTTGAAACATCGCTGAATGAATCCACCGGCGTTCCGGCTGGATTTACCAACTCGCTGGAAGAAATCGCAAAATCCGAAGGACCTTCCGTTCGCACAGCCGTTGAAGCCTATGATGATTCAACGAAAGGCGATATCGTCTGGGGACGCCCGGAAGAACTTAAGAACGATACATCGCAGTCCTTCATTCGTGAATACGGCGACTTCTGGCTTGAACAGTACGGCTACTTTACCGATACGTGCCGTGTCACCCGCGGCCCGGGTACTTACTACCCCGGCGGAGAAGAGCGAATGGTAGAACAGGCCAACAATCGCCTGTACAACGGCTTCCATTTCGAGGGAACAGGAGTAATCTCTTTAGCCGAGGGTAAAAAGCTGTATACCGACAGCAATAAACGCATGGCCGGTATGACCATGTGGATTGGTATCGACCATAACCGCGGATACGATCCGACGATTTCCGCCTGCGGTATCTGGGATCTGTTCCGCCTTCCGAAATATTCCTACTATGCGTTTGCTTCCCGGCGTCCTGTGGAACACGACACGGACATGGAAGCCAAAGGCATTGAAACCGGCGAAACGATCTTTATCGCCAGCACCTGGTCCAAAACCGCACGCTTGAAGCGGTATTCGAAGCCGATGTGATCTATACGCCAGACTGGACACTCCTCGATCAGGTGATCACCAAATCAAATTCGGTTTTCAAACAGAAAGACAGCTACCAGGAAGCAAACTGGACCGCCTTTGAGAACGAGCTCAACCGCGCAAAAGACCTGCGCAAAAACAGTAAAGCCGAACAGGATGCGATCAACGCCCAGTCCGCTTCGCTGAACCAGGCGCTCCTCAAACTGAGAAAAACACCTTCCGCAAGTCTGATCCGCTAAAAGCAATTCGCAGTACAAACTGAATTCCATAATTAAAACTGCGGCAGATCCCATCCATAAAGGATCTGCAGCTTTTACGTCTTACTTCTAATGTCTCTGGATTCGTTGCTGTTTCTTTTCTGATTCCTATTCGAGCCGGAAATACGAAAAGCCGAAGAATACGGGATTTCTCCTTTATTCTTCGGCTGTTTTGTTTTTGCGATTGAGTATAAAACAAATTGAAGTCCCAATCGGACGTACGTCCGATCTGGCATGTGAATGGCTAAGCTGTGGCTGCACTTAAATGCTTTACCGTCTTTCTTTTAATTCTCTGCCATTCCAGAACGGAGATTCCAGCGCAGAGAATTTCCGTAATCACAAACGAATACCAGGAAAGATCAAGACCGAAGAGACGGGCAAGAACCCAGGTAAGCGGAACAGGAAGAACGAGCTGACGAAGCAGGGTGATCACAAGACTGATTCCTGCATACCCAAGGGCTTGAAACGCAGAGCAGAGAATCATCGATACGCCAGCGAATACAAAGCTCCAGGAAAGGACGCGCAGGCAGGGAATGCCGATCGCATACATGGACTGATCCGCATTGAACATCGAGAGAAGCTGAGACGGGATCAGCTGGAACAGCACCGTTCCAAACACCATGATGGCACAAGCCAGAAGCAGTGAAAAACGAACCGCCGGGACGATCCGATCCATTCTTCTCGCACCATAGTTGAACGCGACAATCGGGATGAGCGCGTTGCTCAGGCCCATAACCGCCATGAAAACAAATTGCTGAAGACGGGTATAGACATTGAATACCGAAACGGCCATAGACGAAAACGGCATCAGAATCCAGTTCATGAACACAGACATAAAACTCATAACTGCCTGCATGACCATTGCCGGAATGCCGATTTTCAAAATGCGGCCAAGCAGTACCGGATCCCAGCGGAACATTTTGAGATTTGTATGAATCTCCGGGACTTTTCGATAGGTGATCCAGATTCCTAACCCCATGGCTACGATCTGGCCAATCACGGTTGCAACCGCCGCTCCCGCCGTACCCATATTGAAGGTGAAGATGAACAGCGGATCCAGGAAAATATTAATCAGAGCGCCTGTTCCCTGAATAGCCAGGTTATACATCGGACGGCCCACCGCCTGCATGATTCGCTCGTACGTGATCTGGAAGAAGATTGCAAAGGAACAGCCGCAGCAAATCTGTAGATATACATTTCCCTGCATAAGCACTCCCGTATCCTGCGTGAAAAGCGCAAGGAATGCCCATGATCCAAACAGACCGAACAGAAGGAAAATCAGCCAGTTGATCAGAGAAAGAAACAGACCGTTCAGAACTGCCTGACTCGCCATTTCCCGATTATGTTCTCCAAGATAGCGGGAAAGGACCGTATTGAAACCGACACCTGTACCGCAGGCAATGGCGATCATCAAACTCTGTATGGGGAACACAGACTGACCGAAAGCAGTGCTTCCTGAGAGTAGCCGGCCACGTACATGCTGTCGATAATATTATAGAGAGCCGACATCAGCATGCTCAGTGCAATTGGCACAGACATGGACAGTACCAGACGGCGGATCTCCATCGATTCCATTTTATGCATCAAAAAACCTCCAATGGTGTACTCTATCACACGCGTCACCATTCCCAAAACCTCATCCCCGGCTTCTCAGACGGCTGGCCTAAGGGCTTTGGACCTCCCATTTCCAAAGAAAACTCTCCGTAAGATACCGGATTTTGCCTTTATCTTTCGGCGAGATTCCTCATTCCTGAACAGAGTCCCATTTCATTCAGCTGTTTTTAGTCGACCGCAGTTTGACGATTGCTTGAATTCGCTAAAGATACGAAAACGTGTCAGCCATAAAAGAAACTATCACTAACTAACTAGAAGATTCCTGCGTAATCGGGTCAGGCAGCTTCTCGGATATTCATTTTATCCCTCACTATCAACTTTCTGCCTCACTTCAACCGGTTCTGGTTGAACATCAACTGATTCTGATTAAACATCAACTGATTCTGGTTGAACATCAACTGATTCTGGTTGAACATCAACTGATTCTGGTTGAACATCAACCATTTCTGGTTGAACATCAACTGATTTTCAGGATAATCCGCCCTCTCAGTTGATGTTCAATTTTTCTGATAATATCATCAACTTAGAGAAGTCTGTTCGCCAGTTCCTCACGCACTGCCTCCAGGCTGAAAAGAGGAATCTTGTACTGCTTATATCAATGAAAGGAGAGCTTGCATGACCGACCAGGAAAAACTGAATTCAATCCTTCAAAACGGAGAGCATCTTACTCTAGAATGTAAGAAAGCAGCCAATGAGATCCCGAAAGATTTATGGGAAACGTACTCATCTTTTGCCAATACGCATGGAGGCACTATTTTATTAGGAATTGAAGAAAACCTTAAAGAATTCGACAGAGCCAAGCGATTTACCGTTCTAGGTGTTTCGAATCCAAACAAAAGGAAAAAGAATTCTGGGACACTATGAATGGAGAAAAGTCAGCGCAAATATTCTTCTGGATCAGGATGTCCAGATCCTGAATATTGACGACAAGTCCGTTCTGCAGATCGATATTCCTCGCGCGTCCTATCACTTTCGTCCGGTTTATATTAACGGAAATCCCTTTAAAGGAACCTTTCGGCGCAATTACGAAGGCGATTACCACTGTTCCGAAGATGAAGTGCGATCGATGCTTCAGGACAGTTCGGATCAAGGGCTGGATGGAGCCGTGCTAGAAGGGTATACGATGGCGGATATCGACCTCAATTCACTCCATGCTTACCGAAATGAATTTGAGGTACAGAACCGAGGACATATCTTTAATACATACTCCGATGAGGATTTTATTCTGCATATTGGAGGATTTGCCAGAAACAGACAAACCGGCCAGGAGTTTCTGACCGAAGCCGGCTTGCTTATGTTTGGAAAAGGTCTTTCCATTCGAGAACGCTTCAGCGCTCTCTTTATGGATTATCTGAATCAGGCGAAGATGATGCCTGGTCAGCGCTGGTCCGATCGCCTGACAATCGACGGCCAATGGGAAAACAATCTGTACACTTTCGTACATCTAATCCTGCCCCGCCTGACCAGAGATCTGCCAGCACCGTTTCAGCTTGACGGGATGACCCGGGTAGATGATACCGATACCCATAAAGCGATTCGAGAAGCAGTGATCAATATGGTCATTCATGCCAATTACAGAACCAGCGGATCCCTTAGAGTCGTCCGATATGAAGACAATCTGCTTTTTTCAAATCCTGGAAACCTGAAAATCCCAGTAAGTGAAATTTTTAAAGGAGGCCATACGTCAGCCCGAAATCCGAAAATACAGCAGATGTTTCGAATGATCGGCTTATGCGACAATATTGGATCGGGTATTCCAACCATACTGAAGATCTGGAAAGAAAAAGGATGGCAAGAGCCGGATCTCTATGACAATGTCACCCTGCAGCAAGTGGAATTACGGCTATGGCTGACCGCAGGACTCTCAAGCAATACCGAAAAAGATTTGATCAACCGCTTAGGACCGAATGTCTTTCACTCGTTATCTGAGAACGAAAAATGATTCTATCCATCGCTCTAAATGAAAAACAGGTAACCGTTCGGCGCATGGAACCTGTTTTAAAACTCGACCCGGTGGAAATTTCTTCTCTGCTTCAGGAATTGACCGCTCAAAAGATTTTAATCTGTCATCAGCAGCACCGTTCTTCCTTCTATACCTTCAACGAGAATCTCATATCCAATCGCGATACAGATACTACTCCACCAACAGTGCCCGATTCCGAAAGCGCCACGAACACCGACATGAATACGACGGATCATGCGATTCTGGCTCTGTTTTCTCGATACGAAACTTTGACTCTAGTCCAGATCTGTGACGAAATTGATTCGCTCAATACAGTACAAAGTGCATCTAAAGCCGCAAATCGCCTGGTTAAAATGAATCTGATTTCCAAAGGAAAGGCTGGCCGAAAAGTCGTCTTCAGAAAAAATCCTGAAAACGCTCTTCCCAATAAAACGAAAAAACCCCGAAAGATATTGGATCTCTCCTTTATCCTTCGGGGATTTCATTTTGTCTGGCAGCTTCCTATCTTTGCCTTGCGGCTATTGTCGGCGTTCTGCAGCTTAACGGCCGGGTTCGATATGTTTCCGGGTGTATCCTGCAGGCTATCGCCACCATACATTAGATTTTTCGAATGGATCTTCCAAAAACAAACATCAGTCTTCCAACATAACGATCTAACGCGATCGTTGGTTTCGTAGTGGCTTCTTGCGTATAGCTTTCTCGAATCTTAGATTAAGCTTTCGACCGATTAGTACTGGCCAACTCCACGAATCGCTTCGCTTCCATCTCCAGCCTATCGCCTTGTCGTCTTCAAGGGGTCTTATATACCGCAGATCTTATCTTGGGCTCGGCTTCGCGCTTAGATGCTTTCAGCGCTTATCCGATCCCTGCTTGGCTGCCCGGCTATGCTACTGGCGTAACAACCGGTGCACCATTGGCAGGTCCATCCCGGTCCTCTCGTACTAAGGACAGCTTCCCTCAGATCTCCTGCGCCCACAACAGATAGGGACCGAACTGTCTCACGACGTTCTGAACCCAGCTCGCGTACCGCTTTAATGGGCGGACAGCCCAACCCTTGGAACCGAATCCAGCTCCAGGATGCGATGAGCCGACATCGAGGTGCCAAACCCCGCCGTCGATGTGAACTCTTGGGCGGGATCAGCCTGTTATCCCCAGGGTAGCTTTTATCCGTTGAGCGACGGCCCTTCCATTCGGCACCGCCGGATCACTAATCCCGACTTTCGTCCCTGCTCGGCTTGTTGGCCTCGCAGTCAGGCGCGCTTATGCATTTACACTCTATATCTGGTTTCCATCCAGACTGAACGCACCTTTGGGCGCCTCCGTTACTCTTTGGGAGGCGACCGCCCCAGTCAAACTGCCCGCCTGGCACTGTCTATGAGTCATCTCTATGTTAGGGCTTCAAATCATCAGGGGCGGTATCCCAACGTCGGCTCCAAGAATACTGGCGTACTCTTTTCTTCGCCTCCCGCCTATCCTGTACATGATCATCCAAAACCCAATACCAGGCTGCAGTAAAGCTCCATGGGGTCTTTCCGTCTAGTTGCGGGTAACCTGCATTTTCACAGGTACTAAGATTTCACCGAGTCTGCTGCCGAGACAGCGCCCAAATCGTTTCACCTTTCGTGCGGGTCAGAACTTACCTGACAAGGAATTTCGCTACCTTAGGACCGTTATAGTTACGGCCGCCGTTCACTGGGGCTTCGGACCACTGCTTCCTCCTTGCGGACTCACAGATCCCCTTAACCTTCCAGCACCGGGCAGGTGTCACCCCATATACTTCGCCTTACGGCTTTGCATAGAGCTGTGTTTTAGTTAAACAGTCGCTTGGGCCTTTTCACTGCGGCTCTCTCGAGCGCCCCTTCTTGCGAACGTACGGGGCCATTTTGCCGAGTTCCTTGGCAACAGTTCTCTCGCTCACCTTACAATTCTCTTGCCGCCCACCTGTGTCGGTTTTGGTACGGGCCAAGATAAAGTATCGCTAGAAGCTTTTCTTGAAAGCCGCTCCATGTGCTTCGCTACTTTCCAAGGATTTCGCTTACCTCTAACGCTCTGTACCTCCGGTCCGGATTTGCCTGGACCGGTACTGCCGCGCTTCGCCCTCAATCCATTAAGAGGGTCACACTTCCCGTCTTTGTCACTCCATCGCCTTTATCTCAGGTGCAGGAATCTTCGCCTGCTTTTCCATCTGCTTCGCCTGTCGGCTGCGCATTAGGTCCCGACTGACCCGGGCGGACGAACCTTCCCCGGAATCCTTGGGCTTTCGGTGTGCAGGATTCTCACCTGCATCTCGCTACTCACACCGGCATTCTCACTTCCATGTCCTCCACATCCCCTTACGGTAATGCTTCCACGAACATGCAACGCTCCCCTACCACTAAATACTTCAGTACTTAATCCGCGCTTTCGGCAGACAGCTTAGCCCCGGTACATTTTCGGCGCAGGGCCACTCGACTAGTGAGCTGTTACGCACTCTTTCAAGGATGGCTGCTTCTGAGCCAACCTCCTAGTTGTCCGTGCGTCCCCACATCCTTTCCACTGAGCTGTCATTTTGGGGCCTTAAACGGCGGTCTGGGCTGTTTCCTCTTGAGCACGGACCTTATCACCCGCACTCTGACTGCCAACGACTTCCCGCTGCGGCATTCGTAAGTTTGATTCCATTCAGTACCCCGGGATGGGGCCATCATGAATTCAGCGCTCTACCTCCGCAGCCATAACATTGACGCTAGCCCTAAAGCTATTTCGGGGAGAACCAGCTATCTCCGGGTTCGATTGGAATTTCTCCGCCAGCCACAGGTCATCCGCCAGCTTTTCAACGATGGTCGGTTCGGTCCTCCACAAAGTTTCACCTCTGCTTCAACCTGCCCATGGCTAGATCACCCGGTTTCGGGTCTGCTCCTGACTACTTGCCGCCCTCTTAAGACTCGCTTTCGCTTCGGCTTCGCGTTTTCCCGCTTAACCTTGCATTCAAAAGCAACTCGCCGGTTCATTCTACAAAGGCACGCCATCACCCTTGGTCGGGCTCTGACTTCTTGCAGGCATACGGTTTCAGGTTCTCTTTCACTCCGCTTGCGCGGTTCTTTTCACCTTTCCCTCACGGTACTCTTCTCTATCGCTCACTCTTACTTATTTAGCCTTGGCGGATGGTCCCGCCTGCTTCCAACAGGATTTCACGTGTCCCGTTGTACTCAGGATTCCGCTCCTTACTCGACTCGCTTGCCGGTACAGGGATTTCACCTTCTCTGTCCGCGCTTTCCATCGCGTTCCCGTTCGCTCGTCTTTCATTTCCAGCGGTCCTACAACCCCATATCGCTATGGTTTGGGCTCTTTCCCTTTCGCTCGCCGCTACTCGGAAAATCACTTTTGTTTTCTTTTCCTCCGGCTACTTAGATGTTTCAGTTCACCGGGTTTCTCTCCATTTGCATGGATGACTGGCTATAAAACCAGCCGGGTTCCCCCATTCGGATATCCGTGTGTCGTCGCTTCCTGACAGCTCGGCACGGCTTTTCGCAGCCTGACGCGTCCTTCATCATTCAAGAGTGGCAAGGCATCCTCCGTACGCCCTTCCTTGCTTGATCTAGTTCTCTAACTTTGGTTCTAGTTATGCTTGTTTCGAGATTTTTCTATTTCGTAAGAACTGTTCCACTAACTGTTTCCAACTTTCGGTTAAATCTTTATTACTCTTCAACTTTTCGTTAGACCTTCTGTTATGTCTTCTTACTGATGCTCGTTTTTCAAAGATCCATTCTTGGAACAAAAGGAAAGATAACTATTTATCCTTCTTTCTGTCCTGGAAGATCGCTCTTCCAAAACCTCACAGACAAATCCTCACTCATTACTCTTTGCCATCGGCTTTCGCCTATGGACTTCCTTGTACTTTCTCCTTAGAAAGGAGGTGATCCATCCCCACGTTCCCGTAGGGATACCTTGTTACGACTTAACCCCAGTCGTCGGCCCCGCCTTAGACGACTCACTCCCTTTAAGGGTTATGCCGTCGGCTTCGGGCGTTGCCGGCTTCCATGGTTTGACGGGCGGTGTGTACAAGGCCCGGGAACGTATTCACCGCGGCATGCTGATCCGCGATTACTAGCGATTCCAACTTCATGAAGTCGGGTTGCAGACTTCAATCCGAACTGGGACGTCTTTTATGGGGTTCGCTTCCCTTCACAGGTTCGCTTCCCTTTGTAGACGCCATTGTAGTACGTGTGTAGCCCAGGCCATAAGGGGCATGATGATTTGACGTCATCCCCGCCTTCCTCCGGTTTGTCACCGGCAGTCTGATATGAGTTCTCAACTCAATGGTAGCAACATATCACGAGGGTTGCGCTCGTTGCCAGACTTAACTGAACATCTCACGACACGAGCTGACGACAACCATGCACCACCTGTATGGACGGTAACCTCCAACTTATCTCTAAGTCTTCGCGTCCTATGTCAAGGCCTGGTAAGGTTCTTCGCGTTGCTTCGAATTAAACCACATACTCCACCGCTTGTGCGGGCCCCCGTCAATTCCTTTGAGTTTCACACTTGCGTGCATACTCCCCAGGCGGAGGAGTCACTGCGTTAGCTTCGGCACCGGGGTCCTCCCTCCGACACCTGCTCCTCATCGTTTAGGGCGTGGACTACTAGGGTATCTAATCCTATTTGCTCCCCACGCTTTCGTGCCTGAGCGTCAGCAACAGTCCAGGCGGTCGCCTTCGCAACTGGTGTTCTTCCATATATCTACGCATTTTACCGCTACACATGGAGTTCCACCGCCCTCTCCTGTCCTCTAGCGTGCCAGTTTCCAAAGCCTGTACCGGTTAAGCCCGTACCTTTCACTTCAGACTTGACGCGCAGCCTGCGCACCCTTTACGCCCAATCATTCCGGATAACGCTTGCCACCTACGTATTACCGCGGCTGCTGGCACGTAGTTAGCCGTGACTTTCTGGCGGGGTACCATCAAAAGAAAAGCATTTCCTCTTTCCTTCCTTTTTCCCCGCAACAGAGTTTTACGATCCGAAGACCTTCTTCGCTCACGCGGCATTGCTCGTTCAGGCTTGCGCCCATTGACGAAAATTCCCTACTGCTGCCTCCCGCAGGAGTCTGGGCCGTGTCTCAGTCCCAGTGTGGCCGATCGCCCTCTCAGGCCGGCTATGCATCATCGTCTTGGTGAGCTGTTACCTCGCCAACTAACTAATGCACCGCAGATCCATCCGTCCCCCAGGCAAACGCCTGTTTCAAAAGAAGAAGATGCCTTCTTCTTTCCTATGGGGTTTTAGACTTCGTTTCCAAAGCGTATCCCCGGGTATGGGCAGGTTATCTACGTGTTACTCACCCGTTCGCCACTGATATCCGAAGATATCCGTTCGACTTGCATGTATTAGGCATGCCGCCAGCGTTCATCCTGAGCCAGGATCAAACTCTCCATTTGATATTGACTCAAACGCTTATGCGTTTAATGTTTCGTGAATAAATGATTGTTCGAGTACTTATTGTGATTTTAAGAATCGACGTTGTGTATTTCGAATTTCTTGATCTGTCTGTAAAGTTTTCAAAGAGCCATCTGTTTGTGAGAAGATCAATGTCTCTCACAAGGCTTGTTTATCATATCATCTGCAGAAATCTCTGTCAACAGTTATTTGTGAATTTCTTCATGATTTTCACTTAAGCTGTTTTCTTCGATATCTAAAGGTGATTTGACGACTGAGAGAAGCGATTTCCCTCAGCGCTCAATTAGAATACCACGCGCTAACATTCGATGCAAGCAATTTGTATGCGATTTTTCTAATATTTTTCACGAGACTTTTGACCCGTTTCCCTATGCAATCTGAATCCGATACTTTCCTCTCTCTTTATGTTTATTTATCCGCTCTCCAGCACAAATCCTGAAAATCAGATATCCGTTCAATCCCCGCCTTTTCCAGATCGTCCAGATTGGCTTTCTGCACCTGAGGATTTGCCGACGAAGTGCAGTTTTCGAGCAGAATCGTCCGATAGCCGTACTGAAAGGCGTCAAAGGCCGTGGCCCGTACGCAGTTTGGCGTCTGCGTTCCGCTCACCAGCACAGTCTCTATCCCTCTTTGTTCCAGTTCCTCTTTGAGCGTAGTCTGAAAAAAGCACTGTAGCGCGTCTTGGGGATAAAGAGATCTTCGGGCGCTCTGTACAGTCCCTGAGCAAGCGCAAAACCCGATCCCGATGGATGGAACAGATCACACTGATCCAGATCTTCCAGTTTCTGTCTGCGGAAAGCTTCGAGATCACTGCCGTCTTTCGCATGCAGACGGCATACCCAGGCGATCGTCACGCCAGCATTTCTCGCTTCTTCTACGGTCGCCGCCAGCGCGGGAATCGTTGATCTGGCCATCGCTACGCAAAATGGAGAGTCGGCATCCACAAATCCTTTCTGCATATCAATAATCAGCAGGATTGTCCGATCTGGATTCAGTTCAATTGGCTTCATAGTCTTTTCCTCTATCGATTTTTTATCTGTTTTTCCCTGTATGGAAAAGCATGCAAAATTTTCTTTTCGTCTTCAACAGAGCCTTTCGCCTTTTGAAAACGAATGGTTTGTATTTCTTTGCTTTTCCATTGAATCCCGCATTTTCCAGAAACGCGTTCGGCGGCCTGGATCCTCTGCCTTCTTTTATCTTCTTCTTTAATATTCTTCATTTGCGCCGAACCGACCCCGATCACACCGGCTTCATTGAGCTTTAGTTAGCCAGATGAAATAATGAACACAGTATTTGTGCCTGTCGGGATTAAAAATTCTCTTCCAGAGTTTCTTAAAGAACTCCTGCGACGGCATTTTCGTCCGTGGAAACCGGACTTCTCAAGAAAGAAAAAGAAAGGTACACGGCTATGGCATCTTCATCCAGGAACCCATCTTCTGAACACCAGCCTCGCTCTTCCAGGACACGCAGACGGAAAACCGGGTGGATCTGGGTTTCCGCAATTGCGGCTGGAGCCCTGGTCTGCGGCGTTCTCTTTTTGGAAATCGCTTTTCTCCTTCCCGCTGGGTCAGCATGGATGGAAATTCAGCAGACCAAGCCAGTGAAAAGAGCGGGCAGCCGACCGCCGGCGCTCAAAAAGCGGGGATTCCACTTCGTCTTTTACGTTTACCGGCGTTGGCGACAATCTGCTTCACGATACGATTTTCGTCTACTATGAGCAGGACCACAACAGCAGGGATTTCACCCCGATTTATGAAATGACCGTTCCGTATTTTCAAAGTGCAGACCTTGCCTACTGCAACTTTGAAACGGTCTGCGCCGGCGATGCGTTTGGCCTTTCCGGCTACCCCGCCTTCAATGGGCCGATCGAAATGATCGATTCGCTGATGGCTTCCGGCTTTGACTGGTTCTCCATTTCCAGCAATCACTCTCTGGATGCAACAGCGCAGGGCCTGATCTACGAAAAGGAATATATGCGCGAACATTATCCGGATCTTTCCGAAACCGGTGCCTTTGTCAGTGAAGAAGACGCAGCCGCGCCCGTTGTTCGAAACATCAACGGCATTCGCGTTGGACTTTGCGGATTCACCTACGGTCTGGAAGGCGCCATTCCCGCAGATATGCCCTGGCTCGTGGATGTCTACCGCAGCGGAAACGGACCCATCAACTATGAACTGATCGATCAGAAGCTCGACGCCCTGAACGCCGTCAGCGATGTGCAGATCGTCGCGATGCACTGGGGCGACGAATATCAGACCTCCCCAAATGCGGAACAGATTGAAGTCGCGAACTATCTGAACTCCAAAGGGGTGGAAGTAATCATCGGTACCCATCCGCATGTCATCGAGCCGGTTGAAATCATCAAAAGTCCCGAACAGGAGACGCTCGTGTACTACTCGCTGGGCAATTTCGTCTCCGCGCAGAACACCAACGAAACCATGGTCGGCGGCATGGCGAACTTCACCCTGAGCTACGATTTTGATACGCATAAAGCATCCTTTTCCGATATCCGATTCACCCCGACGATCACCTGGATCTCGCCGGATCTTCGCGAATACCGGACTACGACCATTCACGAATATAACGACGATATGGCCGCTAATCATTACATCACTGCCGAAGGAATGGACATTTCCAAAAGCTGGGTACAGTCTTTTGTCGATTCGGTCATGAGAAAACCGGACGGTATCGAAATCGTTCTGGAGTAAATACGCGTTTTCTTCTGCAGGGATGGCAATCAAAGACTTTGTTCTTTTCAGTTGCCGTTCTGGAGCTGAACCTTTCTGAATCGTCCTGCAGAAGCAAAACATACAGGTGTATTGAAATATGAAAGGAGAAGGTATGAAAAACCAAAATACTGGTGGATTGGCGCGGGGCTGATGGCCGGCTTTTTCGCTCTGACTTCCTGTGGGACTACGTGCGCTATTTTCTTTCCGCGCCGGTCGTCTCTTCCGCCCCGTACTGGGCGTTTGTGACCGCACGCGCCATTGAATTTCTGACGCCTGCCGCCATTCTGGCTGTTGTCGCTCTGGTTTTACAGGTGCGCAGCCGTCGATCGGCCGCCAGATAATTCGGCGTCATAGGGGATTGGCGCATTCTTTCCTTTGGCCAATGCCGATCTGGATTCGAATAGCTTCGCAATTCCGTTTTTCGTATTTCCGATCCCCTCCCTCGCACCCCGCTGCAGGTGTTCAAAAGGAGAAAGCTCCTGTACTTTTCCGTCGTTCAATTACGGCGAAAGAGACAGGAGCTTTTCTGTTTATCTCAATGTGAAAAGAGACCCGCCTGCGGATCACTTTCTGGCGTTCATCTGCGCTCTGGCTTCTTCCAGAACAGACAGAGCAGCCAGCGTTTCCTCTTTGTATTTCTCATAGGCTTTTTCATCGTGGCTGGAAATTGCTTTTTCAAAATCCGCAAATTCATAAACCATGTGCAGGCCCTGATCGATGGAAATCTGTTCGGCTTCATTCTTTTCGTTTTCTCTGGCCGGAGCGACGAAGTCGATATATTCCATTTTCCCGGTACTGCCTTTTCCAATACGGAAGGTTCCCTTTTCCCCTGAATGACGGCCAGATAGTCGCTGGAAGAATCCTTGGATCCAATAGATGTAACGATCCATTCAGGATAAATCAGAATCAGAACGCCGCTCGAATCGATGCCGTTCCATCCCTTGAGCGGATAATAGAAGACTTCCTTCGGCTTTCCAAACAGAGCCAATGCAAGATGGATGTTATAAATGGCGATATCCATCAGCGCACCGCCTTCCATTTCTGGATTGAACACATTATCGACAATGCCTTCCATGTACCGTGTGTACTTCCGGGAATACTGCGAAAAGTTGAAGACGCATTCCCGGATTTTTCCCGCTCTGGAAAGATTGTCCTGAAGAATATGGAAGTTTGGGGTGTGAATGCTAGTGATGGCTTCAAAAATCATTACACCGTTTTTCTCAGCAAGATCGAAGAGTTCCTGGGCCTGAGCGACGCTGGCCGCAAACGGCTTTTCGAGAATGACGTTCTTGCCCGCTTCCAGCGCTTTTTTGCCTGCGGTACGTGCAGAGAGTTTGGCGAAGCAATATAGACGGTATCGATTTCTTCATCCGCCAGCATTTCCTCCAGATTGTCATACGTCTTTGTAACATGATGGCGATCGGCGTACGCTCTGGCTTTTTCCATTGTCCTCGAATAGACAGCGGCTGGTTCAATGGAAGGAATCTGGGCGAAGGACGCGTAAGCCTGATCCACAATCGCACCAGAGCCGATAGTTGCAATTTTCATAGTTCCTCCTAAATACCGCTTCTTTCAGAGTTGGAAAGAAGCTCCGGGAAAAGCGGTTTTCTTATGATCATCATGCCATAAGTTGCGCTCTTTCCATCCCGGATTTTGAAAGTCTGCACCAGGTAAACATACGAATCGTAAAAACAGCCGCCAACGAAATGGCGGCATATTTTAGTAATGCGTGGTTCTTCCACAAAAGGATTTTTCAAAGGCATTCCGTCCCAGACGATCCTAATCACACCGACTATTTTCGGTCATGGGGCGGATGGAGGAACTCTTCAGTCTGTCTCCCGCTTTGTTAGTAAACCTCTAGTATTTCTCGGTTTTCTTCAGACGCGCTCCGTTAAAACGGCCATTCGGTCTTTTGACCACTAGACGATTTCGCAGGGTGCCTTTATTGAGCGTCGTGCGGATCACAGCGGTCTTCTTTGGGAAGCGCCGACCTTTTGATAAATCGCCAGGATTTCTTCCATGCTGATCGTGTCCATAAATCTTCCTCCCGTTTTTCGTGGATCTATGCTCGATTGTATCCAGTTTTTAACATCTCGTGTCATTTCCGCGAACAATAATTTATTTTTACATACGTTTCTTTTTCATCGGATGTCTACTGGATTCAAAATATTCCTCTGCACGTCGGTTGACAAGCTGCCGTCCATTCGCAGGGGCGGTTCTCCTGGCTGGCTTAAAACGTATAAAAGCGGTCTGTATAAACGCGCCCGTACTGTCGTACGCGACCTGGCGGTTTACACAGACCGTAATTTTTAATAAGGAAACAAATGCTCTTTCCTGCAAAAAGCTGCTATATGCGGATTTCTCTATTTTCCAGATTTCAGCTGAGGCTGTTCAACTGCGGAATCTTCCGAATCCGGCTGGGCGGTCTTCAAAGAAGAATCCGTCCTGTTTGCGACCTCGGCTTCAGGAGCTCCTTCCGGCTGAGTGCCTGGCTTGATGCCTGACACTGCTATAGAAGCGTCCGTTTCTGCCGTTGCCTCCAAAGTCGAAGATTCCGAATCTGGCGCTTCTGGAGAAACGTTGTTTTGCTTTGCCGGGGCTGTCATTGTGGATCCGTTTTCGCTCTGGCTCTGGACTTTCACATCCGTTCTGGGCGTCAACTCGACAGCGGAAGCGGCAGCAATATCCGTTTTTTCGGCTTTGGATTCGGTCATCTCAGGCGCGCTGGATGCTTCCAATGCCGATTCGTTTCTGGCGGCTTCGTTTACCGTCAGTCCTTCCTCAAGCAGATGCTTATGCTTCTGGGAAGCAGCCGGTTTATTTTTCCGGGAACGAGAAGACGATTTTATCGAGTCCTCCTGTGTCCTGGATTTTGATTGGGCAGCCGGATCCTTGCCGGACATTTCCTCTGGCGAAGCGGAAGACTTATGGTTTCGATTCTGTCGGTTCTTTCTGGAACGGCTTTTCTCTCTGGAAGACGCATTCGCTTTTCTGGAAGCCGAATCGCTCTGGCCTTTTCTGGACGCGCCGGACGATTCCTTGTTTTTGGACGCGTCTGTCTGGGCGTTTTCCTTTTTGTCCTTGCCTTCGCTCGAAGACTTTTTCTGTTTTTGATCCGGAGCCGCTTTTTTGAACTGCGAAGTCTGTCTTCTGGAGTTGCCCCAGTTTTGCACGTTCAGATAGGAAACTGGATTGCTGGTGTTTTTGAAGCGGCTGCTGCTGCGTTTGGGCACATCCCGGTAAATCCGGAAGCAGACGCCGTCTTCTGTATTCATGCCTTCGACTTTGTACTTATTGGCCTGAACGACTTTGGCGACGATGGACAGACCTAAGCCAAAGCGTCCGCCCTCGCCTTTGATATACGGCAAAAACAGAGACTGAATTCTCGATTCATCCATCTTTGGACCGTCGTTGGAAATGCGCAGGTCATTTTCATGGAGTTCGATTTTGATATAGCTTTTCGAGTAGCGGAACGCGTTCTGCAAAATGTTTTCGATGGCTACGCGCCACGCTTCGAGAAGGCCGTCGAAGTAGACTTCTTCAAGATCGGTAATCAGTTCGATTTCCGGACGGATGACCTTGGCGTTAAGAACGACTTCTTCAATGACTTCCTTCATGTTGGTGGATACGCCTTCCGCATCCGAGGAAACCAGATATTCGACGCGGTTCATGTACAGCAGCGAATGGACTTTCTGCTCGAGGCGGTTGGCGTTATCGAGGATGACGTCAACGCTGCCTTCCAGGTCGCCGTAGGGATAAATGCCGTCCTTGATGGATTCGGAATACGACTTGATCGTTGCGATCGGCGTCTTTAAGTCGTGCGAAATGTTGTGAATCATTTCTTCCTTGGACTTCTGCTGCTTGGCCAGCTCTTCGGTCAGCGCACGCAGTTCCTGGCTACATCGCCGATCTCGTCATCGCGGTTGATGTACAGATCGACATCCTTGCCTTCCTTGATCTGCGTGATGTAGGACTTGATCTGGTTGAGCGGATGAATAATCGAGAACACCCAGAACAGAAGCACCATAAGCATCAGGAAGAACACAAGAACGGTGATGTAAATGGTGGAATCCATCAGCGAGGAGCGCATTTCGCCCGCGTACGTATCGTTCATGAACGACACGACAATCGTTGGCGAACCATTCGTATCGACCCGCTCTAACCGATAATAGTAAAGCCGGTCATGATTTTTTCGATTCCCTGCCGGACGAGCACGCTCGCATTGGCCCGGACAGAAGGCGAATTGCCGTCGGACTCCGTCTCAAGCGCAGCGGCGGGCACATGCGCGCGCAGCAGTTCGTGTATTTTCGGCGTAAGACTGCTCAGAAATTCCTGACTGGCCGGATCGTCGTCCTTGGAAATGATCACCGAGTTATTCGGCGTAACGATGGCCGTGCGGATGTTGGGATCGCCGGACAGGAAGTTGAACAGTTCCTGGTCGTTGCTGGTGCTCTTGCCGTTGACAACCGCCTGAACGATCGGTTCCTGTCGGGCTTCAAGCAGATCATACATCTGCCGGTTGATCGCGTTGCTCACGCTGTCGGAAAGGAAAAACAAGAAAAACAGCACGAGGAAAACGATCATCATCAAAATCAGAACCATCACCTGCTGGGTGAGGGACAGCTTGCGAAATTTTCCCTGAAAAATTTTTTCATCGGCTAGCCTAAACGGTATCCGTACCCGTAAATCGTATGAATGTTGAGCTTCGGCAGTTTCTTGCGCAGACGACGCAGGGTGTCATCGACAACGCGATCGCTTCCGAAGTAGTTTTCATCCCAGACGTTTTCCAGGATTTTTCGCGCGAGAAGGCGATGCCCTTGTTCTTGATGAACATCATGAGCAGGTCGAACTCCTTCGTGGTCAGTTCGATTTCTTCCTGATCGGAATACACTTTGCGCTGTTCTTCATCGAGTTCGTAGCCGTCGATGAAAATGCGGTTGTTGGAATCCTTGTAGGCGCGGCGGATCAGATTGTTGACGCGAAGAACGAGTTCCTTCGGAGAGAACGGCTTGGTGATGTAGTCGTCGCATCCTTTTTCCAGTCCGATAATGCGGTCGAATTCCTTATCCCGTGCGGACATGAAAATAATCGGCGTATCCGGATTGGTCTGGCGGATTTCCTCAAGCAGATCGAAGCCGGATTTGTCATCGAGCATGATGTCGAGAATCCACAGATGCACGTCTTCATCCTTGGCGTGCGCGCTGGCTTCTTCATAGGTGTAGTAGGAATGGACTTCGTAGTCCTCTTTCATAAGGTACTGAGCGACAAGATTATTAATATCCTTCTCGTCTTCGACAATATTGATTACTCGTTTCATGGTTTTGCCGTTTGGCATGGCTGTTCCATGCAAAACGTCCCTCCTTTCCAGCATGCGTATTCAACATGAGAACGTAAGGCGCTTTGGGCGTCTTCTTTTTTACAAGAGTTTTACGGATTTGAAATCTCTATTCAGATTCGCAAATCGAAATAAATCCAGAATTAAAGCGTCTGTATTTTCGGGTTACTGGACGGCGTAGCCTTTTTCGATGATCAGATCCGTCACCATATGGACGTACGTCTCGCACTCTACCTGCGTCGGAGCTTCGACCATGACGCGAATAAGCGGTTCGGTGCCGCTTGGGCGAACCAGAATGCGGCCGTTGTCGCCGAGACCTTCTTCCGCCTGATGAATGCGTTCCTGGATATCGACGTCGTTCAGGACGATCGTCTTGTCCTTGACCGTTACGTTTTCCAGCAGCTGCGGATAAATGGAAAGGCCTTTGGAAAGTTCCTGAATGGTGGCTTTTTCCTCCTGAATGGTCTGGAGCAGTTTCAGCGCGGTCAGCAGGCCGTCGCCGGTCACTTCATCGCCGTAAAAATAATGTGTCCGGACTGTTCGCCGCCAAGACGGTAGTCGTTGCGGCTCATCTCCTCATAGACATATTTATCGCCGACCGGAGTCTGTACAAAATCAAACGCATCCCGCTGGAACGCTTTGTACAGGCCAAGGTTGGCCATGACGGTCGTTACAACCATATTGTCTTTGAGTTCGCCGCGTTTGCGCATGGAATGACCCAGAATATAAAGAAGGTAATCCCCGTTGATCAGATTTCCATCGGAGTCCACCGCGATCAGGCGATCGGCATCGCCGTCAAACGCCAGACCGAGGTCACATTCGTTTTCCACCACGTACTCCTGCAGACCTTCCGGATGGGTCGATCCGCAGCGGTAGTTGATGTTGACTCCGTTTGGCGAGTTGTTAATCGCATCCACCTGGGCGCCGAGGCCGTCGAGCGTTTCGACTGCAGTCGCGCAGGCGGAACCGTTGGCCAGATCCACCGCGATGTGCAGGCCGGTCAGATCAACTGGAACGGTCTTTTTCAGGTTGGACATGTAAAGTTCCAGTCCCTGATGCCAGCTGAAGTATTCGCCGACGCCGTCTCCGGTCGCCAGCGGCACTTCGCTTTTTCCGTCCATATAGTCTTCAATGGCCAGCAGGATGTCCTCATCCATTTTGATGCCTTCGTGATTGAACACTTTAATTCCATTGTCGTAATACGGATTGTGCGAAGCCGAAACCATCAGGCCGGCATCGAAATCTTCGTGACGGACCAGGTAGGATACGGCTGGTGTCGGGCATATGCCAAGCAGATACACATCCGCGCCCGTACTCACAGCACCGGCAGCCAGACCGAGTTCAAACATCGATCCGGAAAGACGCGTATCGCGTCCGATCAGAATTTTGGCGTGCTTTTTATTTTGCGAATAATACCAGCCAAGCCACTGGCCGATTCTTACCGACTGATCGAGCGTGAGCTCTTCATTGGCGCGCCCGCGCACGCCGTCGGTTCCAAAGTATTTTCCCATGGCAGATCGTCTCCATTCTTTTCTATAGATTGTTCTGTATATGCTTTTGCGAGCCGCCTGAATCAAAGGGGAAGCCGGCTCGTTTCGTTCTTTGTTTTTCAGGAGCAGCAAAGCGTTCTGGCTGCTTTGGGCTGATCCCGGCAGGCAAGAAAAGCAGCTGCTCCCGGGTGTTCTCTTTTGGACTGTCCTCGTTTTTTGTGCATGTACGGTGAAATCCGGGCAGTTCCAAATCTATTTTATTGTACCGATCAACGTATTTAAAATCACAAAATAAAACAGGATCTGTGCAAGGCAGACCCTGTTTGCGGTTTATTCCATGTACAGGACGATTTGACCTCCTGTATTTGCGAATTTTTCTACTTCAGCGGATTAGAAGGCATTGTATTGTCTGCCGCCTTGGACGAATCCGTACTGGAACTGTCGCTTGCCTTTTTATCAGCGGCATCCGGTCCGGCGGTTTCCCCGTCGGGACTGCCGTCGCTGACTAAGCGGACATCGGCCGTAACGGTCGATGGCGTGATCGATACGTTGACCTGCTTGCCGGAACTGTCGTAGGCGACGAGCGGGACTTTGGCCTGGAAGGAGCCTTCATAGCCGGATGTGTCGACAATCGCACGAACGAAGCGAATGGAGTTGAGCTTGTCGCGGGTGGCCTTGATCGTTACCGAACGCGTCGAAAGGCTCGGTTTCTGATAGGCGTTGATCGACTGGCCGGCTCCGACGATCAGATCGGCGGAAATGAAATACGTTTTCGTATATTTGCGGGAAAGTACCGCGTTGACGGTTTCCGGATTGACGGTAACGTCCAGACCGGTCGGCAGACCGGAAGCGGTCAGGGCGACGGTATTGGATCCTTCGCCGGCGTTGCGCAGATCCGCGGTGATCGAAGCGGAGTTTTGCGTACGGACAAGCTGAATGTCCGCGCTGTCGCCGACGACGGTAATATCCGCGGTCGACGGGACGCCGGAAACTTCATAGCTGTTTTCATCCACAAGAACTTCGACTGGAACTGCGGTCAGATTGAGCGTGAGCGCATCCGATCGGAACAGATGGTAGGACAGATCCTGATAGTTGATGACCAGGCAGACGATAATGGCGATTACGCCGGAAATGGCCAGACTGCGTTTTTCGCTGTAAATGATCCGGTCAAAAGACGGGAGATCCGTGACGTCGCAGCCGATAAAATACGGGTCAGCCGTTCCAGAAAGCGCTGAACGGACCCTGGCTTTTTCTCATCCATTGCCGTTGCCTCCTTCACTGCTGTTTTTCGGCTCGCTTGCGGGTGCGGCACTCAGGGTGCTGACGACTTCGAGCGGTTTGACACGATCGTCTTTTTATCCCGTTTCTCGCGGGGAACGATGTACTTGTTCACCGGCTCATCCGAGCGTTCGTCCCGCAAAGACTTGCCAAGAGAATTCGAGAGATTTTTCGCGGATTCGATCATCGGCTGGAACATGGAAGAGCGCTGGGTATCTTCCTTGACCAGACGCTTGGTCAGATAGCGGCGCAGACTTTCCGGCGTGTATTGCGTCAGCACACCTTTCTGCGCTACGGAAATGTTTCCGGTTTCTTCCGAAACGACCAGCGTAATGGAATCGGTCACTTCCGAAATGCCGACGGCAGCGCGGTGTCTGGCTCCGTATTTGGACGGGAGTTCCTGCGCAGTCGAGGGAAATAGGCGGCAGCGCAGATGGCTTTATCGCCGTCGATGATCATGGCGCCGTCATGCATCGGCGTACCGTACTGGAAAATCGTTTCGATCAGTTCGCTGGTCACATCGGAATCGAGCGAGATGCCCGTTTTGGCGTAATCTTCCATGGACTGCGCCATCTGGAGCGAAATAAGCGCGCCGGTTTTCGTTTTGGACATGTCCGCGACAGCGGTGACGAGCTGATCCACCAGATGGTTCATGCGGCTGGCGGAAAGATTCGGTTTATACGCGGTATTGGTCGTTCCGACTTTTTCCAGCATGGAACGAATTTCCGGCTGCAGAACAATCAGAACAACGATCATGCCCCAGCGCAGAACGATATCCAGCAGGGTGGATACGGTTTTCAGCTGGAGAACGGTGACGAGAAACTGAAACAGCAGCAGCGCCAGAATGCCTTTGACAATCTGTACGGTACGGCTGTTGTTTCGAATGATACGAATGCATGCGTAAATGAGTGTCCACATTACGCAGATGTCGAGAAGAAGGCGAAGAATCAGTCCGACATCTCCCAGGTTCATCTAGATCCCCCTTTTTCTTCCTAATTCAGGAAAACCTCTTCGTACGAAGAGGTTTTTAAGTTAGTCTTATTGTTCTATTTTGTCAAAGCGTCATCAATAAATTCGCCCACAGTTGCCACAATCTGTCTGGCGTTGTCCTGCACTTCTGCCGGAGCCGCGGCTACGGCTGCGGAATGGTCTACGCCCGAAAGCATCGGGATGTCGTTGTAGGAATCTCCGATCGCGTAAATGTCGTCGTCGTCCGCGCCGACATACGCGCAGATGAATTCAAGGCCGGTGGCTTTGGATGTGCCTTTGGGTACGACGTCAACGACGAAATTATTGTTATAGGCGACAACGATTTCCCCAAAGAAATGGTTGATCTGGTCGGCCAGATCCATGGCGCTTTCCGGCGTTACGCAGGAGAAGACGATCTGCGCGAAGTTGCCGATATCCATGACTTTTTCCTCCGGCAGTTCCTGCTTGAGCTTGGGATAGCGATGATCTTCCAGGTTTGGATGTACGTCGACTTTGTAGCGCTTGACGCCGTCGTTGACCACGTAGCTCACCACATCCGGATGCTCATGGGAAGCGAACATCAGGTCAATTGCGGTAATGGTGTCGAGCGTGGAGGAAAGCAGTGCGTTTCCGTCTTTGTCGAAAGCCATTCCTCCGTTATTTGTTACATAATAATCAACAGGAATCTTAAATTCTTCCGTTTCGCCGGAAATGGATTCCATCGAGCGGCCAGTCACGATGACAAACAGATTGCCAGCGTCGCGCCAGCGGTGGATCGCATCGAAATCAGCCGGCAGCACCGATCCGCCAAATTTCAGGGTGCCGTCGTAGTCAGTTGCGAGTAATTTCATAGGTTTTCCTCTTTCTTATTTACTGTGAAACCACATTCTTTATCATTATAGCAAGCAATTCAATCAAATCGACAATCCTTAACAGGTTTCCTGTCGAGCCTCGCAATTGTGCGATCCCGTCCTCTCCTCCGGCTTTTTCCGGATGAAAGCGGTATCAGAAAGGAGCAGCATCATGATTCGTATTCTCTTTGTCTGCCATGGCAACATCTGCCGCTCGGTTATGGCCGAGTGGATTTTCAAGGACCTCGTTTCTCAGAAAGGTCTTTTAAACGATTTTGAAATCGACAGCGCCGCCCTCTCCTCCGAAGAAACCGGCAATTCGATTTACCCGCCCGCAGCCGCCGTATTAAGAAAGCACAATATTCCCTTTGGTGAACATTACGCGTGGCGTCTGAGGGCCGATCAGCTTTCGAACTACGATCACATTTACTACATGGATGAAGAAAACGAATACCTTCTCGAACGGCTTGTGCATTCCTCGAAGCTTCCCTTGTTTATCGAACCGCTTCTTGAACACGGTCAGATCGCCGATCCCTGGTATACGCGCAGCTTTGAAAAGGCCTTTTCGCAAATCGAGCAGGGCTGCAAGGAGCGGCTAGACCAGCTGATCGCGTCAGAATAGTCCGTCCGATCATTCGGCAAGACCCTACGGAAAACCAGACTGAACGCAGCCCGCAAAACCCATCAGACACGCCCCGCAAGGAGGAAAAAGGATTATGAAAACACCCGTACGCCAGAACCTGCACACCCATACGCAATACGATGACGGAAAAGACTCCCTCATGGCCATGACCGAAGAAGCTATTGCCAGAGGCTTTACCGTTCTCGGCTTTTCCGGTCATTCCCCAACCATCCGCTCGACTCTGGATCGATGGACGCGAACGGTATGGAACACTACCTCAAAGACTTTGAGGCCGTAAAAGAAAAGTACGAAGAACAGATCGATCTGTACTGCGGCATTGAGCTCGATTCCATGACGGATCTGGTCATCAGCGAAGACTATTTCGAAAATGCGGTAACGCCTTCCTGGTTTGACTACATCATCGGCAGCGTTCACTACGTGAGCATCCCAGAAACCGAAAAGAAAGAAGATTCTTCTTCTCTTGCCGGTCAGTCCATAGCGATCGATGAAAGCCGTGAAACGTTTGATTGCCTGCTGAACGAAGGCTTTGGCGGAAATATTTACGCTCTGGCTCAGGCGTATTATCAGAGCGTTCAGGAAATGATCCAGTCGCGTCCGATCGACATCGTCGGTCACATCGATCTGCTTTCGAAATACAACGAAGATGAACGCTACTTTGCCTTTGACGATGAAACGATACTCGACATGGCCATGAAAGCCGTCGAAGCCGGCATTAAAAAGACGTGATTTTTGAAATGAATACCGGCGCTATTTCCCGCGGCTATCGAAGCCTTCCCTACCCGCATCCAGTTCTCTTTTCGCGCATGGTCGAAAAAGGTGCGCACTTCTGTATCAATACGGACTGCCACAATAAACAGGCGCTCGACCAGTCGATGCCTCTCTGCCTGGATCTGGCCAGAGCAGCCGGATTAAAAGAACTCTACGTTCTGGACAACGGATTTTTCATGCCCGTTTCTCTCGACGCGTTTGCGGACGCGAAGGACGTATCCGTCTCTTTATAAATCATCCCCCGCTTAAGCTTCCGGGCCGTCCGTCCCGGAAGGTATTGGCGCCGATGAACAAGCTTGTTAGAATAAAAGAGCACAGATTTCCGCACAGAACGTCCGTCTGGAAATCGTACCAATGCGCCTGTATTCATATCTTTACGAATGGAGATGGATTATGAACCTCAAAGACTTAAAAGCCTACCACGCGTATTACGTCATGTCGGTAATCTTCTTTCTGTCCTGCCTGTTCTTTCGGGACATGGTTTTCTTCCCCTTGGCTGCGCCATGATCTGCTTAGGCTGGGTAAAACAGCTTAAGGAAACCGGAAGAATTCAGGGCCGTCCTTCCCGCACCGTGACAGCGGATGCGGCTATCGAAACCGCTTCTGCGGACAAACCTTCCCTGTCGGAATAAGCGAACGCATTTTCAGCATTAGAAAAATTGAAAGCCGGATTTCTGCCCCGCTGCAGAACATCCGGCTTTTTCATGCCTGAAACCGATTGGTAAAAGGCTTATGCGTGCTAAAGGAGGACATGCCTCCGGGATGTCTTCCTTCAAAAGACCTGGATCGATCTCGCAGTCTCTTACCGGAGGGCTGCTTCCTTCTGTTTTCAGGATCTGGATCTTCGGACAGGCAGAAATCTTCTGCCTGTGCTCTTCTCGCTTTTATGCCTGTCGCTCTCTGCTCCGTTTATGGAATGGACAGCACAGAAGCACCGGATGGCACAGACCCAGCAGCCGCAAATCCGCCCGGCACGCCACGATTCCCGCCGCCTGCGCCTGGGCAGACCAGATTGCAGGCTAAGAGCCGGCTGTGCAGACAAAAGAGGAATTCCATTTGCCTAAAGCGCTGACGACGCACAAGCATGCAGAAGGATCGAAAGGCTTTTTGCTTCGCGCGGCGAAACCGAAGCGGTGTACATTCTGACTTCACAGACGAAATACACACATTTCGGTAACGAACACGATGCGACAAATCTGCTCAATAGGCTCAAGTCGCTCGATAGTATCAAAGACGCCAATGCCATTTCGACGCTCGATCGGCACGAGCGAATACAAAGTCACGGACGCTCTGATGGCGCATTCGCAAGTCAGAGCCAACTGGTCGTATTACCAGATTCATACCAGCAATGTGTATGACCATGCACGCCTGACTGGGTGGACAAGCCTGCGGGATGGCAAGAACGGGGAGAAAACCTGGACAATTATGGAAGTCCGGATATGACGTATACCGGTCATGGAACCCTGATCCTTCCAGGAAGCTCGTTTGACGCATAGTATACCTGCGAAAAGAAATCGTCCATTTGAAAATGAATCGAGGGTTATGCCGCCGATTCCCTGGCTCGAATCGATGCCGGCGCATGGGCGGCGGGTACGGTATGGGACGGCTGACGTACAGTCAGTCCAAGCTTTTTCTTCTGCGCCCGGGAGAGCGGCACGTGCATGGAGTGATTCAGTTCCACTTCGTCCTTATAAATGCCGGTCAGATATTTTCCGTTGACCAGATAGGAAATATGTACGCGCAAAAACCGTACTTGGAAAACGTTTCGTCGAGATCCGCGAGATTGAGACGGCGATGGAATTCACCCTTGCGGGTATGGAAATGAACATTTTTCCAATTTTTTCCAAGTAATAAATATCGTCTACCGGAATATCAATCCGAGCTCCCTGGTACACGAGGGGATAGCTGGCTTCCTTCTGAGCCGCCTGCGCCATAAGGATGGAAGAATACAGCTGCAGATCATCGTTTAAATGGTCCTTGGACAAATAGAGGACACGGTTCCGGCTTTCCTTTTCGCGTTTAGCCTGGGGATTCTGACAGAGAAAAACGAACAGAGCCGAAGGGTTGTCATGGACGAAAAACGAATCAAAACGGGGCGTATCGAACATTTCATCAAAGAAGAAAATCTGATACGACTCTTCCCGCGTTGCTTTGGCCAGCGCCGAAGCTTTATAAAAGTGACGAAACGTCCAGTCGACTTCGGAAAACAGACCCGCCAGAAAAAGGCAATGTCCTTGGTTTCCTTTTCATGTTCAAGAATCGCAATCTTTACCATGGTCTCCTCCTTCTGTTCGCAGGGTTTGCTCATGCAGCCTGTAAGGCCTTATCCAGGGTATGGGCAGGCGTTCGGGCGACAGGAACAAGGTGCCTTGCCCTTTCAAGCCGGGATGGTCTGCACAATTTCTTATTATTACAGATTTGCGCGCAGTTTCCGAAGGCTTCCGAAAAAAAGATGGTCTGTCTAGACCATCTCGCGGCGAATATCAGCGCCTAATGCTTTGAGCTTTCCATCGAGGTCATCGTATCCTCGATCGATATGCTTGATTTCATGAATTTCAGTTTCCCCGTCCGCCATCAGGCCGGCAAGAACGAGCGCAGCGCCGCAGCGCAGATCGGTTGCGGTGACGCTCGCACCATGGAGAGGGGTCGGACCGTGAATAATGCCGGTCGCGCCTTCCTTCTCCGTATTTGCGCCCATGCGGTTCAGCTCCGCCAGGTGACCGAAGCGTTCCACGTAAATCTCTTCGGTTACTGTGGACGTGCCGGCAGCCTGCGTAAGCAGCGCTGTAAACGGCTGCTGTACGTCGGTCGCAAAGCCGGGGTACGGCTTGTAGTAATGTCCGCCGGACGGATTTTCTGTTCCGGCGAATTGTCAAAGACATGGATCGAGTCGGTAAGAATCTCCATGTTGATGCCCATTTCCTTCAGCTTGAGGGTAATGGCTTCGAGATGCCGCGGAATGATGTTGGTAATCCACATGTCATCGGCAACGGCACATGCGATCAGAATATACGTAGCGGCTTCAATGCGGTCCGGGATGATTTCGTGAATGCATCCGTGCAGTTCGCTGACGCCGTCAATGGTCAGGGTATTGGTTCCGGTTCCGTGGATCCGGGCACCCATGCGGTTGAGCAGGTTGGCCACATCGATAATTTCCGGTTCCTGCGCCGCGTTTTTAATGATGGTGCGGCCGTTGGCGAAAACGGCAGCCATCATAATGTTGATCGTCGCACCGACCGAGGCGATGTCCAGGAAGATTGTCGTTCCCTGCAGTCCGCCTTCCGGTGCTTCAATCAGGGTGTAATCTCCGTTTCCTTCCGGATACGAAACGGTTGCTCCCAGCGCTTCAAAGCCTTTGAGGTGCTGGTCGATCGGGCGCGGTCCCAGATAGCACCCGCCAGGCATGCGGATCAGAACCTTGCCGTATTTGCCGAGCAGTGCGCCCATGAAGTAGTAGGATGCGCGCAGCTTGGTTACCGCATCGGAAACGAGCGGGCGATCTTCCATTCCGGACGGATCGATCACGAGCGTTTCTTCATCGGGCTGGGTTACCTTGACACCGAGCTCGCGAAGCAGTTCGACGAGCGCGTCGACATCGGAAATCTGCGGTACACCGCAGATCGTTACGGTCTCATTTCCTAAAATGGCTGCAGGAATCAGAGCCACTGTTGCATTCTTGCTTCCGGAAATCCGCACAGTGCCGTTCAGGCGACGGTTTCCTCTGATCTTGATCACTTCTTCCATGCAGCGTCTCCCCTTTTTCTTACTGACGATGCGGGCTGTACGCAAAACGTTCAGGCCCGCTATGGAATCCCGCAAGGCGCGGGTGATGTTCAATTTTTATAGATCACAACGCATGATCTCCGCTCAAGAAAAGAAGCTTTCCTGTTCTTCCTTGCGGGCAGAGCATAAGGCGGGGTCTTGAATGAAGTCCCCAGTACCATAGATTTTCTAATCCGATTTTGGCACAGGCGGAATCAGAATTCGTTTTTCACGCTTTGACGTCCGCCCTTTCTGGGTGAAAACTCGGCCAAAATCTTCCGTTATTTCCTCTGGAACGGCTCAGGACAGATGCGAAACGGACTGTCTTTTTCCAGAGGCCTGAATAGACGATAAAGGGAAGGCGCTGACTGGACCCCTTCCCTGCAAAGTGTGCTCGTCATTGGAACGCGCAGATCAAATAAAGCTGAAAAATGCCTTACTTTTCCGTTTTTCTGGTAGTTCCCGTGCTCATTATACAAGCTTTTGGCATTCTGTAAAGCAATGCAGATTTTGCATGCGCTTTCAGATTTTCACGCGGGTTCCGGGTGTTTTGCCTACGTTTTTGCCACCTGCGGGCTTTGCGGCATCAAAAAGCCGCTGCAGTTTTCCCGCAAGCGGCTGAAGCGTCAGTTTCTGAAGGTAAAAATGGGCCGAAGTCACACAAAAGCGGATTTTGCGGGTGATTCCCGTTCAGGCTTTGCGTTCCATCAACGGAGTCTTTCCGGCCTGGGCGCTGTCGGATTCCATGATCTTATAGTCTCCGATTCGAGAGGCGGGAATTACCATCAGCGTCGTCAGATCCGTACCGCGCATTTCGAAAAACTTGCGGTCCAGGCGCAGAATCGGCTGTCCGCATTTAACTTTGGACCCTTCGCTGGCGAGAACTTCAAAGCCTTTCCCGCGCAGTTCGGACGTTCCAAATCCGACATGTACATAGACTTTTTCCCCGCCTCGGTTTCCAGACCGAAGGCGTGGCAGGAACTGGAAATCAGGCACAGCGTTCCCGCACTGGGGGCACAGATCAGGTCTTCGGCCGGTTCAAGCGCAATGCCTTCGCCATACATTCTGGCCGCATACACCGGATCCGAAACGAGATTCAGCGGAATCGTCCGTCCGCTGACCGGCGCGTATAAGCGGCGATCCGGGGTACGGCGTTCCTTGCGTTTAAAGTTTGGCTTCATATTCAGTATTTCCTTTTAAGTAGCTGTCCATCCAGCGGGTAATTTCTTCCAGCCGGCGAATCCGGTTATTCCCTTTGCCGGAGCGGGACAGTTCATGATTTTCCTGATGAAAAACAACCATGCGGGCCGGTACGCCCTGATGGAGCAGACCATTGAAGATCTGATAGCCCTGTTCAAGCGGGCAGCGATAATCCTCATCCGAATGAAGAACGAGCGTCGGCGTTTTGGCGCCGGCGATGTATTTCATCGGCGAATGATCCCAAAGCACGTCGGCCTGATCGAGACCTGCCCCGATCTGATCTTCGGTAAAGAACGGACCGATGTCGCTGGTCGACCAGAACGAAATCCAGCTGGCAATGGAACGCTGCGTGGCTGCTGCCGCAAACCGGTCTGTATGCGTGATAATCCAGTTGGTCATAAAACCGCCGTAGCTTCCGCCCGTCACGCCAAGACGAGCCGGATCGATCTGCGGGACGGCATCCAGTACCGCATCGGTGAAAGTCATCAGATTTTCATAATCGATCGTTCCGTATTTACCGCGCAGATCGGCATAGGCGTTTCCCTGACCATCGCTTCCAAACGGGTTGCAGAAGAAGACGAAATAGCCGCGCGATGCCCACACCTGCATTTCATGGAAGAAAACCGTTCCATACACCGCTTTAGGTCCTCCGTGAATATCGAGAATCGCGGGGTATTTTCGATCTGCTGAAAAGTCATATGGATAGAGGACCCAGCCCAGCTGGGCGCTGCTTTCATAGCCGGTATAAAACACCGGACGGGCGGCTGCGACGTATTTGTCCTTCAGCGCGTGCTGGAAATCGGAGATCTGCACCACATCGCCCTCTTCCATCATGAAGAGCTCCTGCAGACCGCCGGGTTTTGCCCCGATGAAGTACGTTCTTCCCTGCGAAAAGCCAAAGGCGTGAATTGTGCCGGGCCATTCGAGAACCTGATGCAGACTGCCGTCTTCAAAGCAGAACAGATTGTTGTGGCTGACGATCGTCGCGCTCATGAACAGGCGGTCCTGATCTTCGCAGATCCAGTTGCCGCCAAGCGCTGCACAGTCCGTGGTGACAGAATTGCCGACGCTCTCGTCAAAGTCCATGACTTTTTCCAGAACGCGCGTATGCAGATCGAGCGCGTAAAGATCCGGGTTTTCATTGAGCCCGTACGCTTTTCCGTCGGTTCCAAACAAATACAGGCGGTCCTTCATGCCGTTAAGCGAACTGATGCTCAGATTCGTTCTGGCCAGAGATACAAGCAGGCGCGTTTTCGGATCGTATTCGAAAATCTCATCCTGGAAAAATGCGGGAGTACGCCGCAGGGCGCTGCGGAAAAATACAGCTTTTCCTCGTAAATCGTCATCGCGGAAATTTTGAGATTTTCACCCGCTGGATCGTACAGTTCGCCGGTTTTCGTATTATAGGCGTAGATCAGCTGGCGCTTGCCGGACGTAAAGCCCGATCCGTTTTCCTGCCAGGGCGACTCGGTCAAAACCTCAACGTTGCCTCCCTTAATGGGATCGAGATCGTTGAGATCAAACTGAGCGAGAAAAAGCAGAATATTCTTTCCGGCAAAACCGATCAGCGAAAGAAGCGGAAAATCAAATTCCCTTTGCGGCAGAGCTTCGCCGCCTTTCAAAGACAGGGAGTACAGCCGGCTTTTTTGCTTTCCGGTTCCTTCTGGAAAAACCAGATCGTTCTCGCATCCTCAAAGACAAAGGAGCTCACGTCCCGGCCGCTGGTCAGCTGCTGGATTTTCGTTCCTTTGCACAGCATCAGATCCTTGCGATACGTATTGGTTTTCTCATCAAGAACCGCCCGCATGAAGACAACGTTCTTGCCTTTGGTTTTGAGCAATCCGTAAAAGGAAAAGCTGTAAAGATCAGAAATTTTTACTGGTTTCATATCCGTCACGCCTCAATTCGCCAGTCTCTGCATGTCGTAAGGGCAGCGACTTCATTCGTTGATCGCAGAAGTCCCGGTTTTCCCTGCACCCGAATTTCCAGCAGGAGAGTGAAAATTCGCATTCCGACAGGAAATTATTTTACCCGTCTGCAGAAGCAGGGATAAATCAGACAGGGGTCTGCGGTTGATTTCAATTATATCTGTCCTTATCCCTTTTTCCAATTCGCCTTCCCGGCGGCAGCCCTCGTCCCCGAATCCAGAAGAAAGAAGCCTGGAAAGCAGGATCGGAGTGCCGGGGTGCCGCAGACAAAGATTCGAAAAAGACAGGATTCCAGAAAACCATCTTCTGCTTCCAGAACCGGATCCGTTTTCCATTCCCCGGCTCAGCGATCACCAGTCCATAAGCCCCTCTGCATGCAGCCTTTCACAGGCTGCCCGGATACGGAATTCTCTGCATGGCGGCACCATCCTGTCTTCCGCATTTCTTCCTGTACGGTCTGAAAAGGCTGGATTTGTACTTAAAGATCGACCGGTTATACGGATTCTCAAGCCAAATTTTCTTCCGATTTCCTCTCGTAAAATTCAGTTAGGCCCCCTTCTCGTACATTGTCTTCTTTCCATTCGAACCAGGATTGTCTGCGCAGGTCTAAAGGGGGCACCGTAATGAAATCGAGAGTCAACTTTCTTGTCACAGATTCATCCCATTCCTATCCAAAAATCTATTTCACAACGCATCCCGCGGACTTCCCCGCCTGTTTTGAAGAAATCGTGCAGGATCTTTTTCGTCTGCTGAAATGCACCATCTACTTTGATTCGGATCCGGACCATCCAGGGATGCAGAGAACTTTGTTTTTGACCTGACGCAGATGAATCTGATCGTCATTCCTGCGACCTGGCGTTTCCTGACGGAAGAAAACCTTGCTTTCTCTACGGTTTTTCACACTGCACAAAAGAAACATATTCCTCTTCTTCCTCTTCTTACTGATGCATCGCTTGCCAGTCTGTTCAATGAAAAGTGCGGGAATCTTCAGGCACTTTGTCCCCACAGCCAGAATGACACGGGAATTCTGTATACGAAAAAGCTGCAGAACTATCTGGAAGCTCTGTTTCCAGCAGAACAGGAAATCCAGGAAATCCGACAGACTTTTTCGCACTGCATTTTTCTTAGCTATCGAAAAAGATCGGAAACACGCGCAGGCGCTCATGCAGGTTATTCATGAAAACGAAAGACTGGTCGATACAGCCATCTGGTATGACGAATTCCTCACACCCGGAGAAGATTTCAATACCTCCATTCAAAATCGAATAGAGAAAAGCGACCAGTTTGTGATGGCGATGACTTCCCATATGGTCTGCGAGAAAAACTATGTCCAGCAAATTGAATACCCGTTCGCACAGAGCCTGAACAAAGCAATCCTTCCTGTTCTAGTTTCTGGCGATCCGCTCGATTTGAAACGTCTTAAGGACGCATTTCCTCAGCTTCCTCCCGTTTATGAAATGAATCGAGCAGCGCTTTATCCGCCGCTGTCTTCCCTGATGGGCAAGATCGAAGACCTGGATGCAAAGCGCCTCTATTGCCTCGGTCTGGCGTATCTGAACGGCATCGATGTCGAAATCAATTATGAAAAAGGCGTGCGTATGATTGAGCGTGCTGCCCAGCGTGATGAATTGCGGGCGATACGCAAACTGATCGCCATCTATGAAGAAGGCCTGGGTCTTCCGAGCAATTTACCTGAGGCGATCTTCTGGACAAAGAGGCTGGCTGCCCTTGATCCCTGTGAAGAAGCCTTCCAGAAATGCGCAGAGCTTTCCTTCAAAAACCGTCAGTTTGATCAGGCGAAAGAATACATCCTTGACGCACTCCATATTCTTCATCGGGAAAAGAATGCACTTCATCATGGTCAGAAGGCTATGCCCCGCTCTTATGAACGCCAGAAAACAGACTGGATTTCTCTTGAAGCCGCGCTGCTCAATCTGCTCGGCGACATCGATCTGGAAAAAGACGATCTAGAGCAGGCAGAGGCAAACTATAAACGCGCTCTTCAGATGAATTACGATCTTGTCTATGACCTTCCCGCCAGACCGGCGCTGCAGAGTCTTTCCCATTCTCTGCTTCATATGGGAAATCTATACAGGAAACTGAATCGGTCTTCTTCAGCAGCCAAATGTTTCCAGCGTGCCATCGAGATCTGCGCGCGTATGGCAAAGGATATTGACATGCCAGAAATTTTAAGCGATCTGATGATGGCTCTCGAGGGGATGGCTCAGGTATCTCTGCATGAAAACCGCAGAGCAGAAGCCAGAACCTATGCACGCCAGGCGGTGCAAATAGCCTGGCAGACTGTCCGCCGTCTCGAAAACGGCGAGACCCTCTCCCAACTGACCCGCGTTGTGCTTTTGCAGGAAGAACTTTTGAACAGGATCACGACTGGCTGGAGGCACAGGTGTGCAGCGAGGAGGCTCTGCAAGCCAGCGAGAAAGGAATCCTTCTTGCCAGAACGCAGAGGACACTGACCGCTCGTCTGAATGCTCTTTTAATCACTTCCAGACTTTTCAAAGTACAGGGCATGGGAAAAGAAGCCGAACAGATAGGATGGCAGGCGACACAGACTGCGCGTGAGCTTGAACTGGTAGAAGACCGATCCGAAGCCTGGAGCCAGCTTCTAAAGTGCCTCAGGGAACTGGCAGATATCAGTCTGATTCAAGCAAAATCCAGTCAGGCAAGAGAATATGCCAAAGAAGGTCTTAAGCTCGCCAGAAAACTGAACCGTACCGACGCTTCCCTGCTGTCTGTTCAATATTCCATATTTTTCTCAGTCTGCTGGGGACCATTCCTGTCCGTTGTGAAGAGATAAGCTACTCTGTGCGCTGCTGTAAAGAAGCAATCCAGCTCATCCAAGACAAAATGCCAAATCCTGAAGGGGAGCTTCTGTCCCTCCTGGGACTTCTCGAAGAACAGACAGGCAATCTCTATCGAAGCGACAGTCAGCCCGAAAAAGCCGCTGATCACTTTCAGAACGCTTATAAAATTCAGGAGCGCCTCCTGGGGCAGAAAAGTTTCCAGGAAGATTTGAGACTTCTTGATGACCTGGTTTTCTTATTGGACAGCATGGCTGGGCAAAAGCATCAAGTGAATCCGTCAGAACCGTATGTCCCTTCCGATCGTAGAAGGCTTTCTGAAGACACCAGCAGCCGGCAGGCTTTGTGTGCCAAAGCAATGGCCCGTCTGCAAGATAAACTCGTCGAAATTTATCAAGGAGGAAAAATAATATGGAACAAACCATCGAAGCCCGTCAGAAAGCGTTTGAAGCAAGAAAACAGGCTGCCAGACTTGAGCCAAACCAGTCCAGCCTTCACGATCTGGCGTTCAGTGCCAATGAGCTGAGGCGTTTTTATACCAGCAGACACGACTTTGAGCAGGCACTCTACTATGGCGAAGTGTGCGCTGCAGCGGCGGGCGAACTTGTAAAGCTTTGCAATGACTGTGAGAATCTGAACTTTTATTCTCAGATTCTCGGCGTCCTGGCCGCTTACTACGACAAGCTGAACCGTGTGGAGTCCATGAGGAAAGCCATGGAGCTGGAGTACAAAGCAGAAAACGAAATCGCAGATCGATTCCCAGATTCGGAGTCGCTGACGCGTCTGATTCGGATTGCAAGCCAGCTTCGAAGCCATTACGAGGATCAGGAATAGCTCAAACAAGCGTCGGATTATGGAATGAAAGCCGTCGAAACCGCTCGTACGCTTGTCCAGCTTGCCCCTTCCGACACCCCCTGCTTTATCTGGCTGCGGTTCTGAGTGATCTGGGAAATCTGCGAAAGAAACAGAACATGCTGGAAGAGGCACAGGATTTATACCAGGAGTCGCTTTTACTCCATCTGCGGCGCTATGAAGCCAGTTCTTCGCCCGAAACCTGTAATTCGGTTTTGATCAGCATTCAAATTCTCGCGGATTTAAACGAAAAACAGAATCATCTCAATGCCGCCGAATCTTATTGTAAACAAGGGTACGAAACTGCTCGAAAATGCATTAAGCAGAGCGAGAATCCCGAAACTCTGAGCTGGGCATCGACCTTTTGAACAGCCTGGCTCGAATTTCTGCGGCGAAAAAGACAAAGATGCCGCGTGCCAGTATATGGAGCAGGCCGTCGAAATTGATCAGAGAAATGTGGCGGTCAAAGAAACACTTCCCTCACTTCAGACTCTCGCCGCGAATCTGGAAAACCTTAGCCTGATCTATGCGGCTCAAAGGCACTTCATTCGTTCGCGAAATGTCGACAAACAGCTTAGCCAGATCCAAACGCGAATCAAAAACTCGAAAAATCCTCTTCCTGATAGGAAAGGGCTGGATCGCCTGATTCAAAGCGCCCGCTTTTAAGGCCGTTTCCCTCTGCACAAAAACAGAACCTCTGCTTCGAATACGGCTTTGACAGGCAAAATCGATACAGGGATTCTGTTTCCTTCTTTTCATTTTTCGCCACGCCTAAACGGATTCCCGAGCCGGCAAAAACGAAGAGATCGGATCCTTTGCCTTCCCGTACACGAACGTACGTCCACTTAAACCGGATTGATCTGCCGGCATTTTGTCTTTTCCGTATCGTCACGATTGGAAATTCACATTTGGCAAGATGAGCTTGAACGGTTTTTCGTCGTCATCACAGACGGCTTTTTATCAAACGGCTGATACGCTTCCATGATTTTTTCCATTCCCGTTTTGCAGCCCTCAGACAGCTGAAGCTGGTCAAAAACATCGGCGAGTTTTGGATTTTGGCAGATGGAAAAGCCGTTCAGAATATCTTTTGCTCAATCCCTGGCATCATACTGTCAACAGACAGAAATTCAATTCGATCCTCGTACATGCGAATGAAGGATCTGGGACTGAAGGTATAGTCGCGGTGAACGATCAGACTCAAAAGCGCTTCTTGAAGTGCAGCTTCCGGATAATCCCGTACATCAATGCGCAGCAGCTTTTCAAAGGTCGAATGCGTCTGGTTACAAAAATCGAGAAATGCATACGCATCGTTCATCTGCTGGCACAGGGATCCTCCAAACTCGCGTCGATCTCTGGCGATCGCACTGGTAACGCCCTGAAAGACACCCATGTGAATCGTATGTTCACACTGATCGGAAAGAAGCAGACCGAGATTGGTGAAAAGGCCGTTCGGATCGGTAAGCTTCAAAGTCCGCCTCTGCGTGGCATCGAACTTCACATTTCTGCGTGCAAATTCCTCTTTGCAGCCTTAAAGGTCAGATTCTGGTTTGCGCAAGGATGGCATTCCTAGCTGTCCTTGCCGGTTTCATGAATCCTGTTTCGATGTACGGAATCCGATCTTGGGACATTGACGCACGCCTCTCTTACAAAAGCACCTTCTGGCCGCATCTCCTTTTCGATCGAAAAAGAAGACCGCGCCTTGCCCCGATCCGTATTGGTGAACCCCATGATTCCTTCCCGGATCTCCTCCGCAGGCGTTTCTTTCCGTTCTGCTGGTTCTCTATCTTTAACAGCCATATATTTTCCTCTCGCTTATTCTGCTTCTATTTTACAGCGAGCCGGAAATATGTTTTCTCCCTTTTGAAAACGTGACAATCTGGCTGTGCATAAACTCCGGCCTCCAAATTATGAGCAAACTTTTTCTTAGCGGCATTCACAGATCACAATGCGAACTCAGGCTGCCAAGCTGGGGCGAAATTCATTTCAATCCTTTGTCGGGAATCGAAATGCAAACAGATTCGTCTCTTCCCTTTGTCTAAGACCGAACACTTTTCTTTTCGAATTCAGAACGTTCTGAACCATTCTTGATCGGCTGCACAGTCAAAAGAGATAATCCCCACAGAAAAAGAAATCGATGGCAGCTCCATGAACATCAGAAAAGCCGTTTCAGAGGATCTCGATGCAGTCGAAAAATATACCAAGAAATACATACTGCCCAAGAAGAACAGAGGCGGAAAACCGGATGGATTCGAGGCGCCCATCCAGCTCCAGCGACCGCCAGGGATGCGATCGAGCATGGATGTGGTGAGCTTCGACTTGATACAAACGAAAAGAACACGGCCCAAAGCCATGTACGACAAACACGGTTATACCGAAACGGGTATTGTACCGATAGAGTTCAATGGTATTTCCGGCGTTAAACTCGTACTGCTCGAAAAACACTCAGGCAAGCAGCTCGTCTTCCTTCGTTCTGACAAAGCGAAAAAGTGCGGTTCAACCTCCGCACCTATTCCAGAGCGGTTATCGAAAACAGCCGCCTAGAAAGGGAAGCTCTATGAAATCTGAACAGAATTTCTCTGGTGCCATCGAATATCGGCCAAAAATCTACATCTCTGCCCACCACGATGATTTTGCACTTTATTTTGATCGTCTTTCCAATGATCTGTTTCAGACGGGGAATGCATCATTTTCTATGATCCGGATCCCGAGCATCCCGAAGATCTGGAGAACTTCGATTTCGACCTGTCCCAGATGAATCTGATCGTCATCCCGATTACTTACAATTTTCTGTTCAAGGACTGTGTGGCCTTTTCCAAAGTTTTTCAGACGGTCTGCGACAGACATATTCCGTTTCTGCCGATTCTGACCGATCAGAATCTGGCGGACGCCTTTAATCAAAAATGCGGATCGCTTCAGGCACTCTGTCTGTATTCGTCGGATCCAAGTGAAATCTCCTATGAAACGAAACTGAGAAAATTCATGGATTCATTTTTCCTGAACAAAGAGCAAATCGAAGAAATACGCAGCGAATTTTTAAATACATTTTCTTAAGCTACAGAAAGAAGGACCGGAAAAGGCGCAGGAGCTGATGAAGCTCATACACCAGGATCCGCAGTTTGCGGACACCGCCATCTGGTATGACGAATTTCTGTCTCCTGGCGAAGACTTTAACGCTTATATTCATCGTGCGCTGGAAAAAAGCTGCCTGTTTACCATGGCCGTGACCTCCAGCCTGGTTTTGGAACCGAACTATGTTCAGGCAATTGAGTATCCAGAAGCGCGGAAACTGAAAAAACGATCGTTCCGGTTCAAATGCAGGGGAAGATATTTCTCTGGAACAGCTGAAGGGACCTTTCCCGGAATTGACAAGCCTGTATGCGATGGATTCAGCGGTTCTTAAAGACCAGCTCAGTGCGGCTATGCGATCTTCTCTGGATGAAGATCCCCGCCATCTCTATAGGATCGGTCTAGCCTATACACAGGGAATCGATGTAGAAATCGATTACGAAAAAGGGATTGATCGGATCGAGCAGGCGGCTTCACAAAACTATCTTCCCGCAATTCAGGAGCTGATGACCATTTATTTCTACGGTCGCGGAACGTCCGTCGATTTAAGCAAAGCCGTTCACTGGGCAAAAAGAATGCCCAAATCAAAGAAGACGAAATTTCCTTATCCTTCGCTGCTTCGTTTCTAGAGGAAAATTTCCAGCTTGAGGAAGCGCAGACGTACTATTCCAGAGCGCTGTCGTTCATCGAGGACAAGCTTCCGACAGGTCAGGACCTGGATTCCCGCAATGCTGATTTGTCCAGAATACATCCATTAACGGGGAAACAGGCCGCTTACTATATGGAATGTCATTGCTTTGTGCTTAAAGGTCTTGGCAGGGTTCTGTTTAAACAGAACCGCCTGGAAGAAGCGAAAGAGGATGTTTTAACCGCTCTAGAAATCGAACAGCGTCTTGTCGCAGCTCAGTCCTCCTTGCGCACATTGCAAAATCTAGCCGATGTGCTGGATACGCTCGGGATTGTCTGCACGGCGGCGGATCAGCTGAAAGAGGCACAAGGATATTTCTTAAGCGCTCTTGAAATCCGACAGGAACTTGCCGAGTCTCAGCCAACGAGCAGAACGCTGCGGGATTACTCCATTTCTCTGGACAAAATGGGGTCTCTCTGTCACGACCTCAACCAGCTCGAAGAAGCAGAAGAGTATTTGCGAGAAGCTTTGGAAATCAATCAGCATCTCGTAAAGCTCCACTCGGCGCCGCTGCTCCAGCAAAATCTAAGCCTTTCTCTGGAAAAGATGGGATGGCTTTGCATGGACAAGTGGCAGATGAAAGATGCGTACGATTTTTTCCTTCAGTCTTTGAAAATCCAGCTGCAGCTTTCCGAGTCACAGCCAACGCCGCAAATCCTGAAAGATCTGTCCATCGCTTACGATAATCTGGGGTATCTTTCCAACAATATGCATCAGCTGGATCAGGCATACCGTTTTTCTATAACTCTTCGAAGATTCGCCTGCAGCTTGCCAGGCTTCACCCAACCCCGCAGACACAGCGCGATCTATCCATCGCTTTTCAAAATCTCGGATGTCTTTTCAAAGACAGGAAAAATCTGGAAACGGCAGAGAAATTTTTCTTAAAGTCTTTAGAGATTCTCAAACAGCTTGACGAGTCGCAGCCATCGCTGCACATACGGCGCGATCTGTCTGCCGCTTTTCAAAACCTGGGAAACCTTTACAAAGATCGAAACCAGCTCGAACTGGCCAAAGAACAGTTCCTGAACGTTCTGGAAATCCGGCAGCAGCTCGCCAAGGATGGCTCCGTGCCGGCAAGACTGTACGATCTGTCCGTCGCTTTCGAAAGCCTTGGTCTTGTGTGCAAAGAAATGAACGAGCTGGAAGAGGCGAAAGCGTATTTGCTAAACGCTGTAAAAATCCGGCAAGGACTGGCAGACGATCATGCAATACCCCAAACACAGCTCAATCTGGCTGACGCTTTCGAAAATTTAGGAGATCTTTATGAGGAATTGAATCAATTGAATCTTTCTCTGGAGTATCTCTTAAAATCGGTAAAACTCAGGCAGGAGATCGCAAACCCATATCCATTTCCTGTTCCCCTGAACCTTCTAGCCGCCGCTTTGCGGAAGGCGGGGCGGCTTTGCAGCGAAATGAATCAGCTGGAAGAGGCCTATGCGTTTTGCTTAAAATCTGTCGAAATCCGACAGCAGCTTGTCGAACAGTGTCCTGAGCCGGCGGGCTTATACAAGCTCTCCTGCTCTTTGGAAAGTCTCGGTATCGTATGTTCCGCGTCCAGTCAGTTTGAAGAAGCACGAACCTGCTTTCTAAGATCTTTGGAAATCCGGCAGCAGCTTGCGGATGAATTTGTCGCCCCGCCTGTGCTCCGTATTCTGGCCATAACCCTGAACAATCTGTGTTATGTCTGCAGAAAGATGAACCTGCCTGAAGAAGCGCGAGAGTACTTCAGAAGAGCCGAAAGGATCTCTCAAAATCTCTGAAACCAGACAGACAGGCTTCTCTCCAATAGCCTTTCTTGAACGCCTTTGCCCAGGCCAAGCCGCTTAGCTTTTGGACGAATACGCCTTATTCTCAGATATTGATCTGCAAGAATAAGATATCTAACATACACCCCCGCAGATTCACGGCTGCATTGGCCGTAGATCTGCGGGGGTGCTTATGAAGCGTTCCTTACTGGTTTTCTGAGTTGGAAGACGTTTCCGCTGCGGTACTTGTTATAGGAAGACATCACGCCAATAGCCGCATCGCTGCGAACGGCGGATTCGAATCCAGCCAGATACGTTTCATGAAGCGTCTGTTCATCCACTTCTACGTTCGTGTTGGATCCCGGGTTCGCGTTCTGTGCAAACGCACCGTAATGTTTCAGGACGGCGATGCCGCCTTCGCTGGTCATGCCTTCGACCAGATCGTCCGCGAGAGCGGATAGCAGCGTCGAATCTTCGCCAAGCTGGTCTTTTGTACAGGCGAACTGCGGCTGACGCTGAATGTCGAGCTGCGCGGAAAGCATCATGGATCCGCCGATCGCCTGATTTTCTCTGGAAACGACTTCACCGTAGAGGCGGGCCATTTCTTCGCTCCATGTTGCGGCGAGCATCTGTTCCTGCGGCGGGTTGGTTGTATCTTCCGTATACAGCAGTCCAGCCGGACCGTCGTACATTTTGATGGTCGGCACGCCCAGACGCGGGCAGCCCACAAGAGCACCGGCATTTCCCTCATTGCCTGTTCCGTTGCTGCCCATGAACGCGAATTTTTCTTCGCGGGTCATGGTTTTGACCAGAGCGTCTACTTTTTGCTGATTTCTGCATCATCCGTCATCGGAATGACCAGATCCCGGGAGTAGACTTCCGGGAAGCTGACTGCCTCGTCATTGCCCTGTGCAAGAACGGGCATCGCCGCCGCTGCGCTTACACCCATCGCTCAGGGGACCATCGATACCGCAAGAGCCAGTCGAATTGCATTCATTTTCTCTTTTTCATGTTTATCTCCACTTGCCTGTCGGCTTCTGTGCGAACGAGCACGACTTACGCAAAGTGGATTTCCGCTATCGAAAGCGCATCACGGCAGGAGACAAAAAGACCTGAAAACCAGTCTAAAGAAACCTTGCAGACGATGAAAAATACTTCTCGCCTGGAGACATCCATACGGATTTGTTTCTTTAAATCGAGCTTTCAGGTCTTGTTTATCTGAATTGTGATAATACACCCTGCGTAAGTGATGCTCTTTCGATAACACCTTACAAGCACAAGATAGGACAGCGCTTACATTCCGTCACCCCTTTTTTGAAAATGGTGCTATTTTTTCTCATTTCCCTTTGCCTGCGGCGTTTTTGCTGCGTTTGTCCCCTGCGCCATCCCGATTTTTTACTTTCCTTTTCCGTTTCCCGTCTTCCGGATGATCTCATACGGCTCAAGGAGTGCAGCCTCGACGTCCCCAGGGCAGGGGTATGTCAAATCCTTTGTGTAAATTCGTTTTTAGTTGTTGAAACATTTGCTCGTGCCGAAGAACCAAAACACTTCACTGAATGGTGAGCGCTTGAAAATTTCTGAAGCGGCCCTTTATAGCGGGCGCCCCCTGCTAGACTTGTGACGTCCCTGCCAGGGTGGCATTTTTCGACGGCGGGGACGTCTTCAGGGAGTGCAGGGGAGCGGGGACCCGCTGTAAAGGGTTTAAGCGGAAGAAAATTTCATGAGCGGCTCCTCGATCTGATTCTTACTTGGCTGAGTATTTCTCCAATCTGGCGCTCAGCCCCTCTTCACACAGAAGCTGATTCCGGACGATTGACCAGTTCGGTACTGTCCGTCCCCGCCACTTCTTCTCAAGCTCTACGATACGCAGATACAGGGCTTTATAAACCGAATCTTCGCTTGGGAACGAGCCCTTTTTCGTTACTTTTCGCAGGCTTGAGTTGACCGACTCGATCGCATTGGTTGTATACATTATCTTTCTGACTGCGCTGCCGTAGTTAAACAGCTGCAGCACATGATGAAAGTTTCGTTCCCAGACGTTTACAGCGCCATGAAAGCCGCTCCATTTCTCCTTGAATTCCTCGAAAGCCGCCTCTGCTTCCTTAGCGTTCAGAGCGCTATAGACTTTCTTAATGTCCTTACAGAAACTAGCTCTTTCTTTTGCAGGAATATATTTTAATGAATTACGAAGCAAATGGACAATACACCGCTGCACAATCACATTCGGGAATACAGCTTTGGCTCCGCCTTCAAGACCTCTAACTCCATCCATGGACAGGAAGAAGATATCTTCTACGCCTCGGCTCTTCAGCTCGTCAAAAATCTGCATCCAGAAGTGTTTGGATTCGCTTTCGCCAATCCAGATGCCAAGGATGTCTTTATGGCCTTCGGTGTCATAGCCTAAGACGACATATACAGCCTGTTCTTTTGCACCACGTTCAGTTTTTACTGACACATAAAGGCAATCTACAAAGACGAAGGGATAGCACTGCTTCAGGGGACGATTGCGCCATTCATCGACGACAGGGTAAACGCGGTCTGTGATGTTTGAGATCGTATCCGCAGAGACCGAAAAGCCATAGATGTCCTGAATGATAGCGGAGATGTCGCGCTGCGACATTCCCTGCCCATACATGCGCAGGATCTTATTCTCGATATCGGAGATATCCCTGCTGCCTTTAGGGACAGCCTGTGGCTCAAATGTTCCGAGGCGATCACGAGGAACACGCAGATCCAGTTCGCCCTGGGAAGATTTCACGGTCTTTTCAGAATAGCCGTTGCGGCGATTCTCAGTCGTTTTCTTGGCGTGTGACCCACTGGTATAACCCAGATGCGAATCCAGCTTGGAACATCTGTTCCAGCACAGGGCCGAAGATCGATTTGATGATGTCAGAGGCTTCCTGAAACGACTGTGGCTGATATTCCTTAATGATGGTAGAAGCAATTTGTTCCTGAACTGTAGGTGCAGATTTGGCTTTACGTGGTATAAAAGGTCTCCTTGTATAGATTCGTCCGGCTTTGAACGGATTGTATCAGGCAAAAGCCTTGATGGAATATACACAAAAAACCTTACACTCTCCTTGTAGACCATCACTTTGTCGACCATCGCTCTGTAAAACGATGGACCGCGAGTGAGGTAATGGGAGGAAGGAGCCCCTTCATCTTCTAGAGCTGAGCGAAGCGCGCTGCCGGCGCACACGTCCATTCGGGTTAAAAACGAAGAAGCCAGATTCTCACCGGAGCTGCATTGGCCACATCGATGAAATCACCGGCGAACTGGTCCCTGACCACCCTCGTTCGAAAAACAGAACGTCCGTCACTAACCCTGAGCAGTCGTCCCAATATTCGGCTAAAAAGACTGGAAATTATCTGTTTATAAACAAATCCGCATCCGCCCAGGAATCTGGATTACTTCAGTGCCTTCAGGATGTTTTTCCAGTCGAATGGCCCTATATCATGACCTGCTGTCAGTACCTGTGCAAAGAAGGCCGACCGCTCTATCGGGCGGAGCGCTGGTCGGTCCACAACACAACCTGTCCTGGGCAGCCGCTCTCATCTCAGCACATCAGTGAACTCCTTCCTGTTTTGAATCCAGCCAGGCAAAGAGAGTTTTTCAGAGCCTGGATTGAGCGGAATCAGGCCAGGGAATACTTCGCTCTTGATATCACCAGCGTATCTTCCTTTTCGGAGCTGATCAGTATGGTGAAGTATGGATATACCCGCGCGTTCGCGTTTTCTGCTTTGAGCACTATTGCTGTCTATATGGATATGGTCTGGGGTACAGTCTTTGTTTTTACACGATCAAAGCCCTGCAAGAGGAGCCGAAGAATGCACCGGTCCAGAGTCCTGGCCAGTTCATCTGCAAGGAGTACCATCCGCCCAAACCGGAAATCCGATCGGCATCGGCTCTGATGATCCGATAAATGCAGATTCATGAAAAATCCGGGTGCTGTTTTTACCTTCCTGTAAATTCAGCACCGGTTTTCTGCTCTCTTTAATCAGAACTTTACAAGCTGCATGTCTGTGGGCGGTCTTTGAAGGGGAGTGCTGAAGAAACTGTCGATACGGGGACGAACTAAAAGGCTTTCAGGCTGCCTGCTGTTCTTCAGGCGGTCTGTACGGTCTGCCCGGCAGGACGGCTGCGGCTGATCAATGTCGACCTGGCCGTTCAAAACAGCTTTATCTATCATGATTTTCAACCGACAGGCGAAGCGTTCCGCATTCCGGAATTCTTCGCCTTTTTCTTTGCTTCGATTTATCCAGGACTTTACATCCGTCTTTCTGCTTCTTTACACGGCATTGCTATACTGAAGCCGTCTTCAGAAAAGATAGAAATGAAAAGAGGCAAAACGATGAAAACAACCTTCAAATCCATTCTTACCGCCGTTGCGGCGGCTGCCGCCCTGAATCTGGCGGCTTGCTCTTCGAACAGCACGGGGAGTAATGCTTCCAGTGGCGGCAGCAGCACCCAGAACACTCCGGCTGCCATTGCGGTCCTGACCAGGGAAGACGGCAGCGGAACACGCGGCGCGTTCACCGAGCTGTTCAAACTGGAAGAAAACGGCGAAGATCTGACACGAGCCGATGCGGAAGTCACCAACTCGACAGCGGTCATGCTTACTACTGTCGCGCAGAACCCGAGTGCGATCGGCTACATCTCACTGGGCAGCCTGAACGATTCGGTCAAAGCCGTCTCGATCGACGGCGTAGTTCCTTCGGTCGATACCGTCATTGACGGGACCTACACGGTCAGCCGTCCGTTCCTGGTCGTCCAGAAAGAGGGTAGCGACAATCCGCTTGCCGCAGACTTTGAAAAGTTCCTGCTGTCCGAAGACGGCCAGGCGGTCATCAGCGAGGCCGGCTATGTTCCGGTTGAAGCGGATGGCGTTTACACCGCAGCCGGCATGTCGGGAGAAATGACTGTAGGCGGATCGTCTTCGGTTACCCCGGTTATGGAAAAACTCGCCGAAGCGTACCAGTCTCTGAATCCGGATGCACAGATCGCGGTTATGCAGACCGATTCCACTACCGGTGCATCGAGCACAGCCGAAGGCGTCTATGATCTTGGCATGCTCTCGCGAGAGCTCAAGCCGGAAGAAGAAAGCCAGGGTCTGAAAAGTATCGTCATTGCCAGAGACGGCATCGCAGTGATCGTCAATCCGTCCAATACGGTGGACTCCTTGAGCGCCGATCAGGTCAAAGAGGTCTATTCCGGCAAAATCGAGGACTGGAGTGCTCTTGAATCCAAGTAAATCCGCAGACAAGGAGAGTCTTTTATGAGCAATGCAAAACGGGAAACCGGAATGAAGTATGTCTTTGCCGCCTGTGCTGCGGCTTCGATTCTGTGCGTCTTTCTGATCTGCTGGTTTCTCTTCTCAACCGCCCTGCCGGCGATCGCGAAAATCGGCCCTGTCAATTTTCTCTTCTCGTCGGACTGGGCACCAAGTGAAAACCGGTTTGGCATCCTGAGTATGGTCGCCGGCACGCTCTATATGAGTGCCGGAGCACTTATCCTGGGCGTACCGCTTGGGGTCCTGTGTGCCGTCTTTCTGGCTTATTACTGCCCGAAGAAACTGTATGAACCGTTCCGGTTTGCGATCAGCCTCCTGGCCGGTATTCCGAGTATTGTCTACGGCTTCTTCGGCCTGACGGTCCTGGTCCCTCTGATTCAGAAATGGACCGGATCGGCATCGGGCAAAGGCATCCTGTGCGCGTCGGTGCTTCTGGCCATGATGATCCTGCCCACAATCGTTTCACTCAGCGAAAGCGCGCTGAAAAAGTCGATCCGGCCGTCTATGACGGCAGCCGGGCCTTAGGTGCAAGCCATGACCATACGGTCTTCTTCGTCTGTCTGCCGGCTGCGGCCTCAGGCATTCTGAGTGCGATTGTCCTGGGAATTGGCCGTGCGGTCGGAGAAACGATGGCGGTTATTATGGTCGCCGGCAATGCGGCTGTTCTGCCTGACAGTCTGCTCAGTCCGGTCCGGACACTGACCACCGGCATTGTTCTGGAAATGTCCTATGCGAGCGGTCTGCACCGTGAAGCGCTGATCGCTATGGGAGCGGTCCTGTTTGTACTGATTCTTGGCATCAACCTCTGCTTTATGTCTCTGAAGAAAAGGAGTGCAGATCATGAATATACCCTTGTCCTCTCTGTCTGCCCGCTCATCCGGATCATCCGGATCTTCTATCCGCTCTGCTCATTCCGTCAAACGGCCGGTGCAGGCTACCATCAAACGCCTTCCGGCCAGTCCATCGATCCAGGAGTATACCGCACAGAGCAGCAGCACCCTCGCTCTGCCGGCTGGACAGTTTGACATCCCTCGTCCGTCTGTTCCGGCAAAAGAACAGAAAAAGCCGCTTCCGCTCAGTGAGGGAAAGCCGATGTTTCCGGTCTGATCCTCCGTGCGCTGACCTGGCTCTACGCGGGCGCCGGCTTTCTGATCATGGCATCCATGGTCATCTACATTCTGTTTACCGGCGTACCGAATCTCAGCGCTTCGCTGTTTGCCTGGACCTACACCACCGACAATGTGTCGATGATGCCGGCTATTATCAATACGGTTTTAATAACTGTCCTTACCCTGGCCGTCTCTTTGCCGATCGGCATCGGTGCAGCAGTCTATCTGGAAGAATATGCCCCCAGAGAATCTCGATTTGTTTCGCTGGTCAGTGTGGCTGCCGAAACACTCGCCGGCATTCCATCGATTGTCTTTGGTCTTTTCGGCATGCTTCTCTTTGTGACCCGGATGCATCTTGGTCTCTCGCTGCTCTCCGGCGTGCTGACGCTCGCCGTTCTTGTCCTGCCGCTCGTTCTGCGCACCGCCCAGGAAGCCCTGCGGGCTGTGCCGGATTCGATGCGCGAAGCCAGCTATGCCTTAGGTGCCGGAAAGCTGCGTACGATCTTTAAAGTCCTTCTGCCTCAGGCGGCCGGCGGTATCTTCTCCGGTATCCTGTTAGCCTCCGGACGTATTGCGGGCGAATCGGCTGCGCTGATCTATACGGCTGGCACGCTGGCCAAACCGGCCTTTGATCTGATGAGCCCTGGCGCTACGCTCTCCGTTCATATGTACAAACTGCTCAATGAAGGTCTCTATATGCCGCAAGCTTCCGCTGTCGCGGTGGTTCTGCTTGTCCTGTGTATTATCATGAACCTTGGGCAGATGCTCATCTGCAAGAAAATGACGAAAGGATCGATCGCATGAACCAGTCCAGTCCTATTGTTCTCAAAGCGCAGGATGTCAGTGTCTTTTATGGCCCCCAGCAGGCCCTGCATTCTGTCTCCATGGAGATTCCCCGCAACTCGATTACCGCACTCATCGGTCCGAGCGGCTGCGGCAAGTCAACCTTTCTTCGCTGTCTCAACCGGATGAACGATCTGATCGTGCACTGCCAGGTCAAAGGACAGATCTTTCTGGAAGAGGAAGACATCAGCGGAAAGATCAATGTCAACCGGCTGCGCAAGCGCGTGGGCATGGTCTTCCAGAAACCCAATCCGTTTGATATGAGCATTTTTGACAACGTGGCCTACGGCCCCGGACAGCCGGGATCAAAAACCGGACCCGTCTGGAAGAGATTGTCGTCGACGCTCTAAAGCAGGCCTCTTTGTATGACGAGGTCAAGGACAATCTGAAAAAGAGCGCTCTCTCCCTCTCGGGCGGACAGCAGCAGCGCCTGTGCATTGCCCGCGCTCTGGCGGCTGAACCGGAGATTCTTCTGATGGATGAGCCGACGAGCGCGCTGGATCCGATTTCCGTAGAGCGCATTGAAGAGCTCTGCCTGCGGCTGAAAGAACGCTATACCATCATCATGGTCACGCACAATCTCCAGCAGGCGATGCGGATTGCCGATCAGACCGCATTCTTCTACCAGGGCGAAATGGTCGAGTTCGGCGATTCGAAAACCCTGTTTACTCATCCCTCCCAGCAGAAAACCAAAGACTACGTCACCGGCCGCTTTGGATGATCGGATTACCGGCTGTTCGGTCGATGCGTATATCATTCGGTCCTCCTGCTGAAGTCACTCGTTCAATCAATCATTCATGGTCTGATCGACCGGAATGCCGGCCAGACTCCAACGGTCCTGTTTTATGAGCTGTATGTATACGACAGCTCTTTTTCATTCATGGCGGTACGCAAGCGAACCGCCACCCTTGAGTCATGAAACGGGGATTCATTTCTCATGGATCCTGCGTAATAAATTCTACAGAGATAAGATAGGCAGCCGAGCGCGCTACGCAAATATGACTTTCTCCCTCTGGGCGTTTTTCTGGAGCTGACCGGATGGCAGATCGGAGCGTTCGAAACGAGGAGAGTTCCAGGAAGTCATCAAACCAGATGGAACAGTTCGCTGCAGCATCCTTGATGGCGCTTTTGCCTATCCGGTCGCCAATGAACTGCGCTCGGACTGGCTTGGCACTCCCCGTCCAGTGTGATGTGTGGAAACCGGAGTGGTCTATGAAGACTGCACGGAGGTTTCCCGGAAGACGGGTTGTTCCCGTGAAGGCATCAGAAAATGCTGCCGAGGAGTCCTCGCGACATCTGGTGGATACACCTGGGAGTACATATATGCCAAATAAACCAAAACCTCCCTGTGGCAGCTGTATTTGTTAGTTTAAAAGTGGCCATTTTCTCCCGAATATCGGTTTGAAGTGTACCCCATGTCAAGGACACGATAATTAGAGAGAACCCTTTGTTCGGACACGTTATCCCTGTTATCTGTTTGTCTGTTGTTTGAGCAGGATTTGTGAACAAATCCGATGAAGCGATGCGCTCAGAGTTTTTCTGAAGCGCTCCTTTACAGAGGGTTGCCCCTGGTACACTGCTGAGCCTTCAGCTGAATGGTGAACCATTCACTTTTCTGCTGAAGGCGGCTTTTGTGGGTCCAGGGGCAAGGGCCCACTGTCAAGGACGGTCCCGCAGGGACCGAGTGGAAGAAAAATTCTGCGCCCCCTTAAATCCCATTCATTCTGAAAGAGGATATCGGCCGGTTGTTACGTATTTGTAGAACTCATCTGGTGACAGCTTCGCCAGATCCCACTGATACCGCTCTTCATTGTAGTAGCGGATCTGCTCGTCCAGCAGCGAACAGATCTCCTGGAAAGTCCGGCACTTCCATATGGCCGAAGAAGCTTTCCTGAGGAGCGTTGTCCCAGCAGTTTCCTCTGCGTGACATCGACTGGCGCAGTTTCTTCTGACGGAGCAGTTCCCGAAACCCGACACTTGTGTAGTGACACCCCTGATCTGAGTGCACAATCACATCTGTTTCCAGCTCGTCTCCGTGATTCTCCACCAGCTGCTTTACTGTCTCCAGAACAAAGTCAACCTTGAGATTGTCGCTGACTCTGTAAGCCAGGACCTGTTTGGTGCAGGCATCAAGAATCGTTGAAAGATAGGCAAACTTCCCTGGTAAGGGATGTAAGTAATATCAGTCAGCAGGATCGTTCTGGGCCCGTGCTCTTCGAATTCCCGACGGACAAGGTTCTCACTGACATTGTCCGTACGCAGCGCCTTCGCCATACGGCGGTAAGGATTCGCTTTACGTATCGGACATTCCAGGTTGAACTTCCTCATGAGCCTCCGGATCTTTTTCATGTTGAACCTGATACTGGGGCTTTGATGGAGAAGGATCATCTGGATCTGTCTGGCACCGGCATGGCCGCGCGCTTTCCGGAAAGCCTGCAGAATCAGTTCGAAATCTGCTCTGTCCCGGGCTTCTCTTTGTTCACGGCTTTCTGTCTGAGCACACCAGCTGTAGTAACCTGAACGACTGACACCGTTCATTGCACACAGCTCAGTCACAGTCAGGACATTTTCCGGATCCATAATGACATCCTGAATCAGCGCGTATTTTGAAGCAGGCCTGTTCATCATGAGCGACCTGGCTTCCTCGAGTTCGCCAGTGCAATAATTTTTTTAGCGTATCGAGCTCTTTGCGCAATGCCCGGACTTCGCCTTCCAGTCTGGCTAATTCATCTCCTTTATCACCGGTCTTTTTCTGGCTCTGGGAGATGAGATAGGCAGTGTTGGACATTCTGCTCTCCCCGATGATTGCCGGATCATATCCGAGCTTCACAAAGATCTCCCGTGGAAGGCAGCCCTGGTTGTAAAGGCGAAGGAACTCGGCCTTGAATTCGTCAGTGAATTTGAGCGTGGTTGGAAAGACAGCCTTTGTGTATGGATTGGCTGCCAGAGCTGACATCTGTTCTTCGCTGAAGCGATTTCTGTTCATAATGGTCTCCTTTGGGGATTTCCGTCACGAACAGTATGCGGGCTGAAAGTGATCAGCGAAAGAACGTCGATTAGAAAGTGTCCGCAATTAGGGAACAGATCAAAACGATCGTCCAGTAGTTGGGGTCGCTGCTAATCGGGTGTCCTTGGAATAGGTTGACTCTAAAAAATTGTCCACTTTCTGGGGTACAGTTTATAGCGACAAGTCAGAAGTTGATAATTCAAAAGCTAACAGAACCTATATTGAAATAGAGAACTGCTAGCTTGAAATCGCGTTTTATATTTATAGTTAATATTGTTTAACATCTAGTTTAATCAGGAAGATCATCTATAACATCCATATCATAAATATCAATCAAAACAGTCATATCATGACTGCACGTGATTCGCACTGCATCCCCAATTTTGGGGATATAGCTATTTGATATAAAATCTTTCAGTTCAAAACAATAGACATTTTTGAAAGTGGAAGCTCAACATTTGATTCATCTGGAATAACAGTTATACAGAAATTCTTCTCTCCTGCTGATATTACATTTCCCGTTAGATAGTAGCCAGCTGATCTCCCGTGATCACCTATATACTGCACACCGAGTATTGTCAGAATGCATAACCCTATGACGGCTAATAGCTGAAAAATTAAACTTCTATCATTACCAGATAATTGTCGTCGCATAATTCGAGTTGACCTCCATTTTCCTGTTCCCCAACCATCATTTACTATGGTGTAGAATCCAGTGGAATTCGAACGATATCCATAACCAGTTACAAAATGGTTGGAATAGGTAGGGTGGTTAAACAGATTTAGAATATAGGGAGTTCCATAAGAATCCACACGACCAATAACATATTCGTCAGTATATCCGTCCAATCCACCGGAATGGCTTAACCCTTGAGATCCTATAAAGTTCATCATCTCAGTAGATACAGTTCCAGAATAAGCACCCGCATAACTTGAGTTTTTCATTTTGTTCCAAAGATGATTAATGAGAGAAACCCCATCACTACTTTCTAAACTACTTGGGACGTACCGGCCATTCCTATAAATGTCATACCACCGCACCAGCATCGCTGCTGCCACCGCTCCGCATCTGCCATCAGGATTATAACTATAGCTTGGAACGGTACCAGAAATTGTGTTATAAGCATTCATGATACGTCTAACAGACTTATCAGATCGGATAGATTGTTTAGACTCTAATTCTCTCGTCTCAATAGATTTAACCCTCATAATGAAGTTATCTGTATCTGTGAAAACCTCGTTCGATTTAACATCAATAAAACCATCTTCAGTGATTTCAAACAAGGATAGCGGCCCAGAATAGATATAATCATTATTCGAGAATGAATACTCATTTTCTTTTGACAGGCTAAACTCACAGATCAAGTCGTCTGTCAGATCATAGATTAAATATCCTCCCTGAGCAAAAGGAATATAATAATATCTGGGATTCTGATCTGAGTCATTAAGCGGCATAGTTTTTTCAAACAACAAATCCACTTCAAGTGAGGCTCTAAACTGTTGTAGCGTATTAGATTCCTCGAGAAAAGCATTGGCTGGAATGGGAATATCAAACGCTAATCCCTTTACAGCGATTACAGGTATAGAAGATACGAAAATCGAGAGTGAAATAGCGATATTCGCTAGTAACTTCTTAATTTTTGATCTCATAAATGTTTTCCTTTACGAAAATCAGGCTTTGTTTTATTCCTTACGCTCAGCAGCCAATCTCTCTGTCTAGATTCATGTTGGTAAATAGCAGTGTGAAAATTTGAGCGTAAGGCGTGCTATCAGTAATTTCATGCACCTCATTGTTGAACCTCCGATAGTGGGTTAAGCATTCTCTTCCTTACTAGATGAGTAATCTTACTACACGTATAATATAGACGTTTGATTTAGGTCGATGGTATTTAATTGTATTTTGTATGTCTTGAAAACTTTTATCCGAGTTGTGAGATTGTAATCAGGTCAGAGTTAATCGACCGAAGAAAGCAGGATATGATTCCATTGCAGTGCAAAATTATTTAAATGAAATTCTTAGGTAAGGCTTTGTGGTCATGAACCGTTTTTCGGTTTTTGGCCACTTTTTTATTTTCCCTGTCACACTCCATCCATTTCCATGGCTACCTAGTGAAAGAGGTAATCACCATGGATGAATTCCAAAAGAACTTCTCATCGTTCTCAACCGGATGGCTGATGGACTCTCTGCTCCAAAAGTCTCATCTGGATAAGCAAAGCCCGAAAAAAGCCTGAACAGCCAAGACTTACGCTTGAAGAAGTCCGTGCAATTCTCGCTGAAAAATCCAGAGCCGGTTTTACAGCGCAGATCCAGCAGCTTCTTGAAAAGTATGGCGCTAGCAAACTTTCCAAAATTGATCCTGCTCACTACCAGGCTCTTGTCAATGATGCGGAGGGATTGAAATGAGTCACAGCATCCTCTCTCCATCCACATCCCATCGTTGGCTTCATTGTACGCCATCGGCAAGACTTGAAGAACTCTATCCGGATACTTCCGGTCTTGCAGCCAAGGAAGGTACTGCCGCTCACACCTTGTGTGAGTACAAGCTGAAGACCGCTCTTGGTATGAAGTCCGTTCGTCCAGAATCTGACTTCCAGGATGGGGTTCTGTTTGACGCTTTCTGCCTGAAGGCAGGGGTTTTACGGCGCATTTGATAAAAAAGCTCCTGACGAGTTTTATGATTCTCGCAGGAGTTATGAGTATTTGATTGATTTTGTATTAATTTTCCATATCTTCCAGATTTTCGCAGATTGTATTGGTGCAGCCGTAATCAAAAGATTGAAGAATTTGATCCTTGCTTTTAGCAGTCCAGGAAATGACAGGAATGTGCAGCATCGTTTTGATTTTCTCAACATTTCCCTCATGCAGAAAGTCGAGGTCATAACTTACAAAATCCGGCTGCAGCTCTTCAATCCGTTCTAATTGATGACAGTCGATTCGCTGATCTGACGCGTTGAAGCCATATTTCTCTTCGAATTCGCTGACAATAATCCCTGACGGAATAAGGCAGTCGCGTTCATTCACCATATTTACAATTCGAACATCCGAAGAATGGATCGCTATTGGTGAACCGGTTCTTCCTGTATTGATTGTAAAGATGTGCTGGTAATTTACAGAATACTGATGAATGGTCTCGATGATTTTTGAAACCTGCGCTTTGCAGGCGGCAGATAGTTCTCCTTCTCGTTCTGCTCCATGGCTGTACGGAACTTCATGAGCTTTCCCCGCATTTGATAAAGAATTGTTTATAGTCTTTATTTCGATTAAAATCGGAATTCTGCCGCTGATCAGCTTTAGAAATTCATCGAGCGTCAGAACAGTTTCTTCGGGACGGGTACGGTTGTAAATTCTTAGGTCCCCAAGCGAAGTATTCTTTAGCTTGTTTGGATCTTTGCATATCTCCTGCGCAAAATCTTCATCTAAACGTCCTACTACAATCGTACCATCGCTCAATGTAAACAAATCGACTTCGACAGGATGCTCTTTATTGATACAGTGCCGGAAAGCCTGCAAAGTATGGGGCTTTAGATGTTCTTTGGCAATTCCTCGATGAACAATCTTTGAATTTTGGGTTTCCATCCAGTCAATTTCAGGATGACCATAAAATGGTCTGGAATCACTGGTTTTCAAACGCAGAACATTGTCTTTAAAAACTTAAACATCGCTTTCGTTTCTTCGTCTTTTGCAGGAGAAAGAAGGATGGCCGCTTGCCATCACGTTCGATATCCGCTGCATACAGGTCGATTTTCATGTAGTTATTATACTTGTCTGCACTGTTGAATTCCGCCAGCATAATTCCATATGGCAGTGCGACAGGAGTCAGGTATACATGGAGATCTGCTTCTGGGTGTTTACGCATGAACGCAAACAGCTTGTTGAGGTTGGATAGAATGATCTGATCCTTGTTAATGGTCAGATTCTCTGGATTCATTTTATATAGTGCAGCATCCATAGCAGCGTGCGAATGCGGGTCGGTAAGAATAATATTGACGGTAATCTTTCCTTCAATCAGATGGCGGTTAAACCAGATTTTCATCTGGTCTGTCTGTTCATAGCTTTTCGCAATGCTGGCTCCTGAAATAAACGAGCTGGAAGCAAAGTTTAGCAGTGTCAAAGAGCGAACATTATACAGTCTTGCGTACAGCGGAAACTGGTCTGACTCCAGTTCTTCTTTTGCATCAAGATAAACATTCGGTTTGTGTTCATGGATTTTGTCGGCGATGCTTTCGTTGCCGATGCGGATACGGTTATAAATCTGTTCAAAAATTTCCTGGCTGTTTTCCGGCGTATAATTGAGCATTTTGACAGTAGTTATCCGTTCCGCATTTTCGCTTCCATACAGACTTACCAGCAGATCCTTGTCGATCAGATCGTTTCTTGATTCGCCAATGCAGACATTGATAAACGAAAGGTTCGGATTATTGAAAGCCTGAAGGAGTTCGTGATAAGTAATGCTTTTATCGATAGTCTGCTCGTCCGATGAGTCCTGTGGAAAACCGTCAAAGAAATTTGGCGTAAATGGAATAATGAAATACTCGACCGATTTCATTATTATTGACAGGCTGCTTTTGAAGTTTCCGCTGCGGTCTTCTCTTTCTGATAAGTAGATTTCACCAAGACTGTCTTTGGCAAAAGCAGTATGCGTTAGAAAATCATGGAGCTTTTCGGCAAATTTCTTTCCTTCACTATTTCCAGAAGTTTCACCCCGGTAACAGAGGAATACACGATATTTATCTGAAAGCCGTTCTTCATCATTGCTGTTCACTGTTGTTTCCAAAGCAGAGACTGTTTTCGATTTGTCGTACTCTTTGTCACTAGAACTCATAACTGTTTCCTTTCCCCTGCTAACTCTCTTTCTCAGTCTTTAATGTCTCGAATCAATAAGACAGGTCATATTTGATACTCTCATAATCATCCTGGCAAAGACGTTCAAAATTAACCAGATCGACGTGAGCAGGCGCCACTTCCCGGATCACTTTGTTCGTATATCCATCAGACTGCTGCTGGAGCTGTTTGATTTCTTTCAAAGGCAGATATTTCCATCCTTTGGCGATATAGTAAGCACTCCAGTGCCGATGCTCTATTTTTGCTAATTCCAGGACAGGAGCACAATCCAGGTCATGGAGTCTTGTTACAAAACGATGTACGTTGCTGTATTGCGGTTCGTGGTCTTCGGACATCACAAACAGAGGATCTTTCCCATGGAATAAGCTTTGATAAGCATCGTTGCCATAGCAGTTGATTAAATACTGAACCATTTTCTCTTTCCTCTCACGATGAAGAGCCTGGTTTCGATTGGATTCCCGGTCGGCTACGCATAATTGCTCCCACTTCTCTGGTTCCTTGTCTTTATTAGATGCGCGTTCTTCCCATAACTGGCTGTATTGCCAATGAGCATACCTAGCTTGCTGATCATCATAAGCGAATACAGGCGCAGCACATATGAACCGATAAATTAACTTTTCCTTGACTCTGTAAAAGCGAGTCGGAGCAGCCTGTTAAAAATTATCAGGATCAAATCTGATGAAGTTCCTTCCACCAACAAATCTGAATTTGAATATATCACTGCCCTTTAGAACGGTCTCTTTTGTATTACTTTTTCACTAGATATGTAATCGCTGTTAGATCCGGTAACAATACCAAGTGCAAAATGAGAGTGTAAGGTCTTTTGTGTAAATTCCATCAAGACATCAGACTGATACAACCAGCTTGAGCCTGACAAATTTTTACAAGGAGACCACTTATGCCACGTAAAGCTAAAGCTGCACCAACCATTCAGGAACAGATTGCTTCAACCATCGTTAAGGAATACAAACCTAAGACGTTTAAAGAAGCCGCAGACCTCATCAAGGAAATCTTTGGCCCTGTCCTTGAACAGATGCTCCAGGGAGAACTTGATGCGCATCTCGGTTATACCAGCGGATCGCATGATCCTAAATCGACAGAGAATCGCCACAATGGCTATTCTGAGAAGACGGTAAGGTCTTCTCAGGGCGAACTGGATCTGCGTATCCCTCGTGATCGCCTTGGTACATTCGAACCGCAGGCTGTTCCTAAAGGCAGCCGGGATATTTCCGATATCGAGGACAAGATCCTGCGTATGTATGGGCAGGGTATGTCACAGCGCGACATCTCCGACATCATTCAGGATATCTATGGCTTCCCGGTCTCTGCGGATACGATTTCAAACATCACTGATCGTGTCTATCCGGTTGTTGATGAGTGGCGTCATCGTCCCCTGAAGAAGTGCTATCCTTTCGTATTCGTCGATTGCCTTTACGTATCAGTGAAAACCGATCATGGTGCCAAAGAACAGGCTGTATATGTGGTTCTTGGCTATGACACGGAAGGCTGCAAAGATATCCTTGGCATCTGGATCGGCGAGAGCGAATCCAGGCACTTTTGGATGGAGATCTTTGACGAACTGAAGGCACGAGGCATAGAAGACATTTTTTCCTGTCCATGGACGGTGTAAGCGGGCTTGAAAGCGGCGCTAAGGCTGTATTTCCGAACGTTACTGTGCAGCGCTGCATTGTTCATATTCTTCGTAACTCGCTTAAATATATTCCAAACAAAGAAAGAGCTGGTTTCTGCAAGGATATCAAGAGAGTCTACGGTGCTTTGAACGCTAAAGAAGCAGAGGGTGCTTTCGATGAATTTAAGGAGAAATGGAGCCAATATCCTGGTTCCGTGAGCGTCTGGGAACGTAACTTTCATCACGTACTCCAGCTGTTTAACCACGGCAGCGCTGTCCGAAAGATAATGTATACAACCAATGCGATTGAGTCGGTTAACTCCAGCCTGCGAAAAGTAACAAAAAGGGCTCGTTTCCAAATGAGAATTCAGTTTATAAGGCTTTGTATCTACGCATTGTGGAGCTTGAGAAGAAATGGCAGGGACGAACGGTTCAAAACTGGGCAATGGTACGCAATCAGCTCCTGTGCGAGGAAGAACTGGGCGCCAGGCTGGAGAAGTACTCAGCCAGATAAGCGGCAGATCCGAAATCCGCTCATGAAATTTTCTTCCGCTTAAACCCTTTACAGCGGGTCCCCGCTCCCCTGCACCCCCTAAAGACGTCCCCGCCGTCGAAAAAATGCCACCCTGGCAGGGACGTCACAAGTCTAGCAAGAGGGCGCCCGCTATAAAGGGCCGCTCCAGAAATTTTCACTCGCTCCTCGTCCAGCGAGGTGTTTTGAGCCTTCGAAACGGCCAAATGTTTCAACTACCAAAAACGAATTTACACAAAATTTTTGACATACCCATTTTCTCCCAGTGCCATTCGGTTAGACGTTTTAAAGAAAGGCCAAATCATCCATTTGAGATGATTTGGCCTTTCTTGTTGGACGGCTCATTTCGCGGTTTCAAAACTTGTACAAAAGTGATAATTGGCAAATCCGCGAGGCCCTTCGGGCATAATCCAGAGGCGCTTAGAGGGGTTGTTTTTCCCCTTTCCCCACTGGAAAGGGCCCGTTGGTCGAAGGAGAGCAGCATCGACGGCCCAGGCAGGATCTGAAATGAACCGTATTGACTCGAATATGATCCGCATTGAGCTGTATCTGACCCGCAACGACACGAATGAGATCCGCATTGACCTGTATTTATCCCGAATTGAGTCGTGCAGAAGTCGAAACGAAGTAAGCGTCAAATAAAAGACGGGTATTTTCTCGACCGCCTCCTTGGGATAATTCCTTTATTCAAGGAGGCTTTTTCATGGAATCAATCATCCCTGCAATCGATCTCGGTATCGATTTCTCCAAAGTTAAAAACATCTATCTGGCTCAGATGCCTGCTGACCTTCGCAAAGGAATTGACGGTTACGTCTCCCTGGTTCAAGGACCTCTCGCTCTGGATCCGCTGGATGGATCCCTCTTTCTCTTCGTTAATCGACAGAAGAACAAGATCAAAGGTATCCTTCGTGACGGAAATGGATTCTGGCTTGTTTATAAGCGACTCTCCAGATCTTCCCTTCAGTGGCCTGTCAGCACTGACCAGTCCGACTTCATGCGAATTGACTGTTCGCAGCTGGCTTCTCTGCTTTCCGGTCTGTCGATTGTTCCCCAGCCGGCATTTCTGCCACGAACTTATAAGTATGTTTAAACCAATTTAAAAGGATGATTTTCTTGAAGGAATATCAAGATAAATCATCCCATTTACTTTATCTATCGCTCTAAATATGTTAAAATTAATACATGAATGTGCCGAACCCTTACCAGACAATCCGCAACGAGCTCCTCGAAGATCTTCATCATCAGATCAGCACCATGACGGAAGAAGAGAAAGACAAATTTATTGAGGATATGTACCTGGATCTCTATTTCGCTAAAGAAATCAATAAAGCCGTGAAAAGCGGCCGCTTTGGTCCTTCTACGGAAAAGATGGTTCCCTTGAAACTGGATTACTCTGAAAACGAGGACGGCGGCCCAGATATCAATATTCTGAATAAACAGCTGGCTCAGCTTGATCTGAAAGCCGATGTTTGTTTTAACCGGGCTGCGAAATATCAGGAAGAGGGAGACCGCTATCGTAAAGAAGCTGAAGATTTAAAGCTCAGTTCTGTTGAAGGAAGCAAGAAAAACCTTCCACCAAGTGCAGAAAGCAGGAAGCGGTCAAAGAAACCACTACCTTCAGTGTAGAAGGGAAAAGCGCATTTGCCCAGTTTGCGGCTGTGAGATGAAAACTGTTGGAATGAAACGTCACTATAGGATTCATCGGATTCCCGCTCGCTATAGGCTGGAAGAAGTGCTGCGTGAGACAGTCGCGTGCCCAAACAAGTGTACGGATGAAAACGGGAAAGCCATCATCCGCACCGCCGAACCTGACGAGCCTGCACTGATCGACAAGAGTGTCGCAACTTCCTCTATGGTCGCGGGAATTGCCTACGATAAGTTCGTAATGGGAACCCCGGCCTATCGTCAGGAAAAGCACCTGAGTCTCACGGGACTGCCGATCAGCCGTCAGACCATGGGCAACATCCTGGAAAAAACTTACGATCTTTATCTGAAGCCCCTCGTAAAACAAATGATTGAGGATCTCCCAAACTGTAACGTCGTCCATATGGATGAGACGGTTTTAAAGTGCACGGAGGTTAAAGATCGAAAACAGTCTTCTATGGTTGTCGCCGTCAGCGGAATCTATGAAGAGAACCAGATGGCTGTCTATAAGTTTTTCCCTTACAAGAAACAGGAGTTCGTAATCGCCCTCCTTGGCGGTTCTTTTCGTCATGCCCTTATGACAGACGGGCTTTATGCATATGCCAGCTACTATGGCCCCTGCAGAAAGCTCAACTGTATGGCCCATGCGAGAAGAAAGATCTTCGAAGCCATCAAAGTCCGGTCAGACTTCGCGCAGTATCAGGCAGACGTCCTGAAGTGGGAAAAGACCACACTGGAGAACGACGAAGAGGCCGCAGAAGCGGCAGCCCAGCTGGACGAAACAGAGAGACCCGAACCAAGTCCGGGTCTCCAGATTCTGCTCACAGCCCTGTCTCTGTTCGGGAAGCTCTACCACATCGAATCCCACGTTGCTTCTTACTCGCACGAGGCGAGAACCGAAGTTCGGCAGGAACTTTCAAAGCCCTGCTTTGAAAGACTCACAAGAGTCATGATGGAAATTCAGAGTGGATTCGAGGAAAGAAGCACCGCCTACAGAGCAGCCAAGTACTTCATGGATCGAGCGAACTCGTTGGGAAGGTACCTGGAAGACGGTGATTATCCGATCGACAATAATGTGGCAGAAAGAGCCGTAAAGCCATTCGTGATCAATCGCAAAAACTTCCAGACTACGAAGAGTATCAAAGGTGCGGAAGTCGTCGCAGCGTTTATGACTTTGTTTCGATCGGCTGAAATGAACGACTTAAATCCAGAGCGCTACATGGAGTACGTTCTGGATGAACTCAAATGGTTCAAAGACGATGAAATCGCGGTAGATGTATTGAAGTCACTTCTGCCGTATTCAAAGGATTTACCTGAATATCTTCGAATTGGATACCGTGGACCGGATCCGAAGTATGAAGAAAACGATGAAGAATAAAAAATACGCCAAGCGGGATCTCGAAAGGGATCCCGTTTAGCGTATCTAATATTCAGTCTCGCGTATACCCGTCGATTGTTTGACACTTACGAAACGAACCGCTCGCAAATCGTATCGAAATTCGTCGCAGGCCATCGAACCAGTCTGGATTCCATCGCCTGATGGCAGGATGGTCTCCAGGAATTCATAGCGGATCAGGACCATCAGAAAAGATGACTGCGAAAAACGGTGCCCGTCCGTGAGGAAGAGCACCGTTTTGTTCTGGGATTGTGCGGCCCGAAGGCCTTAGAGTGTTGATTTACGCTTTGTATGCGGAACCAAGGAAGTCAGTTACGTAGTCTTCAACCAGTTTCTGGATTGCTTCAGCACCTGGTTTGAGCAGTTTTCTCGGATCCCATCCTTTGTTGGTGAGGTCTTTGCCTTCTTCGATGTATTTACGTGTAGCGTCCGCAAATACGAGCTGGCATTCAGTGTTGATGTTTACTTTGGAAACGCCGAGGACGATGGCTTCTTTAACCATTTCCTGTGGGATTCCGCTTCCGCCGTGGAGTACGAGAGGTTTGCCCTCAGTTACTTTCTGGATTTCAGCCAGAACGTCGAAGTTCAGGCCAGCCCAGTTTGCAGGATATTTACCGTGGATGTTACCGATGCCGGCAGCCAGGAAATCTACACCCAGATCAGCTACCGCTTTGCATTCTGCAGGATCAGCTACTTCGCCGGAAGAGATAACGCCGTCTTCTTCGCCGCCGATACCGCCGACTTCGCACTCAATGGAGATTCCTTTGGAGTGAGCCAGTTCGATGAGTTCCTTGGATTTTTCGATGTTCTCTTCGATTGGATAGTGGCTTCCGTCGAACATTACAGAAGTGAATCCAGCTTCGATGGCTTTTTAGCGCCTTCGTAGGATCCGTGGTCGAGATGAATAGCTACAGGTACAGTGATGTTGTAGAATTCCATGATGTTTTTAACCATGTCTACAGCATTTTTGTATCCGCACATGTATTTAGCAGCACCTTCGGAAACGCCGAGGATGACAGGAGACTGTTTTGCTTCACAGCCAAGCAGAATGGCTTTGATCCATTCCATATTGTTGATGTTGAAGGCACCAATAGCGTAATGGCCTTCATGAGCTTTGTTGATCATTTCAGTAGCAGAAACTAACATAACTCAAATCCTCCTTGTGATTAACGTCTTTAGTTTACCGCACTCCAAAATATAATTAAAGACAATTCCCTTTTGGCGAATCGGGCAGAAGGACGAAAATGGCCGAAAACTCATATCGTCCAATTCTTTTCCATCTGTACAGAAGCCAGGCGATCTGTACGGATCACCTGGCTTGATTTGTCCTTAAAAGTATGGGCAGAGAAAGCACATTCCGTATTGCGACACCTGGCTTTTCTTCTGTTCAGCAGCGTTGCAGAACGCTTATAGCGTACCGCCGGTCGGACGGCGCGAACTGCCCATCAGCTGGACGGGTCTGGCCAGCGTATTGACGCGTTCCATCAGGCGTTTGGCCGCAACGAGGGTATACTCGCCGGCGTTGGAAACGGCGTAGCGCTCTTCGAGTTCCTGCGGGGAAATGTTGCTGGCGAAGTACGTTTTTCGCTTCGCGTTCATGCGCTCATCGAGCACCGGGAAGAGAATTTCGTCCCGGGTCCACTGGGTCACGGATTCACTGCCAAAATCATCGAGAAACAGAACGTCCGCAAAGCGCATGCGGCCAAGGATCGTCCGCCGCCACTCTTCGTCGCTGAGGTTGTCCTTGAGTTCGCTCATGAGCAGCGGCACGCGCACAAACACGACTTTCTTTCCGTTCTGCGCATACTGATTGGCCAGCGCCATCATCATCGTGCTCTTGCCCGTTCCCGGCTGCCCGAAAAACAGGCAGCCCATGGGGGCGTTAAAGGAACGCAGCGCCGACGTGTACGCGTTGATATAGTGCTGCGGCTCCCGGTCCATCGTCTCTTCCAGTTTTTCCAGCGTGACCAGATAGTCGTCATCCTGCAGGTGCGAAACCGTAAAGTTCGAACGATGCGCCAGTTTTGCCGTCTTCTGGTTCTGATAGCGGCAGGGACCGTAGTATTCCACAAGCATCCCCTGATCATCCACTTCCATCAGCGCCGACTGTCCAGGCACTTTCATGCGGCAAAACTGCAGGCCCTTGCAGGAGCGGCAAATCTGCGTATTGCGCGCGTAGCGGTCCAGACGGCTCGACTGCGTTTCGAGAATGGAGGGGTCGAGATGATAGCGGCTCAGAAAATTCTGAACATCGCCATTTTGTAAAAGCAAACGGATGCGTTCAGCCCGGGCGGCCTTCTGCTTTTCGTTCAGCTCCACTTCAAGTTTCATTTTCTTCATGGCTTCCTCCTTCGAGCAGCTGGCGGCGCAGATCCTTGGCGGCCTGTACGCTTTCCGCCGTGCTCTTTTCGGTTGGAATCGTATCGTACCAGTCCGGCAGAGCTTTCTTCGGGGCGCCCCGACGGCCTTTGCCTTTGGCCAAACTGGTTCGGCTGTCAAAGTTTTCGAGATACGCTAAAGCGTCTTTTCGCGTATTGATTTTCGCACGCAGCAGGTTATTGGCCATGGTGCGCACGTAGCCAGTCGAAAACGCGCCGGATTTCTGGTTCATGCAGTATTCGGTGAGCGTGTTGATCACTTCAAACGGCATGTGCTTGTCTTCGGCCAGCGAAGTGAGCAGCTTCTTTCCGAAGGCAGAATATCCACGTTTTCGGGCTGTCTGGCTTTCAGGAAGGATACCGGCGACTGCATAAAGTCATCCGGATCCGTTTCCATAATCTTGCGGCTCTTATTGAGTTCTTCGATCACCGCATCAAAATCGATCCACGTTTTCCGATCCTTGAGATGCCGGCTGATAAAGGGCGGATATCGAGTTCGCCCATTCCGTACAAAGTCGCCAGATGCGCGATCCGGGCCATATTTTCCCGGCTGCGCAGGCGCTGGGGAAAGACGTTTTGCATACCCTGGAAAAAGACGCCCCAGTCAAAAGGATAAGCATTGATGTCGTGGTAGTCGCTGACTGCCGATTTCAGTTCTTCTTCCTTTTTCTGATTCCAGCTCGTTTCCAGATTTTGTACGGAAACGTTGCCTTCGAGCGGCTTGAACGTGCCTTTGACCTGTCTTGGCGGACGCAGGCGCTCGAGCCGTTCAATGGCTTCCTTTCCCGCCTGTTCAAAAAACACGCGGCTGAAATACGGATCTTCCAGAAACGCGGCCTGATCCTTCGGCGCTTCCACGAGCAGACCGCAAAGCGCATCGTTTTCGACATACTGACGAACGAGCGCACTTTCTTCCAGCTTTTTCAGACTGCTTTCCAGCATCGACGAACTGCATCCGCTTAACGCTTCCAGATCGTCCAGATCGAGCGTGGAAGACAGCTGGCCGGCAATGATCAGAAACTCATAGACCAGCGACGCCTGCGCGCCGAGAATCGGGCGATAGAGCAGCTGCAGATCCGCGAGCCAGTGCTGCGAAAGCGTATAGGGATGGAAATTTCAATGCTGCGGCTCATTTTATCTCGCCCGCTTTCGCATTCGTTTTCCCCGGATTCGCCGGCTTTGCCAAATTCGGCGCCGAAGCTGGCTGATCCTGCGTAAAGCTGCAAGCCAGGCGAACGCTGTCCGGCAGCAGCGCCTCAATTTGCGCGGCAAGTTCTTCCTTTGTTCCGTCGTTTGGAAGCACATGCGTACTCTGCGCCATTTTCTTTTCGGCTGGAAACTGAAGAGCCAGACGGCGCCGGGCTTCTTCAGCCGGAATATGACGGTATTTTTCCACACGATCGAGAGCCGTCTGGTCGCTGCACGTAATCGTCCAGACTTCGTCGAACAGATTTTGCAGGGAACATTCGAAAAGCAGAGGCACTTCCGCTGCGCAAAGCGAAGTCTGTGCATCAATCCACTGTTTCAGCTCTTCGATAATGAGCGGATGCAAAATGGCTTCCATTTTCTTTCGCTGCCCGGGATGGTCAAACATCTGATCGGCCATTGCCTTGCGATCGACATTTCCCTCTTCATCCGTGCAAAGAAGCCCTGCATCGTTCAGGGCGGCATAGCCGGCCTGATCTTTCTCAAGCAGTCTGGCGTTGATCTGATCGCAGTCAGTTACAGGAATCCAGGCAGAGAGAATTTCCTTGGCCATGCTTTTTCCGGATCCCATCGTTCCGGTAATTCCGATTACTTTTCTTTCTGACATGTTGGACAGTACCAGGTGCTGCGCTGGCCGACGCGCGTATGCACAATCGGCGTATCGCAAAGGGCGCAGTCACCTTCCTTTCCGTGAACCATCAGACTATCCTGATAGCTTCCTGCATGGTTTTTCCCATAGGAAAAGCTTCGAATGGTCGTTCCGCCCGCTTCGATGGACGAGCTTAAAATGCGGCGCGTCGCATCGATAATCGCCTGCCAGTCTTCTTTGGACAGGTGACTTGTGACGCTGAACGGCGAAATCCGGCTTTCAAACAGGATTTCATCCGCGTAAATGTTGCCGATGCCCGCGATGACGGACTGATCCAGCAAAACGGATTTGATGGGCGCTTTCCGTTTGCGGGTCATTTCCAGCAGCTCTTCGGCATTCAGATCGGGATCGAGCGCGTCTTTGCCCACCCCGACTAAAACCGGCAGATCCTTCCAGTTTTCCGGCCGGTCATACACGTACATACGGCCAAACTTGCGGGTATCCCGATAGCACAGCACCCGCCCGTCCTGCAAAAGGAACTGCGCGTGAATGTGCTTAGCCTCCTTTCGTCGAGGTCATCGACGTCTTTTGGCGACGGATAAATCTGAAACTTGCCTTCCATGCGCAGATGGCTGACCAGATCCAGATTGTCGAGTTCAAAGACGAGATACTTGCCCAGCCTGTGAAAGCCGCGAAAGCGCTGACCGGCCAGCCGGCTTTCAAACTGTTCGACCGGCAGATTGGCGGCCAGTTTCGGATGCGTGACTTTGACGCGCTCGATCTGGCTGCCTTTAATTCTTCTTCGAGGTACTGCAGAACGTTCTGCACTTCTGGTGCTTCCGGCATTATTTGGCCTCGTACCAGCTGCGGCCGGTGCTGACGCTCGCTTCGAGCGGAACGCGCAGTTCCATCGCGTGATCCATGACTTCCGGAATCAGATGTTCCATCAGCTCTTTTTCCTCATCAGGAACGAGGAAAATGAGTTCGTCATGAATCTGAAGAAGCATCTGCGACTTCAGATTTCGTTTCTGGATTTCTTCATTCATGTGCAGCATGGCGATCTTGATCAGATCGGCAGCCGATCCCTGAATCGGCGCGTTCATGGCGGCGCGCTTTCCAAATTCACGGGTCATGAAGTTCTTATCGAGAATTTCCGGAATTTCGCGGCGGCGATGCAGGAGCGTTTCCACATAGCCGTGCTCTTCGCAAAACGCAATCAGGCCGTCCATGAACCGGTGGATATTCGGGTAGTTGGCAAAGTAGGCCTTAATGAAGTTTTTCGCCTGAAGACGCGAAATTTTCAGCTCCTGCGAAAGGCCGAATTCCGTCTGGCCGTAAATGATGGCGAAGTTGACGGTCTTGGCGATGCGGCGCTGGTCTTCCGTAACGTCTTCCGGCTTTTCATCGAAAATGACGGAAGCGGTCCGCTTATGAATATCGATGCCTTCTTCAAACGCCTGAATCATGTATTCTTCGTTGGCCATATGCGCCAGCATCCGCAGTTCAACCTGCGAATAGTCTGCGGAAATGAGCCAGTGGCCAGATGGCGCGACGAACGCCTTGCGGATTTCCTTGCCTTCCTCATTGCGAATGGAAATGTTCTGCAGGTTCGGGCTGGAGGAAGACAGACGGCCGGTCTGCGTCATTGTCTGGTTGAACGTCGTAAAGATCTTGCCGTCGATAATGTTTTTGGTCAGACCGTCCACGTACGTGCTGACGATTTTGGCGTATTTGCGGTATTCGAGCACTTCATCCACGATCGGATGGAGCGGACGCATTTTTCAAGAACTTCAGCTGCGGTGGACCGCTTGGTTCCGCCGCCTTTTAATTTCAGCTCATCAAAGAGAACGGTACCGAGCTGCTTGGGCGATGTGATCTTGAATTCATGGCCGGCGTATTTATAAATGCGCGCAGCGATTTCGTCCATGCGCTTTTCGTATTCTTCGCCGATCTGCGCCAGAATCGAAGCGTCGCAGTCAATGCCGCGGCATTCCATTTCAAACAGAACGCGTGCCAGCGGAAACTCGATGTCCTGATACAGCTTCATCTGGTTTTCTTCTTCAAGTTCCCTGAAAATGCCGTCGTGCTGCTGCTTCATGCCAAGCAGCCACGCGCCAAAGACGGGCACCGCCCGTTCGGCGGTAAAGCCGCCTTTGGTTTTCTTTTCCAGATCTTTCAGAGGCATAGGCAGAATGATGCCGCTTGCCTGAATGAGGCTTTCGGTATTGATCGCCTGCGAGTGCAGCAGGAACGACGCCAGATGCACATCCTGCGCAAAGTCAGGAAGCGAGAAACCATACCGGTCGAGCAGATGCCAGAATTCCTTGACGTCCCACGTAATGAGGGTGGAATCGTGTTCGAGCAGCGAGCGGAACGCGGCGTCTTCTTTTGCCTTTTCCAAAGGAAGGTAATGAATGGTATTGTCCACGAGATAGACGAAGCCAAAAAGCGTCTGTGTCTTAAACGGGGCAAAATCGGCGACCGGCATCAAATAGAGCGATGCATTTTCCTGCCCGGCAAACTGTTCGTCGGTAATAATTTCGAGTTTTTCTGGACGCCCGAAGCAGCTTTCATGCGCGAGAGCAGCGACTGCATTTCGTATTTCTGATAGAAATCTTCCGCGCTGTCGGCATCGCCGTTCCAGGCGAGCGACGCCAGATCAAACGGCAGTTTCATCTCCGTAAAGATGGTTGCCATTTCCTTGGAAAGAAACGCCGAATCGCGGCCTTCTTCCAGATATTCGTGACGCTTGCCTTTAATCTCATCGAGATGGTCATACACGCCTTCTACGCTGGCATACTTATGGAGCAGGGTCAGCGCGGTCTTTTCGCCGATGTGGAACACGCCGGGAATGTTATCGGACGGGTCGCCCATCAGCCCTTTCAGATCGATGATCTGTTTCGGTGCGAGTCCATAGCGCTCCCAGACTTTGGCCTTGTCGTAAACGTCAAAGTCATTGAGTCCCTTTTTCATCATGTAGACCGTCGTGGAATCGTCGACGAGCTGCAGAAGGTCCTTATCGCTTGTCAGAATGACGGTATCCATGCCGGCGTTGCCTTTGGCGGCACTGCCGATGATGTCGTCGGCTTCATAGCCTTCTTCTTCATAGCGGGGAATGCCGGCGGCATCGAGATATTCGCGCACGATCGGCATCTGCACTTTCAGTTCTTCATCAAGCTCTTTACGGGTGCCTTTGTAGTCCGGCATCTTTTCATGCCGGAACGTCGGCTTGCCCGCGTCCCAGGCGACCAGAACGGCGTCCGGCTGAACGAGCGAAATGGCTTTGTGAAAAAGCGAAATGAATCCGAAGACCGCATTGGTCGGCACGCCGCCCGACGTGCTCATCGGATTCGAATTAATTGTGGAATAGTAGGTACGAAAGAGAACGGAATTTCCGTCCACCAGAAGCAGTTTTTTCATAGAAACACCTCATATTCGATTTTATCATGATCCGCCCATGACCTTGTTCTCATCCTGTCCGTACAGAACGTATCCGAACAGGATACCTTTCCTCAGGTTTTCTCCGTTTCCAAAGATCGGACCATTATCCGATCTCTTTTCCGATCTCTTTTCCAGTCTCTCCCTGAAAAAGCAAACCGCCCCCTGAAAAAACAAACAGAAAAGCCATCCGGCAAAGGAGAAATTTCCTTAGCCCGATGGCTTTTGCATTTTCTAATTACAGCTTTTTCCTAATTACAGCTTTCTGGGATGGTTGCGGTTTGGCGTTCTGACTTTCGAGGCCAGCGAAGGCACTTTGTTGCGGGGACAAAGCGGGACTGAAACAGGGCCCAGCGTACGATAACCAGATCGATGTAAAACACCAGAATGACGGACAGAGACGAAAAAATCAGCGTCAGCAGTTCGAAATGGTAAAACCAGGAAAGCAGGGACACTGAAAGACGTCCGGTGCTTTCCATCAGGAAATACGTAAACAGATCCCCCATAAACAGCAGGAAAATGAGCCAGACTGTTCTTCGTTCGCTCGATTTGAGCCAGACCGGAAAAAGACCGCCAAGCCAGGCCATGATCGGAAAGGAAAACGTGCAGGCCGGAAACGTACCGGTAACGAGTCCGTCGTAACAAAGTCCTGCTAACATCCCGACCAGAATACGGGTCAGCCACGGCTTGTCATGGGTGTACACCATCACGCCGATCAGATAGAAATGCCAGATGACGGAGAGCGACTGAAAGGTAAAGTCGAGGGGCAGCGTATAGGCGAGCATGGAATCGAGCATCCCCAGAATAAAGAAGCCGCCGACAATTGCGTAGGGCTTCTTCATTGTTCCGGCGTTCCTTCCGTAAAGATGCTGACGTAGGTGAAGCCGTTCATGTTGTCGACCGGTTCGACATAAATCGTGGAAACGATCGCGTCGTCATTCACGACCGAAGACGTAACGGTCCCGATCATCAGACCCGCCGCGTATTGGCCGCCTTTCTGGGAGGTAGCCACTTTCTGTCCGGGCAGAACGATGGCTTCGTGATCAAAGAGAAGCACTTCGTAGCGGTTCTGGCTGGCGTCATAGCCGCGCAGAACGCCTTCGACCGTCGTTCCGTCGTCCATCGAAATCTGCACCGTAATGTCGTTGGGCAGTTCGTTTCCGGTCAGCAGGGCCACAACCGATGTCGTATCCTGTACGCTTTCGACCAGGCCGACGACGCCCTGGCTCGATACAACGAGCATGCCCTTTTCGACGCCGCTTGCGCTGCCGGCGGAAACGGTCACGCTCTGATTCCAGGCCTGAACGGGACGGCTGATCACTTCGCAGCTGATCTGCTTCGCGTCTGGCATCGCGTTTTTCAGCTCCAGCAGGCCCTGCAGTTCCAGATTGCGGTTGCGTTCCTGGGCATACAGCGTCTGGTAGGAGCGCTGGTTGGCCAGTTCGTCATTAAGATACGTATTGTCCTGGTACACATGCCAGAGATTGGAAAAATCGCTGACCGCGTTCGCCGCGGAAGTCAGCGGCTTATCAAACAGGCCATAGCGCAAATACGTCCACGCGCTGTAGCCGATATTGGAAATGGAATTCTGACGTACGGAAAGCATCAGGCATCCGAACAGAAAGAAAACAGAAATAAAAAGAATGAGAATTCTCTGCAGTTTGGTAAATCGTCGCATACGTTCGCCCTCCGGATTTGTCTCATTATACCGGATTTTGAAAGCGTACGGCGGCTAAGCCAGATCTGTGTACTCACTTTCCGGCTCGTCGAGCAGACCGTGCGATCGAAAGCTGAAACAGCCGTTTCGCGTGGCGATGACGTGATCGAGCAGACTGATTTTGTGAAGTCTTGCGGCTTCGAGAAGCATCTGTGTACTTTCCAGATCCGCCAGCGAAGGAATCGGATCGCCGGACGGATGATTGTGGACGAGGACGATGGAACTCGCGGACGTCATGAGCGCGTCCCGAAAAATTTCCCGCGGGTGGATCAGCGACTGATCGAGCGTGCCCACAAACAGATCCTTGTGCCGGATGATCCGCCGTTTGACATCGAGATAGAGCACCGCGAAGTGTTCCTGACTTTTGGTTCCGTATTCCGCCTGCAGCCACGTTTCAATATCGTCCAGGCTTCGAATGGAAACGCTCATCGTCCGTGCCTGCAGGGAGCGGGCGTACAGTTCTCTGGCCGCGCAGATCTGGAGCGCCTTGGCCTGACCGATCCCTTCAATTTCCATCAGTTCTTCGGGCGCAATGGAATAGAGACGGCGCAGATTGTCTGTCTTCTGCAAAATGGACTGCGCCAGAGATTCCACCGCGTGCGTTTTCGTCCCGGATCCGAGGACCAGACAAAGCAGATCCTGATTTTCCAGACGCTCAATTCCCTGCAGCATCGCTTTTTCCCGGGGCCGGTCCATCTGTGTTCGTTCTTTCATTTTCATATCCTTTTATACGGACAGAACCGGCTTCGGTACGAACCGGAGCGGATCCGTTGAAAAGCAGCAGGCGGGTCTATTTCCTTCGTTCCGCTTATCCCTTGTCCGGCTTATCCCGCTCTTGTCTTCCGCTCTGCTCTTCCTCTCGGGTCTGGATCGGGTCTGGGGTTTCTTTTTCCCTTTGGCCAAAGATGGTGTATCCTCATTCATGCGGCCGGATTTTCCGGTCCGACGAAGGTTTTGCCGGTTCTCGTAAACCGCTTCTTCTTCAGGCGCTTCTCGCGGCGTTGCTGGACGGAATCAAAAAATTCATTTTTTGAGATTACAGGGTTGCTCCTTTCCGGGGACCATGCTAATATAGTCAAGCAATCGCACGAAGCAAATAAATAAAACATCCTTGGAGAAGTACTCAAGTGGTTGAAGAGGCGCCCCTGCTAAGGGTGTAGGTCGGGAAACTGGCGCGAGAGTTCAAATCTCTCCTTCTCCGCCATCTTTTGGTCCAATGGCGCAATTGGTTAGCGTACCTCCCTGTCACGGAGGGGTTGCGGGTTCGAGTCCCGTTTGGACCGCCATTTATGCAGATGTAGTTCAATGGTAGAACACGACCTTGCCATGGTCGATACGGGGGTTCGATTCCCCTCATCTGCTCCATTTCTTTTATTTATTTCAGGTCCAATGGCGCAATTGGTTAGCGTACCTCCCTGTCACGGAGGGGTTGCGGGTTCGAGTCCCGTTTGGACCGCCACTTATGCAGATGTAGTTCAATGGTAGAACACGACCTTGCCATGGTCGATACGGGGTTCGATTCCCCTCATCTGCTCCACTTGAATACGCACTCGCGAGAAATCGCGAGTTTTTATAGCTTCTCTTTCCCCTTCACACAAAAAAAGCGGTCCTCGTCTGGATGATTTCCTTTCGGAATGATCCGGATCCAGAGGACCGCCTTTATTTTCAATTGGGATCTGGCGAAGAAATGCGGCAGATCTATTTCTGTAAAACGGATTTCTGCCAAGCTAAGTTTCCATTTCTGCGATTTTATGCGGGTTCAGGTGCTGCGTTCGGTTTTACGATTGGGACGCGTTATGACTTTCGATCAGTTTTTGCAGGGCGTCTTTCAGCTCCGCCTTTTCCTCGTCGGTCATTTCCCGCTCCTTGGCATCGTGATCTTCCGTCGTTCCCTGATGGCCGTCTGCGACTTTGCCATTGACGACCGATACGACTAACGGCACGTAAAGCGTCGGTTCGCCTTTGAGGTTGTTTCGAATGTAGTCGGGAAGATACGGTTCAATCCGATCGCGCTGTTCATCGGTGTACAGCCGCTCTTTCTGATCGTCGCGCGTCTGTACGTAGAGCACTTCGATATCGTTCTTTTCGGCTTCTTCTTTCAGAATCGGTACGAGCTCATCGCACCAGGGACAGGCGGGAAAACCGAAGTAGAGAACGCCGGATTTTCCCTCTTCAAAAAACGCGATGGCATCTTCAAAGGAAATCGGCGTAAAATCCGCCACGTCTTTCTTATACGCTTCCGCTTTGGCATCGCTCTGCTCTTCTTTTGTGTCCACTGGGCAGCCGAAGCCTTCCCTTCACAGGCGGATAGAGCCGAAGACGATGTCGTCGAAGAAGAACTCGATGAAGCGCTCGCATTAGGGGCAGACGTGCATCCGGCTAAAAGCAGGGTTCCGGCCAGCAGGGTGATAAATGTCTTGAAGGGTTTCATTACGCCTCCTTGAGCGAGTGCCGCTTTTTCTCGTAGGCAATTTTGCTGGGCTTATACAGCAGGCGGTTGACCGGCAGATCGAACTCGCCGATGTATTCGTGAATTTCCGGAGCGAAGTTGTCCTTGAAATGGGTCAGTCCATCATCCAGGGAGCCTTCTACGCCGCCCATCGAAAATTCGGTACAGCCTTTATCGAACGCCCACTGGAAGTTTTCCACGTACGTTTTGTACTGCGGCATGAAGCGGCGGAAGCGCTCATCCATGCCCGCATATAACATTTCCGCGCTCTTTCCGTATTTCACGCTCAGAACGCCGGCGATCGGCCGTGCCTTGTCGTCGCCGACCGTTTCGATCAGTTCTTCAATGATCCGGATATCCTTCGCGGCGGATTCTTTCTGCTCTTCCAGGGTAAAACGCTTTTTCTTCTGGTTTTCCGGAAGGGCCGCGATCTGTTCTTCGAGCGCGTCGTAGCGTGCCTGGCATTCCTGACGGATTTTTGCCGGATCGCAAACCGCTAACATGATAATCGCGTCATCGCCGTAATTATCGAGAAGCTTTTGAAGTACTCCTTATTGCGCAGCGAAACGTGCTTGCGCTCTTCCGTCATTTCGACCATCGCCGCAAAGTCGTCGAGAAGCTCATGTCGACCGCTGACGATCTGCAGGTGACGCTTTTCGGCTTCCTTGATCAGCTTGCGGGTCTTTTTCGGCATCGCCGCCAGCACATCTTCGGGCTTGTCGAGAATGGAGTGAAAACGCGCCTGAATGGCTTCTTCAATTTTCATGGAGTAGCCCTGGAAAATCGCGCCGGCGTTTTCGAGCGGCTGCACGTATTTTTCGTTGCCGTTTCTTGGTCGGGACGTATCGGAAGACGGATACTTTCCGATTTCAATGCCCGGATCCATTTTGATAAACAGCGTTTTATGGCTGCGTCCGATTTTTTCAAACCATCGAAAAACTGTTTAATCACTTCGGGATCGTCGTAGTCGAGAATCGGTCCGCGCGGAATGTACATCATGGTAAAGCCAAACGGCAGCGCCTTGATCAGCACCAGGGCGGTAGCACAAAGCGTGTCGTTTTTATACAGACCGCAGTGCAGATGATCCCAGTTGGATTTCACCGCGGCCCAGTTATAGCTCTGAAGCAGATTGCATAGCGGCGAACTCTGCACGAAGGCATCGTATTCGCTTTTGCAAGATTCGTTGCAAAACGATAAGTCGTCATAAAGCCTGTGTCCTTTCCTTCCCCATCCTCCGGCTAGAATTCGGATTTCTGCATCTTTAAGACGGGTCTGAACATCTACGGAAAATTACCGGATACAGATCCGGCAGTTTCGGGTTTAAAATGCCTGTCTATTATACAGGCTGAACGTTTCTTCTGGCCCAATTTGGGCCATTCGTCCAGATTGAGCCTGCCCAAAGAAACCGCCACCCCGATCCGGGATGGCGGTTTTCGATCATAAAGCTGGGTGTCTGTTCTACTTCTTTTCGGGAAGCGGAACCAGTTCTTCGGCCCGTTCGCGGTTCTTGATTTCCGGAATACGGGCTTCCAGATAATCCACGAGAAATTTCGCGGTTTCAAACGGACCCATCTTGTCAGAGCGAATGGTCATGTCGTAGTTTCTGGCATCGCCCCATTTGTGTTCGCAATAGCTGTTGTGATACGTTTTGCGCTTGCGGTTATGGCGTTTCATTTTCGCGTACGCTTCTTCGCGGTCCACGTGATGTTCCTTCATGATGCGAGGAATCTTGAACGCTTCATCCGCGGAAATGAACAGCGTGACAAGCGACGGATATTCCGCAAGAACTTCTTCGGCGCAATGGCCGAGGACAATGAAGGATTTTCCTTCCGACGCGATTTTGCGCAGGAAGTCAAACTCCATGGCCGCCAGCGCGTATTCATTGGAGTTGGTCAGTCCTTTTACCGTGCGGCTTGCGAATTTCCAGCGCGGCGATTCATCCCGGTAATACAGGTCTTCGACGTCTTTCTGATGCCGGATGCCAAGATTTTGCAGGATGTTTTTTCATAGACCGGCAGTCCAAAATAATGGCCAAGCAGATCGGCGATTTCACGGCCGCCGCTTCCAAACTCACGGTCAATGGCCAGGATAATCTGGCCCTCCGTCTGTTTCTGGTCAGTAGTCATAATCAGCCTCCCAAAACGACGTACCGCAGGATAATGACGACTGTAGAAATGGTCAGGACGATAATCGTCGCCGGCACATTATACTTGCAGTATTTCTTCCATCCGATCGGGTAGCCGTTTTTCATTGCCACCGCGGTTCCGACAACGTTGGCGCTCGCGCCGATCGGCGTGGCACTGCCGCCGATATCCGTACCGATGCTCAGTGCCCAGGCCAGGGTGTTGATTGGAATGCCCTGCGCGCTGGCCAGCGTCGTGATGACTGGAATCATCGTAGCCGAGAACGGAATATTGTCGACGAAGGCACTCGCAAATGCCGAAATCCACAAAATAATGACAATGACTAAAATAATATTACCACCCGAGATATCGCTGATGAAGTACGCGATGCGTTCGAGTACGCCCGTCTGTTCCAGACCGCCGACGACCACAAACAGACCGATGAAAAACAGAAGTGTCTTGTAGTCGACCTTTTGAGAATCTTGCCGGCGTATTTCGCGTTGGCGATCAGCGTAATCAGCGCGATGAACGTACCGATAAACGCGACCGTCAGACCCGTCGAGGAATGCGAAACGAGCAGAACGATGGCAATCAGGAAAATGCCGATCGAAAGAATAAAGGCCGTCTGATTTTTGATGGCTTCCTTTGGCTGCGGCAGCGTTTTCGGATCAATCGTCTGCTTGTCAGCTTCCTTGAATTCTTTACGGAAGCAGAGCCAGAAGAAGAAAATCGTCGCGATCAGCGAAACCCCGGCGATCAGACCGGTATTCGTCAGAAAGTCGCCAAACGTCAGGCCTAAGGACGTACCAATAATAATGTTTGGGGATCCCCGCACATGGTCGCCGATCCGCCCAGATTGGAGCAGAACACTTCGGCAAGAATCATCGGTACCGGATTGAACTTCAGTACTTTGGCGAGTTCAACCGTTACGGCCGCCAGAAAGAGGATAACCGTAATCGAGTCAATGAACATCGACAGGAACGCCGACATTAACATGAACACCACAAAGATCTTGCTGGCCTTGTAGTGAACCAGTTTTGCCAGCCGCAGGCAGAGCCACTGAAAGAAACCGGCTTCCGCCATGCCTTCGACCATAACCATCATGCCGGCGATAAAAATAATCGTCGACCAGTTGATGCCGCCTGTTCCGCCGCCTTCCCCTGTGGTATGCCAGAATCCCGGAGTGAAAATCGCCCCGAGATTCAGCGTCTGCCAGATGGCATCCCAGGAATGCAGGCAGAGTGCGAACACAAGAACGAGCGTCGCGAGACCGCATCCGAGGGTGATGTAATGGTGAGGCCACTTATCCAGGATTACCAGAAGGAACATGACAAGAAAAATTCCAACCGCAATCCAGGGTGCTAGAACCTCCATAAAAACCTCCCTGTATCAAAAATTTGAAAAACGTTCGAACCGAATCTGTTCAAACATCATGAACGTTTTGCCGCGCGTTCCCGCGGATCCGGACAGGAAAATCTACAGAACGCCTATAAATCTTCTATCTAGGTAAAGGAATTGTAATCTTTCCGCAAATTAAGGACAGGCGGTTGACCGAGGGAATTTCCGGCAAGCCCTTTCACTTTGAACGTGCTCTTATCACTTGCTGAAATGTACACAGAACTGGTTATTTTCGGCACGAAACAGACCGTTCTTCCCCTCTTCAAACCGAGCGAAGAAAACCTTCAATTTGCACTTTTTATTCAAGTTGTGGCTTCTTGTCAACAAAAATCCAAACGCCATTTTTGGTGATTTCATCCGCTTTTGAATCGTCTACAATAGAGCCAAGGAGGTCTTTTATGGCTGAAAACACTTTAAAAATATTGTGAAAAAGCAGAAGAGCGGCCAGTCGGTCGGCATCTATTCTGCCTGCTCGTCCAACCCCTTCGTTATCGAAGCGGTTCTCGAGAAAGCCCGCGATGACAACGCGGTCTGCCTGATCGAATCCACCGCCAACCAGGTGGACCAGAACGGCGGCTACTCCGGCATGACACCGAAGGATTTCAAGGAATTCGTTCTTGCCAAAGCTGCTGAAATTGGAACCGATCCGAAACTGATCTATCTTGGCGGCGACCATCTCGGCCCGCTGACCGTGCAGAACCTGCCGGAAAAAGAAGCAATGGCTTACGCGCGTCAGCTCGTTCACGACTACGTAAAAGCCGGCTTCACCAAAATCCACATTGATACCAGCATGAAAGTCGCTGACGACGATCCAAACGTTCGTCTGAGCGACGAAACGATCGCACGCCGCGGCGCCGAACTCGCGCAGGTTTGCGAAGAAGCCTACCAGGAACTGAAAAAGGAAAACCCGGATGCGGTTCGTCCGGTTTACATTGTCGGCAGTGAAGTACCGATTCCTGGCGGCGCTACCGGCGACAACTCCGGCATGCAGGTAACGAAAGTCGAAGACTTCAAAAACACCGTCGCTACTTTTGAAAAAGCGTTCAAGGACAAAGGTCTCGATAACACCTGGGCCGATGTTATCGGTGTCGTTGTACAGCCTGGCGTAGAAGAAAAGATGCCGGCTGCACCGAATACGACCGTGCGAAAGCCAAAGAGCTCATGGCCAGCATCAAGGACTTCGACAACCTCGTATTCGAAGGCCATTCCACTGACTACCAGACCAAGTACAAACTGAGAGAACTCGTTGAAGACGGCGTCGGCATCCTGAAAGTCGGACCGGCTCTGACTTACGCCGCCCGCGAAGCGCTGTTCGCACTGGCCTATATGGAAGAAATGATGTTCCACGGGCGCGAAGACGAAGCCAGCCACTTCATTGACACCCTTGAAAAAGCCATGCTCAAAAACCCGAAAAACTGGGCGAAGCATTATCACGGAAACGAAGACGAACTCTGGTTCAAACGGAAATTCTCCTTCTCCGATCGTTCCCGCTACTACATGCCGGATCCAGACGTTCAGGCAGCCATGAAGAAACTGTTCGCCAACCTCGAAAAGGAAGGCGTAAACCTGGCCGTTCTCTCCCAGTTCATGCCGATCCAGTACACCAAGGTACGCGAAGGCAAACTCGAAGCGAAACCAGAAGAACTGATCAAGGACCGCGTAAAGAACACGATCGACGAATACCTCTACGCCTCCCATCAGGACGAACTCTAAGTTTTATCCATTCAAAGACTGGCCCATTGAAATCCCAGATCGCCAGTCTGAACACACTCACTTGCCGGAGATGTCGCACGATGTCTCCGGCTTTTTGCGCTTTGGAGCGCGTGTCTTTTCTATTTCGTTTTACCGACAAAGATTCAGTTCGGTTTGTCCTTTTCAGGCAGCTGTACGCAGAGTCATTTTCAATCGTAGACTCGCCTCCTTCGTTAAAAGCGCCGGGATTGCTTACAGCGCTCTTTCGACATCCAGACAGTCGTCGCAGGTTTGGAAAAATGCGAACATTCCGGGTCGTTTTTGATACCATTTATTCATGACTACCTATAAACACAAACGAATATCCAACGGCTGGCTGGTTTTTGGCCTGCTGCTTGGTGCGGCAGGTCTCGCCATTGGTACTTTTGGCGATCTGCCTCTGGATCAGATGATTTACGATCCTTTCAACGTCTGGGCCAGAATTCTGGCCGCCTGCGGTCCCGCTCCTGCATTCTGGGGCATCGGTGCCGCCGGTCTGCTGACTCTGGACATCTGGAAAGGAAAGAAGACCATGACTCTGGGCTGGCTGTTCGCGTTTGCGACCAACGTTATCGGCCCGGTTTACATGGCTCAGTCCATTAACGAAGAACTCGGACTGACCTGGTGGATGTGCTGGCTTAGCGGCCTGCTCATTTCCCTTCTTCCCGCGCTTCTCTTCTGGTATCTGATGCGCAAGGCCGATCGCAAGGACAAAATCAGGGCGATCTGGATTCTGCTCATCGTCTGCGGCGGTTCGACAGCCGTGATTCAGGTTGTGAAACGCATCTGGTTCCGTCCACGCTATTTCGCGCTTCTGGAAAATCCGGAACTGACGTTCCGTACTTGGTACGACTTTGGTAAATCCGGCGTTTCCCAGTTCATGGCTCTGTATGAAACGAACCACGATCTGTTCCGCTCCTTTCCTTCCGCCCACGCAGCTTCGGCTGCCTGCCTGTTTGTCTGGGCCATTATTCCCTGCTTCACCAAACGCGGCAGCGTTTCTCTGGCGATGATCGTCGCCTACCTCGGTTCGCTCGCTGTCATGGGCAGCCGCATGGTACGGGGCGCGCATTTTCTTTCGGATATCAGCGTCGGCTTCCTGATTACCTTTGTTCTCTTCTGCATCTGCGCCTGGGCCTTCGGTCTCACGCGCTATGACGACAGTCAGTACGAATATGAAGACGAAGACGATTTTGAAGAAAGAACGTCCCGTCCATCCAAATCGTCCCGCTCCAGAAAAGCGGCACGTCACGACGACTTCGATGAAGAGGAAGCAGAAGACGAGGATGTCGATTTCGAAGAAGACTTTGAACCGCGTCCCCGCAAAAAGCGAACGCAGAAAAAGTGCCCGCTGAAAATGAAGAAAGCGAAGCAAGTGAAGAAACACCTGCAGCCTCTGCTTCGGATCCAGCTAAAGCACCTGCTTCTTCGAAAGACGATCGCAAAGCCAAAGCGGAAGAGCCGGATGCCCCAGGAGAGCATCGCCGTCTTTCCCGCCGTGAACGTTCTGCACACCGCCGCAAAACGGTCGAAGAACTCTTTGACGATTCCATTTTTGAAGATTAATTGTACGGATTTTTCGGGAACGAAGCGCAAAGCTTCGTTCCTTTTTCATGACCCTTGTTTTCATAGCCGCTAACATACGGACAATGGCGAACGCCATTTTCCAGCGACTGCTGGGAAAATCCAAGTCCATCTCTTTGTCTGGGCTGGATTTCTCCGATGCACCGGCATGGCGCTAGCGGTTTTCCCTTCGTGCCATACAGGTATAATAAAATCGGTTCAGGAAAGACACGTTCCTGATTCTTCCGTATCCTGCAGAGCGCCGATCGATCGACGCCACGCGATTCGATTTGGTCTGTCTGTGTGCCTGGAAGAAAGCCCACTGGAAAGAAGGCTGTTTTATGTTGGCAATTGATTCCGCACTGGATTCTCTGATTACGCTTGGAGGATCCATTCTCGCTTTGTTAATTATCCTCGGGGTGTTTTATCTGATCGTAAAATCTTCCGGCAAGTAAAAGCTCCCCAGACAGAGCACTTATTCACAGAAACGAGGACGATATGGAACTGGATTTATTGTGGTGTGTCCTGATCGGATACGCCTTTGGCAACATTCTCACGGCTTCACTGGTCGGCCGCCTCTTTGAAAAAGACCTGTTTAAAAGCGGCTCCGGGAATCCGGGCATGACCAACACGATCAAGGTTCTCGGCAAAAAGCCGGAATCTTCGTTCTGCTTGGCGACATTCTCAAAACCTGCGCCGCGGTTTATATATGTGTACTGCTCTTTCCCGCGTATACGAAGCTGATCCCGCTGTATACCGGATGCGGCACGCTGCTCGGCCACTGCTTTCCTATATGGCATCATTTTCAGGGCGGCAAGGGCGTAGCCGTTACCGCCGCATCGTTTGTCCTGTACTGGCCGCTGGCCGGTTTCAGTGCGCTGGCCGCGGGAGCGCTTGGTGTCCTGATGAAATTTGGCGTAAAAATCGCCGCGCTTCTGATCGACGTCGTCTTCATGATTTTCATGGCGTTTCGCTTTTCGTGGATCACGTTTCTTCCCGCCCTGTTCATGGCCGTGCTGATGGCGTGGCTTAACCTTCGCCCAAACCGCCTCAAGGATGGAAAACCGCTCGCAGAATCTTCTAGCGCTGCCCAGAGCTCTGCATCGACTTTGAAAAGCAAAAAGAGCGAAAAGAAGAGCGTATAGAAAAAGAAGAGGAAGAACTTCTTGAAGCGCTCGATGCCGACATAGAGCCCGCAATTCAGGAAGCAGAATCCAGGACGGCACAGTCGATTACCGAAGGCGCGAACAGCACAGAAAAGTAATCTGCGCTCAAGCTCCTTTGAACAAAATAAAAATCGCACATCCATCGTCCGACGCGTTTTTCGAAACTGCGTTTGGCGGGAATGTGCGATTTTTGTTTTCTGCATTGGTTTATGGCTTGGAATCCGGGAGACTGGCTTCGCGAAAGGCAGATTACCAGTTGACCGCGATATCGAGCTGCGTGTGATTGTTGAGCGCAAAGGTTCCGGTGTCGCAGACGATGCCCATGCCAAGGGACGTCTGGATCAGAGAGCCACGAGGACGGGTGGGCAGATGGGCGGCGACCATGACATAATCGCCTAACATTTTTACGCCGTCTTCTCGCACCCAGTATTTGTCATTGTTGCCGATCGAACGCATGATGCGAACGACGCCGTCCATCGGAAGATTGTAGTACGTCTCTTTTCCGGAAGGACCCATAATGGTTCCGGCACTGCGGTTAAGAACCGCTCCATTCCACTGGGGCGTATCGAGCTTGATTTCCAGATCTTCTTCTTCGAGATCGGCCATCGTTCCGGCGGGCTGTGACGCGTTTTTAGCCTGGCTGACTTTCATCTCCGCATCCAGACGCCGCTTTTCGCGATCCGCTTCCTTTTTCTGGTAGTCTTTCAGCGCGTCTTTTTCTTCCTGACTGACTGCTACGCAAGTGGGATGAACGTGATACGTCTGTCCATCGATTTCCATGAGCAGGGTGTCATCGAGCGAATAGCCGATCAGCGTACCCTGCGAATACGGTTTGGGGCTCTGAAACAGACTGATCTGGCGCGTTTTCATATTTTCTTTTTGCACTGCTCAAGGCACGGTGCGGTCACAGCGGGAATCTGCATCGTTCCCAGTGCCGCGCTTTTTCAAAGCCGTTTGCCGGCTTTTCGCCCTCTTTCGCGTAAAGCGAGAGCGCAGGTATCATCAGGCCGGATAAGACGACGGCCAGTAAAGAGGCAATCCATTTTTCATAATTTCTTTCACTCCTGTGCGCGTTCTCTAAATCATCCTTTCCTCCATAATCCAGAAAAGGACATCCTGAAAAGCCGATCCTCTCTTCAAAAGACATCCCTTACCCGCTCCTGAAAAGCGGGCGGCAAGAGGGCAAAGAAGGATGACTTTGCGTAAGGCGTGCGCATGAAAACTCCGTTCTGGAATTTTTCTGCGTTTCAGTCTAACAAATCCGCAACGATCGGCTCAACCCGAAATCCATGCCGGCCAGAAACCGTGCATTTTTAACCAACACACTGTTACAGAGTTATTACTATCCGTATTCCATTTTGTTTTAGATCTTTCCTGTTTTCGATCTCTTCCGATTTCATCCAGCGAAATCCTACAATTTCCGTTATTTATTCCGTATCTCTCCCCTATTTCTAACGCTTTTTGACACATTCATCTACCGCAAAAAGTCTGAAAAAGACGATTTTATCAACCTGTACAAAGCCTTTACAAAAAGCGCATCCGCCGTATTCGCGCCGTTTTCCCACAAAAAAGCCGGGTGTTCACCCGGCTCTGGTTCAGAGGAAATGCAATTAGTTGGACTGTTTATCCATGTCGGCTTCTACAGCTGCCATGTCGAGCTGATAGAAAGCGTCAACGCCTGGATACTGAGCTACGGATACGGTTCCGCGTTTGTTCAGTTCGTCTTCAATGCGCATCAGGCGGTTGTACTTCGCGATACGGTCAGTTCTGGAGAGAGATCCAGTCTTGATCTGGCCAGCGTTTGTACCAACAGCGATGTCAGCGATTGTGGAGTCTTCGGTTTCGCCGGAACGGTGGGAAACAACTGTGGTGTAGTTGTGTTTCTGAGCGAGTTCGATGGCGTCGAATGTTTCAGTCAGAGTACCGATCTGGTTAACCTTGATCAGGATTGCGTTGGCGATGCCTTTAGCGATACCTTCTGCAAGGATTTTCGGGTTTGTAACGAACAGGTCGTCACCAACCAGCTGGATGCGTTTGCCGAGTGTATCGGTCAGTTTCTTCCAGCCGTCCCAGTCGCGTTCGCCAAGACCGTCTTCGATGGAGATGATCGGATATTTTTCTACCCATTCCTGGTACATAGCGATCATTTCTTCGGAAGTCTTGTTTCCGCCGCCGGATTTCTTCAGTTCGTACAGACCAGTTTCGTGGTTGTGGAACTCAGAAGCAGCAACGTCCATGGCGATCATGATGTCTTTGCCAGGAACATAGCCGGCTTTCTTAGTAGCTTCAACGAGCAGTTTCAGAGGTTCTTCGTTTCCGTCTTTGCAGGAAGGAGCGAAACCGCCTTCGTCACCAACGTTGGTGTTGTAGCCTTTTGCTTTCAGAACGGACTTCAGGTTGTGGAAGACTTCAGCAGCCATGCGAACAGCTTCTTTTTCAGAAGTTGCACCAACAGGCATGATCATGTATTCCTGGAAGTCTACGGTGGAGTCAGCGTGGCTTCCGCCGTTGATAACATTGCACATTGGTACAGGCATAACGTGTGCGTTGCAGCCGCCTACATAGTTGTAGAAAGGAATTCCGTAGTAGTCAGCAGCAGCCCATGCAGCAGCCATGGATACAGCCAGTGTAGCGTTGGCACCGAGATTGGATTTGAAATCTGTGCCGTCGAGTTCAAGCATGGTCTTGTCGATCAGGATCTGATCTGTAACATCCATACCGATGATAGCAGGAGCGATTTTTGTGTTTACATTGGCAACAGCCTGTGTTGTTCCTTTTCCGAGGTAACGAGATTTGTCGCCATCACGCAGTTCGAGGGCTTCACGTTCACCAGTAGAAGCACCGCTTGGTACCATTGCGCGACCATATGCGCCGGATTCAGTTGTGATTTCGCACTCTACAGTCGGGTTTCCACGGGAATCCAGGACTTCGCGTGCATAGACATCCGTAATAATAGGCATATTGAAATATTTCCTCCTTTGCCTTGATACAGGCAAATTATAGCACAGCGGCCGCTTGATTCGATAAAGACCTTAGCCGGATGCACCGTTTTCTGCCTTTTCAAAAAGGGGTTCAGTCCGCCCGTTCAAAGCCCGCTTTCAAAAAGTTCATTTTTGGACAAATTCAAGGATTTCCCTAATCTTAAGCCGATTGGATACACATATCACTCAGGAAAATTCCACTGTACCGATTTGATCATCTGCAGACAACCCGGATGATTTTTCGGACTGAAATCGGCTTGCAAAGCCTGAATCCCGCAAAAAGCCAGACGCTGCAAGCGCCTGGCTCTGCTCTTTATTTTCTGGATGAAATCCTCTAATTATTTGTTTCCGCTGATGGCTTCGAGGTTTTCTAACATCTGCTTTTCAAGCTGTTCTGTCTCATCATGGCTTTCGTCGCTCATGACCATACGGAATGCGTGCACACCTTCGCGAGCGTAGCCCGGGATCTGGTCGATGGTGTCGATGGCCTTTTCATCAAACACCTGCATGCGGCAGTCCGGGTTTCCATACAGGAATGCACGGCGTCCGTCTTTGCCCAGCAGCGTATAGCGGTTGGTCCGGCAAAGCGAGCAGTTCTGACGCTTGCCGTCTTTTAAAGCCGTATTGACCGGGCAGTGTTTCATGACCATCAGTCTTGGCTTTTCGTAAACCGTCAGAATGACTGGAGCTTCAAAGCCATAGCGGTCTTTAAACGCCTTTAAAAGCGCCTGCCGATCTTCATCGCTCAGTTCGCCGGCCAGAACGCCGCCCTGATAGCCCATTTCAAGCAACGCCGCAGCCGCGTAGGAGTTGGTAATGTTCAGGTTTTCCACGATTTCGCCTTTGCCCAGCGAATCGGTAATATAGCCTTCATCCTTATAAATCGGAGATTTGCGCTCCGTTCCCGGAATCGGGAATTCGCTGACCTGCAGCAGAGGCAGATCCGTCTTCTGGTTTTTGTTCTGTATCTGCACAAAGGAAGGCAGCGGCTTGGGCGCTTTGGGCTGGTACGTAGACTCGACTTCGACGAGCGGTCCGCGCTGCAGACGCAGCGCGCCGAGCTGATCAATTGCCTCACGGCGCATCGTATTCAGAATCGATACCGGAATAAAGGCGTTGTCCGGCAGATCCACATCAATCGTTGCCGGATTGGCCCAGGTATCTTTCGTCTTCTTCAGAGAACGGACAATCTGTTCCGTTTTGCTTGGGGCTTTCTGTGCCGCTTCGAGAAGACCGCCTTCAATAGCCACGGTATGGGTTCCATCCGTCGCTTCGAGAATCAACGGATCCCCGATTTTGGCCGCCTTAAGCGTAAAGGCGATATCCGCCTGCGGATGCGAAGTTCGAATGGCTTCTTCCACATCTTTCTGCAGAAGATAGCTTGTCGTCTTGCGGACTTCCATGCCGTTAAACACGCCGCCGGGAACGCGTACTTCAACCGTTTCCCCTTTGGCGGCTTTGGCGATCAGCTTGCCGCGGGTATCGAAAATGAAGTTGGCATTGCATCCGGTGGAACGATTCCTCTGCACAAAGCGAAGACCGTCATTTTGATGCAGATCTTCATCAAGAACAATGCGGGCGCGGTCATGGCTGACTTTAATGACCTTGCCAAGATGGATGCCCTGATGGTTGGACGTTTCCGTATTCATCAGCACAGTGCCTTTCGCCTTCCAGCCATGACCGGTCGTATAGCCGCGGTTAAACGCGGTTTCCATGCCGACTTTCAGTTCTTTGCCTACGCGAAGACCGTCTGCTGCAGCACGGGCGGCTGCGGCGCTTTCGTAGACGTATTCTGGCGATTTCATACGGCCTTCAATTTTCAGCGAGAATACCCCGGCTTTGGCGAGCTGGCTGATCTGATCGATCGCGGAAAGATCTTTAGGAGAAAGCAGATACTTGCCGGGAAGCGGAATCGGCATTCCGTTTTCTTCAAGCGTGTATTCCATGCGGCATGCCTGCGCGCATTTTCCTTTATTGGCTGAACGATCGTAGCGCACCTGAGAAAACCGGCACTGTCCCGAATACGAAATGCACAGAGCGCCATGGATAAAGACTTCCAGTTCCATTCCCGTCGCCGCGCACGCTTTGATTTCGTCAAGCGTAGCTTCTCTGGCCAGCACGCAGCGCTTTACGCCGAGCTTGCGCAGCTGTTCGATCTGATACGGTGTGGAAACAGAAAGCTGTGTAGAAGCGTGCAGTTCGAGATTGGGCAGGCGATGATGCAGAAGATGGATCAGACCGAGGTCCTGAATGATGAGCGCGTCGACGCCCAGTTCATGAAGGGCTTTGGCCTGCTGATACGCCTCTTCCATATGGTCTTCTTCAATGAGCGTATTCATCGTGACGTAAATGCGCTTGCCCGCGAGATGCGCGTCTTCAATGGCTTTGGCGACCTGATCGAGTGTGAAATTGGCCGCGTACGCCCGCGCGCCAAACTGCGGCAACGCCAGATAAACCGCATCGGCGCCGCCCGCAAAGGCGGCTTTGAGCGCCTGCTCATTTCCGGCTGGGGAAAGGACTTCAAGATTCATAGCTATCGCTCCCGTTCTATATCGATCTGAATCCGGCAGAAGAGAAAGCAGTCGCTCTTGTCGATTCAGAATTTCTGGTTTTATGAAAAACTTTTTCACAGGGTTTGGACGGCCGCTCTGGCGAATCCCAAAAGTCGCCGTCCGTTTCATCGTTTTCATTATGGCCAGCCCCGCGGAAACGTTCAAACGAAACGGCCGCTCTTCTCCGGTCTGCCCGTCCTGGCTTTGCGAAACGGATCCAAAGAAAAAGGACTGGATTTCTCATTTGAAAAATCTCAGTCCGAAAATTCAATTATCGTTTACGCAGCTTCTTCTTCCGCGGTTTCTGGGGCAGACGAATTATAGTACGTCTTGATGGCGTCGAACGTTTCCTGCGAAATCACGTGTTCAATCCGGCAGGCATCGTCTTCGGCGATCTGCGGATCGACGCCGATGTTCGTAAGCATCTGCGTGAAAAATTCATGGCGCTGGTACGTATGCTGCGCCGCTTCTCTTCCCTTGTCCGAAAGGATCAGATGTTTATTGGGATCTGCGAGAAGATAGCCCTGTTCGGTAAGCATTTTGACGGCATGAGAGACCGAAGGCTTGGAAAAGCCGAGATGGCTGGCTACATCCACACTCCGTACATACGGCAGTTTGGTGGACAGTACAAGAATGGATTCGAGATAGTCTTCAACCGATTCCGTCAGGATCGGGTCTTTTTATCGATCATCATGCCATTAGTTTAAACAAACTCACATAGGGAGTCAACGAAGCCGGCCTTTTGGCAAAACGCGCAGACGAAACGGCTTCAATCGGAGCACGCCGGCTTTCTGTCAGACACCGGCTGTTCTCAATGCGGGTAAAATAGAAACAAATTTAAACGTGCAGAAATTGGCTATAGAAACAGATCAGACGAAAAGGAGACACCATGTTAGTGACAACGCTTGGCTACATTCAAAGCAAAGACAAAGTACTCATGCTTCATCGCACAAAAAGGAAAACGACATCAACAAGGAAAAATGGATTGGGATCGGCGGAAAGCTTGAAGACGGCGAAACGGTCCTGGGCTGCATGCAGCGCGAATGCCGGGAAGAAACCGGCCTACACTGGAATGATCCCAGACTCTGCGGCATCATCACCTTTAACTTTCGAAAACACGAAGAAGATCCGCTCTTTTCAGAACTTATGTTTCTGTACACGGGAGAACTCGATCCGCAGGAAGAAAAGCGCCTGCAGGAGTGCAGCGAAGGCGATCTGGTCTGGATGGACTGGAGCGCTATCGCCTCGCTCAATCTCTGGAAAGGCGATCGAATCTTTCTAAAGCTGCTCAAGGAACATGTCCCATTATTTTATATGGAACTGAACTATCTGGGCGACACGCTCACGCACGCGACACTGAATGAAAAAGAGCTGGATCTGAAGGATTCGTCCATCTATCTGGGGACAGACTGATCGGCTGCTCCTTCCCGTCGCCAGCTTCAAATGAGAAGGATGGAACGCGACGGAATCCATGTCGAGATGCCTCCAGACTTCATTCGTTTACGGTGCGCTTTTCTTCCTTCTGGAAATCCAGAAAGCGGACCTGTTCGTAGGAGAAAACCAGATTCTGGCTGGAATCAAACGCACAGATGTATTTTTGATCCGGTGAAACTTTATACCGGTATTTGAAGGGATAGGTTTTCAGTGCAGTCAGCGGATCCATGCCAATATACCAGTCGCCGAATTCATCCAGTTCATCATTTCGCATGGCCACATACTCTTCCCAGTCATCAAAGCCCTTATCGCCCGGTTCGTACAGTTTTTCCATTTTCACGAAATCGTAACGGTGGTCAAGGCGGTAATTGTCGTCGTCAAAAAGACAGTCAGGCTTTCGCAATCCTCACAAAGCCAGCAGTCCGGTTCTCTGGACGGTGCCCAGTCATAGCAGTCGTAAATATACTCAAAATGTCAGGAGCTTTGTAGTCTATTCCCGGGTAGTCCGTCCCCACGAGGAATACTCCTGGATGCGCCTCCATAAATTCTTCAAAAACGAAATGGAAAACGCGTTGATTTCCGGTTTTCCATCGCCATTCCACATATCGTATCCATTTATACAAAGGCAGTGTGCCATGTTCTTTCCCTCCTTTTCCTGTCCTTAATCTGATTCCTGTCCTTAGTCTGATTCCTGTCCTTAGTCTGATTCCTGTCCTTAGTCTGATTCCTGTCCTTAGTCTGATTCCTGTCCTTAGTCTGATTTTAACGGATCCGATTCTGGAAAAACGACCTGTTTTCCTGCCTGCAGAAAAAGTCTCCAGAACCTGCTGATGCGTTCTGGAGACTTTGAATTTTGAAAACAGAATTTCTATTTAGCGCTTGAGCTCAATTACTTTTTCCCACGGAAGTTTGGGGTCGCCGAAATGACCGTAGTTGGTTGTACGGGTATAAATTGGTTTGCGCAGATCGAGTTCTTCAAGAATATTGCCGACTTCGAAATTGAAGTTCTTCTTGACGATATCCATGATTTCTTCGTCGCTGACTTTGCCGGTGCCGAAGGTGTCCACGAGAATCGAAACAGGTTCCTTGCGTCCGATGGCGTAAGCCACTTCGACTTCGCACTTGTCTGCCAGTCCATTGGCAACGATGTTCTTGGCTACCCAGCGGGCATAGTAAGCTGCCGAACGGTCTACTTTGGTCGGGTCTTTTGAAGAGAAGCATCCGCCGCCGATATGGCCCATTCCGCCATAGGTATCGCAGACAATCTTACGGCCTGTGGTGCCGGAGTCGCCGAAGGATCCGCCGACTACGAACGATCCGCTTGGGTTGATGAAGTATTTTGTATTTTCATCGAGAAGTTCAGACGGGATGACCGCATCGATGACTTCCTTGCGGATGAGCTTGCTGAGGTCTTCCTGGCTGATTTCTGGAGAATGCTGGGTGGAAACGACAATCGTATCAATGCGTACGGGCTTGTCATCCTTATATTCTACGGAAACCTGTGTCTTTCCGTCCGGACGCAGCAGATCCGGATGCTCGCGGCGAACTTTGGTCAGCTGACGGGACAGCTTGTGCGCATAGTAAATTGGGGCCGGCATGAATTCATCCGTTCTCGTTGGATGCGTAGCCGAACATGATGCCCTGGTCGCCGGCCGCAACCTCGAGCTTGCCGTCCTTGTTCTTGTTGACCGCGTTATGGATTTCCGGGGACTGCTTATTTACAACGGTGTGTACGTGATATTCTTCCGGATAGCCGATTTTCTTCAGAACGTCTTTGGCGATCTGTTCGAAATCGATGACGGCTTTCGTGTTGGCTTCGCCGTAAACCAGAATGAAATCATCCTTGATGGTGGCTTCTACCGCCATGTTGGAATTAGGATCCTGGCGAAGAGCTTCATCAACGATCGAGTCCGCAATCAGGTCACAGACTTTGTCTGGATGTCCTTCTGTTACCGACTCACTGGTAAAAATATAGTTTTTCATCAAATTTCCTCCTTATACATTCAGTTACGGGATACTTCATGAGAATGTGAAATACTTCCTGGAGATATTCGAAGTCCTTAACCAGAAAAAAGCATACCGAAGCATGCTTATGTTATTCATCAGCGCCTTCGTTATCGATGTCAGCTGGGCCACCAGTTACGAGGTTGGCGCGGGATCATAGAGCTGACTCTCTCCCCGACTCTTGATAAGAGTATTTCAGTGCTTTTCATTATAGTGCAGGTATGAATTCTGGACCCGGTCAATGCCTTTGTTTTGCCCAAAAACCCGTTAGTTCAGTATAGCGAATTTTGTGTCCACGTGCTGTCGTTTTGATTTTTATCCCTGGTTTCGATGATCCGGTTCGTTAATAAGGACAAATTTCTTTTCCTGAAACGATGAAAAAGCGCCGCAAAGACGTTGCCGGCGCTTTTGTACGTTTTCTCTTATGATCTTCAGGGCGCGGTTTCGATCAGTATTCTCGGAAGAGCGCGAGCATTTCTTCGCGCGGCACGCCGTAACTGAGCGCGAGCTGGGTAAGAATTCTCGCTTTATGCGGAGAGAGGCGATGGGCCGGAATGGTTTTCTTGAGCGGATCAAAACCGGAGATTCAAAGGCTGCGCCTTCGAGCAGCCGGCTGGTGCGGACGATGAGCGCGGGTCCGGTGTAGTTTTCGATGACTTCCCGGATTTCCTGCGAATAGTTGCCCGAGCCGGATCCGGCGATAATGACGCCGTCATACGTTTCCAGCATGTACGCAAGCAGATCCGGATCGCTCTGCGCATGGACATAATAAATTTCCACGCGTGCAAGCCGCGGAATCTGCTCAATCGCAAAGCGCGAATAAATGGTATGGCGGCGATACGGGGCGTGAATGAGATACGCCTTGTCATCCTGCATGTAGCCGATCGGACCTGGATCGCCGACTTCAAACGCGTCGGTCTTGATCGAATTGACTTTCGTCAGATCGCGGCCGGAATAAATCGTATCCGACAGAACGGCGAGCACGCCCATTTTTTCCGCTTTGGGATTGGCGGCCAGAGCGACCGCCTGATACAGGTTCATCGGGCCGTCCGCACTCGTCGCGGTTGCCGGGCGCATGGCGCCGGTCATGACAATCGGCTTGGAGACATTCAGAACCAGGTTGAGGAAAAAGGCGGTTTCTTCGAGCGTGTCCGTTCCATGGGTAATGACAATGCCATCGAACCGGTCGTCCTGTTCGAGTTCTTCCGCTTTGACCTTAATGCGAAACAGATCTTCTTCCGTAATGTCATTAGAATCCTTGGAGCAGACGGAAAAGACTTCCAGATCGGCGAGTTCCTGAATGGAGCTGACGCTGGAAAGAATCGACTCAACCGACAGGGTTCCCGCGCGATACGTCGCCGCTTCGCCCATCCGGCCGGATCCGGCAATCGTTCCGCCAGTCGAAATAATGGCGATGCGCTTTTGGGTTTTGTTTCCATAGCTTCACTTTGAACAGGGCTGCAATTTGGGCTCCTGTTTGTCTCCTTTCTCTGTATCTCTGTACGGCTTCGAGTGTATCACGAATTGAAGCCGTACACGGTTTGCACACAGGCGGATCGGGCGGGCGGCGATCCGGACAAAGAAAGCCTCTTTTCCTTTTTCTGCTTTACCTGCATGATTTTCAGGTACGGCCGTAAGGAAAATTTATTCATAATTCAAATAAGAACCTTTCTATTATTTTCTAAGAGAATAAGAATATTGTGCTCTTCACGCTTTGTATCGCTCTTTTATGGAATATATACTGAAAGAGATCAAGAGAAAGAAAGGAGATGCTGTATTTGAAACCTGTACAGAAACTGACCCTGTCGGCACTGTTTCTGGCCGCCGGTCTGGTTCTGCCCTTCCTTACCGGTCAGATTCAGTTCATTGGAAACATGCTCTGTCCCATGCATGTGCCGGTTCTGCTTTGCGGACTGATCTGCGGCTGGAAATACGGTCTGGTCGTCGGCGCAATTATGCCGCTGCTTCGAAGCGCTATGTTCTCGATGCCGCCGATGATGCCACAGGCTGTGGCCATGGCTTTTGAACTGGCCGCATACGGTGCCATTTCCGGATGGCTGTATCAGATCCAGAAAAAGCAGTCGATTGTAAGTGTCTATACGTCCCTGCTTGGCGCCATGATTGGCGGACGCATCATCTGGGGTGTCGTAATGGCTGTGCTGATGGGGCTCTCTGGTTCCGCCTTTACACTCAGCGCCTTCATTGCCGGCGCCTTCTCAAATGCCATCCCGGGAATTATCCTGCAGCTGACCGCAATCCCGCTTCTGATGGTAGTTCTCGACAAAACCGGCGTGCTTCGCTTTGAACGTCCCGCCGCATCCCAGAAAGCCGCCGTCTCGGCAGCCAAGGCGGAGGCATGAGTTCTTCAAACGAAAACCCAATACAGAACGGATCTGTTCCGTCCTCTCGGGCTGACCGATTGGATGCGATCGTAAAAACGCTCGAAGAAAAAGGAGCCAGAGCGACAAGCCAATGTTCGTCGTCGCGATTGACGGTCGATGCGGATCAGGAAAGACGACTCTGGCCTCTCTGTTAGTGGACCGGCTGGACGACTGCTCCATCCTGCATATGGATGACTTTTTCCTTCGGCCAGAAGATCGAACGCCCGAACGTCTCAAGACTCCAGGTGCCAACGTCGATTACGAACGCATTCTCGATGAAGTCCTGCTTCCTTTGCAGAAAAAGGAAGAAACGATCTATTGTCCCTTTTCCTGCAGAACCATGACTTTACAGTCGGCCCGCGCTTTGAAGCGTCCGCGCATTCTGCTTCTCGAAGGCACATACAGTGCCAGCGCTCACCTGCTCCCTTTTGTTGATTTTCTGCTCTTCCTGACGTGTTCTAAGGAAGAGCAGAAAGAACGGCTTTTGAAACGGGAAGGTGCAGAGAAGTACGCAAACTTCGAAGCGAAATGGATTCCGCTCGAAGAAAACTATTTCGAAAACGGACTCGACACGAACGCGATCGATCAGATTGTGGACACCAGCTTCTGAGGCCACCCGGTTTTAGACGTCTCTGTTTGAATGAACGATTTTTGGATCAATGAAAGGAATATTATCGTGGAAAAATCCAAAGTGTATTTTACCCGCAACACTGGACGCGACTCCTTAGTCCGTCTGTACAAAGCTTTAGGCAAGGAACTGAAAGGCAATGTAGCCGTTAAGCTGCATACCGGTGAAGCCGGCAACCAGAACTTCCTGCGTCCGGAATTCGTAAAACCGATCGTAGACGAAGTCAACGGTACGGTCGTTGAATGCAACACCGCTTACGGTCACGACATGGGCGGCCATCGTTTCAACACCCTCGAACACGAAAAAGTACTTCGCGATCATGGCTGGACCGAAAACTTCGATGTAGAAATCCTCGATGCGGCTGGACCAGATAAAGTCCTCGAAATTCCAAACGGAAAAATCATCAAGAAAAACTTCGTCGGCAAGGACATTGAGAAATACAACTCCATGCTCGTGCTTTCGCACTTTAAAGGCCATCCGATGGGCGGCTTTGGCGGTGCCCTCAAACAGCTCTCCATCGGCTGCGCATCCACAGCCGGCAAGTGCTGGATCCACTCCACCGGTCAGTCCGATTCGATGAAAGACTGCTGGGAAAAAGAAGTGAATCACGATGAATTCCTCGAAGCTATGGCCGATGCCGCGGAAAGCGTAAACACCTTCTTCAAGGACAGCATTGTGTACATCAACTGCCTGGTCAACCTGTCCGTTGACTGCGACTGCTGCCATGTCGCTGAAGATCCGTGCATGAAAGATATCGGCATCATGATCTCCACCGACCCGGTTGCGATCGATCAGGCCTGCCTTGATATGGTCTACAGCTCCGATGACCCAGGACGTGATCACTTCCTTGAACGTGTAGAGAGCCGTCATGGCGTTCACACGGTTGAAGCTGCCGCAGCTCTTGGCTTTGGAAATCGTGAATACGAACTGATCGACATCGACGAGAAGTAAGTCCGATTCAATCTCTATACCATCCAGTACTGAACTCCAGTACTGAGCACTGAACAGCAGAAGTCCTCTGCCCTTCCCAGAATTCTGGGTGGCAGAGGACTTTTACGTTTTGGCGTCTGAAGTATCCGGCCGTTTGAAAACCTGGGCCGGGCCCCGTTGCGGGTCGTTCTGGCCGCAGCCGGATCAACAGGACACCTGCCCGTTTCTTCGCGCCTTTTTCCAAACAAAAACCCCGTGTTCGATCGAGAGAACACGGGGTGTATTGCCTGAAGCTTAAGGGGGAAAATGAATGATCAAATGAACTGAGTCAATCGGTTTCCGGTTCCCAGCCGGCAAAGAGCTGCATATCGCCTTCGACTAGAAGAGAGCTATCCGCAGGCATTGTGCAGTTTTCGTCCGTATACCAGCCTGTAAAGCGGTAGCCTTCACGGACAGGGGCATCAGCTAAACTCAGAGCGTCCTGGAACTGGTAGACCTGAGAGGGTACATCGCTTCCGCCCTTGGAATTATAGGAAACTGCGTAACCATCTTTTCGCGTACCGAGGTACATCAACAAACACAAGAGAATGCATCCCGCAATGATTACAATTCCCAGAGTGCGCGTGGAGACGTTCAGATTCTTATACAGTCCGCCATCGGGTTGGAGATCCGTTGGGGTCTCAGAATGATTTTTCTCATTCATAATGGGGTTTTATTTCTTCGTCAGGTACTTACGCATGTCGATCGCGCAGGCAACGAGGATGATAATACCCTTAATAATGTACAGGTAGTTCTGGTCAACGGACATATAGTTCAGACCAGTAAAGATAATCTGCAGCAGGAGTACGCCGATTACGATACCGGAGATACGTCCAGTACCACCGACGAAGGAAACGCCGCCAATTACGCAAGCCGCGATGGCGTCACACTCGTAGTTGAAACCAGTGTTGGCGTTTACGGAAGCGATACGGGCACCGTCAATGAAACCTGTCAGAGAGTACATGATTGCCGCGAGAACGAAAACCATGATGATTGTGCGGGAAACGTTAACACCAGAAACGGTAGCTGCTTCTTCGTTGGAACCAACTGCAAACATGTTTTTACCGAAGGTTGTCTTGTTCCAGATGATCCACATAACGACAACCATGAGGATGGCGTACAGTACGTACATTGGGATCTTAGAAGCGCCGATGGAGAAGATCGTACCCGTAACGATGTCACGGTAAGTCTGGTCGAATCCGGAAAGAGTCTGGCCGTTGTTCGTACCGAGCTTGAGGTAGATCAGGATGATACCGTAAGTGATCAGCTGTGTAGCCAGGGTTACGATAAATGGATGGAGCTTAAATTTCGCAACGGAGAAGCCGTTTACGAAACCGATCAGTCCGCAGACTGCCATAGCAGCCAGAAGCGGAACAATGATTGGAAGAGGTTCGAGACCCGGGAAAATACGGTTATTGGTGATGGACATCGACGCGATGATTACAGCGGCGAGACCAACCATACGGCCGGCCGAAATATCGGTACCGGTCAGTACGATACATCCGCCGATACCCAGAGCGATCGGCAGTTTAGCAGCGGTCAGTGTGATGATGTTGACAATCGAAGATACAGAGAAGTATTTCGGTTCGCGGATACCGATGAAGATGACCGCAATGAGGATGATGATGTACATTGCGTTGTTGAGAAGGAGGTTCGTGATGGCACGTTTTTGTCCTTCGCATCCATCTGCTTGTAATCATCCATCCACACCTGCATGCGATTCCGCTTTTTGCTTTTGTGTTTTCAGACATTTTAATATTTCCTCTTTATACGTATTTCGCAGCCAGAGTCATAATTTCTTCCTGGCTTGTGTTATCCGCATCTACCTCGCCGGCAAGACGACCGCCGGACATAACCAGAATACGGTTGCAGACGCCGAGCAGTTCCGGCATCTCAGATGAAACCATCATGACTGTCTTGCCCTGTTTCGCCAGGTTCGAGATCAGTTCGTAGATTTCATATTTGGCACCTACGTCAATACCGCGCGTCGGTTCATCCAGCAGCAGAATTTCCGGTTCGGTCAGCAGCCAGCGTCCAAGAATTACTTTCTGCTGGTTACCGCCGGACAGAGACGAGATTTTCGTCGCCTGACTCGGTGTCTTAATGCGCATGGCGCCAATGGACCAGTCCGTATCTTTCTTCATTGCCGCATCGGAAAGAAGACCGGCTTTGAGATAGCTTTTAAGGTTGGAAATAGTTGTGTTGGCACGGATGTCCAGAATACCGAAGATACCGGTGGCGCGGCGTTCTTCAGTCAGAAGAGCAAAACCGTTGGCAAGAGCCTTTTTCGGGTTTTTGTTATGGATTTCCTGACCATGCAGGAAGATCTGTCCATCCTTGCGAGTGGCGTAGCCGAAGATTGTTTCGAGCAGTTCTGTACGACCTGCACCATCCAGACCGGCAACACCAAGGATTTCACCTTTGTGTGCCTTGAAGGATACATCGTTCAGCTGGTTGTAAAGAGCGGTGAGGTTCTTTACTTCAAGAGATACTTCATCGGATACAACATTGTCCTTGGGCGGGAAGCGGTTCGTAAGTTCACGGCCGACCATCAGTTTGATGATCTTGTTCATATCCATGTTTTCCGTTACTTCCGTAGCAACCCAGGTACCATCACGCATGACGGTGATTTCGTCGGAGATGCGCAGAATTTCGTCCATCTTGTGGGAGATGTAAATAATGGCAACACCGCGATCACGCAGCATGTTGATAATCTTGAAAAGGTGTTCTACTTCTTCTTCCGTAAGGGAGGAAGTCGGTTCGTCAAATACGATTACCTTCGAATGGAAGGATACGGCTTTGGCGATTTCAACCATCTGTCGCTGAGCGACTGGCATCGTTGACATTACGGTTCGTGGATCGACATCGATTTCGAGTTCATCGAATACCGCTTTCGTATCCTTGAGCATTGTTGCTTCAGAAACGAAACCGTTTTTTGTCGGATAGCGACCCAGCCAGAGGTTGTCCATAACGTTGCGCTTAAGCGCCTGGTTCAGTTCCTGGTGAACCATGGCAACACCGTTTTCGAGCGCTTCTTTGGAGTTTTTGAAGTTAACCTCTTTGTCTTCGAGGATGATGGTTCCACTGTCTTTGTTGTAAACGCCGAAGAGGCATTTCATCAGAGTGGATTTACCGGCACCATTTTCACCCATCAGTGCGTGTACGCTTCCGGCGCGGACGTTCAGAGAAACGCCGTCGAGCGCTTTAACACCAGGGAACTGCTTGGTGATTTCCTTCATCTGGAGGACAACGGGATGTGCTTCTTTCCAAGCTGCGTCATGAACAGTTGGATTTACCTGAGACATTTCGTTTTTCCTTTCGTATTTCTATGTGATCGCCTGATTCGAAATCAGCCACGGGGAACCCGTGGCTGATTTTGGAATCATTGCGGTTTTAAACTGATTCTGTTTCCTGCAGCGGGAAATTAGTCAGCTTTGTATTCGGAATAAGGAATGTTAATACGCCATGTTCCGACTACGTTTGCAGAATCGAGGCCTTCGAATTTGTCTTTTCCAGCCATCATGTTCTGAACCATCTGGCAGATCGCAGCGGCCATACCTTCGCCATCCTGTTTGATGGTACCAGTCATTTTGCCTTCGTCGATTGCTGTCTTCGCATCGTCAAGAGCGTCTACGCCGAAGATAGGAATGGTCTTGCCTTCGCCGTCGTTGTAGCCAGCGTTCTGCAGAGCGGACAGAGCACCAAGAGCCATACCGTCATTGTTTGCGATAACGAGCTCGATCATGTCGCCGTTTTCTTCGTTGTACTGGGACAGAGCGTTCTGAACGATATCAGTACCCTGAGCAGCAGACCATGCACCGTCTTTGTCCAGTTCGTATTTTGTAGGAGCGTCAGCTTTGTAGTAAGCGAGAGCTTCGTGGCCTTCTTCAGCCAGTTTAGCGTCAGCGTTTTCTACACCGTATTGTGTACGAGCGTCAGCTTCAGCGTTGCCTTCCTGGCCTTTCAGCATGATGTAGGAGATTACACCGTCGCCGTTCAGGTCAGTAGCATCGTAGTTTGCGTTCAGGTATTCACCGATCATGTCACCCTGCATTTTGCCAGCCATTTCGTAGTCAGTACCTACGAAAGCAGCTTTGTCGTAAGCAGAGATAACTTCTTCGTCAACGGAACGGTTGAAGAAGATTACTGGGATACCAGCAGTTTCAGCCTGGGTGATGATTTCTTTCGCAGCATCCTGGGAAGCTGTGTCAACCAGGTTTACAACGAGGCACTTGGATCCTTTGGAGATCGCTGTCTGTACCTGTTCAGTCTGAGTAGTCTGGCTGTTGCCGCCATCGTAGTCAGCGTAGGTGATTCCTGCATCTTCGAGGTCTTTGTCGAGAGCTGCACGAACTGTGGAGATATAGTCGTCGCCGTATGTGTAGTAGAATACGGAAACTTCGCCTTCTCCTCCAGCAGAACCGGAGTCAGCTGTGGAGGAAGCTGTGCTGCTTGTGGAGCCGCCGTCGCTGCTGCCGCAAGCTGCCAGGGACAGGGCCATAGCACCTGCCATCATGGTTTTAAAGAGTTTGTTGAGTTCCATAGTACTTAAGTGTACCCTTTCTATTTCTCGTCTCTTACGAGAGTTCCGCGGAATTGCGGAAGAATTTACATGTGAACTATAACATAGGCATTTGTTTTAAACAACAGATTCTGAAAGGGTTTTCGCTGGTTTTCGGTAAATTTTTATTCAATATGTTCGGTTAAAGGTTTCTTCGTTTAACTAAATATCAAAGTTAATTTTACTTAACTTTTCTTTTTGAGCGTAAGAATTGCTTAACCTGTAGCTATTTTCCCTTTATGCGCCCTTTGTCCTGCAGCTTCTTCCGGTGTTTTTTATGAGATTCCTCCATAGGCACCCGTCCTTTTCCGTATTTACGCAGAAAAAGCAGGAGCACTCTATTCTCTCCTGCTTTATGTGATTTTATGGGTCGGAAATTCAGCGTCCAGACACAGGGGCGACAAGTCGGATCGAATAAGCAGACAATCATTCCGTTTTGTCTGTTTCGGCTCTCATACGGTCGCACTTTTCTTTTTGCGATGTCAGCTCTGCCGGATCGGCTGGATCCTCTGGCTTGAGATCCCCATCCTTTTGTGCTTCTTCGGCTTTGCTGCCTTTTTCGGTTTCTTTAGCCTTTTCGTCTTCTTTGGCTCTGGCGATGATCTCGTCCAGACTTTCGTCGGGCGTGACGTCTTCTTCAATCATCCTGGGAAGAATCCGTGCGCGGATGGCGCCATAGGCGCAGACGACGGCACCAAGAACAATCAGTTCCGTCCGATCCCAGACAAAGCCGAAAACCATAATCAGCACGCCGGCAAGCGCCAGCTGGATCTGGGTAAACAGCAGTTTCTGTCTTGGGGTCATCAGCGAATGGTCGTTCCGGGTTCAACGGCGTCATCCAGGAAGACAACGGCAGGCTTGCCGTCCTTGCCCACGCTGCACAGCAGCATGCCCTGACTTTCCACGCCGCGCAGTTTAGCCGGCTTCAGGTTGGCGACAACGACAACCATTTTTCCCTGAATGTCTTCCGGCGCATACGCCTGTGCAATGCCGGAAACGATCTGGCGGACATCGCCGTTTCCAAGATCGACGGTTTCCACAAGCAGGCGGTTTGCGTCTGGATGAACTTTGGCTTCAAGAACGCGGCCGGCTTTCAGAGACACTTTCGCAAAGTCATCGATCTCGATCGGCTCTGCGGGCTTCTCTTCTTTTTGGAGGCCTTCTTCTCTTTTTCTTTTCTTTCTTCGCGGCTTTTTCGGGTTCTTCCTGCGTCAGGCCGTTTTCTTTCGCAAACTTGGCGGCATCAATACGCGCAAAGAGCGGTTCGATCTTTTCGGCGACATGAATGCCCTGTTCGAGCGCACCGAAATGACGGGCGGAATCGAGCGTGCGTTCCTTTGTGTTGAGCGCATCGAGAATTTTTGCCGAAGTTTCGGGCATGAAGCTTTCGAGCAGAATGCCGGCAATGCGGATGCTTTCGAGCAGGTTGTACAGAACCGTTTTCAGACGCGGCAGATCCTCTTCGGATTTGGCCAGCTTCCACGGTTCGGTTTCATCAATGTATTTATTGGAACGGCGCAGAAGGGTGAAGATTTCGTCGAGCGCAGCGCTGACCTGGAAGTCTTCCATCTTCTCTTCGGTTTTCACCACCGCATTTTCGGCAGCTGCTTTGAGTTCGTCATCGACCGGTGCAGTCACGCCTGGATTTTCGACAAGACCGTCAAAGTACTTGTTTTCCATGGCAATCGTCCGGCTGACGAGGTTTCCAAGGACGTTGGCCAGATCGGAGTTGATGCGTTCGATCATCAGATCCCACGTAATCGTTCCGTCCTGTGCAAACGGCATTTCGTGCAGGCAGTAGTAGCGAACGGCGTCGACGCCGAAATGTTCAACGAGTTCTTCGGCGTAAATGACGTTGCCTTTGGATTTGGACATTTTGCCCTCTCCAATTAACATCCACGGATGACCGAAGACTTTTTGGGCATCGGCAGATCGAGCGCCATCAGGAAGATCGGCCAGTAAATGGTATGGAAGCGAAGAATGTCCTTGCCGATAATGTGAGTCGCCGGCCAGAACTTCTTAAAGGCTTCCGGCTGTTCTTCGCAGGGCAGATCGGCATCGTAGCCAAGCGACGTAATATAGTTTGTCAGCGCATCGAGCCATACATAGACAACGTGCTTGCTGTCGAAATCGACCGGGATGCCCCAGGAGAAGGACGTGCGGGATACGCACAGATCCTGCAGACCGGGTTTGAGGAAGTTGTTGACCATTTCGTTTTTGCGGCTTTCGGGCTGAATGAAATCCGGATGATCCTCAATATACTTCATCAGACGATCCGCGTATTTGCGCATGTTGAAGAAGTAGGCTTCTTCTCTCGCTTTGTGAACGGGTCTTCCGCAGTCCGGGCAGTTGCCGTCCACGAGCTGCGACTCGGTCCAGAACGATTCGCAGGGTGTACAGTACCAGCCTTCGTATTCGCCTTTGTAAATGTCGCCCTGTTCATACAGACGACGGAAAATTTTCTGTACCGCTTTGACGTGCTTTTCGTCGGTGGTGCGGATGAAGCAGTCGTAGGACGTATTCATCAGATCCCAGTTGGAGCGGATTTTTCCGGCAACGTCATCGACGAAGGCCTGCGGCGTAATGCCTGCCGCGGCGGCTTTTTCTTCAATTTTCTGACCGTGTTCGTCGGTTCCGGTCTGAAAGAAGACATCGTAGCCCTGCGCCCGTTTAAAGCGGGCGAGCGCATCGGAGAGAATGATCTCGTAGGTGTTTCCAATATGTGGTCTTCCTGACGTATACGCGATCGCGGTCGTCAGAAAGTAAGGCGTTTTCTCTGTCATGTACCTGTTGCTTCCTTTCTTGAGCGGCTTTCCTGAAAGCCAAAAATCGCTTTTGCAGGTTCAGCGTGGCGGCTCCGGAATCTGTCTGGCGTTCGGTCTGTCTGTGCGTAAAGTGCAGCAGACAAAGCGCCCGTTCCGGCATGCCGATTCATTGAAAAATTTTACCACAAACCGGACCAATTCCATCTTTGCCCGCGAAATCCCTGCGCTCATGGCGAAAGTATGAAAAGCTTCTCGTGTTTATTTGTCGTTTTCATGCTTTGCGCAATCTTGCGGCACCAATCGAAGCGAGCAAAAGTAAAAACAGATCCCGCCCTGAACAAACAGGGCGGGATCCTTGTGCCTTTGAACATTCTAAAGCAGTAAAGCGATCAGCCGGCACGTCTGGAAGAAGACGGTCTGGGCGGTTCGAGGGCAGCCTGCGTAAAAGCTCGACTACCGAACGGGCTTTGCCGGTCATCGTCGTTACGCCCATCTTTCGATCGGGACGTCTTGTGCCATGGTAATCCGAACCGGCGGTAATGAGCGATTTTTCCTCGCCGGCCAGTTTGAGCAGGAAGCGCTTTTCGGCTTCCGTATTGTTGGGAGCGAACACTTCAAAGCCGTCGAGTCCGCCATCCATCAGCCGAAGGAGAACTTCACTGGAAATGCGGGAAATGTGCCAGCCGGAAAGTACGGCCAGTCCCCGGCCTGATGAATGCCTTCAATGACTTTCAGGGCGTTTGGATATTTATACGTAATGTGACACGGGCCGCCTGGACCGAAATAGTCCCGCAGGAACGCCTCACGGGCTTCTTTTTCCGAACGGGCGCTGATCAGATAGCTCGATACAGCCGGCAGCTTGCGGGCTTCGGGCGTATCGAATACCAGATCGGTCAGCTCCTGCGGACGCAGCAGCTTGAAGCGCGAGTTGGAAAGCAGGGATTCCGTATCGACTTTCATGCCGGTTGCGGCTTCAAAGGCGCGGATCCGGTCGATCGACGCGTCTTTTCCCGTTTCAGGGAAAGGCGTTCAATCTGGTCGAAAAACGACGCCGTCCAGTCGATGTAGTAGCCCAGAATCCGGACGCGTTCTCCATCGAGTTCACAGTCGATTTCGACGCCCGGAATGTAGCGGATGCCATACATTTTCGCAAAGCGCACCGCCTGGGCGTTGGCTCTGGCGTTGTTATGGTCGGTAATGGAAATGACTTCCATGTTCTGTTCTTTCGCCTGACAGAAAATATCTTCCACTTCCCCGTCCGCGTCGTCGCTGAAGCTTGAGCGAATGTGCAGATCGATCGGCCAGATCTGTTTTTCTTCCTCGCTCAGTGCCGGTTTAACCTGCCCTTTGGGCTGCGGTTTTGCCGCCTGAGCCGCGGGCTTTTCCGACGGAGAAGCGGCGGAAGAATTTTCGTTTTCTTCCGTATTGGACGGAGCCGGTTTCTGGCCCTTGGCTTTCGAGCCGACGACGCGCATGGAATAGCGCGGCGTATACACCAGAGCCAGATTGAGCAGCCAGTCAAAAATGGTCTGCTGGTGAGGGGATGCGAGAACGCAAAGTCCGTTCACGCCCCACCATAAGAAGATGCCCCAGATGGAGAAGAAATATCCAAAAGCATCATCGGCGCGCCGATGCCGAGCAGTTCGCGCACGACAAGCCGCATGACGGTTGCCGGTTTTTTATCCGCCCGTACTAGACGCAGTCCCATCAGCCGTCCGCCCCACGAGTACCCGCCCTTGGAGGCGGTGTACAGGGAAGAAGGATGCAGCTCGTCAAAAAGAGCAGGGCATACATTATATAAAAAAGCAGATCGAAATAAGCCGGGGAGATGACTCCCGATAAAATCAGGATAAACTCAACGCCCCAGACGTAGACGGGGAGCAGACAGATGCTCAGATCAATCAGATACGCATACAGGTGATTCTGATAGTCCGCAAACGTCCGGTTTAAAAAGACGGCTTTCTTATAGCCTTCTTTTACATAGAGTTCCTGTTCCTTGACAAATTTCGCCCGCTCGAGATCTTTCTTGCTGTAAGTGGCCATTCGTACCTCGATTCTCGTTCGATATCTAGTATTTTCATCATACGGCAATCCCGCATAAATTCAAAAAGTCCGCCAGGACAGTCCCGGCGAACTTTGATCATACAAAGGATTGTTGAAAAAGCAAAGGATTAACCTGTCCCTTTCGCAAGGGAAAGGCGAAATGAACGGACGCTTCCTCTTTTTAAAGCGAGGCGTCGTCTTCGTCCTTGTTCGTTTTGCCAAAGGCAGCCTGGCTGAACGTTACCAGCGCGCTGGCCGCACCCGCAAAGGAAGCGAGATACATCGGCAGTTCCGCTACGGAAGCGGTATTGACCGATCCGGCTGAGGAAGGCAGATTTTCCTTTTGCAGCGGCATGCCCAGACGGTATTCATTCGCCTGACGATACAGCTGCTGGAAGCGGGAGCTTCCGTTGGCAATCAGATAGTCGTTGACGGACCGGCGCTGACTCGTGCTCAGCGCGTTCCAGGCTTTCATGCCGTTAAGGACCTGCTGGTAGTTGGACGCGTTAATCGCCTTGATCACAGCTCCGTTTTGCATGGCGTAGCGCTGAACGAAATCATTGGCCTGATTATCGAGGCTCATCAGCGTCGGCGCATTGATCAGAGCGGCACGCTGTTTTGCGATCGTCTCATCCGCGATTTCCGGGAAGACGCTCAGCTGGGCGACTTTGCCGGCTTCTTCTGAATTTTCCGAAGACGCAGCCTTGTCCACGGTCCAGACGGACTCGGTTTTGATTCCGGTGGCTTCCGCAGTATTTGCTGGCGCTGCTGCCGGATCAACTGGCTGAATTTCGTTCTGAATGCCGTCGGTTTCCGCGATCGGGTTGAGCACGGCGTAGCCGATGCGCGGCAGCTGCAGCGTGCTGGAATCCATATTGTAGGAACAGCTGCTGGCGTTATAGAGCGTTACCGCGATATGACCGTCCAGACCGATGCCGTAATCAAACAGCATTTGCAGATCTCCGGCTGCCACACGGTATAAAACCGCAGTCTGTACGGTTACCTCTTTATTCGTGTACTGGTAAATGACCGGTTCGACCGTCCAGGCGGGCCAGCCGGCATTTTCTGCCAGCGACTTGGCAATGGTACCCGTCAGATCGTCGGTTTCCGGATTCACGGGAAAGCTCAGGGTCTGTACGCTCATGCCGCCTGGCATGTGTGAAGAAGACAGATTGAGCGTTCCTTCTGTGTACTGGTAGGAAACCGGTTTGGTTTCCACAACTTCAGCGGGAGCTTCGGGAGCAGCGTCTTCCGGTTTTGCCGGATCTGTGTCATCGGCAGGTTTGTCAGACGTTTCTTCATCAGAAACGTTCGAATTTTCCTGTGCATCCGAAGTCTGCGCATTTCCGTTTTCGCCATTTACCGGCTGCTCCGTTTTGGAATCCGGCGTCTGAGAAGGTGTCTGCTCATTGGAAGTTCCTGTATCTTCACTGGATTTAACATCCTCTCCATTGGCGGGTGCTTCCTGTGAAGGATCAGCCTTTGTCGGTGCGGAAGAATCCGAAGCGGATGTTTCGTTAGTACCGTAAGGCTGTTCATCCTTTTTTCCGAAGAAGCCGAACTGTCCGCTGCGCTCTGAGCCGGATCGCTTTTCGTCTGCGAAGAAGCGTCCAAATCCGCGGAAGGCGCGGCCGGTGCAGGCGTTTGCGGTGTCTGCGCTGCGTTTTCTAAAGCAGCACAATAGTCCACTGCGCTCTGCGCAAGGGCAGGATAGTCGATGCCAAACGCAGCGGCCGCCTGAATGACGATCTGCTGGCGCTGGGCGTCCATCTGATCAAAGATGCCTTTGCCCTGCGCGAGAAGCGGTGCGTTTTCCGGGGTAAGCGTCGTATACCATACGGAATCTTTTACGCTGCTGCCGTCAGGCAGAAGACGAATGGTTTCAAATTTACAAAATCGATTCACGAACTCATCAGGAGTGATGCATGCGGGATCGACCGTTTCCCCTTCGATAACGGCGGGGAGCGTGGAATTGGAAGCCAGAACCGGCCGGATCATCGATCCTGCAGGCAGGCAGACCGCCGCCATCAGGGCGGCAAGAGAATACAAAGATGTCTTTTTCACATGACCCTCCTTCTATCTATTCACCGTTTTCAAAGCGGCAGAAAAGCCCGCTTTGAAAACAAACGTTCAAATCAGATTCAACACTTCATTGAAAACCGGCAGGCGGTTTTCAGCTTTCTCAGTCTAGGGGTCCAGACGCGTTTTGTCCACACCAGCGGGCTTTGACGTGCGCGCGGGTCCGGGCATCCGTGTCGAAGAGATCGTTCAGATCCGGGTTTTCGATAAAGGGAATCTGTTCGAGCGCGTCGGCGATCGCCTCTTCGATTTCGAGAAAGGAAATTTTCTTTTTCAAAAACAGGTCTACCGCCTGTTCATCCGCCGCATTGAAAATGCAGCCGGCGTTGCCGCCGCGCTTTCCCGCCTGAACGGCCAGTAAAAGCATCGGATAGCGATCGTAATCCATTTCCTTAAAGTTTAAAGTCAGAGTCCGGGTAAGATCAAGCGGATGATCTTCTTTTAAATACGGGCGATCCGGGCCGTACAGCGCGTACTGAATCGGCAGGCGCATATCCGCGCTGCCCAGCTGGGCAATGCTCGCGCCGTCCTGATATTCGACTATCGAATGAACGATCGACTGCGGATGGAGTACCGTGGCGATCTGTTCATACGGCATATCAAAGAGATAGTGCGCCTCAATGACTTCAAAGCCTTTGTTGACCATCGTCGCCGAATCGATTGTAATACGCGGCCCCATCGACCACGACGGATGCTTCAGCGCCCGCTCCGGTATAATGTCGGCCAGTTCCTCCCGGCCAAGATCGCGCAGCGATCCGCCCGAGGCGGTAATGATCAGTCGGGAAACGTCTTCGTGACGGTTTCCCTGCAGGCATTGCCAGATGGCGGAATGTTCGGAATCGATCGGGCGCAAAACGGCGTCATGCTTTTTCAGGGCGTCCTGAACGAGTTCGCCGCCGCAGACCAGCGATTCCTTATTGGCTAACGCGACATCCTTGTCGCGTTCAATTGCAGCCAGCGTCGGAGCGAGACCGCGAAAGCCGACAACCGCGTTGACAAGCAGATCGTAGTCGAGTTCTTCGACCATATGCACCATCTGTTTTTCGCCGCCATACCAGACCACGCCGTTTGCATCTTCCCTTATGGTCTCGTCCTGCGCGCTGAGTCCCGCCGCTTTTACAGATGGAAACTGCGCGAGAATGCTTTCAAGTGCGGCTTTATTTTTCCGGCACTGATGCCGACCAGTTCAAAATCATCCGGATGGGCTTGCAGCACATCCAGTGTCTGCGTACCGATCGAGCCGGTCGCGCCAAGAAGCAGAAGTTTTACAGGTTTTTGTTCATAGAAAAATGTCCATTCTTATCCCCTGCGGGATAAAGGCTGTCCTCGTTTTCTTCTTTCTTAATTTTTCCCTGTTCCCCGTTCCAAAACGGCAGGCCAGAGCGAAAACTCCCGCATATAAGGGAGGCTGGGCATCGTTTCTTTTGCGCCCATGAAAAAAGAGGACCGCAGTCCTCTTTATTATAAGCAAATCGTGATTTTTAAGACGAATTGAACCGAATGGGAACCGTCGCGCTTACGCGGCGTCTTCTTCGTCATCCACGGTGCAGCCGGCTTCCAGCCGTTCCTGGCGCGTGAACTTAATTTCATCCAGACCCCAGATTTCCTTCGCGTATTCGCGGATGGTGCGGTCGGAAGAGAAGTAGCCGGATTTGGCGATATTTACCAGCATGGCACGAGCCCAGGCCGGTTTGTCGGCATACCAGGCCGATACGTCCGCATGGGCCATCAGGTAGGCATCAAAGTCGGCCAGAACGAAGAATTCGTCCTTGTGCAGCATCAGGTCGTTGAAGATCAGCTGGAACTCGTTCGGATTTTCCGACCATGTGCAGTTGCGCAGAGAATCAATGACCATGCGCAGTTTCGGGTTGGAATGATAAATCCGCCAGACGTCGTAGCTGTTCTCACGGCGAATGCATTCGATGTCTTCGACTTTCAGACCGAAAATCTTCGCGTTTTCAAAGCCGACACAGTCGACGATTTCCACGTTGGCGCCATCGAGTGTACCGAGCGTCAGCGCACCGTTCATCATGTACTTCATGTTTCCGGTACCGGACGCTTCCTTGCCTGCGGTAGAAATCTGTTCCGAAACGTCTGCCGCGTTGATCAGCAGTTCGGCGATCGATACGGAGTAGTTCGGGATGAAGACGACTTTCATGTACTGGCTGACCTGCGGATCGCCGTTGATGCGGTTGGCGACCTTGACGATCAGCTTGATGATCTCCTTGGCCAGTGCGTAGCCAGGAGCAGCCTTGGCGGAGAAGAAGTACGTCGTCGGCGTAATGCGGTAATTCGGATCCTGCTTCATGCGCAGGTACAGATACATAATATGGAAGATATTCATCAGCTGACGCTTGTAGGCGTGCAGACGTTTGGACTGGCAGTCGAAAATCGTGTTGACATCGACCTCAATGCCCAGATGTTCCTTCACGTACGCAGCCAGAATTTTCTTGCGTTCGAGCTTCACTTCGAAGAACTCTTCCTGCAGTTTCGGATCGTCGACATAGGCCATCAGCTTTTCGAGATCTTCCGGATGCTTGATGAAGCTGTCGCCGATGTATTTTTCAGCAGTTCGGTCAGCTGCGGGTTGGAATATACGAGCCAGCGACGGTGGGTGACACCGTTGGTCTTGTTATTGAAGCGGCCCGGGTAGAACGACGCGAACGAAGCCATGACATCGTTGATGAGAATTTCGGAATGAATCTTGGCAACGCCGTTTACCGAATGGCTTCCGACAACCGCAAGGTTGGCCATGTTGACCTGATTGTTGGAAAGAATCGACATCGCCGGGAACATGTGTTCCTTGCCGGCATGCTGCACTTCGTAATGGAAGCGGCGTTCGATTTCTTCAATAATCATGTAGACGCGCGGCAGAAGCGAACGCATCATTTCCTGCGGCCAGCGCTCCAGCGCTTCCGCCATGATCGTGTGGTTGGTATAGGCCACAGTACGGGTAACGATATCCCACGCCTGATCCCAGTCGTAATCGTAGTCATCCATGAGTACGCGCATCAGTTCCGGAATGACGAGAACCGGATGGGTGTCGTTGAGCTGGATCGCGGTTTTCTCGGCCAGATTGTCGAGCGAGCCGTATACGCGCAGATGATTATGGATCAGCTGATCCACGCCGGCGCAGACAAAGAAGTATTCCTGTTTCAGGCGCAGTTCCTTGCCTTCGTACGTCGAATCATCCGGATACACGTTAGCGGTCAGCGCCTGTACGTCATTGAGGTACTTGTTCAGAACGCCCGCCTGTACGGATTCTTCATCCACTTCCGCGTCCCAGAGACGCAGGGTGTTGGTGGTCGGGGTGTTGTAGCCGACAATCGGTACGTCATACGGTACCGCGCGGACCACAAACGCCGGGTTGTGATGCGAATGGAAATGGCCAAACTGGTCCATGTAGGCATCGAGGGTGCCGCCGAATTTGACCTGTACGGCGTGCTGGGGTTTCCAGACTTCCCAGACGTTGCCCAGACGGAGCCAGCAGTCGGGTTTTTCCACCTGTTCATCGTTGACGATTTCCTGCTTGAACAGACCGTAGTGATAGCGGATGCAGTTTCCGTTTCCGGCCAGGTTCAGACTTGCCAGAGAATCGAGGAAGCATGCGGCCAGACGGCCAAGACCGCCGTTGCCCAGGCCGGCATCGCATTCAAGTTCCTCCAGGTTGTGAATATCCAGTCCCAGATCGGCCAGTCCATCGCGGACAACATCGTAGATTCCCATGTTCATCAGGTTGTTGACCATCAGACGGCCCATCAGAAATTCCATTGAGAAGTAGTAAAGCTGTTTCGTACCGTTTGCGCGAACGCTCTTTTTGTGAGCTTCCAGGAGTTTCCTGCATGATCGCGGATCAGAGCACCAAGGGCTAAATAACGTTCTTCATCGTAAGCATCTTCGAGATCGCGTCCGAAACGGGCGGACACTTCAGCGCGAAGGGCTTCCTTAAACGTTTCCTTACTGCTGAAAATGTTATTCATCGTTAAACCTCCACGAACTGAATTATAGATTCGGGTCTTCGAAAAGCAAGAAAGCCCCAGCCGTGCAGGCAAGTATTCTGCCCAATTTTGTGATCATTTGTGATTTTTCTGGAAGTACCCTTCTTTCTTTAAAAATTCCGGATCCCCGTAATGGATATATTCATCATCTTTCAGGCATTGCTTTTCCTACGATTTCTACACGTTTTGACACACCCGGTTCGAATCGGTCCAATTGTTGACATTCCCGGTATCTTCCTCGTTTTCAAAGCGTGAAAGGCCTTTCAAACCGCCATTTCCTGACTCGAATATCGCTAGATGCCAGGCCGTTTTGCGCTGTTCGGGCTGGGTCCGGTGCAGGCTGTCTGGTTTCAGACGAGCGTTTCCCGGGTAATAAAGCGTCGGGTTACGGGAAAGTTCCATTTATACCCTTTGGAATTCTGCGTCAGGATATAGGGCGCGATTTCATCGTCTCCGAGTTTCTTGCGCACCCGGCAGATGTGCTTGGACAGCGTGTTGTCCGAGATGCAGTGGCGCAGGCGGCTCGAGATGACATTGATCAGAACTTCTCTGGCGCAGAAGCAAGTCTGGTGTTCGACCAGATGCAGGATCAGTTCAAATTCGGTCGGAGTCGCCATTAACATTTCCCTCCCTTGAAAATAATCTGTGCGCCGCGATCGATCAGAAGATCACCCGTCTGATAAATCACGCTTTCCCGGATCGTCTGCGGATCCCACTGGCGCGGCGGCTGGTCATAAACCATCCGCTGTACGTTATCGAGCGTGACAACTCTCCCCGGCTGCCTTCTGCCGGTTTCTGTAAATTTACATAGGACATAATCCGTCTCCTTTTCCTTCCAACTCTTTTCTTCCTGTTTCGTTAAACTTCTGTTTTCCTGCTTCGCGTTCGGCCCTGAACTCCCGCTGCTTTGTTTGTGCTGTACCCGAAATTTTCTCCTGCCCGGATTGGGCCTGGCACTTCGTTTTACGCAGCGTTCCTCGAAGAAAAAGGAAGATTCCTTTCTGTCTGTGCAGGATTTCTGCTCCGTCTGGATCTCGCTTCCCGGCGCGGCAGCCGCCTTTGTTCCCTGACATGAATGCATGCCGTTTCCGTTTTGAAAAGCCGTACCGTTGCATATTTAGATTTTATTTTGATTTCGTTAAGCTTTCCGACCGTCGCTTTTGCGACCTTACCGGCTTATGCCTTCGATTGCATTATTTCTTTATTTGTTTATTTTTATGGTTTATTGTGCATATTTTCCGCCTATTTATACGACTTATTTCATTCTTTACGACCGATTACCACTTCGTTTTGCATGCGCTTTTCTTTCAAAAACAAAAAGGCAGACTGCCTTACAGTCTGCCGGTCTGTCCTTGTTTTTCGAATGAAATTTCCTGAAAAGCGAAACTTTTGTTCAGATTTCGTTCATATTTTCAAGAACGAAAATCCGTCTTCTCTTCCTGAGAGGACCCAGATCCGAAGGCCTGTGATGCGCTCTTTACAGCGGGGAAACGATTTTGGATCCGTCGATCGAAAGGAGCGGGCGGGCAGGACATGCACTCTGACTCCTGGCTTAGGGCTTAAGTTTTTCAGTTTTTCTCTGCGATCTTCTGCCCGTTTCTGCGAGAAACTGATGCATGCTTCAGGCCTGCCCCGTTCCGGTTCTCCCCGCGGACCAACCCAGACATGTTTAAGTGCATGCCGGACCATACAAAAGGAGAGGCCCGGTTAAGGACATCTCCTGTCATTTTTCTATATGCATTTAAAAACCGAGCCGGATTTTTCCGATCAGTTTCCCTCCGAATTCGAACCGGCGTCCGCAAGCCCTTCGGTTACTTTGGGCTTTACGGTTTTGTTCGAAGACTGCGAACTGGACGAATCACTCTGGTCTTCTTCCTCTTCGCCAAGCTGCGGGAAAACGAACACCTGTTCGCCGTTTTTGGAAACATGATATTTGCCCCGGGCAATCATTTCGAGGTAGTCCGGGTTCGTCAGATTTTTGCGGGTGGTTTCGAGTTCGCTCTGCTGGCTGGTGAGCTCATCAAGCAGTTTCTCATTGGCATGAACCTCCTGATTGATATGCAGCCAGGTTCCGATATCATTGGCCATCAGGACGGAACAGAAGACGCTGAAAGCGATCAGACCGATATATATAAATCCGCGCCAGCGTGCTGCGAATCTTCTCTTTTGCTTTTTCGACGCGAATCTGCCATGTTCGGACACCTCCTTCCCGCGGTCTTAGTCTATCAGATCAAATGTTTAATCTAAAGCAAACTCGAGACTTTTCTCTATCTGTGACAAAGAAGAAAGAACAAAGGCTTTAAAAGCCGAAATTATCTTTCATTTCGATGAATGTTTATAACTCTCATTCAATTTTAGACCGTGTGTACTTACACGGATTCATTGTGCCCGTACACGTGCGTTATTTTTAAAAACGTCAGATTCGAACGGTTTTCATGTACAAAGAAAGCGGTCCATGCAGACCGCTGTACTGTTTTTATTCTGTCGGTTCCGACTCGGCCTTGCGGCTTTTGAGGAAAGCCGAGAGAACCGCGATATCCGACGGGTTGATACCGGAAATGCGGCTGGCCTGTCCAAGGGTTCTTGGGCGGATCTGGCTCAGCTTGCTTCGCGCTTCGAGCGCGAGATTTTCGAGCTGATCGTAATCGATCGTTTCGGGGATGCGGACGTCTTCAAGTTTCTGCAGGCGTTCGGTATCCCGTCTGGCCTTGGCTATGTAGCCCGCGTAGCGCGTTTCGATTTCAATGCGCTTGGCAATTTTGGGCGATACCGAATAGCCAAGCCACGGTTCCAGCATATGTACGGTAACGTTTGGACGCTTGAGCAGATCGAGCGCACTGCAGCCCTGTTCAAGAGAACCGGCATCAGCCGCTTCCAGAACGGCGTTGATTTTTTCATCCGGCTTAATGCGGGTTGCGGCCAGATCTTCGAGAACCTTTTTCTCTTCGTCCTGACTCTTGAGGAACGCTTCGTAGCGTTCGTCGCTGAGGCGCCGCAGGCATGGGCGATTTCACACAGACGCCGCGGAGCGTTGTCATGGCGCAGCAGCAGACGGTATTCCGCACGCGAGGTGAGCAGACGGTACGGCTCCTTCGTGCCTTTGGTCGTCAGGTCGTCAATCATGACGCCGATGTACGCCTGATCCCGGCCGAGCACGATTGGTTCCTTCCCTGGTTTTTGAGGGCGGCGTTAATGCCGGCCATCAGACCCTGACCGGCCGCTTCTTCGTAGCCGGACGTTCCGTTGACCTGGCCGGCGGTAAACAGATTTTCAATTTTCTTGTTTTCCAGCGAAGGCTTCATCTGTAGCGGATCGACGGCATCGTATTCAATCGCGTAGGCGTATTTGAGGATTTCGACGTCTTTCATGCCAGGCAGCGAGCGAACCATCTGTCCCTGCACGTCTTCGGGCATGGATGTGGAAAATCCCTGGATGTAAAACGTATCATACGCAGCGCGCTCCGGTTCGAGAAAGAGCTGATGGCGGGGACGGTCCGCAAAGCGTACGAGCTTGTCTTCAATGCTCGGGCAGTAGCGGGGACCTGTACCGGTGACCAGACCGGAATACATGGCAGAATCCTGCAGATGGTCCCGAATGATTTCGTGCGTTTCTGGCGTGGTGTAAATCAGGTAGCAGGGCAGCTGCTGATCAAAGGGCAGCACTTCATCTGGCGTAGTCGTATCGGAGAACGTGATGAATTCATCCGTTCCCTGCTGAATGGCCGCCTGCGAGAGATCCACGCTCGAATAGACAACGCGCGGAGGGGTTCCGGTTTTCAGACGGATCAGATCGAGACCGGCGTCGGCCAGAGACTGCGAAAGCGTCGAGTTGGTCGGCATGCCATCCGCGCCGCTGACGGTCGCGGTATGGCCGCGCAAAATGGTCGAGCGCATGCCGGTACCGGCGGTCAGAATGACGGTACGCGAAAGAATCTGCGTGTCGTCTTCGCATTCGATGCCGATGACGCGATGGCCTTCGAGCAAAATGCGCGCCGCGCGCTGTTCGAGAATTTCCAGGTTATCCTGGGCTATCAGCGCTTCGCGCATCCAGCGGCGGTATTCGTCGCGGTCGGACTGTACGCGCAGGCACTGCACGCCCGGTCCTTTTTCGTGTTCAGCATTTTAAACTGCAGAGCCGTCTGGTCGGCTGCTCTTGGCATCAGACCGCCAAAGGCGTCGATTTCGCGAACGACGATGCCCTTGGCCGGACCGCCGACCGAGGGATTGCAGGGCATCGAGCCGATCATGGAAATATCGTTTGTGACCAGGATGGTTTTCTGTCCCATGCGGGCTGCCGCCGCCGCGGCTTCAATGCCGGCATGACCGCCGCCGACCACTAAAACGTCATACATGATTACACCCTCCTTGCCGGCCGTTTAAACCGGATATGAAAGAGATGCTGGGGAATGCGGAAATACAGAGACATACCGAAGAAGACGATGCAGGCGACAATGCCGCTGACACACATCGTCAGAAAGCACATCAGTTTCGAGCCGGTCGTTGCACCGCAGCCCATCAGGCTGAGAAGCCAGATCACCAGACTCGTCGCAAGCAGACAGATGGACGTCTGCACGAGCAGCTTCAGGGTGGAGCGGAAGCGAACGCCGTACGCCTTTGTCATCTGATTGAGCGAATAGAAAATAATGTAGGAAAAGCAGATCACGGACGAAATCACCGCGCCCGCGATTCCCATCAGCATGACCATCGGTACCATGATAATGCCTTTGATCACTGCGGAAATAAGCATCTGCTTCAGCAGTTTCCTGCGCATGCGGCAGGCCATCATCATCGAGGAAATGACCGGCGTGATCGTGCCGAAAAAGCCTTCGATCGCAATCCAGCGCACGCTTTGCGTCGCTAAAGGCAAGTCGCTTGTGAAATAGAGCGAGTAGAAGAGCGGGCCGGCGTAGGCGAAAATGCAGAAGCTGAGAAAGAGCGCGATATACAGAACGATATTGATGCAGTCGAGGATATCCTTGCGCACCGTCCTGTAGTCCTTCATTTCCAGAGCGGACGTGATGTGCGGAATGATCGCCGCCACGAAGCCTGGAGAAAGAATCATCGGAATCGCAGTCAGCTTGATGCCGACGTAGTTGGCCGCCGACGTCATCGTCTGAATCTGGGCAGCCGTATAGCTCGACATGCGCAGGCCCGTCGGAAGCAGAACTGCGTCGTAAATGTCGTTGGCGTAACCGATGACCGCAAAGAGCAGATACGGAATGCAGATCAGAATGAATTCCTTAAAGAGCGGGCGAAGGGGTACGGCTCTCGTATTTTCGGTTTTCGCCGAACGGCGAAGCTGGCCCTGAAGCCCTTTGGAAAAGTGCATGATCTGAATCAGACCCGCAACGGCCGCTACGGACGTCGATAAAACAGCCGCGTACAGCGCATATACGGTAGAAAAATGGAAGACGTAAACGAGCAGACAGCCGACACCAAGCAGGAAGCCGACGCGGAAGATCTGTTCAAACGCCTGGGAAAAGGCGTATTCCTCCATCTCCTTGCATCCCTGCACAAAGCCGCGATAGGCGCTGAGCAGCGGAACAAAAAATATGGCGATGGACAATATGGCCAGAACCTGAGTCATCACCTGGGCGCCGTCCTGCGTACCGTCGGCCATCAGCGGACCGAGCACGCTTGAGAGCGCAAACATGATGACCATGCCTAAAAAGCCAAGCAGAGCCATGAACAGAACGGACATGCGCTGAACCGCCAGAACGGTGCGGCTGTTCTTGCGCGTAATATATTTGGCGACCATAGTGGCAATCGCCATCGGTGCTCCTGCGGTAAAGACGTTGAGCAGGTAGCTGTAGATTCGGTAAGCCGAACCGTAGTACGACATTAAGGCGTCGCTGCCGAGGATAGTCGAAAAAGGAACGGAATAGAGCAGGCCAATCGCTTTCGCAATAAAAAGCCGCCGGTGCCGATCAGGCCGCCAGCGATGATCGATTTTTCGCCACGGAAGCGGTTGAATGTTTATTCTCTTTGGACATAGGATGTGTCTCCTTTCAGCTTGCCATTATAACATAGAGATACCGGTAGAATTTATGGAAGCTAAAGGAGGATGAGCCCTTTGATTACCCAGTATGTCGCCACGGCCAGGCAGGCCCGCGAGGCCGATCATCAGGCGATCGACGGCCTGAAAATTCCATCCCTCATTTTGATGGAAAACGCCGCCCAGAGCGTCTGTCGATCCATACAGAAGCACGATTTTTCCAAGGACGCAAAACGCATTCTGATTGTATGCGGTCCGGGAAACAACGGCGCCGACGGTCTGGCCTGCGCCCGGATTCTGCTGCTTCAAAATCGCGCGGTTCGCGTCTTCGTTAACCTCGATACACTCTCGGGCGATGGAAAAATCCAGCTGCAGGCACTCGCCGAGCTGGCCATAAGCAACGCCTGCAGTCTGACGTGTCTCTTTGTAAACAAGGCGCTCGAAAGAAAAGGCCAGCTCTGGCGCTTTGACGCCGGAGCAAAGACGGACGCAGAAAAACCAGACGACGCAGACAATTCAGACAAGGAAACTCTGGAGAATCTGAAGACTCTGGACAGGAATTCAGGCGAAAATTCAGAGGGTGCCTTTGCGGCTTATGGACTCGATCGTCTTCCCTCTCAGATCGTCCCGCTTCTCAACACGTTAAAAGAGGAAGCAGAGCATGCGGATCTTCTGGTCGATGCCCTGTTTGGAAACGGACTCAACCGGACGCTGCAGGCACCGTTTTGCGACTACGTGAATCTGCTGAACAAAGCGAAAACGCCGATCGTTTCCATCGATGTCCCCTCGGGCATCGACGGCACGACAGGCAAAGTTCTCGGCAGTGCCATTCGGGCGGATTTAACCGTTGCGCTGGACTGCCTCAAGTGGGGTCTGCTTTTAAACAACGGACCGGCCCATGCCGGATCGATCGAAATCGCCGACATCGGCATTCCCGCCTTTCTGCACGAAAAAGCCGCCGAGCCAAAGCTGTTCACCCGCAAGGACGCGCTTGAATATCTCCCCGTCGTTCCAATTTTTCCCACAAGGGTACGTTTGGCAAGCTGCTGCTCTGCGGCGGCAGTGCGCGCATGCAGGGGGCGATTTGCATGAGCGCCAAAGCCGCGTTTTCAAGCGGATGCGGTACGCTCACCCTGTTTACCCCCAAAGACGCCGCGAAAGCCATTGCCGCCAAAATGGATCTGGCCATGATTTTACGGGCCGATCAGGATGCGGAAGGCTGGTTTGCGCCCGGCTCCGCCAAGCTGCTTTCAACGGCAATCGATCGCTGCGATGTGATCGGCGCCGGCAATGGCATGGGCACCGGTCTGGGTGCGCAGGAAGTCGTCCAGGAAGTTCTCAAAGCCGACAGGCCGTGTGTTCTCGACGCGGACGCGATCAATATCCTTTCTCTGGATAACCACATTCAATGGCTGGACGCGCATGACGAACCGATTATTCTCACGCCCCATCTGATGGAATTTGCGCGTCTCGTTCACGCCCCGCTTGAACAGGTAGAAAGCGATCCGCTGACGCTCGCGCAGGACTTCTGCGCGAAGCATCCGCAAGTGACGCTCGTGCTCAAATCGGATTTCACGCTCGTCTGCTCCCAGAATTCGCACTTTGTGATTCATCGTCCCGACTCCGCACTGGCCAAGGGCGGAAGCGGCGATGCGCTCTGCGGCATCATCAGCGGTCTGCTTTCCGCCGGACTCAAGCCCGACCAGGCAGCCGTTCTTGGGGCCTGGATTCATAACGAAAGCGCCAGAGCCGCCAGATCGCCCTGGAGCTTCTCTCCGGAAAAGCTGATCGACGCGCTGGAAGATACGTTTCACTCACTCGAGTGCGAACAGCACGAAGCCGATCGATCCGTCCTTTAACAAAGACGGTTTCTCAGGCCTATCTAAAAATCAAAAACTGGATGGTTCTGCAGCGTATGCAGAGGCCATCCAGTTTTTGGTTAAAGAGATATTGCTTTATTTGTGAAGCGGGCGAAGCTCCAGTTCGAGATAGTAAAGAAGCGGATCGAACATTTTCGTATTGAAGGCGTACGCCCAGTAATTTTCGGTACCGTTTCGCTCTTCTTCGCTGTCCCAGTCGTTATCCCAGCGCGCAAGAATGCGCTCTTTCTGTTCTGATGTGACTTCGGCACTGCCCATGAACTCCAGACAGTTTTCAAGCGACGTTTCTTCACGAAACGGCGAGCAGCTAAGCTGCGGAACGTCTTCCCTGAGACAAGCGATGACACTCTGCGCCAGCTCTTCATCGCGTGTGGAGACGACGGCGCGCAGCGTGAGATTAAAGCGCGGTGTCGAGGACATAGGCGGCCAGCTTTTCAATATTGGTGTCGTTGACTTTGGAGAAAATCTTGCCCATGGAGAAGTTCAGAACCGCTACCGGAATTTCATCATTTTCTCTGGCGATGGTAAACGTACCGATCGCGTCTCCATAAAAGACGTCGAAGACGTAGACGGTTCTTTCGCCGTCTTTTTCTTCAGAGCGAAGCTCCGCCTTGAAATCTTCCTTATTTTTCAGAATATTGCGAACCGCATTGGCTGCGGTCAGAGATACTTTCTTAGCCATTTTCTTTCTCTCTTTCTTTTTCTCGTGGACGAAACGCATCAGCCGATCATACAGGTGCTCAAATTCGCTGAAAACGTCCAGATTCTGTTTTCATTTTAACTAAGCCTTTTACCCGATTCAACCAGAGGCCAAAGACAAAGCCGGTCCGGCGCAGGGACGGATCGGCTTGAGTGTGTAAAATCGGAGAACCGATCGAAATCGATTCAGAAATATCGGGATGGTTCTAGCGCTTCTGCGGTTCGTAGGTAACCTGAATGCCCAGCGAATTGTAGGTGTTCAGATCCGTATCGGCCAGATCGCCGCAGATGTGCGCCTGGGTTCCGCGCAGCTTGGGCAGCTGTTCGAGCGCCATGGCGGCTTCCGGATTGTTCTGAGCCGAGAGCGACAGGGCGATCAGCGTTTCAAACGTGTGAAGGCGCGGGTTGATGGAACCCATGTATTCGGTTTTGAGATTCTGGATTGGGCGGAAGGCTTCCGGTTCAATGAGCAGGTGGGAATCTTCAATACCGGCCAGTTTCTTAATGGCGTTCATCACCAGACCGGCGGACGGACCCATGAAATCGTTATTGGCTGAGCCGATCATTGTGCCGTCATCCAGCTCCAGAGCGCCGCAGGGCACTTTACGAACGGCAGCACGGTCACGGGCGGCTTTGACGCATTTGCGGTCTTCCGGCGTGATCTGGCATTTCTGCAGAAGCATTTCCTGACGCTGCAGTTCATCCTGACCGCATTCGTCGAGCAGGAAGCGGGTGCGGCTTGCAAAATAGCGGCGGACAATTTCCTGAATAGCGGCTTCGCGCACGGCCTGGTCATCGTAAATGCAGAAACCGACCATGTTGACGCCCATATCCGTCGGGGAATTGTAAGGAGACGAGCCGTAAATTTCTTCAAACATCTTTTTGAGAACCGGGAAAATTTCAATGTCGCGGTTGTAGTTGATGGCGACTTTGCCGTACGCCTCGAAATGGAACGGGTCGATCATGTTCTTGTCATCGAGATCGGCAGTCGCCGCTTCATACGCTTCATTGACCGGATGATTCAGCGGCAGCGACCATACCGGGAACGTTTCAAACTTGGCGTAGCCCGCTTTGATGCCGCGCTGGTTTTCATGGTAAAGCTGGGAAAGACATGTTGCCATTTTTCCCGAACCGGGACCTGGCGCCGTAACGACAACGAGCTGACGCTCGGTTTCGATGTAGTCGTTCTTGCCAAAACCGTCCTTGGAAATAATGTGGCGGGTATCCGTTGGATAGCCTTCAATTACATAGTGGTAGTACACCTTGATGTTTTTCTTGTGCAGCTGGCGTTTCAGTTTCTGGGCACTCTTCTGTCCGGAATACTGGGTAATTACGACCGAGCTGACAAAAGGCCGGCTTTCTGGAACTCTTCAATCAGACGAAGAACGTCCTGATCGTAGGAAATCTGCAGGTCCTCACGGATTTTCGCCGCTTCAATATCCTTGGCGGAAATGGCGATGACCACTTCGGCTTCATCCTTTAATTCCAGCAGCATCTGCAGCTTGGAATCCGGCTGGAATCCCGGCAGAACGCGGCTCGCGTGAAAATCATCAAAAGCTTTCCTCCGAATTCGAGGTACAGCTTGCCTCCAAAAGAATCAATCCGCTTTCGAATCTGATCGGACTGAATTTTCAAATATTCATTATTATCAAAACCCTGTTTCATGTTTTCGCCTCCCGTTTTCAGCTTGATTGTAGCACAAGAAAAGAGTGCTGATTTTCTGGAAAGTCTGTGTGCCCTTTCCTGCGTCCATCCGCTTGAATCTGCCCTTTTTTCGCCTCGTGTAAAGCCGAAGCCGTCTGTCGACGGCAGGCTTCCGGGGCCGGACTTGAAAGGTTCATCTTTCGTTGTCACAATATCGGAAGACCATGAACAACCGTACCTATCCGCCGATTCATAAGGCGCTGAAAAATATTATGGCTATGACGAATTCCGTCCGGGACAGATCGATCTGATCTGCGCGCTCTTAGACGGCCGCGATGTGCTGGGCATTATGCCGACCGGCGCAGGCAAGTCGGTGTGCTACCAGATCCCGGCGGTTTTTCTTCCGGGAATCACGCTGGTCATTTCGCCGCTGATCTCGCTGATGAAAGACCAGGTTGCCGCGCTGAACCAGGCCGGCATTCCCGCCGCGTTTCTGAACAGCTCGCTCAATTCCGGCCAGTATCGCAAAGCCCTCTATTTCGCTTCGCAGGGCCGCTACAAAATCATTTATGTGGCACCGGAACGTCTGTTAACGCCCGCCTTTTTAAACTTTGCGCAGTCGATGAACATTTCCATGATCGCGGTCGATGAAGCGCACTGCGTGTCGCAGTGGGGCCAGAACTTCCGTCCCAGCTATCTCGACATTGCCGAATTCGCGCAGAAGCTGCCGAAACGCCCGATTCTCGCGGCGTTTACCGCCACAGCCACCGGACCGGTCAAGGACGATATCCTTCACATGTTAAATCTGAAGGATCCAAAACTTCTCGTCACCGGTTTTGACCGGCCAAACCTGTATTTTGAAGTGCAGCAGCCCCGCGACAAGATGAAAGCCATCCAGTATTATCTTGAGGAGCATCCCGGCCAGAGCGGCATCATCTACTGCCAGACACGCAAGGAAACCGAAGAAGTCGCGCAGGCGCTCTGCGAAGCCGGCTTCCCATGCACCCGCTATCATGCCGGACTCGATGATACGGAACGCTCCCGCAACCAGGACGATTTCCAGTTTGACAGGGTTCCGCTCATTGCGGCGACCTCCGCGTTTGGCATGGGCATCAACAAGTCGAACGTGCGCTTTGTCATTCACTATTCCCTGCCCCAGTCGCTTGAAAACTACTATCAGGAAGCGGGCCGTGCCGGACGCGACGGCGCTCCGGCGGAATGCATTTTACTGTTCGCGCCGGCCGACATCATGGTCAGCAAGTTTCTGATTGAATGCTCCAACGAAGACAATCCCGATCAGGAGCGGCGCGATCTGCACCGTCTGAACCAGATGGTCGACTACTGCAAGACGACCGCCTGCCTGCGCGCGACCATTCTTTCCTATTTTGGCGAAACGTCTGCGGGCACCTGCGACAACTGTTCCAACTGCAAAGGCGAATGGGAAGACGAAGACATTTCCCAGGAAGCGGCGAAAATTTCCAAGGCGATCGACGCGATGCCCCGCGCCTACGGTCTCAATACCGTGCGCGATTTTCTTGCCGGCGCCAGTACGAAAAAATCCGGGAAGCGTATCTCGATCACGTCGAAGGCTACGGCAGTCTGAAAAATCTGTCGAAAGAGCAGATTGCCTCGCTTCTCGAAAGTCTGATCATGAAAGGCTATCTGCAGCGCTCATCCGATCGCTGGCAGGTCATTTACGGCAGCCGTAAACTCCGCGAAGATTTAAAAAGGGCACACTGATTACGATGCGCCGTCCCAAACGGCACTCCCTGCCGGAAGGCTCGCGGACGGGCACAAACCGTTCCGCCAGCCGGTCCGCACTTTCGAATACTTCGCGTTCAATTGCCTCTTCCCTCTCTTCCCCTGGCGATTCTGCCGACGCGTTCGATACCGCTCTCTTTGACCGGCTCCGACAGAAGCGACTGGATCTAGCCAAAGCCCGCGGTCTTCCGCCGTATATCATTTTCTCGGATGCCACGCTCATGGCGATGGCACGGGAAATGCCGCTTTCCGAAGACGAATTCATGGCCATCAACGGGGTCGGCCAGATCAAGTTCGAACGGTATGGAAAAGCCTTCCTCGGCGTCATTCAGGACTTCCTTTCCAAAGACGCGGGCGAAACCGGCACGGACACCGACAACTGATCCCAAAAAGCAGGAAGCGAATAAACAAAGAACAGAAAAACGAAGCGCTCTCGAAAGCCGGGGACAGACATCCAAGTCGTTCGCTCTTTTGAAGCCGCTTCGTTTTCTTTTGTTTTCGTAATCTTATTTCGTAATCTTACTGGTTTTTATTTGAAGATCTGGGATTTTTCCAATTCACGCAGCCAGGTCACATGACGGAAGATTTGCCTGCGACAAAACGCTCTCTATTCCGCAAACGTCCTCTAAATCTAAAGCGCTATCGCTATAAAGTGCGCAGGGCGTCGACCAGAGCCGTTTTTGCGGCGGCCTTTTCATCTTTCTGCTTGATGATTCGAGCCGGGCAGCCGGCAACGACCGCATAGGGCGGGACATCTTCAATGACGATCGCCCCGGCGGCAACAACCGCATCGTGTCCGATGCGTACGCCTTCGATCACGACCGCGTTGGCCCCGATCAAAACGTTGTCTTCCACGACAACCGGAACGGCGCTTGCCGGTTCAATTACACCGGCAAGAACGGCGCCGGCACCGATATGACAGTGCGCGCCGACGGTTGCACGCCCGCCCAGAATGGCGCCCATGTCGATCATCGTTCCTTCACCGACGATTGCGCCAATGTTCAGGATGGCACCCATCATAATGACAGCGTTTTTTCGATCGTTACCCCTTCGCGGATCAGCGCGCCCGGTTCAATGCGCGCGTCGATTTCCTTGAAGTCCAGCAGCGGGATCGCCGAATTGCGCCGGTCAAATTCCACGACGCAGTCTTCCAGCTCTTCGGCATGGGCCTCCAAAATCGGCGCGATCGTTTTCCATTCGCCAAAAACGATGTTTCCAAACGTACGGCAGCCGGGAAAATCGATTTCTCTGGCGGCTTTGTAGTAGACGCGGACCGGGGATTTCTTTTCCGAGGTCGCGATGCGTTCAATGATTTCCTGCGCGTTCACGAACGGTCTCCGATCAGCTCTTTCATCGAATACAGACCGGTCGGTTTGTTTTCCATGAATTCGGCAGCATCGAGTGCGCCATTGACAAAGATCTGACGATTTTGCGCGCTGTGGGAAATTCGAATCGTTTCCTGATCGCCCAGAAACAGAATTTCATGATCGCCGGCGGCGCTTCCGCCACGCAGCGCGTGAATGCCGATTTCCTTCTTGCGCGGACCCGGTTTTCCATGCCGGCCAAAGACATGTTCGTATTCGTTTTGCGGATCGATGGCTTCCAGTAAAGACAGCGCCGTTCCGCTGGGCGCGTCGGCTTTCTGGCTGTGATGGAGTTCAACGATTTCCTTATCCCACGAGTCCAGAATAGCGGCTGCACGCGCAGCCAGATCCTTGAGGACGGCTACACCCAGCGAATAGTTGGACGAAAAGAAGACCGGACGTGTTTTCGCTTCGTCTTCAATGCGCTCAAGCTGTTCGTCTGTATAGCCGGTCGTTCCCAGAACCAGAGCGGTACTGGGATTTGCGGCCTGTTCCAGAATGAAATCCAGATTGTTCGGATGGGAAAAATCGATGATCAGATCGAGATCCTCCCTGGCCGCCAGTACGCGATCCGGATCCAGGCAATCGCCCATGACGACGTCATGACCGCGGCGCTTGGCTTCTTCTTTTAGCAGGGAGCCCATGCGTCCCTGTCCGATAACGGCGATTTTCATAACAGACCCGCCTCTTTCATGCTTGCGGCGAGCGCTTCGCGGTTCTTTTCGTCCATCGGGCAAAGCGGCAGACGGTATCCGCCGACACCCATGCCCATCAGGTTCATAGCTTCCTTTACCGGAATCGGATTGACTTCAATAAAGAGCTTGTGGATCAGATCAAGATAGCGCAGCTGCAGATCCAGGGATTTTTCACATCGCCATCCAGGAACGCCCGGACCAGATCGTGCGTTTCTTCCGGCAAAATATCCGCGAGAACGCTGATGACGCCCGAGGCGCCCAGCGACAGCATTGGCACGATGATGTCGTCGTTTCCCGAATACATCTTGAAATCTTCACCGACGAATTTCGCGATGTTCATCGCGTAGGACAGGCTGCCGCTGGCTTCCTTAATGCCCTGAATCATCGGATGGTGCGAGAGCTCTTCCACGACATCGACCGGAATGTTCACGCCGGTACGGCCGGGAATGTTATAGAGGATGATCGGAATGTTGACGTTGTCCGCACTCAGCTTGAAGTGGTCGATCAGCCCCTGACGGTTGGCCTTATTGTAGTAGGGCGAAATGAGCAGAAGCGCATCCGCACCCATGCGTTCGTATTTCAGCGATTTTTCCAGCTGCGTATGGGAGTCGTTGCTTCCGGCGCCGACAATAATCGGAATGCGGCCGTCCGCCTGTTCGATGGCGACGCGAACGACATCATCGTCTTCCCAGTGTGTCATCGTACTGGATTCGCCTGTGGTGCCCAGAATGAGAATGCCATCGGTTTTATGCGCGATATGCCATTCAATCAGTTCTCTGAGCTTGTCAAAATTTACACTTCCGTTTTCCGAAAACGGTGTGATGAGAGCAACAATGGATCCTTCCGGCAGTTTTTAACATAACGTTCTCCTTGTGTCGGGGCCGACTCCAGTCATGCATCGAACAGAATTCTTACACTGTGCCGTCTTTCCTCCATGAAAAAACGGCGAAGAGTTCTCCGCCGGTACATGCCTATGACCGCCCGATAGCTCTCCTGCATAAGTATGCAGACAGTCTGTCCGATCTTCTCGAAACAGCCCACCTTAAGGCGTGCCCGCCTTTCAGTTCGGCAGATGTGCTCTTTTCTGTTCTCAGACGCCCGCCGGCTCGAACAGAAACGGTCAGATCTGCGACCTCTATCTATGGTCCTTACAATAGACCTTTTTTGAAACCGTTTTGTAAATGCGAAAGAGATTTCTGAAAATAGGATGAAAAATGTCTTTTTCCTCTTACGCTCCTCCAGAACCGGCCTTCAGTCTCTTCGATGCAGCTGCTCCAGAAGGGCATTTTTTCGCTCTTCGCTCACTTCCGGACTGGCGTACACAAAAGCCCAGATCAGTCGAATCGTATTCCAGTCGACCGGAAGCGCGAAAAGTCCATTTTCTCGATCCGTTTTGTGAGCTGTTCGACCGCCTCATTGGTCGGATGGGCCAGAATCCCATTGCCTGCACGCACCCCATCTGCGCGAAGCATTCTGCACTTTTTCCACTTTGTAAAACCTGTCAGCGCCGCGCAAATAATGATGGCGCCCAGACATAGTTCAAAAACAGTCTCTCCCGCACCGTTATAAACGGACAGCGAATACGGGTAGATAAAATACGGGTAGATAAAATACGGGTAGATAAAATACGGGTAGATAAAAAAGACGCCAGAATGTAAAAAGCAAATACCGCCTCTGAATTTTTCTTCTGAACTGCAGAGAAAGCCCCGAAAGATACTGAATTTTCCTTTATCTTTCGGGGGCTTGATATTTCTTAGCTTGCAGAAAATGGGTCTTTCAAAAACAAACATCAGTCTTCCAACATAACGATCTAACGCGATCGTTGGTTTCGTAGTGGCTTCTTGCGTATAGCTTTCTCGAATCTTAGATTAAGCTTTCGACCGATTAGTACTGGCCAACTCCACGAATCGCTTCGCTTCCATCTCCAGCCTATCGCCTTGTCGTCTTCAAGGGGTCTTATATACCGCAGATCTTATCTTGGGCTCGGCTTCGCGCTTAGATGCTTTCAGCGCTTATCCGATCCCTGCTTGGCTGCCCGGCTATGCTACTGGCGTAACAACCGGTGCACCATTGGCAGGTCCATCCCGGTCCTCTCGTACTAAGGACAGCTTCCCTCAGATCTCCTGCGCCCACAACAGATAGGGACCGAACTGTCTCACGACGTTCTGAACCCAGCTCGCGTACCGCTTTAATGGGCGGACAGCCCAACCCTTGGAACCGAATCCAGCTCCAGGATGCGATGAGCCGACATCGAGGTGCCAAACCCCGCCGTCGATGTGAACTCTTGGGCGGGATCAGCCTGTTATCCCCAGGGTAGCTTTTATCCGTTGAGCGACGGCCCTTCCATTCGGCACCGCCGGATCACTAATCCCGACTTTCGTCCCTGCTCGGCTTGTTGGCCTCGCAGTCAGGCGCGCTTATGCATTTACACTCTATATCTGGTTTCCATCCAGACTGAACGCACCTTTGGGCGCCTCCGTTACTCTTTGGGAGGCGACCGCCCCAGTCAAACTGCCCGCCTGGCACTGTCTATGAGTCATCTCTATGTTAGGGCTTCAAATCATCAGGGGCGGTATCCCAACGTCGGCTCCAAGAATACTGGCGTACTCTTTTCTTCGCCTCCCGCCTATCCTGTACATGATCATCCAAAACCCAATACCAGGCTGCAGTAAAGCTCCATGGGGTCTTTCCGTCTAGTTGCGGGTAACCTGCATTTTCACAGGTACTAAGATTTCACCGAGTCTGCTGCCGAGACAGCGCCCAAATCGTTTCACCTTTCGTGCGGGTCAGAACTTACCTGACAAGGAATTTCGCTACCTTAGGACCGTTATAGTTACGGCCGCCGTTCACTGGGGCTTCGGACCACTGCTTCCTCCTTGCGGACTCACAGATCCCCTTAACCTTCCAGCACCGGGCAGGTGTCACCCCATATACTTCGCCTTACGGCTTTGCATAGAGCTGTGTTTTAGTTAAACAGTCGCTTGGGCCTTTTCACTGCGGCTCTCTCGAGCGCCCCTTCTTGCGAACGTACGGGGCCATTTTGCCGAGTTCCTTGGCAACAGTTCTCTCGCTCACCTTACAATTCTCTTGCCGCCCACCTGTGTCGGTTTTGGTACGGGCCAAGATAAAGTATCGCTAGAAGCTTTTCTTGAAAGCCGCTCCATGTGCTTCGCTACTTTCCAAGGATTTCGCTTACCTCTAACGCTCTGTACCTCTCGGTCCGGATTTGCCTGGACCGGTACTGCCGCGCTTCGCCCTCAATCCATTAAGAGGGTCACACTTCCCGTCTTTGTCACTCCATCGCCTTTATCTCAGGTGCAGGAATCTTCGCCTGCTTTCCATCTGCTTCGCCTGTCGGCTGCGCATTAGGTCCCGACTGACCCGGGGCGGACGAACCTTCCCCGGAATCCTTGGGCTTTCGGTGTGCAGGATTCTCACCTGCATCTCGCTACTCACACCGGCATTCTCACTTCCATGTCCTCCACATCCCCTTACGGTAATGCTTCCACGAACATGCAACGCTCCCCTACCACTAAATACTTCAGTACTTAATCCGCGCTTTCGGCAGACAGCTTAGCCCCGGTACATTTTCGGCGCAGGGCCACTCGACTAGTGAGCTGTTACGCACTCTTTCAAGGATGGCTGCTTCTGAGCCAACCTCCTAGTTGTCCGTGCGTCCCCACATCCTTTTCCACTGAGCTGTCATTTTGGGGCCTTAAACGGCGGTCTGGGCTGTTTCCCTCTTGAGCACGGACCTTATCACCCGCACTCTGACTGCCAACGACTTCCCGCTGCGGCATTCGTAAGTTTGATTCCATTCAGTACCCCGGGATGGGGCCATCATGAATTCAGCGCTCTACCTCCGCAGCCATAACATTGACGCTAGCCCTAAAGCTATTTCGGGGAGAACCAGCTATCTCCGGGTTCGATTGGAATTTCTCCGCCAGCCACAGGTCATCCGCCAGCTTTTCAACGATGGTCGGTTCGGTCCTCCACAAAGTTTCACCTCTGCTTCAACCTGCCCATGGCTAGATCACCCGGTTTCGGGTCTGCTCCTGACTACTTGCCGCCCTCTTAAGACTCGCTTTCGCTTCGGCTTCGCGTTTTCCCGCTTAACCTTGCATTCAAAAGCAACTCGCCGGTTCATTCTACAAAGGCACGCCATCACCCTTGGTCGGGCTCTGACTTCTTGCAGGCATACGGTTTCAGGTTCTCTTTCACTCCGCTTGCGCGGTTCTTTTCACCTTTCCCTCACGGTACTCTTCTCTATCGCTCACTCTTACTTATTTAGCCTTGGCGGATGGTCCCGCCTGCTTCCAACAGGATTTCACGTGTCCCGTTGTACTCAGGATTCCGCTCCTTACTCGACTCGCTTGCCGGTACAGGGATTTCACCTTCTCTGTCCGCGCTTTCCATCGCGTTCCCGTTCGCTCGTCTTTCATTTCCAGCGGTCCTACAACCCCATATCGCTATGGTTTGGGCTCTTTCCTTTCGCTCGCCGCTACTCGGAAAATCACTTTTGTTTTCTTTTCCTCCGGCTACTTAGATGTTTCAGTTCACCGGGTTTCTCTCCATTTGCATGGATGGCTGGCTATAAAACCAGCCGGGTTCCCCCATTCGGATATCCGTGTGTCGTCGCTTCCCTGACAGCTCGGCACGGCTTTTCGCAGCCTGGCGCGTCCTTCATCATTCAAGAGTGGCAAGGCATCCTCCGTACGCCCTTCCTTGCTTGATCTAGTTCTCTAACTTTGGTTCTAGTTATGCTTGTTTCGAGATTTTTCTATTTCGTAAGAACTGTTCCACTAACTGTTTCCAACTTTCGGTTAAATCTTTATTACTCTTCAACTTTTCGTTAGACCTTCTGTTATGTCTTCTTACTGATGCTCGTTTTTCAAAGATCCATTTTTCCCTGTCCTCGATGGACAGGATTTGTCTTGTGAATATTTATTGTTCCCTCACAAGGCTCATTTAGTTTATCATGGCTTTTGATCGCGTCAACTCTTTTTGTGAATATTTTTAATATTTTCACTTTATGAATTTTATGCGATAGATAAAGTCCTTTTTCGACTTTTCAAAAGTTCTCTTTCGAAAAGCGCTCCGTTAGAATAGCATGCCCTCTCTCCGGACGCAAGTTTTATTTGTGATTTTTTCGTTCAGCTTCACATAGGATTTTTGGGACAAAACGCAGGAAAGGCGCCCGTCCTGATGTGCTCAGGATGGGCGCCTTTATTCGAAAAGATATTGTTTTTCGATTGGAAAAATCAGTCCGGATTCAGACTTGCCAGCGCTTCTTTGTCGGGGAGAAGACGCAGATCGAGAAGGCTTGAATGGAGTGCTTTGGCCGCATCGTCGATTTGCTTCTGTGAAGACGCGTGACGAATAAGAGCCTTGCCCGCGTTCAGGATAGACGTGAATTCTTCCTGACCGGCTGAAGCATAGTCTGTAAGATCAAGTGCTTCGGCTTTATCGCAGAGAGTCTCCAGGAGTGAATAGTCAAAGACAAGGGACGGATCGTCTTTTCTCTGCAGTCCATCGAGAGCGGGCTGCAGGGCTCTGGCCATCGCATCGACATCCTTCTGTCTGGAGCGTGGGAGATTTCTTACGATGGCATCCAGAGCGTTCTGAACGTCTTCAAAATTCGCGTAGTCATCCGGATCGAGAGCGTCCGCTTCCTGAACCAGAGCGTCGAGCGCGGTGTAGTCGGCAAAGATGGCTTCCAGCTGATCCAGAGCGTCTTCCAGTCGGGTGCAGGCTGCATCCACTTCTTCCTGGGACGCTTCGGGGTTGACGTAAACGACGTTGACATCGGTCAGAGCAGTGTTGAACGCAGCCCAGGCTTCGGCGTCGTAATCGGAGGCAATCAGCGACTGGGCCTGTTTCATCAGCGTATCGAGGCGGGAGAAATCTGTAGGAACAACGAGTTCGCCAATCGTGTACGTCAGCTTCGTTCCATTGGAAAGGGTGAGCAGAATCTGATCGTCCTTTTCCAGAAGATCCTCGTCGTCAAGGGTCTTCGAACCGCGGGTGATGGCAATTGTGGAACCCTCAGGCATGATCACGTTGGAAAGGAAGACTGCTTTCGTAGTCTGTACGGGAACTTTAGAAATCTTATGCGTTCCGGTATCGATCGTGTACATGTAGCTGACGAGAGAATCGACCGGCTTATTGAGCGAGCAGCTGGTAACGAAACGATTGTAGAGAGCTTTGACATCGCCGCTCGGTTCATTGGAGTAGACGGTATCGCTGCGGCAGAAATTCCAGGCGAAGCGATAGGATTCCTTGCTGCTCATATTTTCTACACTGCACGTCTGGTCGCCATGAATATCCTTGCTCAGACGGTCAATCCACGTGGTCCACCGTGCACCGTAATAGTCTTTGAGCAGACCGCCGTATTCGCGGTTGGCGTAATCGTAAACGCCCCAGGTGTAGTACGGTGCCCAGGTCGTGATCAGACCGCGCGCATTCATTTCATAAATACGCTTCGTGAAATCATCTTCGCTTTCGCCGGCTTTTCTGGACGGCTCGAGCCAGTTTCCAAGCATCGAGTTTTTGTTCGAGTTGAGCACCTGTTCCTGCAAATCCAGAAGGTCGAGGAACTCAGCAGACGCCTGATCAAACTCGGATACGTTCCTGTTTCGGTAGGCCGATGTGAATTCCTGATAAACCGGGTAGGCGCTGTTGGCGACGCACTGGCGAAGCAGCGTATTCACATCGAACTGATAGCCTTCGCTCGTTTTGAAGCGGTCATAGTCCTTCATCAGCAACGTAAGGGCGTTTTCAAACTGCGCAATATTGTAGTGACGGTCAAACGAACCGTTTGGCGCTGCCTTGGACGCATCAAAGTGCGGCATGGCGCAGAAGATGGATTCTGGCGGTGTCTTGAAGTATTCAAGATCGGAGTAGGCGGTATTCAGAAGAATTTTCCATGCCGCTTTGGCGTCCGTCGTTACCGCACCGTAGCGGCGCTCGATGTAGCTGTCGAGCCACTTTTCCACATCGATGTCTTCGCTTTCCCACATCATTTCGCCCCAGAGATCGTATTTCGCCGGATCGTTGCCCGTACCTTCCGGAGCGATGCCCATGCCGACCATGTGGCTGGTGCCCTTGCGGACACGGCCTGGAATCTGGGCGATTTTTTCAGGTTGCCGCAAAGGCCGACGCGGCCGCCATAGTTTTCCAGCATGCAATAGGTCCAGCTACTTCCGGTGAATTCGTTCGTATCGTCAAATTTGGCATTGCGGGTTCCATCCAGATCGAGCAGCAGGATATTGTTCTGTTTTTCTTCGCTGGAAATCCAGGAAAGCAGATCGGATTCAAAAGACCAGGACTGGATAACCCAGACACAGTTCGAATCGTATTTCTTCATTGCGTCGAGAACTTCCCATCCGACGGTGTCCCGGCCAATGTCGCCGGTGTTGCCGCCTTCATGGAAGGGGTCGGTCGCATAATAGTGGGCCCAGTCGCCGTACCCTTCTTTTTGCGCCTGATAAAATCTGGTTGCGTAGTCGTCATACGTGGCGGTATTGGTTTTGAGCATAGCCGGACGCTGGATGCCGTTCCACCATCCCTGATCAATGATTTCTACCGAGGAATCCTTGGACGTGATGTTCGTAGGCACCATGCCGGAATATCCCTGCAAAACCGGCGTCATGCCTAAAGCGCGCATGGAACGCTGGTTATGCCGGGCAAGTTCTGTGCTTTTTCAAACCAGTCGTGCGGAATCGGGCCGCTGATGTTTTCCACGTTGGCCATGTACATCCAGCCAAGATAGCCTGGTCCGACCAGCCAGTCGCGAACTTCCTGTTCGCTGTAGCCGAGTCCGCCTAAAAGCGTCTCCAGACTTCTTCCTGACCGGTAATATCCAGAACGGTGTTGTAGCCGTTGAGGGTCAGCCAGTCGAGTTCGTTCTGCCACTCGTCTTCGCCCCAGAAGGCCATGTTGTAGGAATGCGTGCAGTAGTTGTACGCGTAGCGGACTTCATAGGGACTTTCCTTGCGGATCGTACTGGGAACTTCCACAATTTCCGCCGGCATTTTCACCTGACGGGTCTGTCGGGCAATCTGCACGCTGCAGAAATACTTGAAGTAATAGTTCAGACCTGTCGTCAGAGACAGACCTTTATTGCCTCGAATACGCACTTTTCCGTTGTGCATGTCGATTTCATACCAGTCGAGTCCACTCGACTTTGCATCATCGAGTACAAACTCAAACCAGTCGTTATAGCTTTCGCCGACTGTTCGTCCAACAATATTGCGAACTTCACGCAGCGTTTCTTCCTGCGTTAAGGGTGCGGCATAATCGGTATCCTTAAAATCCGGAATGGAAATGGTATCCGGCGACTGCAGTTCGCTATCCGTTTCTTCGCCATAGGCACGGACTTCGCTGATCGGCAGTGTATCCTGCGTGGAGCAGTATTCCACAAGGACGCGGATGTCTCGCGCTTCTTAGGAATCGATCGCAAAGCGTTCGCCGGCAGTCGGACTCGGTTTGGTATCGTTTTTCTGACCGACCAGATCGTACGTCTCGCCATCAAGAGAGGCGTAAACCGAATACTGCGCGTATTCTTCCGATCCCATCGTTACCGGCGGAATCACCTGAATCGCCGAAAGCTTAACGTTGCGTTCCAGATCAATCTGGGCGTATGCCGGGCAGAATTTTGGAGCCCAGGCGGTGTAATTGTCGCCGTCAGTCAGATTTTCCTTATTCATGCCGTCCTGCTGACTGGACACATAAACCGGGCGGTTTAAAGCCAGGTTGTTTTCGTCTTCATCGACCGGCGGCGTTACCGACGTACTCTGTTTTCCGACAATGTGAATTTCATTGATATGAACGGAAGGGTTCTTCGTATTTGTCAGCATGGAGATCATCACATAGCGAACGCCTTCCGCATCTTTGGTAAACATTTCGCCATCCCGGGTCTGGGGTGTCTGGTCTTTCTTTTCGCCATACAGAGTGTAGTCGCGGCCATCCAGACTCGTGTACACCTCATACGTGTAAGAGCGGTCATCCGCGAAATACGGAATAACCTGAATGGAACTCAGATCGAAGACACAGTTTAAATCGACGCACAGACCCGATGCGCCTTCGGCGCCCCAATACGTATCCAGATCGCCGTCTCCGGCATTTTCGGCCGGATACCATTCTTCCGAACTGCTCGCACTGATCGAAGAATACGGAACCAGATCGTGCAGTTCATCCAGACAGATCGATCCAAAGACCTGCAGTTCCTTCAGATGGGCGTTATGGTTGTTGGGCTGAGTATCGGCATGAGTAGCCGTATATTCAATGCGAATGTAACGGGCTTTGACATCCGTAAACGAATCGCTTTCTCCTTCCGGCGTGTTCCAGGTTCGATTGGCCGTTCCTGTATGATCCGCAAGAACTATAAAGGATCCTTCTTCACCGGTCGTACTGCCAAGAATTTATATTCGTAGTAGCGGTTCGCATGACCTTCATCCGGGTTAAACCAGGCCATGAGATTGATCCGATCGATCTTGCAGATCGATTCCAGGTCAACCTGAATCCAGGCAGGCCCAACCGTCGTCCACCAGGAATTGGAATCGCCGTCGACGGCTTTCTGGGCTTCACTGCCGCTTTCACTGTCGGAAGCGGTGATCGGCCTGTTCAAAGCCAGATTCTGCGATTCAGTATCTTCCTCCGCGGCCAGCATCTGCATGGGGGACTGCAGAGGGCTCTGGGGAAGAATTCCAAGAGCAAGCACGGCGCAGGACAGCGCCGAAATGCTTTTTCTCAGTTTCATTGTTTCTCCTTCCTTTGCTCAAATTAAGCGCTTACACTAAAGAGTATACGAGTAAACTTTTACTGAAATACATGCTTCTTTTAGTCATTTGAAGGATTTTCTCCAATAGTGCGAAAACAGACGTGAAAATCCATCCGTCGCAAAGGAATAAGCCAAAGCTCTCATCCCCGGCAAAGCACAACCCGCTACGGCATAGAATGCCGGCTCTGGAATAGGGATGAACTTCCATGCCAAAAGCGCCGGCCAGCTCAAACTCGAGCAGCCGACGCTTTCTATTCTTTATTTTGAATTCTTTTTCTTTGTGGATTTGCGAACTGTATCTTCAAACCGGGATGCATAATACTCGTCGCTTCGACTGTCGAGAATATCCAGAATCTGTTTTTGAAACCAGGGGAATCCAGGTATTCATTCAGAGAGCTGTCCAGCGTGATCATATCTTCCCCGGACTTTTGATCAGCCCATCAAAAGAGAGCAGCAAATGCTTAACTGGCATTTCGCGGATCTTTTTCAAATGCGCCGCATCCGTAATCTGATCAAACGCATTGCGTGAAGCGACATCCAGATCGGACCAGCGTGTTCCCCTTGAAAAGAAGGTTTTCCATGCCTGAAGCACGTCTTCTGGCGAATAGCTGGACGCAATAGTTCCGCTTTTGAGCAGACTTTGTCGAAGAACTTCCAGTACGGCCAGCTTATATACTCGGGACATTTTGGTAGTTTCCATCAAATGTAGAAATTTCCCAGCCGGCGAACGCATAAACGCCTGCTGCTTTTCGTCTAAAAGGTGCATGGAATCGAGAAAAGGCAGGTAATTGTGGAACGGACTGATTTTGGCATCCTTCATACAGTATTCCAGATCTTCATCGCTGAGCGCCTGACGCAGTTCCATTCGAGACGGAATATGGCCAAGACTTTCCTTCGCGTCATAAAACAGCCCTTGTACAATCTGGAGGCGGGACTGTTTGCGCTTCGCCAGATTTTTCAGAAGATCAATCAGCTCCAGATCAAAATCCACGACGCAGTTTCGAGGAACTGAACTGGCTGAACCTTTATCTTTTCCCCAGTCGTTCCCGGATTCACGCCGATAAGCGATGGACCAAAGGACGCAGTTTTGTAATTTCCGATAAAGTCCAGAACCGTCAGATAGTCTTTCCCCGAAGCTTTGCGCAGGCCGCGGCCCAGCTGCTGCAGGTATACGACCGCCGACTCGGTCGGGCGAAGGAACATGACAAGATCCAGGTTTGGAATATCGGTTCCTTCGTTGAACAGATCGACGCTGAACAAAATCTTCAGATCGCCGTCTACCAGTTTTTTCAACGCGCTTTCCCGATCCATATCCGTAGATGTTTCCGAAAGGTCCGGATCAGATACGACGGAAGCGCAGGGAATGCCTTTGGACTGGAAATACTTCGCCATAAAACGGGCATGTTTTCGGGTAATGCAAAAGCCAAGTCCGCGTGAGGAAGGATGCTTTTGATAATGGCGATAAATGAGAGAAGCGCGTTCCAGATTCTGATCGTACGTATGCTCCAGAGCCGCCGCGTCAAAATGCATGCCTCGGATTTTGACATTTTCGTAATCCGTCGGATCGTAAATGCCATAGTAGCGAAACGGACTCAGATATCCCTGTGCGATCGCGTCAAACAAATTCATCTGATAGGGGACGTTATAGTCGCAAAGCATATACAGATCACGGCCGTCCAGACGATAGGGCGTAGCCGTCAGTCCTAAAAGAAATTTTGGATGGAAATAGGAAAGGATCTTTTATACTGCCTCGCTGCCGCATGATGAAACTCATCAACCACGATGTAGTCAAAAGAATCGGACGGAAGCGTTTCTTCATTCAGAAGCCAGGGTTTGGCAAGTGTCTGAACCGAAGCAAACACCAGATCCCGATCCAGTTCTTTCCGATCCCCTTCAATAAAGCCGATAGAGGCGTCAGGACGAACGGTATGGAAGGCTTTGGCGGCCTGCGCAAGAATTTCGCGGCGATGCGCGACAAAAAGTACGCGTTCAAAGGTTCGAGAATCAAAAGCAGCAAGAAAAGTTTTCCCCGTTCCCGTTGCTGCCTGAACTAAAGCGCGCTGCTGTCCTTTCTGCCGCGTTTCTTCCAGCCTGTATAAAGCTTCGGTCTGTACAGCATTCGGTTCCACCCGAATTTCGTTTCCTTCTTCCGGATTCTGATCTTCTGCTGCGAACAGATCCATCCACTGCCCGCTTTGAAACGGTTCCCGGTCCAGCTGATATTCCTCAATGGAATCTTCCGTAAGCAAAATGCTGGAAGACCAGAGATCTTCAAAACTTTTCACAATTTTCTCTGTACTTTTTCGTTTCCCTGGGAAGAGAACGCGTAGTTCCATTCGATTCCGGAAGTGAGCGCAGAACGGGAAAGGTTTGAGCTTCCAATCAGGATTTCCATATGGTCCAAACAATGAAAAATCCAGCATTTGGGGTGGAAAGAAACAATCGGATTATTGAACAGCCGCAGCTGGGCGGTATCCCCAGTTCATGCAGGAGGACGTGCAAAGCCGCGGGTTCTGTAATACCCATATACGTTCCGCATAACAGTCGGATCTTCGTCTTCTTTTCGCGCAGTTTACGAAAAAGCGGAAGCAGAAGGCGAACACCGGAAAGCCGGACAAAGGAGACAGCCAGTTCAATTTCATCTGCCTGTTCGCTTATCTGATTCAAAAGGGCAGGATCTGGTTTTTGATTACTGGACCGCCGCTGAAAAATTCAGAATTCATTTTCTCCTCCTCCTTTCCTCGTAAATCGTCTGCCTCTTCTATTTATGCCAGACTCTCTCAATATACGGTACCCAGAATGGTAAGAATCCGGCTGGCATTCCAAAGATTTCGCTGGATTCTGTTTTGCAGATAAGCCAAACGGAAAAGCAGAGGACTCTGCTTTGACGATCGTCCTCTGCTTCATGAAATCGTACTCTGTATCCGTCCGGCGAAGATTTTCTGTTGAACTCTTCCGTTCAGAAACAGGATCAGGAAGAATCAAACCGTCTTTCATTCCTCTTTCGGTATTTTCTACAGAGGTTTCTTCTGACTTAATGCGTTCAGCCAGATCTGCTCGGATCGGCCGGGTCGAACATCCCTGCTCTGCCACATTTCGGTGTCTCCAAATCCGGCGGATTTCAGAAGGGGCAAAAGTGAAGATTCTGTCTGATCACAGAAAAACGCCCGTTTCGTTCGCCTTCAAACTCTCCATATTTAAAGGAACAGTAAAACCATCCTGCGGGCTTTAACGCCTGGAAAACCTTCGGAATCACTCTGGAAAGTTCGTCCCGGGAACAGTGCAAAAGCGACGAGCAGGCCCATACGCCGTCGTACGTGTCCCGCGCCTTCAGATCTTCAAAAAGCAGCAGACGTGCATCCATTCCGGATGCGCGGCACTGATTGACCATAGCCGGGGAGCCATCCGCAGCATCCACCTCATATCCCGCCTTCGAAAACGCGAGGGAATCCCGACCGGAGCCGCATCCAAAATCCAGAATCAATCCTTTTTGGGGAGTTTTTCCAGAAAACGGCTTTGAACCTTTCCAAAGGAGACATTTTTGGTGTCCCGCACAAATTCATTCGCATGATCCTGGTAGTAAGCTAAAGTTTTTTATCCGCCATACATTCAACCCCTTATTCTCTAAACGAGTTCGATCCCGTCTGCTGAAGGCAGCTGTAAGGATCCCTCTCTATGGGATAGTTTATCCCCGGAGCGAAAAATCCCCGAACGATATCGGATTTCTCCTTTATCTTTCGGGGATTTCATTTTGTCTGGCAGCTTCCTATCTTTGCCTTGCGGCTATTGTCGGCGTTCTGCAGCTTAACTGGCCAGGTTCGATATGTTTCTGGGTGTATCCTGCAGGCTATCGTCACCATACTTAGATTTTCTGAATGGATCTTCCAAAAACAAACATCAGTCTTCTAACATAACGATCTAACGCGATCGTTGGTTTCGTAGTGGCTTCTTGCGTATAGCTTTCTCGAATCTTAGATTAAGCTTTCGACCGATTAGTACTGGCCAACTCCGCGAATCGCTTCGCTTCCATCTCCAGCCTATCGCCTTGTCGTCTTCAAGGGGTCTTATATACCGCAGATCTTATCTTGGGCTCGGCTTCGCGCTTAGATGCTTTCAGCGCTTATCCGATCCCTGCTTGGCTGCCCGGCTATGCTACTGGCGTAACAACCGGTGCACCATTGGCAGGTCCATCCCGGTCCTCTCGTACTAAGGACAGCTTCCCTCAGATCTCCTGCGCCCACAACAGATAGGGACCGAACTGTCTCACGACGTTCTGAACCCAGCTCGCGTACCGCTTTAATGGGCGGACAGCCCAACCCTTGGAACCGAATCCAGCTCCAGGATGCGATGAGCCGACATCGAGGTGCCAAACCCCGCCGTCGATGTGAACTCTTGGGCGGGATCAGCCTGTTATCCCCAGGGTAGCTTTTATCCGTTGAGCGACGGCCCTTCCATTCGGCACCGCCGGATCACTAATCCCGACTTTCGTCCCTGCTCGGCTTGTTGGCCTCGCAGTCAGGCGCGCTTATGCATTTACACTCTATATCTGGTTTCCATCCAGACTGAACGCACCTTTGGGCGCCTCCGTTACTCTTTGGGAGGCGACCGCCCCAGTCAAACTGCCCGCCTGGCACTGTCTATGAGTTTCTCTCTATGTTAGGGCTTCAAATCATCAGGGCGGTATCCCAACGTCGGCTCCAAGAATACTGGCGTACTCTTTTCTTCGCCTCCCGCCTATCCTGTACATGATCATCCAAAACCCAATACCAGGCTGCAGTAAAGCTCCATGGGGTCTTTCCGTCTAGTTGCGGGTAACCTGCATTTTCACAGGTACTAAGATTTCACCGAGTCTGCTGCCGAGACAGCGCCCAAATCGTTTCACCTTTCGTGCGGGTCAGAACTTACCTGACAAGGAATTTCGCTACCTTAGGACCGTTATAGTTACGGCCGCCGTTCACTGGGGCTTCGGACCACTGCTTCCTCCTTGCGGACTCACAGATCCCCTTAACCTTCCAGCACCGGGCAGGTGTCACCCCATATACTTCGCCTTACGGCTTTGCATAGAGCTGTGTTTTAGTTAAACAGTCGCTTGGGCCTTTTCACTGCGGCTCTCTCGAGCGCCCCTTCTTGCGAACGTACGGGGCCATTTTGCCGAGTTCCTTGGCAACAGTTCTCTCGCTCACCTTACAATTCTCTTGCCGCCCACCTGTGTCGGTTTTGGTACGGGCCAAGATAAAGTATCGCTAGAAGCTTTTCTTGAAAGCCGCTCCATGTGCTTCGCTACTTTCCAAGGATTTCGCTTACCTCTAACGCTCTGTACCTCTCGGTCCGGATTTGCCTGGACCGGTACTGCCGCGCTTCGCCCTCAATCCATTAAGAGGGTCACACTTCCCGTCTTTGTCACTCCATCGCCTTTATCTCAGGTGCAGGAATCTTCGCCTGCTTTCCATCTGCTTCGCCTGTCGGCTGCGCATTAGGTCCCGACTGACCCGGGGCGGACGAACCTTCCCCGGAATCCTTGGGCTTTCGGTGTGCAGGATTCTCACCTGCATCTCGCTACTCACACCGGCATTCTCACTTCCATGTCCTCCACATCCCCTTACGGTAATGCTTCCACGAACATGCAACGCTCCCCTACCACTAAATACTTCAGTACTTAATCCGCGCTTTCGGCAGACAGCTTAGCCCCGGTACATTTTCGGCGCAGGGCCACTCGACTAGTGAGCTGTTACGCACTCTTTCAAGGATGGCTGCTTCTGAGCCAACCTCCTAGTTGTCCGTGCGTCCCCACATCCTTTTCCACTGAGCTGTCATTTTGGGGCCTTAAACGGCGGTCTGGGCTGTTTCCCTCTTGAGCACGGACCTTATCACCCGCACTCTGACTGCCAACGACTTCCCGCTGCGGCATTCGTAAGTTTGATTCCATTCAGTACCCCGGGATGGGGCCATCATGAATTCAGCGCTCTACCTCCGCAGCCATAACATTGACGCTAGCCCTAAAGCTATTTCGGGGAGAACCAGCTATCTCCGGGTTCGATTGGAATTTCTCCGCCAGCCACAGGTCATCCGCCAGCTTTTCAACGATGGTCGGTTCGGTCCTCCACAAAGTTTCACCTCTGCTTCAACCTGCCCATGGCTAGATCACCCGGTTTCGGGTCTGCTCCTGACTACTTGCCGCCCTCTTAAGACTCGCTTTCGCTTCGGCTTCGCGTTTTCCCGCTTAACCTTGCATTCAAAAGCAACTCGCCGGTTCATTCTACAAAGGCACGCCATCACCCTTGGTCGGGCTCTGACTTCTTGCAGGCATACGGTTTCAGGTTCTCTTTCACTCCGCTTGCGCGGTTCTTTTCACCTTTCCCTCACGGTACTCTTCTCTATCGCTCACTCTTACTTATTTAGCCTTGGCGGATGGTCCCGCCTGCTTCCAACAGGATTTCACGTGTCCCGTTGTACTCAGGATTCCGCTCCTTACTTGACTCGCTTGCCGGTACAGGGATTTCACCTTCTCTGTCCGCGCTTTCCATCGCGTTCCCGTTCGCTCGTCTTTCATTTCCAGCGGTCCTACAACCCCATATCGCTATGGTTTGGGCTCTTTCCCTTTCGCTCGCCGCTACTCGGAAAATCACTTTTGTTTTCTTTTCCTCCGGCTACTTAGATGTTTCAGTTCACCGGGTTTCTCTCCATTTGCATGGATGACTGGCTATAAAACCAGCCGGGTTCCCCCATTCGGATATCCGTGTGTCGTCGCTTCCCTGACAGCTCGGCACGGCTTTTCGCAGTCTGACGCGTCCTTCATCATTCAAGAGTGGCAAGGCATCCTCCGTACGCCCTTCCTTGCTTGATCTAGTTCTCTAACTTTGGTTCTAGTTATGCTTGTTTCGAGATTTTTCTATTTCGTAAGAACTGTTCCACTAACTGTTTCCAACTTTCGGTTAAATCTTTATTACTCTTCAACTTTTCGTTAGACCTTCTGTTATGTCTTCTTACTGATGCTCGTTTTCAAAGATCCATTCTCTGGAAGATCGCTCTTCCAAAACCTCACAGACAAATCCTCACTCATTACTCTTTGCCATCGGCTTTCACCAATGGACTTCCTTGTACTTTCTCCTTAGAAAGGAGGTGATCCATCCCCACGTTCCCGTAGGGATACCTTGTTACGACTTAACCCCAGTCGTCGGCCCCGCCTTAGACGACTCACTCCCTTTAAGGGTTATGCCGTCGGCTTCGGGCGTTGCCGGCTTCCATGGTTTGACGGGCGGTGTGTACAAGGCCCGGGAACGTATTCACCGCGGCATGCTGATCCGCGATTACTAGCGATTCCAACTTCATGAAGTCGGGTTGCAGACTTCAATCCGAACTGGGACGTCTTTTATGGGGTTCGCTTCCCTTCACAGGTTCGCTTCCCTTTGTAGACGCCATTGTAGTACGTGTGTAGCCCAGGCCATAAGGGGCATGATGATTTGACGTCATCCCCGCCTTCCTCCGGTTTGTCACCGGCAGTCTGATATGAGTTCTCAACTCAATGGTAGCAACATATCACGAGGGTTGCGCTCGTTGCCAGACTTAACTGAACATCTCACGACACGAGCTGACGACAACCATGCACCACCTGTATGGACGGTAACCTCCAACTTATCTCTAAGTCTTCGCGTCCTATGTCAAGGCCTGGTAAGGTTCTTCGCGTTGCTTCGAATTAAACCACATACTCCACCGCTTGTGCGGGCCCCGTCAATTCCTTTGAGTTTCACACTTGCGTGCATACTCCCCAGGCGGAGGAGTCACTGCGTTAGCTTCGGCACCGGGGTCCTCCCTCCGACACCTGCTCCTCATCGTTTAGGGCGTGGACTACTAGGGTATCTAATCCTATTTGCTCCCCACGCTTTCGTGCCTGAGCGTCAGCAACAGTCCAGGCGGTCGCCTTCGCAACTGGTGTTCTTCCATATATCTACGCATTTTACCGCTACACATGGAGTTCCACCGCCCTCTCCTGTCCTCTAGCGTGCCAGTTTCCAAAGCCTGTACCGGTTAAGCCCGTACCTTTCACTTCAGACTTGACGCGCAGCCTGCGCACCCTTTACGCCCAATCATTCCGGATAACGCTTGCCACCTACGTATTACCGCGGCTGCTGGCACGTAGTTAGCCGTGACTTTCTGGCGGGGTACCATCAAAAGAAAAGCATTTCCTCTTCCCTTCCTTTTTCCCCCGCAACAGAGTTTTACGATCCGAAGACCTTCTTCGCTCACGCGGCATTGCTCGTTCAGGCTTGCGCCCATTGACGAAAATTCCCTACTGCTGCCTCCCGCAGGAGTCTGGGCCGTGTCTCAGTCCCAGTGTGGCCGATCGCCCTCTCAGGCCGGCTATGCATCATCGTCTTGGTGAGCTGTTACCTCGCCAACTAACTAATGCACCGCAGATCCATCCGTCCCCCAGGCAAGCGCCTGTTTCAAAAGAAGAAGATGCCTTCTTCTTTCCTATGGGGTTTTAGACTTCGTTTCCAAAGCGTATCCCCGGGTATGGGCAGGTTATCTACGTGTTACTCACCCGTTCGCCACTGATATCCGAAGATATCCGTTCGACTTGCATGTATTAGGCATGCCGCCAGCGTTCATCCTGAGCCAGGATCAAACTCTCCATTTGATATTGACTCAAACGCTTATGCGTTTAATGTTTCGTGAATAAATGATTGCTCGAGTACTTTTTGTGATTTTAAGAATCGACGTTGTGTATTTCAGAATTTCTTGATCTGTCTGTAAAGTTTTCAAAGAGCCATCTGTTTGCGAGAAACTCGATGTCTCTCACAAGGCTTGCTTATCATATCATTTGCAGAAATCTCTGTCAACAACTATTTGTGAATTTCTTTAATAATTTCACTTAAGCTGTTTTCTTCGATATCTAAAGGCGATTTGACGACTGAGAGAAGCAATTCCCTCAGCGCTCAACTATAATAACACGGGCATCGAAGCGATGCAAGCATTATTTGTGAATTTTTAAAATATTTTCACATTAGCTGAACGATCTGTTTTTCTCTCTCGCGTTTTTTGCTGGAGAAGAAAAACAGCCTTCTATTTATACCGCAGCTCCCGCTATCGTGCAAGCAATAAGGTGCGTTTGATCCCACTTTTTTCATGCTTTTTCCGCGCAGTTTTTCGCTCCGTTTTCGGGCTTTGAAAACGGCTGGAATCGGATGTTGAGAAGCTGGAATTTTTGAGGAGTGAAGCGGGTGCAGACAAGATAAACAGGAAAGAGAATCCGGACGAGCATCTGGTACAGTCTGCGAATAGCCTGTCAATGGAGACAGCGGACTGAAAATTGCGGCTGCGGATCAGGAGGCTTACGGAATCTTTGAGCCGTTCAGGCCGAAGGCAGAAGAAAAGGCAGATGAAAAAGGACAAAGAAGAAAGAGGAAGGAAAACTTTTTCTGATTCAGGCTGTCTCAGGCTGGATTTTTCTTCTGCCTCCATAGCCTTTTGGCCTGTCGTTTTTCGTAAGCGTCAAATAAAAGACGGGTATTTTCTCGACCGCCTCCTTGGGATAATTCCTTTATTCAAGGAGGCTTTTTCATGGAATCAATCATCCCTGCAATCGATCTCGGTATCGATTTCTCCAAAGTTAAAAACATCTATCTGGCTCAGATGCCTGCTGACCTTCGCAAAGGAATTGACGGTTACGTCCCCTGGTTCAAGGACCTCTCGCTCTGGATCCGCTGGATGGATCCCTCTTTTCTTCGTTAATCGACAGAAGAACAAGATCAAAGGTATCCTTCGTGACGGAAATGGATTCTGGCTTGTTTATAAGCGACTCTCCAGATCTTCCCTTCAGTGGCCTGTCAGCACTGACCAGTCCGACTTCATGCGAATTGACTGTTCGCAGCTGGCCTCTCTGCTTTCCGGTCTGTCGATTGTTCCCCAGCCGGCATTTCTGCCACGAACTTATAAGTACGTTTAAACCAATTTAAAAGGATGATTTTCTTGAAGGAATATCAAGATAAATCATCCCATTTACTTTATCTATCGCTCTAAATATGTTAAATTTAATACATGAATGTGCCGAACCCTTACCAGACAATCCGCAACGAGCTCCTCGAAGATCTTCATCATCAGATCAGCACCATGACGGAAGAAGAGAAAGACAAATTTATTGAGGATATGTACCTGGATCTCTATTTCGCTAAAGAAATCAATAAAGCCGTGAAAAGCGGCCGCTTTGGTCCTTCTACGGAAAAGATGGTTCCCTTGAAACTGGATTACTCTGAAAACGAGGACGGCGGCCCAGATATCAATATTCTGAATAAACAGCTGGCTCAGCTTGATCTGAAAGCCGATGTTTGTTTTAACCGGGCTGCGAAATATCAGGAAGAGGGAGACCGCTATCGTAAAGAAGCTGAAGATTTAAAGCTCAGTTCTGTTGAAGGAAGCAAGAAAAACCTTCCACCAAGTGCAGAAAGCAGGAAGCGGTCAAAGAAACCACTACCTTCAGTGTAGAAGGGAAAAGCGCATTTGCCCAGTTTGCGGCTGTGAGATGAAAACTGTTGGAATGAAACGTCACTATAGGATTCATCGGATTCCCGCTCGCTATAGGCTGGAAGAAGTGCTGCGTGAGACAGTCGCGTGCCCAAACAAGTGTACGGATGAAAACGGGAAAGCCATCATCCGCACCGCCGAACCTGACGAGCCTGCACTGATCGACAAGAGTGTCGCAACTTCCTCTATGGTCGCGGGAATTGCCTACGATAAGTTCGTAATGGGAACCCCGGCCTATCGTCAGGAAAAGCACCTGAGTCTCACGGGACTGCCGATCAGCCGTCAGACCATGGGCAACATCCTGGAAAAAACTTACGATCTTTATCTGAAGCCACTCGTAAAACAAATGATTGAGGATCTCCCAAACTGTAACGTCGTCCATATGGATGAGACGGTTTTAAAGTGCACGGAGGTTAAAGATCGAAAACAGTCTTCTATGGTTGTCGCCGTCAGCGGAATCTATGAAGAGAACCAGATGGCTGTCTATAAGTTTTTCCCTTACAAGAAACAGGAGTTCGTAATCGCCCTCCTTGGCGGTTCTTTTCGTCATGCCCTTATGACAGACGGGCTTTATGCATATGCCAGCTACTATGTCCCCTGCAGAAAGCTCAACTGTATGGCCCATGCGAGAAGAAAGATCTTCGAAGCCATCAAAGTCCGGTCAGACTTCGCGCAGTATCAGGCAGACGTCCTGAAGTGGGAAAAGACCACACTGGAGAACGACGAAGAGGCCGCAGAAGCGGCAGCCCAGCTGGACGAAACAGAGAGACCCGAACCAAGTCCGGGTCTCCAGATTCTGCTCACAGCCCTGTCTCTGTTCGGGAAGCTCTACCACATCGAATCCCACGTTGCTTCTTACTCGCACGAGGCGAGAACCGAAGTTCGGCAGGAACTTTCAAAGCCCTGCTTTGGGACATGTCAAAAATTTTGTGTAAATTCGTTTTTGGTGGTAAAAACATTTGGCCGTTTCGAAGGCCCGAAACACGTCGCTGGACGATGAGCGATTGAAAATTTCTGGAGCGGCCCTTTATAGCGGGCGCCCCCTGCTAGACTTGTGACGTCCCTGCCAGGGTGGCATTTTTCGACGGCGGGGACGTCTTCAGGGGGTGCAGGGGAGCGGGGACCCGCTGTAAAGGGTTTAAGCGGAAGAAAATTTCATGAGCGGATTTCGGATCTGCCGCTTATCTGGCTGAGTACTTCTCCAGCCTGGCGCCCAGTTCTTCCTCGCACAGGAGCTGATTGCGTACCATTGCCCAGTTTTGAACCGTTCGTCCCTGCCATTTCTTCTCAAGCTCCACAATGCGTAGATACAAAGCCTTATAAACTGAATCCTCATTTGGAAACGAGCCCTTTTTGTTACTTTTCGCAGGCTGGAGTTAACCGACTCAATCGCATTGGTTGTATATATTATCTTTCGGACAGCGCTGCCGTGGTTAAACAGCTGGAGTACGTGATGAAAGTTACGTTCCCAGACGCTCACGGCACCAGGATATTGGCTCCATTTCTCCTCAAATTCATCGAAAGCACCCTCTGCTTCTTTAGCGTTCAAAGCACCGTAGACTCTCTTGATATCCTTGCGGAAACCAGCTCTTTCTTTGTTTGGAATATATTTAAGCGAGTTACGAAGAATATGAACAATGCAGCGCTGCACAGTAACGTTCGGAAATACAGCCTGAGCGCCGCTTTCAAGCCCGCTTACACCGTCCATGGACAGGAAAAAGATGTCTTCTATGCCTCGTGCCTTCAGTTCGTCAAAGATCTCCATCCAAAAGTGCCTGGACTCGCTCTCGCCGATCCAGATGCCAAGGATATCTTTGCAGCCTTCCGTGTCATAGCCAAGAACCACATATACAGCCTGTTCTTTTGCACCACGATCGGTTTTGACCGATACATAAAGGCAATCGACGAATACGAAAGGATAGCACTTCTTCAGGGGACGATGACGCCACTCATCAACAACCGGATAGACACGATCAATGATGTTTGAAATCGTATCCGCAGAGACCGGGAAGCCATAGATATCCTGGATGATGTCGGAGATGTCGCGCTGCGACATGCCCTGGCCATACATACGGAGTATTTTGTCCTCGATATCTGAAATATCCCGACTGCCTTTAGGAACAGCCTGCGGTTCGAATGTACCAAGGCGATCACGAGGAATACGCAGATCCAGCTCGCCCTGAGAAGACCTTACCGTCTTCTCAGAATAGCCGTTGCGGCGGTTATCCGTCGATTTAGGGGCATGCGATCCGCTGGTATAGCCGAGATGCGAATCAAGCTCTCCCTGGAGCATCTGCTCAAGGACAGGGCAAAAGATTTCCCTGATGAGGTCTGAGGCTTCTTTAAACGTCTTAGGTTTGTATTTCTTAACGATGGTTGAAGCAATCTGTTTCTGAAGGGCTGGTGCAGCTTTAGCTTTACGTGGCATAAGTGGTCTCCTTGTATAAATTTGTCAGGCTCAAGCTGATTGTATCAGTCTGATGCCTTGATGGAATTTACACAAAAGACCTTACACTCTCCTGCTTTGAAAGACTCACAAGAGTCATGATGGAGATTCAGAGTGGATTCGAGGAAAGAAGCACCGCCTACAGAGCAGCCAAGTACTTCATGGATCGAGCGAACTCGTTGGGAAGGTACCTGGAAGACGGTGATTATCCGATCGACAATAATGTGGCAGAAAGAGCCGTAAAGCCATTCGTGATCAATCGCAAAAACTTCCAGACTACGAAGAGTATCAAAGGTGCGGAAGTCGTCGCAGCGTTTATGACTTTGTTTCGATCGGCTGAAATGAACGACTTAAATCCAGAGCGCTACATGGAGTACGTTCTGGATGAACTCAAATGGTTCAAAGACGATGAAATCGCGGTAGATGTATTGAAGTCACTTCTGCCGTATTCAAAGGATTTACCTGAATATCTTCGAATTGGATACCGTGGACCGGATCCGAAGTATGAAGAAAACGATGAAGAATAAAAAATACGCCAAGCGGGATCTCGAAAGGGATCCCGTTTAGCGTATCTAATATTCAGTCTCGCGTATACCCGTCGATTGTTTGACACTTACGTTTTTCTCCCGCTGTCCGTGGTTCCGAAAGTTTCCACAAAGAAAAGGACCGGCATCTGCTCATGGATGAGCGGATTGCCGGTCCTTATGCATTTGCAAAATCACTCTGAATCTGCACAGGGCCTGATTTCTGTGCAGTACGTCCTGAAGATTCAATTCTTTGATTCATCTGTCCGGATTGCCTGCACGGTCTGTACAAACCGAAATTGGTTTTGTGTTTCTTTTTCGGGATTTTCCTGTGTCCTTACGTGCTCTTCAGCACTCTACAGGATCAGGAGCAGCTCCGATTATTTTGGAAGCTCGCCGAGATGCAGGCGCAGATTGAGAAGCGCCTGGTTGAGCGCTTTTGCGGCTTCGTCGATTTCTTCCTGGCTGTCGTGCTGAGCAAGAACGTCTTCGCCGGCATCGACTGCTTTGGCTAAGGCATCCCAGCCTTTGGCAAAGTCGTCTTCTGTAAGTGTATCGGCTTTAGCGAGTGCGGTTTTCAGCAGGGTGGTATCGAAGAGTTCCGGTACGACTGGAGGCATGATCGTATTTTTGATCAGTTCGTCGGTCGGACGTACAACAACTTCCTGAATGGCAGCAGCTTCGCCGGCACTGAGGTCGAGACGTACGGCTTTGATTCGTTCGTTGATATCGAAGCTCTTGTTTTCTGCATCGAGCGTTCCAGCTTCTTTCCAGTTTCCGTCATACGTCTGCACGCTGACTTTGGCATTGGACACGCCGCTCTGCAGGATCTGCAGGGTTTTCACGCTGGTGATTGCGGAGAGGTTGTAAATCACATAGTCGCCCTCTGCCGGGGTTTCTACGGTAAACGCGGTATTGAGGTTGACGTCGCACAGCGATCCGATATTTCCGGCGGTGTTGGTCGAACCAATGTTCAGAGCTGTATTGCCGCCGGTCGATCCGCTCTGCTGAACGTCGATTTCATAAACCTGAATCCAGTTGGAATCGTGAGCCTGCGCCGCAACGAAGCGGACATAGCGAGCCTTTTTGCCGCCGACTTCAAAGCTGGCCTTAGCCTGAGTGTTTGATCCGCTGGTAACGGATTCGTAGCTGGCTACCGGGAGATCTTCACCGACCGTTTCCCAGACAGCGCCGTCTTCTGAAATCTGCAGGCGTGTAGAAGAGAAGCCGTCAATTCCGTTTGCGGCGCCTTTCGGGTTGCCTCCAAACAGGATGGACGCGGTTCCGACTGGAACTACAGTTCCTAAGTCAACCTGGAAATAGTCGCCGTTTGAAGCCGGAGCGTCGGACCAGTATTTTGTGGACGTATTGCCATCCACCGCATTGGCTGGTCTGTAGTTTTCATAGTACGAACCGTTGCAGACGTTGGTGGAAGCTGTCATCTGTTCGATCGGTTTGAACATGCCTTCGGCACTGATCACGAAGTTTTCGAGAACGAGCGGTGTCGTTGATTCGTTCACAATGCGGACATAGGTAACGTCCATGTTATCCATGTCTTCAGTAAAGGTTGTCCAGTCGCATCCGTTTGGCGAATATTCCAGACGGGTATTTTCCGGAAGTTCTGCAGTGAAGCTGCTGATCTTGGTCAGTTCGCCAAAGGAGAATCCGGCATAGCCGCCGTAGCCAAGGGTCGCACTGAAGGTGGCCGATGGCGAACCGGCATCATCAGAAATGGTTCCGGTAATTTCCGGATCCGAAGAAATCAGATGCGGTTCTACAGATACATTGAGCGCAGAGCGGAATGCGGCCTGCATTTTGGTGCTTACGCTTCTCAGGAACGGCTTAATGAACTTTTCGCAGATTTCTGCGGTTGTCTTTGTCATGTTTCCGTTGCGATCCATGGAATTCACTTTTAAAGCGTCGACCTCCGTAAGCAGACTGGAAACGGTTGTCTGGGCTGTGGTCATACCTTCAGCGTTCAGATCGAGAGCAGCCAGGAATCCATCCATGGCAGCCTGTCCAGCCTGTCCAAGCTTTTCGTAGCCGTCCAGATGTACAGAAATATCTCCCAGAAGGAGTTCGTCGTCCATGCCTTTCAGCTCGACGGCATCGTCTTCCATCTGTTTAAATTCGGCTTTCAGATCCATAACCGCTTCGCGGATTCCTTTGCCTGAAGCAATAGCTGTGTCAAGAGCCGTTAATTTTGGCTGAAGTTCCTTAGATTCGCCGACTTTAATGTCTTCAAAAGTATGTCCGCTGGTGTTGTCTGCGAAACGGGCAAATGCAGCGGCATGTTCTTCGCCGGCCACTTCCTTGATGGCGCGCAGCCAGGATTCATGCGACTGGAAACCCGGGGTATTCCAGGAGTAATCCGCGCCCTGATACAGGGCAACTTTGGAAGCCTGCGCCTGGTTCATCGGGTTCATATAAAAGCCGGCCAGTCCTGTGACATTCGGATCCACGAGGGAGGCATCGAGTTCGCCCATGAGCAGGCGTCCATAGCCCATATCGTTTACTGGATAGTTGAACCAGAAGGCTAACGGCTTATCGTAGCCGACATTGTTTTTTGGGCCGTTGAAGGAATTGGCTCCGCAAACACCGCCGGTATTCAGACCGGTCCACATCAGGGTAACGTCGTCATCGAGCGTATCCAGGAACGGTTTCAGGTAGGTCTGCCAGCTCGAGCCCCAGCCGTCGGTATAGCGCTTGGCTACCGTCAGCATGTTTCTTACGTCTGGATGTTTTTCCTTCATGTAGGCATTGACGCGGTTGATGATCGTCGCCTGTTCGGTACCTTCATTGTTTCCGCCCAGGTCGTCGTAGGAAATACCAAACTGTCTTACGCCAAGGGAATACAGCTGTTCCAGTTTGGCAATCAGCTTGTTGTAATCCTCGTCACCGCTGTAGTTGAATCCATTGCCTGGATGGACGCACCAGATAAAGTGCAGGTTGTTTTTCTGAGCTTCTTCTACGAGCTCATGAATCTGCTGCGCCTGATCTTCTGGATACAGATCTCTCCATCTGTCCTTGTGATACGGGTCATCTTTTGGCGCGTAGATATACGTGTTCATCTTGAACTTGGCGGTATCCTGGATGATTTTCTTTCGGTTTGCGAATGTCCATGGGATACCGTAGAAGCCTTCAATGGCTCCGCGCAGCAGCATATCCGGATAGTCGGAAATGGAGACTTCCGCGAAGCGGCCGTCTTCTGTGGTCTGCTCAAGGAGCTGACCGAGGGTCAGGACACCGTTATACACACCGTCCTGATCGTGACCGGTAATGACGATCGTGCCTTTGGAATTCACATCATTATCGGATACCAGAGCATAGCCCTGTTCTTTTGTGGTGCCTTCGAGCGTGCTGTCGCACTCGTCGCAATGGTCTGCGTCATCGCTCAGAAGAATTGTTGCATGGTCCGGGAAACCTGGTCCGTCACCTGATAGGAAACGCCAAGATCGTCAAGAATGGTTTTCAGACGGTTAAGCGTAACTTCATTCTTTGTGCCGTGGACAACGATATCGACCGTTCCCTGCAGCTTCATGCCTTCCGTTCCGTCATATTCCAGAGACTGGGGTCTTGGATAGACCGAAACTTCAGCGGGTTCCTGATCCTGCTTCTCTGCAGCTGTATTCGCCAGCACAGAGACTGGACCGCACACCGTACCGGCCGTAACGCTCAGCGCCGCAAAGGTCGTATACAGTCTGCTCCAGGATTTTTTATTCTTTTTCATTCCAATCCTTTCTTATCCGCGTCCAGATGTTCTTCCGCCTGCCCTTATTCATGGCGGAAACGCTCTGTCGGCGGATCGCCTTAGACTTGCGTCTTTTCGTACAGAAAAATGATATTCATCTCGCATTTTCTTTTTGCCCGTTGCTTCGATCGAACCGAAAATGCAAAAGGCCATAAACGATAGGAAAAGGCCATAAACAATAGAAAGAACAGTCCCCAGGACGGCACAACGATCTGCCCGATCGGCCTGCCTGCTTTCTGTTCCTGTTTTTCTCTGTATTCGCATTGAGGGAGGGGATGCGAAAATCGCATTCACGCCGGACGCCCGATGTCCGGTCTGCCCTTTTGCTTTGCTGTTTCCAGAATTTCCCTTGGGAAAATCTGTCGCTTATCGCTCCCAGAAAATTGGCCCGTCTTTGATACGGCCCCTTTTCTGGACTAGAACAGAAGAAATAGATGTTCAGCTTCCCTCAGAGTCCATCTCCAGTCTAACGATTTTCGTTTGCCTTTCCAATACGATCGGGCAAAAATGTTACCCCTTTCAGTCATATATCCAAATCCAAGCATAATAATTATAAACTCGTTGCAATTTTCGATTTACATATTCACAATTCATTCCGCAGCTTTCTTATTTATCCGGTGTATAGAAACAAACAGGACAGACCACAATTGCTGAAATGAAACTCAGCGTGTTGCAGTCTGTCCTGTTCAGCAAAACGATTCTTCGAAAATCGCGGAGAGAATTTCCGTATAATTAAGCCCTGGCTGCTGGCTTTGCGGACTAGGCTGCCAGTTTTGCGTACGCGTTTTCTATTGAAAAAGCCCGTCCAGCTTTCTGACTGAACGGGTCAGAGTTACAGAGTTTCATCCGATTTGGAAATTGGGATTATTCGGTCAGACCGTAGAACAGATCCTGATCAAGGTGTTCCCAGTTCCATCCGGCCTGAATCAGGTAATCGCGTTCTTTATCCGTGCTGGTGTAATGGTGTGCCCCTGCCTGGGTCTTCGCGGATAAGCCTGCGCTCGGGTTGTAAAGGCGGTGGATGACTACGCTGTGTTCATCATCTGCTTTAGCGGACATGAACTTGACGCCTTCATTTTTCCAGCCCAGTTTTTCGAGTGCTTCGATTTCCTTCTTGTTGGCGGTGTAGTGGTGTTCACCGGAGTTGCTGTTGTAAAGTCTTACCATTTCAGTGCCTTCTACTGGGGCAATCCAGGCAATGCCTTCTTTATTCCATCCGATGGAGCCGAGTACATCGTATTCGCGCTTGTCGGCGGTAAAGGGTGTTCCCCGTTGTTCGGGTTATAAATGCGGTAGATGTTCTGACGCAGAGAATTCATGGCTTCCTGGAGCGCATCCCTGGCGTTCAGAAGCTCTTCTTCGGTTGTCTTCTTATTGGCAACGGCATCTTTGGCTGCCTTGAGGGCATCGGAGAGTGCCTGATAGGACTTCTCGGTGTAATTGCTGCTGTTTAAAGCACCGGCTTCTTCAATCAGCTTCTGCAGATCGGTTCTGCCGTCGTATTCCGGAATTTCGAACTTTTCCTGAGACGTCGTGTTGTTTCCGGTTACCACGTTCTGATACAGCTGGTAGTAAGCGGAAGCGGACCAGGAGAAGTTTTTCGTATGGAGGCCTTCACCGGTTTCCGGGTTGTAGTTTTCGCGGATGGCGCCATCGGAAAGCAGACCTTCTACGTTTTCAAACAGCTTGCGGGTCATCTGACTGGCTTCACTTTCGTAGCCGTAGTTCTGCAGAGCTTCGACGCCGAATAATGCCTGGTCCATCCAGACCGGTCCTCTCCAGTATCTGGACGGTGCATATTTGTCGTTGTCCTTGGAAGCCGTCGGGAACGGAACATTCGTATTGAATTTTCCTGGATCCATCATATTTTCGACAACGTGCGCGGCTTTGTCGGCCGGTGCCAGTTTGGCCCAGAGAGGAATCCAGCCTTCGGTTCCTTTGCCGCGGTTTACAAGCAGCTTCTTAACGGAGCCGTCTTCGTTAGTCTGCAGATCGTAATAGAATCCGGTTTCTGCATCATACATTTTGGTATTGATGTAATCGCCAAGTTCTCTGGCTTCTTTTTCGTAAACTTCCGCATCCTGCGTATAGCCGATTTCATCAGCGATTTCCGCAAGGAAGCCTTTTTCTGCGTACAGGTAAGCGTTCAGGTCAACGGATTCCTGGTTGATCGTGTAGCCGATCTGATCGCCTTCATCGTTGCGAACGGTGTAAACCTGAATACCGATATCGTCCTTGCCGTTTCCTTCAATATCAAAACGGGTTGCGTTGTCCATTCCGCTTTCCCATGCAGCCGCTTCAAGAACCGCTTCGGGGCAGACGACTCTTTCGCCGTTCTTGTCGAGAACCTGTCCGTCTTCGCCGACAGTTCCAACGCCTTCAATAACGGTTCCTACCGGGTAGCCGTAGCCGGCCCAGTCGTAGCAGACTTCATGAACCATGCCGCCGTATTCGGCAACACCGTTCTTATCAATGTCACGGTTGGTGTACCACCAGTTGTGATAGGCTTTCAGCTTCGGATACATTTCCTTGAGGAATTCCTTGTCGCCTGTCTGACGGTAGACGTTTGCAACGGCCCATGCAGCCAGAGGCAGCTTGGAGTTGCGTTCGTTCCAGTTGCCGCCGTCTCCTCCGCGGTCTTCGTTCTGGTTATAGAAAATGCAGTCGATGATGGCGCCGGCATCCTGCGGACGGACTTTATCATCGTCCTGGATCTGGTAGTCAAAGAGGGCTCTGACGTTGTTTTCCGCAAGGTCCTTATCAAAGACAGCGGTCGATACAACCTGTTTCCAGGAATCCCACGCCCACATGCCAACGAACCATTTATAGGACATGGACGGTACAACGCCGTCATGCTTCAGAGCACCGGCAGCGGAGAATCAGTTGGTAGTCAGCGTTTCAATGCATTTTACAGCTGCGCGCTTGTAGGGGTTGTTGCATTGTTTCCGTTTTTGAAGATGGTATCGACATAGCCCTGCCAGCGATCCGTGTTGGCTTCGAAGGCAGCGTCCGGATTGGAAAGGAACGTATGACTCTGCGCTTTCTGTTCGGTTCTTTCTTCATCGGTAAATGTCCAGGACTGTGTCTGGTTAACTGTGTAGGACTGGCCGGCAGGAATAGTAACCGGTTCTTCCTTTGTAATGGTGTAGGAAAGCTGATCGTCAGAAACGGTAACATCGAGATCCTTCTGGTCGAGAACAATGTCGAAGGAGTTTTCGCTGGTCGTCATGTAGTTCCAGGTGCTTCGAATATCCTGGAAGTTCACTTTGACGCCGTCTTTCTCAGCAGAGAGGGTTGCACCTGTCTTGCAGTTGGGGTTATTCGCATACTGCCACCAGGAGAAAATGTGACCATCCCAGGACAGTTTCAGTTTCAGATCGTTTTCCGAATGGTTCTGGATTTCCGCTTTGATCAGTGCGGTTCGGTTGTTCGCAAAAATCAGATTCCGAACGAGGGAAAGATCTTCACTGATTTTGTAAACCTGTTCCAGACGCCCTGGATAATAGGCGGTTTCTGGCTGAATCTTGCTCAGATCAATATTCGTCACGGTATTGTTCTGATCGACAAGAGCAAGATCGATCTTGTTGATCGAGTCGGACAGATTGACCGGATACTCTTCGGCAACAATGACCGGTCCGGCAAATCCTCCGTGGGTCTGGGTGGCTTCTTTGTTGGGGAGATAGTAGCCGTTCCATGCCCCCTGGTCCGAAAAGTTGTTAAACCAGTTGGTGCTGTAAGAGCCATAAATCACTTCGGTCGGATTGGCATGGATGTCCAGCACGTCTTTGAAATCAGTCAGGGGCTGACTGTAGTCAGAACTGTTCTCCTGAGCAAAAACAGTCTGGAGCCGTGCGACCTGTACGCCGAAGCAGGCCATAGCGCCTGCCAGCACAGCGGACAGGCAGCGTTTCACAGTGTGTCTGTAGTTCATGTGTTTTTCCTTTCTTTCACTCTCTTTGAAAAGGCATTCCTAATCAAATATATTTTCGGCAGATATGTAATCCCTTTCCATTCGAATCTATACTTCCGTCCGTAGACATTTTCGTCAACCTGTGTTTGATGAATGTTATCTTTGTCAATTTAATGCGGTAACGAATTTTAAAGCTAGTCGAATCTGGTCAGAAAAGTTTGCTTTTTCCGGGATTGTTTACTTTGAAAGGTGCAAGATCCCCACAGCATCCGCATTCTCCCGCAAGCAATTCTCCGGCCAGAAAGAGCCGAATTTCTTTTCCTGAAACGATTCGTTTGAAAAAAGTCCAGCCGCACGCCAGAGTTCTGAATGGCGCAATTGTTCCATTAAAACAGATTGCGGTCCGATGCGAAAACGCATTCTTTTTCTGGACTGCGGCAGTCGATCTGGGTTCCAATGGTCGGAAGCCCAATCCGTTTTGCTTCCTGATTTTTCCAGACGAAAAGACGCAGTGCAAGGACTGTAAATCCTTAACACTGCGTCTTTTCGCTATTTCTTTCAAACTGGACTCAAATCAGCCGTCGACTCTTGCCGACTATCTGGCATCCAGTTCGATCGCCTGTTTCAGAATGGCTTTCTGTTCCTTGTTTTCCGCCAGAGCGAGCAGTTTCTTCCTGTGTACTTTCAGGCCGCTCTCTTTTAACGTCAGCGGAATTTTGGTCGGCTCCAGGCCGGCTTTCAGAGAAGCGAGTGCGTCTTCAAATGTCGTCACCTGCGTATCACTGCCCGTATGCTGGGCGAGCGTGTTTGCGATATGAATGACTTCGTTCTTGTCGGCATCCTCAAGCGTATTCAGCCATGCGAAGAAGAGAACGGACTGTCCGGTGCCGTTTGGAAGAGAGTCATTAAAAGCGATTTTTCGCCAATCGGCTCCACGGGGTTTTCCGGAAGCTTCAGATCTTTATGGGCATGGCAGCCGATACTGAACAGCTGGGTTCTTGCCTCAATATCGCCAATATTGCGCGAAAGCGCAGCTGCGGTATCGACCAGTTTTTCAGCAGTTCCAGAGCCTGCGTTTTCTGTTCATCTTTTAACACCAGACTGGCGAAAAAGAGGCGGGCGTACAGGATAAAAATCTGGTTCATCGTCGGATAAAACGGATACTGCGACTCACAAGGATCCAGAATCGCAAAAGTACTCTTGAAAAATGGAGAAACCATCGTATGCCGCTTTCCGCCGCGAACGAGCGTGCACTTCTGGCCTAATTCACTGCCGGAAGCTGGATCGGTCAGAACCGCACCGATCACCGCTGCTTTCTTCAGTTTCTTTTTCCATTCCAGAGGTCCTTGAGATCGCCTTTGACGCCCAGCCCGCCGGCGATGCCTTTTGCACACTGCAAAGTCGATCCGCCGCCAAGCGAAAGAATAATGTCGCACTTTTCCTTACGGGCAATTTCAACACCGCGTACTACGGAATCGTACTTAGGATTCGGCAGGATCTGTCCCATATTGGCATGAGGGAATCCCGCTTCATTCAAAAGGAGACGTACGGTCTGCAGCAGGCCGTCTTCCACAGGCCGATGGCCGTGAACCAGAAGGACTTTCGTTCCGTATTTTCTGAGTATTTCTGGCAGTTCATTTAAAGTCGACGCGCCGCTTCGAACATCGGTAGTAATTGGAGTTTTTGACATAACTGTATTCCAGCCGGCTGCTGTCCATTGGGATCCAGTTCCCCGTAGAAGAATAATAAAGACCGTTTTTCAAAAGGCAGCGAAAAACGTATACAGACACAAAAGATCGGAAAGAACCGATTCATTCGTACAGCCGACTGACCTTTCTTTATATCAATTCTGACAAATGCGTGCAGAAAAGCCCGGTTCATACCCGACTTTTCCTGACTCCATCTTTGTAAAAGAACCCGAGGAGGATTCTATTTCTGTCCTTTTCGATAAATCGAACAGGATTTGAAGCGATACAGTTTTCAGATTTTTATCGCCAGAATAAAAGCCAGAGTGAGAAAAAGCCAGAGTGAGAAAAGGAGAAGGACAAAAATTCATTTATAGGCAGGCTATAAAAAGAGCCACAGAGTGACTCCTCCAGTGCAGTCCGGAAACATGCACCTTTCTCGCTCACAATAATCCTTAGTCTCAGCTTCCGATTCCACCTTTTTGAAGTGTTCTCTCCAAAAAGAGTAAAAGATCACGAAAAACAGTTTTCTTTTCGCGCGCTTTTACCTGCATGCCATCAATTCAGACAGCCACTAAGCGGCAGAACGTTTAAAGCGGTGTACATTCTTCGTTGATCCCTTCATCCAAAAATCCCTGGTTCATGCATGAATAGAAAAATTTTGCTATTCGCTCATCCGATTTCGTTATTTTCATTCGTGAAAAGCACTCCAAACGTTTTCGCTAATCAAAACCGAGCATTTTGATTAGCGAAAACCATTCAGGCAGTCCGCAAAAATGAATTTAGCCAGAGAAGGCTGTGCACGGCTTTCCAGAACCGCTGTGACTTCCTGTGATTACGCAAAGGGACTGTCGTCCTGCTGATACGAATCATCAGCGGGATCGACAGTCCCTTCGTTTTTCTTTTAAAGCCTTATTGAAATCGAGCAGTTTTGGAGAGAGGGATTGGCATGAGCGAACGAAGCGGAAGGAAGGAACGGAAAAGAGGCGTATTTTAGATAACTCTCTTTTCCTCTTCCATTTATCCTTTATTCCTTCGAATACCCTTTATTCCTTCAAACGATCCCTACGATCGTTCCCGACTCTCCTTTCCTTTTGCTTATTCCGGCTGCTTGCTTATTCCGGCTGCCTATTCACCTTTCAAAGCGCCAAGCGCGGACGCTTTCGGTGTTTTGCGCAGAGCGAGAATCGCATCGTTTACCGCTTTGGCTTTCGCATTGACTGCTTCCTGCGTGGTCGGCGTCGTGATGAGAGCCTGTGCTTCGCCAAGCAGAGCGTTGAACGCGGTCTTTTCGGCTTCGGTCATGTGGAAATCAGCCAGATTCAGCTGGGCGCCTTTATCTTTGGCGGTCTTCAGCTGGGTGGTATCCACGGTAGCTGCGGCAGCTGGTACCAGTGCGTCTTTTGCGGCTTTCAGTTCCGCTTTGGCATCCATCAGGTTTTTCGCTGTCGCATAAATGCTGTTCATGGAAGCGGCTTTTTCTTTGGCATCCGCAAAGGCTTCCCAGCTTGCCGGGGTGTAATCCGTTTCGACGAGCTTATTGGCTTCGGTCAGATCCGCATTGAGAGCGGTGCGCGCTTCATCGGCTGGTCCTGCAAAGTCGAGCCAGAGCAGTACGTTTTCTTCTTCAAGCGTACTTGTACCATCGGCAGCAGCCTGGATTTCTGCTGGCGTCAGGGCTTTGTTCACGATCTTGATGTTGGAGAACTTCAGATCGTTCTTACGATCCGGTTTATCGGACATATGGCCAATTTCAACAGCTTTGTCTGAACTGGACAGAGTGCCGGGTGCGTCAACCTGAGCGATCTGTCTGCCGTCGATCACGGTCGTGATGGTGTGATCTTCGCTGTTATAGACAGCACTTACTTCATGCCAGGCATTGAAGAAGTCCGTTGGAAGCTGGTCTTCACTTCCCGCAGTCTTCCAGCCGGAATCCGTTTTCACGTAAGCCTGGAAGAAGGTGGTGTCATTGTTCAGATACGTATAGAAACGCATCGCGAACGCGTCATCGCCAATCGATACGATGGAGTTGTATTTTCCATCATCCGATACGCCTGCGGATTTATCGTATACATCATCTGGAACATACAGACGGGCGCTGACGGTGTAGCTGCCGCCGCTGGTCAAGGCGTTTGTCACTTTGCGTTCTGGATCGTTCAGGTCCATAGAGCCTGTGAGAACCTGTTCGCCATCCTGTGTTTCCAGTTCGCCTGTGGACGGGAGTGTTGTGACAAATTTGTGTTTGCCCAGTTCGATGATCGTCTTGGCATCGGCTGCCAGAACGGTAATGGTCTTGCTGGCAGTAAGGGATGCATTTCCATTTACATTCGCTGCTTTAACGGTGATGACGGTGCCGTTGGCTACCGATGCATCTACGCTTACGGATGCGGATGCGCCGTTGGCTGCCGGTGTAACGGTTACGCCTGCAACGGCTGCATTCTGTGCATCGACAGCACTCCAGGTCGCACTCTTAATGGCGGCGCCTTCTGGTGTCGCATTCAGAGTGAACGTAACTGGCGTGCCGGCCGTTATGGTTTCAGCAGTTGCGCTCATCGAAACGCTGGAGGCTTCCACTTCTTTTACGGTCAGGGTGTAGGTTTCATTGGCTTCGGTATCGAACTGAATGGCGTGATCTTTGCCTTCAACCGCTGTAACCTCCACATTGTTTCCTTCAGAGTCGACTACGGCTACGGTTTCCGGTCTGATCGCCGGGTTGTTGAGCTTGCAGACATTTCCGCTCTTGGAAAGAACTTCAACATCGGTAAGTTCACCGTCTTCCCAGTCGAGATCGAGTTCGAAATTGCCGCGGGCGACAATTCCGTCTACCGAGCCGTCTGCCCATTCGTCAGGAATGGCAGGGAGCAGTTCGATCGTGCTCGCATTGGACTGCATTAACATTTCAACGATACCAGAGGTATAGCCGAAGTTTCCGTCAATCTGGAACGGCGCGTGAGCATCCCAGAAGTTCACATACATGCCGTTTTTGAACAGACTCTTGATCAGAGTCATTGCATGGTTGCCGTCTTTAACACGAGCCCATGCGTTCAGGCGCTGACCCATGCCCCAGCCGGTCGCGTTATCGCCGCGGTCACGCAGAGATACTTTTGCGGCCTCGAGATAGGTCGGATTATCGCTGTTGATCAGATCGCCTGGGAACAATCCAAGCAGATGGGACATATGCCGGTGTCCGCGTTCTCCCAGAGAACCGAGCGTCGTTTCGTTATACCATTCTTTAATCTGTCCGCTGGCTCCGACTTCGATCGGATCCAGTTTTTCCATAATATCCTGCCACTTGGCAATGCGCTCTGCGCTTACTGTGTTGGGATATTTGGCGTTAATCGCTTCAGCGGCTTCGCAGCAGTCGTTAAACAGCTGCCAGTACAGTGTATTTTCGTAAACGTTGCCTGCTGTGTACGGTCCGTGTTCAGCAGAATAGGATGGCGCAGTGGCCAGGCGGGTCTTGCCGTTATCATAAGTGATTTCGGTAAGAATCTGTTCGTACAGTTTCGCCTGTTCATCCATCATTGGGAAAATCTTTTCCTTCAGATAGTCAACGTCCTGTCCGTATTCATAGTATTCATATACGTTCTGAAGCATCCAGGGTACAGCTGCCGGCGACCAGCCCCAGCTGAAGGCCCAGCCTGGGCAAGTCCAGCCAAACGGCGTGTTCTGTGTATGGGCGGTGTAGCCGTTCTGCTTGCCGTCCGAGTTATCGATACCAAAATAAGTCGATGCGGTAACGCGTCCTGGTTCACGCAGACCGTCTTCATAATCGATCATCGGAATCGCGCACTCTGCCATGTTTGCAGAATAGGTCGGCCAGTAGTTCATCTGCATGTTAACGTTCATATGGTAGTCAGCGCCCCATGGAACATTGCCCACTGCTCCGTCATAAATGCTCCATACACCCTGCAGGTTTGCCGGCAGGTCCTGATCGTCTCGTCCTTCGGCGTTTTCACGGGAAGAAGAAATCTGCAAATAGCGGCCGTACTGGAACAGCAGCTGTTCGCAGTACCGTTTTTCGCTTTCGGTCAGAGTGGAGTTGCTGGCGTTATACGCTGCGAGCAGGTCGTCGTTGGCAAGATCCGGTTTGGTCTGACCAAGATTCAGTTTTACGCGATCGTAAATGTTCTTATAGTCGGCTTCGTGATCCGCTTTGACTTTGTCATAGCCTTTGGCCGTTGCTCCATCGACATCGCGCTGGGCACGGGCCAGAACCTGCTCATCCGTTTCACGGGTTCGATAGGTTGGATAATTATCTTCGTAGTCGGTTGCCGCACTGACATAAATCACTGCTTCCGTTGCGCCGCGAATTTCCAGCCGCTCATGATCTTCGTTATAGGTTACCGTTCCGGCGTTCACGATCACGCGGGAAGAAGCGGCCAGTTTCATCTGGTTATCGCACATTTCACCCGTGGTAATCAGGTTGCCTGTCTTGCCGTCTGCCGAGATTGTTCCCGTAACGGTTTCTGTTTTTCCGTAATTGTTATCCTCGGTAGCCGAGAAAGGCAGAGAATAGTCGAAATCGAGTTTTTCGCGCCTGAGGCAGTCATCTTGATTGCGATCACGTTGTCCGGATGAGAAGCAAGGTATTCACGCGTGTAATGTGTTTCGTCACGATCGTATTCCACACCGGCGATCGAATCATCGATATTCAGCCAGCGCCGATAGTTCGTCGCTTCCGTATGGGTTTCCGGTTCTGTGGAAGGTTTCTGCGGTCCAGTGTCTTCGCCTGTTGCCACACTTGTGACAACCAGACGGTCCAAAGACAGTTTTCCGGACACGCCGGTAATCGTTACGGTATGCTCGCCATTCGTCAGATTCTGGTCAGAGAAGAGTTCAACAATTTCAATATTTCCAGAGTCTTTTTCGTGTTCACCGTATTCGCTTCGCCGTCATCAATTTTCCACGTAAAAGAACCCATATTGTCTGCACTGTGTTTACCGCCGTACAGGGCAATACCAGTTCCAGTAAAGGTGTATTCAATGGATGCGCCAGAACTGTTTTCGATGAACATCTCATCTTTGTTCAGCCAGCCAACACCGTTTCCCGTATCCTTTGTACGATCCCAGGTACCCCAGCCGCCAGTATATTGAATACCGGTTTCGGAAGCGTTGCCTGGATTGAGATCGAGTTCCTGTGTCTGTGTTGAAGAGGCGCTCGAAGATTTCACTTCAAAATAGTCGTAGGAAATCTTCTTTGCGGTGCCGGAAAGAGGTTCTTTATTGACGATCTTAATCGTGTGTTCGCCTTCTTCAAGATCCGCAATCGAGAAGAGAGTCTGCCCGTCTCCGCCGCCAATGGCTTTCAGGTCGACATTTTCAGCAACTGTTTTACCGTCAATGGAAACATCCATGTAGCCCATGGTGTTGTTAGAGCAGCCGATCATTCGAATGGCAACACCGGTAAACTTCATTTCCAGCGTGGCCCCTACCGTTTCCGTATATTTTTCCGTGCCCTCATACCAGGATTCGCCTTTGGCCCAGTCATTCCATCCTGTATAGGTAATGGATGTGTTGCGGTCGTCAATTTTCTCTGTACCGGTCGCCCAGTACTGTCTCCAGTACTCTTCCCATTCTTCGCTGAGGTAATCGCGGTCCATATTAATATAAATATCGCCAAGGCGCTGATAGGAACCATATCCATTGGAAGAACCAACCAGCTTGTTAGCCCAGGCGTCGCGATCACTTGCATTGGTTTTAAACTTTTCTACCGCTTCCTTATAAATCTCTGACATCGAGGTTCCGTCTACGGAAGCGATATTGCCGCCGTTGTAGTCTGGACGTGTGCTGGAAGGTCCGCCGTTCCATACAGTTTTCTGGTTGAGCACAATGCGCTCGCAATCGTATTCGCCATAGACGCTGCCGCCCATCAGGGAGTTGCCGATTGGCAGAATCCGCTGCTGCCAGCGGTTCGCACCCTCATAGCTTCCTGCCCATGCACCTGCTCCCCAGGAAGATTGCCCTGGCTTGCCGGTTCATCAAAAAGATCTCATTTTTCGGAAGGCTTGCTGCTTCAGAGTTTCCCTGTGAAGGTTCTTCCGGAGTCTGAGGATCTGCCGCAAGGGCAGGAGTAATCAAGCCCGCAGACATAGCAGCCGCAAGAAGGGATGCTGAGCAGCGTTTAAAAACTTTTTACTCATAGAATTTCCTTTCCGTTTGTCATTTTTCTCATAAAAACGTATGGCTACCTCCGTCTTCCGAAATTTCGCCCGAATGAGAAGACAGATTTGCCTTGATAACAGTATAGGGGATGTAAGCGTTTGAATTAAGCCTGTTTTTGAAACTCTCCGCCTTCCAAATCAGTTTTTCTGAGCTATGGTTTGTTTTCTTTACCTTCCGTCTGCTCTCCGTCAGAAAAAGAAACAGTGTCAATGAAATTTTGCCCGCACAATAAAAGCTCCCCATCGCCAATTCTTACAGAACTGATGGATAGTTTTAACACGTCTTATACAGTGATTTTTATTTACGGGATAGCGTTAATCCCGGTTTGAATGATCCGATGGTTTACGCAGCTTCAGGCATGCGGTTCCATGCAGGCCTGATAAATGGCCTTGATGTCTTCTTTGCCCAGATCGAAAAATCCATGGATAATCCCCTTCTTGCAGGCTTTCTCTGCCATGGCATCAAAGCGGTCTTCACTGACGCCAAACCCCTTCAGATTGTCGGTCAGCTTCAGCTGATCAAACAGGAAGTTTTCTGTTTTCGCGATCGCCTGATCCACAATTTCGTCATCGCTCAGCGCTGGATCAATGCCCCATACCCGAACGCCAAACTCCACCAGACGCGGCATGGTCTTTTCATTTCGAACGTACTGCAGATAGCGCGGGGTGACGATGGCCAGACCATGACCGTGGGTAATGCCGTAGTTGGCTGTCAGCTGATGTTCAATGGGATGCATCGACCAGACTTTCGGATTGGCACCGCGGTTGAAGCCGTTAATGGCCCACGAAGACGCCCACATCAGATTGGCTCTGGCTTCGTAGTTTTCGGGATCTTCCATAGCGATCGGTGCGTAGCGGATCACCGTCTGCATCAGTCCTTCCATGAACCGGTCCAGCATGAAGAGATTCGGACGCGGTGCGAAATAGTCTTCCATAATATGGTTCAGAATATCTGCACTGCCCGCTGCCGTCTGATAGGCCGGAACAGAGAAGGTAACGGCTGGATCCATGAAGGAAACCTTCGGGATCAGAGCCGGAGACGCCGCACCCATTTTATCCACCGTTTCAGGGTTGGAAATCACGGCGCAGTCATCCATTTCCGTTCCGGTGGCTGCCAGAGTGAGCACATCAATTACCGGAAGTGCTTTTTCAATTGGAGTTTTCTTCGAGAAAAATTCCCAGGGATCAAAATCCACACAGGCGGCAGCCGCGATAATTTTGGCGCAGTCAATGACTGATCCGCCCCCGACCGCAACGACGCAGTCGATGTGGTTTTCCTTGCATAATTCAGCCCCTTTGTACACGGACTCAATTTTCGGGTTTGGCTCAATCCCGCTGAGTTCGGTTACGTGAAGACCCGCTTCGTTCAGGGAAGCCATGGCTTTGTCATACAGACCGTTCTTCTTGATCGAACCGCCTCCATAACAGAACAGTACGTTCTTGCCGTACTTTGCAGCCTCCTCGCCAAGATGCTGGAGCTGATCGGGACCAAAATATACTTTGGTCGGCAGATTATAAATAAAATTATCCATTTCGTATTTTCCTTTTTGGGGATGGAGAGAATCCATAGATTCCTCCGTTTTTCATATCCCCTGAAATTCAGAATAGCAGTTCCCTTTCCGGGACACAACGAACCGCTTTGCCTCAAACGCGCATCCATCCCCGCTTCCGGGCCTTCTGGATTTCTTCCACAAAGAAGACGTTCTTGCCTTTTGATCCGCTTCCCGTCAATTCTCGCTGCTCCTTTTTCAAACCGTCGATTTCAATTTGAAACGCATACGGCCCCGAAAACAGAAAAATCCCCGAACGATATCGGATTTCTCCTTTATCTTTCGGGGATTTCATTTTGTCTGGCAGCTTCCTATCTTTGCCTTGCGGCTATTGTCGGCGTTCTGCAGCTTAACTGGCCAGGTTCGATATGTTTCTGGGTGTATCCTGCAGGCTATCGTCACCATACTTAGATTTTCTGAATGGATCTTCCAAAAACAAACATCAGTCTTCTAACATAACGATCTAACGCGATCGTTGGTTTCGTAGTGGCTTCTTGCGTATAGCTTTCTCGAATCTTAGATTAAGCTTTCGACCGATTAGTACTGGCCAACTCCGCGAATCGCTTCGCTTCCATCTCCAGCCTATCGCCTTGTCGTCTTCAAGGGGTCTTATATACCGCAGATCTTATCTTGGGCTCGGCTTCGCGCTTAGATGCTTTCAGCGCTTATCCGATCCCTGCTTGGCTGCCCGGCTATGCTACTGGCGTAACAACCGGTGCACCATTGGCAGGTCCATCCCGGTCCTCTCGTACTAAGGACAGCTTCCCTCAGATCTCCTGCGCCCACAACAGATAGGGACCGAACTGTCTCACGACGTTCTGAACCCAGCTCGCGTACCGCTTTAATGGGCGGACAGCCCAACCCTTGGAACCGAATCCAGCTCCAGGATGCGATGAGCCGACATCGAGGTGCCAAACCCCGCCGTCGATGTGAACTCTTGGGCGGGATCAGCCTGTTATCCCCAGGGTAGCTTTTATCCGTTGAGCGACGGCCCTTCCATTCGGCACCGCCGGATCACTAATCCCGACTTTCGTCCCTGCTCGGCTTGTTGGCCTCGCAGTCAGGCGCGCTTATGCATTTACACTCTATATCTGGTTTCCATCCAGACTGAACGCACCTTTGGGCGCCTCCGTTACTCTTTGGGAGGCGACCGCCCCAGTCAAACTGCCCGCCTGGCACTGTCTATGAGTTTCTCTCTATGTTAGGGCTTCAAATCATCAGGGCGGTATCCCAACGTCGGCTCCAAGAATACTGGCGTACTCTTTTCTTCGCCTCCCGCCTATCCTGTACATGATCATCCAAAACCCAATACCAGGCTGCAGTAAAGCTCCATGGGGTCTTTCCGTCTAGTTGCGGGTAACCTGCATTTTCACAGGTACTAAGATTTCACCGAGTCTGCTGCCGAGACAGCGCCCAAATCGTTTCACCTTTCGTGCGGGTCAGAACTTACCTGACAAGGAATTTCGCTACCTTAGGACCGTTATAGTTACGGCCGCCGTTCACTGGGGCTTCGGACCACTGCTTCCTCCTTGCGGACTCACAGATCCCCTTAACCTTCCAGCACCGGGCAGGTGTCACCCCATATACTTCGCCTTACGGCTTTGCATAGAGCTGTGTTTTAGTTAAACAGTCGCTTGGGCCTTTTCACTGCGGCTCTCTCGAGCGCCCCTTCTTGCGAACGTACGGGGCCATTTTGCCGAGTTCCTTGGCAACAGTTCTCTCGCTCACCTTACAATTCTCTTGCCGCCCACCTGTGTCGGTTTTGGTACGGGCCAAGATAAAGTATCGCTAGAAGCTTTTCTTGAAAGCCGCTCCATGTGCTTCGCTACTTTCCAAGGATTTCGCTTACCTCTAACGCTCTGTACCTCTCGGTCCGGATTTGCCTGGACCGGTACTGCCGCGCTTCGCCCTCAATCCATTAAGAGGGTCACACTTCCCGTCTTTGTCACTCCATCGCCTTTATCTCAGGTGCAGGAATCTTCGCCTGCTTTCCATCTGCTTCGCCTGTCGGCTGCGCATTAGGTCCCGACTGACCCGGGGCGGACGAACCTTCCCCGGAATCCTTGGGCTTTCGGTGTGCAGGATTCTCACCTGCATCTCGCTACTCACACCGGCATTCTCACTTCCATGTCCTCCACATCCCCTTACGGTAATGCTTCCACGAACATGCAACGCTCCCCTACCACTAAATACTTCAGTACTTAATCCGCGCTTTCGGCAGACAGCTTAGCCCCGGTACATTTTCGGCGCAGGGCCACTCGACTAGTGAGCTGTTACGCACTCTTTCAAGGATGGCTGCTTCTGAGCCAACCTCCTAGTTGTCCGTGCGTCCCCACATCCTTTTCCACTGAGCTGTCATTTTGGGGCCTTAAACGGCGGTCTGGGCTGTTTCCCTCTTGAGCACGGACCTTATCACCCGCACTCTGACTGCCAACGACTTCCCGCTGCGGCATTCGTAAGTTTGATTCCATTCAGTACCCCGGGATGGGGCCATCATGAATTCAGCGCTCTACCTCCGCAGCCATAACATTGACGCTAGCCCTAAAGCTATTTCGGGGAGAACCAGCTATCTCCGGGTTCGATTGGAATTTCTCCGCCAGCCACAGGTCATCCGCCAGCTTTTCAACGATGGTCGGTTCGGTCCTCCACAAAGTTTCACCTCTGCTTCAACCTGCCCATGGCTAGATCACCCGGTTTCGGGTCTGCTCCTGACTACTTGCCGCCCTCTTAAGACTCGCTTTCGCTTCGGCTTCGCGTTTTCCCGCTTAACCTTGCATTCAAAAGCAACTCGCCGGTTCATTCTACAAAGGCACGCCATCACCCTTGGTCGGGCTCTGACTTCTTGCAGGCATACGGTTTCAGGTTCTCTTTCACTCCGCTTGCGCGGTTCTTTTCACCTTTCCCTCACGGTACTCTTCTCTATCGCTCACTCTTACTTATTTAGCCTTGGCGGATGGTCCCGCCTGCTTCCAACAGGATTTCACGTGTCCCGTTGTACTCAGGATTCCGCTCCTTACTTGACTCGCTTGCCGGTACAGGGATTTCACCTTCTCTGTCCGCGCTTTCCATCGCGTTCCCGTTCGCTCGTCTTTCATTTCCAGCGGTCCTACAACCCCATATCGCTATGGTTTGGGCTCTTTCCCTTTCGCTCGCCGCTACTCGGAAAATCACTTTTGTTTTCTTTTCCTCCGGCTACTTAGATGTTTCAGTTCACCGGGTTTCTCTCCATTTGCATGGATGACTGGCTATAAAACCAGCCGGGTTCCCCCATTCGGATATCCGTGTGTCGTCGCTTCCCTGACAGCTCGGCACGGCTTTTCGCAGTCTGACGCGTCCTTCATCATTCAAGAGTGGCAAGGCATCCTCCGTACGCCCTTCCTTGCTTGATCTAGTTCTCTAACTTTGGTTCTAGTTATGCTTGTTTCGAGATTTTTCTATTTCGTAAGAACTGTTCCACTAACTGTTTCCAACTTTCGGTTAAATCTTTATTACTCTTCAACTTTTCGTTAGACCTTCTGTTATGTCTTCTTACTGATGCTCGTTTTTCAAAGATCCATTCTCTGGAAGATCGCTCTTCCAAAACCTCACAGACAAATCCTCACTCATTACTCTTTGCCATCGGCTTTCACCAATGGACTTCCTTGTACTTTCTCCTTAGAAAGGAGGTGATCCATCCCCACGTTCCCGTAGGGATACCTTGTTACGACTTAACCCCAGTCGTCGGCCCCGCCTTAGACGACTCACTCCCTTTAAGGGTTATGCCGTCGGCTTCGGGCGTTGCCGGCTTCCATGGTTTGACGGGCGGTGTGTACAAGGCCCGGGAACGTATTCACCGCGGCATGCTGATCCGCGATTACTAGCGATTCCAACTTCATGAAGTCGGGTTGCAGACTTCAATCCGAACTGGGACGTCTTTTATGGGGTTCGCTTCCCTTCACAGGTTCGCTTCCCTTTGTAGACGCCATTGTAGTACGTGTGTAGCCCAGGCCATAAGGGGCATGATGATTTGACGTCATCCCCGCCTTCCTCCGGTTTGTCACCGGCAGTCTGATATGAGTTCTCAACTCAATGGTAGCAACATATCACGAGGGTTGCGCTCGTTGCCAGACTTAACTGAACATCTCACGACACGAGCTGACGACAACCATGCACCACCTGTATGGACGGTAACCTCCAACTTATCTCTAAGTCTTCGCGTCCTATGTCAAGGCCTGGTAAGGTTCTTCGCGTTGCTTCGAATTAAACCACATACTCCACCGCTTGTGCGGGCCCCCGTCAATTCCTTTGAGTTTCACACTTGCGTGCATACTCCCCAGGCGGAGGAGTCACTGCGTTAGCTTCGGCACCGGGGTCCTCCCTCCGACACCTGCTCCTCATCGTTTAGGGCGTGGACTACTAGGGTATCTAATCCTATTTGCTCCCCACGCTTTCGTGCCTGAGCGTCAGCAACAGTCCAGGCGGTCGCCTTCGCAACTGGTGTTCTTCCATATATCTACGCATTTTACCGCTACACATGGAGTTCCACCGCCCTCTCCTGTCCTCTAGCGTGCCAGTTTCCAAAGCCTGTACCGGTTAAGCCCGTACCTTTCACTTCAGACTTGACGCGCAGCCTGCGCACCCTTTACGCCCAATCATTCCGGATAACGCTTGCCACCTACGTATTACCGCGGCTGCTGGCACGTAGTTAGCCGTGACTTTCTGGCGGGGTACCATCAAAAGAAAAGCATTTCCTCTTCCCTTCCTTTTTCCCCCGCAACAGAGTTTTACGATCCGAAGACCTTCTTCGCTCACGCGGCATTGCTCGTTCAGGCTTGCGCCCATTGACGAAAATTCCCTACTGCTGCCTCCCGCAGGAGTCTGGGCCGTGTCTCAGTCCCAGTGTGGCCGATCGCCCTCTCAGGCCGGCTATGCATCATCGTCTTGGTGAGCTGTTACCTCGCCAACTAACTAATGCACCGCAGATCCATCCGTCCCCCAGGCAAACGCCTGTTTCAAAAGAAGAAGATGCCTTCTTCTTTCCTATGGGGTTTTAGACTTCGTTTCCAAAGCGTATCCCCGGGTATGGGCAGGTTATCTACGTGTTACTCACCCGTTCGCCACTGATATCCGAAGATATCCGTTCGACTTGCATGTATTAGGCATGCCGCCAGCGTTCATCCTGAGCCAGGATCAAACTCTCCATTTGATATTGACTCAAACGCTTATGCGTTTAATGTTTCGTGAATAAATGATTGTTCGAGTACTTTTTGTGATTTTAAGAATCGACGTTGTGTATTTCGAATTTCTTGATCTGTCTGTAAAGTTTTCAAAGAGCCATCTGTTTGTGAGAAACTCGATGTCTCTCACAAGGCTTGTTTATCATATCATCGTCAAACATCTCTGTCAACATGTTTTGTGAAATATTTTATTTATTTCACTTAATGCATTTTCGTTGATATTTAAAGGGATATGCAGTGCTGGGAAAATATATTTTCACAGTGCTCCGTTATCTTATCATCGCTTTGAAAAGAAAGCAAGCATAAGATTTTCGGCTCATCGAGCGCACAGAGGCTCCAGGCGGCTGCTTATCGCTTCGTTTCTTCTTTTTCTGCTCCAGATACGTTTCCGGCTGAGCAGGCGGAAAACAGTGAAAACAGCGATGTCGTTTTTAGAAATAGAAAAGCGCTGTCTGCAGCGGATTCGTTCCGCCCGGACAGCGCTGTTTTGACTTTGATGAAGAGACTCAGACCGGCTGTGCACCCGTGCCTTTCTCTGCTTCCTTTTCTTTATTATCGGGTCTTTTATCGGATCTTCGTTTTCTTTATTTCTTTTATTCCTTTGCCGATCCGTCGAGTACAGCCAGTTTGTGAATGCGGCGGATATGGTTGGCTCCGTTGGAGAACGGTGTGGTCATGAAGGTGTTGACGATATCTTTTGCGGTTTCCATTCCTGTTGTACGTGCACCCATGCTCATCATGTTGGCGTCGTTATGTTCACGGATCAGTCTGGCGTCCGTCACGTCCTTGCAGCGTCCGCAGCGAATGCCCGGGACTTTGTTTGCGGCGATTTCAATTCCTACACCGGTACCGCACATCACGATGCCGCGATCGGCTTCCCCGTTTACGACCGCTCTGGCGCATTTGGCTCCATAGTCTGGATAGTCAACGCTGTCGTTTGTATCGGTTCCCAGATTGATGACTTCGCAGCCTTCGTCTTCCAGCATCTTCATGATTTCGTTTTTCATGGCCACTGCGGCATGATCGTTCGCAAGTGCGATTTTCATATTCAGTTCCTCCTACTAAATCTTTCGATATTCCTGTCTTCTATTTTGTCACAAATCCAGTTCTTTTCGACAATCTGGACTCACTCTCTGCCAAATCGGGGATCCCGCGTTTCTGTTTGGAAAATCCAAACGGTTTGTCACTCCGTTCTCCGCCGTTTTGCCCGGCATCATCTTTCAAGTCCTCAAAGGAGACAAACCCGTCTTTCCTCGCGTCGGATTTTTGTTTCTCGCGGCTGTTCTTAAGCGGATTTGATCGCCTGTGCCGTCGATCCCGTTCATTTTCTCTTTATCTAAAGCGAATTACGGTTGCCCCTCCTGAATTCTATTGCCGGATGGGTGAACTTCCCGGATTCTTTTTATTTTATAGCCCTTCCCGATCGTGTCTCGATCACGGGATTTTCTCACTGCCTTTTTTAGATGAGTTTTCCGTGTCATGCCCGTAAGGAAAGGGTAAGAAGGATCGATAGGACAAATAGGATTCTTTTTCTATCCTTGAAGGCAAGGAGGACGAAATCATGTCTGTACTGGAAGTTGCTAATCTTCAGAAAGTTTATAAATCCCGCTTCTCCTCGGTCGTTGTAGAAGCGCTCAGCGATGTTACCTTCTCGGTGGAAGCCGGGGAATATGTCGCCATCATGGGGAGAGCGGATCGGGCAAATCCACTCTGCTCAATATTCTGGCGGTTCTCGATCAGCCGACGCGCGGCTCCGTCAAAATTAACGGCCGGGAAGCTTCCTCGATTCCCGCCCGGGAACTCAGTCTTTTTCGACGCAATCATCTTGGGTTCCTGTTTCAGGATTACTCCCTGCTCGACACGTTTACCCTCAAGGACAACATTCTGCTCCCGCTCGTTTTAAACAAGGCACGTTATTCCGAAATGGAAGCCCATCTCAAGCCGCTGGCCAGACAGCTTGGCCTGACGCCTTTGCTGAAAAAGTACCCATACGAAGTATCCGGCGGTCAGAAGCAGCGCGCTGCAGCAGCAGAGCGCTGATTACCGAACCGGAACTGATGCTGGCCGATGAACCGACGGGCGCCCTGGATTCCCGCAGTTCGCAGGAACTGCTCGAGCTATTTGAAACGCTCAACAAGCAGGGCCAGACCATTGTCATGGTTACCCATTCCGTCATGGCGGCCAGCTACGCGAGCCGCATTCTGTTCATTCGCGACGGAAAGATTTTTCATCAGCTGATCCGCGGATCCCAGAGCCGGGAACAGTTTTACGAGAAGATCACTAATACGCTGACGGTGATGTCTTCCAGGGAGAACGCCTGATGCATCGCTTCCTTTACTGGTCTCTGGCGTGGCAGTCGATTCAGAAAAGCCGCCGGATTACCGTTCCGTTCATCGCGGGCAGTTCGCTGATGGTCATGATGCTTTACTCGCTGCTTTCCCTCAGCGTCTCTTCGGTCTTTGGTGGAACGTTTGGCGAAACGACTATGCTCACGACCCTGAATCTGGGCGTTCACGTCGTTGAGTTCTTTACCGTTCTCATCTTTCTATATATCAACAGCGTCTGGATGAAAAACCGGGCACAGGAAAACGGTCTGTATTCCATTCTGGGGATGGAAAAGCGCCATCTCATGCGCATCATCTTTTACGAACTGCTGATCAGCTATGCCAGTTCGCTGGTCATCGGCATTCTGCTGGGCATCGTTCTGGATAAGATTCTCCTTCTGGTTCTGGGACTGATGCTTCCCTGAACATTCCAAAGGGATTTTCTCTGACCTGGTCTGCCGTCTGGGGAACCGCGCTCTGGATCGGGGTGTGCTATCTGATTCTTCTTGCGGTTACGCTTTTCTCCTTGCTTCGCCACAATCCGCTCGAAGAGATGAAAACTAAATCGACTTCGGAAAAGCCGGTAAAAAGCCGCTGGATTCTTGCGGTGCTTGGCGTATGCAGTCTGGGGTCAGGCTACTGGATGGCGGTAACGATCGAAGATCCCGTACAGGCTCTCTTCCTGTTTTTCGCCGCTGTCGTCTGCGTCATTATCGGCACGTATCTTCTGTTTATTTTCGGCTCGACGGTAATCCTCAACAGCCTGCAGAAAAACAAGTCGTTTTATTATCAGCCTAGCCATTTCATTTCCATTTCCACAATGAAGTATCGCCTGAAAGCCAATGCAGCGTCTCTGGCGAGTCTGGCCATTCTTTCCACGATGGTTCTCGTTACCCTCTCTACTGTCATCACACTCTTTGCGGGGATGAATTCGGCGCTTGATGCCAAGTATTCCGGAACGGCCATGCTCAATATGGATCTGAACATTCCGTACGCAAGCCGCGTCCCTTCTCGGGATTCTCTCGAACTGCAGGCGATCACGATGCATGCAGCGGCGAAAGCCGGCCTGCATCCGCAAAATCCAGTGACGTATCAGGAAGCCTTTGCTTCTTATCACGATGAACAGAACAAACTGGTCACAGCCGAAATTATCGATCTCGCCGATTTGAACCGGCTAAGCGGTCAGAATATTTCTCTGGGCGATCATCAGATTCTTGCGTTCGATTCCCGTTTTTCGAACGGTCAGAAACTGACGAACGAAGATACGAAAGAAACGTTCGAAGTCGTTCGTGCCGATTTCGCGCTGCCGGACTCGATTACGCATCGCTTTTTAAGCGACACGCAAAGCCGCTGGTTTGCGCTCGAACTGAACGCTTCGCAGGATGCTTCAATCTATCCTTCCTGGACCGTCCAGTTTGAGGACGGAATCACCCGTTCCGCCGCTTCTCCGGAATCGGTCAGCGACGATATGTTTATGGAAGCTTCGGATGCCTTCACCAACAATTTGAATCTGGATGCCTTTCTGACTGCGCATGGAACGGATCCGAATGCTGATTTGGCAGGTCTGCAGTATTCCCTGTCTTTTCGAGAAGTGGATCGCCGACAAGGACTGAGCGTTTATGCTGCCTTCCTGTTTGCGGGTCTGTATCTGAGTGCGCTCTTTACGCTGGTTGTGATTCTGATCATGTACTACAAGCAGATTTCCGAAGGATTCGACGATCAGAAGCGCTTTGCGATCATGCAGAAAGTCGGGCTGGAGCGAAAACAGATCAAGCATATGATTAACGAACAGGTTCTCGTCATGTTCTTCCTGCCGCTTGTCACCGCGATCGTTCATATGGGCTTTGCCTACACGATGCTTTCCAAAATCATCGACATTCTGAGTCCGAGCGCGATGTCGATCTACTTCTTGGCAACAGCTGGCGTCATTGCGGTGTTCGCCCTGCTCTATATCATCATTTATCGGCTGACGGCCAACGTCTATTACCGGCTGGTCGGTCTGCCGACGCAGTCCAATGCATAAGCAAAAGGAAAAGGCGGCCGCCGCAAAAGACAAATTCAATTTTCGTGCTTCGCTGGCTGATTCTTTTCGCTCTGCTTATTCGCATTCTCTTTTATGAACTGCCGCGAATGGCCGTACTGCTTGGGCTCAACTTCGTCAGTCATCGTCGGGCGCCAAAGCGCTGAGTTCTCATCGCAAAAATACTGGCCGTCCTTACTGCAGGACGGCCTTCTGTTTTTCATTCTGCTTTTCTCATCTGGCATCGACCTGGTCCGCTGTATTTCCAGCGGAAGCCTGACGAATCCGATTTTCTACTCCTTTGTTCTATTCCCTTTCGCTTTGTTCGTTGCCTTCTGCTTTATGCTGTTTTGTTCTATCGGACTCTGTTGCTAAAGCTGCAGCTGGAACAGTCAGGAAGCGGTGCCGGTTTGAAAGATTTGGAGCCCAACGATGCAAATCGATCATTTTCGAACAGTTTTCGCTCTTTTGGACGATTTGATGAATTTGGCTAAATTTTCGATATAGCGTTCGTCGATCAAAAAACAAAAGATCATTTTTTGAAGAAATCAACGTTTTTCCCGGCGCAATTTCCCGAATACAGGGTATCTTCCAGACTGCTTTTTCACTTTTGGCCAGAAAAATGGCTGTGTTTGTGTAAATTCGCAAAAATTTTTCCAAGATTCTGAAAATATTTTCACAAGTTATCTTGCATGTTTTTCAGAATGCTATAATGTCAAAGTCAATTTTTAGGAGGATTTATGGCTGATCTCAAAGCTTTATACGAAACCGTAAAAAGAGAAATCCCAACGATCCCGAATTCCTTCAGGCTGTCGAAGAAGTCTTCGAATCCCTCCAGGTTATTCAGGACAAAAACCTGAACTTCTCGATGACGGAGTTCTCGAACGCATGCTTGAACCGGATCGTCAGATCATGTTCCGCGTACCATGGGTAGATGACCAGGGCAAAACCCAGGTAAACCGCGGCTACCGCGTACAGTTCAACAACGCCATCGGCCCTTACAAAGGCGGTCTGCGTTTCCACCCGAGCGTAAATATTTCCATCATCAAATTCCTTGGATTTGAACAGGTCTTCAAAAACTCCCTGACTACTCTGCCCATGGGCGGCGGTAAAGGCGGAGCAGACTTCAACCCGAAAGGAAAGAGCGATGGAGAAATCATGCGTTTCTGCCAGTCGTTCATGACTGAACTTTATAAATACATCGGTCCGAACACCGACGTTCCTGCCGGCGACATTGGCGTTGGCGCACGCGAAATCGGCTACATGTTCGGCCAGTACAAGAAAATCACCAACGAATGGTCCGGCGTTCTGACTGGTAAAGGTCTGAGCTACGGCGGATCCCTCGTTCGTACCGAGGCTACCGGCTACGGCCTCTGCTACTTCACACAGGCTCTGCTCCAGAACAAGGGCATGAGCTTCGAAGGCAAAACCGTGGATATTTCCGGTTCCGGAAACGTTGCGATCTACGCTACGCAGAAAGCTCAGCAGCTTGGCGCGAAAGTCGTTACGCTCTCCGATTCCAACGGCTCGATCTACGATCCTAACGGCATCGATCTGGCCAGCGTTAAGGAAATCAAGGAAGTTCGCCGCGGACGCATTAAAGAATACTGTGAAACCCATCCCGATGCGGTTTACATGGAAGGTCAGCGTCCATGGTCTATTCCCTGCGACATTGCTCTGCCTTGCGCAACCCAGAACGAACTCGATCTCGAAGATGCGAAAGCGCTCGTTAAAAACGGTGTCTTCTGCGTATGCGAAGGCGCGAACATGCCAACCACTCCAGAAGCCATCCACTATCTGATGTCCAACGGCGTTTACTACGCTCCAGGTAAAGCATCCAACGCCGGCGGCGTTGCCTGCTCCGGTCTGGAAATGAGCCAGAACGCAGAACATCTGAGCTGGTCTGCAGAAGAAGTCGACAAAATGCTCCAGGGCATCATGGTCGGCATCTTCGAAAACTGCCGAGACACCGCTGCAGAATTCGGTCATCCTGATGAATACGTAATCGGCGCCAACATTGCCGGCTTCCTCAAAGTCTCTCAGGCAATGAAAGCCCAGGGCTGCGTATAAGCCGATAACAAGCCGTCGGAATTTCATTTTCTGCAGCACACATTCAAAATGAAAAACAGCGAAGGTCAGTCAAGGCCTTCGCTTTTCTATGCCCGAATCCGAATGAATCCGTGTTCCTCTATTTCTCAGTTTTTCATTTCTCAGCTTTTCGATTTGCCTATTTCCTGAATGGATCGCTCTGTATCCGTCACGGAGCTCGACAATGGACTCCATTTCAGTGTCTTTCTTTTCACTGCAAGAAGAATCTCCCAGACGGCTCGACTCGAATCGCTACAGAGACGTTCGGCACGACGCTGTTGCGTGAGCCGGTTTATCTCGCCTTTGCGATCGATTCTTCATTAGACGTTTTTGTCCAGCAAATCCGACCCAGACCAATGATCATAACCGCCGCGCTGCAGATATTCTCGTACGGATACGGATTATCGACGACAAAAGCCAGACAGACCAGAACGACGCCGATCAGAGCAGCGACCGCGATGGATACGGTTTTGACGGATTTTGAAGGAAGCGGACGCAGAGAAATCATTGTACAGGCCGCACCATAAAACAGGCTGGCTGCAAAGACATACTGCTTCTGTATCGCAAACATCACGACAAGAACCAGCAGCAGTACAAAAAGCAAGGTGTTCCAAAGACCAGAAGACTTTTGCATAACGACCCTCCTCACAAAGTGTTTAATGGATTCCGATCCCTTTCCGCTTAATGTTCAGGCCAGGAAAGCTGAATTGAATACGGCTGGACGTATTCCTTTTCTGGCTCAGTTATGAAGCGAATGGGTCCCTGATTCAATTGTATAGAGGAATGAACGTGTTTCGCTGTTCTTTTTATTCATTTTCATTCGTTGGCAAAAATGCAGAGGCGAAAATCCCTCTGCATTTTCCTTTTCGAATCTGGATCGTCCAGGGCTGGTCCGAACGCAAGGATCTTCTGTTGTACGCAGGAACGCCCGGCTTTGCACTGGCTTTTCTGTTTGGTTTATCGGGTGGACCTATCTTCTTCCGGTTCTTCGCAAAGCTTCCAGAAGCGGTCCATATCTTTATAATCGGGCATTGTCCAGAGCGCACAGGCGCTCTTTTCTTCGTATTCCGGATCGTATTCTGAACAGATGGCGATACACGGATAGCCGTTTTCGCTGGCGCACTGCAGGGCGTACAGCGCATCTTCAAAAACCATGACCTCTTCCTTTGTCAGATGCATATTTCTTCTGGCCAGATCGTAAATAGCCGGATCCGTCTTGCCGATGCGCACGCTGGTGCAGTCAAACACACCATCGCACGTCGGTTCCAGTCCATAGCGGCGCAGCACCGATCGAACACACACTTCGTCGCCTGCTGTAGCAATCATGCACGGAATCTTTCGTTCTTCCAGCTCAGCCAGAAACTTAGCGGCCCCGGGAAGAAGCTCTACACTATGGGCATAAATCCAGCGCAGCCGTTCCTGAAAAAATTCCAGCATTTCCTCAACGCTTTGATCGAGCCGGTAGTGATCGATAAAAATCTGCGCGGCTTCTTTGAGCGACGCATCCTCAATCTGCTCCTGCGGAAAGTCCGGATCTTCGATTTTCAGCTCCTTCAGGCAGTCTCTGGCAAAGTTTTTCCAAATCCCCATGGAGTCCAGAATCGTTCCGTCTCCATCCAGAATCACCCTCGAATCATCTCACGCTCCCCTTTCTGTTTTCTCCAAAGTTTTCTCTTTCTCTATGGTTTCCGTTTTTCTATTGCTTTGTGGTGCGTATTTCGTATTTCCGATTGGACGATTCCATTTTACCGAATCCGCCGAAAAATGGCAGTGCCCGGGCATTCGCGCCTGGCACTGCCATAACAGATTCCATGAATCAAAGTCTGCGTTTTGTTCTGCAATGGATTTTCGTATGAGATACCATTCTCCGCTTAGAAGGCAGGTTATTTTATCGAAGAACGCAAGGAATCCGGCGTATACTCGTCGATCTGGCGGTTCAGTTTTGGAACGACAGTCTGTTCATACTCCTCACGGGACATGATGTATTCATGCGTTTCCTTGTACGGAGTATGGTGAGAAATCTTCCACAGACGGTCTGCTTCCGGTTTCCAGTTTTTCGCATATTCCTCGGTCTTTTCCATCAGGTGTTCTACCGATTCCGGAGATTCCAGGTCTGTGGAATGTGCGCCGGAAGCATGAACCATTTCACCGATCGCATGCGGGTTTTCCAGCATTGGGCACGGTCTTAAATGGTTGCCGTTGAACGGCTGATGGTTTTTATACTGCATGAACATTGGCGAGCAGAGTCCTTCGAGGATGGTCTTTTCGCGAATGTTGGAATCCGAGTAGTGGATAAATACGCATGGATCCATATCGCCGTTGGCGTTGATATGGAAGTAGCGGCGTCCGCTGGCGATGCAGCCCTGGAGGTATTCACCGTCGTTCTGGAAGTCCATTGGCCAGATTTCCTTAGTCTCACGGATTTCACGAATACGGTGGTACATGTATTCACGCTGTTCAGGAGACGGCAGCAGTTCGACTGCAGCATCGTTGCCGACTGGCATGTAGTGGAAGAACCAGGCGTATTTTACGCCGCGGCTGATCATTTCATCGATGAATTCATCCGAAACAATGGACGGAATATTCTTCGATGTGTAGCAGCAGCTGATACCGATTGGCAGCTTGTGGGAATGGAGGATATCCATGGCTTTCAGAACTTTGCCATAAACGCCTTCTCCGCGACGGAAGTCGGTGGCTTCTTCGAGGCCTTCAACCGAAATAACCGGGAAGAAGTTTTTCACTTCCAGCATTTCTTCCGCGAACGCGTCATCGATCAGCGTACCGTTGGTGAAGGACATGAAGACGCAGTCGTTATGACGACGGCAGATTTCCATCAGGTCTTTCTTACGAACCAGCGGTTCACCGCCTGTATAAATATAGAAGTAAACGCCCATTTCCTTGCCCTGGCGGATGATGTCATCGATTTCATCCAGGGACAGGTTCAGCTTGTTTCCATATTCGGCTGCCCAGCATCCGGTGCAGTGCAGATTGCAGGCGCTTGTCGGGTCAAGAAGGATCGTCCAGGGGACATTGCATCCATATTCTTCACGGACTTTCTGCTGTCTTTCCCAGCCAATAAAGTTGGCGTTGATTACGAAGTTTGTGAAGGCTTTTTGATGACGCCGGTATCCACATCTTCAAAAATATTGCACAGCAGTTTGTTCAGATTGTTGTCGGGATCGTTGACAACTTTTGTGATCGCTGCCCGGGGGCCCGGAAATGAAGTATCGTTTTTCATTACCGTGTTGATCAGAGCCATCAGACGGGGCAGGTTTTTCTGCGGATTTCCGTTAATATAGTTGACCATCGTATGAATCGATGTCTGCGTAGCTGCTTCTTTAAAACCCATATTCATCACTCCTGTTTATCTTGCATGCCCGTGCGGGTATGCCTGTTATATGCTTTTGATCTTAGTCTTTCTATTCCTCATTTCCATAGGCAAACCGGGGAAAGTGTCGTTTTGACGAAATTGTCCGCATCTGTCCGGACTAAGGATCCGAAAGCGCTTCCGACGCGCTAAAGCGATTCGGATAATGCTGTCCTAAGCGTACCATTCTTCATTTTTTGCCTGCCGGCGATGCCCGCCCTTTCCCGATTTCGTCCTTTGAAGTTTCCTTAAACTCGACTGGTATCCCTTACATGGAATTTCCAGAGCTTTGCGACTGTATGTTAGGGCTAACTAAAACGGGGATAAAAACGTTTCTCGATCCCCGGATTTTTCTATAATGGAGAGGACCAAACGAAAGGAGACTTTACAATGGCTGCTGTAGTTAATGATGATCTCTGCATCGGTTGCGGTGCTTGCGAAGGCGCTTGCCCTACTGGTGCTATCACCCTTCCAGACGGCAAAGCAGTAGTTGATGCTGATGTATGCATCGATTGCGGCGCTTGCGTTGGCGTTTGCCCAACTGGTGCTGTTACCCTTGGTGACTAATTAGAGTAAAATTATCGATCAAAACAAATTAGGCGGGAGCAATCCCGCCTTTTTGTACACAAAAAGCCCTGCCGGCTTCCGTCCAGTGTTCTGGATCCATGTCCGCAGGGCTTTGCTTATTCACGTTTATCTTATGGCAATCCGCTTTGCGTCAACCAGCCAGTTCGTTTGTTATCATACTGCCTTACTGCGATCTATTTCGCGCTGTTCTTGTGCTGGCTGAGCGTTCTGGAAAAGCGTTCAAAATACGGGGTTCCGTCCCGATCCAGGTGATAGTCGCCCATGACAATATCGGGTTTCTTTTCGCCGTGGAAATCAGATCCGCATGTAATCATCAGATCGTGATTTTCCGCAAACGTGCGGTAGTAATCGATCTGTTCGGGAGAATGGTAGTTGGAATAGGCTTCAATGCCGTCCAGTCCGCTTTCGATCAGCTTCTCAAGTTCTTCATCCTTGTGATCAAACGTACGGAACGGATGGGCAAGAACGGCGATGCCGCCGGCCTGATGCACGCGATCGATGGCTTCAAAAGATCGGGCGCATCTACACGTACATACAGATCGCTGTCCGGTGTGGCGCAGCGGTCCCAGTAGAAATTGACAGGCGCCGGGGAGCAGCGTTTGCCGCCAGGCAGGTAATCCTGAAAGTCTTCAATGTTCTGCGCTTCCGGCATTTGAAAAACGACATCCATCAGCGTAAACCATGGGTTTTTATCCCCAGCCTGGCGCAAAACTTCTTCTTCGTCGACCGTCAGATTGTATTTGCGGCAAAGTTTTTCCACGCGGGTATGAAAGGTCGTTCGGCGAATTTCGTCCTGCATGGCTTCCAGAGAATTCAGCCATGAATCTTCGGGATCTACGTTATAGCCAAGTAGATGGACGGAATATTCCCCTTTATACAGCGTCGAAACTTCGATTCCAATAATTGTATCGATTCCGGCTTTCTTCGCTTCCTTTGCAAATTCGTCTGTGTTTCTGAGCGTATCGTGATCGGTCAGTGCAATCGCGTTCATGCCGTTTTCTCTGGCGATATCGATCAGTTCCTTCGGGGTAAACTGGCCATCGCTCGATGCGTCTGAATGCATGTGAAGATCAAATCGAAATGGTTTCTGCATAGTCTGCTCTATTCCTCCTGGGCGTTCTGCCTGTTCTGTTCAGCCGCGTTTCTGTTCTGTTTTGAAACGTTTGCCTTCTGCCTTTTGGCGAGCTGTTTAATTTGTTCAGAATTATATTAATCATTCTTTTGCACTTCGCGCAGTTTGACCACCCCACTGGAATAAAAAACAAACCGCTCGCCGTTTTAAGCGTTTTCACTCACCAAGCATTTCGATACGGTATCCAGACGGATTGTTCAAACCTCTTCCCGGCTTTGGAAAACCGCCTTCCTTTAAAGACCGGAACAGAAAAGGCCAACGGGCAAAAAAGCGAAGCCGCCCAGATTTTCTCAATCCAGACGATTTCGCCTGCAGAACTAAATATTTTTTCAAAACGGATCTTCTGTCTGTGAAGATCCTTCACTCGGCTTATTCCTGAACGAAGCCTTCTTTGTACTGATATTTCGGACGTTCGGCGTTCTGCATCCAGCAGAGATTGCCATCGCCTTTCAGTGCACGTTCGAGCATCGGGTCAAAGATGTATTCGTTTCCGTCCAGCTTGATTTTTACCCAGCTGTGATCGGACCAGCCGCTCTGCGTGCGGAGTTCGCCGCTGATGACCTGTACATCGTAGCCGAGGTTTTTGGCCAGCGTGCCGAAAGTCGCCGCAAAGACGGCTGCACTTCCGGAACGATCCGTAAAGCCAAGCGTAGCCAGATGCTGGAGAGCCGTCATATCGGACGGCACATCCTTTTCCTTATCGGAAGGAATGTAGCGAATGGTGTTCCATGTCCAGTCGTAAATATCGCGCAGTTCACGTCCTGCATCGCGGTATACCGCCAGGCACTCAAGCATGAGGCTTTCGTCTGGGGTCAAGGTCAGCTTCGTACCGTCCTGGTCGTACTTGATGCCGTTGACGGTTACGCCCTTGAGCATGCGTCCTTCTTCATCAAATGTCACATAGCGCGGGTTTTCGCCGTTTTCATCCATGAGGTAATCGCCGACGGTTGCCTTTCCGGTATCGATATCAAAGAGATACGTATCGCCGCCGTATTCTTTCAGACCGTAGGACTGAAAGCCGTTTTCGTCATAGAGGTAAACGCTGTCCTCGGTTTTATACAGACCGATTACGGATTTTCCGTCGTTTTTCGGATCGAGGATCATTACCTGTCCGCCGACTTTCTGCTCGCCTTCCAGCTGTTCCATCGTCTTGTTGTCATAGACTTTGAACGTGTGGTCGGACTGTTCCACAACGGAAACCGGAGAAATAGCATACCAGCCGATATTTTCATCGTTCCAGCCCAGTTTCTGCGTCAGCATCCGGTGTTCCCGGGCATCCGTGGAATAGTTATGGTTATTCATGAACTGATTCGGGTTGTACTGACGATAAACCGGAAGAGTGTTCGGCGCGTCTTCTTCATCGGCAGAAAACCAGCCGATGCCTTCATCATTCCATCCTGCCGAAACGAGGAAATCGCGTTCGTTGGCATCCATGGTGTAATGGTGGTCCCCGTTAGGGTTGTACAGACGATAGACTTCCTTACCGCCGCTGAGCGGAGCAAGCCAGCCGATGCCTTCATCGTTCCAGCCCGCCTGGACAAGGTAGCTGAATTCGTCTTCATCAGACGTATAAAAGTGTTCGCCGCTGTTCGGGTTGTAGAGGCGGTGCATTTCCACATATTCATGATCTTCCAGGAATTTTGCGGCGCGTACCTGTTCCTGTCGGATCGCCTGCTGTTCCGTTTCATCCTTGCTGGTCAGTTTCGCCAGGTCATCCTGATACAGCTTGACTTCATAAACGGTTTTCGGATCTTTGTACCAGTCGTAAACCGTCGCATCGACTTCGTTTCCGGGTTTGTCTTCGGAATCGGTATCGGAAGAGGAATCATCTCCCTCATCCGGTGTTTCCACACTGTCCGTCGGAAGGTCTGTAAGGGAATCGGTCTGTTCCTGAGCAAACATGGATACCGTGCTCACAGGCATCATGCAGCTGGCACAGAGAACGAGAGAAAGCATACGTTTCCAGTTCTTCATATCATGGTTCCTTTCTGCACTTTCGTTTGAACAAACGAAATATGAACTTCCATATTATAACTTATGAGCGCACGCGATCCTACGAACAGCCAGCCAAATCCGTGAACCGCGACGGCGTTCTTCAAAAACAGGGGCTTTCCTTTTGGGCGCTTCCGGGCAGCAAGAATGTTCTGGCTGTCCGGAAGAAACCGCAAATAAACCAGCTCGTTACGTTTTCGGACGCAACAGCTCTCTCTGGACGGTGGAGAGGATCCCGGCATCTTCTATACTTTGTTCAGACAAAACAGGAGGAAAGACATGACGTTAGGCAGCAGTTTATTTCAGGCCAGAAAGAAGCAGGGCCTTTCTCAGGAAGACGTTGCGGAAAAACTGGGCGTCAGCCGCCAGACCGTATCCAAATGGGAAACGGACGAAACCGTTCCGGATCTTCGCCAGGCCAAAAGATGGCCGCTCTCTATCATCTCAGTCTTGACGAACTCATCCAGTTCGATCTGGACAAAGAAGAAATCGAGCAGGCGATCGAACGCTCCAGCGATTCACTAACAGATAAAATCGACTGGACGAGCGTCTGGGCGAAAAAGTATCCCATTCTGGCCGAGTACTCGAATCAGGTCCACATATCGTGGTATGCCCATGAGATCAAGCGTCTGCTGGACGCACTCAAAATCGATTACGGATTTTGCGAACAGGACGCCATGCTGGTGCTGAAGGACATTCTCTATCAGGTGTGGAAGGCGCACAAACAATCCAGGCGCCGATCGTAAGCCGGATTTTTGCTTCTTCATCAAAGACCGCTTCAAACGTAGAAAAATCCCCGAACGATACCGGATTTCTCCTTTATCTTTCGGGGATTTCGTTTTGTCTGGCAGCTTCCTATCTTTGCCTTGCGGCTATTGTCGGCGTTCTGCAGCTTAACTGGCCAGGTTCGATATGTTTCTGGGTGTATCCTGCAGGCTATCGCCACCATACTTAGATTTTTGAATGGATCTTCCAAAAACAAACATCAGTCTTCTAACATAACGATCTAACGCGATCGTTGGTTCAGCAGTGGCTTCTTGCGTATAGCTTTCTCGAATCTTAGATTAAGCTTTCGACCGATTAGTACTGGCCAACTCCACGAATCGCTTCGCTTCCATCTCCAGCCTATCGCCTTGTCGTCTTCAAGGGGTCTTATATACCGCAGATCTTATCTTGGGCTCGGCTTCGCGCTTAGATGCTTTCAGCGCTTATCCGATCCCTGCTTGGCTGCCCGGCTATGCTACTGGCGTAACAACCGGTGCACCATTGGCAGGTCCATCCCGGTCCTCTCGTACTAAGGACAGCTTCCCTCAGATCTCCTGCGCCCACAACAGATAGGGACCGAACTGTCTCACGACGTTCTGAACCCAGCTCGCGTACCGCTTTAATGGGCGGACAGCCCAACCCTTGGAACCGAATCCAGCTCCAGGATGCGATGAGCCGACATCGAGGTGCCAAACCCCGCCGTCGATGTGAACTCTTGGGCGGGATCAGCCTGTTATCCCCAGGGTAGCTTTTATCCGTTGAGCGACGGCCCTTCCATTCGGCACCGCCGGATCACTAATCCCGACTTTCGTCCCTGCTCGGCTTGTCGGCCTCGCAGTCAGGCGCGCTTATGCATTTACACTCTATATCTGGTTTCCATCCAGACTGAACGCACCTTTGGGCGCCTCCGTTACTCTTTGGGAGGCGACCGCCCCAGTCAAACTGCCCGCCTGGCACTGTCTATGAGTTTCTCTCTATGTTAGGGCTTCAAATCATCAGGGCGGTATCCCAACGTCGGCTCCAAGAATACTGGCGTACTCTTTTCTTCGCCTCCCGCCTATCCTGTACATGATCATCCAAAACCCAATACCAGGCTGCAGTAAAGCTCCATGGGGTCTTTCCGTCTAGTTGCGGGTAACCTGCATTTTCACAGGTACTAAGATTTCACCGAGTCTGCTGCCGAGACAGCGCCCAAATCGTTTCACCTTTCGTGCGGGTCAGAACTTACCTGACAAGGAATTTCGCTACCTTAGGACCGTTATAGTTACGGCCGCCGTTCACTGGGGCTTCGGACCACTGCTTCCTCCTTGCGGACTCACAGATCCCCTTAACCTTCCAGCACCGGGCAGGTGTCACCCCATATACTTCGCCTTACGGCTTTGCATAGAGCTGTGTTTTAGTTAAACAGTCGCTTGGGCCTTTTCACTGCGGCTCTCTCGAGCGCCCCTTCTTGCGAACGTACGGGGCCATTTTGCCGAGTTCCTTGGCAACAGTTCTCTCGCTCACCTTACAATTCTCTTGCCGCCCACCTGTGTCGGTTTTGGTACGGGCCAAGATAAAGTATCGCTAGAAGCTTTTCTTGAAAGCCGCTCCATGTGCTTCGCTACTTTCCAAGGATTTCGCTTACCTCTAACGCTCTGTACCTCCGGTCCGGATTTGCCTGGACCGGTACTGCCGCGCTTCGCCCTCAATCCATTAAGAGGGTCACACTTCCCGTCTTTGTCACTCCATCGCCTTTATCTCAGGTGCAGGAATCTTCGCCTGCTTTCCATCTGCTTCGCCTGTCGGCTGCGCATTAGGTCCCGACTGACCCGGGCGGACGAACCTTCCCCGGAATCCTTGGGCTTTCGGTGTGCAGGATTCTCACCTGCATCTCGCTACTCACACCGGCATTCTCACTTCCATGTCCTCCACATCCCCTTACGGTAATGCTTCAATGAACATGCAACGCTCCCCTACCACTAAATACTCTAGTACTTAATCCGCGCTTTCGGCAGACAGCTTAGCCCCGGTACATTTTCGGCGCAGGGCCACTCGACTAGTGAGCTGTTACGCACTCTTTCAAGGATGGCTGCTTCTGAGCCAACCTCCTAGTTGTCCGTGCGTCCCCACATCCTTTTCCACTGAGCTGTCATTTTGGGGCCTTAAACGGCGGTCTGGGCTGTTTCCTCTTGAGCACGGACCTTATCACCCGCACTCTGACTGCCAACGACTTCCCGCTGCGGCATTCGTAAGTTTGATTCCATTCAGTACCCCGGATGGGGCCATCATGAATTCAGCGCTCTACCTCCGCAGCCATAACATTGACGCTAGCCCTAAAGCTATTTCGGGGAGAACCAGCTATCTCCGGGTTCGATTGGAATTTCTCCGCCAGCCACAGGTCATCCGCCAGCTTTTCAACGATGGTCGGTTCGGTCCTCCACAAAGTTTCACCTCTGCTTCAACCTGCCCATGGCTAGATCACCCGGTTTCGGGTCTGCTCCTGACTACTTGCCGCCCTCTTAAGACTCGCTTTCGCTTCGGCTTCGCGTTTTCCCGCTTAACCTTGCATTCAAAAGCAACTCGCCGGTTCATTCTACAAAGGCACGCCATCACCCTTGGTCGGGCTCTGACTTCTTGCAGGCATACGGTTTCAGGTTCTCTTTCACTCCGCTTGCGCGGTTCTTTTCACCTTTCCCTCACGGTACTCTTCTCTATCGCTCACTCTTACTTATTTAGCCTTGGCGGATGGTCCCGCCTGCTTCCAACAGGATTTCACGTGTCCCGTTGTACTCAGGATTCCGCTCCTTACTCGACTCGCTTGCCGGTACAGGGATTTCACCTTCTCTGTCCGCGCTTTCCATCGCGTTCCCGTTCGCTCGTCTTTCATTTCCAGCGGTCCTACAACCCCATATCGCTATGGTTTGGGCTCTTTCCCTTTCGCTCGCCGCTACTCGGAAAATCACTTTTGTTTTCTTTTCCTCCGGCTACTTAGATGTTTCAGTTCACCGGGTTTCTCTCCATTTGCATGGATGGCTGGCTATAAAACCAGCCGGGTTCCCCATTCGGATATCCGTGTGTCGTCGCTTCCCTGACAGCTCGGCACGGCTTTTCGCAGCCTGGCGCGTCCTTCATCATTCAAGAGTGGCAAGGCATCCTCCGTACGCCCTTCCTTGCTTGATCTAGTTCTCTAACTTTGGTTCTAGTTATGCTTGTTTCGAGATTTTTCTATTTCGTAAGAACTGTTCCACTAACTGTTTCCAACTTTCGGTTAAATCTTTATTACTCTTCAACTTTTCGTTAGACCTTCTGTTATGTCTTCTTACTGATGCTCGTTTTTCAAAGATCCATTCTTTGAACAAAAGGAAAGATAACTATTTATCCTTCTTTCTGTCCTGGAAGATCGCTCTTCCAAAACCTCACAGACAAATCCTCACTCATTACTCTTTGCCATCGGCTTTCACCAATGGACTTCCTTGTACTTTCTCCTTAGAAAGGAGGTGATCCATCCCCACGTTCCCGTAGGGATACCTTGTTACGACTTAACCCCAGTCGTCGGCCCCGCCTTAGACGACTCACTCCCTTTAAGGGTTATGCCGTCGGCTTCGGGCGTTGCCGGCTTCCATGGTTTGACGGGCGGTGTGTACAAGGCCCGGGAACGTATTCACCGCGGCATGCTGATCCGCGATTACTAGCGATTCCAACTTCATGAAGTCGGGTTGCAGACTTCAATCCGAACTGGGACGTCTTTTATGGGGTTCGCTTCCCTTCACAGGTTCGCTTCCCTTTGTAGACGCCATTGTAGTACGTGTGTAGCCCAGGCCATAAGGGGCATGATGATTTGACGTCATCCCCGCCTTCCTCCGGTTTGTCACCGGCAGTCTGATATGAGTTCTCAACTCAATGGTAGCAACATATCACGAGGGTTGCGCTCGTTGCCAGACTTAACTGAACATCTCACGACACGAGCTGACGACAACCATGCACCACCTGTATGGACGGTAACCTCCAACTTATCTCTAAGTCTTCGCGTCCTATGTCAAGGCCTGGTAAGGTTCTTCGCGTTGCTTCGAATTAAACCACATACTCCACCGCTTGTGCGGGCCCCCGTCAATTCCTTTGAGTTTCACACTTGCGTGCATACTCCCCAGGCGGAGGAGTCACTGCGTTAGCTTCGGCACCGGGGTCCTCCCTCCGACACCTGCTCCTCATCGTTTAGGGCGTGGACTACTAGGGTATCTAATCCTATTTGCTCCCCACGCTTTCGTGCCTGAGCGTCAGCAACAGTCCAGGCGGTCGCCTTCGCAACTGGTGTTCTTCCATATATCTACGCATTTTACCGCTACACATGGAGTTCCACCGCCCTCTCCTGTCCTCTAGCGTGCCAGTTTCCAAAGCCTGTACCGGTTAAGCCCGTACCTTTCACTTCAGACTTGACGCGCAGCCTGCGCACCCTTTACGCCCAATCATTCCGGATAACGCTTGCCACCTACGTATTACCGCGGCTGCTGGCACGTAGTTAGCCGTGACTTTCTGGCGGGGTACCATCAAAAGAAAAGCATTTCCTCTTCCCTTCCTTTTTCCCCGCAACAGAGTTTTACGATCCGAAGACCTTCTTCGCTCACGCGGCATTGCTCGTTCAGGCTTGCGCCCATTGACGAAAATTCCCTACTGCTGCCTCCCGCAGGAGTCTGGGCCGTGTCTCAGTCCCAGTGTGGCCGATCGCCCTCTCAGGCCGGCTATGCATCATCGTCTTGGTGAGCTGTTACCTCGCCAACTAACTAATGCACCGCAGATCCATCCGTCCCCCAGGCAAACGCCTGTTTCAAAAGAAGAAGATGCCTTCTTCTTTCCTATGGGGTTTTAGACTTCGTTTCCAAAGCGTATCCCCGGGTATGGGCAGGTTATCTACGTGTTACTCACCCGTTCGCCACTGATATCCGAAGATATCCGTTCGACTTGCATGTATTAGGCATGCCGCCAGCGTTCATCCTGAGCCAGGATCAAACTCTCCATTTGATATTGACTCAAACGCTTATGCGTTTATGTTTCGTGAATAAATGATTGTTCGAGTACTTATTGTGATTTTAAGAATCGACGTTGTGTATTTCGAATTTCTTGATCTGTCTGTAAAGTTTTCAAAGAGCCATCTGTTTGTGAGAAACTCAATGTCTCTCACAAGGCTTGTTTATCATATCATCGTCAGAAATCTCTGTCAACAACTATTTGTGAATTTCTTTAATGATTTCACTTAAGTTGCTTTCTTCGATATCTAAAGGTGATTTGACGCGTCGTGGAAGTGATTCCCTTAACGCTCACTTAGAATACCACGGCCTTTTCGTCTCCGCAAGCCTTGTTTGTGAATTTTTAAAATACTTTCACATCTAGGGATTACGAGAGGTTTAACTGTGTCCTTCCAGCGGCTGTCTGCTTTCAAACATCTTTGTTAAGATACTCCATCTTTACGGAGTCTGTCAAATTAAAGCACTCGCGGCGAGCCTTCAGAAAATTGAAATAGTAAATTCCAGTCCTGGGGAAATACGGAAATTGAAACGGTAAATTCCAGTTCGGATCTTACCTTTCCCAAAGGCCCCGTCTTCTTTCCAGCCCCTGCTCTAACCCCCGCTGTTAAAATGGAGGGAGATTGCAGAACGTTCCTGCGACGGACGCTCAAAATGCAGAATTTCCATTCTGCGGTTTTGAGCCGTGCCCGCAGCGAGAACGTTCGATTCCCATACATTCGATTTTCATACATATAAGAAGAGAAAGAAGAAAAGGAAACCGAAACTTTTATGAAAACGACATTTGAAGTGTGTGCCGGCTCCCTCGCGGACTGCCTGGCTGCGCAAAATGGCGGAGCGGATCGAATTGAGCTGAACAGCGCGCTTGCTCTTGGCGGTCTGTCTCCTTCCTGCGCGTGCTCAAGGAAGCCAAAGCGCAGTGTTCCATTCCCATCATCTGCATGGTTCGGCCCCGTGAAGCGGGATTTCATTACAGCCCCGAAGAATTTTCGCTCATGCTTCTGGAAGCCAGAGACTTTCTGGACTCTGGAGCCGACGGAATTGCCTTTGGCTTTTTGCGGGCGGATGGAACGATCGATCCGGACCAGACCCTGCAGATGGTTACGCTGATCCACACGTATCCAGACAAAGAGGCGGTCTTTCATCGGGCGATCGATGTCGTTCCGGACTACAGCCAGGCCATTCAGACACTGATCGATCTGAACGTGGATCGCATTTTGACCAGCGGTACACAGTCATCTGCACCAAAAGGCGCTCTGGTATTCAAGGAAATCCAGCAGCGCTATGGTGATCAGATTCAGATCCTGGCCGGTGCTGGGCTCAATCCAGAAAACGTTGGAGACTTCCTTCGTCAAAGCGGAGTACACCAGGTCCATTCTTCCGCAAAATCCTGGAAAAGAGACCCGACGACTCAGAGAGGCGAAGTCAGCTATTCCGCCTATCCAGGCGAACATGCGATGGATTATCCATGCGCCAGTGTGGAGGTCATCCGCGTCTTTCGCCAAGCCTGCGATACGATCTGATCTTTTCGAATGCACTGAATTCACTCTGTCTTTTCAAAGCAAAAGGGATGCAGCGGCATCCCTTTTTAAGCGCCTGATCAAACAGGGCTGTATTTATTCTTTGAAGTTCTGGACTAGAGGGTTGTAGATTCGAGCTCGCTCTCAGTCTCGTTCTGAAGATCTTCATCCTGACGCCAGAGCATTTCCAGAAGCTGTCCGAACCGTCTATCCTGATCAGCCGGAGTCTTCTGGATCTTATCCTCATCGACAAGTACTTTTACGTCACCAAGTTCTTTCATCTGTAAATTCTCGACTTCTTTAGACATGTGTGCTTCCTCCTTACTCATTGGACTGTCCAGTCGATTGGAGCAGTGAACGGATATATTGAAAACTATCTAAATCGTACTTTTTATTTTCAAGGATTTTCAATGGACTTTCTAAAGTTTTCTTTAACAGATTTCAATCATTTTTATTATGAATAGATTGCTTTATCTATATTTTGGGTCCTCTGCCTCAGTCGAGTTTTCCAAGGTCCATTTTGGATTTTCCCAATTTATGAAAATTCTCTCAAATCTAACGCTCTTATTTTTACATTTTTTCAGTAAATTTACGGGGTGTTTTCTTGCAATCGTCCTCTTTTATGATGTTTCGCATGTTTTGGATAATTTATTGCACAGAAAACGTTTTTGACGACTGTTTCCTTTCGTTCGTTATCTTTTCTTTTCTGGCTTCTTAGCAATTCGGCAAAATTTCGCTTGGGATCCGATTCGTTTCTTCCTCCCGTTCACGAAAAAGAGGTGCGACAGCACCCTTCTGGTTTCGTGAATTCATTTCATTATTCGTGTTTGCGCAGACAGATCGGCTGTCGACGCGGATGGGTTTCATCAGGCCTTGCGGGCCTTTTTCTCTTTGGCGACGGTTTCTGCCAGCGCGAGAATTTCCTTGGCGTTAGCCAGCGCATAGTCCCGGGAAGAAATGACGCCTACAGGTACGCCCAGACGTTTTTCCACTTCCTCTTTGTAGTAGCCGATCTGCGGACCAAGCAGAACCGCGTCCGCATGACGGGAAACCGGATAATAATCTCCCAGACCGCGGGAAGTCAGTTCATACGGCAGTTTCCGGCTCGAAATGTACTCCTCTACTTTTTTGACGATCCAGCTTGAGGTAAGTCCGCCGGAACAAATTAGATCAATTCTCATTTCCTCTCCTTTTTCCCTTTACAGGTTTGCGGATCTGGCTTTGGACAGACTGCTTGGTGACGTGCAGTCCGCCTGATTTTGAAGCAGAGGGATTCAATGCCGATCTTCAAGTTCGTTCAGACGTTTTTCGAGTCTGGACGTACGCTCTTCCAGTCGGGTCTGCGTTTTAATCAGGCTGATCATCTGTTCCGCAAGTTCAAGAACGACCGAAGCCGAGCTCAGATGGTCCTGGGAATGCACCAGCAGGACGTTGACCTGCCGTGTTTTTCCGTTCATTTCCTCAAAAGGACATCCGTCTGCGCCCGATGGGCTTTGTCATACGCCTTGCGGCTTTTCGCCAGACATTCTTCGCATCGGGTGTAGTCCCCTTTTCTGGCTGCTGAAACGGCTTCGAGAGCCAGAGAGCGGGATTCCGATGCATCCGCAATCATTCCAAAAGATATCATATCAAGATCGGTATTCATGTTCATACTCCTGTCAGTGAATTGACTGCGATGGATGTATTTTCCGGTTCATCCCAGAGGAAATGGAAAACCGCTTCATTCTGAGCACCCCATGAGGCTTCATCATGCCGTCCGTCCTCCGCGATCACGACTTTTCCCAGTCCGCCGCGATCGATCAGAGAATTCCGGTATTCATCCAGCAGCATCTGTGCTTCCATTCTCTGCCTCGGCGAAAGCTCCTGGGAACCAAACGACCAGTAAATCCGGGTATCTGGATCGAGAACGGTCTGTTCGTATTCTCTGGAAATCTCCTCTTCACATACCGCAAAGGACGGGGAAAGGCATGCAGCTTTTGAAAACACTTCATTATGGTGGATCACCGCATAAAAAGCCATCAGGCCGCCCATGGAGCTGCCTGCGATCGCGGTTGCTTCTCTTTGCGGCCAGGTTCGATAGGTGGAATCAATTTCAGGTTTCAGTTTCTGAATAATCCATTCCATCAGCACGGCACCCTTTCCTGCCGTTTCCCCGTAAAACGTCTGGGCAAGCGCATACGGCGTGTATTCGTGAAGCCGGTTCTGTCCCCGGATATCGCATTCAATGCCCACAACAATGACTTTGCGCTGCGCGGCATCGAGATAGTCCTTCAGTTTCCAGGACGTTCCAAACGTTGCCTGTTCATCGTAGAAGAGATTCTGACCGTCAAACATATAGAGGACGGGATAGCGTTCCTCGCTCTGGTAATAGTCATCTGGAAGGTAGACATCCACAAAGCCAAGCCGGTTGAGCGGAGTGATTCGGACAGGTACTTTACTGATCATAAAAGAGTTCCTTTCTTCGAAAGATCTGTTCTTTCTCATTGTACCGTATCGAATCCAGCGATAATTTAAGGATTAAAAACCCGTAAAAATATTCACACGAACATCTGTTTACTAGCTTTATTTTTAATTTGGATGACTTATTTTAATTGTATTCGTCTTTTTATCAAACTTCGCTTTTATTCCACTACCACAATTGAGCCTGATTTGTTATTATCAAAATGTTCGTTCCGGTTGAAATTTCCACCAGAATCTCCCTTCCGGGACGAACAAAGAAGCCGCTCTGCGGCTTTTTTAATGCTCGGGCAATTATTCACTTGTTTATACTGCACGATCATATTTTTAAACTTTCATTCTTCCCGGCGATTCTCAAAAGAATGTGAAATTTTACCTTTCCGAGAAAGAATTTATCTTTTCAAAGTGGCCGTAAAAATCATTTTCGGTGCCTTGCCTAAGCGGCGAATTATGATGTTCGTCCAAACAGAAAAAGCGGAAGCCTGAGATCAGACTTCCGGGACTGGCGATGGCGTCCACGAGAGGATTTGAACCTCCGACCCCACGCTTAGGAGGCGTGTGCTCTATCCAGCTGAGCTACGTGGACAATGCAGATCGCAAAGCAGACATATAAAGAGAAAGTCAGCTTTCGCTGACTCGAATTTTCTAATGGCGCACCCGAGAGGACTCGAACCTCCAACCACCAGAATCGGAATCTGTTACTCTATCCATTGAGCTACGGGCACATGTACAGCTATTATAAAACCTCACTCCTCTCTTTTCAAGCGGGCCAAAAACAGGTCTGGACAAAGAGCGAATCCGGCCTGCCGCACCAACGAAATCTTAATATTCTTTTTGCTGCGTTTGTTTTTCCTCTTATCGCACGTTCTGTTATGCGCTGCATCGCGCACAGTCCCGCGTATTTCGCCTTGCAATTTGCCCTTCTATTCCTTTATCCCATCTGCTTTTGTACATTCCGGCCGTTCTGTTGAAGAAAGAACGGCCGTTTCTCTTGAAAACACAAACGTCCCGGTCAAATATGAAATCTGTCTGAAACTCTATTTTTCTTTTTCCGAAAACTTTTCCGAAAACTTTTTCAGACATCAGGAGGTTAATTCAAGAATGAAAACTGCAGTAATTGATGTTGGCGGCGGCATGCGCGGCATGTATGCGGCGGGCGTTCTCGATGCCTGCCTCGAAGAACACGTTCATTTTGATATCGCAATCGGCGTGAGCGCCGGCAGCGCCAACCTGGCCAGCTTTATCGCCGGGCAGATCGGACGGACGTACAAATTTTACCGGGACTATTCCGGACGTCCGGAATACATGTCGGCCTCGAACTTTCTGCGCAGCGGCTCCTATATCGACATGGACTACATTTACAGTTTCCTTTCGAACACAGACGGTGAATATCCCCTCGCCTACAAAGCCATGAAAGAAAATCCTGCGGAGCTGATCGTTGTAGCGACCAACGCCATCACCGGCAAGCCTGCCTATTTCGACAGTTCCTGGATGGACGAAGACCAGTATGACATTTTCAAGGCCAGCTGTTCGATTCCCGTTGTAAACAAACCGTATCCAGTCGGAGGCATTCCGTTTTTTGACGGTGCGCTTTCCGATCCCGTTCCCATCGACAAAGCCATTGAACTCGGTGCGGATAAAATTGTTCTGATTCTCACCAAGCCCTCGGATCTGGTGCGCTCAAGCCGCAAGGATGTAACATTAGCTTCCTTCATGGGCCATTATCCCCTCGCCGCGCAGGGCCTTCGCGAACGCGCTGCCCGCTACAACAAAGACGTAGAGCGGGCTTTGCAGATGGAAAAGGAAGGCAAGGTTCTCGTCATCGCGCCAAACGATACATGCGGCGTCGATACGCTCAACCGCAATCCGGAACAGCTTCATCATCTTTATCTCAAAGGCTTCAAGGACGGTTTGAAAATTGCCGAATTCATAAAGCCCGAAGAGAAATAGATCTCCGTTTTTTCGATCCAGCTCTATATACATGCATACCCCGTCCGGGATAAGGCCAGAAGGCAGAATCCCGGACGGGGTATTTCTGTACTGGATTTTTGTTGGGAAACTTTCTGTCCGTATTGTGCCAGACAGAACCAGACGTTCTGGCCAAAGGGACGGACTTACTGAGAATCTCTATCCTCGTCTGCAAAGAAGGTCGGGACCATCCGTTCGTTATACTGCGTGGAAACGATACCGGCATCGGACAGGCGGGAATACACGCCCGCAAAATGGCCGTTATACACATACAGACCGGTCAGGTTGGCGTAGCCGATAAAGCCGTGATCGCTCAGCAGGTCAATGTTTTCGCTGCGATAATGCGGCACGTATTCCTGGACAATGAACGGCTGTCCTGTCAGATCTTCGAGCAGCTGCTTCCAGCGCTCCTGGGAAAGATCGACCCTCGCGTACACGCCTTTGGCGCCATAGCCTTCCTTCGGTTTAATAATCCACTGATCCTTATGTTCGAGAAGCCGGGTAAGATCGGCATCACTCAGATCCATGGACTGCGGCAGGTGCGCATCGAGAAACGCGCATTCCTGCGGCGTGAAATACTGGCGAAGCACCGGCGAAAACAGAGCTTCGCTGATCGCCTTGGAGTGAATGACCTGCGTCTGGAAATTGCCGACCAGAACGACGGCCTGTTTGCGAACGGCTTCCAGAAAATCCGTCGATTCATCGTATTTTTCCAGCACGTCGCTCGTCACCGCCCGACGGTAAATCGCGTCAAACGCGGTATTCGTCTTTTGCTTCGAAGTGCCTTTCCATCGAACACAAAATCGCGGACATCCACGACTTCGCAGACATAGCCTTTGGCTTCAAACAAGTCGCGAAACGCGTACAGCTCGGGCAGATAGGCGTTTTCCAGATAATCGCTGATCGCAATGGCAGGCTTGTCTTCCACTCCGGCTTCCTTCACGTCCTGCAGAAAACTTTCGGCCCAGCTGTCCATCAGTTCCTGATGACGCACAGCCGGTTTCAGATCGTTCCATACATTGTTCAGCGCCATGAATTCGTCCATCATCTGGTTTTCATACATGGCGGACGTTCCGTCGGTGTTGAATTCGCAGACTTTGAACGAGCCGTCGTCTTCGTTATAAAAATGTCGATGCGAAGCATGGGAATCGCGCTCGAATAGCGGTTATCGATCTGAATCAGTTCTTCGAGTTTCGCATCAAAACCGAACAGTTTTCGCACCTCGGGATTTGCTTTGTAGGCGGCAATCGTCTTTTCAAAAATGCCATAAAACTGATCGCAAAGATGCGCAAACGCTTTTTCATCCGCATCGGAAAAGAACTTTGGCATGTGCAGCGTCCGCGTGTAAATGGCCACCGGATTCACCGCGCCGGGTACTTCGTATTCGAGCGGCGAGTTCTGAATGGCGCGCGACGTTTTCAGGGCGCTCAGATGACTTTGCGTCGGATTCTGCCGAATATGCCCCAGCCAGCTTTGTTCCAGTTTCGTAACTGCTTTAGACTTCATTACTCACGCTCACTTCACGTAAATCGAAGCCTTCAGCTGATCAAGCTTTTCCTTGCCTAGCAGGGCTTCGATCAGAGCATAGGCAAAGTCGATCGAGTAGCCCGCGGAACGGCCGGTAATCAGTTTTCCGTCCGTTACGGTTCCCTGCTCTTTATAGCTGCCTTTAAAGTCTTCGTTCATGGACGTAAAGCAGGTGTAGTTCTTGCCTTCCAGCAGGCCCATATGGCCAAGGATCGTCGGAGCGGCACAAATCGCGCCGACAATCTGGTTTGGATTGTTCCAGGCTTCCCGGATGACTTCGAGCGCTTTTGGATTTTTTCAAGCAGCGCATAGTGCGGACCGCCTGGGATAATCAGGGCATCCGCCTGTGAAAAGTCATAGAGATCCATAGGGATCATTGGAGAATAGATGATTCCAAAGCGGCCGGTTCCTTCGCGCAGGTTGGCCGCGCTGACCAGGTCCACCGCAATGCCGGCTCGTTTGAGCAGAGCAATCGGGCCCATGGCCTCAAGTTCTTCAAATCCGTTGTCCATCAGTACAGCGGCTTTTTCATAATTACCATCTCTCTTTCTGCAGTTTCATCTTACCTTTTTCGGCGCTCAGGACGGATGCGTTTGCCATAGGGAAATCGCTGTAAGCAAGAAAAATGACATGCTGTCGAGTTTGTTCCTTTCCTTCCCTTCCGCATTCACTTTCTTCTTTTCTTCCTCTGAACCGTTCTGGTTTGTCGAGCCAGCACCGGTCCATCCGTTTTGAGCGTCTGTTTCTTCGATCCGCTTCTTACGTTCTGCTTCAGAAAGGCAGTCTTTGCGTTTAGACAGTACGGTCGTTCTATCTATCTCTTTCGACTCTTTCGGGCCTGCCTGCTTTTATTGCCTTTCAATTCGGCGATAATGGAGACAGAAGATCTGGAGGTTTTCAAATGAAAAGGTATATGTTTAATTTCAACGTAAAGGATACGCTCGTTCTGGCGCTTCTTTATCTGCTTTGCGGACTGGCGCTCTGCTTCTTCCAGGGCAGCATTCTGACGACCGTCGTCCGCATCATCGGCATTGTTCTGATCGCCTATGGCGCCTACATGCTTTACGTCTATTTCGGCGTCCACAAATCCGCCGATACAGCTCCGATGTTTTCCGGCGTTCCGTCTTTGGTTCTCGGTCTGATCATGGTGTGCTGGCCGCATACGATCATCAACTTCATCCCGATCATCGTCGGCGTTCTGCTCGTGATCAACTCGATTGTTCAGATTCAGTCTTCGCTCGTCTTAAAAGCTATGGCGCTTCGAGCTGGGTATTCTCCTGGTTGTTGCCCTCTGCCTTCTGGCTCTTGGCATTTTCCTCGTCATCAAACCCGGATCCATCATCGATACGATTATGACGATTGCCGGCGTTGCGCTGATCGTTCAGGCAGTTGTTCTCTGCTTTGACGCCTTTGCGACACGCAAGAGCCGCTAAGCGCCATTTATTGCAATTCACATTTCTTCGGTTTAAAAGCACCGGCTGTTCGATCCCGATCAGCCGGTGCTTTCGTCTAGTATGGAAGCTTCATTTGAATCGCATCGGAATGAATCAGGCGTTTTCCAGCAAAACCAGCTTTTCGAGAAGACCTTCTTCTTCCAGCTGCGCTTTGAGTTCCTGAAGCGTCTTTTGATCGATGCGATCGTTTTGTGCGCTGTAAAGGGCTTCTGCCAGAGCGCACAGTGCGGTGGAATGCAGGATTTCATTCATGAGACTTCCTGCCAGAACGCGCTGCTTTCTGTCGTTGAGAATGGAAAAGTCAAATGAAGTATCCGAGGCAAAGCGTGTGTAGTCTTCCAGCCGGGTATCGTCGGGACGATTAAAGCCGGGCACGCCAAGTTCCGCCAGATACGGACAGACACCTTCACGAAGCAGGCTGAGAAGCGCCTTGGCTAAAAACAGAACGGACGCGCTCAGATCCGGATTTTCCATGTCTTCATAGTAAATTTCCAGATCCATCGCCGCTTCCAGAAACTCTCTGGTCTGCGCATCCATCGCCGTGCACAGAATCGGACGGAAACCAAAGAAGGCATCAATTGTCGGCTCTTCTTCATCCTCTTCAGTTTCATCCTCTTCGCCTTCGGCTTCTTCTTCGCTTTCCTCTTCTGCGGTCTCTTCTTCTGCGGTCTCTTCTTCTGCGGTCTCTTCTTTTTCAGCTTCCTGTTCTTCGCTTACGAATCCAGCCGGCTCCTCTTCCAACGGATCAGCGCTCTGGTTTACGGAATCTGGATCGGCATTTTCTTCCATACGCTCTTCTTCAACGCCGCTTTGCGCGCCGTTTTTCTGTTCAGAATCGGTCTCTGTCTCCGGCTGTCCTGTACTCTCGGTATTAAACATGTCCGAGAGATCGGACATCTGCCTTGCAAGCGTCTGCATATCCATGTTCTGGGCAAGATTGTGCGCCTGCTCCAGAATCTGTTTCTTTTCTTCGTCGCTCATCGCATTCAGCATTTCCTCAATTGCGCCGGACGTTAAAAAATCAAACATACCCATATTCTGTATTCTCCTTTCTTCCAGAGCGTTAACGGACTGGATTCTTCTTTATCGCTTCCATTTTAGGACAGACGCCCTGCCGCACCAAGAAATCCGAAATTCTCTTCAGACGCCCACAGGCAGACACAACCGGTCGACAAGGAATAAAGAAACAGGACAAAAGAAATGCGGCTCTGATCGTTCAGGTCCTTGATCGGATCTTTGCATCAGAGCCGCAAATCGGTTCAGAACAGCGTATGTTCCCAGATCCGCTTCGCCATGCCGGGTAAAAGCGGATCGCGTCAGATTACATCAGTTTACGGGACAGGTCCTTCATGTCCGCAACGGAGGTTTCTCTCGGATTTCCCGGACGGCACGCATCTGCATAGGCGGATTCGGCAAGGAAATCGAGATCTTCTTCGCGCAGCGCATCCAGCTTTTCTGGAATGCCTACGTCGGCGGAAAGTTTCTTCACCGCGTCAATGGTAGCTTTGCGGTATTCCTTTTCGCTCATGCCCGTCGTATCGACGTCCATGGCTTCCGCAATTTTTCTGAACTTATCGCCGGTTGCTTTCTGGTTGTATTCCATCACGATGGGCGGCAGGATTGCGCACGCTACGCCATGGGGCGCGTTGTAGAACGCACCGAGTGTGTGCGCCATGGAGTGGGCAATGCCCAGGCCGACGTTCGAGAACGCCATGCCGGTTACAAACTGACCAAGCGCCATGCCTTCACGGCCTTCGGGGTCGTTTTCGACCGTCTTGCGCAGATTCTGGCTGATCAGGTGAATGGCTTCCAGGTTGAGGCAGTCGGCCAGTTCCCAGGCCGCTGCGGTCGTGCAGCCTTCAATTGCGTGCGTCAGCGTATCCATTCCGGTTGCAGCTCTGAGCCCTTTAGGCATGGAACTCATCATGTCGGGGTCAACGATCGCCACGTTAGGAATGTCGTTCGTATCGACACAGACGAATTTACGCTTGCGTTCTGGATCGATGATCACGTAGTTGATCGTCGCTTCGGCAGCGGTTCCTGCTGTCGTCGGGACAGCAATGGTGAAGACAGTCGGATTTTTCGTGTCGGCAACGCCTTCGAGCGAGCGAACGTCCGCAAACTCAGGGTTGTTGATGATAATGCCGATGGCTTTGCCGGTATCCATGCGCTTCCTTCGCCGACGGTAATCATGGAGTCTGCACCGGATTCCTTATACGCTTTGACGCCGTGCTGCACATTTTCGATGGTCGGGTTGGGCTGGATGTCGAAATTGACTGTGTAGTCCATGCCGTTCGCGTCGAGCAGATCGGTAATTTTCTTCGTTACGCCAAATTTCACCAGATCCGGGTCGGTCGCGATAAACGCTTTTTTGAAGCCTTTGCTTCGGACGATTCCAGGAATTTCCTGAATCCCCTTTGCCGTGATAGGAAACGGCATTGGGAACAAAACGATTTACCATTTTCTTTTTCTCCTGTTTTTGATGTAACCCTTTACATTTCTTGGCATAAAACATATATCGCAATTTTTATGCCGTATGGGGGAGAAAAGCGGTATATATCGTCAAAACCAGCGAGTTGTGCCTGCAGCGCTTCTTTTAAACCATGTGTCCCCTATACGGCAAACGGCAGGCCCTTTGCGGCCTGCCGTTTTCTCATATTCTTTTTCGATTGTGTATCTGTATTCGATCAGTCTGTAAACATTTCGCTGGAAAGATAGCGATCGCCGGTATCGGGAAGGAGCGCCACAATGAGCTTGCCTTCGTTTTCCAGACGGGAAGCCAGTTCTAAAGCCGCGGCTGCCGCCGCGCCGGAGGAAATGCCGGCCAGAATACCTTCCTTGCGCGCCAGATCCCGGCCCGTTTTCAGCGCGTCTTCGTCGCTGACTTCGATCACTTCGTCATAAATCGAGCGATCGAGCGTATCCGGAATGAAGTTGGCGCCAATGCCCTGCAGCTTGTGTGGACCGGCTTTGCCGCCCGAAAGCAGCGGAGAGCCGGCGGGTTCGACCGCCACGATTTTCACGTTCGGATTTTTTCCCTGAGGTATTTTCCGACACCGCTGAGCGTTCCGCCCGTGCCGACGCCGGCAACAAAAATGTCGACCTTGCCGTCCGTATCTTCCCAGATTTCCGGACCGGTCGTCAGATAGTGCGTTTCAGGGTTGTCCGGATTTTCAAACTGACCCGGTACAAAGACATCGCCGATTTCTTTTCCGATTTCTTCGGCTTTGGCTACCGCGCCGGCCATGCCTTCTCTGCCTTTGGTCAAAACGACTTCCGCGCCGAAGGCCTTAAGCAGATTGCGGCGTTCTATCGACATAGAATCCGGCATAACAATAATCGTGCGATAGCCTTTGCGTGCGCCCACGAGCGCTTCGCCGATGCCGGTATTTCCGGAAGTGGCTTCAATAATGGTCATGCCTTTTTCAGGCGCCCTTCTTTTCGGCTTTTTCAATCATGTGCAGCGCAATGCGGTCTTTTGCGGATCCGCCCGGATTGAGCGCTTCCAGCTTGAAGACCACGCGGGCTTTCGAATCGTTTTCCTGTTCCAGTACACCGGCTTCCACCAGGGGCGTATTGCCGATCACATCCAGAATCGTCTCATGAATTTTCATTGGAAATCCTTTCTTGCCATCCTGAACTGGCTTTTACTTTTGGGATCGGCCTGGGAGCACTCCCGCATGACGATCGGACCCCGTCGTCAGCCGCAGTCCGCTCAAAAGCCGTCCGTTTTTATCGTCCTGTTTCCATCCTATCGCTCTTCATCGAGAGTGAGAGCGCGGTGTCTGGAAAATGTCCCGTTTCCCGGCTTTCCTGAGCGATTTTGAAAAAGTCTGTTTCTGCCGAATCTTTTTCTTTCCGCTTTGCAGCATACAAAAACCAGTCGGCATCTCGTTTTGAGCGCCGGCCGGTTTACAGCCTTGTACAAAATTCGCGATCAGCTGACCTGGGAGTTCAGCCAAGCGAAGATGAATCCGTCCAGATCCCCGTCGAGCACGCTCTGGGCCTGACTGGTTTCGCAGCCGGTTCTTGCGTCCTTGACCATCGTGTAGGGATGCAGAACGTACGAACGGATCTGGGATCCCCATTCGTTAGCTTTGACTTCACCGCGCAGTTCGGCGATTTTCTTCTGCTGGTTTTCGATTTCCAGCTGAAGCAGCCGGGATTTCAAAATGCGCAGGGCTTCTTCACGGTTCTGAATCTGACTTCGTCCAGACTGGCAGGTCGCCACGATGCCCGTCGGCAGGTGGACCATGCGAATCGCGGAGTCGGTCTTGTTAATGTGCTGACCGCCCGCGCCGGACGCGCGTTTGGTTTCCACAAGAAGATCTTCCGGCTTGATCTCGATTTCGATGTCGTCGTTAAACTGCGGCATGACTTCCACCGACGCAAACGAAGTGTGACGGCGAGCACCCGCATCGAAGGGCGAAATGCGCACCAGACGATGCACGCCTTTTTCGCCTTTGAGATAGCCGTAGGCTTTTTCGCCCTCAATCAGGATGGTCGCCGATTTCAGACCGGCTTCCTGTTCTTCCTGATAGTCGAGCACGGTTACTTTCCAGCCCTTATTCTGTGCGTAGCGGGTGTACATGCGATAGAGCATGGACGCCCAGTCGCACGCTTCCGTTCCGCCGGCTCCCGGATGGAATTCCAGAATGGCGTTGGAATCGTCGTATTCCCCGACAGCAGAACCTTCACCTGGAAGGTTTCCATTTTCTTTGCGGCCTCTTCCATTTCTTCCGAGGCCATTTCCAGCAGATCCTCGTCCATCTCTTCCTTGAGCACGTCATACGCTTCCGAAACGGAATCCATGTCGGCGCGCAGTTCGTTATAGGAGGTGACAATGTCCTTTAAGGAGTTCTGCTTGCGGATTACGCTCTGGGCTTTTTCTGATCGCTCCAGAAATCTTCCGCCAGCATCTGCCGGTCGTAGTCTTCAATCTGCTTTTCCTTGGATGGCAGGTCAAAGCGACTCACCCAGAGAGTCCAACTTCTCCAGGTGAGTAGCAAGCATTTGTTTCAGTTCAAAAGTTCCATTACTTCTGCACTCTTTCTTTAGCGGCTTCCCGAACCTGCTCGACCTTGTTCGTCGGCTGCGGTTTCGGCGCGCGGAATTTCAGAAGGTTCGAAACGATTTCGCGGTCGATTCGACGGTTCATTTCCTCGAACATGTCAAAGCCTTCCTGCACGTACTGCTGCAGCGGGTTGTTCTGGGCGTAGCTGCGCAGACCGATGCCGGCGCGCAGTTTTTCCATCAGGTCGATGTGCGCAACCCAGTTGCGGTCGATGGTGGCCAGAACGATGTCCTTTTCGTAGCGTTTGAACGGTTCACGGACGAGATCGATTTCTTCGTCGAATTCTTTCCATACCCGGTTGAAAATGTAGTCCTTGAGTTCGTTGAAGTTCTTGCCTTCGAGCTCCTCGACATGGAAGCCGCGATCGCCTTTCAGGCCGAGCACTTCGAGGGAACGGACGAGTTCCGGCAGGTCGACTTCGCCTTTGCGCTCATCCGACAGGTCCGCCTGGAGCGTCTGCTCGATGACTTTTTCCATCATCAGTCTGACCATATCCGATACGTCGTCGGATTCGAGAACTTTGTTTCTCTGGTCGTAAATGATTTCACGCTGTCTTCGCAGAACGTCATCGTAGTCCAGAACGTTTTTACGGGTATCGAAGTTCGAGCCTTCGACCTTCTTCTGAGCCATTGTAATCGAACGGGTAACCTGTTTGGACTCAATCTGCCCTTCGCCCAGCGAAGAGAACAGGTTTTGAGCTTGTCGGTACCAAAGCGAACCATCAGATCGTCTTCGAGAGAAACGTAGAAGCGGGAGAATCCGGGGTCGCCCTGACGGCCGGAACGGCCGCGCAGCTGGTTGTCGATACGACGGGATTCGTGACGCTCGGAACCGAGAACAGCCAGACCGCCGAGTTCGCGGCTTTCCTTAGTCAGCTTGATGTCGGTACCGCGGCCAGCCATGTTGGTGGCGATCGTTACGGATTTTGGACGGCCGGCCTTGGCGATGATTTCCGCCTCGCGCGCGTGGTTTTTGGCGTTCAGCACTTCGTGCGGAATGCCTTCGTCATTGAGCATCTTGTCAAGCAGTTCGGAAACTTCTACGGCGATGGTGCCGACCAGAACCGGCTGGCCCTTTTCGTAAAGTTCCTTGACTTTGGCAACGAGCGCTTTGTATTTATCGCTCTTGTGCACGTAGATTTCGTCCGGAAGGTCCTGACGGGCGATCGGACGGTTTGTCGGGATGACGATAACGCGCATGTTATACGTGCTTAAGAATTCCTCTTCCTCGGTCTTGGCGGTACCGGTCATGCCGGCCAGCTTGTCGTACAGACGGAACAGGTTCTGGTAGGTAATCGTAGCCAGGGTAGACGTTTCTTCCTTAATCGGCACGTTTTCCTTCGCTTCGATGGCCTGGTGCAGACCTTCGGAGAATACGCGTCCCGGCATGGTACGTCCGGTGAACTGGTCGACGATGACGATTTCGGAATCATCGCTGACTACGTATTCCACGTCCTTGGTCATGATGTAGTTGGCACGCAGCGCCTGGTTGATGTGGTGTACGAGCTGGGTATTGTTCAGGTCGTACAGGTTCGGTACATTGAAGAACTTTTCGGCTTTTTCTACACCGCTGTCGGTCAGAATGCACTGACGGATTTTTTCATCGATGTCGTAGTCGCCGGAAAGCAGTTCCTTTTCCTTCGTTTTCTTGTCGTATTCATACTCCGGAGCGGTCAGAGTCTTTACGAAGCGGTCGGCCGCAATGTAGAGGTTTGCGGTATCTTTCGAACCCCGGAAATAATCAGCGGGGTTCTCGCTTCATCGACCAGAACGGAGTCGACCTCATCGACGATGGCGACGTGCAGGCCGCGCTGTACGCGGTCTTCGACGCGGCGGGCCATGTTGTCGCGCAGGTAGTCAAATCCAAGTTCGGAGTTGGTGGTGTACGTAATGTCGCAGTTGTACGCTTCTCGTTTCTGCGCTTCGCTCATTTCATGCTTGTTTACGCCGACGGTCAGACCCAGGAAACGGTAAATTTCGCCCATCCAGGCCGCATCTCGTCCGGCGAGGTATTCATTGACGGTAATAACATGAACGCCTTTGCCTTCGAGGGCATTCAGGTAAACCGCCATAGTGGCTGTCAGCGTTTTACCTTCACCCGTTTTCATCTCGGCAATGTCGCCGCGATGCATCGCAATGGAACCTTCAACCTGCACTTTGAACGGCTTTTCACCGATCACGCGGCTGGCGGCTTCGCGGGCTGTCGCGAAGGCTTCCGGCAGAAGATCATCAAGCGTTTCGCCTTTGGCAAGACGTTCACGGTATTCATCGGTTTTATGTCTCAGTTCATCATCAGACAGATTCTTCATTTCCTGCTCGCGGGCAAGAACGAGATCTGCTGTTTTTCCAGTTTTTCAGTTCTCTAGCGTCCTCAGAGAACAGACCTCCAAAAGAGCCATGTGTTTCTCCTCTCAAATCTCATACGAATTCATTTCATTCTATCATAGCCGCTCATGAACCTCTATGGCTTATTGAAAGCGGATACGGCCGGAAAACCCGATCCGTACGGGTTTTCCCTGCCGGCTTTTCCCCGAAATTTTCGCATTTTTCCTAGAAAGTCTACAGGAAAAGCACGGCTTGCAGGAATGAAAAGTATCATACGCTATTCAGCATAAATACACCGTTAAATATTGGAAATCTTCTTTACGGATCATTATTTTTGCGTATTTAAAAAGCCTGCATGCGCTTTTTAATACATCCGTTTCTTCTTTTTCCATTTTTCTATACCGCCATTCGGCCCGTTTCATCTCAAAGGGATGAGAACGTCATACCAGTCTGAATGCTTCCTTCTCAAAAGAGCGGCCGGTTCTGCCCGGACCCCTTCGATTCCGACTGTTTTTTCAGTCGTCGAAAGGGATCCGGACAGCCTGTCGTTTTCACAGAGCTTTTGAAGATTTTTTCGAGAAAGCTTTCCATCGTCTTTGCGGAAAGCGGACCCGATTTTCCAAATGTACACGGAAAACGTTTTACATCGGAAAAATCCTTTATCCGAATGGATCGGTCTGAAGGGAATTTTCACATGCGCCAGGAGCGTGATCCGATTCCTGTTTTTCTCTTCTGTCTGCCTTTAAACCGGTGGAGTGTTTTTCGTCGGTTCTGACGAGAAATGCTTTTCTCTAATGCGAAGCCGCGATGCCACGCGGTTTTCGATTTGGCGCGATCCGTGTCAGAATAGGCTGGTCAGTCTGCACAGAAGAAACCGTGTATGGCATGAGGCTGGCGTAATGCGGCCGCATGTGCTTTTCCGGTCTCGCCGCATGGCAGAAGCGTCGGATTTACTGTGCAGAAACAAGGAGGAAAAGATGAAGAAAAAATCCAGTCTGCTCTGGTCCTTGCGCTTGTCGGGCTTCTTGGCGCGAGCACGCCCGTCAGCGTGATGGCTAAGGAAAGCGAAGAGTCTGCATCCGCAGAACTTCAGCCGATGCAGCAGGAAAGCAGCGAGACATACATCCTGGACAGCAGCGACGCGTATACCCCGTATGATGAAGACATTCTCCCGGAAATCGCACACGTCAATATCGCGGTTCCCTACGATTCAAAAACGGTCGCCCAGTGGCTGGCACCATACCGGCATCAGGACCCGATGGCCCTGGACGTTCTTGGCTTTTTCATGACGCAGTCGCCGGCAGCCGCCTCGATTCTGGCTTTCGGTCTCGAAAACACGCTTGGCTCGCTGGATGATCCCAACGACACCATCACGCTTCCGCATTTCTGGATGGCGCTCGACTATATTGATCAGTGCAACCAGATTCGGGCTTCGGAAGGTCTTCCAGCTCTTGGCGTAACGTATTCCCTGATGGCCATTTCCATGGTGCAGGCCGACGCGTCCAGCAGTCTCGAAGATCATACCGGTCTTTTTAGTGTGGGCGAAAACCTGAGCTGGGGACAGATCCCCGGCGTTCCGCTTGGCCAGTTCATGAATCCGTTTTACGGCTGGTACACGCTGGAAAAGCCATCCAATGGCGGCCACTATCAGAACATCGTAAACAAGGACTATACCGTCACCGGTTTTGCGGTCGGCACAAACAACCGTACCGGATACCGGTCCGTTTTTGGTCAGGTCTTCCAGTACAGCCCGAACGGCGAACCCGTCTATACGACCGATCAGATCCGCGCGCAGCTGCAGCAGTATGCGCAGAACGCTGTAGAGGGTGCCTATCTTCCAAAGACCCCGGAAAACACGCAGATCATGTTTCGCATGTACAATCCAAACTCCGGCGAACACTTCTATACCGCCGTGCTCAGAGAGCGCAACGCGCTGATTGAAGCCGGCTGGTGGTATGAAGGCATCGGCTGGCTGGCCGCCAGCAGCGGCAAGCCGGTTTATCGTCTCTACAACGAAAACGCGGGCGATCATCACTACACGATGAGCGAAAAGGAAAGAAATTTCCTCATCACGCAGGGATGGAAAGACGAAAAGATCGGCTGGTATTCTCCGGAAAATACGGAAAACGCGCAGCCGCTTTACCGGGCCTACAATCCAAACGCGAAAGCCGGCTCCCATAACTACACCGCCAGCAGGCGCGAACAGGACTTCCTGACTGCTAACGGCTGGAAAGACGAAGGCATTGCCTGGTACGGCATTCCGTTCGCGGACTAAACGGTCTTTCGCTTTTCCGTATTCTCGATAAACCTCTCGCCTGCCCGTTTCGAGCGCTCGAAACGGACAGGCTTTTCCTGCTTAAAACTTACGTCATCCAATGGGCCATACAAAACAAAAAGGAAACGACGGACCCGCTTTGCCTGTACACGGCTGTGCGAGGGAATCGTTTCCTTTTCTCTGTTCGATTTTCCTTATTCGTTTTTCCGGAAAGCCGGGGTCTAGACTTCTTCGCGCTCGAAGGCGTTGCTGGAAATGCCCTGTGCGAGAATGCGGGTCGCCCAGGCTTTGGCGCCCTCAAGCGAATGTTCCCTATAGTTGCCGCACTCCTTGCGGTGCAGACCCGGAACCTGATCGATGGTCGTTTCCGTCACCTGTTCGAGCGCTTTTTCAGCGCCCTGGCCGCTTCTTCGCTCGTCGGTTCGCCCCAGACGAGCAGATGGAAGCCGGTGCGGCATCCGTAAGGCGAGCAGTCGATATAGCCGTCGAACTGAGGACGGAGGTATTTGGCGAGCAGATGCTCAAGCGTGTGGAGCGACGCGTTGTCGATAAAATCGAGGTTTGGCTGCGTAAGACGAACGTCAAAATTGGAAATGACATCGCCTTTCGGACCGGTTTCGGTGCCGATCAGCCGAACGTAAGGCGCGATCACCTTGTCGTGATCGAGCGTAAAGCTTTCAATGGTATCTTCCTTTTTCATAACAGTAATCCTTATTCCTTTGTGTATGTCCAATGTGTATGTCCAAATCTTCAGGAAAGAAGTCCTGCATGGGCAATTCAGAATTGTGCAGTCTGCTTCCGTGTTTCGATCCAGACGGGGTTTATTTCGATGACTCCGGCTTGTCCGGCTGCAGGGGAGGCTGGGTGAGAATGTACTTTTCCATGAACACCGCCGTACCGTCGTGCCGGTTGGAGGCGGTGACGTATTTCGCGGCTTCTTTTATGGCCGGCAGCGCATTGGCCATGGCCACGCCGACCGTTCCCGCTAACATTTCCAGATCGTTATTGTCATTGCCAAACGTCACGACTTCATCCAGCGAACAGCCAAAGCGCTCGCACGCCTTTTTGACGCCTTCCAGCTTGGAAAGCTGCGGATGAACAAATTCCAGCAAAAACGGTCCGGAGCGAAATACGCGGGCGGTTTTCAGGCGGGCCGGCTCGCCGCTTTTCAAATAGCGGGAAATGGTCCAGGGCATGCCGACGGCCATGAATTTCAGACTGTTTCGCAGCAGCCAGTCGGGTCTGACTTTGTGAAAGCTCAGCCGGTTGCGTCTGGCCATCTGGCGTACGATCGGATTGTCGGCTGTTGAATACAGCCCGTCTCCATGATATTCCGCCATCGCCAGACGATAGCCTTTTAAAGATTCCATGACCGGCGCGATCGCTTCGGGCGTCAGCCAGTCGGTTTCTTCGATGCTTCCGGTCGCCGAATCCATATACATCGCGCCGTTAAAGCCGATCACAAAATCCACATCCTGATCGATCCCCCACAAAGCGAGCATCGTTTTGAGCGCCACCGCCGAACGGCCGGAGCAGATGCCAAATTTCACGCCGCGATTTCGCAGCGCGCATATGGCGTCCTTGTTTCGATCCGTAATTTTTTCGTGCTGTAGAGCAGCGTGCCATCCAGATCGCAGACGACCATTCGGATCGGCTTATTCAGTTTTTCCATGTATGACCTCCTGAGATCTGTGCATTCCGAAATGAAGCGGGATATCTTCCTTTTTCAGAATTTTGAGCGTGCGTTTTAAAAACGGAAGAAAAGCGGAAGGAATTGAGCAGTTTGCGCAGGCGCTTTCCAGCCGCAGAAAATCCGTCTGTTTTTCCGTTTCGACAAGCACGCCTTCCATGCACCATTCGCGGTGGCTGAACAGATGGCGGTGTTCGCCAAGCGGCTGTTCAGACAAAACGGGATCCGGCTTTTCTTCGTCAAACTGATACAGTCCCGCAAGCAGGCCCGACGCCGGACGCTTGCGCAGATGAATCCAGATCGACCCGTCCGCGTCTTTCGCATACCATACGTACACTGTAAATTTTTCCTGCGGCCTTGCAGCTTTCTGCTTGGGAACGGGAAGACGCAGAGGATTTTCGCTGCGGCCGCTTACGCAGTCCGGATAAAGCGGACAGTCCGCACAGCGCGCGGCTTTCGGCGTACAGATCAGAGCGCCCAGTTCCATCAGCGCCTGATTCCATAAGGGCATCCATTTTTCTTCGGGCAGATCGGCCTGGACGCGCTTTTCGAGTCCTTTGCGGTTTCTGGCGATCGAAAAATCGTCTTCAAGGCCGTAATAACGGGCGTAGACGCGGATGACGTTTCCATCGATGGCACTGACGCGCTCGCCATAGGCAATCGATGCGATGGCGCCGGCGGTATAGTCGCCGATGCCCGGCAGAGCTTTCAGTTCCGCCTTCGTTTTTGGAAGCTTTCCGTCATAGCAGTCGACGCAAAGCCGCGCCGCTTTTTCAGATTGCGAGCTCTCGAATAGTAGCCCAGGCCCTGCCAGAGCTTCATCAATTCATCGTCATCGGCGTCGGCAAGCTTTTCGATGGAGTCGTAGGCGTTCATAAAGCGCTCGTACGCGCCAAGTATGGCCTCAATGCGGGTCTGCTGCGCCATGATTTCGGAAACCCAGATTCGATACGGGTCCCGGTTGCAGCGAAACGGAAGTTCGCGGTGATTGTTTTTGTACCATTCCAGCAGGGCATTCTGATTCATGGCTCCCATTATAGAAAATCCGCCGTATCTCCTCAAACGGCTCCCCATAGGACTCCTGCCCGATCGTACGCATCGGAATATGTCCGCTGCTTTCGGCCTTCGTCCTGTGAAAAAGGAACCGCGCGGGTTCCTTTTCTTTTCATCGGTTTTCCAGTGTTGCCGTCTTTGGCGTCTCGTCTTGCCTGTACGCTTTTGTCTTAGAGCAGCTGCAGGCTGACAAACTGCGCGTTTCCGGTCACAACCACATTTTCTTCGTTGGCCGGAATCAGAACGGCTGTGCCAGCCTGGGCGTGAATGACTTCGTCTTTCTGGCTGATCACGGCTTCGCCGCCGATCAGAAGCAGAATCTGATAGCTCTCATCCGTTGTGGAAAGAACGATCGAGCCGTCGAGTTCGCATTTATCGATTTTAAAAACGGACGTGTAGCCGATCAGCGAATTTTTCGCCTGACCGTCCTTCACGTAAAACGTCTTGCCCTCATCGGCGATTTTCGGCTGGGTGCCGTCGCCTTTAAGCAGCGAACTGAACATGAGCACAAACGCCGGTGCGGTCAGGACCAGAGTCAGACCCGGATTAAACGCGAACACGCTGCCCGGCTCGGTCGGCCACGCCAGAAAATCGTTCTGAAGGGAAGCCGGTTCAAAACCCGCGTGATCGCCCGGAAGACTCAGGGCTTCTGTCTTATTGAAATAGATCACTTGTTCAGCCGGCGCTTCCATCGTATAGACGATCGCTTCGTTTTCTTCGTTGTTGATGATGACCGAGCCGTCCTGGGGCGCGCTGATTTTTCGATTTCAAACGGGACATACAAATACGGTCTGGACTTCTTGCCCAGCGTCTTTTCGTCCTGGCGGGAATACCAGTCGTAAACGGAAAGACCCGCCAGCTCGGTATTCACGAGAATCGAAGACGTTTCCGGCGTACCGGAAAACAGGAAAAAGGCCTGTTCATCCAGATTCTGACGGCTGACGCTCAGCAGTCTTGCGTCCTTGGCTGCACTCGATTCCACAACCGACTGCGGGGCACACTTATAAATTGCCATTGTGAATTTTCTTCCTTCCTCCGGCTATAGCCTTCTCTCTTGCGCAGGTCACGCTGCCGGACTTTGTTTCGGGAATCCGCTCGGATCGCGTGTTTCACTTCCCGATTTTTCTTACTGGTTTCAGTTTAATCCGCTCCCTGCCCCACTCTGGCGCCATTGCCTGTTCAATCGCAGAGTTTTTCCTCGAAAGGCCTCGTTTGAAAGATCCTGTCTGGGAATGCGTCGGTTTCTGGATTCTTTTGAACCCAAGCGTTTTGGTTTGCGTGCGTATTCCGGTACGCTTTTTCTATCGTTAGATCGGCTTGTCGAAACGCAGGCGGCCTGCCGCCTTTTTCGGCCACAGCCATCTATACAAAAATCAGAATCGAATCATCCATTCGAATCCATGAAAAAGGAGGTCCTCGTTTATGACCCGTCCAAATCCCGATTTCAATTCTCTGTCTGTACCCGATTCTTCCCAGCGCAAAATTCCCGCAGATGTGCGCGCCGTCTTCTTTGATATTGACGACACGTTTTTCAGCCATCGTCTGGGCCGTATTCCCGAAGGCTATCTGGAGATGGTCCAGAAACTGAGAAAACAGGGGTGTTCTGCGCGCTGTGCACCGCCCGCTCGCTTGAGCTTTCCGAAATCCTGCTCGGGCCCCAGAACGGACTGTGGGACGGGGTTGTCGCTGGAAACGGCGCCTGCGTCTATGACGAAAATCAGAACGTTCTCTTCTGCAAGACGCTTGATCCGCATACGATCGAAGCGCTGATCGAGACCGGGCGAAAACATGATGCCGGATTTTTCGTTTCCGGAAGCCAGGCGTTCGTCTTTGATAACGCAAAGTATTATCAGCCAAAACTCGACTCCATCCATACGCCCGTACTGCCGCGTCACGCGTGGACTCCCGAGCAGTCCCTGAGCGTAATTTCCATGTGCGTGCCCGATCCGCTTGCCCTGCGAAAGGAGCTGGACGCTCTGGATGGTCTGTTCGTGCACTATACGAAATATTCCGCAGACATTTCCCGCGACGATCTATCCAAGTTTGAAGGCATTTCCCGGCTCATGAAGCACTGGAATCTGCCCGAGCACGCCTATGCGGCCTTTGGCGATTCCTTCAACGATCTCGACATGCTCGACAACGCCGCCTGTCCGGTGGCCATGGCCGAAGGCGAACAGACCGCGCTCGATCGCTATCCGGCCCATACCCCGCCCGTCGAAGAAGGCGGCATTGCCACCTGGATGAAAGCGCAGGGGTGGATCGAATGAAAGCCGCCATTGCGCAGATCGAAGTCACCGACGATCTCGAAACCAATCTTTCTAAAGCGCTCGTTCAGATCGAACAGGCGGCCGCTTTGGGCGCCGATCTGATTCTTTTGGTGAACTCTGGAATACGCCCTTTATTCACGAAAACATCCGGGCCCACGCCCACGACAGCAAAGTCATTCTTCCTGCCTTTTCCAGAGCGGCCAGAGAAAACGGCATCTGGATTCTTGCGGGCACCATTCCGCTTTTTCATGAAGACAAAAACAGAAGCGGCGGCGAAAAATCGCTCTACAACACGTGTCTGGTCTTTAACGATCAGGGCGAAATCGTCGCCCAAGCCGACAAGCTGCATCTTCTGGAAGTGCATACCCGAAAAAACGACTACAGAGAATCGGAAGTTTTACTCCCGGCGATGCGCTCGTTCGCTTTGCGAGCCCGTGGGGAAATATCGCTATTGCGATCTGTTTTGACGTCCGCTTTCCGGAAGTCTGCCGCCTGCTTTGCGAAGACTGCTTTTTACTGGCGGTGTGCGCCGGCTTTAACGTCCATGCCGGCAAAAGCACTGGGCGCCGCTGATCCAGACGCGGGCGATGGAAAACGAAGTGTTCGTGCTGGCTGCTAATCCGGCCCACGCGGACTATGGATCGTACCAGAGCTACGGCCATTCCATGGCCGTGTCGCCCGACGGTCAGATTCTCGCTGCTCTCAATGGCGAAGAAGGTCTGCTTCTGGTCGACATCGATCCAGACCAGGTCCAGAAAATCCGGCACCGCTCCCCGTTCTGGTCTTTGCGACGGCTGGATCTCTACGATCTGCAGGCTAAGGGAAATGTCCTGCAGACCATAGGATTCAAGTCGGAAAAACGCCAGCGGACCACTGAGCGTCCGGCCTGTTCTGCCCGGCAAAAAGCGTAAAACAAAAGGAGCTGTCCCAAGAGCGAAGCAAATGCCGCGCCAGAGACAGCCCCTTTGTCCTATCCTGATCTTTTCGGGTCTGTACGCGCAGCCTGCACTTCTTTTGCGGTCCTGGCCTTTCGGGATTGAGGCATACAGCCTGCCGATTTTCCCTATAATAGAGACGTGAAAATTATTCTCTCTCCCGCGAAAAAGATGAAAGTTCGCGACGACCACGAATTTGAATTAACAAGACCTGCGTTTCTGCCCGAACACGATCAGCTCAGTCGCCTTTTGCAGGCGATGAGCCGCGACGAGCTGCAGGCGCTCTACGGCTGTTCCGAGCGCACGCTTGAACCCGTCTATCAGGCGCTTCTGCAGGAAAAAGAAGGCATTGTCCCTTTGAAAACGCCCGCGCTGCTTGCCTATGACGGCATCGCCTTTACGTACATGGCTCCCGGCGTCTTTGAAGACGCGCAATGGACTTACGTGCAGGCGCATGTGCGCATTCTCAGCGCGCTGTATGGCGTACTTCGCCCGCTCGATGGCATTACGCCCTATCGTCTGGAAATGGCCCAGCAGATTCCGGCCCTTGGCCAGAGTCTTTACGCCTTCTGGGGCGATCGGCTGGCCAGTGCGCTGGAAGACGAGACCGTGATCAACCTGGCATCCAAGGAATATTCCCGCGCCGTCAGTCCGTATATTCGTCTGATTGACGTTCACTTTTATGAAGAAGACGAAAAGGGAAAGCGGCGCGAAAAAGGCGTCTATGCCAAAATAGCCCGCGGCCAGATGGTCCGCTTTCTCGCCGACCGACAGGCAGAAGAGCCGGATGTCATGAAAGACTTTGACGAAATGGGCTACGCGTATGACGCGGCCTCTTCCGATGCGAACTGTTTTAATTTTGTCCGAAAGGAGGACAGTCATGGAAAGTGAAAACGAAAAGAGGAATGGAACGACAGAAGCTGGAAACAGCTGATGGAAACCTGCCTCAAGACGCACGACTACATTCTCCGCTCTGTCCTGAACCTCAAATACGATCTCGAACGCAACCGCAATCACTCGCTGATCCGCTCGATCAGCGGCCGCTTGAAAACGATGGACAGCCTGTCCGCCAAACTGCAGCGGCTAGGCTATGAAGTCACGGTAAAAGACGCGGCCGAAGTGCTGCACGATATTGTGGGCATTCGAATCGTCTGTTCCTATCTCAACGATATTTACTCCGCGATTGAGCGCCTGCAGACGCTCGACCGCATCCAGATCACGGAAATCAAGGATTACGTCGCGCATCCAAAACCTTCGGGCTATCGCTCGGTCCATGTGATCGGACTGTGCGATATTACCGGAGAGAACATTCAGTTTGAAATCCAGCTGCGCACGACCGCCATGGATTCCTGGGCAGCGCTCGAACACCAGATGCGCTATAAGAAGGATCTTCCCGAAAGCACCTTCGTCAACCAGGAACTTTACGAATGCGCGCAGATGCTTTTTGAAACGGACTGCCGCATGCAGACGATTCACAGCTATCTGCACGACCGGCGCGCCGCGCAAAATCTCGAAATGGAAGCGGCGATTGAAGACGAGGAAACCGAAACGGACATCGTGACCGACGGCCATCTGGCTGCAGACACCGATCCCGTTTCTTCTACCTCCAAAGCCTGAGCCCCTTTCGACGTTTCAAACTTTCAAATTTCCGGCAGAGTTGTCGATTTGTCACCGGATTTGCGGCGGACTGTTCTTTTGAAGGCTTTGCATTTTGCAGCAAAGCCGGATTATTTATTTATTCATTTCAAACAAAACCATTCTCATTCAGACAGGAGGGATACGTTATGCGTACTCCAGGAATTTGCGTATACGGCGGCTCGAGCAACGCCGTCGATCAGAAATATTTAGATGCAGCTTTTGAAATTGGTGCGGGCATTGCTTCGCGCGGCTGGATGTTAGTCAACGGAGCCGGCGATACCGGCATGATGGGCGCGGCGACCCGCGGCTGTCTCAGCAAAAACGGCCAGACGATTGGTATTGCCCCGTATTTTTCCAGCAGCCCGGCGTTCTTTTTGAAGAAGGCAAGGATACCGTCTTTACGCGCACGATGCGTGAGCGCAAGGCGTTCATGGAATCGCTGTCGACCGCCTTTATCGTTACGCCAGGCGGCATCGGCACGCTCGAAGAATTTTTGAAATCATCACGCTCAAGCAGCTTGGCCAGCTTAACGCGCCGCTGATCATTCTCAACCTTGATCACTACTACGATTCCCTGTTTGCGGCTATGCACGACATGGAAAAAGCCGGTTTCATTCACGAATCGGTTTTCTCGCTCTGTGAAATCGCCGACAGCGTCGAACAGACGTTCGAAATTCTCGACCGCGATCTTGCCCGCTAGTTCGAATTTAAAAATTTTATATGCATCAGCCGCTTTCCTTGCGGCTGATTTTTTATTTTCAGGCCATCCAGAATCCGTAACGGGAAAGAAAACGGGCATCGAGCCCGCCTTTTCGGATGTCTTTTTGCGGACGATTCTTCGACCGCTCTGTCCGACGCTTCGCTTGGAGCGTCTTCTGCTGGAGAAGCGGAATAAGAAAAGCACAGAGAACTTCGTGACTGTTGTGAAGTTCTCTGTGCAAAAGTCTGTTTCATGAGCTGTTTTTGTTTTCCTCTCCAGCTGCAAAGACCGTAAGAGCGCAGTTCAAAACCTATTCGGGTAAAGCGGGTAAAGGCAGATCGTCTTTTGGAAGACGGTCCGCAGAAGACGTATAAAACGCGATGCCTTCCTCTTTCCATCCCTGCGCTGCGAGCCACGCATATTCCGCTTTGTCCGTGGTGAAATGATGCGCTCCGCTTTTGGCATTCGGATTATAGAGACGATATACCGGAATCTGATCTTCACTATCCGCGTTCAGCACCGTGCCGTCCAGCAGCCAGCCCTGTTTTTCCAGGTAGTCTGCCTCTTTCTTTTCCTGCGTATAGTGATGATCGCCCGCATTTGGATTGTACAGGCGGTAGATCGGAGCGCTCGAATCGGCCGCATTCAGCCAGCTGATCGACTCATAACTCCAGCCCGCCTGCGCGAGTACCGTCTTTTCGTTGAGATCGGATGTGTACAGATGTTCCCCTGTATTTGGGTTGTACAGGCGGTAGACCGAACCGATTCCAGAAATATAGATGGCTACGCTCTCCACGGTCTCGGGGCGGATATCTTTCCAGTCGGGATCCTGCTTCTTCAGCGCTTCAATCGATTCCGCGGAATACTGCCAGTCCGCCGTAACATAGGCAACGCCTTCCTTTTTGCGCTCCAGTTGCCTTCTTCGCTGACATCCAGTAAATCCGGCGTCAGCGAGCGAAGTTCGATTTTTCCGGTCGGCTGAACATTGCCGATCTTCAAAAATCGGTCTGAAACGTCCCGGTCTGCCCTGGCTGGACATAGCGAAAATCATCCGCATTCCGAAACTCCACCTTGCCTATACTGGTCTGCGTTTTTGCATAGAGGCTTGCGGGCAAGAACGCGGCTGTGACAGCGCTGAGCAGTACGGCTTTTCCCAGGCTTTTCGTTTTGTGATTCATGACATTTTCCTCCAGATGAACGACAAAAACAGACAGCGTTTTCTGCCTTTTCGCCTGCAGGAATCGGATCGTCCTGTTTCTGAGCGGATCCGTCCTGTTTCTGAGCGGATCCGTCCTGAAAAAGACGAGCTTTGACTGCCGTTTTTCATTCGGTAAGCGATCGTCTAAATCTGTATCGCTAGTTTGAGAATACTATGCGTCTTTTGTAACTGCCAGTTTTTTTGTCGTATTTGTCCGGTAAGGATACAAACCTCTGCGACGGATGCAGATTCGATCGGAAGGAATTCTCCAGAAAGAGAGAGCCGTTTCTCTTTCCTGTCTGCCCCTCTTTCTCACATCCTCTTCCTTGCATCGATCTGTTTTTTGAGGAGAAGGCAATGCCTTGGGCGCATCCTTCTTTGTCTCGATTGCTGATCTGGTTTGTGCGGGAAAAGAGCGTTTTCCTGGCAAAGCATCCGGATGGTTTTCTCGAACCGAATCCCTTTTCGAGCAAAAACGCGAATACGAAACCGTCCAGGGAGTCTTTCGGATCGTGTTTTCCGGTATTTTACCGGGCACTTTTTGTTTGATTTTCCAATGATTTTCCATTTACCTTTCCCATTTTCCGCTTTGTTTCCCTCTTGTTTTCACCGTGTTTTCCTAGTTTTACTTTTATTTTACCTTTTAGTTGTCTTTTTAAAATCGGTACTAATTCTCACAATTCCGGATAGTCATTTGCACTTTTTAAAATATTTTTAAGAAATCGAACTAGTTTGTACTGTTTTTTATCCCGGGGAAACGGTAACATTGTTAAAATGTGCAAACTTTTTAGTTTTCTTTTGTTGTGTGCATTGATTATATCTTGTGCTGAACGTAATCTATAACCGTAAAGATTTTAGTAAACAACTGCCCACGTTTACTAAATGACATTACCTGTTTTTGGCTCCGATCGAACAAAAGCAGCAGCCGGATTCATGTACCGTTCATAATCCCTTCATACCGTCATGAAACGGCTTCTAAACATCACGTCACGCTTTACAGCCGCACTCTGCATCTTCCCTTCATTTTCCCCTATCATTCCCAATTATTCTTTCTCATCCGGGCTTTCCCCCTTCGCCCGACGGCAGCCCGATTCCTCTTTTGGGAAGCGTGCAGAAAATCCGCTCTCATTTCCCCCTCTTTTCGGAGCGCGGATTTATTGAATTTAGACAGAAAAGCACAGACAGCCTCGTCACCTGTCTGTGCTTTTCTGTTTCTTCCTTTTCCCTTTCGTTTCGCTTTAGACATTAGAAAGACCGTCGTCTTTGCGGGACGACGGTCTGCTGGATTTGTGAATGAAATGCGGCTTTACGCTTTGGCGCTGTCGCTTCCCTCTGGATCCGGTTTGGATACGGCGGAAACGATGCCCTGAGCCAGAGCTGCTGCTCCTGAATTTCGGAAGGAATGATAATTTTGGTGGCTTTGCCGTCGGCAGCTTTTTCAAACGCTTCGAGCGCCTTGAGGCGAAGCACTTCATCGGTAATGCCGCTTTCGGCTAAGTAGCGCAGACCTTCTGCGGTCGCTTTCTGTACCGCCTTGATGGCTTCGGCTTTACCCAGCGCTTCTTCTACCATCGCCTTGCGGGAAGCCTGCGCTTCAAGAATGGCCGCTTCCTGGCGTCCCTGGGCAACGAGAATCGTCGATTCCTTTTCCCCTTCGGCACGCAAAATCTTTTCACGGCGTTCCCGCTCGGCTTTCATCTGCTTTTCCATGGCTTCCTGAATCGACTGCGGCGGCATGATGTTTTTCAGCTCGACGCGGTTGATTTTGATGCCCCACGGATCGGTAGCTTCATCCAGCGTAGCGCGCATTTTGGTATTGATATCATCACGGGAAGTGAGTGTCCGGTCGAGATCCATTTCACCGATAATGTTTCGCAGCGTTGTCGCAGTCAGATTTTCGATCGCGCTCATCGGGTTTTCCACCCCGTACGTAAACAGTTTTGGATCCGTAATCTGGAAGTAGATCACGGTATCGATGTGCATCGTGACGTTGTCTTTCGTAATGACAGCCTGCGGCGGGAAGTCCGCTACCTGTTCCTTGAGATCGACTTTGTTTGCGATTTTATCGATCACCGGAATCTTGAAGTGAAGACCGACGTCCCAGGTTTCGAGATACGTTCCCAGCCGCTGAATGACATAGGCATGGGCCTGCGGAACGATCCGCACGATGCTCTGGACCAGACCGGTCAGCACGAGCAGAGCGACGATGACGAGAATGACAATTGTGATCAGTTTAAAAATTGCGGGCATACAGCGATTTCCTTTCGTATACGAGAATTCCTTACAGTCTCTTTTTCACTGCCCTTTCGGGATCAGCTTTATTTCTGTTTTTCGATATCCTTTGCGTCTTTAGACAGCCTGGACTCATTCTTTCGTGCCCGGCGGTGTCTGCAGCGGCTCGACTTCAAGCGTAACGCCATGAAGACGCAGCGTTCGAACCAGACTTCCGGCTTCGACGGCGGAAGAACACGATGCTTTCCAGTCCCGGCCTTCCACAAGTACGCGTCCATCCTGGCTGGGACGAATCGTCTCGGTTACCCGTCCCGTCTTGCCCAGATACACCTGCGCGCCGTCCGGTTCGGGCTGAAAGTGAAATGCACGGATCAGCCGGCGATGAATCAGAACAAAGGAAAGAACGGAAACCAGCGCAAACAGAAGAATCTGCAGCCAGAGAGCGGCGTGAAGCAGAGCAGCAAGTGCGGCGACGCCAGCGCCGATCGCAAACCAGCAGCTGACCATGGAAACGGTCATGGCTTCTACAATTCCGAAGAGAACCGCCAGAGCGCCCCAGATCCAGGGCATCATTTCCAGAAAATCCATGCATCCTTCCTCCTTTTTGATCTCGATAGTTCGATTATATCGACGGGCTATCTTTCCAGAAGGACTTAAGAATAATTTCATCGCTTCTTAGTGATTCCTTTTTCCTTTGACAAAAAGAATCCCGCATTTATTCCTTGTTTTTCCCGTTCCTTAAACCGGTGCACAAAGAAGCGCAGGCTGTGCAGAAAAGCGGTCTTCAGCCGGCACTTTCCCAGCAGGGAAAAGGCCGAGTGAAAACCGCTTCTGACTGTTCTATATAGTTTTGATAGTTTTGGAATTTTTGGCTATATCCCTGGGGATGGATTTGCGATTTGACTGGGATATCCTTTCCCTCCCAAATCCGGCCTGGCGACCGACTGACCGGTAAAGCCGCTGAGTACAGTAAAAAATTCAGTCAGCGAGTTCTTCGAGCAGCGCATCTGTCATTTCGCGGGTGCCGACCTGCGTCATACCCTCGCTCATCATATCGGCTGTACGCAGCCCTTTATTGAGCACCGCTTCGACGCCCTTTTCGATGGCGGACGCTTCTTCTTCCATGCCAAAGGAATAGCGAAGCATCATGGCGGCGGAGAGAATGCACGCCAGCGGATTCACGAGGTTCTTTCCCGCAATGTCGGGAGCCGACCCGTGGATCGGCTCATAAAGGCCCCGTGTGCCTTCGCCAAGCGAGGACGAGGGGATCATGCCGATCGAGCCGGTAATTTCGGACGCTTCATCGGAAAGGATGTCGCCAAACATGTTTTCGGTGACGATCGTATCGAACTGCGCGGGATTTTTGCAGATCTGCATGGCCGCGTTGTCCACAAACATCACATCGAAATCCACTTCCGGATAGTCTTTTGCCAGATCGTACAGAACGGCTCTCCAGAGCCGGGACGTATCGAGGACATTGGCTTTATCGACCAGGGTAAGCTTTTTGTTTCGCTTCATGGCCGTTTCAAAACCGACTTTGCCGATGCGGCGGATTTCGTTTTCATCGTATGGCATGAGATCGAGCGCCTGACGGACGCCGTTCACTTCTTTTGTGGTGTGTTCGCCAAAGTAGACACCGCCGGTCAGTTCGCGCACGATGACAAAATCGATGCCCTGATCAGTAATTTCCTTTTGAGCGGGGACGCGTCGGCCAGCTGCGGCCAGATTTTCGCCGGGCGCAGGTTTGAGAACAGGCCCATGCCCTTGCGCAGAGCCAGCAGGCCTTTTTCCGGCCGTTTGTCTCCCGGCAGACCTTCCCACTTTGGACCTCCGACGGCACCGAGCAGGACTGCATCCGCCGCAAGGCATTTGTCGAGTTCGCTTTGCGGGAGCGGTTCGCCAAACTGGTCAATGGCGTCGCCGCCCATGGCGATTGGCACATACGTCCATTCGTGATTGTATTTTTCGGCAATTCGATCGAGTACGCGCAGCGTCTGTTCGACGATTTCGCGCGACGAACAGTCGCCGCGAATGACACCGATGGTTTTTTCATGGTTTTTCTCTCCGTATTTCGGTTTTTCTCTTTTAACGCTTTGTTTTATATTGCTTTGTTTTTAACGGTTCGTTTTCAGCGTTTTGTCTTTCTGTGACTTCGCAGATTCAGAATTCTGTATCTCTGAACGTTTCTTTTGCCGCGTGAAATCCAGAGATGCATATTTCTCTATTTTCTGAGTTTCTGATCGCTTCGATGGACGGCTGAACCGATCTTTCCAATCAGTCTTTTTCCATCTGCCGCAAATAGTTCATCCAGCCGCCCTGACTGATGATGGCCTGAATGAATTCTGGAAACGGCTGGGCTTTCCAGCTTTTGTTCTGCGTTTTGTCGGTAATCGTTCCCGTCGCGAAATCGACTTCGATTTCATCGCCGGCCTGGATCTGGTTCGCAGCTTCTTCACACTCAAGAATCGGCAGCCCGATATTGATGGCGTTGCGGTAAAAATGCGCGCGAAGGATTTCGCGATGACGCAGGAGATGCCGGCCGTTTTAATCGCCAGCGGCGCGTGTTCACGGCTCGAACCGCAGCCAAAGTTCCATCCCGCGGTAATCAGATCGCCGGCTTTTACCTTTTGCGTAAAGCTGGGATCAATATCTTCCATGCAGTGTTCAGCAAGCGCCTGTGCATCCGGAGTATTGAGATAGCGGGCGGGAATGATGACGTCCGTATCGACGTTGTCAGGATAAAGAAAGGTTTTTCCGCAGGCATTATTCATGAGCGTTGTCCTCCATATCGTCATTCGAATTCAGATCCGGATTTCTCGGATCGGTAATAGATCCAGTCAGGGCGCTGGCGGCGGCGGTGTAGGGCGAAGCGAGGTACACCTCGGAAGTGACATCGCCCATGCGGCCGACAAAGTTTCGGTTGGTGGTGGAAATGCAGCGTTCACCTGGAGCAAGAATGCCCATGTAGCCGCCCAGACACGGACCGCAGGTCGGCGTTGAAACGACAGCGCCGGCTTCAATGAACGCCATCAGATAGCCGTTGGCGATGCACTGCTTGTAAATGTCCATGGTCGCCGGAATGATGATGCAGCGAACACCGTTCGCAACATGACGGCCCTTGAGAATTTCATACGCCGCGTCCATATCTTCCATGCGGCCGTTGGTGCAGCTGCCGATGACAACCTGATCGATCTGAACTTCCCCAGACTCGCTTGCCGGCCGGGTATTTTCCGGCAGGTGCGGCCAGGCCACAACCGGAACGAGCTGATCGAGATCGATTTCGATCGTCTGCTCATAGACGGCATCCGGATCGGCTTCAAAAATAACGGGATTCGCGGCGCCGTGTTCTTTGAGATAGGCGATCGTTTTTTCATCCACGGGGAAAATGCCGTTTTTGGCGCCGGCTTCAATGGCCATATTGCAGATGCAGAGGCGATCGTCCATGGAAAGCGACTGCACGCCCTCGCCCGTGAATTCGAGCGATTTGTAGAGCGCGCCGTCTACACCGATCTGGCCGATCAGCGAAAGGATTACATCCTTGCCGGATACGTACCGGGGCAGCTTTCCCTTCAGGACGACCTGAATAGCGGAAGGCACTTTAAACCACGCCTTACCAGTGGCCATGCCGGCGGCCATATCGGTTGAACCGACGCCGGTCGAAAACGCGCCGAGCGCACCGTATGTACACGTATGGGAATCGGCACCGATCAGGCAGTCGCCCGCGGTTACTCGTCCCTGTTCCGGAAGCAGGGCGTGTTCAATACCCATCTTGCCGACATCGTAAAAGTGGGAAATTTCATGTTTTTTACAAAAGGAACGGCACGCAGCGGACTGCTTGGCAGCCTTGATGTCCTTATTGGGGACGAAATGATCGAGTACAATGTTGATTTTTTCCGGATCGTATACAGAATCAAATCCGGCTTTTTCAAATTCGGCAATAGCTACCGGGGTCGTAATGTCGTTGCCCAGCACGCCTGTCAGATCCGCTAAAATCAGCTGGCCGGCTTCAACGGAATCGAGACGGGCATGGCTGGCCAGAATTTTCTGGGTCATGGTCATGGCCATAAAGTTCAGTCTCCTCTTCTTCGCTCATGCGAGCGCTTCTTTTCCTCTTGAATAAAGCGATTGTTCAGCGCAGAGGCGAGGGCGAGAATTCCGGCGAAAATGATATCGGAATCCGTGCCCGCGCCCCATGTGCGGCTGCCGTCCGGCCAGAGCAGACCGACATAGCAGGCAGCGCTGGCGGAAGAATTATTGGAAAGGGAATGTTCGGTATACGTTTCGAGCGTGTATTCCAGACTCGTTCCGCCCTTGATGGCGTTGTTGACCGCGTTCAGGCGGCCGTTTCCGGAGGCGTACCATTCGACTTCCTCGCCCTGATAAATGGCCGAGACGATCGCCTTGAGCGTCTTGCCCTGAATGAAGTGCGCTTCGTGAATATCGAAAGCCGGAGCAGCAAGATTGAGATACGCCGACTGGAAAATTTCGAAAATTTCATCCGGCTTCAGTTCGGAATGGTGGCGGTCCGAAATATCCTTCACTTTATAGCCGAAGTCTTCGCGCATTTTCGGCGGCAGATTGTAGCCGTAGCGCGTTTCGAGAATATAGCCGATGCCGCCTTTTCCGGACTGCGAATTCACACGGATGACATCCGCGTCGTATGTGCGGGAAAGATCCTGCGGATCGATCGGCAAGTAAGGAACGGTCCAGCGGCCTTCGGGATCTTCTTCCTTGCATTTCATGCCTTTGGCAATTGCATCCTGATGGCTTCCCGAGAACGCTGCGAAGACGAGCGAACCCGCATAAGGCTGCCGGTCATGCACATGCATGCGCGTCAGGCGTTCATACGTTTCGACGATTTCCGGCATATTGGAAAAATCGAGGCCCGGATCCACGCCCAGAACGAGCATGTTCATCGCCAGCGTAATCGCATCGACGTTTCCGGTGCGTTCCCCGTTTCCAAAAGGCAGCATTCCACGCGCTGAGCACCGGCGAGCAGGGCCAGTTCCGTATCGGCGACGCCGGTTCCGCGGTCGTTATGCGGATGCGTGGAAAGAATAATGGACTGACGGTTATGGAGGCGGTCGGAGCAGTACTCAATCTGGTTGGCGTATACGTGCGGAAGCGACATTTCGACTGTAACGGGCAGATTGATGATCATCGGCCGATCGGGTGTCGGCTCCATAATGTCGATTACGGCATTGCAGACGTCGAGCGCAAAGTCCGGTTCGGTTCCGGTAAAGGATTCCGGCGAATATTCAAACAGGAAATTGCCGTCGTATTCCTGGGAAAGCTGCTTGACCAGACGGGCACCGTCCAGCGCGATTTCCTTAATTTCCTCCATGGACTTTTTGAAGACCTGTTCGCGCTGCGCTTTCGAAGTCGAATTATAAAAATGAACCACCGCTTTCGGAGCACCCTGAATGGCTTCAAACGTCTTTCGAATTATGTGTTCCCGGCACTGGGTGAGCACCTGAATGGTGACATCGTCCGGAATGAGATCCTGCTCGATCAGCGTGCGCAGAAATTCATATTCGGTCTGACTTGCGGCCGGAAAGCCGACTTCGATTTCCTTGAAGCCGATGTCGCAGAGCAGCTTGAAAAATTCCAGTTTTTCTTCCAGGGACATGGGCACGATCAGCGCCTGGTTGCCGTCGCGCAGATCGACGGAGCACCAGAACGGCGCCTTGTCCGGATGATCTTTTCTGACCCAGCGGTATTCGCTGGTCTTTGGGGAAAGTACCCCGGTGAATACTTGTTCGCGTTCATGTAATATCCTCTTTTCTGTTCAGTACGATGAAAATGCAGCCTCTGAGCGTGTGCAAAACGGACAGTCTGTGGTCGCAGAAACGGCGAATATCGAAAAAAACGTCTCCTTTCCCAGGGAAAAGAGACGGAATGATCCGCGGTACCACTCTTCTTGCTGCCAGTGCGGCAGCCGCTTAGCGATCCATCAATCGCTTTCTTCTGTAACGGGAATACCCGGAAAGAATTACTGCATTCACTCTTTCAGCTCGAAGGGAGTATGCCATCATTGTTCTGCGGTCTTTCATCAGCCGGCCGCTTTCTGCAAGAATTCCTGATGGTTTGGTCCTTGTCAGTGCTTTTTGAACGTGTTTTCATTCTAAAAGAGGGGCAAAAAGCCTGTCAACGACTTATGAAAATTGATGAAAATCCATGAAAATAATGTGTGAATTATTCAGAAAGGAAGCTTATGGTCCTCAAAGAAGATGTTGAATTCCGCGAAGAAATCAAAAAAGCCGTTTTATTACCCTCCTTCACCGGGTAAAAACGATGCCGGAAGCCCGGGAGTTCATCGCGCAGATCAAAAGGAATACCCGGATGCGACGCACTGCTGCAGCGCCGTAAAAATCGGCGCGCTCACCCATTCCAGCGACGACGGCGAACCCGCTGGAACAGCCGGAAGACCAATGCTGGATGTGCTGCGAAACAGCGAAGCCGATGAAATCTGCGCCGTGGTCATCCGCTATTTTGGCGGTACGCTTTAGGGCAAAGGCGGCCTGGTCCGCGCCTATTCGGGAGGCGTTGCCAATGGGCTCAAAGAAGCTTCCTTTCTGGAAGCGAAAACCTTTACGCTCTACGAACTGCAGACCGGCTACGATCTGGCCGGAAAAGTCGAATCCTGGCTGCATCAGAGCGGCGTTCTCGAACTGCAGGCGGATTACGGCTCAATGGCTGTATTTACCTTTTAAGCGACCAGAATATGGAAAAGGAAGCTGCGGACCGTTTTTCCGGATCCATCACGATCCAGAAGCGCTGCAGCGTAACGCGCGAGTGCTGAGATTCAGGTCTCCAAACGCGAAAAATGTCAAAAACGCGCCTTATTTTGTCAAGACGCGATTAGAAAAGAAGTGTCTTGCGAACCCGGTTGTGTAAGCGGTTCGCCCCGACACGGAAATTGCACATATTTTGTCTGCTTTTGACAGAACCTCACTGGTATTCTGTATGCATGAACGGAAAGGAGCATCTCTATGTCATTTGTACTTACCACTCTTCTGATCACACTTGCTTTAGTCTTTTTGGAAGTATCCTGCTTCCGCTGCTGCCCTTCCTGCTGATTTTTGGATTCCTCAGCCTGCTGTTCCGTCGGCCGACCGTTCGCGTCTATACCCGTTCATTCCAGATGCCGACCGACAGTACATTTAACAGCTTCAGCCGCGAAAGAATCCGCGCATCGAATCGGGCGCCGACTCCATCCACTCGGATTCCAACGGCGATATCATCGATGCGGAATATACAGAAACCGATCTTTAATCCAATCCAATTTAAAAACTGAACCGGGCCGTCTTCTTTACGAAGACGGCCCTTTTTCATACGCTGCTGCGCTATATGTTCATGCGCTAAATATGGATCTTTTTCGCCAAAATTCTTTCCTTATCTCAAAAGTATCGGCCGGCCAGTAAGAATATCCATAATAACGAAAAGGCCGTCGGCGGACGGCAGGAGGACTTCATGAACGAAAACAATCCATCCAATCGGATTCTCACCTTCGACTGCTATGGGACGCTTCTCAATCTGGACAGCGTCGATCAGGCGCTTGCTCAAATTGCCCGCGCAAATCAGCTGGATCCCCAAAAAGCCTGCGACTATTACAGCCGCTATGAAGATCGGCTCATGTATGGCGAAACTTTTCGCCCATTTGAGTCGCTCGTACGCGAAATTCTCAGCTATGTCGATTTTGAACTGAGCGCGCAAGTCTTTCAGACACAGGCGGAACGGATCCTGCAGGCGTATCGTGAAGCGGAGCCTTTTGAAGAGGTAAAAGAGAGTCTGGCTAAACTTCATGCGCAGGGATGGACCATCGTCCTGATGTCCAATACTTACGATTCTTTAATGCGTCATCATCTGCAAAAGCTTGGCAGTTCGATTGACCACGTGCTTCTGGCGGATCAGGTACACGCATATAAACCGCAGCTCGTCTTTTTGAAGAAGCCGAAAAGGCTTTGAATCTCAAAAGCAACACGCACATTCACATTGCCGCCGGCTACTGGTGGGATATGATTCCCGCTGGAAAAATGCGCTGGCCCGCCATTTGGGTCGATCGCAAAAATCATGCACTGTACGCTCGCAGGAAGATGGCCTTAAAAAGTTTGCTCCCTTCGTGAGCTTCCCAGCCTTCTGGAAACCTTCAGTTAGAACACAGCAATTTGCGCGCCGACAGCGATTCGAATTCATTTCGTTCGAACACAGCTCCTGTCCATTTTGAATGTAAGCGTCAAATAAAAGACGGGTATTTTCTCGACCGCCTCCTTGGGATAATTCCTTTATTCAAGGAGGCTTTTTCATGGAATCAATCATCCCTGCAATCGATCTCGGTATCGATTTCTCCAAAGTTAAAAACATCTATCTGGCTCAGATGCCTGCTGACCTTCGCAAAGGAATTGACGGTTACGTCCCCTGGTTCAAGGACCTCTCGCTCTGGATCCGCTGGATGGATCCCTCTTTTCTTCGTTAATCGACAGAAGAACAAGATCAAAGGTATCCTTCGTGACGGAAATGGATTCTGGCTTGTTTATAAGCGACTCTCCAGATCTTCCCTTCAGTGGCCTGTCAGCACTGACCAGTCCGACTTCATGCGAATTGACTGTTCGCAGCTGGCCTCTCTGCTTTCCGGTCTGTCGATTGTTCCCCAGCCGGCATTTCTGCCACGAACTTATAAGTACGTTTAAACCAATTTAAAAGGATGATTTTCTTGAAGGAATATCAAGATAAATCATCCCATTTACTTTATCTATCGCTCTAAATATGTTAAATTTAATACATGAATGTGCCGAACCCTTACCAGACAATCCGCAACGAGCTCCTCGAAGATCTTCATCATCAGATCAGCACCATGACGGAAGAAGAGAAAGACAAATTTATTGAGGATATGTACCTGGATCTCTATTTCGCTAAAGAAATCAATAAAGCCGTGAAAAGCGGCCGCTTTGGTCCTTCTACGGAAAAGATGGTTCCCTTGAAACTGGATTACTCTGAAAACGAGGACGGCGGCCCAGATATCAATATTCTGAATAAACAGCTGGCTCAGCTTGATCTGAAAGCCGATGTTTGTTTTAACCGGGCTGCGAAATATCAGGAAGAGGGAGACCGCTATCGTAAAGAAGCTGAAGATTTAAAGCTCAGTTCTGTTGAAGGAAGCAAGAAAAACCTTCCACCAAGTGCAGAAAGCAGGAAGCGGTCAAAGAAACCACTACCTTCAGTGTAGAAGGGGAAAAGCGCATTTGCCCAGTTTGCGGCTGTGAGATGAAAACTGTTGGAATGAAACGTCACTATAGGATTCATCGGATTCCCGCTCGCTATAGGCTGGAAGAAGTGCTGCGTGAGACAGTCGCGTGCCCAAACAAGTGTACGGATGAAAACGGGAAAGCCATCATCCGCACCGCCGAACCTGACGAGCCTGCACTGATCGACAAGAGTGTCGCAACTTCCTCTATGGTCGCGGGAATTGCCTACGATAAGTTCGTAATGGGAACCCCGGCCTATCGTCAGGAAAAGCACCTGAGTCTCACGGGACTGCCGATCAGCCGTCAGACCATGGGCAACATCCTGGAAAAAACTTACGATCTTTATCTGAAGCCACTCGTAAAACAAATGATTGAGGATCTCCCAAACTGTAACGTCGTCCATATGGATGAGACGGTTTTAAAGTGCACGGAGGTTAAAGATCGAAAACAGTCTTCTATGGTTGTCGCCGTCAGCGGAATCTATGAAGAGAACCAGATGGCTGTCTATAAGTTTTTCCCTTACAAGAAACAGGAGTTCGTAATCGCCCTCCTTGGCGGTTCTTTTCGTCATGCCCTTATGACAGACGGGCTTTATGCATATGCCAGCTACTATGTCCCCTGCAGAAAGCTCAACTGTATGGCCCATGCGAGAAGAAAGATCTTCGAAGCCATCAAAGTCCGGTCAGACTTCGCGCAGTATCAGGCAGACGTCCTGAAGTGGGAAAAGACCACACTGGAGAACGACGAAGAGGCCGCAGAAGCGGCAGCCCAGCTGGACGAAACAGAGAGACCCGAACCAAGTCCGGGTCTCCAGATTCTGCTCACAGCCCTGTCTCTGTTCGGGAAGCTCTACCACATCGAATCCCACGTTGCTTCTTACTCGCACGAGGCGAGAACCGAAGTTCGGCAGGAACTTTCAAAGCCCTGCTTTGAAAGACTCACAAGAGTCATGATGGAGATTCAGAGTGGATTCGAGGAAAGAAGCACCGCCTACAGAGCAGCCAAGTACTTCATGGATCGAGCGAACTCGTTGGGAAGGTACCTGGAAGACGGTGATTATCCGATCGACAATAATGTGGCAGAAAGAGCCGTAAAGCCATTCGTGATCAATCGCAAAACTTCCAGACTACGAAGAGTATCAAAGGTGCGGAAGTCGTCGCAGCGTTTATGACTTTGTTTCGATCGGCTGAAATGAACGACTTAAATCCAGAGCGCTACATGGAGTACGTTCTGGATGAACTCAAATGGTTCAAAGACGATGAAATCGCGGTAGATGTATTGAAGTCACTTCTGCCGTATTCAAAGGATTTACCTGAATATCTTCGAATTGGATACCGTGGACCGGATCCGAAGTATGAAGAAAACGATGAAGAATAAAAAATACGCCAAGCGGGATCTCGAAAGGGATCCCGTTTAGCGTATCTAATATTCAGTCTCGCGTATACCCGTCGATTGTTTGACACTTACTTTTGAATGACGAGAAATGTTCAGAGTGCGCAGCGCCTAAACGATACGAAAAAGGCGGTTTCATCGAATTTCAGAAACGTTCGACGAAGCCGTCTTTTCGCAGTTTGAAGAATACAGAGGAACGTCTGAGAATCGCTCTCCCCTTTTTACCGTTTTCTACTTCAAGCCTGCAGATTCAGTTGGTATTGAATTCTGAATGCCTATGAAAACGGGGGTTCCGGTTTCGATATCCACAATCAAATAGAGGAACGGCCGGTTGCAGGCAATATAAATTGGATCTTCCTCGACACGAGCCGACTCTTCAACCATCCCGACATCGGTCGCCGCGGCCGCTTTTGTTCCCTGGGCATTCAGCAAAAGGCGGCTTTTCTGATTTACAGCGCCGATCTTCAATTTCGTGGATTTAGACATCCCTGAGAAATCCGCGAGATCGCTGAAAGGCAGATCCATACCCAGCTTCTGGAGGGCGTCCTTTAAAGAAAAGGCGCTTTCCACTTCAAATGGCGGCATTGTGGCGTGCACATCCCGCTGCTGCGGAGTCTGAATCGCCTTTTCGAGTCCACTGCTGTCGATTTTCTGAAGGGCTTCATCGATCGTCTTCTGCTCATCTTTGGGAATGAGCGCGCAAAGCGCATAGCGTCCGCCTTCATAAGGGCGCATAAATCCGTGGACGCTGCCCGCATCCACATACTGATCTTCGATGCTTAGCATTGCGTCGCATTCCTGACTTTCGCCACTGGCGGCCGTGAAAGTGAAGCGCGTAATATCTTCCGACTCGTATGAGGTTTGCCATTTTGCGTCAAAATTTATGGCGTTCAGCAAAAGCAGACTGAGCGATTCAATCTCGCTGGAATCGACCATCTTAGAAATCTGTCCATCCGTTTTCTGACTGACCCAGTCATTAATCTGATCCGCCGCTTTTGAATCGAACGCCGACTCGAAGCCTTCCGCATCATAGTCCTCTTTCAGAACATCCAGATAGGAAGAATCGAGCTCTGTATCTTTGACCCAGATCGAATTGGCTATTTGCAATTGTCTGTTTTCGCCTTCTGCGGACTGAATCGCGCTCGCCGATAATTCGCGCATCGTCTTTACGTCTGTTCCCAGCGTTTTTCGATTTCTTCAAGCGTCTTCCCATCAGCACCCTGCGCCGCCATGCCCAGCGCGAAATAGGCGGAAAGCGGGGAGACTAGCGCGTCTTTTCCATCCTCATAAAGCTCGTTAAATAAATTCCAGGAAAAGGTGAAAAGCGAAGCTTTCTGCTGATCCGAAAGCTGAACAACTGCGGCTGGCTGCTGTGCAGAATTTTCATTTTGTAAAGATTCAGAACTGCCCTTCTGAGGTGCAGTTGTGCATCCGACACACGCCAGGCAGGCTGAAAGCAGAATAAAAGCGGATTTCTTTTTCATGCTGAAAATCTCCTTTCCAAGTTTATGCGAATTGAGAATTTGGATTGTTCCTGTATTCGTAAAATGTATTTTTAAGCAGATCCCTATTCCTGATTCCATTGTATCGGGCGCTTTGTGCCGCCTTTTAACATTCCCTGAAAATTTTCAAAACTTTATTCGCCATTCTCCAATCCAACTGGCTTCCGCTGTGTGAAGGCTCGCAAATGGAAAAAGCCCTGGATCATCCAAGGCTCTTCTTCCATTTATTACAAATCTGCCTTTCCATAACGGCTATCTGAATAGCGCGACTGCCCGTCCTAGCAGATTTCCTGCATAGGAATCCATCGGCCACGCCGGAAAAACTGTAATCATCCGAAAAATATAAATTCCAATCGTGATTGCGGTGACAAATCCAAATAAAACTAAAAACCAGTTCTCTTTCAATCTGCCGGTCCACCAGGCAAAAATTGTGCACAGGACAAATGGAATCCAGATCCAGATCGCCGGATTATAAATTGTCGCTTCATAAAAATGAAATGTCAGCAGAGAGAAAATGCGTGGAGCATTCCGCAGCCTGGACACGGCATGCCAAAGGCAATCTGAAAAATGCAAGTTCTTCCAAACATAAGGTAGCCGAGCGCACATGCTGCACACAGAGCAACTAATATCAAAAGCATCTGCTGAATCTGTCGTCGCGTTGGTCGGCTTTGCTTTTTTCATCGTGCATGGGTTCCAAAACCTCTGCAGTTGTGAGCTCAGGGATTTTTCTCATGAATTCTGACGTCAATGGCGGTGGATAGAGCTTAGTTTGATGTGAACAGTCTGACGTTTTTCCGTTCGATTTAAATGGCATATTCAGAACAAGCCCTCCCTTATATTTATCTACCAGTTTCTACTTATCATCTAGTTCTGTTCCAAATCTGCATTTTTAACTTGCTAACTGTCGAGCACACCCAATTGATATCTGTCTTAATAAACAACTTATCATCGTGCATAGCGTAAAGGAATAATTCTATTCGGTATGATCAAAACAGTTCTAAGGCAAAAAGCCATTGGAAAATATTCTGTCTATTTTGTTTAGAAACAATTACTCAAAATACTTCTTAGAAATTTCCAGGCAAGTGAATTGGTTTGATTACTGTCCTCCTGAAATCCCAATGCTCTCAGACTTACGCTCAGCTTCCACCGATTTCTCCCGTGGCGACCAGCCTTCTGAAATTACAAAGCTCTCAGACAAGGCACTCTTACCGGAACGATTTACGTGCGGCGATCAGCCTTCTGAAATTACAAAGCTCTCAGACGAATCTGCGTCCATAGAAATCGACACAGAGGGCGATCAGCCTTCTGAAATTACAAAGCTCTCAGACAGTGAAACGGGCAGATCCGAAAGTTACAACGGCGATCAGCCTTCTGAAATTACAAAGCTCTCAGACCAGTACATACAGAAGACTGAGTACCGGGAAGGCGATCAGCCTTCTGAAATTACAAAGCTCTCAGACAGACGAAACGCCGGACGACGAAAAGAGAAGGCGATCAGCCTTCTGAAATTACAAAGCTCTCAGACTCGTGCGAGCGCACGATTCCAGAAGTCAAGGGCGATCAGCCTTCTGAAATTACAAAGCTCTCAGACAGAGGAACGGAAAGCCCGAACCGCTGGCGTGGCGATCAGCCTTCTGAAATTACAAAGCTCTCAGACACGACCGCAGTTGCCGTCATGATGAGTTTTGGCGATCAGCCTTCTGAAATTACAAAGCTCTCAGACACTTAAGCCAGGTTATCCTCAAGCGAGACTGGCGATCAGCCTTCTGAAATTACAAAGCTCTCAGACAAGCTCTGCGATCTGCTGCGTCTGAACTGCGGCGATCAGCCTTCTGAAATTACAAAGCTCTCAGACACCGCGTATTGGGAGGGGAACTCAGTGACTGGCGATCAGCCTTCTGAAATTACAAAGCTCTCAGACACCATCGATCAGTTTAACCTGGCGTTTAAAGGCGATCAGCCTTCTGAAATTACAAAGCTCTCAGACCTGCAAAGCTCCAGTATGTTCTGTACCCAAGGCGATCAGCCTTCTGAAATTACAAAGCTCTCAGACAGTCGGAACTGCTGACCGTTGACGGTCATCGGCGATCAGCCTTCTGAAATTACAAAGCTCTCAGACATACAAATGTTTCGCGTTTGGCAGCACTGCGGCGATCAGCCTTCTGAAATTACAAAGCTCTCAGACTTGGCGGCTTCCAGCGCGCTCATACTTTCTGGCGATCAGCCTTCTGAAATTACAAAGCTCTCAGACCAAATGCGCGCGGTGCCGGCTATTCTCCGGGGCGATCAGCCTTCTGAAATTACAAAGCTCTCAGACTGGATCGACGATTCACAGGTAGTGATCGAAGGCGATCAGCCTTCTGAAATTACAAAGCTCTCAGACCAAATGCGCGCGGTGCCGGCTATTCTCCGGGGCGATCAGCCTTCTGAAATTACAAAGCTCTCAGACTGGATCGACGATTCACAGGTAGTGATCGAAGGCGATCAGCCTTCTGAAATTACAAAGCTCTCAGACACGATCGAAGAGAGGGAATGAGAATGACAAGGCGATCAGCCTTCTGAAATTACAAAGCTCTCAGACCAGAGGGGAACGACTGCACGGGATGCTTTTGGCGATCAGCCTTCTGAAATTACAAAGCTCTCAGACCAGAGGGGAACGACTGCACGGGATGCTTTTGGCGATCAGCCTTCTGAAATTACAAAGCTCTCAGACCAGCACCACCCTTCACAGAGTCATGAACGAGGCGATCAGCCTTCTGAAATTACAAAGCTCTCAGACCGCCAGGCTGGTATCGGTATGCCCGTAATAGGCGATCAGCCTTCTGAAATTACAAAGCTCTCAGACAATTATTAAGAACTGGGGCGCGGAAACAACGGCGATCAGCCTTCTGAAATTACAAAGCTCTCAGACTGACCTACAGACCGCCACGACATGGATTCGGGCGATCAGCCTTCTGAAATTACAAAGCTCTCAGACAAGGGTCTGTCGGCGACTGGCTGATGGTGGGGCGATCAGCCTTCTGAAATTACAAAGCTCTCAGACCTGAGGATGTGGCAAAAGGCTACGTCCTTGGGCGATCAGCCTTCTGAAATTACAAAGCTCTCAGACCTTGCTAACGGCACGCCAGCGGTTCGGGCTGGCGATCAGCCTTCTGAAATTACAAAGCTCTCAGACGCCTGCTTGAGCATGGCGCCCATGCCTTTGGGCGATCAGCCTTCTGAAATTACAAAGCTCTCAGACTACACCGTCTCGAACCCGTCAAAATCAAAGGGCGATCAGCCTTCTGAAATTACAAAGCTCTCAGACCGCGGGAAGTGCCTATCCATTTCTCTCTCAGGCGATCAGCCTTCTGAAATTACAAAGCTCTCAGACCCAAGAGGTACCCGGTCGGCGGGTATTTCGGGCGATCAGCCTTCTGAAATTACAAAGCTCTCAGACATGAATTCCTTTCTGTTAAAATTTGAATGAGGCGATCAGCCTTCTGAAATTACAAAGCTCTCAGACTGAATGAGCAGGCCATCCGGGCATTGAAATGGCGATCAGCCTTCTGAAATTACAAAGCTCTCAGACCTTGCTAACGGCACGCCAGCGGTTCGGGCTGGCGATCAGCCTTCTGAAATTACAAAGCTCTCAGACGCCTGCTTGAGCATGGCGCCCATGCCTTTGGGCGATCAGCCTTCTGAAATTACAAAGCTCTCAGACAGATTCGACAGTTTCCCAGCCGCGTCTTTGGGCGATCAGCCTTCTGAAATTACAAAGCTCTCAGACGGGACATCCCGCAACCCAGCTTCCGTTTTCGGCGATCAGCCTTCTGAAATTACAAAGCTCTCAGACGTGGTCTACGACAATAAGCAGGCTTTCAGCGGCGATCAGCCTTCTGAAATTACAAAGCTCTCAGACCTCAAAAAGAATATTTTGTTTGATAAAACAATCTTTTTAGAGCATCTTCACCGAGCTTCTATCTTATTATCCTGCTTTTCTTGATCAGGCAAAGGTCGGAATCAATAGTTAAAACATTTTCGTTGGGATACGCTTTTTCATCTGCTGATTCTATAAAGAGCAGGACGATCTTTGTCTGTATGGAGGTTTTAACAATCTCGTCCAATTCTGTCTCTGTGTAAAAGAACTGGGATGGAGAAATACCATCAGCCGGTCGCGAAGAAGCTGCGAACTGATTTTAATCCATTCCTGGATTACGCTCACATCATCTTCGCCGGCTAAATTTGGGGAAAAATGGAAGTTGCAGAGCTTCAAAAAGCCATTAATATCCCCGTTAAAATCTGAAGCGATTGTCAGATATGGCAGTTTTTCCATCACAGCTTCCGAGAACCGCCCAAAAGTGGCCAGCATCTCTGTTGTGACTAATTCATAAACCTGACATATCTGACGTGCTTCTTTTATAACTGCATTGGAAACCTGTCGAGAGTTAAAATCGACAGAGCTCGGATTGCTGATTATTTGGATTTCAGATGGAGAAATCCATTTGGATCCTTCTCCATCCAAAAACGCAAATTCCTCAGATATTCCGTCGCAAAAATCGTTAAGATCTTTTACAAACTTTCTGAAGTGAGCTGGATTCTCCAAGCAAATCGTTAAAGGCTGATTTTCAGAAAGCTGTTCAGATATTCCGAAGGGCGAGTAAGCCATTAAACTCACAGAATCACCACGCTCTCGATTGACGAAACTGTATCCGAAACTGATTCTCCAAGAATGTATATGATTCTCGCATACTGCTTTTCAGTAATTACGAGCGCTTGGACCAATCCATCAGGAGGCTTTACTTTTTGACATAGGAAATTGCTGCATCAGCCGCTTGCTGATTTTGCACCAGTTTCACATAAATGCTTTCCTGCATCATAAAGAAACCTCCTTTCAACAAGTTCGTACGAAATATCCGATAATCTTTGCGATTCTTTGGAGAGACCATGGGCAGATCGTACATAACAAGCACTCTCATATAACGGTTAATCATCCATTCCCAACTCCAGATCGAATTCGCAGAAGCGGATACGGCTGCAGTCTGCTGTTTGTAACGCTTCGAAAACGCTTCGGATATAGATTCCTAACCCGTTAATCAGTTTTTCAGAACGATTTGCTACCCGAACTGGCAGTGATAGTAAGCTTAAAAGGATCTGCTTTTCGCGGCTGCCAAAGCTAATGATCCGATTTTTCACGACTAAATAATCTATCAGCACTCGCAGCGGCTCCATCAGATCACATCCCAGATTATATGCATTCACTGAACTGCAATGTGATATGCCTAGCTGTGTTAGATAGCCATTTGCCGATATTTCTCGATCGACTGCCGCTAATAATATTGCGTATCCATAATTTAAAGCCGCATTTCTGCCCGTATCTTCTCTCCGTGAGAAATCTGTGCCAAACAAACCGTTGAAATACACTTTTGCCGCTTGTCCTTCTCGATTTGTCGGATCACCAGGCTCTATTTCCTGAGCCAGAGTTTCCAGCTGAAGCTGCCTGTCTTTCAATTCCAGTCTGGCCAGTAATTTTGCCTGATTCAGTATCTTTTCTTTAATAATTTCTCGCCATACATCATCCATGACATATTCGTTGAAATTGATTTGCTCATAGATTTTTCGGCTCGAATCATGCGATCCGTAATAGGGGATGAGTTCTCCAGCCGGCTGCCTCTTCTCATTACAGAAAATCACTTTGATTTTTCTTTTCATAAGTTCATTCAGAAGGTAAGCAGTCATAGATACGGCAGTACTCTCAATCATCAGCACCGCTATCTCATCCAGGAACACCTTCTGAATCTCATTGCTTCGAACAACGAGATAATTCATCTGGAAATCCAGTTTTGAATTTGAACTGATGACTACTGTTCTCCAGCTCATACTTTCATCAAGTCAATTTCTCTGGAGAACAGCCCTGTTACCGATTGCAGCACAAGAACACATTCGCCCGCGTTTTTATTCTTATCGCCTGTCTGTTTTCGCCAAGTGGACAAGTTTCGGCCCAGACGAGGATCAGGCAAAAATCTGAATTCACTATGGTCTTTTGCAAACTCATCATTCCAAGAGTTAAAAGACTTTAGAATCTTATAAAGCACTTCAATTTGCTCTTTTTCCGAGAGACTTACAAAGGCAGGGCGTGCGCTTTCCAGTTTTTTAGAAATGGTGTTTTCGGCAAAAGCTCGAGGGATTTTCTCAAAAATCGGTGAAGAAAATTTTGCAATCAGTGAATCATAGAGCTCAATATTTCTTCTTTTGGAAACCGACTTTAAATAGAATTTATATTCCCCATTATTGTCTGGCCAAATTGCTTTTGAAAGATAGATCTGATCCTTTGCCGGCAAAATCAGTTCAACTGCATTTTGGAAGATGAGGCGCACATCAGATCTTCCTGTCAGCATCAATGGATACCCATTGATACGAAGGAGACTTTTGGGATGGATATTCATCAATCTCACAGAAGGAGCTTCCAGATGCAGAATGTCGCGACAATAGATATCCAATTCTTCCTTTGTTGTGTATCTCTGTTTATCCACGAGAGTCAGCGGCAAAATCATTCGTTCCCTTTTATTTTTATTTGACATTCGACCAGGAAGAACGTTGCCCCTCGGACCTTGTCATAGTATCCATACTTGCCTGGATCCGCTGCATCTCGTTTTCTGGAAATATAGTAGGTTCCTTCTTTTCTCTCTTCGGCTGGGCAAAGCTGCACATCGCTAAGCGATCCGCGATTAGAAACCGTTCGGCGGGTAACCAGCGGAGTTCCTTTAAAGGCGACTCTTTTTACTGTGGCGATTGTTCCTGCTTCTCCTGGAACCCATGCAGATTCTGATCCGCGCGTTACCGGGTAGTCATAGAGCTTTTTCAAATTATATTTTTGCGTACCGTCTCTGAATTCTTTAACAAAGCGAACGGGGCTATCGGTAAAGCGAACAGAGAATACATTTCCGACTACGATATTGAGATAAGCATCGACCGCATGATGGAGATTGTTCAAATCTCTGATCTTAGGAATCTCAAACTGTTTTCGGAAGGCGCTGACATTCGACGCTTTCGAATACACGATCTGAGTATCTGGAGATGTCTGTTTAAGAATCGCAGCGAGAACTTTCGTACCCTGACGGGTTTCTACCAGCTGACGATTGATAAAACCTGCCAGTTCATCATCTGTGAATCCGGTTCTTCTTGTTAAGCGATTGAATTTTTCCTGCGTAATCAGACCCGCCTTCAGCCACTGTTTCCACAGAGGCGTCATTTTCGCCTGAATTTCCAGAGGCAAAGGATATCGATCTTTCTTCAGATCGCTGTTCGTTTGTTTGTTGGTGAGCACAAGATTGTTTTCGAGAGAATCATCTTTTACCCAGCGCTGTGCGTAGATATGGTCAATATCATATTCGCTGTTTGTCTGGAGCAGTTTTTCAAAATCAATTGGCTGACCAGTGTAGGCATCGCGTCCCTGCTGAGTCAGATAAAGATAGACCTTTTTCTTTGAAGCAGACTCTCTTCCATGTTTTCAATTTCTGAAAGCCAGTGATGGGTATCATCTTTAATCGACTTATACAGCTCTTTGAATCGATTCTTTCGGGATACTGTCCGCTTTCCTTTTTCCTGACTCTCCCTCGCCATTTCGACAAACACTTTTTAGGCGCCTTTCCCATCAGACCTGTGATTTCGCGGAGAATTCTGATCGTTTGCCAGATCATCCGTTTAACAGGTCCAGACAGGTAAAGTCCATCCAGATCCTCATGGCTGATTTCAAAAAGCGATTTCTGTTCTTTAGCAGCGTTTTCGGCAATTGTCTTCCGGAATGAATACTTATCGCTCAGAACCTGCATTAGATTATCGTTTGTCGACCAGAGGAATCCCATTACTGTCGATTCGTTTCCTTGAGAATCCGTTCCTTCCATTTCGAGGAATTCTCTTGAGCATCTTCCCCAGCCGTTGAATCGATTTCCAAGAATCCGCTTAATCTGTTTAGGGGTTAATTCCGGGAATTCTGAGCAGATTGCTTTTTCAAAAGGAACCGCCCTCTTCGTAAATAGTGGACCAGTAGACAATTTTTTCCGCCATTGCTCTTTGGGAGTCATTAAGCCGTTCCGTTCCCAGCACTTCGCAAAAGAATCGTTCTGTTCCCAGTTTATTTATGAAGTCTCCATCGATTCCAGAAATCACAGCTTCGGCAGCCTGTTCGTGATCCATTAGCTGGGCTTCAACGAGGAATTTTCGAATTTTCTTCTGGGTAACTTTTTCCCTTTCAGGAATTCACTCTCGTACAGTCGCTGCTTAAGCTCAGGCGTGAGAGGATTTCCATCGATCTTCAGATTATTCAGCTCATTGAGAACCTTGAATTTTTCGTACAGCAAAGAATGATCCGGCAGCACCTGGTATTCAGGAAGATACGTACACGTCCGAAGCATTCGGTGAATGAACGCTCGCGAGGTTGCTTCCTGATTAATCTTCTGTTCCATATTCCATGGATACACTGGTCCAGCGGTCTGATTTTCATTCCAGACTACCCATGACGTGCCAGACTCTTTTCCCTGACCAAGCGGTCCAATATAGTACGGAATGCGAAATGAAAAGAGCATGGAAAGACGTTCGGCAAGTGTGTACCCGGATTCATCTTTTTCACGAAATTCGGGGAAGATCATCGAAGCGTTCTCAAGAATCTTATTCAGTTCCTTCAGATGAACCTGATTTGGGATAACCCCGTTTTTGCTGGTCATCTGCTTTGGCATGAACTGATTGAGTTCAATTTTATGAAGGATATCCTGCTTCATCTCTTCCAGTTCCGCTTTATTAGATTCTGATAATTCTTTGAAATCCAGCTTTTTCAGAACTTTCTTTACCCCTGGTAAAAATCATCCTGCGTGATCTTGGCTCCTCTTTTCTTGCCTGCGCTCGATGAATTCACAGAGCCGACATAGCCAGAATAGTTATCCGGCTTGGCGGGATATTCACGGAAAAACGCATTAAACGCTTTTTATCCGCAGCCTTAAGAAGCTTTTTCAGCTGTTGTAAATCCTCGCGATGCTGCTCATACTGGCTGACTCTCGCCTCCGCAAGATACGAACAAGTCTGACCGCTTCGATCTTTCAAAATCGATTCCAGCTGCTGCCAGTCAAAAATCTGCGCAATGGATTCGAGCAGTTCTATTTCGGGTTCGGTGAGACGATCCGCAATTTCCTGGATTGACTCTTCAAGATCTTTTTCGCGTAAGGAAATCGAAAAGCTCTTCTGTTCTTCTGTCCGCAGCGGATGTTCAGGCCAGATTTTAAACAAATCTTCCTTTTACCGCAGAGAAGTCCAAGAATTGCTTTTATTCGATTTTTCTCTTCTTTGGTCCATTTTCTGGAGGAAGAGTCCTTCATGAATAAGTCAATGAGCTTGCTGGATTTTTCGCTGATCGACTTGTTCTTGTCGGTAAGAATCTCTTTTACGGACTCAGAAGCTGGGAAATCAACGTGCGAGGAGACTCCATCCTCTGTGTCCTGCCACGTTTCATTTACACAGTCTGCAAACTGCTTATACATTTCATCGAAATCGGCAGATGTATCATCGAATTTTCCATTGAGCAGGAAATTGCCTCTGTGCTTGAATTTCTGTTCGATCACAATCGCATATTCTCGTGGATCCGTATGCTTTTCCGGATGACGAATCATATCGACAATGAGGTGGGAAACTGTCGGATATTTTTTATAGAATTCGGAATCAGACATCCCATTTTTCCCAAAGATCGAGTACTTTTCTTTCGACGTTTTATCTTCTTCCCAGAGCATGCTTTCCTCTCTGCGAAGATAGAAATCAGGGTCTACGCGGTCGATCAAAGGAGACAGCGATCTGCGCACATACTTAATCCGTGCCTGCATCCGGTCTGTTCGACGTCTGGCTCCTCGGCTCAGCCTTCGATCCGCAGCTGTTTTTCCTTCTTCGAACAGCCGAACACCTGCAGCATCGTGACCCCGAATTCGCAGCAAATGATAATCCGGATCTGTTACCGCCCAGCCAACGGAACTTGTTCCCAGGTCAAGCCCAATGTAATAATCTCCATTCATACTTCATTTCCTTTCTTGACGGACAAATGGTGTTGCGTTACAGTAAACCTACAAAGCGAGTTCAGATAAGGATCCTTAACCGGAGCCGTATTCACATTTGAGAGCATCGTGCTCTTTTTTTTGCGCTTTTTCGAATAGCTCGCTTTGCGTGATGCATTACTTTTACAGTGTACATCCTCATAACGGCTTTCAAGAATGAATTTCGACATTTTAACTGTTTGAATAACTGATTAACCTATTATTTCAAATACTTCGCCACGAGGATTCTTTCTTTTATACGTTTCGTTCCGGAGCAGCTGCTTCTCTGATAGGCCTCTGAATATTTCCGGCATCTGAATATCTATTGAGAAATAAAATTCGCCTTCTTCCAGACTTCGGGATTCCTGTCCTTTCGACAGAAAGCACTTTGTCTTTGGAAAAAGGCGATTATTTTTGGATTGATCAAACTGGTCCTGCAAGCGAAATTTCTCCGCTTTCCTATGCAGCTCTTATTGAATGAAGAGAGTATCTATTTTCGATTTGGCTGTTCTTTTTCCAGTCTTCCCAGGCTTTGCGCAGACTGGTTTCCTTTCAAAAGACGATTGATTCCGTGCATCAGTTCGGGAGTCATGCCTTCCTTTGCTTTCGCATTCAGACTCTGGCGTTCTTCCTCGAGTTCCTGCATCGTCCAGACGTAAATGTCATCTGGATTTTCATTCATCTGGATCGCCGTCTGAACAGGATCTCCCTGCGCATCGAGTACTTTCTGAACTTTTTCTTTCTGCTGATCGCTTAATGGTTTTGAAAAATCGATTTTCATATTCAGTCTTCCATCCTTTCTGCTTCTGCTCGTTATCCGCGGGCAGAACAATTCTGTATGGCTTATCTGAATTGTACGACTCGAGGAAAAATACAGTCTGGTCATATTGAGCAAAATGCCAAAAGGAAAACAGAGCCTTTTGGCCGCATCAGCAGGCATTGCGCGTCAATCCTTAATCCGGCGCTCCCAAAAACGATCCGTTTCTGAGGAAAAGCTGTTTTGATCCGCTTCCACTTTCCTTCTGCTCTGTCGTTTTCTGGCTTTCGTCCGCTTCGTTCAATTTGGAAAAAGCGGGTCTTTTTCTGCCTTTTTGCGCCCGTTTTGGAACCGTTTCTGCCTTGCGGTGGGAAAGTGTGGTCAAAAGCGGCTCTTTCCCGCCATTTTGTCCCACTTTCCCTTTTTCTAAATTTGTCAAGCACTTTTTCAGGCTTTATTTAAAGCCAATTTTAAAGGTCTTTAATTTTTGACTCTTTCTTTTAATCTTGTCCCGTTTTGGGATTTGAATTGAGAAAAGAGGGTGCAGGGGGTATAATGCACCTACAAAGTAGGAAGTTGTGTCAGAAAGTGGGGGTGATGACACATGTTCATGGGCGAATACACGCACAACATCGACCGTAAGGGGCGGTTGATCATGCCCGCTAAATTCCGTGAAGAACTTGGCGAGCGCGTTTACGTCACTCGCGGCATGGACGGCTGCCTCAATGTCTACACGCTTGAAGAATGGACCAGCGTGTACACAAAATATTCCTCCCTCCCTTCTACCAATCCGGACGCACGCATGTTCATGCGTTTTTTCATGGCCAAAGCGACCGAAGTGGAACCCGATGCACAGGGACGCATCCTGATTCCCGCTTCTCTGATCGCCGAAGCTGGACTGGTGAAGGAATGTTACGTTATCGGTGTTGCTAACCACGTGGAGATCTGGGCCAAGGAACGCTGGCTTGCTCTTCAGGACGAAATGCTTCCGTCCTATGAGAAGTTTGCAGAAAATCTGACCGGACTTCTCGATTAGTCCGGAGGTTTTGGAATGGAACATATCAGCGTGCTTCTTAAAGAATCGATCGATTTGCTGGAAATCCGTGAAGACGGCATTTATATCGACTGCACCCTTGGACGCGGCGGTCATTCGAGCGAAATTCTCAAGCGAATTCCGCACGGTCACCTCTACGCCTTCGATCTGGATCAGCAGGCGATTGATGAAAGCCGGCCTCGGCTGGAAGCCATCTCCGATCGGTTCACGCTGATTCACGCGCCTTTTGAAGATCTGGACCGCGAACTTGACCGGCTGCACGTCGGAAAAGTAGACGGAATTCTCATGGATCTTGGCGTATCGTCTCCGCAGTTTGACGATCCCGAACGCGGCTTTTCCTATCGATTCGATGCCCGTCTGGACATGCGAATGGACCAGAGCCAGACTCTGGACGCCGCCTGTATCGTCAATACCTATTCCCGCGAAGAACTTCTTCGTGTTTTGCGGGAATACGGCGAAGAGCCCAATGCGAATCGCATTGTCAACGCGATTCTTCAGGCTCGAGAAGTAGCGCCGATCGAAACAACCTTTCAGCTCAGCGATCTCATTCGGCAGGCTCTGCCCGCCGCTGTTCTGAAGAAAAAGGCCATCCGGCCAAACAGACCTTCCAGGCGCTTCGCATGGAGGTCAACCGCGAACTTCCGCAGCTGCGCAGTGCGCTTGAACAGGGACTGCGAAGACTGAAAGTCGGCGGCCGAATGGCTGTGATTACCTTCCATTCTCTTGAAGACCGCATAGTCAAGCAGGCGTTCGCGGCGGCTGCACTGCCCAAAAAGTGAATCGGCGCATTCCAATCGCAGGGGATGAAGAACTGGAATATCGCTTAATCAATAGAAAACCGATTCAGTCTACGGCAGAAGAGCTTGAAGAAAACAATCGCGCGCACAGCGCAAAATTAAGGGAGTTGAACGAATTGCAGACAAGGAAGAAAACGCATAAACGCGCTCTGCGATCGAAGAACAAGTATGGGTTCTGGAAAAAGCTCATCATCGCATGTGCTGTGATCACCGGTATCGGTGCTTTAACCACCCGTCTTTTCGTTCGTCAGATGAGTACGACAAAATCGGTGGAAAACCAGGCACTCGTTTCGCAGATTAATGAAAAAATACGGCGATTTCCGATCTGCAGACCGAAATCGCTCAGCTCGAAGAAAAGTCCCGAGTACTTGGAATGCTTGAAGGTCAGGTTTCAGACAACCAGGCCAACGTTTACTACTATTCCAAGTAACCGGAACTGCTTTAGCTTCAATTTCTGTTTTGTACCTTGCAGAGCAGCTGACAATTCTCTGTCACTCAGAGCGTTCCAGCTGCTCTTTCCTTTTTTCTTCTGCTATTTATCTTCCTTGCACGTATTCATCTTCCCTGTACGCATACTGCTCTGCCGCTTGCGCAGAGCGCTCCAAAAATCACCCTGCAGATCCTGCACGTTTTGTAAGATTTAAGGTCGTTTTGAAAAATCGGTTTATTCTGTAGGGCGGAATATTTTATTCACGAAAACATCTCCTCTCTTTCCTTTGGAAAGCCCCATATCGGCGTACTGAAAAAGAAAAGAGAGTATCCATCTACCATACGAAAGGAGGCTGCCATGGCCCGCAATAAAAAGAAAACAAACCTGCAGCCAGAAAAAGCCTGAGGCATCCCCAAAGAAAAACGGGGAATCTTAACCTTTGACTCGCGCATTCGCCTGATGGGCGTTGTGTTTTTCTCTGTATTGCCGTATCCGTCAGTGCTGTCGGCATGACCATGATCAGCAAGCAGCATCTGTGGACCGGATACAGCGTGCTGAACCCCGCCGTTCGAAATTCGGTAATCACCCAGACGATTTCCGGATCGCGCGGCGACATCGTCGATCGAAACAATCAGATCATCGCCACGTCCGCCAAGGCCTACACCATCGCAGCCAACTTCGACAACCGTACTCCGGACGAAAAAGAACGCGATGACCAGATTATCCAGGGCCAGCGCGATAACCTGATCAGTCAGGGCAAGGCCAGCGGGCAGAGCGAACAGGTACAGGCCGCTCTGGAAGCAGCGGACGCCAAGCTCGTCGACGCGTACGTCGAAGATCCCGAAGCGTTCGCCAAGGCGCTCAAGGATGTCCTTGGCGACGTCATTGACGAAGACGATATTCTCAAGCGTCTGAAAAACGCGCAGGAAAACGGCTACTCGCAGATTGAGCTGGGTACCGGCACAAAACGCATTACGGAAGAACAGAAACTCCGCCTCGAATCCATGAAAATTCCCGGCATGAGCTTTATCGAAGACGTTCGCCGTACCTATCCGACCACGCCGCTTTCTTCGCAGGCCATCGGCTTTGCGACCAACGATGACAACACCGGTACGATCACCGGCCGCTTCGGGCTCGAACAGACGATGAACGCCTATCTGAGCGGCAAGAACGGGCTGCGTCAGTACACTGCTACGCAGGCTGACCAGATCCTGCCAGGAAGCGAAACGATTTTGCGCGAAAGCGAAAACGGCGACAAAGTCAAGCTGACCCTTGATCTGAACCTCCAGGAAACGATCGAATCGGTTCTTTCCAGAACCATGAATGAATCCAATGCTTCCCAGGCGTGGGCCATTGTCGTCGAGGTAAAAACCGGCAAGATTCTCGGCTGGGGTTCCTATCCGACCTATGACCAGAACACACACCTCGTTCTGCCGGAAACCGCCGACAACATTTCGCAGGCTCTCTTCGAGCCAGGTTCCGTTGTAAAGCCGCTCGTCTACGCAGCTGCCATCGACTCCGGCGTCTATCCCTCAGAAGATACTTACTATCGCGCCGGATCGTTTTACTACACCGTCGATCCGGTCACAAACAAGATCACCCGCGTCGGCAGTCAGGCCGAAACGCAGTATCCGCCGATTAACGATGCGCTGGGCACAGACTACGGTACGCTGACCTTTGCGGATGGTCTTGCACACTCCTCTAACATCGCGATTTGCGAATTGCTGACCAATTACCTCGATCAGCAGACGTTTGCCAGCTATCTCGACGCCTTCGGTCTGTATAAGCCCGTCGGCTCTCCGTTCATTAACGAACTGACCGGGGTCGGCAACTATTCGCAGGCCACCGACTACCTTTCGACTGGTTTTGGTCAGGCCTCTTCGCTGACCGCCCTGGAACTTTGTCAGGCGTATACCGCGATCTTCAACGATGGAAAAATGATGAAGCCCTATCTTGTGGACTCCATCCTCGACAGCGATACCGGCGAGGTCATCGAACAGTTTTCTCCGGAATGCACCGGCCATCCGATTTCAGCCCAAACGGCACAGAAAGTCCGTCAGCTCATGGTCCATGTCGGCGATGCCGGCATGACCGGTGAGCGATTCACCATTGACGGCATCGACATTGCAATCAAGACCGGTACGGGTGAAATTTACAATCCGAATATTGGCGGCTATGACAAAACCAACTACACATCGACCGTCATGGGCGCCGCTCCTGCCGACGATCCGCAGGTGATGGTTTTCTGGGGCATGCAGGGGCCGAACTATCTGAACTATTCGGGAAGCTACTTCCAGGACATCATGAAAGCCGCACTGAAGACTGCCGGCGTCAACTATGACAATGAGCAGTCCGATTCGGCAGATCAGAGTACCTGGACGTCCTGGACCATGCCGACGCTGACCAGCCACACGCGCAGCTATGCCGAACAGAAACTGGGCGAAATGAGTCTGAAATCCCTGATTCTGGGCAATGGCGATACCGTTATTGGTCAGTATCCGGCAGCGGATTCCACGGTCAATTCGCAGGACCGCGTTCTCTTAATGACGAACGGCGATGAAATTGTCATGCCGGATATGACCGGCTGGACGCTCAAGGATGTGACTGCCTTCTGGCAGCTGACCAACATTCAGGTCAAAGTCAGCGGATCCGGCAAAGTTGCCTCCCAGTCCGTCCCGGAAGGCACGGCACTGCATAAGGGCGACACGATCAGCGTCGAGCTCTGGCAGCAGGAAAATCCGCTCAAAGAGCCGGATTCCCAGACGGATTCCGCAGATTCTTCCAGTTCCACCCAATCGTCCTCTTTGCCAAAAGAAATCGGCGGAACGTCCAATGGATAGAGCGGAAAGCAGATCACGTAAATCCGAAAACCAGACGCTTACAATTCGATACACTGAACTAGAAAAGCCAGCGCAGCTTCGTCGTTTCCCGACGACAGATCTGCGCTGGCTTTCGTTTGTATTTGTTTTTCGGCTTCGATTTCCTACTTCTTTTCCTCGATGGCTTCGATCGCCTCGATCACCGCTTTGCGGAATCCGTCTTTTTCCAGAGTGACGATACCGCGAATGGTCGTTCCGCCCGGCGAGCAGATTTCATTTTTAAAGACAGCCGGTTCCATTTCATTCAGACTCAGCATAGCTCCGGCTCCATACACGGTGCGGGCAGCCAGAGACGCTGCTGTTGCGCGCGGCAGACCGTACTTCACACCGGCATCCGCGAGGGCTTCCGCAAAGAGACCGAGAAAGGCCGGGCCGCATCCGGAAATAGTTCCGGCAATGCCAAAGAGGGCTGCCGGAACCGGAACGATCGAGCCGAGCGGCTCGAACAGGTCTTCAAGAACCTTTGTATCTCGTTCGCTCATCGTGTTCGGTTCTTCCACGATCAGGCAGCCGACCTGAACCATCATGGCGGTGTTCGGCATTACCGATACGTGCGCCGCATACGGCAGCCAGGCGTCCAGCTTTTCGTGATTGATTCCAGCGGCCAGACAGATGACGAGCTTGCCGTCGACCCAGTCGCGGCATTCGCTCAGGACGCCTTCGACCTGCGCGGGCTTGCAGGCAAGGATAATCACATGGCTTGCCTCGCAAAGCTCGTGGAGCGTCTTCATCGGCGTTACGTCGTATGTTTTGCAGTTGCGGCAGAGCTTGTCATAATGCGGCGCATACGCCTGCACATGAATTCGATCGAGCAGGCCGGCATTTTGCCATCCGGCTGCGATCGCCTGCGCCATTTTTCCAAAACCAATCATTCCAACTTCAATCATTGCTCTTCTCCTTTTCTGCCCCGGCAGCTTTTTTCTTTTCTTCCAGAATGCGATTTAAAAATGATAAAAATCTTCGTAAACCTGCGTGCGGTTGATTTCATTGAGAATTTCATGCCGCATCTGCGGATACAGCTTTGAGCGGACATGCGTATATCCGCGCGCCATCAGATCCTTTTTCTGTTCTTCAAACGCCTTTGGCGATCCGATCACCGGATCGTTTTCTCCGGCCGCAAACAGAATCGGCAGGCTTTTGTTTTTCATCTGCCAGCCTTTGGGTGAGTACACTTCTTCGATCATGACAAGAAGATTTCGATAGCCGTTCAGCGTAAAGGGATTGCCGCAGAGCGGGTCGTTATTAAACATTTCCACTTCATCGGTATCCGTACTGAGCCAGCGGTTGGTCTGATTGCCTTCAATTCCCTGATCAAACGCGCCTTCGACCATTCCGGCGACACGTTTGGAAATGTGTCGATCCCCGTACAGACGGCTGAGCACATCCACCAGCATCCGCCCGGCTTTTGCTTTCGGATTTCTCCAGACTGGTCCAGACAGAATCAGTCCGTCCAGTTCTTCGTCATGCGTCTTGAGATACTTTCTGGCGCAGAGGGTTCCCATGGAATGGGCGATCATGAAAAAGGGAACGTCTGGATAGCGCTCGCGAAGATCGGCATTGACCGCATCCAGATCTTCAACAATCGCCGTCGCCGTACTGTCATAAAAATAGCCCAGGTCGAGCTCAGCGCGAATGGATTTTCCATGGCCGCGATGATCGGCGGCTACGCAGGCGATATGATTGGACGCCAGAAATTCCATGAAATGCAGGTAGCGTTCCTTGTGTTCCTGCATGCCGTGAACGATCTGAACAATGGCTTTTACCCCGTTTTCCGGAATGACTTCGACCACATCGAGCGGAAGCTGATCATACCGGGAACGAACGGTTCTGTACTGTTCCATATTTATTTACCCCTCTTTCGTCTTAACGCGTAGTTTCGTTTTACTCGCATGTTCCCCGATTCTTTGTATGAATTCGGGACTTTCCTGCCTTGTCTATTGTATCCGCTCTTCGCGTCAATGCGAAAGCCGCTCCCTTTGCGCAAAGAAAAGCAGATCGGATCTTCTTTCCAGAAAAGGTGAACTGTTCTTACCGTCTGGAAAAAGACCAAATCTGCCTGTGAAGCGTTTCATTATTCATGGGTGATTCATGGGTGATTCATGGGTGATTCATGGATGCTGCCCGAGTGAGCCGGACGCTGCGTTTCAGCTTAAGGCTTTCGCGATTTTCTGGCACGTCAGACAGTCAAGTCCGTGTTCATCGCCCTTGGTCGAGATGGCGATGGCGCGCACCTGCTGCCAGGCGGTGTCGCTTTCTTCGCTTTCTTCTGCGTAGCGGGAGTTCAGGCTCCATTCGTTTTTGCAGGGCATGAGCCGGATCTGCGGCAGCCGGCATTCGATCTGCGCAATGTAGTTCAGACGGCTCTGATCGTCCATATGGGTATCGGTCAGAATTTCATAGATCAGTCCGTCATCCTGCTTCTGATTTGCGGCGCAGACATTTACAAGAATGATCAGCCTGCTTTCGAGATGTTTCTGAAGGATCCTTGAATTCATGTCATCGCCTCCTTTATGCGGCATTATTTCTGGCAATCCTTTGATACTTCCATTGTGATCGCGGATTTTCAATTCCACTAGTCGTAGAAAAAATATAAGAATTTTATAACGAGAATCATCAGAACAGGACAATTTTCTATCCAAACTGGCCGCCTGGATGGAAGCGTTTTCGCAATTGGGATAGACTAAGCGGACCTTTCCGGCCGGAAAAAGCCCTATTCCTTTTATACGGGCACGTGTGATACGATACAAAGAGGAAAGGCGACAGGAATTTCAAGCGTTCCCTGCGCCGGCTTGCCTTTTCTTTTATACGATCGCAAGCCGTGAAAAAGCAGGAGAGAGAAAGCAGGTGATAGCTTATGCGCATAATTTCCGGTTCGGCGCGCGGCAAAATCATTGAAGCGCCCGAAGGTCTGGATACCCGGCCCGTTACGGATAAAATTCGTCAGGCTCTTTTCAACATCTGGCAGTTTGATATTCCCGGCAGTTCCTTTCTCGATCTGTTTTCCGGCTCCGGCTCCATGGGGCTCGAAGCCCTCTCGAGAGGCGCCGATCGGGTCGTCATGGTCGAAAAAGGAAAAAGGCCGCCGATGTCATTCGACGGAATCTGAAAGCCTGCCATTTCGAAAACAAAAACTGTACGCTTCTGGAAAAAGACGTCTTTCTGGCGATTGAACAGCTCAAAAGGAAAGGCGAAAAATTCGACCGGATTTATCTGGACCCGCCCTATACCGTCGATTCCATTTTCCACCCCGTTATGGAAGCCCTTGGCGATGCAGAACTTCTGAATGAAGATGGAGAAGTGGTGATCCGTACGCTTCACACGAAGGAAATGCGCGATGACTACGTAAAGCTGCACCGTTACCGCACGAAAAATGGGGAATTTCCACCGCCCACTTTTATAAAATTCGATAAGAAAAAAAGAAACCAAAAGGACAAATAAAACGCAGGAAAGCCGCGGCCTCTTTACTTGAAAGCCTTTCTCGAAAGGTTTACCCTAATCGTCGCGGGGGCGATAAAGACAGAACAATCCGTCTTTACAGGTCCTGCCTGGAAGTTGAGGTTAATGCGATGCGCCGCTATATTCCGAAGGAACAGCTGATCTTGACGCTTCATCAGATCATCGATTCCGAAAACCCGGAACTGCATTCAATTTATAAGCAGATCATTCTGCTTCGTACTACCAAAGACACAAAAACGTATTCCCATGCCGTAAACATGCTGATCTGTCCAAGACTGATCACGCTCAGCATTCTGAACATTCTCGCGCTCAGTTTCGCCGGCATTTATTTCAATTCGGCTTTGCAGACGAGCCTTCCCGCCGGTTTTTCCGGTGTATGTCTGCTTCTGATCATCGCCTTCACGTTCGCGGAAGGTTTCCGCCTGATTCGGCTTCTCGGCCAGATCCGGCAGGCTATGCGCTACGTCCTGGTCGATGAACTCTTTGCCAGGAAAATTCTGGTGCTTCAGAAACCGCAGGAAGCCCAGACGGCGAAAGCAGCCAAATAAGACTGCTTTCGCTTTTTCTTTACGCAAAAGCCATGCGGCTGACCGATGCTTAACGGCACCTTTATGTCAATTCGCCTATACTGGACTCATACCATCACACTATTCAAATATTCATAACCGTTTTGGACCGATACTGGTCCGGTTTCTTCCCGCTTTTACAGACGGCTTCGTTCGTTTTTTCATTTTGTTTGCACCAAATCTTATTCGAAATGCCTCTATGGCGTTAAGGATGGATAATCATCTTTTACAAATACCTTTTCGATGCATCTTTTTGAAAAGCCCGCGAATGCCCTGTAGACAGCGCGGACTCTTTTCGCATCCAGGGCCTGTTTTCCTTTCTCTTTGGCTTCTTTATAAAAAGCAGGGGAACGGGAAAAAGGCGGAAGAGGAAAAAGAAAGTTTAGAAAGGCGGTGATTTCATGGCCCTTTCGCAGTCTGTGATCGGACAGACGCCTTTGCCAAAGCATGTGCATGTGGTTGTTGTTCTGACAGCGGACGATGCCTGCAGCCAGGCAATCGACAGCGCAGCCCTGCTCGCCCAAAAACAGGACGCCCTGTTTTCGGCCGTGTATGTAGACACGCCGTATTATCGATCCGTTTCGGAAGCGCGCAAAACCAAGCTGCACGACGCGATTATTTACGCCGCGCAGGCCGGCGCCAAAATCGAAATTTTATCCGGAACCGACCCGGTGTATCAGATCGTCGAATTTTGCAAGTCCAAGCGCGTCAGCCAGCTGGTCATTACCAGGCCAGTCCGGCAGACGGGACTGAATCGCTTTCGCAAGTCGATTGCGGTTTCGCTGATGGACAGTCTTCCGGACGTGCATATCGTGACCGTGCCAAGTGCAGAGCGCACGCACATTCAGACGCAGGGACTGGTCAAGCTTTCCACCAGCCAGTTTTTCCGTCAGCTCGCGATCACCGTGCTCGTTCTTTTTGCGGCGACGGTCGTCGCTTTCCTGGTCGATTCCACGGGTGCGGACGAAGCGCTCCTGGCGCCGATTTACATGCTTGGCGTTCTGATCTGTTCCGTATCGTCCACTTCGCTGTTCTGGCCGATTTTCTCGTCGACCGCAGTGATTATTCTGTTCAACATTTTGTTTGCGTCGCCTCGCGGAAGCATCGTCTACTACCAGACTGATCTGACCCTGGTGTTCGCGATTACCTTTGTCGCCTCGGTCATCGCCGGCGCGATGGGCATGCGCCTGCATCAGGAATCCGATCAGGCCAACAAATCGTCCTGGCGCACCCAGGTGCTGCTCGAAAACAGCCAGCTGCTTCAGGAAACGGAACAGACCAGCGAGCTGATCCCCGCGGTATGTACGCATCTCGCCGGACGCATTCACCGCGATATTCTCTTCATCCCGTATGACGGTCTCGATTTTCAGGAAGCAGCCGCCTATCCGTCGAGTTCGATGTATCCCGTCCATCTGCCGATCGGCCAGGCGGACCGGGACGCGCAAAACGAAGCGGTAAAAATCAAGGACGCCGCCGGCAATCACACCCTCTATTTCAGCGATGCAGCCTATCTGTATTTTCCCTGGAAAATGGACGGGGACGTCATCGGACTGGTCGGCATCAACGGCGGTTCGGATGTGATCGAAGGCTATGAATACATGATCCTCGATTCCATCATTCAGGAAAGCGCCCAGGCGCTGGAAAACCGCATCCGCTCCGAAGAGTTCGAACAGATCCAGCGCGAAGCCGAATCCAACCGGCTGCGCTCCAATATTCTTAAAGGCATCTCGCACGATCTGCGTACGCCGCTGACGTCCATTATCGGCAACGTCACCGCGGCGGAAGAAGGCAAGGATTTCCTGACGCGGGAAGACCTTTCCGACATCTGGCGTACGATCAAAGCCGATTCGCAGCTTCTGTCGAGCATGGTGGAAAACCTGCTGACCGCAGCGCGTCTGGACAACGGCACGATGCCGGTGCATCCGCAGCTGGAAGTGATCAGCGAAATTATTGACGCCAGCCTCGACTTCCCGAAAATTTCCAACGAAACTCATCCGCTTCAGGTGGATATCGATGACGATCTGCTTCTGGTCAATGCCGATCACGGTCTGATCTCACAGGCGATCACGAACATGGTGCTCAACGCCATCTACCACACGCCAGCCGGCACGCAAGTCCGTCTGCACGCCTATGAACAGGACGGCTGGGCCATCGTGGACGTCGAAGACCAGGGCCCGGGCATTCCCGATGCGGAAAAGCCGGCGATCTTCGATCTGTTTTATACCGGAAGCAAGGGAAATGTGGACTCCAACCATTATCTGGGACTTGGCCTGTTCCTGTGCAAGTCGATTGTCGATGCCCATCAGGGCAAGCTGACTGTCCGCGACAATACACCAGAAGGTTCGATCTTTACTCTGGCGCTCCCCTGGCCGAAATGCCCTCGGGCGATGTGCCGGATCTGGGATAAAGCAAGCCTGTTTCTAACAAGCCGTTTGTTCTGAATGAAAAGCCGCTGCTTACGGCGGCTTTTTCATCACTGCCGTATACCCGCTTCGACTGGGTCTGAACCCGGATCATTCCGGCCGTTTTGCGAAAACAAACACGCCGGCAGCCTTGCCCCTCATTCAGCGGCGCCGGTCAATCTGTTATACTTATGTAGGCATATCTGCGTGGATTCATACGAAATTTCCATATCCCAAAGACGGAAATTTTCCCCGTCGCGCAGATCGTGCAAATCTGTATCTTTATCCCATTCGCTGGAAGGAGACGTAATTCTCTTATGAATACAACAACTGTTCTGGTCGTCGAAGATGACAATTCCATTCGCAACCTGATTGGTACCACTTTAAAGTCGCATAACTATAAGTATCTGATGGCTCCCGACGGCAAAACCGCTATTCTGGAAGCCTCCACACACAATCCCGATGCTATTTTCCTGGATCTGGGTCTTCCGGATATGGACGGCGTCGATATTATCCGCAAAGTTCGTACCTGGTCGAATGTCCCGATCGTTGTCATTTCCGCACGTACCGATGACGAAGATAAAATCGCCGCGCTCGATGCGGGCGCAGACGATTATCTGACCAAACCGTTTTCCATTGTGGAACTGCTGGCTAGACTGCGCGTTGTTGAACGCCATCTTTCCAACCAGCCGCAGTCTTCCGTATCGACCTCGGTATTCACCAACGGTCCGCTTCGCATTGACTACGCATCCAATCAGGTCACGATCAACGGCAACGAAGTGCACCTGACCCCGATCGAATTCAAGCTCCTGACGCTGCTTTCCAAAAACGTCGGCCGCGTTCTGACCCACAACTACATCACGCAGCAGATCTGGGGTTCGAATTCCGATAACGAAATCGCCTCCCTGCGCGTCTTCATGGCCACCCTGCGCAAGAAGCTCGATTCCAAATCCGGATCCGGGGTCCGCATTTCATCCAGACCCACATCGGCGTCGGCTACCGCATGATGAAAGTGGAATAAGACGATCCAATTTTCTTTCCCGTTTCCAGCTCAGGCTTGAAACGGATAGATCCCATTCAAAACTTCATACCCCCGAAGCGTCCATACAGAGCGCTTCGGGGTTTTGCGTTTCCCGTTTTGGGAAGATCCTGGTCTGGATCGGATTTTGTGACCATTTTGATCCAGATCAGATGTCTGGTTTTAAAAACAGTACGTTTCTTTGGCAGGTCGGACACCTGGTATACACTGATAAAAACCGGGATCGATAAATATAACCGCAGCTGTGAACAAAATAAACTCGAGAGCGCGCAGGATGCTGCTGTAAAAATGCCGGTGAAGGGAAAAGGCTTCTTAACAGAACGGAAAAATCCGTATTCAGAAACACTCCGCATCCTCTGAACCTTCAGAAGATGAAAAAGAGACTGGAACTCCAGATGTCTGGTTACAGCGATCCCCAATCCACGAAATAAAAACAATTGAATAAAAAGGAGAAAAGCAGAGCGAGAATCCCTGGAAATCGAAGGGATACTCCCTATGATGGGATGCGATCATGCAGATCCATACTGAGGAGTATCCGCGCAAAGCGTGAATCGTACATCTGGATTTCCATACTTGCCGCTGCAAAAAGAAAATGAAAAATCCAAGCTGCTCTTCCTGTTCACTGCCGTTTCCATCGGGATGAGTTCTCTCACCCTGACAGGATGCGCTAAACCGAGCGGGAGTGAATCATCCAATGCGCCGGCGACCGCTCAAGGGAAGAAAGAAAAACCGTATACGGGCATTTCAACAAGGACGGTTTGTATCGATTTGAATACGCAAATCGGGATATCGAAGACATTTTGAACACGGAGTTTTCCGAATACATCACCAGCGCCGATGGAAAAGTCAGAGTCATGAAGTCCGCTCTGGGAGATGAAACCTGCTATGTTTTAAACAAAAATCTCGTTGTCGAATTTTCGGATGATGCTTACCGTTCCTCGACATCCATATCCGCTCAAGAAACGGAATCGATGACAGTTCTGAAACCACGGAGCTGGGCGGAAAGATTATGGGATCGCTGGTTTCCGCTTACGGAGGATATCCTTCCATGGATGAGCTGACGCAGGATACTTTCAACCGGTATGAGACGTACCTGGCCAATTTAAGCTCCGATAACGGAACAACCGCGTATGGCGCAAAAGCAAACGATGGACTGCTTATGACCATGCTGTACGAATACACTCCGTCCACCCTCTATGTAACCCTTGGCGTTAATGAAACCACGTTCAAAAACGATGAAGCCTTTTAAAGGCAGAATCTCAGGTTGCAAAAGCTACGGTATTGCCGAAGACGGCACGGTCGTTTATCCAGCTATCGATGCGCCCAGCGTTCAGCCTCTGTTTTTCCATGAGAATGGAGATATATCCGATCTGTGGGATGTCGTCGACGGGAAAGTCAGCGAGTAGCTGCCTGTTCAGCCGCTGCGGCAGAAACGAATGAATAGTTTTCAGATTTCAGACCAGAGGAAAACCGTTCCGTTTTAAACGAGCGATCTCTGGTTTTCTTTTATGCGGCGGACTGGATGATGTCTTTCCATTTTTCGGCGTCTTGTGGTGACGGGCTCTTAGAGCCGTCTGTCCGGAAAACGGAATTCCTGTCCAAAGGCTTCTTTCCTGCGTCATCGTTTTCGAAACTCAGAGTTTCTGAAGATACCTGGAATGGCTCGCTTTTATCGATGTATAAAAAATGGAGCCCGAAGGCTCCACGTTCACTTTTTTATGCAGGCAGAGAACAGCCTGTTTTACAAGGACGGTATGTATGGTTTGGAACATCAGAAGGTATTAGAGTTGAAAATTATAGAACACATCGATCGAACAAAAGCAATTATGGTCACGTCTCGCCCTTATAAACACCGTACCCTGCACCGCGTCCCCCAACGCAGACCCAAAGTACACTGAAAGTATAAGAAAATGCGGGTTTTAAGTCAATGTTTTATTATAAGCGCTTTCAACTTTCTGGTAGTTTATTTTACCTTTTAGATTGAAAGCCCTTTATAAACTGACTAAAACCCGCTATTTTATTTCTTCTTATTGATTTTTATCAGAAACTGTGGACAGTCGTTGTGATGCTCGCGTTCGGTTCATAATTGAATGCCGGCTCGCGGCGCTCTTCGTAAACGTCCAGCGAAGGAGTCCGGTAAGTTTCCCGCGTAATCGTCACTTCGCGCTGTCCGGTAAATTCGATGTGAACTGCCTTCGTATACGTGGCCTGCTCCGTCGAGGTCAGCACGTTTTCACTGGTCACCTCAATCGAAGCGATAATTTCCCCGCCAAACTCAGACAGTTCGATGGTGTCGCCGTTCACATACTCTGGAATTTTATTAATCATTCTCACCCTCATCTGCGGATAGCCCTCCGGCGTTTCCACAGCCCTTTGTGTTCGGTAGCAGGAGTCAATCAGGACTCCCCGGTTGCGTGACAGAACCAGCACGATTTCAACCGGCTTGGTCAGCGAATCCTTCGGCGTCGGCATGATGATGCGCTCCGCCTTACGGCCGATCAGCTTCCCAAGCAGATCCATTTCCTCTCGTGAAAGATTCATGGTTTCCAACCTCTTTTCTTTTAGATTTTCAAGTGTTCCCGTATCGGGCAGGCCGCGCGAAATTGTTCTGGTTTTGACCCTTTCAGCCTATTGGATTTGGATGAATAAAAATGAAACGCGATGCGATTGTCTGGCTTTTTGATGGTCAAAGCGTGCGCGGAAAATGGACCGGCAGTTTCCGGTACTAAAAATGGTCGGACAGGAAGCGTTGGGCTGATCTCGTCATGTGCAGCCGCCGGCTTCTATCCTTCTTTGCACCCCTTATTTTAGAAGGTTTGCCCTGGAATATGAACAAGGCGTCCAGAGTGGATGCTTGTCTGTCCCCTTTGGTCAGATTCCTAGTCCTAAAGTCCATAATCGGGACCCGCCTGTTCTGGAAGGGATATCGACCGGCAGAAGTTTCGCTCAGGCGTCCGCTTCGGGCGGCCGGAAAAACACGGTACGATTTAAACGAGGTGATTTTATGTCCGCTGCATCCGAAGCCTATGCCCGCACCCGCAAGTCTGCGCTGGCCGAAACCGCCCGGCGCGAAGAAGCCGGTCTGGATCCGACGCTGCCCGTACTCGATCCGTATCTCAAAATTTCCAGGTCGTCTCGCGCCAGGTACTGCACGAGCACGAAATTCAGGTCAGCCATATCGTCGGTACCGTCCATGCCAGCCGTACCGAAGCGTTCGCGTTTAATTTCATGCCGCTTCTGGCAGAAAACAGCGAATTTGCGGCGAAGTGGATGAATCTGTATACGAGCGCCATGGAAGAAGGCCTTCGCGATCCCATTACGGTTTACGAAGTGTACGGCCGCTTTTTTGTCGAAGAAGGCAACAAGCGCGTTTCCGTCACAAAAGCCCTGGGCAATCCGCTGATCCGGGCGCGCATTACCGAGCTGATTCTCGATCCCAAAGGGATGGAAGACGGCGACCTGTATGAGGCGTATCTTCAGTTTCGAAAACTGACCGGGATTTCCACGCTGCTCATGAGCCGCAAGCGCAACTATCGAAAGCTGCTCAAGCTGCTCGATGTCAGCGAGTCCCACCCGCTTTCCGCTCAGCGCCGGGACGATCTGCTTGCCCTGTACGCGCAGTTTGAAGGTATTTTTGTTCAACGGGCTCCTGAGCGGACCAAAGCGACCGCCTCGGATGCCTTCCTGCTCTTTCTCGAAGTATTTGGAAGCGACGTCTCCCGCGTTCAGACGCACGCGGAAATGGAAAAGGAATTTGACGTACTGCTTCCCGCCATCGAGTTATATCCGCACGGCCTGAAAGCCGCCCTGCTCACCGCCAGCGATGTATCGGAGCGAAAGCCGATTCTTTCCTTTTAAGCGAGCCGGTCAAAGCCGCGCTCATTCAGCCCGGCGATCCGCAAAACAGCGTCTGGGCCAGAGCCCACGAAGAAGCCTTTGAAAAATGGCGCGAACGCTGGGCGACAAAGTCATCATCCGCATATGGAACGACGTCAATACGGCTTATGAAATCGAAGACGCGCTGAGCGAAGCGGTCAGCTGGGGTGCGAACGTCGTCTTTACGAGCCATCCGATTGAACTTCCGGAAACCAACGCGTTTGCGGCCCGCTATCCCCAGATCAAGTTCCTGAACTGCTCGCTCAATCCGGAAAACACAGCCGTTCGGTCGTACTACACCCGCGGCTATGAAATCCAGTACTTGCAAGGAATGGCCGCCGGCGCCCTTTCCACATACGGCCGTCTGGGCTACATTGCCGACTACCCGATTTTCGGCGCCATCGCCGACATCAACGCCTTCGCGCTCGGAGCCAGAGCGGTGCGCAGCGATGCAAAAGTGTATCTCGACTGGTCCACCACCCATTCGGCGACCAACCGGGAATTTCCGATGGATATCGACCTGATCTTCATCGGCGGTCAGGATTTCGATCTGCGCAGCCGCTCCGGCCGTCAGTTTGGCCTGTTCGACGTGCGCAGCGGCCAGTTCTGCAAAATTTCTTCAGTCGCTCAGAAGTGGGACGTCTTTTACACCCGCATCATTTATTCCATTCTCAACCGCACGTACCGCAGCGACGAGATTCATCACAACACCCCGTCCATCAACTACTGGCTCGGCCTTTCCAACGGCCTGATGGACATTCAGTTTTCCGATCATCTGCCTCTGCAGACGCGAAGACTGATCAGCCAGATCCGCGACGATATTGCCGATCAGCGCTTCTTCGTCTTTGAAGATCTCGCCTGCGTGCCCTCCGAGCGCGATCGCCTCCAGTCGCTAAGCATGGAAGAAATCGCGCATATGGACTGGTTTGTGGACGGCGTTATCGGCTATCTGCCCGATGAAGACAATCTGATGCCCGAAGCCGAAAAGCTCGTCACCCTGCACGGCCTGGATCTGGAGGAAGCCGACAGTTCTGAAAGCAAGGCGCAGGCCCATCCGGAAGCGGCTGAAAACAGAGAGGATGTCCAGAATCCGGATCGTTCGAACGACGCCAGGAAGAGCTCCCTTCAGGAAAGCCCGGATCGCTCATGAAATCCGCCAAGATTCTTCTGCTTTCCGATGAAGTCGTTCCCCAGTATTTCCGCCTGTGGACGCCGAAAACGTTTGAGGGAATCGATCTGATCATTTCCTGCGGTGATCTGCCCGCCAGCTACCTTGAATTCATCGCCGACCGCTTTGACGGCTATGTTCTTTACGTGCCAGGCAACCACGATCTCGGCTACGCCTCCCATCCGCCTTTAGGCTGCGTGGATATTGACGAGAAAATCTTTGTCTGGAAAGGCCTGCGCATTTTAGGCCTTGGCGGATCGATGTTTTACAACGGCGGCCCGCATCAGTATTCCAATAAGGAAATGGACCGGCGTATCCGCAAGCTCTGGCCGCTCTTCTGGAAACATGGCGGATTTGATATTCTCGTCACCCACGCCCCGGCTGCCGGCCATTACGACGGCAAGGATCCGTGTCATACCGGCTTTGAAGGCTTTGGCCGGCTGATCGAACGCTACCATCCGCAGTTTTTCTTTCACGGCCACATCCATCTCAATTACGGCGACTATCCCCGCCGCTATGTGATCGATCAGACTGCGGTCATCAACGCCTATGAAAGCTGCATCGTCACCGTTCCTCTTCCCGAAGAGGGCGAGAAATAATACGCAAAATAACAAAGCGATCCGCATGTCCGGGCAAACGTATCCCGGAAGCGGATCGCTTTTCCTCTGCCGAAGGGGTTTACCTCGCGTAACCCGAACTGCAGAAATTGAAAACGCCCTGGCTTTGCGGCAAGCCAGGGCGTTGTTGTTTTTCTAAAACGTTTTGCTTGGTAAAGAAGAACGAAAAGTCGCTTCGTCTTCGCTTACCCCACTAAAAACGGAGAAATCTTAGTCTTTCTTTTCGTCTTCGGATCTGGAAGCGTCAGCAGGCGCTGCGTTTTCCTCTGTAGCGGGATCCGAAGCGTTTTCGTCTGCCGGTTTGGCGGACGGTTTGGATTTTTCCTCGTCTTCCGTATGCGAATGTTCGTCCGGCGCTGCGCCTTCGTGTTCCACGTATTCGGCATCGACCGGTTCGTTTTCTTTGGCGTCGGCCGGTTCTTCAAACGGGTTCACTTCAGCAGCTTCTTTCGCTTCGTGCTCGGCTTCGAGGGCGTTTTCTTTTCCGTTTCCTTTTCGGACGGTACGACAATGGAAGAAGCCACGACATGCGCGCGCATGGCGGATGGCGTATCCTGACGCTTCATTTCTTCGTCATACGCTTTCTGTTCTTCTTCCTTGCGGCGGCGTTCCTGCGCTTTGCGGGAACGTTCGCTGCGGTATTTGTTTTCCCAGTCACGCAGCTTCAGAACGAGCGAGCGGGTTGTCGCATTGGTGACCAGATCGTCGCTTTTCGCGCTGCGGATGAGCAGCCAGAGCAGGAAGAGAATCAGGACTTCCGCTGCAATGGCCAGAACGTACATCCATACGTAGCTGTGCAGGCCGTCATACATGTAGCCGATCACCATGATCGACAGAGCCGTCGTCATCGTCGAAAGGCAGTTGAGCACGGCGTAAAACGCGGAGAAGTGACGGCGTGCCGCATTGGCGGAAACGAGCAGCGGCAGAGAAAGTTCACTTAACGCAAAGACGCTTCCAAGGAAGAACGCCAGCCAGGACAGGGCGTCGCTTGCGCCGCTGAGAATGCAGATCAGAATGCCGATCGAAGCGATCAGCGAGCAGAGATCGAGAATGGCGATCGTCCATACCGGCTGCAGACGGTTGGACAGCCAGCCGCCGACCAGCTTGAAAACGAGGTTTCCAAGCATCGCATACGTCAGCATCGATGCCCCCAGCAAAGTGGTGCGGCCAATGGAGGCGGCCAGCGAAGAGAAGTGCATCGGCAGACCGATCAGAATGGCGGACAGAATCGCGATCAGCGCGAATGTCCACAAAACCGAGTTGGACAGCTTGCGCGCATCCGGTTCTGCGGGAATGCCTTGTTCATGTCCATACGGCTGCATGCCCGCCTGCGCCGGCGTCAGATCAATTTTCCAGAGCAGCGCCGGAAGCATAAGCACCAGAATGAGGACAGCTTCCAGAACGAAGCCCATGCGCCAGCCAAACATGGAAATGGAAAAGCTGAACACGGAAGAAAACAGCGCCGCCACGAGTGCCGATCCCGCCAGCGCGATCGATGTCGCTCCGGCGCGATGCTTCACAAACCAGTTCTGGACGATCGTACTTGCCGGAACCATGCCGATCAGCGCGGCGCCGATTCCGGTAATGGCGCTGAAAATGTAAACCCAGGCCACGTTCACGGAAAAGGCAATCATCAGAACCGATCCGGCACAAAGCGCGGTACCGATCAAAAGCAGGTCCAGAAGCCGCAGCTTGCGCAGCAGAAACGGGACGGCCAGGGCGCTGAGCGCCATGAATACGAGCATCCAGGTCGTCGAGGCCGAAGCCTGACCCAGGGAAATGCCCAGGCCGCCGGAAAGCGGGCTGTAAAACGCACCGGCGGAATAAAAGCACAGACCGATGCTCGCACCGACCATCAGACACGTGCTGATCAGTACTTTCAAATATGCTAGGTGGTCTTTTTTACCATAAATAAAAGCTCCTTTGTTTCCTCCATTATACGGGGAGGGCTGTCGATTGGAATGACCAAGCCCGATTTGACCCGTTTCCACTCGCCCCCTTTACGCCGTCCATTCTCGTTCGGGTATCCCTTTCGATTTTTATTACCGTGGTTTTACAATGAAACGGAACGATGAACGTATCGAGAATGTACATTCTTTTCATACCGATTCCATACCTTTGTATTCAACGTGTATTCAATGGCTGCCTTCTGGAACGTTCTCGATGCCCTTTTGAGAAAAGGAGGCTTCCATGACCTTTATCAGATGATTCAATATAATCCGGCCGCGATCCGCGCCATGATCGCGAAAACGGACGCGCCCGAAGAGAAGCGCCGATGGCGTCTGGCTATGTTTGTCCGTTCGCTTCTGATCGTTGTCTTTGCGATCGCCTTTATCGGTCTTATGACGGCACTCTTCGGTTCGGCCAACAGTTCCATGGCGGTCTCCATTTTCTGCATTTTACTGGCGAGCCGGTTTGTCGGCTTCGGCTACCGGATCAAGGATTCCCTGTTTGCGATGTTTGTCGCGTTCGCCCTGCTTTTTGGCGCGCCGATTCTCGCTTCGCTCCGCCCCAGTCCTCTGCTGACGTTTGTCATTCATTTTTGCGCCCTGCTTCTGATCATCGCCCTGACGTGCGAAAATCCGTCGCTTGGAAACGGCGGCCTGTATTCCTTTGCCTACATTTTTCTTTGCGGCAATCCGGTGTATGGACAAGATCTGATCGGCCGTCTGGAAATGACGGTTGTGGGCTATGTCCTTTGTGCAATCGTGCTGTGGCGCAATCATCGAAACGCCAATCCGGACCGGACGCTTGGCATGGTCTTTCATGAATTCACTTTGTACAACTACAAGTGCCAGTGGCAGCTGCGTTCTGACGCTGGGTGTCAGCCTGCTTCTGACAATCTTTTCGCTCTTTGTCGTTCCGCGCTACATGTGGGCCGGCTTTGCGTGCGGCTCCCTGCTTTCGGATGCGCAGATTGAAAACCGCATTCACGAAAAGAAGCGCGACCGGATTCTTGGCGTCATCGCCGGTTCCCTGCTGTTTTATGTCGTCTATAAAATTCTTCCGCCCCAGCTGTATCCGCTGCTCGGTCCGGTCGGCGGTCTGTGTCTGGGCCTGTGTTCAGAATACCGGCACAAGACGATGCTCAACTGCTTTGGTGCCCTGTCGCTGGCGGCCGGACTGTACGGTCTGAAAGACGCGGTCATTCTGCGCATTGGACTGACGATTGCCGGCGTTCTGTTCGCGATGCTGTTTTACTGGCTGTATGACCGCTTCATCATGGTCCATTTCCTTCCCGAGACGCAGAAGCGCACCATGAACCGGGCGCAAAACCAGTAAGAACTTCAAAATATTCTCCAGAACAGCCCAGAACAAAACACATAAAGGCGAAGGACCTTACGCCAGATGCCTCTTCCCACAGGGAAGAAGCCGCGTAAGCCTTCGCCTTTTCTGTCTCAATTTCGATCGCTTTTCAGCATCCATTTCTGCAGGCGATTCCATCCAGATCCGGCAGTCTGGATCTCTCCAGCTGAATTATTAAAGACCGGGAACGAGTCCCGCAATCCAGGCTGCGCCCGCTGCGGCGCAGGCCACCTGAAGCAGGCTGCCGCCAAACCAGGCGCTGATGACTGCGGCCAGTACACCGATCGAGCAGACGGCAGTCGAAAGCGAACCCGCAAAAACGCCGGGAAAGGTCATCGCCGAAAGGACGGCGTACGGTACGTAGTAGAGAAAGGACTGAAAGAAGCGCGATCGAATCGGCCTGGAAAACAGGGCCATCGGAATCATGCGAATGACATACGTCACCAGTGCCATGACCGCGATGCCGGTATACATCTCGGCCGTTCTCATTGCGGTTCGTCCTCCTTCCTTGGAAATTTCCAGGCACAGAATGCGGAAGCCAGAACGGTCACAATTACGATCACATAGCCGTTGGACAGTTCTTTCAGACCTGGCGTCCAGGCAAACAGACAGCTGAGCGCAATGGAAAGCAGGACACAGATCGCCACGGCTTTTTCCTGCGGGCCGCCGGTACAAAAATGGCGATAAACATGCCATACATGGCCAGTCCCAGCGCGTTGACCAGATTTTGAGGGAGCAGACTGCTCGCCAGTCCGCCGGCAATCGTTCCCGCGGTCCAGCCAATGACCGGCAAGACGACCAGCCCCATGAACCAGACAAAGGACAGCTTTCCTTTTTGGAAACGGCCGCCGCGTAAATTTCATCGGTAATCCCGTACGCCATGAGCAGACGCTTGCCAAGAGGCACCGATCCGCCGCATTTTTGCGCCAGCGAAATCGCCATCAGAAAGTAGCGCGCGTTAATGATCAGCTCGGTGAGAATGAGCTCAAAAGGCTGGCGCCCGCGCAGATCAGCGTCGTTCCCGCAAACTGTCCGGCGCTCGTCAGATTGATCAGCGAAGTGATCGCCGCCTCGGTTACAGTCATGCCCTGTATAATGGCTGCCATGCCGTAGGCGCAGCTGACGGCGAAGTAGCCAAGTGCAATGGGAATCGAAGTTTTCATACCGTCCAGAAAAAGACGGCGCGATTCATTTTCGTTCATGGTTTGAAGTATAGCACCAGAAAAGAGTCGTCCGAACCGTCCCTTTTTCTCGTCTGCACCTTCGTCTGCGGATTGTATGGAACCATCGTTCTGAACGCGCTCTCAACAACATTCAATCCCCTTATGTCGGCGCCTTTTTCCCAAAACAAAAGCCGAAAAGCCGACTTAAAAATCAAGTCTCGCTTTTCGGGGTTCAGACGGTATTCACTGCTTTTTCAGTTGAGCGCGCCACTGACGGCCTGCATGTCTTCGAGCATGCGTGCGGCCAGCCGGCTTTTGGCCTTTGCGGCTTTTTCCATCCAGTAGCGGGCAAGATACTTGTTGCGGCTTACCCATTTTCCGAGATAAAAACATTTTCCCAGAACAATCTGTGCATCCGGACATCCGCCGTTCGCGGCCTGATAGAGATAATCAAGCCCGAGCTCCAGATCAATGACCGTATGGCTGATTCCGTGAATGTTTCCCAGGTAGTACATCGCCAGGACATTCATGGCGTCGGTATTGCGGTTAAAAGCGGCCAGCTTCAAAAACTGTACGCCGTGCGCAATTTCGCCGACTTTCATCGAATACACGCCTTCGAGAAACTGGGCTCTCGGCTCATCGTAATCGAGAGCGAGATCCAGCCACTTTCTGGCGGTTTTTCATCCCGGGTGTTGTTGGAATACTCCTGGTACAAGGCCAGACAGGCTTTTCCGTCCCCGGTGCGCGCCTGTGCTTCAAGCTGTCTGAGGGTGATCAGTTTCATATAGATTACCTCGCACCTTCATCTTAACCGTCCAGACCCCCTTCTGAACCCCATTTGCCTGTATTTCCCCTTATTTCGTAAGAATATTCCACATTCCCATAATAATATTTCTTGACACTCATTCTGTTTTATGACTTATAAACATTTCAAACAGACAGGGCTAAACCGAGCGCCTGAACCGAAACTCTTTTAAAATAGAGGAGAAATGGAGGCAGAAACATATGTTAACAATTACAGATGCAGCCGCTAACGTGCTGAAACCCATGCTGGAAGAAAACCATGCAGACGGACTGATGGCTACCCTTCATCAGACCTGCTGCTCCGCAGCACCCGTTTTCCAGATGGTTCGCTACGAAGAAGGCGACAAGCCGGTGGAAATCAACGGCATCAAAGTGCTGATGGATGAAGATACCGCCAAATACTGCGATGACGCTTTTGTCGATCTGCAGAACGGCGAACTGATGGTATTCGCGCCAGCCGAAGGCGGCGGATGCGGATGCGGCGGCCATCACGACCACGAAGGCGGATGCTGCCACGGTGACGATCACGACCATGAAGGCGGATGCTGCCACGGCGACGATCATGACCACGAAGGCGGATGCTGCCACGGCGACGATCATGACCACGAAGGCGGATGCTGCCACGGCGACGATCATGACCACGAAGGCGGATGCTGCCACGGCGACGATCATGACCACGAAGGCGGATGCTGCCACGGCGACGATCATGACCACGAAGGCGGATGCTGCCACGGCGACGATCATGACCACGAAGGCGGATGCTGCAACTCTCACGAATAATCCCAGACCGAAGATTCCTATGCAAAACCGGGCCTGAAAAATCCGGCTCGAAGATCGAATCGAAATTTTGAAACGATAAACGCCGCAGGCGGAAACAGCAGTTTCCGCCTGCGGCGTTTTATTTTTATGGATCGTTAAAAATCTCGTTTCTATTTCAGTTTCAGAACGGCTTTGCGAACATCGTCTTCGGGCTTAAAGCCAAAGGATTCAACGAGTTCTGCATCCAGTCCATAGGAGCGGACAACCGGCAGCTTGCGGCGTTTTGCCTCTTCGAGCAGACGGGAAAGAATTTCCTTTTCGTAGCCGTTTCCCTTTACTTCTTCATCGCACCAGAAGTTGCACAGATAGCCATTGCGGCCATCGGGCAGTTCGGGTGTTGGCGGCGTGAAGACCCAGGCGATGGCGCCGCACGCGACGATACGGTTTTTCCACCAGGCGAAAATTTCATACAACGCGCCGTTTCGCATCTGCGCTGCAAAGTAGCGGTCGAGTTCGAAATCGAACGAATCGTCCTCCGGCGCAAGACCGAGTTCTTTCTTGCGCAGTTCAACCATCGTTTTCACATCGCTGCGCACCGCACGGCGATAGACAATTTTCGGGACTTCTTCAAAAGCGACTTCGTTGTCGCGGCACCAGTTGCGTGCAAATTCCATGTAGCGGTCGTCTTCGTATTCATACCAGTCGTTGAGCAGGTTGAAACTGTTCAGCGCGTTGCGAAAACGCTGGAAAATGCCTTTGCGGTTGCCTAAAGCGGTCGTCAGCGCGTCCTTGGCCTGACCGTCCGGGAGTGTCCACGTAAATTCACGCATCATGCGGATGTCGCCCGCATCGCGGGATGTCGGGATCAGCAAAATGGAATCGTAGACTTTGTCGAGTTCATCATCGATGTCGTTGAGCTCTCTTACGGAAAGACGATCATCACGCATGATGATTTCTCCCGTACGGGTATTGAGATAATACTCAACCGAATTGCTTCCGCCCTGAATGGCATCCACAATATCGTCAAGATCAATAACCATTAGTTTTATTTCCTCCACTTAATCTGTCCAGGGCTCTTATGAACACGGTTTTCTCTTTGCTTGCCTGCGTGCTCGGACTCTGGACAGGACGCTTTCATTATACCAAGCGGGTACGCTCAAGAAAAAGAAGGGAAGACAAAGGTCACGCCGTCAAAATCGACCGGCAAACGTGCCTTTCGTACTTCCCTTCTGTTGCGTTTTCGTATTTGGAGCGCCTGCTTTTTACGCTCAGGACTGGGAAGCCTGAGCATGCTGGAGACTGAGCTGCCGGATTTCTTCGCGGCGTCTGGCTTCGAGCAGCTCGTTGGCATCCTTTCTCGACACCATCCGCACAATGCCGGAAGAGGCCGCCTGCGAAGAAAACACGTTGCCGTACCAGACAATTTCCTGATCCACGATCAGACAGCACGCGACGATGCGGTCGTGAAAATGAACATGGAAACCCGCATTGCGCATGCGGCGTACCTGTTCATCGGAGGCGTTTTCGACAAAAGATCAAAGCGAACGCCTTCGAGCGCTTTCTGACCGGCCACATCGATCAGCGTCTGCAGCTGCTCATCCTCAAAGGCGCGCATACAGAGCGCCACCCGTTTTTCGCCTGGCGGATATCGCGCACACAGGCTGAAATGTAGTCTTCTGTCCGGTACACCTTTCCCGAAGACGTGCCTTTTCGCTCATCGAGTACTTCGCCGATCTGATAGCCCTGATTGACGTACTCTTTCAGTCTTGCCTGATACATGCTTTCCAGCATGCGGTTCTGCACGTCGGCATAGTCGTAGACGATGGCAATCTGCTTGTTTCGCGTCTGGCGGTGAATTCGACCGATCGACTGTGAAATGGTGATCTGCGAACGAATCGGCAGCGCAAGCATGAGTGTATCGAGCAGCGGAAAGTCAAAGCCTTCACTGATGCTCGCATACGTGCCGATCAGCACGACTTTCTTATCTTTTCGTACTTTGGGATCTTCGAGTTCGCGCAGGCGTCTTGTATTTTCCTGCTTGCGTTTGGGATCACCCGCGTAGACGAACAGTTCGGTATCGTCTCCGGGGGCCAGCAGACGAGCGAGCGTATGGGCATGTTCAATAAAGCGCGTCAGCACCAGAACGGTTCGCCCGTTATCGAGCGCTTCGCGGATATCCTGCACGATCATTTCATTGCGCAGCGGATGCGAAGCCGCTTCCTGCACCAGACGGGTAAAGTCATTGTTTTCCGCGTCGCTTCCCGCAAAGGGTGTCAAGCGCGGACAGATCAGACGGTGGAACGTCTGACTGGCCATCTGATCTTTCGAACTGAACGAAGCCGCGATTTCACCCAGTTGCCAGAACATGCTTGTCGAAAGGCCGTCAGTCCGCTTTGGCGTCGCGCTCAGACCGTATACGCGTTTGGCCTGCAGCGCGTCGAGTACTTTCTGATAGGACGGCGAGCCGGCATGATGGCATTCATCCACAAAGACGACGCCATAGCCGGAAAGCAGTTCTTCGAGATTTTCCTTCTGGACCAGCGAAGGCACCATGGCCACATCCACGCGCCCAGAAAGCGAACGCGTAGCGCCCTGCAGCACCCCGATTTTTCCTGGATAGTTTTTCGAAGGCGCCTTCCAGTTTTCCCATTCCGGACTGGAAAAATGCAGGAAGCGGTTCAGCGAACTGACCCAGCCCTGCAAGATTTCCTTGGAATTGACCAGAATCAGCGTGCTTCTCGAAATCTGCGCGATCAGCGCTGCGCCGATGACCGTTTTTCCGGTCCCCGTTGCCGCTTCCAGAATGCCGCTCCCTTTCTGATACAGAGCGGAAGCCAGCGACACCTGTTCCGGACGAAGTTCGCCGTTAAATTCCATCGGAACCGACTGCCCTTCGCTTTCCCAGTCCTGCAGATCCACTGTCGCTCCAGCCTGAGAAAGCCGATAAAGAAGCGGCGCTTTTAAATGACGGGGCAGCGAAATCCAGCGCGTGCCCAGTCCCGTATTGTTTTTGTTTTCAGTATTTTCAGAATCGGCATTTTGTGAACCGGATTGCGGTCCATGCGCTTCGCGTCTAGCCAGCGAAACGATGCGCGGTCCGGTCGCAAACTTGTTTTTCTGCGAGCGATACGCCGGATTCCAGTAGCTGCCCATCGCCAGAATCTGATTTTGTACAGAAGCGGGCAGCGCATCCGCGCACACCCAGATCCGTCCTTTTTCGATCACTTCGATCACGCCGGATTCCTGCAAAGGCGCAAATACAAACGGATCGTCGTCCGCGGCGATCAGGCGCATGGACTCCATCGTGTCCGGCTCGCTTTTCGGATCGCCCGCAAACAGTTCTTCCCGCTTGCGCGAGGTGCATTCGCGAATCTGCGCCTCCATCTGGGCCGGTTCCACACGGGTAATCGACTGTATCTGCGCAAACGGATCGGCAATTTCTTCGCCTTTTTCATCGATCAGAATGGAATACCGATCGGCGTCTCTTCCCTGTTTTCGCAGCGCTTCATCGAGCCAGCCAAACAGCGGAAGCGGCAACGCCATTCCCCGCTCCTTGGGCTGTTCCTTGACAAAAATACGCGGGAACGTCTGATCGAGAAAGCGCAGATCCCTGAGCTCACCTTTGGCAAACCCGTTGATCAGAAACGCGCGCAAAAAGCGGGAAACCCGGGAGGCGTCCACCGGCATCGCGAGTAAAAACCAGATGCGCCACGACAAAACACCGTCTTCCTTGCGTTCTTCGCAAAGAACATCGAGTCCAATCGCTTTAGCTGCCCTCTGAACTTCAAGCGCAGCCTTCTGCCCCTGGCCGCTTTCGATCGTGATACAGGCGTAGGCAATGTGACCATCCTGGCTTAACGGCGAAAGCCCGATTTCACTTTGTCCGTGAAGATGATTGAGCACTTCTCTTCGTCCAAGCGAAATAGCGGGCCGAACGGTACAGGTTTTGCATTCCGGCTTGGCGTTTTTCTGAAAGTACGGGCAGCCCGGCCGCAGACGGATCGGACAGGGCTGATAAAAGAAGCCTTTCTGGGAACGGACAAAATACGTTTCTCCATTGGAAGGAAACGCGATGCCAAGCAGATCCGCATACGCCAGCGGATTTTTCGGTGAAGCGGAAGGGGAAGAAACGGAAGGTTTTCCTCGTTTTACGGGCGATTCGACCGGCTCATCGGATCTGGAAGCAGCCGTCTCCGACTGTGTCTGCGAATCGGACGGCTTTGAAAATTCCGCCCGGGGCTGAAAAGCAGCCCGTTTGTGCTCAACAGCCTGTTCATTGTGGACCGGCGGCTGCGGTTCACGCTGGGCGAAAAACGCTTCTTCCGATTGTGGTTTTGGGGAAACTGGCCGCGTCGGATGCGTTTGAGGCGGTTCCGGAGCGGCGGCTCGCCGCGTACGCTCCGGCGTTCTGGAAGAAACAGCAGCTGCATCCTTGCGGCGTTTTGTTCTCTGGTCAATCTCAAGCTGCAGGTCGGCGGCAATCTGAGAAGGCAGATGATGGTCTTCTAACAGTTTCTGAAGACGTTCGAGTTCGTCGAGTGCCTGTTCAAAAAGTGGGCTGGATGACATGCTTCTCTCCTTTCCGCCGGTCTGGCTAAGGATCGACCGGAATCGGATTTCGAAAATCCGATTTGGATTCGATCTGGTTTAATTTTACGTGCAGTTTATCGTTTGCGGCGAATGATTTCATCGTCGGCTTCCAGATGTCCCACCAGCATCGTCGAACTGGGATCATGAAGACGCCGGTTTTGGGCGATCTGCTTTTCATCAAAGTTGGCATAGCAGTAGCGGCAAAGGTGCGCACACGTGTTGTAGACGCCAAGATCCGCCATTTCGACGCAGCCGCAGTCGCGCGCTTTCCACTTTCGAAACTTGCGGCCGGTCCAGGCCAGCGCGAGTTCCATAGGAAAGCAGGCGCCGGAAGGCACGCCGAACGGGGCTAGAATCTGCTTTTCGTTGCAGGTGAAAACGGGAATGCCATGATCCGCAGCGCATTTTGCGAACGCTTCGCCAATAGCTTTTAATTCGGCTTCACTCGGTTCGTGCGCATTCAGTTCGCCGGCATGACGGCGGACGTTTTTGTAGTCGTCGAGAAAGGAAATGGAAATCGTCTCCACCGCGCCTTCGAGCAGAGAACAGAGCCGCTCAAAAGCCCGAATGTGATAGTCCACCGTATACGTTGGATTCAGCAAAATCGGATCGTAGCGAACCGACACATGATCCTTTCCCAGCTTTTCGCCCATGAAGCGGACCGCTTCAATAATTTTCGTTTTATCGGGTACCGCCGGTTCCAGATCCTTTTTATACGGCGTAATCGTCACATCCATTAAGATCGGCTGCTTGAACCGGTCCAGATACGGAATAAGCGGCAGCGGATTTTTCGTACAGAACATCCAGGCATCCGCGTCTTCAAAGTAAATGCGCGAAACCCGTTTGGGATAAAACGGATTGCGCACGTCCACAAAGCCCTCCTCCAGGCGGTTGAGCAGCCAGGGCGTGTAAAACGCGGGAATATCGGTTCGGCAGCTTGCGGAAACAATCATGACATCCTCCTTTCTTTTTCCTTTTTCCGGATGACAAATTCCAATTCAGGATGGCGAATCTGAAAAGCCACATTCGAGTCCGCTTTGAAACGGCGCGTTTGCGGATCTGCCGGTTCGTTTCTCCCGCGGATAAAAAGCCATATCTCATCAAAAGGAAAAAGCAGAACCCGAGGAGAAAATGGAAAGGATAGTAAATTTCTCGAACAGACTTGGCAGAACGTTTTCTTTGGTCAGGCATTCCGGAACAATTCGATGGATAATAGCGGATATGACAGACTCCTCTCAATTATTATCCGCACTGCGCGCGGACAAACCGCTCAACGCCTCCATGCAGCGAAAACTCATTTTATCGCTTTCCTGGCCTGCCATTCTGGCGCAGGTTTCCGTCACCATCATGCAGATGATCGACGCCTCGATGGTCGGCCATCTCGGGGTACAGGCCGGCGCGTCCATCGGTCTGGTCTCTTCGAGCACCTGGCTGATCAACGGCATCTGTTCCGGCTCCGTCTACGGCTTTTCGGTGCAGACCGCGCAGGCGATCGGCGCAAGAAACAATGAAGAAGCCCGCAACTGCAGCCGGCAGGGTCTGCTCGTCATTTTAGGCGTGGCGTTTCTGATCGGCAGCATCGGCTTTGGCCTTTCAGGAATGGTTCCCGTCTGGCTGGGCGGCGAAGACGCCATTCTGGCGGATGCGAGCGCCTATCTCGGCATTTTCTGTCTGTGTCTGCCGTTTTCTCTGTTAAACACCTGGGCGATCGCGACCTTGCAGGCGGCCGGCGATACCCGGCTGCCGGGCATGACGCAAATTGTCATGTGCATGCTCGACGTCCTGTTCAACTACCTGTTCATCTTCGCGATGAATCTGGGCGTAGCCGGATCCGCTTTAGGAACCGGCGCCGCCATGGCGTGCGCGTCCCTGTTTCTCACGTGGCGCGTCCTGTTTAAAAACGAATTTCTCAAAGGAAATGCCGGATTCACTTTACCCGTCATTCCCTTTCCAAAGCCGTACGCATCGGCGTTCCAATCAGTCTGGAACAGCTGATTTCCGGCTCTTCCTATGTCATGTTTACCCGCATCGTCTCTTCTCTCGGTTCGGTTTCCATTGCGGCCAACAGCTTTGCGATCACCGCGGAAAGTCTCTGTTACATGCCCGGCTACGGCTGCGGATCCGCCGCAACCGCCATCATCGGGCAGTGTACCGGCGCCAACCGGCACGATCTGGCCCGGGAAATCAGCTGGCGCATCGTACGCATCGGCATGGGCATGATGGCTCTTTCGGGCGTCGTCATGTTCGTCTTTGCCCCGTGGCTGATGAACATTCTCACCCCGGATCCAGCCGTCATTGAACTCGGAACTTCCATGCTTCGGCTCGAAGCGTTTGCGGAACCGCTTTATGGCGCTTCCATCGTCTGCTCCGGCATTTTGCGCGGAAAAGGCGATACGATCTGGCCTGCCTGCCTCAACTTCCTCTCCATCTGGTGCATCCGTATTCCGCTGGCCGCCTGGCTTTCCTGCTCCTTTGGACTGGCCGGTGCCTGGGTTGCGATGGGCGTGGAACTCGACGCGCGCGGTCTGCTTTTCCTGTGGCGCCTTCATCATTCGTTCGCCCCGTCGAAAAAGAAAGCCTGATCCATATTCCAATACTCCCGTTTCTTTAATGGGAATTCATCTTTTCTTCCTTAGAAAGATGTTTAAAGTCCGCCCGATGGTCAAAGACCGTCCGGCGGACTTTTATACGTTCGAATGTCCGATTTGGCCGTTTTGGGAAATACACACCCCGCAAAGAAAGCCGCTGGATACGATAGGTATAAATCGCTGGATACGATAGGTATAAATAAAGAAGAAAAGTAAAAAGTATTCTGCATCCGATTCTGCCTGCGCATGCACGCAGAAGAAATGCACGGACGAAATCCCACGGACGAAAGACATGGAAAGGAGACGGCATGAAATTCAAATATTATCCAGAAAATACCGTTCAGGAAAGCGGACTCAGCAAAGTTCTGTTTATCCCCTCAGGGGATCGTTCGACAGATTCACAGATTATTCAAACCATCCGCGACCAGGTCAACTGCCTGATTCTTGCGCCGGATCCAGAAAATGCCCTCTGGAGTGAAGAGGATCTGCGCCTGCTGCAGGAATTCACGCTGGCCGTCATTGCGGTTTCTTCCCGACTGCTTCGCTCTGAACAGGAAAATACGCTTAAACTGATCTGGGCGCTGCGCGAAAGTAAAGTTCTTCTTCTTCCCATCCTTCTGGACAGTATCGATCTGTCTGCCTATTCCCAGCTGTTCGGAGATCTTCAGTATCTGGATTTTCAGCCGGATTTTCTGAAACGACAGAATTTTGAAAGCCGTATGCGGTCATATCTTCAGTCCGTGATTCTGGAACCCCCGCTGATCGAGAAAATAAGAAGCTCGTTTCATTCGTATATTTTTGTCAGCTACCGTAAGAAAGACTGGGCTTATGCGCAGGATTTTCTGGATTTCGTTCAGTCTCTGGAATGCACATGGGATGTCGGGGTCTGGTACGACGACTTTCTGATGCCGGGAGAAGATTTCAGCCAGCAGATTTTCGATCAGATGAAACGAAGCGAGCTGATCACGCTGCTCGTAACGCCAAAACTCGAAGAAAAAATTATATAAGCGAATATGAATATCCGGCTGCCGTCCAGTACCGCAAAAAAATCATTCCTGTCCAGATGGAACCAGCGAATACAGATGTCCTGAAGCTGCTGTATGCCGGCTTTCCGCCGGTTTTTCCCTCCAGTCGGATGATCTTCGTGAATCTTTACAGTCCCTTTTCGAAAATCCGAAAACACAGAGCCAAGAACCGCAGAATCCCCAGAAGCTTTTCTATCTGGGCCTTGCCTATCTGAGAGGCGTCGACACGAAACGCAATCCCGCTCGCGCCATTCCGCTTCTGAATCAGGCGGCCGAAAAGGGAGTAGACCAGGCGCTTCTCGTTCTTTCCGATATTTACCTGTACGGAGACGGCGTTCCGGTCGATCCGCGCAAAGGCGTTGAGTTTTTAAAACGTTATTTTGCAAAGACGATCCAATCCTTCAAAGACCAGCCCTCCACGGAAACGATTGAGCGTCTGCTTGACATCACAATCCGCTATCTGAACACGCTGACCCGTCTGGGCTGGTTTGAAGAACTCAACACGACGTGTGCCAGCGTGCTGCATCCGATTCTTCTTCTCCTGGAAGATATTCCGTACGATCTCAGCCCATACGACAGTACTCCGTTCAAAATCCTTTTTATGCGTCCATGGCAAACTGCTGCCTTCATGCCGGCCAGAAGGAAGGCGCGATGCTTGTCCTGGACGATCTGATTCAGATGGCCAGTCCCCTGAAGGGGATCAACGAGGCGCTTTTATCGACCGTTCTTTTCAGCTTTTTTATCTTGCCAATCTTCAGATCAACGACAGCCGTCCAGAGGATGCAAAAAGACGATTGCGCAGTTCTGGAGCTGGATGAAAAAGGTTCCCAGGGAACTGACCGATCTTGCCTGCGGCTGGAAATACCAGATTCTGGAGCTGGAAGTCCGGCTGGCCCAGGAACAGCAGGACTTCAGAAAAGAAAGCGAGCTTTGCAAGCAGATGGAGAAACTGGCGGACAAAAGCGGCTTTCTTTCTCAGACGCAGGCGCGTTCCATCGAAAATCAGAGGCTGTTAAATCAGGCAGACCAGGAATATGCGGCCGGTCAGTACCGTCTTTGCATCGAAACGTATTCGCGCTTTCTCGAAGCGGATGCAGTTACTCTGGAGCAGGATATTCTGCAGGCCGCTGTTCGCAGAACCATGGCCGAGGCGTACCGTAAACTGAACCGGACGGATGAAGCCATAAAATGCGTGGATGCAGCTATGCATTCTCTTCTTGTCCGGCTCAAGGAATCCCAGGAAGCCAGAAAGGAGATGATCGCCTGCCTGTTCTGCCGTGCAGAGATCAGCGAACAAAATAACGACTGGCTTTCGGCCGATCACTGCTATCAGAGGGCTTTAAATCATCTTCAGAAACTAACCGGGCCGAAGTATTCCGTAAAAACGGACAGATCAAAGAAGAGAGGAAGCCGCTTCGAATCCCGAAAAATGCGGTGGATATGTACAATGCCGCTCAGTTTTATGAAGAGCGGGGAAAGCTGTACACCGCGCTCTCCTGGATCGATCTGGCTCTGGATCATATTGGCGCCAGTCGAGCGCAGTCTCTTCCTGCTTCGCTTCTGGAAAGCGGTATTCCAGTTCAATTTGAGGAAGTGCTGTGGGATGCCGCCCGACGGATTCTTAAAAGCTCGAAGACTGCGACGCCGCCTGCCGAAGTCTGGAAACAGGGGTCAGTCTGACCCGCATTCATTCTGAACAGGAAATTGCAAACTATCCGGGACACCATCCGACGGCGCTTCTGGCCCATCTGGCGCTGTGCTATCTGGAAGCCGGTGCGCCCCAAAAAGCGGATCAGGCGATGGAGGAAGCCTGCCAAAGCGCCGTGAAGTACCTCTCCCATACGGATTTATTCCCCGCGCAGCTCGAAGACTGGCTGGACATGACGAATCTGCTGCGAGATGCCGTATGGGATTCCAAAATGAAGCGCTTCGACGGTCTGTGTTTCAGCTCCTGATCGATCTGCATGCGCAGGCCATCCAGATCCACCCGGATGAAACCACGTACAGAAACTATGCAGAAAGCTGGATGGATCTTGCGCGAATCGATTATTTCAGCCGTCCGGAAGACAGTCTTATTGCCTGGAAAGAAGCTCTGAACATCTGGATGCGCTTTGATCCGGAAACTCTCCATCCCCTGAAGGAAGACAAACTGTCTTTGATTCATCATGAAATAGCAAGCCTTTATCTGCAGCAGGAAAATCATTCGCAGGCCTGTGCCCACGCCTTATAGTCCATCAAACACGGTAAAACCGCGTCTTCTCTTGGTCTGCCGCTAAACAGCCAGTGCAGCTGGCCCGATTCCTTTCTCTGGCCGCCCGTGCCTGTTCTGCTTTGGAGGAGTATGAAAAAGCCCGTCAGTTCTGCGAAGACGGACTGAAATGGATGGAGAGTCTGACGTGCGGACCGTTTGATCTTAAGGACAAAGATGCCGCCGAGTTCTGGAACACCTGGCGTGTACTGGAAAAAGAATTTGCGTCCATTTGTCTGCATTTCCAAAATCCGCAGGCATTTCTCACCTCGTTTCAAAAACTCAGCACCCAGTTTTCCCGTCTGGCTGCCCCTGAGGAGGAGTATTCCGCACTCGAGCTGATGGATACGCTGGTCATCGCTCTGAAGGATTTTTCACTCACCTCGTATGAACTCGAATCGCAAAGCTGCGAAATTCTGATCTGCCTTGCTCTGTGCTGCACACCAAACGGCAAAGAGATGCGTACCGCGGCGCGTCTCTTTGAAATCTGGATGGCAGATGCAGAAGCCATCCACAATTCTCTGCCGGACAAAACATGGAAAATTCCGCTTGCCTGTCTGAAAGTCCATTTTTACGAAAGTGTCTATGCCAGAAAATCCGACAATACGATTTTTCATTATTATCTGCTGGCTCTGTTTCGCTGCGGAACAGCATATCAGGCTTGTCATCAGGACGAAGCAGCCTTCAAGGTATTCAAAACAATCGATCCGCTCTGCACGCAGTTTACGAAAAGCGGGGGCATTCTGAAAAAGACGAGTGGGACTACTGGTATGCGGCCTTCGCCCAGCTCGGTCATATCGCCAGGTACTTGAACGATCGAACCCGTGCCCTCCTGTATTACCGGCGTTCTATGCTTCTGGCCGCCCATAAGCTCAACCTCTTTCCCTGCAGCATCAACATTCTCCAAATGGTGAAAGCCAGCGAATTTACGTTAGGCATGTATTACAGCAATCGCCAGTATAAAGAGGCGAAAGCTCTGTTTGATCAAATTGAGCCGTTTTTGATGGAAACGCCCGTTCCAGAGGATGACCCAGAAGATAAGCCAGAGATTGTGCGCAAGCTTAAGCTTCTTCTTTGCGTTGGTATCGTGCTCACGAAAGCCGTAACCGAGGACAAAACGGATATTCTTCGCTATGAAAATCGCCTCAATGATCTGAAAAGCATGACGGACTAAAGCGTAAAGCCGGCTTTGTGAAATAACCGCATTCCGCCATCCTCCTCCAGACCGTTGACATACGACAAAAGGACCGGCTGAACATGCATATTCACATTTCTGCCGGCCCTTTCTCATTTTTCTTTTCTTTGGATTTCAGTTCGTTTTCGTTCGATCGAGAACCGAATCGCCATAACTCCATTCGTAGCCGATCGTCTGCATGCGGCTGACCGGCTCATTGCGAATCATGGAAATCAGCGTCTTTGCGGCAAGCACTCCGGCTTCTTCGTTTTTAAACCGAATGGACGTGAGCGCCGGCGTAAGAAGCTGACCGGCTTCATAGCCGCCAAACCCGATCAGGGAAACATCTTCCGGAACGTGAAGTCCCCGTTCACTGAGCGATTTGTACGCGGCCAGACAGATTTTATCGGTCGCGCAGATCATCATCGTCGGAACGTGTTCATCGAGAATGCGATCGCAGGCTTCTTTGGCTTCTTCATAGGAAAAGGACGTTTCCACAAAAGCAAAGCTTTTCATCTCGTCCCCTTCCTGCTTCAGGCCATCCTGTACGCCCTGTTTACGGGTAACGCCAACGGCCTGATCGTTTGGGGAGACGCCAACGTAGACGACATCGTCATGGCCCATCTTTCGGGCGTATCGGCCGGCATCCCGACCTGCGCGGTAATCGTCGTAAACGACCGAAACGCCGCTTTCAAATTCCTGGCCCATGACCAGAAACGGAACATTGCTCGATTTCTGCAGGCTTTCCAGCTTTTCATCGATGGTCGTGGCAATGAGAATGACGCCATCCAGTTTCAGCGAGCGCATGTATTCGATAGCGGAAATTTCACGTTCGCGATGATGATGGGCGGTCATGATAATGCAGCTGTAGCCTTCTGCACGCAGCGTTTCATCAATGACCGTCAGCTGACGCCCCGTGACGGTACTCGTCATCGTCGGCGCGATAATACCGATCGTATGCGACTCCTTAGAGCGCAGATTCTGGGCAGCCACGCTCGGCTCGAATCCGGTCCTGCGAACGACCGCCGAAATTTTTGAACGGGCGTCCTCGCTGACATAGCCGTGGTTGAAATAGCGCGAAACGGTACTTTTCCCGACCCCCGCCGCTTTGGCAATATCTGCCATCGTCAGTTTTTCCATATTCCTGCCTCCCGGAGCTGCTGCCTTTTCAGGTGCTTCCTGTCTTGCTTCTCTATTCGTTTCGCCGCATAAGGCGGCGATCGATTCAGGCTGTTTCTGCCTTACCTTTGCGTTTCATTTTCCTCACGCAGGCCAGTCAATGCAACTCTTCGTGCATCCATACCGCTCTGTACCGATCGATGCCAATCTATACCCGCCCATCCGAGGGAACCGCTCAGAACGCTGCTTTGCGTCCGCTGGCTTCCAGAAAGGCGTTGACTTCCGCTGCCGCAGGCATCGCGGGAATGGCGCCGGGCTTCTGAACGGTCAGGGCTGCGCAGGCGTTGGCGTTTTCCAGCATCTGTCCAAGCGTTTTCGAATCGAGCTGACCCGGTTCGATTGGACTTCTGGCAATCTGCTCCAGGAAAGATCCCCAGAACGAGTCGCCGGCTCCGTTGGTATCGGCCAGCTGACTTTTAAATCCGCCGGCGCGTACGACGAAATCTTTTGTCGCCGCCAGGGCGCCGTCCTTGCCCAGGGTGATGACCGCAATCGTTACGCCCTGCTCGACGAGCGCTCTGGCGGCTTCTTCCGGGTCGGCCTTTCCGGTAAGCAGCTCCGTTTCCTCATCGGAAATCTTCATCAGATCCGCCGAAGAAATCAGGCTGCGCATTTTTTCAATCGCTGTTTCTTCATCGGGCCACAGACTGGCGCGATAGTTTGGATCGTAGCTGATCAGGGCGCCGCATTTTTCGCAAAGTCGATTGCCTGAAGCGTTGTGCTGCAGGCAGGTTCGGCGGTCAGAGAAAGCGAGCCAACATGAAAGATTTTCGCCTGCTGCAGCTCGTTCAGATCGAGCTCTTCAAAACAGATTTGCGTATCCGCACCCGGTTTGCGGGCAAAGGAAAATTCCCGCTCGCCGTTTTCGTCTACGGATACGAAAGCGAGGGTGGTGAAATGCTCCTGATCTTCGATCAGGTTTCGTGTGGAAATGCCCTCCTGATCCAGAACCGTTTTGAGCAGACGGCCGTGCATGTCCAGACCGACTTTTCCCATGAAAGCGACCTGTCCGCCAAGACGGCTGACCTGCACGCAGACATTGCCTGGAGCTCCTCCGGGGTACTGGGCAAAGACGTTCATATTCTGGCTGTTTACACCCTGCATGGTGAAATCAATCAGAATTTCGCCCAGGGCTGTCACATCGATTGTTTTTACGGATTGAGTCATACCGGTTTCCTCTGTTTGGTTTCTCTTTCTCTTTCTTGTTCTTTTTCTTGTTCTTGTTTACTTCAGGACAGACCATCCTGCACACGCTCGCCGTCTGCAGCCTCAGGCTCTGGCGATTTCAAACGAGGCAAGGGGAGTAATTATGGCCTTCATGCGCACGTCCGCTTTCAGACTGCGATCTTCGGGCGCATCGTAAAGTCTTGTAGTAAAAGCAACCTGGCCATGATTGATGAAAATCTCCACGGATGACGTATCGGAGAAGATCGTGATTTGGCGCACGTCCGGACAGTACGCATGGCGTGTCGTGCGGCCAAGACCGCTTTGATGGAGTTCAAGTCTGACAACACCATTATGCCCCGAGAGCGTCAGATCGTGACGCAGCGAAATGGACCAGTCTTTCTGATCGTTTTCCAATTCGATCAGACAGACGCGATCATCCAGTCTGGCCGCCTTTCCCGGTTCGAGTTCAAGGCTTCTGGACGATTCGTTTTGCGCGAGCTGGAACATTTCTTCAATGGGGTACTGGTAAATCTGACCGTCTTTCCAGGTCAGTTCTCTAGGCAGCGTCAGCGCGTGCTGCCAGTTCGATTTTGCTTCCCGGTTGGTATACTCCACATCCGGAATACCCATCCAGCCAATCAGAATGCGCCGGCCGTTTTCATCGACAAACGTCTGCGGGGCGTAAAAATCAAAGCCATGATCCAGAGCCCGGAATTCGCCGGCGATCCAGCTTCCCTTTTGTCTGGGTTTTTCTCAAGCTGGAAATATCCAGAAGGGTACAGGTTTTCGTATTCGTATCCCTTTTGGGGCGCTCCCTGCAGACAGGTGAGCAGCAGCGCAGCTTTGTCGAGTTCCAGAAAATCCGGACATTCCCACATATAGCCGTAGTCTTCTTTCCCCTCGATCGTTCCGGAAAGCGTCCAGTTTTTCAGGTCTTTACTCGTATAGAGCAAAGCCATGCCCTGATCCTGACGGGTGCGGGCACCAAGAATCATCCGGTAGCCGTCCTGGTCTTTCCTGACTTTCGGATCGCGCACATGACAGCTCATGTTTTTGGGATAGTCTTCGTTTTTGAGCAGCACCTGCTTGTTTTCCAGAAGCGTTCCGTCTGTGGATTCCGTCATGCACGTCCAGTGCTGACGGCCTTCATAAATGTAGTCATGCTCGCCGGGCAGCTTTCGGTTGCCAGTATAAAAGCAGCGAATTTTTCCATCGTCGCAAACCAGCGCGCTTCCAGAGTAGGCACCGCCTTCATCGAGCAGGCTGTCCGGAAAAAGCGGCACCGGCTGTTCTGTGTAGTGAATCCAGTCTTTCGTGGTGCAGTGGCCCCAGCCTTTTGCGGTGTTTCCAGCCGCGCTTTCGGGGGCGAACTGATAGTAAATATGGTTGATGCCGTCTTTTTCGCAGAGCCCGTTGGGGTCGTTGAGCCATCCGACGGGAGGCATGATATGAAAGCAAAGGCGATCCGGGCTATTGGCGGCCTCGGATCGCTTTGTCTCTGTCATCGCCTGCGAAAAACGGTTCTGTACAGAGTAGTTCACGGATTTTTATTCTCCTTTTTCGTTTCCATCACGGCGTCGCCAGCCTGAACCTGACCGTACGGTCTGGCTTCAAAGGCGACTTTGTTTGTGAAGATGACCGGAGTCTGAATGGAAAGCCCGGCGGCGCGGATCGCATCGAGATCGGCTTCGATCATGAGATCGCCGGCTTTCAGTTTCTGACCGTTTTCCACGTGAGCGGTAAACGGCTTTCCATCCAGCGAAACGGTGTCCATGCCGATGTGAATCAGAATTTCTGCACCGTCATCGGTTTTCAGACCGATGGCATGCTTAGTCGGAAACAGCATGACGACTTCGCAGTCAGCCGGCGCGTAAAAGCGTCCGTTTTCCGGTTCAATCAGAATGCCGTCACCCATGGCTCTGGATGCGAAGACCGCATCGCTGCAGTCGCTGACCGGAGCGGTTTTGCCGGAAACCGGCGCGCACAGGATGTGCTTGGCTGCCTGGGTTTTGATCTGTGCAGGTGCTGCTTCTTTTGCGGGAGCAGCGGTTTCGATTGTTCTGGTTTCGTTTTCTTTTTCATTCTGACTTTCGATCGTTTTGGAAGCCGCTTTTTCTTTTTGAAGGAAAAGCCGCCTTTGTTTTCTCCGGTTTCGCCTTCTGGATGTTTTTTCATGAAGTAAACCGTAAGCAGGAAAGATACAGCCATGGAAATGGCGATGCCGATAAAGAAGTTCAGCCAGCTTTCCGGACGGATCGAAATGAATCCCGGAATACCCGCGGTACCTAAGGCAATGGCCAGCGTATGCGTACCGGCAATCCAGGCAGAGCCGACTGCGGAGCCGATGATGGCCGCGATGAACGGATAGCGAAGTTTCAGGGTGACACCGAACATGGCCGGTTCAGTAATGCCAAGCAGTGCGGAAATACCAGAAGCGGTGCAGAGGGATTTCATCTTTTCGTTTTTCGTCATGACCAGAACCGCAAGAACGGCTGCGCCCTGCGCAACGTTGCTCATCGAAGCGGTCGGGAAGATGAAGGAGCCGCCTGTAGTTTCCGCGGCTGCGATCAGCTGGGTTTCAATTGCGATAAAGGAATGATGCATGCCGGTCATGGTGATCGGCGCGTAAAGCAGACCGAAGATGGCGCCGCCGATAAAGCCGAGGGTGGAATAGAGCCAGCTCAGTCCGTAAGCGAGCCAGTCACCGGCTGTACGCATAACGGGTCCGACAATCGTGAATGTCAGCAGAGCGGTAATGAGAAGCGAAAGCATCGGTGTGGAAAGGTTGTCGAGCCAGCTTGGGGTGTGCTTATGCAGGAACTTTTCGATCGTGGCCAGAATCCAGGAAACGGCCAGTACGGGAAGAACGGTACCCTGATAGCCGATCGACTGCACTTCCAGGCCCAGGATGTTCCAGAACGGAAGCGTGTCTACCGAAGCGATGCTATAGGCATTGAGCAGGTCCGGATGAACCATGACCATGCCGATCGCTGCCCCCAGATACGGGTTGCCGCCAAACTTTTTCACAGCGGAGAAGCCAAGCAGAACAGGAAGGAACGTGAACGGTGCGCTTGCGCACATGTTAATGAACGAGGCGAGGCCCGCGAACTGCGGCGCCATGTCGATGAGCGACTTGCCCGGGGCGAACAGGCCGACGGCGGTCAGTACGTTGTTGATTCCCATCAGAAGACCGCCGGCGACGATCGCCGGAATGATCGGAACGAAGATATCGGAGAGACCTTTGACTGCACGGGTCAGCCAGCTGCCCTCCTTGCTCTTCGGTTCTTCGCTGACCGCCCCTCCGTTCAGACCGGTCTGTTTGAGAACTTCCGCGGTAACCAGGTTTACGGTTCCGCTTCCGAGAATGACCTGCTGCTGGTCGTTGGCAAGGAAAATGCCTTTGACCTGGTCGACGTCTTCGAGCTTTTTCTCGTCGACTTTACTGTAGTCCTTCAGGCGCAGACGCAGGCGCGTCGCGCAGTGCATTGCTGAGATGATGTTGTCTTTGCCGCCGACATTTTCAATAATGTCCGCTGCGATCTTTGCGTAATCCATTTTTCCCTTTCTCCATTTTCTCTTTTGGCCGGCCTGTCTGCCGGCTTGTTTATACTTGAAGTTTATTGTGGTATCGATTCCATGTAAACGGTTTTACAAAAATATGGAACCGATTTCACACGAATATAAAAAAATAGAGTATTTCCATATTTTTGGCTGTTTTTCGCCTTTTATTGATGCTTTCACCAGAAATCACCGATATGGTTTCGATACCATATATTGATCGAAAAAACGGGATGTCTGGGACAAAGAAAAAGCCCGCACACATCGTCAGCAGGGATGCATGCGGGCTTTTTCGCCCTGCGCTGCAGATTTCTGGTTTTTCCGCTGGAAAGTGCCAGATTCTAGAGCGCGGTAAGAAATGTGATCAGGCCAAGAAAGATTCCCGGCACGTTGGCCAGTACGAGCGGCCATTGTTTCGGCTTGATCATCAAACCGTAAACCGTCCAGATCACACAGTTAATGCAGGCGCAAAGCGGCTGGATCCAGGTGCCTTTTACGCCATGCACATTATTGAGGATCTGCGAAATGTAGGAAACATACATGAGAATCGAAAGAAAGCTTCCCACATAGCCAAGAATTTTGATCTGTTTCTGCGTCATTTCTTTTGGCGTCCTGTTCCCGTTCTCGAAACAGGATCTTCTCCTTTCCCTTTCTAAGTTCAAAGGCGAAATATTTCCCTTCCGAACAGCGTCCATCCCTTGACGAACGGCTGTTCCGTATCCGCCACGGATCCAAGTATAAAATTTCTGCCGCTTTCTTTCTTCTCATGTACTCAAAGCGCTTTCTTTTCATATAGCGCTCGAGCCCCTCTTTTGACATACCCGTAAAAGAAGGCAGCCGGATCGGATCGGCTGCCTCCTGGTTAAAGCTGTCTTTTTCTTTGGGGCGTCCTGGAAAGCCTGCGCTTTCAACGACGTCTTTTAGTTCTTGAGCGCTTCAAGGTTTTCGCTTGTGGCTTCCAGTCGAAGATCGAGTGCTGCCGCATTGAGTGCTTTTGCGGCATCATCAATTTCTTTTGCGCCTTCGCGCCATCCCGAACCGTCTTTGCCGCGCTCAGGGCATCGGTAAAGGCCTTTTTGGTCTGTGCGGAGCTGCCGAAGTCGTCAAGATGCGCATTTACGCCATTCGAATACGTAATCGCCTGATCGATCACCTGTACATAGAGCCACTTGGCAAACAGCTTGATCGAGCCGGTCACTCTGGAGCTGAAGTCATAAGCCGAAGTCAGAGCTGCATCGGTAAACCAGCCCGCAAAGCGGTGATCCGCTTTCGTTGGAGCCAGGGCCGGAGCCGTAAATACCGCATCCGGTGCGTAAGCGACCGTCTGGGCTGCAACGCTGCTGCCGCCATTGGAATCAAAGGTCAGCGTATAGCGTTTGGCCGTCCACTTCGCGTAAAGGGTAACGTTGCCCGCTGCAGCTGTGCTGAAGCTGTACGACGTCTTCAGGCCTTCATCGGCGTACCAGCCGCCAAAGTCGTAATGCGCTTTTGTCGGATCCGCCGGTTTTATAAACTTCGCATCTTCTGTATACGCAGCCGTCTGGGAAGCTGACCAGCAGGACTTTGGTTTACAAGCGCACAATTTGACTTCATGGCCTGTCATGTTTGAAAGATGAGACTGTCCTTCTTCTTCGCAAAGCGGTTCTTCGATACAATTTCGTGGAACGAAAGCGCCTGAACGTTTTAATGGAATCAGGCAAGAGAATGAGGTGATGCTTTGTTTGAACTGATCGCATGTCTTCCCTTTCTGATCGGCCTGATTTTTCTGGTCTGCGTCCTGCTCGTTGAGCCGCGCAGTGTGTGGAGCGGCATAAGTCTGCTGACGTTTGTCGGCCTGAGCGGAATCAGCGCGGCTTTGCTGGTGTTTCGCTATTCGGCGGAACTGACTGCGAAAGCGCCCTGGCTGGTGACTCTTCTCATCCTGATCGCCGTTGTGGTCATCCTCTTCCTTCTGGTCTTTCCGCTGCTGCTGGCGGGCATCCTTTTGTTGAAGGCATTCGCCTGATCCGTCGGGAAGGACTTTCACTTACCAACTGTCTTTCCATCGGTTTTTCCATCTTCATCCTGCTGGTCCTCTTTGTTTTCCCTGTACTGCTGCAGGCTGCGAACAATATCATTCTGGATTTTTTCTACGCGATGGCCACAGTCGTCGTTGGATACCTTTCCTTCCTGCTGGCGATTTACGTGCTCTCTTCCTGGATCAACCTGATTCATTTTCGAAATAAGAATCGTTTTGATCAGATCGTCGTTCTTGGCTCCGGCTTGTTCGGAACGACCGTACCGCCGCTGCTGGCGGCTCGAATCGATGCGGGAATTGCTCTTCAGCAGAAAAATCCTGGCGCGCTGCTGATTCTTTCGGGCGGTCAGGGACCGGGCGAAGACGTTCCGGAAGGTGCGGCGATGAAAATCTATGCCCTCGAACATGGCGCGGATCCGCTGCATACCGTCAGCGAAGAACGCTCCCGAAACACGCTGGAAAACCTGACGCTTTCCCGCCTGCTGTTTCAGGAAGAGGAAAAGCGCGGCAACACAGCCATTGTCACAACCCGCTACCACGTGTTCCGGGCCCTGCTGCTTGGAAAATCGATCGGTCTTCCCTGTCTGGGATACGGTTCGAAAACCAAGTGGTATTTCACGCTCAACGCCATGCTTCGCGAGTTCATCGCCTACTTGTATGAAACCCGCAAGCGGCAGATGAAAATCATTTTCTGTCTGCTTCTGCCCTTTCTGTTCGTCGTACTCATGACTCTGATTTTTGCCTGATCCTGATTATTCCAGGAAGAGCATTGCCTTTAGCGCAGAAAGAACCCGTCTCAAAGCGGGCGGCACTGGTCTTCCAATTCAAACGGAACGCTATGGAAAAAGGCGGCAGGTCTTCACGTTTTGTGAAGGTCTGCCGCCTTTGCTTATCTTCTGGTTTTAAGAATTCACGTTTTGCGCTCCGCCTGCGCTGGCGAAGCTATACATACAGAGTCGGGAGTTACGCGTTATCCTTCGCCTTTTTCTCTTCGAGCGAAGACCAGCTTTCCAGGCCAAACATCGGCTCAGCGCTCTTGATGGCGTCGACGATCGCTTCGCTGAGCGCTTTAATGGCCACAACAGACACCGCTGTCAGGTCCATCGGCACCTGATTGGTCGTCATCGTAAATACGGTATCGCCGTCGTTTGGCGTATGTACAGGACGAATGGTCCGGGCCAGCGCGTTCTGGCACATGCCGGCGAGTTTGGTCATCTCCGCCTGGTTGAGATCGGCGTTGGTGATCACAGCACAGATGGTCGTATTCATGCCTTCCATGGCCTGGGTTACCATATTCAGTACCGCATCTTCGGTATTGATTTCCATAGCGGATGCGCGATGATAAATTCCCGCAAGACGATTTTTCGAATCGGGTTCAAAAACATCCCCGCATGCATTAACGGCTGCGATGGCACCGACTTTCAGCGCGCCGATCTGACAGGCGTACGAACCGATACCCGATTTCATCGCGTTTTCAAACCCCATGAGCTTGCCGACACTCGCACCCGTTCCGGCTCCGAAGCAGCCGCTTTTCCATTCTGGGTGTTCACTGTTTTTGCGGCTTCGTAGCCCATGGCTTTATCGGGATAGGCATCCGGCGATCCGCACGGCAGATCGAACAGCGAGGCCTGACACACAATGGGAACAACCAGTCCCTTCATGCCAAAGCCTGCGCCTTTTTCTTTCAGATACTGCATGACACCCGAAGAGCTTTCGAGTCCAAAGGCGCTGCCGCCGGAAAGAACGACGGCGTTGATCTTCTGCACCATGTTTTTGGGATCGAGCAGATCCGTCTCACGGGTTGCCGGCCCGCCGCCGCGCACATCCACGGCTGCCGTTGCGCCTTCCATGGATAAAATGCAGGTTACGCCAGTTCCCTGCTGGCGATCCTGAGCCTGACCGATTTGAAAGCCGTCAAGATCCGTAATTGGAATTTTCTTCATCATATTGTCCTTACTCTATTCTGTTTTCTCAGGCAAAGCCTGATTTTGAACGGTCTGCCTCAAAAGGAGACAGACTTTCTTTCCTTCATTATAGAAAATCCCGCCGGTTTTAATGTTCACCTTTGGGATTGTCTGTGTTTTTGGTGCATCCTCTATCCGATTGCTCAAAAGCAGAATCTGGCCTGAATTGCCCTTTCCTTTTTGTGTTTCTGTATTTTCGTGATTGCGATTTTTGCTTCTTTGTACTTTTCGTTTGTTTTGAATACGTGTTCTCTACTCATGCAAAGAGGAGATATGAATGGTCGGCTTTGGCGCGAAGACGGTTGCATGGGAAGGAACATCCTCGCTCACGACCGCGCCCGCCTGAATCTTTACATGATCCCCGATCGAAATATCGCCGATCAGCACCGCTCCGGCCCCGATCAGACAGTGATCCCCGATCACCGGCGCTTTTCCCTTGCTTTCGCCGATCGTTACATTTTGATAAATCCAGCATTCTTCCCCGATCTTTGCGTAGCGGGAAATATAAATGCCATGCAGACCGTGCGGAAGTCTTGGCCGCGAAGCAAACCAGGTGTCCTTGCCAATGTAGCCGCCATGCTTTCGCGCACTTCGATTCAGAAAAAACGTATAAAAATCCCTTATCCATCCGCTTTGCGTATTCTGGCGGTGAAAGAAAACCTTCCAGTAGGTTTCCATTAAGTCCCCTTTGGACCAGGTAAGTATATCTGTACGGATTGCCACAAAGCCGTCCCCTTAGTATTTGAAAAGGCCTGATTTTGCCTTTTTGACTCTCTGTTCTGCCCTGTTCTTTTTGTCCCCTTAAGCCAGAACGCTGGCTGCCTAACCGGGCAGTCGATGCGAGTGCAATCCGATACTAACAGAGGCAAAAGATGCGGGCAAGAACCGGAATACGCACAGACAAAACGATTGTCCCCAACCCGAAGAAATACACAGATCCTCTCCGGCATCTTCCCAGAACGATCTGTGTCTCCGTTTATGAATTTCTCTGTTTTCGCTTTTGGATCTTCGAATCCATTGTTCGATATTTCTTCAATGAACACGTGCAAACCCGCTTATTTCGGCTTCGCCAGTTTATCCTCGTAAGATTTCCGATGCAGCTGCAACCGCAGCCGCAATTCGCTGTGTTTTTCACTGGCCGATCCATCGGGGTCTGCGATGGGAAAGGCATGGTCCTCCCTTTTAAAAACCTGGTTGAACTGGATTTGCAGGCGGCGTTTGCAGCCGGATTGAAGCAAATATGGGGCCAGATCTTCCCGTACAGATCCATATAAATACAGATCATAAATGCAGGTCATAAATGCAGGTCATAAATGCAGGTCCGCAATAAATAAAGATTCGTATTTGAACAGCGAAACAGGCCTATGGCGATTCAGAGCCCTGTTTTGCGCAGCCCCTGATTCAGAAAGGAGAATCGGTACCCGGCAGGGAGACGATGGCCTGGAAAATCCATTCCGTCTGAGTATCCGGATCCGATTGGATTTTATGTATACGAAAGCCGCGTTTTGTCCACGGTTTTCATTCTGGAAAACCGGTCTGCTTTTCTTACAGTAAGCGTTTTCTATTTTTGGGAAAGTGTGTATACAAAAAACAAAACAAAAAGCGTCGCAGGAAAAATGCCTAAGATTAAGCTGATTCTTCCCGTTTTACCTGTCAGAACCGCAGGCAGTGCTTCAAATTTTCGGGCGATTTCATGGAGCGACTCTGCAGATTCAGACGCAGGAAACGGAAAACTCAACAACACAGGAAAAGGAAGAAAACATGAAAAACTGAAAAACCGGTTTGCATCTGCCTTCCTGGCTGCAGCACTGACTGTAACCGGAGCGCCTCTGCAGCTTCTTGCACAGGATCAGGCTAGCCCGCTGGCCGATGAAAATGCAGTCGTACTTGACTTGAACGAGAAAACAGTTGCTCGCTACAGTTCCGTACGCATCACCTTTACTGCAGAGACCTCTCACACGTACAAGATTCAGAAAAAAATTCGTCAGGCGCGTTTGAAGATCTTGACGGAGCATCCGCTCTGACGACGGGCAGCTTTATTGATGAAAAGGCCGGAACAGGTACTGCACCGACGTATAAGATCGTCGACGTGACCAATCCGGATCAGCCGCAGGAAACGGCGGAATTTACAAGCGTAAAAACAGGCCTTGAAGCTCTGGCCGCCGTCAGTACTCTGGCATGGACCGACCCGAAGTCGGATGGACAGGCCACGGTTTTTGATGGAACCAATACGGTGCAGATGGATGCACAGACGGTTGCTAAAGTGGCAGCCCTGAATGAGGGTACAGTAATTGCCAAGGTTCAGCTCAGCTCGGATGCAGTCGCAACGCAAAGCGGAGCATTCCTTGGAATCAAATCCGGAACCAGCAACCGGTATTTCGGCTACCGGAGCAGCAGTGCTACTTCACTGCCTTTTGCTTTCGGCTACGAACTGACCGATACAAACAAGATCACCTGTCTGGGTTCCAACACGAATAACTGGAGCCTGCAGGCAGGCGAGAACGGTCACACAGTCGTTTACCGCGCGCCGGCGGATTGCGTTGCCGATCGTCTGACCTACTTCTATGACGGCGCGGACGGTCTGATCAACGCCTCTTATCCTAATATTTTCAAAGACGAGAAATTTAATGGCTTCTTAACAAAGACCACACCGATGGATGCAATTTCCATTGGAGGCGTAACGGACGCCAATGGAAGCAGCACGGCTTTCCCGTGGAAGGGAACGATCAATTACGTTCTGATTACTTCAGAACTGCTCTCTCAGTCGGAGTGTGCAGCGGTTTCGCAGGCAAATGCAGATATCCAAGCCGATCAAATTCCGGATCTGAGCGAGAAAACGGATGGAGAACAGCTGCAGATTGATGAAGCTCTGCATACGCGCTACTCGACAGTCCGCATTTCCTTTACACCAGAAGCCGGCCATACCTATCGGATTCAGAAAAAGAATGAAGACGGCACATTCTCTGATCTTGCCGATGCTGGAGCACTGACAGCCGGCAGCTTCATTGATGTGAATGCAGGTCTCGGCAAAACAGTTACGTATAAAATTATCGACAACGATACGAAACAGGAAACGGCAGAGCTTACCAGCAAAGAAACGGGCCTGAAATCTCTTGCGGAAAGCAGCACGCTTTGCTGGATCGATCCGAAAACCGGAGGAACCAGTACCGTATTTGACGGAACGAATGTTGTTTCCGTAGATGCAGCAGCAGCCGCTAAACTTGCAGCCATGACCGAAGGAACCGTGATCGCAAGAGCCAAACATTCTTCCGATCTGAGCTCAGCGGGCGGCGCATTTCTTGGCATGAAGTCCGGCAGCGCAGACCGGTTCTTCGGATATCGCAACAATAAGAATAACCAGGCAGTATTCGGCTATGAACTGACAGACAGCAACAAATGCCAGTGCATGGGAACAAATGCCAGCAACTGGGATCTTGCAGCCGGCGACAATGCGCATACGGTCATTTACCGTGCCCCGGCTGACTGTCTGAATAACCGTCTGACCTATTTCTACGATGGAGCAGACGGGCTAACCGGTGCGACAAACCCGAATACATTTAAAAACGCCAGTTTTAATGGCTTTCTGACCAAAACCACACCGATGGATACTGTAGCAATCGGCGGCGTCAAAGATGCCAGCGGAAATGTAAGCAAAGCCTGAAAGGCGAGATTGACTACGTCCTTGTCACATCCGAACTTCTGACCGAAGCAGAATGTGCAGCTCTTTCAGCAGCCAATGAAAACATTGACTCTGATAGTACGGTTGATCCGACACCGGATCCCGTAAAAGTTGAATGTACAGTCAAAGGCGGCGTCTTCAAAAATACGATTACCTGGAACGGCGGCGGAAACGCAAAGATCACCCGTGATGGCAAGGTTGTTGCCGAAGCAGCTGTTTCTCCATATAAGGACGTTCCTGAGCAATCCGGTTCCCATACGTACAGCATTGAAGTGACGACCGATGGAAAAACCGATGAATTCTCCCATACCGTCAGCACCGGACTGGAAGAAACTTCCGTCCTGTATCACGACTTCAAAAAAGACACCGGAACAAATCCAACCGTCTTTGACGGAACACGTCTGCCCTATAACTTCCTTGAAGGTGCAGATGAGGATCTGAAAACCCGTGTTGGAAATATCGGAAGCGGTGCAGTCGTCATTCGTTTCAAATCCAATACGACTGCCAATCCATACAACCTGTTCTTTGCTCATAAAGCCGGCGTTTACGCTCAGGCGGCATGGCCGGCAGACAACGCAGTCGGCGCTATTGAAGGCCGCGTGCAGGCAAGCAAGAAAGCACGCTTTGACTTAACCGGAGGCGCTAAAGCTGAGTTAGGATCGGTTGCTGATGGACAGTGGCATACGATCGCCTTCTCCAGTGCAGATGCCGATCACCTGGGCGAAGCCGATACCTTCTGCGTGACACTCGATGGATCAAAAGTCTTCAGCTATCCAAATAACTCGTCTTTTGCAGGTCTGTTTACCCGGCTTGGCGGCGCTGCAGATGAAGTTCTGATCGGCGGTGTTCGCAAAGCAGCAGGCACAGACACATCGTCTTTTGCGGGACTTTTCAATGGTGAAATCGACTATGCAGCCGTTGTGGACGAACCGCTCTCCAATGAAGAGCTCATCGAACTGACAAAAGCGGATGAAGCCCCTTTAACGAAAAATCAGCTGTTTGATACCTCCGGAAATAAGCACTGGGTAGCTGTCGGCGGCGGCCTGGCGTCCGCTGGAAACGATATCCTTGGCTACAACGAAACCTACTACAAACTGTTCCATCTGAACATCAGTCTCGACCACAATGCCAACGGCGGATACGACCTGGCCAACTTCAACCGCCAGCGCTATGTCATCAACCGTTCCATTCCAGGCAACACGATCAAAACTATCGATGAACAGTACGATTCTCTGATCAATAAATATGGCCCGCGTTCTGTCCTGCTCATGCTCGATGGCAACGAATCTCTGAGCGACCAGCAGATCAAAGACAGTCTGAAATCGATCCTGACAAAGAATATTGAAGCCAAACGCTTCACCCTGCTTCAGATTCCGCCTGTAAAGGGGACGCTTCCAGAGATCTGAAAGCTCTTGTCGATGCAGTGATTGCAGCAGACTTCTCAACATACGGCGATTCCATCGTCGTAGTGGATCACGAAGCCCTGTTCAAGGCTGCCGGCGAGGATGAAAAATCCTTCGATGCAAACGGTAACCTGAACGCCAGAGGTCATCTGCTGATCTGCAACCAGCTTGGTGCAGCTGTCGGTGTCGGCGATATGGGAACAGCCAATCTGAATACGCTCAGCAAGTATTCCTTCACACCGCTGGCTCCGCTTAAAGAAGAAACGCCGGTCTTCACCGTCACTTCCAATTCCGTGCAGGCTTCCATTCAGGCAGACGGAACCTACTATGGCGTTCTGGAAGTGAATGGTCAGAAAACGAAAAAGGCGTTTGCGAATAAGGCAGTTGTCTTCAATGGTCTGAACCCAGAGACCGCATTTGATTTCACGATCGTCAATGCGGATGGCGCTGTTGTTTACAAGAAGAAAACCGGTACGACCGGAACATCTGCAGTTACGGATGCAAAAGATTACGATCAGCTGACCGACCTGCAGAAACTGGTCAAGCAGTATACGACCCGGGAGCAGCAGACGACCTGGCTGTTTGTTGGCGACTCGATCACTCATGGTGTTTATACAGACGGCTTTACCGGCGTTCCGGATGTCTTCGAACGCTACGTCCATGACGATCTGAATCGTCCAAATGACGTTGTCATCAACGGAGCTATTTCGAATGCTGATTTTGGTTCTTACTTTACGCACAAAGATGAGCGCTACGATCGCTGGAAAGAGGAAGCGGACGTTGTCATCTGCATGCTCGGTACCAACGATGGAGCCTATGGTCCATCAGAAGGAAACCACTGGCTCTACACGGACTACAAACAACATCTCTCGGATGCCGTAAAAGAGTGGAAAGCAGACGGTAAAGTTGTCGTTCTGCGCGTTCCGCCGAAAATTGTCAACCAGGCGCATGCCGGACATATCGGACGCAATGACGATATCCACAGGTGGGTAAAAGAAGTTGCCGAAGAACAGGGATGCATTCTGGTCGACCACTTCGATCTGTTTGATGAAAAACAGAAATCCGATGAAAAATCGATTACCTCCACCGGCTTCTGGTTCAACCATTCCGGCGGAAAAGACGGCATTCACCCCGTAGGTCCTGGTCAGATTGCCATGGCTAAACAGGTGATTCAGGAAATGGGTATCTTCGACAGCAATTCCCGGATTGCCCGTCAGGATATGGTCGAACCTATTACATCCTCTGAATCGATCAAGAACACGAAACTGGTTCTGGATACCGAACACAAGACCGTCAGCTATAACCTCAGCGCACTCGAAACAGAACTTGGCAAGACTGTAGGTGAAGCGGAACTGACCATTACAAAAGGCTCAACAACAATCTCGAAGAAGCTGATCCGCAAAGACGCATCGTCTTTAGGCACGATTTCTGTTGATCTGCAGGATCTTTCCGGAAATGTACAGGCTTCTGTTACGATTCGGACCACGGATTCCTGGAACGGAAGCACCTATACCGACCAGACTGTCGCAAAACAAACGCTGACTCTGAGTGAAGAACCTGTCGTAACGTTCGATCTGAAAGCCCTCCAAAAAGCTTACGATGATGCACTCGCACTGGCTGCCAAACAGGATACCCTCCTGCCGCAGCAGTGGAAGACGTATCTCACGCAGAAAGCCAGTGCAGGCAAAGCAGCACTCGACAATCCCGCAGATACCTTCAGTTCGCAGGCGGAAGTAGATGATTCTGCCGAGCGTCTTGCGTATGCGGTATCCTTGGCGACAAGCGCATCGAATGCCTATAAAACACTGGATGCGAACAAAGCTCTTGACCTCTCCGGCTATACCGATGAAACAGCTTCCGCCTATACGGCCGCCAGAAAAGCTCTGGAAGACTGCATGGCTGCCTCCATTACTGGTCAGGGACCGGACTATGCCTCAAAGGCGCAGATCGACAGCCTGCTCACGAGCTATACCGAAGCAAAAGCAGCTCTTGAAGAAAAACCGGCTCAACCGACAGTGGATACAACCGCTTTGCGTATGCTGCTTTCGGATATTGGAGAGATTGATCTGAGCGAGTACCGCAATCCGAACGAGATCCACACCCGCTTTAATACGGCCCTGCAAACCGCAAAAATGCGCTCACCTCGAACTCGCAGACCGTCATTGATAATGCGGTGAAAAACCTCCACACGCTCTGGCTTGAAATGCGTCTGAACCCTGAAGCTGAAAAACTGAAATCGTCTTCCATCTGAAAATGCGTATGTTCTGTTCCGTTTCAAATCTGAAAATGGCAGATTCCCGTAAAAATGCAGGGATAAGTCCAGGTAAAAGCTTCAGGAAACAGACAGAGGATACAGCACCCTTCAGCTGAACTGAAGCTGTGCAAAGAGCGGATCTGTACTGGAAAAATCCAGCAGATCCGCTCTTTTTCAGACGTTCTAAATTTTTAAGGGTTTAATCTCGGCGAGTTTTCCAAAAGCTTGCAGGGATTAAACCCTCATTTTCGTTTCAAGGCAACCTGGACTGTCCTTTCGCTCCTTTGTATCCTTTCTCAAAGGGATCCTGTCTCAACGCGAGCCGGTTTCATGCGGGCACGGTGCGATTTCAAAGTCGCCGCCGGATCGGGTATTCCTTCGCGCTGTTCTTAATCTGCTGCACAATTTCGTTTCAATTCTCGATTCTCGATTTTCGAATACGTCAGGCAGCGATCGTTTGTTCGCACTTTTCCGTTCTTCACGTCTGCGTCATCGGCCGTCTTAGCGATTTGGCAAAAATTACCGATTTTCTAAACCCGCTGACGGCACTTCTGGCGAACGCATTCTGCTCCTTAACCTGGCAGGGGTAAGCGGCGGGAGAAGGCCAGACACCCCACCGGCGGCATCCGCCTTAGTCCTCTTAAAAAACAGACGAAAACTCGCTCATGATAGTTCGCATTTCAAGGGCATCCATAAGATCGCCGCGGATCCGCAGCAGAAACGGACGGAATTTCTGCTCCTTTCTCCACGTTTTGAAGCGGGAATTACCACTTTGTTCACCGTCTGGATCCAGTCCATCTGCCTCGATTTCTTTTTCCTTCGACCCCTTTCATTTCGCAAGTATACCCGCGTAAAAAACAGCTGCTTTAAAAGAATGAAGCACGCATTCGTTCCGCTCCAGTCGAAGTTTTCTCATCTCGCAAAAGCCGCCTGGGCTTTCGAAATTCTCTGGGAACTTGCTAAATACAGGCGGCTTTTAGACTTTGACTTTTTTCGGATTCTGAGCGATATCCTCTGGAACTGGCTTTATTTGGATTGATTCTGTTTTTCAATCGCGTGGATTTCGGCGGCAATTTTGTCGACCTGCTCCATTTCCTCTGGAGTAAGCGAGGGCGTTTCCAGCGCCTTGAGATTTTTGAGAATCTGTTCGGGCTTGCTGGCGCCGATCAGAACGGACGTAACGCCTTCCTTGTCGAGCAGCCAGCGCAGCGCGAGCGCGGAAAGCTCACAGCCTTTTTCTTCGCCAGTTCGTTGAGCTCGCGAAGCTTTTCGACTTTGGCTTCGGGCAGATCGGACTCATGCAGAAAGCGGCCGTCGGTACGAATGCGGCTGTCAGCGGGAATGCCGTTGAGATAGCGGTCGGTCAGCTGACCTTTCGCCAGCGGGGAGAACGTAATCATGCCTTTGTTCAGTTCGTTGCTGGCTGCGAGCGCGCCGTTGGTTTCCACGGTGCGGTCAAGAATCGAGTAGCGGTTCTGGTTGATGACGTAGGGCACTTTCAGCTCATCGAGAATGGCGCATGCCTTTTGAGCGTTTCGCCATCGTAGTTGGACAAGCCAGCGTACAGCGCCTTGCCGGCGCGAACAGCCTGGGCGAGGGCCCCATCGTTTCTTCAAGCGGGGTATTCGGGTCCATGCGGTGATGGTAGAAAATGTCGACGTAGTTGAGACCCATGCGGGCCAGCGACTGATCGAGACTGGCCAGCAGGTATTTGCGGGAACCCCAGTTTCCGTACGGGCCGTCCCACATTTCGTAGCCGGCTTTTGTCGAAATGATCAGCTCATCGCGATAGGGCATGAGTTCTTCCTTGAGAATGCGGCCAAAATACTTTTCAGCGGCACCAGGTTCGGGTCCGTAGTTGTTGGCCAGATCGAAATGGGTAATGCCGTGATCAAAGGCGGTAAGGATCATCTTCTTCATGTTTTCATACGAAGAATGGTCGGAAAAGTTCTGCCATAGGCCCAGCGAGAGGGTGGGAAGCAGAAGACCGGAATTGCCGCAGCGGCGGTATTCCATTTGTTTATAACGGTCTGGATTCGCGATGTACATATACGTTTTTCCTTTCAATATATTATGGGCGGTATAGTTACGATCCGGATTTTGATCCGGATCGGCGAAACGAAGCGGGAAACCGGGCCTTTGCCTCTTTTCCGGCTTCGATCTGCCTTTCGTACACAAGCTGCGGTGCATTTTTATCACCGGCAATCTTCTGTACGTTCCGGTTTCAGAATAGCATTTCACCACACTCTGCGCCGGATATATCTTTTGGCTTGCGGGCAGCAGGCGGATGCGTCCATCCGCCTGTCGGGCACGTTTGGAGGCGTATCGGATCCGAATAGTTTTTCATCTTTGATCAGCATAGGACTTTCTAAAGTCCTGATCTTTTATTTTCACGCAGACAGCTTGCCTTACGAATGGGTCTGCTTTTTTACAGGCGGTCTGTTCACAGGCTGTAAGCACCGCACCGACTATATAAACAAAGAAAAAGTTCAGCAGATGCAAGCGGTTTCAGCCTATTTTTTGCGGAAATTTGTGAAAGTTGTTTCCGTGAGATTGGAAATTATTTTCATCTATCTATAATTGAAATAAATTTTTATGGAGGAGAACAATGAAAAAATTTCTCACAGTTCTTACCGCCGGTGCAATGGGTCTTTCCCTTGCTGCCTGCTCCTCTCAGCCAGCGCCATCCGCTTCTGAGACGTCGGGCACAAAGACTTCCGCTTCTGAGACGTCGGGTACAAAGACTTCCGCTACCGGTGAGCGGGTGACTCTGGCCAAGGAAAATGATGCGATCTCCCTGGACAGCAGCTACGCAACAGACGGCATGTCTTTTGAGATGATCGCTGCTTCCGTTGAAGGCCTCGAAACGATGGACAAAGACGGAAATGCCGTTCCTGGCATTGCGGAATCTTATGAGCTTTCCGATGACGGTCTGACCTACACGTTCCATCTGCGCGACGCAAACTGGGATAACGGAACACCGGTTACGGCCAACGATTTTGTATTTGCATGGAATTACACCGCAGCAAACCCGAAAGCCGAATACGCTTACCTGTTTACTGCAGACGGTGCCTGCGTAGAAAATGCAGAAGCCATTGTCTATGACGGCGAAACCGACAAGAAGCTCGGCATTAAGGCCGTTGACGACAAGACCTTTGAAGTCAAGCTTTCCACGAAGTGCCCGTACTTCCTTTCGCTGATGACATTCCCGGTATTCTACCCGATCAACCAGGAATTCTTTGAAGCGCAGGGCGACAATTACGGTCTGACCGCGGACAACCTGCTGGCCAACGGTCCATACAAGCTGACGCAGTGGACCAAGGGTTCTTCCCTCTCCTTTGACAAGAACGAATCCTACTGGGATGCCGAAAACGTCAAAGTTGCCGGAATCGACGTCAACATCGTTCCGGAAGCGTCTACTTCCGCACTGAGCTTTGAAAACGGACAGACCGACTTCACCAAGCTCAACTCCACGCTCGTTGACAAATACAAGGATTCCCCAAGCTACACCACGTACCTCGAAGGCTACCTCTGGTACCTCCAGTACAACCTCAACAATGAATACCTGAAAAACGAAAACCTGCGCAAAGCCATCGCTACCGTCATCGACCGTACCGACCTTTGCGACAACGTCCTCAAGGACGGTTCCATTGCGATCGGCGGCTTCGTTCCGGAAGCCTTCGCCGCTGGACCTGACGGCAAGGACTACACCGATGGTGCCAAGAAGTTCTACGAAGAAGTCGGCGATGACGGTCTGAAAGCCGCAGAAGAATACTGGAACAAAGCCAAGGAAGAACTCGGCGTTGATTCCATCAGCCTGCGTCTGCTCTACGAGCCATCCGATCCCGCCAAACCGGCTGCTGAATTCATTCAGTCCGAAATTCAGAAACTCCCGGGTCTGACGATCGAAATGGTCAGCCAGGAAAAAGAAAACCGCATTGAACTCCAGAAAGCCCGCGACTTTGACATCGTTCTGACTCGCTGGGGTCCGGACTATGCCGACCCGACCACGTATCTTAACCTGATGGTTACAGGCAATTCCTACAACTACGGCGATTACTCGAGCCCGGAATACGATGCGATGATTCAGGATGCAGCCAACGCAGCAACTCCTGAAGAACGCTGGGAACTTCTCCACAAGGCAGAAGAACTGCTGATGGAAGATTCCCCAGTTGTTGGTATCTTCCAGGTCGGTGGTGCAAGCCTTGTAAACCAGAAAGTTACCGGCATTGAAGCCCATTCCTTCGGCGTTCCTTATATTTATAAGAACCTTGCCAAAACGGAATAACCGCTTTCCTGCCAAAGACATGTTTTGAACGGGTCCCGGCCAGGGGCCCGTTTTTAGGAAGGATTCATTATGGACAAATCAACAATCCGATATATCCTGCGTCGGGTTCTGATTTCCATCGTTACGTTATTTGTGATTGTTTTCGTACTCTTCTTGATGCTTAAGCTGATGCCGGGTACGCCGTTCAACGATGAGAAACTGACCGAGGCGCAGAGAGCACAGATTTACGCAGCCTACGGACTCGACAAGCCCGTGCTGCAGCAGTTCTTTATTTACGTTGCCAACATGATTAAAGGCGACTTTGGCATTTCCTACGCGATTCAGCGCAACATGCCGGTTTCCGCACTCGTCGGACCCCGTATCGGCGTTTCGTTCGGTCTGGGTATCGGCGCCTGCGTCATCGGTACGATTTTCGGTCTGATTCTCGGGATCGTGGCTGCGCTCAACCGCAACCATTTCTGGGACACCTTTGCGACGATCCTGTCTGTTATCGGCGTTTCCATCCCGTCCTTTGTCATCTGTCTTCTGCTGCTGATCCTCTTCGGCGTACAGATGCCCGTTCTGCCTGTCATTTACAACAACGCCCGGCCGGTCGCTTCTTCGATCATTCCGATGGTCGCCATGTCCTTTGGCGTTGTCGCCAACGTCGCGCGTTTTACCCGTTCGGAAATGATTGAAGTGCTGGGCAGCGAATACATTCTGCTCGCGCAGGCCAAAGGCATTTCGCAGCGCCGTCTGATCTGGATGCACGCAATCCGCAACTGTCTGATTCCGGTAATCACCGTTCTCGGTCCGATTATCGTTGGCCTGATGACCGGAAGTATGGTTATCGAAAAAATCTGCGCGATTCCAGGTCTTGGCTCGCTTCTCGTCAAGGCGATTGAAGTGCGCGACTATAACGTCATTCTGGCGATCAGTTTCCTGTACTCCGCTTTATACATCTTTGTCATGCTGCTGATCGATGTGCTGTACGGCATCATCGACCCGCGTATTCGCCTTGGAAAGGGGGACGCTTAAGATGCGTGCTGAAATTTCCAGTCAGAAACAGCTCGATGAATTTCTCGAGGGCTATCGCGTTCTCGATCAGGACTACGAGCTGATCGACATCCCGACGCGTCTGGATCATGACGAGGTCACGCCAAGTTCCTCCTTCATGCACGACGTATGGGTTCGTTTTAAATCCAACAAGGGCGCGCTCATCGGCGGTGCCATCATTGTTGTTTTCCTTATTCTTTCGTTTGCCTGCCCGATGCTTTCGCATTACAGCTTTGACGCCGTAAATACCGCGGAACAGTCCATGGCCCCGCGCATTCCGGGTCTGGAATGGATCGGCTGGTTCAACGGCCAGGGCGGCATTCGACAGTACGTCGGCGAATACGCCAACGTCTACCACTATTTTGGTACCGACGTTCTCGGCCGCGACCTGTGGGTTCGCTGCTGGGAAGGCTGCCGCATTTCCTGTTCGTTGCCGGAACCGCGGTTCTCGTCAACGTCTTCATCGGCATTATTTACGGTATGATTTCCGGCTACTTTGGCGGTCTGGTCGATTCGATCATGCAGCGCTTCCAGGAAATCGTGAACTCCATTCCGACGCTCGTTATTCTGACGCTGCTTCTGCTCATCATGAAGCCGGGTCTGTATACGATCATCGTCGCCCTGATTCTGACCGAGTGGATCGGCATGGCCCGTGTCACCCGTGCGCAGGTGCTTAAGATCAAGGAAGAAGAATTCATTCTGGCTTCCAAGACGCTGGGCGCGAGCGGATTCTTCATTATTTTCAAAAAATTCTGCCGAACATCTTTGGCCAGATCATCATCATGGCGATGTTCTCCATTCCTAACGCGATCTTCTACGAAGCGTTCCTCGCCATGGTCGGTCTTGGCGTTCCTGCCCCGCAGGCTTCGCTGGGTTCGCTGATCAACGACGGCTTCAAATCCATTCTGGTTACGCCGTACATGGTCATTATTCCTGTTGTTATCCTCGGTATTCTGATGCTTTCCTTCAACCTGCTGGCTGACGGTCTGCGCGATGCCTTCGACCCGAAAATGAAGGAGATGTAGAGATGAAAGAGAAAGAACGCATTCTTAAAATCCGCGATCTCGATATCGCCTTTACTACCGACAACGGTACCGTCAACGCGGTACGCGGCGTAAATCTCGATCTGCACCGCGGCGAAACGATCGCCATCGTCGGCGAATCCGGTTCCGGAAAGAGTGTTACGACCAAAGCCGTCATGGGCATTCTGGCCGGCAACGGAAAAATCCAGAACGGATCGATTGAATACACGTACTACGAATTCCCGCCTGAGAGAATCGCGGAAATTCAGACCAAATACAATGGCCGCATTCCGGACGGCTACCCCAGACCGGAAGAAAGAAAACGGTCGATATCGTTCAGTCTTCCCCGAAATTCATTCAGTCGCAGATCCGCGGCCGCCGCATTGCGATGGTGTTCCAGGATCCGCTGACTTCGCTCGACCCGACGATGACCATCGGCAAGCAGGTCATGGAAGCCATGCGCTACCATTACAATATGCCGAAAAAACAGGCGTGGGACCGTGCGGTCGAACTGCTGCGTCTGGTCGGCATCAACGATCCGGAAAAGCGCATGAAAAACTATCCGCACCAGCTGTCCGGCGGCATGCGTCAGCGTGTGGTTATCGCTATCGCGCTCTCCTGTGACCCGGAAGTTCTGATCTGCGATGAACCGACGACCGCGCTGGACGTTACGATTCAGGCCAAGATTCTGGAGCTGATCAAGGACATCCAGAAAAAGAAGGATCTGTCCGTTATTTACATCACCCACGACCTCGGCGTTGTCGCCAAAGTTGCCGACTACGTCAACGTCATGTACGCCGGCAAGATCGTCGAAAAAGGTACGATCAACGAGATCTTCTACGATCCGCGTCATCCGTACACATGGGGCCTTCTGGCGTCCATGCCGGATATGGATACATCCGGCGACGAGCTGTACACCATTCCGGGTACGCCGCCCAACCTGCTGTACGAAATCAAGGGCGACGCATTCGCCCCGCGCAACCGCTTCGCACTCAAAATCGACGAAGAAATCGATCCGCCGATGTTCCGCATTACCAATACCCACTCCGCCGCCACCTGGCTTCTGGCCCCGAAGGCGCCGGACGTACAGATGCCGCCTGAACTCAGGGAACGTCTTGAGCGCATGCGCAAAGCTGCTGGCTATACCGTAACCGCGCCGAAAAAACCGTTCGGAACGAAAGAGGAACCTGTAGCTGAAAACAAAGAAACAGAACGTAAAGAAGAGGAGGTTTCTGCATAATGGCCAATCGAATTCTTGAAGTAGAAAACCTCAAGCAGCACTTCAAAGTCAGCCGTTCCTTTACCGTCAAGGCGGTAGACGGCATCGACTTCTGGATCGATGAGGGCGAAACGTACGGTCTGGTGGGCGAATCCGGTTCCGGAAAATCCACAACCGGCCGTTCGATCATTCGCCTGTATCGTCCGACGTCCGGAAAAATCACGTTCTGCGGCCGCGACGTATCCGGCAAGATGTCGCATGAAGATGAGAAATTTCTCCATACGAACATGCAGATGATTTTCCAGGACCCAATGGCCTGCCTCAACCCGCGTGAAAAAGTTCTCGATATCATCGCGGAAGGCCTCGATATCCATCATCTGTACAACACGAAGGAAGAGCGCGACCAGAAAGTCTACGACATTCTCGAGCTCGTCGGCCTGTCCAAGGAACACGCTAACCGCTATCCGCACCAGTTCTCCGGCGGACAGCGTCAGCGTATCGGGATTGCCCGCGCGCTGATCATGGACCCGAAGCTGATCATCGCCGACGAAGCGATTTCCGCGCTCGATGTATCCATTCAGGCGCAGGTCGTCAACCTGATGAAAAAAATTCAGAAGGAAACCAACACGGCGTTCCTGTTCATCGCCCACGACCTGAGCATGGTCAAATACATTTCCGACCGCATCGGCGTTATGCATAAGGGCCATCTGGTCGAAACCGGTACAACGGATGAAATCTTCACGCATCCAGTTCATCCGTACACCCGCTCCCTTCTTTCCGCCAACCCGGAACCAAACCCGGTCATCGAAAAGAAACGCGTGGCGCTCACCTACGATGCCGACGCGATGGGCGTCGACTACACCAAAGGCAAGAAGCAGCACATCGACGGAACGCATTACGTTCTGGCGACCGATGAAGAGCTGGCCAAATGGGTAGAAGAAGCCAAAGAAGACGCGCGTCAGAGTGCCCGATTGAATTAAAAAGGCTTTAGAACCAGACAATCTCAAATCAAAATTCTTCCAAAGGAAAAGATATGACGCCTCCCAATTGAGCAGGTCGGGAAACATGTCATATCTTTTTCTATTCCACAAATTTTTCATTTTTTCCGCGCTTTCATACGGTTTTCAAGCTGGCGTGACATCGGAAAGAATAAGCGAAATGAATAAGAAAGAAAACCGGATCGCCAGATCAAGACAAGCCCAGACGGCGCTCGATAAAAGGCGATCGATTGGAAAGAAAGGATAGTTTCATGAAGGAATCCAAAGAGGCTGAACAGCTCCAGAGGACATCTGCATGCCAGAACCAGCCGGCATCGGCCGCGAAGTCCAAAGGCGCGTTTCGAGCGGGCTTTCTGGCCAGCGTGCCGATTATGCTGGGGTATATTCCAGTTGCCATCGCCTACGCGGGCATGGCGCAGACGGCAGGCATGAATTTCTGGCAGACGCTGTCACTGTCCCTGTTCGTCTATACGGGCGCGGGACAGATGACGACGGCGTCGATGCTGGCACAGAACGCGGGGCTCTGGACGATTGTCATTTCCGTTTTCGTCATGAATCTGCGCCATATCATCATGAGCATGGTCGTCATGGAAGATCTGAAAACAGCGCCGCTGTGGCTGCGCTGTGTGCTTTCGCTCGGTGTGACCGACGAAGTGTTCGCCATGTTTACAACGCAGGATCATTCGAAAATCACGCCGGCCTTTTTGGCGGTCTGGCCTTTGGCGCCTGGTTTTCCTGGTGGGTCGGAACCGCGCTGGGCGCCGTACTCTGCGCCTTTTTCCCGCCCGTCTTAACCGCGGCGTTCGCCATCGCCATGCCGGCGATGTTTCTGGCGCTGCTGACGCCTTCCTTGCAAAAGCATGCCCGTCTCTGGATTCCGGTTCTTGCGGCGGCGCTCTTTTCCTGGCTGGCGAGCGTCTATATTGAGGGCAGATGGAATATTGTCATCGGTTCGCTGGCCGGCGCGCTGATCGGTCTGCTCTTTGTAAAGGAGGAAGACGTATGAATTTCTTCCTGCTGACCGTTCTGCTTTCGCTCTCCACGATGATTCCGCGTCTCGTGCCGGCTCTGCTCGTCTCGAAAATTCATTTTTCTTCCAAAGGCAAAATCTTTTGCAGCTGCTGCCGTATACGGTCATGGCTTCGCTGATCTTTCCCGGAATTTTGGAGACAGATCCAAAGCACATTCTGATCGGGGTGGGCGGCGGCGCGATCGCCGTGCTCTGCGCCTATCGTAAAAAGCCCGTTATCGTCAGCGTACTGGCGGCCGTTCTGCTCGATCTGCTTCTGTATCTTTTCGTGTATTGAAAAAGCCAGAGCGAAGCGTGTCTCGATCGAGATGCGTTTCGCTTTTTCCTGTTTTATAATCACAGTAACTGGAGATCTCCCGCCTGACTGGCTTACGCCAGGGATACGACCGCGAATGAGATCCGAGAGAGACCAGAAACGAGATCCGAAAAGCAAAAGGAAAGGAGAGAGTGCAATGAAACCCGCTGCAACGTCCAAGGAAGAAATTCTGAAAACGTGTCGTCGTATGGCTTCGACACAGGGCTGGAACGATTTAAACATTCGGAACGTTTCGAGCGCCTGCCAGGTTTCGGTCGGCTGTCTTTACCATTACTTTCCTTCGAAAAGCGATCTGGTCAGCGCCACCGTCATCAGCATATGGAAGGAAATTTTCCATTTACCTGAAGGCTTTCTGAAACAGAACGACTTGAAGGCCCTGCTGAAGCAATGGTATGCGCAGATGGAAGACGTCTTTCATACGTATCCAGGCTTTGCGACCATGCACGCCCGCCTGATCGCCAGCAACGAACGGCAGGAAAGCTCCGTCTTCATGCGAAGGACCTGGAAGCAGATCGTCCGTACGATCACGCAGACGATCGAAAAGGACCCTCTATTTCCGCAAACCGATTCGACCCTGCGTTCTCGTCGGAACAGGCAGCGCAGATTCTGTTTTCCCTGCTTCTGGCTTCCATTGTTGAGGAAAACTACGATCCTTCCCTGATTCTGACCGCCGCCGACCGGCTTCTGTTCTGAGGCCTTCCTGCCTCAGAACAATTTTTTGTCAAAAGTGAACATTGTTCACATTATCTGGGCGCATCGATCTTCTCTGCCGCTTACATAGCGTACATTTAGTTCTGGAAAGTCTGATCGTGAAAGGAGTCTTACTATGCAGGCTATTCTGGAAACCCTGTTTGATGTGGTTTATCTGTTTACCGTCATCACCCTCGGCATTTTAATGATTCGCGATTGCAAGGGTGTGAAACAATACCGTCTCTTTGGATGGATGGCCGTTATTCTGGGATGCGGCGACGCGTTCCATCTCGTTCCGCGTATGGTCGCTCTCTGTACCACCGGTCTGGATCACTACACCGCCGCGCTGGGCATCGGAAAGCTCATCACATCCATTACGATGACCATTTTTTACGTATTGCTTTATTCCGTCTGGAAGGAGCGCTATCACCCAAAACATACGCAGAACCTGACGATTATCGTCTGGTGTCTGGCCATCATTCGGATTGCGCTCTGCCTCTTCCCCCAAAACGCGTGGACATCCACGCATGAGCCGCTCTCCTGGGGCATTTACCGCAACATCCCGTTCGCGCTGCTCGGTCTGCTCATGATCGTTCTGTTTTATCGCAGTGCCAAAGCCGCCAAGGACAAGGCGTTTAAATGGATGTGGCTGACGATCGTTCTGAGTTTTGCCTTCTACATTCCCGTTGTACTGTTCGCCTCGAAAGTTCCAGCGATCGGCATGTTAATGATCCCGAAGACATGCGCGTATGTCTGGACCGTTCTGATCGGCTATAGCGCGATGAAGAAATCCCAGAAAGCCTCGGCTTAAACGCGTAAAGCGAAGAAAGGAAAACGCGAGTATGAAACAATCCATGAAAAAGTACATGAATACCGCTCTGGTCTATGCGCTTCTGGCCATGGTCGGCGGTGTCTATTTCCGCGAACTGCCCAAGTTTGTCGGCTATACCGGCAAGACGATGCTTTCCGTCGTCCATCCCCATTTCTTTATGTTAGGGATGGCGATGTTCCTGTTTCTCGTCCTGCTGGAAAAGAACTTCGCCTTTACGACAAAGAAGACCGATCACATCATTCTTGCCTACAACCTCGGTCTGATTCTGACCGAAATTATGATGCTGGTGCGCGGCACACTCCAGGTGTTCAGCACGCCGCTCTCACACGGCGCAAGCGCCGCCATTTCCGGCATTGCCGGTATCGGCCACATTGTTCTGGGCGTCAGCCTGGTTCTCCTTCTTCTGGAAATTCGCAAGGCGATTTTTGCGGCCAAAGACTGAAGCGAAGCTTCGATTTCAAACACCGACCTTCTCTCCCCATCGCTTTTGCCCCTTTTCCAGGAAAATCCCCAGCATTACAAAGCCGGATCCTCTTTGTTTTTCAATGAAGAGAATCCGGCTTTTTCTGAATTCTGAATTCACGCTTTTCAGCAGCCGGACTGCTGTTCCGTCCGGGAACCTGCCAGCGGACACAGAACCATCCAAAAAGGTTGAAAACGCAACGCATTAAAGGAGAATCTAATTCTTATAGTTCTAGTTTTTATCCACTTCTGGGTTGTGTTTTATTCATCTTATGCTAATTACAATGGAATCATCATGCGCTTCCAGTTAATCGAGACGGCTATGCGATCCTTCATCTGTTCGGCTCGGCGCGGTTTATACGGGTTGATTTTATGAAAAAGAAAAAGATGAACTCAGCATTGAAATTGGCAAAAGGATCTACGAGTGTCGAAAGAAAAAGGCTATACCCAGGAAGCTCTGGGGGATATTATCGGCGTCAATACCCAGTATATTTCCAATCTGGAGCGGGGGCTCTCTTCCCCTTCGCTGAAAACGCTGATTAAACTCAGCGAGGCTTTTGGCGTCTCCTGTGATTTTCTGCTGACCGGCGCGGGTAAATCCGGACGCAGTCAGACGCTTCTGCTGCTGATCAGCCGGCTCGACGAAGACCAGCAGCATCTGATGGAATACATCCTGGAAGGCGTTCTTCGTTTTGACCAGGAGAAAGCCGCCCTCCAGAGCCTGCAGGATCGCGAAATCGACGTATAGGACGGATCCAAATCTGACTTTTTCTTACTTCAGGGGATCTGTTTCTTCTTCACCACGGAAAGAACGACGCATCCAGATTTTTACAATCCGGATGCGTTTTGGTTTTTCTTCGTCTGTTCTTAATAACGCAGAGTGAAAACAGAGCCGGTCGGATCAGACTTTGGCATCCCCGGTTTCCGGATGGATCCAGCCCTGTGCGACGCAGTACTGGTAAATGCCGTCTTCTTCCACGCTCGGACAGATATCCTCCGCAATCACTTTAAGCGAGGGAGAGCCGTTAGCCATGGCGACGCCAAGTCCTACGGCTTCCAGCATCAGCCGGTCATTGTCCCCGTCGCCAAAGGCAGCCGCCTGTTCTCTGGTCAGACCGTAATGATCGAGCGCCTTCTGGACGCCGACGCCTTTTCCGCCGCTTGCCGGAATGATGTCGATCGCCCGGTCCCACCACGCCATCACTCTGGCGTTTTTCGTGTTTTTCATAATGGAGTCGTATTCGTCCTTGCGTCCGCCCGTCATGATCTGATAGACACACTTGCCTTTACGGTGTTTGTCAAAGTCCGGATCGGGAATCAGACGGGCTTTGCTGATGGCGTAGTAATCGCTCAGATCCTGGTCGGTGCCGTTGGCCATAATTTCTTCGGTTGTCGCCAGCGCAGCGGGCGTCCAATAGCCTGCGTATTGGCCAGAATTGTTTCCACATCATCGGGATCGAGCGGCGAGGAACAGATGACCTGACCGTCCCGATCGGTCGCGTAAGAGCCGTTAAAAGAAAGCAGGGCATCAAACTCTACGCCTTCAAACTTTGGAATCTGCATGGGCGAGCGGCCCCTACAGATGGCGATACGAACGCCTTCCTTTTGGAGCAGGCAAAGCGCTTCAACGGTGCGGGGGCTGATCACCTTCGTATTCATGTCGATCAGCGTGCCGTCAATATCAAAGAAAATCATTCGGATCTCGTCTGTATGCTTTTCTGCCTTCATCATTTTTTGCGCCTCCTCTTTTTTCTTCATTTTTCTTCTTTGCGCGTTTCGCGTTTCACGTCTTCACGAAATTCTCCCGCGTTCAGCGTAGTCCTGAAGCGGGCATTCTGTCCCTTTTTTCGCGTCCCTCCCTGTTTTTGCCTCGTTCTTCGGGAAAACGGATCCAGCGAAAAAGGTTTTCTGCATGTCCAGGGTAAAGACATGCGGAAAACCTTTGGGGTACCTGACTTTGTGTTTTGCCGGGAAATCCGTTTTAAAACCAAAGCGGCCAGAAAGGCGTCTGGAAAGGAGTATGGAGTCGATTCATCCGGCAAAAGCGAAAGCCTGTGGATATGGATCGCGCAGCGGCAGTACAAGTATGGGTGTTCTGCTGAAATCGCGTATCGTTTCGCGGTTTGTAAAGGAAATCTGCGGTTTGTACCGATTCGAAAGCCGGCAGCCTATTCGTCTTTCATGAGCAGAACCATGACGGCTTTCTGCGCATGGAGACGGTTTTCGGCTTCTTCAAAGATTCTCGTCCGCGTGTTCTTCGAAAACTTTTTCGGTAATTTCCTGACCGCGGTACGCCGGCAGGCAGTGCTGGATCATAACCGGACTCTTGGCGAGTTCGAGCAGTTCGTCGTTGACCTGATAGCCCTGGAACAGCTTCATGCGCTCTTCCTTTTCGGCTTCCATGCCCATCGACGCCCAGGTGTCGGTAAAGACGACATCCGCGTCCTTGACGGCTTCTTTTGGATCTTCAGTCAGCGTAAACTTGCCCGGGAATTCCTTCGCGAATTCCAGAACGGCTGGATCGGGCTGATGGCCTTTAGGCGAAGCGCACGCGACGTCCATGCCCATCTTCAGACCGCCGACGATCAGCGAGTTGGCCATGTTGTTGCCGTCGCCGATGTACGCCATTTTCAGGCCTTCAAACTTGCCGAACTTTTCGCGGATCGTCATCAGATCGGCGAGCACCTGGCAAGGATGGCAGTAGTCGGTCAGACCGTTAATAATGGGGATGGATCCATATTCAGCCAGATCTTCGACTTCTTTCTGCTCGTACGTACGAATCATGATACCGTCGAGATAGCGGGAAAGCACGCGGGCTGTATCCTGTACCGGTTCGCCGCGTCCGATCTGCAAGTCGTTGGAAGACAGGAACAGCGCCTGTCCGCCGAGCTGATGGACGCCGGTTTCAAAGGAAACGCGGGTTCTTGTGGACGATTTCTGGAAAATGAGTCCGACGGCTTTTCCTTTTAAGTAAGGATGTTCAATGCCGTGTTTCTTTTCGTATTTGAGCTGGTCGGCCAGATCGAGGATCCGAACGATTTCTTCAGCGGATAAGTCCTGGAGTTTTAACAGATGGTTCATGCGAGTACCTCTTTCATCACGTTGACGGCTTGGTCAATCTGTTCATCCGAAATAATGAGCGGCGGCAGCAGGCGGATGGTTCCTGCGCCGGCTTTTAAAGCGAGAAGGCCTTTTTCACGAAGTTTCGCAAGATCGTCGGCAATGGCTTCGGGTCCGACTTCAATGCCGATCATCAGTCCCATGCCGCGCACGTCCTGAATGTGATCGGAATCGATCGCTGAAATGGCCTGCATGAATTTATCGCCCTTGCGTTTCACATCGGCTAAAAATGCGGAATCGCCGACCTGGTCGAGGACCACGTTGGCTGCAGCCATGGCCAGTGCGTTTCCGCCAAAGGTCGTTCCATGATCGCCGGGCTGCAAAATATCGGCGGCTTTTTCGCCGGCAAGAAACGCGCCGGTCGGCACGCCGCCGCCAAGGCCTTTGGCGCACGAGACAAGATCAGGCTGAATGCCATACTGCTCATACGAGAAGAAGGTTCCCGTACGGCCGACGCCGGTCTGGATTTCATCAATGATCAGCAGGATATCTTTTTCCTTGCATAACGCTTCGACAGCTTTGACGTAGCCGGCATCGAGCGGGCGAACGCCGCTTTCGCCCTGAACGAGTTCCATCAGCACGGCGCATACCGTGTCGTCCATGGCGTCTTCCATCGCCGCCAGATCGTTGGCGTCGACGTATTTGAAGCCGGCGGTAAACGGGTAGAAGTTCTGGTGAAATTTATCCTGACCGGTCGCTTCGAGCGTGGCGATCGTGCGTCCGTGAAAGGAATTGTTCAGCGTAATGATCTGTACACGCTTTGGATCGCCGTATGTATCGATGCTGTACTTGCGGGCGGTCTTGATGACGCCTTCATTGGCTTCCGCACCGCTGTTGGCGAAGAAGACTTTCTTCAGGCCGGAAAGCTTAACGAGCTTCTGTCCGGCGTCGACGAGCGGCTTTGTATAGTACAGGTTGCTGGCCTGCATCAGGGTTCCCGCCTGATTGGCAATGGCTTTTACGAGTGCGGGATGATTGTGGCCGAGGCAGTTGACGCCGATGCCGGAATTCAGATCGAGGTACTCGTTCTGGTCAAGATCGTAGAGAAGGCAGCCTTCGCCGTGGTCGAGCACGATGGGAAAGCGGCCGTACGTATTCATGAAATGGGTCGATTCTGTTTCGATGATGGTCTGGGTATCGCTCATCTTTACACCTCTTCCTGGGAGAACATCGTTCCGATGCCTTCGTTGGTCAGCAGTTCAATCAAAATGGAATGGGGAATGCGGCCGTCGATAATGCTGGCGCGCTGAACCCCTGCCGTACGGCTTCCACGCAGCAGTCCACTTTCGGAATCATGCCGCCCGAAACCGCGCCGGTTGCCAGCATTGCCGGCACCTGCGAAACTTTCAGGGCCGGAATGAGGCTGTCCGGATCGCTGGGATCCGCCAGCAGACCGGAAATGTCGGTCAGTAAAATCAGCTTTTGGCATGGAGTGCGCCGGCCAGACAGCTGGCGGCGGTGTCCGCGTTGATGTTGTAGCTGTTGAGATCGTTCAGACCGGCAGCCACCGAGGAAATGACGGGGATGTAGCCGCCGTGAATGAGATCACGGACGATCTGACTGTTGACGGCTTTGATTTCCCCGACATAGCCGTATTCATCCCGGTCGAGCGGAACGGCCTGAAACAGATTGCCGTCCATGCCGCCAAGACCGATTCCCTTGCCTTCGAGCAGGGAAACGAGATCCTTGTTCACCTTGCCGCAAAGGACCATCTGCACGATGCCCATCGTATCTTCGCCGGTATATCGAAGCCCGTTGACAAAGCGGGATTCGATGCCGGTTTTCTTTAACATTTTTGAAATTTCCGGTCCGCCGCCATGAACGAGAACCACATGAATGCCGACCAGGTGCAGCATGAGCACATCCTGAATGACGGCCTTTTTGAGTTCTTCGTCAATCATGGCGTTGCCGCCGTATTTCACCACCACAATTTCGCCGTTGTATTCCTTTAAGTACGGCAGGGCTTCCGAAAGAATGGCGGCGCGGATCTGCGCGCTCATCATGAGCGGTAGTCTCCATTGATGTGTACGTATTCGTACGTGAGATCGCATCCCCAGCACGTCGCGCTCTCTTTTCCTTCGTGCAGATCGATCAGAATGACGATCTCATCGGGTTCAAGAATGTGAAGCGCCTTGTCTTCGTCAAAATCAAGGCCCTTGCCGTTTTCGCAGACCAGAATTTCGCCGTTTTTCGACGCGAAGGAAATGCTGACAAGAGACGGATCAAACTGCGCTTTGGAGTAGCCCATGGCACAGATCACGCGGCCCCAGTTGGCGTCCTTGCCAAACATGGCGGCTTTGAGCAGCGAACTGCAGGCCACCGAACGGGCGAGCGTTTCGGCCTGCTCTTCGGTTTTTGCGGTTCTGACTTCGACCGTAATCAGGCGGCTGGCGCCTTCGCCGTCCTTGGCGATCGCGATCGCCAGCTTCTGCATGACGTCAAAGAGCGCCTGCTTGAAGATCGCGTAGTCTTCATTTTCTTCGGTAATTTCGGCATTGCCGGCCATGCCGTTAGCCAGAACGATGCACATGTCGTTGGTGGACGTGTCGCCATCGACGCTGATCCGGTTAAACGTCTTTTTCACCACATCATGCAGCGCTTTGTCCAGCATAGGCGAAGCGATCTTTGCGTCGCTGGTCAGGAAGCATAACATCGTTCCCATATTGGGATGGATCATTCCGGATCCTTTGGCGATGCCGCCTAAATAGACGGTTTTTCCGTCGAGTTCAAATTCCACCGCGTATTCCTTCACGCGGGTATCGGTCGTCATGATCGCTTTCGCGCTGTCGGTAGAGTCATAGCCCAGCACGATTTTTCGGTACCGGCTTCAATTTTTTCGATCGGCAGTTCGACGCCGATGACGCCGGTCGAAGCGACCAGAACGTCTTCGGTTTTCAGACCGAGTTTTGCAGCAGCGGCCTGGGCCTGACGCAGCGCGTTTTCGGCACCGTTTTGCGCACAGGCGTTGGCATTGCCCGAGTTGACGGTAATGGCCTGTGCCGTTCCGCTGGCCAGATGCTGCATGTTGAGCAGCAGCGGCGCGGCTTTCACCTGATTGGTGGTGTAAACCGCCGCAGCTGTGCACGGGGTTTCGGACACGATCAGCGCGAGTTCCTTTTTCTGCGGATTATTGCGCAGCCCGCAGTGAATTGCGCCGGTCTGAAATCCCGCGGCTGCGGTAATTCCTTTGCGACTTTCCTTCATGTTTATCCCTTCTTCGCAGTTCTCCAGTATCTGGAAATATATGGAAACGAAATCCGTATCGGATTTCGCGTTTTTCTTAAAGATGCAGGCCTTTGTATTCGTCCAGGCCAAGCATGAGGTTCATGTTCTGAACCGCGGCACCGCTCGCCCCTTGCCGAGGTTGTCAAAGCGGGCGCTGAGCACATAGCCGGTTTCCGAAGATCCGTTGACAAAAATTTCCATGCCGTCTTTTCCGGCCAGCGTATTCGAGAACAGCGCGCCTTGCGGATCGCCGACCTGAATCTGGGAATCGCCGTACCAGTTTTTATACAGATCGAGCAGTTCCTGCAGACTGACAGATTTGGTCAGATCGTCCTTGCCGAGAAAGACCTGGGTGAGCATGCCTTTTTCATAGTCATCGACGATCGGTACAAAAAGCGGGGTCTGCTGCAGACCGCAGACGGCTTTCATTTCTGGAATGTGCTTATGGGCAAGTCCTAAAGCGTAGGGCTTCGGGCTGTTCATTTCGTCTTCTTTTTCGTTTTCGTAAGCGGCGATCATCGATTTTCCGCCGCCGCTGTAGCCGGTCAGCGAAAAGGACTTCAGCTGACTGTCCAGATTGAGCAGTCCGGATCTGGCGAGCGGATAAACCAGAGCGATAAAGCCGCTGGCGTGGCATCCGGGATTGGCCACTTTCTGCGCGCTCTGAATGGCTGCTTTATGCGCGGCCGAAAGTTCCGGAAAGCCGTACGCCCAGTCGGGCGAAGTGCGATGCGCGGTGGAGGCGTCAATGATTCGGGTATCGAGTCCTTCCATCAGCGAAACGGCTTCGATCGCTGCCGCATCGGGCAGGCAGAGAAAGACCAGATCGGCTTTTTCCATCAGACGCCGGCGTTCGCCGGGATCTTTCGTTTGTCTTCGGCGATGGTCAGCAGTTCCAGATCGTCGCGGTTTAAAATCCGCTCCTTAATCTGCAGCCCGGTCGTTCCGGCCTGGCCATCGATGTAAATTTTTGGTTTTTTCATACACGTACTGTTTTTTATCTTTTTCCCTGCTCAGAATACCGGCCTATGCATTTTGTGAACATCCGCTTTTTCAAAGGAGACATATATATTCCTGTTTTGCGGGATTTCACCGGTTCTGTATGGGCTGTCTTTTTCCCGTTTTTCCTGCACTTTTCAGGTGAATTTGCGGGGATGGAATCCTGCCTGTCCGGACTCTTTTCTGCCAGGCGTTCGAGCTCTTCCCTGTTCTTCCTATATATCTATATCCTTCTGTATCCTTTATATCTATATCCTTCTATATCCTTCTTTCTGCTTCCGATATATATGGAAAGATATCGAAAGACAGGCGGCACGCAGCGGTTGGATGGAGAGGAAAAATCATCGGAAACGTCGACCGCCGCGACAAGTTTCCTACTGGCGCGGCGGTCTGGCGTAAACATTTCCTTTCCAGAAGAAGCGCGTCTTTTTCCTTTGACGGCTTTCGCTCGGTCTGGAATTATTTCGAAGTTCTGACTTTGGACGTTTTGTGCGCGGCGACAAATTCCTTGGCTTTGGCGGACTGGTCGAGCACGTTTTCCTTGCACGGACCGCCGTACACTTTCCGATCGGCTACAGCCTTGTCGAGATCGATCGCCTGATAAAAGTCTTCGTCAAACAGATCGCAGAGCTTTTCGAGATCGTCGGGGCTGACCTGATCGAGGGTAAGGCCCTTGTCGATGCAGTCAGCGACGAGCGTACCGGTCAGTTTGTAGGCATCCCGGAAGGGCATGCCTTTTTGGCGAGGTAGTCAGCGCATTCCGTTGCGTTGATGAATCCGGCACTGGCGGCCTGTTTCATCTTGTCCTTGCGTACGCGCATCGTCTTTAACATGCCAGGCAGAACTTTCAGGCACATCTCGACGGTATCAACGGCGTCAAAGACGGCTTCCTTGTCTTCCTGCATGTCCTTGTTATAGGCGAGGGGCAGACCTTTCATGACCGTGAGCAGACCGATCAGATCGCCGTAAACCCGGCCGGTTTTGCCGCGGATCAGTTCGCACATGTCCGGATTTTTCTTCTGGGGCATGATCGAGCTGCCGGTGGAATAGGCGTCGTCGAGTTCGATGAATTTGAATTCCCAGGAGCTCCAGAGAATCATTTCTTCGCTCAGACGGCTCATGTGCATCATGAGGATGGAAAGATCGCTTAAAAATTCAATGCAGAAGTCCCTGTCGCTGACCGCGTCGATCGAGTTGGACATCGGCTTGGAAAAGCCAAGATGTGCGGCGGTAAATTCCCGATCGAGCGGGAACGTCGTTCCAGCCAGAGCGCCGGCGCCCAGCGGACATTCGTCCATGACGTCCAGCGCGTTTTCCAGACGGAGCGCGTCGCGGCGGAACATGTTGGCGTAGGCCATGAGCGTGTGCCCGAAGGTGATGGGCTGCGCTCTTTGAAGATGGGTATAGCCGGGTACGAGCGTATCGGCGTATTCGGCGGCCAGATCGGCCAGAACCGAAATCAGATTGAGCAGCGTGTCGTGAATTTCTTCGGCTTTGGAGACAACATACAGACGCATGTCGAGTGCGACCTGATCGTTGCGGCTGCGTCCGGTGTGGAGCTTTTTGCCGGTGTCGCCGATGGCGGCCGTCAGCAGCTGTTCCACGCATGTGTGAATGTCTTCATACTGGCTGGAAAATTCCACCTGACCGCTGTTCATTTTGTTGAGAAGATCGAGCAGGCCGTGATGAATGTCCTGCTTTTCCTCGTACGTGAGAATGCCCTGTTTTTCGAGCATGCAGCTGTGCACCAGGCTTCCAAGAATGTCCTGGGGATACAGCCGGGAATCAAAAGAAATGGAACTGTTGAAGTCGTTGGCGTCCGCGTCGGTTTCCTTGGAGATCCGACCCGCCCAGAGCTTACTCATTTATTCCACACTGGAGAAATGTTCTCCAGTTTCCTTTGCGAGCTGCTTGTCGTTGATGGCTCTTACCGCGATCGGCAGACCGAAGAGGTTGATGAAGCCGGCGGAATCGCTCTGGTCGTAGCAGTCATCTTCATCGAAGGTGGCCATGCCTGCGTTATAGAGGGAATACGGGGATGTTACTGATACCGGAATCATGTTACCTTTGTAGAGTTTGAGCGTAACGTCGCCGGTTACGGTTTCCTGCGTGGAATCGACGAAGGCGCTCAGCGCTTTGCGCAGCGGGGTGAACCAGAGGCCGTCGTAGACGAGTTCGCCGAATTTCTGCGCGACGATTTCCTTGAAATGCTTGGTGTTTTTGTCGAGGGTGATTTCCTCGAGCTTGTCGTGGGCTTTATACAGAATGGATCCGCCCGGCGTTTCGTATACGCCTCTCGATTTCATGCCGACCAGACGGTTTTCAACGATATCGAGAATGCCGATGCCGTTGGCGCCGCCGATTTCGTTGAGCTTGAGGATGATGTCCTTGGCGCTCATTTCTTCGCCATCCAGAGCGGTCGGTACGCCTTTTTCAAAATGGATGGTGACATTGGTCGGCGTATCCGGAGCCATTTCGGGGATACACCCATTTCGAGGAAGCCGGGTTTGTTGATTGGAGCTTCGTTGGCCGGATCTTCGAGGTCCAGACCTTCATGGGACAGATGCCAGAGGTTTTTATCTTTGGAGTAGTTGGTTTCCTTGCTGATTTTCAGAGGAATGTTATGCGCTTCGGCGTAGGCGATTTCCTTTTCCCGGCTGTTCAGATCCCAGAACCGCCATGGAGCGATAATATCGATTTCCGGAGCGAACGCCTTGATGGCCAGTTCAAACCGAACCTGGTCGTTTCCTTTACCGGTACAGCCGTGGCAGATGGCATCGGCGCCTTCGGCTTTGGCGATTTCCACAATCCGTTTGGCGATGATCGGTCTTGCGAAAGACGTTCCCAGCAAGTACTGTTCGTAGCTCGCGCCGGCTTTGAGGGACGGTACGATGTAGTCGTCTACAAAGGTGTCGGTCAGATCTTCAATATACAGTTTGGAGGCGCCGGTCTTGAGCGCTTTTTCTTCGAGGCCGTCGAGTTCGCCGCCCTGTCCGACGTTGCCGGATACCGCGATGACTTCGCAGTTGCCGTAATGTTCTTTCAGCCAGGGGATCAGAACGGAAGTATCCAGACCGCCGGAATAGGCGAGGACGATTTTCTTATACGTTTTGTTTTCGTTATGCAGGTTGCTCATGATTTTTCTCCTTGTTCGCTTTCGCTTTTGAATGGTCTGAGAAAGAATGAGAAGAAGATCCAGCAGATTTAAACGTTTATGTATGTATGGATTTTTCGTTTCGGATCTTGTTCTAAGCTGTGCGTATGTATGCGGCGAATGGCTGTTTCTCAGTGTGTGTCAGCCTTTCGCCGGCCTGAATTCAGGCATCGTCGGTCTTCCTGCATGAAATCGCCCCTTCCAAAAAAACGTCCTTTCGAATGAAAGGACGATAAGGATCGCGGTACCACCTGTCTTCCCTCTTTCTTGAAGAGGACACTCTCCCATAACGCCGGGTCGCGGGAACAGCTCGATTTCTGTCGCGGTTCCACTCACGGGCACGTTCGCTGCATTCCGGACGCTTCGTTTCACCAGGCCGAAGCTCTCTTTGGACCTTTCTGCAGGTACTATTTCCGATCACTGATTTGATATTCCGTATTCTACCCATTCCATTTTCGAATTCAATCCATTGAAACCGATTTGTTTCTCTTTCTGAAAAAATGCATGAAAACGAGAATATTTCCCGGCATTTTTCTGAAAATTCCTCTTGACGGCCCGAAAAAGAGGTTTTCTTGCGAAGAGTAAAACGATTCGTATTACTTACGCGATAAAAAGACACGGATTTTGAAATTCAACGCTTCCAAACCGTGTCCTCGTTTTTGAAACTTCTATTGTTCTTCGAATTTTGTCCGTTTTCTTTTTCAGGCTTTGACGCAGCCGTTCCTGCCTTGTCCGGGTTGTCGACCGATGAATCAGAGCTCTTTTCGTCCGAATCCAAATGGGCAGGCAGCGCAATAAACAGACAGATCAGCAGCAGTCCAGCGCTGATCAGCGAAACATAATGATTGAGATACGGACAGAGCAGTGCGCCGATCACGATGCCGAGAAAGTAGGAAATGACCAGAACAAAATAGAGCAGCGCGCGAAACGCGTCTTCCCTATCCTTTTTCTGCAAATACCGTGTCAGGTGCACAAACGTGTTCTGAAAGCCGCTGTTGATGACGACCGTCGCCATCGGATTGCTTCGAATCCGCTTGAAAATAATCGTCTGCAGTCCGCAGCACAAGCCGAAAATCGGATTGGCCAGTGCGTTCCAGGAATCCGGAAGAAACGTGGCGACAATGATCAGAACGATTTCGATCAGAAACTGAATTCTTCGCCATTGCCGATACCCCGGCTTGTCGTGATAATGTTCGGCAATGACAATTCCAGCCGCAAACATCAGCGGCGGAAAAAGATACTTGGTCACGTTGCCAAATTCGCCTTTGGCCAGATCGAGTCCTAAATAGAGCAGGTTGCCGCTCTGACTGCTCGCGAAAACATGCCCGCGCGTCACGTACGTGCAGGCGTTGAGAATGCCGATACCAAGCGTTAAAAGCAGGCCGACGCGCAGCGATTCTTCCCGTTCATCCTTATCGTTTTCGACCAGTTCTCCGATCAGATCCTGTGGATAGTCCATACCTGTATTATCCGACGCGAGCCGCAGGCAAGCCGGCAGATGCCCGAGGCGAACGCTGCGGATTCAGGGTCGCTGGACACAAGCCGTCCCGCTGGCGTTTTTCTCGCCGGGTTTCTTTTTGCGATTGTGTTTATCCGTTTCAGGATATTTGAACGAAGATAACGATCACTCTTTTCTTGAGAAAAAGCCGGAAAAGCGCCCTTGGTTTCGCCGGAAAACCAGACGGTCAACACTTGAAAAATGCCTGAAGAATTGGGCGGAGTCTTCCTGCCCGTCTTTTCCTTTGGCGCATTTTGTTGCATAATGATGCATATTTGCACAGCGTAAAAGGCTTTGTTTATCGCAGATCAAACGCTTTCTGTATTCGTTGTGTGCAATTGTCGTGAAACAGAAGATTTCGCTTTGGAAAGGGATTTTTCATGTCCGTAACGATACGCGATGTTGCCCGCGTCGCCGGCGTTTCCGCCTCGACCGTCAGCCGCACCATTCGAAACAATCCGGCCATTTCGGAGACCACCAAGGAAAAGGTGCGCAAAGCCATGGAAAAAGTCGGCTACTCCGCACCAGCAAGCGCTTCAACGCTGGTCCAGAACAAGCCGCTTGTCGAAGTCGGCATCATTCTTCCGCCTTCCGCTGCGGATACGTACAACAACCCGTTCTTTCTGGAAGTCATCCGCGGCATCAGCGAGTACTGCAACCAGAACGAAGCGGTCTCCTTACTGTTAACCGGCCGGGATGATCAGGAAGTCATCGAAGCGATCCTTTCCCTTTCCGCGAGCAGCCGCCTTTCCGCCTTCATTCTTCTGTTTTCCCGCGCCGATGATCCCATCGTCGACAAGCTGACCGAAGAAGGCTACGACTACGTGCTGATCGGCTCTCCGCAAAGCCGCAGTTCGCAGACCGTCAGCGTCGACAACGACAACATCGAAGCCGGCAGCAGCGCTGCACGCTATTTGTATGGGCTTGGCCATCGCCGCTTCGCGTTTATCGGCTCCCCGTTCGAGCATCTGTTTTCTGCATCGCGCAAAAACGGTGTGCTTCTCTTTCTTCAGCAGGCTGGCATCGAGGCGCAAAACATGCATTTGATCGAAATGGAACACGGCGATCCCGAAGGGCTTGAAGAAATCGGCCGCCTGCTCGCGCTTTCCAAAGACAAACGGCCAACGGCCTTTGTGACAAGCGACGACCTGCACGCGATGGCCCTTCGCCAGAAAGCCGCGGAAGCCGGCCTTTCCATTCCAGACGATCTGTCCATCGTTTCCTTTAACAATTCCATTTTCGCGACGCTCACCTCCCCGCGTCTGACGTCCATCGACGTTCATCCGCTCCAGCTTGGCCGCGAAGCCGCCGCGCAGGCGATTTTACGGGCGCGCACGCCGCAGTCCATGGCCAGCAAGACCCTCGTTCCGTTCGTGCTCGTCGAGCGCGAAAGCTGTGCTCCAGCCAAATCCTGATTTTCTCCAAAAATATAAACCGCACAAAAAGCCGTTCGAACGTCCCGCTCCCCAATTCAGGGGACGGTAAAGTTCGAACGGCTTTGATTTTGGATTTATGAATTTTCTGGTGTCTGCTTTGCGGGCGGTTTTCGCCTGTCGGCTTTATTCGTGCGCACCGCGCGAGTCGTCAATTTCAACGAGCAGGCCGTAATGGTCGGAAAGAACAGGCTCCTTCTCTCCGTTAAAGACGACGCGGCTTTCTGTGACGTTTTCCTTATGGCCTGCCCAGATCTGATCGATCCGTTTTGGACCGCTTTGCGGCTGGTTTTCCCAGCCGTCAATGACGCCGCCTACCGTATAGCCGGCATCTTTCTTTTTGCCAGCACGTACGTATCGAAATAGCCGCTCTGGCGGACGAGATCGGCCGATTCGCCCGGCAAAAACGCATCCGAATTGAAATCGCCCAGTAAATACACCGGCGAATCTTTCGAATGTTTCTCCAGCTGGGGCAGAAGACGCTGCCACTGCAGAGCGAACGGTTCATGCGGATCGTTCCACCAGGAGAGGTGGATGGAATAAAACCAGCCGTCTTCGGTCTGTACGCCCAGAATTCGGCGGGTACGAAAATCCGTATACGTATCGATTTTCGATGCCAGCAGATTTTCCGTCTTCAAAATTTTCTTACGGCTGAAAATAGCCAGCCCTTCGTCGTAGCGGTCGTAGCCGATTTTCATGGGCAGCCAGGCCCATTCGTAATGGAGGCCGGCTTTGACCAGCCGTCTGGCCAGCGCCAGACCGTGGTTGTCTTCGCGAAGAATCGCCTGTTCCGGCTTCCAGACCAGTGCGCAGACAAGATCGTCTGCCGCAGGAGCATCCATATTCTGGTTGACTTCCTGCAGGGCGATAATATCCGGCTGTTCGTTTTCAATCCAGGCGCAGAAGAGATCCTGTTTTTGCGCCATGTTTGTTTCCTGAAGCGAATGCGTATTGAGGGTGAGCAGTTTCATAGCTCTCTCCTTTCCATTTTTCAAGAGATTCAGACTGGAATTTTGCGTGGTGTGAATTCTGGACGGCTCTGGCCTTCGCATTTCCTAGTCTGTAAGGACGCTTCTTCTCTTTCGATTGTAAGAAGACGAAAGGGGAATCGAAACGCAAGGACGACAAAATTTGTCGATGCCTTTAAAAGAAACGGGCTAAAGCCGTGAAAAAGGGAGCAGCCGCAATGGATCTGCTCCCTTGATTCTTCCCTTGCCGGCCATACAGCCGGTCCTCTTTTCGTAAACTCAGACTCCTCGAGGAGGCGAGGCAGATCTGACCGCGTGTGCAGATACGGATGGAGGTTTAGAGAATGTCGTTAATATCGGATTTCAGCACGTCGGCTTTTGGTCCGTAGACCGCCTGAATGCCGTTGTCTTTTTGACCAGGCCCATGGCGCCTTCGGCTTTCCATGCCGGAAGATCCGCCACTTTTTCCACGTCTTTTACCGTAACGCGCAGACGCGTCATGCAGGCATCGACGAGAACGATGTTGTCGCGGCCGCCCAGCAGCGCAATGATTCGCTCCGGCTGCGACTGGCCGCCTTCGGACTTGGACGTCTCCGAAGAACTCGAAGAAGACGCGCTCGTATCGTCATCGTCTGTGGTGTAGTTGCCGTTGCGGCCTGGCGTAGCGTAGCTGAACTTGCCGATCATCCAGTAAGCGACAAAGTAGCCGATTCCGAAGAAGACGATGCAAGCGATGATGAAGTTGATGATATCGCCGCCAAGACCCGCCTGAATGGACATCGGGGTACGCATGAGGAATTCCAGATTTCCAAAGGAATGGAGACGCAGATGGAAGATACCCGCCAGCGCGAACGCACAGCCCTGCAAAATCGCGTAAACGATGTAGAGAGGAATAGCGCAGAACATGAACATGAATTCCAGCGGTTCGGTAACGCCGGTCAGGAAGACGGCGAGAACGATGGAAATGAACATGGAACGGTATTTTTCTTCTTGTCCGGATCGACACGGCGATACATCGCCAGAGCGATACCGAGCAGCAGACCGGTTGCACCGATCATCTGGCCGACTTTGAAACGTGCCGGGGTAACCGTCGTGAGCAGTTCATTGTAGGCTGCTATATTGCCGGCGTTTTTATAGTTGATGAGGTCATTGACCCAGGCCAGCCACAGAGGATCCTGTCCGTAAACGGCGGTTCCCGCCTGTGCGCCGGTAGCAATGACATAGGTCCCGCCAAACGACGTGTAGTTCATCGGAATCGTTAACATGTGATGCAGACCAAACGGCAGCAGCAGACGTTCGAGCGTTCCGTAAATGAACGGCGCAAGAATCGGCGAAGTTTCCGAAGACGTCGCGATCCATTCTCCGAAGCTGTTGATGCCCAGCTGAACCATCGGCCAGAAAATCGAAAGAATCAGCGCGATGATGACGGACCATACGATGACAACGAGCGGTACGAAGCGCTTGCCGTTAAAGAAGGCCAGGGCATCCGGAAGTTTGCGGTAGTTGTAGTACTTGTTGTAAATGATGGCGCCCGCGAAACCGGAAATCATACCGATGAACACACCCATGTTCAGCGCCGGCGCGCCGAGAATGTTGACGAAGTAGTTGGCGACGGGCATCGGCTGTCCAAACAGCGTATGCGTGATCGCATTCGGGTCCGCTAACATGTCGGTCGTGACACCGAAAATCTGACCGGTGATGTTGTTGATCAGGATGAAGGCGATAACCGCCGCGAACGCGCCACCGGCTCTTTCCTTCGCCCAGCTGCCGCCGATGGCGACGGCGAAAAGCAGATGCAGGTTGTTAATGATGGCCCAGCCGATGTTTTCCATGACCATACCAATCGTGGTGACGAGGGTAATATCGCCGGCCATCATGCCGACCAGCTTGCCAAGGAAATCATCAGACCGGCTGCCGGCATCACGGCGATGACGACCATCAGCGCCTTGCCGAATTTCTGAAGCAGGTCGAAGTTGATTTTGAATTTGAATTTTTCTTTTTGGACGAATCGGATTGATCCGCTTTGCCTTTGGAAGACTTGGACGTGTTTTCCGTTTTATCCCCTTTTTGTCGGCTTTTTCAGCGTCCTTTTTCTCGTCTTTTCCAGACGCCGGCTTTGTGTCGGCTTCCGGCGCTTCTTCTTTAGCCGGTTCTTCAATGGTGAGAATCGTTTCTTCTCCGCCTTTGACTTTGCCTTCCCGAACGGTGATTACCGCGTCTTTGGGGGTGCTTGTTAATACGATGGCGGTAATGGGGTTGAGGTTTTTCGACTTGAGAAGTTCAAGATCCACCTCGGCAACCGGTTCGCCTTTTCTGACCTTGGATCCGGCTTCCTTGAGAACTTTGAACGCAGCGCCGTCCAGTCCGACGGTTTCGAGTCCGACATGGACCAGAACTTCCGTTCCATCCTCCGCTTTAAATCCGTACGCATGCAGGGTCGGTGCGATCATAGTCAGTTCGCCGTCAACGGGAGCAACGATGGTTCCGTTATCCGGAATTACCGCGGCGCCGTCGCCCATCATCTTCCCGGAGAAGATGGGATCGGGCACTTCCGTAATCTGAACGGCTGTACCGCTCAGCGGCGAGACGATCTGGATCGAAACCGGCTTTTTGTTTTCGCTCATAGGGCCTCCTTTTTCTCTTTCCTGATCTGTGCAATGCCTCGTTTGCATCAATGCGTTTTCCATACCTGTTTTTATGCAACATTGTGCAATTAACAATGCAAATTATAGCGTAAATATCGGGTTTTGAAAGCGCAAAACAAGATATTTCCGGGTAAATTCCGTGATTTTAATGGTTTTGTCCCGTATTCAGAGCGATAGGTTTCGGGCTTTATGCGAATCGCGCATGTTGCACGATCTGTTTGCACAAACAAGGCAGGCGCTTTGAGCGGATCTGGGTCACAGCAGGCTTACTCTATTCTCAGAATCATTCTTTTCCTGCCCGGATGGCGAGCCTGTTTTTCTGTGCGCCCACGGACGGGTTTCCCTTTCCCCAGCCTTTTTGGCTTGCGTTCTGATCGCGCGGATTAGCGTTTTTCTGGCGCTGTCCTTTGTTTTCTTACTCCATCGACAGATGCCCTCGGGCGGTCGAAACCGGGGAATACGCAAAAAGAATGATATATTTTTTTCAACAGGCTTATGCCATCCTGCTTCCCGTTTTCGTTTCTGCCCTTTTCTTTCGAAGAAATTCATCCCCGAACTGGCGCAGAACGTTTTTCGATCTCTTCGAAAGGAGCCGCTTTATGCATACCGTTTCCCAGTCTTTTTCCCTGTTCAGAGAGCGATTGCGCGCCAATCGTCTGATCGCGTATTCTCTGCGCCATTCTTCCCTGCTTCTCGAACTGCTTCTGACTTTTTCCTTTTCACATCGTGGATGGGTTTCGTGATCGTATCGGCCCAGGGCGCCGCCTCGTATTCGCGCGGCTTTGATCTGTTCTTTACGATTTTGCGCTACGGAGGCTATGTGCTGATGCTTGGCGCGGCGCTGCTCAGTCTTACCTTGTCGAAGCGACGGCAAAATCCCATCGTCGTCTGGACGGTTCTGATCGTCAGCGTTCTGGTCTTTCTGTTTTCGCGAAGTACAGAATTTGCGATTCTGACCTTGTATCTGTTCGCGTTTCGCTCCCTCAGCCTCCGGCGCGGTCTGCGCGTGTATTTACTCGTGCTGACTACGGTATTAGGGCTCGTTCTCGCATTGAGCGTTTTGCACGTCTTTCCCGATGTGATCATGGATACGGAGCGTTCCCGTCATGCCCTCGGCTTTGCGTGGGTCAGCACAGCGCCGGTTCTCTTTCTGTTTCTTCTGATTGCGCTGCTGCTCTGCGATTTGCGCGCGCTCAACACGACGGCGCTTATGGCGCTTGCGGGCATGAGCGTTCTGTTCTATTTCCTGACCGATACGCGCTTTGCGTTTCTTCTTTCCCTGCTTCTGCTTATTCTGATTGGGCTGCTGCAGTCGCATCCGGCCTGGTTTTCGTTCATGCATAAACGCTGGTTTGGAATCTGTCTGGCGCTTTTGCCGGTCGTTCTGGCAATCGTGGCGCTGGGACTTATGCTGGCGTATACGCCCGGGCAGCCGTTCTGGGAAAGTCTGAACGGACTGCTTTCCGGCCGTCTGGCCAATGCGCGCACCGCGTTCGATCAGTACGGTCTGTCTCTTGCCGGAAAGCACATTGTCTGGCAGGAAACGGACCGGCCACGACTGCGGGCGACACGTATTTGTATGTCGACTGCTCGTATCTGAATATTTTGCTGAACTTTGGCGTTCTTGAATGGCTGCTCGTGCTGGGATGCTGCTCGTGCATCGCCTGGCAGGCGTACCGCAAGAAAAATGTTCCGCTGATGATCGCGCTCTTTATTGTGTACTGCTTCTCGTTTAATGAAGTCCGCCTGTTAAATCCGGTGTTCAACCCCTGCTTCTGTACGCCAGTCACCTGCTCAGTCAGCCGTTTTCCCATTTGAGCCGCTGGTTTGCTTCGCATTTCAAAACGCGCCTGAAAACTGCCCGAGCCGCGCATACTTCGGTTCACGAAGCGTCCGAAGACGCCTTTGAAGCGGACGGACACAGCGAGAAGATCCGCAAAGTATCTTCGAAAGCGACGCTGCGTTCATCCAGGCCGGCGGCTTCGACTGCAGGAAAAGGAGGGCCCACGTATGGCGCGTTCTCATCCTGAACAGACGATCGCCGTCGTGGTCACCTACAATCGAAAGGCGCTGCTTGTGGAATGTCTGAATGCCCTTCTCGCGCAAAGTCATCCGTGTTCGATTCTGATTGTCGATAACGCATCGACCGATGGAACCAAAGACACCGTGCATGCCTGGAAAAATGATCCGAAAACTTTAGCTTGCCAGAAAAGCCGCAATCTTCAGATCGTCTATCATCGCCTTGACGAAAATATCGGCGGTGCCGGCGGTTTTTGCGAAGGGCTGCGGCAGGCCGTTTTGATGGGCTATTCCTGCGTCTGGGGAATGGACGATGACGCCATTCCGGGCCCCGATGCGCTGGCCGCTCTGCTCGCCTTTGGCAAAGCGCACCCGGATTTTGGCTTTCTCGCCTCCAAAGTGCTCTGGAAAGACGGATCGTACTGCCGTATGAACGAACCCAAATTCATCGAGGGAAAGCAGTCCGACGAAATGGACCGGCCGATCCGGCAGGCTTCCTTCGTTTCCTTTTTCCTGCGGGCTCAGGTCATTGAAGCGATCGGTCTGCCCCTGAAAGATTTCTTCATCTGGGGCGACGATGTCGAATACACCAGACGGATCAGCGCAAGCTATCCGTGCTGGTACGTTCCCGAAAGTGTCGTCATTCATAAATGCGCCGACAATGTCGGCTCCGATATCAGCCGGGCTTCACATGACCGGCTGGATCGCTATCGCTATGCGTATCGTAATGAGGTGTATATTGCGAGACAGGAAGGCTTTTCGCGCAAGCTGTATCAGATGGCGAAAATTTGCCTGCACACTGCACGGGTTCTTCTCCATGCTCCCGATCATAAAAAGAGAGGCTGGCCATCATCTGGTCTGCCTCGAAATCCGGCCTGCATTTTTCCCCACGAAAGGAGACTGTGAATGATCCGCGTACTTGAAGTCTTTCGCGAACCGATTGCCAACGGCGGTCAGGAAAGCTATTTAATGAACATGTACCGCCACATCGACCGAAACAAAGTCCAGATGGATTTTTCACGCCCTTTACCGTCGATAATCTGGCGCTCCAGAAGGAAATGGAATCCATGGGGGCGCACGTCTTTGCGGCCGGACATCCCTTTGGCGAACACAACAACGCGGTTTTCAAATCGTCTTTAGAGACGTTTTTAAAAGAACATCACTATCCTATCGTTCACTTTCATTCCGGCAGCACGTACGCCCTGATGGAAGGCTCCAAGCTGGCCCGAAAAGCCGGCGTGCCCAACGTCTTTGTCCACTCGCACTGCGGCGGCTTTGACAATCTCAAGTACCGCGTCATCAAGACGATCTCGATTCCGTACCTGCTCAAATACCCCACCAAATATCTGGCCTGTTCGGATCTGGCGGCCCGCTGGAAATTTCCGCCGTCCATCATTCGAAACCATCAGTACACCGTGGTAAAAAACGCAGTAGACCTGAACGAATTCCACTTTGAACCCGCCTGGGGAAAGGAAATCCGCAAGGAGCTGCACATCGATCCCGGCACGCTGGTCATCGGCCACGTGGGACGGTTCAGCGTCCAGAAAAATCACCCGTTTCTGATCGAAGTGTTCGAACAGATTCATCAGCGCCGCCCCGATTCTGTCCTGCTTCTGGCCGGTCAGGGCGAAACGATGGACGAAATCCGTCAGCTTGTCTCGCAAAAAGGATTAGACGATGCCGTGAAATTTCTTGGGATTCGTAAAGACATCGCCCATCTGATGAATGCGATGGACGTTTTTGTCCTTCCCTCCTTTTTGAAGGACTTCCCGTCGTCGGCGTCGAAGCACAGTGCACCGGTCTGCCCGTCGTAACGTCCACGCTGGTGGCGCATGAGCTGCCGATCGAATCGCTGGCGCTCTATTTGTCTCTGGATGATTCGCCAGCGACATGGGCCCAGAAGATTCTCGAAGAAGCTGCCCGTCCGCGCGCCGACACCCGCGATGAAATCATCGCGTCCGGCTACGAAGTGAAGGAAGCGGCCAGAAAGCTGGAAATGATTTATTTGAACGCCGGAAAGGAAAGCCAGAAATGACAGAGGGCAGACTGCGGCAGTACATCATCATGCATAAAGCCTTTACACCCCCTGCCGATCCGTCTTTTGTTCCGCTTCAAGTCGGCTTTGGCGAATATCTTGGCTATTTGCGCGACAACACGAAAGACAACATCGCTTCCAAAAACAAAAGCTGGTGCGAACTGACGGGGCTGTACTGGATCTGGAAAAACGATACCGAAAGCGACTGGATTTCGATCAGTCACTATCGCCGCTACTTTGGAAAAACAAAGCAATGAGCGGTCCGGAAATTCTCAAGGCTCTGGACGGCTATGATGTGTGCCTGGCGGAATTCGAACCGTATCGCGAAAGCGTCTATGAACAGTACTGCATCGAATCCGGCTTTGCGCAGGATCTCGATACGCTTCGAGAAATTCTTGCCGCGAAAAGCAAAAAGGATGTGCAGGCGTGGGATGCGATCATGGCGCAGGGCGGCATCAGCCAGTACAACATGATGGCCTGCTCCAAAGCACGCTTTGACGACTATTGCGCCTGGCTTTTCCCCATTCTGGAAGAACTGGAGAAACAGATATCGCTGGACGGCCGCAATGCCTACCAGCAGCGCATTTACGGCTTTCTTTCCGAGCGGCTGCTCAATGTATACGTGCGTTCCCGCGATCTGCGCGCCCACCGTCTGCCCGTCTGGCAGCCGGAACTGAGCCGGTCGCAAAAACTGCGGCTTTCCCTGCGGCGCGTCAAAAACCGAATGATCTTTTCGCTTTCAAAAAACATTCGACCCCGGACGCGCACGCGTGAGCCAAGGCCGGAGAAGTCGAAAACGAAACGAACGAAGAATAAAGATGATGAAGACGAAAGAGGATGAAAAAACTGCGTATTTGCGGTATTTTTCATCCTCTTATTGTTTTCACTTCGTTTTCTGGGCTTCCTTTTCCATCACGAAATTCGTCAGGAGAACGCCGCGGCGTTCCACCTGCTGGGAATGGATGACGCGATAGCCCCGTTTTTCAAAGAACGGTCTGGCCGTAATGGACGCGTGAACGGTAATCGTTTTGTCGACGCTCTGTTCGAGCCGGTCGCAGATCGTGCTGGCAATGGCCTGATTCTGTCTGTCCTTATGCACGTACAGGCGGTCGAGATAGCCGCTCGAATCGATATCGCCAAACCCGACGATTTTCCCGTTTTCCACAGCCACCAGCGTGTAATGCGCCAGAAAGGACTGGCACCAGGCTTGCGGATCTTCTTTTCCAGTCGCCCAGACATCGAGCTGTTTTGGGGAATAGTCTCGGGCGTTGATCGTATGGACGGTGTCATAAAACAATTCCAGCATTTCCCTGCAGTCCGCAGGCGTGTACGCTCTCAGTTCCATGCGATGGTTTCCATCCTTTCCATTCGATCGATCCTTGCCATTTTCTCCTGGCAGTCCCGCTTTTTCTTCCCTCTTGCTTCCGGTTCCCGTTCCGCTTTATTCGATCGGGCTTTTGGCAGAAGGCATCCAGTGAAACGTGCCTTCCAGCACGCAGACGGCCGGTCCGGTCATCCAGGCGGACTCTTCTTCATCGATATCGATGTGAAGCGCTCCGCGCTTAAGTTTGACATCCACGCTTGTGCCGCAGAGGCCTTTGCGATGGGCGTCGATGACGCTTGCGCAGGCGCCCGTTCCGCAGGCCAGGGTTACCCCGCAGCCGCGCTCAAACGTCTGAATCTCGATCTGATCGGGCGAAAGGACATGAATGAAGTTGACATTCGTCTTTTCGGAAAACAGCGGATGCTCGCAAATGGCGCGGCCTTTTGCTTCGATATCGCCCATGGCGTTTTCATCAAAAACGAGGGTGTGAACGGTCGACATGAAAAAGGAATCAATCGAAACCGTCTGATCGCCAATCGACAGCGGCCAGTTGTAAATGCGGGCGTCCGGATCGGATACATGAACGCCAATGGCTTCAGGATCGTCGATTGGCTTTCCCATGGCAACGCGGGCCAGAAACGGCTTCTGGCTGATGATTTCGACAGTCTTGGTTCCAGCCAGCGTTTCGATCGTTACCGAATCGGCCTGTTCAAGCAAGCCCTGATCGCGCAGGAAACAGGTCAGGCAGCGGATTCCGTTGCCGCACATGGGGGCCCGGGAGCCGTCCTGGTTGTAGTACTCCATGAAAAACGGATGGGTACGGGCGACCATCAGGCCGTCCGCGCCGATGCCAAAGCGCCGATCGCACACCTGCACGATAAAATCGTGCAAATCGTCGATGCGTTCGGCTTCTTCTTCGCGAATCAAAATGAAATCGTTGCCGCATCCATGGTATTTCGAAACCTGTACATCCATACGCCGTTCCTTCTTTCTATCCCGTCCGACTGGGAGATTATTCGCACTCGTGGGCGATCATTTCCTCAAGACTTTGCGGTTTCAGAACATAGCGCCAGTTTCCGTCCTTGACGAAGACCACGCCGGGGAAGGGCTGCTTGTTATAGTTGCTGGCCATGGAAATGCCGTAGGCACCGGCCGTATAAATCAGAAGCAGATCGTCTTCTTTCGCTTCAGGCAGTTCAATATCGCGAATGACGATATCGCCGCTTTCGCAGCATTTTCCGGCAACCGTGACCAGGCTGGTCGGGGCATCTTCGGGTGCGCCGACGACGCTTGCTGTGTAGCGGGCATCGTAAAGCGCCGGTCGAATCAGATCGGACATGCCGCCGTCGACCAGATAGAAACGGTTTTTCAGGCCCTGTTTAATGCGGGTAATCGTATAGAGCAGATAGCCGGATTCCGCGACAATCGAGCGGCCCGGTTCAATGGTCACCCGTTCGGGCATAAAGCCGTAGCGGGTGAATGTCTTCTGACAGGCGTCAATTAAAAGGCGCAGGTTTTGGCAATGGGGTTTGGCGTATCCGCTTCGGAATACCAGACGCCAAAACCGCCGCCCAGATCGATTTCTTCGATCGCAATGCCATAGCGATCGTTCAGAACGACCATGAATTCGGCGAATTCCTCAATTTCCTTCGCGTACGGCTCCAGTTCAAAGATCTGAGAACCGATGTGCGCATGCAGACCCGCAAAATGAAGATTTTCGGCCTGCTGGACGGTGCGGATCGTTTCGACAATTCGCTCTTCCATCGTGATGGGAATGCCGAATTTCGAATCCGGTGCGGCCGTCTGAATGTGATGGTGGGTGGCGGCTTCGACAATCGGATTAATCCGCAGCAAAACGCGCATGTTCCGTTCCGGGTATTCCGACGCGATCGAAACGAGCGTCTGCGCTTCTTCCAGACCGTCAAGAATCAGCGTACCTACGCCCCATTCCAGCGCCGCGCGCAGTTCCTTTTCGTTTTGTTGTTGCCGTGAAAATAAATTGTGCTCAAATCGATGCCGGCGCTTTTCGCCGTGTAAATTTCGCCCAGCGAAACGGAGTCGATATACAGTCCGTTTTCAGCGCAGAGCTTTAAAACCGCCTTATTGGAAAACGCCTTGGAGGCGAAAACCACACGGGTCTCAAATTCATCGCTTTTAAAGTCGTTCACATACGCCTGCATCGTCTGTTCCAGGCCGGTTTCATCGAAAATATAAAGCGGCGTTCCGCATTCTTTTGCCAGAGCGGCAGCGGATACGCCCGAAATCGTCACATCGCCATCGGCGGATTCAATCCGCGCAAATACGTCTTCTTTCATAGGATTCGTTCCCTTTCCTTTTTCCATTTTGCCGGTTTGCGGTATTGCATAATCCGGCTTTTTCCTGCCGCAAACCGCCCTGCAGTTTCCCGTCTTTCGTTGTTAAAAACGGCTCGGGAATGGTTGAAGTGTAGCGAATTTGAACCGGATTCACCACAATCCGAAGCCGTTTTGTTTTTATGAAACCCATTTTCAAACAGGTTTCATACACTTGTTACATGACAATAAAACATTTCACTCGATCGGAAGAAATCGCCCAGGTCCGGACGTGGCGCCGCGATCTGCATCAGATTCCTGAACTGGGACTCGATCTTCCAAAGACATGTGCCTACATCGAAAATGCGCTGAGCGATCTGTCGTGTAAAATAACGCATCCGCTTCCCTGCGCCGTTGCAGCGTTCTTTGATGCCGGCAAGGAAAGTACCCTCGCCTTTCGCAGCGATATGGACGCGCTTCCGGTAAATGAACAGACGGGTCAGCCGTATCAAAGCCGGTATCCAGGGCGCATGCACGCCTGCGGACACGATGGCCATATGAGCAATCTGCTTCTGTTCGCGCATCGGCTGGAACGCTATTATCGCGATCTGGATCAGAACGTTCTTCTGATTTTTCAGCCCGGCGAAGAAAATCCAGGCGGCGCAAAGCCGATCGTCGAAAGCGGGCTTCTCGAGACGTATCACGTGAACCGCATTTTCGGCATGCATCTCTGGCCGCTGCTGGAAAAAGGTGCCATAGCAAGCCGTCCGGGCCCGCTGATGGCCCGCTCGTGTGAAGTCACGATTTCCATTCATGGCAAAGCCGCACACGTTGCCAGGTTTCAGGAAGGGGCCGATGCGATTGAAGCCTGCATGGATGTTTTAAATCAGGCCTACGCGCTTGTGGCGTCGATGCCGGAAGATTCGTTCTGCCTGCTGCGCTTTGGAAAAATGGAAGGCGGACGCATTCGCAATGTGGTAGCCGAAGAATGCGTGCTGGAAGGCACGCTGCGCGCCTTTGAAGAAGCAGATTATCACTTTCTGCGAAATTCCATCGAAGATCTGTGCCATAAAATCGGCCAGAAGCGCGGCGTGCAGATCGAACTTTCCTTTTCAAGCGGCTACCCGGCAGTAATCAATGACCGCACGCTTTTTCAGACAATCGAAAAGGAGATTCCCAGCCTGCAGATTCTCGAGAAGCCAGAGCTCATTACCGAAGATTTCTCCGGGTATTTACAGCAAGTTCCCGGCGTATTCTTTTTCCTCGGAACGGGAACCGGAATTGAACTGCACGATTCGCACTTTGACTTTGAGGAAGACCTTCTCCTGGCCGGAGCCGATCTGTTCGAAGCGCTCTCCCTACTGCATTTTCCGGATCGAGACAGCGCGCTCTAGGTTTCTCTGCAGAAAGCCGCCCACCGGAATCCAAACATAAATCACGCCCTTGAACCGAGCGCATACAGAAGTTGCCCGCCAGTCCATACGGTCCAGCGGGCATCCTGCTTCTTTTTAATTCCGAACGGCTTCCAGACGATCCTCTGGATCGATTGGGATATCGCACCCGCGATTGTAAATCTGTTTTTCAAGCAATACCCCAACAAAGCCAGCGGCTGCAGCATGCAGACTTTTGCGCGGTACAATCTGCGCCGTACTAATTGAGCGAGGAATCGAAGCTTTCGGGGTCCTTAAACAGATCTTCCTCGTCGTCTTCCTCTTCTTCATCCGGGTCGATGAATTCCCCTTTCAGGAACTCCCCGGTGTTCAGATCGATCGCGTAGCGAAAGGCGCGCGGGGTTTTCGGATTTCCCTCGGAATCCGTCTCGTCGGAAAGAATGAAGTCTTCCGCGGTGGCGTTATGTTCGAGGGCGTTCATGAAACTGGATACCAGATCGTGGCCCGCTTCCATGATCGCCAGAGCTTCTTCTGCCGTTGCACCCTGAAAAGGATCGCCAGAATCCCCGGCGTAATGGAATGAATTTCTCCAATGGCCATGACCAGACTCGCCAGAACGCTTTCCTTTTCCGGATTGTATGGATTGACCTTCACCCGCTCCCGGTAGCGGATCTCGCCGCGCTGCGGATGGTAGAAGAACAGGCTTCGAGGACGTTCGTAATTGACCAGACAGATGAACTCCGCCATGGTGGAAATAAGATCCAGATCGTCTCGTTCCGTTCCGACGGGGAAGCTCATGGTCGTTTCAAAATCTTTTTCTCCGGTCAGGATGAGCATGTCGTAATTCAGTCCTTGAGACGACCCGAACGTCAGGGTAAACATTCCGTTGATCTCATCAAAATCGTATTTCCAGTTTCCGCCTTCGAGTACATCCTGAATGGCGTCGGAAATTTTCTTGTTATAGGGAACTGTTTCCATACATTGCTCCTTTCTGCAAATCGTTCTCTTGTTCTGAAGGCTTATTTACAGGTTCTGGGGCCTTCAGCCTGCCTTTCTCTTTGGATTTTATTGTAGCAGAACATGGAATTCGTGAATTGGCAGGGGGCAAACGAAATATGAATACGTTTTCGTCTGGATGATGTACTTTATGCACTTATAAAAGTATGGAATTGTCTTCGAATGCTACAATTTTTCTATGACTAAAGATATTTTGATTTTGGGAATCACCTTGTTTTCCATGTTCTTCGGCGCCGGAAACCTGATCTTTGCTCCCTACCTTGGGGCGCAGGCAGGCAGTGCTCTCGTTCCGGCTTTAAGCGGCATGCTCGTCACCAGTGTGGTCATGCCGGTTGTCTCCATCTGCATCATCGCCCCGTACCGGACCGCTTCCAATATGATCAGCAAAATCTGGAAGCCGCTCGGTCCAATTTTCATGACCATCGTCTATTTACTGATCGGTCCATGCATCGCCATTCCGCGTACCGCCGGAACCGCGATGGAAATGTGGTCCTGGCTGATTCCGGCCAGACCCGTTCAGATTGCGGCAATCTGTCTCTTTTTATTGCCGCCTACTTCATGGCTGTCCATCCCGGAAAGCTTAAGGATATTCTGGGCAAGATCATGGGCCCGATTCTTCTGATTCTGATCCTCTGCGTCTGCATTCCGCTTCTGTTTGCGCCAGCCAGTGTTTCCGCTCCGGCTGCCGCATTTGCGAACAGCCCCTTCTGGACCGGCCTGAACGAAGGCTATCAGACCATGGATATTCTGGCCGCCTTCTGCTTTGGCATTCTGATTACGACCAACATCGAAAAATGAACATCAAGAAGAAAAATCAGGCGCTTGCGCTTTCCGCAGTCTGCGCCGGTATTCTTCTTGCTCTCGTGTACATTCTTCTGGCGGTTTGCTCGTCTCGCAACAGCGTGCTCTTCGGTTCCTTCACAAACGGTGCGCAGATTCTTTCTGCCGCGGCTACTCAGACCTGGGGAAGCCTTGGACGCATTCTTTCCGGTCTGATCTTCCTGATCGCCTGCCTGAACGTCTGCTCCGGTCTTCTCGCCTGCTGCGCGGAATACTTCCAGGAAACGTTCGGCAAACTTTCCTACCGTTCCTGGCTGATCACCTTTACCGTTGCCGGCGCCGTTGTCGCCTGCACCGGTCTGGATTCCATCCTTTCCTGGTCCGGAACCCTGCTCTCCTGGATCTGCCCGATCGCGATTCTGATTCTTGCGATCGGTCTGTACAATTCCGTTCGCAAAAGCCTTGCGGAAAAATCCGCTGCGAAATAAAAGCTCATTTCACCAACAAAAGCGAAGACTTTCAGACTTCCTGAGGATTTCTTTAAGAAACATCCGGGTCTTAAAGCCTTCGCTTTTTAGATTTCATTCTTTTGTAAAGCATTCAAAATCTTCTGAGCGGAGTTCTGAAAATTTTATTGGGTTGTTCATTCTTTCAGAATATAGATCTGGTAATGGTCAGTGGTATACACAGGCTCATCTAAACCTTCAATATCAGCGGCTTCTGAAGTAACAAGAAGTCCGGGAACATCTCCATTTTCGAACGTCTTAGCCAAACTCTGATCCCATTCTGAGTAGACCTCAAATTCTGCATTTGGATTTAAAAACTGCAAGCCATTGCCTGGGTTACGGCTCGGAAGCCGACCAATATCGCTATTTACAATAACTACCTGTATGTTTTCATCATGCTGATTTTCGAAATTGCGAATATATTCTGAGATTGCCACATTGTCTTCTTGATAGGCACCCCAATCACTTACGTGATCCTTGTAAGCTTGATTGCCCGTAACAATCCAGTAAATCCCCATTATCGTTAGAATGAGGCAATAGAGAATCCGTTTTCTCTCTGCCATAAAGAGCAGCACCACTCCAATCCCAGTGAGTAAGAGACAGTTTCTCAATTCAATCCAGTTTTCCTTTACGAACCATGTAACTGCACTATTGTTCACCGGTGCTCTCCATCGAAGCTCACCCTGATTGCATTGCCAGGAAACCGAAAGAACAGTTAGAGCGTAAATACCCATTAAGATCAACAACTCTGTAAAACTCATTTTTCTAAGAAACAGCTCTGCAAATCCAAGGGCCAGACCAACACTATAAAGAGGCTCCAAATATCTGCCATAAACCACATGGCTAATTGTCGTTGGAGTAATCATGGAAACCGAGCTGATTCCTGCGGATAAAAGAAAGGACAATAAGACAAATAAGTAAACCAAAGCCAACTCATCCGCGCAGGCATTTTCCCCAGTTTTTTGGTGCCGTTTTGATTTTCCCTGAATCCATTTGAACAGTCTTGTCACACTACGGAGCAAGAGAAGTGGAATCACAAAAAAGTCGCAGTAAACAGATAAAATAGCTTTCCGGAAAAAGAAAGCAGAAAATCACGTATACCTGAAATAGTAAACAGATATCGAATATTACCTGCCTGCCCGCTAATGTTATTTACATTGGAACTAGGACTGGACACCCAAAGATTATTGATCAGATCCGTCTTCAAAAGCGAAAACAAAAAGTAGATGATTCCAAAAGTAAGGAAAAAAATGAGAAGTTTTAAGATGGCATCTCTCTTTGTTTTTGAAAAAAACCGAGATAACTAATATTATAAAAACAGAGAGAACAAAGCCTATCATTCTCTGATGCACATAATAGATGTAGGCACACAAAACAGAAATACTTATAAAATAAATCAAGTTGTATGTTTTAAGCAACTTAACAAAAGCACAGTCAACATCACGACCAAGAGCGAAAGAAAACACTCAGGCCATGTGAAATGGGAATTAAGAATATTCGAAGCATAGACAACGGATATATAAGCGAAAAAAATTGCCCAACTGCTTTTAATAGTTTTAGGATAGAGCAGTTTGATAAGACGAATTAACAGCAGGAACGTTAGCGCTAACCATAGCCCGTTAACCATTTGGGCCAGGGCATAAGCATTCGTATAGGATCCAGTTAAGCTAATGAATAGCTTTAGGATCAGCGAATATCCAAAAGAATAGTACGGAATCGTCGAAATTACAGTCGACCAGTTCTGTCCGTTGAAAAAGCCGCATCTCCCCAATACCCAAATTCATCTTGATAAATCTGCGGAATGGAAACCTGTTTGTAACCAATCAAGGGAATAACTAAAAGACTTACAACGCCTAAGATGATTAACAGCCAAGGAAGATATTTACTGGTTTTTCGAATATTTGCGGGTTGAAATTCTACTTCTGATTTCATCACACACCTCTAAAATAGTCTTTTCTTTGAGCAAGTATAAGAGAATTAAGTTCACAATTAGGGCAAGTGGGAGGACCACAAGCAGCGCCATTTTCCAATTCAGAACGTTTAATTGGAGAGCATATATACCAACCACCGTAACGCCAACAGAAAGAAGAGTTTTGAGTACGGTTCTTTTCACCGAATTGAGTTTTACCATGTGCCTGCAATTTAAGAAGAGGAGAATAAACACTGAAATTTCTGCTGCAAAGGTGGCAGCAGTTGCGCCAAGTACATTAAACCGGGGATCAGAAGAAGATTAAGAAGAACGTCAATTACTGAACCGACTATCGTGGCTTTCAGCATGACGGATTCTTTATTGTTTGGCACCAGGAGCTGCCATCCCATATAACAGTCAACAATCGAAAACAGAAAATTAATAGAGAGAATTTTCATAGCGGGATCTGCAGCTAAATAAGCTTCACCGCTATACAGGGTAATCAGCTGTCTGCTGAATACTGACATATATACGCTAATTAAAATTCCGCCCAGCATAATCAGACGAGCAATCTTTGTTGCCAGTTTGCGATACTCTTCTTTGTTTCCCAAGCCTATGTAATAAGTCAAACGAGGAGTAAATACTCCGAATATTCCAGTAACAAAAGTTGAAGCAAGTCTGGTCAGTTTTGAAGCTGCTGTATAGAGCCCCACACTCATATCTCCCTGCATAGCTCCAAGCATAGAGGAGTCAAGTAATGAATATACGTTCGTCGCGACAATAACAGAAAAAATTACCGTCAAAGGCTTCAAGTGACGCATTATCGATTTCAAGGACAATTGAACACGCGTTAAATTCTTTACAATCTCTCCGCCATTCAGAATAAAGCTGACAGCATAAGGAATTACGATTGACACTGCATAAATAAGATAATTTTGAGGACTTTTGACAAAAAGAAATACAACTACTAAAGATAAAAGCGAACCAATTACAGATCGAATTGTTATATAGGTGTATTGCTCATAGATATTAAAATACCAGTCAAAGTTTAAGCCATAGACAATAATGTATACCGAAAATACCCATAGCAGTTTCGAGTAAGTATCTGGAATAAATAAAGCAGTAAACAATCCATAGGCGATTAGAGAAATCACAGTACAGATAAAATTTATTACAATCAGCTCAATAATTAGTTTGTTCAGCAATACAGGTTCATCCCTGTGTTTAGAGCCTTCACGAATTCCGTAAGTCGTCACACCAAACGAGGCAAAGAGCTGAAAATACGATGCGATTGACTGAATGTATTGGACTTTACCGATCGGTGCTACACCAAGCATTCGAGAGGCGTAAGGGAAAATCAACAAGGAAGAGCAGGTTACAACCAAAGTTCGGAGAATATAAATAATGAAGTTATATTTTAGGCTTTTCCGTTTTTTCGTCATTCGTTTTCTCTCTTTGTTTCTCCTGCTCAATGATTTCCAGATATCTGGTTCCATAAAAGTTATCTGGCTCAAGATACGTTCCTTCGGCCCATTCGTTCCATGCGTTGATGAATACAAATGGTCCTGTCGTATCTTCAGTCATGAGTTTATGCAGCGTATCCTTAAAATATTGCGGATCATTATCTACCATCACGCTGCCGTTTTTCCCTTTTCGCGCTGTATTATCCCATCCAACACAGACTGAAGGGTTATTGTTTTCAGGTTGCGAGCGATTGGCTATATTTTCAAACACACTTTTTGAGTCATACTTCGTAAGTTTATGTAAATTCATATTTACCTTCAAAAACGATCGATTTTTGCTGGAAGGCTCTGTTTTTCATCTCGTTCGAAAAAGTATATACAGGTTCGAAGGTCATTGTCCCAGCAGCATTTGGTAAAACAGGCTTTGGCTGAATATAGTTAAGCGTTTCGAGAATATAGATTCCATCAAATCCATATTCGCGCAGTCTTCTATTCCAAAATCGACCATCTCTGCACAGTTTTGAATTCGAGAAGAAGTATAAAGAAGCAGAACTGGCTTGTTATCGATTTTGATGTATCGCTCATCTTTAAAAAGGGCAGAAAATACTGCAGATGGGATTCCCAGTCTTTTTCCCCTCCATATTCTTGCTGAATAAGTATGTTTTTTCTCGACCGTCCCAGGTCCTTGCCCAGGTCTCATTAGCCCAGGAAAACATAAAAGGAATTTTTACATCCGTATTTGTCAGTAACTGTTCAACCGGTTTTTCAAGCAGAAGCTTCCCATTAAACCAGTAATGGTAAAAACAAAATCCATCAATTCCATAAGCCAGGGCTAAACTAGATTGGTCTGCAAGAACTTTGGGATCGCTTAAATCATAGTAATTGTGGTTAAGAGGAACTCTAGGCTGTAAATGCCCTTTAAATAAGGGAACAGCTTTTTTACATTCACCCAATCCGTAAATCCTGGCCCCCACCATTCATCGTTTTCAGGAATTCTATGAAACTGAGGCAAATACAAAGCGATAATCTTTTTCATATAGGGCCTTTCTAATCTAATAACAAGAGCCAGTTCAATTAGCAGCTAACCTTCAATCGTCAATAATTGAGTATCTACTTTTTCGTGAGGTATGAAATGTGTGATAAAAATTATTCTTCTGCATTTTTGATCCGGCACGATTAAAAAGTAGACCGCGGGAGGAATCAAAAAATAAAACCTCTTTCGAATCAGACTAAGAAAAACTCGGTTTTTAACCACACCTTTTCTGACCTGTAACTTTGAAATGGAGTCCGTCTGGTTTTGAACGTGCTGTATTGCTTTTTTGTCTGTTTCGTTTTTTCAAAATAACCAGCCGGATTATTCGGAGAATTAATATTCTCAATCTTTCCAATAAGATACTGACCGCAGAGAATTTGCTGCCAGGATCTGATCTCCTGCTCGCTAAGTTTTGATTTTTCGAGGATCCCAAGAATATAATCATAATAATTTTTGTATCTTTGATCATAATCTTTAATATATTTGTATGTATAACTCTCAGAGCCTAGATTTATTCTCCAGTAGTAATAGATCTTTGAAGATGTCGATACACAATTCGCATACAAATAAGCTTCCTGCATAAACGTCAAATCATCTTCAAAGTCAATAATTTTTCTGAACGTCAGCGAATTTTCATCAATAAATGCTCTACGAAAAAGGCATTTCCAAATAGATGGATAATGTCTTTTTGAATTCTCGGCCTGAGCAGGTAAAAACTGCCATAAACCATTGAGAGAAAAAATCGTGATAAATTTGCTGTTTGTTAAAACAGCCATCATCAAAAGTTTCAAAGGGGTAGTTCCATCACCCGCTAATTTTGCTGTACCACCCATTGCAAAATCGGAATCATCCTGATTCAACAGAGTCACTAAATCTTGATACATGTCCGGTGCTACTACATCATCCTGATCAACAAAACAGATGAACTCACCGACTGCCTGTCTCATTCCATAATTTCTGGCGTCCGCGATTCCGCCATTTTCTTTTGGAAGATCCTGATTCTTTTATCCTGCTTTGCCAGAGCGTCACATATGTGCTGACTTGTATCTGTACTGCCATCATTCACAAGAATAATTTCTATGTTTTCATATTTTGAGTTTTGAATTCTGCTGACAGTTTCTTTGAGGAATTTTTCTCCGTTATATACAGGGATCACTACACTTACAAGTCCATTCAAATTGTGGCCCTCCTAAAATGGGTTATTAATTTTAATCCAGCCTGCATTCTGCGCTTTCCTCAGGATCTGCATTGCACTTGGAAGCAGCACTAAACTCGCAGGAAACAATTTAGCCAGCAGACGTATTGCAGTTGAATTATTCTTGTCTTTTTGAATATTAGTCACGTAACGGCCTGCTTCTTTTTCAGCTTTCGAAGGACCTGTTTGTCTGCGTGATGAGTCCGAGCGTCAACATATAAATTCAGAGCTACAACAAACTGTTTTGATTCTGCTGCGCATAATGCTTTCGGATATTTCTCTTCAATAAATTGATGGATTTCCTTGCAAATTGGAATCTGAATCATCTTATTTTCCGAAAACTTAGAATTGACGATACTGAATGGACGCTGCAGGTAATAATAGTTTTCCACTTGTGCAAAGCCAATCGCGTTTGCTTCGGAAAAAGGTGATGCATGATGCTTAAATCCTCATACTGCTCGCCTATACGAAACGGATGCTTCGTTAAGATGCTTTTTAAATAAAGTTTTCCTGGAGCATAAATCGGAATTCCCTTCCTGTAGTACATATTGGCAAGAGCATCCGAAACAGTCATTTTTACAATATCCGGTGCAGCCAGTTTACTCAGTCCACTCTGAGAATATATATACGCTGCACTTTCTTCATTTATTTTTTTACCTGAGTGACAGAGATTTCGCTTCCTGCCTTCAAACGAATGGTGTTGAGATCTTCTACATATCTAGAGGTTACAAAATCATCCGAATCTATAAAAATCACCCAGTTAGATTCTGACTGCTGAACACCATAATTCCGGGCTGCGGACAAGCCTCTATTAGGAGTATGAAAAACTCGGATTCTATCATCTTTTTCTGATATGCATCACAGATTTCTCCTGAGGAGTCTGTAGAGCCATCATCAACCAGAATTATTTCCAAGTTGGGGTAACTTTGAGTACAGACACTCTCAATACATTTGGAGATATACTTTTCAACGTTATAGACCGGTATTACTACAGCGATTTTTTCATTCATATCTGACTCCGATTTTTAAAGGACTGTCTGTCATACGTTCCAAAGACAAAAGCATTAAAAGCTTTTAAAATCACTCCCATTTTTTAGCTTTATACTTCCCTTTAAATAAAACGTGGAAGAAATCATAGCCCAGTTTCCCCATGCACAGGAAACGGTACAATGCACCTTCATACTCCCAATATCCGATCAAGTTATTCCTGTAGTAGTAAAAAACATATTGATTCGATTCGGATTGTCTTCTTTTACAATGGACAGGGCATCTGCTGATTTTCTCTTATGAACTGCCTTGCTTTTTCCCACCATGTATGCAGGGCCAAAATCCCGAATGATTCTCTGTGTGTACTCTGAATCATCACCCCAGATGAAAAATGGAGCCCAGGGAAGTCCGCATTTTTAATTGCGTCCGCATTAATCAAAAGCGATACAAACGTAGCCTTTGATATATTTACGATTCCATCCCCTAGATACTTATACCAATCGACATATCCTGTGGTCATTCCTTTTGGGAGTTTAGGAACGTTCATCGGTTCATCTTGCAATCCTCGAATGGAGCTGGCTAAAAACTGACGGGCTGCGGAAGTTTTTCTTCTGCTTCTATTAGCTTTTCAAGACAGTCCGATGCCGGTTCAACGTCATCATCCATAATCCAAACCCAATCCGCATCGCCGATTTCATAGGACTTCTTCATTCCCGCATGAAATCCGCCTGCTCCGCCTGTGTTTTGATCTAATGCCACAAGTTCTACACGCGAATCGTTTAGAACTCTCGCTGCTTTCAAATGCTCAATTGTCCCATCTGTACTGTTGTTATCCACGAGGATCAGCCGATTAACAGGATACGTCTGGGTCAGGATGGCATGAATCGTCTCCATCAGCATTTCTTTACGGTTGAAGGTGACCACTACCGCATCAATCTTTTTATTCGCCACCATATTCTCCAGCCTTGTTCGGGTCGTCTTTTTGCTTCACTTCTTCTTCACTCAAGCCATAGTCCATTCGTCTGAGTTCAAACTGAACTTCTTCAAGCAGTCTTCGGTTTGCGGCAATTGTGTCTCCAAGCAGTCCGCAGAAGAAGCCAATTACGCCGATCGTAATCAACATGCATGCGATAACCAGAGACTGAATGTGACCGTTTCCAGCTCCCTGAAAATAAAAGACAAGAAAACGAATCAGCACGATCAGGCCAATCAGGCTGAGAATGGATCCGAGAATGGTGAAACAGTACAGCGGCTTGTACTGCATCATGGATCGCAGAATAGTAAGCATGCTTTTCTTTACATAGCCGAACATGCTGTGGAAAAGACGGCTTGGGCGCAGTTCCGGGTTGGTTCGGATTGGAACACTCGTTACAGCCATTTTTCTTCGACCGGCCTGCACGATGGTTTCCAGAGTGTAGGTGTAGTCATTCACCACGTTCATTCGCATGGCTGTATGTCTGGAGTACGCACGGAAACCGCTTGGCGCATCGGGGATATCCGTCTGACTGGCTTTGCGTACCACCCAGCTTCCAAGATGCTGGAGCTTCTTCTTCAGCGGAGAAAAATGTTCTGTATCATCAATCGGACGTTCGCCGATGACCATGCCGGCTTCCCCATTCAGGATAGGGCGTACCAGTTTTTCAATATCTTCTCCGCAGTACTGGTTATCGGCATCCGTATTGACGATAATATCTGCTCCATTGCGCAGGCAGGCATCGAGACCCGCCATAAATCCTCTGGCCAGTCCTTTGTTATTTCGAAAATTGACGACATAGTTTACGCCCCATTTTTTAGCGACTTCAACCGTGTTGTCGTGGCTTCCATCATTGATAATGAGGTACTCAATTTCATCGATTCCATCAATATGCTTTGGAAGATCATTCAGAGCGACTTCCAGGGTTTCTGCTTCGTTAAAGCAGGGGATCTGAATAATTAGCTTCATGCTTAATTCCTTTCATATATGAACCAGCCATCATTCAGGGCAGTCGGCTGAAAGCCCTGATCGAGGAGGTTTTGATCCGTATCGGTATTCGTAATAACCACCGCGTTATCTTCTTCGGGAACGGACGTATACTCCTGAACTGGAATATCAGGAAGGGCAAACTGATAAAGCCATGCCACGCCCTGGCCAGCGGAACCTGCCGGCACATTGGCTACATAAATCGTGCGGTCTGCAGCATTTTTCTTTATGTAGGCAATTCCCTCTTCAACTGCCTGTGCATTTTGCCGGGAACGATACCCTTCATGATGGATACAGTTAAATCCATATACGTAAATCATGACGAGAGCAGCCAAAGGCAGAATCCATTTTTAAAATTCTTTTAAGAAGGAGAAGATCCACTCCCTGAAGAAGGAGCATCGCAAATACGCCTGCCAGATAGGCTGCCGTACTGATGTTGTCTACAAATCCCCGGGTTCCAAAGAATGGGGCATAGCTCCAGACGGATCCATTAAAGTGATTAATATATGGAACAACCAGAATCACAAACAGCCCCTGCAGCAGGAGTGAAGTAACAATGGACGGAACCAGAATGGACTGAAGACGCTCTTTGTTCTGAAACGCACAGATTGCTGCCATCAGGAGCGGAGACGCATAAGCCCCATAGTAGCGAAGGTATGTCACCATGCGAAAAGCGTCCCAGTTTCCATTCGTGAACATCGCTTCATAAACCGCTGAAAGTTCTGTAATGGACTGACCGCCGATCGTGATGATGATGGCTGCGAAGCTGAAGACAGCTACGCAAAGAATCTGTCGGTTCTCATTGATTCTTTCCGCTTTCGAAAAAATCATCTTCATGAGGATCCAGACAGCCGGAACAGCCAGCCCGGCACTCATCATAATGCCTTCATTCAGCTGCCCAAGGATGATATAGAACCAGCTGATCCAGGATTTAGGCTCTCCAAGGAAAAGGGAGAGTGTTCCAGATTTTACGGTTACAGACGTATTTCCCACTGGGCGATTCATTCCCAGGTAATTGAGAACGAACTGAATTCCAAACTTGTAAAACAGAAGAGCTGCAACCGCCAGTACGATTGTGACTCGCCAGTCCAGCAAAGGCTTTTTAAACCAGATCTGATAAAGCACTGCCGCAGCGAGGATCGCAAAAACCAGGGTGATTCCTCGACTGTGCACGGTTATGGCATACCCGGTCACCACCCACAGAAAAATCGTCCATTTCAGACTCGCCTTCTCGGTAAGAATCAGCAAAATCCAGACAATGCTCCAGATCAGAAAGTCGTACAAAAATTCCGGATACGTGTAGACCGCTCGAAGCGCTACGCAAAACGAGCAGACAATTCCGGAAATAATTCTTCGCAAAGGGTTCGTGACATGAAAAACCGCTTCATCAAATAGCAGACAAGGGGTGCTGTCAGACTCTGAAAAAGCGCCATCAGAACAACTAATGTTTTATAAAGCACAGCCGGATCACGGATCAAAAGAAAAACGGGGTAAGCAGAGCCGTATACCCGAATCCGTAATAGCGGTAGCCTTCCATGACGCCGCTCCAGTCGTATCCAGCCAGTTTTGCAGCAGGCCAGAAAGAGAAGATTTCATCTCCGGAAATCGACATCGTCTTTATCCCCACCGTAAAAATCAGTCTTGGAATAAACACGGCCAGGAAAGCTGTCCAGTATGGATGTCTGAGCCAAAATTCCCAAAATTTCTTCATACCTAAGCTCCTATATAGATTTGTAACAGGTTTGTCTTTTTAGCATGCTTGCCAAAACCGATAATATACTACACGAAAAGCAACTAGACTGGGTAGATTTCCCTCTGACGGGAATTGCTTGAATAATCTAATAAAAATTATTTTTATGCCATTTACCTCTTATTTTGCCGATATAAGTACAGACTTTTTCAAAAATGACTGTACATTAAGCAGGAAAGAAAAAGGGTGAAGCGTTTTCACCAGCTTCTTCCCATAGCGGGAAAGTCCTGGTGTTAAGACACTTCACCTTTTTAACGCCATTATGGAAACGCTGCAATTCGTTCTGTAATTTGGCTTCTGTTTTTCAAGAGCCTGACACAGCCAGACAAAACCATACTGTGTCCGTACCATCAGTCTTTATGGAAAATATCGCGGGTGTAGATTTTATCCTGCACATCGGACAGTTCTTTGCCGTTTCGATTTGCGATGATCACATTGCTGATTCGTTTAAACTCATCCAGATCATTCACTACGAGAGAGCCAAAGAAGGTCGCTCCGTCTTCAAGAGCCGGTTCATAAATCACAATGTTCGCACCCTTAGCACGAAGACGCTTCATAACTCCCTGAATCGAACTGTGACGGAAATTATCACTGTGCGCTTTCATCGTCAGACGATAAACACCGATTGTAACCGGGTGTTTTTCTTTTCGAATAGCGATCGACTGTATCTTCCTCATAGCCTGCCATTTTCAGCACACGATCGGCTACAAAGTCTTTTCTAGTTCGATTGGCTTCTACAATCGCTCCAATCATGTTCTGTGGTACGTGTTCATAATTTGCGAGCAGCTGTTTGGTATCTTTCGGCAGACAATAGCCGCCATAGCCGAAAGACGGGTTGTTGTACTGGGAGCCGATTCTCGGATCCAGACAGACTCCATCGATAATGTCTCGGGTCGACAGACCTTTCATCTCCGCATACGTATCCAGTTCATTGAAGAACGATACGCGAAGAGCCAGGTAGGTATTGGCAAAAAGCTTTACCGCCTCTGCTTCCGTTGATCCCATGTACAGGACCTGAACATCCTTTTTCTGGGACGCATCCTTAAGAAGGTCGCCAAACCGATGGGCGGCTTCGACTTGAATCGGATCTTCTAAATCTGCTCCGACAATAATCCGGCTTGGAAACAGATTATCGTAAAGCGCATGTCCTTCCCGTAAAAATTCCGGGCTGAACAGAATATGATCCGTTTTATATTTTTCATTGATCGACTTGGTAAATCCCACAGGGATCGTCGACTTGATTACGATAAACGCTTCTGGATTTACCGTTCGAATTTCTTCAATAACGGATTCAACGGCTGACGTATCAAAATAATTCCGTTCGGAATCATAATTGGTCGGCGTAGCCACCAGAACGAGATCTGCATTCTGATACGCCGATGCAGAATCTGTAGTTGCTGTCAGGTCAAGATCTTTCGTCGCGAGGAATGATTCGATTTCATAATCCTGGATCGGAGAAATCCGTTTTGAATCATTTCCACTTTCTCCGGAATAATATCAACAGCTGTTACCTGATGCTTCTGACTCAGAAGCACAGCAAGCGAAAGACCGACATATCCTGTACCCGCAACTGCAATTTTCAGCTTTGATGTCATAGCGTTCCTTTCTGCTTTCCCAAATCGCGCAAAAGACCTCTCATTCGGAAAAATGGTCAGCAGTTCATACTTTGCAAAAGCTGCCAGCCCGTTCGGGTCAACTGGATTTAGGAGTTACACGAATAATTTAACAGATTGAAAGCTATACAAGGGCTGTTTTGGCCCCGTATTCAAGTTATGTGCACAATTTCTTTCGGTTCGTTTTTAAATTTAACAGCCGTTTGAGGCTGTTTCTGCACTTTTTCAGATGAATCTAGTCAAATTCAACTTTGCTGTTCTAGCAAAACTGGACTCCGCACGATTTTCCGGCACCCTTATTCAAGGCCATTTTCTGACAAAAGGAATCCTCGGTCTTCGTCCTCACAGGAAAATCTGATAACCGCATGCCAGCCTTCACCCTAGTATTTCCAGCAAACAGATCGACACCTTTTTACGTTTTTTGAGTTTTACGCTCGGTATTCTCACGTGTTTTTCGATTTTTCGAACCGTATTCTCACGTTTTTAGAAAAATGCTGAAATGTGACTGTCCTTGCCCAAAACCGGTGACTCGTCTTGCGTGAAGGCCGCACGCATCTTTATGGATTTGCCTATGCAGATTCCGCTCCTTTTCCCGCTTTCCTTTCTGCTTACTAACTCAAGACATTAAAAAGCAGCAGGCTTCTTCTCCTTTGTCTGACCGGTCTGTTCAGACCTGGTCTTACAGGAAATTTGCCTGCTGCTTTAATTTTATTGAGTACTGGCTGGCGATCCAGCCGTTCTGGATTTTTCTTCGCGTAGCCTTATGGGCGATTTTTCATTTAGAACGCGGGGATTATCGGCTTACTTTTCTGGTGTGTTGTAGCCGTCCGGGTTGTTGGACTGCCATTTCCAGGAGCTTTCGCACATGTCATCGAGGTCGTACTGCGCTGTCCAGCCGAGTTCTTCTTTGGCCAGATCGCATTTTGCGTAGCATGCAGCGATGTCGCCTTCACGACGCGGTTTGATGGAATATGGAATTTCATGACCACAGGCTTTTTCGAAGGCGTGGATAACGTCGAGTACGGAGCTTCCATGTCCGGTTCCGAGGTTGTAGATTTTCAGGCCGGCGCCATGCTTGATCTGATCGAGTGCCGCAACGTGGCCTTTCGCCAGGTCAACGACGTGGATGTAGTCGCGAACACCGGTTCCGTCTGGTGTTGGGTAGTCATTGCCGAATACGCCGACTTCCTTGAGTTTACCAACGGCAACCTGTGCTACATATGGGAGCAGGTTGTTTGGGATGCCCTTCGGGTCTTCGCCAATGCGGCCGGATTCATGCGCGCCGATCGGGTTGAAGTAACGCAGAAGCATAACGTTCCATTCCGGATCTGCGGTATGAACGTCCATCAGAATCTGCTCGAGCATCCATTTGGACCAGCCGTACGGGTTGGTGCAGGTGCCTTTCGGGCATTTTTCGGTAATTGGCATTTCGGCCGGGTCGCCGTAAACGGTAGCGGAAGAGGAGAAGATGATGTTTTTCACATTGTGGTTTCTCATGGCTTCCAGCAGGTTGATGGTTCCGGCGATGTTGTTGTTGTAGTACTCGATTGGCTTGCGAACACTTTCGCCTACGGCTTTCAGACCGGCGAAGTGGATGACGGCATCGATCTGTTCATTGTCGAATACGCGGTTCAGATCGTCCATGTTCAGAACGTCGCCTTTGTAGAATTTCACTTTTTGCCGGCGATTTCTTCTACGCGGTCGAGCGCTTTTTCGCTGGAGTTGTACAGGTTGTCAAGAACGACAACATCGTAGCCGTTGTTGAGCAGTTCTACGCAGGTGTGGCTTCCAATGTAGCCGGCACCGCCCGTTACTAAGATTTTCATTTCAGATTACCTTCTTTCTGATCCTCACTGGGATCCCGCTGTATATAAAGCAGGACATCCATTGCGGTTTATCCGCACCGGCGGATGCCGGCGGGAAAACGTCTTTGAGTGCTAGAGATTTAAGCCGCTTTTATTTCAGATGATTCTGTCTTTTCTTTCCAGAATAATGCGCCTGCAAACCGGGAAGAATTGAGAATGATTTTGTATTAAAGCGCGTCGATGAAGCGGCGGAACGCCTTGCGGCCTTCGGCATCGGTTTTGTAGACGCCGGCGTCTTCAAGAACGTGCGTGAAGACGATGCCGATTTCGTCATGAATGATCTGATCGATATTTTCTGCATTGATCGTATCGTATTTCTTCATGATTTCTTCGGCCCAGTCGGCGTGCTTTTCGAGTTCCGGATCGGCACGCAGATCTTCGCCGTTGAGCATGGCTTTCTTCAGATCGGACATTTCCTTTTTCAGACGAGCCGGCAGGACAGCCAGACCCATAACTTCGATCAGACCGATGTTTTCCTTTTAATGTGATGCCACTGGGCATGCGGATGGAAGACACCCATCGGATGTTCTTCGCTGGTGATGTTGCAGCGCAGAACGAGGTCGAGTTCGTATTCGCCGTCACGTTTGCGGGCAATCGGCGTAATGGTGTTGTGCGGTTCGCCGTTGGCGTTCGCCAGGATTCCGGCAGATTCATCGGAGTAGCCTCTCCAGGTATCGAGAATGTGATCGGCTGCGGTGATAACGCGCGTGCGGTCAGTTCCGCGCAGACGGATAACCGCCATTGGCCATTTCACGATGCCGGCTTTGAGATCTTCAAATCCTGGAATCGTCACTTCTTCTTCGATTTCGGCTTTTGCCATTGGGAATTCGTGGTTTCCGCCCTGGAAGTGGTCGTGGGACAGGATGCTTCCGCCTACGATCGGCAGGTCGGCGTTGCTGCCCAGGAAGTAATGGGGGAACAGATCGATGAAGTCGAACAGTTTTACGAACGTGTCGTGGTTGATCGCCATTGGCGTATGTTCGCCGTTAAAGACGATGCAGTGTTCGTTGTAGTACACGTAAGGGGAGTACTGGAAGCCCCAGCGGGAATTGTTGACGGTGATAGGAATGATGCGGTGGTTTGTACGGCCTGGATGATTGACACGACCGGCGTAGCCTTCGTTTTCCATGCACAGCTGGCATTTTGGATACGCCGACTGCGGAGCGGATTTAGCAGCAGCGATCGCTTTCGGATCTTTTTCCGGTTTGGAGAGGTTGATCGAAAGTTCGATTTCTCCATACGGCGAATCGGCACTCCAGCGCTCGTCGCGGGCAATACGATCGCGGCGAATATAGTTGGAATCCTGAGAAAGTTTGTAGAAGTAGTCCGTTGCAGCTTTCGGGCTTTCTTCATACAGTTTTTCGAACGTTTCCTGAATCTGGGCAGGGCGCGGCAGAAGAGCGTTCATCAGTTTGGCATCGAACAGATCCCGATAAGTAATCGAGTCTTCGATGATGGAACGCTCTGCAGCAGTGTCCAGTAGATTATTCAGGACTTCCGGCAGAGAAATTTCGGATCCGTCGGGGGTGTAAGCCGTTTGATCCAATGCATCCTGGTGCATCAGGTCGAGAAGCAGGTTGGCAGCATACGTCCGCTCGCTTTCCGGGAGCAGACCGGTCTGAACGCCGTATTCCACGAGCTTCAGAATGGATTGATCAGCCATTTTTTCCTCTTTCTATGGCCTCTTGGATGGCCAGTAAAGTTTTACTAAACTTAATCATAATTTACTAAATCCTGTTGCAATTGCAATATGATTTGCAAAGTTTACAAATATATTTTCTATCTTCTCCAGCTGAACTTTCAAGACCTTTCCGGCTGAACTTGGCCGTGAAGGGAATGAAACGTTTCAAGTCATCTGATTTGTTCATCGTCTTTTGAGCCCCTATTCTGAAAATGTCAGAGCTGGATGGGTATCTGCCTTGACCCAGATGAGATCCCCATTTATATTTTGAGATTTCTTAGAAAGCATTTTGCGGGCGTGAGGCCGGCGATACTTTCCCAGCCGTATATAAAGGAGAAGCTATGTCAGAGCTCAATCTCAAACATATTAAGAAAGTGTATCCAAACGGTTTTGAAGCCGTTAAGGACTTCAACCTGGATGTTAAAGACGGCGAGTTTGTTATTTTCGTAGGTCCTTCGGGCTGCGGAAAATCCACCACGCTGCGCATGATTGCCGGTCTGGAAGAAATTTCCGGCGGCGATCTGATCATCGACGGCAACCGCGTAAACGATCTCGATCCAAAAGACCGCAAGATCGCGATGGTTTTCCAGTCCTACGCCCTGTATCCGTTCTTAACGGTTCGCGAAAACATGGAATTCCCGCTGAAGATTGCCAAACTGCCAAAAGAAGAAATCGACAAGCGTGTCGCACAGACCAGCCGTACGCTCGGTCTGGACAGCCTGCTCGACCGTAAGCCAAAAGCGCTTTCCGGCGGTCAGAGACAGCGTGTTGCCATGGGACGTGCCATTGTCCGTCATCCAAAGGTTCTGCTGATGGATGAACCGCTGTCCAACCTGGATGCCAAGCTGCGCGGCCAGATGCGTGTAGAAATTTCCAAACTGCATGAAAAACTGGGCGCTACCATTATTTACGTAACCCACGACCAGACCGAAGCCATGACCCTGGGCGATCGTATCGTTGTCATGAGCGACGGTGAAGTGCAGCAGATCGATACCCCGGCCCACCTGTACGACTATCCGATCAACAAGTTCGTTGCCGGCTTCATCGGTTCTCCGCAGATGAACTTCATGGACGTTGTCATCAATGAAAAAGACGGCAAGACGTACCTCACGATCGGCGACGACAATATCCTGATTCCAGAAAAATTCGCAGCCCGCGTTCGCGAAAAAGGCTACAAGGACGGCGACACCGTTACCCTCGGTATCCGTCCGGAAGATCTTTCCGACGATCCGGAAGAAGTAGCAAGCCACCCGGAAGCCAAGGCGAAAGGCAAAGTGGAAGTCTATGAAATGCTCGGCGCTGACAGCAACCTCTACGTAGACTGCAACGGAACCCAGATCATCGCGGCAGTGGATCCTTCTTCCAAGACCAAAGCCGGCGATGTCGTTGAACTCGCTGTAAACACCGACCGGATCCACCTCTTCGACAAGGACACTGGACGCAATATCCTGGTTGAAGTTGACCCGGATACCGGCATCGTAATCGAAGAGCGCAGCGCTTAATCGCGTTTTCGCCAAATGGACAGTCCCGAAGCTTTCGGGTCATTCCTTTCCATCGTTATTCCTGCGGCAGAGCACTCTGTGTTCTGCCGCTTTTCTCTGTTTTCGAATAGCAGATTCCCCATTTCGAACCCTGTTGTGCAAAAAATGCATGATTCTGGAAAAATTGTATTCTGGTACAATTTTTCCACGGAATTATTGTATTGAAATACCATTTTTCCAGAACCGGCGAAACATCTGCGCACAGAAGCTGAACCCTGATCCTTTCTTTGCGTCTGAGGGCAGGAGGGTTTTCCCAGCGAGATTGTATTAAACGATACAGAAGCGATACAGAAGAAAAAACGCGCTCGTCCACTATCTTATGGATGAGCGCGCGAATGAAACAGAAATCGGAAAGGAAAAACCAGACGAGATCGATTGCCGGGCGTTTAAGCCGGCTTTCTATTCCTCGATTTTTATGGGACAGAAGAACATTCTGTCCTTTTCTTTTCGGTTTTGATCGGGCTTTATTTGTAGAGTTTCATGCCCGGCAGACGATACCATTGACGGCTGCCGTCTTCTTTGAATTCGTACAGGGAAATCAGCGAATTTTTCAGATGGAGAATGTCTTCGGTAAACAGAAGCGTATCTTCCTTGCGAATCAGACTGCGTTCTTTTAACGCCTGATACACCTGTTCGGCATCCGCCGGACTTTCTGTGCAGATTACCAGCTGCGGCAAGCAGGCATAGATATTGGTCTTATCCGTCATATTGCGGCTTTCCAGCATCGTCCACTGGCTGTCGAGAATCGAATAATAACGACTCACCTTTTCACAGAGCTGTTCGAGCGATTCGTCCGTATTGCGGACGACTTCAAAGAACAGCCGGCTTCCGTCATTGAGGGTTAAATTGACCGGCGTACGCATGATGGCACCGTTTTTACGTCCTGCGGATTGACGGAAGCGAACACTTCCTGAACACCGAAGCGCTTCATGCTGACGCCGCTTTTGAGCATCCCCACCAGAATCTGGTTGCCGACGAGGATACGGAAAATGTCCAGCGGCTTTTCCGGCTTGTTGAGTTCACGGCGTCTGGAATAGGAAAGATAGACATTCCCGCCGTGCATATGGACGGACTGCTTGGCAATCTGCGATCCAAACAGATCGAGCGAGAAGCAGGTCAGTTTGGTTCCTCCCTTGCGAAGAATCGCCTTTTCCTGCAGCACATGGTACTTGCTGAGTTTGGTCAGGTGATTGAAGATCGCCTTGCGGGAGTAGTTGGCCAGCCTGAGGCTGACCAGCTCCGCGCACTGCAAAGGGTAAGGTAGCAGGAGCGGGCGATCTCCTCGACCAGGACATAGTCCACTTCCTGCATAACATCTTTCGCGGCTTCGAGCGTCGTACGCGTACGGCTTCCCTCAGGATGGAGACGCTCGAGCGTCTCATCTCCCGTGGTGAAGAAGGTCGTGGACGTGATTTTGTCAGCCGCAATAAATTCTGTATTGTTTCTAGCGTATTTTTCGGGTTATTCACCGTCGATTTGTCTTTATTTACCGTTGTCTCCGCCACTAGCTATTTCCTCCTTCCTGCTCTGCAGATTCCTCTGCGGTCTTTTTCTTTCGACCGGGTCTGCGCTTTGGCTTCTCCTCGCTGTTTTCAGCTGGAGCGGCCGGCGTTTCGCTGGATTCTGCGGTTTTCTTTGCGGGGTTCTCCGTTTGCGTTTCGGTTTTTCCCCGCTGGAGGAATTTTCGGATGCAGCAGTGTTTTCCGCAGCAGCTGTCGTGGTTCCTTCCTTGGCGGCTGCGGTTTTTCTTCTGCGCTTTGGCTTTGCTTCCGCAGCCTGGGCTTCTTGGCTCGCTGCGGTTTCTGCTGCCGGTTTTGTCGCCGTTTCGGCGGCTGCATCTTTCGTTTTGCGCGTCGTGCGGCGGCGTTTCGGTGCTGCTTTTTCCGTTTCGGCGGTTTCTGCAGTCTGGGTGCTTTCGGCTTTAGGCTTGCGTCCCCTGCGCGCTGGAGCGGCTTTCTTTCGCCTTCGGCTTTTGTCGTGCGACGGCGTTTGGCTGGTGCCGGTTTTGCCTCGGACTCGAGCGCTTTTTCGGCTTTTTCGACCTCTTCGAGCAGCTGCTTCGTCTCTTCGGACGGATTGCTCAGTACGTCCTGTACGAATTTTTCTTCTTCGGCTTCCGCCTGGGCAGAAACCTCAGTTTCGGTTTCGGTAAGCGTAAAGGCAATCACCGGTGCCGGCAGATGATTCGGACGAACGGTCAGGACATGGTGACCTTCCGCTTTTTCATCCGCAGCCTTGGACGTATTGTCTTCGCTCTTTGCGGACGTCTCTTCAGAAACGACCGCCGGTTCAGCAGCTTCTTCCGATGCTTCTGCCGTTTTCGCGGTTTCAGACGCTTCAGAAGGGTGTACTGTCTGTTCGTCTTCTGAAGCAGATTCGGCTTTTGCCGGGTTTTCGAGAGATTCAGCCGGTTCTGCACTGGATACGGCAGGTGCGGCTGGACGTTCTTCGTTGGAAGCGTCAGCAATCATTTTGACTTCTTCTTTGGATGGAACCGTCGAAACGGATTCTTCCCTGGAAGCTTCCGCAGAGTCTTCTTCCGTTTCTGCTTTTTCTTCCGCTTCCGGTTCTGGCGTTTCCGCTGCTTCAGAACTCGACACTCCCGTTTCAACAGTCAGAGTTTCTGTCTGCGTTTCGGTCGTCGTCTGTGCTTTGGCCGGTGCGGCAGGCATTTCTTCCTGAACCTGTTCAGTGTTTTCGATCGCTCCAGCGAGATCCGTCGAGGTTTCGACTGGTGTTTCCGCTGATTCAGATTCTTTTTCAGCGGACAGCTCTGTCGGACTGATCGGTTCTTCTGCCGTATTGCTGCCTTCGGGTTCAGCTTCCATAACAGGTTCGCTGGAATTCTCCGCATTGGATGGCTCAGCAGTTTCGACGGTTTCTTCCGCTTTTTCACTGTTTGCGGGTTCCGGCCGTTCAGCTTTTTCTTCGGCTCCAGTTTCTGGGTTTACTGGGACTTCAGGAGCTTCTGGCGTTTCTGCTGGTTTGGGTGTCTTTACCGGCTCCGCTTTCGGCTCTTTTTCCGCCGTTTTTAAAACGGATTTGGCAGTCGCGGTTTGTGCCGGTTTGGCGACAGTGAGATTCAACACGTCTGCGGATTCTGCTGCAGGTTTGGCGGATTCTGCTGCAGGTTTGGCTGCTTCCGCGTTCTGGCTTGCCTCAGAGGCCGATCTGGCCGTCTGACTGGCAGGGGTCTGGGAAGCGTCGTCCCGTTTGGCTGCGGATTTGTTCGCTTTGGCTTCTTCTTCCGCCTTTTTGGCACGCTCTTTTTCCAGACGATCTTCTTCCATGCGCTCTAAGGCAAGGCGTTCCTTTTCCAGGCGCTCTTTCTCACGGCATTCCGCTTTCTGGCGTTCTCGTTCGAGACGTTCCTTCTCGCGGCGCTGGGCTTCCTGGCGTTCTTTTCCCAGACGTTCCCGTTCGAGACGGGCGGCTTCCTGCGCTTTGGCTTTACGCATGGCACTTTCGGCTTTGGATTTCTCGATAGCCGCCTTGCGCTGGGCTTCAAACTCTGCCTGGCGCGCTTGTCTGGCTTCTTCTTCACGTGCTGCCGCTTCCCGGGAGGCTTTCAGACCGCTTTTGAAAAGCGTGGCGAGCGTGTCGTAAAGGAAATTGGGCTGCAAAGTGCAGACCGCATAGCCGCAGAAGTAGCGGACATACTCCGCCTGGTTTTTCGTCAGGCTGTTTCCGATCAGCAGGAAATGGTCTTCCAGAGAGTAGTTCTTAATGACGGCCATGTACTTGTCATAATCCGAGAACTGATGGCCGCTCTTCACCTCAACAACGTAAAGGTCTTCGTCGAAGACAATGACCATGTCGAATTCATTGACCGCAAGTCCATTCTGCTTGTCGGTTACAACGACGTTGGGATACACGCCCCAGCTGACTTTTTCCTGCGCTGCCAGACGTTCCACGATTTTTCTGACTTTCTGGTAGCACGCCATTTCAAGGAAACTTCCGCTCACAAATTTTATGCCTCGCTGTGTTGGGATCAGGCGTCCGGAAACGGATACGCCATTTTTGCCGGTTTCGGCTACGCCGGCCATCAGCCCCGCCATGCCGGAAAGCATGGACACCAGTTTCTTTCGTTCCACACCGTTTCTTGCAGTGACGGAAAAGGAATAATCCTTGCTGATAAGGGATGTGCGAAGCGCATCGAACACAGGTTCGAGAAGATCCCAGTTGTCGGTAATCTGGACCGCCAGATCATAAATGGCCGGCGGAATCTCGGTTGGATCGTCAAGCGGATTGAGCTTCATGACGATCGGATCGATCACCAGTTTTTCGAGAACCTGTTCCGGTTTCAGCGGCTGTTTTGGCGCAGGGGCTGCAGGCTGGAAAGAAGGCTTTGTTTCTGCGGCTTTCATTGCCGGTGCGCTCGATTCTTTCGATTGTGCCGTGCTGACAGATTCGGATTTAGCTGCTTGTGGCGCACTGGCAGGCTGCACGCTCTGCGCGCTCTTTTCCGGCGCTTTGGGCGCGTCTGCATCGGCGGATGCCGGCTGCAGATCTTCAGGGATAGCGGCCGTTAATTCGGCATGAGAAAGGGACTCCGTACTGGACAGAGCCTTTTCCTGTCCCGCTTCCAGGTTAGCGGGCGAATGATCGTTTTGCGGGGAATTGGTCGTGATGAGAGAAGCCTGTGCAGGGGCTGCAGATTCTGTTTCGAGGGCGGTTTCAGGCGCAAAAACAGAATCGGTTTCTCTGGGTTCCTCTTCGATTTCTACGGGAATCAAAGAAGGAATTTTGATTCTAGGTCGGTTCATATCTGCCCGTTCATTCTCCTTTTTATTTTTGGATGGTATTTCGAATACGTAAATTGTTTTCGGATCCCTTTGCGGATGCTCGGGTGAATCCTGAGTGGGGGTAAAACAAGTCCTGCGCGCCCTGAAAGAGCGCTTCATAAAAGCGGACAACTTTGTCCAGGAACCGTGCAGCCGGATTGGTACGCAAAGAAACTCCCCGGTCATTTTTGCGTACGCCCGACGCGAAGCGGGTCGCTGGCTGATTCTATATTTTTCCTCTTCCCGGATCTACGGGTGTAAAAAATCCTGTTTTTGCAATTTGAAGCAGAATCGTAAGGTTTACGGGCAAAACGAACAATGCGCAGAAGCCGACGGCCCTGCGCACTGCGTATTTCTGTTTCGGATTTCTATTGCCGGATGGGGATATCTTATTTCAGTTTCCAGATATCCTTGTTGTACTGTTCGATGGTGCGGTCGCTGGAGAAGTAGCCGGCCATTGCGATGTTGGTGAGGGCCATGGCATACCATTTATCCTTGTCGGCGTAAGCCGCATACGCTTTCTTGCGCTCAGCCATGTAGGCTTCCAGATCGCGCAGAGCCATGAACCAGTCCTTAGTCGTCATGTCATGGTGCAGACGATGCAGGCATTCCGGATCGCCCAGAGCCATCATTTCTTCGCCGACCAGGAAGTTCACAATGTCGTTGACCTCAGGTTCTGCTTCGAGCACGGCCTGCGGATGGTAGTCCCCTTTGCGTAGCTTTCGATGACGTCTTCACTCTTTGTTCCGAAAATGAAGATGTTGTCGTCGCCGACGAGGTCGTGAATTTCGACGTTGGCGCCGTCATCGGTTCCGAGGGTTACCGCGCCGTTCAGCATGAATTTCATATTGCTGGTACCGGACGCTTCCTTGGAAGCCAGCGAAATCTGTTCGGAAATATCCGCAGCCGGAATCAGTTTTTCGGCACAGGTGACATCATAGTTTTCCACCATGACAACCTGCATATATTTCGAAACTTCCGGATCGCTGTCGACAATCTGCGAGAAGACGAGAATGGCATGAATAATATCCTTGGCCAGAATGTAAGCCGGGGCGGCCTTGGCACCGAAAATAATGGTGACTTTCTGTTCCGGCTTGTAGCCGTTCCTGATCTCCTGATACAGGTGAATGGCCGAAAGCAGGTTCATCTGCTGGCGCTTGTATTCATGGAGACGCTTTACCTGAATATCAAAGATGGAATGGGTATCGAGTTCGATGCCCTGACGGTTTTTGAGGAATACCGCGAGCTCTTCCTTCTTTTCCTGCTTGATCGCAGCCAGCTGCTTCAGCGCTTGGGGCTGTTTCACAAACGGGAGAAGTTTCGCCAGCTCATCGGCGTTTTTCAAAAAGCCGGTTCCGATCTTGGAAATAATCCAGTCGGTCAGCTGCGGGTTGCACGCCTGGAGCCAGCGGCGGAAGGTGATGCCGTTTGTCTTGTTGTTGAACTTTTCCGGATAGAGTTCATAAAAATCATGAAGTTCGGTATCTTTCAGAATGTCTGTGTGGATTTTGGCTACGCCGTTGGTCGACTTGGAGAAATGGATATCCATGTTTGCCATGTGAACGACGCCGTTTTCGTCGATAATCGCAGTTTTCGGGTTGTCCGAACGTTCTTTGGCGCGCTTGTCAAGTTCTTCGATAATCGGCAGCAGCTGCGGCGCTACCTGTTCGAGGAATCCCATCGGCCATTTTTCCAGCGCTTCCGCCAGAATGGTGTGGTTGGTGTAGGCGCAGGTCTGTTTGGTCTGTTCGATGGCTTCATCGAGCGTCAGACCGTTTTCCATGAGCAGACGGATCAGTTCCGGGATAACCATGGAAGGATGGGTGTCGTTGATCTGAATGACGGCATGCCTGGAGATTTCCTGTAAAGGATAGCCGGCAGCCTTCATGTCCTCGATAATCATCTGCGCACCGGCGCTGACGAGGAAATACTGCTGGTAAACGCGAAGCAGACGGCCTGCGTCGTCGCTGTCATCCGGGTAAAGGAACAGTGTCAGGTTTTTGCGGATATCGTCTTTATCAAAGCCGATGCCGCTTTGTACGATGCTTTCGTCTACCGTGTCGAGATCAAACAGCATAAGGGGTTTTTCTTTTCGTGTAGCCGCACACATCAATGGAATACAGATGCGCATCTACGCTGAAATCGCCGAACTGTACCGGGAAGTACTTGCCCGTATCCGTAAGCCAGGAATTGTCGCTCAGCCATGGATCCGGATATTCTTTCTGCTTGTAGTCTTCAAAAGCCTGGTGGAACAGGCCCAGATGATAATTCAGGCCGACACCGTCGCCTGGCAGTTCGAGGGTTGCGATAGAATCCAGGAAGCACGCAGCCAGACGGCCGAGACCGCCGTTGCCCAGCGAAGGTTCTGGTTCGTATTCTTCTACTGCTGCAAGAGATTTTCCATTCTTTTTCAGGATGTCCCGTACCTCGGCATACAGGCCCAGGTTAAGAAGGTTATTGGAAAGAAGCTTCCCAATGAGGAACTCTGCTGAAATGTAATAAAGACGGCGATCGCCCTTGATTTCTTCAACGCCTTTTAAAAGATCTTTTGTCAGATCCAGGAGAATGTAGTAAAGTTCGCGGTCTGTGCAGTCTTTCAGACGTTTTCCATAATAGAACTCTGCAATATTCTCGAGAGTTTGGTTCAAATCAATGTCCATAGGTCTTGAATTACCTCCTGCCTGTATGATACAAACCCGACCGTTGAAAAGCATTTTAGACGAATCAAAAGAGATACTTCCTTTTTCAAAGCGTTTTCAGTTTATTCGCGAACAGACAGTTTATTTAGCAGCAGGGAAAATGGTAAAATAGTTGTCAAGCGTTCTGAAAGGAGCTGTACATATGGCCTTTTACGCAATCTGGTTTCTCGGCTTCGCCCTGTGCATTCTGGCCGTCTATTTCCTTTACAAAAATGTCGTGTCGCTTCGGGATTCGATGACAGCACAGAAGCAGTTTCGAAAGCTTCACGAAGGTTCCGTTCTGGCCACATTCGATCAGGGCTGGATCTGGATCGACATCATTCTGGCCTTCGTTTCCTCTCCTTCGCTACGCAGGCGTCCACCCTGGCCGGCTCGACGCAGTTCGCGCCCGAAACGCTCTGCTTTATCGGCATCGCCATTTTCTGTGCCGGCAAGGCGGTTTCCCGCTGGAACGCCGGACGTATGGTTTTCTATCGCCAGGGCATCTTCTACAAAACCGAAGAAATCCCTATTCTTCCATCAAGGAACTTCCCGCCTACGGCAAGCAGTATGAACTTTCCGGCAAAAGGAAAAGTACATGATTTCCCGTCGTCAGGAACAGGAAATCCTCAAGCAGAAAGAAGAATGGCGAAACGCACGCCGCAGCAAGAAGCAAAAATAAGCGGCTGCCCGATCCTTTTCCCATTGCACGACAGGCCTCTGTCAGGGCGCGATTCCTGCGCGAACAGAGGCCTTTTATTTTTGTCTGTATGAAGCTTAAGGTTCTGGATTTGCATCACGCAAAGGTCAGCTTAGCGCGCAGGACGGTTTGTATGCGGACAGTTTGAACGTTCTGCTCATACAGCCGTATACAGCCGGCTCATTGCTCGCATATTCCGCCTGTCCTGCGAACAGACAGCTTTGCCACCACATCCATCGGCATCCGTAGGCGTTCATCGATCTGCCGTATCTCAAAACAAAGAACGCCCGATCGGTTCCAGAATAAGGGAAAGATCGGGCGTTCTGCTTTTCTAAATTTGGAAAACAAATGCCATAGGAGCGGTTCAAGCGAATTGGAAATGCAATCCTGCCTGCAGAGAAAGACAGGAACTTTGCAAAACGTACCGCCGATTTTGCGAACTAGATCGAGTACTTTGTTTCGTACTGACGAAGCATTTCCTGATAATCCGGACGCATTTCGGTGGTGTAGGCACGCAGGTAACGGTGTACCGAGAAGTCCTTTTCCGCTTCCTTGACCACGTCCAGAGCGATCGCCGCGCAATGGTCTACGATGCGCTGGAAATCCGAAATAATGTCCGCCTGCAGGAAGCCTGCTTCCATCGAGCAGGTGCCGGCTTTCAGTCGGCTGATGTGGCGTTTTTAATCTGCGAAGCGGAAAGCGAAACGAGCTGAGAAAGGGCGAAGACGCGCTTGATCTCATCCACGTTGCTGGACATGAAGTTGTCCACCGTAATCGTTACCGCTTCTTCTGCAGCCGCTGCGATGACGTTCAGTTCATCGAGCGCGGGCATGGAAAATTTCTGTTTCTTTTCCTTCATGCTCTTGGTGATGTCCGCAATGGACAGGGCGTAGTCGCCGATCGCTTCAAAGTCCGCAATGGCCTGCAGCGACTTCGAAATGTTCTGCGATTCGCGATACGTAACGCCGGTAGCCGTCAGTTTAACAAGATACTTGCCGAGTTTTTCTTCGTATTTATTCAGTGTCTGCTCGAGGTCGGAAACCTTGCGGTAGCCCTCGGGCGTATAGTCATTGATCAGCGTTACTGCACGCAGCACGTTTTTGCGTGCCTTGCGGCCCATGCCTTCCATGACATCCATGGCGGCCTGGTACGCGAGATCCGGGTTGGCGAGAAGACGGCCTTCCAGTTTGTCGAAGTCGCCGAGATCTTCTTCGTCCGCAGGATCTGCCGGCACGATCAGGAAGACGAGCTTCTTAATCTGCTTTACAAACGGCAGCATCGCCGTCATCGTCAGCGCGCGGAAAATCGTATTCGTCGCCGCGATCGAGAACGGGTTCATGACATCTGAAGCCATGTTCAGAATGCCGGCCGCTTCAAGCGGATAGTACACAACGGAGGCGAGCAGCGTCGAAAGCACCGCGGTCAATAGATAAACCAGCGAGGTTCGGACACCGTCCTTGTTGGCGCCTACGGCAGCCAGAAGTACAGGACAGGACGCGCCGATGCCGATGCCCATTACGAGCGGGAACGTCGACTGGAACGTCAGCGCGCCGGTAACGCTTAACGACTGCACAACGCCGACGGCAGCCGAGGACGACTGCAGAACCGCAGCAGCCAGGATACCGAACAGCAGGGCGATCATGGGGTTATTGAGCGTGGCCATCGCATTGATGAACGTCGGGTCGGTTTTCAAAGGCGCAACCGCACCGGACATCATGCTCATGCCGGTCATGAGAACCGCAAAGCCGAGCAGAATGTTGCCGAAAGATTTCGTCGTGTCTTTTTGGAAAACATCTGCAGGAGCATGCCTGCAATCGCCATGACGGCGGTAATTGTTGTCGAGGAAAAGTAGGAAGCCCATCCGGCTCCGTCGAGAAAGGACATGCAGACGATCCATCCGGTAATACTGGTGCCAATGTTGGCGCCAAGGATTACGCCGATCGCCTGTGTGACCTTCATCATTCCGGAATTGACAAAGCCAATGACCATCACGGTCGCAGCGGATGAAGACTGAATCACGCAGGTTACTGCTGTTCCGAGCAGAAAACCTTTCAGGGGAGTTCGTCAGCCGGTAGAGGATCATTTCCATTTTGTTACCGGCAACCTTCTTCAGGCCGTCCGACATGGAACTCATTCCAAACAGAAAGAGAGCTACGCCAGTCAGCAGGCCGAGAATCATCGAAACTGTATCGTTCATTCTTTTCTCCATGCCCTTCTTGGGCTGAACATATTCAATCTATCCTATTCTTTCATGTTCTTGAAATTCAGACAACACAACAGTGCCTGCGAACCGCTGAAAATTTTCTGAAAATTAAAAACTTCCGGACGAAAGCCCGCAGGAGCTGTCCGGAAGTTATCTTTGGATAAAAATCAAATGCGATAAAGCTTATTTCTTGACCAATCCCGCTTTTTCGATAAGCCAGCGCAAACGGTCTGTCCGTAATTTCCTGCCTTTTTACCGTTCCTTCCAGATGAATTTTCCAAGAATTTTTCATCCTTTTTTTCGGCTATGGACAGAATTTCGATCGGTTTAAGCGAAGGCCTGTTCGGCTTCAGCAGAGGTTTCGCTGCTTTCCGTTGTTTCGGCTTCTTCTTTTTCGGCTTTGGCGCACGGCCGTACAGTTTGGTCAGCCAGGTCAGGGCGCCTTCGATATCGTCAGTCAGCCAGCCCGGTGTCAGACGCCAGGTCCAGTTGCCGGAAGGCTTGCCCGGGGTGTTCATGCGCGCGGAAGAGTCAAGGTTGAGCAGATCCTGCGCCTGCAGAATGGAGGTATCGCTTGGCGAAGCGATGACGGTGCGCATCATTTCCCAGTTGTATTCATCCGGGTTGTAGGCATCCATGAAATCACAGGCGTACTTTTTGTCTTCCGGCGAAATCGAATGGAACCAGCCCTGGATCGTTTCATTGTCGTGCGTTCCCGCATAGGCAATGGAGTTTTTCGGATAATTGTACGGCAGGTATTCCGATCCGGAGTCGTCGCGGGAATCAAACGCGAACTCGAGAATCTTCATGCCCGGGAAACCGGATTCTGCCAGCATTTCCTTAACGGAGTCTGTAAGGAAGCCCAGGTCTTCGGCAACGATGTTGCGCTTGCCGATTTTCTTTTCCATGACCTTGAACAGATCGATGCCCGGCCCTTTGAGCCATTCGCCTTTCTTGGCAGTTTTGGCGCCGTAAGGAATGGCATAGAACGAATCAAAGCCGCGGAAGTGGTCGATGCGCAGAATATCAAAGACTTTGGTCAGATGATCGATCCGGCGAATCCACCAGTCGTAGCCGGTTTTCTTATGGTAGTCCCAGTCGTAGAGCGGGTTGCCCCAGAGCTGGCCGTCCGCGGAAAATCCGTCAGGCGGGCAGCCGGCAACGGCGCTTGGACGGCCGTCCTTGTCGAGCAGGAACAGTTCCGGATGGCTCCAGGCGTCTACGGAATCGAGCGCGACATAAATCGGCAGGTCGCCGAGAATTTCTACCCCGTTTTCGTTCGCATAGGCGCGCAGCGCGTCCCACTGCTTGAAAAACAGATACTGCATGACTTTGTAGTAGTCCATGCGATCCTTGTTTTCCTGCGCCCATTTCGCAGTCTTTTTCGCATCGTAAAGACGATGTTCTTCGTCCCAGTCGAGCCACGCCTTGCCTTCGTTGGCATCTTTTAACGCCATGAACAGCGCGTAGTCATCGAGCCAGTGGGCGTTCTTCTTGCAGAACGTCTCATACTCGGCATCCGGATTTTCCAGGAAGCGATTGACCGCTTTGGCCAGAACCGGATAACGGTTGTTGTACATCTTTCCAAAATCGACCTGATCGGCTTTTTCGCCCCAGTCGATATATTTGTAGTCTTCTTCATTGAGCAGGCCGTCTTTAGCGAGCAGATCCAGATCGATGAAATAGGGGTTGCCCGCAAACGTCGAGTAGGAAGCGTAGGGAGAATCGCCGTAGCCGGTCGGGCACAGGGGAGTACCTGCCAGACGGACTGTCCGCTGCGTTTCAGGAAATCGACGAAGTCATAGGCTTCTTTGCCCAGCGTTCCGATTCCATAAGGAGAAGGAAGACTGGAAATGTGAAGAAGGATTCCATTTTTCGCATAGTTCACTCTTTCTAAAGCTTGTATAAGCTCTATTCCATTCCGTTTCAAAGACTGTCCCATCCCCGTTCAGAGGGGATTTCTGGGATTGTATCAATAGGTCTGAAGCTTTTCCTGGAGCCTTTCCAAAAGCGTTTCGTCACGATCCCGCGTATTCTTCTTTTTCCGATTGATCTTTCTGAGATTCGTCATTCTCAGACTGGTCTGTCTTCGATTCGTCTTTTGAGCGTTTTCCGGAGGAACAGAATCTTCATTTGGAAAAACCGGGATCCCGTCTGCGCCCGGCTTTGGACAGCTTGGCGCAAAGGACATGCTCCAGGAGACGGGAATATGGCAGTCTCTGTCGGTCCGGAAAAATCCTAACATTTTCAATGCCGTTTTTGAAAGCTGTCCCGCCTCCGTCTCCAGATCCCGTCTTGCCGCGCTAAGCCTTGGACAGGCATAGTCGCAAAGATCGCTCTGCGCCAGGGTGATCACCTTCAGCTTTTCTCCTGGAACATAGCCAAGATCCTGCGCGGCGCGAAGCGCGCCAAGCGCCATGTTTTCTTCAAAAACGAGCAGGCCGTCCAGATCCGGCATCTGCCAGACGAGTTCTTTCAGGCCGGCATAGCCCGCATTTTTCGAACACGTGCAGCAGACGCCCTGCTTTTGCAGGAAAAGACCTGATTCCGTGAATAGAAGGCGTACTGCACACCGAGAATGAAATCCGCGCTTTCGATCGAATTTTCGCGGTCGGCGTACAAAATGCCGATCCTGCGGCATCCGTTTTCGAAAAGAAGCTCCGTGCACTGCTGGGCGATTTCGGTAATCGGCAAAAAGAAGCAGGCGGTTCTGCTGGCGTCCAGAGAGGAAAGATCCCCGCTGAAATAAATGGCCGGAATTTTAATCCGGCCATGAATATGCATCAGCATCTGTCGAGAGGCACCGATCACAATGACCAATTCGCAGCTGGTCTGCTCGATGCGCGTAAGAATTTCATCTTCCCCTGCCTGTGCGGAAAGCTCCATCAGAGTCAGGGGCTTGCGTTCCATTTCCTTATGGCCTTCCAGCCGGCTTTTCACACGCTCAGCGAGCGTCTGATAATACGGGAACGGCTGGCTGTGCACCAGAATGAGAACGCCGGATTTTTCCTTGCGGCGCAGGGCCGAAGCCCGGTCATTGCGAACAAAGCCGCTGACGGCAATCGCTCTTTCTACATCCGCGACGGCCTTTTCACTGACGCCCGGAGCGCGGTTGAGCACCCGGGAGACTGTGCCTAAAGACCAGCCGGAAAGACGGGCGAGATCTTTGACGGTCGCTTTAGCCTTTGACGGCACCGGCGGCTACACCCTTGATGATGTGTTTCTGACCAAGAATGTAAACGATGATAATCGGGATGATCGTCATGATGATGGAGGCCATCATCGGACCCATCGATACTTTTCCGTAGCTTCCGCGGAAGTACTGAATCAGCATCGGGATGGTTTTGTATTTCGTGATATCCAGAACCAGAGTCGGCAGAAGGTAGTCGTTCCAGATCCACATCGCCTGCAGAATCGTAACGGAAACCATCGTCGGTTTCAGAATCGGCATAACGACTTTGAAGAACGTCTGGAGCGGGGTACAGCCGTCGATCATGGCCGCTTCTTCAATTTCCACCGGAATGGATTTTACGAAGCCGGCGAACATGAAGACCGCCAGACCGGCACCAAAGCCAAGATAGATGACCCAGATGTTGAACGGGTTGTTCAGTTTGAGCATGTCCGCCGTCTGCGAAAGGGTGAACATAACCATCTGAAACGGTACAACCATCGAGAATACGAACAGGTAGTACAGGAAGTTGTTGAACTTGGTATGAACGCGGGTGATATACCAGGCACACATCGAACAGCAGATAATAATTGCGAGAACCGAGGTGATGGTAATCAGCGTGGAATAGCCAAGCGAAACGAGGAATCCCTGCGAATTGATTGCTTCGGAATAGTTGGCGAAGCCCGCAAACTGCGCGGCGTTCGGCAGGTCAAAGACGCTGCTTGTCGTAATGGCACTCTCCACTTTCAGAGAGTTGACGAGAATCATGAAAACCGGGTAAATCCACAGAACGGCCAGTACGACCATGAGAATAAAGAGGCAGACCTCTTTTGCGGAACTTTACGTTTTGCGTCACTCATGCCTGTACCTCCTTGCTTCTTGTGGCTTTCAGCTGCCAGAAGCCGATCAGAATAACAGCAATCGAGAAGATAACCGACTTAGCCTGGCCGATACCTTTCCACTGCGGGCCGGAACGGCCGTAGAAGGTGCGGTAAATGTTCAGCGCGAGCATTTCGGTTAAATGGTTTGGATCGCCGTTGGTCAGAGCCAGGTTCTGGTCGAACAGTTTCAGCGAGTTGGTCAGTGTCAGGAAGACACAGATCGTAATGGACGGCATCATCATCGGAATTTTGACTTTCCAGAGAATCTGCCAGTCGGTCGCGCCGTCAATCCTGGCGGCTTCGACGAGGTCATCGGGGACGTTCTGCAGTCCGGCGATGTAAATGATCATCATGTAGCCGATCTGCTGCCAGCACATCAGGATGATGATGCCCCAGTAGCCGGCTGTGCCGTTCAGTTTCAGCAAAGGCTGAACCGCGATGGAGAGGACACCGTTGATCAGAATCTGCCAGATGTAGCCAAGAACGATACCGCCGATCAGGTTTGGCATGAAGAAGACGGTACGGAAGAAGTTCGTACCTTTAAGCTTCTGGGTCAGTGCCATAGCCAGAGCGAAGGCGAGAATGTTGATGGCGAGGATGTTGACCACCGTCACGGCGATGGTAAATCCGGCAGAGCGAAGGAACTGGGCGTCCGTCAGGGCGCTGACGTAGTTGCCAAAACCGATGAATTTCGCATTGCCTACGGTCGTGAATTTACAGAAGGAAAGATAGAGACCTTCAAAGAAGGGGACGATAAATCCAATCGTAAATGCGATCAGGGTAGGCAGCACGAAGATCCAGCCGTATTTCTTTAACGCTTTTTCCATAAGCTGCTCCTATTCTTTACTGCAAGTCCTCTATGTAAACGTTTCAAACGCTTGCCATAAAAGGACAGAATTCGTTTCCTGTACGGAAACCATCCTTCCCTGCCTTCTCCTTATCCCGGCTAAGCGGAATGAGAATGAGAAGCGTTCAGGGAGCGGATGGATCCGACAGAAAAGCAAAGCGTTTCTTTTTAATTTTGTTGATTTTGTTTTATGCACAGCTTCTTCTGCGTCCCGTTTCGAGCGAAACAGGCCAGAGAGAAGCGGGTATTTCAATAATTTTATTTTCTGAAGCACGCTGCTCTTTTTGAACAGGGTGAACAGAAAGCAAAAACAGCGCAGACGGTAAAAACAGGTTTTCCGGCTGCGCTGCTCAGGTGCCCGGATCAGCAGGCACCTGGATTTTCCTGAAGCCTGTGCAAGAGGTCTTCAGGCACTGCTGAATCGCCAATCCGGATCAGCGGCTATTTGGCAAGTTCTTTTTCGTTTTTCCAGTCAACAGTGAAGGCTTCTTTTACCTTCTCCCAGTTGGCATCGGTTGGATCTGCTGCGTAAGCGGTCAGAGCAGAACCCAGAGTGTTCTTCCATTCTTCGGAAGGCATGGTTGTGAAGTTCCAGGATACTGGTGTCTTGCCTTCTTCCGTCAGCTTAATGTCTTCCTGAACGAAGATGTTCGGGCTTGGTTTTGCATCCTTGAACGGGATGGTCAGGCCAAGATCGTCCGCCATGAATGTGGTTCCTTCGTCAGTAGTAACCAGCCAGTTCATGAAGTCGAGCGTAGCCTGGATATCGTCAGCGGAAGCTTCCTTGTTGACTACCCAGTAGTTTTCCGTACCTGTGGACAGGCCCTGGTTGGCTTCGTCGCCGGCACCGATATAAATTGGGATCATCGTCAGCTGATCGTCAGTCATGCCGCCGTCAATCAGGTTTGTGTATTCCCAGGAACCGTTCTGGAAGAATACGGCTTCGCCGTTCAGAAATTCACGTTCGGAATCGTCCATCGTCTTGGAAGCGAGGTCTTTTCCTTCGGTTGTGGAATCTGTGATGTACAGATCGAAGATATCGCGGTAATTATCGAGATAAGTGCCCTTCAGTTCGTCCTTGTCCGTTACGCCGTCATCTTTGTATTCGAAGTAGATCGGCATGTTGGCCAGGTGCGTTTTGAAACGCCAGTCGGAAGATCCGTCCATGCCTGCAGAGGAGAAGGCGGAGAATCCGAGTTCGTCCTTGCGGGACTGGATATCGTCTGCAACGTTTTTCAGAGTTTCGAAGCTTGTGATTTCGTCAACGGAGTGGCCTGCCTTTTCGAGCAGTTCAGTGTTGACGATAATGCCGTAGGATTCAATCGCATAGGCGATCGCAGCTACATCGTTGTCTGCTTTGTCGCCGATGTACAGAGCGTAGCTGTCGCTGGTCAGCTGATCGAATACTGGAGTGTCATACAGGTTGTATGCATAGTCTTCCCAGTTTTTCAGGCCGACTGGACCATTGACCTGGAACAGCGTTGGAGCGCCGCTCTTGCCCATTTCCGACATCAAGGTTGTTTCGTAGTTGCCGCTGGCTGCAGTAACTACTTTTACGTCTACACCCGTTTCGTCAGTATACTTCTTAGCGAGTTCCTGCCAGGCTTTGTCTGCTTCTGGTTTGAAGTTCAGATAATACACGGAACCTTTGGATCCGTCGCCAGAAGCTTTGGAAGCATCAGCAGTTTCTCCGCCGTCGCCGCATCCAGCCAGGAGCATGGAGCCTGCAAGCGCAGCAGCAGCAAATTTCTGCCAGTTTTTCATGAAATGTCCTCCTTAAGTGTGCAGCAAATACAGTCCTGATCCGATATTTTTACCGTATTCGTCACAAACTTTGTTCAACACTTTGATTATAGGTAGGCAAATCTTTCAATTCGCCTGTAATGACCGAACAACCGATTGCCCGAACAAAAGGGTAAGGGGTTACCACTGTGTCGGAACCAAACCTTTTTATTTTTGCACGCAGGAAAGTGTACCGTTTTTACACACAATTACAAAAAATTAGTACTTGCCAAGGCTCAGTAAAAAAGCAGGCGCGAACGCCTGCTGATTTGTCCGTAAATGCTTACTGTTCCTTTTGACATTTTCCTGAAATAGTTTGCGTCAGAAAAATTTTTTGAAACGGATTTCTGAATTACTCTGGCTGGATTGAAGATTAGGAAACGCTTTCCACTGCGGCGGGATCTTCAACGATCAGATCTCTGGCTTTCAGAAACTGCAGCGCCGCCTCTTCTTCACTGGCCAGACCATACACCGCCAGACGGCCGTAAAGGTCAGCTTTTCGCCGGTCAGCTCGCGGCTGAGCTTCTGACAGATTTCGGAAAGCTCTGGATACTGTTCGAGCGCGGACTGTGTGATGACCACGCCAAGCTGCGACTGCGGGCAGCTGTTGAGATCGTCTTCAAGAACGTACAGTTCATCCTTGCGCAAAAGACCGTCGAGGGTATGAATCGGGATCGCGTCGACTTTGCCTTTTCGCAGAGCGTCCGCGGTCAGATCGGTCGGCAGATTGACGGCCGTCTTGAAGGAAATGCCGTACTGCGCATTCAGCCAGGGATAGCCGTCGGCATCCTGGAAATACTGCGTCGGCGCGCCAAGAACGAGGCTGTCGCTGTATTTGGCCAGATTGCTGAGCGTCTGGATGTTTTTCTCTTTAGCCAGCGATTTGGAAATGGCGATCGTGTATTTATCGTCGGCGTGATCGAGGGCGAACCAGTCGAGACCGCGCTTGTCGTACGCCTGTTCCAGCGTGCTCAGATCCTGAATCGTATACACGCCGCGCTCATTGAGCACGGATTTCCAGGCCGACTGCGCCAGCTCGACGCCGATCTGCAGCTTGTCGCTCTCTAATGGCGGCTGCAGGTTGGAAATGCCTCCGGGCACTTCTTCCATGATGCATTCGATGCCTTCGTGTTCCGCCATGGCCGCGACCATCCAGCCGACCAGACGGGTGGAAATGCTGTCAGTCATCCCGATGCGCACCGGCTTTTTCTTTCGCACAGCCGGCAGTCATCGTCGCCGTAAGCATCAGGCAGATCAGAAGAGAAACGCTTCGATGGACAAAGCGCGAAAATGAAAGCCGGCTCGATTGGCCCGCTTTCGCCTTTCTTTTGGATTTGCGTCTGGTTTATGAAGATTCCAATGCATAAAGATTCTCCTTTCCGCCTGAAGCCGCAGTTCGCAGCCCTGCGCTCTGCGCTTTGGATTCGTTACGGATCTGTAGTTCTTATATATCCTTTTATATATAGTTTTTCTCTTTTTACACCGTAAGAGACCCGTCCCGTCTTTCTTATATCATTACGGTATCTTTTATCTTTATGGTATCTTTGCGCTTTTCTTATATTCCCAAAAACATTCCTAAAAGCCGGGCGCAGAAAAATCGGTTTGTGAGACTCTCCAGAAAACAGGCACCTGCCGCTTTTTCGTACGCAGTTTTTCGCATGGCTTCACGTTTCGATTCTCGTTGTGCTTCCTGTATTGCTTCTTGTATTGCTTCTCGCGTCGCTTCTCGTATCGATTTTATTATCGCTTCTTCTTCTGCGGCAGACGGGCATTGACCATGTAAATGCCAAAGCTGGTGACCAGAGCGGCCAGAATCAGCCTTGCGCTGAGACTCTCTTTAAAATCAGCGCCGAAAACAGCACGCCAAACAGACCGATCGTGCAGCCAAATACGCTGACCGAAGAGACCAGATAGCGTGAGAGCAGGACGCCCCACAGACTGTAGGCGCCAGCGGAGACGAGCGCCAGAATCAGAAGAATGAGCAGGCCCTGCGCATTCCAGCTCACGCCATGATCCGGCAGACAAAGGCCCAGTGCCATCAGAGCCGAACCGCCCAGAACGAACTGACAGCCCGAAAGCACAACGGGCGAATTTTTCCGGGAGAAGATTTGAATGAAGACCGCCGAGAGGGCACTTGAAACCTGCGAAAGAAAAATCATGCCTTCGCCCTGCAGGGAAAACTGAAAGCCGGAAGGTGAAAGGTTCATGAGCAGAATGCCCAGAAAGCCGACAATGCATCCCGCCGCTTTCATCCAGGTCATCTTTTCCAGACGAAAGACGAGGGCGGAAAACAACAGCGCCAGCAGAGCGCTCATGCCGGAAAGAACCGAAACCATCATGCCGGACGCGTGAGCGGCTCCCATGTAATAAAGAAGTACTGGCCAAACGTCTGAAACAGAGCGAGAACACAAATCGGTCCGAGGGCTTCTTTTCGAAGTTTTGGCAGGGAGCGATTTTGCATCGAATAAAACGCGAGGACGAGCAGCCCCGCCAGAAAAAAGCGGGCACCCGCAAACAGAACGATGGTTCCTGTCGTTTCAATATGCAGCGTCTGATAGCCCATTTTAATGAGGGCCGGGGCAAGACCCCACAGTCCGCAGCAAAGCAGCGCACCGGCCCACAGACGGCCGCGCGCATTCGATTCCGTTTTCCCTTTTGCCTCTTCGCTCATGATACAATCCCCTTTCGACCGGCTGTTTAAAAAGCGGCTCTGTCCATTGTATCCGATTTCGATTTTTCCAAAAGGATCTGCCGGACAGAGGCGCTTCTTTCGGTCAGCTTTGTCTTTTGCGCTTTTTCCCGCAGGTATACTACGGGCAGAATACTGCGGCCGCGAGACAGTTTTCAAAAACTGGACAAGAAAGATCCGGCCGAAGATTGGGGATTTCCATGACTGCATTCACTTTACTCGTTTCCTGCCTGGTTCTTCTGCTCATCCCGTTAATCGTGCTTTGCGTCTACGGCTACACCCACGAAACCGCATGGCGTCCAATGGTGTATGGCGCCTTATACCAGGTGCTCTACCTGATTCTGTTTCGGCTGATCATGCCGATGCTCTTCGCTTCGCAAAGCTGGTTTATCGAGCTGACGAAATCGCCGGCTGCGGTCGCCATGCTCTATACCGTTTTGCAGGCGGTCTACCTTTGCGCGGTGTTCCTTCTGTACGATCGTCACCTTCTGAAAAAGGGCGGACCGCAAAGCTTCGCGCTGTTGTTTGGACTGACGTACGGCGTGATGGAAGGCGCTATTTTCAGCGGCTTCGATTCGCTCAACGCGCTGATGAGCGCCCAGTCGGTCATTGATGCCGTAAACGTTTCGGCTGTATGGCTCCATCTTGGCGAAGCGCTCTGCATGATCGTTCTGTATGCCTGGCTGGCCTGGGCGTTTTACATCCAGCTTCAGGCAAAAAGACGATGCTGTGGATCGGACTTTGCGCCGCCGTTCTCGTCTTCCTGTTTTTCGCCTATGGCTGGTCGGCCATCTTTGGATGGGACAACGCGTTCCGTATTCTGCTTCTGCTTGTCGCCGCTCTGCTTTGCGGCAGTGCCCTCTATCCAGCGTATAAAGCTGCCCGTAAAAACGGCAGCGCAGATTCTAAGTCAAACGCTGCAGGCGTCTGAATCGCAGAAACATTCCTGTTTTCCAGATTTACAAGCCGCATCTGCTCGGGGCTGCGGCTTTTTTCGTGTCGTCTTTTCCGTACTTTTCGTCTATTCAAAAAAGCGGCTTTGTCTGTCCCCTGATCGGTTTGGGAGAATCTGGACAAAGCCGCTTTCGTGTTTTTATCGTGTGTTTTTAGTTTTTTGTTTTTCGCTCTAGCGCAGGCCAAGCAGTTTCTGAAGAACCGACATGATCTGCTGCTCGCTTAATACGACGATTTTTCCATCTGGATCTTTCCAGCCAGATCGTTTACGGGAAGATCGGCGGAATAGAAGAAAATCGGGCTGTCCGCATTGGCTTCGGCCAGAATGGCTTCAATTTGCGGGCGAACGCTTTCTTCACCGACGACGGCGATGCCATATGGCGAAACGACAATGTTTTCCACATCCGTATCCCCGAGTTTCACGTGGTCGAGAACGGTGTATTCCTTTGGCAGTTCGTTCAGCGATTTTACATCAGTCACGATGGCTTCATCGCTGCGGTCCGTACCGATTTCCAGTCCGTTTCCATCGGCTGTGCTCTGTGCAGGCTGCGGATTTTCCAGAGACTTTTTGAGTTTGGCGCGTTTGGCAGCGGCTTTCTGTACGCGTCGGGAATAGCGGGTATTCATGACCGCCGCGATAATCATGAGAATGCAGACGATGAGTACGCCGGTCTTGAATACGAACAGGCAAAGCAGATACAGGCCGACGAGAATGCCGACCGCCCAGAGGGAGGCTTTATACAGCTTCATGTCCTTGGCAATCGCCTGATCGAGCTGATCGATTTCCGCCAGTGTCTGCGAATGATCGACGCTTTCCCCTTCGATCGTTCCGGTCTGCGGGTCTTCTACAATCGTAACTTCAACGGTTTCTGTTGCTTCGTTTTCCGGCTCTTTTTCGACAGGTGTCTGTGCCGGTTCCTTATTTTCTTTCATTCTTTTACCTCGTTTTGGTTATTATAGCGTTCCTGCATTCTTTGGCTTCTTTTTAGCCGACAAAGTCATTTTTCAGCCGTTTCCTTTTTGCACCCTGGATGGCCGGTTTCTTCTTTGGCTCCTTCTGGATTTTTCTGCATTTCCAGAACCCGTGGCGCCGCAATCTGAAACCAGACCGAATAGCGTTCGGGATGGTGCGTCAGGTCTTCTTTCAGTTCTTCAAAATCGATCCACTTCAACTCGGCAATTTCCTCTGGATCGGGAGCGAAGTCTCCGGCATAGTCCGCGATAAATACATGATCGAATTCATATTCGATCCGTCCGTTTTCAAACACGCTGCGATACACAAAATGAAACAGTTCTTCTACCGGAAAGGAAACGCCGAGTTCTTCCTGAAGGCGCTCTTCCACGGACTGTTCCAGTGTTTTTCCGGCACGCGGATGGGAGCAGCAGGCGTTGGTCCACAGGCCTCCGGAATGGTATTTGTTCGGATTTCTTCGATGCACTAACATTTTTCCGTCATGACAGACGAAAACCGAAAAGGCCCGGTGCAGCAGTCCTTTCTGGTGGACAGCTTCCTTTTCGCCCGTTCCGATCGGCTGATCGAAAATATCGACAAGAATCAGTTCGTTTTCATTGGCCATGGTCTTCTTCTCCTTTTGTGCGCCGGCTGTATCTTCACCATATCAGACATCTTCTTTCCCGCTGCATTCTTTTCGCTGATTGGATTTCTCTGCGCTTCTTTTGCATTTGCCCCTGTGCCGGATTTTTTCGGACAGGCAAAAACGGGAGGCCCCGAACGGTTTTCAGAAGAGCCCCGAAAGAGGATGCCGAATTGACCTGTTAAAAAGACGCCCGAACTGGACGCCTTTTTGCAGAGAAAACTGAAGAAATGAAGGAAAATGCAATAGAAATCGAAAAGGGATAAAGCCCGAATTTCGTTTAGCCGCGCAGCTGCTGGAATTTTTCGAGCAGTTCGCGTTCGGCATCGGTGAGATCTTTTGGAACGGTGATTTTGATTTTGACGTGTTCATCACCCGTACCCGATCCTGTCTTGACGCCTTTGCCGCGCAGACGAAGCTTCTGACCCGACTGAATGCCGGCAGGCACTTTCATCGTTACCGAGCCGTCAAGGGTCGGTACATCGACCTGCGTACCGAGCGCAGCCGCGATGGCATCGACAGCCACTTCGACTTCGATATCGTTGCCGTTCCGGCTGAACGTTTTGTCCGGACGAACTTTGACTTCCAGATAGAGATCGCCTGGCGCACCGCCGTAAATGCCCGGTTCGCCTTTGCCCGGAATACGAATCTTCTGGCCGTCTCGAATGCCAGCAGGAATCTTAACATCGAGCGTAATCGGATGGGTCGTATAATTGCCCGATACATCCGGCTCGGTCACATTGAACGTAATGCTTGAAGGGGTACCGCGAATCGAATCCATGAAATCGACCGTAATCGATCCATGACGGTCTTCGCCTTTTGCCGGATATTCTCTTTGCCGGCCGCCGCCGCCAAATCCGCCAAACGCGCCGCCAAACAGATCGGAGAAATCGCCGCCAAAGGAGCTGTAGCCGCCCTGACTGCCGCCAAATCCGCCGGAAGAAGAACCGCCGGCCTGCCGGAAGAGATCTTCAAAACTGAAGCCTCCTCCGCCGCCTGGTCCAAAGCCGTTGCCGGCGTAGGCGTTGTAAACGTCCTCATTGAAGTTTGGATCGAGGGCCGCTTCGCCGTATTTATCATAAAGCGCACGCCGTTCCGGTTTGGAAAGCGTCTCATGCGCCAGGTTAATTTCCTTGAATCGCTCTTCGGCATCCGGATCCTTATTGACGTCCGGATGGTATTTCATCGCCAGTTTGCGATAGGCCTTTTAATTTCCTTATCTGAGGCATCCGGGAGACACCCAGAATGTCATACAGTCTTTTATTATCCGCCATAGTCCGTCCTTTCCAAAAGCCATCGGCTTTTCTGGACACTTTGCATTGATGTTTCTGTCCTCTTTTATTTTTGATTATTTCGCGCAAAAGGCACTCTCATTTGACCATGATTCCCCGCACGCCAGATTCTTTTTTCTGTAGCCTGAAACGCCAAAGCCAAAAGCCGTCCGCACCGGCACGAGGCAGGCAGGGACGGCTGGCGTTCCTTTTTCAAAGGGAAATTATGGTCTGCGACCGTTTCGATTTGCGCGAATGTGCAGAGCTTTGAATTAATCCTGATTCTTTCCGCTGAAGAAATCCTTGATCTTCTCAAAGGGTTTCGGTTCGGATTTGGAACCGCGGATTTCCTCGTAGAGCTGACGGTCGTGCTCGCTGAGACGGCGCGGGATTTCGATCTGAACGGTAACGAGCTGGTCGCCGGTGTGCCGGTCAGTTTCCACGCCCTTGCCTTTCATGCGGTAGCGCTGATCGGGCTGCGTCCCGGCCTGAATGGTGAGATCTTCCTCGCCGTTGACGGTCGGAACCTTGCGGGTGCAGCCGAGAATGGCGTCAAGTGCATCGATTTTAATGGCGGTGTAAATATCATCGCCGACGCGCTTGAACGTCGGATCAGGCAGAACGCTGACGTTCAGATACAGGTCGCCGTTGGGGCCGCCATTATAGCCGCGTCCGCCTTTTTCGGGGATGCGGACCTGCGTTCCGGTCTTGATGCCTTTTGGAATCTTGACGTTCAGACGAATCTTGCGGTATTCGTAGCCGTTGCCGTGGCATTCATGACAGTTTTCTTCTGGAATCTGTCCAGTGCCCTGGCAGGTGCTGCATCCGGTTTCCTGCTGCATGCGTCCAAAGAATGTGTCGACCACTTCCACGCGCCGGCCTGTCCCGTTGCAGCCCGGGCACGTTTTCATCTTGCCGTTTTCCGCACCGGTTCCATGGCAGTGTTCGCATGGCGCTTCGTATTCAATCGGCACTTCGATCGTCGCGCCATGGATGGCGTCCATGAAGCTGATGTCGATGTTGCGGACGAAGTCTTCGCCTTTCTGCGGGCGCGGTTTTGCGCGGCTTCCGCTGCTGTAGCCGCTATATCCAGAGGCGGCTCCGCCGCCGAACATCTGACGAAGCATTTCGGAAATCGGATCGCCGCCGGCTCCCGCAAAGGAGCTGAAGCTGTCAAACGGATTTCCGTCGGTCGTTCCGTAGCGGTCGTATGCTGCTCGTTTCTGTTCATCGCTGAGCACTTCATAAGCCGCGTTGATTTCCTTGAAGCGTTCTTCGGCGTCGTCTCCTTTATAAATATCCGGATGGTATTTCTTGGCTAGACGACGGTAGCTTTTCTTGATTTCTTCCTGCGTGGCGGTGCGGGAAACTTCAAGAATGTCATACAGGTCCTTTTTTCACCTGCCATATACTTCCCTCTTTCTGTCGCAGCCAGAATACGGCGTGTTCTTCCCTTCGGTCTGCGATTTTGGTTTCGTTCTGGTTTGCAGTCTGATTTTAACGGGCGTGTGCATCGTCCGCGATTCATTGTGCCTGCCGCAGACGATTCGCTTTCAAATCCTCTGCATTTGTAAGAAAAAGCGACAGCCAGCGTGTGCGCGCTGTTTTTCGACTTGAAAGACTGTCTCTCTTTCTCTTGAAAAAGGCTGCAGGAAAATCCTGCAGTCTTTGAATACTAACGAAGCTTAACAGCTTATTTCTTTTCCGTAAACTCAGCGTCTACGACATCATCATCGGAGCTGCCGGTGTTTCCGTCAGAAGACTGGGTGTTCTGGGAAGCGCTGGCCTGCTGCTGATACATCGCCTGGCTGGCTGCCTGAGCTGCCTTTTCGAGCTGACTGAGCAGAGTTTCGACTTTGGTCATGTCGTTTTCGTCGAGGGCTTTCTGCAGGTCGTCGCGCAGGTTCTTCAGTTCGCCGGCTTCTTTTTCCGGGATCTTATCCTTGTCGTCTTCGAGCATGGCGTCGATCTGGGCAATGAAGCCGTCGGCTTTGTTACGGGTTTCGACTTCCGCTTTACGCTTTTCGTCGGCTGCCTTGTTGGCTTCCGCATCCTTAACCATGCGGTCGATTTCTTCTTCACTCAGACCATTGGAGTTCTGGATGACGATCTTCTGTTCCTTGCCGGACGCTTTATCCTTTGCGGTTACGTTAACGATACCGTTGGAGTCGATATCGAAGGAAACTTCGATCTGAGGTACGCCGCGGCGAGCCGGAGCGATTCCGCTCAGTTGGAAGTTGCCGAGTTCCTTGTTGTCGGCAGCCATTGGACGTTCACCCTGGAGGACTTTGATGTCAACAGCAGGCTGGTTGTCCGCAGCGGTCGAGAAGATCTGGGATTTGTGTGTAGGAATGGTAGTGTTGCGGGTGATCAGCGGAGTCATAACGCCGCCGGCCGTTTCAATACCCAGCGTCAGCGGAGTAACGTCGAGCAGTACAACGTCTTTCAGATCGCCGGCGATAACGGAACCCTGAATAGCGGCACCGATGGCAACGGCTTCATCCGGGTTAACGGACTTGTTCGGTTCTTTGCCAGTAGCTTTCTTAACGGCTTCCTGAACAGCCGGGATACGTGTGGATCCGCCAATCAACAGAACTTCATCGATTTCGGATGTAGTCAGGTCAGCGTCTTTCAGCGCGTTGTTAATCGGGGTGATTGTGCGTTCAACGAGGTCTTTAGTCATTTCGTTGAATTTTGCGCGGGTCAGCGTAGCGTCAAAGTGGATTGGGCCGGCAGGACCAGCGGACAGGAACGGCAGAGAAATGGCTGCCTGCATTGTGGAGGACAGGTCTTTCTTCGCTTTTTCTGCGGCATCTTTAATACGCTGCATAGCCAGTTTGTCCTGACGCAGGTCAATGCCGTTGTCTTTCTTGAACTGTTCAACCATCCAGTCAGCGATTACGTTATCGAAGTCATCGCCGCCCAGGTGGGTATCCCCGTTGGTAGCCAGAACCTGGAATGCACCTTCGAAGATGTTCAGGATGGAGACATCGAATGTACCGCCGCCGAGGTCGTATACGAGGATGTTGCGTTCTTTTTATCTTTGTCGATACCGTAGGCAAGAGCTGCTGCGGTCGGTTCGTTGATAATACGTTCAACTTCCAGACCGGCGATGGTGCCGGCATCTTTGGTTGCCTGACGCTGTGCGTCGTTAAAGTAAGCCGGAACGGTAATGACAGCCTGTTTTACCGGTTCGCCAAGGTATTCTTCTGCATACGTTTTCAGGTACTGCAGGATCATGGCGGAAACTTCCTGAGGGTGTATTCCTTGCCGTCGATATTTACTTTTCGGAAGTACCCATTTTACGTTTAATCGAAGCGATAACGTTCGGGTTGGTGATCGCCTGACGTTTTGCGGAATCACCGATGATACGTTCGTCGTCCTTAAAGGCAACGACAGACGGAGTTGTGCGGTTTCCTTCCGGGTTTGGAATTACTTTTGGCTCGCCGCCTTCCATGACTGCTACGCAGCTGTTGGTTGTACCAAGGTCAATACCAATAATCTTGCTCATATATATGTTCCTCCTTATTCGCTCACTTTAACGAGCGCGGGCCGCAGCAGGCGGTCCTTGAGTTTGTAGCCTTTCTGAAGTACTTCAATAACCTGGCCCGGTTCGACGCCTTCTTTTTCTCTGTCTGCAGAGCCTGCATCAGGTTCGGGTCAAAGGGCTGGCTCTCGGCGTTAATTTCCGTAACACCTTCATTGGTCAGGGCGTTGATAAACTGCGTCCGGATCATGTCAAATCCCTTGAGGAAGTTTTCCATTTCGGGGTTTGAAGGTTCTACGTCCAGAGCCCGGTTCAGGTTATCGAGAATCGGGAGCAGCTCGAGAGCTGCCGACTGGAATCGGTATTTCTTTGCCTGTTCGGTTTCCCGAAGCAGACGCTTGCGGGTATTGTCGGTATCCGCGTATGCACGAAGCAGAGCGTTTTTACTGTCGACAAGTTCCTGCTGAAGCGAATCGATTTCCTTGTTCAGGCTATCGATCGGATCGTCCGAAACCGCTTCGGCTTCCACATCGGGCTGGGCGGATTCAGTCGGTTCCAGGTCTTTTTCTTCCTGGACTTCAGGCTGTACCGGCTTGTTCTGCGGTTTCTTTGACTGATTTTTACTCATCCTGTCCTCCTCCTTTTGTCCGGGTCCGAATCGTTTTTCAATGAATTCGGACAGACAGTCCATCAGAGCGATTACTTTTGAATACGGCATTCGGTTCGGGCCGATGACCATCAGCTGTCCCTGCTCGTCCTTGCCCGCGTCAAAGGCGGACGTGACGATGGAACAGTCTCCAATCTGAATCAGCTTGTTTCTTGGCGAGATGACCGTCTGCACATTGTCCGGATCGCCGGCCCATTCATGAAACAGATGCTCATTTTCCAGAATCCGCATCAGCTCTTCGAGCTTTGGCATATTCTGGAATTCCGGCTGGGCGAGCATGTTCGCTCTTCCGCAGACGGTGGAGTTTGAATGGGTAAATCCCATGACGGCGGAAGCAAATGCCTCGAAGAGGACTTCGCTTCTTCCGACCATGGCGGAAAACTCCGGTCGAATCGATTCAAAGCGTTTTGTCAGTTCACTGATTGGCGTACCGGTCAGCCTCTCATTGAGAAGCGCGGTACACCGCTTGAGATCTTCAAGCGATACGTCGCCATCGAAATGAAAAATCCGATGTTCAGTATGGCCGGTGTTCGTGATGACCACGGCTACGGCCTGTTTTTCGCTGATTGGGATCAGAGACAGCTGGATGAGCGTCTGCTCATGGGCAGCCGGTTCGATGACCATCGACGTCAGATGGGTCATGTCCGCGAGGATCGATGCGCTGATGCGCGTTACATCTTCGAGGGACCCCTGCCGCTTCGAAAAGACTTTTCGTAAAGCTTCTTCCATCTGCGGATCGAGCGAAATTTCCATCAGGTTTTCTACATAATAGCGATAACCTTTCGGTGCCGGAATTCTGCCGCTTGAAAGATGTGTTTTCTCAAGAAGACCCTCTTTTTCAAGCAGCGCGAGTTCATTTCGAATCGTAGCTGAGGAGACCGAGAAATCGAGAAGAGACATCAGAGTCTTGGAACCGACCGGTTCAGCGGTGTACGTGAACTGTTCGACCAGCGCTTTGAGAATGGCTTTCTGTCGTTGTGTCAGATCCATGATTCCCACTCCAATCTCATATTTGGCACTCAATCTGTTCAACTGCTAATAATGATAACACAGGTTTTGGCAGATGCAAGCCTCAAGTGCTATCTATGAATATTCTGACAGTACCGTTACCCTTTGCCTATTCAGATGCCTGTCGGATTACCGACGCTATATACTGAATTCATGAACAGAAATCATCTGAATCTTGAACCATTTTCATGTTCCGCCATCCATGGCGGTTATACACTCAAACGCCCGAAGTCCCGGAGCGCGGCAGTCTCGCCCTCCATATTTGCGACAATCCCGAAGACGTTTTAAATGCGAGAGCGCTGCTCGCTCAGGATACCCTTCCTCTTGATCACTGGGTGCTCGCCTGGCAGAAACATACAGGCCGAGTTGTTCGCGTTTCTGCGCAGGATCGCGGCCGCGGTGCGCTGGAAGCAGAAAGTTCCATTCTGGAAACCGACGGTCTGTATACGACCGATCCAGACGTGCTCATCGGCGTCTTTACGGCCGACTGCCTTGGCATTCTTCTTTACGATCCCGCCGTGCCCTTCGTCGCAGCTGTCCATTCCGGCTGGCGCGGAACGGCTCAGGCGATTCTGATTCACCTTCTCGAGGCGTTAAAAAGGATGGACTGCTCCATCCCGCTACGCTTCAGGTTCGCTTTTCGCCTTCGCTGATGAAAGATTCCTTTGAAGTGCAGGAAGATGTCGTCGAAGCGTTTGAAAAAATGGCGAAAGAATACGATCTCGATTTAAGCGATGTCATCTTTCCGCAGGAAAACGGCCGTTTTCTGATCGATCATCAGGCGCTGCAGATCCACATGCTTCAGAAATACGGAATTCCCGCAGAGAACATTCACCTCAGTTCGACCGATACGAAAACGTCCCCAGAATGTTTTTCCTATCGGCGCGACGGTCGAAACTGCGGCGAACATTTTTCCTGGATTTACATCGACTCCTCAAAGGAAAAACCGTCAACTGCGAAGTAAATCCTTTGCTGCTTTTGGAAAACAGAAATTTGTTAAACGCAAAAGAGGCTTTGCGAAAGCCGGATATGCGATCGGACATGGGTCCGATCGTTCTGGATGCATTTCGCAAAGACCTCTTCTTTTTCATTCTATGACGTGTAATTCTATAGATTTCTGGAAGATTGCTTTTCCGACTTTGTCATAGCCGGCTGAGTTGCCCGGCAAAATCCCGTTGAGCGTCCGCTTACGACTTTGGAGTGACCGGAAAAAATTTCGGTTTTCCAGTCTGCAGGATCTGGATCCGTGCGAGGATCGCTCAAATACAGTTCATAGGGAGCATTGACGATCGCATAGCCGTTTTCTTCGATCCATTTCAGCGCCGCTCCATACGATTCGCTGAGCGTACTGTAGTTTCCCGTATGGAGAACGCGAACGCACAAATCACCGCCGATCTCCCCGTTTGCCTGCCCGGCAGGGCAGACGGGAAGAAGACTTCCAGTTCCGTTTTTCCGGATTAAAGTCCTGATCGAGATACCGGGTTCCCGGCGCGCCGCACAGACGGAGCTGTTTTTGTCCGCTTCTTCAAAAAGGCGGCTCATCAGTCCGCCGTATTCAGCAATCGACGTAACGGCATGGAGTGCATAGACCGGTGTCTTTTCGGTTTTTACCAGTTCAGTTGTACGGTTCATAAAAATCCTTTCCGGCCTGTCCGAAAGAATCTGTCGAATTTCTTCCTGTCTCTGGCGCTGGCTTTCGATCTGGATCTGCATCTCTTCAAGCTTATGGGCAGGCGCCTTTTGAATCTGTGTTTGAGACGCCTGCAGAAGTTCGCCGATTTCCTGCAGCGAAAAGCCGAAGCGCTTATAGCGCCGTATGAGCAGAATCTGCTCAATCTGTTCGGGCGCACAGTAGCGAAACCCAGTTTTCTCATCAACATATTCCGGGTGAAGCGGGCCAATCTGGTCATACCAGCGCAGCGTTTTGACGCTCATCGGACAAGCCTGTGGCATTTTTCCAATCGAGATCATGCATCGCTCCTTTGCGTAAGCGTCTTCAGTGTAATCCCTCCCCAGACGGGAGAGGCAAGCGCAGCAGGCGAAAAGCTCTGAATTTTTCTTTCACCGAAAAACGGACTGGGCAGATCTGCAGCTTTTTGCCCACCAGTATGACAAAGGAGGTGGCAGCCTGTCACTGGCTGCCGCCTCCTGGATTTCTTATGGAGGACGCGATTTCTTTTTGTGGATCAGTGCGCGCAGCGGCCGGAGCGGTCGGCGCGCCGGGCCATCATTTCCGCGGTCCCGCGGCGCAGTTCAAATACGCGGCGATAGCGGGTGGGCAGATCGTATTTCATGCCTTCCTGAAGCCAGCCAAACAGCAGCCCCAGCATTTCCATACGGTAAACGGAAGTGATGATTTCCTGATCTTCCTCGCTGATATCGTAATGCACGAACAGGCTGTGGTTCAGAAGCCGTCCAAGCATTTCATCGATCAGACAGCGGATCTGATAATCGAGCACTTCACGGTTTTGGAGTAGTAGACATTCCGGTAAAAGGCGATATTGTCCTGAAAACACTGCGCGCAGCGCAGAAATCCTTCCTGAAGACTTTCCACCTCCGGCGCATACATAGCCTGGCGGATCTGGTCTTCCATGATAGACACGGTCAGACTGGGAAGATCTTCAAAATGGTAATAAAAAGAGTTCCGGTTAATTCCGCAGATTTCCACGATTTCCTTGACCGTGATCTTATCTGCAGGCTTCTTTTCACACAGTGCGATATACGCGTCCTGAATTGCTTTTCGAGTCTGCTTCATACTCTTTTCCCCTTGAGGCCGACAGGTTTCTGCGGCACTCTCCCTTCTTCTGGCTATGAAGATGATTGTACAGGAAGCTTGTCCCAGACGCTTTATTTTTAGACAGCTTCGTACCTCCTCATTAACAGAATAATCCTTTCTTCTCATTCGGCCAGAGCTCCTCGGTCAAAATCCAGGAGTTTGGCCGGATTCCGGTTTGTCGGACGTCACCGCAAAGGAAACAGACCTAAAATGGAGCCGAGGTGATCATCATGTGGGTTCTTTACGCGTTTGGCTCCGCCTTCTTTGCGGGCGTAACGGCTATTCTGGCCAAGCTCGGCATTCGACGGACGGACTCCACTACGGCTACGGCCATACGCACCATTGTTGTTTTACTGTTTACCTGGCTGATCGTCTGGATCACGCATGTCGGCGGCCAGATTTCTTCGATCAGCCCGAAAAGCCTGCTGTTTCTTGTCCTTTCCGGTCTGGCGACCGGCGCCAGCTGGCTCTGCTACTTTAAGGCGCTGTCCACCGGACCGGTTTCTCAGGTTGCCGCAGTCGATAAGCTGAGCGTCGTTCTGACCATTCTTCTTTCGTTTCTGCTCCTTCACGAAACGGTTTCCGGCTATAAGATTCTCGGTACAGTTCTGATTATGGCGGGAACGTGGATGATGCTCGATCTCGATCCGCTCGCCCAGTATCTGGCGCGTCGAAAAAAGCCAGAGCTTCCCCGCAGAAAAACACCGCAAACAAGAAAGAGAGCAGTACGTCCAAAAGCTGGCTGCTTTACGCGATCGCCTCGGCGGTTTTCGCCTCTTTGACATCGATTCTAGGCAAGGTCGGCATTGAAAACGTAGATTCCAATCTTGGTACCGCCATTCGAACGATTGTCGTTCTGATCATGGCATGGGTCATGGTCTTCGTGACGAAAAAGCAGAACACCCTGCGCCATATTTCCAGAAAGGAACTGTTTTTCATCTGCCTTTCCGGCGTGGCCACCGGCGCAAGCTGGCTGTGCTTTTACGCCGCTTTGCAGCAGGGACAGGCCAGCGTTGTCATTCAATCGACAAGCTGTCCATTCTCGTTACCGTCCTCTTTTCGTGGATTGTCTTTCATGAGCGGCTTTCCAAAAAGCGCTGGCCGGTCTGCTTCTTCTGACCGTCGGTACGCTCGTCATGCTTCTTTAGGCAGACTTCCCTGTTTTCTAATTTCCATCCGAAGTCATTTTTACGAAAAGCGCTTTAAAGTTTTTCGTTTCGTCACACCGCATTTCAAAAGAGAAACGGTCCCTGCAGGCCATGGCGATCACTCGCCCGGGCTCTGCAGAGACCGTTTTCGTTTATCTTTGTGCTGCCGCTCTGTCTTTCGTTGTGTCTACTCCGCTTTGGAATACGCCCAGATTGCCGCCGTTTCCGGAAGTACCTGGCTGTAATCCCAGAGGTGGGAAGAGCGTTCGATGGAATTGGGATCGTTGATTTTCAGCCGTCCGTTTTCGACGCCCGGTACGACCACAAAATGTCCAAACGTGGTAAACGTTCCGGGAAGCAGATGGAAAATCATGATTTTTCCCTGCGCCGCTGCGTCTTCAATGGAAGCCGAATCCACCGGAATGGATTCTACGTTCAGTCCATACTCGGCAGCCGCATCGGTAAAGAACGTGTACAGCGTGCCCTGACCGGGCGAATACTGACCGCTCGCATCCGCCCAGTCCGCAATTTTTCTTGGGGTCAGCGTCTCGTCCTGATTGAGATAGGAAGCGACCATCGACATCGTCGTCGGCGCGCAGCCGGCCGCATAAATCATGGAATCGCCATACGGCTGATAGCCCCAGCGCAGATCCCACTGTAAAGGGCGGGAACCGTCTCAAGGCTTTCTTCAAGGGATGCCACAGGAGTCTGCAGGTTTTCCCGGTCTGGCCACTGGCTTACGAATTCATAGCGGTCATCATCGCGCAAATAGAAGGCGAGAATGTCTTCGTCGTATTCCTCAATATGACCCAGCAGATTTGCGGCATGGCGGGAAGGCAGGGACTCAGGATCCGATAGCGCCTGCGTTTTGAGCGCATCAAACGTTTCCTGAGAAATGGCTTCTGGCTTTTGAATCGCTTCAATTTCTTCCGCAGAAACCGCAGGGAGCTGCTGTTCGGTTTCCTGGTCCTGTCCAGAGAACGTTCTGGTCAGGGCATAAATTCCCCAGCCGCAAAGGCCGACAAGCACGCAGGCGGCCAGTACGAGAATCAGAATGCGATCCGTTCTGAGTTTTTCTTCTTTTGTGTCTTTTTCGCTTTAGGTGCTCCGGCAGCTTTTGCAGGAGAAGGAGAAGCGTTCTTTTAGCGGGAGTTGGTCGGGTTTCGGGCATAGCGGCTTTCTCACTTTCTAAGGGTTGTGCGTTTTAAATGGTTTGGATTTTCCTTTGATGGATTCATCAATAGCAGCAGGTTTGGCCTGCAGAGAGTGAAAAGCCGGGCTTATTGCCCGGAACTTTTCTGTTCGGAACTCCATGCAGGATCCGTATCGATGCAGATGGTATAGTCTTCAGTCGATTCGCCCATTACCGAGTGAACGTAGTCCGTAATCCAGGCTTTGGACATATCCAGACCTTTCTGAGTCGTGATGTAATGCGTTGCACCCTGCTCATCGGTGTAATCGTCGTAGACGGTAACACCAAATTCATCGGCAGCGTCGTTGATGAGGGTAACGGTCGGAATAAAGCGAACGTCTTCAAACGAAGCTTTCTGGGTTTCTGGATCGTAATTGAGCTGGAAACTGGCCATGCCGCCGACCATTCGGTCATTGGTATCCTGACCGGAAAGCAGGTTGCCCAGCGAATAGTAGACGAGGGTTTCCTGATTTTCGTCATGAATCATTTCCACAGGCTGAATCACATGGGGATGAGTTCCGATGACCGCTTCTACACCTTTGGAATGGAAGTAAGCCGCCAGCGTTTTCTGTTCTTCATTCGGAACGGTTTCGTATTCCGTTCCCCAGTGAACGGAAATAATCTGAACGTCGCTGGCTGCGTTGAGCGCGTCCAGCCGCGCATCAAGCAGATCGTAGTTAATGGAATAATCCGGATTCCGATAGGCGTCGATCAGCCAGCCGTCTGCCGGCCACGCGTTGGCGTTCTGACCGAAGGTAAATGTAGCCAGACCGACTTTGATCCCGTTAATTTCGCGTACAACCGGGGTGTCCGCGTTTTCCTGCGAATCGTGAATGCCGGTGACGCTGACATTGGGGACATGTTCTCTGGCGTAGGCGAGTTCATCCTTTACCGCCTGATCGCCCATGTCGAGGGTGTGGTTGGACGCAGCGGAAATCCAGTTGAAACCGGCTTTCGCCAGCGCGTCAAAGTATTCGCTTGGACCGTTAAACGCTGGATACCCGCTGAACCCGTAGGCGTCGCCGGCCAGAAGCGTCTCCAGATTGATGTAGTTGAGATTGCTTTTTCCAGATACGGAACGAGCGCATCGTACTGTTTCAGAAATTGGCGGTTTCCGTATTTTTCTTCAAATGTGGTGTACAGACGATCGTGCAGAAGATTGTCCCCTACGCCGGTAAACACGAGAGAATTTTTGTGGTCGGCGCATGGTTTTCAAAAGGAAGAATGGCCCCGTTGACATCGGTACTTCGTGTTTCGCTCTGAAAAGAAGAAAAATCAGACGTCCAAGCCCATATACGCCGGCACCAGCTGCGGCGATTACCAGAGCAAACGCAGCAATGAGAATCGCCAGACGGCCTTTATGAATTTTGCTTTTTCTTTTTCTTTCCCGGCTTGCGGGTCGTTTTTCTTGGATCTGCCATGCGTCTTTTTCTCCTGTCTGTACATTTTCTGTCTGCTCTTTCGTGCGGATTCATCAACAAAAAATGGATGCGCTGAAAAATTATAAAGATCTCTGCTCTGGAATTCTATTCTCACTGTCTTACGGTGCGCTTACAGATTCCCGGTTCAAAGACGATCCCTCGACAGAACGGTCGGAATCGGTTCAGGCGCGCCGGAAACAGAAAACGGATGCCGCTTTGCGTTTGTGCGGCATCCGTTTTTCATGCGAAATATTTGGTGTTTTTAATTTGGTTTCTGAATCTGGTACTGGCGTTTAGAGCCTGATTTTAGAATGTGCGGTTCAGGAACGCCTGTGCATCAAAGGGCGCCCAGCCTTCTCCGTTTTCCAGATAGAGGCAATAGCGCGGAGTTCCGTCTTCATCGAGCGTTCCATAATGCATCCAGCTCATGCCGTACTGATCGGCGATCTTAAGAATGTTGGAGAGGCATTCCGGGAAATAGCTTCTCATTTTGTAGTGTGTGCCCCAGGCTGCCCAGATCCTGTGATTGGGATACTGCGAGAAAATGTCGGCGATAACTTTATCGTTTTCGGCGATCCACTGCGGATTGGCAACTTCGTCCAGTTCGTCAAGATGCGTTGCGCGCTGCGGATACAGGCAGAGAACAATCCAGCCGTCATAGCCGTACGCCTGAGCGATGTGACGGATGGTGCCAAGTGTCGGGGTCGTGCGTTCTGGCGTTCCGTGCGACGGGTTGATGCTCATTACAATCAGAGGGTTGTCCCCTTTTTCTCCAATGACATAACGGGCTGTATTGTCCGCATTTGTCTGATAAATGACTCGAGAAGGGTCCATCATGGCTTCTTCCATATTCGTGCTTCCTTTCTGCTTCGGCGTTCGAACAGATCGCGGCGGGAATTCTTTTGAAACACCTTGAGTAAGAAGAAATTCTCTTCGATCCGCTTTTCCGGCTTTACATACCGGCTTGCCGAAGCCTGTAACTGATTCTGTCTTCAGACTAGCATTGGCCATTTTTTCTGCGGGCTGTGGTGCCCGAACTATAAAAGGCAGCCGGTCTGCACATACCGGCTGCCCAAGAGAAAGGAGGAAACGCCTCAAACTACTGGAGAGGAGAAAATATAGAAAGGGGTAAAACGGGTATAACGAACGGAACTAGAAAGCCATGATGCCAAGCATCAGGTCGGATACGCCGTTGACTAACAGGTTGGTACCAATCAGAACGGTGATCAGAGTTCCGGAATCGTTCAAATTGAAAATCAGAATCAGACCGATGATCAGGTTGCAGATACCGAGAAGCAGAATGGACCACCAGCTGGAAATGCCGATGTTCTTAACAAATACGGCCTGATAAATCTTAAAGGCGCCGACAACCATGAAACCGATGGCGGCGATAACGCCTAACGCGATCGACGCTTCAAACAGATTGCAGCAAATCAGAATGCCAAGCAGAATCAGAACGCCGCCGGCAATGAGCGTAAAGGGAAGCTTGAAATTGACGGCCATGAAATAGGAAGCGATCAGAATGCATCCATACAGGATGGCCAGGAAACCGATCATGTAAATCATGGATCCAGCAAACATTCCCGGATAGGTGATGAGCATCATGCCCGCAAACATGTAAAGAATGGAAAGAATAATATAGAGCACGCGATACCATCCAAAAGAAGACTTGTTCATACGAAACTCCTTTCATCCCGGTCTGGCGAAATCTGGAAAAAGCGGTGTTCATCGGTGTCTGTCACGCTTTTCCATAATTCCGTTCTTTTATGGGATCTTTATACTTGGATTATATCGGCTTCTTTCTTTCCCCCGGCGGAATGCCGGACTTTTTCAATATGACAGCGGCTCGCGGGGTTTTCCCACCAGACTCCGGTGAACAAAAGAAATGATTTCAGTAAAGAATCCGATCGGATGTATACAGGCTTTATATCCGTTATATATATTTTTTGGAATTCTTGCCCGCGTGCAGATCCGAACAGTCACGGACCTTCCAAAGCACCTTCTGGCGAGTGCCCTTTTTCTGATTCTTCAGATTTCTTAATTTTTCTCTTTCTATCAGGATTTCTGCGTCTGAGATTGTTCCGGTTCGTACAGCAGAGGGTTTGTGCTCATCGTATCCTCTATTCTGGCCCGGACTGTCCATCCCTCTGGATGCGCGCATGCCGTGAATCGACCTTTGGATTCACGGTTTTTCTATGAGCCGTCTGAAGGGAGTACCTTCCTTTTCCTTTTCCTCTGCCGTTCTGGATTTCTCGCTTTTTGAATTTTTTGTTTTTTGAGATTTCTGTCTCTCTGACCGGTCGCTTTTTTGAAATTTCAGCAGCCCGCTCCGTTCATCTTTCCATGAAAAAAGACGTCCGTTCGAGACGTCCAGAGTATTCGACCCCTTTGGAATACAGGCAAGTTGAACAAAAAGGAATGGCTGGGCAGGCTTTAGAGAAGATCGCACTCGTCCTCGGAATCCAGATCGCATTCCATCAGCTTCTGTCCCCAGTGGGAGAAAGAAAGAAGGACGGGAACGAGCTCGCGAGAAAGTTCGCTCAGAGAATAATCAACACGGGGCGGGATTTCGTTGTAGGCATTGCGTTCGATCAGGCCTTCCTCTTCCAGATCTTTCAGGGTATTGGAAAGCATGACGTTGGTTATGCCTAACGCCTGGCGAAGCTGACTGTAGCGCAGGGTTCCGTTGACACACAGAACGTAGATCACAGGGATTTTCCATTTTCCCTCCAGCGCCTTGCATGCCCGTTTCATCGAACATTCATCATCTTTATAAATAATCAGTTTCTGCATCGTGCACCCCTTTCGTGGGCTATCTTACCATGAACGGCGGCTCCTATGGTATACATAACTTTGTTAGTATGTTTTTTGATAGTATTTACATTTTCCGTACCAGTTATATATACTGTCTACTCATTAGAAAGTGAGGATTTACAAATTGAACGACAAAAGAACAGAATCACCTTTTCTGCGAGTTGCCGGCACGTTTATGCTGCCTGATACAATCCTCCGGCTGAAAAATCTGCCGCAAAACGAAATCGAACGACTCCTGCAGGAGCCCTTCGCAGTTTTCAGCGGTGAGGACGATCTCGCTCGACCGGGAAATGACAATCTCCGCGCGTACGGTCTGCTTTGCGAAGCGACCGGGATCGAAAAGGAAGAAGACGAAAACGTCCTGATGGTCAAGGCGCTCAAGCGTATCTGCATTGTTTCGCGCAGCGCAGACGGACCCCTCTGCGAGTGGACCGAAGCTCCGGCCATCGATGATCTTGACGACAAATCCAGGAAACAGATGGTTTCCTATATCAAAGAACTTGTTAAGGAAGTCTCCTCGGGCTTCCAGGGCGGAAGACATCTGGCCCGCCGGGTGAATGAATACTCTTCTCTCAACCAGCTGATCGCCTTCCTGTCCCAGTACATCAACATGTCGACGGCGGAATGCTACGGGCTGATCTGCATGGATTCCGATAAGGAACGCGCGCTTCGCTTCATCGACTATCTCCTTCGCCAGAAAGAGGAAATTACCCTCAACATGGAAATGAACGAGAAGCTGTCCAGAGAAGCGAGCGAGTTTTATCGCCGTCAGGCTCTGCTCCGTCAGCTGAACGCCATCCAGAGCGAGCTCGATGAAAGCGACGAAGCCGGCGAGACCTCTCCAGATTCCGACTACAAATCCCGCATTGCCGCTTCCGGCATGTCCGAGGAAAACCAGAAGGCGCTTCTCGAAGATGCTGCGCGCCTGAAAGCACCAACCCGCAGTCCGCAGAAGCCGAACTGCTCAAGAACTACCTCGAGTTTGCACTCTCTCTTCCCTGGAAAAAGGAAGAAATCTTCGAACCCGATCTGCAGAAAGCCCGCGAAATTCTCGATGAGCGTCATGCAGGCATGGAAAAAGTCAAACAGCGCATTATCGAGCACCTTGCGGTCATGAAACTGCGCAAGACCAACCGCGGCAGCGCCATTCTGCTCGTTGGTCCTCCCGGAACCGGCAAAACGTCTCTGGGAAAATCCATCGCCAAGGCGCTCCATCGTCCGTACACCCGTCTGTCCTTAGGCGGCATCCGTGACGAATCCGAAATCCGCGGTCATCGACGTACGTACGTCGGCGCCATGAGCGGCCGCGTGCTCAAGGCGATGAAAAACGCCAAAGCCACCAACCCGGTAATGATTCTCGACGAGCTCGACAAGATGATGGCCGGCGGCTTTGCGGGCGATCCTTCGGCAGCCATGCTGGAAGTACTCGACCCGGAACAGAACGACACCTTTACCGATCACTACCTGGATCTGCCTTACGATCTGAGCGATGTCATGTTCATTGCCACCGCCAACTCGCTCGACACGATCCCCGGACCGCTGCTCGACCGTATGGAAGTCATTTCCCTTTCGAGCTACACGCCTTCGGAAAAATTCGTGATTGCCAAAGACCATCTGCTTGGCGAAGTGATGGAAGAACACGGCATCGACGCGTCTCAGCTTCAGATTGAAGACGATGCGATCCGTGAAATCATCAATTCCTACACGATGGAAGCCGGATGCCGCGGTCTGAAAAAGCAGCTGGCGAAAATCTGCCGGGTCAAAGCGGTCGATATGGTGGAAAACGCCGGACCGGTACGCGTAACGAAAGACGATCTGGCGGACATTTTCGGTCCGATCGCTGTCCGTCACGAAAAAGTGAAGGAAAGCAATCCAGTCGGCGTCGTTACGGGTCTGGCCTGGACGGCTGTAGGCGGCAAAGTGCTCTACATTGAAGCGGCTTCGATGCCCGGCAGCGGCCAGATGATCCTGACGGGTCAGCTGGGCGATGTCATGAAGGAATCGGCACGGATTTCCTATTCCGTACTGAAATCCCATCTGCCGCTCGATACGCTCGAATTTGCCAAACAGGATATCCATATCCACTTCCCGGCTGGCGCCACGCCAAAAGACGGACCGAGTGCCGGCATCACGATCATGACGGCTCTGGCTTCTCTGGCGTTAGGCAAACCGGTCGATTCCCACATCGCGATGACGGGCGAACTTTCGCTTTCCGGCGAAGTGCTTCCGATCGGCGGTCTGAAGGAAAAACTGTTCGGGGCCATGCGTGCAGGCATTCGCAAAGTGCTGATTCCGGCTGACAACGAACGCGACCTGGCTGAGGTGGACGAAGAAGTCAAAAACGCTCTGGAAATCATCCCGGTTTCCCGCGTGGAAGAAGTCCTCGCTCATACCCTTGGCGTGCACCTGCAGACACCAAAACTGCCGGCGCTCGCTGCCGTAAACGCCACCGTTTCGATCTAGGCACAGATTTAAGACTTGACAGAGGCATATTGTCTCTTTGAAGACCATCCGATTTTTGAAAACTGCAGTTTTTCAGGAAAAGGCGGCCTGTCCTGACGGGGATATCCCAATCTTTCTTAATTTCTGAAAATATGAAAGCGCATGTGTTTCTGCGAATTTCGCAGGTTTCATGCGCTTTTTCATGGCTTTACGTTTATCTTTTTAGGATTGGTTTCCAATCGCATTTTGTTGATTTATCTACTCCATTGTTCATGAGAAAACTATATCTAAATAAATTATCTTTATCTTTGCAAAATTGATGACTCCTGTAATGACACTGCTATCTTTATACGGTTTTATCATTGGGATCGTATATTTTTAAAGTTTCTACTGTAAATGCAAATGTTAATATTTATATCTTATTTTGTGTTTTCTTTCATCTTAATCAACTGATTCTTTCAGAAACAGGTTTAAAAGTTGGACTGGATGCTGTTTTTTTGATTATTTCGAACATTTTTAAAAGGGATTCTTGGTTTTGTTTACAAAATAATCCAATCCCTCTAAGATTGCATTGTAACTCAATTGAAAGGAGACGAATGGAATGCTGAAAAATAACCTTGAGCTGGATATTAAAGTGAAGGCTGTACAGGCTCAGATGACGCAGGCCAAACTGGCCCAGGCGATTGGAATCACCCCTTCCTACGCCAACCGAATCATCAAAAACAACGAGAACCTGATCAACAAGACGTTCATCAAAATTCTTGAAACTCTTGGCTATGATATTCTACTGACCTACGTCAAACGCGACGATTCCGCTGACTCCACAACCGCCTGACCCCCGTCGGGTCTCGGCTGAATCTGTAATCCTGTAACATGGCCGGAGTCCCTTTCAAAATCCGCTCTGCCGCTTCCCTGACCGGAAGCGGTTTTCTTTTGTTTGCAAGATCCGCGAAAAGGCACTCGTGCGGTCTGCTCAAAAGCTCTGCTTCTTCGGGCAGCCGCGGACGCTGAGAAAATGTCCGTCCCCTTCTGCCCCATTCCGTCCAGATCCAGTTCAGCCCCGTTTGGTCCCATTCTCTTCTATTTTGTCCAGTCCTGTTCTGTTTCATTTCGACATAGAAAAAACACCGGTTTTCGGCGCGAATCGTTCGCTGTGAAAACCGGTGGGACGGATTTGTGTTCCTGTTTTGTTCCGCTCTGCGGTTTAGAAAATCAGGCTTCTTCGGCCGATTCTGCCGGAATGCGTCCAGCGGCTTCGAGCCAGCCTTTTACTTTCTGGAGCTCATCCGGGAACGTCTTGAAGTCTTTCAGCTTCCACGTCCAGTTGGGCACGTCTTCGTTTTCCGGATCGTTAATGCGTCCCTGTTCCTTGATGCCGAGAATATCCTGCATGGCAAGAAGAACGAGAACGGCTTCGCTGTTGATCGCAAAGTGGCACACGAGGTCGTGGAACGAACGGTGCTCGTATTCGCGCTTTTTAAAGAAGCGGCGAAGGGCGATCTTGCGGTTATTGGTAAAGGAAGCGTAGTCCTGTTCAATGGTCGGGGTGTCATAAAACGAGGTGTAGACCGCGGAAAGCGGGGCCGCTGCCTTTTGAGCAGTTTGGTTTCCATACGGTACTGCAGAACATCCATGACCGGAATGGAAAATTCCTTTTCCATTTCCTTGAGCGTCGGACGCATCAGACCCTGATCTTCGGCAGTAAAGAGCACGTTGGGAAGATCGTTCTTGATCATTTCGAGCAGCGGACGGCCTGGTCCGGCGGACCATGCGCCGTGTTCCGGGTTGCGGTCTTCTGGGACTTTCCAGATAAAGTCAAAGCCCTTGAAATGAACGATCCGCATCGCGTCGAAGTTCCTGGCGGTCCAGATGAATCGATTGCGGAAGTTCACGTACTGCTCTTCCTTGATGTAGTCAAAGTTATACATCGGCTTGTCCCACACCTGACCGTGTTCGTGGTAGTGATCAGGCGGGCAGCCGGCCAGCTGAATGGGTCTGCCGTCAGGCTGTACCATGAATTCCCGCTTGTGCGACCAGACTTCCATGCTGTTCATGTTCACGTAAAACGGAACATCCTGCATGAGCCGGAGGCCTTTCTTGCGCGCGTACGCGGTAATTTCGTCAAGCTGCTTATAAAAAATAAACTGCAAAAACTGAATATAGAACACTTCTTCGACGTAAGGACGAAGGTTGATGCCCTGCTTTTCCGGCCATACCTGGTAATCGAGTTCCCACTCGGTCCAGCCTTTGCCGTCGTTCAGATTGCGGAACAGTTCATAAACGGTCCAGTTGTTCAGCCAGAACGCTTCACGCTTGAACTGTTCGAATTCTTCTTTCCATTTTTATAGTTTTTGCGGAAAGCCTTAAAGGCTCTCTGAAAAAGGGTTCTTTAAACTGACGGACTGTATCGTAGTCCACAGCGTTTTTAAACTTGTTGCAGTTGATGACGCTGCTCTGGGTCAGAAGTCCCATCTCCGCCAGGCGATCAATATTGATGTAAATCGGATCCCCGGCATAGGCAGTTACAGCACTGTACGGCGAATTGTGTTCGTGTACAGGATTGATGGGAAGCATAGACCAGATCTTGAATCCGGCATCTGTCAGTTCATCGATCATCATCTGAGTTTTCTGTCCGAGGTCTCCTATTCCCTGGTTTCCAGGAACTGAAAAAAGAGGAAGAAGGACTCCAGCTTGTCTTTCCATTAGTTTCACCTGCCAAATCTATTTCGTTTTCATTATTTCTTTTCTGTATAATCACGGATATTTTATCATAAAGCGTATTTTTTAACGCATTTATTTTAGTTTTTCTGTTCTGTCCGGCATAATAATTGACAATGAATTGATAATTATTTCGAATTCGATTTTGTTTACCATCCATTAAAATTCGCGATACCTCTCGTAATTTTCAGCTCATTTTGTCTTCGCGCAGAGTGAGGATTTTTCTCACTTTTATCTGCTTGCTTTTATTGTGCATAAAAATTGTCTTTATATGATGTTAAATCTCTCAAAACCTGTTAATTTCTCACATTTTGTCCCGGAGCGGATTCTGAAGGGATTCGGCCGCGCCTTCAGCCGGACAGAAATGCGCGGCTTTCGGCAGTAAAAAGCCCGCAGGCCTTGCGGCTTTGCGGACTTGAAGAAAAACAGGAAAAGGGAAATACTGATGCGGCTGGAAAATCGAAAACGGTTTTCCGCCGTTTTTTCTGTTTGGAACGATCTAGTCGAGCTGGTCTTCGACCGCTTTAATGCGGGCGGCCAGACCGTCGATGACGTGAAGCGGCATGGAGCAGACGGCGATGCGAATGCCCTTGTTGACCTTGACGGTGTAAATCTGGTTTTCCATCAGGGCCGCATGCAGGCGGTCGCACTTGTCATTGTCCATTGCGAGCGTGACGAAGAAGCCTTCCTTGTACGGGTAGTGAACCAGACCGGCTTCTTCGGCCTGTTTTACAAACAGATCCGAACGGGCTTTAAGCAGATCCACATACTTCTGTTTTTCTGCCAGGTATTCATCCTTTTTCGTACGCATGATCGTCGAGAACGTTTCCATGGCGCCATTGTTGACGTTCGACCAGGTCGCGCGGGCGGTCTTTTCGAAGACGACTTTCAGTTCGTCCACGCCTTCCTGCGTTTTCGCCATCAGAATGGCTGCACCGCAGCGCAGACCGTAAGAGGTCAGCGATTTGGAAATGGAGAAGGCAACGATTACAGCAACGTCGTCCGAAATCTTGTCGAAGCAGCGGAAATATTCCTTGGCTTTCGCACCTTCATAGGCAAAGTCGATGTAGGCAATATCATTGATCAGAACGACCGAATGGGTTTTGGAGCATTCGTTCAGGAATTCGATCACGTCTTCCCATTCTTTTCTGGTCATCGAATAGCCGGTCGGATTCTGGCACGGGTCATTGATGATCAGAACCAGACGGTCCTGCTCTTCCATGACGGCTTTGCATGTCGCCTTCAGGGAGTCGAGATTGAAATGATCGCCTTCAAAGAGCGAATACGATTTCGTTTTCAGATTGTGCATCTGCGCCATGAGGGAGTAAGAGCCCCAGGCGATTTCCGGAATGATCAGCGTCTGACCGGCTTCGAGGCAGTTTTCAATCGACATGCCGACCGCACCGGTTCCGCCTGGCGTGGCGATGACTTCCTTATACAAATCGGAATTGCCGTCGAGCACCCAGTCCAGAACATCTTCCTGGAAATCCGGGTTTCCGGTAAAGCTGACCGCATATTTGGCCAGTTTCTTATTGTCGAGCGACTTCAGCGTCGAAAACACAGTATCAAACGCGCACAGAACGCCGTCTTCGGTATATAGCGAACCGATAACCGCGTCGGTTACGTTTTCCGCGCCCAGTTCTTCCTTGGCCTTTTGGCCTGATCCACGATCGCAAATACTGTGTCCACAATCGGTTTGCGGTTTACGCTGTCTTTTACAAAACTCATAACTGATCGTCCTTTCTGATGGAATAGCTGCCCAGTGAACGGACAGACGTACAGACGGCACTTAACGCCTGCAGACAGGCTTCCACATTCTGTCTGGACGTATGACCGGCCAGCTGTACGAAGAAATAATATTCAAACGGCCGGCTCTTGACCGGGCGCGACTGCAGATTGTCCATGTTGAGATCAAAAGCGGCAATGACGTTAATGGCTTTCGCCAGAGCGCCCGCGCTGTCCGGTACCGTCAGAAGCAAAGAGGAAACCTCATTTTCCTGCGCATTCGGAACGGCTGAAATGACCAGAAAGCGGGTGGTATTCGAGGCGCTGCCTTCGATGTTTTCGGCAAGAATGTCCAGATCGTAGAGGCTCGCGTTGTCTCTGGCTCCAATCGCGGCTTTTGCCGGATCGGCCTGCTGCGCGATATACTGGGCAGCCATGGCGGTATTCGGATAACAGATCGTCTCCACGCCCAGCGCGTCCAGGAACGTCTTGGACTGCCAGAGCGCCTGATCTTTCGAATACACCCAGCGCACCTCCTTGAGCTGCGCCCCTTTACGCCAAGCAGGCACTGGCGTATGCGGATGTCCGCGGCCTCAACAATGTACAGGCCGGATTCGAAAAGCAGATCGAGCACTTCGCCGACCAGACCGGAATTCGAATTTTCCAGAGGCACAACGCCATAGCGGACTTCGTTTTCCTGCACTTTCTTAAACACGTCCGCAAAGCTCGCGCAGGATACGGCTTCCGCCTGCGGAAACAGCGTACGGGTGGCCGAGCAGGCAAACGCGCCTTCCACGCCGCAGTAAGCCACTTTGTTGGCGTTGAGCATCTGCCGCTGCTGTTTTTGGATAGATCCATCAGCGTCTGCATCCATTGGGCAAAATCGCCCTTCAGATCCGGCTTGCTGATTCTCTGTTTTGCTTTTTCGAGAACCTGCGCTTCACGGCTTTCATCAAAGACCGCCATGTCGTGCTTTTTTTATAGGCAGCAACGATTTCCGTGAGTTTCATACGCGCTTCAAAAAGCGAAGCCAGCTGCTCGTCAATCTTATCAATTGTGTTTCTTGCTTTTTCAAGCGAATTCATAGACATCACCGTGCCTATTCTATCATCGCGTCTTCTGGCGATTCGATTGTTTTCCTTTTCCGGCATGGTACGCGGGAGAACTCAGGCGGATTCCGTCGGATTCTCTGCGCTTTTACACGTTCTCTTACGCGTTCTTTTCCCGTTCTTTTTCAGATTCTCTCGATGGGGATTCTTTTCGCTCTGGAGGGCCAGATTCGGACAGAAAAGCAGGAGGCTGCCCCGATGAAACGCCTCCTGCTTTTTGCCGTTCTTTCGATTCACTTTGCCTGCGGATAATAGAATTTGTAAAAGTTACTGAATCGATGCGACCAGTCTGCGGACTTCTTCCAGTTCCGGCTAGCCGGCAGCATCGCCATCTCTGTCGTTTCCTCCAGCCAGAACATGGCCGATATTTTTCCAGCGGAGATGTTCGGCCAGATGATTGTAATAGTCCAGGACATCTTCAAACTCATCGCCGGCGGCAGACATCAGCAGCGCGCAGGCCCGACCATGACCGCGCAGAAGATTTTCCCTGCCTTCTTCGAGCGCGACCAGCCGGTCAAACGCCGCACGAAGCTAACCGCTGAGCGTCCAGTAATAGAGCGGCGAAGCGAGGACGACGACATTGCTTTCCTTAATGGCCGGATAAATTTTAGCCATATCGTCGTGCTGTACGCACGGCATTTCCAGCGCGCTGTTTGCGCAGAAGCAGCCGCGCCAGCCGTGGATGTTCATATCGTCCGGGATCGTCCGGGAAAAACTCCGTGACCGTATGGGCCGCGCTTTTGCCCCTTCGCTGAAGGCTTTCGTCAGCGCCGCGGTATTTCCTTTTCTTTGCGGACTTCCATTGAGAATCACAATGCGTTTTGCCATGGCAAGACCTTCTATTTCTTCAGCAGGCCGGCTCCGGAATGCCAGGCCTGACCGACTGGTTCGCCGCTGGCGTAATAACCGTTTCGCATCGAATCGAAGACAAAGCTGTTCAGCTTGCCTGCATCGATGCGTCCCTGCTCATCGAGAACGTCCTCACTGGCGAGGATGTTGACGATTCGTCCAAGAATGCGCAGACCGTACGGCTGTTCCTGCATTTCCACAGCTTCACATTCGAGCGTCATGGGATACTCCGTGATAACCGGTGCGTCGACATGTTCGCTCTTCACAGAATGCAGGCCCGTACGCTCGAACTTATCCGGAACGCGATTCCCGGACACCGTGCCCAGATAATCGGATTCGCGAAGCGTCTTTACTGACGGTACAGCCAGGGTAAAGGCGCCTTTCGCCTTAAGATTGGCGACCGTTTTGTGCTCTTCAGCCAGATTCAGCGCCACCATGTCTTCGGCGCAGATGCCGCCCCAGGCCATCATCATGATGTCGGTAGTTCTGTCCTCGTTATAAGTGCCGATCATATAGGCAGGCATCGGAAACAGCCAGGGGTTTACATTAAAGCTTTTGCCATATCAAATCCTCTTTTTGTCTGTATGAACTTTGCCCTCAAGCAGAGTGTTCTCTGCTGCAAAGGGCGTAAAGGAAAGAGGCAGGGCAGCGCTTCCGGTTTCGCCGGTTCCTGGCCAGGACGGCGGTTTGGAAAGAACCCAGACCGCGTTTGGGGCTGTTTCTTCCCTCCATGGCCTTTGGCAAAAACATCCGAATGGGGGCCCATCCTATTTTCTTTATGCCCTCTGTTTTTCTTTATGCCCTCTGTTTTTTCTTTATAATGGACTCATTATGAAAAAGACTGCAATTCTTATCCCCTGCTATAACGAATCGGCCACAATCGAAAAAGTCGTCCGCGATTACGCCGAAGCGTTCCCGCACGCAGAGATTTACGTATACGATAACAACTCCTCCGACCACACCGATGAAATCGCCAGAAACGCCGGCGCCATCGTCCGCTACGAACACAAACAGGGCAAAGGCAACGTTGTCCGCAGCATGTTCCGCGACATCGATGCCGACTGCTACATCATTGTGGACGGCGACGACACGTACCCGGCCGAAGATGCCAGGAAACTGGAAAAAGCCGTTCTGGAGCACGGCGCAGACATGGCCATCGGCGACCGCCTTTCTTCCACGTACTTCACCGAAAACAAACGCCTGTTCCACAACACCGGAAACCGTCTGGTGCGCGGCCTGATCAACACGTTTTTTGATTCCAACGTCCGCGACATCATGACAGGTCTTCGCGCATTTTCCTGGGACTTTGTAAAATCCTTCCCCGTTACGTCCAAAGGCTTTGAAATCGAAACCGAAATGACGATTTTCGCCCTCGACCACAACATGAAGCTCGAAGAGCTGCCGATCCGCTACCGCGACCGTCCGGCAGGCAGCGTTTCCAAACTGAACACGATTTCCGATGGAACGAAAGTTCTGTACACCATCGGCCGTCTTCTTCGCGATACGCGTCCGTTCGCGTTTTTCAATACCATCGCCATTATTCTGATGATCATCGCCCTCGCGCTGTTCATCCCGATCTGGATTGAATTCCTCAACACCGGTCTGGTGCTCAAAATGCCGACACTGATGATCATCACGATGATCGCCCTGTTCGCCTTCCTGAACTTCTTTACCGGCGTAATTCTTACGTCTCTGCGCAAATCGCAGAAAACGCAGTTTGAGCACGCGCTGACGATGATGCGTCTGGAACACGACCAGGACCGCCGTCTGGAAAAAGCCATTCACGATCAGAAAAAGTTCGACAAGAAGCTTTCCGGTGAAACCGAAGAATTGATTCTCGAAAATACGCTTTAAGCATCGAATGAAGCAATCGGTCCGCTGACGCACGCTCGCCTGCACTTGATCGCCGCTTTCCATCCCCTTTCGCCCATCGCGCCAGCTCAGGCTGGCGTTTTTTATGGGCGGATGTGCACGAATCACCCGAACCGCACGAAAGAAAGAAGCGCAGAGCCTATTCGGGCGGATTCGTTCTCGCATCTCCTTCGTTCGCCAGGCCGGTTCGACCGGAATCGAACGGATTTTCCGGTCTTCGTCTTTCTCTTTTCCAGCGGCTTTAAAATGACCGTTTGGTGCATTTAAAAATCAATTTGTCCGGGCGATCCTTCCCGATATTCGGATGTCGTGTAAAGGAATGCTAAAATAGCGTGTAAAAGGAAACCGATTATGAAACTGAATGTAAATCTTCCCGGCTCCTCGTATCCCATCTGGATTGAGCGCGGAGCTTTGCAAAACCTTTCTTCACGCCTTGAGACCAGCCGTCCGTCGATTCTGGTCTGCGATTCCGGGATCCCAAAAAATGGGTGGATCTGGCCGCAGGACAGTTTGATCATCTGGACGTTTTTTGTTTTGAGCAGGGCGAAGGTTCGAAAAATCTGCAGACTTTCGAACAGCTGCTGATCGCTATGTGCAATGCCGGTCTCAACCGCAAAAGTCAGGCCATCGCGCTGGGCGGCGGCGTCGCCGGCGACATGGCTGGCTTTGCTGCTGCCTGCTACATGCGCGGCATTGATTTCTATAACATTCCCACGACCGTTCTCTCGCAGGTCGACTCTTCCGTCGGGGGCAAGACTGCGGTCGATCTCGGACCGGTCAAAAACATCGTCGGCGCCTTCTGGCAGCCAAAAGCCGTCATCATAGATCCCGACGTTCTCTCTACGCTCGATGCGAGACAGATTTCAGCCGGTCTAGCCGAAGCGCTGAAAATGGGTTTGCTCTTTGATCCCGAACTCATCGCGATGTTTGAACAGGATACGCTCGATATCGACGCCATCATTGCCCGTTCGATCGATCTGAAGCGGATCGTCGTCGAACAGGACGAAAAGGAAGCCGGCCTGCGCAAGGCGCTGAACTTTGGTCACACCATCGGCCACGCCATTGAAGGCAGCTATCCGGACCATGACTATCTGCATGGCGAATGCGTTGCGACAGGCATGCTTTACTTTATTGAAAATCCTCAACTCAAAGAGCGCGTGCTGCGCATTTACGAGAAGCTCCATCTTCCGGAAATTCATGACTTTGACCGTCAGGAAGCGTCCCGCCTCATTCGCAGCGACAAAAAGGAAACGATACCGGCATCGCCTGCGTCATCGTCGATGAACCCGGCCATTTCCGCTTTGAGACCCGGGATGTTGGGCATCTCGATCAGATGATGGAGGAAGATCCGTATGAAAAACACATTCGGTGAACAGATTGCGCTGACCATTTTTGGAGAAAGCCACGGCGAAATGATCGGTGCCGTTCTGGACGGACTGCCTGCCGGCTTTGCAATCGATCTGGACAAGCTGAACTTTGAAATGGAAAAGCGCAAAGCCAAAGGCGCCTTATCCACAAAGCGGCAGGAAGCCGATCAGGTCCGGATCGTCTCCGGCTTTTCGAAGGCCATACGACCGGCACCCCGCTCTGCCTTCTCATTGAAAACACCAATACCCGCTCGCAGGACTATGCGAAGCTTAAAACGCGCCTGCGTCCGGGCCACGCGGATTGGAGCGCGTTTGAAAAATATAACGGCTGGCAGGACTATCGCGGCGGCGGTCACTTTTCCGGCCGGCTGACCGCGCCGGTCGTTGCCGCGGGTGCGATCTGCCGCCAGATTCTTGAATCCAAAGGCGTGCACATCGGCACCCAGATTCTCCAGCTTGGTCATGTCAACGCCGTTTCCATGGCCAGTCTGAACCCCGCCGAGCTCGAATCGCTGCTCGATAAGCTTTCCGCGCTGGAATTTCCAGCCGCGGACGATGAAGTGAGCGCGCGCATGCAGGAGGTCATCGAAAACGCTTCGGCCGAACTCGACAGCGTAGGCGGAATTTTGCAGACGGGCGTTACCGGCTTTCCCGCCGGTGTAGGCGAACCGTTTTCGACTCCGCAGAAAGCCGTCTCTCGCACGGGCTTTTCTCGATTCCCGCCATCAAAGGCGTCAGCTTCGGCGCCGGCTTTGGCTTTGCGTCCATGACGGGCTCGCAGGCCAACGACCCGATTCAGGCCGATGACTGCGGAAACCTGTATACCGAAACCAATAACAACGGGGGCATCAACGGCGGCATTACCAACGGCATGCCGATTTTGTTTCAGACGTGCATCAAGCCGACCCCTCGATTTATCTCGAACAGGACAGCGCGGACTATCAGACCCGACAGAACGTCAAGCTGGCGATCAAGGGCCGGCACGATCCGGCGATTATTCACCGGGCCAGAGCGGTCGTTGACGCCATGACCGCCTTCTGTCTGCTCGATTTGTGGATGACTAAGGAAGCGCTGCGCCCGTTTGAAGCGCCTGCTTCTGGAAAATCCGATTCGAAACCGCAGCCCTCTGCAGGGGATGGAAAGGAGACTGTGTAATGAAAGTCTGGATTGAACCCTCCGATCTTGAAGGATCGCTTCGCGTTCCGCCTTCCAAATCGCTCGGCCACCGCGCCCTGATCTGCGCCGGTCTGGCCGACGGCGAATCCGTCATTACCCATCTTGGCCATTCCAAGGACATGGAAGCCACGATCGGCTGCCTGCAGGCTTTAGGCGCGCACATTGAAGAAGACCCCGGCTCTGGCCCGCTTTTTCGTACCCTTCATATTCGCGGATGCAATCCCGCAAAAACGATCCCCAGAAGCCGGCAGTGCTGGATGCCTTTGAATCCGGCTCGACGATCCGCTTTCTGATTCCGATCGCCGCTGCCGGTCCGGAGGAAGTCCGCTTTCTGGGCAAGCCGTCCCTGCTTTCCCGGCCGATGGGCGTCTATGCGAACATCTTTGCCGAACAGAATCTGAAATTTGAACAGTCCGGCGAAGCCATCACGTTCCAGGGCCCTTTAAAAGCGGTCTGTTCACGCTCGATGGCAGCATTTCCAGCCAGTTCATTTCCGGACTGCTTATGAGTGCACCGCTTATTGGCGGCGCGGAAATCGCGGTGCTTCCGCCGTATCAGTCCCAGTCCTATGTGCGCCTGACCGCGGACATGATGAAGACGTTTGGCGTTCACATCGAAGAGCCCTCAGAAAACGGCTATCGCATCACGCCCGATCAGCACTATCAGCCGGCCAGCGTAAGCATCGAAGCCGACTGGTCGCAGGCCGCATTCTTTCTCGTAGCCGGCGCGCTGGGCGCGTCCATTGTCGTCGAAGGTCTTAATCCCGATTCCCTGCAGGGCGATGCCGTCATCACACAGGCCATCGAAAAAGCCGGCGGAACGCTCCACTGGACCAGTCAGGGCCTGCAGGCTGTCAAAGGCCGGCTGCACGGCTTTACCTTTGATCTAGCCGACTGTCCGGATCTTGGACCGATTCTTTGCGTGCTCGGCGCCTGTTGCCCGGGAAAAACCGTTCTTACTCACGCTTCCCGGCTGCGCTACAAAGAGTGTGACCGGATTGCGGCGATGGAAGACGAACTGCGCAAATGGGGCGTGGACATTACGAGTACGGAAGACGAAATTATTATTCATGGCCAGTCTTCCTACTGTCTCGATCATCCGGCTGTCATCGACAGCCATAACGATCATCGCATCGCCATGGCAATGGCCATTTTCGGTCTTTGCGCGAAAAGTCCTGAACAGATTCAGGATGCCCAGGCCGTCACGAAAAGCTATCCGCATTTCTTTAACGATCTTCTGGCTTTGAAAGGAAAGGTAGTACGTTCATGAAAACTGTCGGTGTTGTCGGTCTTGGCGTAATGGGCGGGTCCTTCTGCGGACGCATGAAGGAACTCGGCTGGCGGGTTCTCGGTTTCGATCCCAACGGACATTCCCTTCGTCAGGCTAAGGAAAGAGGCTGGATTGATGAAGGCTTTGCGGATTTCTCTTCCGGTCTGAACCAGTGTGAAATGGTCATTTTCTGCATTTATCCCACCCTGCTCAAAGACTGGATCGCCGCATGGCAGAGCCACTTTGCACCCGGCACGCTGCTGCTGGAAATCAGCGGCGTTAAGCGTGCGGTCATGGAGCCGGTTCAGGAAATTCTTCGCGACGACCTTGAGCTCATGTCCATTCACCCGATGTGCGGCCGCGAATCCAAAGGCATTGAATTCGCCAATCCGGAAATTTTCCGGCAAGCCAACTTCATCCTGATTCCGCACGAAAAAACACAGCGTCCAGCATCGTCAAGGTCAGCTCTTTAGCCAAGGACCTCGGCTGCAAGAACATTTCCGTTCTTTCCGCCGAAGAGCACGATGAAATGATCGCTTTTCTCTCCCAGCTGACGCACGTGATCGCCGTTACGCTGATGGATACCCACGAAAATGAGCATCTGGTCGAATACACCGGCGACTCGTTCCGCGATCTGACCCGCATTGCTTCCATTAATGAGGAAATGTGGAGCGAACTCTTCCTGCTCAATAAAGATCTGCTGCTCAAGGAAATCGAGCAGTTCCAGACCACGCTTGAAGACTTCAAGGAAGCGCTCAAAAATGACGATTCCCGGACGATGAAGGAAATGATGAAGCTGTCCACCAAGCGCCGAAAGAAATTCGACTAGCCCAGGACCATCCATTTCTCTGCACATAAACCAAGCCGGCCGCAGTTCAGACTGCGGCCGGCTTTTCGTGTATCTGTATCTCTGGATTTCCAGGTTTGTGTATTTCTGTATTTCTGTGTTTCTGGACTGATTTTGGGCAGGAAGCGCCTGCAGGCGGATCTACTGAGCTTTTCCGTACCAGCCGACGCCTTCATCTTTCCAGCCGATATTCTGCAAATAATCGCGTTCATGCGCGTCGGTGGTGTAGTGATGGGCGCCCGCGCCGGTCGTATTGGGATTGTACAGACGAAGCAGCGCCTGTCCTCTGGCGTCATCGGAATACCAGCCGATGCCCTCGCTTTGCCAGCCGGCGTTTTGCAGGAAAATATATTCCTGCGGATCCGGCGTGTAGTGATGATCGCCGGCGTTGGGATTGTACAGACGGTACACCGGCGTGTGCGACTGTACGGGCGCGATCCACGCCAGTCCTCGTCGTTCCAGCCGATGCTCGAAAGATAATTCCGTTCGCGCGAATCGGCGGTGTAAAAATGTTCGCCGGTGTTCGGATTGTACAGACGGTACATTGCCGTGCTGTCTTCCGGCCTGATTTCATCTTCTCTCGGTCCGCCGATATCGAAAATGAACTCCCGCGAACCCGTATAGTCCCGCTTCCCCGTCAGACGGATCACAGCGCGGTGCGTGTCGAGATTGACGGAAACGACTTCCGCGATGTAGTCGGCCGGATCGGCCGGCTGCCGGGTTTCCCGGATGAGAACGCGCATGTTGTCCTCAAGCTGCTGGGCGTTCTGAATTTCGCGTACGTGATCGACCTCGATATCCAGATTCCGTACCGTATCCGGCAAAATCTGGAAGTCAACCCGCTTTTCGCCCGCGTAGGCGCCGATGCCCGTCAGAATGACGGTTGCGGTGCCAGCATGCACATTGTGCAGAAAGCGCAGGGTGTAGTTCCAGTTTTCGCTTAACGGCACGCCGTCGAGAATCGCGGAAATTTCCGGACGGATTTCCTGCCCGGTAAACGTCTGATCGTCGATGGAAAGTGAAAGTCTGGACAGATCTTCCTTGCGGTAGACCGCATTATGCAAAATGCCGGTGCAGTTGTTTACGCCGGTAAAGGTAAAACGCCAGACGTACGCCTGCCCTTCCCACTCGACACGCGAAAGGTCCACCGTATAGTCGCTGCGGGGAATTTCCACGCCGTCACAGACCAGAATCGGATCGTCTTCGTCGATCTGCTGATCGAGATCCGCGTAATCGGGAATTCCCTCAATCTGGACGCCGTTGCTGATGGAGCGGATGGAAATGCGGAACGTCTGGGAAAGCGCTCCGGAATAGTCTCCCATGCCGATCGCGGTGATCGTCGCTTCGCCGGCGTTCACATTGTTCGTATAGTGAAGCCGGTAATCCTGGCCTTCCACGAGCAGGGTTTCGTTAAACCAGAGGTTTGGACGGGGCCGAAGCGCCTTTCCGGTATAGATCAGATCGTCCAGACTGGACATCCACGCATTTTCGAGCGTCTTCGGTCCGCCCCAGGTTCGAACCAGTTTTCCTTTGTAATTGCCTTTGCCGGTAATCGTCAGACGGAAATAATCGGTTCCCTGCGCGCTGGTCACCTGTTCGTGCGCCACCGTGTAATCCTGATTTTCGATAAGCGGCGTGAAGCCGTTCTGTACGTACGGCTGTACGTTCTGAAGTTCAGACAGACTGTTTACGGATTCGGGAAGACTGGAGACGACGGCATTGCCGATCGACTCGGGACGAATCTGGAACGTCTGGGTAATCGTTCCGCCATAACTGCCGATGCCTTCGATGACGACCGAGGCTTCCCCCGCGTTGCAGTTGTTCACATAACGCAGCGTGTAATCCTCACCTTCCTGCAAAATGCGTCCGTAGGAAAGCGTTACCGGCGGAGTGAGCGGTTCTCCCGTGTACGTGACATCCGCAATGGGATACGTATCGGCCAGCACATCGATGCGCATGGGGCCGAATACAAGCTCCTGCTTCTCGCCGCAGTAGTTACCGATCCCGCGGATCATCGCCTGATACGGCGTGTGATAATTGTCGCCCAGCGGCAGCTCTTCGCATTCCACCGTGAAGTCGACACCTTTGACCAGCTGATGGCCGTCGCATTCGACTTGCAGGTCAGCCGCTTCGAGTTCGGCCAGACTGCGCACCATTCCCGGCATTCCCGAAACGGATCCCGATTCGATGGATCTGGGCGCAATCTCAAACGTCGTTCGTACGGTTCCGGAATACTTGCCGCATCCCGTCGCGATGATTGTGGCGGTTCCCGCGTTCACATTGTTCTGATACTGCAGGGTATAGTCCTGGCCTTCGATCAGAACGGCATCGACCAGGGTGACCGTTGCTGCCGGTGTCTGCGCCTCGCCGGTATACGTGCAGTCTGGCACATTGGAAAGTACTGCATTCACAAAGAGCGGGGCGTCGGGCAGCTGGCGAATATAGTCTTCTAAAAGCCGGCGATACTGCGCGACCGTATAGCTTTGCGCGGGTGCGCTTCGATAATTCATAAAGTTCTGCAGTTCCGTACCGTATTCCTGTCCGCGGTAGTCCTCAAAGGGAATGTACGCCGCGCCGGCATACGCGTAATTTTGAATCAGGTTCGCATAGTGGCCATACGTCGGATCGTCCAGACTGGCTCCCGCTGTGCTTTCGTACCGTTCCTTTTCGTAGTAATACCAGCCGTCAAAGGAATTTCGCGGCATTGCCAGATTGCCTCGCTGAAGCATGTCGAGATCGGGCGATCCAAAATTATCGAGGTTTTCCGCCCAGCTGATCCAGCCGGCGGGCTTGGATACCCAGTCGAGGGGCGCATGATCGTAATTTTCGTTTTCGTGATACTGATCGTACGACCAGTTGGCCCGAATCTGCGAATGCGCCATCAGGGCGTCCGTGATCCTGTATTCGCTCTTGCCCAGAAAGCGGCGGATCGTGTTGGCATCCTCGAGAATATCCAGCGACTTCAGCATGTTTTTCAGACTGGTCGCGTCGTGTTCGGCGCCCATTTCGGTATACGCCGCTTTTTCGTTCAGAATCTGGAGCGCCTCGCTCTGGTTTCGATACGCAAAAAGCCGCGGGATCCGTCTGCGTAGCGATAGCTGCTCGCCTTCTTTCGCACGCTCTCCTGCGGCTGCGATGCCGCTTCAGAGTCAGCCGACAGGACCGCATCTGGATCGGCGCTTTGCGAAAGGGCTTCAATCATTGGCCGGACTTCTCCGGTTTCAGGCAGCGTTTCTTCCTGTGCATTCGGGCCGGACGTTCCATAAATGGAGTATGGCTGGCTCAGCAGCGAAAGCGAGAAGATCACCGACAAAATCTTTCGTCCTTTTTCATTTCCGTCTCCTTTCTCAAATTCCCTGTTTTTGTACACTGCCGCCTGCCCACAGCGCGCAGCCGCTTTCTCTTTTCCCCTGTTTTCGTTCGCCTGGATCCCCTTAAAATCCTTTGCCTGTCGGCGTTTCGCTTTTGGAAATCACACGGTTTTCTTTTTAAAAACAACGTCTGTTGCTGAAAATACATTGTCGTGCGTATTTGAAAGAACGAAACGTCTTTTTCTATATTCAGCATGAGCGTATCGCGAGCGTTTTGCTTTATTTTTGGTTTTCTCTTCCCGTTTTCGGGCAAAACTCCTGTCATTCTGTACGAAAAAACGATCAGATCCGCGATAGATACCGGACCTGTGTACCTTATTATTTTCGATTATTTTCGCTCTAATAAAGGGCTGCGGCAGGCTTCCTGCGCAAGGGCAAACCTTATCGGTCTGTCTTAAGAAATTGTTGAGAGGTATTCTCTATTTCTTCCATTGGCAAAGCCGTTCTGGACCTGTATCTTCAAACTGTTCTCTTCTGCAAGACAGGATTTTGTCGTTCATTTTTGAGGACTGAAACAGATGGGTACGATATTGTTACAGAGAATGGATAAATTTTTCTTCCGACCTTCTTACCCGCTTTTCGAAGAAAAATCCAAATTTTGTGAAATTGACGAAGGCTGGCACTCTTACTGTACTTGTGCTAATTCTGCGTCATAATAGGATTCATTCAAACAGCCCCCGGATCGAACCGCGTTCGAATCCTGGAATGGAGGTTCCATGAACTTTTCTCAAAACAAAAATGGCGGATCGAAAAAGCCCGCCAGAAAGAACCTGAAATATCTGATCCTCACCTTTGCGATGATCATTGTTTTCTGCCTTCTGCTTTTTCCCTCCACAGTTTTTAACCGTTCTTCTTCGGCTGTGCCTTATTCTCAGTTTGTTTCGGAAGTTACGGACAAAAAAGTGGATGAAGTTCAGATCAGCGGCGATACCGCCCGTTATACGCTGAAAGGCGACGAAAACAAAGTCTACACCACAACCCTCATCAACGATCCCGGTCTGGTGGACCGCATGATCGAAGGGGATGTGAAGTTTGAAGAAATTCCGCAGCGGGAAAACAACGTCTTCGTAAGCGTTCTGATTTCCCTGCTTCCCTGGATTCTCATCTGGGGCATGGTCTGGTGGCTCTTCCGCTCCATGCGAAAGAGAATGTCTTCCGGATCCGCGGATTTCAAGTTCACCAATCCATCGGATGACGACGGCGATGATGACGGCGGCTCCGGTGGCGGATTCCCGTTTGGCGGATTCGGCAATATGGGCATGGGCATGGGAAAATCCAATGCCAAAGTCTATAAAGGCGAAATGACCCACACGACGTTCAAGGACGTTGCCGGCCAGGATGAAGCCAAGCAGAACCTGCAGGAAATGGTCGACTTCCTGAACGAACCGAAAAAGTACACCGAAATCGGTGCGAAAATGCCAAAAGGCGCGCTGTTAGTCGGCCCTCCGGGAACTGGTAAAACGCTGCTGGCCCGTGCGGTAGCCGGTGAAGCCGGCGTTCCGTTCTACTTCATTGCCGGTTCGGAATTCGTGGAAATGTTTGTCGGCCGCGGTGCTGCCCGCGTTCGCGACCTGTTCAAGGAAGCGAGAAAGCACGCGCCCTGCATTATCTTTATCGACGAGATCGATACGATCGGTAAAAAGCGTGACGGTTCCGGATTCAACGGAAACGACGAACGCGAACAGACGCTCAACCAGCTGCTCGCGGAAATGGACGGCTTTGACGGCTCGAAGGGCATCGTCCTTCTGGCAGCCACCAACCGTCCGGAATCGCTTGACCCGGCGCTGACCCGTCCGGGACGTTTCGACCGCCGCATTCCGGTTGAACTGCCGGATCTTGAAGGCCGTCGCGAAATCCTCATGCTTCACGCCAAAAACGTCAAGACCTCCCCGAATATCGACTACAACATGATCGCCCGCGCTTCCGCCGGTACGTCCGGTGCCGACCTGGCCAACATCGTTAACGAAGGCGCTCTGCTCGCCGTCCGCGACGGACGCAAGCAGGTGACCCAGCGCGATATGGAAGAAGCCATTGAAATCGTCATTGCCGGCGAACAGAAGAAAAACAAAGTTATTTCTCCGCGCGAACGCATGATTGTCGCCTACCACGAAATCGGTCACGCGCTGGTTTCCGCCTACTGCACCGATGCCGCACCGGTTCACAAGATCACCATCATTCCGCGAACCAAAGGCGCTCTCGGCTACACGATGCAGGTGGATGAAGAAGAAAACAACCTGCTGACCAAAGACGAGCTGTATTCCCGCATCGTTACGTACTGCGGCGGCCGTGCCGCGGAAGATCTGATCTTCCACTCCATCACGTCCGGCGCCAGCAACGATATCGAAATGGCGACCAAGACGGCCCGCATGATGATCACCCGTCTGGGCATGTCCGATCAGTTTGGCATGACCGCTCTTGAAACGGTCAACAACCAGTACCTTGGCGGCGACACTTCGCTCGCCTGCTCTTCTGACACTTCCGCAGCCATTGACCGCGAAGTGATCGAACTGATCAACAAAGCCTACAAAGAGGCGTACCAGATCCTGAATGACCACGTCATGAAACTTCATGAACTGGCCAAGTATCTGTACGAAAAAGAAACGATCACCGGCGAAGAATTCACGGAAATTCTTCATAAGGACGAGGATTCCGAAAAGCAGGCTTAAACCCGAAGCCGCAAAGCTGTACTTGATTACGAACAGAGGCCGATTCGTCTGCCTCTGTTTTTTTGCAGGCTGCCATCCTGTTCTGAACCGACCGGACTCTGCAGGGAGGATCAATATGATTTGACCGAAAGACAGAAATCCTATTTAAAAACGAAAAGGAGAATTTTTATGAAGCCGGAAAACGCAGAATACAATTCTTTAAAAACCAGGCAGACGGTTTCGAAGCCTGCATCCAGAACCGGGATGACACTGGCGATGCCCCTTCTGATTGCGGCGGTCAGCCTGAGCAGTTTTGGCTTTTGCGCACTGCAGGCCAAAACAAGTGCAAAAAGCAGGCAGAGAATTCGGCCAGCCGGACCGTTCTTTCGGATACACTTTCCACGATGGCTGTACATCTGCGGGCTACCGTGGAAAAGAGCACGCAACCGGACGAAGAAAAATTAACCAGCGCGAAAAGCCGGAGCAGATTAGCGACGAAACGTTTTACGCGCTCAAGGAAGCGGCCTTAACCCCTGGGCCCGATCAGCAGAAAGCCTACGCTCTCTTTCTGGACGCCGATCAGTACACCGATGCGCTTCTCGCCTTTTTCCTTCGCGATCCGGATCGATACGATTTCATTCGAACCTGGCCGCAATCGGCAGACGCACAGTATCAGACCCCTGTCTCTTCCCTTCAGGAAAGTCTGAAGAGCGTCCCGCGCCTTTTACAGTGGGACGTACGCTGGGGCTGGCAACCGCTGGCCGATACCATGATCTGGGTGGGCGGATGCGGCCCGACGTGCCTGTCGATGGTCGCTTCCTGGCTCAAACAGGATCCGACCCTGACGCCGCGGGTTCTAGCCGATCTGGATGTTGCGCTTGGCGATTACTATCCCGGAATGGGCACCTCCTCCGCCTTCTTTCCCGAAGCCGCTGATGCGCTGGATCTGAACCGTGAAACGCTGCCGGTAGATACGAACGCGCTGCGGCAGGCGCTGGAAGCCGGCAAGCCTGTTATTTTGCACATGCTTCCGGGCACATTTACCCGAACGGGTCATTTCATCGTGGCGACCGGTCTGGGAAATGGACAGCTTCGCATCAACGACCCCAATTCCATCCGTCACAGCGATACGCTCTGGGACATCGATGCGGTTCTTAGCGAGTGTTCCGAGCTTTGGGCTTTCTCCAATCCGCAGTAAAACCGCAAACTCTAAGAATCTGTTTCTCTGGCAGTCTCCTGTTTTGGCAAGGCTGCCTTTTCTTTTTGTTCCCGATCCAGGCCGTCAGGCCATCGGCGGTTTCAATTTTCATGCAGCCGTGAAAACTCTGCAGATGGACCATGCCATGATCCGCGGTATTCAGACGATCAATGCCCAGTTCGCTCAGGCGCAAAAGTACTTCATTGGACGGATGCCCGTACCGGTTTTTATAGCCGGCGGAAATCAGAGCCAGCTGGGGATCGCATTCTTTTATGAAGTCCCAGGAAGAACTCGTCGAAGAGCCGTGATGACCAAGTTTCAGCACGTCCGAAGACAGGACATACCGATCGAGCAGCTGCTCTTCGATCGCTGTCGAAGCATCGCCCGTCCAAAGATAGAAAAAGCCGTCGAAGGCGAAGCGGCTGATCAGGCTCTGATCGTTTTCGTCGTCGGGATCGGCCTGTCGCTGCGGCAGCAGCAGTTCGAATGGATAGTCGACCGGAACGATCTGGCCGCTTTCCTCGATCTTCTTCTTTACGGAAAACTGTTCGCAAAGCGAAGCCGCCGCTCCGTTATGGTCAAAGTCGCCATGCGTTACGATCAGCGCGTCGAGCTGAGAAATCTGGCGGCTTTGAAAAACGGGATAAACAGCTCGGAGGCATTGTCATGATTAAATCGCCCGGCGGCATCGATCATAACAACGCTTTTCATGAAAGGCTCCACCAGGACAGTGGCGTCTCCCTGTCCAACGGAAAGCATATACACGTGATAAAAGGATCAAAATGCCATATTGCCGGATAAAGGCCAAAGAGCACCAGACAAAGCAGTGCTCTGCCCTTGCTCCATTTCCAGCAGATCGCCATCAGCACCATGCAGAGCAGCACGAAATACCAGAGCGGTGCCATTCCATGCAGATCGAAGGCTTCAAACGAAACATCCAGAGACGACAGGCCCTTCTCCAGAACCGTGCCCCACTCTTCCCAGAACAGACCGAGCAGACTCAGCAGGAAAAGCCACCCGAAGAGCTGCCTCAGCCACGTAAAGGCCAGCAGGAAAAACAAATTGACCTTGCCCGTAAAGGCGATCTGGCAAAGAATGCAGACACAGGAAGAAACAAAGCGCTTTGGACCGCTCCCTTCTACAAACCGCGTAAAAAACAAAATGGCGCCCGGCAAAACCAGACTCATGCTTCGTGCAGACTGCGGACAGATCAGAAGCATAGTCAGAATAGAAAAGGACAGGCGTTTAGCCCGATTTTCAAAGAGCGTTGAAGCGATCAGAAATACCGCCATGCGCATCACGGAAATCGAAACCGGAACGATCAGCGCAAATCCGCCAAGAATTCCAAACACCGCCAGACTGACCTGCGGTTTATACAGTCTTCTCGACAGCCGCTTTTTATTACCCCAGCAATCCCATCAGCGGCAGTCCGAGCGTCCCGATCCAGTCCAGTTCGTCTTTGTCGTTTATCCCGTAAATCAGCAGGCGATACAGCGACGCAGCTCGTCTCGAATTTACAAAGCGCCAGACTCTGGCTTTTATCGTTTCCGGTTCCTGTCGTCTGGCTTTTTCTGGATGAGCCAGATTCTGCGCCTGTGGAGTATTCTGATCGTCCTTTGAGGGGCTGCGCTGTAGTAAATCCCCTTTGCGCCACGTAGCGGCCAAAGCTGAACAGACCGATATTGTCCGCCGAATGGATGCGTTCAAAATCCGAAAGAAACACGGTCTGATCCAGAATGAAGGATTCCGGTTCATAAACGATTACCGAATCCCGTTTATTCGAAGCCATCGCATAGCCGGATCGAATTTCACAAATCCGGTATTCTCCCTCCTGCGGCACGCGCCGGGAAGCCGCGGCTGATCCCATGAGAACACCGATCGCGAAAGCGCCCAGTCCAATCCACACCAGGACAGGCCAGCCGTGACGAAATCGCCAGTTCAGCCATAAGGCCCCTGCCAGAATGGCAGCCACGCAGAGCCAGAATCGATCAATCCATAAAATCAGCCAGAAAGCGATCGCCAGGCATAGCCACGGCGCATCATCCTTGCCTTTTGGTGCATTCGCCCAGGCTTTCCCTTTTTCCCACCCATTTTTCCAGCGGCTCTGTCCTCGATTTGAGCGGGCCGATAAAGCCGCAGCCGCTGGATCGACTGTCTGCGCGCGTGTCCGTTTTCTCACAGCGCGATTCGATCCTTCAGCTTTTCAAACTTCTTTTCGCCAATGCCAGGCACTTCCATCAGATCTTCCAGTTTGAAAAAGCCATGTTCTTCGCGATACGCCAGAATTTTCTGCGCCGTCGATTCGCCGATCCCCGGCAAAGTCATCAGTTCTTCCTTGCTTGCCATGGTGATTCGAATCGGCTGCGCCTGGGGATCGGCTTTCTTTTGGCGATCACAATCACTTCATGCGCTTTCACTTCTTCCTGAAGGGAAACGCGGGAAAGATCCGCGCCTTCGGTTTTCCCGCCCGCTTCTGCAATCAGATCCTGAATCGTCGCCCCATTTTTGATCGTGTAAACATCCGGAGCGACGACTTCGCCTTTGATTTCCGCTTCAATCGTATCGGGCGCCTGCTTCTCTAACGGCATCAGAGAAAGTCTTCCCGAAGACGACAAGAGCAGCAGAGCACAAAGACAGAACGGTCCGCTCATTTTCTTCAGCCACTTCATATCCAGATATACGAAAGACTGTCCTTCAATATTGTTTTTTCCTCTTTGAAGCCGTTTTGTTTTGAATCCGTCGGATCCGACTATCTTTCTATACGGCAGAACGGCAGGCTGAACGCACAAAAAACGGATCCATTCCTGATGATGAATCCGTTTTTCTCGAAAGATAAAGCTCAATTGTGCTGAATTATCGGGAAATCGATTTAATCATTAAGCGAATTCCGACAATCATAAGAACGATCGTTCCGCCCAGCTCAAGAAGGGCGGGAGCAGAAGCCAGCAGTCCATTTAAGCTTCCCATCTGATTTTCAAGAACCATCAGTCCGCCCGTCAGCACTGCCGCATTCGTAACGGAAGCGGTTAATGCTTTGGATACTTTTGTTTTCGACAGATGATTTGCGATAAAGGAAGCAAAGGAATCCTCTGAACTCGTCCCCATAAAATGAGCCACCAGAGATACAGGAATATTCAGAACCGCCGTTCCGGCTATCGCGCACTGCACGGCTTTAAGCAGAATTTCCCATGTGCTGTTGCTCTTGCTCCAGGTGACCAGATAGTTATTCAGAATTACCCCGCATCCAAGCGTGAGAATTCCAACAATAATTTTGCCGCCTAAACCATTTCCTCCAGTTTTGGGGATGTACTGTGAAATGAGCGAAATTACAAACAGAAGGCAAACCAGTTCTGCACATTCTGTGAAAAACAGGGTCTTGTCATTCGCATAAATATCGTGAATCCCCGCGAAATTTTCCAGCTGATCCACGAAAGGCAATCCTTTAATATTGATGAAATCCCCAAAGCAGGCAATGATCACCAGGTAAAGAATCATCACTGCAATCAAGCCTTCAATTACTTTGTCGAACCCGTAATCATCGGAACCCGCCATTTTAAAAAACAGTGCGTTCAGAAAGACGAGTGCGAGAACCATAACGATCACAGTCAAAATAATGTCCATAATCTCCTCATTTCCAGCTGTACATTCTGGCTGACCCGGCTTTACTGCACAATCGAAACTCTGCCAGAGGCGTCCACGCAGCACATCTTATCGGTATAGACTTCGATGAATTGGTAGCCCCCGCATAGCCAGCGACCTGGCTTTTTCCATTCCATTTGGAAGAGGCTCATTTCTTTTGTAGTGGGTGATAATTCCTCCCGCATAGTCGAGAGAATGGACTTCATAAGGAACCCCTAAATAGCACTTGCTGACAATGCCCAGCATGAGCCTTCCAGCTCAATATCCGGAAGTTCGGCATTGATCTGGTTCAGAATTTCTTCTAACTGATGACGGTTATGAACATGTCCGCCGGCGTCCAGTTTGTGAATCAAATTCATATATTCACTGGAGCGCTTTTTCGCAGCAGTCTTTCCCGCTGGGCCATGTCAAACTGTGTTTTTGTTCTGCTCTTCGGTTTCGAGGCAGATAAGGTTGTTTTCGCCTGCTCCTGCGGCTTCTTCAGCATTGGAATTGGCACAGCAACTCTCCTCCATTCACCTTTTATTGCACTCTCTTCAATTGCATTCTCTGCTTCTGCATGACTTTGCATCGGCTGTCCAGGAAGGCTTACAAATTCAGCCCGATCGCAGCAGCTCCATGGATCGATCCGGGTAAAAGCGTTTCCTGTCTTTTCCGTCAGAAAATAAGCACTTAGATCAGCACTTTACGGCGGCGCTCGCCTTTTTCTCGCTCAGTACAGAGTCGCCGATTGGTTTTCCGGATGCAGGAACCGCTTTTCTTTTCCCCAGTTTCGTATAGCTTCAATTTTTTCCGGACTGGTCTGAGAAAGCGGAACTACATTTTCAAAAGCTTCTACGATATTTTTCGCATCCAGACGGAACTCGGAATTTGCGAGTTTGCGATAAGCGAGATCTCGAACTGTGGATTCCAGATCGGCTCCTGTAAATCCATCGGTGATATCCACAATCTGGTCAGCAAATTTTCCGGTAAAGTTCACTCTCAAGTACTTTCTCATGTAAAGCGTCAGGATATCACGCCGCTCATCTGCCGTAGGAAGATCCACAAAAAAGCTCGTCAAATCGGCCCCGGCGCAGAAGTTCACTGGGGAGCATACTGACGTCATTGGCTGTGGCTACTACAAATACTGGTTTCTTGCATTCCTGAAGCCAGAACAAAAACTGTCCGACCATACGCGTGGAAACCCCGCCGTCTCCAGACGGGCCTGTTGCACCGGATAATCCTTTTCGATTTCATCGATCCACAAAATGCACGGCGCTACGTTTTCTGCGGTTGTCAGCGCATCTTTTAACTGCTGTTCGGTCTGGCCGACATAGCTTCCCTGCACAGTCGCAAAATCGAGCCGGTATAAAGGCAATTCCCAGTTTGCGGAAATCGATTTTGCGGACAGTGATTTTCCGCATCCGGGTACTCCGACCAGAAGAATTCCTCTAGGCGGCTGAAGTCCCATCGCCCGTAAGAACTCCCTCTTTTCCGGAGTCATGAGGCTCTTCTTTTCATCCAGCCATTTTTGCAGACCAGCCAGACCGCCGACATTTTTTACCGATGGATCGACTACGATTTTTTCCAAACCAGAAATATCGGAGAAAAGCTTGTCTTTTGCATACCGGATTTCCACAAGATCGGATTTCAGAACTTCTCGTTTTGCGATCAGCGAAACCAGAACATTTTCTGCTTCGACCTGCGAAACGCCAGCCAGGGCCATTGCTGCTTCTTTCACGTCGCTGTCATCCCATTCGACGAAAATCGAGCTCCTGTAGTCGTTCAAAACCCGGTTGATAATTTCATACATTTCTTCTTCGTCAGGAAGGGCCACGTCAATGAGCATTCCCTGACGCTGCAAAGTATTCCAGAGCGTGTTGGTCGTCAGCAGGATAATCTGACCGCCCGTTTCATTAGCTAAATTGACCAGAGCCAGAAACGCCCTTGAATCCGAATTCTCTGTACTCAGATCCGGGAGCTCGGTGAATACTATGGTTAAATTTGAGCGTCTTGACATTTGTTCAGTAATAAATTCCAAAGCAGAATAAAGAGACTTATCGTCAGTCGCTGACTTTTTGGTTTTTAAGTCATAAACCCCTTTTGTAGACGTATGAACAAAATAAGGAATTTCTTTCTCTTCACTGACTTCTCCAAGCATGTTTAAAACTCTGGCAATTTCTATGGAATGAATAGTTACCAGCGGTATGCGAGCCGTCGCGTATTGAAGCATGCTTTTTTGCTTCCTGTAGGGCGCTCATATGATTCTTACTTCCTTTCAAGCTTTAAAATGGTTCACTTTATTATTTCGAATCAGGTATCCCAACTTTCCGGTCCTGTCGCTTTTTGCGGATTTTTCCAGCGAACTCTGGAACGTATCTGCCTGTTTTTAATCATATCCATGTACTGAATTCGATAGTTTTCCGGCACCGCTGGAATGTTCACGGCCTGATAAAGAAATTCAATCTCTTTACGTAAAGTATGTAAGGACTGGATTATGGCTCGTTCATCCGAAGCATGGGCCATGTTTCGAGAAAACGTGTCATTGGCAGCATTGAGCCGATAATTTACAGCTTCTACCAGTTTCTCGGAAAAACGCTGAGCAACTCCGCTTTGCCAGGACAGGGTCCCTCTATGAAGAATATCGATAATCTCTGCATTGCGAGAGCATCGCTTCAGTTCTTCAAAGACAGGTACCCATTCATAATATGTAGCCGGCGCTTTCATCCTTACTTATCCCTTTTCTTGCGATTGATCATCAAATGAGGCGGCTCAATATCCCAGTCTGGAAGGCCTTTAGCCAGCGCGGACTGTTTTTCCATGCTATCCAGCATCGATTGCAGGGCAAGATTCGATGCCTCGCCCACAGGCTTTTGAGGAGCGGATTCCTGCTTTGGACTTTCGGTAAAGAAATTATCAAATTCAAGTACAGCAGCGTCTTCTTCAAAGGCAGCAGGTTCTTCAATTTCTTCTGCCGGCTTCGCCTGAGCACTGCTGGAGGTATCTTCCGGGAAAGGATTTTCCGTTTCCTGAAGATCTGGTAAGGATTCGAATGTAACCTGCGGGAAAGCGTCCAGAACTTCCTCGCCGGTTACGGACGGCTCTGTCTGGTCATTCTGAGGATTTTCCGTCAGTCGATGTCCGCATTGTGTACAGAAAATACAATCCGCGTTTACCGAAGCTCCGCAGAATGGACAGATATTTACGCTATTATTCGGCATATAAATTACTGATCCTCCTAGACTAATACCGATTTTCCGTTCTCGGTAAGATTCTTTACGTATTCGCTTGGAGTGATCGCCTCCAGGAAATCCAGAACCTGAGCACTCACTGCATCCTCTTTGGCAAATTCAGCACGGAAATCTACCACTTCAGCGCAGAGGGCACGTAAAGCCTGTGTTCCCTTTTCAATACGCTCATTAATTTGCTGATTAACTGCTTCTCTGCCTTTTTCGACAGCATTCTTTTTGCTGATATGCTTTACGACCAGAATGCATCCAGCAATGACTGCGATCAGACCGAACAGCATGCTTCCGGATACGAGCATGATCAGGCCAATTACTGCAATGGCGATCCCGCCGTAAAAAGCCACGGTATCCCCAGCTGTAAGTTCATACTGGGCAAGCTGTTCCGCTCTGACCGTTTCCATATTTTTTTAAGCCCTCGATCAATTCGTTTTCATTCTCCCCGTCTCTTGTTGAGCAGGAATATCCATCGACCGATAAATTGATCTCATCAGGAACGTTCGCTCGATTTCCTGCCACAACATCCTGATATCCTTCAAGAATCCATTCTTTAGACAGCGAAATAGCGAACTTCTGGGTGGAAGGGGACGCATGGGAAATTTCCGGCTTCATTGCCGAATCGGTCAGCAGCTGAGTGAAATCCTTCTTCTCCTCGAAGGCCGTTTCCTCGATCTTCATTTTCTTCTGAGCGAGTTTTTCGTCCCCGCCATTATCGATAATCAGCTGTTCAAACTTTTCCTTCTTTCTCCAGGGCAGTTCTTCTTCATCGAACTCGGTAACCAGAGTTTCCAGAATCTGATCCAGCTGTTCCTTGAGAGATTCCGTTGATGATTGCTTTTTATAAATGCTGTCAAAATAGTTATAAATCGTTGTGTTCAGTATGGCGCCAGCCATCACATCGCTAAGCTGAGGCCAGGTGGAAGAACAGGCAGGCAGATACGTATATCCCTTTCCCGCATATTTCTTTTTCTTCAGCAAAATTGCGGATGCCCAGTTCTTACGCTGTGTTTCGACAAATCCAGGTTTATCCTTCAGGTGATTCAGCCACTTTTCCATTTGCGCTGTAACCAGACCTTTTGTATCCTGCCCAAGAAGCCCGCTCGCATAAGCATCCAGAATAATAACCGCATTACGATTCAGGTTTTCAGAATCCTGATTTTCCATGAATCGGCTTACCCACTGGAGCGTCGCCTGTTTGCGGTCAGCTCTGCGCGTTACAAGCGAGAAAAACAGTGAAGTTTTCTCATCATCTCGGTGAATCGCTTCCTTAACCGCTCTATCCGCCAGGGGTTTGTCATCCGAAATCCAGGCGGCTAAGGCAACCAGACACGGTGCCAGCCAGTAGCGGGGCGCCTCTACCAGTAAATTTTCAGAAATTGTAGAAATTGTTCCTTTTCGGACCAGATCAAGGTCGGTCGCCTGTAAAATTCCGATACAGCTGCGCCGAACTTCATCGTAATGTCCGTATTCTTTTCCAGTTCCTGACGAATGGAAATGATCGTAGTTCTTGCCTGCTGCAGGCGATTCGCCTTCAGCTGAGCATCTACGTACTTGAGAAATTCTCCCTTTAGTTTCTCTACTTCGTCGTATACCACGCGTACGTTTGAATCGACGTTCATAACGTGTTTGTTCGTCGTCACTACATCTTCATGAACGACGCGAATCCCGTCACTAAGAACCTCTAAATTCTTTCCAATGGTGGAAAGATCTGCAGTCTGAATGATTCTGTCAGCCATTATTTCCTCTCCCTTTGAAACGCGCCTGCCTTAGTAACCCTTGCAAGCCAAAGTACAACCGATTCAACACAGGTTTGAAAGCGGTTCGAATATATTTAACTTATTACCATTCATAATGAATTTCATAATATTTTTTATTTTGAAAGAGATTGCTGGATTTTTAATGAATTGAACATGTAAACGCCGCTTTTGGGTCCTTCTTCATTGCGTTTAGTCCTTCCATCAAAATCGTTGCGTTTCATTCTTCAATCAAGATAATCTACTATGGTTTTGTTTTTTAACAGGCATGGAGATCGATGAAATCCATCTTCCAAATTCTCGTTCTAAACTAGTCAGGCGAGTCTCAGACGGTATTCCAGACATTTCAATTTCCTTAAATGCGCGAAAGATCGACGCCTTCGGTTTCCCCGCCGGCGGCCACAATCAGATCCTGGATCGTCGCACCATTTTTTATCGTGTACACATCCGGGCGGGCGGCTTTGACTTTGATTTCTGCCTGAATCGTATCGGGCGCCTGCTTTTCTAACCGCATGGGAAAAAGTCCTCCCGAAGACGACAAAAGCAGCAGGGTGCAAAGACACAGCGCTCCTCACATTTTCTTCAGTCATTTCATATCCCGATATACAAGTCTCTGTCCTTCAATTTCGTTCTCTTTCTTTTCAACTTTCAGGTAATGGCTCTACCCTCGATTAAAGGCTGTTTCCTTCATAGATAAGTTCCTTCGCACTACCCTTAGAAAACAAGAAATCCGTTAAAAAAGATCAGATAGCAAAATAAAAAACGTGTCATAACTTAGACTTTTGAACTTTCTTCTTTTTCCAGAATAAGGTAATGGCAGTTGCACATTACGATTGCGATTTGGGAGTGAATTGGTAATTTTCGAGGCCGATATTGTCCCGAAAATCGAGGCGGATATAATTATTGAAAGAAAAGCGGTTCCAAAAGGTCTACCTTATGGAACCGTTTTTATATTCTCGATACCTTCTGTAGAAGGTTGTTTTTTCATTCCCGACTGCTCCAGAGCTTCATTCAGGGATAATTCTTTCTTTTCCCACTGACATACCACGTATTCAAAGTTCTGCGGAATCGGCTTTCTTGGCCACCCAAAGGCTTTTCCTCTGGCTTTGGCGGCGGCAATTCCTTCTTTCTGCCGTTCTTTGATGGCGTTTCGTTCCGTTTCTGCCACGAAGGAGAGCAGCTGGAGAACCAGATTGCTGATGAGCGATCCAATCAGATCGTTCTCTTTTCGGGTATCCAGAAGCGGCATTGTGATCACAAAGATATGAACGTGATATTCCCTGGTCAGCAGCCGCCACTGCTCCAGTATTTCTTCAAAGTTCCGGCCGAGCCGGTCAATACTGTGGATGACCAGCAAATCCCTGGCTTCAGTACGCTAAGAAGTTTCTGGTATTCGGGTCTTTCGAAGTTTTTACAGGAGGCTTTATCGAGAAATACTCGATCGATGTCCATACCCGTTAGTGCATCCATCTGTCGGTCTTCACACTGATCCTTTGTGGAAACGCGAAGATAGGCATAATTCATATTCATCACCTCAGCATGGATAATCCCATCCTGAGCGAGAAATAAGGTGTCTTATGAATCCGGTCTCCAGAAAGTTCCGTCAGATCGCAAAGTGGTCCTCCAAAGTCCCTGAGAGGGACCATAACTCTCAGAGCAAAACCAGAATCAGCTGCCCCATAATTTTCTGCACCGTCTTCTGACGAACTGATCGTCAGTTTTTATATTTAGTAGCAAGTCTGGGTAGGATAAGCCTTACCAAGGTTCACAACCAATCCAGAAACAAGAATCAGGAAGTCCGATTTACCTGACAGGTAGTAACGTAAACCACTGGCTATACTGTTACTGAATACTTATGAAATCGTGATGACCGTTTGGATGGCACTGGCCGGCTTCGCGGAAAAGATCAGCAGTATTACATTATTCGAAGCTGCAGAAGACTGTCTGCGCAAACCGACCATCTCGTCAGTTCCTTTTCAAACGCAGCAAGAAACACTTCTAGTCCCGCAAGCGAGTTGGTGCAGAAGGATCCATCTCTAACCATAAAATGAGGAGGATACGAGCTATTCATTCTATTAAGTTACGGGACAAGTGAGGACGTGAGTTTTACCACATGAAAAAACAGTCCTGTACGGACCGATTCTGGTTTTCTTCAAGGTAAATCCCCATGAAAATCAGAAAGATCCCAGGACTGGCTTTTGCCAGACGGAATGGAAGTACGCCAGTAAATCCGGCGCTTCGGAATTTTTTCAATTGGCTGTTTGTTTATTTTGGTTAGTTATGCGCCATAGGCGGAGTCTCTTCAAGCCAGTCCAGATCTATGTCCGAGTAGGCAATAACCGGTGTATACCAGACGATGCCTTCGTCCTTCCAGCCAACAGAAATCAGATACTCTTTTTCCTTCGTGTTAGAGGTGAGGTTATGACGCCCAGCTTGTGCGTTCGGGTTGTACTGCCGGTAGACTGGCGTATCTGTCTCAGGTGAGCAGTACCAGGCGGTTCCTTCCTGGGTCCAGCCAAGTTTGCCAAGCGCATCGTATTCTTTTTATCCATTGTGAAATGATGATCGCCGGCATTTGGATCATAGAGACGATAGACCGGCTGTCTGGACGTGTCCGATCCCAGCCAGCCATAGCCTTCGCCTTGCCAGCCCTGATCAATCAGAAACTGGCGTTCTTTCTTATCGGAAGTGTAAAAATGCTCGCCTGAATTCGGGTTATACAGGCGGAAAACAAACGGATCGTCCGATACCACAAAGTTCATGAAAAAGTTCATATCCACAAGTGCTGGCAGCCCATCATTTTTAAACCGTTCACAGGTTTCCTTCGAATATTCCAGTCCATAGTACATATAGTAGTTACCAGCCTTCTCGACGTGCAGCACACCGTCTGCATCGACCTCAATCACGCCCGGACGATTTACCCAGGTAACGTCATACTCTACTGGAACACCCTTGTAATACGTCTTCGTGAACTCCAGCTTCAGCTTGTCTCCAGTACGAAGGTACTTATCACCTTCGTTGAGAAGCTCAAAGTCATTATCTGCATCTTCTTCTTTAGCCGGAGTACGGCGAACGGCCTGAGGCGAATCCTCAGCCGCGTAAACAGGGGCCATGAGGCTGCCCATGTCAAGCGACAGGACCGCCAAAGATGACAACAGTTTGTTCATGCTGTTTCTCCTCCTTTGTCAAGTAATGCATATCTCCACGATAGCATGATTAGAGCTGGCTCCTGATTATGCAGGCAAGGTATGTATAGACATACGGACTCTTGTCCCCTTTTCCGCTTTTTGTGTTTCGAGTTAAGCGATTTCACTTGGTTTGCGTCCTGAAATTCCCCTCAGAAAGCCCCTGATTTTTCCGAACTTCGAGCCCCGTGTTCCTGTTTTCGACCTTTTTCCGCTTCTGTTACAGACGAATCCGATCGCGAAGCTTTTCATACTTTTTCTGACCGATACCCGGAACGTTCATCAGCTCTTCGACGCAGGTGAAAGGATGCAGTTCACGATAGGCGAGAATCCGGCTGGCGCTTGCTTCTCCAATGCCCGGCAGTTCCATGAGCTCGTTTTGATCGGCGGTATTGATGCTGATTCGATCAGGCTGGCCGGATTCCGTTTTCGCCCGTATGAAAATCACTTCCTGAGAACGCACTTCCCGTCCAAGCGGCCAGTCGTCTGGATCCGCACTGTCTTTCAGACCGCCGGCGACCGCGATCAGATCCTGGATTGAAGATCCGTTTGGGATCGAATACAGACCCGGATGGAGCACTTCGCCTTCAATCTGGACTTCTATGGTTTCCGGTTTTTGGCGTGAGAGAAAGACGGGCGTATTCCGTCCAACCAATGCCATCCCAAGCAGTCCGGCAAACAGAAAAAATCCAATGTTTTTATACAGTCTTCCCATGTCCATTTATACGATCCATCTCTTTTTCAAAACGGATGCATCGGTTTGCCGTCATAAGCATGCACTGGAATCTTTGGGCATTTTGCTTTTCCTTACCCAGTCTTTTTCAGATACTGACGAAGAAAGAGATGGCTCAAATCTGTTGAATTTTTGTATCTGGCCCATACCCGGATGGAAGATTTACACAGGTCCTTAAGCACCGGAGTCATTTTCATTCTTTCCCCTCCAGGATCATGCCTCTGCCTTTTGGGCAGACGATCCAAATGGCGTGCAGCCTTTTCAATTGCCTCTTTTTCGAACACTCTGTCCTTTTTGGTCCCCTCAGGCCGCCGCACCCATTTGGGTTTTCTGTGCTAAACAAAAACCGGATCTGCCGCTCGTAAGAGAAGATAAATCCGATTTTATATTGGTCCTGCGTTCTGGAGGTGCAAAAAATGGCCAGCTGCGAGGCTGCTGAAAAAGTCTCTTTAAATTCCGGCATACATAAGTAAATTGTATGTCGGAATTTTTATTTGCCTGGAGTATCCGCACCGATGATAGAATTTATTAATATTTAGAATTAATTTTATTATATATTATTATATAGTATTTATAGGATGGTGAAGTTTATGCTGAATAACTCGAATACTCTGACTCTTAGCTACAGCCCTTACCTTGATCTTTACGACATTTTGATTCCCAAAACGAACTTCTGGCGAATGCTTAAGGAAAATGTCGATTTTTCCTTTATTCGGGACATCGTTGGCGAGAACTATACACAGGATTATGGAAGAACGGCGGTCGATCCTGAATTTATGCTTAAGCTTTTGCTTCTTAAAGCCGCTCACTTGCTCTCCGATCGTGATTTGATCCATAAGGCAACCTTCGACCTCGAAATGAAGTTCTTTCTTGGTCTGGATCCTGAAGAGACGAAGATTATCGATCCCTCTCTTCTTTCCAAATTTCGCTCTACTCGTCTCCCACAGGACCTTGTTCTTGATGACCTCATCAAAAGATCGGTCGATCTGGCACTGGAAAAAGGGGTTATGAGCGCGAAAAATGGAATCATTGTAGATTCAACGCATTCAAACTCTCGTTTTAGACATATCTCTCCCAGAGAAGAGCTTCTCAAACGCTGCAAGGCTGTGCGAAAAACAGCTTATTCTTTTGATTCTTCCCTGACAGAACAGATGCCTTCGAAGAAGAAGGCAAATTCGGACTGGTTGAAGACGCCGTTTCCTATTGCGAAGAGGTGATTCAGGCTATTCAGAACAATCCGCAGCTGGCTCAGGTGCCGGCTGTCGCCGAAAGAATTCATTACCTTCAAGAAGCGATGGACGAAATTTCCGTTGAGCTTGAGTACTCGAAGGAACAGGATGCCAGAGTTGGACATAAAACTGCGGACTCCTCCTTCTTCGGCTTCAAAAGCCATTTGGCTATGACACCCGAAAGAATCATCACTGCAGCGGCGATCACTTCCGGAGAAAAACACGATGGAAAACAGCTGGAAGAACTCATCGCAAAAAGTCGTGAGAATGGAATTGAAGTCGAAGCGGTCGTCGGAGACGGTGCTTATGCAGAAAAAGACAACCTCGAATTCACCCAAGAGAACGGAATTAAACTCGCTGCCAGGCTCAATGCCACGGTGACTCATGGAACACGCAGAGAAGAAAACAAATTCGAATTCAACAAAGATGCCGGAATGTACGTTTGCCCAGCTGGACATCAGGCAATCCGTAAAGCGCGGGAGGTCAGAAAAAGCCAAGAATGGATCGAATACGCAGGTTGAAACATATTACTTCGATGTAGAGCGCTGTAAACACTGTCCGCTCAAAGAAGGGTGCTACAAAGAAGGAGCAAAATCAAAAAGCTACTCCGTCAAAATCAAAAGCGATATTCACCTTGAGCAGATGGCGTTCATGGAGACAAAAGAATACCAGGAACTGATGCATGAGCGTTATAAAATCGAAGCGAAAAATGCCGAGCTTAAACAGAACTATGGATACGGTAAGGCGAGCGGAGGCGGGCTGAATTCAATGAAACTGCAGGCGGCCGTTACGATCTTTCTGTCAAACATCCAGCGAATTTTTAAGCTTTCGGAAAATCCCTGGGATAAGTGCGCCCAAAATTCGGAAAAACGGACTTATCCACCGAATAATGGGGATATCTCTCCCCATTACCGGCTTTTTGTAAGCGTCAAATAGAACCCGTCTAGCGCCACCCCTCCGATCTCGGAAAATTATTCTGAATCGGAGGTTTTTATGCAACTCGAAACCCTTATGAAGTGGGAAACACTTCTCGAAGATTTCTATCTTCATCCCGAACTGACTATGAAACAGTTCTGTCGGACTCGAGATCTGGACTATACCCGTTTTCGACGCATGGTTCATTGCGTCGAATCGGTAGAAAAGCTTGAACAGAAAAAGGCGCCAGAGCTTTCAGATCTGGCGTTCTTCAAAGTCGTCATTCAGGAGGAAAAATAAGATGGAATCAAAATTCAGCTTCACCAATCGCTCAAAGGGCCGCATCAAGTGCCTGTACTATGACGGAACGGGAACCTGGCTGTTCTACAAGGTTCTCAACTCCGGACATTTCGACTGGAGAATTACAGGAGATGGGATCGTGTCGATCACATCCCAGCAGCTGAACTGGCTGCTGGACGGTCTGAACATGGATACGGGAAAGGTCTACAAGAAAACGACTCCCTGTTCCTCTGATCTGACGATTCTGCATATCCTTTCGATACAATCTGCTTATACTAAATAAGAATAATATTAATTTTATAACATTCAATATTAATTGATATAGATGGAATTATATGATATAGTTAAGGCATGAAAAATGATTTCTCCAGCCTGCTCCGTCTTATTCAAAGCCCGGATGGAGTGAAACAAGAAGATGTTTTAGAGATGTTCAAAGATGCTTCCAAAGAAGAACTTCTCAAAATAACCGCTCAGATTTCCGAGATGTTCAATTACAACTTCATCAAGAGAATCAAGAGCAGGAATGAGCGGTTTGGGACTTCTTCGGAGGGAATGCCTTCTCTGTTTGAGAACCTTCCTGAAGGGCATCTTGATGCCAATTCTAAAGCAGCGTCTGTCCTTGAGAATCTTTCTCAAGAACAGGAGGATGAGGAAATCGTTCAGACTCAAAAGGGCAAAAGAAAACTCTTCACGACAATATCAATGATCTTCCTAAGATCACCAATACCATCGAACCGACCGGTCCAGAGTTTGAAGCGGTTAAAGATAAATGTGTCCAGCTTAAGTCTGTTGTTTATGACCAGATCGTTCACGTTCCTGCACAGTGGTATGTACAGCGCGATATTTACCCTGTTTATTTGTATGAAGACGAAAACGGAGAGACACATATTTTCCAGGCTAAGCCAGAAACATCCAAGCTGTTTCCAGGAAGTTATGCTTCCCCTTCTCTGACAGGGAAAATCATTTCCGACAAAGTCGTGCTTGGCCTTCCGTTCTACCGTCAGGAGCAGGATGTCAACAGGCAGGGGCTCTATCTGACCAGACAGACAATGAGCAACTGGGGAATAGAAACTTCGGAACAGTATCTGGAGTCGATATACAACCGCATGGTAAAAGATCTGAAACACAGCGGACACATTCATATGGATGAGACGCCTTTACGCGTATTAGAAAGCTCGAAAAGCGGGGGCAACAAGATGGGGACCATTATTGTTACCCGTACCAGCTGGGCGGAAAATCACCAGCTGGTCGTTTATCACGCCACCGAGCGCAAAGATAAGCAGGCGTTTGCGGATTTCCTTTCTCCGGACTATTCCGGAACAATCATCTGTGACGCAGCGGATGTACACAGGATATATAAGGACGCCACGCTTGCCTTCTGTATGGCGCATGCCAGACGCAAGCTCACGGATCACCTCAAAACACGCAGGGATTACAAAGCGTATCTGAAACTGAGTGATGAAGAGAAAACGAAGTTTCTGGAGGAGGAAGAGAACCTGGGCCTGAGCCTGACCCTGAAAGCCCTCGCTCTGTTCCAGAAGCTTTATAAAATCGAACGGACAGCCAAAAATCTGCACGAAACCCCTGAGCAGATTCAGATCCGCAGAGATAAGGAAAGCCGTCCCGTGTTCGAAGCCCTCGAAGCCCTGATGTGGAAAATCTACGATGGCGCAGCCCCAAAGTCAGAATTGAAGAAAGCTGCAGAATACTTCGTCAAAAATCGAAAAGAATTAGCTGCTTTCTTAGAAGACAGAGCAACTCCAATCGATGACAATGCGTGCGAGCGAATGGTGAAGCCATTCGTAATGGCCAGAAAGAACTTCCTGTTTTCCAATACGTTCAGAGGAGCCAAAGCCACAGCCATCTGCTTCACGATCCTGCAGAGCGCTATTCTCAACGGCCTGGATCCAAGAAAGTATCTGGTCTATGTTCTGGATGTTTTATCCACACAGGGACTCCAGGACCATATCGTTGAGGGGCTGCTTCCATATTCGAAAACGCTGCCGGCTGATCTGTATGTGGAAAGGGAAGAAAATTAGAGAGATCCGAAAAAGCCAGAAGAAATTCTGGCCTTTTCTCGTGGCCAAACGCTTTTCGCAGACAAAAGCCTTCAAACTGCTCAACCAGCAGCCCACTGGGCAGTCGGTCGAGCAGTTTTTATAAAGAAGAGCGCAGACGTCTTCACGGAAATTGTGAAGGAGTCTGCGCTCGATTTCTAGACGGGTTCTATTTGACGCTTACGGCTTTTTCGAAAATTATCATGCACATATCAAGCACAAAACCCAACGAGGGCGTCTTTGACGCAACTTCGCTGGGTTTAATTTTATTTCACGGATTTTATACTTCAAAAAACGGGACTTTTTCAGCAGCCTCCCAGCTGCGGGCCGTTTTATTTTTGGTCGATTGCGGCGCAGGTTTACTGCTGAGCGAGAGCCGAGCGAACGAATTCAAAATTCCCTGCTCGTCACGGCTGCCGGCGGATTCGGCAACGAGTTCACCGTTGACGAAGAACGTCAGTGTCGGGATGGATTCAATTCCATAAGCCGAAGCGATCTGTTCAAACGTATCAATTTCGGTCCGGGCAACGGCGATGCCTTCCTCATTGAGGGGCTTGCTGGCGGCATCGAGCGTTGGATAGAAAGCTTTGCAGTGGGGGCACCAGCTGGCGTAAAACTCCATCAGAACTTTTTGATTGCTGTTAATAATGTCACTGAAATCTTCAGTACTTGTAACTTGCTGAATCATCGGAAATACCTCCCTTGTTCTTTTTATTATGAATAGACAAAAGGCGGTATTAGAGTCATTTGCCCGCTTGAATTCAGGGCATTTCCAGGACGTTTCAAGGCATGAATCCGGCTCTAGCGAAGCACTTTTCGAATCAGCGAAGCCATCCAGGGCTTGCGGTCGTTATAGCGCAGCGGCAGATCGAGAATTTTCACATCCGGCTTTACGGCGACGCTCTTAATATGGGAGAACGTTTCATAGCCCCATTTGCCGTGATACTGTCCCATGCCGCTCGCTCCCATGCCGCCAAACGGCACGCTGTCGGAAGCCAGCTGAATGATGGTGTCGTTGATGCAGCCGCCGCCAAAGGGCTGAACGTACTTCATGTACTGCTTCTGCAGACGGTTGCGGGTAAACAGATAGAAAGCAAGAGGCGTCGGCTTATCCGCGAGTTCCTGCATCATCTGACGGAAATTCGTGAACGTCAGCACGGGAAGAATCGGTCCGAAAATCTCTTCCTGCATAACGGGGTCGTCCCAGTCGACATCCAGAAGGACGGTCGGCTCAATCTGAAGGGTCGTTCCCCTCGCACGGCCGCCGATGGCGACCTGTTCGGGATGAATGTAGCCGATCAGGCGTTCATAATGCGCCGGTGAAATGATCTTGCCGATGCGTTCCGGACTTGGATACTGTCGACGGATTTCATGCATCAGTGCAGCCATGAACGGTTCGAGAACCGAATCGTGTACGAGAACGTAATCGGGAGCCACACACGTCTGGCCGGCATTCAGGAATTTTCCGAAGACGATGCGGCGCGCAGCCAGGGCCAGGTTGGCGCTCTCATCGACAACAGCCGGTGATTTGCCGCCCAGTTCAAGTGTCAGCGGCGTGAGATGCTTCGATGCAGCTTCCATGACCATGGATCCGAGCTTCTTGCCGCCTGTAAAGAAGATATAGTCAAAATCTTCTTCCAGCAGCGCTTCGATTTCTTCGCAGCCCTGCGTAAAGACGGTTACATAATCCGGATCGTAAATATTTTGAACGATCTCGGCAATGACTCTGGATGTTTCCGTAGCCGCATGGCCGGTTTTCAGAACGACTGTGTTGCCGGCTGCAATGGCTTCCGCCAGAGGTACCATGGCCAGATAAAACGGATAGTTCCACGGAGCCATGATCAGGACCGTGCCGTATGGAATGCGCACCGTTTCATAGAGTGCGGGCATCTGATGAAGCGGTACCGTGTGGAGATGAACCCGGGAAGCGGAACAGAGATGGCGAATCTGATAGCGGATGGCTTCGAGAACCAGGCCTATTTCGCTCATCCAGCTTTCATCTGCGGATTTCCCCAAATCCGCATAGAGCGCCTGTTCGATGTTCTTCTGCTGAAGGAGGATTTCGTCGTACAGCCGCTTCAGCTGCTTTCCTCGAAACAGCAAGTCCAGCGTTGTGCCGCTTTTGAACAGTTCCTTCTGGCTGGCTACCGCCTGTTCTACGGATTGTTCTACTGATTGGTCCATGTGGGCCTCCTTTTCGTTTGCATTTTTCTCGCCATGCCTGCGGGCGAATAACAGTATTGTATTGGAATCTATCCTTAACAATGAATCGTATTCCCGAAAAAGAAACCGGCAGATTGCCGGTTGTGTGCTGAAGTCCTGTCTTTTTGAACGGTTTATCGTCCATTGTACGAAGCGTCCTCAAAAGTGCATGTCAAAGCGGACAGGGCGCTCTTCAATTTCTCCCATCCGCATCGCGGAATACGGAATATGAAAAGAACAGCACGCAGAGCTATGCGCTCTATTCAACCACATCGAGACCGGCTTTCTTACGGGCAATCTTCAGCAGCTCTTTAAGGCTGGCGAGATCACGGTAGCCTCTGGCTTTCAAAACCGGCTTCTTGTCATAAAAGAAGATGAGTGTGGGCAGAGAATCGGCACCATACTGATCGCACAGATCGCCAAACCGGTCGCTGTCGACCTGCGCGATGGTCAGTGAATCCGAAAACTGCTGATCCGCTTCTTCCAGAACCGGATGAAACATCTGACACGGACCGCACCAGGATCCGTAAAAATCCATCAAAACCATGCCGTCTCTGGACAGAACGTCTTCAAATTCGGCTTCACTTTCAATTTGAATCAATGCCAATGTCATTAAGTTAAGATTTCTCAGACCACATCAGCGTTAAGCAGTGATGTGGTCTTTTTCTACTCTTCAAGTCAAATCTCGAATGATTCGAGTTTTTCACTTTTTCTAAAAATCTATTGACAAATTTCTGCCGCCGCGCGGCTGCTTCGCAGCCGATGGGGAGAACTTAAAGGAGTTTTCCCTATGACTGCTATCGCCAAAGAATGTTCTTTCTTCAGAAACACCTTCCTCAATATCATCAGCTCAGAAACGGCGAACCCTGCCAATTTTACTTCTCAGTCCGCCTTCACCCGTAAGCGGCAGATTGACCTGCATGAGCTTGTCCTTCTTCCGTTTCAGCTGACAGAGGAATCCTCGCTGCTTCCTTTCCCTGGATCCTGTTTAAGGGCGGATCATCTGTTTCAGCCTCTGCTGTGTCTCAGGCCCGTTCCAAAATCAACTCTTCACTTTATAAAAACGTCTTCAATCGGTTTAACAAGGCAACTTCCAGCTCTGATGTTAAAACCTTCAAGGGTTATCGCCTCCTCGCTGTAGATGGAAGCGAGATTCAAGTTCTTCCTGAACAGGACAATGACATCACCTATGGCGCTTCTAAAAAGGCAAGAAGAGGCACTTTGTTCATTTGAATGCCGAATTCGACGCCCTCAACTCCGTCTTTACTGACGCGCTGCTTCAACCCGGCTCTGAGAAGAATGAAGATTCAGCTCTTCTTGAACTCGCTCAGCGTTCTTCATTTCAGAAAGCCATCTTCATCGCTGATCGGGGATACGAAGCTCTTATGTCTTTCTATCGCCTGCAGAAGGAACATGTCCCTTTTGTCATACGTATCAAAGACGAGACATCATCTACAAGCATTCTCAAGTACTATAAGACTCCCGAGTCAGAAGAGTATGACATTCCTTTCAATGTGATTCTGACCAGTAAAAACAACAGGCATGTCAAAGACCATTGGGATGTCTATAAGTACATCTCTTCGTACAGGAAGCAGCCTGAATTTGACGGTCAAACGACTGAACTCCCTTTAAATATCAGGGTTGTGAGGTTCAAAGCTGCCTGCGAAGGGAATGAATCATTCATTACCGTCTGCACCAATCTGTCGGAAGCTGAGTTTGGGACCGAGGACATCAAGCAGATCTACCGTCTGCGCTGGCAGGTTGAAGTCGGCTTCAGGGGACTGAAACGAAACACCGATCTTGAATGGACTCATTCAAGGAAGCTTGATCTGGTCCAGGCAGAGATCTATGCCAAAATGACTCTCTACAATCTTTGTTCCCGTTTGCGCAACAAGGTAGAAAGATCTCGTCAGCACCAGAAGCGCATCGCTCAGGCCAAAAAGCACAAGCAGAAGGCAGATTTCGGATTCATCATCAAAACGATTCAACAGTGGCTGTTCAAAAAAGCCAGAATCAGCTTGAGTACACTGGAAGATCTTCTTCTGGCCAGGATATCTCCGATCAGAGAAGGAAGAGCTGATACCAGAAAGAAGAAGTGACAGATTTGAAAACCGAAAAGTCATCAGGATGATTTTTTCAACAGGTAGAAAATCATCCTTTTCGTCATGCCTGAGACGCAAAATATAAGAAATGACAACGCTCATGAACAGGGTATACGATTTTTATCCCTCCTTAACTTAATGACATTGGAATCAATGCCATAAAAACCGCCTCCAGCATCAGTGTAGCGTCTCGTAAAGATCGAGAAGCCGGCTTTTGCTCAAGACGGTTTTTCAATGGCTCTATCGAAATTTCAGATCGGAGAATTCATGCGATTTCCGTTTTTCTTCTCCGTATATGTGCTCCGGATATCCGTATATGTGTTTCGTATGCAGGAAACGTACCGATTTTTTACAGGGGCAGATTTCTATTTCCCATTCGGTTTTCCTCCGGATTTTTCAGTCCAGATTTATTTGGACGAAGAATCGTTTTAACCGTCGCCGCGTTTTGCGCGGGTTCCGGGTCTTTGGCAGGATCGGCGTCCTTCGCTGGATTCGGCTCTTTGACCGGATTGGACGGCTCGGATGGCTTTATCGATGCGGCGGGCTTTTCTGAAGAATCCGAAACCTGACTCAGCGCTTTCGAAGCGGCTTCGGCATTTTTTGAAGGTCTTCTCGTTCTTCTTTTGTCGGCGATTCGAGATTGGCCGGACTGGAAGGACGAATGTCTTCATCGGTCATGTCGTAGGCACAAAGCAGCGCGTCCAGACGGCGGCGCAGATCTTCATCATCGCGAATCATCTGTTCGACTTCCACCTGCGCTTGAGGATTTTCATCCACCGACTTGCGCAGTTCCATCATTTCGGAACGCATTTTCTGAACAACGTTCTTGCTGGCGTTTTTCTGCCCCTTTCGTTTGATTCCTTTTCGCGCTCCTGCTCCTGTTCGCGTCTGGCTTTGAGTTCGGCCAGATCGATTTTGGCAATCTTATAGACGGAAGCCATCAGAGGCACGCCGAGGATCATGCCCAGTACGCCAAAAGCGTACCGCCGACGACGATCGTCATCATGACGTAAATGCCGGGCAGACCGACTTTATTTCCGATAACACGCGGGAAGAAGACGTTGGATTCGATCTGCTGAATGATGCAGAGGAAAATCAGGAAGATCAGACACTTGGTCGGCGAAATGGTAAAGATAATGAACGCGCCGATGCCGCCGCCGATAAAGGCGCCGACCATCGGGATCATGTTGATAACGCCGACAAGAATGCCGATCATCGTCGCATACGGCAGCTGCAAAATCAGCATGCCGACTATGCACATCGTCGAAAGAATAGCCGCTTCAATAATTTCGCCCAGAATGAACGATTTGAACGAGTCATTGACAATGCGCAGGTCGCGGGTCAGATGCGTCCGTTTTGGCTTGGACACGTAGAGATCGACAAAGGTGTAATAGCCTTTGACAAAGCGTTCCTTTTCCGCCAGAACATAGGAGGCGAAAATCACAACTACAAACGTATTCACAAAAAAGCTGACAAAGGAGGACACCAGGTTCATCGTGCTGTCCATCACATTGGAGCCGCCGCTTCCGTTGGTCAGAAAGCGGACAATCACTTCAAACGTCTGATCCCAGTCAATCGGGTTGGCTTTCAGCTTTTCGAGAAGCGAAGGGTAGTTGTGCAGAAGCTTTTGCAGGAGCGTTTCCACTTCGTTGAAATACTCCGGTGCTTCGCTTGTCAGCATGCGCAGCGCGCTGATCAGGTTTGGAATAATGATCGACAGAATCAGGATGATGATCAGAAACATCACCAGAAACGAAGTCAGAATGGCCAGCGCTCTGGCATGATTCTTCACAAACGGCTTATCGGATTTTTTCAGCCGGTCTTCGACCGGGCACATGATCAGATTCAGCACGAAGGCCAGAGCAGCCCCGCCAAGCAGAGAAGTAATCGATCGAAGCAGGATATCGATGCCGGAAACAACATAGGAAAAGTTTGTAATGAACAAAATCGCCAGGACGACAATGACTCCCATCATCCAGAGCGTTCTGTACTTTTTAAAGATTTTCATGGGCTTTTTCCTCGCAAATTACAGTTTGTTTTCACACAAAAAGAGTCAGGCGATTTCCAGGTTCTGTCGTATAGATCCTGAATTCAGGACATGGATTTTTCAGAAACCACAGACCGATCCCCAGACAGATCGCGGAGACAATGAGCATCCAGAGAATTCCCCAGAACAGAGAAACCATGGACAGGGCACACGCCAGGAACAGAAATACGCAGCCAAGAATGCCGGCAGTTTTTTCGAGACAGGTCGCATACAGGACTCTCCTTTGCTTGTTGCTTATTGGTTAATCATACCATTGCATTTTTTAGAGAAGGCAGTTTTCCTGCTTTCTTCCCTTTTGCAGCGCATCCATTTTCTCTGGATCCCGTCGGAATGAATCCGGGTTATTCGAGCAGAAAAACGAACAGAAATCCGGCAATTCAGGCGAGAATCGAACCGGACCAGAACCGAAAGATTTCAGGACGGCCGGTCTTTCGAGCGGCTTTCCTTTAATGGACAATTTTGTGAGTTTTCATATCATTTTGTGAATTTTCCTCTATAATTTTGGCTCATACTGATCCAGCACGTATGGTTTTTGAACAGAAGAAAGGAGAGAGACGATGACCGCACAAAAGAAACCCCGAAAAAGACACCGCCGCCCCTCCAGGCCGTCCGCACGGACTGCGCAAGCGCGCTCTGATTTTCCCTGCGCTGCTTCTGCTGCTTTCCATCGGATGCTCCATCTTCATCCTCACCCGTCAAAGCGATATTCCCCAGACGCAGCAGGAACTTGTTGCCTTAGTCGAGCACCAGGCGGCTGCCGAAGGCATCAGCGACCATCTGCGCGAACTGAAGGCGATTGTTACGGTGGAATCCAACTGGTCTGCCGAAGATGTCTTTCAGTCCAGCGAGTCCCTTGGCCTTCCGCCCAATTCCCTTTCGACCGTTGATTCGATCGAACAGGGCGTCCATTACTACCATACCCTTCTCGAAAAAGCCGCCGAGCTCGGTGTAGACCAGGATGCCGTTTTTCAGGCGTACAACTTTGGCAGCGGCTACCTTGATTTTGTCGCCGCCAACGGCGGCGTCCATACCCGCGCACTGGCCGAAGAATTTTCCCGGATTCATTCCGAAGGAAAAGTCGTCTCCTACCCCAACCCCATCGCCATTGCGGCCAACGGAGGCTGGCGCTACGAATACGGCAACATGTTTTATGTCGACCTGATCCATCAGGCTCTGGCCACCATTACCTGATCCAGAATTTTTCCCTCTGGAAAATATTGTCAGATGCATCCGTCGCCCGGAGCGTCTGGCTTTTTTCTGGGCTGGTCCCGGCGGTTTACGGCTTTTTCCTGCCAATGCGGGCTGCGAATCTGCATGCGGCCTCTCGATTTCCGATCCGCCGTACAGTGCGGACAATACGGATTCTACGGACCGTATGGCCTGTACGTTTTCGTTTTTCAAAACAAAGCTGCTCCTGGCCTGCGTGCAGGTCCATGAGCAGCTTTATCTTTCGTATGTATGAATGGGTTAAAGGAGACAGAATCGAATCGGTCCGACCGATACGATTGGTCTCTTTAAGCGCGAGGCTTTCGATTATTGCGTTTTGCGAACCGGGCTTACTTTTCTTCAGCAGCCTGGATGAATTTCATCAGTGCGTTTTCATCCATGTAGCCGGCAGTAGCCAGAACCGGTTTGCCGTCCTTGAAGAAGACGAGCGTTGGAACGGACTGTACTTTGAAGGCAGCCGCGATTTCCTGCTGCTTGTCGATGTCGCACTGGGCTACAACAACTTTGCCTTCGAGTTTTTCAGAGACGCTTTCGAGAACAGGATGCAGCATTTTGCAGGGGCCGCACCAGGTCGCGAAGAAGTCCACGAGTACTTCAGGATGGTTTCCTACGATTTCCTTGTAGGTATCAACAGAATCAATATGACGAATAGACATGATTATTACCTCCTGTCCATGTACTGGACATTTGGCCGAATAGGAAAGGAAGCTGTATGCCGGTACAGTCACAGTTCCTTCCGGCTGATTCCTATTATACGAATATCCGCCTCTCTGCTGGGTTTTAGCGCCCGCCCTCTGTAAAACCCAAAAGAATTTGTCTAGTTTAACTCCATAAAACAAACCGCCCGGATCTTTTGCGGATCCAGGCGGAAAAATGGAGTTTTCAATGGATAAGTCTGCGATTTACTGATCGCCACTCGGAATTTCGTTGAAGGCACCTTCGCCGCCTTCGCCTGTACCCGGATCCGCCGGAGCCGGTTCAATCGGGACTTCTGTCGTACCCGGATCGATGGGCTCTTCCTGAACGGGATATGTGTAGGAAGGCGTCTGGGACGGATCGACGTAAACCCCGCCGTTTTCGTTGCCGTAATCTGGCGGAAGAATCGGGCCGATGGGCGGCTCGGTCTGGTTGGTCTGGTTGAGTACATGCTTGGAATCTTCGGAATCTTCGCTCTCTGCCGGAATCTGAGGCACACGGCCTTCCAGAACGTCTTCAATCAGGGAATGCGCGGTATTGACGTCTTCTTCGTAAACGAGCGTGACGGAAGCCGCTGCGCCAAGCGCTGCCGACATCTGCGTATCGCTTGCGCCGGTCAGGGCGTAGCTCTGGATGTTCCAGGACGGGAACGAGCTGACTTCCAGGCGAATCAGATCGCGGATCTGGCTGGACGGCATGTTCGTCGTAAACGCGGTAGAAAGCGCGGTCAGCACTTTCGGATAGTTCACCAGCATCGACGGGGACATGACGGAGCGCATGAGCGCCTTCATGACCTGCTGCTGGTTGCGGATGCGCTGGTTGTCGCCGTCGAGATAGGCATGGCGCTCACGGGCAAACGCCAGAGCCCGCTCGCCGTCGAGATGGTTGACGCCTTCGTGCACGCCTTCGGTACCGTTGGCGTAAAAGCGTTCGACTTCCAGACCCGGTTCGACTGTGATATCAATGCCGCCGACTGCGTCGACCACATTGATCAGCGAGGAGAAGTTCACCTGTACGGTGTAGTTGATTTCAATATTGAGGAAATCTTCAATGGTAGATTCGGTTGTGCCGATTCCGTAAATGCCCGAATGGGTCAGCTTGTCGTACTGACCGGCCGCATAGCCGCACGCCGTTTCGTTTTTCCGGCAGGAAAACGGCATGTAGGAATCGCGCGGCAGGGAGACGAGAAGCACTTCGTGCGTTTTCGGATTGACCACCGCAAGCATGTTCACGTCCGTACGGGACTTGGACATGAGCGTTCCATAGTTATCGGAACCGGAAATCATGACCACAAACGGATCCTGCGTAATATCCGCAACCGGATCCGCTTCGTTTTTCATATCTTCCGGAATGTCTTCGTAGTACAGATACTGATCCACCGTATTGGTCAGCGTCGTCAGCGCGCCATAGCGGTTGTAGTCGTTGGCCGCGTCGAGCAGCGAGGAATGGAACTGTTCCGGCAAAACGACCGCTACGACATTGTCTGCGTAAAGCGCGTCAACCAGCTGATACTGATCGGCGAATTCAAGAATTTCGGCGTCTTTCATGCCCTTGCTTTCGAGCTGGGCCAGCGCCGCTTTCGTTCCTTCTTCATCCAGCGTCGGAACGGTACCGATCCGCTTTCCGCTCAGGGAAGCCGGATCTTTTAAATCGTAGCCTTTGGTCGAGTACGTCGTCACCGTTACGGCCATTTTTCGCCCAGGCCAGCCGCGTCATCGAGAATGGCGTTGGTCTGCGAATCGGAATCGTCACCGTCTTTTCCGGAATGGTTCGCCGTATGGCGCGTACCAATGATGGAAAAGAAGTCCGCGGTCTGCTGGATATACCAGCCGCCAAGAACCGATACGCTGCCAAGCGCAACCGACAGAATGACCAGAAGCGATTTCGCCCAGGTCTTTGTCCGCCGGCGGAACAGTCCCCAGACAATAACGACAAGCAGAAGAAGCTGGAAGGCGCCAAGAACGCTCAGCTGAATCGTGCTGAACACGTCCAGGCTGAATGCCTCGAACATCAGATAGACAAATCCGCCAGCCAGAAAAAGCGAGGCAACCCATGCCAGAACCCGCATGGCTTTTGACGGTTTCGCGGGTTTTCGGCGCGATGGTCGTTTTTGGGCATAATCTTCTCCTCCTCAAAAATCTGTTTCTAATCTTACCATACGAAAAAGATGAATTCTCTCTTTCATTCGCTTTATGTACGGTTTCTTTAGCGCCCCAGTCCGTACACGGACCAGAAAAGAAGGTCGACTCTGCGCGCCGCAGACGCTTTTTCTGCCGCTCGATCGGAGCGATCAGAACGTCCGGCAGGTGTGCAGCGCATCAAGCCAGCGTAAGTATTCGCGCTCCATTTCCTTCTGGTTATCCTGCGGAACAAACGAACGTTCGACTTCAATATTCAGATCGTCCCAGTTCCAGAAGCCGCACGCCAGACCAGCCAGATAGGCGGCGCCAAGCGCCGTCAGCTCATTGATTTCAAAGCGGTCGACTTCCATGCGGCAAAGATCCGCCTGCTTCTGCAGCAGGAAATTGTTGGCGGCAGCGCCGCCGTCCACTTTCAGAATCTGAATGGGAATGCCCGAATCGGCTTCCATCGCATCCAGAACGTCCTTGACCTGGAATGCCATGCTTTCGAGCGCCGCCCGGACGAGTTCATCCGTTCCCGTCGAAAAGGTGAGACCGACAATGACCGCCCGTGCCCGTTCGTCCCAGCTTGGCGCGCCCAGACCGACAAAAGCCGGAACTATGTAGACGCCGGTACTGCCGGCACGCACCGCCATTTCTTCCGTCTGACTGACGGAGTAAAAGAGGTGAAGCTTGTCGCGCATCCACTTGAGAATGGATCCGGAAACAAAATCGAGCCTTCCAGCGCATACGTGACCTGATCGCCGATTTTCCAGGCGATCGTGGAAAGCAGGCCATGGCGGGAACGGACGATTTCCGATCCGGTGTTCATTAACAGGAAGCCGCCGGTTCCATACGTGTTTTTTGCCATGCCTTTTTCCAGACACAGCTGACCGAACAGCGCGGCCTGCTGGTCGCCGACGATCGAGCAGATGTCGACTTCCTGTCCAAAGAGAACGTGCGGCGAAGTCGATCCGTACACCTGCGACGTGGAAACGATTTTAGGCAAAATGGCTTTTGGAATATTGAAGCGCTCGAGAAGTTCGTCATCCCATTCGACGGTTTCGATGTTGCAGAGCATCGTTCGCGACGCGTTGGTCGCATCGGTCACATGGACTTTCCCGCCCGTCAGATTCCAGACGAGCCATGTATCCATCGTGCCAAACAGAATTTCACCAGCTTCCGCTTTTTGCGGGCGCCCGGAACATGATCGAGCATCCAGACGATTTTGGATGCGGAAAAATACGGGTCAATGCGCAGGCCGGTCTTGCGGCGGACAAACGGTTCCAGTCCTTCGTCTTTCCATATATCGCAGATCCCCGCGCTTTGCCGGGACTGCCAGACGATGGCCTTGCAGATGGGCAGGCCTGTACGCTTATCCCAGAGAATCGTCGTTTCGCGCTGATTGGAAATGCCGATTCCGCGAATCCGCGAAGGATCTGCGGACGCTTTGTTCAGTACGTCCGCCAGAACGCCCAGCGTGTCGTACCAGACTTCCATGGCGTCCTGTTCGACCCATCCGCTCTGGGGATATTCCACTTTGCATTCTTTCTGCGCCATGGCCTTCATGTGCTGTTCGTGATCAAACAGGATGGCGCGCGTCGATGTCGTGCCCTGGTCGATCGCCAGGATATACTGATTGTCATTCATATTCATTTTTCGACACCCGGACAGCCTGTTCTGGAACCGCTGCTGTAAAGATGCGGCGTTTTTGCCAGATTTTTTCGGCTTTGCCAATCGGATGTCTTTACCTCTTTCTTGATTTTATCGACTTTGGAGGGCGGCGTCGCTGAAGACTGGCTCATGCCTCAAGGCTTTTTCTTCTTTGCGGGCGCCTGTCCGATTCGACGCTCTCCGACTGGGTTTGGCCTGAGACAGGTCCCTTCTTTTTCTACAATATTTTTATGAGGCTAAAACGAAGGTTAAACGTATCGTTCCAAACTGTAAGCCGCCTCATCGTGTCGACGCGTAAAACCCTTCCATACAAAGAAAAAGAGCACGTCGGACGTGCTCCATGAACGGCGGAAAAACAATCCATATTTAATTAGAACTTTCCCAATGAGCTTAACTATACAAATCGCTCGTTTTTGAAATTTCATCCCATCAGAGAGCCTTTTTCCGAGGCTCTCTTTTAATTTTCCCTGGCTCAATGACCATAACTACGATTAACGAGCTTTATTAAGCAAAATTATAAATCAATTCGATTCTGAGAAATTTCATTTTGAATATAAAAATCCTCCCTGTATAGGTCATTTAATGGTATAATAATGATAGAATTACACTATACAAAAAGGAGCCGAAAATGTCTGTCCCAGCTGATATCCGGGCCGTCGCCCGTCCCAAAAATACGATTGTTTACGCTTATGGAAAAACAAAGATCGATACGCTGTCAAACAGCGAGTCGGCTGTATTCGCAAGAATGGCCATTGTTATCCAGTCGATGGTCCTACTATCGGCCACATCATTAATGGCAAATTCGTACCTCTTGAAGAACCGACTTCTCCAGCGGTTCATACATCTAAGACAGTTCTTAAAGACTGGGCCAATGTTGAGCTCTGTTACAGGCAGTCCGCTGAATTGATGGAAGAACTGCTTCAGGTCTATAACCGTCAGGACGCCGATAAGATTCTGTGCATGGCCATTCTTCGCGTCTGCTATCCGCATATCAAAGACTGCGAACTCAAAGAGAGTTACGATGAGTCGTTTCTGACGGAGCTGATGCCAGAAACCGCGATGAGCAAGAATACGATCAGTACATTTCAAAAGATCTTGGTAAAACATGCAACCGAATTCTGAAGTTCATGAAAACCGGGCAGCCAAAGTTGGGATTGATGATCATCTTCTGATCGATGGAACACTGAAGTCGAACGACTCCAGACAAAACACGCTCTCGGAGTTTTCCAGAAAGGCCAGACTGAAAGGAAGACGGGATATTTCCGTACTTTATGCATTTGATCTGGAAAAATGGAGCCCATCTGTTCGCAGTGCTTTCCCGGCAATATGCTCGATCTGACATCCTATGACAGTTTTGTGAAACAGAACGGTATTCAAAGCGGAATTATGGTTGGTGATAAAGGGTTTCCCGTCAAATCGATCGAAGAAGTCCTTAAAGACTGCCCGCAGCTTCATTACTTCAACCCGCTTCATCGGAATGCCAAGCTTGCCTTCGATCATGAGATGTATAACTTCGAGGGCGTGATCGAAGGCTGCTGCGGCTTTCTTGGGCAGATGGAACCGATTCAGTTTAAGAAAGAGAAGCTGTCCAATAAGGGAAAATGGCTCTACAGTTTCCGTGATCCGAGAAGAGCGGCTCAGGAGGAGACGGACTGGCTGGATAAGCATCGTAAAGATAAGTACGATTTCGAAGAATACGAAAAGAAAAAGCGTACATTTGGAACAGTGGTCTTTGAATCAGATGTCGATCTGTCTCCGGAAGATGCCTGGAAGACCTATAGTTATCGCTGGCAAATCGAGATCGTTATGCGGTACTACAAGAACGCCCTCGGCTTTGATGTAACCAGAGTCCATGATGACTACTCAGTGATCGGCAGCGAATTCATTGATTTTCTGTCGACCGTCATCACGTTCAGACTTTTGAACCTGTTCGACGAAAAAGGCCTCCTTGAGGACATGAGCTATAAGAAAATCATGCATATCCTGCAAAGAGGCAAAAGAATAAAAATGATAATGAGTGGGAACTGATCAAGATGAATCCTGGTCAGATAGAAATTCTTCAAAAACTGGATCTGATTCCACGACCAGATCCAGTAGACCAGCCCAAAAGGAAACGTGGTCGTCCACGCAAAAATCCGACCGTATAGTTTAGCTGATTGGGAAAGTTCTATTTAATCCATCGAATTTAATTTAATCCGCAAAATTTAATCCGTGTAATCCGGGAAATGTATTCCGAAAATTTCCACCCGAATAGAAATAACGTTTTGAAAGACGGCAGCTAGTCTTCTCTGGGCAGGAAGGCAATCCCGCAGGCACCGGGACCGACATGCACGCTCAGCATCTGAGAAATTGCGGCCGTCTGCGCAAGAATCTCCTGTCCGACGACTTCACGCAGAGCGCTCTGCAGGTCGCGCATCGGCTGTTCATCCAGACCGGTATAGCCCACAAACACCGGGCGATTCTCATCGATGCCGCAGTCTGCGGCGAGTTCGGCCACGCGGCGAATTCCCTTTTCGTACCTCGCGTTTTGGCACAGGCTGTGATTTCTCCGTTTTCGTCAATCGTCACCAGAGCCCGTACGCCCGCAAGATCGGCCAGAGCCGCTTTGGCTGGCGAAATCCGTCCGCCTTTCTTGAGATATTTCAGCGTGGGAAGCATCGCAAACAGACGTACCTGCTTTTTCTCTTTCTCGATTGTCTCAATAATCTCTTTCGCGCTTTTCCCCGCATTTCGCAGTTCAAGCGCGCGGGCAACGAGAACGCTTTGCGAAAGGCAGGCCTGTCCGGAATCGATCAGATGGACGTTTTCCTGCCACGCTTCGTGATCAAGCAGAGCCAGTCTGGCGGAATTGTACGTTCCGGAAAGCGAGGAAGAAAGCAGCAGAGCGATCACTTCATCTCCTCTGGATGTCAGTTCTTCAAACACCGCTTCAAAAGCGCTCGGCGAGGGCTGACTGGTGCTGAGTACATTCGACTCTTCTTCGAGAAGGGCGAAAAAGTCCTCGTTTTCAATCGGGTGATCGAGCAGCTTTTCGTTGACGCAAATGGGAAGCGAAACGACGCGAAGGCCTTCCTGTTCCTCTTCCTTTAATTCCTGAGCACTGTCGGTAACAATCCAAATCATAGTCTGTGTTCCTTTTCTTTTTGTGTTGGATATGCCTTCCTGTACGGAAAGGCTTACGCGTTTTCGTTTTTCCCTTTTCGGTACGGCGGGAAGGCTCCGTGTCGGCATGCGCGTTCAGCGCCTGTTTCTTTTCCTGAATCATTTCCTCAAGCCGGGCACTGAGCTGATTGGAAAACTGATAAAACGCTTCCCACTGCTCCATCTGAATGCAGGCGTGGGCGCCTTCAAAGATGTGCTCGCATTCTCGGGCGAGATATTCCATGCGCTCCTTGCCTTTGGGGCTCAGCCGGTAGCGGGCGCGATACTGGCTGGTATCTTCCTTTTCAATCCAGCCGCCGGCGCAGAGTTCGCGCAGAGCGCGGGAAATCTGGGCCTTGTCGGTTCGGGTGATCTGGATCAGCCCTTCCGGGTTCAGGCCTTCTTCGCTGGAATACAGGGCGATCAGCACATTGAGATCGGAGCCGCGAAGCCCTTCCTGCTGCATGTACAGCAGGCGAATCCGGTTCATCTGCTTTTCCAGAGCGCCTACCGCATTAAAAACTGAAGAATCTTATCCGTATGTGACATGCCCGTACTGTAGACGTCTTTTGTTGATAGATCAACAATTTAATTGTCCAGAGGCTCGATTTTGCGGTTTTGGATGCTTTGCGAAAGATCGAAACCGTTTGCACAAGGAAATCGACCAATGCGCTTTCCGACATCCCTTGGATTCTTTTTGATGATCCTCATGCTTTTTCATCCATTCGTCTGGCTGCCTGAAAAGGTTCTGGGCGACACCAGAGCATTCGCCTATACTGAACGGGATCAAAAGGAGAGAGCCTATGGCAGAAATCAGTACTTGTTCAAAACGAATTTTACGGAAAGCCGGCCTGGCGGATCTGGAAACGCTCTGCCGCTTTTTCCAGAACGTCTGCAACCGCCTGAATACGCGAATCAACTATCCGCTCTGGAACTGGGGGATCTATCCGGATGAATCGGTGCTTCATGAGGCAATCGTTCAGGAAGAAATGGTCGTCTTCTGCGAAAAAGAACGCATTGTGGGCGCTGCGCGCATCAGCCCGTATCTGGAAGGCATGGACGCCTTTGAATGGACCGACTCGCGTTTCAACTGCATTCATCTTTTCTGCATAGACCCGGATTTTAGCGGCCAGAAGCTGGGTGATGTCTTTCTGGGCCAGATTTTAAGTCAGCTTAAAAGAGGGCTATGCATCTGCGCGTCTCAATCTGATCGCGGGCAATGCGCCGGCCAGAGCGCTGTACGAGCGCGCCGGCTTTCATTCCAAAGGTACGAGTGAAGTTCTTCTCGAAAAAGAAGGCACATTGCCTTTTGAACTGATGGAATACATTTTTCCTGTACAAAACGGATGAATTCGACCAGTCTGCCTGCAGGCAGACTTTTCTTTTGTGAAATGGCCAGTATTTCCGGTTTTCTCGCATGGCTTTCGGATTCGATGTCACTTTTTATCATTCCTGTTTGGATAACCGAACGGATACCGGAAAGATTATTGCTCAATCCTTTCCATTTCCTTACAATAAAAGAGAACGCTTTCATTTCGTTTTCCATTAATTTTCATCACTGGAATTCATGGATGGCGAGATGATTTTTCTTTATCTAGAGTCGATCCGTCTTTCTTTTGCGATCTTCTTTGCGCAGGACCGGGCCCCTGCTGACGAAAAAATTCGAATGCCTGTCTCAAACCGACAGACGTTTTGCACTGGACGCATTTCACAAGGAAAACCGGATGGATTTCGGGCACAGATAAAGACACTGCAGAAAGGAAAACTATGAAAAGAAGAACGAATCTGCTTGCAGTCCTTCTCAGCGTGACCATGACGGCCTCCGCAGCCGCTTCCTCTTTCCCTGTTCTTGCACAGAGTGACGCCGACACGGTTATGCCGGCGGATGCGTCGCTCGTGGAAGAAACCATTTCCTTCAGGAAGACGACAGGAACGACCAATAAGTTCACCTTCTCTTCCGGAAACTGGGAAGCGGGCAGCGATGCCCATACCTGGTCAAAGACACCGGATGCGGCCAATCCGTCCGCTCTCTGGTATCAGGTTGATTTTGTCGGCAGCGAAATCACCGTCTATGCCGGCAAGAACCATCCGATGGGCAAAGTGGAATACTTCATCGATGGAGAATCCCAGGGCGTCTACGATCTGTATAACGCCTCCAATATCAATTCCACTCGGATCGCGACTTTCAGCGGCCTCAGCGAAGAAGCGCATGTGTTCAAAGCCGTCGCAACGGGCGAGAAAAACGCTTCCGCCTCCAATACGCTGATCGACTGCGCCAACGTGGTCATTAAACATGCGCCGTATACGCTCACTTCGATTTCAAGTGAAGAAACGCATTACGACCTGTACGCCGGAGCCGAACAGCAGCTGTCGATCGCGGCTGTACCGGACTATGCCACGACAGGCAATCTGACGTACACCTCGAGCGACAGCGAAATTGTGAGCGTATCGAGCACCGGTCTGGTTCAGGCGAAAAAGCCGGAACCGCCACCGTCTCGGTAACGTCCGACACTCTGCCGGCTGCCCAGCCGCTGGTCATCTCATTTACCGTAACCGAGGCTCAGGCGGAACTGTCCGGTTCCATTGTCGATACGAACCATCAGTACACCCAGAGTACGTACGATTCCGTCAAGACGATGGGTACGCTCTCCAAAACGCTGAGCGCCTGGAAAACGACAAGGCCGTCAGCCAGCTCGTTCTGGTTTCGAAAAATGCGCCGCTCACCAATCTGTCCATTACCGCTTCCGACTTAAGCGGAACCGGTTCGTCCAAAATTGCCAAAGAAAACGTAAAGCTCGATTTCATCCAGTCGACCAAAGCCTATAATGGTTCCTTCCTCGGCTACGGCAGCACTACCCGTCCTGTTCCAGCCGATAACGGCACCAACCGTTCGGAATCTTCGGACATCCTGAATGGCAATGCCCCCATTACGCTGGCCGCTTCGCGCGTCCAGCCGGTCTGGGTAGAAATTGCGATTCCAGAAGACACAGCAGCCGGAACCTATACCGGTAAACTCAGCGCCACCGCCGACGGACTGGAACATCCGATTGAATTCACCTACACCGTCGCGGTACGCGACGCCGTTCTGCCGGATGCGACTGACTTCAAAAATTCCTTTGACATCGAACTCTGGCAGTATCCGTATTCTTCCGCGGAATATTACGGCGTTACGCCATTCAGTGACGAGCATCTCGAACTGCTGCGTTCCAGCATGGAAATTTACAAGGAAATCGGCGGTCATGTCATTACCGCGACGATTTCTGAAGAAGCCTGGTCCGGTCAGACGTATTCCGCTAACGACATCCACTATCCGTCGATGGTCAAGTGGACGAAAAATGCGGACGGAACGTTTACCTACGATTTCACCGCCTTCGACAAGTGGGTTTCCTTCTGCAAATCCATGGGAATCGGAGACAAGATTGTGCTTTACTCCATCGCTCCGTGGCACGGAAGCTTTACGTACTGGGACAACGGCACGCTTGTGAAGGAAGCCTTCACCGCCGGCAGTGCACGCTACAACGAAGTCTGGGGCGATTTCCTCGAGAAAATGGGCGCCCATCTCGTTCAGAAAGGCTGGTTTAACGACGCTTATATCGGCATCGATGAGCGCGGCTTCAACACCAGCGCCTTTGATCTGATCGACAGCACGCAAATTTCCGACGGCCAGTACACCGTCACCTTCAAAACGACAGGTTCGATGGACGGCTTTACCAACGCCAGCAAGTTCGCCATGGCGCTTCGTCTGACCGAACTGAACGTCGGCGACAATGCCGCAGCTGCCCATTCGAAGGAATTTGCGGATCTCGTTGCCCAGCGCGACGCCAAAGGCCTGCGCACTGCGCTTTACTCCTGCACCGAGCACAGTCCGGGCAACTTCTCGCTTTCCGCGCCGGTAGAATCGTACTGGAGCGTCATCAACGCCTCCGAAAACACGGACGGCTTCATGCGCTGGGCATACGATGCCTGGGTTGCCGATCCGCTGCGCGACACGACCCACAACGCCTTTGAACCGGGAGACTGCTTCCTTATTTATCCGGATGAAAAAGAGGCAAAAACCCGACGTCCAAACGTTCGCTGCGTCTGGCCCGCATGGCCGAAGGCGTACACGACGCCAACAAGCTGCGCCAGATGGCTGAGGAAGTACCGGATCTCGAAGGCGCGATCCAGTCGCTCTACGATTCCCTGACGACCGTCGCCGGAACTGCGCATTCCTATCTTGGCGAAGCCAAAGTCAATACGATGGGATCGGAAATGGACGCCTTCAAGGAAGGCATCGACACTCTTACAACGCAATACATCGGCAAAAAGCGAACGCCACGGATACTGTGACTTCCGTAACCATTACCCCGCCGCAGTCGACTGCACTGCAAATCGGCCAATCGCTGCAGCTGGAAGCCGTCGTAGCCCCGGATACGCTGACCGATCATCGCGTTACCTGGTCTTCTTCGGAAAGCAGCGTGGCTTCCGTAAATGCAGACGGTCTGGTCACCGCAGCAGGTACCGGTACAGTGACCATTACCGCAGCTTCCGTCAAGGATCCGACCAAGACCGCGACGATCACCCTGAGCGTTTCGCGCGGCGGCATCGAGGAATCCAAACGCTATTCCGCCTATTCCTTTGAAAACAGTGCCAATGACCTGTGGGGAAACCGCAACGGAACCCCGATTGTCGAAAGCGGTCTGTCCTATGTGGACGGCTATTCCGGCAAAGGCCTGCACATGAATGCAGGAAGCGGCTTAAGCTTTACGAAATCGGAAATTGGAAACAGCGATCCCTGGACAATTACGTACTGGGTCAAAGCCGATACGATCACCGGCAAATCCCTGATCACGCAGGACAGCGAAGAAAAATTTGCGACCGCGCTCAAGATGGCCGACGATCGATACTCCGGTTTCCGTGTCGGTACCAGCAGCGCCGATGTGCTCACCTTTGCCTACGGCTTTGAAGCCGGCCAGTGGTATCACGTGGCCTGGACCCAGTCGAAGACAAACGGCCTGAAGCTGTACGTCAACGGCGAAGAAGTCGCCACAAACACCTGGACCACGAACAACACGACCGTCATTCCTTCCGATATTCTCGGTAAGAGCGACTTCGCGGGCACGGTCGATGAACTGCGCATTTACGATGCCGAACTGACCAAAGCGGAAATCGGCATCGATCAGCTCAAACCGGGTCTGAACATCACCGTCCGCAATAAGACGCTCCAGATTTCCAAGGACAGTACACCGACCTGGCAGATTCCCGTTACGCTCAACAGCGACGAAGAACTCGAAATTACCTATACTTCGAAAAATCCGGAAGTAGCCACGGTCAGCAGTACCGGCGTGGTTACCCCAGTCAAGGCAGGAACAGCCCAGATTGAAGTCAAAGCCGGCACGTACACGGAAACCGTCACGATTACCGTAGAACGGCAGATCACGCTGATGAAGACGGTTCCGTACTACGATCTTCCGGAAAAATTTGTGACCGACGTCCATAAACCGGCCGACGGCGATGCCAATCAGTACTTTGGCCAGCCGGATATGATCCGTACAAATACCGGCCGTCTGATCACCGCCTTCCCGCAGGGACACGGCCATGGTCCGCTCATCATGAAATACTCCGACGATGACGGCGAAACGTGGATTCAGAAAGACGACATTCCGACAAGCTGGGCAACGTCCATGGAAACGCCGACGATGTACGTTCTGAATCTGGCCGACGGAACTGAGCGCATCATGCTCATTACCGCGATGCCGAACTGGTCTGGAAACCAGAACGGCGGCTGGCGCACCTCCTATTCCGACGACAACGGCGAAACCTGGACTGAATACCAGCTGTTCCATCCGAAAAATGATGACGGCAGCAACCGCTGGACGATTGTCGGCATGTCGAGCCTCATTCAGCTCAAGGATGGAAACGGAAACGACCGCCAGGCGTGGATGGGCATTTACCACGATTACAGCTACACCAACTACAAATCGATTCTGACGTTCGATGAAGACGGAAACGAACAGTGGAGCGATCCCGAACCGATTCTGACTCCGTATCGAAACATCGAATCCGCCAATCAGCTTTGCGAACTCGGCCTGTTCCGCTCCCCGGACGGCAAGCGCATCGTCGCCCTCGCCCGCAATCAGACGCACCAGGGCTACGCCATGATGACGTACTCCGATGACGAAGGCGAAACCTGGAGCAAGCCGGCGAACCTGCCCGGAAACCTGGCTGGCGAACGCCATAAAGTCGTTTACGATCCAATCAGCGACCGCCTCGTCATTACGTACCGCGACATTGTCTACGACAAGGACGGCAACGGCATCCACGACAACTCCAACGACTGGGTAGCCGGCGAATGGGTAATGTGGGTTGGAAGCTACGAAGACCTCATGACACAGGGCGACGGCGATTACATGGTAACCATCGCCTACGACTATGCGCCGAATGAAAAATCCGGTGATACCGGCTATGCGGGTCTGCTCGTTCTCGATGACGGCACCCTCATGATGGACAGCTACGGTCACTTCGACGAAGAGTATTCCAAAACCATGGAAGCAACGTCCGTACCGACCGCTGCTACATTAAGTTCGCGAAGTTCAAGCTCGGCGACATTGAAGAAACGTACGGTCTGACCGATAAGAGCGCTCTGCGCACGTACGTAAACGGTTCAGCGATTTCTTCCGTTCGCGAAGCCGACTTTACAGCGGAAAGCTTTGCGCCGTTTAAGGGTGCGCTCGAACAGGCGAATACGATTCTTTCCGGTTCTTCCTACCAGCAGATCGAAGTCGATCGCGCACTGAAAGCTTTACAGGATGCGTATGCCGGACTCGTTCCCGCCGATGGACTGAACCGAAAGCCGCTTGAGATGGTCTGCGCCAAAGCCGATCGTCTCAACCTGTCCAGATTCCGTCTGACCAGCGCGCAGAAAGACGCGTTCAATCAGGCGCTCGCGCAGGCACATGAAGTTCTGAGCAGTTCCTCGACAACACAATCCGCGCTCGACGCGCAGGCCCTGGCGATGCAGAACCGTCTGCTGGCCCTGCGTCTTAATCCAGGCAAGGAAGCGCTCAATACGCTGAAATAGTCTTTGCCTGCACGCTTTTCCCAGAACTGTAAATTCATGCAGACATTCCTGTCTGTTTGAAAATGAACGTTTTCTCGCCTCCGGACCTTCTGGCGTCCGGAGGCGTTTTTTCTGGAGCAGGCAGACACCCCCTTTGCGATATGCCATACTGGACACAGCTTTTCCAGACCGGAAATTTTAAAACCATTCGGCCAAAACGTATACGCCGGCCAAAAAGAAGAAGGCGCCTGAAAGAATAAGCCGATCGAATAGATATGCAGAAGAAGATAAAGCGGAAAAAGGAGATTTGGCTATGCGAAAAACCACACTGTTTATTGCGATGAGCCTGGACGGCTATATTGCCGATGCAAAGGGCGGCGCAGACTGGCTGGACGGACAGGACCCAGATGCAGTCGCCGAGGATTTTTATGCCGAATTCATCAAAACGGCGGATACGGTTCTGATGGGCTGGAACACGTTCGATCAGATCGTGCGGGAACTTTCGCCTGACGAGTGGCCTTATTCCGGTCTGAGCACGTACGTCTTTACCCATCGAACGCTTCCCGATTCAAAAGACATTCACTTTACGAAAGAAGATCCATGCACCCTTCTGAAGCGTCTGAAACAAGGCGAAGGAAAAGACATCTGGATTTGCGGGGGCGCCCGTCTGATTGAGGGCATCGTACAGGAAGAGGCGATCAATCCGTTCTGGATTACAGTTATTCCTGTGCTGCTTGGCGGGGGCATCCGGCTGTTTCCGACGCTTAAAGCGCCGCAGGAACTGGCCCTGGTTCATGTACGCCATTCCAACGGAATGGTCGATCTGCTCTATCGAAAACGATAAGTTTTCCTTTGGCGTTACTGCGCATTTGGCTCGTTCTGTCTAGCCGTTTTCGGCAATCCTTCTGGCATATCGGAAGAATCCTCGATTCGAACCGCTTAAGATAATGAGTATGGATACTAAACCCGTTACGAATTTTTCTGCAGACTCCGCTCAGAACCCTTCCGCGCAGGCAAAAGAGGCGCTTGCCGAAAAAGACGCCGCTATCAAGTCCCCGGATCATTCCCAGGACCATTCCGCGAAAGCATCCGTCGGGACGGCAAGTACGCCCGAGACGGCCAAAGATCAGGAAGCCATGAAAAAGGCGCTGCGGTGCGCCGGCGCAATCTGATCATTTCGATCGTCTTTGGCATTCTTTTCTTTGTCGTTCTGATCTGGCTGCTGCGTTCGTCCTCCTCGGCGACCACGCAAAAATTCAGCACGCGATTGAATCCGCCGGAATTTTCGGTCCGATTCTCTTTGTTCTGCTCAGCGTCTTCACCTCGTACATTCCAATCGTTCCTTTAGGATCGATGGGATCAATCGGCATCGTTCTCTTTCATCCGCTGCCGGCTTTCTTTCTGAACACGCTCGTTTCCTACATCAACTGCATTCTCGCCTTCTGGCTGGCCAGAAAATGGGGCACCCGCTTCATTTACCAGATCGCCTCGCCAGAAACGGTCGACAAATACGAGAAGCGCCTGAAAAACAGCCGTCACTTTGAACTCATCTTCTTTCTCTGGATGATGATGCCTGTCTCGCCGGACTTGCTGCTGTGCATGCTGGCGGGGCTGTCGAGCATGAAAGTCAGCCATTTTCTCGCGATCATCCTGGTCAGCCGCCCGTTCTCCTCGTGGTGCTATTCCACCGGCATGCTCAAGGTGTTCGAATGGATCCGAAAAGCAGTCCATCTCTAAAGCGTTCTGCAAAAAATCGTGCAAAAAAATGGAGTCCTTTTTCCAGAGGCAGTTCTGGAAAGGGGCTCCTTTTGACGTGTACTTTGGGTTTTGTAATTTCGTTTTGAACTGTTTCTTCTGTCCACGTTTCTGGATTCTGCTCTGGATTTTCCAGAAACGCGAATCCGAAAGCGGTCAGAGCGGTCAGATCCTGCTGGGGAGACAGGATCCACCGGTTTTATCGTTTTTACGCCGCTGTTTCGTCGCTGCTCGCAGCATCCTGGGCGGCATGGCCGTTCGGACCTTTCATGTAGCGGTCCATCTCTTCGGCAATCTGTCGGGAGAGCGCTACGGCGTGCACAACGGTTTTCGCGCCGGTTACGACGTCGCCGCTTGCGAATACGCCCGGCATGGTCGTTGCGCCGATCTCGTCAATTTTCAGGTTGCCGCGGTCGTTGAGCTTAAGATCCGGATCGCGGGAAACGAGACGGGTCTGCGGAACCTGCGAAATGGCTACGAGAATCGTGTCGGCTTTTTCCAGCTTCGCGGAGTCTTCGATCAGCGTGATGTCTCCGTTTTCTTCGACTTTTGTGTCGACGAGCACGACGCCTTCATCAGTAATGCGGATCGGCGCCTTGTTGAAAACGAACTGAACGCCGTCGATTTTTGCGTATTCCACTTCTTCATTCGAAGCGGTCGGCGAATCGGTACGGACGTAAACCACGACTTCGCGGCTGCCTTTCCGAATGGCGGTACGGGCCGCATCCATCGCCGCATTGCCGGCGCCGATGACCGCGACTTTATCGCCTAAATCGTAAACGTTCGGATTGTTCAGGTAGTTCACCGCGTACTGCACGTTGCCGAACGTTTCGCCGGGAATGTTCAGGCGGCGCGGCTTCCATGCGCCGGTGCCGACAAAGACGGACGCGTAGCCGTCATCGAGCAGATCCTGAATGGAAACAGAACCACCGATCGCCATGTTCGGACGGAACTGAATGCCAAGCGCCTTCAGCTTCTTGTAGTAGCGGTCCAGAATCGAATGCGGCAGACGGTATTCCGGAATGCCGTAGCGCATGATGCCTCCGATTTTTTCACGGACTTCAAAAATGGTGACTTTGTAGCCTTTCTGACGCAGCGAAACCGCGATCGTCAGGCCGGCTGGACCGGCACCGATGACAGCGACGCGCTTGCCGTTTTCCGGTTCCATGGACAGCTGAATGCGTTCAAAGCAGGAGTTGGAAATGTACTGTTCGATATCGCTGATGGCTACAGGATTGCCTTTAATGCCGCGCACGCACGCGCCTTCACACTGCTTTTCGTGGTTGCATACGAGGGAGCAGACGATGGACAGCGGGTTGTTTTCAAAAAGCATCTGCGCCGCATCGAGCACTTCATGGTTTTTGAGCTTGCGGATCATTTCGGGGATATTGGTATGAATCGGGCAGGCCTGACGGCATCTTGGATTCTTGCACTGCAGACAAGCCGATGCTTCGGTAAGAATATTGTTCATGTCTAAGTTTCCTTTCTTGTTCTCTGAGGATTGAAAATCCGCCATTCTGCCTCAGGCAGGGCACAAAGCGGATCGGTGATGAAGGAAATATAGAGGCGTACAATACAGGTGTAAAGCTTTACAACGGCGGCATCACACGATTTTCAATGTATTCCCACCTTTCTAACGTGTGTCTTTACACGAAGAAAGATCCTTTCCTGTTTTGCCGCGCATATTGGCTCATCCCTGAGTGCAAAGAAAAGCCGGTCGCTCGGACCGGTCTGTACTGCCTGCTCAGAATAACCTGCACAGGATAAGGAGAAAGAAACATGAAAACCGTTCTCGTTTTTGAAGCGTTAAAAGAAGAAGACCGCCGGGCGCTGGAACAGGAATTTGGCGGCCTCCATTTTGTCTATGGCGACAATCCAAACTGGCCCGGCTATCTCGACACCGCCAGTGCCATCGTGGGCTTTCTTCCTGAAGAATACCGTTTTCGACTGAAATCTCTGCCCGCGCTTGAACTCGTTCAGCTTCCGTTTGCGGGCTATGAAGGCTGGCCGGAACGCGTGACGTGTCCATTAGCCAACGCTTCAGGCAGCTTTGGTCTGGCGATTTCCGAATATCTGATCAGCGCCATCCTGTTTTTTATCGCCGCTATCCGTTCCTGCTCGAAAACCGGAAGAAGAAGGAATGGAACCGGAATATCGGCACGATCGATTCCATTTACGGCAAGACGATTCTCGTTCTGGGCTGCGGCGATCTGGGTTCGACGTTCGCCCGCTCCGTCAAGGCGCTGGGTGCCCATACCATTGACTGGCCCGCAGACGCCGAACAGTTCCGGGCTTTGATGTGGTCGATACGCTCGATCATCTGCACCGCTACCTGCCGTTAAGCGATATCGTAGTGGGTACGCTGCCTTCCAGTCCGGCTACCCATCATCTTCTGACGCTGGACGATTTTTCGCGCATGAAGCCAGACGCGCTGTTTGCGAATGTGGGACGCGGCGATCTGGTCGCCCTCGATGTCCTGGAAAAGGTCATGGCGCAGCATCGGATTCGCGGCATGATTCTCGATGTCTGCGAAATCGAGCCGCTTCCCGCAGACTGCCCGCTTTGGGAAGACGAAAATGTATTCATCACGCCGCACATTTCCGGCGATGAATCGCTGCCGGAAACGAAAAACGTCTCTGGCAGATTATCCGCACCAACCTGCACGCCCTCGAACAGGGAGAACCGTTCATTCACATCGTCAACCGTCCGCAGTCCGATCGCTCCTGAGCGGACGCTCGACAGGATCCAGTCTGGACGTTCTGACTCTCCTGGACGCTTTGGCCCTCTGCGCCTTGCTGAATCTGGCCATTTCTGCTTATCACCAGATTTTTCCAATCTCGAAAAGGCTCTGCATCTTCCTTAACCAAAAGGAGATACAGAGCCTTTTATGTACTTTTAAATATTTTGAAACACTTTGAAATGCGGCGCATCTCCTCCCTGTATGTACAGGAAGAAAATGTGCGCGGTCCTGTCGATTACGGACGGACTTATTTTACCGTTACCGAGATGATGTGCGGGTTGGCGCCTTCATACCAGTAGAGGAAGCCTTCGCAGTCGATCACATCGCCGACTTTGAGTTCCTGTACGGTTTTGTACACTTCGCTTTCCTCGCCGGTCAGATAGGACTCAACAACGAAGGTGTACGTCTTGCCGTCTTTGGAAACGTTGAAGTACAGGTCATCGCCTTCGCTTCCGGATCCGTCGTAGTTATACAGGAACGCTTCTTCGCTGCCTTCCTGTGCGGGTTCTACAGTAAGATCCTTGAAATCCACCAGCTGGTTCTGATGCTTGATCAGTTCTTCTTCATTGCCCAGCAGATCGGTCACATCGACCGGTTCGGCTTTCCAGGTTTCGCCTTCGATCAGTTCTACTTCAGCGCCTTCTGCGATTTCCACTTCGCCGGACCATTCGGTCTTGTAGCCTTTGACTTTGATTTTGGCGCCGTCGGTCAGCTCGTCATACAGATCCTGAGATACAGCAGCGTTGTAAATGAAGTAAGCGCCGTCTGGATCCTGCGCGTAAATCGTTGCCTTGTCTTCCCACCAGGCCTGTTTTGCCTGTACGAACGCTTCGATCGTTACTTCGCTTTCGAGTTCAGCATCCGCGTATTCCTGATACGTCATGACGCCTTCCGATTTTGCGGAGGGATTTGCAGCAGCGGCACTGTCCGCTGTGCTCGAAGCACTGCTCGAGGCTGCCGGGGTCGAGTTCGAGCAGCCGGCAAAGACCATGCCTGCGCAGACAAGCAGAGAAGCCAGAGCTGTTTTTTCATTCTTTTTCTCCTTGGGACAGAATCTTCTGTCTCTTTTCTAATGGGGATTCCATCCAGACACCACTACGAAGCGATCAGGAACGGTTCGTCATCCCGCTCCTTGAGGATCGTCCGGTCAGCGCCCTGAATGGTTTTTCCACGGATAGTGTACTTGGTTTTTTCATGCGGTGAAATCTTTCCCGATCGAATCGCTGTTTTTTCCGCTGCGTTTGAAGATCAGAAAAATCGTGCGAAAGGAAACGGGATGAAACCGTTATCTCCTCGATCCCTTCAAGCTGAAATTTCAGGAGCTTCAGGCGTTTTTCGCTTTTCTTCGTTTCTGAAACAGCCAGACTGCACCGAGAATGACCCACGTCAGTGCAAGCAGAGAAAGAAACCAGACCGAAGAGGCGGGCATCGGGCCCAGATCATGAATCGTCCCGGATCCGGAAGAAATCTGATCCAGACGGTAGAGGGAGGAAACCTTTTCGTACAGTTCGTCGATATAGGCATCATCGACGGTCTGCTTGCGTCTCGTCGAGCGGACGACATCTTCAATGAGCTCGCCGGCCGCGTTGCGCAGCGAAGCCGAGCCGTTAAACACCGGGGTGGTAAACGTATCGTCCAGATGATCCATGAGCAGTTTCGCCGCTTCGATTTTGATCGCGTAATGCTCCTCATTATCCGTGCCAGCCTTCGCCAGATAGTCCTGATACGCCGGATCTTCTAAAGCCTTATGCGTAACGGGAAGATAGCCTTCCGTCTTCGCGTAGCCGATCTGCGGTTCGTTGGAAAGCATGTACTGCACGAACAGCCAGGAGGCGAGTACTTCCTGCGGATCTTCCTTGCCAAAGACGGCCATGGACGGTCCCTGCGAAATCATGAGACTCTGGTTTTCGCTCATCTGCGGCACCGGACGAACGACGGTTTCAAATTCCGTGAAGGCATCCGGGCTGATGTCCGAAAGCGGAGCCTCCGCGCCCATCCACGTGGATCCGGCTGTGGAGTCTACCGCAAACAGCGTCTGCGAGGCATTGAGCAGATTGGCGGGATAGCCGGACACTTTAAAGGTTGAAAACGCGCCGTCCCTGGTTTCCTGCGCAATTTTCTTCAAGTCTTCGCGCGTCATGTCGTTAAAAATTTCAATTTCGCCCTGCTCGGTGCTGTAGCCGGCGTCCTGCTGCTTCAGCATCTGGATCATCATATTGTCGGTGGACTTGTAAATAAAGGGGATCAGCGTTTTCTGGCTGTTGAGGGCGTACGTTCCGTCCGGATTTTTCTGTTCGACCGCTTTATTGGACACTTCCCAGATCCAGTCCCACGTCACGACATCCGGGACGGAATAGCCAAGCTTTTCGACCAGCGTCTTATTGATGTAGAGCGCTTCGGTCGAACGCATGAAGGGCATCGCGTACTGCGTTCCGTCAATGACGCCTTCCTGTACAAACGAATCGACCATTTCATCGGCCGTCGCCCCGTCAAATTTGAGGGCGCTGCCGCCCAGACCGTATTTTTCGTCCGCCATCAGCGCATCGAGACCGACGACGGTCCCGTTCTGCTGGATGTAGGACGCGATATGGTCGGGATAGGTAATCGCCACATTGGGCGTGGTATCCGTCGCAATGTTGGTGATGACGTCGTTGTAAATCTTCCCGTAGTCCGTATACAGCTTCAGATTGACCTTGATGTTTGGATAGAGCGCTTCAAAGTCTTCGATCGCCTTTTTGTAGACATTCGTCTGGTTTTTGTTCGTATCGTTTTTCGCCCAGAAGGAAATCTCAATCGGACGGCTTTCGTCGAGCGCTTCGGGAATCACAAAGGCGCTTTTCGCTTTGGCGCCATGGCAGCCGGAAAGCAGCAGACTCATGCCCGCTGCGGCCGCGCAAAGCAGCCGGGGCAGCCGTTTTCGAAGGCGCTTCATCCTTTGGTTCCTCCTTTGACGACGCCGGACATGATCTGGTTTCGATACACCAGGAACAGAACGATCAGGGGAATGCTGATGACGACGACCGCCGCCATCATCGCCGGAATGTTCGCCCGGCCAAAGCCGCTTTCGCGGATTTGCTGGATGCCGTTGGAAACCAGAAAGTATTTCGGATCATCGGTGACAAGGCTTGGCCAGATGTAGCTGTTCCAGCATTCGATCACCTTGAGAATCGTAATCGTAACGACCGTCGGACGGCACATGGGAACCATGATTTTCCACAGGTATTTCCAGTCCGAAGCCCCGTCGATTTTCGCCGCATAGTACAGCGAATCCGGAATCTGCGCAAAGCTTTCCCGCAGCAGATAAATGTAAAAATGGAAGTGACCGAAGGCAGAATCAGACCCAGAAAAGTATTGCGCAGATTCAGCTCGGTCATCGTCTGAAAATTGGTAATGATGACCAGTTCATTGGGAATCATCATCAGCGCCAGAAAGCCGGTAAAAACCAGGTTCTTCCCTGGAAAGTCCAGCCGGGCGAACGCAAAGGCCGCCAGAATGGTGACAAAGACCATCAGAACCGTAGTAACGATGGTGAAAATGACCGTATTGAGCAGATACCGTCCCAAATCGACTTCCGTAAACGCGTAAAAATAGTTTTCCAGTGTCGGCGACAGCGTAAACAGCTGGGGAATGTATTCCGCGTTGTAGGCGCCGTATCCTTTAAGGACGTCAGCACCATCCAGTAAAACGGAAAGAGAACCGCGATCGCCCACAAAATCAGAAACAGCCAGGTGAGTGGTTTGAATTTTTTCATAGTGTGTCTCTCCGTTTTCTCAGCTGTAGTGGGTATATTTTTCGAAACCATCAGGTTGATGACCGTAATCGTCAAAATAACCAGAAAGAGCAGAATGGCCGCCGCGGACGCATAGGACGGATAGCCCCCGCCATCGCGGTAAAGCATGTCAAAGACGTAGCCGACCAGCGTGTTCATTCCCGCCGCATTCAGATTCGTGCCAAACAGGGCAACCGCATCTGAATACGCCTTGAACGCGCCGATAAAGCCGGTAATGACCAGATAGAACACCGATGGGGAAATCAGCGGCAGCGTGATTTTGTAAAACATGCGCCAGGAGCTGGTGCCGTCTACGCGGGCCGCGTCGTAATACATTGGATTCACGCTGGCCAGTGCGCTGGTCAGAATCAGGATTTTAAAGGGCATGACGATCCAGATCGTGTAAAAGCAGAGCACAAACATCTTGGCCCAGTACGGACCTTCGATAAAGTCGACGGAAGAGCCGCCGCACATATGGATCAGCATGTTCACAAAGCCTTCGGAATACGGCGTCTGCTTGAACAGCACCATGAAGACCATGCCGACTGCGAGGGTATTGGTCACGTACGGCAGAAAGTAAATCGTCTGAAACAGCGAACGCAGCTTTTGAATGCGGGTCAGCAGAAAGGCGATTGCCAGCGACAGACCGGTGGAAATCGGCACCGTAATGATGACGAGCAGAAACGTATTGACGAGCGCCTGCGTGAAATAGGGATCGTGCAAAACGTAGTCGTAGTTGTACCAGCCAATGCCCGCGTACGTCTGCGCGGCGGAACTGTAGCCTTCTTCAAAGGAATAAATCAGCACGTCGATGAGCGGATAAATCAGAAAGACAGCCAGAAACACAAGCGCCGGCAGCAAATACAGAAAACCCTTGTATTTTTGCCAGCCTTTTTCAGGCGCCCTTTTCCCTCTGTGCGCCCGTTTGCGCTTTTCATGCCGCTTCCTCCAGAACGATCGCGGCTTCTACAACTTCTTCAGCCGCTTTTTGAAGAGGCTGAAGATCGGCCACAATCCGGTTTCCGCTTTCGGGTTCAAAAGAAAGACTTTTTCAGCTTGAGATCAAAATGCACCTCCTGCTGATTTTCGGCGAGAATCTGCAGATCTTCCGCCGAAAGAATCGAGCGAACGACCGGATTCATGGACGCCTCGTTTTCGGAAACGATGCTCATGTCCCGGCCGGTAATTTCGGTACGGATCATGCGATCGCAAAGGGCGCCTTCTTCCTTGAGAAGAAAGCCCTCCGGGCGGACGCCGACATGCACCGGCTGATCGGACGCGCTGAGCACACGCGCCACAGGATTTTCGCCGATGTACAAAATCTGATTTTCAATTTTGCCGTGAAACATGTTGATGGGCGGCAGGCCGAGAAACTGCGCGACAAACTGATTGGCCGGATTGTCGTAAACCTTCTGCGGGGTGTCGATCTGCTGCACCCGGCCTTCCTTCATGACGACAATGAAATCCGAAATGCTCATGGCTTCATCCTGGTCATGCGTAACAAAAACGGTCGTAATGCCTGTTTCCTGCTGGATGCGGCGGATTTCTTCCCGGTCTGCAGGCGCAGACGGGCATCCAGATTGGAAAGCGGTTCGTCTAGAAGAAGAACTTTAGGCAGTTTGACCAGAGCACGGGCAATCGCCACGCGCTGCTGCTGTCCGCCCGAGAGTTCCTTAGGCTTGCGTTCGAGCAGATCTTCGATGTGAACAAGCCGTGCCACTTCTTCGACGCGGGCTTTTCGTTCTTCTTCGCTGAGTTTCTGATCGCCCTTGAGGTTTTCCAGCGGGAAGCAGATGTTGTCAAAGACGCTCATATGGGGATAGAGGGCATAGTTCTGAAAAACCATGCCGACCCCGCGTTCCTGCGGTTCAAGTTCCGTGACGTTCTGATCGCCGAAAAATCTCGCCGGAAGTCGGCTTGAGCAGGCCGCTGATCATGTTGAGCGCCGTGCTTTTTCCGCATCCGGAAGGGCCGAGCAGCCCGCAGAGTTTTCCGTTGGAAATGGTGAAATTCAAATCGTCGGCAGCGACGACTTCTCTGCTGTTCTTTTTCTTCCCCGTGCGGGAAAGATTTTGGTGATGTGGTCCAGTACGATATCCATCCTGGCTGATCCTTTCTCTGGGTTGGGATTCCATGCAAGTGCGTTTCAGCCATTTGTTCTGGCTGATGTCTTCAGAATACCATCCCCGTTTTCCCGGACAGGTTTTCGAGAAAATTGAATTTTCCATGAATGTCGATTTCTGTACACCCGGCTTTGCGTGCCGGGCTTTCTTTGCCTGTCCGTTTCTCTTTTCGCTTCGTTTTGAAGCGTATGCACTTTTTATACAGGCTCAAAATCGGTCTGTAAATATATGACTTTTCCCGTGATTTTCCTATTTTCTGGTATTTTTCTCGAAAGTTCGGGCGGAAATCCGCTCAAACCGTCATGCTTTTTACAAATGCAACCGGTAGTTGACGGATTTCCAGCTGACAGGTTCTGTCTGGAACAAATGTCCTTCGATACAATGCAGGCACACAAGTCCACAAGGAGGAAATATCTGATGATTTTCGCAGACAAACTGATTGAACTGCGCAGGCGAAACGGATGGTCCCAGGAAGATCTGGCGAGCCGGCTGAACGTTTCCCGCCAGGCGGTCGCCAAATGGGAAGGCGCCCAGACCGTTCCCTCGCTCGATAAGATTTTGCAGCTTTCCGAAATTTTTGAAGTGTCCACAGACTATCTGCTCAAGGACAACGCCCCGCTGGTCACCATTGAGGAAGAAGAGTCTTCCCTTCCGACTCTGAGTCTGGAAGACGCCAACCGTTTTCTGGATCTGAACCGCCTGAACGCCTGGCGCGTCGCCATTGGTGTGGTTCTCTGTATCCTGTCTCCCGCCGTGCTGATCGGGCTCAGCGCTTTTACGGCTCTCCCTTCTTCCCTGATTTCCGAAAATATGGTTGCCGCGCTTGGCGTCTCCGTACTTCTGGTTCTGGTCGCCATCGCCGTGACGCTCTTCATCTGGTCGGATCAGATCATGAAGCCGTGGAAAACGCTGGAAACCGGAGACTTCAGCCTTGGATACGGCGTTAAAGGCCTGGCCGCACAGAAAAAGAAAGCTTTTGCCAGAACACACACGCTTTCGACCATTATCGGGATTGTCTTCTGCATTCTTTCTCCGATTCCGCCGATTTTCTCTACGCTCTTTATTCATCAGGAATTCTCTGCCGTTCTTTCCGTCACTGCCCTGCTGCTTCTGGTTTCCATCGGCGTCTTCTTTCTCGTCTGGTCGTCCATCACGCAGTCCGGATTTGAAAAATTCTCTCCGAAGGCGACTATTCTTCAGAAAACCGGAAAATGGAAAAACGGATGGATCCTGTTGCCTCGATTTACTGGTGTCTGGCCACAGCCATTTATCTGGGCTGGAGCTTTGCGACCGGAAACTGGGATCAGACCTGGATCATCTGGCCTGTCACCGGCGTGCTGTTTGGAGTGGTTGCGGTAATCGTCCGTCTGGTCACGCAGAGAGAGGATACAGACAGCTGAGACGTCAGACATTTAAAATCACTTTGCTTTTCTGGCGGGCTGCCTCCTTTTTCAGGAGCGGCTCGCTTTTTATTTGTATCGGTTTTCTTTCCGTCGATTTTCCGGATTGGGTGCCCTCCTTTTTCCTTTTCGTGTATCGATTGCGGACATTGATTTCTCCTGTCGATCGTATCTTTGAAAAGCGCCAAAAAGATATCGTTGACCGATATATCGTCTCCTGATATAGTCAAATCAGATATAACGTGTCACGATACATCGAGCGACGACAGGAGGTACAATGCTATGGGACAGGATCTGCCGTTAACGGAAACGCTGTTTTACATGCTTCTGGTTCTTCATCACCCGCTGCATGGATATGGAATTTCCAAGGAAGTGGAACAGATGACGCATGGACGCGTCGTACTGGGCGCCGGAACGCTCTATGGCGCGATTAAGAATCTGCAGAAGAAAGACTGGATCCGGGTGTACCGGGAAGAACCCGACAGTCGAAACAAAAAGGAATACATCATCACCGATCTGGGAAAAGAAGTCTTTGATCAGGAAATTCATCGACTGGAGGGCATGCTCAGAGACGCCAAGGAGAATAAAGAATGAAACAGTTCAGGCTCATGTTCGACAAAGACCGCGAAATCGAATATCTCAACGAAATGTGCGCGAAAGGATGGGCCCTGAAGCGCTTTAAGTACGGTCTCTATACCTTTGAACCGTGTAAACCGGGCGAATGGCAGTTCGACTGCGATCTCAACGACCGCGGGTTTGGCGTATCCCGGGAATATCGTCAGATTCTGAAAGATATGGACATTGAATTTCTCTGTACTTCCGGCTTCTGGTTCCTGGTGCGCCGAAAAAGCGAGTACGGTCCTCTGCATCTGTATACCGATCCCGATTCCCAGCTGGAGCAGCTCAAGCGGATTCGTAAGATGTTCAAAGCCGTCTGCGTGATCGAACTGGCTGCTTCCATGATGGAATTTTATGCGGCGGTGGAAACCAGACAGATGTTTTACTGGATCCTTACCCTCCTGCTGGGACTCATGACGATTGTTCTGATGAATGCGCTGCGCGCCTATAACCAGAAGATCTGGACTCTGGAAGGGCGGAGCCCTGAAGAAAAGGAAAGAAGGCCCAGTCTTGTTCTTGTCTGCGGAATGCTTCTGTACGCCATTTCTCTTCTGCTTCCGGCTTCCATCCTTTCTTTTCGGTACTTTCTGATGGGAGGATCCATTACCCTGGAACTTATTGGCATTTATAGGATGGTGGCAGATCGTAAATCGTCGCTCTGAAACCCGTTAAACTGCGAAACGCAAAATAAAAAGTAAAAAAGTAAATAGGAAAAGACCCGTCCTCTGACTTTTTCCTTTCGAAAAAGCCATAAGGACGGGCTTTTGTGTGTCTGGCTGATGGCGTTGATGCAAGGCGGATCAATCTCAGTCTGTCTGAGGACTGGTTTTATCTTTCACATACCGCACTGTGTTTTACTCGCAGACCGCGCTCATTTTTTCGGCAGCGGCGGCTGGAGCTGTCGTTTCCGTTTTGGACTGACTGAGTTTTCTCCAGGTATGAACATAAAGAATCAGCGCCAGACCAAAGGACAGTACGTCGGCAGCCGGCTGTGCCCAGACCAGTCCGGTAATTCCCATAGCGGCTTCAAGAAGATACATTGCGGGAATGAAGATCAGGCCCTGGCGGCTCACGTTAATTACAAAGGATGCCGCTGCAGCCCCCATCGCCTGCAGCGCGTTGGTAAGAACGTAGTAGACGCCGAACAGAAAGCTTGTGGTTAACAGGATGTGAACAAAATGAACCGCATACGTATAGGCTGTCGGATCGGTCAGGAACACACTGACAATCTGGCCGGAAAAACGAAGCAGATAACGGTCAGCGCCAGTCCTAAAGACAGGGAAAACAAAATGGAGAAGCGGCTGAATGCCCTGCCCGAGTCCCATGCAGATCATGCCGGTAATGGTAATGACTTTCATGGCTACGCCCATGGCCGCCACCGCCATATCCCCGTACTGTGCCATAGGCTGTTGATCAGAATCTGAGAAACGCTCATCAGCAGCGAACCGAGCGCCGCAGGAATGCCGATGATCAGAACACTGCTGCAGACTTTTTCTTTTACTGTGAACTCTCTGGGGTGAATGCTGAGACTGGATTTGCCGCTCAGGAAATAAAAGATGTAATACGCCGCCCCAATGACATTTCCGATCACTGTCGCGATCGCAGCACCAGCTACGTTCCAGCCAAAGCCTAAAATCATAATCGGATCCAGAACCACGTTAATCAGGTTGCCGAGAAGCTGACCCATCATGGCTTTTCCGGATTCGCCTTCCGCACGGATCACATTCGCGTAGCAGTTGGAAACCAGAACAAACGGTCCGCTCCAGGCGACGATCCACAAATAGGTTTTCGTCATTTCCCACGTTTCGGCGCTTGCGCCGATCAGAGTAAGAATCGGATCCATAAAAATCAGAAAGACAGGGCTCATCGCCACACCAAGAACAACGCAGCTCCACATGCAGAAAGAGCAGACCTTTCTGGCATGATCCTTTCTTCCTCGCCAAGGGCACGGGAAATTACGGACGTACCGCCAATGCCGAAAATCGTTCCCGCTGCCATGAACAGCAGGAAAAACGGCGTCGCCAGCGATACTGCCGCGACCTGCAATGCGTCGTGGGTCTGTCCGATAAAGAAAGTATCAGCCAGGTTATAGACGAGTACCATCAGCATCCCCGCCATAGCCGGCAATGCGTTTTTGAATACAGCCTGCGCGACAGGCATGGATTCAAATATTTCCATCGATTTATCTTTCATAACTCTCTCCATTCCATTTTTCGATCTACGTTTCCGCCATTTTCAAAAGCAAGCGATTGATTTGAACATACCGATCCATGCGCCTGGCTGCCTGCGAAGGGAGCCGGCATCGTTTTCTCATTTGTGTATGTCCGGTTTCCGTTTTAACTGTGATATTTCAAAAGCAAGCGATCGATTTCCGCGTTAGTATCGCCCGTCAGGGCGAAAGCCCGCGGGCGTTTATTTTACATTTTCGTAAACTCTTTTCAGCAGTCCGTGGAAGACAGCCTGCTCTTCCTCTGAAAATCCGGTAAACAGAGTCTGTTCCAGTTCCTGGATATCCTTCTTCGCTTTTTCACAGCGTTTTTCCCGTCTTCGCTCAGACGAACCAGCTTCATCCTTCGATCCTTTTGATCGGTAAAGCTTTCCACCAGTTTCTTAGCGACGAGCCGGCTGACAATTCCGACACAGGTAGACTGCGCAACACCTAGAATTCGTTCGAGTTCCTTAAAGGAGTACGTATGATTTTCTTTCTCATCCAGGGAAAGAAGAACCCAGACCTGAACCATGGTCAGATCATCCGCGCGCAGGGAATTGTTTACCCGCCGCTCAATCGCATCATTCAGCATTTTGATCAGCTGTCCGCTGTTTTCCTTATCACTCACAAGAACACCTCCGCTCTTAACAGAAGCTATCATACCGTTCAACAGCATACTGTCAATAGTAAGCTATGTATTTGCTTAAAGCCAGCCGGCTTCCCTCGTGTTCAGGACTGGATTGCCGAATTCCCAGAGTCCGTTTGCGCAGATGAGGAAATTGCTCTCTTTGTGTCCAGTTTTCGGGGAAGAGTTTAGTCAGTGCTTATCAAAAAGAGGAATAGAACTTTCCCAATCAGCTAAACTATACGGTCGGATTTTTGCGTGGACGACCACGTTTCCTTTGGGTTTATCTACCGAATCTGGTCGTGGAATCAGATCAAGTTTTTGAAGAATTGCAATCTGGCTTGGATTCATTTTGATCAGTTCCCACTCATTATCATTTTTTATTCTTTTGCCTCTTTGCAGGATGTGCATGATTTTTTATAGCTCATGTCCTCAAGGAGGCCTTTTTCGTCGAACAGGTTCAGAAGTCTGAACGTAATGACGGTCGACAGGAAATCAATGAATTCGCTGCCGATCACTGAGTAGTCATCATGGACTCTGGTTCCATCAAAGCCGAGGGCGTTCATGTAATACCGCATAACGATCTCGATTTGCCAGCGGTAACTATAGGGCTTCCAGGCATCTTCCGGAGCCAGATCGACATCTGATTCAAAGACCACTGTTCCAAATGTACGTTTTTTCTTTTCGTATTCTTCGAAACTGTACTTATCTTTACGATGCTTATCCAGCCAGTCCGTCTCCTCCTGGGCTGCTCTTCTTGGGTCACGGAAACTGTAGAGCCACTTTTCCTTATTGGACAGCTTCACTTTCTTAAACTGAATTGGCTCCATCTGCCCTAGAAAGCCGCAGCAGCCTTCGATCACTCCCTCGAAGTTATACATCTCATGATCGAAGGCAAGCTTGGCATTCCGATGAAGCGGGTTGAAATAATGAAGCTGCGGGCAGTCTTTAAGGATTTCTTCGATCGATTTGACGGGAAATCCCTTATCTCCAACCATTATTCCGCTTTGAATGCCATTCTGTTTCACAAAACTGTCATAGAAAGTCAGGTCGAGCATATTGCCGGGAAAGCACTGCGAACAGATGGGTTCCATTTTTTCCAGATCAAAAGCATAGAGTACGGAAATATCCCGTCTTCCTTTCAGTCTGGCTTTTCTGGAAAATTCCGAAAGCGTGTTTTGCCTGGAATCGTTCGACTTCAGTGTTCCATCGATCAGAAGATGATCATCAATCCCAACTTTAGCTGCCCGGTTTTTCATGAACTTCAGAATTCGGTTACACGTTTTTCCAAGATCTTTTGAAATATGCTGATCGTATTCTTGCTCATTGCGGTTTCAGGCATCAGTTCTGTCAGAAATGATTCATCGCAACTCTCTTTGAGTTCGCAGTCTTTGATATGCGGATAGCAGACGCGAAGAATGGCCATGCACAGAATCTTATCTGCATCCTGACGATTATAGACCTGAAGCAGTTCATCCAACAGGTCAGCGGACAGCCTGAAACAGAGTTCAACATTGGCCCAGTCCCTGAGAACCGTCTCAGATGTATGAACAGCAGAGGAAGACGGTTCTTCAAGAGGTACGAACTTACCGTTAATAATGTGGCCGATGGTAGGGCCATCGACCGGATAACAATGGCCGTTCTTGCGGACACAGCCGACTCGCTGCTTGACAGCGTATCGATCCTTGTTTTTCCATAGGCATAGACAATCGAATTTTTGGGACGTGGGACGGCACGAATCTCAGCTGGGACAGACATTTTTGGCTCCTTTTCGTATAGTGTATTTATATCTGTCTTATATCATTAAATAATCTATACAGGGAGGATTTTTATAATAAAAATGAAATTTCAAAGAATCAAATTGATTTACGATTTTTGCTTAATAATGCTTGTTAATCGCATGTCTGGTCATGAAGCCAGGCAGAATTAAAAGAGAGCCTCGAAAAAGGCTCTCTAATGAGATAAAATTTCAAAAACGAGCGATTTGTATAGTTAAGCTCGTTGGGAAAGTTCTAGAGGAATAAAAATGAATTTCAAAGATCCATATAGAAATCTTTTAAGAAAAAGAATAGCTGTTTCCGATGAAGCCATTACCTTCAGCGAGCTTTTCATCAAGGATACAGTACATTTATTTGCGGCTAACATTCCCGACGCCATGCACTTCTTAAAAAACAATTGCACGGAAGACGAGTATTCATGGATCAGCGAAATCATTGACGATAGTGCAGAACAGTCGAAAAGTGTTGAACTCATTGAGGCATATAAGAATCTGGCTGAAAAATATCCAGAAGAAACGAAGAGCTACAATATAAAATCATTCATTAATTCCGCTATGGCCATTGCTGAGTCCTGGCAGGAGGATGAAGACTAGTCTTCTAAACTCAATCTAGTATAAAAATCGCACGTAAATCGCACATCAAAACAAAATAAAAACCCGATAGGCTTTACCTACCGGGATATTTGTTAAGTGGTGCGGACGATGCGAGTCGAACGCACACGGGTTGCCCCACTGCCGCCTGAAGACAGCGTGTCTGCCATTTCACCACGTCCGCATATGCGCTTTGTTTCAACGCTTTGATATTATAGCATGCGAAATCAGAACTGGAAGACCAAAGTACATTTAAATTCTAAAGATTTTCTAAACAAAATGCCCGGTTCACTTGTTCTGTTCCCTGAACGGAACGAGAAAACGGGCTTGTGCCTCTATGTGGACGTCTGGATCTGGATTTTTCTTTTGCTTTTTCCTTTGGCCAAGAGCGGATAACAGAAAAGAGACGGCATAGATCGACGAAAAGGTCGATGCCGTCTCTTTTATTTATTCAGGGATTTCGAAGATTCGTCTTTTCTTTTGCAACGGAATCCAGCTAGTCGAGATCCTGTCCAATGTCGGAACGATGAATCAGATCGGAGCAGTGAATGGCGTCTGCGGATTCCTGTACTTTTGCACAGGCTCCGGCAAGCGTTTCGTCTACGCGGGTAAGAATAAGTACGCGTCCGCCGTCCGTAAGGATCCGGCCGTTTTCTCCGACTTTTGCGTGGTTGTAGTTGATGATGCCTTCAAAGTCTTCATCCATCACAATCGGCGCATCGTGGGAATCGGTCTGCGGATAGTCCTTGCCGGCCAGAACAACGGAAACTGCTACTTTCGGCCGCCATTCGAGATTTACCGGTTTGCCTTCCTGCAGATCGAACCAGGCTTTGGCCAGATCGCTGCGCAGAAGCTGCAGATAGGAAACCGCACCGGTTTCTGAAAGACCCGGTTTCATGTTTACGCAGACCAGACCGTGATCGGTCAGCACAAATTCACCGGTCAGAAGACCGTTGTAGTCCACGCCACGTTTCTGGATCACCTTGAAGAACGGAACCATAATTCGCTCAACGGCTTCCTGGGCGTGTTCATGACTGATCGGACCTCTGGCGCTGCATACCGCGCCCATTCCTTTGGCCTGCGGATCGTCTTCATGTTCATAAATACCGCGCATCACAATATAAGGAAGAAGCGGAACCACACGGGCCTTATAAACCATAACCGGCAGATTAAAGCGGCGGCCTTCTTTAAATTCAGAAACCATGACGCGGGTACGTCCATTTCCAAACCATTCTTCCAGCAGATCCAGCGCTTCGTCTTCGTTATACGGAATGGCGAACCGTTTTTCGCCTTCCACTTCCTTCAGTACGAACGGGCATGGAAATTCTTCCACAAACTTTCGTGCTTCTTCAATCGTATTCAGCATGCGGAAATCCGCTACCGGAATATCGTTTTCCTGCATAATCTTGGCCCAGAGCGGCTTGTCATCAATCATATGACAGGCTTTGATATCCGGGGCCAGAACATTCCATCCACGGCTGGAGAGACTGTCTCCCCATCCCTTGCGGATGAGATCCTCATCACAGAGAATGACCAGATCTGGTTCAAACTCCACCAGCGTTCCAAAAATGTCTTCAGGATTATAGTTATCCGGGAGCTCTTCTACCGACTGCTCAAACTGAACCGTTCCCGGATTTCCGGGGACGACGAGTACTTCATTACTGCCGCGGCATTCCAGAAGCGAACCCAGAGCTTGTTCTTTCGCATTTTCACCAATAACAATTATTTTCATACACCAATCTCCTCTGTTCAGGTTTGCCATTTCTGCAATTCATATTACCATGTGCATTTTCCCTGACCGCAGATCCTGCTAACTCCTGTTCAGTTTGTCATATTTGAGGAAAGATATTTTTAACTGATGCAAAGGAATTTTAGGAAGGGCAATCTGTCCACAGTATGCGCCGTCCTTTTTGTCTATTCTTTCCTACGCTCACGTTTCATCTTATCCGTATACTTTCATCCAGCTTTTCTTACTTTTCAAAAAGGCCGGTTCATAAAGTCTTTTCTTCGGGTATCCGAAGAAGACGAACTTTAAACAGCCTTAAGATTGTACGACAGATCGTCATAATCTTTGTGATTTTTAGTGCATCCGTTTTCAAACCGCCTGTTTTGTCCTGCCGAACGCCTGAATCGTTTCCGATCGCACCCCTGAACGTACACGGGGAAAACGTTCAGTTCTGTCATTTTGTCAGAAAAGAGCGTGCGCGGCTCAGAATTCTGTTACATTGATATATACCTTTTCCTGTCCGGACGATGCGTTTCCTTCACTTTGAAAAACGATCGCCGGCCGTTTAAAAAGCAGGCAGACCGCAAACCTTTCCGCAAAATCTGCGCTGCCAGAAAGGAGAACCTGTGAATTCTGAACCGTCCAAATCCAGCCCTTCTTTACAGGAGCCGGCTGCCCAGAAGAAGGCTTCGAAAAAGCTTCCAGAAAACAATCCCGGCCGGCAAACCGGAACAGAAACCGGCGTAGAAATCGGATTCTGCTTCTGATTGCGCTGATTGCCGCCGCCGTTGCGGGTTTCTATCTGCTTTTCAAGGCGCTGAACCCGATCAGCCTGGCTTCCGAAGTCTATGTGGCTGAATATACCGAGTCGTTTAACTCCAAAGGAAACCTGAAATCGGTCTTCCTGGATTCCGAAGACAAAGTCACATTTAAAGGCTCAGTAGATAAAGATAAAATCGGCACTTACGATGCCGCCTATGTGTATAAAGGAAAAGAATATCCGTTTCTCGTTGAAGTAAAGGATACGAAAGGCCCTGAGCTCGAAGTCCACGATCTGACCATTACGACCAATGAGAATCTGACGCCGCGCATGTTCGTGACATCGTGTTCCGATCCGTCCAACTATTCCCTGAAAATGACCGGCGATGACCCCAAGCGCCGCGAAGGGTCCTATGAAATCACCATTACAGCCCGGGATGACTACGAAAACGAAACCAGCAAGACCGTCAAGCTGACCCGCGTCAACGATACCCATCCTCCGGTCATTGAAAACTTCACCGAAAGCATTGAGCTGCTCCAGGGAAAACCGTATCCCGCCGAACAGCTGATCATCACGGATGACTATGACGAAAAGCCTTCCGTACACATCGATACTTCGGCGCTGAATACGGAAGCCCCGGGTTCCTATCCGGTTACCATTCGTCTCATTGACCATTCCGGCAACGAACAGACGTATTCGCAGACGGTTACCGTAAAGGAAAATCCAAACTACGGAAAGAAACTGGTGTATCTGACCTTCGAAGAAGGTCCGTCCAGCCAGACCGATGCCATTCTGGACGCTCTGGAGCGCAATAACGTCAAAGCGACCTTCTTTGTTACGGCGGAGCATCCAGAATCCGCCGATAAGATCCGCAAAATTGCGGATGCGGGCCATTCGCTGGGCCTGATGTCCTATTCCAACAATCCTTCCGCCATCTACAAATCCGAAGACGCGTATTTCAAGGATCTGGACAAAATTTCCAGTCTGGTCCGTGAAGAAACCGGTCAGGATGTCAAACTGATCCGCTTCCCGGAAGGATCCGGCAACACGGTCGTTCCCGGCACGGGAATCATGTCCGATCTCGTTCGTGCCATCAGCCAGAAAGGCTACATGTACTGCGACTGGAACGCGGATTCCAACGACTGGTATGACGTGAACATCGATCCAAACACGCTGATCAACACCTGTCTCCAGCATATGACAGCCGATCAGCTGGTCGTCCGCTTCCACGACTCGCCCGACCAGTCCACGACTGCCCAGGCGCTCGATGCGATCATTCAGAACTATCGGGACAACGGCTATTCTTTTGAAGTCATTGATGAAACGACGATCCTTCCGCATCAGGTTGTCATGAACTGATACGAATTTTCTGAGCTGCTCTGTGATTTTTCGCAGAGCGAAGACCATAGACAAAAGGCGATACGCTCGTGATTCTGCGCGCGTATCGCCTTTTTCTGTTTCTGACTCTGAATTTCTGTATGAATTTTCGTCTGCCGAAATCGATGAATGATCCTAGATTCCGGTGACGTAGTGGAAGGCTTCTTCCGCTGCGATAGCACCGTCTCCGCAGGCGGTAACGATCTGACGAAGTTCCTTGTCGATGCAGTCGCCGCATCCGAAAATTCCAGGAACGGCGGTTCTCATGCGGCGGTCAACGACCAGATAGCCGCGCTCATCGAGTACGCCAAGATCCTTCACAAAGCTGGTTTCCGGAATGTGACCGATGTAAGGGAAGATGCCCTGACATTTCAGATGTACTTCGAGGCCGTCTTCGAGGTTTTTGAGGGTAAGTCCGCTGACTTTGCCGTCTTCCATCTGAATGGAAACCGGGATGTGATGACGGATTACGCGAATCTTGTCGTTGGCGGCGATGTCCTGCTGCACTTTGGTTGCTGCACGGAATTCATCGCGGCGGATGACAATCGTTACCGAAGACGCGAAGCGCGCCAGGAACTGCGCTTCTTCCAGAGCGGAGTTGCCGCCGCCGATGACAACGACTTCCTTTTCACGGAAGAAGGCGCCGTCGCATACGGCGCAGAAGCTTTCGCCGTGACCGATGGCTTCCTGTTCGCCAGGGATATCGAGATGACGTTCTGCCGCACCCGTGGCGACAATAACGGCTTTCGCATTGATGATGGTGCCGTCTTTCAGGATGACCTGATGACCGGCGGATACGGATTCAACTTCGCCAAACATGTACTGGGCGCCGAACTCGATGGACTGCTGATACATCTGCATGGCCAGATCCGGTCCGGAAACGGAAGGTACGCCAGGATAGTTATCGACCTGGTACGTTTTGAGAAGTTTTCCGCCTGGAGCCGTACCGTCAATCATGACTGTCGTCAGTCCGGCACGGGAAGCATACAGTGCGGCGGTCATTCCAGCTGGGCCGGCGCCGATAATCACAAGATCATATTCTTGTTCCATTTTGATTCCTCCTTGAGAAGAAAAGGAAGCTGGCGAAGATCATCGATCAGATAATCCGGACCTTCCTTTTCGAGTGCTGTTCTTTGTACTGTATCTAAAGTATAGCCGATGGACACAAAACCGGCTCTGTGTGCCGCCTGAATGTCTGCGTCGTTGTCTCCGACGTAGACCGCTTTTTCCTTTGGATAGCCCATGACTTTCGCCGCATGCAGCAGTCCTGCCGGATCCGGCTTGCAGGCCGGCTGATCTTCCTTCGCGAATACCGCCTCAAAATATGGACGCAGATGACAGATTTCCATCCCCAGCAAAACCGGTTCGCGCCGCTTGTTGGAAAGGATTCCCATCGCATACCCTTCGTCATACAGCTTCTGAACGGTTTCGAGCGCATGCGGCATTTCACGCAGCAACATGTAATGCAGATCCTTGTTAATTTTCTGATAGAGGTCGATCACGTCTTCCACTTCTTCCGGCGGAAAATAGCGAAGAAAGGTCGTTTCGAGCGTTGGGCCGAAAAAGGAATACAGCTCTTCGGGGCTCAGCTGGTAATCGGGAAGCTTCTGGGCAAACACCTGCCGGAACGTCTCGAACACAAGATTCTGCGAATCGATCAGCGTGCCGTCCAGGTCAAACAGCACCAGCGGCTTTTGCGGATCGACAGTATGTTTTGAGGATGGGGTCTGTCCTGCATTGGAATTTGGCAATTTTTCCATGTTCGCTCTCCTTAAAAATGCCTTGCGGCATTCTCGTCGTTTTCGTTTCGGGGTACTTCGGGTATCCCCGGTCTATTTTGCGTACATCGGGTTCATTCCATCACGTGCATATCGCGTACATATGGAAACAGAGCGCCGGGAGCGCTCTGTTTTTCGATGTCTGATTTTTGTATTCGTTCATTCTTTCGGCAGTGTCTGTGATTCACGCCGTTTTTACGCTTTGGCCATCTTAATTGAGCGGCTCTGCGTTTTGCATGGCTGCGGCTTTGACTTCTTCCTCTTCTTCACTGCGGTTCTTTTCAATTTCTTCGAGAACCAGCTCTTCGAAAACTTCTGCGGAATCGAAGCCGTCCTGCTGAAGCAGATAGTTGGTTACCGCCGTTTCAATAACGGTCGCCATCGGCCGGCCGTACGTAACCGGGATGACCATTTTCAAAACCGGGATGCCAAGGTAGTTGGAATACTGCTTGTCTCCCAGACCGACACGGTCATACGCCACGCTCGGATTATACGTTTCGAGACGAATTTCAAAACTGATTTCCGCGGAATTGGCAACCGAGGTAATGCCGTACAGGCGCTTGATATCGATAATGCCGACGCCGCGCAGTTCCATGAATCCGGAAATGACCTGAGCGGTTTTGCCGACGAGCGTGTTGTGAATTCGATACAGATCCACCCGGTCATCGGCAACCAGCTGATGGCCCCGCTTGACGAGGTCCAGTACGATTTCACTTTTGCCGGAGCCGCTGGTTCCGGTAATCAGAACGCCTACGCCGTAAATGCGGACGAGTTCGCCGTGCAGCAGTGTCGCCGGGGCGAGCAGTTCGTCGAGATAGTTGGTGACATTGACGACGACCTGGCTCGTTTTTGTCTTCGTTTCAAAGACAGGAAAGTCCTTCCGATCGGAAATCTCCTTGAGAATCGGCGGGCAGACGTGGCCGCCGGTCAGAAGAATGCAGGGGTATCCGCATGCGTCACGAATTCAAAACACGGCGCTGCTGGATTTCGTCCATCTGTTCGGTAATGTAGCGGTATTCTTTACCGCCGATCACGATCAGACGCTTCGTCTGCGAATGGGACAGGTAGCCGGCGAGTTCAAGACCCGGACGGTTAATATCCGGCAGGGTGATCGGGCGCTTGAGGGCTTTGCTGGTGCCGGCCACCTGGTTCCAGTGAAATTTCACAACCAGATCCCGGACTGTTGCTTTCGCCATGTGTTCTGCCCCCTTTCCCTGCTCTGCGGATTTCGCAGTTTTTGCGGCCGCTGTTCAGAGCTTTATCATATCTTATCCAGCGGTTTTTCTGCGTACAGAAATGACCGGCATAGAGTATCCCATCACAAATTTCTGTGTTCCCGCTGTATTTCCTTAACATTAGACAGTTCGAAATGTCAAACGGATTCAAAATGCCCGAATGTTTCTTCCAGACGATTTTTCGACCTTGTGCAAGACGTACAGTCTCTCAGTTTACATGTATCCCCGGGAAACGGGGAAAGCCAGCACACAGGAAAATGCCGGATTCTGACCTGACTGTTTAAACAGCGGCCCGAATCCGGCCTGATGCGGTGAATTGGCGGTGAATTCGCAGTGAAGTATTGGCTGGAATGGGTGTAAAGCAGCTTTTCTTATTCGTTGGAATCGGAAGTCATTTTTCCCTTCCAGTACGGAAGCTTTTTGAGATGTGATGCGTAAAACGCCCGGCATTCTTTTTCGCTCAGGCCATTCTGCGGCATCGAAGCGACGAGAAAATCCAGCATCTGATCCGGTTCGGTATACACAAAGGATCCGTCTTCCAGACACCACTTGCAGTAGCCGGGATCGATTTCTCCTTCCTTATTTTTCCCCATGATCGACGGCTCAAGAGGCATTCCGCAGCATTCGCAATAGCGAATCACCGGTGACTCCAGTAAAGCGTCGATCGATACGCCAAACACTTCGGACAGCTTCACCAGCAAATCCGCTCCCGGTATAGTTTCGCCATTTTCCCATCGGGATACCGCCTGACGGGTGACGTGAACTTTGTCCGCCAGCTGGGCCTGCGTCATCATCGATGCATCTCGAAGCTGTTTGAGAATCGTTCCTGTACTCATTTGCGTACCTCTTTTCCTGCATTCAGTATGCGGGAAGCCCGTATGAGGCTCAAGCAACCGTCCGTTGCCTTTTCTTCCTCGTTGAAAGGCAGAAAAAGCAGCAGCTCGAGGAACTTTTTCCTTAAGCTGTTGCTCTGGATTCGAATTTCTTCTGCTATTTTGGATTTTTCGTTTTTCGGTATTTAAGCTCTTCGGATGATTTTTCCGATTTGCGTTTTGGTTCTTTATTCTTCGGTTTTGCTTTCCTTCTCGTCTTCAAAGCCTTTCCATTTCGTATAGGCTTCGGCTTCGCCGCCGGTAAGCAGCGGGGCGAGATACTGACCGGTAAAGCTGTTCGGGCAGGCCGCAATTTCTTCCGGGGTTCCCTTGGCGATAATCGTACCGCCGCCGGCACCGCCTTCCGGACCGAGATCAAGAATATAGTCCGCGTTTTTAATGACGTCGAGATTGTGTTCGATGACGATGACCGTATTGCCGCCGTCGACCAGACGCTGCAGCACTTCGATCAGCTTGCGGACATCGCTCGAATGCAGACCGGTCGTCGGCTCATCGAGAACAAAGACCGTCTTGCCGGTCGGCTTTTTCTGCAGTTCGCTCGCCAGCTTGACACGCTGTGCTTCCCCGCCGGACAGGGTGGTCGCCGACTGGCCGAGCTTGACGTAGGACAGACCGACATCCGCCAGCGTCTGCAGCTTGTGACGGATGCGGGAAATCGGCTGGAAAAATTCAATGGCTTCTTCCACCGTCATTTCCAGAACGTCGGAAATCGTTTTGTCCTTGTACTTTACCTGAAGCGTTTCTTCGTTATAGCGCTTGCCGTGACAAATGTCGCATTCGACATAGACGTCGGGCAGGAAGTGCATCGAAATCTTGCGGGTACCGTCGCCCTGACACGCTTCGCAGCGTCCGCCTTTGACGTTGAAGGAAAACTGCGATTTGGTGAAACCGAGCAGTTTGGCTTCGCGCGTCTGTGCGAACAGGTCGCGGATATCGTCAAAGACGCCGACATACGTCGCCGGATTGGAACGCGGGGTACGGCCGATCGGCTCCTGCGAAATCTCGATCAGCTTGTCGATTTCCTCAAGACCGCGTATTTCCTTTGCCTGACCGGGTTTTACACGGACTTTTCCTAAATGATGCTGGATGCCGTGGGTGAGAACTTCAGTTACGAGCGACGATTTGCCGGAACCCGAAACGCCGGTGACAACCGTAAATGTTCCGAGCGGGAACGAGGCGTTCACGTGCTGGAGGTTGTTATGGGTGGCATCGATGACATCCAGCGATTTGCCGCTGCCTTTGCGGCGCACAGCCGGATACGGAATTTTCTCCTTGCCGGACAGATAGCGGCCGGTAATGGAGTTTTCGTTGGCCATGACCTGTTCCGGCGTACCGCAGGCGACGACTTCCCCACCGTGCACGCCGGCGCCTGGGCCGATGTCCACGATATAGTCGCTGGCGCGCATCGTATCTTCATCGTGTTCGACAACGATCAGGGTGTTGCCCAGATCGCGCATTTCCTTCATCGACTGAATCAGACGGTCGTTGTCGCGCTGGTGCAGACCGATCGACGGTTCGTCGAGAACGTACATGACACCGGTCAGACGGGAACCAATCTGGGTGGCCAGACGAATACGCTGGCTTTCGCCGCCGGAAAGAGTCGACGCCAGACGGTCGAGCGTCAGATACGTCAGACCGACATTTTTCAGAAACGTCAGACGGTTTTTGATTTCATTCAGACCGAGTTCCGCAATTTTGCGCTGCGCCGGGGTCAGTTCGAGATGTTCGATGAAGTCGATGGCTTCCACAACCGACATCTGGGTCCATTCGTAAATGTTCTTGCCGCCGATGCGTACCGCCAGAACCTGATCGTTCAGACGGGCGCCGTGGCAGGTCGGGCACACCGCTTCGCCCAGGAACGTTTCGTACCAGTCTCTCGACCAGGCCGATCCCGTTTCGAGATAGCGGCGTTCAATCAGATCCGCTACGCCCTCGATCGGCTCGTTGTATTCGCGGGTCAGGCCTTTATTGTTGACGATAGTGTAGGACACCGGTTCGTCCGAACCGTGGAGAACGATGTCGAGTTCCTTTTTCGTCAGCTTGCTGATCGGCTTGTCCATATTGATGCCGAAATGGTCGCACAGCGCCACAAAGCGCTGCCATTCCTGGTTGGACGAGCCGGCAATGTTTTTAAAGTAGGCGACGCCGCCTTCATTCAGCGTCTTTTTCTTATCCGGAATCAGAAGATCCAGATCGACTTTCTGGATGACGCCGATGCCCTTGCATTCCGGGCACGCGCCCATCGGCGCGTTGAAGGAAAACAGACGCGGTTCGAGTTTCGGTACGGTAAAACCGCAGATTTTGCACGCGTAGCTCGAGGAAAAGAGCAGCGTATCGTCCGGCGTCATGACCGCCGCCATGCCTTCGCCGAGATTGAGCGCCGTATTGATGGAATCGTAGTAGCGGCCGCGGTTATTGCCTTTAATGATTCGGTCGACAACAACTTCAATCGTGTGCTTCTTATTTTTCCCAGCGGTTCGAGTTCTTCGATCAGACGGATTTCCCCATCAACTCGGGCACGCAGAAAACCGTCTTTCATCAGTTTGGCAAATGTGTCCTTGAACGTGCCCTTCTTGTCGCGGGCAATCGGAGCGAGAACGGTCGTGCGGGTGCCGTCGGGCAGAAGCATAACCTGGTCTACCATCTCGGTAACCGTCTGGCCGGTAATCGGTTCGCCGTGTTCCGGGCAGTACGGCACGCCGATGCGCGCGTACAGCAGACGCAGGTAGTCGTAAATTTCCGTTACCGTGCCTACGGTCGAACGCGGGTTGTGCGAAGTCGTTTTCTGATCGATAGCAATAGCAGGAGAAAGACCGTCAATCTGATCGACATCCGGCTTTTCAGAATTGCCGAGAAACTGGCGGGCATAAGAGGACAGGGATTCCATATAGCGGCGCTGGCCCTCCGCATAAATCGTATCGAAAGCCAGCGAAGTCTTACCGCTTCCGGAAACGCCGGTCATGATAATGAGCTTGTTTTTGGGAAGATCGAGAGAAATGTTTTTCAGGTTGTTTTCTCTGGCTCCCTGAATGTGAATAACAGAGTCCATGTTGATCCCTTCTTTCTGTTTTTCTGTTCGGTTTGTGTATGTATTTCGATTTTGTATTTCTGTCTGAAACTGGAGTGTAGCGCCCGGCTCTGGATTTGGAAAAGCACAAAGCCTGCGCCTTTTAAACTTTTCATGATTTTGGCACGGACAAAATGTCGTGCCGATAAATGATTTCAAAAAGGATCTCTGGACGCTGCCCCAAAGCGGGTATGGTCTGGCGGATCCGCATACGGCGTCTTTTCTGTTTTGGAGAATGGTTAAGAGGGCCGGCTTCTTTATTTTGTATCGTCTGGTTTCGTTTTCGTAATTTCTGGATTCTTCCTTGAGCAAAAACGCAGAATTTCCTGCGATCTGCCTGCAGCCTGTAAAAGCGTATAATCCAGCTTTTCATTATTCCATTTTTCACGCAAATGTCAATTTGAATGTGCTCATATTGTGCACAACAAATCCTTTAGACAAGCCCAAAATTCCGCTTTTTCCAGACCGGATTGAGCTGTATGAACATCGCCTTGCGCGTCGGAATTTTCTTCGAACCGGCCGGTATGCCGGTATATAGAAAAGGCTGATTTCTGGTTTTGAAATCAGCCTCGTTTGTTTAAGAATGGGTTTTACTGCTCTTCCTGTTCCTTTTTCTGGCGCATCATTTCCTGATACACCTCGTTTTTGGAAAAGCCGCTTTCTTCGCTGGCTTTAGCGGCTGCCTGTTTGGGCTTGATGCCCGAGGCCGCCAGTTCAGACGCCATGCGAACCGTTTCTTCAAAAGAACGGTCAGTCTGCTGCGGGCAGCCCTGTACGACTACGACCATTTCTCCTTTCAGCTGGGAAACCAGCGGGAGAATTTCGGAAATCGTGCCGCGCAGGAACTCTTCGTGCAGCTTGGTCAGTTCTCTGGCCAGACAGATCTGCCGGTCGCCAAAGACTTCCTTTACGTCTTCCAGCATTTTTTCAATGCGGTGCGGCGCTTCGTAAAAATTACCGTATACGGCAGGGACTTCAGACTTTCGAGTTCCTTTTTCCGGCGAACGCTTTTCGCATCCAGAAATCCGTAAAAGAGGAAATGAGAGGTTTCCAGGCCGGAGGCCACCAGCGCGTTTAACGCCGCATTGCTTCCGGAAACGGGAATGACCGGATAGCCGGCCTGGGAAGCGAGCCGGACGAGTTCACTGCCCGGATCCGAAATGAGCGGATAGCCGGCATCGGAAATGACGGCGACTTTCTTTCCTTCTTCAAGCAGCTTTAAAATGCCGGTCGAACTCGTATGCGCGTTGTATTCATGATGCGCGATCAGCGGTTTGTGAATTCCGATCGATTTCAGAAGAAGGCCGGAATTGCGCGTATCTTCACACGCGATCACATCGGCGTTTTCCAGCGCCTCTTTCTGGCGAGGAGAAATTTCCGAAAGATTGCCGATCGGGGTCGGGACCAGATAGACGGCTGGTCCATTTTCATTCTGGAAGCTTTTCTGTCGATTCATGTTCTGCCTTTCTTGCCGGGAACAGTTCGTCAAAGGAGACAAACAGCGTTTCTTCCCGGTTTTCAAGCTTGGCTTGTTTCTGAAGCACGTTCATCGAGCTGATCCGATAGCGATTTCCGTTGTATTCGATCTGGGAATTCAGCTTCGGCAGGTTTTTGCGCAGCTCGCAATAGGCTTCGTTTTCAAAACGCAGACAGCACTTCAGCTTGCCGCACTGTCCAGACAGTTTGGAAATATTGAGCGCGAGCAGCTGGTTTTTCGCCATGTTGATGGACACAGTATCAAAGTCGCTCATGAACCGGCTGCAGCAGCATTCCATGCCGCAACTGCCGATGCCGCCGACCAGTTTGGCTTTGTTGCGGGGGCCGACCTGGCGCAGTTCAATCCGGCCGCTGATGCATCCGGCGAGCTCTTTGAGCAGACCGCGGAAATCGACGCGATCTTCGCTGACGTACGTAAAAATCACTTTGGAGCGATCAAGGGTATACTCGCAGGAAATCAGATGCATGTCGAGCTTGAGGCGCTCGATGGCTTTGGCACAGATCTCAAAGGATTTGCGTGCTTCTTCTTCATTTTCAGCTTTCTGGTGCAGGTCTTCCGGCGTGGCGCGGCGGACGATGCCTTTAAGTCGCCCTGGACTTTGGACGCGTCAAAGGGCATCGACGGTACATAGACCGTACCGATTTCCTGACCGCGAACCGTTTCCACAACGACCGCTTCACCAGTTCGATGTTCCATTGTCGTTCCGAAGGTATACACCTTCTTGGATCCGTCAAACTGGATATACACCATGAAAGGGTAAGTTTTCGTATTCGATGCCGGCTTGGCGGCACTGGATGGTTTCGACATAATTCGTCTTGCCTTTCTAAGGAAGCAGACGGGTTTCGATCGATTTTGATTTTCTCTCAAAGAAAGATCGACAGCGTCCGTTCCAATCTATGGAGAAGCCGCCCGGTTTTGCGTGAACATGCAAAACGGCGGCTGAAATTTCTAAGGATATGCATCCTGCTGCAGGATGCCGGTTGAGCGTCTTTGTTTTCTGAGCGCTTCTTTGCGCAGATCGCGGGCAACGCGTTCGATCAGAAGAACAGGGTCGAGCGGCTGACGCAGGGCGTCGAGCGCTTCGACAAGCGTTGAGCGCTCTTCGAGACGATCCGCCTGTTCCGTCTGCTCCTGCTCCAGAAAGTAAAGCAGGCCGTGCAGGAAAAAGGCGGCCGCTTCCCGGGTGGGAAATCCGCTTTTGGAAAAGACGCCGCATTCCAGACGCACAATGGCGGAATGCGAAGTTCGCTGCGGCCAGTATTCCTTCGCCGCATCGCGCAGTTCAAACAGCGCTTCGTTTTCCAGGAGCGCTTCCAGACTGTCCGGACCGTAGCCGGCCCGGGCGAGAATCGCCACAATTTCGGGATCGTCGATTATTTCGGCAATTTCCGCTTCGAGTGCCGCTCGTGCAGGCGGCCGCATGGGGATCAGCTGACAGCGGGAAACGATCGTCGGCAGTACGGTATTGATCGCGCTTGTACACAGGATGCCGGTCAGCCCGTCCTTGGGCTCTTCAAGAAATTTCAGAAGCGTATTGGACGCGGAAGCGGTCGCCTGTTCGTACTGTTCAATAATATAAACCTGTCGTCGGGCGTCCGTCCCGCTCGAGGTGGCAAATGTATCCTGCAGACGCAGAATGTCTTCTTTGCGCAGTCTCCAGCTCGTTTTCTGTTCGCTGGGAACCGCGTTGGTTTTCCACCAGGCGTCGAGTTCCTTTCGCGTCAGCGGCTTGCGCGCCTGCAGACCGCCGGGATGCAGCCAGAAAAAGTCCGGATACATGTCTCGGGCGATCAGCTGACAGGTTTCGCAGTTCTGGCAGGCAATCCCGTCTTCATCAGGATGTTCGCAGTTCATCGACTGCGCAAACAGCAGAGCCAGCCGGCTCTGATCCGGGTTTTTCTGTCCATAAAACATGTAGGCGTGCGAAATGCGTCCGCTTTTCAGGGCATTGGAAAGAATTTTCCATGCGACCGGCTGGCGTTCCTTCAGCTTTTTCTTATCGACCATAGCCGGCCTCTTCGAGAAGACGGTCTACCTGCTTCATCGTCTGATTTGCTACGTCTTCGATCGACCCCGACGCGTCAATGCGGCAATATTCGGGATGCGTTTTGAGAATGGCTTCAAATCCGTCGGCTACCCGGGAGAAAAACGCTTCCTTTTCCTGATCGAGACGGTTCAGATTGCCGCGCAGGTTAATCCGCTTTGCGGATGTTTCCCGATCGAGTTCAAAAAGAGCGTCGCGTCCGGCCGGAAGCCTTCCAGACCAAAATCATTGAGATGTTCAATCGTCTTCGCATTCAGATCGCGTCCAAAGCCCTGATAGGCGATCGACGAATCCAGAAACCGGTCGCAAAGCACGATTTTGCCTTCTTCCAAAGCTGGCAAAATGGTGGAAACCAGATGCTGGCGGCGGCTGGCGGCGTACAGAAGCGCTTCGGTTTTCGGATCCACTTCATTTTCGGGATCGAGCAGAATGTTCCGGATTTGTTCCGAGAGCGGCGATCCGCCCGGCTCGCGGGTAGTGATGACGGGAAGGCCGCGTTTCAAAAGTTCTTCATAGACATGCGCCATCGCAGTGCTTTTCCCCGCTCCGTCGCTGCCTTCAAAGGCGATCATGATGCCTTTGCTTCCTTCTGGCTTTTTCATCCTCTTTCCTCCCCGAGCGCTGCTTTCCTTTTTCGCTCTGTTTTCTATATGGTTTTCTCTACATATTCTTGATTTCGCATCTTTGCTTTTGCAGATACAAAACGCTCTGCAGTCGAAATCCGCTTTTCCTATTGTATCAAGCGGCGCAAGCTCTGACGATCGGCCAAAACGCAGGCCCGGCTTTACAAAGGAAATCCGGGGTTTGCTACAATCAGGACAGGAAGCCATTCTGCCCGTTTTGCCGCAGACAGAGCGCTGTTTTGCCTGGCGGGCAGAAGGACAGAAAAAGAAAAGAGGAATGTGTATGTGCGGTCAGTTTCTAGTCAGCGAAGAAATCGTAGATTCTCTGCGTCATCTGGTGCCCAGGGAACACTGGGAGGAGATCGAGCTCGATCTGCATCCGCATGTGATTTATCCTTCCGCCCGAACGATCGCCGTCTGCGCCAGAGACCAGGCGCTGAATCTTTCCGTAATGACGTTTGGCTTTGCCTCGTCTTCCATGAATCGCCGTATTTTCAATGCGCGTCTGGAAACCGCGTCGTCCAAGCCCCTGTTTGCGCGCGCCTGGAGATCGAATCGCGTTGCCGTTCCGGCCACTGCGTTTTACGAATGGACACCGGATAAGGAAAAATCACCTTTGATGAACCCGGGCGCGTTCTGTATCTGGCCGCGCTGGCCCTCGATGATCAGTTCATCATTCTCACACAGGATGCCAATGAAAGCGTGGCACCCTATCACCATCGCATGCCGGTCATTCTGCAGGAAGATCAGGTGCCCGCCTGGGTCCTCGATTCCGCACAAAGCGCCATTCTGGGCCAGAACGCTTCGCCCGCTCTGCATGCAATTCTTCCAGAAGAGCCGCTTACGCTTTTTTAAATTTTCTCGTTTAGAACATTCTGACGCCGCAGACCGGCGTCTTTTTGAACCGCTTTTCAACCGATCTTTTCAGCCGCTTCTTTCAACCGTTCTTACCCCAGGAAAAGAATCGTTTCATCTTTCCTTAATCCCGGTCTGGAAGGATAAGAGCGGCAGCTGCTCTCCGGAAAAGAAAAAGAGATCCGGTCGCGCTGGCAAAACCTTCCGCCAGAACTCCAGATCTCAAACCATTCCGACTGTATGGACGCACCGATCGGCTTGAAAACGGATGATTCGAAACTCAGCCGGTATAGGCGTCCTGGGCGCGGTTGGAAAAGTCCTGCTTTTCCAGCCATTCTTTTTCTTCTTCTGTTTCCGGAATATCGATCCGTTCAATCTTGAAAATCACCGGCCGCGTGCCGTCGTTGCAGCAGGCGATCATCATCCGCTCATCGTTCGTCCATTTATACATGATCGATCCGCCCTGCAAAGCCGCGGAAATGTAGCGGCTGATGGCATCCCACGCTTCTCCGCAAAACCTGCCGTTCATGAGATGGTAAAAATCGTCCTGTTTTTCCGTCCGCTTGAGAACAAACGTATCGCCGGGCTTAAAAACGGACACGGTCCGGACTTTGGATTGGCCAGATACTGCTGCTGAAGCTCTGGAAACACTTTGGTTTCCAGTACGGTCACTTTACATTCGTGCTGCATCTGCGCACCTCCTTTTTCTTCTATTATCTTCTCGTATTCTGACGGTACTGTCGCCTTTTTGGCAGAAGGTCTGCCGCCTGCATGCTCTGCAATCTGGGCCGGTCTTTCCCTGCTCTGCCGGTTCTGCAATTCGGTATACAATAAGGGACGCAGGTACTCCAGACGATTTGAAAACAACGATTTGATTTTTCGCCGTTCTGGATACCGTTTAAAGAAGGACTCTCGTTATGAATGAAAAACTGATTAAAGAACGTCTGAACGATCCAAAGGTCACGCTCGTTGCGGTGACGAAAAAGCATTCCAAAGAAGAAGTCGATGAACAGTACCGTCTCGGGGTTCGCACGTTCGGCGAAAACCGCGTACAGGAATTTCTTGAAAAATACGATCCGAACTATACCTGGCACATCATTGGCCATCTGCAGACGAACAAAGTGAAATACGTTGTCGGCAAAGTCGCCATGATCGAATCCGTGGATTCGAAAAAGCTGGCCGCGCAGATTGAAAAGGAAGCCGCCAAGCAGAATCTGGTCCAGGACATTCTGATCGAAGTGAAAGTGTCGAAAACGGATGAAACCAAAACCGGCCTTCCGCCCGAAGAACTGGACGATCTGCTCGCGTACTGCGATACGCTTGAGCACGTTCGCGTACGCGGTCTGATGACGATCGCCTCGCTCAATCAGCCCGAGGAAGTCAACCGGGAAGAGTTCACGCTGCTTCATTCCCTGTTTGAAAAACATAAGGCAAACCGCCCCGATTTTGAGTATCTGTCCATGGGCATGAGCCATGACTACAAGCTGGCTATCGCCTGCGGAAGCAATATGGTCCGCATTGGAACGGCCCTTTTGAGAACGCCTGATCACGGCGTTCTTTTCTGTGAACGCACGTCTCTGATTTTATAAAATGTCTATCATCCTTTACGTATCGGTTTTTTCCAATTCTGGTAAATTTTGTTTTCAAATCGGAATCTGTCGGACGATGTGATAGAATTACGTATCGCGCGGCGGACGTCGACGGACGCCATCCATTGATATCCGCCATGAATAACGATCGTCTGCGCAAAGACCGGGAAAGGAGGAAGGCCGTATGGCAAAACAGAAACTGAAACTCAAACGTTCCGCGGCCGCCGTCCTGTACGGACTCGGTCTGCTTGCGGTAACGACCGCTTTATACGCGCTGTTCCCTTCCGCCTTTGAAAACGGCAAGAATGCACAGACGTCTTTCACAACTGCCGCCCTCGCCCAGAGTCCGCAAAACGCAGACGCGGCTTCTTCCAGTTCCTCGAGCGATCGTTCGAGCGCTCAGGCGTTGGAAGGTTTATCCTCTGCAGAGACGGAAGTCTCCGCTTCATCGGATTCTGCCGATGCGGCTTCGACGCAGACGGGAAGCGAAACGAGCGAGACCCTCGAAGAAACCGCCAGAAAAGCGGCCGCTTCTTCCAAAGACGATTACGGCTTTGCGATTCGTGAAGCCGACGGTCAGAATGCGAAAACCATTCTGATTGACGCCGGTCACGGCGGATCGGATCTTGGCGACGGCGCCAAAGACGGCAGTCAGGAAAATAATATCGTTCTCGACTACGCGAAAAAGCTCAAAGCCCATCTTGAAAAGCAGAATCCCGATCTTCACGTTGTCCTCACCCGTGAAGACGATACCCGTTTAGGGCAGCAACGACTGGAACGATACGGCCGCCCGCATCCAGAAGCAGGAAGACGTGCAGGCCGATTACGTAATTTCTCTGCATGCGCACGCCAGCGATGACCCTTCCGCCAGCGGCTTTCAGATCATCCTCAACGATGACGATGACATGGCTAAGGATCTCGCCAGCCGGATCGTCGAAAACTTCGCGACGGTTTCCTGGCTCCCCGATCGCGGTATTGTCTTTACCCGCGACTATCCCCTGCAGATGATTTCCATGTCCAATGCGCACGCGATTGAACTCGATCTCGGACTGTTAAGCTCGGATACCGATCTTTCGTATCTTAAGGATTCCGCCCGCCTGGAACAGTCCGCCGCAGCAGCCGCTGCTGCCATTTCCGATACGATTCTCTACAACCCGGGCGCACCGGGCTACGCATCCAGACAGAAGCAGAATGCGGCCTCTCGATCCTGAACCCGACAGGATCGGTGATCAATTTTTGTTTTTTCCTGTCTTTCATCTTTTCTTTTGAACTCTTCAGAATCCCGCTTCCTGCGCGGATTTCTGTCTTTTGATTTTTAAAGGAGGTATACATGCCATCCCCTTCCCCAAAAAAGCAGCGCAAAGGCAAAAATAAGGCCGCGCATGCTGGACTGTATTTCGCGCTCCTGCTCTGCCTTTCCATCGTTCTTTATTCCACGCTGTTTACCCGGGCCTATTCCCCCGTCCAGCAGCCTCCTGAACCGAAAACTTCCAAGACTTCCCAGTCGCAGACATCCAGCACCCAGACGTCGGTCGCGTCGACCGAACCGACCCCGCCGACGTATAAAACGTATCCGGATACCGGAGAAAAAGTGGCTACCGTTCTCATCGATGCCGGTCATGGCGGCGTAGACGGCGGCAAAACGACCGATAACGGCACGCTGGAAAAAGATCTGAACCTGGCGATCGCCATGAAAATGGGTCAGTATCTCGAACAGCTGAATCCTCAGATCGAAGTTAAATACATCCGTCAGGACGACAATGTGTTCTGGGGCGATGTCGAATCCGATGACCTCAATTACCGTCTTGCCCAGCAATGGGAACAGGACGCGGATTATTACATCTCCCTTCACTGCAATTCCTTTGCGGATCCTTCCGTCGAAGGCACGATCTTCTTCATCAACCCCGACGACTCGATTACCCGCGCGCTGACGGATAAAATGCACGAATATCTCAGCGCGATCGGCTGGGCGCAGAACTACCAGACGATCGACGATCAGCTTTTGCAGCTGGTGACCATGTCCGATATTCATTCGATGCTGATCGAGCTGGCGTACATGTCCAATCCGGACGATCTTGCCAAGCTCAACAGCGAAGAAAAGCAGGACGAAGTGGCCGAAGCGCTCGCCGCTGCCGTTTCGGATTACATCATGGAAAATCCGGACGCCCCGCAGTACCAGAACCAGCGCTACCATCACGGTCAGCTCATTGAAAAAAGGATTCTGCCAGCTCTTCTTCCGCCGCGGCTCAGTAAACCGTTCTGCTTCTGATCTTTCCGTCTTTCCATCTTGTCTTTTCCAGACTCTGTCCGCTCGACAGAGTCTGTTTTTTCTGGCATCCGATTGGATTGGATCGATCCAATCTGCTACTCTTCGATTAGACTAAACTAACAATCAAAGAAAGGAGAGTCTGGATATGAAAAACTTGTGCTGCTTCGCCATGGCGAAAGCGAATGGAACCGGAAAAACCGCTTTACCGGATGGACGGATGTGGATCTGTCCGAAAAAGGGCATGAAGAGGCAAAAGAAGCCGGCCGTCTGCTCAAAGAGGAAGGCATCGTTCTCGACCGGGCCTACACCTCGTATTTGAAACGGGCCATTCACACGCTCAATCACGTGCTCGATGAACTGGATGAAAACTATATTCCCGTCGAAAAGACGTGGAAACTCAACGAACGGCATTATGGGGCACTCCAGGGACTGAACAAAGCCGGCACCGCCCGCAAATACGGAGACGAACAGGTTCTCATATGGCGGCGTTCTTTTGACGGGCTGCCGCCCGTTCTGGATCCAGAAGATCCAAGAGCGCCGCAAAACCAGCCCCACTACGCCAAAATTCCGGCCGATGAACTGCCGCTGGCTGAATCGCTCAAGACGACCATTGAACGCGTCGTTCCGTACTATCTGGAACATATTGAACCGAAAATTCGCGACGGAGAGACCGTCATCATAGCCGCCCATGGCAATTCCCTTCGCGCGCTCGTGAAGTATCTGGACGGAATCGGCGATGAAGAAATCGTCAAGCTAAACATTCCGACCGGCGTACCGCTCGTCTATGAATTCGACGACGATATGAACGTCCTGCGCCATTACTATCTGGGCGACGCGAAACAAATCAAAGCCAAAATGCAGGCGGTAGCCAATCAGGGAAAAGCGCACTGATTTTCGGTCGGATTCCGCTTTGGAATCCGACCATGAAAAAAGACCATTTGTATGATATATAAAGTTCAGATGGTCTTTTTATTCTTGGAAAAATACGCTTAATCGCCAGTCGGATTATTTCTGCTTTTTCCGATCCGTTTCGCCGGATTTTTCCTGGGAAGGTTCGGGTTTGGCTTCTTCTTTGAAGCGCTCTTTTCTTCGGTCTGCGCGTTGGGATCCTGAATCATGAGCATGACTTCTTCGATTCGGTTTTTGTGCAGGGACGTTACGCGGACACTGAGTCCGTCATCAAGCTGGACGAGTTCGCCAAGCGTCGGGAAACGGCCGAGCTTTTCAATGAGCAGGCCGCCGATCGAATCGTAGTCTTCACTGTCCAGATGCAGCGACAGCGCATCGTTAAGATCGTGCAGGGAAAGATAGCCGCGCACTTTGTAGCGGCCAGGACCGACCTGAATGATGTTTTCATTTTCCGAAGCGTCGAATTCGTCCTGCACTTCGCCGACGATTTCCTCAATGATGTCTTCGACCGTCAGAATGCCGGCCAGTTCGCCGTACTCGTCGAGCACGATCGTCATGTTGTACTGGTCTTTCTGCATTTCTTCAAGAAGCTCGTTAATGCCCTTGTTTTCAATCGTGAAATACGGCTTGCGAAGCATTTTCTTGAGATCAAACGGTTCATCGGGATCGTGGAAAATAAGATCTTTCATGTTGAGGATGCCGATAATGTTGTCCGGATTGTCCTCATACACCGGGATTCGCGTAAAGTGGTCGCGATCGTAAATCTGCTTGAGCTCCTGGCTGGTGATGCTCGAAGGAACGGACGTCACATGGACGCGGGGGACCATGATTTCGCGCGCCTTGGCATCAGTAAACTCAAACACGTTGCGGATCATATCGCGCTCGTCTGCTTCAATAACGCCTTCTTCATGCGATACATCCAGAATGGTGTGGAGTTCGCTTTCGGTAATCTGGGCGTTTTTCTGACTGCCCTTTACGCCGAACATGCGCAGGATCAGACCGGAGAAAATGTTGATGAACCAGATGACCGGCGTGAGAATCTGCATGAGAAAGCGGATAATCGGCGCGTACATCAGCGCGAACTTTTCCGAGCTGATCGTCGCCAGCGTTTTCGGGGTGATCTCGCCAAAGACCAGGATCAGAAACGTGATCAGAAAGGTCGCGATCGACACGGCGTAGCCGCCGAATCGATAGGCGATCATGGACGACAGAGAGGCCAGGAACGTATTGACGAGGTTGTTTCCGATCAGAATTGCCGACAGCATTTTCGGCTCGTTTTCAAAAATCTGAAGCAGTATTTTCGCCCGTCGGTTGCCCTGATCCGCAAGCGTACGGATGCGGATGCGTGAAACAGCGACTAGCGAGGTTTCCGCCGAGGAGAAAAAGCGGACAGAAGCAGGAGAACAACTAGCAGAATAATTTGGATTGTCAGTTCGTTCATTCAGTTTTAGGTTTCCTTTCCTTCCTTTGGGGAAGTCATTTTTATCTGGGGATGAAGCAAAGAAGATGAAACGATTGTATTGGTTTGATCTTGTTTTTTGAATTTACTTTTTGTGCGTTTGCCTGTTTATGGCCATGCACACGTACGATCTCTCAGACCGGGAAATCCATGGATAATCGGATTTACTCGCCCATCGAAGCGGCAGGTTCTTTTTCTGCCTTCGGGAGCGCCTTTTTCTGCAGATCGCTGACGCAGCGCGACGCCATGAGAATGCCGGCGGTTGACGGTACAAAAATCGAAGAAGGCAGCGGTTCGCCTTCTGGCATGGCCATCGGAATTTCCTTCGAGCAGACGGTCATGATCTTGCCGCGAATCCGGCTCTTGCGCTTCCACAGGCGAAGAATTTTCGCCATGGGATCGCCGGCCGTCTTTTCCAGTTCCACGAGTTCCACTTTGGACGGGTCAAGACGTCTGGCCATGCCCATGCTGGAAATGAGCGGAATTTTTCGCGCAGGCAGAAACGGATCAGGTCCTTTTGGAGCCGATGGAATCAATGCAGTCGAGCACATAGTCCGGGTTCTGTTCGAGGAGCTGTTCGTCCATGTTTTCGTCGTACCAGCCAGTAAAGAGAACGACCTCGCAGCCCGGATTGATCTGCGCGATCCGCGCTTTCCAGACGTCGGTCTTATACTGGCCGATCGTGCTTTGCAGGGCGCAGAGCTGGCGGTTGATGTTCGTTTCTTCCACTACGTCCTTATCGATGAGCACAAGTCTGCCCACGCCGCTGCGCGCGAGCGATTCAATCGCAAAGGAACCGACTCCGCCGCATCCGGCGACGATCACGCAGGCGTTTTTCAGGGCGTCCAGCCCTTCTTTTCCGTAAAGCAGGGATGCCCGCTTAAATGGATTTGTCTTTTCCATACCAGTCCTCCAGCGCATCGAAGATTGCCTGCTTATTGGCCGGATCAAACCAGTGCACCGGCATCTGGTGATTAAACCAGGTCATCTGCCGTCTCGCGTACTGCCGCGTATGCACCTTGATCTGCTCTCGAATGGACTGAAGCATCGTTTCGCTTTCCGCTTCGGTCAGCTTTTTGTACTCTGTCCGTTTTCATCGTCTTCCAGACGCTTGAGCCACGGCGCAAATTCCTTGTACCCGATGGCCTGAAAGCTGTTATACGTGCGGCTTTTCTCGGAAAGAAAGAGTGCACGTACTTCGTCTGCAAGTCCGGCATCAAACATCTGATCGACGCGGCGGTCGATGCGTTCAATTTCCAGGGCGCGGTCCGCTTTGAGACCGACCATATATACATCATAAATCGGCTCATGTTTCTGCCCGTTTTCACGCATGGATTTTGTTTTTCCCGAGCGGGCCATGAAAGCGGCGCGAAGCAGACGCTTGCGATTGTTGATGTGAATTTTTCCAGGGCCTGCGGATCGAGTTCCTGCAAAAGCGCGTACAGTTCTTCGTTCGTTTTCGTCTCGAGCTCAGCCGTCAGTTTCTGATCTTCTTCGCTTTCCGATTCGTCTTCAAATTCGTAGTCGTAAAGCGCGGCTTTGACGTACAGTCCCGTTCCCCGCAAAGAATCGGAACTTTGCCTTTTGCGCAGATTTCTTCAATTTTCTGACGGCAGAGCGTCTGGAACTTGCGGACATTCCAGGGCGTATCGATGTCTTCGATATCGATCAGAGAATGGGGAATGCCTTCCATTTCCTGAGGCGTAATTTTTGCGGTGCCGATATCCATGCCTTTGTACACCTGCATCGAATCCGCCGAAATGATTTCTCCATTGAGCCGTCGGGCCGCTTCAATCGCAATGGAGCTTTTTCCGGAAGCCGTCGGGCCGACGATTGCGATCACCTTATGCACGTTCAAACTCCCTGGCCAGCTGCTTCAGTGTCAGCCGGATAATCGTCGGGCGGCCATGCGGGCAATGATACGGCTGGCGGCAGTGTTTCATGTCTTCAATGACTTTTTCATTTCCTCCATCGAAAGCCGGTGGTTAAAGCGGATGGAAGAATGGCAGGCGATCGTCGCGATCATATGACGACGGAGTTCCTGCATGTTCACATCCTTGTGGGAGGCAAACCAGACGAGCAGATCATCGACAAATTTTTCCGCGTTCATGTTCGTCATCCAGCCCGGAATTTCGCGCAGAACCAGCGACCTATTGAGCACGTCGAAGTGCAGTCCGTAACGGCCGACGCTTTCGTTGAGCGTATCGACCATTGCGATCAGCGACGCCGGAACGGTTTTGGAAATGGGAAGAATCAGCGGCTGCATGTAGGGAGAAGGCTGTTCAAAGGAGTTGGCAATCTTTTCAAAGTTGGCGCGCTCCTGGGCCGCATGCTGGTCGATAATGACGAGTCCTTCGTCGTCTTCGCAGACGATGTAGGAATCCTTAAGCTGGCCGATAATACGCAGCGTATCCAGATAGCCAATGCCGCGGGCGTCCTGACGGGCTGCCCATTCGGCAGGATCCGCAGTTCCCTGCGGATAGTCAGGCGTCGTACGCTCCTGCACAGGACGGCCTGAAGCCGCACTTTCTTCCGGACGATTGGCAGAGGCGTTTTCGGCTCTTTCCTCCCCAGAATTCAAAAGTGTTTTTCACCAGCAGAGACCGAAGTCTGTGAAACGGGATTTTGCACAGGAGAAAGATCTTCTCCGGCTGGATTCTGGGGATTCACCGGAGCGGTCTGAGCGGGCGTGTCGCTGGCGGTCAGATCGGAAAGTTTTTCTGCGCCTGATTGAGAAAGGACGAATTGAGAAAGGCAAGCTCTGCATCTGCCGATGCTTTGGTGCCGGAGCGCTGCGGGGCTTCTTCTCTGGAAGCTGCCGTGGCGGCTGATTGGCCCTTTGAATCGGTGCGCGGCGGAACCGCTCCGGCCGGATAGCCAAACGGTGCGGAAGGCTTTCGATCCATACGGGGCGCACCGGATCCGGCGGGATACGCAGATGCAGCCGGCTTTCCGTAGTCGCGCACGCGGTTTTCCTGGACTACCATCGTTCCGGGAAGGGCTCCATGGAATACGTTTCCTTTTGGTGCACAGCCGGATTCTGAATCTCGGGCGCCTGAATTTTTCTTCAAACAGCGACTGAATCGTCGTTTTGATCAGATCAGCCAGATATTCTTCCTTGGAAATCCGCACTTCCAGCTTGTTTGGATGCACGTTGACATCGACGAGCTGAAAATCCGTTTCGATATTCAGGAAGCAGACCGGATAGCGCTCCCTGGGCAGGAATTCGCGATAGCCTTCGACAATCGCGTTGACAATCGGCCAGGAACGAATCGTACGGCCGTTCAGGCAAAGGTAAATATAGGATTTGGACGCACGGTTGACGGACGGCTGGAGCGCGTAGCCGCTGATTTTGAAGTCGGGACTGGATGCTTCAAACGCTTCGGCTTTGCTGGCAGCGTCGCGGCCAAACATCTGAAAGAGAATTTCAAGACGGTTGGATTTGCCGGTCGTCTGAAAAATCAGACGATTGTCATGGCGCAGCGTAAAGCGGACTTCCGGATGGGCGAGCGCGATTTTATTGACCGCATCCGCAATGACCGCGAATTCATAGTTCGGCTTTTTCAAATATTTAAAACGGGCTGGCGTATGCAAAAACAGACCGCGCACTTCGATTCGCGTTCCCTGCGGTACGTCCGCGTGTTCATGCAAAATCAGTTCGCCGTAGTCAAAGACAATGCGCGTACCGCCATGGACATCGGCGGTCGTCATGCTGACGCGGGCAACCGAAGCGATCGAAGGGAGCGCCTCGCCGCGAAAGCCCATAGTGGAGATGGAAAACAGTTCATCTTCGCTCTGGATCTTGGACGTGGCATGTCTCTCAAACGCCATGCGGGCATCATCAAAGCTCATGCCGCAGCCGTTATCGGTCACGATGACGCCATCGATGCCGCCCTGGAAGACTTCAATATCAATGGAGTCCGCACCGGCATCGAGCGCGTTTTCCACGCATTCCTTGACGATATTCACCGGCCGGTCGACGACTTCGCCAGCCGCAATCATATTGGTCAGCTGCTCATCGAGTACATGAATAATTCCCATGTCCCTTCCCTCCTTCTCGGGTTTCTGTCTGTATTTCTATTGGTTTCGATTTATAAAATCGTGTGTTTCTCCATTTCAGGTAAAAAGCAGCCGGTCCGGAATCGCAGACCGGCTTGCGTAAATTGTAAGGCCAGAACAGCGGATCAAATTTCCCTGTCTGAAGCGGAAAATTGGAAATCAGCTCAGCTTGTCGGCTTCCTGCTTGAGGCGATACAAAATGTCGAGCGCTTCTTTGGCCGAGAGACTGTCGGGATCGATTTTCTGAATTTTTCGATCAGCGCCATGCGGTCCAGATCTTCCGGATCCATCACAAAGAGACTGGATGGAATATTGGAGGCCGGCGAATCGGCTTCAAATTCGTGGAGCAGATCGTCCGCCCGGTTGATGACAATTTTCGGCAGACCGGCCAGCTTCGCGACATGAATACCATAGGATTTGTCCGCTTTGCCCTCGACAATGCGGTACAGGAATTCGATTTTGCCTTTGTTTTCGCGCACGTCAACGTGGACATTGCGCAGATTATCGATCGTTTCTTCGAGTTCCGTCAGTTCGTGATAATGGGTGGAAAACAGCGTTTTCGCGCCGATGGCGCCGCTGAGATATTCCAGCATCGCCCGGGCAAGCGCCATGCCATCGTACGTGGCGGTACCGCGGCCGATTTCGTCAAACAGAATCAGCGAGTTTTTCGTGGCGTGGCGCAGTGCGTTATTGGCTTCCATCATTTCCGTCATGAACGTCGACTTGCCCTGAAGCAGGTCGTCGCTGGCGCCAATGCGGGTAAAGATGCGGTCAAAAACCGGCAGCTTGGCTTTTCTGGCCGGAACGAAACTTCCGATCTGCGCCATGATCACAATCAGCGCGTTCTGGCGCAGCCAGGTCGATTTACCGCCCATGTTCGGACCGGTAATCAGGCAGATGTCGCAGTTTTCATCCATAGTCCAGTTGTTGGAGACAAAGGAAGGCATGCGCTCATCGAGAATCGGATGACGGCCCTCGACGATTTCCACGCTGCGCGTCTGGGTAAATTCCGGACGTTCATAGCCTTGCATCGCCGCCAGATCAGCCAGCGAGACGAGAACATCGATCAGACTGAGCGCCTTGGACAGCTGATGCAGATCCGCCAGTCTGGATTTGATCGTTTCCAGCAGGCGGGAAAACAGTTCTTCTTCCAGAACGATTTTCCGCTCCTGCGCGTTCAGAATCTTATCTTCGAGCTGTTTCAGTTCATCAAAGGTAAAACGGGCACTGTTGGCCAGTGTCTGTTTCTGGGTATAGCCAAGATCCGGCGTAATCTGCGAAAGCTGGCTGTTTCGAACTTCGACATAATAGCCGAATACCCGGTTGTAGCCGATTTTCAGATTTTTAATGCCTGTCCGCTCGCGTTCTCTCGCTTCGAGTTCCATTAACGCCTCGTCACTGGACGTGACCAGACGGCGCACCTCATCGAGTTCGGCGTCGTAGCCGTCCGCAATATAGTTGCCGTCCTTGGTGGACAGAGGCGGTTCGGCCACAATGGCGTCCTTGATCTGCATGTAGAGATCCTGACAGTTGTCGACTTCCTGAATCATCGGAAAGCTGTCGAGGCACGAAGCCAGATCGAGAATCGGCGCCGCGTGTTCAAGCGAGGCACTCAGCTGCAAAACGTCTCGAGGCGAAGCGCTGCGATAGCTAATGCGCGCTGCCAGACGTTCGAGGTCGTAAATGGAGGAAAGATGATCCTGTAAAGACGCGCGGATCAGAAACTGATCGAGCAGCGTCTGTACGGCATCCTGACGGGCCGTAATTTCTCCGACCGAAAGGAGCGGGGCTTCAATCCATTCGCGCAGCAGGCGGCCGCCCTGCGCGCTTTTGTATGATCCATGAATTCCCATAAGGAAGTGGCTTTGGAAGAGGAAGAACTCGAACGGGTCAGTTCGAGATGCATGCGGGTTTCTGAATCGAGAATCATGCAGGCTTCCGGAAAGAGAGGGTCATCTTCATCAGATGGTCCGCGTGCTGCATGGACGTCGCCTGCAGGTAGCCGGTCAGCAGGGAGAGCGCCTGTTCGATCAGCTTGTCCGGATACGGAATCAGGCTTTCATCAAACGGTGTGAGCGGCGCCGGCGATCCGATGGAAAACGTCAGATCCTCATCGGCTTTCAGCGCGGCCTGCCACGTTTTATCGAGCTTTCGGGAGGCGACGACTTCCTTGACCTGCAGTTCATTGAGAAGGAGCGAACGGCGGTAATGGATTTTTCCATTTGCGTAAAGCGCAGCTCGCCTGTCGACAGTTCGCAAAGCAGAACGAGAATATGAAGGTGATCGGAAGCGAGAACCGCCAGATAGTTCAGAGAGCGCTTGGAGTTTTCTTCTTCGAGCAGCGTTCCCGGCGTCACAATCTGAATGATTCCACGTTCCACAAGGCCCTTGGCTTCTTTTGGATCTTCGAGCTGTTCGCAGATCGCGACTTTATAGCCCTTTTTACCAGACGGGTAATATAGGATTTTGCTGCGCGAAACGGCACGCCGCACATCGGTGCCTTTTCCGCGCCGGCGGAGCGTCCGGTTAAAACGAGATCCAGTTCCCGGGAAACCGTTTTGGCATCGTCAAAAACATTTCATAAAAATCGCCGAGACGATACATCAGGATCGCATCGGGATTTTCTTCTTTGAGCTGCAGGTAATGCTGCATCATGGGGGTATATTTTGATTTATCGATCTTATCCATATTCGTTATCTGTCTTCTCTGTTCCTTGCACTCGAATCATCGACGGCTTTCCTGTCGGTTCTGACCTGGCCGGATGGAAGGATCAGGTCCTTTTCTTTAAAGCGTTCGAGTATTTTTCCATGCGCGAAATGTTTCGCATTCATTTTTAGGTTTCGCGTTTTTGGTCTTTCGCATTATTATAGCAAACCGTACAAGTCCCCTGCAGGCTCCCACTTCCAGCCCGGTTTTGTCTCTTTTGGAGGGGCCATGCGATCGGTGCGGGTATGGTATACTGAATCACAACTTAAGGAAGGAGGAGATTTTTGAAACAGAATATTCAAATTGGAAAACGAACGTTTTCTCTGGATTTCGGCTTTATTTTCATCCTTCTCGTCCTGTTCTTTACGAGCTGCTTTGCACTGTATAACGCCTTCAACCTGATCCGGACCGGATCTGGCGAATCCTATTTGCGCCGGCAGATTCTGTGGTACACAGTCGGGTTTGCGACGATGTATCTGATCACCCGCATTACCAATAAAAGGTCATGGAATATTTGCCCATGGCTTACAAAATACTGCTTGGCATTCTGTTTTATCTGCTGGCTTCCAAGCTTCTGTTTCGCTTTACCTCGCATTCCCTGCCCTTTGCGAGTGCCGTCAACGGCGCCTATTCCTGGCTCCAGCTGCCGGGCATCGGTTCCTTTCAGGCTTCGGAGTTCATGAAAGTCGTTCTGATTCTGAAAACCTCGCAAATCATATCTTCCTTTCAGGCGGAACATCCAAATCCAACGGTGAAGGATGATATGAAAATGTTCATGGAAATTCTTCACTGGGCTCTGCTTCCGATGATTCTGATTCTTCTCGAACCGGATACCGGCGTCTTCATCATTATCGGCTTCACTCTGCTCGTTCTTCTGCTCTGCTCTGGCATTCGGAAAATGTACATCTGGATCGCGCTGGGCTTTGTAGCCGTTCTTCTTGGCGGCTTTTTCCTGCTTTATTTCTTTAATCCGGATTTCCTTTCCTCGGTCTTCTCTTCCTATCAGATTCGAAGAATTGACGCGTGGCTGTATCCGGAACGCAATATGCTGGGATCGAGCAACCAGCTATATACCGCCCTGCTCTCTTTAGGCTCCGCCGGTCTGACCGGGCATGGTCTGCAGGCTTCCATCATTTCGATTCCGGAAGCGCACACCGACTTTATTTTCGCAGCATTCGGCCAGTGCTTCGGCCTGGCGGGAACGACGTATATCCTGTTCGTCTGCATGTGGCTCGATCTGTACCTTTGCAAAATGGCCTACAATTCCAAAGTGCCGTTTAACCGGCTCGTCATGATTGGCGCGATTGCCATGCTGCTGTATCAGCAGATCCAGAATCTGGGCATGATCGTCGGCCTTGTTCCGATTACCGGCATTACCCTGCCGCTCATTTCCTACGGCGGATCGTCCACGCTTTCCTACTTCATTCTGTTTGGCGTCATTCTCAATATGTCGCCGCGATCGAAGAAGACCATTCGCTTCCGCCGCTATTCCTGGAAGACAATCAGCCAGAAAATTCAGAAAGGAACGCGCCGTTTTATCGACCAACTTCGTCAGCCGGATCCCGAACATCCGCACGCCGCTGAAAAAGATCGAAAGAACCGTAACGATTCCGATCGCCAACAGCGCCGTTACCGCGCGCATGAATCCGAAATTCGTGTCTGAACTTCTTCATCGGACTGTCCGAATGAACAATTGGAACGAACAGCCGGAATGAATAGCTGAAATGAAAAGCTGAAACAAGAAAAGAAAGACTGAGAATCTCAGCCGGTCTGCGAAAACCATTTGCAGATCAGAAGAGGTTTCTCAGTCTTTTTAAATACGAATAAGGACGAAGTCTGGCAAATCGGACGCTTTGCACAGAAAGCCGGATTTCTACCCAGTCGATATCGGTGAGTTTGGGCGTTTCGAAATAGTCGCAGCAAAGAATGGATTCTTCCAGCGACTTCCCTTTCAGCGTGACAACCCGGTTTTTATTCATGATGTAAGGAGAGACAAAGGAATGGTGATTGGCATGACTGACGGGCATGATCTGCGTAATTTCCAGAACATCCAGTCCGTTTTCTACAACCGCACCGCCAAGAGAGCGGTTGGCGCCGCTGCTTCCCGCCTGCGTCGATACGCAGATGCCGCAGCTGTTGGTCGTTTCAAAAAACTCTCCGTCGATCAGAACATCAAAGCGAACGGTACTTAAAAAGAGCCGATTCGAATTTCATTGAGCCCTCGAAAGATGCGCCCATCCGAAAGGCAGGCTTCGATCATCGGATACTTTTCAATGACAGAACCGTTTTGATCGAGTTCGCGCAGATCGGCAAGAAAACTGTCGATCTCATCTTTTGTGTAATCGGTAAAAAAGCCTAATGTACCGGTATGAATGGCGGTAAACAGAAGATGATCAAGCTGTTCCTTATACTTCTGAATCGCGCGCAGGATCGTTCCGTCTCCGCCGATGCAAATGCAAAGATCGGGATGGTCCGCGTCGAGAATCCAGTGGAGATCTTCCAGTATTATCTGTTCAAGATCCGCTTTAAGTTTTCTGGAATACCCGTCAAAACGGGAAAAAACAGTGAACTTCAATTCAATATCTCCTTGGGTTCTTTGATTGTATCATGGTGAAAGGAGGCTCCTTATGTCCGATCAAGAACGAGAACTGAAAGTGCTTTTAACAAAAGATAATTATGAAAAGCTTTGTACTCTGATTCCCTGCGATGAGCAGAGACTTCAGATCAATACGTATTACGACACACCCGATCAGGCGCTCAAGGCGCACGGATTTGCCTGCCGAATCCGTGAAACGCAAGGAAAATACAATCTGACGATCAAAAAACCGCTGGACTCCATTACGAAATATGAATATGAAAAGGAAGTCAGCGCGCCGACTGTCAGTGAGCTCGATCCGGAAGATCGCAGCTGGATGCTGGAAAAATCGGTCTGGGCGATATTGAGCTGCATCCCTTTGTAACTTTTGAAACCATTCGCCGGATTACCCAGCTGGAAAATGCAGAACTTTCTCTGGATGAAACCCATTTTCCAAAGCATACGGATTATGAAATTGAATATGAATACAGAAAAGACCATGATGGGATTTCCGTTTTCAATCAGATTCTTGAAAGAGCTGGTCTCCAGTATGAAAAAAACTGCATGAGCAAGCTCGCCCGTGCAGTTCAGGATTTATTTTAAAGAAAATTTATGTGTCAAACGATAGAAGAAGGATTTCGAATTGTATTCTTCTTCTTTTTTCTGTAGTCTTCTTTCGTCTTTTCGAGTTCTTCCTTCGATTTTCGAAGATCTTCCATTTCGGATTTCAGCTGCCGCTCGGCTTCTTCTGTTTTCGACTTCGTTTCCTGTAATTTCTGATTTTCAGATTCCAGATCCGAAATTTTTGTTTCATGTTCTTCAATCAGTTTTGCCTGATCATCGAGCATGGTCTTCTGTTCGGAAATCGTATCTTCGTTTGATTTCTGTTCGAGAAGGTAGGTCTGCCTCGCTTTATCCATTTCGAGCTTCAGCCGTTCCTGATAAAGCATTTCCAGATTGGCGATTGTTTTATCTTTTTCGTCCAGAATCGCATTCAGTTTTTCAATTTCCATACGGAGTTCCGATTCTACGGCCGAAACTTCGTGCTTTTCCTTTCGAAAATACGTGGAAAGGACTTCTACGCCGTCCGCTTTAATCGTAATTCGCCTGGTTTTGGATTTTTATACTTCCATCCAGCATCTGGATAGTTACGAACTAGTTTAGCGACGGCTTTATCCACTGTATTTCTCGATTTTCCGAAATGCGCGCAGATCTGAGCAATATCCATATCGTAATAGACGTCAATTGGGGAATGATCATCTGCCATGGGGTTCACCGCCTTTCCAGAGTTCGCAAAAACTTTTTCTTTACGATCTCTGGTTCAGATAGTGCAGAAGACCGTACGCATGGGCGATTATAGCACAATCATTTTGAAAACAAGAAGAAATATGAAATACGGATGAATTTCATATCCATGTCCATTTTACACGCTACAATGCGTATCGGAAATTGAAGAACTCTTCTAAAGTAAAAGAGATTGAATGAAAACAAACTCAATTTTCATCAACCAATTTATAGGAAATCCTATTGTGAAAAAATAAGATAGAGGAATGAGAATATGATAATCGTATCAAGACATATTCCAGGGAAAACTTGCACGACAGGAAAGTTTTTGTTTCGTATGAATATTCATAAATTCAAATTCTTTGGAAAAAAGTCCAAGCGAGTACACGGAATTGAAAACCTCCGTTTTCATATGAATGAGAAATATTGTTATTTTGGTCTCCGCTAAAATCCATAAAATTCATATTGAAATCAGATATCATCGTATTCCAATAATAGGAATTTCAGAAATAGATTTCATATGGGATGGGATCGATCTGATTTTTGGATAACTGTTCAGATATTTTGTGAAATATCAAAGAAGAAACAATTTGGAAAGAAATAGGATATTCAGATTTGCTCTTCCGTTCCTTTCTTTCTTTTTATGAATTTCCGATATTTGATTTCGCTCATTCCTACTTTCTATCCTATTCTCTTTTTCCAATTTCAGATTTTCATATTCTCTGGAAAATTTCTTTTCTCCCTCTGATCTGCCTTTTCATATTTCTGGAATTCTTTGATCTGCAAGAATTTCTGATATTCATAAATTCTGATTTTCTGTCTTTCATCTGCTTTTTTCATTTATATCCTTCTCATATGATTGCTCAGGTTTAATGAAATATGGCTTTTTTGCTTTATTTCCGATCGTATGATCATTCAGATTTGATACCAGCTGCATGGAATCCTTCATTTTCCTCTATTTCCCTGTTCCTATGAAAAAGCAGGGATTCACTCTGGTTAGTCCAGGTGATCCCCTGCTTTTCTTATCTTAGATATGAATTGACCAATTTCGCTGAAATTCCCGTTTCTTTTCCTTCTTCTAGAATATGAATTTCCCAAAACGTAAGTTTTATGAATAGGATTATTCCTATTTATGTAGGAATTCCATATGAATAATGTTTTTAATCGGATTTTCGTATAGGAATGATCAGATATCGTCCTTTTACGTCCATCAAAGGCTTTTGCGATCGTTTTTGCATCCGCATAGTCGAGTTTTCCGCCAAATGGAATGCCGGAGGCCAGTTTGGTGACCAGAACTCGATCTGAAAGCAGACGGCTCAAATAAAGCGAAGTCGTTTCTCCATCCTGCGTAGGATCAAGTGCGAGGATGACTTCTTCCGTTTCATCAGTGATCCGATCTTCCAGCGCATCAATATTCAGCTGATCGGGCAGAATTCCTTTCTGAATATTTATGGTTCCGTGTAAAACGTGGTACACGCCGTTGTATTCGTTAATACTTTCGATTGCGTACAGATCTTTCTCATTCTGAACGACGCAGATCTGGTGATGATTGCGATCTGAATTTTTACAGATTTCGCAGATTTCTCCTTCTGTAAGATTTCCGCAGATTTTGCAGTGCTTCAGATTGGCTGCATTCTTAAATGCCTGAATCATCTGTTCTTTCTGGTCTTCATCCCAGCCAAGAATCGCAAACGCCATTCTCTCGGCACTTTTCATACCAACACCGGGCAGTTTATGAAGTTCCAGAATCAGATTCTCAAAGCTGACTGGATACATAGTTCCTCCTTGTTCCTGTTTATCTGATTTTCGGATGATCGTAAGAAATCGGCTGGGAAACTGATTTTTAGCCGCGTTCTTCGATCGGTCTGTTATTTCTCGTCGATCGGATTTTCCGATACACCAGACTATTTGTTCTTTTCATTTCTGTTGCTGTTGCAGACGGATTCCTAACGGATCCCATCGGCTTGTCGTTTTGTTTTTTGTTACTAACAGAGCAGGGAACAGCGACCTGATTTTTCTCAGCTGCTGTGCCGGTTTTTCTCTCTGTTTTGATCCAAACGTTCCGCATTTATGATTTTCCGATCTGATTTCTTCTTTTCAAGGTCCAGAAAAGGCTGTGTTATGTCTTTTCAAAGCTTTTAGAAGAGCAGATCGGATCATAATCTGATTTTTACAGTGTGCTCAGACGCTCTATAAGGCGTTATGCGCCATTTGAGGCGATTTATGACCACTCAGCAGGGAATTAGTCATCCTGGACAACCAGGTCCGGGAAACGGGCCTTTAAAGATTCCTCAAGGGATTCTTCCGGTTCGGAACTGGCCAGGGAGACTTCGATTTTCGCCGGTTCTGGCAGCGTCTTCTCCTTGGATCGCTTAACGAATGTCTGCAGAAGAGTCACTCGATCGTTTTCTGCGAGCGAAAACAGCTTTTCGGATGGCCCAGCCACTGATTGGTAAATTCTTCAAAGCCATCTTCATTCTGAAGAGCATTGATATGATCTCGTTCCAGCATATGCGGTGCACTTACCAGCATGTACGTCTCGGCTGAGGCAACGATCTTAGAACCCTTCAGTGCGTTCGCAAATTTGCCCCAATCCACGTCTTCAAAGTATTTCGGAAGATCATTCATATGACCTTCATCTTCCGATCGGATCGTTTTCGAAGCGCCGACGAGCAGAGAAAGAAGAAAATCTTCCTCTAATCTGAATTCAGATTTCGGATTTTCTCTTTTCCCATTGTTTCACGTGAAACATCAGAATTCCAAAAAGCATGGCCAGGTCGGATTTCTTACTTACCTTAGGGCTTTTTGCAGGTTTCACCGGAGCAGGAATGGGATTTTCCGTTTTTTGTAAGATTTGGCCTGCAGCCATATGTGGCTGATCATGTGATTGACGATTGGATACTGCAGAAGCGGACTGTACGGAAAATGCGGATTTCAGCAGGGCCGTCTCAATGTAGTCGAGCATATTGGATGCATAGCCGAGCTTGTTATAGACGTTCATCAGCTCGTTAAGCATCTGAATTCGTTTCCAACTGGGAACTGGGGAAAGCGACTTCTTAATGACTTCTTTTTCGTTCCGAAAGAAGGGAAGTCCCGCTAGCCAGATCATAGATCAGGGAATCCTTGAGCAGACCGATCAGATCGGCTGTGAAACGCTTAAGATTAAAGCCGCGTGCTTCAATATCTTCCACGAAGGCAATCGTTTCTGAAGCCTGTTCCGGATTGAGCTGTTCAATGATCTTGCCGAGTTCTTCGGTCTGAACAACACCATAAATCTCGCGGACAGCTTCCAGTGTCAGATGATCAGGTTCATAGGCAACGCACTGGTCGAGAATCGACAGAGCGTCACGCATACCGCCGCTCGCCAGTTCGGAAATCAGTTCCAGAGCATCCTCATCCGCTTCAATCTGTTCGGATTTGCAGACATCCTGGAGTCGATGCAGGATATCTTTCTCGCTGACCTGGGAAAAATCATATCGCTGGCAGCGGGAGAGAATTGTAGCCAGAACCTTATTCGGTTCGGTTGTCGCAAAGATGAAAATCACATGTTCAGGCGGTTCTTCGATGGTTTTAAGCAGAGCGTTAAAAGCTGCTGCGGTCATCATATGAACCTCGTCAATAATGTAGACTTTGTATTTTCCTAAAAGCGGGGCATAGCCGACACGTTCAATCAGATCGCGGACATCATCAACGCCGTTGTTGGAGGCGGCATCAATTTCCACAATATCGGGATGGGAACCGTTCAGAGATTCCCGGCAGTTTTCGCATTCCATGCAGGGTTTGTGTTCTCCCGTACAGTTCAGCGTACGTGCGAAGATTTTCGCGATCGACGTTTTACCGGTTCCGCGCGGTCCGCAGAACAGATAGGCGTGAGCGATACGATCTTTCTCCACCGCGTTTTTCAGCGTCTGGACTATGTGTTTCTGGCCTACCACTTCGTCAAAAGAAGCCGGTCTGTATTTTCGATATAGAGCCTGATAGGACATTCAGATCACTCCTTTCCTTGACGATCGGCCATCGGCCATTGATCGGACTGTGATTTGGGATTTTCAGATTTCGTATGCATATCCATTTCTGCCTTGAGATCCGGATCGGATTTTAAAATCGGATCGATCCGTTTTCTGTCCTCGGCAGAATTCAGGACAGGCAAATAAACAAAGATGGAAGAGTCTCCATCCAGGACGTTCTCTGACCTACTTTCATCTCTTCGAACGTCTGGCTCAGAAGGCAGTGCATTTTGTCTGGCCAGAGCCTTCAGTTTCTTCTTTTCCTCTCTTCGTCTGCGAAAGAAATTCTTGAGGATCGTCGAACATTCTTCTTCCAGAATACCCCGGTCCATTCGGGATGGTGATTCCACTGAGGGACTTCAAAGAGGAAACGACCGAATCCACGGCGCCGGCTTTCGGATCTTTCGCACCGTAATATACGTGAGCGATTCTGGACTGAATGATGGCCCCGGAACACATCACGCACGGCTCGAGGGTGACATACAGCGAACAGTTTTCCAGCCGCCAGGAATGAAGCTTTCGACACGCAGAGGCAATCGCCATGAGTTCGGCGTGTTCGGTCACACTCTGTCTTTTCTCACGTCGATTGTATCCGCGGCCAATGATCGTACCGTTCTCATCGACGACGATGGCTCCGACAGGTACTTCATTTTCCGTTTCCGCTTTACGGGCAAGCCGTAAAGCTTTTTTCATCATCTTTTCTTCTGGGCTCAATCTGTTCATGTGTTCATGATACCAAAAGGACTCCATGCCAAAGGAATGACTTTCCCAAAGAGGGGCAGACAAAAAGGCAGACCCCAATGAAACTGGGATCCGCCAAACGAACACAAAAAACTACTGCACATAACAGAGCCAGCACGGTGCTGCTTCGTTCCCGACCTGACACGGTTAGCAGGATGCTATTGCAGTAGCTCAATAAGAATAGCAAATTCAAAGGCGATTTGGCAACTGAATTGTTTATCAATCTCCTAGGACCAGACGCTGGCTGGGCGTGACGATCTGCCGGATGCCGCCAGGTTTTAAGGACAGCCCTTTGGCTTCCGGGCGGCAAGTTTGATCCTCTGAAAATACGTTTGAAATTCCTTTCTTTGTTTGAAGCGGGAGTAAGCCTGACGCGATCGGAAATTCAGATTTCACGTGAAATTCGTCTGGGGGCTTTCCGGATCTGAGGATTATCTCGAATCCTTCCAAAAGGAAATACCGGCAATCCAGCGGTAGAGAATAAACAATTCCGATCAAAGGAATCCGTGATTCACCGCACATACGAGACAATAGAAATAGACAATTTCAATGACGACAACCGATTGACCGCAAATGGGCAAGCCGAATGAAGGCAGCGGGAAATCCGGTCACCGTCATTTTCTGGCAATCTGAATTTCTGATCGAAGAAGGCGGCAAACGCAGATCCCCAAGCCGTAAGAGACAATCCAGTCCGAACGCGGATCTGAGCGCACCCATTTCGACACGAAGGAAAAGAAGAAAAAGAAACTGAAGAAAGGGAACACCCATGGTAAACAAACTGAAGCATGTCCTGCTGATCGCAGCCGCCGCGCTCGTTCTGGGCGCCTGCTCGAATCTGATCAGCGTGATTCATCTGAACGTGGAAGACGGACAGAATATGATCACCGGTCAGACGGTTCTGATCGATTACCAGACGGAACCGATCCAGACCCGGATCGATCCGAACGCCGTCCAGATCTCCGGCGGAGAATCCTGGATCGAAGATGGAAAACTGAAATTCCAGGCAATGAAACCGGGAACGTATACGATCTCTGTTACGCAAAACGGAGTCACCTCCAATACCGTCACGGTCGACATCAAGGCATCTCCACTGGCTGATGCGTCTTCGTCTCACGACGATTCCAAAGACTCGTCCGCGCAGGATCAATCGTCGGAAAACTCGTCTTCTTCATCCGAAGACGATCCGCTTGCGGATGCTAAAGCCACCGTTCAGGACCATATTATTTCGGTGGATCAGGCGTGGGAAGACGCAGATTCTCTGGCAGGATCGGGCAAGCTCATCACCGTCGACGGCAAGCTTCCGCAGTCGACCATTCAGGATAAAGCGGGAAATAATGTCGTCGTGTTGTGGAATTCCGACATCAGCAAATACATCATTCTGGAAGGCTTCCCGATTCCTTTTGGCAACTGCGACGCCAATGTAACCGGACGGCTGCGTCGAAATGATAACGGTGAACTGGTGATGGATATGACGTACGTCGAAGCGACGAACATGGAGCCCTCTGCCACTCCAGCCCAGTAAAATGGAGCTCGAAAATACGCATCTTCATTCTTGCTGTGCTCCGTATGGGGTACGGCTTTTCTTTTGAACCGGCACCTGAAAATGAAAAAAATCCTTCTTTCGAAGGATTTCAAATTTATTTCTTTTGTTTGGAACGAGTACTTTCTTGCCACCCATGTAAGGCTGCAGAGCCTCTGGAATGAGGACAGTTCCGTCTTCCTGCAGATTGTTTTCCAGGAAGGCGATCAGCATACGCGGAGGCGCTACGCAAGTGTTGTTCAGCGTATGGGCGAAGTACTTCTTGCCGTTTTCGTCTTTGACACGGATTTTCAGTCGACGAGCCTGCGCATCAGTGAGGTTGGAGCAGGAGCCGACTTCGAAGTATTTCTTCTGGCGCGGAGACCAGGCTTCAACGTCTACGGATTTGCATTTCAGATCCGCGAGGTCGCCGGAGCAGCATTCAAGCGTACGTACGGGAATGTCGAGCGTACGGAAGAAATCTACGGTGTTCATGTACAGGCGAACGAACCAGTCAGCCGATTCTTCCGGTTTGCAGACGATGATCATTTCCTGTTTTTCGAACTGGTGAATACGGTATACGCCGCGCTCTTCAATACCGTGCGCGCCTTTTTCCTTACGGAAGCAAGGGAGTAGGAAGTGAGCGTATAAGGCAGTTCTTTCTCGTCGATGATCTGGTCGATGAAGCGGCCGATCATGGAGTGTTCGGAAGTTCCGATCAGATACAGATCTTCGCCTTCAATCTTGTACATCATACCGTCCATTTCAGCAAAGGACATAACGCCGGTTACGACGTTGGAACGAATCATGTAAGGCGGGATGACATACGTAAATCCGCGGTCGATCATGAAGTCGCGGGCATAAGAGAGGATAGCGGAATGGAGTCTGGCAATATCGCCAACCAGATAATAGAAACCGTTGCCAGCTACACGGCGTGCAGCATCGAGGTCAATTCCCCAAAAGATTCCATGATGTCGGTATGGTAGGGGATTTCGTAATCCGGTACAACCGGTTCACCGAAGCGTTCGAGTTCAACGTTTTCACTGTCGTCCTTACCAATTGGGACAGTGGGATCAATCATATTTGGAATCTGCATCATGGCGTCGGTAACGGCCTGGCGCAGTTCTTCTTCTTTTGGACAGTTCTTCAATCTGATCGCCAAGTGCTGCCGTTTCGAGTTTTGCAGCTTCGGCTTCTTCTTTCTTGCCCTGTCCCATCAGCATGCCGATCTTCTTCGAATTGCTTTTGCGCTTCGAGCGAAGTTCGTCAGCCTGCTGCTGCGTCCGACGCAATGCTGCGTCGTTGCAGATCACTTCATCTACAAGATGCAGTTTATGATGCTGAAATTTCTTTTCCATGTTCTCTTTAACGAGATCCGGGTTTTCACGGACAAATTTCAAGTCAAGCATTCAGGATTCTCCTTTTCATATCTTCATTACGATATCACGCCAAAATATCTCATTCAAACATCCCTCTTTTTCCACAGGCTCTAAACATCAAATCCGCGAAAAAGACAGCGGAAACAAACCAGAGCGGGCCGTAGAAATCCTAAGACAAAGGGAAATCCAAACGGAAAAAATCCGCAGGACTGCCTGGGCTGTTTTGCAAAGTCTGTATGGTTTCGTCCCGAAAAATACAGTCCAGATTCAGGCGATATAATCGTGCAGAATCGCTAGATCCAGCCGTTCAAAAACAGGACATCTTTTCCAAGAACAGCACTTAGAAAAGAGTCTCTAAAACATCTTTCGACTCGGGTGTCATCCGATCGGTCTGATCCCCGACGGGTATCCTCGCCTTCGTTCGAACAGAAAACCGCCAGCTGTTTGCACGGAGGAAAAGGGGATGAAGCGATCGGTCCGATTCAGAATCCAGCAGCTGCTCCAGAACCGCCAGATCATTCAGCCCGGATTTCCTGACAGGAATGAACAGACGAATGAAGACAGACAGAACAGGCAGAGAGGAAAGCTCCAAATACGACAAAGGCAAACACAAAGTCAGGAAAGAAGCTTGCCCAAACAAACCGAATTGCAGATTTTTCCCTGCTGGATCCGATTTCTGTCCTTCCTATGGCTGGTCAGAGATCGAACAGTCCAGCCTCCTTCCAAAGACGGATATGGGCTCAAAATAGCCATTAAGTTTCAGTACGGCGAATGTTATAGGCTGTTTAGATCGGAATTCCGATATTTTGATCGGAATCGCATACGAATTTTCCGATATTGGATCGAGGATCAGCTTTTTAGAAATCGGAATACGATTTTCTATTCCTATCGTCTTTTCTTATTCCTATAGGATAGGTAAAGGAAATCTTCGCTGCTTCTGATTAAGAGACCCAGATCTTCCAGACACCGATTTTGAAAAAGGGAAAATCAGACGCTTCTCCTCTCCCATTTCTGAAGCAGGAAACTTTTCCGATTTTCCCAGTCTCTTCTGGAGCTGAGCGATCCAAATTGGGGAATCCTTTTCGTATTAATGCGATCTGCTTACCGGATTTAGAGGAAAACTGGATCGAAAAACGGACAGCCATCTAATGAAAAAACGATCCATGCCTTTTCGCTGGCAGAAAAAATCCGATATCCTGCGCCCTCAAAAGACTGGATATCGGATTTCATTTTCTTCATTCAGGAATTCAGATCCATCTGCCTATTTCTGAAAATCAGATTTCAGAAGCGGGATCAGACCGTTTCTGGTTCCTTGCCTGCTGCGTCTTCTGATGCCGATTCCGATTCGTTTTCTGGAAGCGGGCTTCCGTCTTCCGTGGTCTTGTAATCGAAATCGCCGACCGGCTGATTCAGCTCATCCAGAACGTAGTTGTTCTCGTTGTCATCCTCTTCTTCCTGGTGCCCGGTGAAGGTCATGCGGTTAACCTTATCGTTTTCCGAAAGACGGATGATATGAACGCCCTTGGTGTTGCGTCCCTGAATTTTGATGTTGTGCAGATGAACACGAATCATCTGGCCGTAGTCTGTTACGATCATCGCATCTTCGTTTCCGTTAACGGCCTTGAAGGCGATGACGTTGCCCGTAGCCGGGCTGATAGAAAGCGTCTTAACTCCTTTTGTACCGCGGTTGGTCAGTCGGTATTCATCCACCGGTGAACGCTTGCCGAATCCGTTTTCGGAAAGGACAAGAATCGTATCGCCTTCGCTGGCGAGCGTAGCGCCAATGACATGACCGCCTTCGAGATTGATGCCTCGAACGCCGGCGGCTGTACGTCCCATCAGACGAACGGTTTCTTCAGGGAAGCGAACCGCGTAGCCGGTATCGCCGGCGATCAGAATTTCATCATCGCCATGGGTCGGCAGGATGTAGGCAAGGAGTCGCCCTCGTTGAGGGTGATCGCAATTTTACCGGTACGGTTGATGTTCTTGAATTCGGCTACCGGAGTCCGCTTAACGATACCCTGGCGGGTGACGAACAGAAGGTTCTTCGCGGTGTGTTCCTGATCATACGGCAGGATCGCCTGAACCTGTTCGCCGTCCTGAAGCTGGATGAAGTTTACGATCGGCGTGCCCTTGGCGGTTCTCGAACTCATCGGGAACTGGAAGCCGCGCATACGGTAAACGCGTCCGGCGTTGGTGAAGAACAGAACGTAGTCATGGTTGGACATGGTCGCCATGAAATCGATCGTGTCTTCGTCGTTGAGCGAAATCGAGCGGATACCCTTACCGCCGCGCAGCTGGGTATGGTAGTTCGAAATGGCGGTTGCCTTGATGTAGCCGGAATGGGTCAGCGTCATCAGGATGTCTTCCTGCGGAATCAGATCTTCGTCGATCACATCAAAGCTGCCTTCGAGAATTTCCGTGCGGCGTTCATCGCCGTACTTGGCTTCGATATCGTCGAGGTTGCTGCGAATGATATCGAGAACGCGGGAGTGGTTGGCCAGGATATCCTTGAAGTCCGCGATTGCGGCCAGCAGCTGTTCGTATTCGTTTTCAATCTTCTCGCGTTCCAGTCCGGACAGACGGCGAATCTGCATGGCGAGGATCGCCTTGGACTGCAGATCGTCCAGACCGAACTGCGCGTTCATATCTTCAATCAGACCGGCTTCTTCCTTGTGGGAGGAACGGATCAGGTTGATCAGTTCATCGAGATGGTCGAGCGCAATACGCAGACCTTCGACAATGTGCGAGACGCTCCTGCGCTTTCTTCAGGTCGAAACGGGTCCGACGGACGATGACATCCGTCTGATGCTTGACGTAGTCAATGATCATCTCGCGGATCGTCAGCTGTTTTGGTCTTCCGTTTTCAAGCGCCAGCATGTTGATGCCAAACGTAGACTGCAATGGCGTTTCTCGGAACATCTGGTTGATGACAACATCTTCCTGAACGTCCTTTTTCAGATCCATGACGATACGGATACCTTCACGGTTGGATTCATCGTTCAGATAGGTAACGCCCTGGACTTTCTTTTCGCGGATGACCTGCGCCATCTTCTCGTACAGCTTCATCTTGTTGATGCCGTATGGAATTTCGTAGTAGATGACACGCTTCTTGCCGTTGGGCAGATCTTCGATGCGGTACTTCGAACGGATCGTGATCGAGCCGCGTCCGGTTTCATACGCTTCGCGAATGCCTTTGCGGCCAAGAATGATGCCGCCGGTCGGGAAGTCCGGTCCGGGCAGATATTCCATCAGTTCCGGTACGGAAATTTCCGGATCGTCCATGACCGCCTTAATGGCGCGGACGACTTCGGTGAGGTTGTGCGTCGGAATGTTGGTGGCCATGCCGACCGCAATACCGACTGCACCGTTGAGCAGCAGGTTCGGAATGCGGGACGGCAGAACCGTCGGTTCTTTACCGTCGCCGTCATACGTTTCAATGAAGTCGACGGTTTCCTTGTTCAGATCCGCAACCATTTCAGTTGAAATCTTGGACATGCGGGCTTCGGTGTATCGCATAGCCGCAGCGCCGTCGCCGTCCAGGGAACCGAAGTTTCCGTGACCGTCAACGAGCGGGTAGCGATAAGAGAGTCCTGCGCCATGCGGACCATGGCGTCATAAACGGCGGTATCGCCGTGCGGGTGGTATTTACCAATAACATCACCGACGATACGGGCACTTTTCTTGTGGGCGCTGCCCGGGGTAATGCCCAGGGTTGCCAGCGCATAGAGAATCCGGCGGTGAACCGGCTTCATGCCGTCGCGTACATCCGGCAAAGCGCGCTGTACGATAACCGACATGGAGTAGTCCAGAAACGAATCTTTCATCTCTTTCGAGATTTCAATATCTTCAATCGCGTCCCTGGCTTTCTGGCTTTCCTCATCAGAAAAGGAATCGTCCAGAATATCTTCTTCGGGAGTTTTATTTGCGTTATCTTCCATAAATGGATATTTCCTTTATTTCCTTTCTAGAGATCCAGAGTCGCGTATTCCGCATTGTTCTGAATAAATTCTTTACGGGGTTCGACGTCTTCGCCCATGAGCATGGCAAAGGTATCGTCCGCCATCATCGCGTCTTCAATCGTGACACGCTTGAGGATACGGCGTTCCGGGTCCATAGTCGTTTCCCAGAGCTGTTCGGCATCCATTTCACCAAGACCCTTATAGCGCTGTACTTTGTAGCCGTCCTTGTACTCGGCACGCAGAGCATCCATTTCCTGTTCCTTGTAGGCGTAGTCCATGCGCTTGCCTTTCTGAATCTTGTACAGAGGCGGCTGGGCAAGATAGACGTAGCCGTGTTCAATAACTGGCTTCATGAAGCGGTAGAGGAACGTCAGCATGAGGGTGGCGATGTGCGAACCGTCGACATCGGCATCGGTCATGATGATGATCTTGTGATAGCGAAGCTTGGAGAGGTCCGTATTTTCCTTAAATCCGCATCCGAACGCCGTGATCATCGAGTTGATTTCCGCGTTGGCGAAAATCCGGTTTTCTCTGGCTTTTTCCACGTTGAGGATTTTTCCGCGCAGCGGCAGGATGGCCTGGGTACGGGCATTTCGGCCCATCTTGGCCGAGCCGCCGGCAGAGTTACCTTCGACGATAAAGATTTCGCATTCACTCGCATCGCGGCTCGAGCAGTCCATCAGCTTTCCAGGAAGGGAAGTGATGCCGTCGAGTCCCGATTTGCGCTGTACGGCTTCACGGGCCTTGGCTGCCGCAATGCGCGCGCGGCCGGCTGTGAGACCTTTTTCAACGATCGCCTTGGCTTCGGTCGGGTTTTCCATCAGGAAGCGGTAAAGAGCGTCGCCGAAAATGCTGGAAACGATTTTGCGGACTTCGCTGTTTCCGAGCTTCGTCTTCGTCTGTCCTTCGAACTGCGGGTCCGGATGCTTGATCGAAATGATCGCTGCCAGACCTTCCTTGACATCGTCCTGCGTGAGGGATTCGTCTTTTTCAGAAGGTTGTTTTCCCGCCCGTACTTGTTCAGAACACGGGTCAGGGCCAGACGGAAGCCGTCTTCATGGAAGCCGCCTTCAGGGGTATTGATGTTGTTGACGAAGGAGTAAATCTGGTTCTGGTAATCCCGGTTGTACTGCACCGCGACTTCGACCAGAATGTGGTCCTGTCCGCCCTCGGCGTAAATTACCTTGTCGGAGATGACTTCCTTGCCTTTGTTCAGATGGCGGACATATTCGATAATGCCGCCTTCGTACTGATACTCCTTGCAGACAGGATGTTCGCCGCGCTCGTCGCAGAGAGTCATTTTCAGATCCTTGTTCAGATAGGCGAGCTGACGAATACGGGAATCGAGCACATCGAAATTGAACTCAGTCGTTTCGGTAAAGATTTTCGGATCCGGTTTGAAGCGTACGGTCGTACCGGTACGCTCGGTCGTTCCGATCTGCTTGAGCGGCGCAACGGTATGGCCGCCGTTTTCAAAGCGGATGTAGTAGCGTTTGCCGTCCTGGTCAACGGTGACTTCGAGCCACTCGGAAAGGGCGTTTACAACGGAAGCACCGACACCGTGCAGACCGCCGGAAACTTTATAGGCGCCGCCGCCGAATTTTCCGCCGGCGTGCAGTACGGTCATAATGGTTTCTACCGCACTGATTTTTGTTTTCTGGTGAATGCCTACCGGCATGCCTCGTCCGTTATCCCGAACGAGAATGGAATTGTCTTTTTCAATGACAACATCAATCTGGCTGGCGTAGCCGGCCAGGGATTCGTCAATGCCGTTATCGACAATTTCCCAGACGAGATGATGAAGACCTCGCGAAGACGTTGAGCCGATATACATGCCAGGACGCAGACGAACCGCTTCCAGACCTTCCAGAACCTGGATATCGTTGGCGGTATAGGCATGATCGACATGAATTGCTTCATCTTCAAGCTTGTCGAACTCAAGAACAGAAGCCTCGAGCGACTTGTTTTCAGTTTCAGACATCAAATATTCCCTCCTTCATCTTGCCGTGATCAACTGTATAAAACTTGACCGGCCGCTTGAACCAGCCTGGGGAGACGGGTTCGGCCGTGGTAATAAAAATCTGAATTTCTTCCGGAAAAGAGGCGATGAGCCCCTGCCGGCGAGATTCGTCGAGCTCCGAAAATACATCATCGAGAAGCAGGACGGGGTTCTGTCCGGTCTTTTCCCGGATCACCTGACAAAGTCCGATTTTCAGCGCCAGCATGACCGATCGTTTCTGGCCCTGGCTGGCGGTCTGCGTAATCAGCTTTCCGTTAAGATAAAATTCAAGATCATCCTTGTGGATGCCCGCGGACGTTGTTTTCATGCGGCGATCCCGCTCAAGCGTCGAGTCATAAATCTGCCTGAGCTGTTCGCGGATATCCTGATCGGGATCCACACAGGTTTTGTAGCGAATGCTGAGCTGTTCCTTCCCCTGCGAAAAACGAGGAAAGATTTCAGAGGCTTTCTGTTCCAGAAGCGTGATAAAGGCGCGCCGCTGCACAATGAGCACGGCCTGCGCCTCAATCATCTGGGCTGTCACGGTCGACAGCAGAATTTCATCGGGTTTCCACGATTTAAGAATCGCGGAACGTTCCTTGAGCAGTTTCTGAAACTGGGAAAGAAGCGACGTGTAGGAACGGGAAAGCTTCACCAGTTCCATATCGATCATTTTCTTCTTTCCTTTGGCGAATCTGAAAAAGGGTCAGATCGTCCGGTGAAAAGAGAACCGCATTGAGAATGCCGACAAACTCCGAAAAAGAGCGGACCGGCTTGTCATTGCGGTACAGAAATTTTTCCCCTGTGAAAACACCGTTTTCAGCTTTTCGAGGCGGCCTTTGTTTTCGATGGTTCCTTCGAGCACAAATGAATCCTGGCTGTGCCGGATTAAGGACGGTGTCTTTGATGTTCGCCACGAGCGCAGGTGGCTTAAAAAGTAAATGGATTCGAGAAGATTGGTTTTCCCTGCGCGTTTTTCCCCAAAAGATATGAATCGTATCCGGATCAAAAGAAAAGAAGCCGTTTCGAAGTTTCTGTAGTCAGAAAGCTTCAGCTTCTGTATGTTCATTCAATCTCAATCCGAATATTGCCGGTTTCTACGACATCACCCGAACGAAGCTTCTTTCCGCGTCGGTTTTCTGGCTCTGCGTTTACGAGCACTTCGTTCTGTGCCAGCCACGCTTTGATCTGCCCGCCGGAGTCAATGACATTGCAGGCTTTCAGCAGCTGCTGGAGGGTAATATATTCATCTTTCAGGTTAAACTTCATATTTGAACCTCACTTCAAGCTCAATTATATCAAAAAAGCCTTTATTTTCCACAGGACAGAGATCACCGCCGGAACATAGGGAAATACGATGAATCAAAAATTCAGCGTTACGGCCCTTTAAACGGCTTTTTGAGAAAGAATCCTTCGCATGGGGCACATATTGTGACTTTGAAGGGTGCAAATCGCTTCTCAAATTCGACAAGGCGGCGACGGGCCGCCTCGTTTTCTGGAAAAAGGCCTTTTCTAAGCCTTTTGAGCGCCTTCCAGGTCTGCATGCGAACGGATGACGTTCGGCTTAGCGGACGCTTTCGATTTTCCTGTGAAAAAAAACGAGCCGGTGCTCTGCAGCATGCAGCATCGGCTCGTTTTTTGTATGGACAGAAATAAATCGTCGTATGAAAAATGCAGGAAACAGGAAACGCTAGACGTTGCTGCGCATGGCGACAAAGAGCAGTTCGAGGAAGGGTCATCCGGGAGGGTGATGTAGAGCGGTTTGAGTTCGCCGCTTAGTCCGAGATTGAATTTTTCATGATCCTTAATCGCCCGCAGACCATTGATCATCAAACTCGCGTTAAACGCGATATTTCCCGACTCTCCATCCATCTCCATCTTTTCAATATTCTGGCGGCAGGATCCGAGCGTACTGGAAAGAACTTCGACAAACGTCTGATCCGGAGTATAGGTCATGCGTACTGGAATGACGGAAGAATCCGAAGTCTGCGCGCCCGTATAAATGATCGAACGGCTCATCATGCCTTCGAACTCATTCGTATCGAGAATCATATGGGTTGTCGGATGCGTCTGCAAAATCCGGTCGCAGTCGGGGAATACGCCGTCGTAGAGCGTCGTCTGCAAAAGCAGATCGTCCTTGACGAACTGAATGCGCTGACGGTCGAGATATACATCGCATTCGCCTTCGCTTCCAAAAAGCGAAGCCACGAGACTGATGGCTTTGACCGGGATGTTCGCCTGGGCGGACGCATCGGTCTGTACCGGTACAATTTTGCGGGCCATCGCCAGCGTATTGGTCGCCGTCGCGATCAGTTTATGGTCATTGATGCGCAGGTTGACGCCGTTGAGATAGACACGCGGGCTGTTGGTTGCCGCCGCAAAGGCTACCTGACGGGAAATATCCTGCAGCGCATGAATCGGCAGCGTCAGATGCTTCGCCGGCTGCGTGAGATTGGGATCCGGGTATTCGCTGGGGGCGCGCCCAAACAGTTCGAATTTGGAATCGGAAGGCCCATTAAAGCGAATCAGCGTATCGTCGATCGATTCGACGTGCAGGATATCGCCGTTCATGCGGCGGGTCAGTTCGATCAGAGCGGAGCAGCGAATGATAATGGATCCGCGCTCTTCAATGACGAGCTGGTTTTTCTCATCGGGAGAAATGACGACCTGAATAGCCAGATTGGAATCGGATCCGGTCAGAACAATATAGTCCGGAAACACCTGGATCAGAACGCCGGTCAGCGCGATGGTCGGGGAAACCGAAGGAATGGCGTGTGCAACCGTCGCGAGCTTGTCGGCAAAGTATGAACGATTAATGGAAAAACGCATGAGAAAGTTCCTTTCTTCTTCTCTTATTAAAGAATAATAACAATAAGGAATGCCCCAGACGGGGATAACTCAAAGCTTTATACGAAAGATAAAGGAAAAAACGGAAAATCGGGGCGGGGATTGTCTGTGGATAACCCGCAAAGGCCGGGGATAACCCCAAAAACGGTGGATTACCCGCTGATTTTCTTTCGGAGCGTATCTACAGCCTCTTTCCAGGCTGGATCGGAATCGATCAGCTTGCGAACGCGGGAACAGGACGAAGAAATCGTCGTATGATCGCGTCCGCCGATTTCCTTGCCGATGGCGGAATAGGAAATCCCCAGCAGATCGCGCATCAGATAAATGCAGATCTGTCTGGCCTGCACAATTTTTTCTGGCGGCTTTTGCCCTCGAGATCCTGGTACGAAAGACCGTAATGACGGATGACCGCTTTCTTGACGGTTTTCGGACTGAGCTCTTCGGTCGGGGCCACAGCCGGCTCATCGCGCAGAACGCCCATCGTGAATTCCATCGTAATGGAAGGCGGATCAAAAGGGTCGCGTTGAATAAAAGACGGTTGAGCACGCCCTCCAGTGCGCGGACGTCATGCGAATAGCTGACGGCCAGAAAATCCAGAACATCTTCATCGATGGGCTGCACCTGTTCGTGCCCGTCGAGTTTCTTTTTCAGAATCAGTTTGGCCGTTTCCGTGCCCGGTTTTTGATGCTTACGGTAAGACCGGACTGAAAGCGGCTGATCAGACGCTTCGTCAGCGTCGGAATTTCCGAAGGATGCACGTCGGATGTCAGAATAATCTGCTTATTTAAACGTATTAATTCATTGAAGACGGTAAAGAACACTTCCTGGCAGGACGCACTGCGCAGGTTCTGGATGTCATCCACCAGAAAAAAGTCGCAGTCGATCAGCTGAGCCTTGACCACATCCACCGCATTGGAAGAGGGGTTTTGGAGCGCATCGCTTCCAGCATGAGGCTGACCAGATCGCCCGCATAAAAATAATTGACCTTGCATTCCGGCCGGTGAACGGCGAGGTAGTTGCCCACCGCATTCAGCATGTGCGTTTTGCCCAGACCGGAACTGCCGTAAATCAGCAGGGGGTTGAAGCGGTTTTCCCGTGTGACCAGCCGGCAGGCAGCCAGCGCTTCCTGGTTGCTGGGGCCGGAGACAAAGGAATCAAAAGTATACGCCTTGTCAAAAGGGCGGTCTACCAGCTTATTGGTTCGAATTTTCAGCGCTTCGTCCGGCATCATCTGCTCCATCTCCCGCTGGGAAATGAGTTCGATCTGAAGCGTCGATCCCCAGATCTGGGAAAGAGTATCTTCAAACAGCGACAGATTATCCTTGATCAGATTGGAAGCAATGATATTTCGATAGGTCAGGTAGGCCTTTCCGTTCTCGATTTTAAATAGCGAAGTCTTTGAGATCCATGTAAGTGTGCTTTCGTCGAAATACTGGCTGGTGCGAATCATCGAAAGCGTCTGATCCCAGTACTGATTGATCGAGGAATCCATATTGAATCCATCCTTTCCACCTGGATGTTTATCATAACCGATTTTATTCCATTCGGGACGTGTGGCTATTCGCATTATCCCCTGTTTTTGGGGGATAACTCTTTGGCACACCTAGAAACGGAAAATTATCCCCAATGGGGACAATGGTGGATAACTTCAGCAAATTGTGCAGAGCCCGCAGGCTGTATCCCCGCCCAGGCTGAATCCAATCCTCCATAGCTAAAGGAGAAATCCGAGTTATCCCCATGGGGATTGTGCGCAACATTCCCTTTCCGGGGATATCTTTTCGGGGACAGCGCGGGGATAACCAAAATGCACAGGGGAAAGCACGCAAAGAATCTCCCAGTTTCGGGGAATTGTCCTCATTGCTTTGAAACGCGGGGAAAAGGGATGGGGACAGGATGTGGATAACCTGTGGATAACTGGGGGATAACGCGCATATCCCCGAAAAGCGGGGATTTTCCCTGGATTTACGGAAAAAAGCCGCTTTTCCAAAGGCAGTCCCCGTTTTTGACGAAATCCTGCACAATCCCCGCAAACGGTGGATAACGGGGATAACCCGAAGAAGGCCCCAACCGGAAGATGCGGGTATGAAAACAGAGGGAGAACTGCCATACGCTCCCAGTCCGTAATCGAACCGTCCCCGCTTTCCACCCAGACGGGGATAACTGCAAGTCACGCCGATTCAGGGCGGACGAACCAGACCATCGCAAAAAAGCCGCAGACGAATCTGCGGCTTTTAAACATCATCTGAACAGACAGTTCCAGAAAGAGGAGAGGGGAAAGAAAGAATGGAAGACTGCATCTGGAAAAGAGACAGGCGGATAAGAAACGGGGATAAGAAACAGGGAGAGACAGGGAAAAAGAAGGCTGTGCGGATGCATGGAGATCCGGCTGGATCGAGAACCGAAAGAAGAGCAGAACGAACAGCGGCGAGAATACTGCGCTGAAAATATACAGATAATAAAAGCTGAAAATATACAGATAATAAAAAAATATACAGATAATAAAATAGGAATCGGGACGAAGCAGAAATGCTGACAATCCACAGAAAAGAAGATCACCGCTGTATTTTCGGGTGCAGGCAGGACCTGCCGGGGTCTGTGGGGGAAGAATCCGAAAAAAGGCGAAAAAGATTGGAAAAACCGCCTGTTTACAGGTGATTGCGCGTGTCGTTTCTGTTATCCTTGTTTACAGATTGCCACGATACAGGATCGCTGCTGTTTAGCGGTGAACAGATAGGAATCGATCAAGCTGCGCAATCCATTTTTCTTTTATATTTCGCATGAATGAAAAGGACCTTTAAGAAAATCACCCCTGAAACGGCTTCGTGCGCGTTGACATCCTTTTTCATCATGATATAGTGACATGCGCAATTAATAAGAAAATAAGAATCACTCTTATAGAACGAAAGGAATTGAGTCGACATGAAACGTACTTATCAGCCAAGTAAAATCAAACACCAGAGAACTCACGGCTTCCGCGCTCGTATGGCTACCAAAGGCGGACGCAAAGTATTAGCAAGAAGAAGAGCTAAAGGCAGAAAGGTTTTATCCGCTTAATAAATCACCTGCAAAGGTGATTTTTTCTCTGTCTGAGTCAATGAAGAAACATCAGAGAATCCTTAAGAATGCAGAGTTCTCATCCATCATTTCCAAACGGAAGTCCTTCGTCTGCCCGGCCATGATTGTGTATACGGCGCCGAAAAAGGAAGAACATGCCCGTGTTGGGATCAGCGTCGGCAAGAAAGTTGGAAAAGCGGTTGTCCGCACCCGTGTAAAACGCCAGCTTCGCGCGCTGATCGATTCTGTATTCACCTTTGACGAGATCGTTTGATTCCATTGTTATTGTCCGCCCTGCCTTTTTAAAGATGGATTACGAACAGAGACACAAGATGCTCTCTGAACTGCATGAGCGGGCCCGCCTAAAATACGAAAGAGGATCCCATGAAAAAATCGCTTCTTGAAAAATCACGGATTCTGTTTCTGTGCGTACTGGTATCCCTGGGTCTTGCGGCCTGTTCCAACCCGCGAGGATCTGACGGAAAAACCAAACTCGACCAGATTATTGCTCTTAACCAAGAGACCATTAATAAGGAACAGGTCAACATTTCCGAAATCACGGATGAAGATCTGAAAGCCGAAGTCGAATCTTCAGAATCAGAAACAGTAACTATTGAACCCACCAGCTGGTCCTCCTCCTGGAAGAGAGGATGGTTTGACGGTCTGATCGTCTGGCCGATCGCCCAGCTGATCAACCTGTTTGCCAGCTTTACCGATGCCGGCTGGGGCATCATCCTGGCAACGCTCCTGATCCAGCTGCTCATTTTTGCGTTCACGTTCCGTTCGCAGATTTCCCAGCAGCGCATGCAGGAAATCCAGCCGGAAATGACGCGCCTGCAGGCCAAATACGAAGGCAAGAACGACGAACGTTCGAAAATGCTGATGGCGCAGGAAATGCAGAAGCTTTACAACGATAACGACATTCATCCGTTCGGAAGCATGCTCGTTATGTTCATTCAGCTGCCTGTCATGATGGGTATGTTCTACGCCACCATGCGTGCGGCAACGACCGTATACGGCTCCTTCATGGGCATGCCGCTGTCGGAAACGCCGCTGGCCGGTTTTCAGCATCTCGACTGGGGCATCATGACCGTCTACATTCTGATGATCGTCATGTCCATCCTGCAGATGCAGATTCCGAAATGGCTTGGCAAGCTGGATGTAAAAACCGGCCGTGTCAAAGCCCAGAAGGAAGAACCGAAAGCGGGCGGCATGATGGCCAACACCATGAACATGACCATGTACATGACGACGGCACTGATCGCCTTCATGTATATTTCCTGGCCGATTGCGATGTCCTTCTACTGGCTAGTTTCGTCCATTATCCGTGCCTTCACCAGTGTTCTCAGCCACTACATTTCGCTGAATCAGAGAGAAAAACGTGAAAAAGAAGAAAGAGTACGCGATACCGAAGGCATTCTGAAAAACAGAAAGAAGCAGGGATAGGAAAGTATGGAATTTGATCGTTTTCCGGGAAAACTCTCGATGAGGCTCTCGCCGCTGCCTGCAATGCGAAAAATGCGGCTGTTGAAGAACTCACGTATACCGTTGTAGAAGAAAAGTCTGGCTTCCTCGGTCTCGGTCGGACGATCACCATTGAAGCCTGGGCCGAAAGCGACATTATCGTTTTCCTTCACGACTACATTCAGACCTATTTTGACAACGCCGAAATGGATGGAACCGTCTCGATCAGAACTCGATGACACCGGCTTCTATCGTATTTCTGTCGATACGAACGCCAATGCGGTTCTGATCGGACGTCAGGGAAGAACGCTTCAGGATTTCACCGTCCTCGTTCGTTCCGCGGCCAGCGCGGTCTTCAAGAAACATATCCGTCTGATGATCGACGTCAACAGCTATAAGGAAGAGCGCTACGAAAAAGTCGCACGCATGGCGATCCGCGTTGCCCGTGACGTACGCCGCACGAAAGTGGACGCGGTTCTTGAACCGATGCCTGCCGATGAAAGAAAAGCCGTTCATAACGCCCTGAGCGATATGGATGACATTTCCACCAAGTCGCATGGCGAAGGACCGGAACGCCGTATTCATATTCTGTATACGCCCGGAAAAGTCAGCGAGCCCGCTGAATAATCCGATTTACGCCAAATGAATTCCGAAAGAAAAGGGATTGCTTCCCCTTTTTTGTGCAGATTCGAAAGCAGCAGGAAAAACGACAGGAAACAGGAAAAGGACAGAGAAAATCAGAAAGGCAGAAATCCGTTTCTGGATTTCTGCCGTATACAGAACTCTTTTTCCTTTTAAAATTCTTTGTCTTCCGGACTCAGAATATACTCCAGCGATCCGCGCAGCCGCTGATCCATGGCGATCATCCGCTCTTTCCCGATGAATTCTGGATTGTAGCCCAGCGTCAGAAGGATATCTTCCGGCGTGGCATGGCGTGTGCGCAGGCGCACATACATCAGACAGAACACCTGGGTGAATTCGATGGTATCGTTTGTCACGCGCTGGGTGTACGGATTGCCCTGAAGCGCAATAATCTGTTCCAGCGTAAATCGCTTGTTTGGCATTTCTTCACCTCTTTCATACATTCATGCATGAATAGTGTTTAAACAGTCAGCTGACATTCTGATTATATCGAAGTACATTTAAATCAATGTCTATAAAGACCGAAACCGTGGTCTTTTTCTGTTTCATGACTATTTCAAATTCTGTTAAAGTTATAACTAATTTATTTATAAAAGAATACTGTCTTCAAAAGACAAGACGGTATGGGGAATAAATGGACAGAACTTCGTTTTCAATCCGGATCGCAGGCAGAGGTGCTGGCATTCATCGATTTGACAGGGTTTGTCTTCAATCTGGCAAAAGCGAATTTTCATGTATTCCATGGGAAAAAGCATAAGATAGGAACATCGAAAACGAAGCCGAAACAGGAAGCAGAAACAAGCCGAAGCACAGCGCAATTTGCGCAGCAAGCGGATCTTTGTATCGTGCCGGATCCCGGCAAAAGGAGAAATTTATGAAACTGATTGTCGGCCTGGGAAATCCAGGCGAAAAATATTCGCGTACCCGGCACAATGCCGGGTTTATGGTCATGGACCGGCTGGCCGAAAAAGCCGGCGTGGAGATCAATAAAAACAAATTTGAAGCCCAGTACGTCAAAACCCGCATCAAGGGGAAGACGTTATTTTGCTGAAGCCGATGACGTATATGAACAACTCCGGCTTCGCCGTTCGCGCCTGCATGGACTTTTTCAAAATTGAACCGAAGGATCTTCTGGTCATTTATGACGATCTTGATACCCGGTAGGCGCCATCCGTCTGAAGCCGTCCGGATCCGCCGGCGGTCATAACGGAATGAAAAGCGTAATCAGCGCGGCGATGGGACAGGATTTTGACCGGATCCGCGTCGGCATCGGCCGGGATCCGAAAATTAAGATTATTGATTATGTGCTGACCCGCTTTCGCGCTGATGAAATGGACGATCTGAACGCGGCGATTGATCAGGCGGTCAAAGCGGCCTGGTTTTCCATTGATCACGGCTTTACCCAGGCGATGAATCGCTACAACGTGAAGCCGAAAAAGAAAAGAGCGACCCGGAAGCCGAAAAGCTCGCCGCCGCGCTGAAAAAGCAGAACGCGCAGACGTTCCATTCCGGAAAAAGGATGTTCTTTATCAGGAAGAGACCGGCCGGAGTCTTTCGGACTCTGCCATCGCCGAGCAGCTGAAAAAGAAGCGCTCGCCGCACAGGAAGCATCTCAGAATGCATCCGCTTCGTATACCTATCAGAGAGAAGAAACACTGGATAGACAGAATAAATCCGAACAGTAAGGAGTAAGGCCATGCTTTCCGACCAGAATATCAATCCCATTCTGAATTACATCGAAGCCAATCCCGTTACAAAGGAAATGATGTCGATTCATGGAAATGTCGGCAACCTCGGGGAGATGGAAGAAGCGCTGCTTCTGGCCGCTGCTTTCCTTCAGGATGGAAAAACACGCATTGTTGTGAAGAAAAATAAGTACGAAGCCCAGCAGCTGTACCGTCGTCTGGCGATGCTGCTGCAGGAAGTCGTACTTTTCGTCATGGATGAGTCTCTGCGTCTGCAGGCGATCGCAGCGTCTCCCGAAGAGAGGGAAGGCCAGCTGTCCGCTCTCGTGCAGATGCGTCAGGACTTTCAAAAATCATCATTACCAATACCGCTGCCTACACCCGCTTTCTGCCGGATGTGAACTACTTTGACGAAAGCTGCCTGACCATTCGTACCGGGCAGACGCTTTCTCGAAAGCGCTCATGGAGCATCTGCTGTGTATCGGCTATGCGCACGTCAACTACGCGCAGACCCCGGAAGCTTTGCTTCCCGCGGCGGCATTCTCGATGTTTACTCGCTGAATTACCCGGATCCGATCCGTATCGAATTTTTGATACGGAAATCGACTCCATCCGCTTCTTTAACCCGGATACCCAGCGGACGATCCGCGCCACTGATGAAGCGGTGCTCGTTCCGGCCAGCGATATTTTGTTCAGCGACGAACAGATTGAAAAACTTAAGGAAATTTTGCCGGTCAAACTGGAAGAACAGCTGAAACGCACAGATCCGGCGGGGCAGGAATTTTTACGGGATGCGATCGAAAAGGATCTGGAAGCGATCGAAACGCACGATCCGCAACCTCATCTGTACCGCTACTACGCTTGGCTCGACAGCGCCTCCGTTCTCGATTATGCGCCGGACGCGATGACCGTATTCTCCACAGTGGAAGGCGTAGAAGAAAACGCGAAAAAGACTGTGCAGGATAACGTGCAGTTCATGCAGGAAGAAGTCGAAGATTTCCACGCGCTGCCCAGATACATCCTGTTTCATGATCTGTACAAACTCGAAAAGAAGTCCGAGCCGCTCAAAATTCATACGTTCCTGGATCACGATCATCCCGTCCAGTCGGGAATTGAAAACATCGACGCTCCGGGTCTGAACTACCGGCAGTGGGTTCTTGAAGAAGCCAGAAAGGACAATGTCTATTTTGCGCTCGAGCGCGAAGACGTCGATCTGCTTAAGGAAAAGATCGATATTTCTTCACTGAAGCTGACCGATCCGATTTTTTATCAGGGCTTTCGGACCCCGGATTATATGGTGTATACGCGCCGTGAAATTTTCTCGCATCTGAACCGTAAAGTGCCGTATCAGAAGACGTTCTCCCGTTCGAATGCGCTCAATAACATTATGGAACTTGAGGCCGGCGACTATATCGTCCATGCGGAATACGGAATTGGACAGTATATCGGCGTGGAAACCCGCGAGCAGAACGGAGTCAAGCAGGACTATCTGCACGTTATGTACCGCGGCAACGAAAACCTCTTCGTTCCGCTTTCTCAGTTCCAGCTGATCCGCAAGTACGTGTCCAAGGACGGTGCAGTCAAGCTGTCCAAGCTGGGCACCGGCGAATGGGAAAAGACGAAAAGAAGGTTAACCAGAAAGTCGAAGAAATCGCCGGGCGTCTGGTCGAACTGTATGCCGCCCGTACGGAAGACATTGGATTTGCGTTCCCGAAAGACGACGCGCTCGAGCGGGAATTTGATGAATCGTTTGAATACGAATCCACGCCCGACCAGCTGCAGGCAACGGCGGAAATTAAAGCCGAGATGGAAAAGGCCAAGCCGATGGACCATCTGCTGATCGGCGACGTCGGGTATGGAAAAACCGAAGTGGCCATGCGCTGTGCCTATAAGGCGATCTGCGCCGGCAAGCAGGTGGCGTTCCTTTGCCCGACTACCATTCTTTCCATGCAGCACTACCAGACGCTTTTAAAGCGTTTTGAACCGACCGGAGCGCGCATCGCGCTGGTCAACCGCTTCATTTCCACAAAGGAAATGAAAAAGATCCGGGAAGATCTGGCAAACGGACAGATCGATATTGTCGTCGGTACGCACCGGCTGCTGTCCAATACCGTCAGCTTTAAGGATCTTGGCTTTCTGATCATTGACGAAGAGCAGCGCTTTGGCGTTCGTCACAAGGAAAAAATCAAGGAAATGAAAAACTCGATCGACGTGCTGGCGCTTTCGGCTACCCCGATTCCGCGGACGCTGCAGATGTCGCTGATCGGCGTTCGCACCATTTCCCAGCTGACCACTCCGCCGGCGCACCGTCATCCGATCCAGACGTACGTTATGGAAGAGCGCGGTCCGGTAGTGGAAGAAATCATTCAGCGCGAGCTTTCCGCAGCGGCCAGGTGTTCTTTTGCACAACCGTGTCGAAGACATTTACCTCAAGGCGCATGAGCTTCAGCAGAAATTCCCGGATATTTCCATTGGCGTTGCCCACGGAAAAATGAGCCGTGAACAGATTGAAGACGTCATGACAGAATTTGCGCGCGGTAAATATCAGGTGCTCGTCTGCACGACGATTATCGAAACGGGACTCGATATCGCCAACGCGAACACGATCATTATCGAAAACGCAGACCGTTTCGGTCTGGCCCAGCTGTATCAGATTCGCGGCCGTGTTGGCCGACGGGAAAAACTGGCGTACTGCTATCTGCTTGTAACGCCGGACAAGCAGCTGAGCGAAGAGTCGACGAAGCGTCTGAAATCGATCAAGGAATTCACGCAGCTCGGTTCCGGTTACAAAATCGCGATGCGCGATTTGACGATCCGTGGTGCCGGCGACATGCTTGGTCCAAAACAGGCTGGATTTATCGATTCCGTCGGTCTCGATCTGTACCTCGACATGCTTTCCGATGCCATCGCCCGCAAGAAGGCAGCCGCGGGTCAGCCGGTCGATGAAGAACTGAAAGAAGCCGAAGAAACGGCGGAAGCCGACAGCGCCAGAAGCGCGAATGTGCAGATTCAGGGCTATATTCCGGAAAAATTCTCGGATAACGACGGCGACAAGCTGGCGCTCTACCAGGAAATCCGGGCCATTCGCACCGAAAAGGAACTCGAAGACTTTGAATTCCGAACGGCCGACCTGTTCGGAAAAATTCCAAAGGAAGTGCAGGCTCTGTTCGATGCCAAGCGCCTCGATCTGTTCGCTTCGCGTCCAGGCGTCGATGAAGTCAGCGAACAGAACAGCCGGATTCAGATTGTCATGAGCGCATCCTGGAGCCGGAACGAAGACGGCCTCAAGCTGTTTGAAGCCATGAACGCTCTTTCCAAGGAAATCGCGCTCACCTTCAAAAATGGACGAATTCAGGTCAGCCTGCCGAAAAAGAAAAACTATATGGCTCAGCTCAAACAGGTGATTTCGGTCCTGTCCGATCCGCTCTTTCGAAAGGGGTAAACCATGAGACTTGATAAATATCTGAAAACCGCGCGCATTCTCAAACGCCGCGAAGCCGCTAAGGAACTTGCCCTTCAAAAACGCATTCAGCTCAACGGACGCACGGCGAAACCGTCGAGCGAAGTCGAAGAAGGCGATGTGATCTGCATGGAGTTTGGCAACCGGCTTCTGGAAGTGAGGGTGCTCGATACGCCGAAACAGGCGTCCAAGGAAAAAGCGCTTCTGATGTTTGAAGTGCTGCGCGAAGAGAAAAAGACTATGATGCGCCGGCTGAATGAGACGCGCGTTTTGCGCGATCCCGTCCACGGCTATATCCATATTGATCTGCAGGTCATCTGGAAGCTTCTCGACGCGCCGGAATTTCAGCGTCTGCGCCGCATTCATCAGCTAGGGGCGTTATGGCGGTTTACCATACCGCGGAACATTCCCGCTTTTCCCACTGTCTGGGCGTGTATGAAATCTGCCGGCGCATTCTGAACGAAGTGCCCGGCGTGACGGATACGCTCGATGAATTCGAACAGACCGCGGCGCTTTGCGCGGCGCTCCTGCACGATCTGGGTCACGGACCGCTTTCGCACAGCTATGAGGCGATCTCCCATATTCACCATGAGGCCGTTACGTGCCGTCTGATTACGAACCCCGAAGGCGAAGTGTATAAAATTCTGACCGGGGAAAATCCGAAACTGCCCGCCATGGTGGCTGCCATTCTGGAGCATCGATCCGGCTGCGCGCTTCTGGAAGATCTGATCAGCTCGCAGCTCGACTGCGACCGCATGGACTATCTGCTTCGCGACGCCTACGAAACAGGAACGAGCTACGGCCGCTTCGATCTGGAACGCATACTGCGTACTCTGCGTGTGAAGGACGGCCGTCTGTGCATTAAAAAAGCGGCGTCCATTCGGTCGAAGACTACATCATGGGCCGCTATCAGATGTACTGGCAGGTGTATCTCCATCCCGATGCGTTTGGCTACGATCTGCTCGTTCAGGCTTTCTTTGGGCGCTATGCCAGACTGCGTCAGGAAAACTTTGAAGAATACGGATCGAAAGCGCTCGAGCCTGTATTTGATCAGCCCTTTGATCCGGAGCGCTTTCTGGAGTTGGACGATTACGTTCTGATCAGCGAAATCGGAGCGGCGAAATCCGCCAAGGATCCCATTCTTGCCGATCTGGCCCATCGCATATGTGATCGGCGTCTGCCGCGCTGGGAAAACGAAGCTAGTCCCGAGCGAATCGAAGCCATTCGCGAAAAGACGCGAAAAGCGAGTTTTGATCCGGATTACTATGTTCATCTTAAACCGATTCGACTGGAAGAATTTCTGCCGTATCAGGAAGAGCAGTCCAAGCCGATTCTCGTTCTTGACCAGGAGAGACTGCTTCCGCTTTCGGACTGTTCGGTGGTGGTGCGGTCTTTGCTGGAAATGAAAAATCCCCAGCAGATCCGTGTGTATTTCCCCAAGGAAGTCCACACCGCTTCTTCGTAAACGCCGCCTGTATTCGGACGGCAAGCCTGTCTGGCATACCTGTTGAGTCTGTCTTTTCCTGTTTTCTGCAGCGGTCCTTCTTCCCGCGAGAAAACGGGATTTTGCGCAGAGGGGCAGACGAGGCGCGTATGGGCGGATTTTCACGATGAATAAAGCCGGAGAGATGGGTAATCCGTTGAAAAGAAGAATCTGTATGTTAAACTTTTCTTCGCTATGAAAAGTCAAGCCGCTTTATGCGAACTCACTGCGAAAACCGAGATTTTTAAAGGAGAAGCGGAGTTTGAAGAAAGAACAAAGGAATTTTTGTCACCATGGAAGCCGAGGACTGTCACTGCGTCTGGAAAATTCTTCCGAAAGGCATTGTGATTGAAAATCAGCAGGAAGCGCTGAGCGTGCTTTCCCTGTTTGATTCCGGCAAGGGCCGGGTGCGAATTTTCAGCGAATTCGGCGAACTGGAAGCCGTCTTGAGCGATGTGCGCATTGTCCGCGAACCGCATCGGATTCTGGTGAGCTACAAAATTGAAGAAGAAGCTGAATTTCAGTTTGAACTGCAAAGCGAAGACTTCTGTTTTATCGAACACGAACCGGCTGCCCCTCAGGGCGGAACGGATGACATAAAACTGGCATGAAGGAGTGAACAATATGTCTGCTATGGATCTGCAGCTGGCCAACGCTCTGGCGTCCGCCGCAAAAAGCCTGGGATCTGAGCCTGGAGCCCGGGAAATTACCATTGAAATTCCCAAACGAAAAGAACAGGGCGAGTATGCGACAAACCTGGCGATGAAGCTGGCGCGTACCCTCCGCAAAAAGCCGCTGATTATTGCGCAGGAACTGGTTGCTGCGCTCGATGACGATTCCATCGAAAGCGCCGAAATTGCCGGACCCGGCTTCATCAACTTCACGATGAAAAAGATCAGTATTCCCGCGTCATCCCGACGATTCTGGAAAAGGAATCGGAATACGGACAGTTTGAACCCAACGGCATCCGCGTGAATCTCGAATACGTTTCCGCCAACCCGACCGGCGATCTGCACCTTGGTCATGCCCGCGGCGCGGCGTGGGGCGATTCCGCTTCGCGCGTTATGAAGAAAGCCGGCTATGACGTAACCCGCGAATACTATGTCAATGACGCAGGAAACCAGATTGCCAATCTGGCGCAGTCCTATGGGCCCGCTATGCGCAGGCGCATGGCCAGGAAGCCGAAATCGGTCAGGACGGCTACATGGGCGAAGACGTTAAAGTCAAAGCCGAAGAAATTGCCCGCGAGCACCCGAATGTCTATCTCGAACCGACGAAGGAAACCCTCGATTTCTTCAGAAAAGAGGGAATTGCCTACGAGCTGGACAAGATCCGTCATGACCTGGACCGCTTCCGTGTTCACTTCGATGTATGGACTTCCGAACAGGCTTTACGCGACGCTGGAAAAGTGGACACGGCTCTTGAGATTCTGGAGCGAAACGGTTATACCTATGAGCAAGACGGGGCACTCTGGTTTCGCACAACGGACTTTGGCGACGACAAAGACCGTGTTCTGCGCAAGCAGGATGGTTCGCTGACGTATCTGGTTCCGGATATCGCCTACCATAACGACAAGTGCGAACGCGGCTTTGACAAGCTGGTCGATTTCTTTGGTGCCGACCATCACGGCTATATTCCTCGTTTAAAGGCATCCATGGCCGCTATGGGAAATGACCCGGATAAACTGGATGTGGATATCATTCAGATGGTTCGTCTGGTCCGCAACGGGGAAGAAGTCAAGATGTCCAAGCGTTTAGGAAATGCCTGGACGATCATGGACCTCGTCGATCTGGTTGGCGTGGACGCAGCCCGCTACATTTTCAGCAGCAGAGCCCTCGACAGTCATCTCGACTTCGACCTGGATCTCGCCGTTGCTCAGTCCAACGAAAACCCGGTTTACTATGCGCAGTACGCGCATGCACGAATCTGTTCGATTCTGAAAGCCGCTCAGAGTGAAAACTATCCGACCGTACAGTCTTATGAAGGCCTCGTTCACGAGAAGGAAATTGATCTTCTCAAAACTCTGGCTCAGTATCCGAACGTCATCGAACAGACCGCTCGCACCCGACAGGTTCACAAGATTTCGCATTATATTCAGAACCTCGCTTCGAAGTTCCACAGCTTTTATTCCGCATGCAAAGTCAACGACCCGTCTAACCCCGAACTCAGCGCTCAGCGTCTTGGTCTGCTGCAGGCAACCCGCATTGTGCTGGCCGACGCTCTGAGTCTGATTGGTGTATCCGCACCTGAATCCATGTAATTTGTGATCACGAGGAGATAATCGTATGAAAAAATCTATGATCGATAACGCGTTCGACATTTTAACCGATGAAAAGAAGCCCATGCAGTTCATGGACCTCTGGCACATCGTAGAAGAGAGAATGGGATTTACCCCTTCTCAGGCCGATGACAACATCGCACAGTTTTACAGCGACCTGTCCATTGACGGCCGCTTCGCTTCCCTGCCGAAAAACACATGGGACCTGCGTACGCGTCAGACCGTAGCATCGACGGTTGTGGATACAGATTCGCTCAGCGTTGAGGACGAAGAAGACTTCGTTCCGGCTGACGATGACGAAACAGAAGAAGAAGTCGTCGAAGAAACAGAATCGGAAGAAGAATAGTCTTCTCGAACTCTTCCGACCTTCGCCTGCCGACAAGAGTAAATCAGACCGGCATTCGAAGAAAACATACAGATCAGATAAATAAACGGAGCTGCTCTTCCACCTGAGAAGAACAGCTCCGTTCTTTATGTTTCCTGTTTTAATAAGCAAAGCCGGTGCGGCTTTCTGTAAGAGCCTCCGGTTTTTGCGGATCTATCTGGCTGCCGATTCTAAGATCGAGTTGGCTTCGTCTGCGTCTTTTGAAAGCTCTTCTCGCCGCTGTCGGTAAGAATGTCGCTGCGGTCGGTGAGCAGATCGGTCGGTTCTACGGTGACTTCAATCGTATAGCCGTCTACTTTTCCGGAAAGCCGGAGAATATCGGTCAGCGCGGATTTGGCGTTGCTTTCCGCGGCTTCAATGGCTCCGTTGGAAAGCATTTCTTCTTCCTGCTTTGACTTTTCCACTTCAAGATTGTCATAGATTTCTTCAGCGGTCAGCGGATTGAAGATGTTGTTGCTCGCGTCATACACTTCGATCGATCCTGGATCGATTTCGTTGGAAAGAATCTGAATGGCCGGGCAGTGCACATGAATGATTTTGTTTTCTTCGTCCGTGTCGACTTCAATCTTCTTTCCGTTGATGCCAAGCAGGGCTTTTCCCTGGAACGTATAGAGCAGCCGTTTTCCGGTAAAGGGGATGTTCCATTCCTGAAACTGCTTGGCCCCTTCAATTTTTCCAATGCCGGTGTAGTAGTTGTAGCAGGTCACAATGTCGTTGGACTCTGCGAAAACATTGGAAAGGGTTGTCGACTTCTGCTCGTACCGGTCTGTAACCTGAAAAAATTTCGTAAGGCCGACGCCTGCGACCAGTCCGACAGCCAGAATGACCAGCATGAGAACGGCGTTAAAACTGAGAGAATGCTTTTTCCGCTTGCGGGGCATTTTCCCTGCGGAGTTCTCGTTCGTACTTCTGGTACGTGCGGATTCGGCACCGCTTTTTCCCGATTCGAAGAATTGTTTTTACTGGATCTGACATATCTGCTTTCGCCTCCTTAACTGTCTGTCTCTATAAAATTGAGGGATGCAGGGAAACAGGAATTGTAAGATATGAGAAAAATGGGCGCCTGTTCTTTGCCTGCAGCGTTTTGCATCTTCCAAGCAGGTGAATGCGTAGTTATTATACTTGAAAAGAAAATGTAACGCTTTAGGAAAAAATTAAGAAAAATAAGCAAATTCTGAGCACAAACCGAGAAAATGACGATAACTAAATCGTATTTTAATAGATTAAATTTTGAAAGCGGTGACAAAAACCGCAAGGATTATGGCCTAAAAGTCCGCTTTGTTTGCGAATAAAAAGCCTCCTGTACAAGGATAGTCTCCTGCGGTTTGCCTCTCGGCGGCAAATCTCGTATATTTTCCTGACCGGCCGGCTCTGGAAAAACGGGCTTTGTTCTCCGTCAGGGGCCCAGATTGCCCGGCCTAATCCGGATGGGTATACTGAATTTATGAATAAAGACTCTTTTAAAAACGAACTGGCTGCCAAAGGACTGAATCTGTCCGCAGAACAGCTCGGTCAATTTGAAACGTATCTTCACCTGATTCAGGAGTGGAATCAGAAAATGAATCTGACCGCCATTACCGATGACAGTGAAATCTGGCAGAAGCATTTTTACGACTCCGTTGTCCCGTTTTTACATACATCGTTCCAGACGCTCTGCGACGTCGGTTCCGGTGCCGGCTTCCCCGGCATTCCTTTAGCCATTGCCTGGCCGAATCGTTCTTTTGTTTTAGTGGAACCGCTCGCCAAGCGCTGCCGTTTTCTGAATGAAGTCAAAACCAGCTTCATCTGGATAACGTAGAAATCGTCAACGCGCGGGCCGAAGACTTTGTGAAGGAGCATCGCGAACAGTTTGACGCGGTTTCGGCACGTGCCGTCGCGCGTCTTTCGATTCTGCTCGAGCTCTGCGTCCCGCTGGTGAACGATTCCGGTACCTTTATCGCGCTCAAAGGCGCAAATGGAAAAGAAGAGCTCAAAAATGCGGCTCCGGCTTTAAAGGCGCTGCCGGTTGTGCTCGACCATGAAGAAGAATTTGAACTGGGCAACGATGAAGGAACCCGCATCAATTTTTATTTTAAAAAGACGGGAGAAGTTCCCGCAAAATATCCCCGTCCGTACGGAACGATTAAGAAAAACCGCTCGAGGTGACGAATGGCTAAAATTATCGCAATTTCCAATCAGAAAGGCGGTGTCGGAAAAACGACGACCGCCATCAATCTGTCCAGCGCCCTGTCCTATCTGGGCTTGGACGTCCTGCTGGTGGATTTCGATTCGCAGGGAAACGCCTCGCAGGGGCTCAATGCGGTGAAGTCCAATCAGCAGCCGACCATTTACAACGTCCTGCTTGAAGAATATCCCGTTCGCGATGCGATCGTGCATGGCGAAAAGACGAATATCGATATCCTTCCGGCCAACATTTCGCTGGCCGGTGCCGATCTGGTCATGGATCGACTGAAAACCGGAAAGGAACAGCTGCTGAAAAACGTTCTGGATCCGCTGCGCGACGACTACGATTTCATCATCATCGACTGTCCGCCTTCACTCGGCCTTCTCAATACGAACGCCCTGACGGCGGCCGACAGCGTTCTGATTCCGGTACAGTGCGAATACTACGCGCTGGAAGGTGTGACGCAGCTGCTGCTGACGATCCGCCTGGTTCAGAAGACCAGCAACCCCAATCTGAGCATTGAAGGCATTCTGATGACGATGTTTGACTACCGTACCCGCCTTTCGGTCGATGTTTCTCAGGAAGTTCGCCAGACGTTCGGCCGTCTGGTCTATCAGAATTCCATTCCCCGCAACGTTAAGCTTTCCGAAGCGCCCAGCCGTGGCGTATCCATTTTCGAATACGATACAAAGTGCAAGGGGCCAAAGCCTATGCGGCTCTGACCCGCGAAATGCTGCACATTGAAGAGGTAGATGAAGCATGAGTAAAGACAGCAGTCATCTCGGCAAAGGCCTCTCTTCGATTTTCGGCGGCGATATCACACAGATGCTCGACGACATCCAGAACGGACAGAATCAGCCGGCCGCCCAGGTCAGCGAACCGCTCCGCCTTCCGCTCAGTCAGATTCGCCCCAATCCATATCAGCCGCGAAAAGTCTTTGATCAGACCGCGCTCGAAGAACTGGCTGCTTCCATTGCCGAACACGGCGTTTTCACGCCGGTTCTGGTCAAGAAAAGCATTTCGGGCTACGAACTGATCGCCGGTGAACGCCGTTTGCGCGCCAGCCGTCTGGCCAATCAGGAGACGATTCCGGCCATTATTGTGGATTTCGATGATCAGCAGATGATGGAAATTTCGCTGCTGGAAAACATTCAGCGCGAAAACCTGAATGTCATTGAAGAAGCCAAAGCCTATGATCAGCTGATCAAAAGTCTGCATTACACCCAGGAACAGCTGGCTGCCCGTGTCGGCAAAAGCCGTGAACATATTGCCAATCTGCTGCGTCTGCTTAAACTCCCGGACGAAGTGTCTCAGATGGTCGTCGACAAAAAGCTGTCCATGGGTCATGTCCGCGCCCTCCTTCCCTTAAAGGAAAAAGCAAAATGACCCGGCTCGCGCACGATGCGTTTGAACAGGGCTGGTCCGTTCGTACGATGGAATCCAAAGTCCGTCAGGTCATCGAGCAGAAAGACGCTCACGAAAGAAAAAATGCGGATCTGGATCCAGACGGGGAAGAAACAAAAGAAGAAAAAGAGAAAGCCCACAAGGAAAGTCTCTTTATTCAGGAAGCCGCAAATCAGCTGGAAGGCTACTTCCAGACTTCGGTAAAAATCCGCGCCCATTCCATTGATATTCATTTCGAAGACAATAACGATCTGACCCGGATTCTTGAACTTCTTTCGCTGACCGAAACCGAAGAAGAGTAATTCCCGAGAAAAATTGAAAACAAAAACCAGAAAAGAAAGCTCTGACCGACTGGAAAACCTCCAGATCCGGTCAGAGCTTTCTCGTTTTCTTCCGTTTTCCCTTCTTTTTACGACATGCGGGTAGAAATCTGTTTTCGACTGTGGTTAACTCGGTATGAACAGACAGAAAGGCCTGGTGAGAGGATGAATTCTATTTCCTGCAAAGTACGTTAATCCAAGCATGTTCCTGATCTGTTTTGTCATGGCCGGATGGCGCAATGACATTTTGTATCGGACTGTGCCTGGAAGCAGGAAACCATCCACTGTCCGGTCTAAATATTTGAATTGCCTGTTTTTTTGAACAGGCAGACTATGAATTCTTTTTATGACTTGCAAGACCGCGGGAGATTTCCTGCGGTCTTTTGCGAGTTCGGAATGTTTCAAATTCGCCTGTGTAAAAGTTTAAGGAGGAATGCATATGTCTATGATTCAGATTCGTGATTTGACGTTCAGCTATGAAAATGGGGCTGAACCGGTATTTGAACATTTCAATGCGGATCTTGATCCCCGCTGGAACCTGGCGCTTTGTGCACGAAACGGCCGGGGAAAAACGACACTGTTGAGACTTTTGCTGGGAGAACTGCAGGGATCCGGTACCATTTCTTCCCCGTGGAATTTGCGTACTTTCCGTGTCCAGTATCGGAAGAAGAACAGCTGGTCGCGGATGTGCTGCAGGAAATTGCCCCGCAGCCACAGCAGTGGGAATTTGTCCGGGAGCTGAATGCCCTCAAGCTGGATGAAGATATTTTGTGGAGGATTTACTCGACCCTTTCCTATGGCGAGAAAACAAAAGTACAGCTTGCGGCTCTCTTTTTAAACGAAGGAAAGTGTCTTCTGATTGATGAACCGGCCAACCACCTGGATACCGTCGGCCGTCAGGTTCTTTCTGCCTATCTGCACGATAAGCATGGCTTTATTCTGGTCAGTCATGACCGTGTACTGCTCGATGGCTGTACGGATCATGTGCTGGCCATCAACCGGTCGAGCGTAGAACTGGTCAAAGGAAGCTATTCAAGCTGGAAATCCGATTTCATCAGCCGGCAGAATACGGAAGATGCCCGCAACACCCGTCTGAAAAAGAAATTTCCGCCATGCAGAAAAGCAGTCGGCAAAGCGCCGACTGGTCAGGTCGCATTGAAGCGTCCAAATACGGAAACGCTCCAGTTGACCGCGGCTTTATCGGTCATCGGGCAGCCAAGATGATGAAGCGTTCGAAATCGATTGAACGCCGCCGCCAGAAAGCCATCGAAGAAAAATCCGCTCTGCTTCAGGATTTTGAAGAGAGCGAATCGCTTCGTCTTTCGCCAAGGAACGATTTGCATGGCACCCTGATTTCGGCGCATGATGTGGTCTGCTTTTATGATTCCCGACCCGTCAACAAGCCGGTCAGCTTTCCCCTTCATGAAGGCGACCGCATTGTACTCGACGGCTCGAACGGTTCAGGCAAATCTACCCTTCTCAAACTGATCCGCGAAGGAGGAGTTACGTATACGGGCGAGCTGTTCAGTCCTTCTCGTCTGATCATTTCCTGGGTTCCGCAGGATTCTTCCTTTTAAAGGGAACGCTGCGCGAATTTGCGGAAGAATCGAAAATTGACGAAAGTCTGTTTAAGTCCATCCTGCGCAAGCTCGGATTTGACCGGACTCAGTTTGAAGTACGCATGGAAGATTTCTCAGCGGGGCAGAAGAAGAAAGTGCTGATTGCCCGCAGTCTGTGCGAAAGCGCGCATCTCTACATATGGGATGAACCGCTCAACTATATCGATATTGAATCGCGCGAGCAGATCGAAGCGCTGATTCAGGAATATCACCCAGCGATGCTGCTGGTTGAACACGATCTGGCTTTCCAGCATGCGGTTGCTGATGAAATTGTTCCGGTTGAAAAGCGGATCGCAGGACCAAAGAACAGGACTGATTTTGAATAACCGAAAATCGATTCCTGGAAAGCAAACCGGCTGGCGCATTTTGAAGCTGCGTCAGCTGGTTTTGTTTGATACGGAATGCGAACATCCGGAAGTTTCCGGCTTCAGGACAACAAGAACTGATTCCTTAATTGCTAGCCTGAAAATTACGGAAAACTCAGATTCCGGGATCGCCAGTATGGCGCCAGCGGTTCAGTAAAAAGCGGATGCGCAAAATCGTTTTATCCATGCCGTGTTCGGCCAGATAGGTCAGAAGATATCGGATCTGGCGTTCGGTGTCGGGATGAAAAACTGTGCTGGAAAGATTGTTTTCAAAATACTGCAGGGGACTGTCGTCTCGATACTTATCCTTGAGATACGTCTGGGAAGCGGCTGCGCGATCGCAGAACATCTCGACAACGTAGTTAAATTCCATCGCGCGAGGAACCATTCCGTGCGGTCCGTTATCCATCCAGAATTCCCAGTGATGCGGATTTCTTCCCTTGTGATGGAGCCAGGAAAAGGAATAGCCTTCTGTTTCCTTCTGGGCATTGATTGGGGAGCGGTAGCCCTGGTAATAGCGAAAGCCGGTTTTGAGTTCGACGGGAGTGTATTTGGACAGATCATGAAGCAGGCCCTGTTTATACAGGCCGCAGCGAAAACACAGTTCCATGACCCGAAGCTTATGATCGTTAATGGTAAGCAGATGACCTTTGATTTTTTCAAGCTGGTTCATAGTTTCATACTAGTGATCTGTCGGCGCGCGCGCAAACAGATCCTGATTCTCCAGTTCAAACCTGAGATCGAAATAATTACTTGCGTTCCAGAAAAATGGACTCTGTGCAGGCAAAGCCATATACAGAGTCTGGAAAGTTTGAAGATCTGAAAATTAAGCCAGTTCCTTTCTGGCTGCATCCAGAGCAGAGGCAATAACACCGTCCATGTCGTAGTAACGGTATTCGCCAAGACGGCCGCCAAAAAGAACATTCTTGCGCGTATTCGCCAGTTCTTTGTAGCGGGCATAGAGCGTACCGTTCTTTTCATCATTGATGGGGTAGTACGGTTCATCACCTGGCTTCCATTCGCTGGAATACTCGCGGGCGATGATGGTGCAATCGCTGCCGAGATCTTCGAAATGCTTGAATTCGAGAATGCGGGTAAAAGGCGTTTCGCGATCGGTGTAGTTCACAACCGAAGTTCCCTGAAAATCCGGTTCATCGAGCGTTTCCATTTCAAAACGGACGGAACGGTATTCGAGATGGCCGAGGGAATAATCGAAAAATTCATCAATCGCACCGGTGTAAACAATCCGATCGGCAAGCGCGTCCCATTTTTCACGGGCCTTCAGATAATCGGTATTCGTGAGCACGTCCACGCCTTCGAGCATGCGTCCGACAAGATCGGTATAGCCGCCCTGCGGAATGCCCTGATAGAGCGCATTGAAATATCTGTTGTCATACGTCAGACGTACCGGAAGACGGCGGATGATAAAGGGCGGCAGATCTTTGCAGTCGCGACCCCACTGTTTTTCCGTGTAGCCTTTTACGAGTTTTTCAAAGACATCGCGTCCGACCAGAGAAATCGCCTGCTCTTCCAGGTTTTTCGGTTCGCCGGTGATTTCCTGACGCTGCTTTTCGATCATGGCTCTGGCTTCCTTCGGGGTGCGGACGTCCCACATTTTATTGAAGGTATACATATTGAAAGGCAGGGAATACATCTCGCCTTTAAAGTTGGCGATGACGCTGTGGGTGTAGCGGCTGAAGCGGGCAAAGCGATTGATGTAGTTCCAGACTTCTTCATTGTCCGTATGGAAAATGTGTGCACCGTATTCGTGGACATGAATGTTATGGTCAAGACGGGTATACACGTTTCCGGCAATATGAGGACGACGTTCGAGAACGAGAACCTTCTTGCCGGCATCGTAAGCCTGGCGGGCAAATACAGCACCGTACAGGCCGGCGCCGACAATCAGATAGTCATAATGGGAATGCGATAACGGGTTCATGAATACTCTCCTTATATTTGACTGCCGCCTTCTTCATGGAAAATAAAGAAGCAGGGCAGGGAATAAACCGGTTAGACAGAAGGGTCTGCGCTTAATGGAGCGGAAGAAATTCTGTATGAACTGGACATTCATTATGTCCGGTATGTCTTTCCAATTGTCGCATATTGCCATTCGAATCACATCTGACACCAACTGACCGGCTGTGTTTTTTTCACGCAGGTTTTCTATACAAACCGAAAAAACGGGATAAATACGGCATAATGACGGAAAAAAGAGAAATTGTTTTCCGGGTTGCGATGGAAATTGGGGATTGCTATAATGCATAGGCACTTACTTTAAATCAGCACCTGATTTAAGGCGGAAGGAGGATATGGCGATGAAAAAGGGAATCCATCCTAATTACCATACCGTAACTGTTGTATGCTCTTCCTGCGGTAACACATTCGAAAGCGGCTCCACCATCAAAGGTGACACCCTTCGCGTAGATACCTGCAGCAACTGCCATCCGTTCTACACAGGCCGTCAGCGTTTCGCGGCTGCCCAGGGACGTATTGAAAAGTTCAACAGAAAATACGGACGCAACGACAAGAAATAAGCTTAACGCTGTTTCAGGATCATTTTGCACACAAGGCGCTCATAACGAGCGCTTTTTTATTATGTGTCGATGAAGTTTAGCGCGGTTCTTTTTCCGTTTTTCTTTTGTCTGTGCTTTCTTTTGCCTGCGTTTTCTTTGGTCTTTGTTCTCGTCTTTATTCGGATGACTTTCTTTCGTATATCCAGACAGCAGGAGATCCAGTCCTCGGACGGACCGTTCGACTGGCAGTACTGGAAAAGGCGGAAACAGAATATGGAAAATGACCCATTCAAAAATCAGACGACGCATTCCGCTCAGCGGATTTCAAAGAAGGAAGAAAGTCCCAGACGGGAATGTCTGCGCTGCCACAACCGGGATCCGAAGCTTTTCTTTTTCCATGACGGTTTCTGGTACTGCCGCAAATGTCTGGATTTTGGCGCGCTGAAAGCCGGACAGAAACCACAGGCGCCCAGTCTGTCCCATCGTGTGTGGAAAGGAAAGCCGGTTCTGGAATTTGAACTGACGCCGCTGCAGAAAGAAGCATCCGCCCGATCGCTTTCCATTTTGCAGAGCCATCGGGATCTGCTCGTGTACGCGGCAGCTGGATGCGGAAAAACGGAACTGACGCTTGAAAGCATCTGCGCGTATCTGGCCCAGGGCAAGAAAGTGTGCTTTGCGATTTCCCGCCGTCAGGTGGTGATGGAAATCGCCGAACGGCTTCGCAAAAACTTTCCAGAGCTGCACATCGTTCAGATCTGCGAGGGCTTTACCGATGAAACGGACGGCGATCTGATCGTGTGCACGACGCATCAGCTTTATCGTTTCCCCTACAGCTTCGATCTGCTCATTCTGGATGAACTCGACGCGTTTCCGTATGCAGGAAACGAAGTGCTGGAAGCGATCGCCCTCCAAAGCTGTATCGGGCAGCGCATGCTGCTGTCAGCCACACCGGACGCGAAAAGTCTGGAAGCCATCGAACGGGGTGAGATGGAAATGGTCAATCTCTTCTTGCGGCCCCATCGTCATCCGCTTTGCGTTCCTGTCGTGAAACGAGGATCGAAGCTGAAGCAGGTGCTGATTTTAATCGCGTACTGCCGCCGGTACATTCAAAACGGCAAGCAGGTTCTGCTTTTTGTCCCCGTATTGCGGATACCCGCTGGATGAAGCCGGTCATCCGTCTGTTTTTTCCCTGCTCTGTTATTCATTCCAAAACGAAAAACAAAGATGAAGTCATGGCTGAATTTCATGCCCGAAAGACGATGGTTCTCATATGTACAACTCTTCTCGAACGGGGAATCACCGTTCCCTCCGTCCAGGTCGCGGTGTACCGGGCCGATCATCCGGTGTTCACCAGCGCCTCTCTGATTCAGATCTTCGGGCGCGCCGGGAGAAGCTTCAAAGATCCCTCCGGCGAAGGAATCGCCTTAATCGAATCGCCCTCCAGAGCGCTCGATGCCTGCATTCGCCAGCTGCGCTACATGAATTCTGTCTCTGGTGCGGATCAGAATTTTCCGGCTGCGAAACGCTCCCGTTTCTTTTAAGAGGACCGGATGCGCTCTGCCCGCAGTGCGCGGCTTTACGGGAAACGGCCAATATCGATATCCGTAAAAAGGGCGCCGTCTGCGCATTTTGTACTATCGAAACAGCGAATGCGACCGCATTCTGCGAAGAATTTTGCAAAACGGCGATCTGGAAGCCGCCTCCGGTTTTCTCGATGGCCACGAAGACGAACTTTCTGCGCTTTGCCGGCGTCCGGTTCGCGTGGCTGAGGCAGAAGCGTGTTCCACGCAGGTTTTTGAAGCGTTTTTGGACGGCGCGCGCTGTTGTGGCAGAACCGGCTGGCGCAAAAGCGCCGGTTAAAGACAGGCCGACGAAAGCGGCCTTCGACTTTCTATACAGCCTTAAGCTATACGGGACTTTCGTATGCGCAAATCGAGGAAATCCTCGAAGATAACGACTGCCGGGAAATCTGGATCCTGATGCAGAAGAAAGAAGATGCCGACCGAAAGCATCTGAAGCGCTGTCTTAAAAGGTGAAGGGAAAAAGACAGGATGACAGATCGAGCAGCGGGATAAACGATCAATCGGAGCATCCGCTCAATAGCGCATCCGACAGGACTCAGAAGTGGCGATCGTACAGAAAAGCCGGACGCAGATCCGGCTTTTTGACGGGCAGGCGTAAACAAAATGCAAAAAGGAAATGATAATACGATCGTCTGTACTTCGTCTTTAATCGGTTTTTCATCCAAATCGGGCATCGTTTCTATCCGTTTTTCCGAGATTTATGCAGGGGAAGGCAAATGTTAGCAGAACTTTTAGAGAAGCCGAAGAAAGAATCAGGCATTATAAAGAAAGCCTCTGCCGCCAAAATCCGGGTCGATATTCTAAAAGAAAGCGAATAACCCACAATGATTTTTCTTTAGGGTTGAACGGCAGGATAAAGGCGCAAATTCAGTACAATAAACTAAAAGGGGTACCTGTATACAGAGTCAGGAGAGCGCGAAAGCCTTTCCGTATTTCGAACACATCGATTTCATAGAAGATACAGAACAAAGGCGTGCAGACCGGCTGTCGGATCATGCACCCGGAATATAAAGGGGGTTTTTCAATGAGCGATCAGAACCGTGATGATAATTTTGATTCCCTGCTGGATTCATTGAGCGGAAACGAAGAAATTGAAAAAAGATGGATGATTTTGCGCGGAACAAAGAACGGATTGAACGCATTCAGCGGGCAAGAGAAACATCGGAACAGTTCCAGCAGACGTATTCGTCGGCCGCACGCAATAAAGCGCGTTCGGAAAACGAAGCGGCGAAAAATGGAACGCCCCAGGTGATCTATACAGAAAAGCCTGGCAGTGCGCCAAACGGATCCGATTCGTTTTTGCGTCCAAAGAAGAAACCGCCCCTTCGGCGGAAGACCAGTATGCCCAGAATGCGGGGATGACCCGCGAGTTTGGCGCGCCGCAGAGCGCTCCGGCTCAGCCGGGCGAGCAGACGCGCGTGTTTAACGGCGCTGCGCCGGCAGAAGAAGACGAAATCGGTCAGACCAAACCGGTAACGATGCACAGCGATGAAATCGCCGGTCTGCTGGAAAAGATGAACCGCTCCTTCACCGGGAATACGTACGCGAGGACGAAGACGACGATTACGACGACTATGACGATTCGTACGACGACGAAGAGGACGATTATGACGACTACGATGAAGAAGACCGTCATGTAAGAGTCCGTCACCACGATTCCCGCGGCTCTTCGCGTCCGGCGCCTTCCCGCTCTTCGCATTCACGTAAAAAATCGAAAAACAATATGAGGACCGTCGGCATTATTGCTGGTATCGCGCTGGCGATCGCTGTGGTTTCGGTCGGCGGCTACATGGCGGTTCATTTCATGAACTCCGGCGCGCAGACCCAGACCAGCAAAGGCTACAACGACCTCCTTAGCTGGGCAGAAAGCTTTAACGGCCTTACCGATGACAACAAGCAGCAGGTTCTGGATTTCCGTTCCGTGTATGACAAGCTTTCCGAAGATGAAAAGCGAAAAATCAATGAACAGCTGCTGGCGAGAACGTCCAAGACGTTTGATGAACTGCTTGCTGAAGCCGGCGCTCAGCAGAAGCCTTCTTCTTCCAACTCCGATGTGAAAAACGCGGAACGAAAAGCGGAACTCCGCGATGAAATCGAGTCGCTCAGCGGCGACGTGGCGGTTCTGCAGGGCAAGCTGGACGGTATCAATAAGCGAAAGAACGATGCGGAAAACACGTACAACTCCAAAAAGAATGCGTACGATCAGGCAGTTCAGGCCACAAACACAGCCCAGAGCAAAGTCAATCAGATTCAGGACGATCTGAACAGCTATCCAAGCGCGGACAGTATTCGTGCTCAGATCAAGGATCTCCAGGATCAGATCAACGCCATTAATGCCGGCGACGGATCGGATACTGGCGGTTCAGGTGCGGACAAAGAGCAGCTGCAGTCGCAGATCAACAGCCTTCAGAAAGATCTCGACAGCGTCAATTCGCTCAACAGCCAGCTTTCTTCCGCGACCAATACGCTGATCGATGCCCAGCGCTCCGAATCGGATGCGAAGTCCGCAATGGATTCGGCCTACAACGACTGGCAGGCGATTGTGGCAGAAGCCTCCCGGTAGAAACCGAAATCAATAACAAGAACAACAAGATCAACGAGCTGCAGAGCGAATACGATTCCATTGATTAATGCGATCGGTTCGGACGGAAAAAGAAAGTCCGTCGGATCGGCTCCAGAACCGTTTGAAAAGCCGGAAAAAGCGAAATTGTCATCGCTTTTCCGGCTTTTTCCATGCCGGCATGCCGCAGACATGGTCCTTTGAAGACGCTTTGAGGAGAATCTGCTGTTTTATCAAAAGCCATTTTTGATTTTGTCTAAAAACCCTGAACAAAGAGGAGGAATGTCGGGGATGTGTTAGAATACCTGCGAAAGGTGGTCCCATGACAAAACGGAATGCGATTATTCTGGCTGCCGGCAAAGGAACCCGGATGAAGTCGGAAAAAACAAAGTAATGCATGATCTGATTGACCGACCGATTCTGGCTTATCCTCTTGGCGCGCTGAAAAAGCAGGCGCAGAGAGGATTGTCATTGTTGCCGGCTATCAGGCACAGTCCTTAATGGACGCTTTCCCCGAAGAAGAGTTTGCGCTGCAGAAGGAGCAGCTCGGAACCGGACATGCGGTCATGCAGGTTTCGGCCCTCAAGGACGAAGACGGCTATACGCTCGTCATGAATGGAGATGTCCCCTGTCTCCAGCCGGAAACCCTCGAAATGCTTTATGACCAAGCACAGGGAAAGGCTCTTGTTCTTCTGAGTGCCATACTGGAAGAGGGCGGAAATTACGGAAGAGTTGTCCGCGATGAAACCGGTGCGGTAAAAGAGATCGTCGAAGCTCGCGACTGCACTCCCGAGCAGAAAGAAATCCGAGAGATCAACGCGGGCGTTTACTGCTTTAACAACCGAGATCTTTTGATGCGCTCAGCGAGCTGACAACCGATAATGCCCAGAATGAATACTATCTGACGGATCTGGTTCGAATTCTCAATGAAAAAGGCAAGCACGTGGATGCCATTGCCGCTTCGGATCCGGATGAGATGGCGGGCATTAATACCGTCAGCGAACTGTACGATGTATATCGCTGGATGAAAGACAGAATTAACCGCAGACATATGTTAGCCGGCGTGCAAATTGTAGATCCGCAGCGAACGGTTATCGGCCAGGATGTGAAAATCGGTCACGATACCGTGATTTATCCGGATACGGAAATCCTTGGCAAAACGGCGCTGGGCAATTATGTCGAAATTTTCCCCAGACCTGGATTAAAGACAGTGTCATCGGTGATGGTGTCCGCCTGCAGATGTGCAAAGTCCAGAACGAAATGATTTCAAATGCCCTGGATGAGGAACCCGCAGGAAATGAGGAAGGAACAGGTACGCAAGCATGTTAAACAAAGATGAGCTTAAAAATTCAACCGTTGTATTCGCGCTGACCAGCAGCCGCGATCTGGCCAGAGAAATCTGTGAGATTCTTGAAATCCCCTTGGAAAATGTGATGTTCATCATTTTGCTGATGGAGAAATTCTTGTTGAACTCGGTGAGTCTGTACGTGGAAAAGACGTATTCTTTGTACAGAGTACCAATCGCCCGGTAAACGCCAATCTTATGGAGCTTCTGATCGGTATCGATGCCTGCAAGCGTGCTTCGGCTCGTTCCATCAACTGTGTTATTCCGTATTTTGGCTACGCCAGACAGGACCGCAAGGCGAAACCGCGTCAGCCGATTACAGCCAAACTGGTGGCTTCGCTTCTTGAACGCGCCGGTGCAAACCGCGTGATCACCATGGATCTCCATGCTGCCCAGATTCAGGGCTATTTCGATATTCCGGCAGATGACATCAATACGCTGTCTCTGATCAGTGAATACCTCAAACACAAACCAGGTCTGAACATCGAAGATGTTGTCGTTGTTTCTCCTGACCACGGCGGAACCGTTCGTGCCCGTCGTCTGGCTGACCGCCTCGGCGCTCCGGTTGCCATCATTGACAAGCGTCGTCCAAAACCAAACGTTGCGGTTGCCATGAACCTGCTTGGTGAAGTTGACGGAAAAGTTGCAGTTGTCATCGATGATATGGTCGATACCGCCGGCACACTGACCAGCGGCATCAACATGCTTTACGAAAAAGGCGCGAAAGAAGTTATCGCAGCCTGCGCACACGGCGTACTTTCCGGACCGGCGATTGAACGTCTGAAAAACTCCGGCCTGAGTGAATTCATCGTTACGAACACCATCGATCAGACTGAAAACGCAAAACTGTACGATGAAATGGTAGTTCTTTCCGTTGCTCCGCTTGCAGCTGCTGCCATCGAAGCGGTTGAGCTCAACGAATCGCTGTCCTACGCGCTGCAGACAGCTCTCGTTCACGAAGACGACAACCGTCACTAATTCCAAATCGAATTGGAAACGCTCGTCTGGGATTTCTGGAACTCTCCAGTCTTCCGCGGGATATAAATCGACAAAAGAAAACCGCCGTCAGGCGGTTTTTGTTTCAGAATTTACGATCGAATCCGCTGTCGGCTGCGGTCGGCTTCTGATGGTCGATTCGCGGGAATGCATTCTGTGGAATGCGTTTATTCGGATCCGTTTTGAAAAAGAGACAGGAAGTTGGCGCGGATCTGTCGGGCCAGATCATCGGAATCCATTTCTTTTAACTCAGCCATTTTTTCAAGCGTCGCTTTGACATAGGCAGGCTGATTTCGCTTGCCGCGATACGGAACCGGGGCGAGATACGGCGAATCGGTTTCGCTTAAAATTCTTTCGGGCGGACAGGCGATGACATTGGCAGGCCCCTGTTTATTGTTTTTAAAGGTGATGGGTCCCGCAAAGGAAATCATGGAATCCAGTTTGAGGGCTTCTCTCATGGTTTCCGTTGAACCGGAATAGCAGTGGAAGATGATCGGCGTACGGGCATGGGCTTTAAGAATATCCAGGGAATCCTTTGCGGCGTCCCGCATATGTATGGAAACCGGAAGCCCCGTTTCGGCCGCGATATCGAGCTGAGCTTTGAAGAGGGCCTTCTGTTCTTCTTTAAACGACATGTCCCAGTAATAGTCCAGGCCGATTTCGCCCAGAACATCCATATTGCCGCAGGCGGCTTCTTTTCTCAGCTCTTCGAGATCTTCTTCTGTGATCTCTCTGGCGTCTTCAGGGAAAAAGCCCCAGGCGACTTTCAGATTTTCGGGATACTGTTTTTTCAGCGCAAGCGCCCGGTCGTATTCCTTACGGTTCGTGCACATGATCATCATCAGATCTACGCCCTGTTCCAGGGCGCTTTCGATCAGCGGCACCGCGTTTTCGTACAGTTCGTCACACGTAAGATGGCAATGCGTATCGGTGATCATGCTACTTGCTTACTTTCTTATAGCCGAGCGATTCAATGATGTCTTCCATGGCTTCGCGCGTATCGTCGCGGTTGAGTGCGAATTCGATCTGCGCCTGGAGGAAGCCTTTGCGATCGCCGACGTCATAGCGTCTGCCGTCGAACTGGCAGGCGTAGACGGTATCTTCCTTGGCCAGACGGTCAATGGCATCGGTCAGCTGGATTTCGTTGCCTTTGCCGGCTGCCTGGGTTTCGAGCTTTTCGAAAATGTCCGGTCCAAGAACGTAGCGGCCAAGAATGGCCATGTTGCTTGGCGCGTCTTCCTGCGCGGGCTTTTCAACGAACGTGGAAACGGTCATCAGGCCGTCTTCGATTTTTCCAGCGGGTCGATAATGCCGTACTTGGAGACATTTTCTTCAGCGACTGGCTGAACGCCGACAACGCTGCATCCGGTCGTTTCATACACGTCCATGAGCTGGCGAATGGAGCCTGGTCCACCGGCATTGATGACGATGTCATCGCCGAGCAGAACGGCGAACGGTTCATTGCCGACAAAGCTCTTGGCACAGAGAATGGCGTGGCCAAGACCTTTTGGCGTTTTCTGACGAACCGATACGATGTTGACCATATCGGTAATTTTCTGGATCATTTCCAGATGTTCCAGATCGTTGCTGGCTTTGAGCTTTTCTTCCAGTTCAAAGGAGCGGTCAAAATGGTTTTCAATGCTCTGCTTGTAGGAATTGGTAATCAGGCAGATTTCTTCGATGCCGGAATTTACGGCCTCTTCAATAATGTACTGAATCGTGGGAATATCCACGATGGGAAGCATTTCCTTCGGGATGGCCTTGGTCGCCGGGAGAAAGCGCGTTCCAAAACCTGCTGCCGGAATGACCGCTTTGCGGACTTTATGTTTCATAGGTTCTCCTTTACCCGCATATCCTGCGGAGCGAAAGTGAAATATTCATAACGCTTACCTATTATTCTATCCGGAACGGATAGGGGCTTCAACCTTGCCCGGCGCAGGGGAAATTGTCCGAAACCTCAGAGTGGGCACAAAAAATCATAAAAGACTTGACAAAGGGTGAGCGAAAAGCTGTTTGCTATAATGAAAACGATACGAACAAGAATACAGACTCAGAGGGAAGGATGAGATAAACAATGGCAAAAATGGAAGAACGTCTCGACAGGCTTGCAGCGCGTCTGGATGAGATTAATGAAAAAATGATGGATCCAACGGTTGTCAGCGATCGCCGGCAGATGTCCAAACTTGGACGGGAAGCCAACGAACTGACACCGATTGTAGAAACCTATAACGAATACAAAGCAGCAGTTTCGGAACTGGAGGACGCCCGCGTGCTTCTCGAAGAACATGATAAGGAAATCCGGGAAATGGCCCAGATGGAAATCACGGAACTCGAACCGAAAATTGACGATTATATTGCTCGCCTCGAACTTCTGCTCGTTCCGACCGATCCGAACGATTCTCATAACGCATTCATGGAAATCCGCGGAGCAGCCGGCGGCGACGAAGCCAATATTTTCGCAGGTGACCTGTACCGCATGTACGCCAAGTACGCTGAAGGCAAAGGCTGGAAAGTCGAAGTGACGGATGCAGAAGAATCCGAAGCCGGCGGCTATTCCCTGATTGCTTTTAAAGTCAGCGGCCAGCATGCCTATGGCACTTTGAAATATGAGAGCGGATCGCACCGTGTACAGCGCGTTCCAAAGACTGAGTCGCAGGGACGCATTCAGACTTCGACCGCGACAGTTCTGTGCTATCCGGAAATTGATGAAGAAGATTTCGATATCGATATGAACGATCTGGAAATCGAGACCATGCGTGCGTCCGGAGCCGGCGGTCAGCACGTAAACAAAACGGACTCCGCTGTCCGCGTTATTCATAAGCCGACCGGCATCGTCGTTAAATGCCAGGACGGCCGTTCCCAGCATGAAAACCGTGCGACGGCTCTGGCAACGATCGCTGCACGTGTCAAAGAAGAACATCAGCGCGCCATCGACGAAAAGAACGAGGCAGAGCGCAAGACCAAAATCGGTACCGGCGATCGCGCGGAAAAATTCGTACGTACAACTATCCGCAGAACCGTGTCACCGATCATCGCATCGGCTATACCGTAAACCAGCTCGACCGCATTATTGACGGCCGTCTGGAAGATCTGATGCAGGCGCTGCAGAAAGCGGACCAGCAGGCGAAGCTGGCTGGAGAATCGCTGTCATGATGCGTTACCGCGATCTTCTGAGCGAAGGCAAGGATCGCATGGTAGCGGCTGGTCAGTCCGATCAGGCGGCGATGCTTCTGCTCAACGAGCTCTGCCAGAAAAAGGACATCAATCTGTATATGGATATGGATGAAGAAGTCGATCCGGAAATTCAGACCGACTATCTTGAGGGGATTCACCGCATGGAAAAAGGCGAACCGCTCGGCTATGTCCTTGGCTATGAAAACTTTTATGGATACGACTTTACCGTCAATGAAAACGTGCTGATCCCCGTCCGGAAACAGAAGAACTGACCGGGCAGGTTCTGATTCAGTGCGATGTGCTGTGCGAGCAGATTGAACACCCTGTTGTGTTTGATGTAGCCACCGGAAGCGGCGCCATCGGAATTACCCTTTCCCTGGAAAACGATCAGATCGACGTGTTCGCTTCCGATATTTCCCGGGAAGCCCTCGAAACGGCCTACGCCAACAATGAACGGTTAGGCGGTTCGGTTGTTTTTGTACAGGGCGATATGCTGGATCCGTTTATTTCCCGCAATATGCACTGTGACCTTCTGGTGTCTAATCCGCCTTATATTCCGAAAAATGAAAAAATGGATCACAGCGTTGTGGACTATGAACCGAACGTGGCGCTGTTTGGCGGCGAAGATGGCCTTTACTTTTACCGGAAGATTTTCCAGAAAGCGGATCAGGTGCTCAATCCGGGCGGCGTGATGTGCTTTGAAATGGGCTGGGACCAGGGCGATCGTCTGAAAACGCTGGCTGCCAAGTTCTTCCCGGAAGCGGAAGTAACAGTCCTTAAGGATATCAATGGAAAAGACAGAATTCTGATTGTTCAGATGGAGAAAGAAGGAACTAAACATGACCATGCGTAACGATCCGTGCTGGTGCGGAAGCGGAAAGAAATACAAAAAGTGTCATGAAGCGTTTGACCGGACACTGATGGACCTGAAGAAAAAAGGGTGCAAGGTGCCCACGCATAAAATGATCAAGTCCGAAGAAGATCTGAAGTGGATCCGTGAAGCGGCGAAAGTCAATAACGGCGCGCTCGACCTGGTGCAGTCCAAAATCAAGGCGGGCATGACGACCAACGAAATTGACAAGATGGTTCATGACTACACGATCGAGCACGGCGGCATTCCGGCCTGTCTGGGCTACGAAGGCTTTCCGAAAAGCTGCTGCACGTCGATTAACGATCAGGTTTGCCACGGCATTCCAGACGATACCGTTCTGGAAGACGGCGATATTGTCAACGTCGACTGCACGACGATCGTAAACGGCCATTATGCGGATGCATCGCGCATGTTCTGCATTGGCGAAGTCAGCCCGGCAGCCAAAAAGCTGGTGGATGTGACGAAAGAATGTCTGGAAGCAGGCATTGCGGCCGTGAAGCCGTGGGGACATCTTGGAGATGTCGGCGCAGCAATTCAGGAAATCGCGCACGCCAACGGCTATTCCGTCGTTCTGGACTACTGCGGTCACGGAGTCGGCAACGACTTCCATGAAGATCCGATGGTCCAGCATGTGGGAACACGCGGGACGGGCATCATTCTTGCACCGGGAATGGTGTTCACCATTGAACCGATGATCAATGAAGGCGTATGCAGTCTGTTCATCGACGCTGATAACGACTGGACCTCCTATACGGATGACGGCAAGCTCTCAGCACAATGGGAACATACGATTGCGGTTCACGATGACGGCGTGGAAATCATCGCCTGGTAAGCTTCAAAAACAGATTTTAGTTTTTCAATACGGCAGGATACTTTCAGAAAACGAAAGTATCCTGCTTTTACGAATCTGAGGATAGCAGCTACTCTCCGATCCGCACATGGCGACAGGGAATAGCCGTCCAAACGTGTCTTAAAAAATCAGAATCTTAAAAAGAAACGAATAGAGTGAAAAAATCCATATAAAAATGGTGAATTGGATGAATTGAAATAGTAAACGCAACCATTGAACTGATAAAAACGAGCGTTCCATTTACTGTTTCAAAAATCTACTTTTCCTCTCAATTTCCTTTATCTAAGCCAGGAAACTGAGGGGATTTTTCTTTACCAGGGCCGCGTTTCGCCTTTTCTGTGCTTCCATGCTAAAATTTTTGAGTTGGAAGGACTAAATGCAACCACGACAAAAAGAGCAGTTGATTAGTGTATTTTTTGCTCCGATACTAAATGCAACTGCCAAATATGTGAATTAAGGTGTGTTCGTTCTCCTTCTTAACTCTAGTTATTGTTTAGCGAGTTAACAGATCTGGCTTCAAGTGGACAGAAGCCGGATCTATTTTTTGATTCCTAGTTTTTCCAGAATTTCAGAAGATTTTTCCAGAAAGCGGAAACAATCGTACGGGGTATGACCGTGCAGACTTTTTAATCCATATGAGTTGATATGCGAGATGGCGATGTTCAGCTGCTCCTGACTGGTCAGTCCCAGCTTGACTAAATCAAAAATATGGCTGCCTCGGTTCTTCAGGAAAATTCTCCTTAAAAGAAGATGTTTGTTCTCAACGGAGGTTTTCTGGATGGACTGCATCGGATCGCAGTAAAACACTTTCACACCGAGTGCTTCGATTTCTTCGACTGCAGTAAATTCTGAACCGCGATCGGTCAGAATCACCGCGAACAGTCGTCGGAAAGTCTGGGCTCCAAGCTGATCGTGGAGAGTTTTAAGCCCTTCATACATCGCCTGAGCGGTCTTTTCTGTGTGGTAGACAGCGAGAAACAGATGGTGCGGATCGCGAAATAGAAAAGTCTGCATGAATGGCCCGTTGGTTACGTCGTTATAGACCGTATCCATTTCAACTACCGATACATTTGGGTGTGAAGCGAGGTGTTTCTGAAAATCCTCATAAGTTCGGCCTCGAACCACAGAATTGTCTTTCCGCTTTTTCGTTTTGATAGAGGGCTTGAATCGGATTTCTCGCTTTACCTTAAGGGGAGATCGATATTTAAGACTCCCTGATCGGCTAATTCCCGGTGTTCGATCCAGGTATAGACAGTACGCTCCGTTACTGGGATCTCTGGGCAGCGCTGACAGATAGAGGAAAGAGACTGCCCGTTTTTAACTCCTTCACTGATGATGCGTTTCACATATTGGAATTCTTCACCGGTAAGGTTGATCCCAGTGCGTGATTCTCTAAGAGTTTCTTCGTACTCCTCCTGCGCCTGTTTCGCTTTGTAGAGGCGCTTTTCGAGTTTGCATCGCCGAGGCCGATGGGCTTTAGGACATCCGTTGCACAATCCTTTTTGTCTCTGAATTCGCGAGGAATCGGCTTTCGCTTTTTACATGGAGATTTACAAATCCCGTTGTCAGGGCTGCATTCATGAATACAGACGCAATCCCAGATGACAGCTTTACCGTTGGAATCAGATTCCTTAAGACACGGCTGAAAGGAAATGTGCGTTTTGACTTCGCGGCTGACGGTGCTTTTAGACTTGTCGATCTGTCGGGCGATTTCAGGCATAGAAAGCCCCTGGTCCAGACTGTCTTGAATCAGTTTTCGAGTGACAGCGTTGAGATGTTTTTGATTAGGCATAAGGCCCTCCTGTCTGTTTTGGAAGGAGAACATAGAAGACTGGCCGAATCGGTCAGTACATTTTTCGCTAAACAAGAACGACCTTAGGTTATCTGGACTGAAGGACTAAACGCAACGATTGTGGTTGAAGGACTAAATGCAACGAGAAAGAGTTCAATGGTTGCATTTACTATTTCAATTCACTACCTTCTTTTCGTACACAAAACCAACATTTTATCAGTGCCCGAAACCTGCAAAATTACAGTACCCTTAACAGAAGACATATGGCTTCACCTTTAAGATGAAATAACCAACGGCCGGAATCCCCGTATTTATAGCGGATTCCGGCCGTTTTGCGTTTCCTTTGAATTATTCAGGTCATCAGTGATAAAGTAAGCGTCAAATAAAAGACGGGTATTTTCTCGACCGCCTCCTTGGGATAATTCCTTTATTCAAGGAGGCTTTTTCATGGAATCAATCATCCCTGCAATCGATCTCGGTATCGATTTCTCCAAAGTTAAAAACATCTATCTGGCTCAGATGCCTGCTGACCTTCGCAAAGGAATTGACGGTTACGTCTCCCTGGTTCAAGGACCTCTCGCTCTGGATCCGCTGGATGGATCCCTCTTTCTCTTCGTTAATCGACAGAAGAACAAGATCAAAGGTATCCTTCGTGACGGAAATGGATTCTGGCTTGTTTATAAGCGACTCTCCAGATCTTCCCTTCAGTGGCCTGTCAGCACTGACCAGTCCGACTTCATGCGAATTGACTGTTCGCAGCTGGCTTCTCTGCTTTCCGGTCTGTCGATTGTTCCCCAGCCGGCATTTCTGCCACGAACTTATAAGTATGTTTAAACCAATTTAAAAGGATGATTTTCTTGAAGGAATATCAAGATAAATCATCCCATTTACTTTATCTATCGCTCTAAATATGTTAAAATTAATACATGAATGTGCCGAACCCTTACCAGACAATCCGCAACGAGCTCCTCGAAGATCTTCATCATCAGATCAGCACCATGACGGAAGAAGAGAAAGACAAATTTATTGAGGATATGTACCTGGATCTCTATTTCGCTAAAGAAATCAATAAAGCCGTGAAAAGCGGCCGCTTTGGTCCTTCTACGGAAAAGATGGTTCCCTTGAAACTGGATTACTCTGAAAACGAGGACGGCGGCCCAGATATCAATATTCTGAATAAACAGCTGGCTCAGCTTGATCTGAAAGCCGATGTTTGTTTTAACCGGGCTGCGAAATATCAGGAAGAGGGAGACCGCTATCGTAAAGAAGCTGAAGATTTAAAGCTCAGTTCTGTTGAAGGAAGCAAGAAAAACCTTCCACCAAGTGCAGAAAGCAGGAAGCGGTCAAAGAAACCACTACCTTCAGTGTAGAAGGGGAAAAGCGCATTTGCCCAGTTTGCGGCTGTGAGATGAAAACTGTTGGAATGAAACGTCACTATAGGATTCATCGGATTCCCGCTCGCTATAGGCTGGAAGAAGTGCTGCGTGAGACAGTCGCGTGCCCAAACAAGTGTACGGATGAAAACGGGAAAGCCATCATCCGCACCGCCGAACCTGACGAGCCTGCACTGATCGACAAGAGTGTCGCAACTTCCTCTATGGTCGCGGGAATTGCCTACGATAAGTTCGTAATGGGAACCCCGGCCTATCGTCAGGAAAAGCACCTGAGTCTCACGGGACTGCCGATCAGCCGTCAGACCATGGGCAACATCCTGGAAAAAACTTACGATCTTTATCTGAAGCCCCTCGTAAAACAAATGATTGAGGATCTCCCAAACTGTAACGTCGTCCATATGGATGAGACGGTTTTAAAGTGCACGGAGGTTAAAGATCGAAAACAGTCTTCTATGGTTGTCGCCGTCAGCGGAATCTATGAAGAGAACCAGATGGCTGTCTATAAGTTTTTCCCTTACAAGAAACAGGAGTTCGTAATCGCCCTCCTTGGCGGTTCTTTTCGTCATGCCCTTATGACAGACGGGCTTTATGCATATGCCAACTACTATGGCCCCTGCAGAAAGCTCAACTGTATGGCCCATGCGAGAAGAAAGATCTTCGAAGCCATCAAAGTCCGGTCAGACTTCGCGCAGTATCAGGCAGACGTCCTGAAGTGGGAAAAGACCACACTGGAGAACGACGAAGAGGCCGCAGAAGCGGCAGCCCAGCTGGACGAAACAGAGAGACCCGAACCAAGTCCGGGTCTCCAGATTCTGCTCACAGCCCTGTCTCTGTTCGGGAAGCTCTACCACATCGAATCCCACGTTGCTTCTTACTCGCACGAGGCGAGAACCGAAGTTCGGCAGGAACTTTCAAAGCCCTGCTTTGAAAGACTCACAAGAGTCATGATGGAGATTCAGAGTGGATTCGAGGAAAGAAGCACCGCCTACAGAGCAGCCAAGTACTTCATGGATCGAGCGAACTCGTTGGGAAGGTACCTGGAAGACGGTGATTATCCGATCGACAATAATGTGGCAGAAAGAGCCGTAAAGCCATTCGTGATCAATCGCAAAAACTTCCAGACTACGAAGAGTATCAAAGGTGCGGAAGTCGTCGCAGCGTTTATGACTTTGTTTCGATCGGCTGAAATGAACGACTTAAATCCAGAGCGCTACATGGAGTACGTTCTGGATGAACTCAAATGGTTCAAAGACGATGAAATCGCGGTAGATGTATTGAAGTCACTTCTGCCGTATTCAAAGGATTTACCTGAATATCTTCGAATTGGATACCGTGGACCGGATCCGAAGTATGAAGAAAACGATGAAGAATAAAAAATACGCCAAGCGGGATCTCGAAAGGGATCCCGTTTAGCGTATCTAATATTCAGTCTCGCGTATACCCGTCGATTGTTTGACACTTACGTGATAAAAACGACTGATGCCGGTTTAGTGTAGACGCTTTGTTTCACTTTACCAGCAGCATTTATTAACATTTTTGGTTGTCCCCGAAGACGGGGGATTATGGGCTTCAAGGATCTGAGTTGAACTGTAAGCGCAGCTGGCAGCATAGTTTGTCCCTTCAATCCCTCCAGAGGACATATGGGACGGTCTGCCCCGTGAAAACAGCCAGGTTAACTGACCAAAACAGGCCAGAATTTGATTACCCATAGCGACCGGTTTCTGTTCCGTCCTGCTTCAGCGATTTCAGACGCTGATCAGGCTGAAAAGAATGCTATGAAGCCGGCTTCTTTGCCTGCCGTTTGGTGCCTGACTGGGTATAAACATGAAGAGAATTTAGAATACAGCACTGATAAACAGAATAAAGCCGTTCCCGGGCAACCAGGGAACGGTGAGGTGAAAAACTGCGGCAGTATGAGCAGTAGCTTTCGGGAGTACAGTCTTTTTCACAGCGGTGTTTCGTACAGAAGATTCAGTTTTCCAACTGCTCCTGATGACTGAACAGATCTGTACAGTATTCGCCGGTAAAGCATGCCATACAAAGAGCGCTGGGTTCAGCAGCATTCTGCAGATCTTCCGGGGAAAGAAAGTACAGTGTATCAGCCTGAATGTAATCTTTCATTTCTTCCAGAGTCATCTGTGCACCGATGAGCTCCTTTTTCGTGGAGGTATCGACCCCATAAAAACAGGGAGAAGTAATGATGGGAGAAGCAATGCGTACATGTACTTCCTTAGCTCCCGCTTCCCGCAGAAGATTGACAATACGTCTTGAAGTTGTGCCTCTGACAATGGAATCATCAATGAGAACCACTCTTCTACCATCTATGACTTCTCTGACAGGAGAAAGTTTCATTCTGACTCCTCTGTCCCGCATGGCCTGAGTTGGTTGAATAAAGGTACGGGTGACAAAGCGGTTTTTGACCAGACCATACTGGAAGGGCAGGTCTGCTTCTTCGGCATAACCCATGGCAGCGGAAAGGGAAGAGTCAGGACATCCGATGACCACATCAGCCTGCAGATCTTTGTCCTGTCTGGCCAGCAGGCGGCCGGTTTCCTTGCGCAGAGCATGGACATTTTTGTCTTCAATGACGGAATCCGGTCTGGCGAAGTAAATGTATTCCATGGCGCACAGGTGATGATCTCTTTTGGGGGTATAGAAGGAAGAGCGGGGAAGACCGTCTTTGAACACCACCATCTGTCCTGGCAGAACATCGGTATGACGGTAGATGCCCATGACTTCAAAGGCGCAGCTTTCCGAGGAGATGATCCAGCCCTGCCTGTTTCGGGCATAGCTTAAGGGGCGCAGACCATGAGGATCTCGGAAGGCGATGAGGGTGTCATCCTTCATCACCAGAATGGAGAAGGCCCCTTCCAGGCGCTGGGCAGCCTTTTTCACCCGTTCTTCCAGGGTGCCGGTCTGCTTTTCAATGAGATGCAGAATGACTTCGGAATCACTGGTGCCCTGAAAAATCGCGCCGGCTGCTTCCAGCTCCTTGCGCAGTTCTCTGTCGTTGACGATCTGGCCGTTGTGGACCAGGGCGATGTCGCCCTGATAGCCTTCTGCGGCAATGGGCTGAATGTTTTCATATTCCTGTCCGCCGGCAGTAGAATAGCGGACATGACCTACAGACAGATCTCCTTCCAGCTGATCCAGATCTTCCCTGGAAAACACATCCACTGTCAGGCCCTTGCCTTTGAATACCTGGATTTTTCCATGACTGGCCACCGCGATGCCGCTGGCTTCCTGTCCTCTGTGCTGTAAAGAGTGCAGACCATAGTAAGTCAGGCTGGCGGCATCCTGGCACTGATAACATCCAAAGACACCGCATTCTTCATGAAGTTCATCAAACATGAGAAGTTCTCCTTTCATCATTCAGGTTGTGAATCCGCGAAATCATACAGGTCATACGGGTATTCCCCGTTAAAGCAGGCAAGACAGGCATCGGAAGGCAGGCAGGTTTTGAAGGTGTCCAGATCCAGGAAGGAAACGGAATCCGCATCAAAGACTGTCTTCATTTCTTCCAGATTCCACAGATGACCGGCCAGCTGATCCTTTGGAATAAATTCAGTTCCCGAATAGCAGGAATGGGCAATGAGAGGCGAAGCGATGCGCAGGTGAACTTTCCTGGCGCCGGCTTCCCTTAACATCTGGCAGATTCTTCTGGCAGTCTGTCCTTTCTGAACTGAATCATCCACCAGGAAAATGGATTTGCCGCTGACGATGGAAGAGATGACATTGAGCCTGGAGCGCATACCCTGTTCGCGCTGAACGGCCGTGGGCCTGACATAGGTGGAACCGATATACCGGTTCTTGATGAGGCCGATTTCATAAGGCAGACCCAGTTCTCTGGCAAAGGCGGCTGCTGCAGGCAGCGCAGTATCGGGAACACCGATGACCAGGTCGGCTTTTACAATTTCCTGTCTGGCCAGGGCTTTGCCGGCGGCTTCTCTGGAGAGGTGAACGCTGCTGTTTTCCATGCTGGAATCGGGCCTTGAATAGTACACGAATTCCATGGCGCACACATGGCCAAGAGGAGGCTGGATCTGCTTTCGCTCCAGACCGTGCTTTCCCAGAATAATGAGTTCGCCGGGCAGGATTTCTTCGATGGACTCTGTCTCCATCATGGTGAAGGCGCTGCTTTCTGAACCAAAGAGAATACTGCCTTCCGGGGTGGAGGCCATATACAGAGCCCGGATGCCATCTTTGCTTCTTACGGCATAAAGCGTGTTTTTGGTCATGAGCAGAAAGGCAAAGGAGCCCTTGAGCATCTGCACGGTGCGTTCAATGCGCTCGGCTAAAGTGCCTCTGGAAATCTGAATCAGATGGGCAATGATCTCGGCATCGGAAGTGCCCTGGAAAATCAGGCCTTCCTGCTTCATGGCTTTGCGAAGGCTGGGTCCATTGAGCAGCATACCGCTGCAAACCAGGGCGAACTGGCCCTGGAAGGCTCTCACCGCCACAGGCTGCAGGTTTTCCTTCTGCCTGTCGCCGGGAGTGGCCATACGTACCTGTCCGATGGCGGAACGGCCTTCCATGGCGTCCAGCACCTGTCCGGTCATGTTTTCGGAAAGAAGACCCTTGCCTTTATGAAGGGAGAGGGTTTCTCCGTTGGATACTGCCATTCCGGCACCGTCACTGCCCCGGTGCTGGAGAGAGTGAAGAAGATAGTACAGAACATGGGATGCATCCAGCATGTTGTAAACACCGGCCAGACCGGAACAGTTCTGTACGCTGTGTCCATGACTCATCGTGTGTCTCCTTTTTATGCGGCTTCTGGCCGCAGCTGTTTAAACAAAAGCGCGCCCGGAAAAAGGGCGCAGAGAACGGACAGAAAAAGAGACTGAAGCAAATGATTCTGATGAACAGACGTTCCATGCGGCCTGCATAACAATCCCTTCCTTCTGTAAAAATGACTTCATTATTCTAGAAAACTTCAGGGCGGTGTGCCATACGAAAATGAATTTGATATCGGTTTCTTTCTGAAAAATCAGAGCCTTTCTGACAGATCCATCTTCGAAAACCGGGATCAGAGAATATCGATTCTGTTCCGGTACTTTTCCAGATACTGGCTGTTGCAGCTATCGCCGTGATCCACGTTGCCGGACACCCAGATTTCAGGATTGACACCGGCATCCAGCAGCCGTTCCACTCCTTCTCCCATAAGGCCCACCAGCAGATGCATCCCCACGATGGTGGAAGGAGAGCAGAAGCGGTCACCTTCGACCAGTCTAGGATCCTCCAGAACGGCATCGCCTTCAATGGCGCAGCAGTCCAGCACCACATCACTGATATCCTTCAGCTTCAGGCCACTGGAATGTCGGGAAACGGCTTTGTTGGTATAGTCCATGGACGTCAGGGCAATGACCTTCATGCCTTTTTCAGGGGATGCCATGGCCATATCTATGCCGGCGGCATTGCGTCCGGAAATGGAGACAATCAGCATGATGTCTTCCGGTCTGGGGACAAAAGATTCCAGCACCTTATGGGCTGCATTTTCCTGGCACTCTATCAGCTGGCAGAGCCAGATATCCGGATAAATGACGTACTGGGGAACCAGAATGGCGTTCACAGGCACCAGTCCGCCGGTGTGGCAGCAGAGTTCTTCGCCAAACATCTGGGAGTGACCGCAGCCAAAGACGTGAAGCACGCCACCTTTAGCCATGGACTGCGCAATCAGATCAGCGCCTGGTCAATGGCTTCTTCCTGCTGCAGAGTGGCTTCCGTCTGTTCTCTGCAGACTTCAAAAATTTTCTTGCCTGTTTCATCTATCTTTCTCCTGGCAATTCTTCCGAAGTTCCACTCCCGGCAGAGGGACTGAGGCGGGATACAGTTTGCTGCAGACTGCGGCTGAATCTTTGTTAAGTTCATTATGCTTTAGGAATAATATGGTTCAATGAAAAAACCTTTGGGATCGAAGGGCTGACATTCTAATTGCGTGATGCATCCATAATCTTCAAAAGAAGTAACCATCGTCGCAGTAGCCATACGCCTGTCTTCTAATCGTCTTGATCTTATTGTTGACTCCTTCGATCTTTCCAGTCGAAATCCCATAAATGGCATGTGAAAGGATGCCCTGATAGTGGTTTTCAATCAATCGGGCAAACCATTCAAAGTGTTTGCTCTTCGTACCTCTACACGTATCAATCAGGTTGTTAAGCAGCACTGCCATCTCTGATTTGTTTCTGCATTTGAAGGCTTGTTCAAGCTGGATTTTGACGATATCGCAAGTGGTGAATAAGGTATTCAGTTTCAAAAGCTCCTTGTATCGTTTAACGTATCCTGTTTTAGCCAGTACTGGTTTCAGGCCAAAAGGGTCTTTTCCACTCGCAGCACAGTTTCCGCTTCGCCGCGTGCGTCTTTTGTTCCAGCGTTGCAAGCGAGGACATCAGAATATACTTTGATCCCTTAAGCTGCCTGGCCTGTTCGATTTTATCATCGGCAGTCAGATCCTTTTGAACATCTTTACGAACTTCAGAGGTTACTTTATCGTTGAAATTCTACACGATATTAAAATAGTCAAAAACGATAGAGATATTCTCACAACGTTCTTCAAACGCTTCCTGAAAGTCGGAATTCATATCGCATGCGACTGCTTTGACATGGCTCATCCATTCGCTTCCTACATGGTCGATGAAATCATAAACAACCTGCTTCTTCTTACCTTTGGCGATCCAAAGCACATGCCTGGTTTCTAGATCGATGATATGAGTTGCGTATTGATGTTCGTTTTGAAGCTTGAACTCATCAATAGCCGAAAAACGACTATAGGTATCAGATTTCTTTAAGGATGGACCCTTTGAGTTCTCTTCGACATACAGTCTGCTCAGCCTGGCTTTATCAACGGCCTTTACCAAGTGCGCCCCTACGCCAGTCAGTTCCGCAATTGTCTTCAGAGTAAAGCGTCCGCTGGCAAGCAGATCTTCAATATAGATTTCGAGATTTCTGGTAATGGAATGATGATCTGCCTTGAATGGAATTGTCTGCATAAGCGTGTTGTGACAGTGCTCACAGAACAAGCAATGAATCTCGACAGTGACATGTGTATAGGCATTGCCAAATGGAATATGGCGAAGTGTTCGAGTATGTGAAGACTTGATATGCATCTTCTTTCCACAGATCGGGCATCGGGCAGATGAGGTCATCTTCTGACAGGGCTGGAAGACTGTCGATGCGCTGATTCAGATCATGTCCATGTGAATGTTCGGGATGGGTAACAAGACTGTTCTGGGTAAAACCTGGCAGGTAAGAAGGTAAATAAACGAAACCTTCATAAGCAGGTGCTGCTTGAAAAGTAGAAGCTAAGTCGATAGGGTGCGTATTGGATCTCCTGTGTCTGGCGTGTCTTGGTCGACTCTTCCAGCATACGGGAGATCCTTTTTACTTGTCATTTTTTGGTTGTACTGGGGTGATCCCACACAAATTTTCAAAGAACCCATTTTTCGCTAAACAAGAACGACCTTAGGTTATCTGGATTGAAGGACTAAATGTAACGAGAAGGGTTCAATGCCTGCATTTACTCTTTCAATTCACCGCGAGAAAAAAGTGGGGTCATCCACGCCTTATTGCTTGCGCAAGATCCATAGCTGCGGTATAAATAGAAGGCTGTTTTTCTTCTCCAGCAAAAAACGCGAGAGAGAAAAACAGATCGTTCAGCTAATGTGAAAATATTTTAAAAATTCACAAATAATGCTTGCATCGCTTCGATGCCCGTGTTATTATAGTTGAGCGCTGAGGGAATTGCTTCTCTCAGTCGTCAAATCACCTTTAGATATCGAAGAAAACAGCTTAAGTGAAATTATTAAAGAAATTCACAAATAAGTTGTTGACAGAGATTTCTGCAGATGATATGATAAGTAAGCCTTGTGAGAGACATTGAGTTTCTCACAAACAGATGGCTCTTTGAAAACTTTACAGACAGATCAAGAAATTCGAAATACACAACGTCGATTCTTAAAATCACAATAAGTACTCGAACAATCATTTATTCACGAAACATAAACGCATAAGCGTTTGAGTCAATATCAAATGGAGAGTTTGATCCTGGCTCAGGATGAACGCTGGCGGCATGCCTAATACATGCAAGTCGAACGGATATCTTCGGATATCAGTGGCGAACGGGTGAGTAACACGTAGATAACCTGCCCATACCCGGGGATACGCTTTGGAAACGAAGTCTAAAACCCCATAGGAAAGAAGAAGGCATCTTCTTCTTTTGAAACAGGCGTTTGCCTGGGGGACGGATGGATCTGCGGTGCATTAGTTAGTTGGCGAGGTAACAGCTCACCAAGACGATGATGCATAGCCGGCCTGAGAGGGCGATCGGCCACACTGGGACTGAGACACGGCCCAGACTCCTGCGGGAGGCAGCAGTAGGGAATTTTCGTCAATGGGCGCAAGCCTGAACGAGCAATGCCGCGTGAGCGAAGAAGGTCTTCGGATCGTAAAACTCTGTTGCGGGGGAAAAAGGAAGGGAAGAGGAAATGCTTTTCTTTTGATGGTACCCCGCCAGAAAGTCACGGCTAACTACGTGCCAGCAGCCGCGGTAATACGTAGGTGGCAAGCGTTATCCGGAATGATTGGGCGTAAAGGGTGCGCAGGCTGCGCGTCAAGTCTGAAGTGAAAGGTACGGGCTTAACCGGTACAGGCTTTGGAAACTGGCACGCTAGAGGACAGGAGAGGGCGGTGGAACTCCATGTGTAGCGGTAAAATGCGTAGATATATGGAAGAACACCAGTTGCGAAGGCGACCGCCTGGACTGTTGCTGACGCTCAGGCACGAAAGCGTGGGGAGCAAATAGGATTAGATACCCTAGTAGTCCACGCCCTAAACGATGAGGAGCAGGTGTCGGAGGGAGGACCCCGGTGCCGAAGCTAACGCAGTGACTCCTCCGCCTGGGGAGTATGCACGCAAGTGTGAAACTCAAAGGAATTGACGGGGGCCCGCACAAGCGGTGGAGTATGTGGTTTAATTCGAAGCAACGCGAAGAACCTTACCAGGCCTTGACATAGGACGCGAAGACTTAGAGATAAGTTGGAGGTTACCGTCCATACAGGTGGTGCATGGTTGTCGTCAGCTCGTGTCGTGAGATGTTCAGTTAAGTCTGGCAACGAGCGCAACCCTCGTGATATGTTGCTACCATTGAGTTGAGAACTCATATCAGACTGCCGGTGACAAACCGGAGGAAGGCGGGGATGACGTCAAATCATCATGCCCCTTATGGCCTGGGCTACACACGTACTACAATGGCGTCTACAAAGGAAGCGAACCTGTGAAGGGAAGCGAACCCCATAAAAGACGTCCCAGTTCGGATTGAAGTCTGCAACCCGACTTCATGAAGTTGGAATCGCTAGTAATCGCGGATCAGCATGCCGCGGTGAATACGTTCCCGGGCCTTGTACACACCGCCCGTCAAACCATGGAAGCCGGCAACGCCCGAAGCCGACGGCATAACCCTTAAAGGGAGTGAGTCGTCTAAGGCGGGGCCGACGACTGGGGTTAAGTCGTAACAAGGTATCCCTACGGGAACGTGGGGATGGATCACCTCCTTTCTAAGGAGAAAGTACAAGGAAGTCCATAGGCGAAAGCCGATGGCAAAGAGTAATGAGTGAGGATTTGTCTGTGAGGTTTTGGAAGAGCGATCTTCCAGAGAATGGATCTTTGAAAAACGAGCATCAGTAAGAAGACATAACAGAAGGTCTAACGAAAAGTTGAAGAGTAATAAAGATTTAACCGAAAGTTGGAAACAGTTAGTGGAACAGTTCTTACGAAATAGAAAAATCTCGAAACAAGCATAACTAGAACCAAAGTTAGAGAACTAGATCAAGCAAGGAAGGGCGTACGGAGGATGCCTTGCCACTCTTGAATGATGAAGGACGCGCCAGGCTGCGAAAAGCCGTGCCGAGCTGTCAGGGAAGCGACGACACACGGATATCCGAATGGGGGAACCCGGCTGGTTTTATAGCCAGTCATCCATGCAAATGGAGAGAAACCCGGTGAACTGAAACATCTAAGTAGCCGGAGGAAAAGAAAACAAAAGTGATTTTCCGAGTAGCGGCGAGCGAAAGGAAAGAGCCCAAACCATAGCGATATGGGGTTGTAGGACCGCTGGAAATGAAAGACGAGCGAACGGGAACGCGATGGAAAGCGCGGACAGAGAAGGTGAAATCCCTGTACCGGCAAGCGAGTCAAGTAAGGAGCGGAATCCTGAGTACAACGGGACACGTGAAATCCTGTTGGAAGCAGGCGGGACCATCCGCCAAGGCTAAATAAGTAAGAGTGAGCGATAGAGAAGAGTACCGTGAGGGAAAGGTGAAAAGAACCGCGCAAGCGGAGTGAAAGAGAACCTGAAACCGTATGCCTGCAAGAAGTCAGAGCCCGACCAAGGGTGATGGCGTGCCTTTGTAGAATGAACCGGCGAGTTGCTTTTGAATGCAAGGTTAAGCGGGAAAACGCGAAGCCGAAGCGAAAGCGAGTCTTAAGAGGGCGACAAGTAGTCAGGAGCAGACCCGAAACCGGGTGATCTAGCCATGGGCAGGTTGAAGCAGAGGTGAAACTTTGTGGAGGACCGAACCGACCATCGTTGAAAAGCTGGCGGATGACCTGTGGCTGGCGGAGAAATTCCAATCGAACCCGGAGATAGCTGGTTCTCCCCGAAATAGCTTTAGGGCTAGCGTCAATGTTATGGCTGCGGAGGTAGAGCGCTGAATTCATGATGGCCCCATCCCGGGGTACTGAATGGAATCAAACTTACGAATGCCGCAGCGGGAAGTCGTTGGCAGTCAGAGTGCGGGTGATAAGGTCCGTGCTCAAGAGGAAACAGCCCAGACCGCCGTTTAAGGCCCCAAAATGACAGCTCAGTGGAAAAGGATGTGGGGACGCACGGACAACTAGGAGGTTGGCTCAGAAGCAGCCATCCTTGAAAGAGTGCGTAACAGCTCACTAGTCGAGTGGCCCTGCGCCGAAAATGTACCGGGGCTAAGCTGTCTGCCGAAAGCGCGGATTAAGTACTGAAGTATTTAGTGGTAGGGGAGCGTTGCATGTTCATTGAAGCGTTACCGTAAGGGGATGTGGAGGACATGGAAGTGAGAATGCCGGTGTGAGTAGCGAGATGCAGGTGAGAATCCTGCACACCGAAAGCCCAAGGATTCCGGGGAAGGTTCGTCCGCCCCGGGTCAGTCGGGACCTAATGCGCAGCCGACAGGCGAAGCAGATGGAAAGCAGGCGAAGATTCCTGCACCTGAGATAAAGGCGATGGAGTGACAAAGACGGGAAGTGTGACCCTCTTAATGGATTGAGGGCGAAGCGCGGCAGTACCGGTCCAGGCAAATCCGGACCAGGAGGTACAGAGCGTTACAGGTAAGCGAAATCCTTGGAAAGTAGCGAAGCACATGGAGCGGCTTTCAAGAAAAGCTTCTAGCGATACTTTATCTTGGCCCGTACCAAAACCGACACAGGTGGGCGGCAAGAGAATTGTAAGGTGAGCGAGAGAACTGTTGCCAAGGAACTCGGCAAAATGGCCCCGTACGTTCGCAAGAAGGGGCGCTCGAGAGAGCCGCAGTGAAAAGGCCCAAGCGACTGTTTAACTAAAACACAGCTCTATGCAAAGCCGTAAGGCGAAGTATATGGGGTGACACCTGCCCGGTGCTGGAAGGTTAAGGGGATCTGTGAGTCCGCAAGGAGGAAGCAGTGGTCCGAAGCCCCAGTGAACGGCGGCCGTAACTATAACGGTCCTAAGGTAGCGAAATTCCTTGTCAGGTAAGTTCTGACCCGCACGAAAGGTGAAACGATTTGGGCGCTGTCTCGGCAGCAGACTCGGTGAAATCTTAGTACCTGTGAAAATGCAGGTTACCCGCAACTAGACGGAAAGACCCCATGGAGCTTTACTGCAGCCTGGTATTGGGTTTTGGATGATCATGTACAGGATAGGCGGGAGGCGAAGAAAAGAGTACGCCAGTATTCTTGGAGCCGACGTTGGGATACCGCCCTGATGATTTGAAGCCCTAACATAGAGAGAAACTCATAGACAGTGCCAGGCGGGCAGTTTGACTGGGGCGGTCGCCTCCCAAAGAGTAACGGAGGCGCCCAAAGGTGCGTTCAGTCTGGATGGAAACCAGATATAGAGTGTAAATGCATAAGCGCGCCTGACTGCGAGGCCGACAAGCCGAGCAGGGACGAAAGTCGGGATTAGTGATCCGGCGGTGCCGAATGGAAGGGCCGTCGCTCAACGGATAAAAGCTACCCTGGGGATAACAGGCTGATCCCGCCCAAGAGTTCACATCGACGGCGGGGTTTGGCACCTCGATGTCGGCTCATCGCATCCTGGAGCTGGATTCGGTTCCAAGGGTTGGGCTGTCCGCCCATTAAAGCGGTACGCGAGCTGGGTTCAGAACGTCGTGAGACAGTTCGGTCCCTATCTGTTGTGGGCGCAGGAGATCTGAGGGAAGCTGTCCTTAGTACGAGAGGACCGGGATGGACCTGCCAATGGTGCACCGGTTGTTACGCCAGTAGCATAGCCGGGCAGCCAAGCAGGGATCGGATAAGCGCTGAAAGCATCTAAGCGCGAAGCCGAGCCCAAGATAAGATCTGCGGTATATAAGACCCCTTGAAGACGACAAGGCGATAGGCTGGAGATGGAAGCGAAGCGATTCGCGGAGTTGGCCAGTACTAATCGGTCGAAAGCTTAATCTAAGATTCGAGAAAGCTATACGCAAGAAGCCACTACGAAACCAACGATCGCGTTAGATCGTTATGTTGGAAGACTGATGTTTGTTTTTGGAAGATCCATTCAAAAAATCTAAGTACGGTGACGATAGCCTGCAGGATACACCCAGAAACATATCGAACCTGGCCAGTTAAGCTGCAGAACGCCGACAATAGCCGCAAGGCAAAGATAGGAAGTTGCCGAACATGAAGAATCCCCGAGAGATAAAGGAGAAATCCGATATCTTTCGGGGATTTTCTTTATTGTCTCGTCGGTTTCAACCTTCGAGCGGGTCGGATACTCGATTACGGCAACTGGAAGTCAGTCTGGGCAAGCTGACGAATACGGGTCTCGTCTTGCCCAGTCATGCCGTATCTGTGCCGCAATGGGCACTTCCTGCTCATAAAAACGGTCTCTCTTGGATACCGGATTGCTGCATGGGGCGTTTGCAGAGCGTATACAACGTGTACAGCTTGTACAGTTCGATCTGCTGCAAAGCTGTGTCCAGATAAGGCCTTAGCTAATCCGGAATGGGCGCTCCACAAAGCAAACGTTTTCTCTTCGCTAAACATCAAACGGGCGGTCCCGTTCTGTATCTGCCGTTTTACATGATCCTGTTTTATGGTAGTTTCCAGGTATAGCCGCTGGGCTTCGGCATCTTCATTTTCTTCCCGTTCGCAAAGAAAACCCCTGCGGTCCGGTTATGTCCGGTCAGCAGGGGTTTGGCGTTTCTTATGGAAAATCAGGCTTCAGGGGTTACGTGTTTCTCGTTCCATGAGTTGAGAAGATCTTTCAGAGATGGAATGGTGGAGAAGGTATCGATCGAGTAAACGAAGGCACAGTCGGTGTACAGATCCGAGCCGAGAACCAGATCCAGATCGTCGTAGTAGTAACGGGGATCGATGATGGTAATCGATGAGAAATACGGAAGGAGATACTGGATCATGCTGTTGGCATAGGAATCCTTGAACAGCAGCAAAGTCCGATCGGTCTGGGCATCGGTATCGATCCGTATGCGGGACTGGTTGGCGCCCAGGAAAACCTGATACTGATCCTTGGTTTTCAGCGCATCCTTGTTATAGATCGAAGACGACTGCGTACCGTCCGCCCAGGTCACAATGTAGCCCGGGTTGTTTTTGGATACTGCGATTTCGATACGGTCTTCCAGACCGACGGATCCGGTTTTGGACGCGAGCGTTCCTTCGAACGTATCGGAAACCGGCATGCGATCGAAATCTTCGGGATTGGGCGCGATGCCCATGGAATTCAAAAGCTGAATCGACGCAATTGCCGCACCGAGAGAAGTCCAGTGATGGTCAGTTCGATAGTAGATGTATTCGTTTTTCTGATCGCTTAAGCCGGAGCGGACATCTACGCCGGCCGGTCCGTTCAGCGACGAATAGATCAGATCGAACGATGGATTGACATCGCGCGCCTGCGCATCGAGCGGCAGTTTCTGCGGCTGAATGGTGGCGGCAGATGGTGCTGTCAGCACGTAGCAGGGAATGCCCTGCAGGGAAGAAAACTGATTGATCGCATCCACGCTGGAGCGGATAAGATCTTCATTCGCCTCTTCCGGATTCGCGAGCAGCGCTCCTTTCCGAGAAAAACAGAATTCAGCTCACGCTGACCGGACAGCTTTCGAATCAGATAGTTCGCGTGAAAAACGTATTTCGGCCGGGAATCTGGTCCGTGAACCAGGTGTTCATTTCCTCGCCGGTTTTTCCGGTTTGCAGCGCATTCAGCGACCAGTCTGCCCCCTGGCCAGCGAACGGTTTTCAACATCGGAAAACGAGCGGTCGGGCTCAATGAGGAAAGGACAAGCATTCCCGCCAGAAGAACGCTCATCGAGGGAACCAGATAGGGATTGGTTCTTTTCTTTTCTTCATTGGGAAGTCTCCTTTCTAAAACGCCGCATAGAGGAAGGTCTGCGCCGTAGCGCTCACCAGGAACGATACGCAGATCAAAAGACAAGGCACCAGCTGACGGTAACCAGAACCGAGCTGGCTTTCGGGAACAGGCGATGAACCAGACGGCCCAGATAGACGCTCAGACCCGAAGAAAGCACAATCGCAAGGATCAGCAGGAAAATGGACTGACAGAGCACAAACAGCGCGTCTGCGTCTGCAAAAGACGATACGCCGATAAAGAAGTAACGGCCGATGACGGAAAGTCCGCCAAGCAGCGTCGGCGAGAAGAAGAAGGTCCAGCCGATCAGCTGCGTCAGCACGAGATAAATATGACGAACCCAGTGCGGCATCTTCTCCATGAACTTGTTGATCCACTGGTTTTCCGCCAGAATCAGAGCGCCCTGATACAGTCCCCACACCAGGAACGGAAGGGTTGCTCCATGATACAGGCCGGTCAGTACCCACACCGTCAGGACGTTCAGAATCCAGCGCGTATGACTGACGCGGTTGCCGCCCATCGGAATGTAGACGTACTGCCGGAACCAGCTGGTCAGTGAAATGTGCCAGCGTCTCCAGAATTCCTGAACGGAAAGCGCCATGTACGGCAGGGAGAAGTTGGGATCGATCGTAAAGCCAAAAAGCGAACCGATGCCGCGAGCCATGCGGGAATAGCCGGAAAAATCGAAATAAAGCTGGAAAAAGTAGGCAAATCCATACAGCAGGGAACCGACCCAGCTCGTATTGCTGGCGAGGGCCGCAAAGATCAGAGCAAAGTTATCCGCAAGGATGACTTTACGAAAGAGCCCCTGTAAAAACAGCGTCATGCCGTCGAACGTCTTCTGTCTGGATGTCGGATGATCTTCAAGCTGTTCCTTCATTTTGGCGTAATGGGCAATCGGTCCCATGTTAATGCGGCCAAAGAACGCGGCGAAGACACCGAATTCCACAAAGGAAGCCGGTGCTTCGGCTCTTCCGTAATAGACGTCAAACAGGCAGGACATGCAGGAGAACATGTAAAACGAAAGTCCCATCGGCATCAGAGACGGCAGGCGCGAAAGCGTTGGGCTTAAAAAGCCAAACCAGACGCCGATATAGCGATAGAACAGCACGATGAACAAATCCACGCCAATGGCTGTCCAGAGCATGATTTTGCTCGTGTGTTCGTCTTCGCTGGCGCCGATCGTATGGGCAGCTCCATAGTTCCAGAGCAGAATGATCAGAAGCGTAAGCAGAGACGTCAGACCGCCCCACGCGTAGAAGAGCAGGGAAACGATCAGAATGTAGAGATTGGCCAGGTGCGTACGGCTGACATAGCGATAGAGCAGCCAGACGACGGGCAGAAAGCCAAACAGAAAGGTCAGATCCGTAAATACCATAAATCCATCATCCTTCCTTTAAGGCCAGTTCAAACGTCGACTGGATCTGTTCCGGATGGTCGCCGGTATAGTAAAGTGCGTAGTTGTCCTGGACATCGACCAGGGCGTTTTCCATCAGGCCGGCCTGTTCAGGGGCATAGCCCGAATAAATGTCATGCTGGGTGGAGATGCGGGACTCGACCGCCTCTTCAAATTTCTGCGCCTGTTCCGGAGTGGAAAAACGTACGAGCACCAGTTCGCTGGCGGACATGGCGTCGTCCACACGGTACATGGCCGCATTCTCGAATTCATCCGGATTGAGATTGATGTAGCGGCGAATTTTTGACGCCGATACTTCCGGATAGACGGCGGAATCAAGCGTTTCGGTGAGTTTCGCCTGAACGGTTTCAAAAGGGACTTCGGAATGAATCTTTCCGCCAAAGAGCTGAAAACCGAACAGCGCAAGCAGCAGAACCAGAGCCGCGCCCTGTAAAAACAGATAGCGTCTGGATTTAGAGGAAGACTGAAAATGCATGGGCAGGCTCCTTTCGCTAAAACAAAAACAGGGAAAACAGTCCGTAAGGACTGAAAAGGTCAGAATCCGCATCCAGTCCAAAGGGAAAAGGAAAGCGGAATTTCAGAAAGATCCAGAAGGTTAATTCATGCCGGCCATGATCATGTTCTGGGCCCATTCGGGGTAGAAGCTGGTCAGAAAGTGAATGCCGTCGCGTTCATAAATGTTCGCGTGCCCGCCTTCGCTGAGGGAATCGTTATCCACATACGTCCAGCCGCGGCGTTCGCACATTTCCCTGATCTGCCGGTTGTAATCATCGATCTTCGTCCAGCGCGGATTCTGTTCTGTCTGTTCTGGAGAAGCGGAAATGATCGAGTTGATAATGATCTGCGTATTGGGAGAAACCGCGAGAATCTTATCGATGTTTTCTTCATAAATTTCGGCATAGCCGTTGTCGCCGCGATCCGCGCCGACATTGAGTTCCATATCGTTTACGCCATAGGAAAAGTAAATTTTCTGCGGCTGAACCTGAGCAATCTGATCCACAAAATCGGGAATGTTCAAAATCGTATCGCCGGCATGGGCGTCGACCTGTTCGGCGGGCAGGAAGCTGTACGCTTCAAAACCGTACATGCGGGAATCCCCAAGAAGCAGAGAATTGCCAAAAGGGAGAAGATCGAGCTCTTCCCGGACTGAACGGCTGCCAGCATCCGCTCTCTTCGCCGTTCGGAAAGCGAAGAGGAGAGGTCCTTAGTATCTTTTGTCGCCTGCGCTTCGAGATAGTCGCGGCCGGCTTTCAGATCGCTGTTGGGACGCGATAAAAGAAGACGGCAGTCCCGATCAGAATGCAGGCAGCCAGAAAGACGGGCAGACCAATTCTGGAAAAGCGGGAGCGGCTGGATTTTTATCGGCAGCCGGTTTCTTTTTTCGTGCGCGCAGAAGGCGATGCCGCATTCTTATTCTGTCTCATACACACCTCATCAAAATCTATATCGACTGGAGTTTCTTTTAAATTCCAGATTTATACAAAACCAAAAAAATGGGAAACAAAAAGATGGCTGTTCGCCATAAATTTGCCGATTCCTGAACGGAAAGAACGGAAGGCGACGGGATAAGTTTGAAAAAGGCGCGCTTCCGTTTTCGCCAGAAACTTCTGTCGAAAAAGAAACAGTCGCCAAAAATTCGTATTCGCGTTCCTTGCTCATTATCGCATATTTCCAGGGACTTAGCCGTCCCGATACGGCAAAAAGAGGGAAGCGCCTTCGGTTATCAAACGAAGGAACACATTCGCCAGACCAGTGGAAACTTCGTGCGCTTCCAGGCCGGTTCCGTTTGAGTGATCGGCTTTGAAATTGCCCGGAACTGTTGATTTCCTTATCGGATCTGGACAGCATGTACGCTCATTATAGGGGATCCGTACGGGAAAAGAAGGTCAATCTCCGGTTTTCTCCAATTCCCTTTCGAAAACGGGTAAAGCGCAGAACACCGTTCTCAGTACGGTTCCTGCGCGCTCGTCTGTACGGTCAGCTTGTAGTACGTGCGGGCGGTCAGCTTATAAATCAGATAGTAGACCAGCGAGAACACGGCGAAGCAGAGAATGGAGATCGTATAAAACAGACGATCCGGAATTCTTGTCATGCCCGTAAGAATCAGCCGCAAAATCGGCAGAGCGAACAGCGTATGGATCAAGGCCACATTTAAAGGCAGAAAGAACAGAATGCGCGTCTGCCGGGTAATCAGCCTGCGCAGTTCCTTTCGCTCAAAGCCGAGGTTTTGCAGGATCGTAAAGCGTCTTCGGTCTTCACTGCCTTCGGAAAGCTGCTTGTAGTACATGATCAGAATCACCGCAAGCATGAAGAAGGCACACATGTAAATGCCGAGCAGAAACAGCGCGTTAAAAGCTCCATGACGTCACTTCGATAGGACGTCCGAAACTGACAGTTAACACGGAAGGCATCCGAGTAAACCGCTGGATCCAGCCGTTTCGCAAATTCTTCTTCCAGGTGCTGCTGGAGGACGGGATCGTCCGCGCCGGGAAAATCGATCAGAACCTGCCAGCGCTGATTTTGCGAATCCATCGTTTCCGGAATATGTCCGGCGTAAAGATAGCGGGACATCAGATAGGCAGGGATAGTTCCTTCCAGCGTTTCGATCAGGCTGTCGTCTTCCACAATTTCATACATTGCCGCCATCGAATCGGATCCGGAAGCTTCTGTCGCGGCGCTGCTCAGCGGAATATACAGCTTCAGCGGGTCCGGCTGGACGGCTGTTTCGGTCAGCGCCAGCAGCTGACCGTCCTTAAGGGAAAGATGCGTTCCATTCATGCGATTCAGATCGTCAAGGTCGAGTATGGCCACATACTGGTCGGAAACATCGGCACAGAGCATCCATGCAGTGTGCAGGACGTGCACGGAAGACGCATCGATCGAAAGGTCCTGAAGAATGTCTTTGGAGTCCTGTTCAAGCTGCGTGCTGTCAAAAGCCAGCGGTTCTTCACTGAGCAGATCGATATCCACTTCGACAGGCGCAGGCATGACGGCCTGCACATTCATTTCCATGCCCGTCACCAGCGACAGTGTGGAGGACATGGTCACAATGAGCATGGTCGACAAAATAGCGATATTGGCCAGCGCCCATGCGTTTTTGCGCAGACGAAATTTCTGTATGGACAGCGAGACAAAATGGTCCGGCGTGTAATAAAACCGTTTCCACTTCTGAAGCAGGCTCAGAAACGCCTGAGCGCCATACAGAAAGGTGAGCCAGGTGCCGATAATGACGAGAAAGACCGCCGCAAAAAACAGGAAAAGCGCCGCACTTGGAGACTCGGTCAAAAGCGCAATGAGATAGCCGCTCACCAGACAGGCGAGCCCCGCCAGAGCGGCGATCCAGTGGGTCCGGCGGCCGCTTTGCGAGACGTGAGAGGCCTGCATGGATGCCAGCGGATCGCTGCTCCACAGCTGCAGAAACGACCACAGAAAAAGCGCCCCGTAACAGAAGGCGGTCCAGCAGCACAGACCGCGCAGGCCGAGCGGGGAAATGTGCAAAGACGTCAGAGGCAGCACTTCAATCATGCGGCAGATGAACAAATACAGAATCTGATCAAAGCTGACGCCAACGAGCAGAGAAGCCGGTACGGTCACCAGAGCAAACAGACCCAGCTGATAAAACAGAATGCGGTAGAGGTGGCGCTTCTCCATGCCAAGCACCATCATCAGGCCGTTCTGTTTCTGGTTGGCCGAAATCCAGGCGGAATTGAGATAGAAGAAAAGAATCAGAGTAAAAAGATCAGAAGCGGCAGTTCGAGGAGGAGCATTTCCCGATACCAGGAAATGCCGTAAATCGGTGAGGCTGAAAACATCGGGTTTTCGATCATCGACAGGACGGAATACACCATGGCGCCCATAAGAATGCCGCCGCCCGCAAACGGGACGGAAAGCCTGTAGTTTTTCTGAATGAAGTGCAGGGCGAGATGGAGATAGAGACGTTTTTCATAAACCGTGCTCCTGACGGTTCATTAAAAGCAGTGCGTCCGTAATTTTCTGGGCAAACTCGCTCTGGCTTTGCCCCCGCGGTAAATCTGATGGAAAATGCGGCCGTCGCGAATGAACAGCACCCGGTTCGCAAAACTGGCGGCCATGGCGGAATGCGTCACCATGACGATCGTCTGGCCGCGCGCATGAAGCCGCTCAAACAGCTCAAGCAGCTGATGCGAGCTCGAAGAGTCGAGCGCGCCGGTCGGCTCATCCGCTAAAAGCAGATCGGGATTACAGATGAGGGCTCTGGCCGCTGCGGCCCGCTGTTTCTGTCCCCGGAAATTTCAAAGGGGTATTTATTGAGGATGGACTGAATGCCAAGTTCATTGGCGATGGAGCGCATTTTTCTTCCATTTGCGCCGGAGCTGTGCGGTTTAAAACAAGCGGAAGCAAAATGTTGTCGCGAAGGGTAAAGGTATCGAGCAGCGCGTAGTCCTGAAAGACAAAGCCGAGATGATTGCGGCGAAACGCGCTGCGCTTTTTGCGGAAAGGGAATAGAGATCTTCGCCATCGATCAAAACGCTTCCGCTCGTCGGAGCGTCGAGCCCGGCGAGAATATGGAGCAGCGTAGATTTTCCAGATCCGCTTTCGCCCATGATGGCGGTAAATTCGCCGCGCTCAATGGAAAAGCTGACATCCTGCAGCGCCAGCGTACTCAAAGAGGAAAAAGACGAACGATAAATTTTCTGAACATTGCGTACATCCAGTAAAGCCATGTCTTTCTCCTTTCTCTTCTGGACACCGGGCTGCCGCTTTCAGGCAGCTTTGGCTTTTCCAGAGTCTTTCCTGCATGCAGACAGGCAAATAAGCAAATGCAATTATGCAAAAATGATTTTTCATTTAGGGGATCAGTCGCTGATCCAGGAGCTGACCGGGAAAGTCAGCCGCACATCCAGACCGCAGGGCCCCGGCAAAGGCGGTGCTGGTGAGCAAGCCGGTGCATTCGGATCCTGCCGACGGACAGTGCTGTCCACCCCTTCATCCAGATCTTCTTCCCCTTCGACATCGCTGTCGTCTTCGGGTGCATCGAGATAGACCAGCGGACAGCTGCGGTTTTCGAGTTCAATGGAAATGGAGAGCTGATCGCAGACTCCTTTGACCAGAAACAGGCCCAGACCGCTCGAAGCGGACATGTGCGTTCGGCCGTTTTCGCCGGTAAAGCCTTTTTCAAAAACGCGGGGCAGATCCGATTCTGGAATGCCCGGTCCTTCATCCCGGAGGATGCACGTTGCCCCCTCGGAAACGATCTGAATGACGGAAAAGTCCGGGGCGTATTTCAGGGCGTTGGACAGAAGCTGCTCAAAAATAAAGGTCGCCCACTTCTGATCGGTACACACTTTTTCGCCGCGCAGATCGGTTTCCAGACGGATGTGCCGCCGAATGAACATTACGGCGTTTTCCCGCAGAACGGGACGGATGATGGATTCGAGAGAATACCAGCCGATCTGAAAATCGCTGCCTTCCATGCGTACGTACGCCATGGCCAGCGAAATACAGGAATCGATGCGCTGGCATTCGTGGTCGAGCGCGTCCGCATGCAGCTCGGGCAGTTCGAGCTGCAGATGCAGAGCGGAAAGCGGCAGCTTGATCTGATGCGCCCACAAAGAAAAGTAGTCCTGCATTTCGGTACGCATCTTCTTTTCCTGCGTCGACTGCTTCTGCATTTTTTCTTTCTGGTCCGCCATCTTTTTCACGCAGGCGTCCACTTCGACTGGATAGAGCGAAGGGTCAAAATCTTCGGCCTGAAGCAGATGCCGGATGCGGTGCAGACGGCCTAAATAAAACCCGCACCAGATGATCAGAGCGATCGCACTGAGCATGAGATACAGAATGGCGGGTTCAACCGGCAGCTGATACAGCCACAGTAAAGCGGCCATTAAAAGGCCGCTGACCAGCCACGCGGCAAAGAGCAGACGGTTTTCGCGCAGCATGATTTTTAAGTAGTCCCAGTACTTGTGTTCCATAAATGCGCCTTTCTTCCTTTCTGCTCCATTTCCGTTTTGGCTTTTACTTTACGGCTTCCAGAACCCAGAAGCCTTTTTCGCGCAGCGGGCGTTCGACTTCAAAGCCGAGCGACTCCAGATAGTCCACAGCGCTCTGGGCGCCATGCTGCTTGCGGATGACAATATACAGCGTGCCGCCTTCCTTTAAGTGGTCATACGCCTGCGCAAACAGGGAATAGATGACGGTTTTGCCCGTACGAATCGGCGGATTGAGCACGATCGAGTCATACAGCGCGTCGTTGATGTGATCGGCTTCCATGATTGTTCCGTCAACGTGATTGGCTGCATAGTTTTCTCTGGCCAGATGGCAGGCCTGCGCGTTCGGATCGATCCCGGTAATTTTGCACGGGTGAAAGCGGGAAAGAATCACGCCGATCACGCCGATGCCGCAGCCCAGATCGAGGACGTTTTCCCCAGATCAGCCGCACGGTGCTCAACAATGTACTCGCAGAGAATGCGCGTTCCGGTATCGAGCCTGTCCTTGGAAAAGACGCCGTCGGAAGAGAGAACGCGAAAGGACTGTCCATTCAGCTCAAAGGTAAACGGTGTTTCGGTGCGATCCAGATTCGGATCGTTTTCATAATAGTGAGACATAAAAATCTCCTTTCCATACGCCCTGTTCCTGGAAGAAGAGGGCTGAATTCAGCCGACTGAGAAGAAGATCGGACTTTGTTTTCAGTTTGGCGTCTTTTCGGGTAATTCTCAAAAATATCTGCCTGAGCAATACGGACTTTCCGCACGCCATGAGAAATGGAGAGGATCTTTTCGCATCCCGTACGTCCAGTATGACCAGAGAAACGAAAGAAAAGCGCCATTCTCTTAAAAAGAAAGGATAGCCCGCAAAGCGCGGACTATCCTTGAAATTTCTTAACGACAGATGAACTAGTCCTGCGGACGGGTTACCTTGAAAATCTGGGCGCCCAGAGCCGGAAGCTGGACGTTGATGCGCCAGGGCTGGCCTTCGAGCGGGAGATGGAACGCGCGCAGAACCTGCGGCTGTTCGTTTTCAATGCGTCCGCCAAAGCGGGACCACTGCGTATTGATGACTTCCTGATACATGCCCTGGAACGGAACGCCGAACTGGAGCGTGTACGGGTTGGTGGAGAAGTTGATGATGAAGACGAAGACATCCTTCGAACCCTTGCGCATGAAGGAGAAGGTGTTGTGATCGGAATCATCGGCGTTGATCCACTGGAAGTTGGTCGGATCGTAGCCGTAGAAGAAGGCGTCGTTTTCGGTGCATACGCCGGTCATTTCCGCGAAGAAGCGTTCGAACGAAGAATGCATCGGGTACTTGCGCAGGAACCAGTCGCAACCTTTCTGCTCATCCCATTCGCGCAGCATGCCGAGCTCGTTGCCCATGAAGTTCAGCTTCTTGCCAGGATGTCCGAACATGTACGTGTACAGCGCGCGGGCCTGTGCGAACTTGTCTTCGTAGCTGCCCCACATCTTGTCGACGATGGTCGCTTTTCCGTGAACGACTTCATCGTGGCTGAGCGGCAGAATGAAGTGTTCGGAATAGAAGTATGCCATCGAGAAGGTGATGTCGTTGTGGTGCCATTTGCGGTAGATCGGGTCGAGCTTGAGATACTTGAGGGTATCGTTCATCCAGCCCAGGTCCCACTTGTAGTCAAAGCCAAGACCGCCGTCGAGAGTGGACTTACAGACGTTGGGGAAGTCGGTGGAGTCTTCCGCAATCAGCATGATCTTGCCCTGGTATTCGGAGTTCAGCATGTAGTTCATGCGCTTGATGAAGTCGGTCGCGCCTTTGTTTTCCCCATCATCTTGTTGCCTTTCCAGAAAATGGCATTGGAGATGGCGTCCATGCGCAGACCGTCAAAATGGTATTCCTTCAGCCAGTAGTTGGCTGCGGACATGAGGAAGGAACGTACGGTTTCTTTCCAGAGGTCGAAGTTGGCGGTGCCCCATTCGGAGTTGGCGTCTTCGGGCTTGGAGTATTCATACAGCGGCGTGCCGTCAAAGCTGGCAAGCGCGTAGGCGTCTTTACAAAGTGAACCGGTACGAAGTCCATGATGACGCCGATGCCGGCTTCGTGCAGACGGTTGACGAACTCTTTCAGTTCGATCGGGGTGCCGTAGCGGCTCGTTACCGCAAAGAACGCGGAAACCTGATAGCCCCAGGAACCGTCAAGGGAATTCGGAAAGCGGCATGACTTCCACATGAGAGAAATGGTACTTCTTGCAGTGCAGAATCAGCTCATCGACGATGTCGCCGTAATGAACGAAGAGCCCTTCTTCGTTCTGGCCCGGATCGTTTTCGAGTTCTTCGACACGAATGTTCTTGTCGCGCCAGCTGCCGACGTTCATTTCATAAATGGAGACGGGAGAATTAAACCCTTTGTTCCGGTTTTTCATCCATTCCTGGTCCGTCCAGCCGTCAAAGGCAAGGTCGGTGATAATCGAATCATGATCGGGACGCAGCTTGGCCTGGAAGGCAAACGGATCGATCTTGTTATTGATCTGACCGTTCTTGGACGTGATCTGATAGAGATAGGCTTCTCCCGGCTTCGCGTTTTTACGGTAGCCATCCAGACGCCGTTCTCATCCTTTTTCATTACATCTTCTGTTTCGTCCCAGCTGTTGAAGTCGCCGATGACCGAAACGGCTTTGGCATTGGGGGCATATACGCGAAAAGCGATCCCGTCGTCCGCGGCATGCGCACCGAAATATTCGTAGGCGTTCAGTTCCCGCCCCTGAAAAAAAGCGGTGAGATCCATGGTTTTCATAAATGTCCTTTCTCAATCGGCTATCGGACAGCCAAGGGCAGGCTGCCCGACCGATTTTGTATCTTTTCCTGATCATATTAATGAACGAAAAAGCCAAAATTCGGGAATTTGGCTTTTTATTAAGCGTTCTCTTTTTGAATATTCTCTTGTTTATTGTAGCGGAAAATGAAGGAATGTGAAAAGAGACAACAAAGGGATCTGCCGGTCTCAATGCGCCATAAAACATTTTTTAAGGGCTTTCAGACGGTTCGGGCCAGAGAGGTCAGGGGTTATCGGGCGTTCGAATTGACAGGATCTTTCTTCAGAGCATCCGCACTGGATTCCTGGCTGGAAAAACCGTTTTCTGCAGGGGATTCCAGAGACGGTCCCGGCATATTGTGGAGGCGCAAATCGGGATGATCGCTGGCGGCATCTTCGCGCAGAACCTGCTCGTATTCCGTAAGAATTTCATCGAGTTGGGCATACGTCGTGATTTTGGAAAGGCGATCCTTGTAGGCGTGGCTGCGCGGCAGTCCCTTGAGATACCAGCTGGCCAGACCGCGCATCTGCGACAGCGCCACCCTCTCGGGCAGATCTTCGCAAAGGTAGTGGGCATGACGCCGGCAGGCATCCATGCGCATGGACAGCGTGAACGGATGGGATGTCCCGTTAAAGTAGTCGGCGCATTCCTGAATCAGATACGGATTGCCGACCACGCCGCGGCCGATCATGACGCCGTCGCATCCGGTTTCTTCCATCATGCGGACGGCATCATCCACGCTCAGTACGTCACCGTTGCCGATGACCGGAATGGACACCGCGTCCTTGACCTTCTTAATCCAGGACCAGTCGGCTTTTCCTTCGTACATCTGGGCGCGTGTCCGGGCGTGCAGCGTAATTGCGCTGGCCCCGGCGGCTTCCATGGCTTTCGCCATTTCGACGCAGTTGATCGAGGACGAGTCAAAACCCAGACGCATTTTGACGGTGACCGGCTTCTGGACCGCATCCACGATAGCGCGCACGATCTGGCTGGCGTAATCGATGTCCTTCATTAGATAGCTGCCGGCTTTTGCCTTGATGACTTTGTTGACCGGGCACCCCATGTTGAAATCGATGATGTCGCAGTCGGTTTCCTGATCGAGAATTTTTGCCGCGTGAACGATCGTGTCGATATCGTGGCCGAAAATCTGAAAGGAAACCGGATGATCATCCGCTTCGCACGCCAACATGCGGCGGGTTCTGGCGGAATCGTAGTACAGAGCCTTGTCGGAAACCATTTCGTTGCAGACAAGCCCGGCTCCGAATTCACGCGCAATGCGCCGGAAGGCCCGCGTCGAAACGCCGGCCATCGGGGCGATGACGATTGGAGAGGGCAGCTCAATTTCCCGAATCTTCAGCGACATGGGACTCCAGTTCTTCGGTTTCTTCGAGATGCTTCTCGGTATCGTTGAGAATTTCACGCAGTTCGTGTTCGTTGAAGTGATACGTGCTGCTGCAGAAATTGCAGGTGACTTCGGCACCGTGGTCTTCTTCGATCATGGCTTTGATCTGATCGGGCGCTACAGTATGCAGCAGACCGGCGGTCTTTTCCTTCGAGCAGGTGCACTTGAAGGAAATCGGGATCGTTTCGAGCACTTCGGTATCGTCAAACAGGTCTTCGGCCAGAAGCGCCAGAGAGGCGTCATCGTAATCCTGAATGATGGCCGTCATCGGTTTAAGGCCGCTTAAAACGTGCTCGCAAATGCGGATATTGGTATCGTCCGCATCCGGCATCATCTGCAAAACGAGCGCGCCGGCAGCGAGCACTTTGCCTTCTTCGTTCATGCGAACGCCGACGCTGACCGCAGTCGGGGTCTGTTCACTCAGAGTGAAGTAGTAGGCGAAGTCCTGACCGATTTCTCCGTTCTGGAGTTCTACGGTGCCGGACCAGTTTTCCGACATCGAAAGGTCCTTGGTTACGGTCAGCGTACCTGGCAGACCGATCAGGCTGCCGGCGGTTACGTTGGGATCGCCGTCCAGGCCGGCTTCCGGGTTGTCGACAAAGCCGCGGACGGTACCGTCGGCCTGCGCATCAACGACGATGCTGCCCAGTTCGCCCTGGCCCTGGATGTTGATCGTTAACATTTCTTTTCGCTTTTCAGCATGCTTCCCATGATGGAAGCGACAGAGAGCACACGACCAAGAACATCTGCGCTTGGCGTGCTCATGCGGAAGCGGTCCATCGCTTCCTGAACCAGATCGGTCGTCCGGTTAATATACAGGCGGACATGGCCGTCGAGAGCCATGGCTTTGACAAGAGAATCTTTCATGTCTGTACCTCTTTTCTATGCATTTTGTATCCGATTTTAAAACTTCGACTAAACGCGCCGGGCACGACGCGTTTTCGATTTCATGAAGCCTGTACGCATAAAATCGTATGTAAACCATACGGATTCAGACAGGCTTTTATATTTCTTTATTATAGTCAGTTTCTGCTAACACTCCGTTTGGAAAGCCTGATCGAGCCGCTAGGCGATACAGGGCATTTTTCAAACTGCAGGAAAGAAAAAGCACTCGCTTTCTCAGTCGAAAGGGAGTGCGATTTTTATAAAGAATGGAAAGCCCGAAGCTGCGGAACTAGTGCTTTTGGTCAGCTCGTTGAGCGCTTCGTCCATGTCTTCCTGCGAAAGACCGCGATGCGCTTCCGGTTCGGAAGACGTCTGACCGCCGTCTTCTTTTGGAAGAGCGGGCAGCGCAGCATCAGAAGACGAATCGGAATGGCTTTCGTTCGCATCCGAAGAAGCCGCCGGTGCTGTTTCGGCCGGTGCCGGCTTTTCCGGCGCGTTTGGATCGGTAAGCGTTCCGTAGTTCATCAGGTTGTTGATTTCTTCGCTGGTGAGCGTTTCGTGATCGTACAGGTTGTGAGCGATCAGATCGAGCAGTTCCCGGTTTTCTGTCAGGATCGCCTTGCACTTTTCATGGCACGAATCGACAATCGAACGGACTTCGCGGTCGATTTCGGTCGCAACACCGGCGGAGTAGTCGGAGCCTTTCGTGTAGTCGCGGCCCAGAAAGACGTTGCCTTCCGGATCGGCGTACTGAATCGGGCCGAGCGAGGACATGCCGTAAACGCGGACCATGTTTTTCGCGATGGACGTCAGACGTTCGATATCGTTGACCGCTCCGGCGGAAATTTCGCCAAAGACGATTTCTTCCGCCGTACGGCCGCCAAGCAGACCGGTAATTGTCGCTAACATTTCCGATTTGCGGTGGAAGTATTTTTCCTCACGCGGCGTCATCAGGTTGTAGCCGCCGGCTTCACCGCGCGGAATGATGGTGACTTTCTGCACGATGTCGGCATCTTCGAGCTTCAGACCGATAACCGCGTGACCGGCTTCATGATAGGAAACCAGCCATTTGTCTTTTTCGGTGTATTTCTTCGATTTTTCGCCGGGCCCATCATGACGCGGTCAATCGCCTCGTCCAGATCGGTCTGGGTAATTTTCGCTTCGTGGTTGCGCACCGCGAGGATGGCACTTTCGTTAAGCACGTTGGCCAGATCCGCACCGGAGAAGCCCGGGGTACGCTGAGCGAGATTTTTCAGGAAACGCCAGGTTCGAGTTTCTTGTCCCGGGCGTGTACTTCCAGAATGGCTTCACGGCCGCGCACATCCGGCAGAGAGACCGTGATGTTGCGGTCGAAACGTCCCGAACGGCGCAGGGCCGGGTCGAGAACGTCCGGACGGTTGGTCGCCGCGATGACGACGATGCCGTTGTTGTTGGACATGCCGTCCATTTCGACGAGCAGCTGGTTGAGCGTCTGTTCGCGTTCATCGTTGCCGCCGCCCATGCCGGCGCCGCGCTGGCGGCCGACCGCATCAATTTCATCGATGAACAGGATGCACGGAGCGTTTTTCTGCGCGTTCTTGAACATGTCGCGGACGCGGCTTGCACCGGTTCCGACGAACATTTCCACGAAATCCGAACCGGAAATCGAGAAGAACGGAACGTTGGCTTCGCCGGCAACGGCTTTGGCCAGGAGCGTTTTACCGGTTCCCGGAGGACCGACCATCAGGATGCCTTTTGGAATGTGGGCGCCCATGTCGGTAAACTTTTTCGGCGAGCGCAGGTAGTCGATGATTTCCTTGACTTCCTCTTTTTCCTCATCGCAGCCGGCGACATCCTTGAAGCGGACTTTGACGTCGTTTTCAATGCGGGCGCGGGATTTGGAAAATTCAAACGCCTTGTTGGCGCTCCCTCCACCGCTCATTTTCGAAAGCATGAAGTAAAACAGGACGCCGATCAGCAGCAGCGGAATGATCTGCGCAAGCAGGCTGACCCAGAGGCTGTTGGCGGAAGGATCGCTGACGGTAATCGTACCGCCGTTTTTTCGAGAGTGGTCGTGAGCCATTCCATGTTTTCTTCCGTGTTCGGAACGATGGTGGAAAAGGCTCGCTTGTTGGCGCCGCTGGTGTAGACGCCTTCGACTTTGATAATGGAGCTTGAGATGTTGAGGGTGGATTCGTCAAAATGCGCGGTATCCGCGATTTTCTGAAAATCCGTATAGTTCATTCGGTTGACGGATCCCCGCGTGGAGAACCCGATAATCGAAATGAGGATGATAATCACAAAAAGCGTGGGCAGATAATTCAGCCATTTTTTCATGGAAGCTCCCTTTCTTTTTCTATTTCCTGGTTTGCGTAGTTACGTGCCGTTCGCTTTTTCAAAGCGTCGCTTTGCCCGTTCAGACGCGCATAAGCATGCCGTCTTAGCGGTAGGCTTCTTCTTTCAGTACGCCGATGTAGGGCAGGTTGCGATAGCACTGGTTGAAGTCGAGTCCGTAGCCGACAACGAATTCGTTGGGCACTGTAAAACCGACATAATCCGCTTCAATATCGACAACGCGGCGGTCCGGCTTGTCGAGCAGAGACACGATGCGCACATCGTTTGCGCCCTTGTTTTCGAGCAGACGGCGCACTTCACGAATGGTGCGGCCGGTATCGACGATATCTTCCACGATCAGAACGTTTTTCCTTTGACAGACAGGTCGGTGTCCTTGTTGATTTTGACATCGCCGATCGATTCGGATCCGGAATAGCTGGAAACGGACATGAAGTCGATTTCAATAGGGTGACGGAAATACTTGATGAGTTCCGCCATGAAAGGAACGCTGCCTTTGAGCAGACCGATCACGATCGGGACGATCCGCTTTTCCTCATAGTCGGCTTCAATCTGGCCGGCGAGTTCCTTGCAGCGAGCTTCGATTTCGTCTTCGCTGATCAGAACGCGTTCAATATCTTCACTGATCACTTTTGACATGATGAAATGTACCTATCCTTTTCTGTTGTATATTTGAAGTTTCTTCTTGTTCTGGAAGTTTCTTCAATGCAAAAACGGCCCGTCTGATCCAGAGAGCTTCTGTTCAAAGCTCTTCTCTTTGCACCTGGTCAGGCAGGCGAAAAAGCGTAAGAGATCGGGTCAACGCAATGCGAAATCCTCGGAATCTGGATGAAACACGCGCCCGCATTTTCTTTATTTTCAGCCTGCAGGGCACACGAAGAGGATTTTATTCAAACGCAATGCTTAGGGGAAATTTTACCATAAAAATAAGGGCTTTTCCACATAATGATAAACATCACAGCCCGTATCCATCGCAAAGAGAACACCTTGATCCGAAGCGATCACCCGATAGAGATCGCGCTCGATAGCCGGGATTTTTCTGGAGATCATGCGCCGGCGAAGATGAAGTCTTCCACCGCGCATTTCAATGGTATCCCCGTTTTCCCACGGACGGATGAGCAGGGGAAATCGTCATCCGAAACCGAGAAAGTTTCCATACGGGTGCCGTGCGTGCTCAGCTTCATGCCGTACCAGACGTAGTCCATCTCGCAAAGCTGCTGCAGCTGGGCAAGCGAGCCGACATAAAAGGGAAGCGGAGGCGCTTCCTTTTGCGCAGACAGATTTTGCCGTCCACGTTCTGAATCCAGAAATTTTCGATTTCCTTTCGCCTGCCGCTTTGAAGCTGTTCGATCAGCTCTTCCATATGGCGTCTGGAAAAATGATGCTTCACATGCGCAAAGAGCAGCTGATCGAGAAGCAGCCAGCCATCCTCCCTGTTCAGATCGTCCATCGTTACGCCCTGTCCGCTTCGCGTTTGGGCGTTTTCCTTTCGCCTTTCCAGTTTTCGATTATCGGCTTCCATTTCGCTCAGCCACGCCTGTTTCTGGCTGGCGCTGGCGGGTTCGATTGTTGCGTGGCGGATCTGATTGCGCCGGTAGTCGTTTTGAAGATTGCTTTCGTCAATTCCGTACGGCAGACGGCGCCGGTCCATTTCCTGCTGAATTTCGGCTTTGGAATACGCCAGCAGCGGCCGATACAGCCGAAGGCCTTCGTAGTCAGTCCATTCCTGCAGACCGTAATGGCTGACGATGGCGTTTCGCTCCTTTTGCATCATCCACGTTTCGATCGAGTCGTCCATATGATGGCCGAGCGCAATCGTGTCCGCTCCCGTCATTCGACAGAGCCGGACAAAAAGCCGTACCGGTCGGCTCTGGCCTGCGCCTGAAAATTGCCGGCTTCATGGACGGCCGGATGCAAAATCCACAGGGTTTTCTGGTGCTCGGCCGCAAACTGACGAACGATCGCCTCATCGCGCGAAGCACTGGGGCGATGGTGATAGTTCACGTGGGCAATAAAGTAGGGGACATGGCGGGATTCGAGAAACCAGAGCAGGGCCATGGAATCCGGACCGCCGCTGACGGCTGCACAGATCATGGCTTTATTGTAGCGAGTGCCCAAAACAATTCACGCAAAACGGACCTTCGCTTCGCTCCGACCAAAAAGCCGGTGCCAAAGACACAAAGGTCCGAAAGGGAAAACGGCTTAAAAATAAGTCCCGTACATTAAGGAGAAAACGGCCTGTGTACTCAGCCACGCCAGGCCAAGCGAGCAGAGAAAGAGCAGAACGATCGGTCGAGAGCCGCTGTTCTTTCGGGCATCCCTGGAAAAATCCAGACTTTGCAGGCCGTAAAAGGCGAGGCAGAAAAACGCCGCAAAGACGATCATGTACAAAATGCGGCTGCTGTTCATCGAATCGGTCCTATGTACGCGGGATAGACAAAGGGATAAATTTCCGCGAGATTTTCGCAGGCTTCTTCCATGACGTCGTCATCGACGCAAAAGCCCATCAGACACGAACCGGAGCCGGTCATCAGAACGCGGACCAGGCCGTTGTCCTGCATCTGTTCCTTCTGTTCGACCAGTTCGTCGAGCGCTTCAAACGCCTGCGGCTCAAACGCGTTGACCATCGTCTGATACAGCAGACCGATGTCCTTTTGCGGACCGCATCCGAAACGATATCGATATCTAAAGCCGAAGACGGGGCGCTTTCAAAGCGTGCGAACGCCTCGGGCGTCGAGATGCCCTTTACGCCCTGTACGAGCAGAACCGGAATGTGCCAGTCGCTCGCAATTTCCTTTACCTGTTCGCCGGCACCGCCTATGCGAGTAAAGGCGTTGTGCAGGCAGCAGGGAACGTCGGCTCCGACCAGAAAGCCGAGCCGGTCCATGTCTTCCATGGACAGACCAAGCTGTTCCATGTCGTTGAGCGCCTGAATCAGCGCGGCGGCATCGGCGGAGCCGCCGCCCAGACCGGCTTTGTCGGGAATGGACTTGGTCAGGGTAATGACATAGTGATTTTTCAGACCGGCATGCTCGCGAAGAACGGCCAGCGCTTTATGCAGGGTGCTGCTGCCTGGCAGCTTGAAGCCGACGGCAGAAATGATATCTTCTTCCGTATTGGACGGTTCGATATCGAGTTCATCGTAAAGAGAGACCGGCGCGTTGACCATATCCATGATGTGGTAGCCGTCCGTGTCCCGTACGCCGAGAATATCGAGAGCCAGATTGACTTTGGCATAGGCTTTAACTTTCATAATTCACCTTAAACAGGCGGATGAAATCATCCACGCTCAGCTGCTGGGCCCTGGTCTGCAGGGGAATGCCGGCTTTTTCCAGCATGGCCTGCGCTTTGGCTTTGTCTTCGGTCCAGCCTTGAAGATTGTTATAGATGGTTTTGCGGCGCTGCGTAAAGCAGGCTTTGACCATCGAAAAGAAGCACGCTTCATCTTCTACGGGATGTTCGTTTCGAAACCGAAACTGCAGCACCGTACTGCCGACATTGGGGGACGGCCAGAAGACGTTGCGGTTGACGTCCATGACTTTGCGGATCGTGCAGCGATACTGCGTGATGACGGAAAGCGCGTTGTAGGACGCCGATCCGGCGGTAGCCGCAAAGCGGTCGGCGACTTCCTTTGCATCATGACGGTAATGGCGGCGATCGGCTCGGTCGCTTCAAACAGCTTGAAGAGAATCGGTGTTGTTACGTAGTACGGAAGATTGGAAGCAAAGCGGACGGGCAGTCCTTCTTTGGCAAACGGCGCCAGAAGCACATTGACATCCACATTCAGAAAATCTTCCTGAATGATTTCGAGATGATCGCTGCCGATTTCTTCTTTTAAAATGGGCGGAAAGCGCGGATCGATTTCAAACGCGATGACTTTTTCGTTGTCTTCGCAAAGATACTGGGTCAGGGCGCCAATGCCCGGACCGATTTCGATCATGACGCCTTTTCCGTCGCCCGAAGCTTCCCGGGCGATTTTTTCAACGACGCCAGGTTCGACGATGAAGTTCTGGCCAAAGCTCTTTTCGTCTGCGCGTTCCACTTTTCCTGGATTTCGCGCGTCCGGCTTTTGGTAGCAATTGGACGATCGATCATAAAACCTCCTCAATCTGCGTACGGGTGACGCCCATCGCGTTCAGCCGCTTGAAGCACGTTTTCGCGTTGCAGGGGCCGATGCGGAAACGATCGCAGACTTGTTTTCGAAAGGCGGCGTCGCCTGTCAGGCCCAGATCGAGAAAATCGTTCCAGGAAAGGGTGGACAGACGCTCGTCGTACGAAATGAGATGCGAAAGGCTTTCGGCGAGATCTTCGTATTCGGCATGCTCGACGCCGACTTTCTTGTCGGTTTTGGCTTTGTCGCGATCGATATAGGCGTGTTTCACGCCGGGAATTTTGCGGGAAATGATGCTGCGGATGTGTTCGCCCGAGCGGTCGGGGTCGGTAAAGACGATGACGCCGCGGCTTTTCTGCGCCGCCGCGATCCGATCGAGAATCTGACCGGTGACATGACTGCCGCACGTTTCGATCGTGTCGCAGTCAAAGAAGGTTTTCAGCCTTCGCGTATCGCTGCGTCCTTCCACGACAATGACTTCATGAATGTGCATGGACACACTCCTTTCCAGGAAAGAAAAAGATTCGAAAAAGAAATACGTAAAAGCGATTCGTTCCAATGAACCGAAAAGCGATTCCGAACGAAACGTCCTCCCGTATAAAAAGCATAAAAGATAAAAACGCGTAAAAGAATCAGGAGGCAGGAAGAGACAAAAAGCCAGGAGAGATCCCCTGGAATTGTCTTCTGGAGTACAGACTCAGGCTTTTGGCTTGGCGGAACTGGCCTTGGCGAGTTCAGCGGCCGTTCCGGACTGCGTTGTACCTTCCGGCTTTTTCTGATGATGGAGCAGTCCGGGATTTTTCTGGGGATTGTCGCTCCACGTAAAGCCTTCGCCGCGGACTTCGTGAACGGAGTTGGCGATCACAAAGGCGTGCGGATCGATGTCCGCGATTTCCCGCAGCAGCTGGCCGTATTCACGGTTGCGTACGCAGCACATCAGAACCGGGCGCTCCTGTTCGGACCAGGCCCCTTGGCGGAAAGAATGGTTACGCCGCGGCTGAGGGTATTGAGCAGGAACGTCTGGATTTCTTTATGCTTATCGGAAATGATCATGACATTCTGCGCGTTTTCACCGCCGAACGTCGAAATCCAGTTGATCGCAAAGGAAGACGCAAAGACAGCGGCCAGACCAATGAGGATGGAATTCAGACCGAAAATCCAGAGACCGGAAAGAATGGTCAGCGTATCAACGATCATGACGCACTGGCCGGTCGGCAGACCGGCGTACTTGTGGATTAAAAGCGCGGGAATGTCCATGCCGCCCGTACTGGCATTGACACGAAAGACCAGACCGAGGCCGGCACCGGTCAGCAGACCGGCATAGACGGCGGAAAGGACGGGGTCCACTTTTTCAAAGGGCGTCACATCCAGCATGGAAAAAGCGAGACGAGCGTCGGGTAAAGAAATGTGGAAATGAGCGAACTTGCCGCGAATTTTCTGCCCAGACAAAGATAGCCCAGAACGAACAGGGAAATGTTCAGAATGGCAATCATGGGCACGCGTCCAATCGGCAGAAAAGAAGAGAGAACCATGGACGCGGTCGTTACGCCGCCGCACAAAATGTTCTGCGGCAGAATAAAAAGACCGAAGCAAAGGCCACCAGCAGGTTGCCGGCGATGATCAGAAGCAGGCGGCGCATATTGGAAGCATTAAAATTAAAATAGGAACGAAACGTTTTCATAGATCACACCTTCTGTTTAGTATATCATGCACGCCTGCGCCACAATCTGTGCGCGCGACGCGCACAGAAAATAAAATCCGGCTTTGCATGGCGAAAAGAAATCCCGTGCGTGTCCGGTACCATAAGACTGTATTCCAAGGAAAAACGGTGACAGGAAGCCGCAGAGTCTTCAGAATAAATGCGCAAAATGCGCGCATGAATAAATTTATATTGCGTAAAAATAGATTTTAGTATAAAAGAAAAACAGCCGACCCATTCGGTTCGGCAGAAAGCGAGGGTCATAAGATGAACTTTGAACCCAGCACGACATGGATTGCCCCTTCGGCGCTCCATCTCAGCCTCTATCGAAAAATCATTGAAGAAAACGGAAGCTGCCTCAATCAGAACGTCATGACGCTCGACACCTGGCTTGCCCAGTCGCTGTCCCGTCCCCGCACGCCTCTGATCCGGCTTCTTTACGAATACAGCGCAAGGCTGGACGATCTGTCGCCCGACAACCTGTTTTATGCCTCCCGCAGAGATTATGACTTTCTTCGCGAATGCGAAAACTTCATGCTTCTCTGTCAGCTTTACGATCTCAAGGACTTTCCCGTCCGAACGCGCCGCGAAAAGGATCTGAAGGAAATTATCGACCGGCTCATGCCCGTAAAACTGTGGGTAGACCAGGCGAAAACCCAGGCGTTTGAAGGCGCTTCAAGTCTGCGCATTCTCCTTACGGAAAGCACGCTCATTGACCGGTACTGGATCCGGCTTCTGGTTTCCAAAGGCGCGCACGTTGAAAAAATGCGTCATCATAAGCGGTTTTACTACTGGTCGTGTTCGAATGCGCGCAAGGAAATGGAAGTGTGCGCGGATGCGATCGTCCGCAATAAACTGGATGCTTCGACGTGCATGATCGCACTGGCCGATCCCGAACAGCGCTGGGTGCTGGCCAGAGCACTCGAATCGCGCGGCATTCCGTTTACCTTTATTCAAAATGACGGTTCGCGAAAAATTGTCGATCAGTGGAAAAGCGCGCTGACCTGGGTCATGAAAAAGGATGACGAATCCCTCATGGCGCTTCTGGAGACGCTCTATCCGATGGCCGCCTGCGATCTGCGCCGCTATTTGCGCCTCTTTGGAAACGAGGGGACGACGCTGCAGAGTCTTACATGGCGTCCCAACGCGCTGATCAGCGAAGAAACGTTTCTTTCTCTGCAGGCGCTTGAAGTCAGCGCCTCCCAGTGGAAGCCAGTTCTCGAATCGCTGCAGGCGCTCGATCTGAACTCCATCGACACCATCGGCCGTCTGATCATGGACCAGTCCCCGGATCCCAGTCCGGACGATCTCAACGCCTTTGAAGGCGTCATGAATCTGATTACCGCAGTACGCAGCGAACTGCATAAGCCCGAAGATCTCGCCCTTCTCATTCGCGAACTCGATAATCTGCAGCCTTCGCAGGCCATGAGCGAACTCAACGGGGTTCTGATCGGTTCGCGCGCGCAGATTTGCGGACTGTACGAAAACGTATTTTATATCGGAGCCGACGCAGCGCATTTCCCAGGCTCGCAGGTGCGCGGCGGCATCTTTGATGAAGCGTACATGGACCAGCTGAATTTCCCTTCGCTCGAGACACGCACGCAGGAGCATTTTGAAATGCTTACGCAGGTTCTCGAAGAGCCGGAAAGCCTGTTTCTGATGACGGCGCAGTCCGATTATATGGGAAAAAGCATCGATACGAGCCATGAGCTCAATACGTGGCTCGGTCTGCTGCCCAAGTTCATGGCGCCGGCGGAGCCGATTTCCGATCCCCGGCCGTCCTTTACGTTAAAGGGCATGCACGCGTCTTCGCTGTTTGCTTCCCAGGACGGCATTTTGCAGACTAGACCGCGCTCGCTGGCCGCCTTTGAAGACTGCGCTCTCAAAAACATGCTCCAGTACGGGCTCCGTCTGAAAAACCGCCGACGGAGCGGGATCTGTTTAAGGTCAGCTCGGATCTGCTCGTACGCATGGTCGAAGAGGCCGGAAGCCGCTTTGGCGTTTCGTGCGATCAGCTGAGCCGCGAGCAGATTGAAACGCTGCTTACCGACGAATTTTCCTTTGCGCGCGAACTGTTTGCCGAGCGCCGCAAGAGTGAACTCGATGCGCTGTATGCGCAGAGTCTTCTTCGCATGGAGCGGATTTTCCATTCGCTCAAGCCGCTGAGCGCCATGAAACTGACGATGGTGCCCGGCAGTCCGGATGTGCAGATGAAGGAAGAGTATGACGGTCTGGCGATGAATATCGAAGGCCCGATTGCCTCTTCGTCCAGAAACCGGGCGGTGTTCAATCTGGTCGATACCGAGCCGTCGCCCTTTGTTTCCGATTCGCTGCCGCAGGCGACGATCAATCTGTCCATGCAGCCTTCGGCCATGCCGCAAAAGCGTTCGCTCTGCGCTACGGCCGCGGCGCTTCGCCGGTTCTTGCCGAATCCATCGGAACGCAGGAAGCCCTGATAGACGGCCAGCGCGATCATCTGCGCCATGCGCTCGTCGCTCAGAATTTTGGCGAGGACGCTCAGGGCATGCGCGCCGAACTGGCAGGCCGCGTACCGACGTATGTGAGCACGCAGGAAAAACTGAGTTCGCAGGCCGAACAGCTGGCCGACAGCCTGCAGAAAAACGACATTCAGCCGTATCATCGTCCGGCAGCCTGTCAGCACTGCCCGTACAAAACGATCTGCCGCAACGCGGCTCAGGAAAAGGAGTAACGCCATGGAGGATTCCACAAAAACGAAGCCGTCCAGCAGGCCCTGGAAAACGATGCGCAGCTGGATCGGTCCCAGGACAGCCAGATGCAGGAACTCCCGAAAAAGCCGCTCGTCTTTTCGCCGGCCCAGCAGAAAGTCATCGACTCGCGCAATAAGAATCTGCTGGTCAGTGCCAGCGCGGGCGCCGGTAAAACCGCCGTTCTGGTGGAACGGCTCTGCCGTCTGGTCGTGGACGATCATGTCCCCGTCTCGTCCATTCTGGCGGTGACCTTTACCGAAGACGCGGCTGCCGAAATGAAAGTCCGTCTGAAAAACCGTCTGATGGAAGCAGCGAAAACCGACCCGTCTCTGAATAAGGAAATCGGGGCGCTGGAAACTGCCATGATCTGTACGATCCATTCCTTCTGCCTGTCCATCGTGCAGCAGTATTACTTCGTCGCTGGCCTTCCGTATTCGATGGTCAATCGCATCGATAACGATCTCGCGGACAGTCAGGCGCTTGAGGAAGCGGTGGAGCAGAGCATGCAGGCACTCGATCCCGCCAGAAGCGCCGAACTGCTTCTGTACATGGAAGCGTGCGGTCAGAAGGAAGAACATCTGCGCAGCCGCCTGCTGCGCTATTTGTCGCTGGCCGAAAGCAAGGCCGATCCGGACGGGTGGATGAACGCCTGCCGCCATGAGGCGGAAGACATGTCCGCCTGGTTTTTGAAATACTTTGACGTGCGCTGTGAGGCGCTGATCGATATTTTTGAGGAAATGATCGAAGAAGTGCAGGTCATGGACTTTGCCAAAGCCGCCAAGCAAAGCGAATACATCGAGCGCTTCTCCCGGAAAGTCGAAGCGCTCGAGCGCTGTCGCGAAGCGCTGGCCAAAGGGGATTATGAAGCCTTTGGCGCGCAGTTTATCGAATATGCGGAAACAACGGACAAATTCACGCCCACCATTAACAAGATTTCCTTTAAGGACATTCAGACCGACTCCCGTAAGTTTGAAAAGGAAATCGCCGATGTCCTCTTTACCAGAAAGCAGTATGAGGAGTCCGCAAAACAGATCGAGCGCGTGCGCAATACGTTTATCGATCTGGCCATCGATGTGCGCCGCCGCTTTCAGGAAATCAAAAAGAAAGCCGGCTTTATCGACTTTTCCGATATGGAACTGTACGCATGGAAAATTTTGCAGGATCCCGAAACCGCCAAAGCGCTGCGCGATCGCTTTGAAGTCATTCTGATCGACGAATACCAGGATACGAACGACTTGCAGGAGACGATCATTCAGGCCATCGCCCGCAAAAACAATGTGTTCCGCGTCGGCGATATCAAGCAGTCCATTTACGGCTTCCGTCAGGCCAGACCCCAGCTGATGAAAAATCACCTGGAGCATCCAGGCGAATACGACGAGATTGTAGCGATGCAGGAAAACTACCGTTCCAGCGACAGTCTGATCCGCTTCAACAACGACTTCTTCCGCCATCTGATGAACGTCGACGGTCTTCCTTCCCAGTTTTCGGCCATCGATACGGCGGTAACCGGCAGTGCGCGCCAGAAGGAACAGGCGCAGAAGCCGGTGCGCTTTCTGTATACCGAGTTTGGAAAGGATGCGCGCCTTGGCGAAAGCCTTAGTGCCGCGGGAGCCCAGAAGGAACACCGGGAAAACCGGTTCGATCTGATCGCGCAGGATATCGAAAACCACGTGAAAAAGAAGGCATCGCCCTGCGCGACATCGCAATTCTTACCCGCTCGTCCACGTCCCACGACAAGATCAAGAAGGCGCTGGAAGCCTGGGGCATCCGTTCCGTGCATCATGTGCGCCATGGCTTTTATACGAACAAGGCGGTGCAGGTCGTTCTTTCCGCCATGCGCGTCATTGAAGACGAACGAAACGACATCGCGCTGATGTCCGTGCTCGCTTCGCCGCTGACCGGCTTTACGCAGCAGGATATTTTGCCGATGCTGAGCGGCAGCGAAGACGGTCAGTCGCTGTACACCCGGCTTCGTCAGAGCGAAAAAGGCTACGAACTGTTAAAAATCGTGCGCGACCTCAAAACGCTGAAGGATCTGAGTCTGCCCGAAATGATTGTCGGCATTTATCAGATCCGCGGCTTTTACGACTATTCCACTTCGGCGCAGGACAAGACGAACCTCGATCTGCTTCTGGAAAAGGCGGTTTCGGCTCAGGGCCTGCTCGATCTGGAAGGCTTTCTGTCTTCAGCCGCGCTCGAAGAAGATCTCGATAAGACCAGTGAAGCGATGCCTTTTGGCAAGGAAGAAGACGCGGTGCATATTTCCACCATTCACGCCTCCAAAGGCCTGCAGTACAAGCTCGTCTATATTCTTTGCGAACAGCGGCAGAGCGACATCGAAGGCATGAGTCCGATTCTGCTCGATGCGGATCTGGGCGTCGCCTTCAAGGCGCTCGATCCGAATACGATGCTCAGTCACAAAAGCGCCGCAACGATCGCCTTCGATACGAAGCGCTTCTTTGAAGAGCAGCAGGAAAAGATGCGTCTGCTTTATGTGGCGTGCACCCGTGCGGAAGAAGAATTAGTCTTTGTCGATACGCTCAAAAACGAAAATCTGTACGACGGCACGCTGAACCTGTATCGAATTCTGGCCAACAACGGCTTTACAAGCTGGTTTTTCTCCCTGTATCATCGAAACCCGATTGATCTGGTGGACTTTGAAGACGTGCCGGAGCTGCTTCAGCGTCCCGATCGCGGCGTCAGCCATCATAAGAAAATTTCCATTCGCCGCTATCAGGGACCCAGACAGATCGTCTATTCGCAGACCGCCTCCAAAACCAAGGCCCACGCCTCCTGGCCCAAAGGCGGCTATGGCAAAGGCGTCGAAAGCGGACTGGCCAAAGAGCGCGGCACCCTCTTTCATGAAATGGCCGCCACATTGCCCTGGCCGTATACGCGCGAGGACGTAGAAGAGCGCCTTCGCCAGTCCGGACTCGGTCTGTCGTCTGGCGATGCGGACTTGCTGCTGCGGCTGAACGACAACGCGACGTACGCGAAGTGGATGGAACTGCCCCATGAATTTGAATGCCCCTACTGTGTCATGGAAAAGGGTACGATCATTCACGGCTACATGGACCTGGTCGTTTTTGACGGCGACACGATCGACATTCTCGACTTCAAGACGGACGCGGCCTTTGATGAACAGTCGCTTGCGGACCGCTACCGCGGCCAGCTCGAAACGTATCGAAAAGCCATGCAGAGCATTCATCCCGACCGGAAAGTGCGCGCCTGGATTTACTCCTTTGAACTGGCGTCTCTGTTCGAAATCTGATCAAAACCGGCCAAAATCCGGATAAAATGTGGGAAAGAAATCCAGATCAGGAAACGATGAATAAATCCTGTACAATGCCCTAATCTTTATTGGATTGCTTTACAGACCGCTTACAGGATGCGAAAAATCATACAGTTTTAAGCAGAACGTAAGACTTGTTTTGAAAGCCTTTCGTTCTGTTATTTTACTTTTCAGGATTGGAAACGAGGACAATGACCGGTAAAACTAGCGGTTTCTGTAGATATTATTTTCCAATCGTCCTTTACTTTTCACTCGAATCCGTCCTTTTTCAAACGGTGAACCGCAAAAGAATCCCTTTTCCGTACACCCTTACATCCATCATTGACCCATCAAATGTCAGAAATTGAAAAATATTCTGCTCCATTATACTGTGTGTGTCCGGAAGACAAAGACCGGGATCTTTGTACAAGCGGACAAATGATAAAGGAGGATTCTTCAACCTTATGGAAAAGCTTTTCCATCTTAAAGAAAAAGGAACGAACGTAAAAACCGAGATCATTGCCGGTATTACCACGTTCCTGGCCATGGCGTACATTCTGGCTGTAAACCCGATGATTCTTGGGGATGCTGGCATGAAACCAGAAGCTGTATTCATGGCAACTGCACTTTCTTCCGCTGCTGCCTGTCTTCTGATGGGTCTGCTGGCTAACTATCCGGTTGCTCTTTCCGCCGGTATGGGTGTCAACGCCCTCTTCTCCTATACGGTCGTTCTGACCATGGGCTATTCCTGGCAGGCTGCACTTGCCGCTGTTTTTATTTCCGGTCTTGTATTTGTTCTGATTTCCGTTACCGGAATCCGTAAGAAGATCATCGATTCCATCCCTGTTCAGCTCAAGCTGGCCATCGGTGCCGGTATTGGTTTCTTCATCGCGTTTGTCGGCCTGAAAAACGCCGGCATCATCGTGGCGAACGAATCGACGTTCGTAGGTCTTGGCTCCTTCGTAGATCCGCAGGTTCTGCTGGCTCTGCTGGGCATCATCATCACAATCGTCTGCGTTGTCCGCAAAATTCCAGCCGGCGTATTTGTCGGCCTGATCATCACCGCGGTGATCGGCGTTATCCTCGGCCTTTGCGGCGTAGACGGCATGCCGGCCATCAACGGTGTTCTCACCACAAACTTTGACATGAGCGCTGCCGGTGCGTTCGCAAGCGGATTTGGCGAACTCTTCTCCCATCCGATGAATGCGCTGGTAGTTATCTTCTCCTTCCTGTTCGTAGACTTCTTCGATACCGCCGGAACTCTGGTTGCGATCGGAAACGAAATCGGTCTCGTTAAGGAAAACGGCGAACTCGAAAATGCTGAGCAGGCTCTGCTGGCTGACTCCATCGGTACCTGCATCGGTGCTGCTCTGGGTACTTCCACAGTAACCAGCTTTGTTGAATCGTCTTCTGGTGTAGGCGTAGGCGGACGTACTGGTCTGACTGCCGTAACTACAGGCGTTCTCTTCATTCTGTCCATCTTCATCAGCCCGCTGGTTCTCGGCATGATTACCAACGCGGTAACTGCTCCGGCTCTGGTTGTTGTCGGCGTCATGATGGCGCAGCAGCTCAAGGGCATCCAGTGGGATGATCTGACGATCGCAATTCCGGCGTTCATCACCATCATTTCCATGATCCTGATGTACTCCATTTCCAACGGTATTGCGTTTGGCTTCATCGCCTACGCAGTGTGCATGGTCGCTGCCGGCAAGATCCGTGAAATCCATCCGACCGTATGGATCCTGATGGTAATCTTCGTGATCTACTTCGCTTCGCCTTACCTGATGGCTTAGTCCATACTAAAAAACAATCGATCGAATATCCGCCTCAGACGGAATCCATACAAAAAGAAGCAGGGAAATCCCTGCTTCTTTTATATCTGTATCGTAGTGATTTTTTAATGGATCGCAGGTCGTATGCCGGCCTGCTTTCTGTTTTTCCCGTTCTGGAAAAGGGTTTAGACGGACTGGCTTTTCGACTGGCCATTCTGTGTTGCGCCGGACTGCGCGTCCCAGTCGCCGTACGTGTCTGTATCCGGTCGTCTGGACGGACGGTTTGGACGGCCGCCGTTCTGGCCATTGGAATTTCCGCTTTCTCCATCCGGACGTTCTGGGGGCATCATGCCTTCAAAATCGTCGGGCATGTCTTCCGGATCAAAGTCATCCGGCATGTTTTCGGGGTCAAAATCGTCCGGCAGATCTTCCGGATCAAACTCCTCCCGCATCTGGCCGCGGCCTGGACCGCCTTGCATGCCGCCCGGGCCCATAACGGAAATGTTTCCGACTGTGGTCAGGCCTTCTTCCACAGTAAAGAATTCGCTCTTTGTGCCGTCCAGCCAGAGTTCGGCGTCCTTTCCAGCTGTGAGGTCCTTGCAGGAAAGAGTCAGCGTGATCGAAGCGGCATTGCCTGTCTGGGTATTGTTCCAGGTGATCAGCGTTTTTCCGTTCTGCTTCAGTTCGAGTTTCTTGAAGGAAGAGGCTGCAATCATGACGGTGTTCTGGGCGGCATCAGTCGGTTTGGTCGCCGTCGTGGAAAGACCGACTACCGTTCCGCCGCTGATTTTAAAGGTGCCGCGATCCGTATCGAAGGCGCCTTCCGGATTCTGAAGAGCGGCCGCGTAAATTTCGCCGCCCGAGATGAGCAGATCGCCGTTCGAATCGACGCCGTCATTCGTTTTGGAAACGAGGGTGAGCTTGCCGCCCTGAATGATCAGGCTGTTGGCGGCATTGAGGCAGTCATCGGTACTGTTGATGGTATACGTTCCTTTTTCGATGGTCAGCGTGTCCTTGGATTCGATGCCTTCGCTTTCGGACTGGATCGTGTATGTGCCGTCTTTCAAGGTAACGGCGCCTTCGGCGCGCAGACTGTCGCCCTGGCTGGTGATCGTAAAGGTGCCTTTTTCGATGGTCAGCGTATCGTTGACATCTACGCCTTCATCTTCGGACTGAATGGTCAGATCGCCGTTTTGAATGGTCAGCGCGTCGCTGGCGTGAATGCCGTCTTCTTCAGCACTCAGCGCATACGTTCCGTTTTGGACAACGAGATCTTCTTTGGCTTTGACGGCGGAGCCGGCGGCATCGGAAATCGTCAGTTTCGCGCTGCCCGAAAGGGTCAGCGGCGCACGGGAATAAATCGCCGCGTCAAGAACGGCAATTGTACTGTCTTTGGCATGCGAGTTCGAAGAAACGGTGCTGGCTGCACTCGTTTCGATCGCCACGTCTTTCGCGTTGCGAACAAAGATTGCCGGGCCGTCGGTTACCGAAAGGTTGGCGCCGTCCAGCTTTAAAGTCACGCTCTGGTCTTTGGCGTCCACGACAACCGGATACTTGCCGGTTCTGGTCAGCGTGTACGTGCCACCGTTTACGATTTTCAGACCGGAAGACGCGGAAGACAGATCGATAGTACTGGAAGATACGCTTTGAAGGTCGGCGATTTCAATATCGTCGTCAACTTTTTCGGACGTGTCTTCCGTTTTCTCTTCGTTCTGTTTTTTATTGAACCGATCCTTTTCGTTCTGGATCGCGGAAGAATCGGTTTCCGGCGTGTTTTTTGAAGGTACACATCCCGCCAGCATGGATGCGGCCAGCGCCGCGCCAAGCAGGGCGCGAACGCCATATTTTCGATGGGTTTTAGGCATGGTCTAATGTATCCTGTGTTGGATAGATTTCGAAGAAAAATCCGGATCCGTCCGGATTTTTCTGATTTCAGGCAGAGGGAAATCCGCCTTACCCTTCGGATTTTTGATCCAAAGTTCAAAAAGCAGATGAAAGGATAAAAATGGAATTGTGGGAAAACAACAAGCAAATAAGGTTTTAATATTGTCTTTTATGGACAATATGGATTGGCTTTGCCTGCAGGAAGATTTTCCTGCCTGACTTTTAGAGCTGTTCGCCGCCGTCGTGCAGATCGAGCAGGGTGACGGAAAGGTTTCCGTTTTCCGCGCGGATTTCGTTGAGCAGGCGCGTACTCTCAAAATGGCTGTTGGGAAGGAACGTATAGGAAAGTTCGTACAGCGTGCCCATGCCGGCGGTTTTCATCTTTTCAAGGTGCACCTTTTTCCAAAGCGCGAAAGAATGTCCGTATAGACTGCTTCGTTTGGCATGGATTCGGGCACAACGATCTGAATCTGCATGAGGCTGCGGCGCGAAAAAATCCAGGCGGCCAGAAGCATGCAAAGGTCCATGCCAATGCAGAGATCAAGCGCCGCAAGGCTCGCCCCGCAGGCACAGAGCAGACCGGTGACCATCGAGTAAATGATGCAGATCATGTCCGTTCCTTTGGCCGGCAGAGAGCGGAAGCGGACCAGGCCAAAGACGCCGAGGACCGCGATGGACGTGCCGACTGAGCCGTTGACGGCAAGCAGGCACGAACAGACGAGCGGCGGCAAAAGGCGCAGGTCAGAAGCATGGAGCGGGTCGGCCGAAACGCGGCCAGACAAAGCAGAGCGCCGACAATGCCGATTCCAAACGCGGCAAGAGTCGGAAGAAACAGATTGGTAAAAACGAGTTCAGTCATCGTATGGGTTCCTTTCTAGTGAATTTTTCTGAAAAAGTCTTTTGAAAGCGGACTGTCTGGGGAGGACAGTCCGAGACGAATCGGCTGGATCGGGAAAATCGTTTTCTTTCGATTCAAACCGCCGGAAGGCGGTCGGTTTTCTGAATCTGGCGGGCATACGCCGCCCCGGCTTTGGAAAAGGAGCCGGGCACAATGCCGGGACGCTCAAGCAGGCGGCAAAGTTCTAAGGGCAGCGGACGGGAACACTTGATCTCAAAAATGTTCCATCCTTTTTCGAGCAGCGGGACATCGTCGGGATCGCGATACAGACCCGGGCGAACATCGCGATAAAACAGCTGGTCATCAAACGTCAGCCGCAGCGTGGGATCTTCCTTCCACACGTAGCAGAAGCGATGGGCGTACAGCGTGAAGCGCGGCCGTACCGGCCAGGTGTTTAAAAACGAAGCGATTTCTCTAGTGACGGAATTTTCGCCGGCATGTTCTGGATGGTCATAAAAGTTCTGAAGCGAAGCTTTCGTAAACGGGTGCCTTCGCTTAAACGAGCAGCCGCGAATTTTCTTTTTCAGCTCGAAAAGAAAGCATCCTCCTCGCTATATACGGGCTTGTAGGCGCGCAGTCTGGCTTTGCACTTGTAGTCGGGCTTGCCTTCGCAAAGGCGCATGAGATCAAAGTGTTCGGTATCGAGGTAAATCGTGTAAATATCGCATTCAAAGTAAGTGTCCGGAATGAGGTGCTCTCCGGCTTCTTTTAAAAACGCCGCCTTGGCGTCTTCCTCGATTCGGTATTTCAGTTCTTTTCGAATAAACGTTTCCATGGCCTCATCTTGCCGGGAGCGTTTCAAAGGATTGTTAAAATTCTTAAGAAAATCCAAAGAAGCGAAAAAAGCCCGTCCTTTTCAAAAAAGGCAGGCAGACAAATCGATATACTGCAAAAGAGGAACAAAACCGGCAAAACGGCATACAAATGCGAATAAAAAAAGCGCCTGTCGTTCAGGCGCATTAAATCTGGTGAAGAGCGGCTAGTCGGCCTGGGCTTCTTCCCACGTCCGTCTTTCCGGAGAAAGATTATCGACGTAGTAGCGTACCGTCAGCTTGCCGGCAATTCTGGATTTGACTTTGGGTTCTACCACAAAGCAGTCGCCTTCCAGCATCTGCGCCAGCATGACCTTGCAGGCGCAGGAAAGGTTTTTCGATCCCGGCTCGCATTCGTCCTGCATCTCTTTTGCATTCACTTCAATGTACAAATTCAATGCGTCATGAGCATTCTGTTTTCTGGTTTTCAGATACTGCTCATACTGCTCCTGAGTCCATTTTTCCATCGTTTTGCATCTCCTTTCGCTTCGGCAGCTCTTCGCTAGGAAGAAATGCCTTAGCTATCATAGATTGTTTGAAAGTGATGTCAAATATTGCATGGAAAGGACACAAAATGAAAGCGGCTACGAAAATTCAGGATGGCTGGACATGCGTCCAAACGAGAATGAAAGACGAGGAAAAAGAGTGCTTTTTGGCGTTAGGGCTTAATGACGGCGTCGGCTTCCATCATGCATTCCGTCATGTCCTTTAAGGATGTCGGCTCGCCGCATTCGAGATTTGCGGCCAGAGAATAGAAGACCAGACTTTCCTCGTTGACCAGAACTTTGCAGCCAAGATCCGCCAGCGCCTTGAGAGGCTTGAGAAGTTTCGAATCCTTGCAGGCGAGAACGACCGCCGAGTTATAGAGCAGGATGGCCTGCGGGACATTTACGCTTTTGGCGAGCGTATCGAGAAAGTCTTCCATCAGCGATTCGCCCAGACGCGGATTGCCCTGACCAAAACGGCTGGAGTTAAGAACGACAATGCGTGCGTTTGATTCTGACATGTAAATCCTCCTTGGATCCGAATCCCGGCGACAGGCCGTATTCGAATTTCTGTTTCCTTGAGTATTATACGTAAAACGAAAGAACCCATTCCAAAACTTCTGCTTTTGGGCGGTCCGCCTTTTTGCCCACACGGATCCGGAGAGATTTTTGAATGTCTGTTTTACAGGCATTCGTTTTTTATGCACATTGATTTTTACAGGGGCTCTCCGTACAATTTTGAAAGATTTAAAGAAAAGAGTGTTTTCAGGCGCCACAACGCCTGAAAGGAAAAGGGAAAAAGCGGGTATGAAGAGAGTGTGCGGAAAGATCGCTTTGTGTTTGATGGCGGCTGTTCTGGCTGTCGGGCTGTCCGGTACAGGATGCAGTGAACGGCTGATGGCGCAGGAAAACAGGACGGAAATCGATGGAAATGCATCGGTTAAAGCTCTGACATCTTCGCAGGCTTTGCGGGAAATGATGAGCCGCATTCAGGATGGCGTCGATCTGCGGCTGGCCAACGCCATTTCGCCCGGCAGACCGTCCGCAAAGGCAATGCGCAGGCGCTGCAGGAAGCGCTGAATGAGGAGATGGACAAAATTATGGAAGAATACGCCATCGATGAAGATTCAACGGGCATCGCCATCCATTCGCTGGACGGTTCCATTTCCTGGACGCTCAATGAAGATGAGCTGTATACCGGAGCGAGTCTGTACAAGCTGCCGCTGGCGATGATCTGGTATGACCGCCTGGAGAAAGATCCGTCCCTGCTCAAAAGCCCCTGCTGTACCGGGCCGACATGTACGAAGATGTCTCTGTTATTGCCTCACGCTATGCGGCCGGTTCGTATATCGATCTTGAAGAACTTCTCGAACAGGTTATTCTGACTTCGGACAATACCGCCGGCCACATTTTGTTTGAACATCTTGGCGGCTGGGAAAAGTTCAAATCGATCATGAAAGAACGCTGGCCGAACCATACAGAAGACAAAGACTTTGTTTCCATGGACAATCTGATGAGTCCGGGCGTTATGGTGGATGTTCTTCTGGAAATCGCAGCTTCGCCTGAGCGGTATGAAGAGCTGATTGAAGATATGGAAAACGCACAGCCGGCCAACTATCTCAACCGTTTCCTCGATCGGCCGATTGCCCAGAAATACGGAGCCTATGGCTCACAGGTCAACAGGGCCGGGCTCGATCTCGAAGCATCCTGTCCGTATGTCCTCTGCGTAATGACCGACGATATTCAGGCGGAAAAATTTGTCGGCGATCTGGCGCTGCGCGTGCAGAGTCTTCTGGATACCGAAGAGAAGCAGGGGAGTAGTTGAGGAGCGTTTCGGTGTTCCTGTTTCCATTCCCGTTTAAAAAGAATACGATAGGACTAATGGCCTGCGGATGGATCATCGGCAGGCTTTCTTTGACGGTACTCGCACGCGTTCCGGCAGGAAAGCCGCTAAGACACCGAAAATACAAATACGTAAAAAGAAAAAACGGAAAAGCAGAACGCGCAAAACGAGGCACATTGGATCGGCGCGCAGTGGGAAAACCAAAGCAGATCCCGAAGCACATGCCAAAGCGAATGCCGAAGCCCAGCGGAAAATAAAAAAGCTGAAGGCGTGCCGCATGGCTTCCTTCAGCGTTAAGTTCTCGTGGCGGAGACGGTGGGATTCGAACCCACGAGCCCTTTCAGACTACCTGATTTCGAGTCAGGCCCGTTATGACCACTTCGATACGTCTCCGTGTTGCGTTCAATATTCTACCATATATTTTCAGAAAAGAAAGAAGGCAAAATTATGGTTACCTGGCTGGTCAACCGAATTCTCCGTAAGGAAAAAACAGACGATATGACGAAACTGCGTTATATCATCAGCCGGCTCTTAGGCTGGGTGGGCATTGCCCTCAACTTTACACTGTTCCTTTCGAAATACATTATCGGCGTTCTCGTCGGCAGCGTTTCGATCTGCGGCGACGCCATCAACAACTTAACGGACTCGCTGAGCAATGTGGTTTCGATCATTTCGTTCAAGATTGCTGAAAAGCCGGCGGATAAGGAACATCCGTACGGGCATGAGCGGACGGAAACGATCGCCGCGATGTTCATGGGCATGGTCATTGTCTATCTGGGCATCGACATGGTGACGCAGTCTTTCCAGAAAATTATTCATCCGACGCCGGTTCATTTTGAGTGGGCCGCCGTCATCATTCTGGTGCTTTCCATTTCGGTCAAGCTGTACATGTACGCTTATAACCATAAGTACGCGAAGCTGTATAAAAGCGAACTGCTGGAAGCCAACGCCATCGATTCGCGAAACGATGTGATCGGTACGGCGATGGTTCTTCTTTCCACGCTCATTTCCCGCTTTACCGGATTCGATCTGGACGGTTACATGGGTGTCGTTGTATCGGGCATTATTTTCTATTCGGCCTGGGGTCTGCTGCGCGAAGACAGCAACATCCTTTTAGGTGAAGCGCCGACGCCGCAGGAAATGAATCAGATGATCGATCTGATCATGATCAATCCGATGGTCATCGACGTCCACGATATCGCCATCCATAAATACGGTCCCCGCTACAAATACGCGACCGCCCACGTAGAAGTGGACGGCACCCTTAATCTGATGGACGTCCATCAGGAAGTGGACCGAATTGAACGCGAAGTCATGAAAGTCATGGGCATCGAGCTCGTCACACACGTCGATCCGGTTCTTCTGCACGATGAACAGACGACCCGCGCGGAAGAAAAGCTTACGGAAGCCGTGCGCAAAACGAATCCGAACTGGATGATTCAGGACTTCCGCATTGAAGAGACGCCGGAAAATCAGATGGTTCTCTATTTCGATCTGATCGTCCCCTATGACGAAAAGCGTTCCAAAAGGAAATCGAAGACGTACTGAAATCCCGTCTGAACGACGACAAAATCGCCTGGATGGAAATGCGCATCGTCCATCCGTACTCCTGATTGAATTCTCAGCCCCCATGGCTGGCTTATCGTTTACATTTATTCACACGAAAGCGCCGGCTCGTTCTTGCAGCGAGCCGGCGCTTTGATATGTCTGGGAAATGGAAATCCTGAAATCGCAAATGAAATTCGGAACAGAGAAAGCGGATTTCTGTCTATTCCGAGAGCCATCCGGCCGCGAACCATCCGGCGGCAGCGGCGACAAGACCGATCAGAAGCTGTCCGATGGAGAAGGACGCCCAGCTGGTCTTGAGCAGAATGGCGATCGGGCTGGCGCAGATCAGGCCGATGATGGCCCACATTGTCTGCAAATGCCATTTGTTCATAATCCACTCGATCAGCTTGGCGATCGCAAAGATGCCAAGAACGACGCCGATCGCAAAGGGGACGCCAAGAATGACGCAGTGACCGATCATGCCCCAGTCGAGCTTGAGCAGAGCGGTGATGCCGTCGGACACCAGGTTGATGACGGGCTGATAGTATCCCATCAGCATGAGCATCATCGAACCGGAAACGCCTGGGATAACCATAGTCGCCGCCGCGATGACGCCGACGATGAATAACATGAACAGGCCGAAAAAGTTCGTATGCAGAACGACATCATTTCCTGAGCTTTCGTTAACGACGGCCAGCACGACGATCAGCACGAAGAAAGCCGCAAAGCAAAGGCCGCAGGAAAGCTTGAATCCCTTATGCTTCACGTGCTTGAAAATCGAAGGCAGAGAGCCGAGGATCAGACCGCAGAAGCCCAGGTTGGTCGCGATCGGCCAGCGCGCCAGCAGAAACGAAAACAGCTTGGCTAAAAGTGCGAGCGCCAGAACGATACCGATCAGAATAGGAAGCAGGAAACGGAAGGACTTTTTGAAGTCCGAAAACAGATGCGTTACCGAATGAATCAGTTTGTCATAGATGCCCATGGAGACCATCATGGTGCCGCCGGAAACGCCGGGGATGATATTGGCTACGCCAATGACCATGCCGCGCAGGACATCCATCCAGAAACTGGAAATTTTCATAATTACCTCTCTTTAAAGCCGGTTCGCAAACCGGCGCTGAAACCCAAGTATTATATAACATCCGCTTAACACCCGCCGGGCCGACCTGCCACGGGTCTTCCTTACAGTTTTGTCTGACAGCGTCTGCAAAACGCATCCTCAAAAGAAAACTGTTGTCCAATAATCAGAAAAAGCCGGCAAAAACAAAGCCGCAGGCGATGCCCATCGGCATAAAAGAACGCTTTCAGACCCTCATCGCAGAAGGCGGTTTTTCCTCGATTTACGAAAACGGGGTGCGAATGTAAAAAATTCGATTATTTGACGTTAGAAATTGCAATGGAACGCATCGCGCATATAATGGGCTTTGCGTTTATATAAGTTATATTCTTTGTTTAGTATTGCTAAACAGCGACTGAGCCCGCAAGGGCTTGGCGGTATGGACGCCCCGGAAAGGAGAGGACAATGGATTTGAAAATCGGAGCGCGGATTCGCAGCCTCAGGCAGGCGAATTCCTGACGCTTGAAGAGCTCGCCAGCCGATGCGAGCTGACCAAGGGATTCCTCTCCCAGCTCGAGAGGGATCTGACTTCGCCTTCCATTTCTACGCTGGCCGATATTCTGGAAGCCCTGGGCACCAGCCTTCCGGAATTTTTCAGCGAAGAGCCGGAAAGCCAGATCGTGTTTCGACAGGATGATTTCTTTGTCGATGAAAGAGACGATCATACGATTACCTGGATCGTTCCCAACGCGCAGAAAAACGAAATGGAACCGATCCTGGTCCGCATTGAACCGTTTAAATCCTCGATGACGACAGCCAATCATCAGGGGAAGAATTCGGCTATATCCTTCGCGGAACCGTCTGTCTGACGTTTGAAGACGGACGGCGCATGACGGTACGCACCGGCGAAACGTTTTATACCGACGGCAGCGTCCGCCACTGGCTGGAGAACCCCTATAAAACGCCCGCACTCGTTCTGTGGGTTTCGACACCTCCGGTGTTCTAGAAAGGAAAGAGATGGAAAAAGACAATACCCTGATTCAGTTCAGGAACATCCAGAAGAGTTTTGATGACCAGATTATTCTCAAGGGCATCAATCTCGACATTAACAAAAACGAGTTTGTCACTCTGCTTGGCCCTTCGGGATGCGGCAAGACGACCCTTCTGCGAATTCTTGGAGGCTTCCTTTCTCAGGATGAAGGAGAAGTTTACATCGAGGGAAAAGAAATTTCTTCGCTGCCCCCGTACAAGCGGGAGCTGAATACGGTCTTCCAGAAATACGCGCTCTTTCCGAATATGAATGTTTACGAAAACATCGCGTTCGGTCTGCGCATCAAAAAGTATCGGACGACATTATCGAACAGAAAGTCATGCGTATGCTTCGTCTGATCGGACTGGAAGGCTATGAAAAACGGGAAATTACCCAGCTTTCCGGCGGCCAGCAGCAGCGTGTGGCCATCGCCAGAGCGCTGGTCAATGAACCGAACGTGCTTCTGCTCGACGAACCGCTCGGCGCGCTGGACTTAAAGCTGCGCAAGGAAATGCAGTACGAGCTCAAGCGCATTCAGCAGGAAGTCGGCATTACCTTTATTTTTGTTACCCACGACCAGGAAGAAGCCCTGACGATGTCCGACAAGATCGTCATCATGAAGGAGGGCGAAATCCAGCAGGTCGGCTCGCCGGTTGAAATTTACAACGAACCGGTCAACGCCTATGTCGCCAACTTTATCGGCGAAAGCAACATTTTGCCCGGCACGATGGTCCAGGACGAACTCGTCCGCTTTGACGAACAGGATTTTGAATGCGTCGACAAGGGCTTCAAGCCCGGCGAAGCGGTCGATGTCGTCATCCGTCCCGAAGACATTGATATCGTTCCCGTCGGTCAGGAAAACTGACCGGTACCGTGGAATCGGTTCTGTTCAAGGGCATGCTTTACGAAATGATGGTCGAAACCGTACCAGGCACCCACGTAACTGTGAACATGCACATCACGACCGAAGATGCCAACCAGAAAGACGACGGCCACATCCACATTTCCGGAAACAGCTTCTATCTGGACGTGGAAGATATGGAAGGCATCGAAGAAAAGGATCTGATCGCCCGTGCCGACGCGCAGGCCTGGAATGACGAAACCGATGAACAGCTGTCCATCGAACACGTCGAAACCGACCTGGAAAACAAGATCGGTACGTATTCGATTACCTTCACGACGCAGGGCGGCCTGTCGATTACCAAGACCATTCAGGTCATCGACCAGCAGATCGTCCGCGATGAAAAACGAAACGAGGGCGTTTCCGCCTTTAACTTCTTTAAATCCAAGGATGAAATCAAGGAATCCGTGGCGCTTGATACCGACCTGAAAACGTGGGCGAACGCGCAGGGCTGGCGTCTGAACAACGAAGACCAGTCCATTCCGCTCGATGTCACCTACGATTTCGATCCGGAAAAAATTGAACCGGGCGTTTACCCGGTAACGTTCTGGACCAAAGGCCGCGAGTTCAAGATTCATACGACGGACTTTTATAAGGAAGGTTCCCGTGTCGGTCTGACGTTTGGTCCGGAAGACATTCACGTCATGGAGAAGGAAGGCTATACCTCATGAAGACCTGGCGCAGACTCGCAATCCCGTATCTGATCTGGGGAACCGGGATGCTGCTGCTCCCGATGCTCCTGATCGTGTTTTATTCCATTGTCCAGCCGGGAAACGAAGTCACGACTTTCCGCTTTTCTCTGGACAGCTACATCCGTTTCTTTACGGATCCCAACTTTCTGATCATTCTCGGCCGCTCGCTGAGCGTTGCGATCAAGACGACCGTTCTCTGCCTGCTGATCGGCTATCCGGTGGCGTACTGGATCAGCCGCTGCAAGCAGAAGACGCAAAATCTGATCGTTCTGTTCATTACGCTGCCGATGTGGATCAACATGCTGGTAAGAACGTATGCCTGGATCGGCATCCTTTCCAAAGGCGGACCGGTTTCGATTGTCCTGAGCTGGTTTGGCATTAAGGACGCGGAAATTCTGTATACCGAAACCGCCGTTCTGATCGGCATGGTCTACAACTATCTGCCGTACATGGTGCTGCAGATTCACGCGTCGCTGACCAAAATGGATCCCTCGCTGGTCGAGGCGGCCAGCGATCTGGGCGCTTCGCCGTTCCAGACGTTCTGGCGGGTTATTTTCCCGCTGTCGATTCCGGGTGTCATTTCCGGAATTACCCTCGTCTTTCTGCCGGCGATTTCCGCCTTCTTCATTCCGAAACTGCTCGGCGGAGGCGGCTGGTTCCTGATTGGAAACGTCATTGAAAACCAGTTCATCACCGTCGGCGAATGGAACTTCGGTTCGGCGATTTCCGTCATTATGGCGATGATGATGATGATTCTGATGTCCCTTGTCCGCAAGGCGGACCGTAAGGCGGCCAAGGAGGGCAAAGCATGAAAAAGACGCCCCGTCGGCGCGCTGCTGACGACGCTGATGATGATCTTCTTTTATGTGCCGATCCTCTTCATGATCATCTTCTCGTTCAACAGCTCCAAATCGCTGACAAGCTTTACCGGCTTCTCGCTGCGGTGGTATGAGCAGATGTTTGCCTCGCATGACATGATGAATTCGCTTTATGTCACCATCGTCATTGCGGTTCTGGCCACCGTCATTTCGACGATCGTCGGAACGATCACCGCGATCGGCCTGCGCTATTCGAAAAGCTGGTGCGCTCCTACGTCACGCAGATCAACGATCTGCCGATGATGAACCCGGATATCGTGACCGCGATCGGTCTGATGCTGCTGTTCATCACCTTCCATATCGAACGCGGTTTTGTCACTTTGCTTCTGGCGCACATCGCGTTCTGTACGCCGTATGTCATTCTTTCGGTTACCCCGAAACTGCGGCAGCTTGACCCGAACCTGGCGGATGCGGCCATGGACCTTGGCGCCACGCCGTTTCAGACGCTGACTAAAGTCATCGTTCCGGAAATCATGCCGGGCATTGTCTCGGGCGCACTGATCGCCTTCACGATGAGTTTTGACGACTTCATCATTTCCTACTTTGCGACGGGAAAAGGCGTCAAGAACCTGTCGATCATGGTGTACACGATGGCCAAGCGCGTCAATCCGTCCATCAACGCGATTTCCACGCTGCTTGTCGCTCTGATCACGATCATCTTGCTGGCGGTCAACATCATCCCGGTCGTTCGCAAGCGCATGGAAGAAAAGCGCATGAAAGACCCCAATTACGTGCCTTCGGCACACAAGCACACCGCGCGCAATTCGCTGATCGGTGCGGTCATTGTCGCGCTGGCGTGCTGCCTGTTCTTCTTCCGCCCGGATCGCGGTACGCAGGCGTTTGCGGGCCAGACGCTGCATCTGTATTTGCCTGGCGAATACATTTCGGATGAAATGCTTTCGAACTTTGAGCAGCAGACCGGCGCTCAGGTTGTCGTGGACAACTTTGACTCCAACGAACAGATGTACATCAAGGTGGCGAACGGCGAATCCTTCGATGTGCTGATTCCTTCAGACTATATGATTCAGCGTCTGATCGACGAAGACCTGCTGATGAAGCTCGATCCGGAAAAAGTCGATGAAGCGATCGTTCAGCTCGACGATCAGGTATGCGATCTCGCCTACGATCCCGGAAACCAGTATTCCGTTCCGTATTTCTGGGGTACGGTCGGCATTGTGTACGACAAGGAAAAAGTGTCCCAGGAAGATCTCGAAAAAGACGGCTGGAACATTTTCCGCAATCCGAAGTACAAAGGCGATGTATACCTGTACGATTCGGAGCGCGACCAGTTCATGTCCGCTCTGAAAAATCTGGGCTATTCGATGAACACGTCGGATTCCCAGGAGCTCAAGGACGCCTTTGACTGGCTGAGCGATGTGGTCCGCACGATGGAACCGGAAATCGTAACGGATGAAATCATCGACAACATGGCCAACGGCCGCAAGGCGCTGGGCATGGTGTATTCCGGCGATGCGACGTACATCCTTCAGGAAAACGACCAGATGGGCTACTATCTGCCCAAAGAAGGCACCAACCTCTGGGTCGATGCCATGTGTATCCCGAAGAGCGCGGCCAATCCGGAACTCGCCTACGCCTTCATCAACTACGCAGCGTCCTACGAAGCGCAGATGATCAACTCGTCCTACGTCGGCTATACCGCGACCAACAAGGAAGCGGAAGACGAACTGGCAGCCACGGAGTTTGACGGCACCAACGCCTACATTCCGCGTACCGGCTATGCGAAGGACGAAGTCTTTGAATACAATCCGGACAGCCGCAAGACGATTGCGCAGTACTGGAGTCAGGTCAAGATCATCGCATCCAACAGCCGCTAGCCAGCGTGTCCTGAAGCGAAAAACCGATGGATCGAAAATCGATTTGATCCGGAACATCCATTTGCAAAACGAATAAAGTCCCGAATGCGAAGCGGCAGAAACCGGTTCGATTCGGGACTTTTACATGTGCAGTGCAGAGTGCAGAAACCGGATGGATCTTTGAAAAGAAAGCCGGATTCAGATCGCGTAAATCGAAATGAGAATCAGTGAAGAGAAAAACGCGCAGGCAAAAGGAATCCAGAGAACAGCCGCAGGCGGCTGTTTCGGTTCGCTTTGCGACGTGTCGATCAGAACGCGGATGCGCGATTCAAGAGCACGGGTCGACGTGCTGCGGGAAAAGGCGGAGAGCCGCACAAAGTTGGTATGCGGAAACGTGCGGGAAGACGGAGCCGCAAAGCGAAGCACCGTCCGGGAGTAATTGAGACGATTTAGCGGCGTGCGCTGTTCGGTGATCTGTCGATCGACGCGGATTTCGCTGAACAGTTCCAGCACGGGACGAATCCGCGTGAGGCCCGGCAGCCACCAGTAGACAATCGTCAGCGTCAGATACAGCTTTTTCAAGAGCGCGTCCTCGTTGCACAGATGACACACCTCATGCAAAATGATGAACTCATATTCGTCTGGATGCATCGGCACGTCCGGCAGGATGATAGCCGGATGATGATCGAGGCGTACAAAGGAAAACGGAACGGACGGAGAAATATAAAGATCAAAGTCCGGACCGCAGTAGTCCGGGATGAAATCGGTAATCGCGTACTGTTTTGCGGTATCGAGAACCATATCCATCAGAACCTGTTCTTTCTCATATCGTCGCCGGTATCGCACAAACGCAATAGCCGCGCCGGCCAGCCAGATCCAGCTCAGCCAGCCAAAGCCGTTCGTACCAAGAAACGACACGGTTTCCAGGTGGTGATCGATCAGAGGAAAGAGGCCATTCCAGGGCAGCTCGACCCCGAGCTGAAAGCTGCAGGGAAGAAACATGCGAAAGAAATAGGTGCACAATACCGCCATAAAAGGCAGGGATGAATGCGGCTGGCCAGAGAAGAATTATGAAGAAGTACAGCCAGCACAGCCATCAGACATATACAAAACAGAAGCGCCATGAATACCGAATAGACAGACAGCAGCATAATGTACCTTCTTTCCATATTCGGAGTTGCAATTCAGAGGCTTAAAAAATGGAAGGGACGGATCGCATGCTGCATTGTGCGGGGAAAACCGCATGCAAATCCAAGTGGTTCTATTTTAGCAAAAAAATGCTCATCAAACTCAAAAGTATAAAATACGCAATTTTTTAAAGGAATATATCTATTCGATGAAAATTTGAAATTATTCGCTAAAAATACAATCATGACGGAAAATCCGTATATCCATTGGACCTGCGCTGTTTTTGCTATTAATACATCCGCTTACATTTGTCTAAGCCCGCGGGAAAATATACCAAAAATTCATACTGACGCTAAAAAAATAACGATTTGGAAACGAAAATCAGCATTTGGAAAAGCGCTTCCAGAAAAGAGCGTTTTTTGCGAGTTTGTTTAAGTAAACTTCTGAGAAGACCGATCGAAAAGAGCGTGCTACAATGGCTCTGCAAGCACTCAGGGGATGTGAGTGCTGATCTTTATGCACTCGCTGCAGTTTTCTGCACCGCTCAGAGAACAGGCATTATCCGGGATATCGATGGAAGTTTCTTTTACGATGTTTTTGATTTTGAAGGCTGCAGTCTGAATCGACTCCGATTTGCGGCGCCTTGCTTCTGTCCGGTTTTCCATCGGATTTCCCATCCGAAAAAGGCGGAGCCGCAAGTCGATTTCGCCGGTGTACAGACTGTATGGAACATAAAGAATCACGGTATAGAAAGGATGGTCCTATGGAAAAAGAGATGGAAAAACAAGTCTTTGACGTTTCCGGCATGACGTGTGCTTCCTGCCAGGCAGCCGTTACCCGGGCCGTTTCCAAACTGGACGGCGTCGAAAGCGCGGACGTGTCTCTGCTCGCACAGAACATGCGGGTGGAATACGATCCAAAGCTCGTCAATCCGGCCGAGATTGAAAAAGCGGTAGCCGATGCCGGCTATTCCGCCACGCTTCAGCAGGCGGAAACGGGTTCCTCCAAACCGGAAAGTGCCGCGCAGATCTGGGAAGATCGAAGCGAACGCATTCGCAAGGAAACGGAAGACAAAAAGAAAAAGCTGATTTGTTCGCTTATTCTGCTGGCAATTCTGCTTTGCTTCTCCATGCTTCCAATGCTGGGCGTGTTCTCCTTTTTCATGGATATGGAATGGATGATGGCCGATGCCTGCATCCAGATGTTCCTGTCCACGGTAATCCTGTTCATTCAGCGGGATTTCTTCACGCACGGATTTAAAACTCTGCTTCACGGCAGCCCGAATATGGATACGCTCGTTGCGGTCGGCTCTTCTGTATCCTTTATTTACGGCTTTTACGGCCTGCTCACCATGGCGTACGGCTATGGAACGATGGATCATGAACTGATCCATTCCGGCATGAACGCGCTGTACTTTGAAAGTGCGGCGATGATCGTTACCCTGGTTTCTCTGGGCAAGTATCTCGAAGCGCGCTCCAAATCCAAAACCGGCGACGCGCTGGCCAAACTGGTCAGTCTGGCGCCGAAAACCGCATTTGTAAAACGCGGGGATGACTTTGTGGAAATCCCGGCGGAAGACGTCCGCGCCGGAGATCTGGTCCGCATTGTTCCGGGTGCCTCGATTCCAGTCGACGGTACCGTTGTGGAAGGTTCCGGTACGCTGGACCAGTCGGCCATTACCGGCGAATCGATGCCGGTCGAAAAAGCCATCGGCGACGAGGTCATGTCCGCTTCGACCAACCTGAACGGTTCGTTTGTCATGCGGGCGACGAAAGTCGGTTCCGATACGACGCTTTCTCAAATTATTTCGCTGGTCGATGAAGCCGGCAACTCCAAGGCACCAATCGCGCGTCTGGCCGACAAGGTTTCCGGCGTGTTCGTTCCGGTCGTTCTCGGCATTTCTCTTGTTACCCTGATCGGCTGGCTGATCGCCGGCCACAGCATTGGCTTTGCGCTGAACTGCGCGATTTCCGTACTCGTTATTTCCTGCCCGTGTGCGCTGGGTCTGGCCACGCCGCTGGCCATCATGGTCGCGACCGGCAAAGCCGCGCAGTACGGCATTCTCGTCAAATCCGCCGGCGTGCTCGAAGAACTGGCGAAAGTCAATACCGTGGTTCTCGACAAGACCGGAACCATTACCCGCGGCAAACCGGCCGTCGTATCCCTCACCCTGTTTGGCGATCGATACGATGCCGATGCGTTTATGACGATTGCTGCTTCGGCGGAATCCGGTTCGGAACATCCGCTGGCTAAAGCGGTTCTGGAAGAAGCCAAAAGAAAACCGCAGTCTGTATGCGGCCTCGGATTTCAAGGCCTTTGGCGGACGCGGTCTGGAAGTTATGGTGAACGGCATTTTCGTTCAGGCCGGCAACCAGGCATTCATGAACGAAGAACATGTAGCGCTCGATGAAAAAGCGCTCGAAGCTGCTTCAGAAATTGCGCGCAAAGGCGGAACGCCGCTCTTCTTCGCCTTTGATCATGAACTTTGCGGCATCATCGGCGCGGCCGATGAAATTCGTCCGACCTCGCGCGATGCCATCGCGTTGCTGCGCAAGGAAGGCATCGATGTCATTATGCTGACGGGGGACAACGCGCAGACCGCCAAGGCGGTTTCGCAGGGCCTCGAACTCAGCAATGTCATCTCGGATGTTCTGCCGGGCGATAAAGAATCAGTTATTCGCAAACTGGAAGACGAAGGCAAGATCGTGGCCATGGTCGGCGACGGCATTAACGATGCCCCGGCTCTGACTCGTGCTGACGTCGGCTTTGCGATTCAGTCCGGTACCGATATCGCGATGGAATCCGCAGATATCGTTTTGATGAAAAACAATCTGCTCGATGTCGTTACTGCCGTTGGGCTGTCCCGCGCCACCATTCGCAATATTAAGGAAAACCTGTTCTGGGCGTTCTTCTACAACATCCTGGGCATCCCGGTTGCCATGGGTCTCTTCTACCCGATTAACGGCTGGCTGCTCAACCCGATGATCGGCGCTGCAGCGATGTCCTTCTCGTCGGTTACCGTCTGCCTCAATGCCCTGCGTCTGCGCTTCTTCAAGCCGGCCAAGGCGATTTCCCAGATGGAAAGCCCAGAAGCCGAAAAGCAGCAGGAAGCCATCCAGATTTCCAAACTGCCCGCTGTGCCGTCCGCTGAGATGACCGCCTCTGCACTGGCATCCGAAGTGAGTGCCGCTTCCACCGCACAGAAACGGGCAGAAACAGCCCAACCGTCCGAACCGGCGCATAAAGGCCTGAAGGGAACCCCGCTCGTATGGGGCGATGCGAAATCCGCAAAAGCGGCTCAGGCAGCGCCTGCAGCGCGCAATGCCGAACCGGCGGCAGAACAGACCGTTCGCTTTGACGTAGACGGCATGACGTGTGCGCATTGCCAGAAGCATGTAACGCAGGCTTTGCAGAAGATCGATGGCGTACGCGCTGCAGAAGTCACGCTGAAACCGGGCGAAGCCCTCGTTCTGGCCGATCGTCCGATTGAACTTTCGGCCTATGAAGAAGCGGTAAAGGACGCCGGCTATGAAACCCGCACAGCCATTCCGCAGATGAGTGCCTTCCTCAAGGATTTCCATCCGCAAAACGAAGGCGAAATTACAGCTTTATTTGATGATTTAAAGAAAGACTATCCAGAACTGACCTGGATGGTTTACAGTGCCCCGGCGCAGCAGATTACCCTTTGCGGAGATACGCTGCCCGAAGAAGGCGATATTTTGAAGAGATCGCAAAACTGGAAAAATCCAGCAACGAAGCAGGCGAAGGAGGTGAGATGATGACTCTGACTATTGACGGCATGTCCTGCCAGCATTGCGTTGCCCGCGTTGAAAAAGCGCTGCAGGGCGTAGAAGGCGTTGAATCCGTAAAAGTGGATCTCGCCAGCGGCAAGGCAGTTGTAACGGGAAAGATCTCAGCGCAGCTGCACTGGCAAAAGCCGTAACCGCAGCCGGCTATTCGGTATCCGCAATCGATGACTGATTCAAGGATTGAAGCCGAAAACAAAGTTTTTTCACTGTATTACACTGGTAAAGTTTCAGAAAAGTACAAAAAGGGTGCCGAAAGGCACCTTTTTACGGCTGAAAGGCAGCGGTTTTTCAAATGGGATGATCGTACGCGTTTAGGCGAACGGCCTGGCTAGTTCTGTCCGTTTCCGAAGAAGGTCGGATCGTACAGGACGATATCCTGCGCCTTGAGCGACGCGGGAACATCGATCAGACGCTGGTTGGACGAGCCGCAGAACAGAAGTGAGAGATCTTTCTTGGCTTCCACAAACGGGCCGTCGACGAGGACGTTCAGGCTGTTCAGAATGGTGTCGGTCCATGGGGTGTGGCGACGGCCGCCATCGAGCAGGTCGCGGTCGAGAATGTAGCCGGTGTACATCCAGATCGTTTTTCCGGGAGTTCTTCACGAACGCGCGCAACCAGATGGGATACGGCTTCCTGATTGGAAATTTCAAACGGATCGCCGCCAAGAACGGTCAGGCCGTCGATGTACTTCGGAGCCAGCGCTTTTAAGATTTCGTCTTCGGTCTGGGATGTCCATGGCTTTCCATAGTCGAAATCCCAGGTTTCCTGCTGGAAGCAGCCAGGGCAATGATTGAGGCATCCGGAGACGAAAAGCGAAACGCGGACACCGGTACCATTGGCAATATCAAATTTTTTAATTTCACCGTAATTCATGATAGTTTTCCTTTACATTTTTATATATGAATATAAATCCAGTTATCTTTTTCGCATCTTCAGCGGCTGAGTCACCAGACAGGCGGCCTAGGGGTTGAGGGTGCATAGCCAATACTAACGGGCAGAGAATTTTCTGTCAAAAATACCGTACACCCGACAAGCGCAGATGGAGTCTGCAGAAATCTGCGCCCGCGCAAAGTCGCGGATCCCGCCGATTCCAGACCCTTTCATCGAAAAAGCCGGGAGCAGACGGTAAAATCAGAAGAGAGAACGAAAAAGAAGAAAAAGCGGCGATCCGTCTGTGAATCGCCATAAGGAGAAAGCCATGTACGCCGTATACAATCTGACCACAAGCCCTAACGTGAGCGTTGAAGACCAGTCCGGCCCGTTTCGCGTGCTCAAGCACAAGCTGGATTATTCGATCCCGTATGAAAACGCCATGGAAGCCTGGTTTGCGGCGAAAATGGGCAAGCATAAACGCCAGCTCGTCTGTTCGCTCGATGTCGATGACGTGCGCATTGCGGAAGGCATGATGCAGTGGATGGTCGGTTATTGCGAAATGGACAGCGGCGTGCGCAACGTGACTTCGCTGTTTGGGAAAATGATTACCGGCAAAATGACGGGGCAGAAAGCCGTCTCCCCTGCTATCGCGGGAAGGCACGATCGTCTGCGAGCCGGTAGACGATGAGATTTTGCTGATCGATCTGGCGGAGTGGCCTGACGGCATCGTCATTTCGCCCAACAGCTTTCTTGCCTGCTCCGGCGGCGTACGCCAGAGCGTCACCAGCCGGACGAGTCTGTCTTCGGCCGTATTTGCCAAGGAAGGCCTGTTTTCCATGCGTCTGGATGGAGAGGGCACAGCGGCCATTCTTTCGCCCTGCGTGGAAGAACAGCTCATTCTTGTGGAAATTACCGACGATGTGCTGCGCGTGGACGGCAGTTTCGCGATCGCCTGGTCGGGCAGCCTGACGCTGACCGTGGAAACGCCGGGCTCTTCAGCCACAGCGTCCTTTCTCAGCAAGGAAGGACTTGTGAATACGTACCGAGGAACCGGCAAGGTCCTTCTCGCGCCATTTATCCGGGAAGAGCTGTCCGAAGACGCTTTAGCAGATTCTGCATCCAAAAACGAGAGCGCTTCTTCCAATACGGTCAGCTGAATGCCGAAATGAGGCCAGATTTGGATTTTGTAGGAAATTCTTGATTATTTTTGTCTGTTCTTTTGTATAATCGTTGTTCAAAAAATTTCGTTTTACTAAAATGAAGATGGTGGAAAAGTGGTTAAACTCAATCGGCGATTTAACCGGATTGAATTTTTACGCAATAGGGAGATGAATTTATGGAACAAAACGGACTGACCAAACGCGAATCCCAAATAATGAATATTCTTTGGAACAGCGAACAGCCTATATCTGCACACGAAATTCTGCTGGCTTCCCGGAACTCAGCCGGAATACGATCCAGATCGTACTCAAAAATTACAGACGCTCGGATTTATTGAGGTAGCTGGATTCAGCTATCACAAAAATGCACTGACGCGTACGTTTAAGCCGATTATTTCGCAAAGTCAGTACATTGCCCAGTCTCTGGCAGATAATGCCTCTTATGAGCTGGCGATGAACTTCATTCGTCAGACCGAGGATTCAGCGATTCTTGATGAACTGGAAAAGCTGATCCAGGAAAAGCAGAAACTGCTTCGGTGCGAGAAAGACCGCGGCGAATGATCTAAAGGAAAAAATAAATACGTGGGCAAGCTGACCGCCTGTCCGCAGAAACAAGCCTAAAGGCCCGCATTCTGGATTTTATAACCAGGATGCTTTTTTAATGCTCATAAAAAATAGTTCTATACATTTTTGCCAAAAAGGCTGGAAAATGTCAAAAATGTACTATGAGCGCTCAAAATGCACGGCTGAACTCATCGGATATATCATCGTATTCATACCAAGAGGCCTAGTAAAATGGGAAAGAATAATACGAAAGATATGAAAATACGACGAGAACGGCTTTTGATGCTCGGACAGAGACCGTTTCCGATCACCATCGAATGGAAGGCGATTCCGGCCCCTGTTCTGTACGTCAGGGAGGATCTGTCCCTGCATATTTCTCTTTCGCTATATGAGAAAGAAGAAGAAATTCTGTCGAGTCTGCAGTCTCGAGAAGCGGATCTTCTCTGTCAGATTGCGACGCGGATTCGAAACCGGGACTTTTCCCGTCCAATCGATCTGGGTGAGGAAAACGGGTATCCGTTCTCTGTGCGCACAATTTTCGGTTTCCCCTGTCACGAAGAAATTTTACCGGGTAAAGATTTCTGCAAGCTTGAGGAAAGCGTATACCGCATCTATACGTCCAGCCTGGACGTTTTTGACCACATCCGTACGCTCATTCGCGAAGATCTTAATGCGCGCCTGCAGATCGCCTATAAAGAAGCCTGGGCCGATTCGGCGGATCGTCTGGCAGCCGCCGGACTGGATGGACCTTTTCCCGTACTGGAGATTCATGCCGATCAGCCATGGCCGATGCAGGTCGATCTGGATCGGAAGATCGTTCAGGTGCATCCCTACGTCGTGGAATATCCCAGAGAATACATTCTCTATTCCGCGCTTTCCGCTCTGGCTCACCTGGCCTGCGAGGAAGATGAGCAGGCGTACGCGTTTTTGATGGATGAACTGCTCGAAGACTGGGAAGAAATCCGCGAGCATGGCCGCAGAGTGTCCGGCGACCGTAAGCGTTCGAAGCAGCAGTCCTCACTTTCCTGATCCTCGGATCAAGCGTTGGAAACAGAACAGCCCCGCTTTCTTTCCAGTTCGTTCTGGCAAAGAAAGCGGGGCTGTATATTTTGTATTCCGTCCGGCGGGTGTTCTTGAAGCAGCCTGTTCAAGGGAGTGTTCAAGGATGGCCCGCGTATTCAGAGCGTTTATTTGGCAGGGCGTCGATTATTTCGCGCCTTTATTGTTTTTGCGGGTGATGATGAAGAATGCGCCAAGGGCAACGAGAGCGCCGATGAACAGACCGATCATCGGGTACAGGTTCGTCTGGGTAGCTGTGTCTGCACCGCTCGATTTGGGCTGTGCCGCTTTTTCTACGTTAAACGGATCGGTGTTCCAGTTGCGTTCGATCATGCCGTCGTTAAAGCCGAGAATGATCTGTTCGGTTCCGCTGCCGGAAGCAGGCGGGTTGAAGGAAAGGATCGCGCTGATCTTGGTGTCCGGTTTCATGTTCTTCACCTGATCGGCGTTGAAGGTAACGGTATAGACTTTCTGTTTCTTATCGTTGGTGGATTCGGCAATTTCCGGTTTTACTTCGGTTCCGTCCACTTTCACGGTTTTAACGCCTGTGAGATACGTACCCTGTTCCTGGGTGAAGGTCAGAACCATTTTTTCCGGTTTGTTTTTGAGCGTCAGATTGATGGTCATCGTCTGATCGTTCTTGTTGTAGGATTCGTAGCCGGTCACTGGGTCGCAGACAAAACGGAACGCATGCTTGGATTCGTAAGGAATGGTATGAATGCCGTTGTCGACATCGGCCAGGATACGGCTGTCACCGGCAGGAGCGTTGCGGTTCAGCTTCAGGACAAACTTGATGCTTGAGGTTGCTGTCATGGCATCTACGGCACTCTGCGGGAGCGTTACGAGAACGCCGTTTGTGCTGGCAGCGGTTTTGGTGCTGGATTGGGAGCTGGACGAATTCGAAGAATCCGAAGTGCTGGAATCGGCTTTGCTTTTCGTCTGAAGTTCGGTTTTTACGCCGTCAATTTCTTTTCCGTCTACGGTAACGGTGACTTCCGGCAGACGGGCGGATTCGCTGGAGCCGGAAGTCTGATCCTTGATCAGCAGAGCTTCCGGACTGGATTCAAAGCGAACGCTGAGCGATTTTGGCTTCTGGCTGGCTTTGAGATCGAGCGTCCAGGTCGCATCCTGTGCGGAGTAATTGCTGGAAACGGAGGACCAGTCGCTGGTCAGTTCAAAATCGCAGCTCTGTTCCTGCATTTCGTCGTGGGAAGCGTCAGTCGCGTTTTTACCGGCATACACCTGGGAAGTGGTACGGATTTCTACATCCTTGCTTCCGGAATAGGCGTTGAAGGTGAAGACGACAACGTCGCCGTCGCGCAGATCCTAAGCCGATCCGCGGAGAAGGAATACAGGTATTTTCCGTCGAGGTCCGAAGTCGTCTGATCGCGTCCGTCGATCTCGATCGCTTTGTTTGCGACCGTAATGGAAGCGGGTTCCGGATCAATTTCAGCATCGCCGCCGGCGGTCTGAACCCAGTTCAGCTGGAAGGCCAGCGATGTCGGAACTTTTTCACGGTAAACGTGCAGGTCAGCGTGTTCTTTTCCTTGTCAAAAGCGGAGGATGTGTACTCTACAAACTCCGATTTTTCTTCCGAAGAAGAGTCGGAAGAATCCGAAGAGTCCGAGCTGGAATCGGAAGAATCCGCAGCCGGATTTTTCTCCGTCTGATTGTTCTGGATTTTTCTACGGGAATCGGCTTGGACGGAGTACCGGACGGGCTGGTTCCCGGATCGTTTTCCCTTTCAGCGCCTCTTCGTTTGCGGCATCTGCAGCGGAAGAATCCGTTACGGTCGAAGTTTCTTCTTCCGGTGCGGTATTCTCCTGAGCAAATAAAGGGAAGGTTCCCAGAGAAAGAGAGGCGGAGAGCAGCAGAGCTGCCAGAGAGCGGACATTAGATTTCATATCAGCAATTTTTCCTTTCTTAAACACCCGGACCAGCACAGGGCAGCGTCTTGAACAGACAGCCGGCCGCTGCGGAAGCGGGCAAATGAAAAAGCAGAGTCAGAATTCAGCCCGGGCTCTTCTCAAAAAAGCGCGGGGCGAAAGATCTCCTGCATAGCAGGATACGGGATGCCGCGAAAGCTGTCAGTTCAAAAACAATTGCACAGCCATTTTCGCGGATTGATTCGCCCTCTATTCTACTAGCCAATTCGGGCGAAAACAAACGCATATTGAAAACGCAAACAAATGAAAGAAATGAAGCAAGCCGGGTTAAAAGATACAGAACGCTTCAAAGAGCGTATCCGGAATGTAAGCGTCAAATAAAAGACGGGTATTTTCTCGACCGCCTCCTTGGGATAATTCCTTTATTCAAGGAGGCTTTTTCATGGAATCAATCATCCCTGCAATCGATCTCGGTATCGATTTCTCCAAAGTTAAAAACATCTATCTGGCTCAGATGCCTGCTGACCTTCGCAAAGGAATTGACGGTTACGTCTCCCTGGTTCAAGGACCTCTCGCTCTGGATCCGCTGGATGGATCCCTCTTTCTCTTCGTTAATCGACAGAAGAACAAGATCAAAGGTATCCTTCGTGACGGAAATGGATTCTGGCTTGTTTATAAGCGACTCTCCAGATCTTCCCTTCAGTGGCCTGTCAGCACTGACCAGTCCGACTTCATGCGAATTGACTGTTCGCAGCTGGCTTCTCTGCTTTCCGGTCTGTCGATTGTTCCCCAGCCGGCATTTCTGCCACGAACTTATAAGTATGTTTAAACCAATTTAAAAGGATGATTTTCTTGAAGGAATATCAAGATAAATCATCCCATTTACTTTATCTATCGCTCTAAATATGTTAAAATTAATACATGAATGTGCCGAACCCTTACCAGACAATCCGCAACGAGCTCCTCGAAGATCTTCATCATCAGATCAGCACCATGACGGAAGAAGAGAAAGACAAATTTATTGAGGATATGTACCTGGATCTCTATTTCGCTAAAGAAATCAATAAAGCCGTGAAAAGCGGCCGCTTTGGTCCTTCTACGGAAAAGATGGTTCCCTTGAAACTGGATTACTCTGAAAACGAGGACGGCGGCCCAGATATCAATATTCTGAATAAACAGCTGGCTCAGCTTGATCTGAAAGCCGATGTTTGTTTTAACCGGGCTGCGAAATATCAGGAAGAGGGAGACCGCTATCGTAAAGAAGCTGAAGATTTAAAGCTCAGTTCTGTTGAAGGAAGCAAGAAAAACCTTCCACCAAGTGCAGAAAGCAGGAAGCGGTCAAAGAAACCACTACCTTCAGTGTAGAAGGGGAAAAGCGCATTTGCCCAGTTTGCGGCTGTGAGATGAAAACTGTTGGAATGAAACGTCACTATAGGATTCATCGGATTCCCGCTCGCTATAGGCTGGAAGAAGTGCTGCGTGAGACAGTCGCGTGCCCAAACAAGTGTACGGATGAAAACGGGAAAGCCATCATCCGCACCGCCGAACCTGACGAGCCTGCACTGATCGACAAGAGTGTCGCAACTTCCTCTATGGTCGCGGGAATTGCCTACGATAAGTTCGTAATGGGAACCCCGGCCTATCGTCAGGAAAAGCACCTGAGTCTCACGGGACTGCCGATCAGCCGTCAGACCATGGGCAACATCCTGGAAAAAACTTACGATCTTTATCTGAAGCCCCTCGTAAAACAAATGATTGAGGATCTCCCAAACTGTAACGTCGTCCATATGGATGAGACGGTTTTAAAGTGCACGGAGGTTAAAGATCGAAAACAGTCTTCTATGGTTGTCGCCGTCAGCGGAATCTATGAAGAGAACCAGATGGCTGTCTATAAGTTTTTCCCTTACAAGAAACAGGAGTTCGTAATCGCCCTCCTTGGCGGTTCTTTTCGTCATGCCCTTATGACAGACGGGCTTTATGCATATGCCAACTACTATGGCCCCTGCAGAAAGCTCAACTGTATGGCCCATGCGAGAAGAAAGATCTTCGAAGCCATCAAAGTCCGGTCAGACTTCGCGCAGTATCAGGCAGACGTCCTGAAGTGGGAAAAGACCACACTGGAGAACGACGAAGAGGCCGCAGAAGCGGCAGCCCAGCTGGACGAAACAGAGAGACCCGAACCAAGTCCGGGTCTCCAGATTCTGCTCACAGCCCTGTCTCTGTTCGGGAAGCTCTACCACATCGAATCCCACGTTGCTTCTTACTCGCACGAGGCGAGAACCGAAGTTCGGCAGGAACTTTCAAAGCCCTGCTTTGAAAGACTCACAAGAGTCATGATGGAGATTCAGAGTGGATTCGAGGAAAGAAGCACCGCCTACAGAGCAGCCAAGTACTTCATGGATCGAGCGAACTCGCTGGGAAGGTACCTGGAAGACGGTGATTATCCGATCGACAATAATGTGGCAGAAAGAGCCGTAAAGCCATTCGTGATCAATCGCAAAAACTTCCAGACTACGAAGAGTATCAAAGGTGCGGAAGTCGTCGCAGCGTTTATGACTTTGTTTCGATCGGCTGAAATGAACGACTTAAATCCAGAGCGCTACATGGAGTACGTTCTGGATGAACTCAAATGGTTCAAAGACGATGAAATCGCGGTAGATGTATTGAAGTCACTTCTGCCGTATTCAAAGGATTTACCTGAATATCTTCGAATTGGATACCGTGGACCGGATCCGAAGTATGAAGAAAACGATGAAGAATAAAAAATACGCCAAGCGGGATCTCGAAAGGGATCCCGTTTAGCGTATCTAATATTCAGTCTCGCGTATACCCGTCGATTGTTTGACACTTACTCCGGAATCGCCCATGAAAAAGCCTCTTTCCGCATTGGAGAGAGGCTGAATTCTTTCAATCAGGCTTCCGGTTCGGGAAGTACGGGGAGCGGTTCTTCCGCTGGCGGCAGATCCGGAACGACTGGATCCGGTGCGGGCGGAGTCGGTACGGGATCGGGCAGCGGATTGACAGGCTGCTGCACCGGCGGCGTTACCTGCGGCGTATTGTCAATCGGCGCGTCATAGCCAGGATCTTCCTGGATGGCGTCGGTATAGCCGGGATCCGTATCCGGTTCGTTCTGCGGCTGGTCTGCTGTACTGGACGCGGCGGAATCGGCCTGCGGGCGGTTGGCTGCCTGGTTGTCGACGTCATCGGCGCTTCCGGTCGAACCGTCGATTTCCTGCGGGCTCTTGCCTTCGAGAACGCCGTCAATACGCTTCTTAGCGGTCGCTACGGTTTCGTAGTCCGGAACCATGACGTAGGCGTTCTGTCCAAGTTCCGCACAGAAGTTTGTTTCGCCTGTTCCATCGAGCGAGTAGGTCAGGAACGTCCAGTCCGGATTATCCTGAATCTGTTTCTGGAGAAGGGCCTTGATTTCCTCTTCGGAAAGGTCGGTCTGGAAGGCGCCGCTCAAAGCGTCCATTAAGGACGGGTAGCTGGTAATGATGCTTGGGGAAAGCACCTTTCTGGCGACAGCCATGAGAACCTGCTGCTGGTTTTTCACGCGCTGACGGTCGCCTTCGCTGTAGGCGTAGCGTTCACGGGCGTAGGCAAGAGCCTGTTCGCCGTTGAGGTGGTTCATGCCTTCCTGTACGCCATAGCGGGAATCCGTGTAAAACGACGGAACCGCATAGCCAGGCGCAACATTAATATCGATGCCGCCTAAGGCGTCAACGAGGTTGATGACCGAACTGAAGTTGACCTGCATCGTGTAGTTGATTTCGATGCCGAGCAGCTTCTCGATCGTGGCTTTTGTCGTTTCGGTACCGTGCAGACCGGTGTGCGTCAGCTTGTCCATCTGGCCCGCTGCGCAGCCGTTTTCAGCCGGGCAGGCGGTTTCGACGTAGTAGTCGCGGGGAATGCTGGTGAGAAGAACCACATGGGTTTTCGGGTTGACGGAAGCGATCATGTTCACATCGCTTCGGCCGACTTCGCCAAAGCCGTTGCGGGAATCCGTTCCGGTAATCAGCACGTTAAACGGCGTCGAGTTGATGTCGTCAACGGTTTTTGTGGTCGTCGTGCTGTTCGTTTCAAAAGCGGCGGAGAAGACGACTTTCGTATCGTCGTAGAAGCTCTTGAAACGGTCATCCGAGTCGGAAATCTGACCGCGGTAGGCGGAAGGAAGAATCATCGCTTCGATCTGGTGATCGTAAAGCGCGTTGGCCATATCGACGATGCCGTCGTATTCGGAGGCGTTGAACGGAACGTTCTTGCTGTTGAGAACGTTGACCATGTCGTCCGTATACGTACGGGCAACGGTACGCAAAATGCCGATTTTCTTGTCCTTGAGATCTTCGACATCATTGCAGCTCGAATCTTTCATGGCAATAATTTCCACCACGTACTGCGAAGCCGGGGAAAGATCGGTCACGGTCGAAAAGAGGCTGGTGGCTTTGGAAACATAAAAGCCGCCCATGCCCATGGCCGCAATAATCACGACGGTAAGAATCGTTACCGGAATGCGAGCGCCTTTTTTCCGGGTCAGCCAGATTTGCATCGCAATGATGAGAATGGCCAGAACGACCAGAATGGCGCTCAGGCCCCAGGTGATCTGGGTAGGAAAGATATTCAGGGTGATCAGTTCATAAACCGCAAAAGCCGTAAATCCGGCCAGCAGGATCGAAAGAATAATCGAAGCCGCCTGGAATCCTCTGGAAGGATGGCTGGATTTTCTGGGGTGAACGTGTCGCATAACATACCTGCCTTTCTGAAGGGGATGGATAAAGCTGAAGCAAAGGGTTCGAATCCAGTGAAGATACGATGTTCGGTCTGCAAAATCCGCCGGCAAAAGCCGCGGGGCAGACGGAAAACTGTATACGTCCTTTATCTTAACAAAAGTCAGGGGACAAAGGGCGACGTCTGCCGCGCGCAAAGGCGTGCCGGCAGTTTATAGCTTTTCATTTTAAGCAAAAACGGTCGGGGATGAAACCGACAGTTCTGTACGTTTCGCCAGAGCGGCCCCGCTTAAAATACCGGATCGCGTAAGCCATACCAGCCTGCGGGTGAATTCGGTTGGCTCGTATTGAGCAGACAAAGATCCGTAAAGACTGTACGCCAGCCATGGGCAGTCCGGCTAAAAGGAAGAGGAATATTTTTCGAGAAAAACTTGGCTTTGAGAAAAGCGCTTCCTTTTGAACCAGTTGACCGGTTCGGTGCTGGTCAGCGGAATTTCGATGCAGCAGATTTCATTGGTATCAATCCAGACATCGAGCAGAAATTCGCTGATCCGTCCGGGCATGCGGGCCGCAAACGCGTCTTTTTCTTCGAGATGCGCCCGCCGCATGACTTCTTCAAGCACCCCAAAAGAAACGTGCAGTACGCGTCGGCCAGGGAACGCTCCATTAAAAACATATTGAACATGTGACCGCTGCGTTTTTCAAGTGGGCATACAGCGCCGGTTCGTATTCGGGATACTGATCGCGGATCACCTGCGCCAGCAGATCGAGATCCGCCGGATCGAGCGTATGCGCGTAATGCGATTCGAGCGTTTCAATATAGTAGCGTCGCTTTTTGGGCAGAATGACCGGGCAGTCGTGCAGAAGTTCGACGGCCTGTTTTTGCGAAAGCACCTTGCATTTTAAAGACGGGATGGGCGCGTCGCCTTTGAAGTGGCGGCGATAATGGGCCAGTCCAAAGGCATCGCACGATTCGTCCAGATTTTCCACGCCCAGTACAGGGCGGTCAGCTCGCTTAAATACGGATTGGCCGACGAGATCGAGTCGCCCTGATCGTCGCGGGCAAACCCGATGGAGTCTTTGCCTTTTGCGCCCGCCTGTACAGGCAGATACAGCGGATCGTCCGGCATGGGATACGGCTTATGGGCGGCAACCACAATTTTAGGGTGGTCAGCTTTCTTCGCGGAAAGTTCAGGGAAGGGGTGGACATGAACGCCTCCTTTTACTGGTTTCGTATTGGTTTCGCAGCTGCTTTTGTTTTTGCTTTAGAAAAAAGGCAATGTCATTAAGTTAAGATTTCTCAGACCACATCAGCGTTAAGCAGTGATGTGGTCTTTTTCTACTCTTCAAGTCAAATCTCGAATGATTCGAGTTTTTCACTTTTTCTAAAAATCTATTGACAAATTTCTGCCGCCGCGCGTCTGCTTCGCAGCCGATGGGGAGAACTTAAAGGAGTTTTCCCTATGACTGCTATCGCCAAAGAATGTTCTTTCTTCAGAAACACCTTCCTCAATATCATCAGCTCAGAAACGGCGAACCCTGCCAATTTTACTTCTCAGTCCGCCTTCACCCGTAAGCGGCAGATTGACCTGCATGAGCTTGTCCTTCTTCCGTTTCAGCTGACAGAGGAATCCCTCGCTGCTTCCTTTCCCTGGATCCTGTTTAAGGGCGGATCATCTGTTTCAGCCTCTGCTGTGTCTCAGGCCCGTTCCAAAATCAACTCTTCACTTTATAAAAACGTCTTCAATCGGTTTAACAAGGCAACTTCCAGCTCTGATGTTAAAACCTTCAAGGGTTATCGCCTCCTCGCTGTAGATGGAAGCGAGATTCAAGTTCTTCCTGAACAGGACAATGACATCACCTATGGCGCTTCTAAAAAGGCAAGAAGAGGCACTTTGTTCATTTGAATGCCGAATTCGACGCCCTCAACTCCGTCTTTACTGACGCGCTGCTTCAACCCGGCTCTGAGAAGAATGAAGATTCAGCTCTTCTTGAACTCGCTCAGCGTTCTTCATTTCAGAAAGCCATCTTCATCGCTGATCGGGGATACGAAGCTCTTATGTCTTTCTATCGCCTGCAGAAGGAACATGTCCCTTTTGTCATACGTATCAAAGACGAGACATCATCTACAAGCATTCTCAAGTACTATAAGACTCCCGAGTCAGAAGAGTATGACATTCCTTTCAATGTGATTCTGACCAGTAAAAACAACAGGCATGTCAAAGACCATTGGGATGTCTATAAGTACATCTCTTCGTACAGGAAGCAGCCTGAATTTGACGGTCAAACGACTGAACTCCCTTTAAATATCAGGGTTGTGAGGTTCAAAGCTGCCTGCGAAGGGAATGAATCATTCATTACCGTCTGCACCAATCTGTCGGAAGCTGAGTTTGGGACCGAGGACATCAAGCAGATCTACCGTCTGCGCTGGCAGGTTGAAGTCGGCTTCAGGGGACTGAAACGAAACACCGATCTTGAATGGACTCATTCAAGGAAGCTTGATCTGGTCCAGGCAGAGATCTATGCCAAAATGACTCTCTACAATCTTTGTTCCCGTTTGCGCAACAAGGTAGAAAGATCTCGTCAGCACCAGAAGCGCATCGCTCAGGCCAAAAAGCACAAGCAGAAGGCAGATTTCGGATTCATCATCAAAACGATTCAACAGTGGCTGTTCAAAAAAGCCAGAATCAGCTTGAGTACACTGGAAGATCTTCTTCTGGCCAGGATATCTCCGATCAGAGAAGGAAGAGCTGATACCAGAAAGAAGAAGTGACAGATTTGAAAACCGAAAAGTCATCAGGATGATTTTTTCAACAGGTAGAAAATCATCCTTTTCGTCATGCCTGAGACGCAAAATATAAGAAATGACAACGCTCATGAACAGGGTATACGATTTTTATCCCTCCTTAACTTAATGACATTGGAAAAAAGGATACAAAAAAGGATACAAGGGGATACGCGACAGGGAATTCTCGATAAAGAACAAAACTGGGAGCGGGTAAAGCAGCATCCGTCTGGATCAGCGGGCGATGAGCTTTCGAAGCAGCTGCATCAGAATGGATTCTCTGCGAAGCAGAAGCACGACGCCATAGACGCCAAAAACAGAATGGCGCAGACAGCCAGACGCCAGAACGGACCCGCGTTCAGAAGGGAAGAGCTGATCAGCAGAACCGGCGAGGCAAAGAGCATGCCCCAAAGAAGCGGCCCCCATTCGATACGCCGGGACAGGCGCCTGAGCGGGCGGCGAAGCCGCGCAAACTGAATGATCAGTACCGCCGTTTCGGCAGCCAGCGTTCCAATCGCCGCACCGGTACTGCCCAGCAAGGGGATCAGAGCCAGATTAAGAAGAAAATCGACCAGCGCTCCGCCGATGACGGAATACAGGACTGTTTTTTCTTCGTTCTGGGGGACAAGAATCTGCATGCCGGTAATATTGGTCAGTCCGATCAGCAAAATGGTCGGCATGAGCACGATCATCGCCGGAATGGCGGGAAGAAATTCCGCACCCGAAAGCAGAAGGATGACGTCTTTGGCCATATTGCTGAAAAAGAGACAGCAGGGAATGGAAAGAGAAGGACAAAGGAGAAGGCCTTCGAAACGAGTTTCCAGAAGCCTTTCATCTGATGATGCCGGGCATAAAAGGAAAGGCGCGGCAACAGTACAGTACCAAGAGAAGTGGTCATCGTCACCAGAATGGTTTTGACCTTGACCGAGGCGTTGTAGTAGCCGACGGCTGTATTGTCTTTCATGAAGCCGAGCATTACGACATCCAGACTCGTATAAACGGAAGAAGCCACGGCCATCGCAAAGAAACGAAGCATCGGCCTGAAGTGCTGACGGAAGTTCCATTTTCCCCGCTTTTTAAAAGGCACCAGTTTGCGAAGGTACCAGAAGTTGATCAGGCCCGAGCCAAAGGAGCTGATGACCGTTACCGCCGCGTACAGATTGACATCATGGGCGGAATGCACCAGCAGAAACAGCAGGACCAGACCGAGCGCCTTGAAAAACATGCCCGCCATCGAAATGTAGGTCAGCTGTTCAAGCGCCTGGAAGACCCAGTTCATGCCGATGATGTTCAGAAAAATCGCCGCGGAACAGATGATGTACATCGTCTGCTCGCTGGCAAGCGACGGGACGAGAATAAGCGAAAGGAAAAAGCCCCGTAGGCGACGGCGCCCATGATCAGGTTGAGAATGAGAAGTTCCTGCACAGTCATGGACAGTCTGACGGGATCATCCCGTACCGACGCGCACGCTCTCACCCCGTAGACAGGTACGCCAAGCATAGCCGCCATAGTGAAATAGGAAACGTAGCTGGTTCCCATGGCGACCGCGCCGGTCCCGGCTGGACCAAGTACGCGCGAGGCGTACGGGAAGGTGATGAGCGGAAACAGAACGGACGAAATGTTGAGCAGGAAATTCATGAAGAAGTTGACCGTGATGGACGGCCGGTTCGAAGCGCGTTTCGACATGGAAGGATCCTTTCTTCAGAATTTCAGATGCACATGGTGCAGAATGCACCGTGAGCCGATGGCACACAAACGCATAGAAAGAAAGCTCGAATCGGTTCGAGCTCTCTGAAACGCCGTAAAAATAAAGTTTTTCTGCTTTTTCCATATACCTGAGGAAAACTTAGACGGGCAGAAATGCCCGGGCATCTAAAAACGAGGCGAAAAAACCGACGTTATGATAGTACATAATAGACAATTCCGCATGGTCTGTACATTTGGCCATGCGAAAATAGACAGGCTAGACTAAAAAATACACAGGTAAATCCCTCCGGCCTGCGGCCCGGAACGCAGATTTCCGGGGCATGCGAGCAGAAAGGCGTGCGAAAATACCCGTGCAAACGCCTGTGTGAATGTACGCAGTTGCGTGAACAGAAAGGAAAGAAAAAGATGACCCGACTTGGCAAAATCAAACTGATCGCAGAAGTCCTCTGGAATCTTTTTCTCGTGTTCTTTCTGCCCTTTACCAGCCCGATGAAAGTCAAGATGCTTCTGGCCTACATCATCATCAACTGGATTTGCGGCCGCTACCGTCATAAGGCGTTTCTTATCTGGGATGAAGTCCGCTATATCGCGCAGGCGTATATCGGAATTTTTCTGGTTGACCTGCTTCTCTTTTCCTTGTGCGATCTGACGTGGGCAAGTTTTGGCTGGCTTGTTCTGTATTTGGTTCTGAGTCTGATCGGCGTGCTGCTTATCAACCGCTACGCCCACCTGATCTTCTGGAAATTCGTGAAGGAAAACGTTCTGATCGTCGGCACGGGCGAGATTGCGGCCAATGTCTACGACGTCTGCAAGCACAACCGTTTTTCGCTGCTCGACGTGCGTGGCTTTATCCGTCTTTCGCCCGATGAAAAAATCGAGCTGCCCGAAGCCGTCCAGAAGTCGGTCGGCATTTACCCGTTAAGCGAACTCGAAAGCCAGATTCGCCAGAAGAAAATTTCAACGGTCATTGTGGCCGATGAATTTGTACCGGTCCCGGCGCTCAAAAAGCTGATGAACCGCATTCAGAAATGCGTCAAGAAAATCAAGTACATCCCCGTCATGGACGGGCAGATCAATTTTGCGACGACAATCGATGATTTTGACGGGCAGCTGATGATTTCCACCGCCAGCGGAAAAATGACGTGGGCGCAGAAGGCGTTCAAGCGCATGGTCGACATTCTGGCTGCCATTCCCGGCGTGCTGCTTTTGCTTCCCATGACGATTTACGTCTGGCACGTCAACCGCAAATACCATAATGAAGGGCCGATTTTCTTTTCGCAGGAGCGGATCGGCAAGGACGGCAAGCTCTTTAAAATTTACAAATACCGTTCCATGGTCATGAACGCGGATGAAGTTCTCGAAGACATGCTGAAAAAGGATCCGAAACTGCGGGAAGAATATGAAAAGAACAAGAAGCTCGAACACGATCCGCGCATCATTCCGGCCTGGGATCGTCTGCGCAGAAAAAATGTTGATGAGTTTCCGCAGTTTATCAACGTTCTTAAAGGCGACATGTCACTGATCGGACCGCGTCCGTACCTTCCAAGAGAACAGAAAGATATGGATGGCCATTACGAGGACATCATTCAGACCAAGCCTGGCATTACCGGCATGTGGCAGACCCATGGCCGTTCCAATGTCGATTTTGAACGGCGTCTCGAACTCGATTCGTACTACTACCACAACTGGAGTACGTGGCTCGACCTGACGCTGCTCGTACGCACACTGAAAATGCTGCTTTCCCGCGAGGACAACGGTGCCCGCTGAAAGCAGCATTTTTGGTTTTATTCTGGATCCGAACTGGATTCTGGATCAGGCTCGGATCCGAAACGCTTTTCGTTTTCCTGTAAAACTGAGAATCCCTGAAACTTGTCGTGAAGAAAAACATGGTAAACGTGCCCTGAGCGATGCGTTTGCCGGTTTCATCAAAGATTTCTACCGTATAGACCCCCGTCGACTTGCCGGCGTGAATGCGGCTCGCCTCAGCCGTAAGCCGGCCGGGTTTAGCAGCCGAAAGGCAGTTCATGGATGAACTGAGTGTCACAACCTGCCCGCCATCCGCGGTGGCGCAGACGCCGGCAGCCATGTCCGCCAGCGTGGCCAGGACACCGCCATGGACCATGCCGTAAATGTTGATCAGCGAAGCCGTGGCGTTCAGTTCAGCGCACGCGTGTCCGTCACTGAGCGCCGTAATCGCCAGTCCGTTTTCCTTGAGAAACGGGTTGTGCGTATTGATGAATTCAATCGTCTTTTCGTACGATCTCGAATGATCCTTCATAAATTTCCTCCTTCGCAGGCGAACAGCCTTTTACTTCCCGTTCTTTTCGAAAGGAAACAGGATGAATCGAAGCATTGTAAGCCGATCACTGATAAGATATCGAATATACATTCCAAAAGTCAGATCCTCTGATTCGATGGATAAAATAAAAACGTTAAGAAAAAGAAAAACAGCAGGGTTTTAAAATCCTGAAAACGGAAAACTGAGGTGGAAACGAAATGGATATTTTCTTCTGGATTATCGCAGCTCTTCTCGTCGGCATGGGCGGATTTACGGGCTACACAAACTGGAAGCTTTATTTTCAGTCCAGAAAAATGAGAGAACACGTACTGAAGACGCATCAGAATGCGAAGGAAGTCCATGTGGGGACAGTTCGCATCTGGATGTATGCGGCGATGTTCGCGGCATGTATCGGTCTAGGCATCATGATTCTGGTCATGCCGGCCGCAAGCGAAGCGGTGGAAGAAACCCGCTATTCGCAGGCGATCGTCTATTTTGGTCTGGCGGTCTTTGCGGCAGCCATGTTTGGCGAAGCGCTCTGCGACGGTACGATTGTCCTTACGCCGGATGCCATTTTGTATGAAGCGGATCTGATCCGTTTCAAGAACATTCGCGCCATAAAACCGGCCAAGGGCTGGTTCAAATCGAGCATGATTTATCTGACAAACGCCAAGGAGCTTGCCGTCAGCAAGAAAATGGCTGCCTGGACGATGGAAGAATGGGAGAAATGGAAAGAAGAGAAAAATCCGCTCCCAAGTCCCGTAAGGAACGCCGTCTGGAAGCCCGCAGAAAGAGAGATGCGCAATGAGGAAACTGATCCTTTTAGGGGAAGGCTCATTTGGTCCGGCGCTGCTGGACAGCACGCTGGCCATTACCGGTCTGGAAGCGGATGAAGATACGTTCGCCATTCCAGGCGATAATGTGGATCGCATACGGCAGACGATGGATTCCATCTGCAACACCGTCCACAACAAGGACTCGCTGCTGATTCTGTGCGATGCTGCCATGTCCAAGGCCATGCAGGAAGCGTGGCTTATTCTCGAAAAGCGGCACATGATCGAACGCATGTTCATTATCGCCGGCGCCAACGTCCCCTGCGTGAGCGCGGCGCTGCGCTATAAAGATCAGATCGCTTCCGATGGTGAACTCAGTCAGGTTCTTCTCGCCGAAGGCCGCAGCGGACTCACCCCGATCGGCATCTAGGTCATCCATCCTGACCCGATCCATAGTTGTCGGGACAGCTGAAAATCACAAATGGAAAACGAAAAAGCAGGAGCCGTCCTGCTTTTCTTTTTAGCCGGCTGTTTCTCAGAAGAAAGCGGGAGCAGCTCGCGCTCTCCACGGTGTACGCTGCAGAATCCATTGACCCGGGCATATCAATTGAATCGGATTGTAAAATATGAAATTCGTTCAAATATATCATTTAAAAAGATTGAGAATGAAACGTTTTAACCGGGCATGAGACGTACGGGGAGAAACGAGAATGCTAAGATACAGGTGAGCAGTAGAACAGCTCGCTTCACAATCATATTCCCTTTCTTTAAAAACTTTCTTGAGTAGAGCCGGAGCAAGCCGGCTTTATTTTTTGGGCTGTATGAACAATCTGGGGTACACTCAGCGCACAAAAGAAAAATATTCGCTAAAATTACCCGATGACATGAAGGCAAGGTTCTTAACTTTCTCTTATTACAGAACGGTAAGTCCTTTTTCAGGCGGCTTTACAGGTACAATGCATTTGAAATCCGAAGAGGGGATTTCAGACGCGTTTTTTAAAGCCAGGACGGGCGCATGAAGCGCTTCGGTCGGCCCAAAAGGGGAAAAGGGCCTGTGCTATAATCGAACGGAGGAAACCTGACTATGAAGCAAGACAAATTACTGATCACCATGTTCTCGAGTGCCGACTCAGTAGCCGGTCAGGGTGTGGGAAGCGCCTATGAGGAGCAGGTTCGCCTGATTCAGGAAGGAGCTTCCGACCTTTTGACGTGGAAATCAACAAGTGGACATCGAATCCGGATATCCAGCATTTTCATACGCTGGATCCCGCGTTTCTGATCCGCCTGAAAAACAAAAGGTCCGCCAATATTGCTTACTGCCATTTTCTCCCCGATACCCTGGAGGAATCGCTGAAAATTCCAGAGTTCCTTTATCCGACGGCCGAAAAATACATTATCAATTTTTACAATTCCGCCGACCGCCTCGTCGTGGTCAACCCTTCCTTTATTAAGGAACTGGAAAAATACGGAATTGACCGATCGAAAATTTATTACATTCCGAACTATGTTTCCAAGGAAAAATTCCATCGCCTGCCCGAGGCCGACCGTCTCGAAATGCGCCAGCGCTACGGGCTGAAGCCGGATGATTTTGTCATTCTCGGCTGCGGCCAGGTGCAGACGCGCAAAGGCGTGCAGGACTTCGTCGCCACGGCGAAAGCCATGCCTGATGCCCAGTTTGTCTGGGCCGGCGGCTTCTCCTTTGGTCCAATGACCGAAGGCTACGAAGAACTGAAGAAAATGATGGACAATCCGCCAGCCAACGTGACCTTTACCGGCATTGTCGAGCGGGAAGAAATGGTCCGGATTTACAACATGGCGGATGTTCTGTTCATCCCCAGCTATAACGAGCTTTTCCCGATGACCATTCTGGAGGCAGTCAATCTGTCGCTGCCGCTGGTTACCCGGGATCTGGATCTGTACCGGGATATCCTCTTTGACGACTATCTGCGGGGCAATTCCAACGAAGAGTTTTGCGAACTGCTCTCCGCTCTGAAAAACAACGAAGAGCTGTACACCTTCTGGTCGCACAAGAGCGATCACTTATCCGAATTCTATTCCCGCGAACACGTGCTGGATCTCTGGCGAAAATTTTATGTGGATGCGTGGAAGGAAAAATTCGAGACTCCAAAGGAGCCCGCACATGCGCCCGAATAAAAAGTCTTCTGGAATATTCTTCTGATTGTCGCGGTAACCGTTGTGGCGATGTATTTTGCGCTGAAAGACAACTTCAGTCAGATTGTCGCCGCCATCGCGCAGATGAATATTTTCTCCCTGATTTTTGTTCTGGGGTGGGGCCTGGCCATCAACGTCGTGATCGGCGCGGGCTACATGGTTCTGGCAAGACATTACCAAAAGAATTATTCGCTCAAGCAGGGAACCGTCGTCGCGTTTACGGGAACGTTCTTTGCGGGAATTACGCCGTCTTCAACCGGCGGCCAGTTCGGTCAGGTTTACGTCCTGAAAAAGCAGGGCTTTTCCTACAGCGACAGCGTGGGACTGCTCTGGGCAGATTTCATTATTTATCAGACCGTCATGATGATTTACGTGACGCTTCTGTTCATCTTCCGCTTTACGCACTACGTCAATCTCAATGCGTGGGTGTGGATCGTTGCCGCGGGCTATCTGGTCAATCTGGTCGTCATCGCAGCGCTGTATACCCTCGCGCTGTTTCCAAAATGTATATCTGGCTTTCCGGCAAGCTTCCCATTTGGCTTTCGAAGCTGCATCTGATTAAAAATCCGGAAGAGCAGGTCAGCATCTGGATGGAACAGGTGACCGGCTTTACCGAGCAGATCCGCAGTCTCTCTAAAAACAAGACGCTTGTTCTGAAAACCGCTCTCGTCAACTTCGTTCGTCTGACGATGTACTTCTCCCTGCCGTATCTGGTGGCGATTGCCCTGGGCATCCCGCTGTCGATCGATCAGCTGATCGATACCATGGCGCTGGCTTCCTTTGTCACGATGGCCAACAGCTTTGTTCCCCTGCCCGGCGCAAGCGGCGGTACAGAAGTGTTCTTTACGATGCTTTTTCCGGCATGCTTGGAAAGCTGACCGGTGCCGTGCTTCTCATATGGCGCTTTGCTTCCTATTACATCCCTGTAATTGGCGGGGCGCTGGTGTTCATGATTTTCAAAAACCGCATGACCGCCAAAGAAGAAAAGGAAAAGCTCAGCGAAATTTCAGCGGATCTTTCATCGAGCGGCGATGGAGAGGCAAAAGCCGAATCGAATGTCCGTCCGGATTCGGAAAAAGCCGATCCAGACCTCGATTCGAAGACCGAAACGCCTGCTTTGAACACGGAATCTTCTTCGGGCAGCGAGCCGGCAACGCCGCAAGGGGATGCCGGCAAAACTCGGAACATGTCCATCGTATCTTTGCCCTCCGCGCTTTCGGCATCGGATGCGCCCTGCGCAAAGATCGAACCTGGAATCTGAACAGCGTGTAAGCCGCCTGCGATTTCGGATCACAAGCGGCTTTTTTCTGGGCGCTTTGCCGTGGACAAGGCGTATAATCGTTAGCTGAATACACTTTTGTACAGGTAAACTGTAAAAGAAGAAATCCCAGAAAAACCGATACAAAAGGCGTGCATGCGGAGTTGCCCGGCGGCACCCGTGCACACACCGTATGCATGAGAAAAGCGGGAATTTGAAAAATGGCCCGCACCCACTAAGACGCAGACCCCTTTCTTCGGGGTGTTCGCCGATCAGACATTAAGACGATAGATACGTTTAGAGAAACAGAAACTTTTTGAAATAGAAGGTTTTCGAAACCGAAATTCTGAGAAATAGAAATCTTGAGAAATAGAAATTCAGGAAAGGATGAGGAAAATGAGAATCGCACTGGTCAGTGATACGTATGTACCGGATATTAACGGTGTGGTCAGTTCGACGGTGACGCTGAAAAACGCCCTCGAAAAGGCCGGCCATACGGTTTTTGTGATCACAAACCACGCCGGAACCAAAATCGACTATGAGGACGGCATTCTGCGTCTTCCGGGATTCCGGCTCAAAAGTCTTTACGGCTATAAGGTCTCTTCTCCCATCAATCTGGGTGCTGCCGCCTATATTGAAGAGATGAATCTGGATGTGATTCATCTGCAGACCAATTTTGGCGTCGGCCTGTACGGACAGCACATGGCCAAGACGCTGTCCATCCCTCTGGTCGAAACGTACCATACGATGTTTACCGACTATACCCACTACATCAATCCGCGCGGCAACGAAAAGATCGACCGCTTTTCCAAGGACGCCATCAAGGCGGCCAGCCGCAAAGTCTGCAACAATGTGCAGGCAGTGGTGGCGCCGAGTGAAAAACGCGCGAAGCGCTTATTGAATACGGTGTGCTCGCGCCGATTTACGTTATTCCGACCGGTCTGGATTTAAGCCGGTTTACCGACATTGATCCGCAGGACGAGGAAGTCCGTGCCATTCGTGCTCGGGTGAGTGAGGATCCCGAAGCAGTCATTCTCGTCTTCGTTGGCCGTCTGGCCAAGGAAAAGTCGCTGGAAATGCCTATTGATGCGATCTCATCGTGTTCCAATCCGCACGTTCATCTGGCGGTTGTCGGCGATGGACCGGACGCGGACTACTACAAGGCGTATGCTGCTGCAAGACCGGGCAGCGAGCGCATTCATTTTCTGGGTGCCGCTCCCGCGACAGCATTGGGAAATACTATCAGGCGTTTGACGCGTTTGTTTCCGCCTCTCTCTCCGAGACGCAGGGCATGACGTATCTGGAAGCCATGGCTGCCGGCCGCATGGTTTTCGGACGCCGTGATGAAGTGCTGGACGATTTGCTGGAAGAAGGTAAAACCGGCTTTTACTTCAACAGCCCGGAAGAACTGAATGTAAAAATTGAACAGTTTATCGCGCTCGATCCCGCCAAAAAGAGGAAGCCCGTGAGAAATGTCAGGAGAAAATCCGGCCGATGACCGCGGAAAACTTCGCTTCGGCCATGGAAGGCGTGTACCGGCAGGCGATTGAAGACTACTCGCACACGTTTGAAGTCAGCCGCATTCAGTTTTCCGGCGACTATATCCTTCTGACGCTCGAACGCGATTCTTCCGATGAGCCTGTCAAGCTGCTCATGCCCATGGACGATTTCCACGATCTGAAAATCGCCATCGGCACCAAGCTCGACGGCTATCTGGTCAGCAGCTATCTGGACCTGCAGAAATTTTACTGGTGCATGTATAAAACCAAAAATCGTCTGGCTGGCCGCGACATGACGCGCAAGCAGGCCGTCGACTACTGCATGCTCAAGCTCAAGGCGCCGCTTCCGATTGCCGAGCAGGCTGCCGATGAACTGGTCGCCGCCGGTCTCATTGACGACCGCCGCTACGCGATGGAAAAAGCGGATTACTGCCAGTCCTGCGGTCTGAGCCGCAAGCAGGTCGAATCCCGTCTGTACAAAGTCGGCATCGACCGGGAAATTATCCGGGAAGCGTGCGCCAGTCTTTCCGAGGAAAAAGAACACAGTAACGCCGGTCAGGCTGCCCGCCGCCTGGCCCGCACAATCAAAACCAAATCCAGCAGGGAAACCCGAAGAACGGTAACCCAGAAGCTGATGGCGCGCGGCTATTCGTTTGAGGCCGCCAAGGACGCGGCCGAAGAGCTGGTCTTTGACGAAGACGCGGACGCCAACGCCCTGCAGGCGGCATTCGCGAAAGCCATGCGGCTGAACGCTTCCCGACCGCCCGAACAGAAAAAAGAGCGCATCCGGATGTACTGCCTGCGGCAGGGCTTCGAACGGGCCGATATTGATGAGCTTTTGGAGAGTGAAAATTTATGATCAGTGAACTTCTTGCGGAAGGGAATATTACCTTTCCTGCCTGATCGCCCGCAGTGAAATCGGGCGAAGCAATAAAAACGTGCCTTACCTCTCCTTCGATCTTCAGGATTCCAGCGCCGTGCTCGACGCCCGCTACTGGAATCTGACCGAAGAAGAAGCCCGTCAGTGGAAAGAAGGCATGGTCGTCGAAGTGAGCGGCGAACTCAAGCGCTACCGCAACGCGTGGCAGCTGCGCGTGTTCTCGATTCGTCAGATCGAGGGCAACCCGGTCGACTATACCCCAAGCGCTCCTCTGCCGCGGCAGTCGATGGAAGAAGAAATCAACCGTCTGATTGACGGCATTTCCAGCCAGGCGATTCACGATATCGTTCGCATGGTTCTCGATGAAAACTGGGAAGACTTCTTCACGTTCCCGGCAGCCGTGCGCAACCATCATCACTGCCCGGGCGGTCTGGCCTGGCATACGCTGGCCATGGCGCATCTGGCGCAGAGCCTTCTCGATCTGTACGAATGGCTTAACTACGACTTGCTGCTCGGGGGCGTTCTGCTCCACGATGCGGCCAAAGTCGAAGAATATACCGATCCGGTCGTTCCGGAATATTCCACATCCGGCAATCTGGTCGGTCACATTTCTCTGGGCGCGCAGTATATTGACCGCGCGGCCATGAAACTCGGTCTGGAAGACAGCGAGGAAGCAGCGCTGCTCAAGCACATGGTGCTCAGTCACCACGGCAAGCACGAATATGGATCGCCGGTTCTGCCGATGATTCCGGAAGCCGAAGCGCTCAGTGCCATCGACAATCTCGATGCCCGCCTGTTCATGATTCATGAAGCGGTGGAAGTGCTGAGCCGGGAACCTTCTCCCAGCGCAATCCGCGTCTCGATAATCGGATGTTCTACCGCAAAAGCTGGGATGACGACAGCACGCACCGTCCGTACACCCAGGACTTCCTGAATACGCAAAGGAAACGGCCGGCCGTTCCCAGAACAAGCCGGATTCCGAAGCGGCCAAAGCGCAGTCGGGACAAGAGCAGCAGCCGGAACAGGCTGAAAAAGCTGCAAAAACGGAAAGAGCCGAAAGAGCCGAAAAACCGGGAAAAAGGAGAAGACTCCAGAACGTCTTCCAGATCCCGCCGGGATTCGGACACGGGTTCTTCCCGCCCAAGAAGCAAGGAAAAAGTCTGGACGTTCTAGAATTCAAAAATCCGGAAAATCCAGAATCCGAAGGATTCGCATTAAAAACCGAAAGACGATACGAAAACAGGGAGCCATCTCCTGTTTTCTATATGCCGGGTTTTCTATATGCCGGTCTGATTTTTGCAAGCCAGTTCAAACTGCGCAAAACCGGCGCAGTCAAACCAATAGGGTCATGCGCCGAAAAACCGTACTTTAAAGGAAAAACAGGGTAAAGTGATTCCTGTCGGCCAGATCCTGCGCAAAAGCACCCGATGGCTGAAGTCTTCCTCCCAAACGGGAGAAGATCGCAAACGAAAACCTGAATAAACGGGTTTGTGCAAAACCCGGACACCGAATACAGAACACAGAAAAGGAGAACGTATGAAAGTTGGATTTGTATCTCTTGGATGCTCCAAGAACCTTGTGGATTCCGAAGAAATGATGGGCATGCTGAAGGCAGCCGGCCATATTCTCGTCTCGGATCCGCGCCATGCCGAAGCCATTATCGTCAATACGTGCGGGTTCATTAACCCCGCCAAGGAAGAAAGCATCCGCACCATTTTTGAAATGACGCGCTATGCCGACAAGGTCATCGTGACCGGCTGCCTGGCTCAGCGCTATGAAAAGGAACTGCGCGAACAGATCCCGGAAGTGGCCGCCGTTGTACCGCTCAAGGACTATGCCAAGCTGCCTGCCATTCTGAAAGATATTTTGAATCAGGAAAGCGAAGTTCCTTACCTAAAGCAGTATCGGACAATTTCCGGCAACCCGTGGAGCGCGTATGTAAAGGTAAGCGACGGTTGCTCTAACCGGTGCGCTTTTTGTGCAATTCCTTTGATAAGAGGAAATCAACACAGTAAGCTTATACATGAAGTAAGGGAAGAAGCGGAATACCTTGCTTCCAGCGGTGTCACTGAGCTCACCCTGATTGCTCAGGATACGACCAAATATGGCCTCGACAACTACGGTCAGCTGATGCTCGCCGATCTCCTTCGTGAGCTCAACGACATCGAAGGCATTCACTGGATTCGCATTCTTTACATGTATCCGGATGAAATCGAAGATGACCTGCTCGAAGCCATGCGCGCCAGCAAAAAGTCGTTCCGTATTTCGATATCCCCATGCAGCATGCGAACAACCGTCTACTGAAGAAAATGAATCGCCGGGGAACGAAAGAGGACGTACTCGCTCTCACCCGCAAAATTCGAGCAATGTTTCCGGAGGCAGTGCTTCGAACTACTGTGATTGTCGGATTCCCTTCTGAAACGGAAGAAGAATTCAATGAACTGCTGGACTTTATCAGGGAGGTTCGCTGGGACAGACTGGGCGCCTTCACCTATTCGAGGGAAGAAGATACCCCGGCCGATAAAATGGACGATCAGATTGATGAATCGATCGCCGCGGACCGTCTGAACCGCCTGATGGCTGTTCAGAAAGAAATCAGTCAGGAAAGCAACAGAAACAAAATCGGGAAAGTGATGGAAGTTCTGGTGGAAGAACAGGAAGCGCTGACCGGCCGCTATCGCGGACGTTCCATGGCGGACGCCCCGGATGAAGTGGATGGTCAGGTAATCTTCACTGCCTCTTCTCCAGTCGAATGCGGAACGTACGTTCCGGTTCGCATTACCGATGCCACTCAATATGATCTGATTGGAATCTATGAGGGATAAGTTCCTCTCAGAAGAATTCATGGAGCGGCATGGTTGCATTCAAGGAGGTTGTTGACCATGACCAAAGAACAGTTAGTTGATGCTTTGAAAGCAGCCGTCGGAGGCACGCCTTACGGCGACATGCTCGTGGACGAAGCAGCTGTAACGTATGACGATAAGGATAAAAAGTACGGACAGGATATGAAAGATCGCCTGGACGAACGCCTTGGCATCCTGAAAGCCTACGAACGCATTCATAAAGACGCCGGCGCAGACGCGAAAGCCACTGCCGAAGCCGACAAGATTGCGATCGTTGAAAAAGCGCTCGCTGCTCTGAAATAACAGACCATCAACAGGTTCATCCTGAAGAATACCTTGTTCAGAAAATGCCGTTCTGGCAGATCCTGAACGCTTTCATCCCATGGATGGAAGGACGACCGGCAAAACCGGCATGATAATGAGCTCGTTTGTGCTCATTGGGAGAATACAATCATGACCAAAGAAGAACTCGTCAGCACACTGAAAGCCGCAGTCGGCGGCACCGCTTATGGTGATTCCCTTGTGGAAGAAGCCGCAGCTACCTATGACGATGCTGACAAGAAATACGGACAGAACATGAAAGACCGTCTCGACGAAAAACTCGGTGTTCTGAAAGCGTATGAGCGCATCCATAAAGATGCAGGTGCAGAAGCTAAAGCTACAGCCGAAGCCGACAAGATCGCTATCGTAGAAAAAGCTCTCGCCGCTCTGAAGTAAGAGTACCGGCCTATACCGATAAAAAGATCGTTTGATCCAGGAGATAAAAATCATGACTAAATCCGAATTCGAAGCAAAACTGAATGCCGCTGTAGGCGGAACTGCATATGGTGACGAAATCGTAAAAGACCTCGTTGATCATTTCGACGAAACTGGCAAATACGCACAGACTGCCAAAGATCGTCTGGATGACAGAATGGGATCCCTCAAAGGCTGGGCTAAACGTCATGCTGACGAAGGCGACGCTGCTGCCGCAAAAGCAGAAGAAGCCAAGATTGCTATCGTAGAAAAAGCACTGGCTGCTATTGAATAAGCGCAAGCCAATCCAAAACCGAATAAAAGACCCTTACGGGGCATGGACAATGTCCATGCCCCGTTTCTGACTTTTTAAATATAACGGCCGGGCTGTCTTTCCTCTGGACAGGATCACAGGACACCTGTCCGAAAAAGGAACCGACAGAATGCGGGCCGGGAAAGGGAGTGTCCATCGTGTACGATGAGCTGGAACTCCAGGAATTTCACGCCCTGGCGCCTGTCGTATCGGATACAAGCACCACGCTCATTCTCATGTCGATGCCAAGCGTCGATTCCGAGCGGGAACAGTTTTATTTTGCGGACACCAGCAATCGCTTCTGGCCGCTGATGTCCACGCTTTATCACATGCCAGCCAAAACCAGGCAGGAGCGCCTCGATCTGCTTGCGAAAAATCACATCGCGCTGTGGTCGGTCATTCAGTCGTGCCTGCGCCACGAAAGCCGGGAAGATACGATGCAGGATATTGTTCTCAATGATGTCCATGCCTTTTTGAAACAGTATCCGAAAATCAGTCGGATCGTCTGCATCAGCCACGATACGTACCGGCTTTTGCAGGAAGCCGATGCACAGGCTGCTGCCATGGCTTACGAAGTGCCGTCGCCCTCGCCTGCCGATCTCTGGTACGATTCGACCGAAAAGCTGATGGCGGCCTATGCCAGAGCGCTTGGTCTTCGCTAGACAGGCTATAAACAAAGACTGGAATCCGTCAAAAACAAAAGTTCAGACGGGATCCGATCAAAGATCTGACGATAAAATCCGGCAAAGCGCCGGATTTTTTATGGGGAAACAAATGGTCAGAACCGCGCAGACCAAGCGTGTCCTATACAATGAAACAGAACGGAAATCGACAGCGAAGAGTTCAGGATTTTTGATTCCAATTTACGATAAGGAGATTCACTATGGAAAAACTGTACTGGGCCAAAGTCAGAGAAGATGCCCAGATCCCGTCAAAGCGGCAGGAAGATGCCGGATACGATTTGTATCCGTGTTTTGAAGAAGACTTTATGCGCATTGATCCGCTCCACACGGTTCTGATTCCGCTTGGAGTGGCTTCGGCTTTGATGACAATTATGTTTTATTCCTCAAGGAACGGGGAAGTACCGGAGTGAAAGGCATGTCCGTTCGCGCCGGTGTCATCGATTCCGGCTATCGCGGGGAATATATGGTACCGATCACCAATGTGAACGATCGCCCGCTGCTCATTATCAAAAAAGCGGCTCTGTCGGCGATGAGCGAAGACGAAAAAGCCGGCTTTATCCTGTATCCGTACGAAAAGGCGTGCGCGCAGGGTGTCCTCCTCGTCATTCCAGAGCTGGAAACGCAGGAGATTTCTCTTCAAGAACTGCAGGCCATTCCGTCTTTGCGCCAGGCTGGGCGCCTGGGAAGCAGCGGAAAGTAGACACGAAGAAACAATCAAAGACGCTAATCCAGGGAGAAAAACTCGAATTGAGAGGAAAGAGAGAAGAGCAATGATTATTTTCGGAACTGATTTTGATGACACGCTGTATTTTCATCATCAGGGCGGCGTTCGAGAAGAAGACGCGAAAGCCATTCGCCGCTTTCAGGCAGCGGGAAACCAGTTTGGACTGGTAACCGGCCGTGCCCGGACGATGAGAGGGCTGCTCGAAGATATGAGCGAGCATAAAGTGGATTTTGATTTCTGGATTTTTTCCAATGGAGCTCAGGTGTGCGATCGCTCCAGTCGGATTTTGTACCAGCGTTTTCTGGATCCCGCTTTTGTGCGGGAAGCGGTCGAAGACATGCCGGATGTCGGCTTCATTTTCCATGGAGAAAATGAACTGATTCGTACGCCGAAGAAAAATTATCCAGATTTTCCAACGCGCATTGTCCGTTCGGCTTCCGAATTTGATCCCTCACGCATTCTGGCCATTTCTTTTTCCCATATAACTCCAGAAGGCGCTCAGCTCTTAAAAGAAACCCAGAAGCGAGACGATGTCATCGCGGTGGCGAACTCGCGATTTGCGGATTTCAATCCCGTGGGCGTAACGAAAGGAACGGCCTTAAAAGCACTCGCTGCACAGATCGGAAAACCCGGGGATTTTACAGCGGCCATCGGCGATTCCTTCAACGATCTGAGCATGCTGGAAGAAGCGGATGTATCCTTTACGTTTCCAGACAGTCCAAAGGAAGTTCAGGAAGCGGCAACGCATATCGTAAGCGGCATTGCCGAAGCAGTGGACATTCTGCTTCGTCTGCAAAACAATCCGCACGCCGAGTCCAGATAGCCAGTAACTGCCCGGCCAGCGCAGTTTGGAAGTCCAGCACGCAAGCTGGCGATATGCAAAGCAAAAACAGAAACAGGAACGAAATAAAACGCCCAGAGCGTCCGCTTCTCCTTCTGCAGAAAGGAAAGCCGGAACTCTGGGCGTTTCATTTTATATAAGGGGATTTGTAAGACAGGAGATTCTTGATGAAGTCAGGAAATCCTAGTCGGCAACCGGCTCGAGCCATTCGGTTGAGCAGTCTGTTCCTGGAATTTCAAAGGCAAGGTGAGAGAACCAGGAATCGTTGGCAGCACCATGCCAGTGCTTAACGCTGGCGGGGATTTCGATGATGGTTCCCGGTGTCATTTCTACGGGATCTTTGCCCCATTCCTGATACCAGCCTCTTCCGCCGACGCAGATCAGAACCTGACCGCCGCCGGTTTTCGCGTGGTGAACATGCCAGTGGTTTTTGCATCCCGGTTCAAAGGTAACGTTGGAAATCGGAAGCGGTCCGCCGGAAACGGGAGCCAGCCAGCTGCGGCCGTCAAAATACTGCGCATAGGCATCGTTTGGCTTTCCAACCGGGAAGAAGATGGTCTTCGCGTAAGCCGCCAGTGCGGCATCTTTGCTGGAATCCCTGGCTTCGGGTTCGTCGTTCCAGATCGCTTTGGCGTGGTTGAATACGGCCCAGGCTACCGGCCAGCCGGCATAGAAGCCGCCCTGGGTAATCAGCGCGGAAATTTCTTCTTTTGTTACGCCGTTTTCTTTCGCGAAGCCGAGATGGTGATCCAGAGAAGCGTCGCAGAGACCGCGTCCCATGAAGATGGAGATGACGATCATGCTGCGTGTTTTGGGAGGAAGGGGCGGGTCGTTCCAGACCTCTCCAAAGAGAATGTCATCGTTATAGCGGGCAAAGTCCGGTGCAAATTCGCCAAGGGCATTGCGGCCCGCAGTCTGTACAATTTTAGCCATGATAAAGTCCTTTCCTGAACGGATTCATTAATCGCAAAAACAAGTTCACAAATACAAGTTCACAAAACAGGGTCGATCAAAATCGAGACTCAGGCATGGAATCGAAAATTGGATTTCGAATCGATGCGTTTACGCATACAGAGAGCGCCTCTTTGCTAGTTCAGGCTTTCGATCCACGCATTCAGCTGGGCGTCTGTCGTCTGCGGCGTGATGCGCAGGCCCTGTTTCCAGTCAATTTTCGGGAAGTTGCGCTCCAGCTGGCTTTCTACGCCTTCCATGCCGGATCCGCCGGATGTAATAAAGGGAGCCACTTTCATTCCCGCTGTATCCACCTTGCTCAGGAAGGTGTTGATGATGGAAGGAGCCTGATACCACCATACGGGGAATCCGATCAGCAGCGTATCGCAATCCAGATGGTCTGGAAGCGTCTTGACGTCTACGGGTGCCATCGGTTTTTCATCTCGAGCGTGGAACGGCTCGTTTTATTCGTCCAGTCGAGATCGCTGGCGGTGTACGGAACGGCCGGTTCGATTTCAAAAACCGGCGAATTCGTCAGATCGCCTAGCCGTCTGGCCGCTTTGGCGGTAATGCCGCTGGCAGAGAAATAAACAATTTGAATGTTCATTGCATACCTCCAGAGAACAGATCGGATTGGACATTCTGTCCCATGTCCGCATTCGATGTACTTCTGTTCTTTCTGACTTCAGTATTATCCTGCCCTCACCTTATGTCAATATAGATGAATACCTATCTTTATATTCGAATATTGCATTAGCGTTATAGATAATCTGCAGTTTAAAAGGCCAATAGAAAAGCCGCCATTTGGATCGATGGCGGCTTTTATGAACGATGCAGAAAAAGAACAGAAACAGATCCATTTGACAGAGCAAAGGAAGATGAAGTCTTCACTCAGCGGGACGAATCTTCGCTGCATTCGGTCTGTGAAGGACACGAACACGTTACGCCTTCGCTGGTAAGATATGTCAGAAACTTATCCATTAAAGGCGGCTGCGGAAAGCGTTCCTTCCAGGCAATGGTCAGACAGGAAGACATCGCCGGCGAAAGCGGAAGAACTTTCAGGTCCGGATGATCGTAGGCGGGCACATTGGCAATGCTTAAACCAATGCCAATGCCGTTGCGGACCATGAGAGCGCATGTGGAAGACAGCGAGGAACTGCCCGCATAGCGGATGCAGCGTTCGGTTTTGTGAAGCCAGGAAAGAATCTGGGTTCGGATTTCCTGGCGATACGGCAGAATCAGGGGCTGGCCGGCAAGATCTTCCGGCGTGATGACTTCCTTTTCGCAGAGCGGATCATCGCTTTTCAGAATTGCACCCCAGCTTTCCCGCTGTTTCCAGCAGAGCGTTTTGTACCCGTCCAGACATGTAGGAAGCATGAAGAGTCCAAGATCGGCCAGACCGTGGTCGATCATTTCGCGGATCGTCGTTCCGTTGCCGGTCACAAACTGAAGACGTACGCCGGGATACAGTTTCTGGAAGCGCGCGGCGATCTGAATGAGTTCATCGGTTGCCGCAAATTCGCCGCAGCCGATGATCAGTTCGCCCGCGATCGGGTCATCAAAAGACTGAAGTTCTTTCATCGTCCGTTTTTCCAGATCCAGCATTTCCTGGGCGCGGCGCGCGAACATCAGACCTTCCCGGGTCAGATGCAGAGACTTCGCCTGCCGCTCAAAAAGCGGGGCGCCAAGATCTTCTTCCAGCTTCTGGATCTGGCGGCTTAATGTCGGCTGGGTCAGATTCAGGACTTTGGCCGCTTTGTTCATGCTGCCGGCTTCAATAATGGATAAAAAATACTGACACGCTTTGAGATCCATACACTCACCTGAACCCTTTCTCTGTTTATGCTGCTGGCTGCGGAACCGTCAAAAAACGGTATCCGGATCAGATACATGTTAACAAAAAATGAAGGAATCACATATGAAGTGCCGAAGAACAGCGTATCCATGAGCACCCCTTTTGCCCCAAATCTGAACAGATTGATCAAAATAACCAGAAAGTCCAGAACGACTCTCGCTTTGTCCAAATTGCAATCCAGTCAGGCACCAGAAAACAGGAAGGTCGGCATGCGCACCGGAAAGGTTCGCCAGCCTGTCAAAGGAAACAGAGCGGCGCGACATTCGAAAGCGGCAAAAAGAAGGCCAGACCGAAAGGCAGAGCAGGGATGGCAAAAGTGCATAAAAAAACTGACCTGAGTATTCTCAGGTCAGGAACTGTTCTGGTTGCGGGAGAAGGATTTGAACCAACGACCTCCGGGTTATGAGCCCGACGAGCTACCAGACTGCTCTATCCCGCGATATGTATGGCGGAGAAGCAGGGATTCGAACCCTGGCGCCGCTTGCGCGACCTACCGGTTTTCAAGACCGGACCCTTCAACCACTTGGGTACTTCTCCATAAAAATGAAAATGGTGGCTAGGGTGAGACTCGAACTCACGACCTTCCGGGTATGAACCGGATGCTCTAGCCAACTAAGCTACCTAGCCAAAATATAAAGATGAAAATGGTCGGGACGACAGGATTTGAACCTGCGACCCCTTGCACCCCATGCAAGTGCACTACCAAGCTGTGCTACGTCCCGATAAAAATGGCGCGCCATGCAGGAGTCGAACCCACAACCTTCTGATCCGTAGTCAGACGCTCTATCCAATTGAGCTAATGGCGCACTTCGTTAACGCATGGTCTATTATAGCAAACCTTCACCCGTTGACAACTCTAAAGACACAAATTCAAAAATAAAATGACGTCCGCCCTTTTTGAAAAATACAGGCTTTCCAGAGGCTTTCCCCGAGGGGAATAAAAGGAAAAGGAAGCGCCGGCAGCGCGTTATCCGGACCAAGATCTTCTGGATCCGGCACCGATCCTGAGTACGAAACAGTCTGGCTGTCACCGTCCAAATGAACATAGGGAGCTTTAAAAGGGCTTTCATTTGCGATTAAGATTCTTTTATAATAAAAACGTTGAAGTGCCCGATCAAGATTTGTACGGATTGGGACAAAAAGAGGAAAAAGATGAAAAATACGAAATGGCTTCGACGCATTGGCGGAAGTCTGCTTGGCGGAATGATGGCGATGAGTTCCGTCTCGATGCAGATGGTTCTGCCTGTGTCTGCTGAAGAAGCAAACTCGGATTCCAATCAGATGGTGTCCGAACCTGAAGTTGTTCCTGTAAGCGTGATCGATTCCGATAAGCGAACCGTGAACCTGAATGCAAACTGGAAGTTCACCTTATCCGACCCGGCGAATGCCCAGAACAGCAGCTTTGACGACTCCAAATGGGACAGCGTAAACCTTCCGCATGACTATTCCATCGACCAGGACTATACTCCGGCCGGTGAAGCCGAGAGCGGCTATAAGCTCGGCGGCGTGGGCTGGTACCGCAAGGTATTCACCGTTGCCCCAGACTTTAATAAACGCATGGTTGTCGAATTCAACGGCGTTTACATGGACTGCGAAGTGTACATCAACGGACACAAACTCGGCGGCCACCCCTATGGCTACACCGGTTTTGCCTTTGATCTGACCGATTACCTCAATAAAGATGGCGAAAACGTACTGGCTGTACGTGTAAACCATCAGACTCCGTCTTCCCGCTGGTATTCCGGAAGCGGTATTTACCGTGACGTTACGCTGACGATTACGGATGACGTTCATGTCGGCTATGACGGCATTGCGGTAACGACCCCAAACCTGGAGACCGAAAAAGGCGGCAATGTAACAACGCATGCGGCTGCAGATATCGTCAACGATTCCAGCGCTTCCAAAACGATTACCGTAAAACAGACCGTACTTGACGGAAGCGGCAATGCGGTTGGTACAGCATCGAAAGATGTAACACTGACGGCCGGCGAAAAGCAGAATGTTGCGCTGGATGTCATGGTTAACAACCCGACACTCTGGAAAACCAATCTCGCCAAAGACGAACATGCAGCGCTCTATACGCTGAAAACCGAAGTTGTTGAAAGCGGCAAGACTGTTGATACAACCGAGACGACCTTCGGCTACCGCTACTACTCTTACGACAAAGACACTGGCTTCTCGCTGAACGGCGAAAAATGAAGTTTAAAGGCGTCTGCATGCACCACGATCAGGGTTCTTTAGGTTCCGCCGCTGAAAAGCGCGCCATCGAGCGTCAGGTGCAGATCCTGAAGGAAATGGGAGCCAACGCCATCCGCGTGACGCATAACCCGGCTGATCCTTACCTGCTTGAAGTGTGCAGCCGCGAAGGCATCATGGTCATCAATGAACTTTTTGACGGCTGGATCGGTGCCAAGAACGGCAACTACAACGACTATGCGCGCTTCTTTGAACAGACGGTCGACGCCGACAACGAAATTCTGAATAAAGAAGAGGATGACAAGTGGTTCGAGTTTGATACCCGGGCTGCCGTACAGGAAAGCCGAAACGAAGCGTCTGTCCTCATGTATTCGCTCGGCAATGAAATTTTTGAAGGGTCCTACGACTGGAGCGCGCAGAGTGCCCGACTGGCCAATGCGATTATGGATGTGGTCGAAGCCAACGATACCGGACAGTTCCTTACGTTTGGCGGAAACCGTCTGAAAAGCGGAACGCAGGAAGACGCGGTAGCCAACGCGATCGCAAACAGAGGCGGTCTGATCGGCTTTAACTACACCGTCACATCGCAGTACAACTCCAAACGAAGCCAGAATCCAACCTGGAAAGTGTACGGAGGCGAAACGGCGTCCCATATCAATTCCCGCGGCGTATACAACGTACTCTCTAGCGGTGCGCTCAACGCGGACAATCTTCTGACCAGCTATGATTATTCCGCGGTCGGATGGGGCCATACAGCGAGCGACTCCTGGTATACCGTTATCACCAACGACTACAACGGCGGCGAATTTGTCTGGACCGGCTTCGACTATCTCGGCGAACCGACGCCAAAAATGGAGTAGGTACTGGATTTACCGACGGTAACCGTTCGCCGAAAAACTCCTACTTCGGCATTGTGGATACCGCGGGTCTGCCCAAAGACAACTACTACCTGTATCAGAGTCTCTGGAATGACCACGAAACAACACTTCATGTTCTCCCCGCATGGAATAAAGATGTAGTTGTCAATAACGGAAACGGAGATGTTCCGGTCGTTGTATATTCCGATGCACCGACAGTCGAACTGTTCTTTACAGCGGCTGGAAGCACGACACGTCAGTCTCTGGGCAAGAAAACCATGACGGAGCATACGACAGCCGCTGGTTACACCTACCAGATGTATGAGGGAAGCGATAAGGAGAGCACAACCCACCGCAATCTGTATCGCACCTGGAAGGTTCCGTATGCGAACGGCAAGATTGAAGCTGTTGCCTACGACAAGTCCGGAAATCCAATCACAACGGAAACGGTTGGCCGCAGTTCTGTAGAAACAACCGGCGCGGCATCGGCAATCGATATGACAGCCGATCGTCCGAATATTGCAGGCGACGGTGTCGATCTGTCCTATGTAACGATTGATATTACCGATTCTGAAGGACGGATTGTTCCTTCCGCAAAAAATAAAGTCACGGTTCGCGTAGAAGGCGCCGGTGAACTGGCTGCTCTCGATAACGGTGTTCAGCCGGATCAGCAGAGCTATCGCGACGACAACCGAAAAGCGCAGGCGGGTCAGCTTGTCGCCATCATCCGTTCCAACGGAAAAGCCGGAGACATTAAAGTGACCGCATCCGCTGACGGTCTTGAATCCAAGACGATCATGCTCAATGCGAGCGAAGTTGAAGGTGGAGGCGGCGAAGCGCTGAGCAGTTTTGAATACTCCCGCAACTACTATGTGAAGAAAGGGAAAAACCCGTTCTTCCATCTGCCGTTAAAGCGAATTATGCAGACGGCACCTCTGAGAATGTGGCCGTGACCTGGGATACGATTACGGACGACCAGGTAGCTGAATCCGGCAACTTTACTGTAAGCGGAACGGCAGAAGGCCATACAGTTTCGGTAAGCGTCTATGTCATCGATCAGGTGGCTGCTCTTCTGAACGTATCGACAGCCGTTTCCAAAGGAACGGTTCCAGTACTTCCGGAAAGCCGCCGCGCGGTTCTGAACGATGGCGAAATTCTGGATGCAAGCTTTGCGGTAGACTGGCAGATGCCAGACGATTCCGCCTTTGCAGAAGCAGGCAATTTGGTTATTCCCGGAACGGCCAGTGTATTTGGTCAGTCTGTTCCTGTCAAAGCGTTTGTCCGTGTTGCGAATGCAACCGTGACGCTTGGCGACAGTATTTCTGGAGCAGCTCATCTGAGCCAGAACATTCCAGAGGACAAGCAGAGCGATACGCTGGAAGCCATTATTGACGGAAGCACCGTGAAGCAGGATGTGAGCGGCGGACCGAACACATCCATCTGGTCCAACTATGACTACTGCTACACCACACCGGAAAATAACACGGCCCAGATCACGTTCCGATACGATACGCAGCAGGCGGTTGGACAGATCAAAGTTCACTTCTCTCAGGACAGCTGGTCTGCTTCCTACCCGGATGCCAATACAACAGCCTTTGAAATCAGTGAGAATGGTACCGACTGGACTGAGCTGACGGTGAAAGAAACGATCGGCGATGAAGTAAATAATGTTAAGTGCTATACCTATGACTTTGCGCCGACGCGCTACACGTATCTGCGCATGACCGTAACCAACACCGCAACGAAGAAGCCGAACGGAAACAACCCGTGCACGGCCATTACGGAAGTGGAACAGTTCGGCTTTACCAGCACGCTCGTTGTAAACCAGGCGGCAGAACTGGACACCCTGACGATTGACGGAACCGCGGTTTCGGCAGATCTCCTCGCTTCTAAGGAAATCCCGACGTCCAAACAGACCGCTGCCGTTGAAGCGGTGTCCAAAGGCAACGGTGCCGTTACAATGCTTCCGGCTGAAAACAAGAAACAGGTGATCCTCGTTGAAGCCGAAGACGGAAGCAAGATTTCGAAATACACCATCCTGTTTGGAGTTATGGATCCAGAAGACGATTCCAGAGATATTCCGGTTGAAAAGCTGACCGCAGCAGCCGGCTCAACCGAACCTAACCATGGACCAGAACGTCTGCTCGATAACAATACGTCCACAGACTGGCATTCCAGTTACAAGGGAACCAACCGTGACGACCTCTGGGCAGAGTTCGCGATCGACGGCGACTACATGGTCGACGGTCTGCGCTATCTGCCAAGAATGACCGGCGGCGATAATGGAAGAATTACCAAATATCGCATTGATGTTCTCGATGAAAACGGCGAATGGAAAACCGTAACTACTGGCAGCTGGGCAGCAACCGACGGCTGGAAGAACGCTTCCTTTGCACCGGTGAAAACGACGAAAGTTCGTCTGTATGCGGTAGAAAGTATGTCGGATCAGTCCTACGTATTTGCGTGCGGTCTCGAAATGCGTCTGACTGGTGAAGAAGATGTTGTGGAAACAAATCTGGATTACAGTCTCCTCCATACCGCAATCGATGAGGCGGGCAAACTGAATGCCAGCGAGTTTAAATCCGCTTCTGCATTCACATCCGCTCTGGATGCCGCAAAAGCCATCGATAACAAAGCCTCTCATCAGGCAGATATTGATCAGAAAGCCGATGCGCTCAACCAGGCGATGCTCGATCTGCGTCTTACCCCTTCTGCAGGCAAGCTTGACTCTCTGAAGTAAAGAAATGCTTTGTCCTTTCTCCGATCTTTGAGAGAAACGGAATCTAAACACGAACCGCGTCCTTTAAAGCCATGAGCTTTGCGGGACGCGGTTTTCTGTCTCAAAGCGTTCGCAAAAAAGGGGAAGAGTGTAAGCGTCAAATAAAAGACGGGTATTTTCTCGACCGCCTCCTTGGGATAATTCCTTTATTCAAGGAGGCTTTTTCATGGAATCAATCATCCCTGCAATCGATCTCGGTATCGATTTCTCCAAAGTTAAAAACATCTATCTGGCTCAGATGCCTGCTGACCTTCGCAAAGGAATTGACGGTTACGTCTCCTGGTTCAAGGACCTCTCGCTCTGGATCCGCTGGATGGATCCCTCTTTCTCTTCGTTAATCAACAGAAGAACAAGATCAAAGGTATCCTTCGTGACGGAAATGGATTCTGGCTTGTTTATAAGCGACTCTCCAGATCTTCCCTTCAGTGGCCTGTCAGCACTGACCAGTCCGACTTCATGCGAATTGACTGTTCGCAGCTGGCTTCTCTGCTTTCCGGTCTGTCGATTGTTCCCCAGCCGGCATTTCTGCCACGAACTTATAAGTATGTTTAAACCAATTTAAAAGGATGATTTTTTGAAGGAATATCAAGATAAATCATCCCATTTACTTTATCTATCGCTCTAAATATGTTAAAATTAATACATGAATGTGCCGAACCCTTACCAGACAATCCGCAACGAGCTCCTCGAAGATCTTCATCATCAGATCAGCACCATGACGGAAGAAGAGAAAGACAAATTTATTGAGGATATGTACCTGGATCTCTATTTCGCTAAAGAAATCAATAAAGCCGTGAAAAGCGGCCGCTTTGGTCCTTCTACGGAAAAGATGGTTCCCTTGAAACTGGATTACTCTGAAAACGAGGACGGCGGCCCAGATATCAATATTCTGAATAAACAGCTGGCTCAGCTTGATCTGAAAGCCGATGTTTGTTTTAACCGGGCTGCGAAATATCAGGAAGAGGGAGACCGCTATCGTAAAGAAGCTGAAGATTTAAAGCTCAGTTCTGTTGAAGGAAGCAAGAAAAACCTTCCACCAAGTGCAGAAAGCAGGAAGCGGTCAAAGAAACCACTACCTTCAGTGTAGAAGGGGAAAAGCGCATTTGCCCAGTTTGCGGCTGTGAGATGAAAACTGTTGGAATGAAACGTCACTATAGGATTCATCGGATTCCCGCTCGCTATAGGCTGGAAGAAGTGCTGCGTGAGACAGTCGCGTGCCCAAACAAGTGTACGGATGAAAACGGGAAAGCCATCATCCGCACCGCCGAACCTGACGAGCCTGCACTGATCGACAAGAGTGTCGCAACTTCCTCTATGGTCGCGGGAATTGCCTACGATAAGTTCGTAATGGGAACCCCGGCCTATCGTCAGGAAAAGCACCTGAGTCTCACGGGACTGCCGATCAGCCGTCAGACCATGGGCAACATCCTGGAAAAAACTTACGATCTTTATCTGAAGCCCTCGTAAAACAAATGATTGAGGATCTCCCAAACTGTAACGTCGTCCATATGGATGAGACGGTTTTAAAGTGCACGGAGGTTAAAGATCGAAAACAGTCTTCTATGGTTGTCGCCGTCAGCGGAATCTATGAAGAGAACCAGATGGCTGTCTATAAGTTTTTCCCTTACAAGAAACAGGAGTTCGTAATCGCCCTCCTTGGCGGTTCTTTTCGTCATGCCCTTATGACAGACGGGCTTTATGCATATGCCAACTACTATGGCCCCTGCAGAAAGCTCAACTGTATGGCCCATGCGAGAAGAAAGATCTTCGAAGCCATCAAAGTCCGGTCAGACTTCGCGCAGTATCAGGCAGACGTCCTGAAGAGGGAAAAGACCACACTGGAGAACGACGAAGAGGCCGCAGAAGCGGCAGCCCAGCTGGACGAAACAGAGAGACCCGAACCAAGTCCGGGTCTCCAGATTCTGCTCACAGCCCTGTCTCTGTTCGGGAAGCTCTACCACATCGAATCCCACGTTGCTTCTTACTCGCACGAGGCGAGAACCGAAGTTCGGCAGGAACTTTCAAAGCCCTGCTTTGAAAGACTCACAAGAGTCATGATGGAGATTCAGAGTGGATTCGAGGAAAGAAGCACCGCCTACAGAGCAGCCAAGTACTTCATGGATCGAGCGAACTCGTTGGGAAGGTACCTGGAAGACGGTGATTATCCGATCGACAATAATGTGGCAGAAAGAGCCGTAAAGCCATTCGTGATCAATCGCAAAAACTTCCAGACTACGAAGAGTATCAAAGGTGCGGAAGTCGTCGCAGCGTTTATGACTTTGTTTCGATCGGCTGAAATGAACGACTTAAATCCAGAGCGCTACATGGAGTACGTTCTGGATGAACTCAAATGGTTCAAAGACGATGAAATCGCGGTAGATGTATTGAAGTCACTTCTGCCGTATTCAAAGGATTTACCTGAATATCTTCGAATTGGATACCGTGGACCGGATCCGAAGTATGAAGAAAACGATGAAGAATAAAAAATACGCCAAGCGGGATCTCGAAAGGGATCCCGTTTAGCGTATCTAATATTCAGTCTCGCGTATACCCGTCGATTGTTTGACACTTACGGAAGAGTCGCTATGCTGGGGAGGATATCGGACAGGCGATACGTCCGGACAGACGTATGGAATCAAAGGGGAATTGCGGTATGAAACGACTGATCCTGCTTCGTCATGGCGAAAGCGAATGGAATAAGGAAAAACGGTTTACCGGCTGGTCGAATGTGAATCTGAGTCCAGAAGGACACCGAGAAGCTATAGAAGCCGGTAAAAGGATGAAAGAAGAAGGCATCCAGATCGATCGGGCCTTCACTTCGCGGCTCAAACGCGCCAATCAGACGCTCGATCATGTGCTGAATGAACTCGATCAGAAAGAAATGCCGGTAACGCGCAGGTGGCACATCAATGAGCGAAGCTATGGGGCGCTGCAGGGTCACACCCAGGCGGAAACAATTGCCAGATATGGAAAAGCCAGAGTGGATGCCTGGCGCAGCAAACTCGACGCAAAGGTACCACTGCTCGATCCAGATGATCCGCGCACCCCTGGACAGTCTTCGGAATATGCGGATGTACCGAAAGAACAGCTGCCGCTTGGCGAATCTATGCAGATGGCGATGGATCGAATCGTTCCGTTTTACAGGGAACAAGTCGTCCCCTGTCTGGAAAAGGAGCAGACCGTACTGATTGCGGCGCATGGAAACATCCTTGGCGTTTTGCTGAAATATTTGATTGAAGACGCCAATAAGGACTTGAAAGACGTCGAACGCGATCTTGGCATTTCCTGATCTATGAACCGCCAACGGGCGTTCCGATGATCTGCACGTTTGACGAGAAGGGAAAGCTGGACAAAATTGAGTGCCTGGCGGATCCGGAAGAAGTTGCAAAGCGTGCCGGACGAATCGGATAGGTAAGCTCGATCCAGAAAAGCGAAAACAGACAGAAAACTTGAATAAAAATCGAAGAATAGCAGAAGAATAGAGGCCCCGGATCCTGTCTATGGATTCCGGGGCCTTGTCTGTATGGAAGAGAATTTAAGATTTCGGTATTCTGGGTCGAATGAAGAGGGCAAGGCTATGACCAGAACCGGGCATAAAAAACGCACCCCGAATTGGGTGCGTGATTTACAAAGTGGTGGTCTCTGTCGGAATCGAACCAACGACACAAGGATTTTCAGTCCTTTGCTCTACCAACTGAGCTAAGAGACCACATGGTTGCGGGAGAAGGATTTGAACCAACGACCTCCGGGTTATGAGCCCGACGAGCTACCAGACTGCTCTATCCCGCGATGTGCTTAGATATAATAACCGAAAGGATGACTGGATGCAAGAAATTTTATCACTTTTTCAGAAATCAATCGGTGCTCCTGCAACAACATTCCTTAAGGACTGTAGGTAACTGGTGGACCCTGCAGGACTTGAACCCGCGACCATCCGGTTATGAGCCAGCTGCTCTTACCAACTGCGCTAAGGGTCCATGAAAAATAAAACATAAGAAATGGTGGCTAGGGTGAGACTCGAACTCACGACCTTCCGGGTATGAACCGGATGCTCTAGCCAACTAAGCTACCTAGCCAAAATAATAAAATGGTCGGGACGACAGGATTCGAACCTGCGACCCCTGGTCCCAAACCAGGTGCACTACCAAGCTGTGCTACGTCCCGATAAATGGCGCGCCATGCAGGAGTCGAACCCACAACCTTCTGATCCGTAGTCAGACGCTCTATCCAATTGAGCTAATGGCGCAAAGTTTGAATATGACTTGAAAATCTTTATTGCTGTCAAACAGCTTATTCATACTATAAGAAAAACCTCTGAGATGCAAACAGGAAAAACAAAAAAAAAGAAAAATAAAATATAGAAGGCTATAAAATGAGAACGTAATACGAATTTATAGCCGAATGGACAGAAAGCACCGGCAGATCCAGGCCGCTCTGCCCCTTGTGGAAGAGGGCTTGTGTCCTGCGGTATACTGAAAAGATAGAGGAGTGATAAAAATGCTCAAAAAGAACAAGTAGAAGTACTCCTGAACCGCGCCATGAAATCGGAAGCGGATTTTGCGGAGATTTTTGAAGAAGAAACCCACACGCAGTCGATGACGCAGCTCGATGACAACGTTGAGAATATCAGCGCGAGCGTACGCGCCGGAGCGGGGATTCGTCTGTATAAAGGAACTTCATCGGTTTACGGCTACACCGATGAAATGGATATGGAAGTTCTCGAGGGCATCGTAGACGATCTGCGAAGCGCCATCGGGAAAAAGAAGAGGGAAAAACGTCGTTCTGAATGAACTGAGCCGGGCGGAAAACATTTCCCCAGTCGAACAGGACCCGTTCAAGACGGAAGACGAGAAAAACTCGCTCTGCTCGATCGGGCCATCAAGACGGCCCGCGGCTATGATGAACGGATTTTTAAAGCCAGCGCTTCGCTGTCGTCCATTCATCAGGACGTGCAGATCGCCAATTCGGACGGTCTGTTCAAGGCGGATACAAGACAGAGAAGCCGTATGGCCGTTCAGGCGTATGCGCGCGAAGGCGACAATGTGCAGTCCGCCTACACTGCACCGGGCGCTTCCAAAGGCCTCGAATATTTTGAAGGTGACCATTCGCCAGAAGAGATGGCGAAAGAGGCGGCTCGAATTGCCCTCGTACTGCTTCGCGCCAAACCGGCGCCCAGCGGTGTGATGCCGGTCATTATTGATAACGGCTTTGGCGGCGTCATTTTCCACGAAGCCTGCGGCCATTCCCTTGAAGCGACCAGCGTCGCCAAAAACTTTCGGTATTTTCCAACCGGAAAGGCGAAAAATCGCCAGCGAAAAAGTCAGCGCCTGGGACGATGGAACGATTCCGGGCGAATGGGGTTCCCAGAACATGGATGACGAAGGCAACCCGCAGCAGAAACGACTGCTGATCGATCACGGCGTTCTGACCCAGTACATGGTTGACCGTCTTAACGGCCGCCGCATGAATACGCCGTCTTCGGGAAGCGGCCGTCGCGAATCGTACAAGTACGAACCGACTAGCCGCATGAGCAATACGTTCATCGCACCGGGAACGGATAAGAAAGAAGACATGTTCAAGGACATTTCCTTCGGTCTGTACTGCCGTTCGATGGGCGGCGGTTCGGTCAATCCGAACACCGGTGAATTCAACTTCGGCGTAAACGAAGGCTACCTGATTGAAGACGGAAAAATCACCGATCCCGTTATCGGCGCCATGCTGATCGGAAGCGGTGCAGAAATTCTTCAGAACATTGATATGGTCAGCGACAACCTGGAACTCGCGCAGGGTATGTGCGGATCGGTTTCCGGATCGATTCCGACCAATGTCGGCCAGCCGGCCATCCGGGTCAGCTCCATTACTGTAGGAGGTACCGCAAATGAATAAGCAGGCATGGATTGAACGGTCAGCCCAGCTTGGACTGGAAGGCCTCGAAATCGCGCAGACGCGGCAGACGTCCCGTTCTCTGCAGTGGTTTGACCATACGATGGATTCGTTTACGACATCCCGTATTCTTTCCACTTCGCTGCGCGCCATGGCCAATGGAAAAATCGTTTCGACATCGCTCGAAAAAATCGAAGACGAAGACATGGACGAAATTCTCGGTCAGCTTCGCGATAATGCCGACCGCATTTCGGAATCGGAAAAGGACGTTCTTGTCGGACCGATGGAATGCGAAGAGACCATTTCGAAAAAGACCTGGAAACCGGCCGATCCGGCGCACATTAAGGAAGTGCTCGCGTCTCTGGAAGACAAGCTTCTGGCTGCCGACAGCCGCGTCAGTCTGGTCAATGAACTTTCTTTTGAAAGCGCCGAAGTGAGCAGCGAGCTGACCAACTCGCTGGGGACGGAAGTGTCCAGCGCCTACCAGTATCAGGTGATCGCCGCGCAGATTACGATGCGCGATAACGGGGAAGTATATGACGACTACCGTGTAGAAATCGTCTACGATCTCGATGATTTCGATCAGGACGCGTTCGTAAAGCGTCTGGTTACGCGCGTGCAGGACCAGATCGGCGCCAAATCGCTGAGCAGCCGCACCTGCAAAGTCATCTTCAACAACGAAGCCATGTCGACGCTCTTCTCCTGCCTGGAAGGGATGTTTTACGGTACGTCGATCGCCCGCGGCATTTCGCCGTTATGCGGCAAGGTCGGCCAGAAAATCTTCTCGGATCAGATCACGATCGTGGACGATCCGCGCAATGAAGACGCGCTCTTCTTACGGAACTATGACGACGAAGGCCGTCCGACATATACAAAAACAGTCGTTCGCGACGGCGTTTTTGAAACCGTTCTCCACAACACCAAGTCTGCGCTGAAAATGGATGCCGAATCCACCGGCAACGGATTCCGTTCCGGCGGCGGTGCAACTACCGTTTCCAGCATGAACCTTTATATTGTGTCGGGCCCGAATTCTTTTGACTCTCTTTTGAAAAAAATGGACAATGGTGTAGTGATCAGCGAACTTGCGGGAATGCATGCCGGCATTGATTTTGTCAGTACGAACTTTTCTTTACAGGCCAAGGGCTATCTGGTGGAAAACGGCCGGAAAGTTCGTCCGCTGACTCTGATTACTGTAGCCGGAAACTTTATCGATCTGATGAATCATGTAGAGGCTGTCGGCGATGACCTGAAATGGGAAATGCGCAGCACAGCCGCTCCATCCATTCTCTTCGAGGAAGCTGCTGTTGGAGGAAATGAAGAATAATTATGGAACAATATCAGAACGACATTCTGCTCGAAGCGCTTGTCCGAATGAAGGAAACCCATGCGGACGAAGACCTGCTCAAAGCAGGACAGGCGCTCATGGATACCCGTGTGTATGTCCCTGCCAAATGGGATAAGGAACCGACCAAACTGGAGAACGGAAAAATTCAGTTCCCGAAAGATGCCAAAATGGCATTTATGACGGCTGCAAGTCAGGACGGAACGAAAATGTTCCCGGTATTCACCAGTGTTGCCGAAATGAAAAACGCTTTCGGCGAACCGGGCGTAAACTGCCTGCTGCTTTCTTCGGAACAGTTCCTGCCGATGGTAAGAAGCGCGAAAGGCGATGTCGACGGCATTGTCGTTGACCCGGCTGGCGTAAACGTACGCTTCCCGTCCGATTTCCTGATCGGTTTTGCGGATGCCTACAAGACACCGCTCAAACAGGAAAACCTGGCCCAGAACAGTAACGTATACCTGCGCGACCTTACGGGCGACCAGCAGGATCTCGAAGCGGCTCTGATTTCAGCCGGCTTCCATGACAAGGCGATCAACGCCATTTACATGAAGGAGCGTCTGAAAGATCCGAACAAACCGGATACAACGCTGTTCATCCTGGTGGATGCCAACGAAAAAGACACTGGTATTTTCACACGTCTGACTGCGGCCATCCGCGGCGTCGTAAAAGATCAGGAACTCGAATTCATGTTCAGCGATTCCAAGCTCGGACAGGATATCGCCCGTACTTCCAAACCGATTTACGTGCGCGCGTTCTAGTTTAAGACCCATCGCTGCATCTAAAAACACTCAAAACCGAAAGCTTCTGTGCAGGCGTATGCGAATCTCTGCACAGAAGCTTTTTCGTTTGCGTCTCGAAAAATCTCAGGCAAAGCAATACCTTTTCGAACGAAGATGACTAGAGTAGAGGGTCGATATCGACAGGAGCTCTCCCATGGTGCGAAAAGATGGGAGCGTCTGTCTCGAATCTCCTGGATCGGTATCGTAGACTTAGATTTCCCAGAAAAAAAGGAGGAAATACCTATGAACGCAAACCTTGCCAGATCGGGAAAACACTCAGCTTCCAGAGTCTGGGAATGGACGGCACTGATTTCCGGAATCGCAGCCGTACTCTGCTTTGGACTCTTCGCCCTGATCGGCTCAACACTGGATGCCCAGGGAGTTCTTCATGAACCTTTCTTCCTGGTCCCCTGCGGCTGGGCGCTTCTCTTCGTATGCCTGGCCAGCGCGGTTGCAAGCTTCGCCGCAAAATGTTCCAGAAGCCGCTCGTAAGCCGCATACCGTATTGATCCCGAATGATATGTCCCTCTTTCTGGAGGGATTTTTTATGCCCGGGCGCAGGACAAATCGTCTTTTCCGGAACGATTTTTCTGCCGCCGGAGGGTGTACAGCTATTCCGGCTTAAACCGAAAATGCAGAGATCGTCACGGGCATTTCCCCGTGATAAAGTGAAAACAGCCGCATGATAAAGTGAAGTCAGAAATTTAGGGCGCAAAGCTATACAGAAAACGAAGAAAGGAGCCGTCGATATGGAAAAAGAAATCGGAAAAAAGAAGACACGCTCAATCCCGGGGCTGCATGCCTCTTTCAGCTGCCCATTCCTGAGCCGGTACAGAAGGTACTCGATACGCTGAACGCCAATGGCGAAGAAGCGTGGCTGGTCGGCGGCTGCGTACGCGACAGCCTGCGCGGGATCGCGCCAAACGATTATGACATCACGACGACGCTCCGTCCCGAACAGGTGATGGCCCGTTTCGAACACGTCGTTCCCACGGGAATCGAACATGGCACCGTTACCGTTTTGCAGGACGGCTGTCCGATCGAGGTGACGACGATGCGTAAAGAAGGGACGTATCGCGATCATCGCCATCCGGACGCGGTTTCCTTTACCCGCGATATTCGTGAAGATCTCGCCCGCCGCGACTTTACCATTAACGCCATGGCCTATCATCCCGAAAAGGGCTGATCGATCCGTACGGCGGTATCGATGATTTGAAAAACGCCAGATCCGGGCGGTCGGCGATCCGAAAGGGCGTTTTGAAGAAGATGCCCTTCGCATGTTTCGCGCCTGGGCTTTCGCGGCCCGGCTTCAGGGCACGATCGAAGAAAACACGCTCAAAGCCATTCATGAAAAAGCGCTCTTTCTTCCACACTGGCTGCAGAGCGCGTCGCGCCGCTGATCGAAACGGTTCTGCGCGACGATCCACGCCTGATCGAACCGATGGCGGATCTGCTTCGACCCTGGATTCCGGAAGTGGAAGTAATGGCCAGTACGCCGCAGTGTACCCCGTATCATTACGGCGGGGTGCTCACGCATACCATCGATGTGCTGCGCTATTTGCCTCATCGCGATCCCGTTCTGCTCTGGGCGGCTTTGCTGCACGACTGCGGCAAGCCGGATGTGCGCTTCCACGATGAAAACGGCCGCGACCATTTCCATGGTCACGAACAGGCGTCGGCCCGACACGCCAAAGTCATTCTTTCCCGTCTTAAGCTGCCAAAACAGCTGCAGAAAGACGTGGTGAAACTGATCCCGGATCACGATACGTTTTTCGACCCGCGTACCAGAGCCTCTATCGAATCCTGGTCCAGAAAGGATATACCAAGGCACTGTTTGAAAAGCTGATGGATTTGCAGGAAGCCGACATTGAAGCGCACGCGACCAAGGACCGACGCGAACGCCTTGACCTCTTCCGCGCCTATTTTGAACAGGAAAAGGACAGGCATCCCTTTACCATCGCCGAGCTGAAAATCAACGGCGATGACGTCATTGCCCAGACGCATCTCCAGGGCAGTCAGCGCCGGGATGTTCTTCTCGAAGTGCTGCATCAGGTCATTCTCCATCCTGAATGGGAAACCCGAGAAGATCAGCTTCGCCTGCTCAGATCGGCAGAAAAAGTCGTACGCAATGCCCAGAAGAGCAAGTAAGGCACTGCAAGGCTCTGTAACACTCTGTAAAGCTCTGTGACACTTTGTTTTGGTTTTGTTTTGTAAAAATGGACGACGGTTCATGCGTCATTTCATGGCTAAGGAACACCGTCTGGATGAAGAAAGCAATCAGGCGCCTCAAAAAGGCGCCTGAATTTATTAAAATGGGGTACAGATTGTATGGTCCAGGCCGGATTTTAAAATCCCGGGCCATGCGGGAAAGATTTAAAAAGAAAAAAGGGAAAATTATGAACGGATTTCTTGTGGCTTTAATGATTGTCATGATCGTGCTGCTGGCGCTGGTCGGCTACGCGGTGTATTCGCTGATGAATTCAGTCAGCGATCTGTATCACATCGTGGAAAAGGACGGCGACTACAAGGAGATTCATCTGCGGCGCATGGGCAGCCAGCTGGAACAGGTACGGCTCGATACGAGTTCTGCCCGCGAACGCTCGGAAGATCTGGCGGATGAAGTCCATTCCATTACCCAGGTCATGGCCAACGCCAAACGGCGCGGGACCTGGGGCGAATACCAGCTGGAATCCATCGTACGGACGTATCTTGGGGACAGTCCGTATTTGTACAGCACGCAGTACCATCTGAAAAACGGACGCATCAGCGACGGCGCCTTTCATATGCCGCAGTCCGATCAGGTTCTGTGCATTGACTCGAAATTTCCAATGGAAAATTACCTGCGGATGTGTGAAGAACCCGAATCGGCGGAGTATTATGAAAAAGAATTCAGAAAGAATATAAAGAAACACATCGACGATGTAGCCGATAAATACATCACGGAAGAGACGCTCGATGAAGCGCTCCTCTTTATCCCCAGCGAAGCGGTTTACGCCTACCTTTGCGGGGAAGGAGCGATGCTGCAGCAGTACGCGCTCTCCCGCCATGTGCTTCTGGTTTCGCCGACCACGCTTTGCGGCGTCGTCTTCTCGCTGCAGGCATCGGCGCGCAGCTTCTACCGCGCGGCCAATATGGAAGCGTTCGAAAAGGAAGTCCGTTCGCTGGAAATCAAGGCCACCATGCTTTGCGAAAACGCCGGCAAGACGTGCCGTACGAGCGCCCTTTTACAAAAACAGCTGGCCGCTCTGCAGGAAAGCGCGGAAAAGCTGCTCGCGCAGATTTCGCAGAACGCCGATCCGGTGTTCAGCGACGATCAGAGCTTTTACGATTTTGACGGCGAAGACTAAAAAGATACTGCACTTTCGACGAATTCTTAATTTTGAAGATAGCTCCAAAGGCATAGGCAGCCATCGCAAAACAAAATAAAACAATGGAAAATGCGTGATTCGAGGAAATGGAGGGGATCATTACCAGCATGAAATCCATGAGTGAACTAGCACACGACTTTCTTCTGGACGTCCTTCATGAGCAGGCGATCTGCGTGGACGCAACGCTCGGTCTGGGCCGGGACTCCCGCTTTTTCTTGATCATCGTGCGGCGCATGTCTTTGCCTATGAAGTCCAGCCGGAGCTCTATGCGGCCAGCTGCGAAAAATGACTGGTCCGCGCATTACCGCCTGGCTGCATTCCCACGAATTTATGAAAGAAGACCTTTCTGAATACGAAGGGCAGATCGATGCGGTGATCTTCAATTTTGGCTATGACCCCCATTGTCTGCACGGCGTATCCACTCTGCCAGAAAGTTCTGTAAAAGCCGTGAACGCCGCGGCAGATCTGCTTCGGCCCAAAGGCCGGATGGCTCTGGTTTTCTATCCGCTCGCGCCAGGCGATCAAGAACGAAAAGCGGTTATGGAAAGCCTTCTTTTACGTGACGATCTCGAACTGCTCGAGTGTCGGCGCCCCGATCGCGAAGCCTGTCCCGTTCTGCTTTGCGTTATCAAACGATTTTCAAAATCCGCATCCCGCCCGGACGTTTGAAGGAATATAATCTAATCAGGATACTAATATCAAAAATATTCAATAATAATAAGCATAATAAACGAAAAAAAGTGCCAAAAGCGCTATAACCTGAGTACCGGAAAGAGCCCCCGCTTTCCAGCACAGATGATCCGAACGCGAGTCTTTCCCTTTGCCTGATTGTCAAAGTTTCCCGTTGGGAAGCCCGCCTTGCGTTCTGGGGACAGGCTGCAGGCAAGCCTGAATGCCGCTGCGTCATACAGCGAAACGGGAATAGGTACTGAATATGGATAATACAAATCACAAACGTGTAGCGGTCACCAAGTCACAGCTGACCCATCACTGGCAGGAACGTCTGAATGGAAACAATCTGACCGAAATGGTCATGCGCTATAAAGACGCGGATTACTTCCGCCGCAAAGATCCGACCCTCGATCCGGAAACTAAGATTTATGAGCACATCGTCAAGGAATCTGAGCCGGGCGAAGGCCATCTCAACTGGGGGCACATTACCCTGTATCCGGGCAAGGTGGATGACCAGTACTTCTGCACGAAAGGTCATTTTCACGTCAATCCGGATGCGGAAGAATATCTGCTCTGCATGAAAGGAACCGGTCTGGTCATGTTCCTCAGCCGCGACGGCGAATGCTGGTGCGAAGAACTGGAAGAAGGCAGTCTCCACAAGATTCCGTCGAACATTGGACGCCGCCTGATCAATACCGGCGATGAACCGCTGATGCTTTCGCAGTGTCTGCCGAGCAATGCCGGCTTCGATTTCGATTCAATCGACGAACATCCCTTCACCTGTCATGTCTATGACGACAACGGCGAACTGGCCATTGAAGTGGATGTCGAAGATACTCCGGAATCCGTGGACGCGCTCCAGGAAGAAGACATTATCGCCTTTTTAAAGTCGTAGGATTTCAAGTCCTGAGAAATCGGGACTTTTTCTTTTGCCGAAAAAACATCCGCAAACCGCAGCAGGAGAGCGGAAAATCCACTAAGCGAAACGGCACCAAATTTTACTTTTTCCGTACTGAAAATAATTGTGTGCTATCCTTTCGTATACAAATGGACGCCTGTCCTTTTTACAGCACGTTTTCGTGGAGGCGTTCACCGACAAAAACGGAGAAATTCGTCCGTTTGCACGATCAGGAGGTACACGATGGAAAAGACACTGTCCGCCGGCAATCCACTAGGCACCGAGAAAATTTCGAAGCTGCTGTTTCGCTATTCGTTCCCGTCCATCATCGCGATGCTGGTGAGCTCGCTCTACAACATCGTTGACCAGATTTTTATCGGCCAGGGTCTTGGCTATCTGGGCAACGGCGCGACGACGGTCGTCTTTCCGCTTTCGACCATCTGTCTGGCAATCGCCCTGCTTTTAGGCGTGGGTGGCGCGTCCTGCTACTCGCTGCAGCTGGGCGAAGGACGTCCGGATGAGGCGGCAAGAACGGCCGGAACGGCGCTCAGCTTCATGTTTTTAAGCGGGCTGATTTATCTGGTTCTTGGCGAGCTGAGCATTACGGCTCTGCTGCCGGTTTTGGCGCCACCCCGGAAAACTACGGCTACGCGCTCGAATACTCCCGCGTCATTTTGCTTGGCATGCCCTTTCTCATTGTCAGCAACGGCATTTCCCAGCTTTGCCGGGCGGACGGTTCGCCTTCCTTTTCCATGTTTTTCATGGTGGTCGGCGCTATTGTCAACTGCATCCTGGACCCGATTTTCATTTTCGTCTTTCACTGGGGCATGGCCGGTGCGGCGTGGGCGACGATTATCGGCCAGATCGTGAGCTTTGTCATCGCACTCTTTTATCTGCCGCGCTTCAAGCATGTGCATATGAATGCGGACAGCTTCAAAATCCGCATGGCGCCGCTGAAGAAAATCTGCAACCTGGGTATGGCTTCAGCGCTCAACCAGGCGGCGGTTCTTGTGGTTCAGATTTTTCTGACCAACATGTTCAAGTACTACGGGTCCCTGTCCGTTTACGGCGCCAATATTCCAATCGCGGCCAGCGGTGTGGCCTTCAAGCTTAACGGCCTCTTCATTTCCGTCATTGTCGGCATTGCGCAGGGCCTTCAGCCGATTGTCGGCTACAACTATGGCGCCGCGCAGTATGGGCGCGTGAAGGAATGCATGGTCAAGGGTCTGATTTCGGTCGTCGTTTTAGGAACGCTTGTCGAAGTGCTCTTTCAGTGCTTTCCCAGACCGCTCATTCTTCTGTTTGGAACCGGCGATGAACTGTACGTCCGCTTTGGTGTGATCATGCTTCGCGTATACCTGATGGGCATCTGCATCCAGGGCGTTCAGTCGCTCAGTTCGACGTATTTTGCGGCCATCGGCCAGCCGGGCAAAGGGGTGTTTGTCTCCCTCTCCCGCACGATCATTTTCTTCATTCCGCTCGCCTTCGTCTTTTCTTTGATGTGGGGAATTGAAGGACTGGTCGTTTCCCAGCCGATCGCCGATCTGCTTTCCGCTCTGCTCGCGTTTATTCTCGTGCTTCGCTCATGGAAGCAGATGAAGCAGCTCAAGGAAGGCGTCATCGAAAACCGGTTTTAGGCACAGAGCTCTCACTTTCGGAAGGTTTTCCTCTTTCCAGAGTTCTGCAGGAGTCTTTGAAAATTCAATACTACGCAAAATGGTCTTTTCCTCTCGCCCGATTCGGCGACTGGAAAAGACCATTTGTTTTTCTTTTTCAAAATGGTGAGGACTGTCCTGCCTTTGGCTTCCGCGTTTGGAGCGCTCAGTGTCTGGCTGAGCCCGACTTTGCGGTTCCAGTTGGAGTGCTTTCTGGCGCGGGATTTCCCTTCGGTTCATCTTCGACTTTGACGAGCGCCTGACGAATGCGGTGTCCCTGAATGCGCCGGATCTGAATGGACAGCGGTCCGATGCGGGTTTCAAGCTGGCTGCCGTCTTCGGGAATGTAGCCCATGGAGCCGAGCACGTAGCCGGAGAACGTTTCAAAATCATCAAGGTGCAGGTCCATGCCCAGCGCCTTGGACACATCGTCCAGATCGGCTTCGCCGTTAATGCGCCAGACGCCGCGCGGAAGCCGGACGATATCCGCCTGCCGCTTTTCTTCCTCTTCGGACAGATCGCCGAAGAGCTCTTCGATAATGTCGTGCAGGGTGACCAGACCAACGACACCGCCGTATTCGTCGAGAACGATGGCGATGTACGTGTGGCGCTGCTTCATCATGCGCAGCAGCTCATCGGCGGTATTGCTTTCGGCAACGAACAGCGGCTTGTCGACCGCGTGATCGAGAATGGTTTTCTTGCCCCAGCCGTTCAGACGGAAATAATCGCGGGTATCGAGCACGCCGACGATATCGTCGTCGCTTTCGTTGGTGATCGGATAAAACGTATGCCGGTTAGCCATGATGATCTGCTTCCACTTGGACGGATCTTCCTTCATGGACAGGCACACCATATCGGAACGGTGGGTACAGATTTCATCGAGCGACGTGTCGTTGAGATCGAGCGCGTTTTCGAGTACTTCGCGCTGTTCTTCCATTTCCGGAACCGAGGAAGCCTCAATCAGACGGACGAGTTCATCGTCGCTGTCCGCAGCTTCTTCCGGCAGCCAGAAAAACAGCTTGAGCAGCGGTTTCTGCAGGGAATTCATGCTGGCGGAAGAAAAGTGAATGCGTTTGGAAAGATGCACCCAGATCAGACCAAGTATCAGTTCGATCGCCATGAGAATCCAGAAGGAAGCCGGGCCGTTGAGCACCGCCGCTACCGCAGGCAGCTGGACGAGCAGCCAGGCGCTGAGCACTTGAAAGAGCAGAGCGAGAAAGAGATCCATGGCCGTATAGCGGGCGTCATCTGCCGGCTGCATGGTCAGAGTCAGAAAAAGAGGGCTGCCGCAAACGAAAGAATGGACAGACTTATATACACCAAGAACATCAGCTCCATTTCCAGAATTTTAAACAGAAGATTGTATGGAAAAATACGATTTTGAAAGTCGATTTTTTCCTGTTAAAAACGTGTTGTTCCCTCGAAAGGTGAACTGATTATACCATGCACCGGTTTTTTGAAAACGGGCGCACAGAGCGCTCAGAAAAAGCTGGAAAGAAGCGTCATTTTGCGCGTCCGGGCAGAAAAAATGCCTGCTTCCCGAAAAAGCAGGCAAAGAAAACAAAGGAGAAAAGGGAGAAAAGCAATACGATAAAACAGGTTTCGGATCGCGCCGCTAGATGCGCGTTGAGGCGTTTTCCGAATTTGGCATCGCGGCAAGCGAAGGCTGCAAAGAGGAAGAACCCAGGGCGCGCAGCAGCGTCTGCCGGGTGATGATGCCGATGAAGATGCTGCGGTCATCGACGACGGGAACGAAGTTCTGGTGGAGGGCGGTTTCCAGAATGTCGTCAATGGAAACGCTGATGTTGACGGGCGGCATGAAGTCGTCGCGAATCAGGTCGGTTACTGTATAGGATTCGAGCGTCTTTGCATCCGCGCCTTTCTGCAGGATGAACCACAGGAAGTCGCCTTCGCTGACGGTGCCGACGTATGTACCGTCCAGACCGATGACCGGAATGGCGGTATAGCCGTGTTTGTACATCAGTTCGAGGGCTTCGCGAAGCGGAAGATTCTCGTAGAAGAAGACAAGATCTTTTTAAAGGTGAGATAGAAAATAATGTTATTGTTCATGGAATTCCTCATTTCCAAAATCATTCTAAAAAGAGATTTCAAAGGATTAGCGCCTAAATATGTGAAGATGACGAAAGCGCATACACGCCAGAAAGGACCCCAAATTTTACGAGACGATTTCGGCGAAATTCGAAATCGCCTTATTTAACGGATAATTGTGCCCGAATAATTCTAAATCTCTGACAACTGGTCCAAAATATAGACGAATGAGAGAAAAAGAGAGACCACACTCTTCCCATAATCGGAATCAAAGCGGATTTTTCGGGCTTTCTGGCGATGGAAAAGGGGCTGGTCTTTTACGGAAAGGAAACTGAGACGATGAACCCCTTTAATTCTTCTGCGCATCGATTTTCGCACAGAGTGCGAAAACGGGCGAGAACGATGTCCAGGATTTTAAACCGCGCCCTTGTGCTGCTTCTGATCCCGCTGCTGACGGCATGCGGCGCTTCTTCCGTCGAGGATGCAAGCCGGTCGCAAAGTTCGATTTCCATTTCGCAAAGTCAGCAAACGTCTTCCCTGCAAAATGAGTCCAGCCTGTCTTCGCAAAGTTCGCAAACGGCCGCGGCAGACAGTCAAAGCGAGCCGTACGCGCCTGGCTACGACTTTACCGCGGACGACATTCCGCCCTATACCGGAAATCCGGTGGCGATCATACATGACAACGTCCCGTTTTTTGAAGAAAACGAAGAAACGACGCAGGCTTTCCAGCATTACTTCGATCTGGATGCGTTTGGCCGAGCGACTATGGGCTACGCCTCTTTAGGTCAGGAAATCATGCCGGAGGAAGATCGCGGCGATATTTCGTCCGTGCATCCGACCGGTTTTGAAAACAAGGAATATCCGTTTGTGGAAAACGGCTATGTGTACAACCGCTGCCATCTGGTGGCTTACATGCTTTCCGGTCAGAACGCCAATCCGCGCAACCTCATTACCGGAACCCGGACGATGAATACGAAAGGCATGCTTCCGTATGAGACACAGGCCCGGGACTATATTGAACAGACGGGAAACCACGTCATGTACCGGGTGACCCCAATTTACAAAGGAAACGATCTGGTTGCTCAGGGTGTCCTGATGGAAGCCAAATCTGTCGAAGATGACGGAAAGGGACTGCAGTTCTGCGTCTTTGCGTACAACCGCGAACCGGGTGTGGCCATCAATTATGCTGACGGATCTAATGAAGCGGACGGAACCATCGCCGTCGGCGGAACGGGTCAGGAACAGGCCGCTCCTTCTGGCGACGATGCCCAGGCACCCGCCCAGGCTCCGGCTGCCGAAGCGTCCTACGTCTGCAATACGAATACGCATAAGTTCCATCACCCCGACTGCAAGTCCGTCGCGGATATGAAACCGAAAAACCGCAAGGATGTCGTTGCCAGCCGGGATGCGCTGATTGCGGAAGGCTATCAGCCCTGCAAACGATGCAACCCGTAAGTGCGCCCAGTCCGGCAGTAAAAAACGTGAAAAATGAGGAAACAGAAAAACGGAGTGTCGAAAACCGGTCGGCACTCCATTTTTACTGCGCAGAACATAGTTTCGGATTCGAAGAGATCCATTCGGAAAATGGCGCAGAAGAAGGAAACGGCAAAGTCCAGAGGCGGAATATTCCTGCAGGAACTGGGATGGCAATTGAATCTTTGACAGTTTTTCAGGTGAAAAAAAGTCTATATCTTCTTTATATAAAGCGAAAATATCCTTTTTAGTTTTTTGCAAATCTGTAGCTACACATTTTGGTTCTGTTTTCCTGCAGGATGTTTTTCTTTGCGCAGCCATTGAAACTTTGACAGTTTTTTGGCCTAAAAGTCTGTATTTACTTTATGTAAATCGGATATCGGGCTTTTGGCTTTTGTCGATCTGTAGCTGCACTTTTTGTTCTGGCTTTCCCGCATACCATTCTCCGTTTGTCTGGCGCGGATCATCTGATTTCCCTTTTCCTGCGCAAAGTGGAGTTCCGGATTCGAAGAGATCCATTCAGAAAATGGCCTGGAAGAAAGAAAGCGGTGCAGTCCAAGGGCGGAAAATTCCTGCAAAGACTCGCGTCGCCATCGAATCTTTGACAGTTTTTAGGGTAAAATGGATGTATATGCTTTATGTAAAGTGGAAATTTCGTTTTTACTTTTGCCGATCTGTATCTACGCTTTTGGCTCTGCTTGCCCCTATACCATTTTCCGTTTGCCTGACGCGGATCGTCTGATTTTTCTTTTTACTGCGCATGGTATAGTTCCTAATTCGAAGAGATACATTCTGAAAATGATCCAAAAGAAGGGAAATGGTGCAATCCGGAGGGAAAAATTCCTGCAGGGTACGACGCTTGAAATTTGTTTGTCATCCTGCGGGGACTTGCGCTATAATCCAAAAGATCAAATTGATCATCACCATGGATCTGGACATCAGGGAGGTAAGTGAATGAATCCAAAGTCGCTTCTCACTATGAAGGATTTATCCAATCAGGATATCCTCGATATTCTCAATGATGCGAAGGTTTTTATAGTTCTCAATCAGATTGGCAGGTTCCTGTTTCATCCAGGAAACTTACTGCTAATCTTTTTTGAGCCTTCGACTCGTACACACTACTCATTTGAAAGCGCGGAATACCAGCTTGGACTGCAGGCCGCCGACTTCAACCCCGAATCGTCTTCGCTGACAAAGGGGAAACGCTTTACGATACCGTGCGCACTTTTGAGGCGCTCGGCTACGGTGTTCTGGTCATCCGGAGCGCCCAGGACGAATATTTCCGCGAACTGGAAAATATTGAAGTTCCCATCATCAATGCCGGAGACGGCAAGGGCAATCACCCGACACAGTGCCTGCTCGATCTGCTCACGATTTACAACGAATTTGGCCGCCTTGATCACCTCAACGTGCTCATCTGCGGCGATGTCGCTCACTCCCGCGTTGCGGCCAGCGACAAGGAAGCCCTCGAACGCTTCGGCTCGACAGTCCGCTTTGCGGGACCGAAAGAATGGGAACGCGAAGGCTACCCGTTTGTGGATCTGGACGAAAACATTGAATGGGCTGACGTCCTCATCCTGCTGCGCATTCAGCGTGAACGCGGCGCCCGCCTCGAAAGCCTGAGCGACGAGGAATACCTCAGCCGCTACGGCCTGACGAAAGAACGGGAAAAGCGCATGAAGGATCATGCGATCATCATGCATCCGGCGCCGGTCAATCGCGGCGTGGAAATTGATACCGATCTGGTGGAATGCAGCCGCAGCCGCATTTTCCAGCAGATGAAAAACGGGGTCCTCGTCCGCAAGGCGGTTGTCCGCCGTGCTCTCGGCTTCGAGCCTTTTGGCCGAAGCAAGGCCTGAGCCATAAAAAGCCGGCGAAACCGGCCAGAAACACTTACGAATCCAGGAAAGATAAGACGGAGCCTTCCGTTAAATCTACGATAAATAAGAGAAACCCGAATAAAGGAGGAAATCTCTGTGAACACGAAACCCGCATTTTCCGGGCTTCACCCCATCAAGATCAAGAACGCCCGCATCTTTTATGACGGTTCGCTTCAGAATCTGGAAATGTTGTTTGATCAGGAAAAAATCCTTCAGATCGCGCCAGAAATTGAAGTCGATGACGATGTGGAAATTATCGATGCCAAGGGCCTGGCTGTACTGCCCGGTCTGGTTGATACCCACGTGCATCTGCGCGAACCAGGCTACGAAGCCAAGGAAACGATTGCCGCGGGAAGCCGGGCGGCGGCTGCCGGCGGCTTTACGACGATCTTCGCGATGCCAAACCTTCGCCCGTATCCATCAACTGTAGAGACGATGGAACCGTATCTGGAAAAATCGCGAACGATGCCGTTGTACGCGTGATTCCGTTTGGAACAATCACCGACGATGAAGCCGGCAGGACGCCGACCGACTATGCGGCGCTGAAAAAACTCGGCATTCATCAGTTTTCGGATGACGGCGTCGGCGTAGCGAGCGGCGATGTCATGCAGGAAGCCATGAAAAAGGCAGTGGAAGCCGATGTGCTCTTTTCCTGCCATACCGAAGACATGAACTATCGCGCGCCGGGCGCTTCGGTGCATGAAGGTCCGTACGCGAAAAAGAATGGCTGGATCGGTATTCCGAGCGCCTGTGAAAGCGCCCAGCTCATTCGCGATCTCGGCTATGCACGCCAGATTCCGGTGGCTTACCATGCAGATCACATTTCCGCAAAAGAAAGCGTGGAAGCACTGCGGCAGGCCAAGCGCGACGGCGTCAACTGCACCGCCGAAGTGACTGCACATCATCTGCTCCTGGAAGACAGGGACGTTCAGGATGCGATGGAAAAAATGAATCCGCCCCTGCGTTCGCATGAAGATCGCATGGCGCTGATTGAAGGGCTGGAAGATGGAACGCTGGATTTCATCGCCAACGACCATGCCCCGCATACGATGGAAGAAAAACGCGGCCGATGGACAAGGCGCCCTTTGGCATCGTTGCTCTCGAAACCGCCTTCCCGCTGCTGTACACCGAGTTTGTGGACCGCCAGAAACGCTGGAGTCTGAAACAGCTGCTGGAGTGGATGGCCGCAAAGCCCGCGAAGCGCTTCGGTCTGGAAAAGACCGGCGAGCTGCGCGAAGGCTATCGCCCGGATTTCTTCCTGGCGGATTTTGATCGAACCTACACCATTGACCCCGCCGATTTTGAATCGAAAGGGAAAAATACGCCGTTTGGCGGCTGGACAGCGAATGTGTGCGTCATGCAGACGTGGTCGGAGGGCCGCCCGGTATGGACCAGAAAGGATAAATAAATAGAAAGGATAAATAAATATGGAAGACAGACTGCTGATTCTTGAAGACGGCAGCGTCTGGAAAGGCAAGGGCTTCGGCTCCGACAATTTCCAGATCGGCGAGCTTGTTTTCAACACCTCAATGACCGGCTACCAGGAGATCCTTACGGACAACTCCTACTGCGGTCAGATCATTCTGATGACGTACCCCCTCATCGGAAACTACGGCGTAAACCGCGACGACTGGGAAAGCATTGAACCGGCTGCGTTCGGTTTCGTTGTCAAAAATCTCTGTGACGACTACTCCAACTGGCGCGCCTGCGAATCGCTCGACCAGTTCTGCAAAAACGAAAATATCCCAGGCATCAGCGAAGTGGATACCCGCGCGCTGACCCGCCGCATCCGTGAACACGGCACCATGCGCGCGACGATGGCCAATGTCGACGCCGATGTGGACGCAATTGTGAAAACGCTGCAGGAAACGGAACTGCCGCACGATCAGGTAAAGCGCGTAAGCTCCTCCAAGCTTTACTCGGTACCAAACCGCGGACCGAAAGTTATCCTGATGGACTTTGGCGCCAAGCTGGGCATCGTGCGCGAACTGTCGATGCGCGGCTGCGACATCGTCGTTGTTCCGTATAACACCGACTGGAAAACGATCATGAACTTCCGCCCGGACGGTGTCATGCTCACGAACGGTCCTGGAAACCCGGAAGATCTGCCGGAATCGATTGAAACGATCCGCAATCTGATCGGAAAAGTACCCATCTTCGGCATCTGCCTGGGCCATCAGCTGATCGCGCTGGCCTGCGGTGCCAAAACCTACAAGCTGAAATTCGGCCATCGCGGCGGCAACCATCCAGTTGTTGATCTCGAAGACGGCCATGTGGAAATTACCAGCCAGAACCATGGCTATGCGGTCGATAAGGACTCGCTGAAAGGAACGGGTCTGAAAATGACGCATGTCGCGCTGAACGACAAGTCCTGCGAAGGCATGATGCATACCGAATACCCGGTTTTCTCGCTTCAGTTCCATCCCGAAGCCAATGCCGGCCCGAACGACTCCAAGAAAATGTTTGACCGCTTCATGGCGCTGATGGAAGAAGAAAAGGAGAAAAAGAAGAATGCCTAAACGTACGGATATCCATAAAATTCTCGTTATCGGCTCCGGCCCGATCGTCATCGGCCAGGCTGCCGAATTCGACTATGCAGGAACACAGGCCTGCCAGTCGCTGCGTGAAGAAGGCTATGAAGTCATTCTGATCAACTCCAACCCGGCGACCATCATGACCGACTCGGTTGTTGCCGACCAGGTGTACATCGAGCCGATTACCCTCGACTTTGCCAAACGCATTATTTATAAGGAACGCCCGGATGCCGTTCTTGGCTCCCTCGGCGGCCAGACTGGTCTGAACCTGGTTGTTGAACTGGCGGAAGACGGCATTCTCGATGAATACGGTGTCGAAATCCTCGGTACCGACCTTTCCGCCATCAACAAGGCGGAAGACCGCGAACTCTTCCGTTCGCTCATGCGTGAAATTAACGAACCGGTGCCGGAAAGCGACATCGTCCACACCGTGGATCAGGCAGTGGAATACTGCAGAACCCTCGGCTACCCGGTCGTTGTCCGTCCGGCCTACACTCTGGGCGGAACCGGCGGCGGATTTGCGGACAATGAAGAAGAACTGCGCACCATCTGCGATGCCGGTCTGAAAATTTCCCCAGTTCACCAGTGCCTGATCGAGCAGTCGATTGCCGGCTACAAGGAAATCGAGTACGAAGTTATGCGCGATACCAACGACAACGCGATCGTGGTCTGCAACATGGAAAACGTGGATCCTGTCGGCATTCATACCGGCGACTCCATCGTTGTCGCTCCGGTACAGACGCTGACCGACCGCGAAAACCAGCTGCTTCGTTCAGCTTCGCTGAAAATCATCCGCGCCCTGAAAATCTGCGGCGGATGCAATGTACAGCTCGCCCTCGATCCGGAAAGCTTCAAGTACTACGTCATTGAGGTTAACCCGCGTGTATCCCGCTCTTCGGCGCTGGCGTCCAAAGCCACCGGCTATCCGATCGCGCGCATTTCGGCCAAACTCGCAGTCGGCCTGACCCTCGATGAAATTCTCAACCCGATTACCAAATCGTCCTACGCCTGCTTCGAACCGGCGATTGACTACATCGTTTCCAAGTTCCCGCGTTTTCCCTTCGACAAATTCCCGAACGCCGACCGTACCCTCGGTACGCAGATGAAGGCGACTGGTGAAGTCATGTCCATCGGCCGTACGTTTGCGGAATCGTTCCTCAAAGGCGTACGTTCGCTGGAAATGAAAGTCGATCATCTGTACTTAAAGGATCTTGACGAACTGTCCAGGGAAGATCTCGCCAAGCTGATCACAGGCAAGAGCGATCTGCGCATGTACGCGCTGGGCAAATGGCTGCGCGACGGTGGCACGATTGAAGAACTTCACGATATGACGAAGATCGACCCGTTCTTCCTGTGGCATCTCGAGCGCATCATCAACCTCGAATCCCTGATGATGGCAAAACCGATGGATGTCGAAACGCTCGCCATCCTCAAGCAAAACGGCTTCTCCGATTCCTACATCGCCAGAGCCTGGAACGTGCCGGAAAAGGAACTGTATGACCTGCGTCACGCCAATGGCATCGTTCCGGTTTACAAAATGGTTGACACCTGCGCCGGCGAATTTACTTCCGCCACCCCGTACTTCTACTCGACGTATGAGCAGGAAAACGAAAGCATTCCTTCCGACAATAAGAAAATCATCGTTCTCGGTTCCGGCCCGATCCGTATCGGTCAGGGTGTCGAGTTTGACTACGCGACCGTACACTGCGTCGAATCGCTGCGTTCGGCCGGCTATGAAGCCATCATTATCAACAACAACCCGGAAACGGTATCGACCGACTTCTCGATTTCCGACAAGCTGTATTTCGAACCGCTGACGACCGAAGATGTCATGGAAGTCATCGATCTCGAAAAACCGGAAGGCGTCATCGTTCAGTTCGGCGGCCAGACGGCCATCAACCTGGCAGCTTCCCTTGCCGAACACGGCGTCAAGATTCTCGGTACGTCGCTCAAGAGCATTGACCTTGCGGAAGACCGTCATGAATTTGAAGCGATGCTTAAAAAGCTTGATATCCCGCAGCCGCAGGGCGAAACCGCGGTTACCGTTGAAGAAGCGCTCGACATCGCCAAGCGCATCGGCTATCCGGTTCTCGTTCGTCCGTCCTACGTACTGGGCGGCCGCGCTATGGAAATCGTTCACGATGACGATGAACTCGTGAAATACATGGGCAACGCGGTTAAGGAAATTTCCCATGACGCTCCGATTCTGGTCGACAAGTACATCGTCGGCAAGGAGCTGGAAATCGATGGCATCGCCGATGGAAAAGACGTCTATCTGCCGGGCATCATGGAACATATCGAACGCGCCGGCGTCCATTCCGGCGACTCCATTTCGGTCTATCCGCCCCAGACGATCAGCGACGAAGTAAAAGTACTATTATTGACTACGCCATCCGGATCGGTCAAGGTTTCGGATTCATCGGACTGTACAACATTCAGTTTATTGTTGATCATAATGATCAGGTGTATGTTCTCGAAGTCAATCCGAGATCTTCAAGAACCGTTCCGTTCCTGTCCAAGATTACCGGTACGCCGATGTCCCATGCGGCGACGATGGCGGTACTTGGCCACTCCCTGCGCGAACAGGGCTATGAACCTGGCTATCGTCCGGAAGACGCGCACCGCGTCTTCGTCAAGGCACCAGTCTTCTCCTTTGCCAAGCTGCGCAGCGTAGACACCGTTCTTGGACCGGAAATGAAATCGACCGGTGAAGCGTTAGGCTCCGATATCAACCTTGAAAAGGCGCTGTATAAAGCCCTGGTTGCCGCTGGTATTAAAGTTTCTCCGCACGGCAACGTCCTGCTGACGATTGCGGATGCGGACAAGGAAGACGCACTGCCGCTGGCTAAGCGTTTTGCGACGATCGGTTACGGCATTTACGCCACCCCGGGTACGGCTCGCTTCCTGCGCGAACATGGCCTGTTCGTTCACGACGCTGCCAAGATTGAAAATCAGGGCGGCGATGTGGAATCGGTTGTGGATGTCATCCGAAACGGCCGCGTCAACTTCGTAGTGAACACGATGAGCCGTCATTCGCGCAAAAACGAGGACGACGGATTTATCATCCGCCGCGTGGCTTCGGAAAATAACATTTTCTGCATGACGTCCCTCGATACCGCCAACGCGCTTCTCAAAGTTCTTGAATCCCTTTCCTTCTCGATGATTTCCATGAACGAAATGGGGAAATAAACATGAAACAATCCAACGCAGAAATCCTTAACAATACCCCCATCGCCGATTCGGTTTACAAAATGGTTCTGAAAACCGACCTCGCCGCGCTGGCCAAACCGGGCCAGTTTGTGGATGTGGCGCTGCCCGGCTACTTTCTTCGCCGCCCGATCTCCGTATCGTGGGTGGAAGAAGACCGCCTGACGCTGGTTTACAAAATCATGGGAAACGGAACCGACAAAATGTCGACGATGGAACCGGGCACCTGCCTTTCGCTGCTCGGTCCGCTGGGAACCGGTTTTCCGATCACGGATCAGAAAGAAGTTCTGATCCTGGGCGGCGGCGTCGGAACGCCTCCAATGCTGTATACCGCAAAAGCCTATCTTGAAAAAGGCGCTAAAGTGGATGTCGTTCTGGGCTTTAACAGTGCCGGCGATGTCTTCTACGTCGATGAATTTGAGCATCTGGGCATTTCGCCCGTCATCTGCACGATGGACGGCAGTGCCGGCATTAAGGGCACCGTTCTGGACGGCGTTCGCGCTAAGGGCATCGAGACGGATTTTGTCCTCTCGTGCGGCCCGCTTCCGATGCTGCGCGCCGTCAGCAATGCCTACACCAAAGGCTATGTATCGTTAGAAGCTCGCATGGGCTGTGGTTTTGGCGTATGCAACGGCTGCGTCATGACGGATCGCAACGGCATGCAGGTTCGCGTCTGCAAGAACGGACCCGTATTCCCGATTGGAAAGGTGGTACTGTAATGGATCTTTCTGTACAGCTTCCAGGTCTGAACCTGAAAAACCCGGTTATTCCTGCCTCGGGAACCTTCGGCTTTGGCCGTGAATTTTCGATGATTTACGATCTGAGCCTTCTGGGCGGCTGCTGCGTCAAAAGCATTACGCCCGATCCCCGCGCCGGCAATCCTCTGCCGCGCATCGCGGAAGCTCCGTCGGGCATGATCAACGCCATCGGTCTGCAGAACCGAGGCGTGGAATTCGTCAAAGCCCGCGAACTTCCGTTTCTGGAACAGTTTGATACCGAAGTCATCGCCAACGTGGCGGGCGCAAGTCTGCAGGACTACGCGCTGGTCATTGAACAGCTGCGCGGCATGGACGTTATCAAGGCGTTTGAGCTGAACATCTCCTGCCCGAACGTTTCCGCCGGCGGCATGGCCATCGGTACCAATCCCGAACTGGCTGCGGAAGTCACCCGTATGGCGAAGGCCGTTGCCGACAAGCCGGTTTACGTGAAGCTTTCGCCAAACGTAACGGATATCACGAAAATCGCGCAGGCGGTGGAACAGGCCGGTGCTGACGGTATCGTTCTGATCAATACCGTTCCGGCGATGCGCATCGATCTGCGCACCGCAAAACCGCTGCTTGGCAACGTCACAGGCGGTCTTTCCGGACCGGCGATTAAGCCGATCGCCATCCGTGCGGTCTACCTTTGTGCACAGGCTGTAAACATTCCAATCATCGGCTGCGGCGGCATTACATGCGCCGAAGATGTTCTGGAATTCCTGTACGCAGGCGCAAGCGCTGTGGAAATCGGCAGCGAAAATCTGGTCGATCCGTGGGCATGCCCGCGCATTATCGATGAACTTCCTGCCGCTCTGGCCAGATACCGTCTGAACTCGGTCAAGGAAGCCATTGGCAAAGCGCTTCCGAAAAACTAAGTCTTTTAAAAACGAAGAAGCCGGTCGACTGCCGGCTTCTTTTGAGGCGAAACGAAGAGAAGAAAAGCCCTTTTTCGTACGAAAGCTGGATTCTTTGTCATTTTCAGACAGGATTCGATACAGTAAAGGCGATCGAAAACTGCACCGCCAGGCGCGACCTGCTGCGCCTGGCTCGATTCGATCCGTAAATGCCTGTCCGACTACGCTCGAAAGCGCAGAACGGCGAAACATCAGAAGAACACGAAAGCGAGAGAAGGAGAATTTATGAGCAAAACAATTATTGCGCTGGATTTTTCCAGCCGTCAGGAAGTCCTGGATTTCCTTTCCCAGTTTGATCAGCCCGTCACCGTAAAAATCGGCATGGAACTGACGTATGCGGAAGGTCTGGACATGGTCCGTGAAGTCAAGGCGATGGGTCATGACGTTTTCCTCGATCTGAAGCTGCACGATATTCCAAACACCGTAAAAGGCGGCATGAAAAACCTGGCGGCTCTGGGCGCCGATATCGTCAACTGCCATGCGGCCGGCGGCATCGAAATGATGAAAGCCGCCAAGGAAGGCATTGAACTCGGTGCCGGCGAAGGCAAGAAGCCGCTCGTCATCGCGGTAACACAGCTGACCAGCACGTCGAAGGAAGCGATGAACGAACAGCAGGGCATCCCTGGCGAAGTCATCGATTCCGTCATTCGCTACGCCAAAGCGGCCAAGGAAGCCGGTCTGGACGGCGTGGTCTGCTCCGTCCATGAAGCCAAGGCGATCAAGGAAGCCTGCGGCGAAGATTTCCTTACTGTAACCCCGGGCATTCGTCTGGCCACCGATTCCAAGGACGACCAGAAGCGCGTCGCCACCCCGGAATTCGCCCGCAAACAGGGATGCGATTACATCGTTGTCGGTCGTTCCATTACTAAGGCAGCGGATCCGAAAGCCACGTTTGAAGCCATCGAAGCGGTGATGAACGCGTAAGCAGGGCCGCTTTCCATGAAAAAATCGATTGCGGCCGGCGGAATGATTGCGATTGCCGCGTATTTGTTCCTTCGTGCCGAAGCGCCGCTGGGCGCCCTCTTTTCGGCTTCGGCCTGGCGTTTGTCATCATTTATCAGCTTGATCTCTTCACCGGGAAAATCGGCTTTTTCGGCGAGCAGGACCTGCCGTTTCTCCGTATTCTTCTGGGCAACCTGATCGGTGCCGGAATTGTCTGTCTGCTGCTGCGCACGAACACGCCGGTGATTGAAACCGCGCAGGCACTGGTGGAAAAGAAAGACGCCCTGAGCTGGTATGTCGCCCTCATTAACGGGACGTTTTGCGGCGTTCTCATGTATCTGGCGGTCAGCTCCTGGAAAAGAGGCTTTCACGCTGGATGCTTCCTTTGCGTCACGGTATTTATCCTCTGTGGATTTGAACACTCCATCGCCGACTTCGCCTATATGGCGCTGGCCTGGAAATGGTCGCTCAACCTGCTCTGGATTTTGCTTGGCAACGCGCTTGGCGCGGTGATCTGCCGTCTGATGGTCGAAGACAAAGCCATCTTCCGCTGGCCGTCACTGCAGGCAAAAGCCAAAAACTAAGCTCGAAACGCTGTGTTTCAAAGCTGCATTTCAAAAGGAATGGTAATCCGTCTGGACTGTCCGATTGTTCGGCAAAATCCAGACGGATTTTTCTATAGCCGCATACCCAGAGCAAGGAAGAAAGGGTACCCTGAAAACTGGACACGAAAGAGAGAAAAGAAAGGGAAGCGGGAAGAGGAAAAAGGTAAGAGGAAAAAGATGATAAGGAAAGCTGAAAACAGGAAAAGGCGCTCGACCGGCTGTAAAAACAGCGGGCAGAGCGCCTGAAATGGGTCTGGTACTGGAATGACTTCTTTTCAATTATTCAACAGCTTATTCAACAGCCGCTTCGGCTTCTTCCTGTGTGAAACCAAAGTCGAGCAGCGTCTGGATCGCTTCGTCGTGATCTTTCTTGTCGAGACGATTCAGCATTTCTTTCGCGTTTTCTACCCAGTCAGCTCCGTATTCGTCAACGGCGCTTTCTGCGGTGGATTTGGAATAGCCCATGTCGATCAGCTGATTGATGACCGACTGACGGGAGAACGGCGTGTTGGCGAGAATGTCGCCTACCGCATAAATTGCCGGTTCTGCAGGTTCTTCTTTCGCGGAAGAAGTGCCTTCGCTCGTAATGGCGGAAGCGTCGGAGACAGCGGATGATCCGGCTGCAGACGAAGTGCTGGAGTCTGCAGGCTTGCTGGAGCAGCCGGCCATGGTAAGCAGCAGAGCTGCGCTCAGCAGTGTATAAACGGTCTTTTTCAAAATATAAATCCTCCAAGATCTATGTGGATGTCCTCCATTCGCCCGGAGGCATCCGTCTACTAGACAGGATACAGTCTGAAGCGGATTTGAGAAAGGCCAGAATTGAAAATACCGGCTGTGACGAAGCACACCCGCAATTTATGTGTGAGATTCAGAGAGTTTGTTCCTGTTTAAAAATCTGAAGCTTCGTGACCGGTTCCGGAAGCATCTGAACTTCCCGTTCCATTCCGAAAAACAGGCTTACGTGTTCTGGACAGTTTTTCGTCAGATAAAGCCGCCAATTATCCAGGGACAGAACGTTCGTCCCGTTTTCTTTCCTCCGGACGATCTTTCAGAATTGGACGAAAGCGGCTCTTTATTGGAGTACTATGAACAAATAAGGAGCTGAGCGAGCCTTTGACGCCATTTTGCGGGCTTCCAAGGCCGGGTGCAGCGTTTCTGCTTTTGGATAAATATGAAATATATGAATAGTTTTGAACAAATAAGAAAGAAACTGAACGAAAATAGATGGAATCAAAGGATAAAAAGAAAATTAATGAATAAATTTGAATAAATATGGTTGATTAACCGCTTTCATCGCCGTATGATTTCACTGTAAGAAAACCAGGTGAACAGAGGTGAAAGAAATAGAAAAGAAATGAAGGAAAACAGAAAATGATGACCGAAGAAAGACACGAGAAAATTCTGGAGTATTTAAAAGGAAAAGAAAGAGCATCGCAGCAGGAACTGCTCGATCTGCTCGGGACGTCCGAGAGTACGCTGCGAAGAGATCTGATGGCGCTTGAAGAACAGGGGCTGCTGCATCGGGTACGCGGCGGCGTGACCTGCAAACCGAGAACCCATGTTTCCGACAGTCAGCTGGCGAGCCGCCGGGACCAGCATCAGAAAGAAAAAAGGCGATTGCCCTTCAGGCAGCCGCGCAGATTCAGGATGGCGAAACCATTTATCTGGATGCTGGAACAACGGTGGAAGCACTCCTTCCTCTGCTGGCCGGAAAGAAGATCCGGGCGATTACCGATTCCATTTCCCATGCCGTACGGCTGATGGAGCTCGGCGTTCCGGTTTCCGTAACCGGCGGAGAGCTCAAATCGATCACCAGTGCGCTGGTGGGGGAAGAAACACTCGAATTTCTGGACAAGTACCGATTTTCCAAAGGATTTTTGGGACCAATGCCGTCACAGAAGACGGAGAACTGCTGACACCGGATGTACGGGAAGCGAGTGTAAAGAAAAAGCGCTGGAGAGAACGCTGGAAGCCTATGTGCTTGCCGATTCTTCCAAGTTTGATCAGATCGCGGCCGTTCGGTTTGGCGACCTGTCACAGGCCGTTCTGATTACGGAAAAAACGCGCAGATTCCGGATGGATTTCCCGGACTGGTTCTTCGAAGCACGGGCGAAACGGTTTCGGAGAACGAAGACGAAATCCAGTAAAACCCTCAGGACAAAGCAGCTCTGTCCGGCGTGACGAACTTGCACCGATCATCAGAAAAACAGGAAGCCCAAACAGCGGTTTTGGGCGAATCGAGGTAAGCCAGGCTCGATCGTCCCGGTATCTCTGTCTGGGAAAAAGGAAAGGAGAACTTCATGATCTACACTCTTACCGCCAATCCTTCGCTGGACTACATCATGCGCGTCGATCATTTCGAAACCGGCGAAACAAACCGGGCCGAAGAATGCGCACTGTATCCAGGCGGAAAAGGCATCAATGTATCCACGATCCTTGGACGGCTCGGCCATGAAAATACAGCCCTTGGATTTGTGGCCGGATTTTCCGGACAGGAACTTGTGCGCATGCTGGAAGAGCGCCGCTTTAAAAGGACTTCATCGACTGTGCCGGCTATACCCGGATTAACGTCAAGCTCAAATCCGGCAGGGAAACGGAAATCAACGGATGCGGTCTGCAGCTTTGTGAGGCGGACGTGGAAAAACTGAAAACCCGCATCCGAAGCCTGAACGAAAAGGATGTGCTGATTCTTTCTGGAAGCGTTCCGGCTGGAATGGATTCGATGTTCTACCGTCATCTGCTCGATCTGACCAAGGACTCCGTGCTCAGTGCGGTAGACGCCACGGGCGATCTTCTGCTCCATACCCTCGAGCGGCATCCGTTTCTGATCAAGCCAAATCAGGATGAGCTGGAAGCTCTGTTTGATCAGAAACTTGAATCCGTCGAAAGCCTTGCCCGGGCGGCCCGCAGACTTCAGGACATGGGGGCAAAAATGTTCTGGTTTCCCGCGGGGCGAAAGGTGCACTGCTTGCCGGAATGGACGGCGCGTTTTATACGGCTTCCTGCCCGCAGGGAAAACTGGTCAATTCCGTCGGGTCGGGCGACTCGATGGTTGCGGGATTTATGGCTGGCTATCTCGATACCGAGAATCTTAAAGAGGCGCTTGCTCTTGGCGTCTACTGCGGATCGGCTACCGCCTTCTGCAGCGATCTGGCCCAGTACGAAGATATTCAGCGGCTTCAGAACGAAAGTCTGATCGAGATTCAGCAGTTTACACTCTGATCGATTTCAATACACTGCACACTGCTTTCCTGCCGGCCGATCTGGAATTTCCGGAAGCGTCGGATCTGTGTTCGCCTGCGATGTTTTCCTTACTCAAAACAGGATGCAGATGTGCAAAGAGACACCCGATTTACCTTAAGCGAAAAAGACGGACGGAATCGTCCGGCAGAGGAAAGGAAAACACATGAAAATTCGCGATTTGCTGGCAATCGAAAGCATCGATGTGCATGCTTCTGCTGCCGATAAAAACGAAATTATCCGCAAAGCGATTGATCTCATGGAAAAAGCGGAAAAATCGCAGAGCGCGCTCCCTATGAAGAACAGGTTTATAACCGGGAAAAAGAAAGTACGACGGGTGTGGGCATGGGGATCGCGATTCCCCATGGCCGCAGCGCAGCCGTAAAACAGCCAGGTCTGGCCGCCATGGTCATTCCAGACGGTGTGGATTATGACTCTCTCGACGGACAGCCGGTGAATCTTCTGTTCCTGATTGCCGCACCGGAGGCGGAAACGTTCATCTTCAGGTGCTGGCCCAGCTGTCGAGAATGCTGATGAATGAAGAGCTTTCCAGCGCACTCAAAAGGCGCAGACACCAGAGGAATTTTTGAATCTGCTCAATGAGGCGGAAGAAGCCCTCGATCAGCCGGCGGCAGAAAAACGGCGACGGCAGAAAAGAGCCGGCAGCCGGCGCAAATCCGGATGCAAAGGTTCCTTATATTGTGGCGGTTACGGGATGCCCGACGGGAATTGCGCATACGTATATGGCTGCAGAGTCCATTGAGAAAAAAGCTAAGGAAATGGGATACCGGGTCAAGGTGGAAACACGCGGATCCGGCGGCGCAAAAATATACTGACGGCGGACGACATTCAGAATGCCGATGGAATCATTGTTGCGGCCGATACAAAAGTTCCTATGGATCGATTCAACGGAAAACGCGTGATTCAGACCGCTGTTGCCGATGGAATTCATAAACCGCAGGAGCTGATCGAACGCTCCCTGGATCCGGCCGCTCCGGTATACGAATCCGGCAATGCATCGCATGCAGAAGGATCGGAAGAAAAAGAATCCGGCTGGCACAAGGTGTATAAAGACCTGATGAACGGCGTTTCGCACATGCTTCCCTTTATTGTCGGCGGCGGAATCATGATCGCTATTGCCTTCCTGATTGACGGCTTTTGCGTAGACATGAACATGCTGGCTGAATCCGAGCGGCAGCTGTTTGGTACGATTACGCCGGCGGCGGCTTTCTTCAAGAGTGTGGGCGATATTGCGTTTGGCTTCATGCTCCCGGTTCTTTCCGGATACATCGCCATGTCGATTGCGGATCGCCCGGGGCTGATGGTCGGATTTGTCGGCGGCGCCATTGCCGCAAATGGAAAATCCGGATTCCTTGGCGCGCTGCTGATTGGATTCGTGGCCGGCTATGTAATTAACGGTCTGAAAAAGATTTGTACCAAACTCCCGGATTCCCTGGAAGGCATTAAGCCGATGCTGATCTATCCGTTCTTCGGTGTTCTGATCACCGGTGCAATTATGATGTTCCTGGTTGAACCGCCAGTCGGCTGGCTCAATACACAGCTGAATCTCTGGCTCGAATCGCTGAACGGCGTTTCAGGGGTGGTTCTTGGTGCTCTGCTTGCCGGAATGATGGCCATCGATATGGGCGGCCCGTTCAACAAAGCGGCGTATGTATTCGGCACGGCTTCTCTTGCGGCTGGAAATTATGCCGTAATGGCTTCGGTTATGATCGGCGGCATGGTTCCTCCCATCGCCATAGCTCTTGCCTCATGGCTGTTTAAAAACAAGTTCACAGAAGATGAGCGGAAAACAGCGCCGACGAATGTGGTCATGGGACTGTCGTTCATTACAGAAGGTGCAATTCCATTTGCGGCGAGCGACCCGCTTCACGTGCTTCCCGCGTGTGCGATTGGTTCCGCTCTTGCCGGCGCGCTTTCTGAACTGTTCGGATGCACGCTGATGGCACCTCATGGCGGTATCTTTGTTGTCCTGACCATCGGCAATCCGCTGATGTATCTGGTCGCTCTTGCAGCAGGCGTAGCTGCTGCAGCTCTGATTCTTGGTTTCACCCGCAAGCCTGTAAAAGCAGCGGCCTGAAATCCGAGTTTGTAAACCGGATAAAAGACACCTGAAAAAGAGGCGGTGCGAACAGGCTGGCAAAAAAATGACCTGTTTGACACCGCCCTTTTACGCGATCGATCGCAGGAAACGATCTCTCAAAAGACGGGAGCGAGAAAGAACAGAAAACGCCGGCTGTGGCGAAGCACAGCCGGCGTTTATGTGTGGGATTAAGAGTGTTTGTTGAGGGACGTCACCGTGACGGGACGTGCGGGACTATAGCTGGTTAGGCGATAGCAGCGAGGGCTTTTTAACGAGAGCGATCTTTTCAGCTTCTACAGCTGCAGCTGCGTCGTTGCCTTCAGCTTTGTGTTTCTTTTCCCAGCCTTCCAGGGAGCCGAGTCTTTCGTCCAGACGATCTTTAGCAGTCTGAGCGTACTTGCCAGTTTCGTCGAAGTGAGCAGTGAGGTCAGCGATTACTTCGTCGCCGTATTCAGTGCCGCCGATTGCAGCTTCCAGGGTTTTGGTGAATTCTTCTTTTGTCATGATAGATGACCTCCTTAAGTGTTTAATCATACTGACCGATGGATTATCTTAAGAATTCGTCGGACGATTTCTTCGGATTTACTCCAGCGGGGTTCTGCATATTCCAAACCGGAGAATCCGAAGATTCGTTCCGATGAATGGATAATTTAGAATAGTGAATCAATTAAGCGATGAGACTGAGCGTCCATCGTTTGCCGGGATCCCTGTCCGGATCCGGCATGCCTTGCGATTGGGATTTACTTAATTGCGGCAAGGGCTTTGAGAACGATCGCAATCTTTTCGGCTTCATCAGCAGCTTTTGCGTATTCGCCTTCTGCTGCATGTTTCTGAATCCAGCCGAGAAGGGAGCCATATCTCTCGTCCAGACGGTCTTTGGCAGTCTGTGCATATTTGCCAGTTGCGTCGAAGTGTTCAACCAGGTCGGCGATTACTTCTGCACTGTATGCATCTGTACCCAGAGCTGCATCAAGGACTTTCTTGAATTCTTCTTTAGTCATTGAGAAACATCTCCTTTTCTTTACGCATTCATAATACTAGCTGACACGTATCATTCCTTTTGTATGCCCAAATATTTTTCGGAACGATACATGAACAAAAAGCCTTATTCGCTTGATTTATATCGACTATAATGATTTGTTTTATAGCTTTACCTAAGTCAGAAAACAAATAAAAAAACTTAACCGGAGTAAAAAATAGACATTTCACGAAATTGAAATAAAGATCATATTAATAACCAGGAAATGCGTACGGGCAAAGAAGCAAGACAGTGTTCCGAGGCGAATGATAGCCGGAAGCCAGCGGTGAATGCATCCAGACAAGCAAAATGACCAGCAAGGTCCGGTCATTGTCCGCTCCCTGGCAAGCGGTGCAGAGGGTACAATATAGAAAAGAAAAAGCGGAAAAGACTTTCGCGAATATCGGCTCAAGGCATTGAGCAGGAAGGAGTGCCCCCTATGCAAAATACAAAGTGGATTGTGGTTCTGATCAGCGCCATGATGGTGATCGCCGCTCTGGCTGGAGTCGTTCTAGGCATTCGAGAAGAATTTGAAGGCACAGAATCCGACGAACAGTAAAGCGGCTTCGCGCCTGCGTCCTGAGCGAACAGCGCAAGATCAGATGAGGACGTAAAACGACATTTCAAACGAAAAGAGGACTTTGCCCCTTGCGGCCAGACTCTATGTGTCTGCCATAAGGCAAAGTCCTTTTTCTTTGTCCGATCCGTCTGAGCGGTCCGATCATTTAAAAAGGAATTTGGAGTCAAAAGCCGGACTCCTCTAAACCGCTGCCGGTTTTGGCGGCGGATCTGATAAGATTGAACAGGAAAAAGATCGCCCGCATTCCCGGATCCAAAGTCTTTTCTGGATCCATATCCATATAAAATCCATATAAAAAGCGCCTTGCCCTTTCAGGCGAAGGCATCTGCGGCGGTCCATGCGTTAATTCGAAGCCAGTTAAGGAGAAAAGAAAATGGAAGACTACAAACAGGAATTCATTGATTTCATGCTGGATAGCGGCGTGCTGAAATTTGGTACCTTCACGCTCAAGTCCGGACGGATCTCGCCCTTTTTCATGAACGCCGGCGGCTATGAAAACGGTCGTCAGCTGCGCAAGCTCGGCGAGTTTTATGCGAAAGCCATTCATGATCGTTACGGCGATGACTTTGATGTGCTCTTCGGCCCGGCCTACAAGGGAATTCCGCTGGCCGTCGTTACCGCGGAAGCGTATTACGACCTCTTCGGCAAGGAAATCCGCTACTGTTCCGACCGTAAGGAAGAAAAAGATCATGGCGCGGATAAAGGAAGCTTCCTGGGCACAAAACTCAAAGACGGCGACCGCGTCATCATGATCGAAGACGTGACCACCTCCGGCAAATCCATGGATGAGACGGTGCCAAAAGTCAAAGGCGCAGCAAACGTGGAAATCAAGGGCCTGATGGTTTCGCTCGATCGCGCTGAAAAAGGCCAGTCCGATACGTCCGCGCTTGGCGAAGTCGCAAAGAAATACGGCTTTGAAACCGCGGCGATCGTATCGATGCCGGAAATCGTTTCCTGCCTGAAAGAAAACAAAACGCTCGATGACGAGATGATTTCGAGAATTCGCGACTATTATGCACAGTACGGCGCGTCGGATCGCACGTTCGATTTTTAATTCCGTTCGGTAATCGATATCTCTCTATACAACGCAAACCGGATCTTTTTGAAAGGCTCCGGTTTTTGTTTTGCGCTTTTGTGGGAACTGGTGGTCTTTATGCGTCTTTAAGCGGCTATAATTTATTTAGGAATAAAGCAGACCAAAACGGAGTACAGAGGGGCCTCCGCAAAGAAATTGAAAGCCAGACCCTGGCGACGGCAGCTTTCAAAATCGGAGCGGACCCGGCATTCATTGGCAATATAATGGCTTTTCGGTCTGCAAAACACACATCAGGATCCAACGGGATCTGGAAAGAGGTACGTATGACTGCAAACATCATTACCATTACCCGAGAATTCGGATCGGGCGGCCGTACTATCGGCAGACTGGTCGCCGCAAAACTCGGCTATGACTTCTACGACTGGAACCTGGTCGAAAAGATCGCCGCGCAAAGCGGATTCGCTAAAGAGTTCATCGAACAGAACGGCGAAGAGCAGGACCGCTTCATGACCATGCTCGCCAGCAGCAGCTTCAGCTTCAACCTCAACGAACAGCTGTTTGAAGCGCAGACCAAAGTCATCCTGGATCTGGCCAAAAGGGACACTGTGTCATCGTCGGCCGCTGCGCCGACTTCCTGCTGCGCAATGAACCCGGCGTACTGAGCTGCTTCATCTGGGCGGATGAAGAAAGCCGCAAGAAGAGAATTCTGACCGAATACGGCGAGCGCGACGAAAGCATCGACAAGCGTCTGCGCGATAAGGATAAACGCCGCAAGGCGCACTATCAGTACTTCACCGGCCGCAAATGGGGCAAGGCGTTCTACTATGACGTCTGCCTCGATACAAGCCGCCTGCCGATCGAAAGCTGCGCGGATACGATCGTCGCTCTCGCCAAAGACTGCACGGGCGCGGTTCGTCATACCAACGAAGACTAGCTGATCCGGCAACCGCGAACGCAAACCCGCTCAGGTATCCCTAAATCCCTATTTCTGAATTTCAGCAAAAAAGCAGAAGCTGCATCCGATCCGTTCGGAGAGCTTCTGCTTTTGCGTATTCCCGACGCGGATACGATCGACTGCTCCAGGAAAAAGGCTGCCCCGAAAGGACAGCCTGCAGATCGTATCGGGATCTGAAAAGTTTAAAGCGGTTATTTTGCGGAAGCGTCGTCGTCTTTATGCATGGCAGCAACGGCTTTCGGGAACATTGGACGGAAGACGAAGATGGCCAGAAGCAGAGCGATGACGGCTGCTGCGCAGGAGATCAGCAGAACGGTATCGATACCCTGTGTCATGCCGACGTTGCCCGGTGTAGCCTGGGTCAGTGCGTTGTAGGCAATGGAGAACAGAGCGGAAGCGATAACGCCGCTGAGGGAAATGATAAATCCAACCAGGGAAGTACCGATGCCAAGATCCTGCGGTTTAAGCAGCATCTGCGCTGCAGGGATGGACGATACGGTACGGAAGGAATCGGCGATTCCGGTCAGTGCGAGCATGACGAATACGAACCATACCGGCATGTTCGGACCGATGAAGACGAGCAGTCCAGTCGGGATGATGACCAGAATAGCGCAGTAAGCAAAGGCTTTCCAGAAGTTCGAAAGCTTCTTGGCGATCCATACACCGGCAGCGCCAGGAACGAGAATGGAAAGAATCGTACGCGGAATCTGAACGGTACCGCTGATGGAAGCCGGCTGGCCCATCAGCTGCTGCATAGCCTGCGGAACGTAGGCGTTAATGGCCGTCAGGTAAACAACGCAGAGACCGGTGATCAGCAGAACGATAACGAACGTCTTGTTCTTGAAAAGATTCAGAGGAATCAGCGGAGAACTGATTTTCTTTTCCGCGATCAGCAGCAGAATGAAGCTGATAATCGTAATGGCTGCGCAGGTGAGGACGAAGGCAGAGCCCCAGCCGAGAATGGCACCGTAGTTAAGCCAGAAGACAAGGGCAAACAGGCAGATGCCCAGAAGCAGTGCGCCGATCCAGTCCAGATGAACGCCTTTATGGGTTGCGCCGTTTGGCAGATAGCGATAAATCAGATAAATACCGATAGCCAGGAAAATTGTCGGGAAAGCCGAAGCCATACCGGTCATGCCGTGGTCCATAAGCCAGCCTGCGCCCCAGGAACCGATAAAGCTTCCGATGGCCAGTGCGCCGGAAAGGAAACCTACGTATTTCGGGACTTCTTTAACCGGGAAAATCTGACGGACGGCGATAAACGGAACAGCCGAGAACGCGCCCTGGCATGCCGAAAGAACGACACGCAAAATCAGATACATGGAAAGCGAAGAGGCAAAGGCGAGACCAATGCCGCAAATGCAGTTGATCAGACCAAACCAGAGAACAAGTTTCTTAGCACCGATGCTGTCCATCAGCGATCCGCCGATCAGAGTCATCAGGCAGAGCGAAGCGGAAGTCAGCGCGGTAACGAGTGAAAAAGAGTCCATGCCGTTGAGACTTGCAAGAACCGGTCCCTGAATATTGGCGAGGGAGAGGCCAAAGGCCGCCATGGACAAGGCTAACATCAGACAGCCAAGATATGCGAGGTTGCGCTGGAGAGGGGTTAAGCCGTTTTGAGTTGTGGTATCAGACATAAATTACTCCATCATTCCTTTTCTGTTTGTCCTCCTTTCTTCTTTCTCTTTTTCATGACCATCTTATCAATAAAATGCTTACTGTTAGTTTCACATACTCAAAGAAATTCCGCCGCAATGCGGCGGAATAAAAATGACGCTGAAAATGAAAAGTACAGAGATATGGACACATTACTCAAAAGATAGGATTGGAAATGCGGACATTTTGCAAAAGACGGCGACAGAAACCGCCAGTGCTGGGTCTTCTGTACAGACGACGGATCCTCCATAGCCGGCTTTTGCGCCAGCCTGTTCGATCCCGCCCTCAATCCCGAAGAGCAAGCGTCATCCGGCCTCAGTTCGACCTCAGTCTTCTGCCTGATCTTCCAGCAGAGGCGCGTATTTTTCTTAAGCATGCCGGTATAAATGTGCGGATCAAACGGTTTGCCGCTGACTTCTTCGACAATTTCCAGCATGGTTTTCGAGGCGCCATAGCGATGGACGTTCTTTTCCAGCCAGGCCGCGATGTCTTCAAAGCGGTTTTCCAGAATGAGCTGCTCTGGATCGATGTCCCGCTCCATGGCTTCATAAATCTGGGCCGCGTAGGCAGAGCCAAGCGCGTAGCTGGGGAAATAGCCGAGATCGCCGGAAGACCAGTGCACATCCTGCAGGACGCCTTCACGGTCGTTTTCGGGTCGTGCGCCGAGATACGTTTCGTAAAGATCGTTCCAGAGCTGCGGAAGCGTCGCATAATCGAGGGTGCCTGCGGCCATTTTCTTTCAATTTCATAGCGTATGAGAATATGGAAGGGATAGGTGAGCTCATCCGCGTCGGTTCGAATCAGCGAAGGACGGCACGTGTTGACCAGTGTAAACAGCGTATCGGCATCGACCGTTTCGAGGGCTGGAATTTCTTTTCGCAAAGCGGGAAGCAGCACGCTCCAGAACGCTCTGGAGCGGCCGATGTGATTTTCCAGCAGACGGGACTGGGATTCGTGGGCAGCGCAGCCGACGCCTTCCACGAGCATCGTCTTGTCAAAAGCCGCTTCCGTCTGCAGATGATACAGCGCGTGCCCGTATTCGTGGACGGTCGAAAGAATGGAACTGACAAACTGATCCGGTTCATAGTGCGTGGTGATTCGGACATCGTCGTGGGACAGAAAATCGGTAAACGGGTGCTCGGTCGTGCTGATCGCCAGCCGGTCCCGATCGGCTTTCAGAAAATCGAGAACTTCACTGGCCAGTTTTTCCTGCTGCGCGTCGCTCACCGGCGCGTGCAGAAGAGAAAGATCTTTTGGCCGGGCCGCAGCCGCTTTTTTGACGAGCGGACCGAGATCTTCGAGGATCGCTTCAAAAAAGCATCATATTTTTCCTGATTCATGCCCGGTTCGTAAAGACTGAGCAGATAATCATAAGGATGGGCCGGATCAAAGCGCGGCGAATACGACGCCGCCTGCAGCGTATACGAAATGACTTTTTCGAGCGCGGGGCGAAAGCGTTCATAATCGGACTGGACTTTGGCTTCGTGCCAGATCGTCTCGCTTTCGGCCGCGCTTTCCTGCCATTTTCTGTAAAGCGGGAAGGAATCTCCGGGTGTCCTGAAGCTTTTTCAGGCGCAGCCCGACTTCTTTCTGTTCGAGCGATCCGTCTGCCATGGCGGCATATTCTTCTTCGAGCCAGGCGATCGTTCCGGGATTGTTTTCGAGATTAAAGGCGAACTGCGACAAAATCGTCAGCGCCTCATTGGTCCGGGAAGCCCCTTTTTCGGGGCAACGGTATACTGATCGACATAGACTGTCGAGCAGGCCAGCGTATAGGCGCCCAGCGTATCAAGAAGCTGCTGGTAGCGCGGAGAAAAATTGAGTTTCATACAGATGGGATTCCTTTCAATTTGGCCGTATGCTGCCGTTTGGGCAGCAAGGGCCTTCTTTGTTTTCTGTTTTTCGTATTTTCAGTTTGTTTTTATTTGGCTTTGCGTTTCTATTTTACAGGGAATCCGGCCCGTGCCCGTCTGTACTCTGTACATTGGACAGGAAGGCACTGCCTTTCCATTTTGCTGATGCATGCAGGGAATAGCGATGAAGGAGTTATTGAACGCCTGCGATTTCCCGGGATTTCCCTGTTCCTGAATCTGCATATAGAACACATATTGGACATATAGATTAAGACAGACCGTAAGTTCTAGATCGGTCGGGCGGTGTTTGGCAGCCGCCTCAGGAGGTTTTTATGAAAGTACGCCGTTTCATTCTTACTGCGCTCTGCGCGGCGCTGCTGGTTTCGCTGACAGGCTGTTCCAAACCCAAATCGTCGACGGATTCCGCGTCGACCGGTCCAGGGACGCTTGGCGATGACGTTCTCAAAGTCGGCATTACCCAGAAACTGACGGGAACGTTCTGTCCGATGTATGCCGCGTCGATGTATGACCAGTGGGTTGTCAACATGGTGTATCAGTCCATGCTGGCGTACGACGCGGACGGATCGCTGGTGCCGGTTCTGGCCAGCGAAGCGCCGGAAGTGTCCAAGGACGGAAAAACGATCCGCTTCCATCTCAAGGAAGGACTTCGCTTTTCAGACGGATCGGAACTGGACGGCGATGACATCAAGTATTCCTTTACGCTCATGGCGGATCCGGAATACGTGGGCGGCATCAAGGACGGCACGTACGATTTCATTGAAGGCTTTGAAGCGTGCCAGGACGGATCGGCCAGAGACATTTCTGGCATTCAGGTTTCGCACAACGGTCTGACCGTTACCTTTACGTGCGCCCAGCCGGATAGTGACGCGGTCGCTTCGATCGGCACGGTGTTCATCGTGCCGGAAGGTCAGTTTCCGTATTCCCGCGGCAATCTGGACGCCTATAAAAACCTCGAGCCGGAGCAGGCGATTGGAACCGGTCCGTATGTGATCGATCAGTACGATTCTTCGTGGGGCGCTGTGCTGAAGAAAAATCCGGACTGGAACGGGGATGGCCAGTATCCGATCGAATCTGTGGCGATGCTGACGATTGAAGCGGGTACGGAAGTGCAGTCGCTTCAGGACGGAACGATCGATCTGATTCCGGCAACCGCCAATCCGGACATCATCGCGCAGGCTTCGGCCCTCGATAATGTGGAAACGAGCCACTATTTGCGCGCAGCCCAGGGCTATATCGGCTTTAACTGTCAGGAAGGCGTATGCGCCGATCCGGCGGTCCGGCAGGCGCTGGCCTATGCGACGGATCAGGAAAAATTTGTCGAAAAGTACTACGCGTGGCCAAGTATTTCCATGGATGCGGATCTGGAAAATGTAAACGTCGGCTATGTGCCGAAAACGTTCTGGTCACCGATTGCCCACGGTCTGGGCGCGGTGACAACGGGAGATAAGGAAATCGACGGCCTGATCGACTACAGCTATGATCCCGACAAGGCCAGTGCGATTCTTGACGCGGCTGGATGGAAAATGGGCGACGACGGCATCCGGGAAAAGGACGGCAGGCGTCTGGAAGTCCGTTTCCTCGCCAGCAAGAACAACTCCGTTTTAAAAACTCTGCTTCCGATGCTGGAAGTATCCTGGCGCAAAATCGGAGCCGAACTGCGCACAAACACGATCAGCTTCAACGCGCTGCTGACGACCGTCAGTCCGTCGAGCGAAGAGCCGATCGACGACTGGGACGCGTTTTTCATGGTGTCCACGTATTCGGGTCAGAACAACTCGGCGATGAACCTGTACGAAGGCTATACCGATACGGCCAATCACCGCATTGCGGGCGGAACAAACTACGCGCACATCTTTGATGAAGCGCTCAACGCCGATCTGAGTGCCGGCAAGTCCGCCGTCAATCAGAAAGAGTCGGTTGAAAACTACCAGAAGGCGATGATTCGCGCCTCCGAGCTCTGTCCGTATGAAGCCATTTATGGAAACTACGTCTTCAACCTGTACAGCCGCCGGCTGCAGGGCATGAAAACCGGTCCGCTCAAGACGTGGTCCCAGGCACTCGCGGATGCGACGCTGGCCAGTTCGGATTCCGTTTCTTCTTCTGCCGATTTGTCGCAGAACGAATCCGATTCGACGAGCGATTCAGACGATTCCTCCCAGATTGCTTCCGCCGCCTCTTCGGATGCTTCCAGTAGCTAAATGGCTCCGGCTGCAAAAATCCGCACTCGAAAAAATGAATTGCCTGCAGAGGGTATTGTCGATCCATGACGCCTGTTAAAATAGACATAGGTGCGGCCCAAAAGACTGTTTTTCATCCTTTCGAAACAATAGATGGGCGAATGAGATCTATTGCATATACAGAAAACAGAAGCCGCAAAAGTGAATCGAATAAGGAGAAAAAGGGAATTATGAAAAAGGGAAAAAGCGGGCGTTCTGTCTGGCTCTGAGCGGACTTCTGGGCAGTTCGCTGCAGGCCCCCGTATCGGCTCTGGCAGCGGACAGCTACACGGTATACCGTCTGTACAATCCAAACAGCGGCGAACATTTCTTTACGCAGGTATCCAGAGAGCGAAATCAGCTGATTGCGGCCGGCTGGCGCAATGAAGGCACCGCCTGGCAGTCATCGGCGGACGGCTGGTACGTGTATCGTCTGTACAATCCGAATACCGGAGACCACCATTACTGCATGGATACGAACGAACGCGATGCGCTGGTTCGTTTTGGCTGGCACTACGAAGATGTCGCGTTCGCGTCTACTGATCTGGCGTGGACCGCAGTCAAGGAAGCGTCCGGCAAGCCGGTGTACCGCCTGTACAATCCAAACGCGTGGACGGCGACGCATCATTTCACGCGGGATGTCAACGAAGCCAATGCACTGCTGCGCCTGGGCTGGCGCTATGAAGGCGTCGCCTGGTTTTGCGAAGGCTGATCGCCGGCTTTAGATCCGGACCGGCTGAATTCTGAGTTTAATCAAGCAATACGGCAGCTTTTCCCCATGCGGAAAGGCTGCTTTTTCACCCCCTGCCAAAAGCGAGTACGAACAGCCGGGTAAAGTAGAGATACGAAGTCAAGGAAGGACAGAGCGGCTTCGATCGCTGGAAAACCTGTACATCTTTGCGCAAATCCTCTGGAAATGGTGTGGATTTGAAAAAGAAAAGAGTAAAAATTGGCAACTGCTATACTGGAAGGTACACCTGTTAAAAAAGCGACGAAAGGAAAGAAAAATCCCTTAGCGGGGCCTTTTCTTTTGAACAGGAACCACAGGATCTGCGAAAAAGCGGTTTGGCGAAAAAGAAACCGCATAAGCAGGGACCATCGATTCCTTATCCTTTTCTGGAGAATCTGGAAATTGTCTTTTCCCGCCTGAGCGCGTAAAACGAAATGACAAAACAGAGGGCGGCTCTGAAAAAGGAAAAGAAAGGACGCATCAATCGAAGCGTCTGAAAGGAGAAAGAGAAAAATGAAGTCTTGGATTCGCCTGACTGCAGCAGCCAGCGTACTGCTTGGCGTTTTTAGCGTGCCGGTTATGGCCCAGGAAGAAACGGGCGGATGGACACGCGTTCATCGGGTTTCTCATGTGGTGGACCGGCTGGAAGGCCGTCCGACCTTTGTGAACGGCACCGCAACCGCGCCGCTGAGCGCTCCGGAAGGCAATGCGATGTATCGCCTGTACAATCCTAACTCCGGCGAACATTTTTATACGCAGGATCGCAACGAACGGGATTATCTCGTCCAGGTCGGCTGGACGCTCGAAGGTCTGGGCTGGTATGCCCCAAACGTCTCAGGCACGCCGGTGTATCGTCTCTACAATCCAAATGCCGGCGATCATTTTTACACCGCCGCTGCACGGGAAAAAGATCATCTCGTTTCGATGGGCTGGATCGATGAAGGCACTGGCTGGTATTCCGCCGATGCCCTAAACGGCACGCCGCTGTATCGTTCCTACAATCCCAATGCGCAGACCGGATCGCACAACTACACCCAGGATGCGCGCGAATACGAATTTCTGGCCGGACAGGGCTGGAAGAGCGAAGACATTGGCTGGTATGGCATTTCCACGGTAATTCCCACGCAGGGCTACGCGAAAGCGCTCGAACAGAGCATGACCGAATATCAGGCGGCTCTGAGCGACGCGGCGAAAAACGCAGCCTTGATGGTCTGTACGAAAGGCGGACACCCTTGCAGCGCTCATGCGCAGCGCGGATGCGATGTCGGATGGACGGACTCTGGCGTTCCAGAACGGCAGGCTTGTCGGCTGGTCCGATCCGGGACAGAGCCTGATCGTACTGAGCGCCTGGGAAGCGAATCGTCCGATTCTGATTTACTCGCCCTGGAAGCGGCAGCTGATGCTCGCGGACACGGTGAGCGGCGGTACGCTGTCCGCAAACGGATGCTTCTTGAGTACCAAAGCGGGTACCGACCAGTTCGCAACGGCTTGCGGTACGCTGCGAAACGGACGCTTTAACGGAAACGCGGTTCGCTTTGAACGCTACGATACCGGCTATCTGTATCAGGATGAACTGAGCGCGGGCGAAGCGATCGATAACGTAATGAACGGAATCGTCCAGTTCAGCACCGAAAACGTGCAGCCAAAGGACGGTCAGCCCAATACGTACAATTGGAAAATGAGCGTCGATCACGGCACCGCGAAAACGGAGCTGAAAAACGATCTGTATCTGGTTTCCATTCCGGATCCGTTCGGCTATCAGATTTACTACGACTTCCAGCCGCACAATCTGAAGTACTGGTACGAATAACTGCGAAGAAAAGAGAAATCAGACCAATGAGCGATTCATGCGGCAGTCCAGGACTGCCGCATGTGCTTTTCCGGATGCGGGGTTTCAGAATGTTTGTCCGAAGGCACCAGAAATCCAAAGCGGGAGGACTTCGAAAAGGACTTCAAATCGGTGCAAAAAGCCGTCAAGCGGATTGCGAAGATTATCAAATTCGAAAGAAAAAGACGCGAAGAGCGCGCAAACGTATAATGGAGAAAATCTCGGTCCATACACAGACTGCCCCTTCTGTCTGAAATCAGAGGCAAAGACGGAAACCGGCTATGGATCGAAGCGGACTGAAATCGAGTCTGCAAGTGAGGATTGTATGCATAAAGGAAACCGTCTGATCGCCGTTCTGCTTTCCCTGTTCCTTCTTGTGCCCAGCCTGTCGCTGATGGCGAAAGAACCGCTGGTCATCGATGACGCGGATTTGTTTACGGCCGAAGAAGAAGCCGTTCTGGAAGAAAAATGCGAACAAATGAGCAGCGACTACAACACGACTGTCTGGGTTTATACGTCCAGCGTTCCCCAGTATTCGGACAATTACGCCAGAGACATGCTCGAGTCGACCGGCGAATCGGAGTATCCCGCCGGCTATCTGGCGTACGGCATCAATATGTCGGACCGCTCGTACTGGGTAGACGCCTACGGCGATACGGTTCGCAGCATTTTTACCCAGAGCAAGCAGGACCGTCTTTCGGATGCTGCGGCGGACAAGCTGAAAGAGGGCAATTATTTTGAAAGCGCCATGACCGTTCTCGAAAAGGCGGATAAGCGCTTCTATTTAAAGACCACGTCCATGGGCTGGCTGAAAAAGCCGTTTGTGGAATGGAAAACGTCCCTGCTTCTGATCGGTCTGTCCCTGATTCTCTCTCTGGTCATTGCCCTGATCAGGACGGGCGTCAAAGTCGGCAGGCATAAAGACAAAAGCTGGCGCGCAAGGCTGCGGAATACGAAGACGCGCTCAATCTCAAACATAAGGAAGACCGCTTTGTGCGTGCCTACCAGACACGCGTCAAGGTGGAAAGCGACTCCCAGTCACGGCGGAGGATTTTCCGGCGGCGGTTCGGCTGGCCATACCGGAAGCGGAGGTCATTTCTGATGGAATACAAATGCAGCAACTGCGGCGGCGAACTGCAGTTTGATCCGGAATCCGGCAAGCTGAAATGTCCGTTCTGCGGCCGCGTTCAGGAACTGAACGAACAGGAAAACGCCGGCCAGTCTCAAAAGGACTGGTCGATCATGAAGTCCATGAAGATACAAGCGCTAGCCAGTCCGGTATGAAAGCCTTTGTCAGGGCGACCGACGGCAGTACGGAAAGCACGGAAGATCTCGTCGTGTACGAGTGCCCGCACTGCGGCGCGGAAATTGTGACCGATAAAACGACGTCCGCTACCACGTGTCTTTTCTGCAAGACCCCGCTGGTCATTGAAAAGCAGACAAGCGGCAAGTTTGCCCCCAAATACGTAGTTCCTTTTGAAATCGATAAAAAGCGGCTTGGCGAACTGTATGAACAGTACATTGCCAAAAGCCGTTTTATCCCGATGAATACGCTTCGGAAAATGTCATCGATAAAATCCAGGGCATTTATTTGCCATACTGGCTTTACGATCTGCAGATGAACGGCATGATGAGTGCGCGCGGCGAACATACGATTACGACGCGGCGCGGCAAGTACATGGTGACCGATCACATGGTGTATCAGATCGAACGCGGCGGTTCCATGGATTTCTGGAAAATTCCGGTGGTGGCATCGTCCAAGGCAAGCGAGGAAGCGATGAACGCCATCGAACCGTACAACTACGACAAGCTCATGCCGTACAATCCCGGCTATCTGCCCGGCTTTCTGGCGCAGCGTTACGATCAGGATTCCGATACACGCGCTGCCCGATCGGAAGAACGCGCCAGAGAATCGTTTGAGTCTGCGCTCACCAGCACGATGGGCGGCTACGAAGGACTCCACGTCACCGGCAGTCAGATTCGCCGGGCGCTGAAAAGCGCGGACTACGCCATTTTGCCGGCGTATCTGCTTTACATGGACTACAAGCGGGATCAGGGCGAAGATCACGTCATCGCCGTCAACGGACAGACTGGTCAGATCGCCGGCAATATCCCCGTGGACAAGGGAAAGCGAAACCGCTACTTCATACTCTGCTTCCTTTTGTCCTGGCTCATTCTGGCCGTGGTCATGATTGGCGTGTTCATGATGATCGACTGATGTACGAGTAAAGATTTTCAGGCGAAGGCCGGGCTTTACCGCCCCTGGCTTTCGCTTTTTGTGCGCCGCTTTTGCGCACGCAAAGGGAAAAACCGGTGCCCGGCGAAAAATCGGTCAGAAAATTCACCAAAAGTGTGTCCTGAAATCGCTTGACAATCCCCGCAGGATATCAGAGAGGGGAACGTTTCCCTTCGTTGTATAATAGGAAGACTATGAGACAGGACACGCTTTTTGATCCGATTTCCGGCGATGAGGAATATCGCGAGAACCCGGATCCTTCGAAAAAGACGGATTTATGCTTCGTCCGCTTGCCGATCGGATGCGGCCCGATACGCTGGAAGAATACTGCGGACAGACGCACCTGATTCAGCCCGGATCGCTGCTGTGGAACTGCATTGAAAAGGACACGCTGCCTTCGATGATTTTCTGGGGCCCGCCCGGAGTGGGCAAGACGACGCTGGCGAGCATCATCGCCAAAAGACCCAGAGCCGGTTTGTGACTTTTTCAGCCGTACAGACGGGCATTAAGCAGATCCGGGAAATGATGGCGCAGGCCGAAACCGATCGGAAAAACGGCAAGCGCACCGTCGTGTTTATCGATGAGATTCACCGCTTTAACAAAGCGCAGCAGGACGCCTTTCTGCCCTGGGTAGAAAAGGGAAGCATTGTCCTGATCGGCGCGACGACGGAAAACCCGAGCTTTGAAGTCAACAGCGCCCTGTTATCGCGCTGTAAAGTTTTCGTTCTGAAATCCCTGCAGACCGACGACATTGTCCGGCTGCTCCATCAGGCGATTGAATCGCCAAAGGGATACGGCGGAACAGCGATTCACATGACGGACGATCAGATTCACGCCGTTGCGACGTTCGCCCATGGCGACGCCCGACTGGCACTGAACACGCTGGAGATGATTATCACCAACTCGCCGGATGATATTTACGGCGTTCACGTCGATGAAGACATTATCAAGCAGGTCCTTGGCGTACGGACGCTGCTGTACGATAAAAAAGGCGACCGTCACTACGACATGATTTCCGCCCTGCACAAATCGATGCGAAACTCGGATGTGCAGGCGTGCATGTACTGGCTGGCACGCATGTTAGAAGGCGGTGAAGATCCGCTCTACATTGCGCGAAGAGCGGTGCGCATGGCCAGCGAAGACATCGGCATGGCCGACAGCCGGGCACTGGAAATTACGATTGCCGCCTATCAGGCGTGCATGTATCTCGGCATGCCCGAGTGCGCCATTCATCTCGCCCATGCGATGACGTATCTCGCCCTGGCGCCCAAAAGCAATTCTCTGGAAACGGCGTACAACGCCGCCAAGGAAGACGCGCTCAAGACGCTCGAAGAGCCGGTGCCGCTTCACATTTGCAATGCACCGACTTCACTCATGGCGGATCTCGGCTATGGCGACGGGTACGAATATTCGCATGACTATCCTCTGCACATGACCGACATGGTCTGCCTGCCCGACAAGCTCAAGGACCGCGTCTACTACCGGCCTGGCACGCTGGGCAGCGAAGCCAAAGTCGGCCGGCGCATGGAACAGATTGCGCAGATTAAGAAAAGTATTTCCCAGAACAGGAAGAAGGCTGAAAAGAGTGAACATGACCCTGCATCTTGAAACCCTTGACGATACCAAAAGCTTGCCGAAGCGTTTGCCCGGCAGCTTAAAGATAAAACGATGACCATCACCCTCGATGGCGATCTGGGCGCGGGCAAAACCGCGTGGACCCGCTTTTTCGGACAGGCGCTGGGCGTAAAGCGAACGATCAACTCGCCCACCTTTACGATTATGAAATCGTATAAAACCGCCGACGGGACCCCGCTTTACCACATGGATGCCTACCGCCTGGAAGGCGCCCACCAGGACCTCGGCTTTGAAGAATGCTTCACAGACGGTCTTTGCGTCGTCGAGTGGGCAGAATACATTGAAGAACAGATTCCATCGGATCATATTGCGATGTCTCTTGCGGAAACCGGCGAGACGAGCCGCGATGTACAAATCGAGGCGACCGGCGAAGAAAGCCGCAAAATCGTGGATGAAATCATGAAGGAGTATGCCTGATGAAAACCCTTGTTATGGATACGGCCTGGAAAAATCTGGTGATCGCGCTTTTTGAAGACGGAAACCTGGTCGAAGGCCTTTCGAAAGAAGCATTCAAGAAACAGAGCGAAAGCCTGCTGGCAGAACTGGAAGTTCTGCTCAGAAAAGCCGGCTGGAGCCTGAAGGATATTGACGAAGTCATTGTGACCGACGGTCCGGGCTCCTATACTGGCCTGCGGATCGCCATGACGACCGCCAAAATTCTCGGAACGCAGTCCCATGCGAAAGTGCGCACGATTTCAACCCTGCAGCTTTACGCGGGAACCGCCCCAAGGCCAACGTCATCCTCGATGCCCGCGCCAGCCGCGCATATGTAGGCCATCTGGAAAACGGGGTGGAGCTCTTCAAGGAAATTTTGCCTGTTGAAGATCTGCCGGCCTATTTCCAGGATCATCCGGGAGTGCTGTATGGCGAAGGCGAGCTGATCGGACAGACCGCCCAGCCATCGGATTTCCTGGAAAACGCCCGGGCCCTGCTGCCGCTCGCCAAAGACGTGGAAAATGTGGACGCACTGACGCCCTGCTATATGAAAGAAAGCCAGAGGTATCTGGCGTGAGCAAGGTCCGCCCGATGACGCAGGCCGATCTTCCCCGCATCGCCGAGCTCGAACAGCTCTGTTTTGAAGACGCCTGGCCGGAAGAGTCGTTTGCGTTTGAACTGGAGGAAAATCCCTTTTCCCACCCTCTCGTTTTCGAAGAAGAGGGAAAATCATCGGCTACGCCATACTGTGGATCATGTTTGAACAGGCGCAGCTGGCCAATATCGGCATTGATCCCGCCTGCCGCAAAAACGGCTATGGACAGACGCTTCTGCAGGCCTGCATCGATCATGCAAAAGAAGCGGGCTGCGAAACGTTCAGTCTGGAAGTGCGCGAGTCCAACACGCCAGCCAGAATGCTGTACGAAAAGGCTGGCTTTGTCTTTCTGCACCGCTCCAAAGGCTATTACGCCAACGGCGAAGACGCTCTGGTCATGGCTATTGGACTGTAAACCATAAATGCGGACGACCTGAAGAGTCTTTGCGTCTGTATCGATTTTTCGCTTTCTAAAAGGGAAAGAGAAACCCGAACGGAATCTTCAGAGCCAGTCCGGATCCCCTAATGGAAGGAACCAAACGGAATGATTGTATTTGGAATAGAAAGCAGCTGCGACGAAACCGCCGCAGCCGTTGTCAAGGATCAGAAGGACGTGCTTTCGAGCGTCGTTTCTTCACAGATTGACACGCATAAACAGTTTGGCGGCGTTGTTCCGGAAGTCGCCAGCCGCCTGCATGTGGAAAATATTTCCACCGTCATTGATCAGGCGATTACGGATTCCGGACTGACCTGGGACGATATCGATCTGATTTCCGTCACCCAGGGCCCCGGCCTGATCGGCTGCCTTCATGTCGGCGTACAGGCGGCTAAGACCCTGTCGCTGCTGACCGGAAAGCCGCTTGTCGGCGTTAACCATCTGGCCGGCCACATTTATGCCAACAAGCTCGATACCGACCTGAAATTTCCGCTGCTCGCACTTTTGGTGTCCGGCGGAAACTCGGAACTCATTTACATGAAAGACGAGACGAGCTTTGAAATTCTCGGCGAGACGCAGGATGACGCCATCGGCGAAGCGTATGACAAAGTCGCCCGTGTCCTCGACCTCGGCTATCCGGGCGGCCCGAAAATTGACCGCCTCGCTAAACAGGGCCAGCCGATTTACAAGCTGCCCCGTCCAAAAGCGCCTGGCGAATACAACTTCTCCTTTTCCGGTCTGAAATCCGGCGTGCTCCAGTTTGTGAAGCGCATGGAGCGGGAAAACAAGGAATGGAAAGTCGAAGATCTGGCCGCTTCCTTCCAGGAAACCGCGCTCGAAGAAATTTTCACCAAAGTGCGCAAGGCGATCGAAAACCATCCGGATCTGAAGCAGATGATTGTCGGCGGCGGTGTAAGCGCCAACAGCCGGCTGCGCGAAAAAGTCGCTGAACTCGCGAAACAGTATCCGAACATGGAATTCAACGTCCCGCCTATGAGCTGCTGCACGGACAACGCGGCGATGATCGCGATCGCAGGCGAAATCGCCTGGAGTCATGGACGGCGCGCGGATCAGACCCTTTGCGCGGATTCGTCCCTCGATCTCGATTTTTAAGCCATCCGACTAGACTATTTCATCAAACGGGCTTTATCTTTCGGACTTTTGATTCGTCGGGCGAATTGTTCACGGATTGGGCAGCGCATACTGGAAAAGAGCGCATTCGTTTGATCCGCCTGTTTTCGGTCGATATAATCGAGATCAAGCGGTGAGAGACCGCAAAACCGTTTGATTCATCAAAACACCATAAGAATGAGAGGCTGACTAATGGCAGATAAGATTATTGTTCTGGACTTTGGCTCCCAGTACAACCAGCTCATTGCCAGACGGATTCGTGAGTTCGGTGTCTATTCCGAACTGCATCCCAATACAATGACGCTGGATGAAATTTTAGCCCTCGGCGATGTAAAAGGCATTGTTTTTCCGGAGGCCCCAACTCCGTCTATGCCAAAGACGCGCCGCAGTGCGACCCCGCAATTTACACATCCGGCATTCCTCTTCTCGGCATCTGCTACGGCATGCAGAGAATCATGGAAGACCTCGGGGACAGGTTCTGGCATCCGACCGCAAGGAATACGGACGCACAGAAATTACGGTAACCCGCGAAAACCTTCTTTTGACGGACTTCCAACCGAACAGACCGTCTGGATGTCCCACGGCGACCAGGTATCCCGTCTGGCTCCCGGCTTTGAGCAGATCGCAAAAAGCGAAACCTGCCCGTTTGCGGCGGCGGAAAATACAGAAAAGAAAATTTATGCGCTCCAGTTCCACCCCGAAGTACGCCATTCCGTGTATGGAAATGACATCCTGCGCAATTTCGTCTTCAAAATCTGCCAGGCCGAGGCAAACTGGTCCATGCACGATTTCATTGAAGTACAGAAAAAGAAAATTAAGGATCTTGTCGGCGATGACAAAGTTCTTCTTGGTCTTTCCGGCGGCGTAGACTCTTCCGTTGTCGCCGCTCTGCTTCACGAAGCGATCGGCGATCAGCTGATCGCGATGTTCATCGACCACGGTCTGCTGCGCAAAGGCGAAGCGGAATCCGTAATGGAAACGTTTGGCCGCAACATGAACATCAATCTGGTCAAGATCGACGCCAAGGACCGTTTCATGAAACGTCTGGCCGGTGTCAGCGATCCGGAACAGAAACGTAAAATTATCGGCAGCGAATTCATTTACACCTTTGATGAAGAAGCCGGCAAGATCGCGCAGGGCGAAAACATCAAATGGCTCGCACAGGGTACCCTGTATACCGACGTCATTGAATCTGGAACCCATTCCGCGCAGACGATCAAGTCCCACCACAACGTCGGCGCTCTGCCAAAAGACATGGAATTCAAGCTTATTGAACCGCTGAACACGCTGTTCAAGGACGAAGTCCGTGCGCTTGGCGAAGAACTCGGTCTGCCGCACGAAATGGTATGGAGACAGCCGTTCCCAGGACCAGGTCTTGGCATTCGCATCATCGGCGATATCACCGATGAAAAACTGGAAATCGTTCGCGAATCCGACGCCATTCTGCGTGAGGAAATTGCCAAAGCCGGTCTCGAGCAGGACATCTGGCAGTACTTCACCGCGCTGACCAACATGCGTTCGGTCGGCGTTATGGGCGACCAGCGTACATACGACTACGCGGTAGCGATCCGTGCGGTTACATCCATCGACGGCATGACCGCTGACTGGGCGAAAATCCCATGGGATGTGCTCGGCCGCGTATCCGATCGCATCATTAATGAAGTTCCGCACGTAAACCGCGTACTGTACGACATTACCTCCAAGCCGCCTGGAACGATCGAATTCGAATAAGACCAAAGCGGGAAAATGCTCGTTTTTTCTGAAATCCGGGAAAACGGGAAATTTAAAGAATGCTCTGAAGGAGTCAAAGCGGATGTGAATGCATCTTCTTTGACTCCTTTTTCGGCTTTTGCAGCACAACAGGTTTGCGGCGTTGAACGAGCGGTACATTTTACAAAGAAAAGGAACGGAGAAAACGGACAGCAGGAAACAATACGGAAGCTCAAAACGGAGATTATGGAAATGGACGGAATGTATTTTTAAAAACGAACCGGCTCGAATTTTCAAAATGGACGCCGTCGGATCTGGCTCTGGCGCGCCGGCTGTGGGGCAATGAACAGGTTACTCGCTGGATTTGCGCAGGCGGCCGCTTTGACGAAGACGAAATCGCCGCCCGGCTGGCTCAGGAAATCGAAAACGATAAAGAATATGGCGTGCAGTACTGGCCGCTTTTTGAGTGTGCTTCCGGCGAGTTTGTCGGATGCTATGGACTGCGGCCGCATGGAACAAAAGCCGGAGAGTATGAGCTGGGCTTTCATCTGCTTCCCGCGTTTTGGGGACGCGGCTATGCCGTGGAAGCTGCGCCGGCCGTGATTGCGTATGCGTTTTTGACGCTGAATGCCGATTCTCTGTTTGCGGGCCATCGCCCGGAAAATAAAAATCCGCGCGCTCTTACAAAGCTTGGCTTTACGTATGTCGGCGATGAATTTTATGCGCCGACCGGTCTGTATCATCCGTCCTATGCATGCCAGAGGGCGGATCGAATCTGAGGAAATACAATCAAAGCTGAAAAACGGCCCGCTCTGACTTTGGCCCGGACCGATACAGAACAAGGAGAAACCCAACATGTTTGAATTTACAGAACTGGATCTGCGCCAGCCCAATCCCGCTCGAAAGGCGGAAGGGGAACGTACCGACCGGCTGATTTTTGAAATGGGACAAGTCATGCCCGAAAGCGCGGAGTATAAAGCGCTGCTGCACGAACTGCTGCCGGATTTAGGAGAAGGTACGCGCGTTCGTCCGCCGTTTTACTGCAATCTCGCATCCAATATTCATATCGGAAAGCACTGTTCCATCATGCCCTTCTGCAAGTGCATGAGTGCGGGCCAGATCACGATTGAAGACGATGTGCGCATTGCGCTCAACTGCGCGCTGATCACAAACAATCATGATTTTTATGAACGCGATATTTTGACCGTCGCGGATATCCGCATCAAAAAAGGCGCCTGGATCGGCGCCAATGCGACGATTCTTCCCGGCGTTACCGTCGGAAAATACGCCGTCGTCGGTGCCAATTCGCTGGTCAACCGGGATGTGCCCGATTACGCCGTTGTTGTCGGCAGTCCGGCCAGAGTCATCCGCATGCTGGATGCGGACAAGTTCAAAGACTGAAGAAACGAAAAGGTCAGACAGAATATCCGCTAGCCGTATGGTCCAATCGAACAGGCCAGATCGATCGCCCAAAGCCGGTCTTTTCATGACCCAATGCAGAAGCAGGAGCGCCGTTTCCAGAACAGGAAACGCGCTCTTTTTGATGGGCAGATCTGGCCAGGCGGCCAGGCGATGAAAAATGAAAATGTCTTCTAAGGATAGTTTCTCGACCAGATTCTTATAATTTTATGCAGGTCAAAGGTATACTTTCTCAAACCGATCCCCAAAGCGGCTCCATAACAGGCCGGCGAGATCGGCGCTTTGAAAACGAAATACAAAATCCTGTCCCCGGAAAGAATGTCCACGAAAAACGGATCGGCCTGAAGCGGTCGAGACGATTCGAAACACGCTGAACCAGTCTCTTTGTCCGGGGATAAAGAAGGAATCCATTTATGAATCTTGAATTTATGCAGAAAACGATACGTAAAGCCAGAGGACTCGAAGACAGCGATCTGGTTCTGAAAAACGCGAACATCGTCAATGTCTTTACCCACACGATCGTATCCAAAGATATTGCGATCAACGACGGAAAAATTACGGGTATCGGATCGTATACCGGCAAGGAAGAGCACGATCTGAACGGCGCGTATGTTTTGCCGGGTCTGATCGATGCCCATATTCATATTGAAAGCACGCTGGCTTCGCCCCTTCGCGTCTCTTTGCCGCTTTTGAAGCGGGGAACGACGGTGCTGATGGCGGACCCGCATGAAATCGTCAATGCCGGCGGAAAAGCCGGGCTGGACTACATGCTCGAAGAAGCCGCGCTCTCTCCGCTCGATATTTATGTGATGATGCCCTCTTCCGTTCCCTCCACCGGTTTTGAAACGAACGGCGCCGGCGATTTTATGGCCCGGGATATGGAACCGTATGTGAAAAATCATCAGGTGTTTGGCCTGGGCGAAGTGATGCGTTTTCACGATGTGCTGAACGGAGATAAGTGCATGCTGGAAATTCTGGAAACGTTTGAAGGCCGGCCCATCGACGGGCATGCGCCCGGCGTTCATGGCCGTGATCTGATGGCGTATCGGCTGGCGGGCATTACGAGTGATCACGAAGCGGTCAATGCCGACGAGGCGATCGAAAAGCTGGAAGCCGGTCTGCATCTGTTTTTGCGGGAAGGATCGGGCGCGCAAAATCTCGAAGCCATCCTGCAGGGCCTGATCGAAAAAGGCGTATCGCTGGAAAACTGCTCGTTCTGTACCGATGACAAGCATCTCGAAGAAATCGAAACGCGCGGTCATATCGACTGGTGCCTGAAAAAGGCCGTGGATGTCGGGGCCGACCCGATCGAAGCCGTCTGCATGGCGACCATTCAGAGCGCCCGCCATTTTGGATTGAAAGAACATGGAGCCGTGGCTCCCGGCTATCTGGCGGATCTGGTCATCGTCAAGGATCTGAAAGACTTTGAAATTATCGATGTATACAAAACGGAAAGCCGTACGCGCAGATCGAAGAGGAATTCACCAAAGCCATGTCGTCTTCAGAAAACGCGAAAACCGAAGCAGAGCGGCGGAAACGCTTTGCGCCGCTGTATCACAGCGTGCATCTGCCGACGTTCCAGGCGGACGATCTGCCGGTATTCTCGGGCGATCTGCACCGGATTGAACTCATTCCAGGCGAACTGCTCACGCGCGATGGAACGATGTACGTCGAAGATGGAGAAGATCCGCTGGCCATGCTGGGCATCAGTCAGCTCGTTCTTTGCGAACGCTATGGAAAAACCGGTGCTGTTCAAAGCTGTCTGGTCAAAGGGTTCGGTCTGAAAGGCGGGGCCATCGCTTCCTCGTTTGCGCATGACGCGCACAATGTCATCGCGATCGGGGATAACCGCGAAGATCTGGCCTGCGCGATTAACGCCCTGACCGAGATGAACGGCGGCTATGCGCTGGCTTCTCATGGACGCGTTCAGGCGGCTCTGCCGCTGGAAGTCGGCGGCCTGATGAGCGAAGCCGCACCCGAAGAAATTGTCGAGAAGCAGAATCGTCTGATTGCGCTCGCACAGTCCATGGGCATTGAAAAAGGCGTAGACCCGTTTACCAGTCTGGCCTTCCTGGCTCTGCCGGTAATTCCGGAACTTCGTCTGACGGACAAAGGGCTGTTTGACACTGTAAAGCAGACGTTTGTGTCCAGCGGAGCCACATACGAGTAGGGCGGCTTTTCCGACCGGTTTTTACCTTTCTCTCCTGACTGAATCCGGTTTTGAACGGCAGCGGGCGTCGCGTGGAGGAAGCGCGCCCTCGTTTTTGAAAAATAGCTAACTAGATTGTTGAAGCAAAGCGACAGCGGAAGGAGAAAAATCAATTTCCGGTTAAAAGCGAACACATTTAAATCATTCCTTTCGGTTTTCCCAAATCCAACCGTTATTTGAATTGCGATTCGTATAATGGTGGAAAAGAAGAAAGGAACTCTTTATGAACAAGATTGTAAAGGGTCCGTAGTCGCACTGGCTGCTGTTTCCATGGCGGCCTGCTCCAGCGCACCAGCTGGCGGCACAGACCAGAGCAACACATCGGGATCTTCCACTGGTTCCCAGGTTCTTAACCTGATCAAGGAAAACGATGTCATTACCATGGATTCCTCCCTGGCAACCGACGGTACGTCCTTTGAAGCCATCAACATGGTTATCGAAGGTCTGGAAACCACTGATCCTGAACACAACATCGTCCCGGCTCTTGCCGAAAGCTACGACGTATCGGACGATGAACTGACGTATACCTTCCATCTGCGTGATGCCGAATGGTCCAACGGCGATCCCGTTACCGCGGCGGATTTCGAATACGCATGGAAAGATACCATTACCGACCCGACAGCGGACTATGCGTACCTCTTCACAACGGATGGCGCCTGCATCAAAGGTGCAGATGAAGCCATGGGCGACCCGGAAAAGAAAGATGAAATCGCAGTTACCGCAAAAGACGACAAGACACTCGAAGTTACGCTCAGCCGTAAAACTCCGTATTTTGTATCGCTGACCACATTCCCTCCGTTCTACCCCATCAACCAGAAATTCGCAGAAGAACAGGGCGACCAGTACGGTCTGTCTCCGGAAAATCTGCTGTTCTGCGGTCCGTTCGAACTCGAAAACTGGACCAAGGGCAACTCCCTCAAATTCGTCAAGAACCAGAAATACTGGGGCGCTGACGATGTCGCCCTCGATGAAATCAACATTTCCGTTGTTCCAGATCCATCGACCGCCGCACTGACTTACGAAAACGGATCGGCAGACTATGCCCGTCTGAACTCTTCGCTCGTTGATAAATACAAAGACGACGAAGCCTTCACTTCTGTACTGGGAAGCTTCCTCTGGTACCTCCAGTACAACTTTGAAAACGAAGATCTCGCCAACGAAAACCTGCGCAAGGCGCTGACTCTCGTTGTCGACAAAACCAACCTGACCGATGAAATCCTCAAAGACGGATCCATCCCAGCTGAAGGTTTTGTAACCAAAGCACTGGCCAACGGACCAGACGGCAAGGACTATCGTGAAACCGCTGAAGCCTACTTCGCCGGCGATTACGAAGACAACCTTGCAGAAGCGCAGAAACTGTTTGATCAGGCGAAAAAGGAACTCGGCAAGGACACCATCAGCCTGCGTTTCCTGTTTGAGCCAAGCGATCCTGCTAAACCAGCCGCTGAATTCATCCAGTCCGAATTCGCAAAACTCGATGGTCTGAACATCGAAATGATTCAGCAGGAAAAGAACGCCCGTCTGAAAACCCAGCAGAACGGCGACTTTGACATCGTTCTCACCCGCTGGGGCCCGGACTACGCAGACCCGACTACATATCTGAACGTTCTGCTCCCAGGCGGATCCTTCAACTTTGGTAAATACCCGAACACCGCTTATTCCGATAAGCTCGATGAAGCCGCAAGCGCTGCATCGGCTGAAGAGCGCTGGGAACTGCTGAAAGAAGCAGAAAAGATCGCCATGGACGACGTGGCTGTAGGCCCTGTATTCCAGACCGGTGCATCCGATCTGCTGAACCCGAAAGTGAAAAACCTCGTCGACAACCCAGTTGGCGTACCGTTCGTTTACAAGTACGTAACGATCGAAGAGTAATTTTTCGCCCAGTTCACGATAAAAACTCATACTGAAAAAAGCCGGATACCCATTCCGGCTTTTCTATATATAAAATTCGAAAAGAACGATCGAAATACGACAGAAACCTTCAGGAAAGAGAGACAGTCTCTTCTTTTGAAAATGGGAGAAGCCAAATGAAAACTTTACTGTTCAATGCGCACATTTACGCGCATCCAGATGATACGGCGCTGCTGATCAATGATGCGCGAATCGAGAAAACGGGAACCCTGGAGACCCTTCAAAACGAGTCGGATGAGTGTGTGGATGCAAAAGGCGCCTGGATTTATCCGGGATTTCATGATTCGCACCTTCATCTGATCATGACCGGACAGGCACTCAGCTGCGCGCCGCTCCAGAACGCGAGAAGCATGAAGGACATTCAGACGCTCGTTCAGGAACAGATCGACAAAAGCGAGCGGATCGTCCATGGCATGGGCTGGAATCAGGAAGATCTGAACGAAAAACGGATGCCGACCCGAACGGATCTCGACGCCGTCAGCGCCGACATACCGATTGTCATCGAACGCTCCTGTACGCACATTCTTACGGCCAACAGCGCGGCGATGCAAAAAGCCGGCTGCTGGAAAGAAGACGGCATTTTCAGCGAGGACGATTGCCTCCCTTTATGAAGCTGCTCGAAGAAAACGAAGAAGAACAGCTCAACGCAGCCGTCGATCACTGCCTGGAAAAGGGGCTGACCGCGGTGCAGCCGGCGGATTTGAAAAGCGGAAACTGGAGACGCCGCCTGCCGCTCTATAAAAAGCGTCTGAAAAATCCGGATTCATCATCAGGTCAACATCAACGATCCAAAAGAAATGCGCGAATTCATGGGCGCGTTTGAAGCGTATCGCACTCCGACGCATACGTACGGTCCGTTCAAGGGCTTCGCGGATGGAGCGCTGGGCGGACGAACGGCCTGGATGCAGGAAGACTATGCGGACGATCCGGGCAATCGCGGCATCCGTACGATGGATGAAGCCGCGATGGACGCCTTCGTCCGTTCGTGCAAGGAACTGGACCGGCCGGTTGTCTTTCATGCGATCGGCGATCAGGCCATTCGCCAGATTCTCGATGTCTTTGCGCGCTATCAGGATGCCGAAAATACGCTTCGCTGGGGCATTTTGCACGTGCAGATTACTGATGCCGATCTGGTACAGCGGCTGATCGACCAGCACATCTGCGTTTACGCGCAGCCGGTATTCTGGAAAGCGGATCAGGCGGTCGTTGAATCGCGGGTCGGAAAAGAAAAGGCTGCGACCAGCTACGCGTTTGGAACGCTCAAGCGCGGTACGCACCTGTCCATGGGGACCGACTGCCCGATTGAAGACTGCGATGTGTTTGAAAATGCCTATTGGGCCCTGCATATGCCCGATGCGCTGACGATGGACGAAATTCGATCGGCCGTAACCGAAGAAAGCGCCTATATGTCCCATCAGGAAAACGAGCTGGGAAAAATCGAACCGGGTTTTCTGGCCGATCTGACGTTCCTGGATCAGGAATGGACCGAGACAAGCCGTCCAGAGGTACTGGGCACGATGGTCAACGGAAAGCTGAACACAAAGTTTTAGCCGGTCTTTGTACATTCGCCCTGCGCGCCCGTTCTCGGTTTCCGATGCTTTGCATCCTGTTCTCTGCCAGCAGCTTTCGGTTCTCGTTTTACACATACAGAGTTCAGACGACGTCAAAAGACAGAGTCGAAAGGCCGAACGGAACACAGATCGAAAACGCTTTTTTCAGGGAGTTTTTGAGCGGGATGGGGCGAAATTTGAGAAATTCCCGCCGGGCCGACGCCGGCGGGAGGCAAACTCTCTATAATGAGTTTTCAAAGTGGAGGATATGTCTATGAAATATGGAGCACGCCGCGTAAAAGAGATCAGCGCTCCGTCGTTTTCGGATCTGTTTGCGGCTAAGGAAGCCTATACGGCAAGAACGGGAAATTCCGTCATAGATTTTTCGATCGGATCTTCCAATATTCCGCCCTGCGACGCGGTAAAGCAGGCCATCGCGAACGCGTGCCTGGACGATGACAATTATCAGTATTCGCTCTCGCCCCGTGCCGATCTGCTTGAAGCCGTGCAGGAATGGTATGCCAGCCGCTATGGCGTTTCGCTGGAAGCGGAAGAAATTTTCCCGCTGAAAGGCAGCCAGGAAGCGCTTAGTCATATCCCGATGGCGTTATGCGATCCGGGCGATCTGGTTTTGCTTCCGGATCCCTGCTACCCGATTTACCGTACCGCGCCTTCTCTTGCCGGTGCGGACGTGTACTACATGCCGATGAAACGGGAAAACGATTATCTGATCGATTTTGACGCGATCCCGCAGGATGTCGCAAAGCGGGCGCGCATGATGGTCGTTTCCTATCCAAACAATCCGACCGGTGCCGTCGCCAACGACGCCTTTTATGAGAAGCTGGTCGATTTTGCCACCCGCAACGACATCATCGTGGTCCACGACAACGCCTACAGCGAACTGATTTTTGACGGCGAACCGGGCAAAAGCTTTCTGGCGTATCCCGGAGCCATGGAAATCGGCATTGAACTGAATTCCTTTTCCAAAGCCTATTCGATGGGCGGCGCGCGCATGGCGGTCATGGTCGGCAATAAGGATCTGATCGAACCGTACGCCAAGCTGCTTAACACCATCGATTTTCAGAGCTTTGCGCCGATTCATCAGGGCGCCATTGCGGCTCTGAAACAGTCCGGGGATTTCTCGCGGCAAGTCTGCGCGGAATACAAGCGCCGGGCCGAACTGCTCATCGACGAATTTGGCAAAGCGGGCTGGGCCATCGATCCCGTGAAATCGACGATGTTTGTCTGGGCACCCATTCCGGATCGCTATGTGGATTCTTCCGAATTCCTGAACGTTCTTCTGGAACAGACGGGCGTTCTGGTCAATGCGGGAACCAGCTTTGGCAAGGAAGGGGAGCGCTTCGTGCGTTTCGCCCTCGTTCGTTCGGATGAGGAAGTAAAGGAAGCTGCATGGCGGATTGCCGAGTCGGGCCTTTTCCGTTAAGACACGCGGAGAGGGAATGAATAAACAGAAAGAACGTCTTTAAGCACCTGGAAATCCAGGTGCTTTTTGCGGTGCGCAACCTGCAGGACAGAGACAGTCGGTCGGAATGCGGGAGTTGAAGAGAATTTTTATGCATGCTATAAATATAGCCACGCGCAAAAAAGATTAAAAATCCGAAAGATAAGGCTCGATCGGGCATTCTGCTTCGATGCATCGAGCCGGAAAGAAGGAGGGGACAGAGGATGAAAATGACAATTGCGGATCACTTTACCTTGCCGAAGATTTTACGGTTTGCTTTACCGAGCATGGTGATGATGGTGTTTACTTCGCTGTATACCATTGTGGATGGTCTGGCGGTTTCCAACCTGGTCGGCGATCAGGCCTTTTCCTCCCTCAACCTGATCTGGCCGGCGGTCGGGATGCTTGGTGCGTTTGGCTTCATGATCGGCAGCGGCGGCAACGCGCTCATCTCCAAGACGCTTGGCGAGGGCAAGCAGCAGCTGGCGTGTGAATACTTTTCGATGCTGATCGTATTTGAAGTGCTGGTCGGCATTGTGGTTGCGGCCGTTACCCTGGTCTTTCTGGAACCGATCAGCCGCCTTCTGGGTGCGACCGATGAGCTGATGGCCGACTGTATTTTGTATGGGGCTCCGCTTATTGCCGTTCAGGCGTTCTTCTTTCTCCATACGTCGTTTCAGTCTTTCCTCGTAACGGCGGGCAAGCAGAAACTGGGACTGGCGATTACGCTGTTTGGCGGCATTTCCAACATGGTTCTGGATTTTGCCCTGATCGGCTGGGGACACATGGGCATTTTCGGCGCCGCGGCGGCTACGGCGATCAACTGGATTACCAGTTCCATCATTCCGCTGATCTGGTTTTTCCGGCATAAGGAAGCGCCGATTCATTTCGTCCGCTTTTCCTGGCGCTTGAAGGCGCTTGGGCAGTCGTGCTTTAACGGCATGAGCGAAATGGTCACCAACCTTTCGGCTTCCTTTGTACTCATGCTGTATAACGGGCAGCTGATGCGGCTGATCGGATCGGACGGCGTCAACGCGTATGGCGTCATTCAGTACATCACGTTTCTTTGTACTGCCGTCTTCTTCGGCTGCACGATGTCCGTTGGTCCCTGCATCGGTTATCAGTACGGGGCGCAAAATCATAAGGAACTCAAAAACCTGCTGGGCATTTCCATGAAAATCACGATCGTCGGCAGTCTGCTCGTTTTTGCAGGCGCAGAAGTGTTCGCCCGCCAGCTGAGCATGGTTTTCGTTTCCTATTCGCCGACGCTGATGAATCTGACGATTCACGCGATTCGCATTTACGCGTTCAGCTTCCTGTTTACGGGTTTCAACATTTTGATGTCGGGCTTCTTCACGTCTCTCAATAACGGAGTCGTTTCTGCGATTCTTTCGCTGACGCGTACGTTCTTCTTTCAGACGGCCTGCATTCTCGGACTTCCGTTTCTCTTCAAGCTTGAGGGTGTATGGCTGGCATCGCCGGTTGCGGAAGGCCTGTCCGCCATTGTCGCCTTCTGGTATTTGTGGAAGATGAATCCGCGCTACGGCTACTGGGATCGTCCGCACGGCAAGGCTTTGGAATAAGGACATAGCTCAGATCGTTTGGCCGGAATTCCTGTTCTCCATAGATTTCCTATTCTGCTTTATTTCTCTTTCCAGAAATTCAGGCGGCTCGCCTCTGTTTTCGAACAGAAACGAGCCGCCTTTTTCCATGCGCCTCTGGGATTGTTTACCATATTTTACCTGCTGATTTACTGGATTTTTAGTCGATGCCAAAAGAGATGTCGGGATCGCCGCGCGTAAAGAGAAGGGATAGATTTGTCCTTTTGTGCGATACATAAAGGTTATGATCGATTTTTATCCTGTGCATTTTTGCTTTTTGCCCAATTTACAGAAAAACACACGCGTTTTCGAATTCGACGAAAAATGTGACTTGATCCGAAAGCGCTTTCGGAATAGCGTAAAGGTACAGCGGTTTTAGTAAAACTGAGAAAGTCTGTCCTGCCGTCTGGCCTGCCGGAATCGAAACCAGGTTTTGGCAGCACGGGAGGGTCAGGACACGACCGCATCACCATAAGGAAAGGAAATTTATGCACAAATCTTTTCGAAAAGGAACGAGCTGTCTGCTTGCTGCACTGCTGATGGCTGGTACGCCGATGTCGATTCTTGCGCAGAGTTCCCCGCTCCCGCGCAAAATGACGCATCCGACGACGGTTCGCAGGAAACGACAAAAATGGCCTCATTTGTCGACGGCTTCATGCCGATGACCATTCTGAGCGAACTCAAAGACGATGTCTGGGGCGTTCCTCTGGTCGGAAAACGCGACCAGGACAACGGTCTGGAAGACCGCACCCTGGCGAACTACTGCTACTGGGACGGCACCATCCTTAAGGGAACGGATGCCGAAACGGGCAAGGATAAATACTACATGTTCGCCTCCCGCTGGGATCAGGCCAACGGCCACAGCGGCTGGGGCGGATCGGTAGCGGTCTATGCGACCAGCGACAATCTGGAAGGCCCGTATACCGATCAGGGCATGCTCTGGCCGGATTACTACGAAGGCGCCGGTCATAACGTCTTCGCTTTTGAAATTTCCAAAACGGATCCAGCCTATAAGGAAGGCTATCGCTACGCGATTTCCGTCAGCGATACCGGTCTGCACGGCGATCAGATGAACGGATCCATTCATATTTCCAAATCGCTCGACGGACCATGGGAACACGTCGGAATCATGGAGACCGACGGCAAGTTCCGTCTGAGCAACGTTACCATTACCCAGCGTCCGGACGGCACGTATCTGGCGACCGGCCGTGACGGTGATATTGCCACTGCTGCTTCGGTACGCGGTCCTTGGACGACGCAGCGTCAGAAACTGTGGTGGGACATTCCGGGAATGAACACGAGCGCGCTGGAAGACCCGGTTCTCTGGTATTCCGACGGCATGTATCACATTGTTGTAAACAACTGGCAGGAAAAGTATGCCTACTATCTGACGAGCTACGACGGCGTTCAGGACTGGACTCTGCATACGGGTACAGCCTACAGCGCCGAAACGATGGCTCAGCATCTGCAGTACACCGATGGAACGAAAAACTCCTGGACCAAACTGGAACGTCCGGGCGTCTACATTGAAGACGGGACGCTCAAAGCCATGACGCTGGCCGTTATTGACTCTGAAAAGGACGATGACCGCGGCAACGATGAACACGGAAGCAAGGTTATCGTTATTCCCTACAACGGAAAAGCGCTCGCTGAATTTGCGAAAACCGATGAATATACCCCGGCTTCGACAAACCGCAAAGGTCTTGCGGCTCAGTCGGATACCCATATTCAGTCCTGGGGTGAGGAAGCCGGAAAGAACTATGGTTCCGAAGCCTTCCTTCAGGTTCAGGGCAACGCTTCGCAGGGCCTGCTTGGCGAAGGCGAACGACCCAATTCCGATTACGACTGCAAAATTGCTTTCGTTCGCTATGCGTTAGATCAAAACACTCTGCCTTCCGATCTTTCCAGGATCGATGCGGATCTTTCGATCATTTATCAGTCCAGACATGCAGGAAGCGCCACAGAAGAAGTGCTGCAGGCGGCTGTGGCGGACTCGAACTGGGTCGCCGGCGATGGAACCGATAACGGCGGCGGAAGCACCTCCGTAGAAAACGCCGTGACATGGTACAACCAGCCGGCGGTAGACCAGGATCTTGGCAAAGCCGAATCAGAAACGTTCTCGGTGGATGATACGGATACGGAAGTTCGTATCCCGGTCGGCACACTGATTCAGAAGTATCTCGAGAAAAATCCGGATGTCACAGAAATCACGTTTGCGATCGCAACGAAAAACGGTACGCGCCTGCACATTGGATCGAACGAATCGTCCAATGACCAGGGTGTAAAACTCGTGTTCGCCTCTACACCGGAGACACCGGAAGTGACCGGCATTGCTCTCGACAAGGATGAACTCGATCTCCATCCGGGCGATACGTATTCTTTGCAGGTGACGATCACACCGGAAAATGCGACCAATAAAAGGTCACCTTCACTTCGTCGAACCCGGCCGCTGCGACCGTCGATGAAAACGGAAAAATCACAGCTGTAGCCAAAGGCGGAACGACTATCCGTGCCGTCACAGAAGACGGCGGCCTCATGGCCAAATGCGGCGTGCGGGTAACACCCGTCGGCGCGACGATTATCGGTCTCGATTCCGTGACCGTATATACACCGTCCGGCTTTGATGCCCGTCTGCCGCAGACCGTTTCGGCAAACTGGTCTGACGATACAACGACGGAAGAAACCGTCGTATGGGATACCGAAGGCAAGTCTCTCAGCTCGAACGGAACGCTGGAAGGCACCGTCAGCGGCACAGCGATCAAAGCTTCCTGCAAAATCGAAACGGTTTCTCCGCTGCTTTCCTGGGTAGTCGACTGCAACAACGCCGGCTCCCCGCGCTATTCCAAAGCCGTAGAAACCAGCCATATCCTCAACGAGACTTATGATCAGAAATATGATCCGGAAAACGGAAAGACATGGGGCTACGTCGAGGATCTTGGCAAACACAGCAGCTCAAGCGTGAATGACAGCTACGATTCCGGCTGGTACGCCTATAACAATCAGGCCATTCAGTACGCGTTCCCGCTCAAAGCCGGCACGTATTCGATCCGCCTTGGCTTTAAGGAATGGTGGAAAGATTCAACGTCCAGCCGAAAGATGGATATTTATATGAAGCAGGGCGATACCGAAACAAAACTCGGTTCGTCCAACACCTGGAACGGCGGCAACAACTGGAATACCTTCACCGGTCGGGCCACAGTTTCCGGCGACAGTGATTCGATTCTTGTCATTAGAAAGCAGTCCGGCCAGCCCGACCCGACGCTCGCTTTCATCGAAATTTCGAAAGTGCTCGATACCGACGCTCTGCAGGATGCGGTCAATGCGATCAAGGGACTCGATCTGAGCAAGGCTTCGGCAGCGGACATCAAGGTGCTTGGCGATCTGCATCAGTCCGCTCTCGATGCGCTGCGCAATCCGGAAACGACGCAGAAGGGTGTAGACGATCTGACCAAATCGCTTACCGACAAGATTCAGGACATCACCAACCCGGCGAAAACCTGGACCGAACAGGAAATTCAGGCCAACGACGGCATTCTTTACGTCTTCAACGCCGGAACTACGGATCCGTCCGTAACTCCATCCAATATCAAGCGCGGTCTGTATCAGTCTTCGGTTTCCCAGAAACTGAAAACCGATACGCTGACCGGTCTCAAATGGGGTCTCGAGGAAGACGGCGTACATTCCATTTCGGCCGCCGGCGGCAATTCCACCTCGCTTGAAGACAGCTATCTGTACACCAGCGATTCGATCGACTACGTCAGCGGAGAGTCCGGCTTCAAATTCAGCTTTGAACTTCCAGAGCGCGTCAATGACGATTACACCGTAACTCTCGGCTTCAAAAACCCGTGGGATACCCGTCCAGTCGATGTCGTTCTCGAAGATCAGACGGTAAAATCGGGTCTTACCCTGACCAAGGGTCAGCTCGTTGAACAGACCTGGGACGTTACCGTAAATGACGGCGAACTCAATGTATTCGTTCATAACCCGAACCGCACGAGCCAGTACGCCGACCCGCTGATCAGCTATGTCATCGTCAAGGCAACTCCGGAATGGACCAGCGAAACCCTTTCCGCTCTGCTCGCAAAACAGGCAGAAGACATGACCGATCGCACCTTCGGCAAGGACAGCCTCGACGCCTACAACGCCCAAAAGCTGAAGCGCAGGCGCTCATCACCAAAGAAGGCGCGACGCAGGAAGAACTGCGCGATATGTACCGCGCGATGGAAAAAGCCTACGACAGCTTGAAGGAAACCTTCACCTACACGTCCTTTGGCGGCGATTCGAACCGCGCCTGGGTCGACAACAACGGCAATTACATTCAGGCTCACGGCGGTCAGGTCCAGAAACTGAAGATCGACGGCCAGGAAAAATGGGCGTGGTACGGCGAAGACCGTGCAAGCGGCTATACCCCGATGGCCGGTGTTCATCTGTACACGTCCGATGACCTGTACAACTGGACCGACGAAGGCGTTGTCCTCCGTACCGTTCCGGTGAGCAGCGAAGACTACGGAAAAGATCAGAATGAAGGCTACAAAGCCGATTACTCCATCTTCGAAACCGATCCGTATTTCAGCGCCCTCTATGGCGACTGCGGAGATCAAGAACCAGACGATCCGCAGTACGAAAACAAGGCGGAAGAAACCTACTGGAATCTCGCCAACGACCGCAGTGTCATGGAACGTCCGAAAGTCATTTATAACGAAGATACCGGCAAGTATGTCATGTGGTTCCACTCGGATGGACGTACCCCGTCCAGCGGCGGAAGCTACGGCCGTGCCCGCGCCGGCATTGCGGTTTCCGACAGCGCTACAGGTCCGTTCAAGCTCGTTTCCACCGTCCGTCTCTACGCGGCGGAACATGTATCCGATCATGGATCTGACGGTACCGGCGGTGCAGTCCGTGATATGAACCTGTTCCAGGACGAGGACGGAACGGCGTATGTGATTTACTCCTCGGATATGAACGCGACGATGTATATCGCCCGCCTCAATGACGCCTACACCGGACTGGCGAAGGATCGCACAGGCGGCGTGGACGGAACCGGACTGTCGGCAGAAGAAGTCGCCGCTACCGATTACACCCGCAACTTCATCAATTCTTCCCGCGAAGCTCCGGCTATGTTCAAATACGATGGCAAGTACTATCTGATGACGTCCGGATGCACCGGCTGGGATCCAAACCAGGCGCAGTACGCCATGGCGGATCATCCGCTCGGCCCATGGACCGTCGTCGGCGATCCTTGTGTCAATGACACGTCCAAGACAACATTCCATACGCAATCCACCTGCTTCATCCCGGTAGATCTGGAAAACGGCAAGTTCATTTACATGGGCGACCGCTGGACCAGAAGCTCTCTGGGCACATCCGGCTACGTATGGCTGCCTGTCGAAATTGGCAAGGACGGCAAGATGAGCATCCGCAGCGCGACCAACTGGACGCTGGAAGATCTCAAGGCTTCCGCTAAACTTTCCTTTACAGCTCTCGATGCCCAGATTCAGATTGCCCAGGCAAAAATGAAGCGGACTACACGCCAGCTTCGTGGGCAGCCTTCAAGGCCGTTCTCGACGAAGTTGTCGCCGGCCGTGATGCCCTGAGCACACAGACCGATATCAATGCTGCAAAAGCCCGTCTCGAGCAGGCGATCGAAGGCCTTGTAGCTAAATCCAGCCTGAATGTGGATGCGCTGAGCACAGCGATTGTTTCGGCGGACAAGCTGATCCGCAGCGATTACATCGGCGCAACCGACTGGGATGCGTTTGATGAAACGCTCGCCAGCGCCAGAACCGCTCTGGAAAATAAGAACAGCCAGGACGAAATCGACGCTGCAGCCAAAGCGCTGAACGACGCGATGGATGCGCTGGTTACAAAAGCCAGTCTGAATACCACAGCACTGAGCGCCGCAATCGATCGAGCAGAAAAACTCGACCGCGACAGCTATGTGGATACGACCGACTGGGCGGCTCTGGATCAGAAAGTAAACGCCGCGAAAAAGCACTGAGCGACAAGAACAGCCAGGCCGATCTCGATGCGGCGGCCAAAACGCTGAACGATGCTCTGAACGCACTCGAAAAGAAAGCCGTTCTGGACTACACGCTGATCGATCAGATTCTTGCCAAAGCCAATGCGCTCAGGACGGCAGACTTCGGCAAAGCCGGGCAGGATACGATTGCTGCACTGAAAGCCAAAGCACTCGAAACGAAAGATGCAGCAGACGATCAGGCCAAACTGGATGCCTCCTGCATCACGCTCAACCGTGCACTGCTCGCTCTGCGCAAAACGCCGTCTTCGGCAAACCTTCCAAAGTAAGGTTCAGAAGTACGTTTTAGAAGCAGGTTCAAGAAACAGGTTTTCGACCCTGCTTCTTCCTTCTTCGCTTTTTCAAGCCAGACTGTGATCTTCTGCAGTCTGGCTTTTCTCTGTTCCGGGCGCTTTCTGTGCGCCGTTTTGGCCAGCTGTCCGCGACTTGGCTGGAACTGCACAGAAAAAGCCGGAAGAGGCGACTGCATTATGCAGTTTCGCCTGTTCCGGCTTTACTGTCCTTTACGGCCGTACTGGCCAGGCAGCACAGCTGAAAAATGGTGAAAAGAAAGAGAGCGGTTATTCGGGCAGGGTGTCCGGATCGGGAAGCTTGCGCAGATCGAGCAGCAAGGAATGAATAGCGTCTGCCGCATCGTCGATCGCCTCTTGCGACTGGTAGTCGCGAAGGGCAGCCCAGCCTGCTTCTACTGCGGTTTCGAGAGCGTCCTGCGCACTCGATTTGTTATGGAAAGAAGACATATCGCCTTCAAGCAGCGAACTGGCTTTTGCCATCGCGGTTTGTAAATTGTCCGTAAAGAGGGCAGTTTCGTCGTCGCCGGCTGCAAGAATGCGAACTTCGGCCGCACTGCCAAATCCGCCGGTACCGCGAATGGCGCGCAGTCGGACATAGCGGGCGTAAACCGGTGTGAACAGCGTACCTTTCCATTCCTTGGGCGTAGTCCAGGTTCCGGATTTGACTACACGCAGACTGTCTGGATCCATGCCGACGGAAATTTCGTATTCGGTAATATCGCCGTTCGTACTTCCTGTCGGCCTTGGCAAATAGCGCAGACCGCTAATGGCTTTGACATCCTGCAGATCGATGAGCAGATAGGCATCGCTCTGCCCGGAGGAATGCCAGAAGGTGTTTTCCCTGCCGTCGGTAGCGTTGGCCACATCGCCCCAGCTGGAAATGCCGCCTTCAATGGCTTGGGCGCCGGCGATATCCCGGGATGCATCGGTCCAGTCCGCACTCAGCTGGCCGATGGAACCAAGATAGGTTGTGCGGCGGGTGTACATTTCCACATCGTAGTAGCTCCTGGCCGGCTGTCCCTGATCATCGCGGACAATGTGTTCCGTATACAGTTCGCCGGCCCGGTCGCTTTCGGATACTGTGTATTTGAATTTGAACTTGTTCGTGCCGTTGCCGCTGACATAGACGGCCTGACGCGCTTCGGCAGGAAGGAGCGTATTGAGCGGCTGGAAGGTGAGGCTTAACGTTGGTTCGCCGCTGACGAAAACCGGTTCGTTCAGTTCAAAGGTGATTTCAAACGTATCGCCGGCTTTGACCTGATTTTCATCGCCGTTTTTGTGATCGCATGTCACGATCATGTTCGTTTTAGCCGGAACGGTTGCGGCCGGTCCGTCGTCATCGAGCAGATAGTCCATGGAAAACTCGGTATAGCGCATGGCCAGCGCGCCGGCTTCATCATCGGCTTCGTAAATCAGGCCGATCACGCCGTCGTCAACGACTTCCAGACAGCCGTACTGGTTGGAGCCGATGGAATACTGCTTCGGCGTTTTCCAGTCGATCGTTCCGTCGGATTGAATTTCGCCCACGGTTGTGGCGCCGTTCGTGCGTCCGGGGCCCTGAGCGGTGGCGAGAATCACGTATTCCTTGCCGTTGTAGTTCGTGTGGGTCGCGGCAACCTGACAATACACATCCGTAACCGCCGTCTGAGTGATTGCTCCCCACGTTTCGCCGCCGTCGGTGGATTTGCTCATTTTGACTTTGCCCGAATAGTTGCGCATGAACATGAGCAGGGAACCGTCATTGAGTTCAACGACCTGGTTTTCGGTCGTTACACCATACTGGCCGACGGACGTTTCGCTGCTGATGTCGGCGCCTGCGCATTCGAGCGGCGAGCGGGCGCGTGTCCACGTTTCGCCATAGTCATCCGAGTATATGATGCTGGAGGCCTGCGAGTTGAAGTTGTTGGCGATGGAATACGTCGAGAAGACAAGGCGTCCGGCGTGTTCGCCGTGTTCGAGCTGAATGCCGCGTCCCGGACCGGTTCCGTTAAACTTCATCCAGTCTTCCTTGACCTGATCGGTGATCAGTCTTGGCGAAGACCACGTTTCGCCGTCGTCATCGGAATACGTAAGCATCAGATGCTGGTTGCGGACCGCATGCAGGTGACCTTTATCTTCGCCGCTGTACATCCAGCAGCTTCCCCAGTCTTCGCCATTCGGGCCGGTCAGCCAGCCGTAGTCGCGGTTTCCGATCGATCCGTCTGAATTTTCCCGGAAGGTCGCTCCCGTATCTTCGCCGGCAGCGTTAAAGATGTGACCGCCTTCGCGTACGGTGTACACTTCGGATTCGTCATCGTTAAGCAGTTTCAGATACTTCTTGCCGTTCACATCCATATAGCCGTGACCAAGAGAAAGGTCGGAACCGTTCATGAGGCAGGCGATGTTCTGCGGGAAGAAGTCCACCAGACAGAAGACACGGTTCGTACCGTCCGGCAGAGTCGCGTTGAGCAGTTCGGCATCGATCGTATTGGAGTCTTTCTGTTCGCTGCCGGTTCCTTCAATATCCGGCATGTCGATGATGACCTGGCCTTCTTTCCACTCGCCGTCTACCCGGCGGCGAACGATAGTGTCGATGTTGTACTGGTCCATCTGGGTATCGTTGCGCTTGTCGGCTGCGGTCACCAGGACGCCGCTGTTTGTGCGTACCAGACAGGGAATGCGGTAGTATCCGGACCCGTAGTCGCCTGGCTGAACGAGGGAAAGAATGCTCGTTCGATAGCCCGTTTTCGGAAGCCGGCCGGTCGTAAACTGAGTTACATTGGCTGCTTCTTCTTCCAAAAGCGCGTGATTGTAAAACTTCACGGCGGTAATGTCGCCATTCAGCGCGGCATCCGCGCTCTTGCCCAGTTCAATTTGCGTCAGACTGTTTAAAGACAACGGCTGTTCGATCACTTTGGCCGCCTGCCTGTCGAGGACAACGGAAACGCCGGTGCTCGTAAAGTTCACAACGGCGGTATGAGCGCCGCCAGTGTACAGCGTGCCCGCCGGATAATCGAGATTTACGGACTGTACGGTTCCGCTGGCCGTGATCTGAAGCTGGAGGGAATCTCCTGTCGTACCTAGCGTATAGATCGTCGAAGCATCGGCCGATTTCAGACTTGCGATAGGCATGAAGCCTTCGGCGCTGCTGTTTACCCGGAAAATGACCGCCGCGCTGCAGCCGTCTGTCGCATTCAGTCCTTCGGGAAGCGGTGCCGTTTTGCCCTGCATCTGACTGCCGTCAAAGGAAGCGCCGCTGATTTCTGCAAACGCTTCGGGAAGAACGTCGCGCTGTTCGAGTTTTACGGCGACATTCGTCATGGTTCCGTTGAAAAACCAGTTGTCGGACATGGAACTTTTTCCGGTGCGGTCCATGCCGCCAAGGGTCATGCGCAGATCGGTATACCCGCAGTTCATTAAAGTTAAAGCCCCGCTCTGACGGGAAGCGATCAGTTCTTCGCCGTCAACCGTCAGAAAATAGCCTTTGCTGGAAACGACCAGTTCAAATTCGTGTTTGTCGGTTCCCACCTGCAAATTGGCTTCCTGCGATACTTTGTAACTCGCACCGGTGACTTTACGGAATTCAAAACCGATTTTGTTTGTGCCCGGGCGGACATAAAGCGTCATGTAGTCGTTGGCGTTGTCATTGCCGCAGACCGACATCAGCGCCACGATGGCGTTATTGGAAGCGTTCGCCTGGAAGGTTCCGGACCAGATCATCGTATCGGCTTCGCCATAGGCGGGAAGCTGATCGGTAATGCTGACGCGTGTCGAAGCCGTTCCGTCAAACGTATAGGATTCGGCCAGTTCGGTTTCTTCCGCCAGAACGGGAAGCGTATGGAGCAGAGGGGAAACCGGGGAGGCAATCAGCAGAAGGCTGAGCGCCGCCGAAGAAACTCTTCGAAATCGTTTATTCATCTTTTCCTTTTCTCCTTTGTGTATCGTGTGTATCGAAAGTGAGTCAAAGCGGGTTTGTCTGTCGTCTGCAGGCGCCCGATTCCTGCACCGTACGATCGCTTTCACTTGTTTTCATCATATCCATAGCCAGAAGAAGGTTCTTTTCATTTTTGAGAGTGTTCTTTGCATTCTTGCAGCAGGAAAGCTCAATTTGACTATCACTGTCCTTGGAACAGAGCGCAGAATTGCGCAAAATCTGCGGCTTTTCGCCATGGAGACAGGCAAGTCTTTCCGGAGAACTTGAAAACGGGAAAGGAAAGGCGAAAAATCTGTTATTGAATTCCGCTTCTGGACGGAAGACGATCCAAAAAAAGCCTCCAGAAATCTGGAGGGCGGAACAGCAGAGTATCCGAGTAAAGAAAAGAGAGAGGAGTATTCATGTCTATTGAAAATGTACGCAAAGCATTTGGAGCGCAGAATATCGCCGATCGAATCATTGAACTCGATCAGTCCAGCGCGACCGTAGAGCTTGCCGCACAGGCGCTGGGGTGCGAGCCGGAACATATCGCCAAAACGCTTTCCTTTTATGGACCGGAGAACGATACGATTCTGATCGTGGCTGCCGGCGATGCGAAGGTCAATAACGGAAAATTCAAAAGAACGTTCGGACTGAAACCCTCCATGCTCAATGCCGAAGATGTGGAAGGGCGAACCGGTCATGCGATCGGCGGCGTGTGTCCGTTTGCTAATCCGGAAGACGTTCGCGTCTGTCTCGATGAATCGCTGCGCCGCTTTGACTATGTCTATCCAGCCTGCGGCAGTTCGAACAGCGCCATTCGTATGAACCTCGAGGAACTGTATCGATACGCCAATGCCGAAAGCTGGGTCGACGTCTGCAAGATTTTGGAACAGGCTTAGACAGGTAAAGGAATCGATCAGGAAAAATACAGGATGCGGTTCGCAGAACGATCCATAAAGACGAAGGTGACAGCTATAGCCAGCGATCGAGGATCCCTTTTCGAAGGAAACGGGATTACGGGAAACTGGTTTCAGAATTAAGAACCGCCTGACCCCTCGATTGCAGAAAACGCCATTTCGGAAAAATCCCTCATTCTCCTTGATTGAAGGAGAAAACAAAAATAAGAGAGCGGGGACTGGTGAAGGAAACGCGAAAATGCGCTGGCTGAACTCTTGTTCGCTGCGTTTACTCTTTCCAATGAGCGAAGAGAAGGAGAGACGCGATTCACCGGAAAACGGTGGAATAACCAGGAACAGAAAGGAAAAAGGAGATCCATTTTCAGCAATTTGCTGGAACGGATCTCCTTTTGTATGGATTCAGCACACGGGGTACGGGTATTTTCAATCGTTAATGCAGGTATTAATGCAGGTACTAATGCAGGGGGTCCTCCTGCGGGTTCTTTGGCCGAAGCCAGAATGGCGCGGATGGTATCGAACAGAACGGGTTTGAGTTCTTCAATCGAACAGGGGATGCCGTACACAATCGAGGAATAACAGACGGATCCGGTCAGTTCGAGAATCATGAAATAGACGAGCTGGGCATTTTCAAATTTCACGCCGCATTCGCGGGCCTTGGCTTCAAAGCGATTCGCCAGATCGAGACCGCCCTGACCCAGGGTGCTCTGCAGTTCCTTATGGAAGACGCCCATGGAAAGGCTGCGGCGGATCAGACGCAGAAGCAGGGGATTGTCGGAGAGCTGCTGAAGAATGCGGGAAATCATGAAAATGACCGCATCGTCAAAGTTTCGGATATCTTCCTCGTCGAGCTGGTCCTGCGCATTACGGACAATGCGCTGGGATTCCCGGTCGACCAGATAGTCCCGGATCTCTTCCTTATCCCTGAAAAAGAATAGAAAGTGCCTTTCGCTACGCCGGCCCGGTTGGTAATGTCCGAAATGGAGACTTCCGCCAGATCCCGGCTGGAAAGAAGGGCAAGCGCAGCGCTGAGCAGGCTGTTTTTTTATGAAGTTTATTCTGTTCGGCTTTTCCTGACATGGCTTCAGTATACACCCGAACCTTTAAAAATATAAAAAATGACTGATAGTCATTTTTAGGCATAGGGAATAAAGTGTCTGAAAGGGATACGGGCGTAAATATTGACCGATGGTCAAAAACTGAATAGGATGGGTGATGTGAAAGGAAACCAGTGAAAAACAGGTACTTACGGTTATGGAAAAGTGTTCAAAATTTATTGTTAAATACCGGAATATTATCTTGCTTGTAGCTACGCTTCTGCTGATTCCTTCGGTTATTGGATATATGAATACGCGTGTTAACTACGATATTCTGACATATCTTCCAAAGGATTCCCCTCGATTGTGGCGCAGGATGTGCTGAGCGACGATTTCAACCTGGCGGGTACGGCGATGGTCGTTGTAGACGACATGCCGGACAAGGATGTGGCCAGGCTGGAAGAGCAGATTTCTCAGATCGACGGCGTCGATACGACGCTCTCCAAGACAGATGTCGTGGATGCCCAGATTCCGGCAGATGTTCTTCCTTCTTCGCTGACGGATGCCATCTATTCGGACGGATCGACGATGATCATCGTCACGTTCAAGGATGCAGCGGCCAGCGATTCCACGATGAATGCGATCGAGGAAATTAAAAAGCTCTGCAGCGACAACGTGCATGTCGCCGGTTTTTCCGCTATTACAGCGGATACGAAAGCGATGGTGGATCGGGAAACGCCGATTTATTCCGCCATTGCGGTTCTTCTGGTTTTAATTGTTCTTTCGCTCGGACTGAAGTCCTGGCTGGCGCCATTGATCTTCATTCTGGGCATGGTTTATCCAATTCTGTACAACATGGGAACCAATATTTTCCTTGGCGAGATTTCCTACGTCACCAAGGCGCTGAGCATGATTCTGCTGCTGGCCGTTTCCATGGACTACTCCATCTTCCTGCTGCACCGCTATCAGGAAGAGAAAAATAAAGGCGATTCCAAGGAAGACGCCATGGCCCGGGCCATTCATGCGACATGGCTTTCCATTACCAGCTCTTCCATTACGACAATCGCCGGCTTCCTTGCTCTGCTGGTCATGCAGCTGACGCTTGGACGCGATATCGGTATCGTCATGGCCAAAGGCGTTCTGTTCGCCGTGCTGTGTACGATTCTGGTTCTGCCTTCTCTGCTGATGTTCTTTGACCCATGGATTGAAAAATGGCAGCATCCGGTTCTGATCCGTCCGCTGCCGAAATTCTCCGACTGGGTTGTCAAGCATCGCAAAGCAATTCTGGTTGTCTTTGCCCTGCTGTTTGTTCCGGCCTTATGGTGCAACTCCCATACGGCACAGTATTACGACCTGGCTGCTTCTCTTCCTGCCGATCTTCCGGCGGTTGAGGGCACCAACGAACTGAAAGATAAATTCGATATGACGACTTCGCATTTCATCATGGTCGATCAGGATCTCTCCGCGTCCAAGACGCGTCAGATGGTCGATGAAATCGAAAACCTCGATGGAATTACGAGCGTAGTCGCCTATGAAAAGTTTGCCGGACCGATGATTCCTTCGGAACTTGAACCGGATGCCATCCGGGATGTACTCGAAGCCAACGGCCGCAAGCTGATTCTCGTCAATACGTCCTATCGTTCAGCTACCGATGAGCTGAACAATCAGATTGAAGATCTGTATTCCATTACACAGAAATACGATCCGAACGCGCTGATCGCCGGCGAGGGCAACATGACGCGCGATCTGATCAAGGTTACCGACATCGACTTCAAGATGGTCAACCTTGTTTCCATCCTCGCTATCTTCATTATTATTGCCCTTACCTTTAAATCGGTATCGCTGCCAATCCTGCTCGTGCTCTGTATTGAATTTGCGATTTTCGTCAACATGGGCATTCCGTATCTGACACATACCGAACTGCCGTTCATCGCCGGCATCGTTATCGGCACCATTCAGCTGGGTGCCTGCATCGACTACGCCATCCTGATAACGTCCAGATTCCGTGAAGAGCTCGCTGCGCATCAGCCGCCAAAAGAAGCCATTACGACGGCGATCACCCAGACGATGCCTTCCATTATTACTTCCGGTATGTCCTTCTTTGCGGCCTGCTCGGGCGTAAGCCTGATTGCCCGCATGGACCTGATCAAATCGCTGTGCACCCTGCTTGGCCGCGGCGCCCTGATCAGTGTCATCGTCATTCTGACGGTTCTGCCGGCTCTGCTTCTTACGTGCAACAAGTTCATCACCAGAACCACAAAAGGCTGGCCGAAAGCTGCACCGGAAGAAGACGCATCGAATTCGGATGCCAAAGCCGAAACTGCCCAAACGGTAAACACACAGGATTCCAAAACTGCTGCACAGACAGTGAATGACGTGAATTCAGAAAACCAGCCGCATTCTCCAGCCGGTTTTCGCCTGGACCAGCAGACCGGTCTGGCTTAGAAAATCCGCAGATTTTCCATCTTATCCTCATCTGTTCTATACAGGCAGGATGCCCGCAGTAAAAAAGCAGCTTGTCCACATGGCGCAGGCTTCCCATTGCCTGGCCGACAAGAATCAGCCTCCAGAACCATTTCCCGTTTGAAGGACCGAACGGGAAACGGACAGCGGAGGGAAAGGAATGCTATTTCGAATATGAAAAACTCAATTCAGAAACTCGGAGCCGCTCTGTTAAGCAGCGCTCTGTCTCTTTCCGCACTTCCTGTTAGCGTACTGGCCAGGGAAGCGGAACCTTCCAACGCCAGCCGCACGATCCTTCAGGAAGAAAGTGCAAAATCCAAAAAGGATGCGAAAGACACCACAAAAACCGAAACGGTTTACTCGTTCCTGGATGAAAACGGCAATATTTCCAAAACGATCGTTACGTCCTGGCTGCACAATCCAAACGGACTCGGCGAGATCAGCGAAAATCTGAAACTGAGCGACGTACAGGATCTGAAAGAAGACAACAAGCCGACCGTTTCCGGCGACGTCTACACATGGAACGTAAACGGCAACGATCTTTACTATCAGGGTACGTCCAGGGAAAAACTGCCGGTACAGATCAAAGTTACCTACAGCCTGGACGGAAAAACGATGACGGCCGAACAGCTCAAAGGCAAAAGCGGTCATCTGAAAATGAACGTGGAATTCGTTAACGATCAGAAGAAAACCGTTAATCTCAACGGAAAGAACGTCATCATTCATCCGCTCTTTGCAGCGGGCGGTCTGATGGATCTCGACGGCAAGATCTTCTCCAATATTTCCTGCGAACAGGGCGAGACCATTAATGACGGCGAACGCGAATTCCTGATGTTCGCTGCACTGCCTGGATTAACCGAAACAATGGACAGCGCCGGCCTTTCTTCCTTTACCGATAAGCTTGGCGCCAGTGATGATGTGACGATCGAAGCCGATGTAAAAGACTTTGAAGTGCCGCAGATGTATTTCGGTGCAACCAATGAAATCCAGCTTTCCGAACTGAGCGATATGGACGATCTGAGCGAACTCACTTCGAAACTGCAGCCGCTCTTTGACGGCGCTGACCAGCTTGTGGACGGCGCAGCCAAACTGAGCGACGGTGCCGATCAGCTGCTGGACGGAACAAACTCCCTCACCGACGGCATGGGCGCTTTGAAAGACGGTTCCGGAAAACTGCATGACGGTTCTTCCCAGCTGAAAGACGGAACCGCAGCCGCACAGGATGGCACCGCGGATCTCGAAGCCGGCGCGAAACGTCTGGCGGAAGGAACCGATGCTCTTGTTTCTGGTTCCAGCAAGCTGACCGCCGGAACTGCACAGCTCGAAAGCGGTGCAAAATCTGCCCAGGACGGCGTCAACAAGCTGTCCAAAGGCAGCGACGATCTGGCTGCCGGAACCGAACAGCTGGAAAGCGGATCGAAATCTCTGAGCGACGGTACGTCTCAGTTCAAGACAAAAGTTGATGCCCTTACCGGCCGGGACGGCTAGCTGTATCAGCTCGGCAATTCCTTCCTCGCTTTGAACAACGGCATGAAGAGCGCAAAATCCGGCGTATCGGAATTTACGAAAGCCGCTTCCGATAAGAGCGGTGAAGCCGCCGATGGCGCAGCGTCCTTCAAGACCCAGTTTGATCAGGGCGTGCAGTCTTTGCAGACTGGAGCCGATCAGGCCAAGGATGGTTCCAAACAGATTTCCGATGGTCTGAGCGCTCTGAATACTCAGATTTCCGGGATGGATCCGGCCAAGCTGTCAACACTGAGCACCCAGCTTTCCGGCGCTCTGACGACTCTGCAGGGTCAGAAGACGACGCTTGCGAACGATTTGCAGACGCTCAATACGATGAAGACCGCACTGAATAGTGCAAGCGCCAATGTCGGAACGCTTTCTTCGGGTATTCGTACGGACGTCAATACAATCAACCAGGGCGTAACCTCGGCCAACGCGCAGATTCAGGCAGCTAACAAGGAAATTGCCGATCGCAATACGAAACTTGCGGCGGCTTCCAACGCCAAAACCGGTGCGTCCAATGCGATCACCGCAGCACAGACCGCCAACAGTCAGGCCGCCACATCCGTATCGACTGCCTCTTCGCAGGTTGAAGCCGCACGTCAGGCGATTGCCGCTGCCGCTGCATCCACAACCGATGAAGCGACCAGGGCTGCCCTGAATGCCATTTCTCTGCCGCAGCTCTCCGGTGCGCTGACCAGCGTACAGGCTGCCGGAAGCAGTCTGGCCACCGCCAAGACTTCGGTAGACGATCTGCCGGCTTCGATTGCTCCGCTGCAGACGGCAATTACACCGATTTCCACAGCCAATGTGGAAAGTCTTTCCCAGAAACTCAGCCAGATTTCCACGATCTCCACTTCACTCGATGGAGCCGTCCAGCAGCTGACCAGCCTGGATCACGATATCGATACAGCCATTACCGCACTGACCGGCGTACAGAATGGTCTGAACCAGATCAGCGCCAGCGAGGATTTCACTAACCTGAGCGCTTCGCTGACGAAACTCCAGCAGGCAACCGACAAGTTAAGTACCGCTGCCTCCCAGCTGCATACCGGCATCTCCACACTCGATGACGGTGTCGGCGAACTGACAGCGAAGACGGATGACGGCATTGACCAGCTCGAAAGCGGTCTGCGCACATTAAGCCAGACGCTGTCCACAAAAGCCGACGACCTGAATAAGGGTATGGATCAGCTTGCGGATTCGACCCAGAAACTGGCCGACAGCCGCACGACACTCATTGATGCCGCCACATCGCTGAGCACCGCTGCCGCGTCCATGAATGACGGCGCAGCCAAACTCGCCAGCGGCGCTTCGAGCGTCAATGCCGGTGCCAAGGCGCTGCAGGCCGGTCATCTGGAACTGATCAACGGCGTAACCGTATTAAGCAAGGGCGCGTCGGATGTACACAGCGGCATGAACGATCTGAACGCTGGTATCGCCCAGACGCACGACGGCGCTTCCCGTCTCTACGCCGGATCGAGCGCTCTGCATGCAGGCGCTGTACAGCTGAATCAGGGAGCCAGTCAGCTGTATGACGGAGCAAGCCAGCTTGATGACGGCATCACCCAGGCGCAGGATGGCGCCGCACAACTCAAGGATGGCGCAAGCCAGCTTGATGACGGTGCGCGTCAGCTGAAAGACGGAACCGTCAAACTCAATGACGAAGGCATGAGCCAGCTGAAAAAGCTCTGAACTGGGGCGAAGAAGAAATCGCCATGTTCAAGGACCTCTGCAATGAAACGATCCGTTTCAACGAAGAGTACTCCACCTTCGCCGGTGCACCGGAAGGTGCCAAGACTTCGGTTCGCTACATCTTCAAAGTCGAAACCCCGGACACCAGGAAGTCGGACAATAAGAAATCGGAAGACAAGAAAGCCGACGATTCCAAAGCCGACGATTCAAAAGCTGACTCCAGCGAAAGCGAAAGCAGCGAAAAGTAAGGAACGAAGAAACGCTCGATGAAAATCGATGCGAACCCGTTTCGTTCATAAATTCTGAACGACAGAACTCTGTCCAGGCACAATAGGCTGATCCAGCCTGAGGGAACTTCAGAACCCTCAGAAGGATCAGCCTTTTTCGGCCGCTTTCCAAAATGAAATCCGTTTTGCGAATAAGTACAGCACAGAACGAGAAAAACGGCACAGGCGTATCGCTCGGTAACCGGACTTGAAAGAGGCAGGACCGCCGCTTTTCCAGGCGGGAGCGGCTCTCGAAAAAGCGCAAAAAGGCCTTTATATACAACTAAGATAAGAAATTGACCCGATCCGATACTTGAGAAAAAGAGTCGGAAAGGACGGCGAGAAAACAGAACTGACATTATGCGAACCGCATTTTTATATGGTCAGTTGAAAAGAAAGACGGACACCGATCGGGTAGTATGGCACTAGAAAACTGCAATATAGTGATCGACATATTTACCGGACGCATAACGAAGGAAACTTCACAGCCCGGCAACATAGAATAAGGAGATTGTGCATGAAACGAAAACATATTTATCCGATTCCCCCAGCCTATGGGTCAACGCGTCCAAAACTTGGACATCGTCTTGGCGCCTGGGTATTAAGCCTGACGATGGCGTTTTCCTTTCTTTCGCCGACAGCCATGCTGGCAAAGGAAAAGCCGGATTTTACCGACGCACCAAACGGTACAGTAACTGTCGAGGACGACTCGGTTCGCTACGCGTTTGATTCGACGCAGATTCAAAACGATGCTGCATCGGAAGAAGAGGCAGAACCAGAAAACGAACAGCCGCTCGATCCGGTGTACAAGGAAGATCCAAGCGGACCGGACGGTTCGGATATTCTTCCCGAATACAACGAAGATTCTCCCGAAACCCGTACCCGCGTTATGGATACGACCCGCATGCCGTACAGCGCCATCTGCAAGCTTCGTCTGGAATTTGTAGACCAGAACGATGAACACCGCTATTACGTCGGTACCGGCTTTGTCATTGGTCCAAATACGGTTCTGACGTGCGGCCACTGTATTTACGATGTGGAACACGGCTACGGCTGGATCCAAAGCATTCATATCACCCCGGGTGCCACCGATTATTCCGCACCGTTTGGCGCGTGGACGAGTGAAGATGTTGAATATTTCGAAGTCGATAAAGGCTGGCTGAACGACGCCCACGAAGCCAACGACGTGGCACTGATTGTACTCAACGACGACATTGCCGCCAAAACCGGCAAGCTTCCGCTTTCGATTGACGGCGCCAAGGCCCAGCGGCTGCATCTGAGCGGCTATCCGGCGGAATACAATCACGAAAATGACATTTCGACCCAGTACGAAAGCTGGGGCAGCGATGTGGAAGTGTTTGACCGCATTCTGGAATCCAACACGTACGGCAGCGGCGGCCAGAGCGGATCGCCGATGCTGAACGAAAACGGCGAAGTCGTTTCTCTGTTTGCCTACGTCTATGTGTACCGTGACCGTTCCGGCGGACCTCTGATGGACCGTGAACGTCTCGTCTGGATCGCGCAGAACTCGCGTGTACCGGATCCGGTCTTCCGTCTGTATAACCCGAATTCCGGCGAACATTTCTACACGCTGAATCTGCAGGAAGCCAATTACCTCGATCGGGCCGGCTGGAATGCAGAAGGTCTGGCCTGGTCTTCCTGCGACGAAGACAACGCGATTCCGGTCTTCCGTCTGTATAACCCGAATACCGGCGATCATCACTACACCATCGATGAGAAGGAATACAACGCGCTGCAGGGCTTTGGCTGGCGCGCAGAAGGCGAATCCTGGAAAGCTGCACTGGAACATTATGAACATCCGGTTTATCGTCTCTATAACCCGAATGCCGAAACCGGCAGCCATCATTTCACTCTCAGTGAAGATGAACGCGATAATCTGATTTACTACGGCTGGAAATACGAAGGCATCGCCTTCTACGCTGACTAATCCCGAAACTGTCCCTTGCGGACAGTTTTTATGGGCTCCCTTTTCCAGAGCGGAAACGATGAAGGTTCAAAAAGGAGACAGAATGGAACGAAGGAAAATCTCTGCTAAAGAAGAAGCAGAGGATTACAATGAAAAACGTCTGTAACCAGTATGTAAGATAGTGAAGCAAGGCTTCACTCATCCGCATAAGCCGCAAAGCCATTCCGGTTTAAATGGGCGGGACACCGCCCGGCAGGTACAGACCGAAGGCGGCTGGCCAAAACCGCCCAACCCAGGCCAAAACAAAGACAAAACGGTGCGAAACAAAGCCAGAAGAAAACCAGCCAGCGGTAGCCAGCCCGGATGGAGGAGGGAACAGAAATGAATATTCGAAGAGCGGATCTTCACGATCTTGACGTCATTGACAGCCTGCTCAGTCAGGTTCTGGAAGTACACCATCAGGCGCGCCCGGATCTCTTTAAGACCGGCGCCCGCAAATACACCGACGAACAGCTCGAAACGATTCTTCGCGAGGAAAAGACACCGGTCTTTGTTTACGAAGATGAAGAAGGACAGGTTCGCGGCTATGCGTTCTGCATTTTTCAGGAGCATCCCAACGACAATATCCTCACGCCGATCAAAACGCTCTATATCGACGATCTCTGCGTCGATCAGAACATCCGCCATCAGCACATCGGCCGTCATCTGTATGAATACGTCTGCGACTTCGCACGAAAGAGCGGCTGTTACAACGTGACGCTCAACGTATGGGCAGACAATACTTCGGCCCTTCACTTTTATGAGTCGCTCAATCTCAAGCCGCAGAAAATCGGCATGGAAAAGATTCTCGAGTACCCGTCCGAGAGGGAAAATCGCGAATAAAATCGCATAGATCGCTGCAGATTCATGCAGATTCGCACAAATCCGCAGATTCACGGAGATTCAGCAGATCGACAGAGATCCGCACATCATCCGGTGAGACCTCAAAGAGGACACAGGAAAATCGCCCGCAAGGAGAAACGCTTTGTTTCTTTCTGCGGGCGATTTTCGTATGCATGGATTTTGAAACGGGGACAGCAGAGGAGGACAGGAGCGGAAAAACGGAGGATGACTCTATATCCTGGGATCCTGACTGTTCTATTTGGATTCGGTGTCTGTATCTTCCGGCAGACGCTTGATGGAAAAGGAGGCCTGATCGGAATTGTTCTGGATCTGGTGGACCTGAAAGCCGTTTTCTGCAATCTGCTGGTTGCGGCGATCGCGGCGATGGAACGAGGCGCGATCGTTTCGGGAAGCGGAAGCTTTCAGAATGGAGCGGGCCAGACGGTCGGCTTCTTTAGGATCCACATCTTCCAGACCGGATTCTTCCGAGCTGCTCTCTTCGTGAGCCGGCGCAGTTCTTCGTTCCGGAGAAGGGGCCGCCTTGCGTTCGATCGAAGAAGCTGCGGATTCTGAAGGAGCAGAAGAGGGTGAAGAGGCAGTCGGTTCAGAAGACGTCGTCTGTGTGTCTGCAGAGGACGAGGAAGGAGCCAAATGAATATGGGCATCTTCAGCGGGAAGGACCGGTTCAGCCGGTTCGTTTTCGTTCGTGTCCGTCGGTACAGACGCTTCCCTCGGCTGTTCGGTCTGCGCGGCTGCGTCTGGTTCGTTTGCGGCAGCATCTGGTTCGAGTTCTTCCTGTTCAGAAACCGATTCCTTCTCATCGTCGCGTTCTGCCGGGATCGCATCGTCCTGTGTATCGGCTGTGAAAGTTTCTTCTGCTTTTGCCGGCGTTTCTTTCGGACTTTCGTCGGGATTCTCGTCCTCGGCTTTGTGCGCTTCAGATTTCGCATCGTCTGCATGTTCCAAAGAAGCATCCGATCGGTTGGATCCTTCGTCTGCCGGTGCGGTTTCGCCAGCCGGCGTTGCAGGGGCGGAAGGGGTCAGGACAATGTCCTTGGCCATCTGGTTTCTGGTCCACAGTTTCGCGCCGAAAAAGGAAAGAATTTCCAGAAGCAGAAGGATGACGGATTCGATCTGAATGACCGGCAGTTCCAGCATGAATACGGAAAGCGCGCCGACTACATTCAGAAGCATCAGTCCTGCGCCGCATTTGCGCAGGGCGTCTCCATAAATTTCCTGAGCGCGAATCCAGCGCTTTGTGCCCGGTTCAAGATCCGGGCTCGAATAGCCGGAAAGACTGTCATACTCTTTCGCCTTTAAAAAGCCGAGAATCTGGGTGCCTTTCAGAAAAATAAAAAGGAAAGCAGAAAGTTGCAGAGAAAATACAGAATATTCATGGTGACTCCTTATCGTGTACAGATACTGTTGAACAGCGGCCGGGAAAGAAACCGGGCCGTTTTTAAGATTCCCGTGGTCGGACAGGCTTTGAAAATCAAAAAATCCCAGACTGACCGCGTTATGGGTGCCTATCCAAAATACCGGAAAAGAATAGTAAAGTTTTTAATAAGCCTCGGTTTTCCAGACGGCCGATGGATGAAAAGAAATTGAGCGGCCGGTATAATTCATATTACAGGTTTATTTCCGGTTTCCGGGCGATTTGAGCGAACGGCACGATCGGCGGGAAACCGTTTTATTCAGGAAAGGGAAAAGATATGTCAGATAATTCGGGTAAAGATCTGCTCCCCATGCTTCTGCCCATGGCGCTGGCCTTTGTTCTGCATCTGGGGTTCATTTTCAAACTCCTTTTTATTATTCCAGTCATTTACTATGTCGGCCATTTTTAGGTCAGGCCAGAACGCGAACGGAGTACGTTTCCCCGCAAAAGCCGCAAAACAGCGAGTATAACGAGGCGATGTTCGGCTATTCGCATCCGGTCGTCATGCCGTATGCCTTTTATTATCTGGAAGGGCTGATGATGTATCTCTATTCCTTCCTTCTGTTTTTCGCACCAGGCCTCAGCCGCTATTTTTCCAACTGGGGCTCGGTCTACCTGGGCATGGGGGCACTGAAAGCCGGTCCGCGTACGTATTCTTCTCCTGCGAATTCTTCGCAAAGCCATGCGTCCCGTACACAGGCGCGGCCGTCTCAAAAGCCGCCCATTCCGAAAAAGCCGCCGATTCCCAATGTGAAAGACACACGTGCTTCCAGCGGAAGCGGGCAACTTTTCCCACGACCGGAGAAAAAGGCCCGGCCAGTCGTTGACGAGGCCAAGGAGACGCAGCGCGCGATCGAGCGCAATCTGCTGACACAGATCGAAAACAACGACCGGGAACTGCACCGCATCAAGGACAATTCCGAGGCCATTCTCGAAAACATTTTTGGTGGAAGCAAACTGTCGATTGCCCGTTTCACAGCTGGACTGGATGAAGCGATCGCCATGTCCCAGAACAATCTCGAACAGGCCAGACAGTATGTGAAGATTGGTCATAACATGGACATTTTGCGCAAATACTATGAACGTTCCGTCCAGATCAATAAGAAAGCCGCCGATCTGCTCGATTCGCTCGTTACCCATCAGCAGGCGGAAAACGATGACGATTTCGAAGAAATGACCCGCCGCCTCGACGAACTGCAGGATTCCATCAAGTACTACGAACTGCACTGATCAGAAAATCCAGATTCGAAAGAGAGGACAGAGTCATACGATTTACCCCTTGAATTGCCAGGCCGGAGCATACGCTCCGGCTTTTTGCGGCAAAAAGTGTGAAAAGGGAAGATACGAATGGAAGAAAGAACGACAGAGGCCAAAAGGCAAGAACGTATCTTCCGAAAAACATGATAAAAACATACAAAGCGAGCAAGAATAACGTTCAGATGGCGGAGACAGGCGTCTTTGTATGGCGATCAGAGGATCACGTATTATTATTTTTGTTGGTGAATTTGAACATCGAACACGGATCGGCTGTTCTGGTTCGATGTTTTTCATTTTCCGACAAGGGAAAAGGAGATAGTTTTTATGCAATCCATTAAAAATGGGTGTCTGAAGCTCGTTCGAAGCTACAACCGTACCAGCCTGATTCTTCGCATTCTGATTGGTCTGGTGATTGGCGTCATACTGGCTTTGCTGGTGCCAGGCTGGACCTGGATTGGCGAATTTGGAAATCTGTTTGTCGGCGCGCTGAAAGGCGTGGCGCCGATTCTGGTTTTTGTTCTTGTCGCAAGTGCGCTTGCGCAAAATTCTTCCCGCCTTGACCGCCGGTTTGGTACTGTCATCTGGCTGTACATGCTGACGACATTTTTAGCCGCTGTACTGGCGGTGCTGGCGTCCCGCCTGTTTCCGCAGACCATCGTTCTGCCCGAAGCGGCGAGCGCGTCCACGATTCCGCAGGGCCTCGATGAAGTCATGCATACCCTGCTGGCCAATATCGTTTCCAACCCGATCCAGTCGATCGCGGACGGCAACTATATCGGCATTCTGTTTTATGCGGTTCTCTTTGGTCTGGCGATGAAAGCCTGCGCTTCGGACAATACGAAGAAGTTCATGAACGACGTGGCGGAAGCCGTCAGCAAGATCGTTCGCTGGGTAATCAACCTGGCGCCCTTTGGCATCATGGGTCTGATTTACACGACTGTATCGACAAGCGGTCTGTCCATCTTTACCGATTACGGAAAGCTGCTGCTTCTGCTCGTCGGCACGATGCTGTTCATGGCGCTCGTCGTTTCCCCGTTTGTGGTGTTCTGCTATCTGCACGTCAATCCATATCCGCTCGTGTTCAAGTGCCTGAAAGAATCCGGCATTCCGGCATTCTTTACCCGCAGTTCGGCTGCGAATATTCCAGTCAACATGGAACTGTGCAAGAAGATGGGTCTCGATAAGGATTTCTATTCCGTATCGATTCCGCTGGGCAGCACGATCAACATGGACGGCGCTGCGATCACGATTACGATCATGACACTCGCTGCCGCCAATACGCTGGGCATTCAGGTTTCCTTCCCGGCTGCGGTTCTGCTTTCGATGATGGCTGCGCTCGGTGCATGCGGCGCTTCGGGTATTGCCGGCGGATCTCTTCTGCTGATCCCGATGGCCTGCTCCCTGTTTGGCATTTCTCAGGATGTGGCCATGCAGGTCGTAGCGGTCGGCTTCATTATCGGTGTCGTTCAGGATTCGGTAGAAACCTGCCTGAACTCCGCCGGCGATGCCGTCTTTACCGCGACAGCGGAATTCATTCAGTGGAAAAAGAAGGAAAACCGCTTCCGGAATTCCTTCGCAAGAAAAAAGCTTCCAGGTAATTCGAAGCTTTATGCAGAAAATTTCAGATAAAAACTGGCTGAGTCGGACGGATCCGCTCAGCCAGTTTTCATTAAATGGCGGAATTTGAAGCGCAGCGTATTTTCGGGAGATTCGTATTTTGGAACGCGTATAGAGCGTTTACTGGGTGTTTACAAATCGCTTAGGCACAAAGCCGCGTTTCATCACCCGTCTGCCAGGCTCCGTTCCAGAAGCCCATTTCAAAACGGGAACAGGTCTGGAAAATATTCTCGAGGGCATCGAGCCGCTCTTTGGAAAGCTCTCTGGTCAGATCGTCGAGCAGCGCGCAGAGGTCATCGTTTTCTTTGGCGTAATCGGCCGAGTCGTATTGCGCAAACCAGCTGCCGTACAGCGGATCGTTTAAGGCTTCGGGCTTTTCCTTGACGATTTCGTGCGCGATGTATTCGTAGCTGAGGGCGCAGGCGAGAATCGAAATTAAAATTTCTTCCTGTTTGCCTTCGAGACAGACTTTGAGCATGTAGGAGGTATAGCCAAGATTTTCCAGCGAAGGAACGGCACGCTCCAGATCCTGTTTCGAAATGCCGAGCGCTTCAAACGCGCCGCGGTGAACGTCGAGCTCGAAATTGTTGATCCGCTTCAGATAATGTTCGCAAACGGCGCGAAAGGCGGGGTCGGTGCCCTTAACCATACCCAGAAGGAAGCAGCGTCCATACTCTTTCAAATACAGATAGTCCTGCATCATGTAGCCGGTATAGCGATCGTGCGAGAGCGTCCCATTGGCCAGCTTTTGCAGAAACGGATGGCGGAGGTAATGGTTCCAGTACGGAATGGAATCGTTTAAAAGACGCGCGCTGAAGGAATCTTTCTTATGACGAAGCGCTTCAATCACTGGGCGGCTCCTTTCTTTACCATTTTGGATTTGCCAAGGCGCTCCAGCGTTTTGAGCGGCAGGGCGAGCATGACCAGCGTGCAAAGAAGGAACAGCGGGACCTTGCTGGTGAGGTGGTACGTCATGCTGTAAGCCCAGGGACCCCAGCCCGACCAGGCGTTCTGGGAAAAGAAGACAACACCGCTGGCCGCATGGCCCATGAACTTGATCGCAAACGCGAGCAGAAGGCCGGGAAGAATGCCCAGCTTCGTTTTCGCCGAAAACAGTCCTGCATAGCCCAGGCAGGAAAAGCACACCAGGTGTTCCACAAAAATCTGTGCCCAATGGACCGGCTGCCAGGTAGGAAGCAGTGCGATGGAAAGCAGACCGGTAATCCATCCGGAAAGAATGGCCAGCTTTGGATCAAAGCAGATGGCCAGAACCAGCAGCGGCACGGGCGAACACAGCGTGATCACCGCGCCGGTCGGCAGCGGAATGAAAATGGATTCCAGAATCAGGGTCAGCGCGATGCAGATCGCGCAGATCGAAATCGAAGACGTGGTCAGCTTTACGTCCTTAACCAGCCAGAGGCTGATTCCAAAATAGGCGATGAGACTGACGACAATAAGAATCTGCGTAAGCATCGTACCTAGACCTCCGGATCGTTTTCAGGAAGATCAAAAAATCTTCGTGACCTTTAAAGGCATGGTTCATCGGTCCGGGACCGCTGCCCAGATTCAGGCCGTCGTCCAGTGCCCGGGTAATGTACGCTTTGGCTCTTCGTACGGACTGAGGCAGATTAAACCCTTTGGCCAGATTGGCTGCGATGGCGCTCGAAAGGGTACAGCCGGTGCCGTGCGTGTTTTCCGTCTGGACGCGTTCGCCTTCAAACCAGATCAGATTGCTTCCGTCGTAAAGCACGTCGTTGGCGTCTTCGACGCGATGACCGCCTTTGACAAGAACGGCGGTATGGAAGGTGCTGCCCAGATTGCGGGCGGCTTTTTCCATGTCGTCCCGGTTCTGAATGGAGAAGCCGCAGAGAACTTCGGCTTCGGGGATGTTTGGCGTGATCAGGGTGGCGTCCTGGATCAGATGCGTTTTAAGCGCCTCGATGGCGTCTGGATCAATGAGCAGACTGCCGCTGGTGGAAACCATGACGGGATCGACGACGGTTTTTACATCCGGAATTTCCTGAAGGGATAAAGCGACCGCTTCAATGGCAGGTGCACTGCCGACCATGCCGATTTTGACGGCGTCGGGTCGAATATCGTGAACGACCATTTCAATCTGTCTCGCGGATAAATTCGGGAGTGACGGGGAAGATATTGCTGACGCCGGTTGTGTTCTGGGCCGTCAGAGACGTCATGGCCGCCATGGCGAAAACGCCATTGCACGTCATAGTCTTCAGATCGGCCTGAATGCCGGCGCCTCCGCTCGGATCGGATCCGGCGATGGATAATGCAGTATACATATTCGTATTCCTCTTTCTTTTGAGTTCTTTCATGCATTTTCTTTTGTTACGCGGCGCAAGGTGGTGCCCCCAATTCGTCGCGGCTGGATTTGGATTCGATCGAGAATTCGATCGTTACCAGCATTTTTCTTTGCTGCTTCGTCAATGTCATTAAGTTAAGATTTCTCAGACCACATCAGCGTTAAGCAGTGATGTGGTCTTTTTCTACTCTTCAAGTCAAATCTCGAATGATTCGAGTTTTTCACTTTTTCTAAAAATCTATTGACAAATTTCTGCCGCCGCGCGGCTGCTTCGCAGCCGATGGGGAGAACTTAAAGGAGTTTTCCCTATGACTGCTATCGCCAAAGAATGTTCTTTCTTCAGAAACACCTTCCTCAATATCATCAGCTCAGAAACGGCGAACCCTGCCAATTTTACTTCTCAGTCCGCCTTCACCCGTAAGCGGCAGATTGACCTGCATGAGCTTGTCCTTCTTCCGTTTCAGCTGACAGAGGAATCCCTCGCTGCTTCCTTTCCCTGGATCCTGTTTAAGGGCGGATCATCTGTTTCAGCCTCTGCTGTGTCTCAGGCCCGTTCCAAAATCAACTCTTCACTTTATAAAAACGTCTTCAATCGGTTTAACAAGGCAACTTCCAGCTCTGATGTTAAAACCTTCAAGGGTTATCGCCTCCTCGCTGTAGATGGAAGCGAGATTCAAGTTCTTCCTGAACAGGACAATGACATCACCTATGGCGCTTCTAAAAAGGCAAGAAGAGGCACTTTGTTCATTTGAATGCCGAATTCGACGCCCTCAACTCCGTCTTTACTGACGCGCTGCTTCAACCCGGCTCTGAGAAGAATGAAGATTCAGCTCTTCTTGAACTCGCTCAGCGTTCTTCATTTCAGAAAGCCATCTTCATCGCTGATCGGGGATACGAAGCTCTTATGTCTTTCTATCGCCTGCAGAAGGAACATGTCCCTTTTGTCATACGTATCAAAGACGAGACATCATCTACAAGCATTCTCAAGTACTATAAGACTCCCGAGTCAGAAGAGTATGACATTCCTTTCAATGTGATTCTGACCAGTAAAAACAACAGGCATGTCAAAGACCATTGGGATGTCTATAAGTACATCTCTTCGTACAGGAAGCAGCCTGAATTTGACGGTCAAACGACTGAACTCCCTTTAAATATCAGGGTTGTGAGGTTCAAAGCTGCCTGCGAAGGGAATGAATCATTCATTACCGTCTGCACCAATCTGTCGGAAGCTGAGTTTGGGACCGAGGACATCAAGCAGATCTACCGTCTGCGCTGGCAGGTTGAAGTCGGCTTCAGGGGACTGAAACGAAACACCGATCTTGAATGGACTCATTCAAGGAAGCTTGATCTGGTCCAGGCAGAGATCTATGCCAAAATGACTCTCTACAATCTTTGTTCCCGTTTGCGCAACAAGGTAGAAAGATCTCGTCAGCACCAGAAGCGCATCGCTCAGGCCAAAAAGCACAAGCAGAAGGCAGATTTCGGATTCATCATCAAAACGATTCAACAGTGGCTGTTCAAAAAGCCAGAATCAGCTTGAGTACACTGGAAGATCTTCTTCTGGCCAGGATATCTCCGATCAGAGAAGGAAGAGCTGATACCAGAAAGAAGAAGTGACAGATTTGAAAACCGAAAAGTCATCAGGATGATTTTTTCAACAGGTAGAAAATCATCCTTTTCGTCATGCCTGAGACGCAAAATATAAGAAATGACAACGCTCATGAACAGGGTATACGATTTTTATCCCTCCTTAACTTAATGACATTGGCTGCTTCGTACAGCTTTTCCTGCGAATCTTTGTTTTTTACTGTGAATCTTTGTTTTGTCTGGCCGGACTTTGCCTGGCCTTATTTGGCTTTGCTCGCTTTGTTCAGACGCTTGCTTAGGCGTTCACGCAGATCTCCTGGGCTTTCTTTAAAAACGAGGGGACCGATGTGTGATCGTCCAGATGCGCGAAGACGCCAGAAGAAGACGCAAAGCCGGCAATGCCGGTATCCTTCAGGACGTCCACGTTGTTTTTGGCAAGCCCCCAATGGCTACTGCAGGAATCGAAATGGCTTTGGTAATTTCACGCAGCGCCTGCGGTGTTAAAGGCTTCGTATCCGTTTTGGTCTGGGTCGGATAAATCGCCCCGGCTCCGATGTAATCGGCTCCATCGCGTTCTGCCTGTCGGGCCAGTACAACCGAAGGCGCGGTCACACCGATGATGAAATCCTCTCCAGCAATGGAGCGGGCCGCTTTGCAGGACCCGTCTTTCTGGCCGAGATGCACGCCGTCGGCATGAATTTTTAAAGCCAGCTCCAGATCATCGTTGATGATCAGCGGAATGCCGGATTCCTGGCATACGGCCAGGACCTGACGCGCTTCTTCTTCAAGCGCTGCACCGTTCAGCCGTTTTTCGCGCAGCTGAATCATCGTTGCGCCCTGAGCAATGGCTTCGCGTACGAGATCTGCCATCGTTTTGGACGGATTGTCCTGTACAAAGCGAAGATCGGTCAGGGCATACAGCTTCAGCTGCTTCCATAGGTCTTTTCCAATACTTTTCCTCTCTTTCTATGTTCTTTTCCGGGAATGTGACTTCCCATCTTTCAGGCAAGTTTCGCAGATTGAGATGGCTTCCAAAGCGAATCCGATGAGCGGATCGGACTTGGATCGGATGGGATGGGGATCGGTCTGCGGTCATCGTTTTACGAGAGACTCATCGCATCCAGAAAACGGATCAGAAAATGCCCGCTGCCTTCCGCAGTCTGCAGGTTTTGTTCGGCAATCTGGGCCCAGGCTTTAAACCAGCCTAAAGCACACGCCGCAGCCTGTTCGGGCTGGTCGGACCATACGCCAAGAGCGGCTGCTAAAAGGCGGTTAACATGCACCCGGTTCCGGATCGAGCGGCCATCCACGCTGAACCGCCCCGGGCGGCATACATACGGCGATCGGGTGTGAAGAGCCGGTCTTCCTTACCGGTACAGATCAGCAGACACGAATGGGCACTGGCGCAGTCGAGCAGCGCTTCGAGAAAGCGTCTGGAATCCCCGATGGCCTGCACCTCTTTGCTCTGTACATCGATGCTTCCGCTGCCGCCCATATGGCAGAGGCTGGCCAGTTCGGAAAGATTGCCTTTGATCAGCCAGGGATGGATTTCTGTAAGAAGCTCGAGTGCTTTTGCCTGACGGAAGGGCGATACGCCGATGCCGGTCAGATCGAGAACGATTGGAATGTTTGCATCCTTTGCGGCTTTTCCGCTTTTTCGAAGGACGTTCCATTTGTTTTCGGAAGGCATTCCAATCGATAAGGAGAGCGCCTGGCTGCTTCTGGTAATCTCCGCACATTCCTGCAGATCTTCGCTTAAAATCGGCGAAGCGCCGACAGCACTCAGTCCATCGGCTACTTTGGCTGCGCTCACAGCAGGGGTGATGCAGTGAACCCGGGGATGCCGTTTTCGCAAAGCTTCCAGCAGACGGGGATCCGCTGTGCAGAAACGCGTTTCGTTTTGGAAATCCATAAAGTTTTCCCCTTTCTCTCTGCGGCCTTGTACCCGTTCACAAAAAACAGGAAAATCCAAAGCGGATTTTCCTGCAAAAGTCGATAGATCAGCTTCCTACGGCGGCATAATCCGCATCAGGTTCCAGGGTCGAAGCCAAACTTCCTCTCAGCTTTTTCAAAGCTCCCCTGCTGTTTGATGGAACGGGTATTAATTCCTTTCTAAAACCTGTTTTCTAAGCCGTCAAGAAACGGTGACCGGTCGTTTTAATTTCCGTTCGAAAGCACGGAAGTACGCCGATTTTCGTCAGGCGTTTTCCTGCTTCAAAAGGGAAGGCATGACGGTTCTGGACATGGCTTCCAGAACAAACGCGGAAATGAGCGAGCCCGCGACCGTAGAAATGAGGAAGGGAATAATGTAGGCGTAAAAGCCACTTCCCCGGCGGATACGCCCAGAAAGGCAATAGCCAGCGGATAGGCGCACAGACCGCCCAGAATGCCGGTACCAAAGACTTCCGCCAGAACGGTCAGCCACAGATTATGGCTGTACTTCCAGGCCAGTCCGCAAAACAGAGCGCCGATCATGCTTCCGGGAAACGCCATAATGCTTCCCAGACCGAGCATGTTGCGCAGAAGGCTGGCCACAAACGCGACGCCGGTTCCGTACCACGGTCCAAGAAGAACCGCGCAGATGATGTTGACCATATGCTGGACAGGCGCACAGCGGCTTCCGAAAATCGGGAAGGAAAACAGGCTTCCCACAACCGCAACTGCACATAGGAGCGCCGCAAAAGTAAGTTTTCGAATCGAATTGTTTTTCATTTCAAATCCTCTCTTTCTGAATACAAAACAGACGGTCGGAATCTTCGGATTCCCTCTCAGACCAGAATGATGGCCTCCCTCGCAGCAGTTCATGTCAGGCGCTCCCCTGTCCATGCCGGTTTCCCGGAGCAGATCACAACCTTTCTCATTTCCACCCATTTCAACAAAAACAGGAAAACCCAGAACGGATTTTCCTGCAAAAGTCAACGGTCGACTGGTCAGCTTCCTACGGCGGCATAATCCGCATCAGGTTCCAGGGTCGAAGCCGGACTTCCTCTCAGCTCTTTTGAGCTCCCCTGCTGTTTTGTTGAAATGGTACAAGCTTTTTCTAAAACACACAGCCGAGTCTGTCAATTCCTGAGGCAGACCAGAAGGCAATTCCTTCCGGCTTCGTCAGGAAAGCGTACAAAGAAGCCAGAAGAAAAACGATCCCCGAAGGAATCGCGAAAATCGAAATGGAGAACAAGAAATCCATTTCTGAAAGCAGAAACTGGAAAGCAATCAGCGATCGTCTCTGCGTCTGGCCATGCCGATATAGCGCATAACCTGAGCGAGAGAAACGAAAACGCTGGCGACATATGTGCTGGCTGCCGCAACCAGAACTTTTTGGCTCCTCATAATCGCTCTTTGTGAAAGCCGGATCGGTCTTGAGCGTGTTCAGCGCTCTCGAACTGGCGTTAAATTCGACCGGCAGGGTGACCAGACCAAAAAGCAGGGAAAGGGAGAACAGGATAATGCCCGCCCACATCAGACCGGTCACATCAAGAAGCAGACCGAGAATGAACAGAGGAATCGCCGCAGAAGAGCCGATGTTGACGATCGGAACGAGTGCGGAACGAATCCGGTTGGGCAGATAATGTCGGGCATCCTGAATGGCGTGTCCCGCTTCATGGCAGGCGACGCCGACCGCTGCAGCCGAATAATTGTCATACGTCGAATCCGAAAGGGAAAGGACTTTGGTGACCGGATTGTAGTTGTCGGTCAGATTGCCCGCAATGCGGACAATGCGGACATTGCTTAAACCGTTATGGTCGAGAACATAACGGGCCGCCTGAGCGCCGGACATGGTGGAGGGAACCCGGGAATATTTTCTGAATGTGGACTGCACCCATAATGAAGCCAGCAGCGCCAGCAGCATGGCGGCCAGAACCCACAGATAGCCCGGATCAATGCCGTACCATCCGCGGTAGCCGTAAGAATAAGGATAGAACATAGATGACTTCCTTTCCGGCTCCGGGCAAAGCCAGAGCCTTTATGACAACTCTACAACATCTAGGAATAAACAAGAACGGACGGACCTGAAAGAATGTCCGCCCGTTTAAGGCATTCAAAAGAAAACGGAAGCAAATGCCGGAAAAGCCAAAACCTCAGAGCCGGCAGAAACGATCTGCCGCTTTCCGCCGTATGGCCTAGTGAATGAACAGAGAGCCGATCTGATAGACCAGTGTGGTAACGACCCAGGCGACCGCGAACTGGAAGCCGGCGCTTTTGAGCATGAAAAGCGTGGACCTGGATTCCTTGCGGATCGTCGAAAGGGCAGCGACGCACGGAATATAGAGCAGGCAGAACAGCATCATGCAATAGGCGTTGAGCGGGCCAAAGCCGATGGAGAGCAGTTCCTGATGAAGCACCTGCATGCCGCCAAAACTGGTGACGTTGGCAATGCCAAACAGAACCGCAATGGAGCTGACGACAACTTCCTTGGCGGAAAGACCGGCGATCAGAGCGACCGCGATCTGCCAGAAGCCAAGGCCGCACGGAATCAGAATCCAGGACAGGCCGTGGCCGAGGATGGCCGCAAAAGAAGTCGCGATGTCATCGGTATAGCCGCTCATGGAGAAATGCATCAGCAGCCACAAAGCGATCGAAGCGATGAAGATCGTCGTGCCGGCTTTCGTCAGGAAGTCTTTGACTTTTCCCAGACATAAATGAATACTGTATGGAAACTCGGCATTTTATATGCAGGCAGTTCGATCAGCAGCGGATACTCGTTTTGTTCGCCGTCCATCTTGTGAAGAATCCAGGCCAGAAGCAGGGCCATGCCGATGCCGATCAGATACAGCGAGTAGGCCGCCCACATGGCGTGATCCGGAAAGAACATGCCGGAAAACAAAATGTAAATCGGAAGCTTGGCGGAACAGCTCATGAACGGCGTCAGCAGCATGACCCGTTTACGATCCCGTTCACTTTCGAGCGCACGGCTGGCCATGATAGCCGGAACCGTACAGCCAAACCCAAGAACCATCGGGATAAAGGCACGGCCGGAAAGACCGATCTTTTCCATGATCTCGTTCATGACATAGGCGACGCGTGCCATATAGCCGGAGTCTTCCAGAAAGGCCATAGCCAGAAAAAGAATCGTGATATTGGGCAGGAAGGTCAGAATGCCGCCGACACCCGAAATGATGCCGTCGCAGATCAGATTGATAAGCCAGTCGGAGGCGTGAACGCCCGTTAACAGGCTTCCGATCCACTGGGTAAACAAATCAATGCCTTCCTGAAGATAACCGGAAAGATAATCGCCCAGTGTGAAGGTGAGCGCAAAGACAAGGGCCATCATCAGCAGGAACAGGACGACGCCCCAGAATGGACGCGTTACAAAATCGTCCACTTTCGAAGAAAACTGATCCGAGCGATCTTTGCCCAGAAGCACCTCGTTTTTGATTTCCGCGATGCGATCGTATTTTTGATTGACGATCGAATTGGCTTCCTGACCATCCACAATGGAGGAAAGATCCAGCGGATATTCCGCCTTGATCTGCGGATCATCCATCAGCAGGGAAATGGCGGTCCACCGTTTTCTGGGCGTATCTGCGGGAAGCAGGCTTTCGATCCTGGCGATCTTGCTTTCAATGTCATCCGAATAAATCATGACGTGATCCCGCTGGCGTTCGCAGTCGATTTCCAGCGGCATATGGTTTGGCGCATGATTGTCTTCGTTCTGGTGCAGTGCGGCATGCAGCAGCGTCTTTAAGCCGCGCTTTTTCTGGCGATGACCGGAATCACCGGGATGCCCAACAGCTCCTGCAGGCGGTGCAGGTCCAGATCAATGCCGCGCTTTTCGACAATATCCATCATGTTTAAAGCGAGAACGAGCGGCTTATCCATTTCGAGCAGCTGCAAAGTCAGATACAGGGAACGCTCCAGTGAACTGGCATCCGCTACATCGACTACGACGCTGACTTCATCCGACAGAATGAACTGTCTCGATACCTGTTCTTCCATCGTGAAAGAATTCAGAGAATAGGTTCCGGGCAGATCGACCAGACGGATCTGCTTGCCATGAGATGAAATTGCGCCTTCCATGCGCTCAACCGTAACACCCGGCCAGTTGGCTACTTTCAGATTGGCGCCGGTATAGGCGTTGAACAAAGTCGTTTTTCCACAGTTAGGATTTCCAATGAATCCAATCGTTAAATCGTTATTGATCATAGCTCACCTGAATGTTCTCGGTGATCGTCGGACCCAGTGCAAAGCGGGTACCACGCAGGTCAATGATCATCGTTCCTTTTCCTTTACGCTGTAAAACCGTGATTCGGGTACCTGGAATCATTCCCAGCGCCTGAAGACGCAAAGCGGTTTTGGAGTCGAGATGAAATTCTTCAACGGTAACCGACTGGTCTGCATGAACGGAATTTAAAGTCTTCATAATTCACTTCCTTTTTGACGTTCTCATTATAGCGTGAAAAAGTAAGTCGGGGATAACTGTGCCCCTTTCCAGAAAAAAGAAATGAATTCAAAGATACGGCAAAAGAAAGAGAGCGCTTTGAATAAGCGCTCTCTTAGACTCTTTCGTTTAACGAGAAATTTTAAGAATCGAGATATTCAGGACTATTTTTTTCAGGAGCTGGTGCCTTAGCGTAGATCAGGTCGCCTTCGTTATGTTCCCAGTTCCATCCGTTGTTAGCCAGGAAGTCTTTTTCCTTGTCAGCCAGAGTGTAGTGGTGACGGCCGGCACGTGTTTCGTTCGGGTTGTACAGACGATGGATTACGTGTTCGTTTTCAGCAGCAGTAGCCCACTTTTCGCCTTCGTTCTTCCAACCGCTCTTTTCGAGGAATTCGATTTCTTTCGGGTTCTTAGTGTAGTGGTGTTCGCCGGAGTTCTCGTCGTACATACGTGTCATCTTGGTTGCGCCAGGGAGATCGCCCTTCGGAGCAATCCAGGCTTCGCCTTCAGCGTTCCATCCGTTTGCAGACAGGAAGTCGTATTCTTTCTTGTTGGCTGTGAACAGGTGTTCACCGTTGTTCGGGTTGTAAGCACGGTACATAACCTGATCGAGGTCAGCATAAGCGTCTTTCAGATCCTTAACGGCTTTGTCTACTTCATCCTGAGTAGCGTCTTCTTTGTCGAGGACAGCCTTAGCTGCTTTGTAAGCTTCGGTGAATGCGCCATAAGTTTCAGGGTTCAGCGAATCGTCGCCTTCTGGTGTAGTTTCAGCGAGATCTTTGTTGGCTTTCACTGCGTTTTCAAGTTCAGTCTTATCAACTTCGTCGCCTTCGTCATCTTTAACCAGAGCAGCTTTTGCGTTGTTGATTGCAGCGGTAGCAGCATCAACTTCTGCCTGTGTAGCATCTGCTTTGTCAACAATAGCCTGACCAGCAGTTACTGCATCCGTGTAAGCTTTCCAGCTGTCTGCGGTGTAGTCAGTTGCTTCGCCTTCTGGTTTAGCGGCAATGGCAGCTTTCAGAGCGTCTTTGTTAACGGTAACTGGAGTTTCGTCTTTCTTTTCCAGACCAGCTACTGCAGTTTCGAGAGCTGTTTTAGCTGCATCGATTTCATCCTGCAGAGCATCTTCATCAGCATTTACATCTTCAGCGTTTTTCAGAGCATCAGCGTATGCAGCCCAGCCAGCTTTATAGTCTTCTTCTTTGGTAACTTCGGCTTTTGCATCAGTGATGGCTTTGTCCAGAGCCGTGCGATCACCTACGAAGTCGAGATAATGAACAGCATCAACCAGATCGGACCATGCAGCGTTGATTTCAGTAGTAGTCGCATCAGCTTTACCAGCTACTTCTTCAGCTTTAGCAAGTTTCGTATCAAGGTTGTCTTTTACTGTTTTTACAACATTGGCATAAGAAGCAGCTTCTTTAGCTGCCTTAGCATATTTGATAGCATCATTCAGCAGAGCTTTGGTATCCACTCTTGTTTCGCCGCTTGTCTGAGCACCAGAATCGGTTTCACCAGCTGCAAGAGCAGTGATTGGAGTCATGGCCATAGAAATGGAGGCAGCAACAACAAGGAATTTGCCTAAACTTCTGTGTTTCATTTCTTATTTTCTCCTTTGCATAGTGCAGAACCATCGGGAAGTCAGCCTTTTGGATCCTGCAGAGTTTCGCCGTCTGACTCACGCCAGACAGAGAATTGCGCATACAATTTAACACCACGAGAAAATCATTCCAGATAGTCGGTCTTCCAGACAGAGAGTGATGCATCCAGAAGCGCGGGCAAGCGCCAGAGGAACCTGAAGAACAGAAAGCGGAAGAATGAGTCTGAAGAATTCTTTCGGGCAGAGAAGACATCAGCCAGATCCACGCCAGTCATCGCATCAGGCAGTTCCTGAAATCTGCATTCGGGCAGAACAGATCAGAGGAAGAGAACACCAGTTCCTGAATAAAAGAGAGGACTAAAAAGAATGCGGTGTTGAACCGACGTTAAAACTGTAAATCCTGCAGTTCTTTTTTCTTTGCATTAAATGAGCGTCATCTTGAAATAACTGGCCTTTGTGGAAAGCGCTTAACCGGCGCCTCAAAATAAAAGGCCATTCGAACGCATCATGAAACCACGATATTCAACATGGCAGCTATGTAAAGAAAGCAGGCATACATCGGAAATGCCTGCTCCCATTCTATACGGGTTTTGAAGCAAGTGAAATACATTCTTAAAAAGAAATGAATGTTTTTGCGGTTTTTCTCTTTACAAAGGAGGAAAATGTATGTCTTTACATAATGTTTTCCCTTTAGGGACAGTTCAAGTGTGATTTTTGACTCTCAGGAAAGAATGCGGGAAAAGAAAATGAAAATTTCTTTTTCGAGGAAGCGAAACTTTCGCGTAAAGCGGAAGTCCGAAGTGTCGGCCATCGAAAATCGCGTACTGAAGAAAACGGTAAATTCGAACGAATCTCGCAAGGAAAAACCAAAGAAAAATGCCTGCAGGATACGGCCCTGCAGGCATGAAATTCAGAAGATTTTTAAGGTTTCCCTTCCATCCCGTATCTTTTCAACTGGAGCTGATCTGCTCTGATCGATCGGATTGGGATTTCCGGTATGGCGATTAAAGATGGGTTACGCGTTCCTTGATTTCCTGGGTACGGCCCTGGTTCCAGAACTGGGTGCCGATGTATCCGCAGGTACGACGGGCAACGTTCATCTTGGACTGATCGGTATTGCCGCAGTTCGGGCACTTCCAGATCAGCTTGTGGCTTTCGTCCTCAACGATTTCGATTTCGCCGGAATAGCCGCATTCCTGGCAGTAGTCGGATTTGGTGTTGAGCTCGGCATACATGATGTTGTCATAAATATGCTGGATGAGCGCCATAACCGCCTGCAGGTTGTTCTGCATGTTCGGTACTTCGACGTAGGAGATGGCTCCGCCTGGAGACAGTTTCTGGAACTGCGCCTCGAAGGTCAGCTTGTCGAAGGCATCGATCGGTTCGGTAACGTGAACGTGATAGGAGTTGGTGATGTAGCTCTTGTCGGTTACGTGCGGGATGATGCCGAAACGGTCCTGCAGCTTCTTGGCGAAGCGGTAGGTCGTCGATTCCATCGGGGTGCCGTACAGAGAGAAGTCGATGTTGGTTTCAGCTCTCCATTTCGCGCAGGCAGCATTGAGGTATTCCATGATGCGCTTGCCGAATTTTGTGCCGACTGGATCGGTGTGGGAAACGCCGGTCATGTACCATACGGCTTCGGAAAGTCCGGCATAGCCAAGGGAGATCGTGGAGTAGCCGCCGAAGAGCAGCTTATTGATGGTCTCGCCTTTTTCAGACGGGCCAGCGCGCCGTTCTGCCAGAGGATCGGAGCCACGTCGCTTGGCGTATCGAGCAGACGGTTGTGACGGATCATCAGGGCGCGGAAGCAGAGATCGAGACGTTCGTCAAAGATGCGCCAGAATTCTTCGTAGTCGCCTTTGGAAGAGCAGGCAACGTCAACGAGGTTGATGGTGACAACGCCCTGGTTGAAACGGCCGTAGTACTGCGGTTTGCCTTCTTCGTTTACATACGGTGTAAGGAAGGAACGGCATCCCATAGCCGGGTAGCAGTGGCCTTCGCCGTTTACGTCGATTTTGAGCTTGAGCATCATCTTTTCGGAGATGTAGTCCGGTACCATGCGTTTCGCGGTGCATTTAGCGGCGAGCTGCGTCAGGTAGTAGTACTTGCTGTCCGGATGGATGTTGTCTTCTTCGAGAACGTAGATCAGTTTCGGGAAAGCCGGAGTGATGTAGTGGCCGGTTTCGTTTTTAACACCGAGAATTCTCTGCTTGAGAACCGCTTCGATGATGGAAGCCAGGTCCGCTTTGGTCTGCGGATCTTCCACTTCATTGAGGTACATGAAGACGGTGATGAACGGAGCCTGACCATTTGTAGTCATCAGGGTGATGACCTGATACTGGATGGTCTGTACGCCCTTTTCGATTTCCTTCTGGACGCGCATTTCTGCGATTTCGTTTACGGTTTCGTCATCCGAAGGCAGGTTCATGGCGTTCAGTTCGTCGCGTACTTCCGCACGGGCTTTCGCACGGGAAACGGCTACGAACGGAGCCAGGTGAGAGAGGGTGATCGACTGACCGCCGTACTGGGAGCTGGCCACCTGCGCGATGATCTGTGTTGCAATGTTGCACGCGGTGGAGAAGCTGTGCGGTTTTTCGATCATGGTTTCGGAAATAACGGTTCCGTTCTGAAGCATGTCCTCCAGGTTGACCAGGCAGCAGTTGTGCATGTGCTGGGCAAAGTAGTCGGAATCATGGAAATGAATCAGTCCATTGTCGTGGGCTTCCATGATGTCGTGGGGGAGCAGGAAGCGGCGAGTGATATCCTTGGATACTTCACCGGCCATATAGTCACGCTGAACAGAGTTTACTAATGGGTTTTATAGCGATAGGTAAGGCTTTGATGCGATCTCTGCCTTTTCCCCGCTTCACACCGTGCATGCGGCTTTCACCGCACACGGCGCTCCATCGATGCGTTCCGTTTTCCTTCGGTTTCGGCTTTTCTCTCTGGAAAAACCGCCGCCCGGAAAGCGAGTCTGAATAAAATGTTTTGAAATCCGGCTTGAAAAGTCGGAAGAAGGTGCATCGACTTGAGGTCATCGCTCGCTCTTCCATTACAGAAGAGGTCATCGCTGCGGCCTCGGCTTTTGGGCAGCAGTTTGGCGGCTTATTGTTCTTCGCCCGCCTCCCGGAGGCTGCTGCTTTTCTGTGTTCCCCGTTTTCTATCCGTGCATACAGACTTAGGTTTTTGCTATGGACCTGCCGGCTCGATCAGACCCGCCGCCTCCATTGAGGCTTCGTCTGATACGGACGTTCATACAAACAATTCTTACTTGTCCGCACCGGCGCGCGTATCGCGCCTGCGCATTTCTGCGCCGGAAAACTGTAGATCCGTACATTCGCAAATTCGTCAGCACCGTCTGGTGCATTCTGACCATATCTGTTTTATGGACTTCCGGCCTATGGGCTGCGCTCCGCGAGGCGGAGGTTTCGCTCTGCAAAAGCAGGCTGCGGCAGCTGTCGGCCGACTTTACCGGGCTTCATACCCCGGATTTCAAACCTGGCGGCGCAGGATCTGTTCACTTCCTGGCCTTTTGAAATCCGGCGCATGCCGGAGACTTAAAGAGAATTTCTGCGGGCTGTTGGGGCCGGCAGAAATTCTTCAAAAACGGAGTTCATCACAATGTTCGAAATGTATCTGTTCGAACGTCTTTTTGTGATGTCTGATCTTTTCAATCAGAAACGCATCGCACTGTTTGAATTTTCCTGTTTTACTTCTTCGTTATTTCTCTCCAGCAGAGACATGATCTGCTGGTCGGTCGAGTTGGTTTTGCGTACGAGAGCACGCTCGTAGCGGTAAGTGATGTAGTTCTTGGCAACGGCGTAGAAACCATGGCTCATCAGAGCGGCTTCAACCATGTCCTGGATTTCCTCCACGCCGGCAGCGCGGTGGAGATTCTCACACTTTTCAGCAACCAGAGCGCTGACCTCAAGAATTTCTTCTTCGGTCATCTGTCCGTGAGTCGTTGCTTTGTTGGCTTTGCGGATGGCGTTTTCGATTTTCGAAACGTTGAAGATGACTTCTTCGCCGCTTCTCTTAATTACTTTCATTGGCTGTGTTTTCTCCTTTCTGAAAATTTGAAATAAATTCAATGAACGCTTCCTCTGGGGAAGACGTTTTATACAACTGGTGTTTCTAAAAAGTTCAAAAGCCTCACGATTCGGCCGGAGTGCCGATCTCGCGGGGTTCACGGACAAGTATAAGCACGAAAAATCGCAAGAGAAAGCGGCAAGTCTTCATTTTCTTAAAAAGATAAACGATCCCACAATTTGGAATGACACGCCAAAATTGCCTTAAAATTCACAAAAATGGCGTTCTGCTGGCGCAAAACGCCGGCTTTTTGCCGTTTTCGGGCTTCGCTATACCTTTGGTGAATAAGCGAAAGATAAAGGGGCAAAAGCAGTAATGCGGCAAGCTTAATGGCATATTAAAAATATAGCTAAATCAAGCCCCTATAATATATGGTAAAAAGCCAGCGAAATATGGGAAAAGAACGGCTGAGCGCAGGGCTTCCGAAAACGGAAACCATCGCTCAGCCGTGTCTGTCTAAGAATTGAATAACCTGAAATTTACCCGATTTGACGCCTCTAAAGCTCAGTTCTGGAGTAAAGAGCCTGTCCGACAATTCGAACGGGAATATCCATGACTTCCTGCATGGAATAGACACGGGGTTCAACTTCGTCGTTGGCGGGCTGGAGAATCCAGTAGTTGTTTTTCTTGATCAGCTTCTTAACCGTTACTTCCTCCTCTCCGATCAGAAAAACGCCGATTGCCCCCGACGGAAGGTCAACGCATTTGCGGATGTAAAGAAGGTCGCCCTCATGAATGTGAGCGCCTTTCATGGAATCGCCGCGAACCCGCAGAAAATAGTCGCCGCGATTGTAATCCTCTTCTGAAACTTTGACGTAATCGACAATATTTTCATCGGCCAGAAGCCCGTAGCCGGCTTTGACCTCGCCAAGAATCGGGCGCGTATACGCATAGCGGGCTACGCTTGTCATCTCGTCAAAATCAATGTGAAGCATCTCGCTCAGCTTCTCGAGCGCTTCGGGCGTAATTTTCCGGATCTTTCCGCTGCACCAGCGGGAAACGGTGGAGCGGGTTACGCCGCAGTAGTCGGCAATATAGTCATTTGTTACATTGTTCTGGTTTTTAAATTCAGTAAGGATCTGTGGAATATTCGGTTTCATGTCTATAGTATAGCATTGTTCGCGCAAGATAGGCGCAAAGGTGAAATATATTTCTAAGTTTCATGGTGCGTAAAAGCGCAAAAAGTGCGTAAGCAAGTTGAAAAGATGCCTGTTTATTTCTATACTGAGCCTATGAAACGAGTCATTGTTCACAGCGATATAAATCACTGCTATGCCCAGATTGAAGAAATGCTTCGCCCTCAACTGCGCAACGTACCGATGGCTGTGGGAGGCAGCGAGGAAAAACGAAACGGGATCATCCTGGCCAAAAACGATCTGGCCAAGGCCAAAGGCATCAGGACGGGGAATCTCTGCGGGAAGCCAGACGGAAGTGTCCGGATCTGCTGATTATTCATCCAGACTATGACGCATATATTTACTATACGGAGAAGATTAAAGATATTTACCGTAGATATACGGACCGGGTGGAGTCCTTCGGTCTGGACGAGGCCTGGATCGATCTGACGCATTCGCAGCGTCTTTTGGAGACGGCATCGATCTGGCACGACGGATTCAGGATGAGGTCTTTGAGACGTACGGCATTACCGTCAGCATGGGCGTTTCCTTCAACAAGATTTTCGCCAAACTGGCCAGCGACCTGCTCAAGCACAAGGGGTTTGTGGTCGTTACGGAAGACGATTTTAAGGAATTCATATGGCCGCTTCCGGCGGAAGATCTGCTCATGGTCGGATCGCGCACACGCAAAAAGCTGAACGAGATGCGCATCTTTACCATCGGCGATCTGGCCAAGGCGTCTCCCGAGCGGCTCACTCGCCGATTTGGCGTAATGGGCGGTCTGCTCTGGAACTATGCCAACGGGTTCGATCAGAGCGAAGTGCATCTGAACGGCTACAAGCGGCCGGTCAAGTCGGTCGGCAATTCCAAGACGGTGGTTCATGACATTACATCCATAGCGCAGCTGCAGGAAGTGTTCCGGGTTCTGAGCGAATCCATCGCGGCCAGACTGCGCAACGATCACATGAAATGCAATCGCATCAGCATTTCTCTTCGTTCCACGGAACTGAAAACGAAAGGCTGTCAGAAAAAGCTCGTACGCCTGACGGATCTGGCCAGCGACATTCTCGAGGCGGCCATGCAGCTGACGGCGTCTTTGAAACTGGAAGAAATCTGTCTGCGGTCGGTCGGCATTTCGGTAAGCGGTCTGTGTCAGGATGCCGGGTTTGATCAGGGCGACCTGTTCATGGATCTGGAACAGATCGACCGTCAGCGCAAAATGGAACAGGTTCTTTACGACATTCGGGTTCGCTACGGCTACGATGCCTGCCGCATGGCTTCGAGTCAGGTCGATGCGAAGCTGACGGACTTTGATCCGCTCGGTCTCCTTCATAATGTGCATCCCATTGCCCCGCTGGACGGGCCGATTGAAGTATGAAGTACTACAAATACTACGTCGATGTGGTGACGCTGATTCTTCAGGACGGCGCATTGCGGCCGCTGTTTGTCTGCTGGGACGGTCATCGCTATAAAGTCGACAAAGTGCTGTCGGTCAGGAAATGTATTCCAAAGCCGGCGGATGCGGCATCTGCTATCTCTGCAAAATGCAGGGACAGATGCGCAAGCTGTACTGGGAAAGAAACCGATGGTTTCTCGAATCGGAAATTTTTGTGCCGGGCCATCAGGAGGCGCCGCTCACGGCAGACAAAGCGTCCGGTTCCGGTCGTACCGGTTCCGGCCGATAGCGATGCAGCCCGACGGCATAGCGCGCTGGGATCGATCTGGAAAGACTTTCGAAGAGCGAAAGAAGAACCAGAACGCTTTCGAAGAGAAGACTGGAAAGAACAAAGAACGAAAAAACGAGAATTTCGGAAAAGAACGGCGACAACGAGACGAGATGGAAAAAGACGGCAGACCGCCTGGATCACCTGGATCAGGCAAGAACTGCCGTCTTTTGCATTTTTCTTGGGGGATGGATTTCGGACTGCGGGATCAGTCTGGACTGTCTTTTCCATCGCTGTCTGCTTCGGGGTGGACAGAAGGGGAAACCAGAATTTCGCGCGAAGCCGAAGGCGTGAGCTCTTCGGAAAGAATAAACGTTCTTGATGGATCGATTACCGGTTCGAGTTCGTCGAACGGCGCTTCTTCTGGAACGGCGATATCCTGCGGTTCCGTTTCAAAGCCGGACGGTCGCAGAAACGCGGCCATTTCCTGTTCGTCCCAGGTGCGGGCGGCGCGAAAGACATCGCGCACGATCTGCATTCTGGGCGAAGGGACGCCTTCTTCATAAATTAAAAGTGCGTCCGCAAGCAGGTGACTGTTGAGAAGAACGTGAAAAACAAACGGATCCTGCGTGGGCTGCAGTTTTCCTCTGGCGCCCAGAACGATCGGGCGCTCAATCATGGAAAGGGAGGGAGCCAGTCCATCTGGGTCGTTCAGGAGTTTTTCCAGCCGGTCGATCCAGACGGCTTTCAGACAGTTTTCGCCTTTGAGAATGCTCAGCGCGTGAAAGGCCATCTGATACTGACGGATGAGAAGCGCTTTGCACTGTCGGGGGCTCAGTCCCCGGCTTCGAAAATCCGAAGCGTGCCGGCGTGCGAACGATTCGGTTAACGGATGCGCCGCCAGCCGTGCGGCCTGACGGACGCTTTTCGCACTCCAGCGGGCGTCGCTGGCTTCGAGCTTTTTCATGAACGCGGCTTCGGAAAGCGCGCAGCGCCGGCAGATCGTTTCACGCAGCGTGTCGAGTTCCTTCTGATCCAGATGGGAGGAGGCCGCAAAGCGATAGAAGCGTGCGGGATGGCGAAGCGGACCTTCGGTGCTGGAAAGCCGCCTTGCGATGTCTTCTTTGCGCATGAGTCCTCCTTTCCATGAATCGTCTGACGCAGACTATCGATATTTGAATGGAATCGTATGCGGGCAGATCTCTGAAAAACTATAATCGACAGGCAAAGTTCTGCTCCATATTTTTGCCGCAAATTTCCGGAGAAAACCGAAAGCAGCTCGCGCTTTCCGGAAAGCCGTCTGGCCGGTTCGAACGGGGCGGCCCGGGAAAAATAAATCGATTTCGAGGTTAAGCGCTTGCCCGATTCGGATACAAAAAGGGACGATAATTATTGCTTTGAAAAGCGATAATATTTTTGGATTACCGGCCAAAATGGTATAAAGTATCGAAGAAACGATAAGAACCCGCCTGTTCAGCCCTTCGTTTGCGAAGGGTGGAAAGCCGAAATGATGAACCCGTCCGAGAATTTGCAGATCTCTGTGAATCTTTGAGCGACTCATACGGCGCAGGCGGTTTTTATTGGGATATGATTCTGATAAAAGAGGAGGAGCTTTGTAACCATGGCTAAGAAAATTATCCAGGTTGAAGAGAAGGTTCCAGGCAGACTGCTTTTCCCGCTTTCCCTCCAGCATCTGTTTGCGATGTTTGGAGCGACTGTACTGGTTCCGTTTATCTTCAACATCAACCCGGCCATCGTTCTGTTCATGAATGGCGTGGGTACCCTGATGTACATTGCGATCACCAAGGGAAAAGCGCCGGCTTACCTTGGCAGTTCGTTCGCGTTTTTAGGACCGGCACAGATCATCATCGCCAAGTGGGGCTATTCCTACGCCCTTGGCGGATTTGTTGCGGTCGGCTTTCTCGGATGCATCATCGCGTTCATTATCAAGAAGTTTGGAACGAAATGGATTGATATTGTACTTCCCCGGCGGCGATGGGTCCAGTTGTTGCTCTGATCGGTCTTGAACTGGCCGGCAGTGCAGCCAGCACCGCGGGTCTGGTCGGCGATGCCGTCAGCGCCCATAACATTATTATTTTCCTGGTAACCCTCGGCGTGGCCATCATCGGCAACGTCTGCTTCCGTAAATTTTTCTCGATTATCCCGATTCTGATTGCGGTTGTCTGCGGCTATCTCACAGCAGTATGCCTGGGCGATGTGGATTTCTCTCCGGTTATGCAGGCCAGCCTGTTCCAGATGCCGAATTTTCAGTTCCCGAAATTTGAATGGGGCGCGATTCTGACGATGCTGCCCGTACTGCTCGTTATCACTTCCGAGCACGTTGGTCATCAGATCGTCACCAGCCAGATTGTCGGCCGCGACCTGATCAAGGATCCGGGTCTCGATCGTACGATTTTCGCGGATAACTTCTCGACCATGATTTCCGGTCTCGTTGGGTCGGTTCCAACAACGACCTACGGCGAAAACATCGGCGTTATGGCGCTGACCGGCGTCTACTCCGTCTACGTTATTGGCGGTGCCGCGGTTCTCTCCATTCTCTGCGCCTTTATCGGTCCGCTCTGCGCACTGATTCAGTCCATTCCTTCCGCAGTGATCGGCGGCATTTCCTTCCTGCTTTACGGTATGATCGGCGTTTCCGGTCTGCGTATTCTCATCGATGAGAAAGTGGATTACTCCAACACCGTAAACATGATTCTGACCGCTGTTGTCTTCGTAGTCGGCCTGTCCGGCGTAACAATCACGCTTGGCGATGTCAGCCTGTCCGGCATGGTTCTGGCTGCAATGACCGGCATTCTGCTGTCGCTTCTGTTCTTCATCTTCGACAAGTGCCACCTGCTCAACGAAAGCTCCCGCGAGCCGCAGGATGAAATGAAGGTTCTTGACGAAGTCATCGCAGAAGAAGACGCGCACAAAGCCGAAGCTGCAAAATAGTCCGCCTCATTTCAATTGAATAGAAAACGGCCCAAAGCCGTAAAAGAACGCCCCGCATGGATTTGCGGGGTTTTCTTCTGGGCAAATGGATGAAAAGAAATCACTACGGATGGAAAAATAAAGCCATGAATACTCGAGAGATTACCAATCTGACGATTGAAGAAAAATTTGAAGTGACCATTTCGCTGATTTTTCTTGGCGTTGGTCTGTTCTGTCTGTTCTTTCCGCAGATCAGCGCGGATTCCATCATGATCAGCGCCGCCATTCTGACGAGTGCATCTGCCGTTCTGCTTCTGTATCAGGCGATTCGCTACCATCGCACGATGGATCTGCTCAAGGCGCTGGCCGCCGGCATTCTGGCCGGGGTGTTCTGGAGCTGGAGGGCAGAAGGCGTGCGGATCGTCTGTCTCGTCTTTGCGATTTACATATTCGCGATCAGCGTGATCGTCGCGCTTGAAGGCGTCTTGGATCTGCGCGAAAAGTCGAAAACCGGATGGAGCTTTATTCTGTTCGGTCTCGGTGACTTTCTGATCTGCCTGTTCGCGCTGCTGCTGTATACGCGCGATCCGTCTTTAGTGCAGCGTCTGAGCGGCGTCTATCTGGTCTGGCAGGCGATTCAGATGTTTGTCGAACTGTACGTCTTTCATCATCACAAAGGTTCGCGTGCCTGGTCCTTTCGCCGCTGGAGTTCGCTGCCGGTTTATCTGGTCGCCGTCGGTCCAAGCCTTGTTCTGCGCTATGCGCGAAAAAGAATCTGAGTAAAAGGCGTTCACTTCGGTAGCCAATAAAAACGACGACCCCGTCAACCTGCGCGTCTTTATCCATTCCGGTCTGAAAGGCGACAAGCAGTTTGGTCATATGACCTTTTCCTACAAAGGCGTCATGTTTTCGTATGGCAACTACGATCAGGAAGACGAAAAGCTGTTTCGTACGTTTGGTCCGGGCATTCTGTTTACCGCACCGGCGGATATTTACGTCAACAACAGCTGCGTCTATGAAAATTCGATTCTGTTTGAATACGGTCTGCACTTAACCTCAGAACAGGAGGAGCATCTCGTTTCGCTTTTAAAGGACGTCTTCAAGCCGGCCTATCGCTGGTACAGTCCGCTCTTTCAGGGGCCGGTGACAAAAGAGCGCTTCAAGACGTACGAATCCGATTATGCCAGCCGCCTGGAATGGAGAACCGGCGCGAAGTTTTACAAGTTTCGCACCGGCATCTGGAAAACCTACTGGGTTTTAGGCCGCAACTGTTCGCTGTTTGCCTCCGATCTGCTGCATCAGATCGACTCGTCCATCGTCATTCCGCGCGGCATCAACACCCCGGGCGAATATTTTGAATACTTTGAAGAAGCCATTCAGGACCCCGACAGCAACGTCATCTGCCAGTCCTGGCATTCCGCTTCCGATCCCGACACGCTTTATCCGACAGCCCTGTAAAGACAGGGCTGTTTTTTAATCGGCAATTCGGCGATGGGGGCATCCTTGAGGGCGTGGACGCTTATTTTCCGGCTTTTGGACCTTTCTCTTTCTGCTTTCGTCTTCGGCGGGCGATCAGCCGCTCAAAGCTGCCGCTTTCAATGAATTCCGCCAGCGTGTACTGATCGAGCATTGTTACCGTGCAGGCCAGCCCCTGCGCCGCTTTTCGATAGCGTTCCTGCAAATGGGCGGGAAGAACCATATAGGCCAGACGCAAAGAGGACGACAGCGATTTGGAAAAGGTGTTGATGTAGATGACTTTTTCCTGCGCATCCTGCGCATACAGCGTCTGCAGCGCCGGTCCGTTCTGGAAAAATTCAGAGTTGAAGTCATCTTCAATCAGATAGCCGCTCTTTTCGGCAATCCAGCTGAGGTAGCGCTTGCGCCTCGATGCACTGGCGACGATGCCGTCGGGATAGCTCGAAAGGGCGATACCTGCAAAAACTGGGCAGAGGAGTTTTGCAGGGCGTCGGGCTGAATGCCGTTTTCATCCAGCGGCAGAGGATGGAGCGTTGCGGACATGGAGGCGTAAATATTTCGCATGGCGGGATAGCCGGGCGCTTCAAAGGCCACGTGAAATTCGCCTGCGAACATACGGGCCAGCAGAACGTACAGATCCTGCGCGCCCGAGGCGATGACGATCTGATCGGGATGCACCTGCAGATGGCGGCTGTTGTGCAGATAGAGCGCGATGACGTTGCGCAGTCTGGCACTGCCCCAGGCGGGAGATGTCTGCATCAGATAGTCCTGATCGCGGCTCATGACCAGGCGCATCGTTTTAAACCAGAGCGAGGAAGGAAAATCCGGATCGCTCTTTTTCATCCGGCGCCAGCAGATGCATCTGAAAGTTTTCCGGGCGGTTTCGACGGTTCCCTTCCGAAACGAAGACGCCTTTGCGCTCCCGGGTTTCCACGTAGCCTTCCTGTTCGAGCAGATCGAGTGCCTGTTCGACGGTAGAAAGGGAGACGTCCAGATCCATTGCCATCGTCCGTTTGGACGGAAGACGGGTGTGTTCGGGGAAATGGCCGGACTCAATATCCTGGCGAAGATGGAAGTACAGGCTCTGAGCGAGCGGTTTTTTGAGGGGTAGCTAATCATCTGGTCTGCTCCTTTATTCTTTTTCTGAACCTTTTGATCAGTTCAGATCTGAGTATACTAAACGCATGACCGGCCAATCCATGAGAATATGCATACAGAAGCAATCGTCGACGCATGGATCCTGTACGGCATGTAAAAGATCCCTTTGTCTGTTTTGCAGCACAACCGTGCCGCAAAACAGACAAAGGGATCCGTTCGATCGCTTTAACGCAGATCTATGATCCATCCCAAAGGACTGTGCAAAATGCAGACAGTCCCCATAAGAAAGAAGGTCTTTTCCATGCATCTTTCCACCCCCGCAAAATCCAGTACGGCCCGTCCGTTTTCCGTTCTCTGGCTGACTACCTGTGCCATGTTCATGGCGCTGACCATTATGCTCTCAAGCTTTGGTGTTCCCGTTCCGGGCGGCAAGCTGTACCTTTGCGACATCGCGATTACGACCGCGGCCATCCTGCTTGACCCCTTGGGGCCATGCTGGTGGGAGGCATCGGTTCCTTTTAGGCGATGCCATCTTCTATCCCGCTCCGATGTTTGTTTCACTGGTCGTTCACGGCCTGCAGGCGTTCGTGATCAGCTGGTGCGCCCACAACCTGTTTAAGAACAAACCGTTTTACGGCGCTTTAGTCGGCGTGATTCTGGGCTGCATCATTCTGGTCGGCGGCTATACGCTGGGCAAAATCTACGTGTATTCCAACTTTGAAACGGCCATGCTGAAAATGCCGTATGAAATTGCGCAGGGCGTTCTCGGCGCAAGCTGCGGTCTGCTGCTGACGTACGGCATGGGCCTGCGCAAAATCTTCATGCATATGGCCTCCCGCTCACACGCTTCCCGGATCTGATCGAAAGAGGGGACAGCGTGTACATTGGCGATGTGTATTCGCTATATAAAACGGAATATAAAACGGAAAATTGTCCGTTTTGAAATACTGTTATTCCCGGAGCCTCCTTGAGGCTCTTTTTCACCCAGAACGAGCAGGCAGCGCAAAAAAGAGCTCGCTTTTCAGGAACTCTTTTCTGTAATGCATTATAAAGCCGCGGCTTTCTGCTTTCTAAAGGATCAATGGATCTGTTTTGTCCCTTAGAAAGAAAAGGGGACGAAGCCATCGGATTTGAGGAGTTTTTTCTTAAAGGGAATTTCTTCCATGCTGTACCAGGCGATGTCTTCCTGCTTCCAGCCGAAACGGTTCAGAGCCTCGTATTCATCGTGGCTGGTCGTAAAATGATGTGCACCGCTTTTTGCATTCGGGTTGTAGACGCGATAAAGCGGTGTAGACGATCCGGCAGCGGAATAGAAAGCGATGCCTTCATCGTTCCAGCCCAGTTTGACCAGCCGTTCTTTTTCCTGAACATCCGTTGTGTAGTGATGATCTCCGGCATTTGGATTATACAGTCTGTAGATCGCGTACGGACTTTCTTCCGGGGCAAGCCAGTGTGAGGTTTCTTCTTTCCAGCCGATTTTTCCAAGATAGTCTTTTTCCTTTTCGTCGCTGGTAAAGAAATGTTCGCCGCTGTTTGGATTATACAGACGGAAAACGGTATCGGTCGGGGCCGTAACATAGACGTACTGCTTTACATCAAGCGCAATATCCCGAACGACCAGTTTCTTGCCTGGAAAAGCCGCTTCCAGTTTTTCATATCTTCTTCCGTATATTTCACATCGACATACACGTTGGTCGACCCTGGAGCGACCGCCTGCCAGTTGCCGGCCCCATCCATGGTAAAAACTTCGGGGTGATCGGGGATGACTTGCAGGCAACCTTCTACTTCTACGCCTTCAACCGGCTCAAGGGAAAACTCGATTTTCCCGTTTTCTTTCCAGTTTACAGTTTCGATGGATTCCAGATCGATGCTTTCCAACTGAGGAGTGATATCGATCTCTTCTTGTTCCCCTGCTGCCAGAACGGGTGTACCGCTTGCTCCAGCAGCAAGAAGCAGGGCTAAAGTACCTTGAAACAAAACGTTCTTCTTCATGTTGATTCCTTTCTAATTTCCATAGAAGACAATACCGTCATTCTGCCATCCGGTGGAGACAAGATAATCTTTTTCTTCTTCAGAAATAGTATATAAATGAGAACCTGTAGTCGCATTAGGATTGTATAAGCGATAGACTGGATAACCAGTTAAATCTGTTCCCCAAGCAATTCCTTCATAAAGCCAGCCTGAGTTTTCCAGGAAGGTACGCTCATTTTCGTTCATCGTGAACAGATGATCTCCGGCATTAGGATTATAAAGCTGATATACGTTATAGCCGGCATCATTTCCAAACCATGCACAGTTTTCATATATCCAGCCAGCACTCATAAGCGAATATACTTCTTTTCCTTTGGCTGTATAGTAATGCTCTCCACTATTGGGGTTATATAGACGGAATACAGACTGAGTACGCATATTCCAAGATGAAATTGTTGAATATTTTTCATCATTGATACGAACTCCAAAATTTCCTGTATCTGATCCATATCCATGTACGCCTACAACCTGGTTTGACTGATTATAGATCGGGCTTCCGCTTTGGCCGCCCGTTGAATCAAGATCATAGTAAATGAAATCCTGTGTAAGAGATTTAATGCTTCCTGAGATTGTCCACATATTATGGGAACGAGTGACCGTTTTTACATCAGAAGGATATTCTGAGATGGAAATCTGGGTACTTGTCGAGAGGCTTTTACTTAGTGAAAGAGTACCGGTCTTATACCCAATAGGCTTTTCCAGTTTGATAATTCCAATATCATCCGATGTTTCCTCGTTTGATGTCCAATTGTTTGGGACAATGAGTCTAGATGCAACAGCGGATCCATAAGGGGTTTTTAGTTCTGTTTGACCAGGATAGACAGTTACTTCTTTTGCCCAGCCTCTTTCCAAATCGTAAAGACAATGAGCACTCGTCAGGACGGTATCTTCATCGATTAAGCAGCCAGAGCCCCTATAGTTTTTTCTTCGCCCCCTTCTTCAAAAACCATGTTCAAAAATACAATGGATTTGAACGGGGCTACTTCTGTGTTTTCTACGAGAACACGATCGTCATTGCCAATAATGTTCTCTGCGTTTTCCAAAGTGCCTTGTGTTTTGGAAAGAGTTGTACCTTCGGATACGGGACCAGAACCATGCTCAGTATTATGGATATCCCAGGCTTTTGAATCATTTGAAGCTTCTTCTTGAGCGGCATAAGCGTTGATGGGCATAGCCAGTATTAATGCAGCACACATCAGGGAAGAAGCAAATTTCTTTCTCATATAATAATTTTCAGTACCTAACAAAGGAGACTAGTTCACTAGGGTTACCTGTGTCTCGAAAATAGTTCTCTCTATGCCAGCATGAAATCGTTCAATTCATTGGCTAATATCACGACAGGGTGACTATATAGAAAGAAAGACTGAGCTTATTTAATGATTTTATTTTCTACCTTGTTATCCCTCCTGTTCTTTTTTGTAACAAAAGGGATTTGTCCATTTGATCCAGTAATAGGAATCGACACTTCAGTTGCTGATTGTCGATTTCTGGGGGTTTTACGGCATATACACAAAATGAATGGATGCTAATACATTCGAGGAGAGGTATAGCCTTTGATTAGAATAAGCTGCCAGTTTCTTTGCTAATAGAATCCTTTCTTGGTTATAGTTTATGGCTGATGTATCCGCCTATCAAGATTAGAATTTAATTTTTAGACAGTTTAATATTTTTATACATTCATTTTGAAATTTTTAAAAGAAAACTACACCCCGTAAGGTGGACACGAAAGTGTGCCAGCCTATTTCTTTTACAGGCTATAACTACCAGTATTGATAGTTTTCCTTTGCATCTGCTCCATACTCTCTGCGTATACTGAGACTGTATGAACTATTCAGCCATCGTTTTAGCCGCCGGCAAGGGCAGCCGCAGCGGCCTTTCCTATAACAAAGTTCTCTATTCGTATCAGAACGAGCCCATTCTTATGCGCAGTCTGCGTCTTTTTCAGTCGGATCCCGATTGCCGGCAGATTGTTGTCGTATGCGCCCAGAGCGAGAAAGAAGAATTTGAGACACGCTTTAAATCGACAGGGTGTGAATTCGCGATCGGCGGAAAAGAGCGGCAGGATTCCGTTCTGGCCGGTCTGAAGAAGGTTCGTGAACCGTATGTGATGATCCATGACGGCGCCAGACCGTTTTGCACGCGAGCCCTGCTTGAACGGATTAAAACCGCGCTTCGCTATGCCCAGGGCGTCATTCCGGGGTGGCTGTGACGGATACGATCAAGCAGGTGGATGAAAACGGCATGGTCATCGCAACGCCCGTCCGCTCCACGCTGCGCGCGGTGCAGACCCCGCAGGCCTTTGCGACCGAACAGATTCAAACGGCGCTGGAAATCGTGCGCGAAAAGCACTGGCAGGTCACCGACGATGCGCAGGCGATGGAACTGGCTTTGCAGATTCCCTCATATGGCGTGGAAGGCGATCCGGAAAACTTTAAAGTGACTTCCCGCCAGGATCTCGAACGGCTCGAAGAGCGTGAGAAATTTCGAATGGATGAAGCCGGCTGAAGCGCAGATCTGCAGAAATACCGAAATGCAGAAACGGGCTAGATCAGCCCAAGCTTCACGGTCTGGCGCGCTATCGCTTCGTTCAGCCGGTACGCATTTATAACAGAAACACAAAAAGAACCGTTTTTCAGACGGCCAGAGCCTGGATTTGAGGCTAAGGCGGTCAAAGGAAAAACGGTTCTTTTGTTTTTGAACAGCTAAAAAGAGAACTGGGCGATCCTAAAATTCTTCTCTGGAAAGAAGCCGTCCGGAAAGCCAGAAGGACAGACACAGAAGGCCAATACAGAGAAGGGTGGCGATTACGCCCAGAACCAGGGCGTGTGACAGGATTTTCTGAACAGCCTGGGGATGTTCCGTCAGATAATCCATGAGCCAGATGGAAGCCAGCGCAAGAAGAGCGACGGCGATCATCAGCGCCTGAGAAGCGGCCTGTTTAAACCGGATATAAAAAGGAATCAGAATCGCGGCAAGCAGAAGGCAGATGACGGAGGCAAGCCAGACGAGAAGAAGCAGTTCGTTCATCGACAGATCCCGCTGAAGACAGGCAATGCCAAAGCACACCGCCATGGTCATGGCCCAGCAGGCCAGCACAAACAGATACTTCTCGATCAGATAGTCCTTGCGGGAAAAGGGAAGCGTAAAGAGAAAGCGGGCGGATTTGCCGGAGACGCCTTCCAGTACGCGGCGCGTGGAGAGGATGGTCAGAAACAGCGGGAAGTAAAGAATCAGAAAAGAGGACTGGCCCGAAAACAGAAAGCATACGATCAGAAACGCCATCATGAGCAGAAACCGCTTCTGCGATTTGAACCAGATCCAGTCGGATGTCCATAAGCCTTTCATAAAATTATTCCTTTCTTCCATCGGCCGCGATCAGCAGCAAATCGTCAATGCTACCTTTGGCCGCGGGATACTGCGGATAGTTGTCCTGATAAAACTGTCGATCGCTCACAAGCACGCGAACGGTATTTCCAAATGGGGCATGGGCGAAGACTGCGCTCTTGTCGAGGGCTTCATACTGCGCTTGATCCAGAGTGAGTATGCCCCATTCTTCCTGAAGCTCGTCGACGTTTTCGTGCAGGCACAGGCGGCCGTCGTGAATCATCCACAGATCGTCGCAGAGCGTTTCGAGATCGGAAGCAATATGCGAGCTGATCAGAATGGAGCGGCCGTCTTCCATCATGTACTCCTGCAGCAGGCCAAAAATTTCCTGTCGGGCTGCGATATCGAGGCCTGCAGTCGGCTCATCGAGAAGCAGAAAGCGGGGATGGTGGCTGAGGGCGGCGATGACTTTGCTCATGGCGCGCATGCCGTTGGAAAACGCGGAAAGCGGCTTGTGTTCGGGCAGACGCATTTTCGAGATCAGTGCCTTCCAGTACGGCCAATCAAACGTGGGATAGTACGCGGCCAGAATGCGGGCAATGTCGCTCAGACAGAGCGTTTCGGGAAAGCCGCTGTCCGCAAGCACGACGCCGATCTGCTGCTTTACGGAAACCGGAAGCGTTCCGGTGTTTGGATCGAGCAGGGAGATTGTTCCCTGTTCGGGCTTTTTCAGACCGAGAAGCAGGCGGAAGAGAGTCGTTTTGCCGGACCCGTTCAGGCCGACCAGAGCGGTCATGGATCCTTCTTTTAAATAGAAATCGTCGATCTGCAGCGTGAACGACGGAAAACGGCAGAGCGCATTTTGAATCTGAATCATGAGAGGTCTCCTTCCAGAAGCAGATGAACGATTTCGAGAATCTGTTCTTTGGAAAAATTCATTCGCAAAGCTTTTTGAATGGCGGCTTCAAAGGCGTCTTCTACCTGCTTCTGCATTTCTTCCTGGATCACGTTTCCCGAGATTTTCTCGACGAACGTGCCTTTGCCCTGAACCGTTTTGACAAAGCCTTCCGTTTCGAGAAGGTCGTACGCCTTTTTCACGGTCAGCGCGGAGATGTGGTATTCGCGGGCGATGGCCCGAATGGAAGGAAGCAGTTCGAGCGGTGCTAATTTCTGCTCCTTGATCTGCAGACGGATCTGATCGGCGATCTGTTCGTAGATCGGCGTCATGGAAGAGGGAAGTATTTGCAAAAGCATAAGCCGTGTCCTTTCCGGAATCCCTGTCCGGTCTGGATTCCTTGCGTAAACAGTATAGAACAGTTAAACAGTTGAAGTAAACACAATATAACAGCACAAACACATTTTCGAGTACAAACACATTTTCGAGACGTTCGAGTCGGCGCTCTCGGCCCTCAGCTCCTTTCTGCGTTTTGGGAGAAAGGGGCTTGTCCTTTCTGCTGGAGGCAAAAGCAGAATCAGACATCTTCTTTGCTACATATTCCGGAATCTTGCAGGGCGGTAAGAGAAGTACCCCAGACATTAAGGAAATGTTCAGACGTCGTTTTTGATCGGTTTCGATTCCTTTTCTACAATACGGGTATGACGCCACTCAAATACGATTCGCCAACTTCCCTTACTCAAGGTCTGTCTGCCGCGCAGGCATCTAAGGCCAAACCGAACACGATGGAAAACCGCCATCAGGAAAGTACGGGCGAACTGATGCTTTCTCAGTTTTTATCTTTTTAATATCGTCAACTACATTCTCGCGGGCCTGATTATTCTGACGGGCAGCTATCGCAACCTGCTGTTCATGGTTGTGGTGATTTCCAATACGCTGATCGGTCTGATTCAGAAAATCCGCTCGCGCCGCACGCTCAATAAGCTCGCGCTCATTCATCAACAGACGTATTCCGTTTTGCGCGATGGGAAATGGGAGCCGCTTCCGGTGGATCAGATCGTGCAGAACGATATCCTCCGTCTTTCGAGCGGCGCGCAGATTCCGTGCGACTGCCGCATTCGCGAAGGGTTCTGCCAGGTGAACGAATCGCTGCTCACCGGCGAATCCGACGCGCTCGATCGAAGCGCCGGTCAGGATTTGTACGGCGGCTGCTTCCTGGTCAGCGGCAGCGTGCTTGTGCAGGCTATCGCGGTCGGCGACGATCAGTACATGGCCTCGATTTTGCACGATGCGCGCAAGGATAAGGAAAGAGTGTCCCAGCTGCAGGAAATGCTGGATATGCTGATCAAGTTCTGCACGCTCATGCTCGTTCCTGCCGGCGTTCTTCTCTTTCTCAAACTGTTTTTCTACACCCGGCTGCCGCTCAATTCGGCCATTCTGAATACGTGCGCGTCGGTCATCGGCATGATCCCGGAAGGGCTGATGATTTTAACGTCGACCGCTCTGGCGGCGGCTTCGGTCAAGATGGCCAGACAGGCCGTGCTCATTCACGATCTGTATTCGGTCGAAAGTCTGGCGCGCGTCGATACGCTCTGCCTCGATAAAACCGGAACGATTACCAGCGGCAACATGCACGTGCAGGCGTTTCTTCCTCAGGGAGAGGAAACGCAGGAACAGCTGAAACAGGATCTGGCGGATCTGTTTGGATCGCTTGGCGATGACAATGTGACGGCCAAGGCGCTGCGGACGGCTTTGCAGGACTGGCATTCCCGCCAGAAAGCGGCCCGGACGTTTCCGTTTTCGTCCACAGCCAAATGTTCCGGCGCTGTCTTTGGCGATCAGACGTACCTGATTGGCGCCTACACCTTTCTGTTTGCTCATCCCGATCCGGCCGTGCTCGATCAGATCGAAGACTATGCCGCCAGAGGGCTGCGCGTTCTCGCCTTTGCCAAAGGACCCGAACTGTCTGCTCTAAAAAAGGGGACTATACCCTTTGCGGTCTGATTTTAATCGAAGACGAACTTCGCCCGGATGCCCCGCAGATTCTCGATTACTTCCGTACGCAGGATGTGTCGATTAAAGTCATTTCCGGCGACATGGCGCAGACCGTGCAGGCGATTGCCGGCCGGGCTGGCGTAAAGGGAAAGACGATCGACATGCAAAACGTCTCAGACGATCAGATTGAAGACGTGGTCTCTGCTTATTCGATTTTCGGCCGCGTCAGTCCGGTGCAGAAAAATTGATGGTCGAAGCCTTGCAGAAGCAGGGGCATACCGTCGGCATGACGGGCGATGGCGTCAATGACGTCATGGCGCTCAAGCAGGCGGACTGTTCCATCGCCATGGGCAGCGGCGCGCAGGCCGCGCTGGCGGTTTCTTCCTTTGTGCTGCTCAACAACCAGTTTTCGGTTTTGCCGCGCATCGTGCTCGAAGGCCGTCGCGTCGTCAATAACATTCAGCGCACGGCGTCGCTGTTTCTGGTCAAGACGATTTTCTCCTTTATTCTGTGCGTGCTGACGGTGCTGTGGATGCGTTCCTATCCGTTCATCCCGATTCAGCTGACGCTCGTTTCCTCTTTAGGCACAGGCATTCCGGCGTTCATTCTTACTTTTGAAAACGATACGAAACGCATACAGGGCAACTTCCTGGTCAGCGTGCTTTCGCGCGCCACGCCCGGCGCGCTGAGCGTCTGCCTGTCGATTGCGACGGCCTACATTTTATATGTCACGCAATGGATTCCTATGGATCAGGCGGCGTACCAGACGATCTGCACCATTCTCGCTTCGGTCAACGCGATCGGCGTTCTTTACTGGATCTGCCGTCCGCTTTCGCTCGTGCGTCTGCTGGTGATTACGCTGTGTGCAGCCGGCTATGCTGGGGTCATGGTTTTCGTGCCGTCTCTGTTTTCGCTGGCCGCACTGAATCCGATGCAGCTGATTGCGGCCGGCGCCATCGCCCTTGGCGAGCTGTTTGTGCTTTCGCTTTTGCAGAAAGCCGACTGGAACCATCTGTACGCCCGGTTTCTGCCTTCCTTTCTGAAGGAAGAAAAGCAGATTCTGGCCCGGGAATACGCGTGTGAAGAAGACAGGGATTGCTAAACAGAAAACGCACTGAAAACAGGCCAATTATGAATTGCCATTGTAACAAAAGCCTCTCTTCTTCCCTCTATAAGACAGAATTTGTATAAGGTTGACGTTAAGGAAGGCTGGTTTCTTTTTTTCTATCACAACAAATGATTTGAAATCGGGAGAAAAACAATCCGCCTGATTCAGTTTCACTGAGTAATGGATCTGGAAATATTTATCCCAGAAATTAACTGGATCACCAGAAATGTAAAAATAGAGACGTCCATAATGGTAATTAACAGCACCAAAACTGTTAACTTGTATTTCACCATTTATGTACATCTCTATTTCACTACGAACAGTGGCCAATGGCGTAATTATCGAAATCGATACTGAAAAAATCGAAAAAGAAGAGAAATACGACGGATATTATTGCGTTGCTACTGCCCTGGAGTGGGAAGAATCCGAAATTCTCAAGGTATGTTCGCAGCGCTGGAAAATTGAAGACTGCTTTCGAATTATGAAGACGTATTTCGATGCACGCCCTGTGTATCTTCAAAAGACGAGAGAGTTAAAGTCCGCTTCCTGATCTGTTACATGGCATTAATGGTTTTTCGAATTCTAGAGAAGAAGCTGGATAATAAATTTACCTGTTGCGAAATCATATCTTCATTACGATCATTCAACTATTACGACCTGTCTGGCCAAGGATACAGTTATGCGTATGAGCCAACAGAACTCACTCGAAGCCTGGCTGAATTAATCTCATTAGACCTGAACAAAACTTTCCCCACCACCAGACAAATGAAGAAAGTTATACGAGAAAGCAAAACAAAAAGTGCAGCTACAAAGCGGCATAAAACTGAAAGGCGGTATCGACTTTAGATAAAGTAGATACCGCCTTTTATCCAAAAGAACTGGCAAAGACCGGACTGTATCCAATAGGGAAAGGCTACGTGAATTAAAATATTCGCTACCGCCTCTATTTATATGTATTGTCGTTCCTATGTGTCAGCTAGTCAGTGACGCGGATGGACTGAATGACCTGATCTTCGACGGGTTTGTCGAGGAAATCGGTGCGGGTCATGGCGACTTTGTTTACGCCTTCCATGCCTTCGGTTACTTTACCGAACGCCGCATACTGTCCATCGAGATGCGGAGCATCGGCGTGCATGATGAAGAACTGGCTGCCGGCCGAGTCTGGACTGGCGGCACGGGCCATGGAGAGAACGCCGCGGGTGTGCTTGATGTCGTTTTGCGGGAAACCGTTGGCTTTGAATTCGCCGTGAATGGAATAGCCGGGGCCGCCGGTTCCGTTGCCTTTCGGGTCGCCGCCCTGAATCATGAAGCCCGGAATGACGCGGTGGAAAATCAGGCCGTCATAAAAGCCTTCGTTGGCGAGCTTTTCGAAGTTTTCGACGGTTTTCGGCGCTTTGTCCGGATAGAGCTCGCCCTTGATGATGTCGCCATTTTTCATGGTGATGGTAAAGTGTTTTGCCATAAGTACCTCCCAAGCCTTCGGCTGTGTCGGTTTTATTTTATACGGAAAATCGTTCAGGAGAAGAACGAGCCGCTTTTCCTTTTAAAAGAAAAAGAAAGTCCTGTCCTGCTTAAAAGAAAAAGAAAGTCCTGTCCTGCGCGGAGTACCGGTCAAATGGATGAGACTGAGATGCGTTTTGGCAGGCTTTGACGGATCGTTTACAATATTAGGATAAAAGCCGCGCGCTGCGGCAAGGAGGCCCTTATGACTGAAAATCGAGTACTGCTTTGCGCCCTGAGCGATCCCATAAATAATCCCCAGTTTTCGCAAAGCTTTGTGCGGGCGCTGCAGGACGCTGGCATCGAAGCCGAACTGGCCCGTTCGGCCATGGAGCCTCTTTCGGCGCAGGAAAAAGCGGAAGAGTTTAATCAGGCGCTGCGCTCCATGCGCTATTCCTGGATTTTTGATCTTTCCGGCGGCAATCTCGCCAATACCGTACTGCCCTGGCTGGATTACGACGCCTATCGTAAATCGGATGCCTACTATGCCGCATTTTCGGACGGTACCTGCATCGTCAACGCCCTGTCGACGTGCGCGCATAAAAAGCGCTGCTCTTTGGGCTGTGGCAGCAGGAAAACATGAAGCAGGCGGTGGACATTATTGAAAGCGGCCGGGCCAGCTTTGATCTGATGGAGCTCAGTCAGGATTATTTCCCGCGCCACGCGCGCATTTACGGAGGCAACATGCGCTGCCTGCTCAAGCTGGCGGGAACCGGAAGAATGCCCGCTCTGGAAGATTCCTATCTGCTTCTCGAATCGTCTTCCGCGGATTTGTACAGCTTCGAATCGATGTGTGCGCAGATGGCGCAGACCGGACTGTTCACCGATTTGCGCGGCGTCATTTTCGGCCGCTTTAACCGTCTGGAAAAACAGTTTGAAAATACGGAAGACGCCTGGAAGGCAATGGGTGAAATTCTTCAGGCGTACTGCGATCAGCCGCTTTCCTTTTTGGAGCGCCGAGTTTAGGCCATCTGCCCAACGGGCAAGGCATCTGGATCAGCGCCGGCTGGAAAGAAGAGCCGGCCAGAGCAGAAGAGGCTTCTCTCGAAGAACGCTCTGAAGACGAGACGACGGAGGCAGAAACCGCATCTGAAGGCATGATGGAGCAAGCTGAGCCGGCAGGCGAAGACACGCCGGCAGAAAAACAGCCGCAGACAAGTGAGAGCGCCCAGCCGATTGAAACCGTTTCTTCGATCGAAGAGATCGAGACCGTTGAAGAACTTCCCAAAGAACGTATGGATTCGGAAGAAGAAAGTTCGGAAGAAGAAAGTTCGGAAGAAGAAAGTATGGAAAAGACACAGACGCGTCTTGAGCAGCAGGCGAAAGAAAGCGCGGATCGTCTTTCCCCGGATCGCCCGCGCAAATCCGGCCGCTTTGGCACGTTCCTGCGCAGTTTCTTTGCCGCTCGCCCTGTACAAGAAGAGCCCGAAGAAATCGAACCGGAAAAAGGGGAATGGGAAGAGATCAGCGCCGAACAGGCCAGCGAACGCGTGACATCTGACCAGGATGCGGAGCCGCTACAGGCAGAGGAAGCTGAACCTGCAGAGCCGGAAAACACAGATTCGAAGATCGACTGAAATTCGGACGAAATTGAAAATATAGCGACTGGCGAAAACGTCCTGCGATTCAAATCCCGTAAAACCCAGGGAGCGCATTCCCGTTTTCCAAAACGGCATGGCCAGATCTGCAGCCAGAGATTTGGTCGTCTTGCAGGGGTACCGAAAGAGACAGGAGGAGTATTTATGAAACATTCTTTTCCAAATTCACAATTTAAATCGTCCGGGAAAAAGGACTGCCTTCTGTTTCTTTTCGTACGCTGATCGGCCCAATTGTGGCGCTGTCCGCCCTCTCGCTTATTTATGGGCTGGCCTATACCCAGCTTTTTCTGGGTACGCTTGCACTTTCCGGGATGATGGCGACGCTGCTGCGAATTCTTCTGCTTACGGGATATGGCATCGGTCTGTATGGCGTATGCGTCTGGATCTGGGGGAAAAAGAAGGCGCATATTCCGGGCGAAGTCTTGGCCGGGCCGGACTCGGTTCGCTTTTTGTGGCGTGGCTCGTTTCGTTTGTTCTGGAACCGCTCAGCTATGCCGCTTCGCCGATCGTGGAAGGCTTCGGCAACGTCCTGGGCATTCTGGCCATCTTCTTTGTGCTGCCTGGCTTGATCGTCTTTTTCAGGCGGTGTATACGGGAGCAAAAAGCTGGAGCGATCTGTTTTCGACGATGGCAACGCTGTTTCAGAAGGCGCCTGCGAAACGGATCAGCGTCTGGCTGGCCCTGTTTCTGCTTCTGTGGCTTGCCGATCTGTTTTTAGGCGGACCGCTCTGCACCGTATCGACCGGGGCGTTCGCCCGTCTGTTTGCGACGCTCGTTTCGCTTGGCGAGCCGGGCTGCTCGCTCCTGCTTCTTCTCTTTGCCCAGAACGGATCTCTGCCCCCGGCTTTATGGATCGGCTATGGTGTGCAGTTTGTCGCGGTGGTGATTTTGTCGGCGTACGTTCTGGCGTGGCAGGGAAAACTGAGCGAGTCAGACACTGGAGCGGATAGTTCGAAAAACGGGAAACCGCGGTGTTCGCGCAAAGGGGATCGCAAATGAGTACGGGTCTGGAGCTGCTCCGGCTCAGTCCGACGCAGAAAAGCTTTCTGGAGCGAAAGAAGATCGGCAGTCTGGAAGAACTTTTACAGACGTATCCGATTCGCTATATCCCGATTCTGCCCATCGAACAGTGGCAGGAAGGAGAAGAAGTTCTGTTTTGCGGCGAGATTTTGCGCAGTGAAAATCCGCATATGACCGGCATGAAAAAGGGCGTTGTCCGCTTTTTCGTTTCGGCCTGGGGACAGCAAATCGATGTCTCCGTTTTTTTCAGGGCTACTATCCCCAGTTTCCGCCCGGCAAGACGATTACCGTCTGCGGCACGTGGACCAGAGAGCATAAAGTGCGGGCGACGTGGACCAGCTTTCAAAGTCTGGAAGAGGGCCTGCAGCTGTATCCTGTCTATTCGCTTCCCGTAAAAACGCGGCGCGATACGATGATCCGGCTGATGAAAAAGGCTTTGCCGTATGCGGATCAGATTGACGACCGCATCCCGCAGCGTCTGCGCGAAAAGTACCGTCTGCCGTCCTTAAAACTGGCGCTGGCCATGGTGCACCGGCCAAAAGATGAAGCCGAGCTGGCGCAGGGCGTACGGGCTTTGAAGTACGAAGAGTTTCTGTGCTTTCACGCGGCCAGACTGGCCCAGGCTGAACGGCCGAAAAAACGGGCCGCATTTTTGATCATTCGCTCATACAGGAAAAAATCGACGCCCTGCCCTTTGTTCTCAGCAAAGATCAGAGCACCGTTCTAAACGAAATTCTTTCGGATCTGGGACGGGACCGGGTCATGTACCGTCTGGTGCAGGGCGATGTCGGCTGCGGAAAAACCGTGGTTGCCGCGCTCAGCCTGTACGCATGTGCGCTTTCCGGCAAGCAGGCGGCGCTGCTGGCGCCGACGGAACTGCTTGCCCGCCAGCATCTGTCCACCCTGCAGTCGATGGGCATTGAAGCCGGACTGTACTGCGGCTCTCTGAAAGTCCGGGAAAAGAAAAAGATTCTCAAGGATCTGAAAGACGGGAAAATTTCCGTCGTGGTCGGCACGCACGCGCTCTTTCAGGAAGGGGTCGAATTTGAATCCCTGGGTCTTGTCATTGCGGATGAGCAGCATCGCTTCGGCGTCCGGCAGCGCCGGGCTCTTATCGAAAAAGGCGTCGAAGCCGACGTGCTTCTGTTAAGCGCGACGCCGATTCCGCGTACCGCGGCCCACTTTTGTACGGCGATATCGATCTTTCGACAATTAAGACCAAGCCGCCCGGCCGCAAGCCGGTGCTCACACGCGCCTTTACAGTTCATCCATGAAACCGGTACTTGGCCGTATTCTGGAAGGCATCGAAAAGGAAGGCCGGCAGGTTTACGTGGTGACGCCGGCTGTCGAAGACTGCGAAGAAATGGATCTGCACAGCGCAGAGTCGATTTACGAAGGCATGTCTTCGGTTCTGAAAGACCGCTGCACGATCGGTCTGCTTCATGGAAAGATGAAAGCCGAACAGAAAGAAGGCGTCATGGCTGCCTTTGCGGCTGGCGAAATTCAGATTCTTGTCTCCACGACAGTTATTGAAGTCGGCATCGACGTGTCCAACGCGACGATGATGGTCATTTACGATGCGCATCGCTTCGGCCTTTCCACTTTGCATCAGCTGCGCGGCCGCTGCGCGAGAGGCACGCTGCAGGGGGAATGTTATCTGCTGAGTTCGTCCAAAACGCCGCAGGCCAGAGAACGGCTTTCCGCTCTGGAGCGCATCGATGACGGGTTCGAACTGGCCAGACTCGATCTGCAGCTGCGCGGTCCGGGCGACTTGTTAGGAACCCGCCAGTCGGGACTGCCGGCGTTCATTCTGGGCGATGCCAGCACGGATCTGAAAATGATGGAAATCTGCGCGCGCGACGCGCAGGAAATTCTTGATCATCCTGAAGATATGCAAAATCACAACATGCTTCGCGCGATCGAAAAAGCCAACGCGAAAAGCGCCTATCTCGACTGATCCAGACAAGACCGCTTCAAGCCAGACAAAAGGTGCCGTGATCCAGCGCCTTTCCTGCAAGGCAGGAAAGCCGGATCGCGGCACCTTTTCTGATTTTTCAATAAAGCGAGACTTCAAAATAAGTGAAGTCAAAATAAAGTCTGTAAGCGAAGTCTGGACTGCAGGCGAACCTTAAAAGGAAAGCTTTTCGACGAGTGCTTCAAAATCCGGCTTTTCCAGTTCGCCCTGCGAAATGGACAGAACGTCCTTTTCGGGGCTGCCGGCATAGCGCGGAACGACATGCACGTGGAAATGGTCGATCGTCTGACCGGCGGCTTCGCGGCAGTTGGCGAAAATGTTGACGCCGTCGGCACCGAGAACTTCGATCTGACGGTTGCCGACCTGACGGGCAACGGAAAAGACTTTGGCGAGCAGCGCATCGTCGGCTTCGAGAAGCGAGGGCACATGCGTTTTGGGGATGACGAGGGCGTGGCCGAGAGCAGCCGGATTGATGTCAAGAATCACGCGGACATCTTCATCCTCATATAAAGTAGAAGAGGGGATCTCTCCTTGAGAAATGGAACAGAACAGGCAATCCATAAACGAGACAAAGCTCCTTTCCTGACCGCGAAAACGTGCGGCATATCACTGAACAAGTGAAAAGCCAGGCTAAGGGGAGGCCTGACTCTTCATAAGGGGACTAACTGTATGAATATCGCGGATATTCGATACATAACGACAAAGCCGTGGGCAGCTCTGCCGTTCAAATTGTAGCACATTGGCCCACTGTTCAAACCAGAAATGTATGATTCCCCCATCACAAACGGTTCAGAAACCGTGTTTTGCCCGCCGCGGTGGGGGCCAAAGCCCTCGGGAAATCCGTTTCCCACACAGCAAATCCCATAAAATATGAATGTAGTACAGAAAGGAAACCGTTTCGTGAAAAATGAGGATCCTGCCTGGAGAACGGGCTCATCCCGGGAGTATGGGATGCAGTTCCTGTACGATGGGTAAGCGGTTTTTCGTGTGTACGGCTGTATTTTTGCCGGATGGCGGAACGGTTGCTATAATTTCAGACGAGGATTTTTACCATGATCAATATGACATTTTCCCAGGCTGCCTCGCTTTGCGGCGGCCGTTTATTCCATACAGACGGGACAGCTTCCTTCACCGGCGCCGCATCGGATTCGCGTGCCGTAAAGGAAGGCATGCTTTTGTGCCGCTGATCGGCGCCCGCAGCGACGGCCACGCGTTTGCCAAAGACGTGAAAAAGGCCGGCGCAGCCGGAATGCTGTGGAAAAAGGCCATCCTGGAAAGCCCGAAGATCTGCCGCTCATTGAGGTGGATGATGTCGTCGAAGCCTTTGGAAAAATTGCCCGCGGCTGGCTGATGGAAGTCGATCCGATGGTGGTCGGCGTAACCGGAAGCAACGGAAAAACTTCGACCAAGGATTTCTGCGCCTCCCTTTTGGAACGACGAAGAAAACATGGAAAACGCAGGGCAACCGCAATACGGAAATCGGTCTGCCGCTGACGATCTGTGAAATGCCGATCGATACGGAAGTGCTGATTCTGGAAATGGGCATGGAAAACAAAGGCGAAATCGCCTATTTGTGCACCATCGCGCCGCTCGATATCGCAATTATCGCGTCCATTGGTTCGGCCCATATGGAAAATCTGGGCTCCATTGAAAACATCGCCGCGGCCAAATGCGAAATCCTGAGTTCGCTCAAACCGTTTGGTACGCTGGTCTATAACGCCGCTTCGCCTGAACTCGTTAAAGTCCTCGCTGATCAGCCGCTCGATCCGACCTGGCAGCTGGTCGCCTTTGGAGAGGGCACAGACTTTGCGCCTGAAAATCTGCAGATGACCCGGCACGGCTTTTCCTTTACGCTGCCAAGCCTTGGCAGCGATACCTATGTCGTTCGCTGTGCCAATCCGGTTCAGGCGGACAACGCGACAGCCGCCCTTCTGGCGGCAAGAGCCGGCGAGATTCGAAAGGATCTCTGGTCCAAGGCTATTGAAGAAACTGAGCTGACGCCTATGCGCGGACAGATTCGTCCGTTCGGACAGGCTTCGCTCTTTGACGATACGTATAAATCCAACCCGGAATCCGCAAGAGCCGCGCTCGATGCGCTGATGCAGATTCCCGCCAAAGTCCACGTCGCCGTACTGAGCGACATGCTCGATCTGGGCAGTACGGAGCAGGAACTCCACCGCCAGATCGGCGAATACGCAAGCCAGCTGGGCGTGGACCGGCTTTACACCTGGGGTCCGCTTTCCAAAGCCGTACACGACGGCTTTGACGGATACAAGGTTCATTTTGAAAACAAGATCGACATGATCCGGGCCGTTCGCAAACTGGATCAGCTTGATGCGGCCATTCTGGTCAAAGGCAGCCGAAGCATGCACATGGAAGATGTAATTCAGGGCTGTCTGGAAGGAGAAAACATGAAAAAGATTCGTCTTGGCATTCTTTTTGGAGGACAGAGCAGTGAGTACTCCGTTTCTCTTCATTCCGCGGCTTCCTTTTGCGCTCTCTGAATACAGAACGTTATGAAACGACGCTGATCGGCATTTCCCGCGACGGAAAGTTTTATCGCTACCTGGGCGACGCGTCCGCCATCGAACACGATGAATGGATGGCGCAGGCCCGTCCAATCGCCTGGGTAAACAAAGGCATTTATGACTTTGAGACGAAGGAGACGATCGATCTCGATGTCTGCTTCCCGGTTCTCCACGGCAAAAATGGAGAAGACGGCGCCATCGCCGGCATGCTGCAGATGTTTGATCTGCCCTGCGTCGGCTGCGACATTCTGGGCGCTGCCATCTGCATGGACAAGGAAGTCATGCACCGCCTGTGCGATCAGGCCGGCATTCCGGCTGCAGAATACATCTGCATTAACGAACGCGATCCGCTGCCTTCCTTTGACGAAGTGCGTGCACAGATCGAACTGCCGTGGATCATTAAGCCGTGCAACGCCGGCAGCTCCTATGGCGTAGCGTTCGTGGAAAACGAAGACCAGTACGAAAAGGCAGTAAAAGACGCCTTCAAATACGACGGCCGCGGCAAGATTCTCGTGGAAAAAGCCATTCAGGGCTTTGAAATCGGCTGCGCGGTCATGGGCGATCAGACGCTGTTCGCCGGCGAGATCGATGAAATCGAAATGAAGAGCAAAGTCTTCGATTTCGAAGGCAAGTACGCTATGAAAGATTCCGCCATTTACTGCCCGGCCCGCATTTCGCACGAAAAAGCCGAACAGGCCAGAGAGCTTGCGAAAAAGTGTTCCGTACCCTGTGCTGCCGCGATATGGCGCGCGTGGATATGTTTATTGAAGACACGGGCCGCATTCTGCTCAATGAAGTCAACACCATTCCTGGATTCACCGATACCAGCCGCTATCCGACCATGATGGCCAAAGCCGGACGTCCTTTCACTCAGCTGATCGATGAACTTGTCGATCTGGCGATGGTAAAGAAGCGCGAGGCATAAGGGGCATGAACGAATTCAACCAGACTCTGAATCCAAACGCGGAAACTGCCGCTGCCGATGTACAAGGAAATCCGGAAAACGAAACGCCGGCGTTTGAAGATGCGCGCGCGATCGCCTATGTGAACCATTTTGACTCGCAGGCGTATACAGACATGATCGCGCCGCTGCGCACCTGGGCGGAAATCCGTCTCGATCAGATTGGTCATAACATGGAAGAAGTCCGCCGTCTGTGCGGCAAGACCGACATCATCGGCATTCTCAAAGCCGACGCCTATGGCCATGGCGCCGTTGCCTGCGGTAAGGCGCTCCAGCGAGCGGGCGTGGAGTTTTCGCCGTCGCCTGCATTGACGAAGCCATTGAACTGCGCAAAGCCGGCATCAGCGATCCAATCCTGATTCTTGGCTATACGCCCAATTCCCGCTTTGACGAACTGATCGAATACGATCTGATTCAGTCCGCGCTCTCCAAGGATTTCGCGCACGCGCTTTCCGACTACGGACAGGCGTACGGCACGAAAATGCGCGTACACGTCAAAGCCGATACGGGCATGAACCGCACCGGCCTGCTTTACGAAGCCAATGCCCGGCACTTTAACGACTTCGTAGAAGTCTTTGAACTACCCGGTCTGCAGATTGAAGGCATTTTCTCGCATTTTCCCGTCAGCGATGATCTCGCCTTCGACAGCCGCGAGTTTACCCGTTCGCAGATGAAGCTGTTTGACGAACTGATTTTCCGCCTGCAGGAAAAAGGGTACGATACCGGCGCCAGGCACATTCAGAACTCCTATGGCATTCTCAACTACATGGATGCCGGCTACGACTACTGCCGCCCGGGTCTGCTGTACATGGGCATAACCAGCGATGACGAAGTGCCGATCGCTTCGCAGCCGGACTTTGTTCCGATTCTTTCGCTGAAGACGAAAGTGTCCATGGTCAAGACGATCCCGGATCAGGCGACCGTTTCCTACGGCCGTCACTACACGGCGCACGGGCCGCGTCAGATCGCGTCGCTGGCCATCGGCTACGCGGACGGTCTGTCGAGAGCCTGTTCGAACAAGGGCCTGATGGTGTCCATTCGCGGGCATCTCGTTCCGATTGTCGGCAACATCTGCATGGACCAGTGCATGGTCGATATCACCGGATTTGACGACATCGAAGCCGGCGATACAGCGGTACTGATCGGCCAGGACGGGGATAACGTGCTCAAGGTCGATGAAATCAGCCGCAAGGCCGGAACGATCAACAACGAAACGCTTTCCATTCTGACCCGCCGCGTCAATCGCATCTACTTCGACGAAGACGGAAACCTCGCGTAAAAAGTTAAAAAGAATGGAATGGAATCCAGAAGACGGGATGGACCAGAACAAATGGAATCCAGCCTGAAGCGCAGATGGATTCCAGACTGCACGAAAGAATACTGTATTGAATCCAGACAACAGACCGCCGCTGCGGAAAACGATTCGGTTTCCCGCTTGCGGCGGCTTTTGTGCTTTGATTCGCTTTTCTGCTAAACTGTAAACGGTTTTGGCTTCTTTTTGCCAGACTGAAAACTCTACGTGAAAAACGCGTCGCTTTTCGGACGCGATTACATCCCAATACACACCTATACAGCCGCAGCCTGCCGATTTGACGCCAGGACTTCCGGCTTTGAAAGGAGAGGTCTGTCTTGAAATCAAAATGCGAATATCCGGCGATTGATATCGCAAAATATATTGGCGCTCTGCTGGTGGTCGCTATTCATACGTTCCCGTTTGCGGACATCTCAGAGTCTTTCAACCTGTTTTTTATCGCCACGATCTGCCGCCTGGCAGTCCCGATGTTTTTGTCTGCAGCAGCTTTTTTCTCTTTCAGAAAATCGATCGTACCCCCGGTCATGAAGGGCAGAACCGTCAGGCGCTGATGCATACGCTCAAGCGTCTGGGCATTCTCTATCTCATCTGGACGGTCATTTATTTGCCGTATACGATCTGGAACTACGCGTCCGTCGGCTTTTCCTTCTCGGCCCTGCTTGGCTGGATCCGAGACTTCTTTTTAAACGGTTCCTATTATCATCTGTGGTTTTTGCCGGCGCTGATGCTTGGACTGGCCATTGTGTACTGGCTCTACACGCGCAAGGGCATGCGGGATACGCTCATGATCTGTCTGGCGCTCTATCTGTTTGGCTGGCTGGTCAACTGCTTTGGCCCCATGTGGGAAGGCCTGCCGGTTGTCTCGGTCATTTATGGATTTATCCTGAAGCTTCTCGGTACGGTACGCGATGGTATCTTCTTTGCGCCGATCTTTGTCCTGATCGGACTGGGCGCTTCGAAGCTGCGCCGCATGCGGCTGCAGGCGAGTGCGACAGGCTTTGCGATCTCGTTTGTATGCCTGATACTGGAAGTAACCCTCTATGCCTGGATGGGCGTTCTGACAGATAAAAGCTGCATGTACCTGACGCTGGTACCGGCGATGTATTTTCTGATGCAGATGCTCATCGGCTATCGCCTTCCGTCCAAGCCGGTGTATAAGACGATGCGCAAGGAAGCGACCGGCATTTACGTCAGCCACATTCTGTTTGCCCGCATTCTTCTGCTGCTGATGCCCAATGTGCATCTGGCGGTTTACCTGGGCACGCTGGCCTGCTCGCAGGGTCTGGCGACGCTGATCGTAAGAGGACAGAAAAAGGCAGAGTGGCTGAAATGGCTGGTTTAAATTATGATTAGAATTCATCAGGTAAAATGTGAGGATCCAAAAGAAATTGAATCCCGGCTTCTGAAAAACTGAATATGCCAAAAAGGATCTTTTGAGCTGGTCCGTACATCGCAAAAGCGTGGACGCCAGAGGACAGAGGGTCCTTTTTCCTTTGTGATCGATGCCGAAGTGCGGCACGAAAAGAAATACCTCAAAAACCGCGATGTGACGATCGCACCCGACGAAACGTTCCGTTTTGAAGCGACGGGTACTGAGCCGCTGGCCGGACGGCCGGTCGTTGCGGGCTTTGGGCCGGCGGGTCTCTTCGCAGCGCTGCTTCTGGCGCAGTACGGGTACAAGCCGATTATTATTGAACGCGGCGCGCCGATTGAAGAGCGGCAGAAGGATGTCGAACGCTTCTGGAAAGAAGGCGTTCTCGATCCGGAAAGCAACGTGCAGTTTGGCATGGGCGGCGCCGGCGCCTTTTCCGACGGCAAGCTGACGACCCGCTCCAAGGATCTGCGCACGCGAAAAATCTTTGACGAACTCGTCCGCTTGGGCGCAAACAAAAATATCCTGTACGAGCAGCATCCTCATGTCGGTACCGACGGCTTTGTTTCGATTTTAAAAACGCCCGGGCGGAAATTGAATCGCTGGGCGGAACGTTCCTGTTCCATACCCGGCTGGCCGGCCTTGGCCTGGAAACATCGGGGCCGGATGGTCACGATAACCTGCAGTCCATTACCCTGAAGGGATCCGGTATTGAAAACGCCCGCGCAATTTTAAAGGAGAAGGGTCTGGAGAATCTGATTGTGTCTTCGGATTTGAACGACTCGAACGAAAAAGAGGACTTCCTGCAGATTCGCTGCATGGCGCTGATTGCGGCGATCGGCCATTCGGCTGGCGATACGCTGCGGATGCTGGCGAAAAGCCATGTGCAGATGGAAAACAAGCCGTTTGCGATCGGCGTGCGCATCGAACACGATCAGAAATTTATTGATCAGGCCATGCTGAAAGATCACGCGACGGATCCGCTGCTCATTCCGGCCCGCTATCAGGTAACCGCCAAAACTTCGACGGGAAAAGGCGTCTACAGCTTCTGCATGTGTCCGGGCGGCTACGTAATTGCGGCATCGAGCACGCCGGAAACGGTTGTTGTCAACGGAATGAGCTATCATGATCGAGGCGGCAAAAATGCCAACGCGGCTCTTCTTGTACAAGTCGATGAAACCGACACCGGATCGGATCTGTTCGCCGGTCTCGACTATCAGGAACAGCTCGAAAAGGCGGCCTGGAAACTGTCGAACAGCTACCGGGCGCCGGTTCAGCTCGCTTCCGATTTTGTACAGGGAAACGTCTCGGACCATTTTGAAGGCGTGCTGCCCACGTATCCCTTAGGGACCGTGTTTACGGATTTTCAGACGCTGCTTCCGGCACCGATCGCTTCCTCTTTAAAAGAAGCGCTGCTGTCCTTTGAAGAAAAATTCCGGGATTTCTGGACGGTGCACTGTTAACGGGTGTGGAAACCCGTTCAAGCAGTGCCATTCGCGTATTCCGGGATAAGGAAAGCCTGCTTTCAAGCGTATACGGTCTGTATCCCTGCGGGGAAGGCGCCGGCTATTCCGGCGGCATTATGACCTCCGCGCTCGATGGTCTGCGCTGTGCCATGGCCCTGATGGAGCGTTTTGACAATTCTTCAAAATCCCCTATACAATGAGAAAAACCATGACTTTGCTGCTGCCCGAACGATCCATTCGACGCTATCTGGATCTGGATATCCGCCAGCTGAAAAAGACGGAATCCGGATTTTGTTCGTCGACATCGACAATACAATTTCCGCATACGGCGATACGAAAATTTCCAACGAAGCCGCGGCATTTCTGCGCCGCGTGCGCCACTCTGGCATTGAACCCGTGCTGCTGACCAACAACACGAAAAAGCACGTCGAAGACGTGCTGGGCGGCCGGCCCGCGGGCGAACTGCTGACGTTCTGCCTGAAACCGCTGCCCCATAAAGTGCATCGCTTTTTAAAAAGCGGAGCGTCAGGGCCAGTCAGGCCGCCATTGTCGGCGATCAGCTGTATACCGATATGCTTTGCGGGCGAATTTCGGGCATGCATACCATTTTATGCGGCAGACTGTCCGAGACGGAACGCAAGGATACTTCGATCATGCGGGCCCTCGAAAATGCTGCCTACACGTATTACGAAAAGAAACACAAAATAGATCGGAGGGACGGATATGTCCGAATACTGTAAAGGGTGCGGCGTAAAGCTCCAGAATGAAGACCCCAAAGCCTTAGGCTATACGCCATCCCTGGACGCCGATTACTGCCAGCGCTGCTACCGCCTTCGCCACTACGGCGATGTGACGATTAACATGCAGCAGGGCATCGCGGCGGAAGAGACCCTGAAAAAGTCAATGAACTCGACGGCATCGTATTCTGGACCGTCGATCTGTTCAATCTCGAAAGCAATCTGATCAGCCGCCTCAACCAGCGGATTCCCGGCAAGCCCGTGGTCATGGTTCTGACCAAGCGGGACGTGCTGCCCGTTACGCTGAGCGACGAAAAGATTAAAAGCTACGTTTCGCGCCGCCTGAAAGAAGAAAACATTCAGGTGGAAGACATTCTGATTGCCGGCTACATGACCAAAGGCTCAGAAAAAGCGAAGAAATTCTCGAAACGATTTCCCAGACGGCCGACCGCCTGGGCGAAAAGAAAAACGTTATCTTCATGGGACTCGCCAACTCCGGCAAGTCCACTCTGGTCAACCGCCTGCTCCACAGCAGGGAACTGACCATTTCCCGCAACCCGGGAACCACCCTCGACGTGATTTCCCGTCCCTGGCGCGATCGAATTCTGTACGATACGCCGGGTCTGGAAAATCCAAAGTCGTATCTGGCGTGGCTGCCGGCGGACATGCTCAAAAGCGTGATCCCCGTCAAGCCGATCAAGCCCTACATCTGCCAGATTTTTGAAGATCAGTCCTTTGCAGCCGGCGGACTGGCGCGCATGGACGTGGTCTGCTCGAAAAAGGCCAGCATTGTCGGCTACTTCTCCCCGGGCGTGCCTATTCACCGCGGCAAGAAAAGCGATGCCGACCGTCTGTGGAACGAGCATCTGATGGAGATGCTTTCGCCGGCCATCGATCACTCGATGGAAACGATGCAGGCATGGCATGCGCCAAAGCTCAAACCCGGTCAGAAAATGGATGTAGTCATCCAGGGACTGGGATGGTTCTGCGTATCGGGGACATTTCCTCGATCACGGTTTACGCCCACAAGGGCATTCAGATTACATTTCGAAAGGCGATGATTTAAATGTTAAGCGCACAGAACAAAAAGAAACTCAGAACGCTGGCGATGAATCTCCCCAGCATGATCCAGATTGGAAAAGGAAACCTTTCAGAAGCGCTCTTTGAAAGCCTTTCTAACGATCTGGAAGCCCACGAACTCGTCAAGGTGACGATGCAGAAGACGGCCGCGATTTCGGTCCGCGAGGCGGCGATTGAATGCGCCAGCCAGACCGGAAGCGATATCGTACAGATTATCGGCCGCACCTTTACGCTTTACCGCAGAAATCCGGATAAGAAGACGGGGATTCTCTGATGAAAAAAGTTGCTCTGTTAGGCGGATCGTTTGATCCCGTACACAATGGCCATATTGCCATGGCCAATGCAGCATTAGAGCAGCTTGGCGCGGATGAAGTCTGGTTCGTTCCCGCGCGGATTTCCCCTTTAAAAGACCGGGTACTCACCGATCCGGTCCATCGACTCAACATGCTTCGGCTGGCCTGCCAGCAGAACGAACACTTTCGCATCAGCGACGTGGAGTTCAAGCGCAACGGCACCAGCTATACGATCGATACGATCCGAACGCTGAAAAAGCAGTTTGACGATATTGAATTTTACTGGCTGATCGGCGCCGATCAGGCCGCTCAGTTTGAAGAATGGAAAGACTGGCAGCAGCTGCTTAAGGAAGCGCACTTTGTGGTCGCCGACCGCCAGCAGCAGCTCGACTTGCTGAAAAAGGACTACGGAATGATCCGTCTGTCCATGGAACCGGTCGACGTATCTTCTTCGCAGATTCGTACGGGATTTCGTCTGAATCTCATGCCCGAGAGCGTACGTCAGTACTGCCTCGATCACGAACTGTATCTGCCGGCCTGGATCCAGCCGCAGATGGATCCGGCGCGCTTTGCCCATTCCTGCAGCGTCGCCAGACTTTGCCGGGAGCTTGCCAGAGCCCATCATCTCGATGAGCACAAGGCGTGGCTGATCGGACTCTTTCATGACATCGCCAAGGATCTTCCTAAGGAAGAACAGGCCAAATGGGTCAAGGCAGCGTTTCCGCCCTCCGCCCTGCAGGAACACCACGCCATCTGGCACGGCTATGCCGGCAGTGAAATTGTGTGGCGCATTTACGGCCTGTACGATCCGGTGATTCGCAACGCAATTTCCAATCATGTCAAAGGCACGAGCTATGATCCTTACGCGATGATCGTGTTTGTCAGCGACAAGCTCGACTACGCTGCGCGGCTACGATTCCAGCGCCCTCTATCATGCCTGCCTGCATGATCTGTATAATGGTTTCCTGCTGGTCAAAGCAGAAAACAAAGCCTATCTCGAAAAGGAGAGACAAAAAATGGACGTACTTGATCTTGTACTCAAGGCAATCAGCGAGAAAAAAGGAACCGATATCGAAGTGTACGATACCCGCACCATGACACCGTTCATGGATACGATGGTCATCGCTTCGGCCGGCAACCTCAAACAGAATCTTGCCATTGCTCAGAATATTAAGGACCGGCTGTTCGAAGCCGGCTGGAAAGGCGAAGTCCGCATGGAAGGCGGCCAGGAATCCAAATGGATTCTGGTGGACCTCAAGGATATCGTCATCCACCTCTTTACCGGCGAGGAAAGAAAGCTGTATTCGCTTGATCGCCTGTATGAGGAATGCCCTGTTACCCGTTACGAATAACGACACCTGGCCGCCTTGCCTGCAGGGCGGCTTTTGTAAAGACACATTTACCATGAAGCAAAGTTCGATCCGGCTTTGCAGACAGGGGAGGCGCTGATGCGTTTGAAGCATTCGATGCGTTTGATGGGTACGATGGATTTGACGCATTCGATGCGCTCAATGCCTGTCCTGACTCCCTGTTTCCTGCAGAATCGGATCTTAAACAGAAGGCGGTACGACTATGGCAATTTATGAAACACTTGGCCGATACTATGACGCCCTCGTCAAGGACGATCAGGCGGCCGACCAGTGGGTGGACTGGATCGAATCGTTCCATCCCGGCAAAACGGTTCTGGAACCAGCCTGCGGCAGCGGGGAAATTACCGAGCGACTGGCCAAGCAGCACGATGTGACGGCGCTCGATCTTTCCCAGAACATGATCGATGCCGCAAAAGCCAAACCCGGCAGCGAAAATATCACCTTTTACAGGGCGATATGCGCGATCTGTCCGGCCTGTCCAGGTTTGATATGATCGGCTGCTTTTGCGATTCGTTCAACTATCTTGAAGACAAGGACGAAGTGCGCGCGTTTTTAAAAGAAGTGCGGGCGCATCTGAACGAGGGCGGTCTGTTTCTTTTGACAGCCATTCGCTCTGCCGTCTCGATGAGTTTGCCGAAGAATACGAAGAAGCCGGCGAATTTGATGACGGCGTGCAGGTACAGTGGGTGATCACGGCGCAGGACGATAAAATTTATCAGGACTTCGCCTTCTACTTTGACGATCGCACTGTCGAAGAACATCACATGCAGACGGTCTTCTCCGACACGGATTTAAAAGAGATGCTCGAAGAAGACTTTGAAATTCTCCAGTTTTCCGGCGACTTTAACGAAGCCCCGCTCGAGGACTGCGAAAAGTATTTCATCGCCTGCAAAGCCAGACCGGCTAAGTAACACCAGTCAGATTCGACGTATACGATAAAGCCATGCGTCTCGCAATTTTTATGGAAGAGGCCGCCGGCTTTATCCCCGAGGCAGAAGCGCTATAAAGTCTTCTGCGAAGCAAGGAGGAAAAACATGCTTGGATTTATCGCAGCCATGCCCCAGGAGCAGAAGGCGATTACCGATCAGATGACGGATGTGGAAGTCCGCACAATTGCGGAAGCTGCCTTTACAAAGGCCATCTGGCCGATGAAGAAATCGTTGTCGCGCTTTCCGGCGTCGGAAAAGTCGCCGCGGCTATTGCTTCGACGCTGCTTTGCGAAAACTATCATCCCGATGCTCTGCTTTCGATCGGCGTAGCGGGCGGCCTGAAAGAAGGCCAGCACGTCGGCGAACTCGTTTTCTCGGATTATGCCATTCAGGCCGATTACGATACGTCGGCAATCGATGGAAAAGACGGAATCGGCAAAGTGTTCACCGCATCCAGAGACCTGCTCGAACGCGCCGAAGCCGCCGCAAAAGAAGCGGGACTGACGTATACCACAGGCTCTGTGGCGACGCAGGATCTGTTCATGGCGTATGAAGATGACTTCAAAAGCTGTTTTCCCGCTTTCCGCAGAGTGCGTGCAGCGAAATGGAAGGCGGCGCGATCGCGCAGGTCGCCAGCCAGTTTGGTCTGCCGTTTCTGATCATCCGCACGCTCAGCGACATTGTCGGTCACAACGACAACCCGGTAGAGTTCAGCTCGTTTGTGGAATCGTCCTCGCAGGCTGCGGGACGCTTTGTCAAAATGTTCTGCACCCGATAAGCAGACGGAAATGCAATAGAAATACAGAAGAAAAGCATCGGATCTTTCTCGATCGCCGGCCGATCGAAGAAATCCGGTGCTTTTGTGTTTCCTGCGTTCAAACGATATAAGCGGCCCTCAGAAGGCTTCCTGCCTTCTTACTTGAAAAAGGAAGAGAAGAGATCGCCGACCAGACTGCCCGCAAAGTTGCCGGCGGCCCGTTTGGCGGTGGAATTGTCGGAGCCAAGAATGCCGCGGCTGATGGATTTGCCTACGCTTCTCCCGATGCTTCGTGCAGAAGAACGGGCGGCTTTTTCACCGACTTTTCCAGAGAAGAAGATGAATTGCGCGAAGAAGAGGAACGATTCTGTCCGCGCCGGGTCTGGCTGCGGGCAGGACGGTCGTCTTCGTAATTTTCATACTCGTCTTCGTCAGCGCGACGGGTATTCGTGCGATTGGATTTCGAACGGGAGGAGGAAGAAGCACGAGTATCTGCTTCTTTTGGTCTGCTTCTTTCTGCCGCTTCTGCTCTTCAAGCGCTTCATAGGCGCTGTAGGCACCAAAGGCTTTAGCGTAGTGGTCGTACATCGGATCCCGGCTTTCCACAAGCTGGATTTGCGAGGGTGTGAGAGCCTGGAAAGAAGAGTGGGGCGGAAGAACGGTTACTTTTTCGACCGGCATCGGGGCACCGTCTTCATCGAGGAAGGAGACGAGCGCTTCGCCGGTTTTGAGCGCGGACAGTTCGCTTAGCGTATCGAGACGGGGATTGGGCCGAAAACCGGCTGCCGCCGATTTGAGCTTTTTCTGATCCGCCGGCGTATAGGCGTGGAGAGCGTGCTGAATGCGGTTCTGCAGCTGGGAAAGAATGTCTTCATCGAGATCCGACGGATTCTGGGTGATGAAAAGAGACTGACGCCTTTGGAGCGGATCAGACGAACAACCTGCGCAATCTTGTCGCGCAGCGCTTTTGGCGTATCTTCAAATAACATGTGCGCTTCATCAAAGAAGAAGACCAGCTTCGGCTTGTCGACTTCGCCGACTTCGGGAAGCGTTTCGTACAGCTCAGAAAGCATCCATAACAGAAACGTCGAGTAAAGAAAAGGATTTTGTCCAAGGCGGGACGCTTCCAGAATGTTGATCGTGCCCTGACTGCCGTTGAGCGTCAGCCAGTCGGTGATGTTCAGATCCGGCTGGTTGAAAAAGAGATCGCCGCCCTGATTTTCCAGTTCCAGCAAAGCCCGTACGATCGCCCCGGCTGAAGCCGAAGAAATGGTGCCGTACTGCGCCTGCAGTTCCTTGCGCTCGTCCATGATCAGAGAAGCCATCGCGCGGAGATCTTTCAGATCGATCAGCTGCCAGCCGCGATCGTCCGCGATTTTGAAAATGATGTTGAGTACGCCGGTTTGGGCGGGCGTAAGCGAAAGCAGACGGGAGAGCAGAAGCGGTCCCAGATCGGAAATCTTGGTGCGCAGCGGAATGCCGTTTTCGCCAAAGACGTCCCAGAAGCGGACGGGATAGCCGCAAAACGCGAACGATTCTGGATCGATGCCGCAGCTTTTCAGACGCGCGTCGATTTTTCATTTCGCTCTCCCGGCATGGCCAGGGAACTGACGTCGCCTTTCATGTCGACGAGAAAAACAGGGACGCCCAGATCGGAAAAGCTTTCCGCGAGCACTTTAAGGGTAACGGTCTTGCCCGTTCCCGTTGCGCCGGCGATCAGGCCGTGCCGGCAGGCTTTGGAAGGAAGGAGTCCATAGAGACCGTCGGCGTTTGCGCCGACGGGAAGAATTTGCGATGTCGTCATACTGATGTGGCCCTCCAGACGGGGCCGTCTCCTTTCAAAGGACAGTGCCTTTTTCTTCATTATACGAAAGCCAGGAACGATCCCCGAAAGCGCAGCGCACCTTTTGCGCCAGGCGCGCATACCGTTTTGGAGGGCGATCGGAAAGGAAGAATAGAGGTCAGGGGATCCGTTATCCAATTGATACAGAAGTCGATATAATGGAAGCCATGAGTAAGCAAAGAGGATCGGCGAGGGCGGCAGCTTCGTCGAAACAGAAGAAACCGTCCGTCAAGAAGAAAGGACCGGCGGCGCAGAAAAAGGCACGTACGGCTGGCCAATGACGGCCGCTCTTTTGCGGTGCTCTTTTGATGATCATCTGCCTGTGGGCGCTGTTTATCAGCGGACCGTCCCGCCTTTACGATGAGCAGATCGCCCAGGTGCAGGCGCGAATTGAAGAACAGGTGCCTCATGTCGAGGGCCTGACGGAAAACAAATTCGCTTTTGTCACCTGGCAGGGCTATACCGATCAGAAGCTGTACTGGTTTGACGCTCAGGGCGGCATCATTACGGAGCGGGATCTGTCCACGCTCAATTACGAAGCGGCGCGCGAAAAAGCGCGCAGCTCTTACGACATGGATCCGGAAACGGTCACGCTCGCGTACGGCTATTCGGCACCGGTGTATCAGCTGCAGTCCGGCGAACAGATCCTCATGCTCGATTACGACACCCTGGACTGGGTATATGAAAGGAACCTGGTACATGCTCAACCGTGAAGACTGGTACGCCCCTGGTTTAACCGTACCGCCTGGATTTTTGAAAATATTGATGCCCTTTCGCTCGAACCCAATGAAATTCTGACGCTGCTGGCGATCAACTACCTGCAGGAAACGAATCAGCCGGTCATCGCCGAACAGCTGGCTCTGAAAACTGGACTCGATCCGGAAGCGATTGACGAAGCGATGTCTTCGCTGTCCGACAAGGGGTGCATGACGATCGATACCCGAAACAAGCAGCTGACGATCATGCTCGACTGCCTGCTCGATCAGGCGCCGGCTGCCGGTCATCCGCTTGAAAAGACGCTGCTGTCCAGCGTGCAGGCGGAATTTGGCCGGACGCTTTCCGCCTCCGAACTCGAACGGCTCAGTCAGCTTTGCGACACGTACGAACAGTCGACAATTTTGCATGCGCTCGATGAGGCGGCTGTCTACAATAAGCGCTCGATTGCGTACATGGAAGCGCTGCTGGTCAACTGGAAAGCCAAGGGCTTAAGCGCCCAGGATATTGAAGAGGGAAGACGATGAAACCGGAAGAAATTCTGGATCAGATTGAAATTCTGTTCCCAAATGCCAAATGCGAACTGCTGCACGAAACGCCGTTTCAGCTGCTGGTCGCCGTCGTGCTGTCGGCCCAGACAACGGATGCGGGAGTAAACCGCGTCACGCCGACGCTCTTTTCCCGCTGGCCCGATTCGGCTTCGCTGGCCAAGGCGGATGTGCAGGAGGTCGCCGACACCATTCGCAGCATTGGTCTTTATCCGACCAAATCCAAAAACATCGTGGAACTCGCCCAGAAGATCGAAGAAGAGTTTCACGGCGAAGTGCCGTCCACGTTCAAGGAACTGCAGTCGCTGCCTGGCGTCGGCCGCAAGACGGCTAACGTAGTCCGTTCCGTCGCTTTCGACATTCCATCGATGGCCGTCGATACCCATGTGGAGCGGGTTTCCAAGCGTCTGGGTCTGGCCAAGTTTGACGATGATCCGCTTAAGGTCGAAGAAAAGCTGCGCCGCAAGCTGCCGCGCGAGCGCTGGAATCAGGCCCATCACGACCTCATCTTTTTCGGCCGCTATTTTTGTACGGCCCGATTCCCCAAATGCGAAAAGTGCCCGTTTGCCTCGTTTTGTAAACGGGAAAAGTTTGATCTTTACAAGGCACAGAAAATTGATCCCGACTTTGTGGCCAAGGGTGTCCGGCCAAAACGCAAAGCGTCCAAATAATTTCCAGACACACTATTGAATCCATTGACGGCTTCTTCAACAATCTTTCCGACGGTTTGAAGAAGCCGCTTTTTCTGCCTGCCCGTCTTTCAGGCGGGCGGTTTTCACCGGGAGAAAAGCGTGACGGAATGCGGAAAATAACATGATTTACACTCTATTCCACATCATTATGGAATATTTTTAATCTTTACTCCCACTCTGGCGTGTGATTATCCTTTCTTCAGATCGATCGCGGACTGCAGACGCGAAAACGGCCGGTCCAAACGGCCGGATCCAGACAAGAAGAAAGGAAAAACGAAATGTTTCAAGCGTTATTCAAGTCGTCCCGGGCTTTTTATGCGCTTTGAGTCTGTGCTGCGGCCTCTCGAGTGCCGCCGTGCAGAAGACCGATCCGCCGGACATTCCTGCGCTGACGATGCAGACGAATGAAGGCGGCAGCCTGAGGGCTGTATTGGAAAGTGAACCGATCGAATGTCCTCCCGGCCAGAAAACAGAGACCGATCTGAAAGGCGCAAAGACTCTCGAAATCGAAGCCGAAAGCCAGCCGGGCTATGTCATCGAACGACTCGAAATCAATGATGTCCCACAAAGGGATGCGATGCAGAAAGCGTCCTGGAAGAAAATCGTCCCTGTCGAAACGCCGATGGTTATCCGGGCGCGTTTTGAAAAAGAAGAAATCGGCAGAGCCAGAGCGGATCAGGCAGACGTAGAGGCTTCACAGATCTCCGATCGCTCAAGCGGGGATGCCTCCTCCAGCTCTTCTCTCGCATCGTCTTCGGAAAACGAGAGCGATCGCGAAACGGAGCAGAAGGAATCCGATCCGTCCAAAGACGGGGCAAACCCAGAAGAAAACGAAGCCAGTCCTTCTGCTTCACCGGCAGAAAGACGCGCCGCAAAGCCAAAAGCGTCCGGTCTGGTCGTCGAAGGCTATCGCGCCCTGTCCGTTCGGGTAGGCACTGCCACCGAAAACAACGGACTCTGGCTGCTCTCGAATGGAAAATGGGCGTTTTGCGGCAACTGGCAAAACGGCATGCCCTTGCGGGGCGATTCGGCGAGTGCTCCTGTAGAAGTCGATAACCCCGCTTTGCGCAAAGTTCTGTATTACGCGTATAACGGTCCGGCGAACATTCTGATCGCCAAAGGCTATTCCGAAGAAGCGCAGATCGTCATCACCGATGATCTGGTTTCGGAAGCTCTCGGCAACGGATCGTTTTCGCACAATATCGCTCTGGAGGGCAGCTGGATTCCCGTCGTTTCAAAACTCTGGGAAGAAATTCAGGCCAAACCCGATCCGACCTTTTACAAAGCCTATATGGTCACCGTCGCTGGACAGTATCTCAACTGGAACGGCCATTGGATGCCCAAGCAGCCGCTGCTGTATGGAGAGGGCGAGCCGCCCAAAGAACCGACGCACTGCTGGTTGTGGATGGAAAAAGGCACCACGATGCCCCAGATTACGGTGTCCAACTCCAAGCGCTATTCGTTTGAGGGGCGGAATTTGGCGTCTACCAGGGCCTGACGCCCGATGAATCCAAACGGGTGGGAACGCTGATCAGTCAGGCCAATGGCGAAACGAATACGCTCGATCTGGAAGAAGGCTGGTACTGCATCAAGGAACTCAAAGCGCCGCCAAACTATCAGCTCTCCTCCGAAATCCGGACGGTGCATCTCGAAAACGGCAAGACCGTCAAGGAATCGGGAAATGACACGTACTTCCAGGACACGCCGGACTACTTTGTCCCCGGTCTGATTTTGAAAAAGCAGCACAGCCGGACTCAGTCTTCCACACCGTCGAAAAGTCTGGCCGGGGCGCAGTTTCAAATCGAGTATTACCGGGACGTCAATGTGAAAGTCAAACCCGGAAAGAAGCCCGTGCCGGCGTATTCGTGGATTTATCAGACCGACAGCCAGGGGCGTCTCAAAATGGACGATTCGCATTTTGTCAGCGGCGATGAGATTTTCAAAACCGCCGATGGAACGCACGTGCTGCCCGTTGGCTGCGTACTGATCCGCGAAATCAAAGCGCCCGACGGCTACTTTCTCAATCCGGAAGAAAAGGGTATCGTCCTCGATGACACCGCCATCGACCCGTTTGAAAATCCGCTTATTTTCGAAGAGACGCCCATCGACACCATTCTGTTCAAATACGACCGGCAGACCAATGCGCCTTTAGCCGGCGTCGAATTCCGTCTTGGAAAACCGGATGGAACCGAAGAAATTTTAAAAACGGACGAAAACGGCGAAATCGCCTTTTCCTATGCGACCGATGGAACGTACACGATTCAGGAAGTGCAGCCGCTGCAGGGGTATCAGGCAGCCGCCAATGTGCTGACAGTCATCGTTGAAGGCGAACGCGTTCAGATCCAGGGTCTGGAGGATGGGCAGCGCCATGAAAACGGCCGCCTGTCCATTCCAAACGATTCAGGCGGCGCAAAACTGAAAATTCAAAAAGTCGACGAAAACAATGAGCCGCTGCAGGGCGCCGAATTTACTTTGTACGGCGAAGATCGCCAGAGTGTCCTTCAGAAAAAGAGAGCGGCGAAAACGGCGAAATTCATTTTGAAATCGAAGCGGACGGTCTGTATTACATCGCCGAAACGAAAGCGCCTGAAGGCTATCGGATGAAAACGGACGAAACGGGAAATCCGCTGCTTCATGCGATTCGATTTGCGCGCGATTCGCAGGGCAATTTGCAGATTACAGTCGATTACAAAGGCGAATCCGCCTGGCCAGAAGGCTGGAGTCTGCAGAAGGACGAAAACGGCCTTCCCGTTCTGAAATGGACAGTTTCCAATGCGAAACAGCTCCTTCTGCCCCAGAGCGGAAGTCAGGAGGCGCTGCTTTTTAGCGGCATGGCCGTTACGTTGTGTACTGTCGGGCTGCTTATGCGGACGCCCGCATTTAAGCAAAGAGAGAAGAAGAAAACGGAAAGAGGGGAACAAACGGATGAGTCACAAAGACGATGGCCGCAGGCGCTGGCTTTAAGCGCCGTCCTGGGACTGAGCGGCATGACGGCTATGTATACGCCGCTTCTGGTCCATCCAGTTCTGGCGGCGCAGACGTGCACCATTACGCTGCACCCGGGAAATACCGGATCGCTGGCGGGACGCAAGTTTGAACTGTATCGCCTGATGGATGCTCAGGAAGCCGAAGATGGAAGTTCCATTCACTACACGATCAACCCGTTATGCAAGCCGGCGCTCGTTCGAACGATCTGCGATCGAAAAGGCATTGCGCTCCAGGACATGACGGACCAGCAGATCCTGGACGAAGTCGAAACGTATCGCACGATTGTCGGCCAGCCGGAAGGCGTTCAGTCCGATTTCCGGCAGTTTGTTGAAAGTCTGCGTCCCAATCTGATGCAGTATGCCAATCCGGAAAAGCGGGTAACGATTACGCAGGCGGACGTATCCGCGGCGGACGGATCGTATGTGTTCAAAAATCTTAAGCCGGGCTGGTATCTGCTCAATGAAGCCGACATCCCCTCAAGCGCGCAGACTCATCAGGCCGCTTCGCTTTGCGTGGTGGATACGTGGACGAAAAACATGGACGTGCAGCTGAAAGGAAGCGTGCCGCAGCTGATCAAGAAAATTGAAGAAGACGATCAGAATGTCGGCTGGAACGATATCGGCGATTACCAGGGCGGGCAGAACATTCCGTATCGCATCGATGTCGCCGTGCCGTCGATGGAGGAATACGATACGTACTTCATGAAAATCCACGATGTGATGGACGCCGGTCTGACTCTGCATCCGGATTCCATTCGCTGCAGCTTTGTGGAAGGCAGCCAGATCAAAACCATTCCCGCCGGTCAGTATCGGGTCGAAACCGGAACGGAAGGCGAAACGTTTGCGGTTTGTTTTGACGACGTGAAGGGGCTGGTAAATTCCATTCTGCCCAAATTCGATGCTGCAGGAAATCACGTGTACGGCCAGACGCTGCGCATCGAATTTGAAGGCGAATTCAATGAAAACGCCTTTACCAGCGGCGAAGGCATGACCGCGCAGGAAAACGATGCGCGTCTGGAGTATTCCAGTGATCCGCGTGCGGACGGGCAGGAAAGCACAACTTCACCCCATGGGATACCGTTGTCAGCTATTCCTATGCGCTGAAGGCGACAAAGATCAATGACGCCGACAAGCCGCTTAAGGATGCAGCCTTCCGCCTGTATGAAGACGAAGCGTGCACCCGGGAAATTCTGCTTCGACCAGCGAAAGACGGCTATTTTGTTATGAACGAAAACGCAATTGCGCAAAATCCGGATCTGAAAAAGCAGGCGGTCGAAATGGTCACCGGCGCCGACGGGATTTTCCGCATTTACGGACTGGATCAGGGCAGCGTCTATTTGAAGGAAACGCGCGCGCCGCAAGGCTATCGCGGACTGTCGAAACCCGTTCAGCTCGATGTGCTTCCGACGTTTACCAATCAGCGCGATGAATACACAGCCGGCGATAAGGATCTCGATCGCAAAACCCTGAATACGCTCGAAGCCAGAGCGGTCATTACCAACCATGTGCTCGGCCAGGACGAACGCGTGGAAAAAGTACTCGAAACGTCAATCCATCCTTTGGCCCTCTATATGGATGTGGTCAACCGGACGTCTCTCGTTCTGCCTCTGAGCGGATCGAGTACAGCGCTGGTTTCTTTCGGCGCGAGCGGCCTGCTCGTTATCGGCGGACTGAGTCTGGGTCTGGCCAGCCGCCGCAAATCCAAAGCGGAAGACGAAATGGAAAACGCTGAATCTGGAAAACAAAAAATCGAAAGAAAGGTCCGAAGCAATGAAAAAGCGCGGCCAGAGAGCGGGTCGTAAAAGAACATCCGAAAGACGCTTTCCTCCTTCTGATCGTTCTGGGTCTTGGCTTCAGCATGCTGCCGGCGCTTTCTTTTTCCTGGACGAAGGCGGCGCAGGAAGACAGTGTGCGCTCCATGCTCCAGACACCGCAGAAGAGCGATGTTCAAAAACTCGAGGCGATCGATCAGAACGCCAGGCGCTACAATCAGGCACTTGCGCAGGATCTGGACGGGGCTTTTCCTTCCCGGGAGCAGGACGGCTATGAAGAACAGCTCGACTGGAACGGCAATTCGATCATGGGTTCGATTTCCATTCCCAAAATCGGGGTCCATCTGCCGATTTATCCCAGAGCCAGTGCGCAGAGCATGGCCAGCGGAGCCGGACATGTGGAATGGTCTTCGCTGCCCTGCGGCGGGAAAGGCAGTCATTGCCTGCTTTCTTCGCACCGGGGCATGGCGAGCGCGATGCTGTTTACGCGCCTGGATGAGCTGGAAGAAGGGGATCTGTTTCTGATCGAAAATCCGCTCGAGACGCTTGCCTATCGCGTCTGCGACATTCAGGTAGTGGAACCGTCCAAAACGGAGAAGCTGAAAATCGATCCGGAGGAAGATCGGGTGACGCTCATTACGTGTACGCCCTTTGGCATCAATTCACACCGTCTTTTAGTAAGCGGGATGCGCACGGAATATACCCAGGATATGGAAGAAGAGCGTCAGAGCGCTTCGCCGATGCTTTCGGTTTCTTCGCCGGTTTCCCGGCTGTTTCTGCTCGTGCCGGCTGCCCTGTTCGGTCTGGTCGGACTCGTTTTTCTGGCGCGCTTTTTCGCTCATAGGAAAAGACGCTGAATGCCTGCCTTATCGAAATACAAAACGATAAAGCAGGAGGCTTGTTTTTAAAGTTGGAAAGGAGAATGTGATTTGAATCGAATCCGACAGCTTCTCATATCGCTGCTGATGTGTCTTTGCCTGTCCGGTCTGCCCGTTCGCGCAGCCGAAATCGATGCGGCCAGCGAAGAGTCGCCTTCTCCGGCGATTCTGATCGAGCTGGAAGAGACGGAAGACCATCGAAATGGGCACGATGTGGAATTTGAGCTGTACCAGTGTGCCCGGCTCGAAAACGGCGGCTTCGAATATCTGGACGGGTATAAAAACTGTTCCCTGCAGCCGGAAGATCTTCAAAGCGCCGACGCCCTCTACAAGGCGCTCGACATTTTATCCGCGGCGAAAGGCAAGCCGATCGCTACATGTACGAGCGATAAAAACGGTCAGGCACTCTTTGAAACCGGCGAATGCGGTCTGTTTCTGATCCATACGTCCAGGCCGTCCGGCTACAACCGGATTCCGGATTTTCTTTGCGCGCTTCCCGTGTTTAACGAGGAAAACGGTTCGCTCGAATACCGGGTAAAAGTCAGCGCCAAGTCGCTGCCGCTGCCAGTCGTGCAAATCGTCAAGACTGACGAAGACGGAAAAGCCATTACGTCAAAAAACTTTGCGTTTTCCGCCTATCGGGATGAAGAGTGCAAGAATCTGCGCAACGAAGTCGCCGGCGATCCCAAAACGGCTTTGCGCGCTTCACGCTCGATCTGGGAGAAACCATTTATATTCGGGAAACCAAAGCGCCTGAAGGCTATGATCTGAGTTCACGGATCGTCAAAGCCGAGCTGCTCGAAGACGGTCAGCTTTTTATTGACGAAAGGCTGCAGACGCAAAACGCGCTGACCATTGCAGTACCGTACGCCGATCGAAAGAGCAGCCCGACACCGCAGCCTGGTACAAATCCCCGTCGACGAATACGAAAACACCGCCAAGCACGCTCAGAAGTCCGCAAACCGGATCGCAAACGCACTACCGCGATCTGCTGCTTCTGTTTGGAGCCATGTGGATGCTTCTGCTTGGCCTGATCGCCCTTCAAAGAAAGCTGGATCGAAAGAAAACCCAGTAAAAAGCACCCGCCAAAAAGCAGGTGCAAAACGGTACGATCGATCCGACGGTCCGCCCAGAAGCGGGCCGGTACAAAGATCGCTGGTGTGCTTATTTTGAATCGTTTGGATTGAGCAGTTTCTGCCAGAGGTTCAGCTCGGTTCGAAGATCTTCACACTGTTCATCGAGTGTCTGAAACAAATTGTAGAGACCATCTTCGCTGAAAATTCCGGAAGACTGATTTTCAGGCAGGGGATGGTTTTCTTCATAATCGCGATCCGCCAGCCAGTTGCCGTTAAAATACCAGTCATACAGCTCGCTCAGACTGTCCTGACCGGCTTTCAGCGCGTCCAGAAGCTGACTCATCTGGCTGGACAGGTCTTCGAGGTCCTGCATTTTCTTTTCGCGCTTTGCGCACATTCGTTCAAAATCGTTCATGGCTTTTCCTCCTTTAAAGGGATGGCCTTATGCATATATCTTAAAGAAGGCCGATCGAGGAATCAGTTTTTGTGCTTGCGGGATTCGATGAGATTGCGGGCCGCATAGACACCGCTTGCGGACGCGTGGGAGAGGGAATGGGTAACGCCGGAGCAGTCGCCGATGACGTAAAGGCCTTTGCGGGATGTTTCGAGATGGTGATCGACTTCGACTTCCATGTTGTAAAACTTGACTTCCACGCCATAGAGCAGCGTATCGTCGCTGGCCGTCGATGGCGCTACCTTATCGAGTGCGTAAATCATTTCGATGATGTCATCGAGCTGACGTTTTGGAATGACCAGAGACAGATCGCCTGGAGTAGCTTTCAGCGTCGGACGGACAAAGCCGGAATCGATGCGATCCTGAGTGGAGCGCTGACCGCGGATCAGATCGCCGAAGCGCTGTACGATCACGCCGCCGCCGAGCATGTTGGACAGACGGGCAATCGATTCGCCGTAGGCGTTGGATTCATGGAACGGTTCCGTAAAGTGGCTGGAGACGAGCAGCGCGAAGTTGGTGTTTTCCGTAAACAGGGACGGATCGGAATACGAATGGCCGTTTACGGTAATGATGCCATTGGTGTTTTCGTTGACGACCACGCCATGCGGGTTCATGCAGAACGTACGGATTTTGTCCTGATACTTTTTGGAACGGTAGACGATTTTGGATTCGTAGAGAGAATCGGTCAGTTCGCTGAAGGTGACGTAGGGCACTTCCACACGAACGCCGATGTCAATGCGGCTGGCCTGGGATTTCAGGTTGAGATCCTTGCAGATGGATTCCATCCAGCGCGAGCCGGAACGGCCGGTGGAGATGATCATCTGATCGCCTTCAAAGCGGGATCCGTCGCTGCACCAGGCGATGTAGCGACCGTCCTTGGCGACGATCGAATCGGCATGATGGAAGAAGTGGAAGTCCACTTTGTCCTTCAGTTCGTTGTACAGATTGTTCAGAACGACGAGATTGACGTCGGTACCGAGGTGACGGACGTTCGCCTTAAGCAGATGCAGGTTGTTTTCCAGACATTTCTTGTAAAGACGGGCATCGCTGCCTTCGAAAAGACGCGTCTTGTCGCCGCCGCATTTACAGTTGATTTCGTCGACGTATTCCATCAGTTCGATGGCTTCTTTTTGCCGGTGTATTCGTAAAGGGTGCCGCCGAATTCGTTGGTGATGTTGTATTTGCCATCGGAAAAGGCGCCGGCTCCGCCAAATCCGCTCATGATCGAGCAGGACGGGCAGCGTACGCAGGAAGGAACGGTGGTGCCGTTGATCGGACATTTTCTTTTGGAAAGGGAGCGCCGCTTTCGAGAACGCCGATTCGTAAAGTCGGATCCAGCCGGGTCAGCTCATACGCCGCAAAAATACCGCCGGGACCTGCACCGATAATCAAGACATCGTAAGATACAGTTTCCATAGTGTATATTCTCCTGGATTCCCTGAGGGAATGGTTTTAAATCGTTTGCGGTGGGCCTGCACACCGGTTTCGCTAAGTCGTCCCAGACCGTGCAGACACACAAAAGTCCCGCTTCCATCGGTGCATAGCGTATCCATGTCTGAATTTTCCAGAAGGATTCCTCCGGGAATATCGCTGCGACAAGTCCGAAACAAGCAGGATCAGGGCTGCTGCCAGAGAAAGGCCAAAGCCGCCCGAATACGGAATTATACGCAGGTCGGCCGCAAAAACAACGCACAGCCTCTTGTGGAAAACGGAATTTTCAACGGGGTGAATTGAAATAGTAAATGCAGCGGTTGAACCTTTCTTTGGGGATTTCGTCTTTGCAGCGCCAGCGCTGGATTCGGTCCTTCTGTCTGGATCTTTTCCGGACGTTCTGACTGAAAAGTCGATCGATCTGGCCTGAAATTCCATGAAAAAGCCGGTCGCCTGACCGGCTCGATCCGCGAGAAACAGGAATTATTCTTCTTCCTGAACGGTATCCCAGTCGGGTCCGATTTCAGGGGCGTTTTGCCCGCAAGACGTTCCTTGAGAACGCGGATTTTCATATCCATATTGTTGTGGTTGACCTTCATGTAACGATGCAGAAAATAGTCCTGAACCTGGTTGTAAAGCGAAACCAGTTCCTGGTATTTCTTCTCGTCTTCTGAAACAGGCTGTTTGGAATCTGCCATATTCGCTACCTCCGCGAATTCAGTATAGGCAGATCCGCTTTTCTAGGCGCCCGCTTTTGCCTGTGCTCTTGCCTTCTCGTATTCCCGGGTTCGCTCATACACCGTTTTGAGCCCCTTGAAAATCAGGTTGGGATCGTACACATCGATATAGTCGGTGTGCTGGCAGATCACACGGCCAAGACCGCCGGTGGCGATGACTTTGAAGTCGCCGCATTCCTTGCGGAAGGCTTCCACCGTTTTTTCAAAGCCGCCCAGGAACTGGTAGAAAATTCCCGCCTGCATGGCCGTCTGGGTGTTGCGTCCCATAACGGAGCGCGGCTTCTTGATTTCGACTTCCGGCAGCTGGGCGGTCTGTCCCCAGAGGGCGTTGGCGCCGCTTTCGATGCCTACGCCGATGGCACCGGCTTTGAAGACGCCGTCCGCATCGACATAGTCGTACGTCGTCGCGGTTCCAAAATCGACAACCAGCAGCGGCGTTCCGTATTCCTGAATGGCACCGGCGACGTCCGCAATACGGTCCGCACCGACGGAGCGCGGGTTTTCGAGCTGAACGCTCACGCCGGATTTGACGCCTGGACCGATGACGAGCGGCTCGATGCCGATGAATTTGACAATGCCGTTGCGGAAGGAGTGCATCACTTTCGGGACAACCGAAGAGACGATGACGCCTTCGATCTGTTCCGTCTTGATTTTGGCGTTTTCCAGGAAATAGTGGAGCATGAAGCCGTATTCGTCGCTTGTGCGGCGCACTTTGGTGTTCATACGGTAGGTGCAGATCAGGTCGTCCTGATCGAAGACACCGATGGTGATGTTTGAGTTTCCGACATCAATGCACAGAAGCATGGTCGTGTTTTCCTTTCTGGATTTCGAGCATCGTCAGCAGAATCTTACGGCCGAGCTCTTCTTTCGTCTGGAGGGGCAGATGGGACAGGCTGTCTGGAGTCATGAGGGTAACGATATTGGTATCGGTCATGAAGCCGGCGCCCTGGGTGTGGAGATTGTTGGCGACAAGCAGGTCGCAGTTTTTCGACAGCATTTTTCTCTGGCATTCGCGTCGAGATTTTCGGTTTCCATCGCAAAGCCGCAGAGCACCTGATCGTCTCGCTTATTCTGGCCAAGGCCGCGCAGAATGTCCGGGCTCTTAACGAATTCCATCGTCAGCGTATCGCCCGATTTTTTCATTTTCTGCTCATGCGTTGTGGCAAAGCGGTAGTCGGCAACGGCGGCGGCCATGATGATGAAATCCGCACTTTCGGCCTGTTCCTTCATCGCTTTTTCCAGATCGAGCGCGCTGACAATATCGATGCGTTTCACATTTTCTGGCGTAGGCAGATGAACCGGGCCGGCGACGAGTACAGTGTCCGCACCAAGTTTGGCGGCAGCTGTCGCAATCGCAAAGCCCTGCTTGCCGGAAGAATGGTTGGACAGAAAACGGACGGGATCGAGCGCTTCCTGCGTCGGACCGGCGGAAACGACCACGCGCTTGCCGGCTAAAGGCAGAGGTTCGAGAGCAGCAGATGCTTCTTCCTGATTGTGAAGGGCGCTCTCGATGTGCGCAACGATCTCTTCGGGTTCAGCCAGACGGCCTTTTCCCGTTTCGGCGCACGCCAGCATCCCTTCACCCGGTTCAATAAAGGACCAGCCGCGTTTAGCGAGAGTGGCAATATTGGTTTGCGTTGCCGGATTTTCATACATGTGGACGTTCATGGCCGGCGCAGCCAGAATCGGACACATGCAGGCGAGCAGCGCGGAAGAGAGCAGATCGTCGCCGATACCGCAGGCGGCTTTGGCGAGTATATTGGCATCCGCCGGCGCGATCACAAACAGATCGGCGCGGCGGGCAAGTTCAATGTGCGGAATGAGTGCTTCGTGCGTGCCGTCAAACTCATCGACGTATACATCGCGGTGCGAAAGTGCCGCAAAAGTCAGCAGGGGCACGAAGGCGGCGGCATGCCGGGTCAGAATCACATCGACCGCATAGCCTTTTTCGTCAGAGAACTGACGATCGAACAGGCCTTGAAAGCGGAAATGGATCCGGTCACGCCAAGTACAATGGTTTTCTTCTCCATAATTTATCCTTTAATGATCGAAAGCCGTGTCGGTTCGCTGTCAGTCTTTAAAAGCAGAGAACTTCAAAAATGAAGATCTCCAAAAGAGCAGACAGGAAAAGCGACCTGAAAAAAGAGAGGTCTTGCAGGAAGACTTTACAGGTCCCAAGGCTTTTTAAAATTATAGCGGGATGGAATGTAATCCCCAAATCATTTGTCAGAACACGCGGATTTACACAGAGCGCATGCGGACGGCTGGTATCATGAAACCATGAAAATCTTTATCGCCTCGGACTCCTATAAAGGCTGCATGAGCAGCCGGGAGGCCAATTATCGAATTGAAAAAGGCATACACAAAGCCGACCCCCAGGCCAAGTGCAGCAGCTTCTGTATCAGCGACGGCGGCGAAGGGTTTGTCGAAGCGTTCGCGCAGGCGTTTCAGGCGCGTGTGGAAAAGGCGGAAGCGCACGATCTGTATGGACGGCCGCTGACCGTCAGCTACGCCTGGCAGCCTGAACGCAAAACCGTCTGTGTGGAAGCGGCGTCTGTTCTTGGCCTGACGCTTCTATCCAAGGCCGTCCAGACGGCCGATGGAAGCATCCAGCCACGGACTTGGCCAGCTTTGCGCTAAACTGATTCGCGAACTTTCCCCTCAGCAAGTCGTGATCGGACTGGGCGGAACCGGAACCAATGACGGCGGCATGGGCTTTCTGGGCGCTTTTGGAGCCAGATTTTACGACCGCAGCCGTCATCTGCTTCGGCCGAGCGCGCAGAACTTAAGCAAAATCGCGTTCATCGACAAGCGGGAATTTTCCTTCCCGGCGTCGGTTCAGTTTGTGGCTGCCTGCGATGTCTCCAATCCGTTTATCGGAGAAAACGGAGCCACGCATGTGTTCGGCCGGCAGAAAGGTCTGCGTCCGTTTCAGATCGCGGGCGTGGAAAAAGCAATGAGCTGGTTCTGCGCGAAAATTGATCAGACCTTTCATGTTAATCTCAATGCATATCCCGGAGCCGGCGCGGCCGGCGGACTGGGCGGCATGCTTGGCGCCGTCTTTGACGCCCGCATCGAGTCCGGAATCCGCCTTCTTGCATCCGGAAGCCGTATGATTGAAGAAATTCAGGACGCGGATCTTGTCATTACCGGGGAAGGGCAGAGCGACGAGCAGTCCGCCAACGGAAAAGCGGTCGCGCAGATCGGAAAAATGGCCAGCCAGTACGATAAACCGGTCGTCGTCATCAGCGGAGCCCTCTCCACCGGCTATGAAAAGCTGTACGATCTGGGGATCGACGCGCTGTTTTCTACCGCGGACCGGGCTATGTCGTTTTCACAGGCTCTCAAAAGCGGTCCGGAAAAGCTCGAAGCCCAGGCGGAAAATATCATGCGTCTGCTTCAGGCCGCAGAAAGGATTTACAGGCGATGAAATCTTATGTTTTAGTTTCGAGCGCGCTTTGCGCCAGCCTTGTGCTGGGGGCCTGTTCGAATACTTCGAAAAAGCCGTATACCGTTATTGATGTGACGATGGATGAACTCGATACGCTCTTAGAGGAAAAGAAAACCTTCCCTCTGCTCGTCGAGCGGGAAGGCTGCGCGTTCTGTGCCGCGATGAACAGCTATATCGATCAGACGAAAAACGAACATGACAACATCACGGTCTACCATCTCGATACCACCGAATTCAAGCTGTTCCGCAAAGAGGAAGGCGCCAAAACGCTGGTCAGCGATACCGAAGACGGCAAGCGTCTGCTGGAACTGTTCCCCTATTTCCTCTATACGCCGGCGATTTACCGCATTGAAGACGGCAAGCCGGTGGACGGCGCGTTTGGCTATGACGAAACCAGACATACCGTCTCCCTCTGGAATCTCGATTCCACTATCGACTGGGACGGCGCGCAGAATATTCCCGTCTGGGACTATCTCGAAGAGTGCCAGCCCAAAGCGCAGTAATTCCTACGGACAGGCACGTCCCAGAAAAACAGGAAAGTCAGGCAGGATCTTTTCATAGGTCCTGCTTTTTCATGGCAGACCGTTTTACTTTGTTATCCCGGACAGATTACAGGCGTGAAAAAGCGCCATTTTGAGGGAAAATCGACAGGTTTGCGGCGGAAATCGCACCCAATACGAGGGATAGAAGAAAAGAAACACCGCTCTGCGCTTTGTGCGCTAGAATGTAAGAAAATGTAACAAAATGCGCCGCCAAGTCCCGCTGCACGCAGGGCTTTTCTGCGGCCGCTTTTTCTTCTTTACCGGGCAAAAAGTGCCGGTCAGGGAAGGAAGAATTATGGAAAGGCAGGATATCATTTATGTCTTCAACGAGATCGAGTGAACTGGAAAACAATGTTTTTTCTGGCAGAAGCTGGATACGCTGGTTCTTTCAGGAAATATGGAAACCATTCGGCAGGCCGGATCGCCGAGCGTGGACTATCCGCGGCTCTCCTATCCGGTGGACTATGTACGGATCACGGACGCCATCAGTGCTAACGGGGTACCGCTGCTCGGGTTTAAAGGCGAAGGCAAGGGCCTTAGCGTCACCGCGATTATTGTGCAGGCGGACATTCTCGAGCGGGAGCTTCTGACCAAAGTGCTCATTGGCTGCGACGAAGAAGAGACAGAACGCATCGTCAAGTTCATCAACGCGGCAGAGTTTCAGAAAGCCATTCTCGTACGCCGTTCCAACACCGTTCCCACATGGGCGCAGGCGGAACAGTAAACCGTATTTTTTTCTGAGAATCCCAATGTCATTAAGTTAAGGAGGGATAAAAATCGTATACCCTGTTCATGAGCGTTGTCATTTCTTATATTTTGCGTCTCAGGCATGACGAAAAGGATGATTTTCTACCTGTTGAAAAAATCATCCTGATGACTTTTCGGTTTTCAAATCTGTCACTTCTTCTTTCTGGTATCAGCTCTTCCTTCTCTGATCGGAGATATCCTGGCCAGAAGAAGATCTTCCAGTGTACTCAAGCTGATTCTGGCTTTTTGAACAGCCACTGTTGAATCGTTTTGATGATGAATCCGAAATCTGCCTTCTGCTTGTGCTTTTTGGCCTGAGCGATGCGCTTCTGGTGCTGACGAGATCTTTCTACCTTGTTGCGCAAACGGGAACAAAGATTGTAGAGAGTCATTTTGGCATAGATCTCTGCCTGGACCAGATCAAGCTTCCTTGAATGAGTCCATTCAAGATCGGTGTTTCGTTTCAGTCCCCTGAAGCCGACTTCAACCTGCCAGCGCAGACGGTAGATCTGCTTGATGTCCTCGGTCCCAAACTCAGCTTCCGACAGATTGGTGCAGACGGTAATGAATGATTCATTCCCTTCGCAGGCAGCTTTGAACCTCACAACCCTGATATTTAAAGGGAGTTCAGTCGTTTGACCGTCAAATTCAGGCTGCTTCCTGTACGAAGAGATGTACTTATAGACATCCCAATGGTCTTTGACATGCCTGTTGTTTTTACTGGTCAGAATCACATTGAAAGGAATGTCATACTCTTCTGACTCGGGAGTCTTATAGTACTTGAGAATGCTTGTAGATGATGTCTCGTCTTTGATACGTATGACAAAAGGGACATGTTCCTTCTGCAGGCGATAGAAAGACATAAGAGCTTCGTATCCCCGATCAGCGATGAAGATGGCTTTCTGAAATGAAGAACGCTGAGCGAGTTCAAGAAGAGCTGAATCTTCATTCTTCTCAGAGCCGGGTTGAAGCAGCGCGTCAGTAAAGACGGAGTTGAGGGCGTCGAATTCGGCATTCAAATGAACAAAGTGCCTCTTCTTGCCTTTTTAGAAGCGCCATAGGTGATGTCATTGTCCTGTTCAGGAAGAACTTGAATCTCGCTTCCATCTACAGCGAGGAGGCGATAACCCTTGAAGGTTTTAACATCAGAGCTGGAAGTTGCCTTGTTAAACCGATTGAAGACGTTTTTATAAAGTGAAGAGTTGATTTTGGAACGGGCCTGAGACACAGCAGAGGCTGAAACAGATGATCCGCCCTTAAACAGGATCCAGGGAAAGGAAGCAGCGAGGGATTCCTCTGTCAGCTGAAACGGAAGAAGGACAAGCTCATGCAGGTCAATCTGCCGCTTACGGGTGAAGGCGGACTGAGAAGTAAAATTGGCAGGGTTCGCCGTTTCTGAGCTGATGATATTGAGGAAGGTGTTTCTGAAGAAAGAACATTCTTTGGCGATAGCAGTCATAGGGAAAACTCCTTTAAGTTCTCCCCATCGGCTGCGAAGCAGACGCGCGGCGGCAGAAATTTGTCAATAGATTTTTAGAAAAAGTGAAAAACTCGAATCATTCGAGATTTGACTTGAAGAGTAGAAAAAGACCACATCACTGCTTAACGCTGATGTGGTCTGAGAAATCTTAACTTAATGACATTGCTGAGAATCCTTTAAAAGAGTGTGAAAAAGACGTATGAAAACGCGAATCTTTTTTCCTGAAGGTCAGAGGAAGTGCGGTGGGGGTTTGGTGTTATACTGGAACAAATGGAGGTAATTCCCAATGGAACTGAAAGATTCTCAGACCTGGAAAAATCTCGAAGCTGCGCTCGCAGGTGAGTCCCAGGCATACACCAAGTACCAGTGGTTCGCAGCCCAGGCGAAAAAAGAAGGCTACAACTACATCTCTAACATTTTCACAGAAACATCCGGCAACGAAAAAGCTCATGCGAAAGTATGGTTCAAGTATCTGCACGAAGGACAGGTACCAGATACGTTGACCTGCCTGCAGATGGCTTGGGATGGTGAAGACTACGAAACCACAACCATGTACGCAGACTTCGCTAAAGTCGCTCGTGAAGAAGGCTTTACCGAAATCGCACGCAAAATGGAACTGATCGGTGAAATCGAAGCCCATCACAGAGACAGATACGGCGACATGATGAACCTGATCAAGAACAACCTCGTGTTCGAGAAACCGGAAGAAGTAAACTGGATCTGTCTCAACTGCGGCTATGTAACAAAAGCAAAAGCTGCACCGAAAGTATGCCCAGTCTGCAAACATCCGCAGGGCTGGTTCGAAGCTGTTGTTGACTACAACCAGAACCTTGCTAATCCTTCCCACTAGTTCGGTTTAACCCGAAAGAAAATACAATCGGAAGACACAAAGCCGCTTGCGCAAAACGCTGGCGGCTTTTTCTATGGAAAGAGAGATTGAATTTTTCATCCTTTTCGTGCAGTAAGCACGACGGGGGCAGTCTTGAAAAAGTGGCTGATTCTTTTGGCATGGGTTTTGGTACAATAGCCGTATGACTCAGGATATTGTTCGACAGGCCGAGCGGACGATGCGATGGCTGGAAGAAGGCCATACGCTCGTCTTTTCCAATCCGCGCCTTCTGGCTCGAAAAACGGCGATACGATTGCGATCAGTGCACCCGGCTATACGCTTCGTCTGCGTACTGAGGACTTTGTTTCGCTTTACGGCCATCTGGAATGCGCCGTGCTGAACGAAAAGGAAGGCATCGACGAGCAGAAGGATGAAGAATACTATGCCTGGAGGAGAATCAAGCAATGAAAAAGAGAAAAACCAGTACCTGTTATTTATACGACGACCGCGCGCGGCTCGCTGTTTCGCTCCGGATCCGTCAATTCGACGCTTTATTTTGCGATCAATCCGGATCCCGAACTCTTGGAGTCGGAGCCGGAGTACAGAGAATACTTTGAGGAAATGAAGACGAAGGAAATCCCGCAGGCCATCGTCAACAAATTTGTGGTCAGCCAGCCGTTATACATTACCAACGATCGGATTCCGTTTGTGATCTTCAAATCCAACATCGACGAATACAGCCTGAAGGAATTCTGCAAAGCCATCCTGCAGGAATTCAGCTTCCATACCGGAAAGGCGCATACCGGCGTATACGGCTTTGACAAAACGATGTTCCTGGAAATTGGCAAGGAACCGCGTTTCTCGTTTACCCAGCATGGCGACAAGCTGACCCGCAGCGAAGAGATGGAACGCTTTAAAAATCCGCTTGCCTTTGAAGGCGACATGCAGGATCAGGGCATCATGGTGCCGTTTTATGCCTGGAAGGAAGAAAAGAGACGTCTGGCCATTCAGGAGCAGGAAAAAGCAGCCAGCGAAGAGGAAGAAGTCGTTTCCTGGTAAGGCTTTTTCAGACAGAATCAAAACGGCGAACCCGGCGCGGTCCGCCGTTTTTTACAGGACGGTTTTCGTTTTTAGCCCAGTAAAATCCGAACAGGGAAACGTCCCTGTATCGTAAAGACAGGTTTTACTGGACAGGAGAGGAATGGAATTATGCGAATCATTCATCTGGCCGACCTTCATTTAGGCAAGAAGGTGTTCGGCTACAATCTCGAAGAAGAACAGCGCGACATGCTTGCGCAGGTTTTAGCGCTCGTGGAAGAGAAAAAGACGCATGCGGTACTCCTTTGCGGCGACATTTACGATACCGCCATGCCGCCCGTCAGTGCCGTCGAGCTGCTGGACTGGTTTTTAAACGAGCTGCACAAACGGGGGCAGAGCGTGCTGATGATCAGCGGAAACCACGATTCCGCCGGCCGTCTGAGCTTTGGCTCGCAGCTGCTCGAAGCCTCCGATCTGCATATTGCCTCGGTGTATGACGGATCTGTCCCGTTTGTGGATCTGGAAGAAGGCGAAGAGCGGGTGCGCGTCCATATGCTTCCGTTTATTAAGCCCGTTACCATTCGGGCGGTCCACGAAAGAGAGTGCGCGAGCTGGGATGAAGCAATGGCGATCGCGATGGAAACTGTCGAGCTCGATTCGAGCGTGTCCAATATTCTGATGAGCCATCAGTTTTACATGGGCAGTGAAACGAGCGACAGCGAAACTCATTCGGTCGGTACGCTCGATCAGATTTCGACTTCTTTTCTCGAGCCGTTTGACTATGCGGCGCTCGGTCACCTGCATAAGCCGCAGGCAGTCGGCGATGAGCGCTTTCGCTATCCGGGAAGTCTGCTCAAGTATTCCGCTTCGGAACTGGACTGGCCGCGCGCGTTTACCGTACTGGAAACGCAGCCCGATCACTCGGTGAAAATTGAGCGGATTCCTGCGGTGCCCAAACGGGATTTTGTGCGTCTGCAGGGGACGTTTGATGAAATCGTCAGCCGGGAATTTCGACAGAGCGTCAATCCGGAAGACTACGTCTATATCGTTCTCGAAGATGAGCAGGAAGTGTTCCAGGCGTTTGAAAAGCTCTCCAGCATTTACGAGCGCCTGCTGAAAATAGAATATTCCCATCTTCATAAAGGCATCAGCGAGCAGGATCTTCAAAACGTTCAGACGAAAATGAAATCCTTTGAAGAAATCGCCTGCGAATTTTTGAACTTCAAAACGGCATCGAACCGTCGCCCCAGCAGAAAGAGGCGCTGTTCGATGCCTGGGAGGCTGTCCATGAAACCGATTAATCTGAAAATGAGCGCGTTTGGTCCGTACGCCCGTACGGAAGAGATCGATTTTCGCGTGTTCGAAAACAAGGGACTCTTTCTGATCAGCGGCGATACCGGTGCCGGCAAAACGACAATTTTTGACGGAATCGTCTACGCGTTTTACGGCGAACTGTCCGGGGATGTACGCAAACCGGGCATGCTTCGTTCCAAATACGCCGATCCGTCCACGGAAACGTATGTAGAACTGGTGTTTGAAGTCGGCGATCAGACGTATACGATCCGCCGTTCGCCAGAATACGAACGCCCAAAAACGCGCGGAACCGGCATGACCAAGCGGCCTTCCAGCGTGGAAATGATTCTTCCTGACCACAAAGCCCTGACCAAGCAGATGGAAGTCAGCGCCAAGGTGCAGGATCTGCTCGGGCTGGATATGAAACAGTTCAAGCAGGTCGCCATTCTGGCGCAGGGCGAATTTCTGAAACTGCTGCTGGCCGGGACGCAGGAGCGTACGGAAATTTTCCGGGAACTGTTCAATACGGTTGAGTACGACCGGCTTCAGAAGGAAATCGCCGAACAGGCCAAAGCGTCCGCCCAGACGTGCACGGGCATGGAAGACGACCTTCGGCGCGCCCGTCAGGCGCTTGAAGGGGTGGATGAGGAAACCCGCGAAGATACGGCCTTGTTAAAAGCCTGGCTCATCCAGCAAAATGCCCGCATGGACCAGCTGGCACAGCGCTTTGAAAAGACCACCAATGAAAATGATGCCCTTCAGAAAAAGGCAGGACGTCTGGAAAGCCAGTCTCTGGAGTACCAGAAATGGAAAAAGGCACGCAGTGCCTGGCAGAGTGCAAAGCCGCAGTTTGACCGGCTGCAGGAAGAAGCACAGAAACTCGAAAGCCAGAAGGAGAAATTCGAGCGCCAGAAAACCGAAGAGAAAAAGCTGGAAGAACAGATCACCCGCTATGATGAAGCCCAGACGGCCAGTACCCAGGCTGCTCAGGCGCAGGCGAAAACGAGACAGGCGGCCCAGCTGGCGGAACAGATGCAAAAGCAGCTCGAAGAACGCACTGGACAGATCCAGGACACAAGAAAATCGCTAGAAGCCTTTTCGCAAAGCGAAGTGGAGCTGGAAAAGTCAAAGTTCTCTTCGATCAGTTTGAAGAAATCCAGAGTCTGGAAAAGAAGCGTCGGACCGAACAGAAAACGCTGGAACAGGAAGAAGGAAACTGCGGCCGCCTTCTTCGCGAAGCCGATCAGGCTATGGAAAGCTACCGGCAGGCCAGTTCTCTGTTTTTAGCCGGGCAGGCCGGCATTCTCGCCAGTCATCTCGAAGACAGTCACCCATGCCCCGTCTGCGGTTCTCTTTCTCATCCATCGCCGGCTGTTTTGCCGGACAATGTCCCGGATGAAAAACGGTGCAGAAACTGGAGAAGGCCTCTTCGGCAAGCCGCAATGCGGCAGTGCAGGCCTCTCAGACATGCGCGGTACTGCGCAGCCGGATCGGCCAGTCGGATACGCAGATCGCGGCGCTCAAGGAAAAATCCCTGCTGAGGAAAGTGCAGAGAAAATTACAGCGCGCAAGGCGGAACTCGAAAAAGAAATTCAGCAGAAAGCCAGACTGAAAAAGCAGCTCGATCAGCTGGAAGCTGCGCAGGAAAAAGAGCAGAAGCAGCTCGAAAGCCAGAAAACACAGCTTGCTTCCCTGCAAAGTCAGGAAGCAGCGGCCGTGCAGAAAGCCAAAGTCCTTCGGGAGCAGCTGAGCATTGAAGATCCGCAGAAAGCGAAGGAAGCTCTGGACAGCCTGCGAAAAGAGCGTGCAGTCTATGAAAAAATGTGAAGGAAAACCAGGCCCAGCTGCAGCTGGCCCGTCGAGAGATCGACCAGGCGCAGGGCGTGCTGTCCACCTTTGAAAAAGAACCGGAAGATCCTGCCAAAGAGCTGGAGAAAACCAGCTTGCAAAAGAAGAACTTCGAACCCAGCTGTCCGCCTTGCGAAAAGAGCAGCTCAATCTGCAGGCTCTGGTGCAAAACAACCAGCGCCAGCTGAAAATCTGCGAAAAGATCGAAGCCGATCTGCCGGCCGCACGCAAGGAAGCCGGCATGCTGAAAAATCTGTCCGATACGGTAAACGGTTCGCTGAAGGGCGTGCAGAGAATCAATCTGGAAACGTATGTGCAGACTGCTTTTTTGAACAGATCATCAACCGCGCCAATACACGGCTTTTCACCATGACCAGCGGACAGTATGAATTGAAACGCGCACAGGACGAAGGCGGCCGTGCCAAGTCCGGTCTGGGCCTGGATGTCTGCGACCATTTCAACGATTCCGTACGGCCGGTACGAAGTCTGTCCGGCGGCGAACAGTTCCTGGCTTCTCTCTGTCTCGCATTGGGTCTCTCGGAAGAGATTCAGGCAAGCGCTGGCGGAGTTCGTCTCGAAACGCTGTTTGTCGACGAAGGCTTTGGATCGCTGGACGAAGAATGCCTCAGCAAAGCAATCGACGCGCTGGGCCAGATTGCATCTTCCCGAATGGTCGGCATCATTTCCCACGTCGAATCTCTGATGAACCGGATCGACAATCAGATTATGGTGCGCAAGGATCCGTCCAAAGGCAGCTATGTGACCATTCAGACAGCCTGAATCTGTTCGTAAAGCGAGGAAAGAAAAAGTACCTCGCCGGGCGGCTGCATAAACTTTCGAAAAACGATAAAGCTTTTGGCCAAAGATAAAGCCAAAGGCTTTTTGTCTGCCAGACTGAAGGGTTATCCCAAAACGACATAGAAGCTTTAGACGCTGCGGGGATTGTTTTCTGAAGTGTACCCCATGTCAAGGACACGATAATTAGAGAGAACCCTTTGTTCGGACACGTTATCCCTATTATCTGTTTGTCTGTTGTTTGAGCAGGATTTGTGAACAAATCCGATGAAGCGATGCGCTCAGAGTTTTTCTGAAGCGCTCCTTTACAGAGGGTTGCCCCTGGTACACTGCTGAGCCTTCAGCTGAATGGTGAACCATTCACTTTTCTGCTGAAGGCGGCTTTTGTGGGTCCAGGGGCAACGGCCCCGCTGTCAAGGACGGTCCCGCAGGGACCGAGTGGAAGAAAAATTCTGCGCGCCCCTTAAATCCCATTCACTCTGAAAGAGGATATCGGCCGGTTGTTACGTATTTGTAGAACTCATCTGGTGACAGCTTCGCCAGATCCCACTGATACCGCTCTTCATTGTAGTAGCGGATCTGCTCGTCCAGCAGCGAACAGATCTCCTGGAAAGTCCGGCACTTCTTCAGATCATCACGGATCTCGTCCTTCATATGGCCGAAGAAGCTTTCCTGAGGAGCGTTGTCCCAGCAGTTTCCTCTGCGTGACATCGACTGGCGCAGTTTCTTCTGACGGAGCAGTTCCCGAAACCCGACACTTGTGTAGTGACACCCCTGATCTGAGTGCACAATCACATCTGTTTCCAGCTCGTCTCCGTGATTCTCCACCAGCTGCTTTACTGTCTCCAGAACAAAGTCAACCTTGAGATTGTCGCTGACTCTGTAAGCCAGGACCTGTTTGGTGCAGGCATCAAGAATCGTTGAAAGATAGGCAAACTTCCCTGGTAAGGGATGTAAGTAATATCAGTCAGCAGGATCGTTCTGGGCCCGTGCTCTTCGAATTCCCGACGGACAAGGTTCTCACTGACATTGTCCGTACGCAGCGCCTTCGCCATACGGCGGTAAGGATTCGCTTTACGTATCGGACATTCCAGGTTGAACTTCCTCATGAGCCTCCGGATCTTTTTCATGTTGAACCTGATACTGGGGCTTTGATGGAGAAGGATCATCTGGATCTGTCTGGCACCGGCATGGCCGCGCGCTTTCCGGAAAGCCTGCCGAATCAGTTCGAAATCTGCTCTGTCCCGGGCTTCTCTTTGTTCACGGCTTTCTGTCTGAGCACACCAGCTGTAGTAACCTGAACGACTGACACCGTTCATTGCACACAGCTCAGTCACAGTCAGGACATTTTCCGGATCCATAATGACATCCTGAATCAGCGCGTATTTTGAAGCAGGCCTGTTCATCATGAGCGACCTGGCTTCCTCGAGTTCGCCAGTGCAATAATTTTTTTAGCGTATCGAGCTCTTTGCGCAATGCCCGGACTTCGCCTTCCAGTCTGGCTAATTCATCTCCTTTATCACCGGTCTTTTTCTGGCTCTGGGAGATGAGATAGGCAGTGTTGGACATTCTGCTCTCCCCGATGATTGCCGGATCATATCCGAGCTTCACAAAGATCTCCCGTGGAAGGCAGCCCTGGTTGTAAAGGCGAAGGAACTCGGCCTTGAATTCGTCAGTGAATTTGAGCGTGGTTGGAAAGACAGCCTTTGTGTATGGATTGGCTGCCAGAGCTGACATCTGTTCTTCGCTGAAGCGATTTCTGTTCATAATGGTCTCCTTTGGGGATTTCCGTCACGAACAGTATGCGGGCTGAAAGTGATCAGCGAAAGAACGTCGATTAGAAAGTGTCCGCAATTAGGGAACAGATCAAAACGATCGTCCAGTAGTTGGGGTCGCTGCTAATCAGGTGTCCTTGGAATAGGTTGACTCTAAAAAATTGTCCACTTTCTGGGGTACAGTTTATTCCTCCCTTCGAAAGAAGGTTTCGACAATGAAGCTAAGGAATTTCTCGAACAAGTCAGAAATTTAGAGGTTGAATATGCGCAGGATTATGACAGCCCGCGAGAGAAATTGTTCTGAATATGCGGTGATCTAGCCGATAAAATCCAAGATCAAATCGCCCCATAACGGATCAAAGTCAGAAAAATGTGGCAGCTCTGGTGAAATAGAACTTAACAAGTTTAGGGCTCCAGTCGAATCTCTCGAGCATGCAGCGGTACGAACGTCATTAAAGACAGACGGTTTTAGCTCTTTTATGTTCAGTGCACTTCTCCCGGCATTTTACTGCCGGTCGATTTAGATGTAGACATTTTTATGAAAAGTAAAGTTTCGTAGAATGGATTTGTTCTGTCCGTTCGCTGACAAAAGCTTTATTCACCGCGTTTCTGGCAATAAAGTAAGGCAAGATCAAAAGCGGCTCTCAGAAAAAACTCTCTACGGGGAGAAATTTGAAAAACGAATGCGCTGTATGGCGTTAAGTTCGTTGTTATGGCTTTAACCAGTACGAACCGGGTTGAGACGCCTCCTGGGAGTACCGGTTAGCATGCCGCTCCATTCTTTTGCAGAAAGGGGAATAATCTTGGAATCTTTTGATTAGGATTTGGTTGAAAGATACGTACGATTGTTTTTACCAACGGCGATGCTCGGCGGGTATGGATCGGAAATGTGACAAAAGCTGGCGATCATCCTATCGAAACGGATGACACGATAGGTGTCACGGAAGCTGATGAGAGCTTTAATGCTTATTTCCCTGATGAAATAGAATCCATTGAATTTGTGGACCCCTAACCGGGTCTTTTTCTTTCGGTAGAGGCTGTCTGTTTATGTGCAACAGAACCAATTCGATCCGACAGTCCCTGAATAAGTGCGCTTTGATGGAGCCATAGAATTTGAGGGGAATTGAAATTCTGAGTGCTTTAAAGGATGGGTATACAGTTGGTTGAAAACTGCTCATAGTTCTGTCTCTGCGGTTTCCAAAAGATCTATTTCTTTTGAGTAACAGACTGAACAAACCGTTCGCAGTCTTGCTTGTTCCCCGGTCTTAAGGCATGAACTTGAAATTTTGGGTAACCCCGTAAGAAACGAAACCGTTCTGGAAAAGCCGTCTTCTTAAGGCCAAAACGGGCCGGGTTTTACCGGCAGAAATAAGCATCGCGTTCGGCAGAGATAACTATCGACGAGAAGGATAAAAAGAATTTTATGCTTCAGAAGATTCTGCATTTCTGTTTCCGTTCATCCAAAATGAAGCCTTCTACGCTCAAATGGGTATAAAAAACCTTCAGGCAGTTACCTGAAGGTAAATTTACGAATGGTGGAGCGTAGGAGGATCGAACTCCTGACCCCCTGCGTGCAAAGCAGGTGCTCTCCCAGCTGAGCTAACACCCCACATAGAGTAAGAAAAAATAAATAAAATGGTGGGCCTGAATGGACTCGAACCAGCGACCTCATCCTTATCAGGGATGCGCTCTAACCACCTGAGCTACAGGCCCAATTGCTTAACGCCTGATTAGAATATCATCGCCTTAAGAAAAGGTCAAACATTTTATTTCATTTTCCATAATTGTTTTGAATGAGGCGAGCGATGAAAACCGTCCATGCCGCTGCTCCCCGGCACACCATGGATACCGCAGGTGCACCCGGAGGCGCATCAGGAGGCTGCATCGAACGCAACGAAACATCTAGAAAAGCGCATCAGTGACGGAAGGCATCCAGATCGATCGCGGCACCGATCGCGTCCAGAATCCAGCCCAGCGACACTTCTACCCGGCTCAGCAATTCTGCAGCGACGATTCCTTTATAGGCGTACGTGTAAAAGTCGCCGCCAAACGGAGTGGAAGACAGCGGAGAGCCGGCGGTTCCGATTCGAAAAATGCCGATCACGATAATAATCGTTCCCACGATCAGGCGGATCCGTCTGTACCGGGCCTTAGAATCGTTATCGGTTGTCTGTTCGGCTGGATCCTGTACATTCTTTTCCAGACTGGGATTGGGATCTTTGGAATCGGATGAATCCGCCGCTTGCTGATCCGGAACAGACGGCATTTTGGACTCCGACTGTGCAGAAGCAGGATGGTCTAAAGTGACATCCGCCGTGCAGGGCTGTTCCGGGCTTTCGGACACGTCTTTCTTCTGTTCTGCAGGTGCCATTTCCTGCGGAAGGGAGGATCTGGCTTCTTCCTGGTTTTTAAAAGAAGCAGTGCAGGAGAGGCAAAACGAAGAATTGTCTTCAGCGACAGCACCGCATCTTGGGCATTTCATATTTTTCTTTCGCTTTGATCGCGCACAGAAAAGCAGAACTGCCCGCCGCAATCGACAGCAACTATTCTATATTGATCGGAATCCCATCTTATAAGAATTACGAAACATAGATTATTGCGTATTTCACGGAAAGCGAAAGAACGGACACCGTTTTCCCTCCGCCCTGCGCTGTTCTCCGTTTCCATTCCCCTCATTCGATTTTTTAGATTTTTGAAGCATTTTTGTTTGACCCGCATGGGAGCTTTTGTTAATATGATTGAGCAATCGGGAAACGGGCCTGTAGCTCAGGTGGTTAGAGCGCATCCCTGATAAGGATGAGGTCGCTGGTTCGAGTCCATTCAGGCCCACCATTTTCCTGATTTGTTATGTGGGGTGTTAGCTCAGCTGGGAGAGCACCTGCTTTGCACGCAGGGGGTCAGGAGTTCGATCCTCCTACGCTCCACCATTTTTAGAAACTATACGGATACCTTTCTCGGTTCATGGAATTAAAGAGGTATCCGCTTTTTACGATCAGGTATTCGTTTTATTTTTTAACTGGCAATTTTCTTCGAATCCACAGATCGAAATCGGAAAGTGCACGTTTTGTTCGCTTTTTGAATGTTCGGTCTGGTCCGAATCCGACTGGAACTTGTAAAAATCGGCAGAAAAAGTGTCGGGAAAGATTTACCGGATTCCTTTCAATGTATCCGAAATCGTTGCTTCTTTTGTCCGTTTTGCTTGTTTCAGTCAAGTTCAGACGTACTGTCGATGATTGGCACGATTGTATTAATATGATTGAACTCAACTTATTTGTGGAAAAATAATATTCAAATCAGATGAAAACTGTATAATTCATATCATAAGGACAGGAGAAGTTGATCATGATACGGAACAATCTGGAGGTTGACATTAAAGTCAAGTGCGTGGAAGCAGGGCTTGTTCAGCGTACACTCGCCGAGAAACTGGGCGTGACGTCGCAGTACGTCAATCACATCATTAAGAAAAAGACGGGCTGGTGAATAAGACATTTATTCAGATCATGGAAGGTCTCGGGTATGATGTCGAACTTCGATATGTTCCCAAGAGTGAACGAACCGAAGAGGAAGAAAGCAGGAACGGAGGATGAATTTCCTCCGATTTTTTTGCTTATTTTTCTTTGGAAAAGACAGAGAAGGTACAGCCTGAATCTGTATCGATCGGAACGGCGATCTGCTTTTTCGGTTTTCACAGCCTTCGCGCCGCTAAAAGACAGGTAGAGTGGACTTAAAAGAGGTGTGCATTTTATGAATATCTGCTGGAACAGGGCGCATCCCGATCAGGCGCTGCTGATTTTGAGCAGCGAGGAAGCCCGCAAGAGAAATCCGGAATATTTCACCGGCGAAACGCTGCCGGATCTGAGTCATCCGATTCGCTTCTGCCGCATTCTGTACGATCGCGGCGTGCTTTCGGGTACGTTTGTCATTCCGCGCAAGGAACAGCCGATCGCGGATCGCATGAGCTTTGCGTTTGTTCTGGAAAATGACAGTCTTTGCTTTATCAGCGACGAAAAGGCGTTTCACAGCTATTTGCAGGCGTTTATGGACGAATACACGCTCGATATCTGCAGCGCCTTTCAGTTTCTGCTGCGCTTCATGAACTACATGATTCAGGAAGATGTGTACTTTCTTGAGGATTACAACGAAAAGCTCGAAACGATTGAGGAAAACATTTTCGAAAACAAGGAATCGGGCATGGAACGCTACATCATGATGACACGGCGTGACATGAACATTCTCGGCAACTACTACCTGCAGCTGACCGCGGTCGGCCATACGATGCAGGAGACGATCATCCCGCAGGATCAGCCCAATGAAAACGCGATGATCTCGCTGTTTCTGGCCAACAGTACGCAGCTCGAAAATCTGGCAAGCACGATCAAGGACTATACGTCCCAGATCTGGAATCTGCGGCAGACGCAGCTGTCGGACCGCCAGAACAAAGTCAGTACGCTGCTGACGATCATTTCGACGGTTTTCCTGCCGCTGACGTTCCTGACCGGCTGGTACGGCATGAACTTCCAGGACATGCCGCTGATCAAATACAGCCATGGATATGCGGTCATTATTGTAGTGATGCTGGTGATTGCGGCCGGCGAAATTCTGTATCTGCGCAAGCGGCGCTGGCTCGGATCGGACAAGGCGAAAAAGGAAAACGTCTTCCATCATGACAAAAGCCTGGATAAGAAGCTTCACAAAGCGATTCGTGAAGATCATAAGCAGGCGCGCAAGGATGAAAAAGCCGACGAGGCGCAGGCAAAGGCGTTCCATCCCAAAGACGACCGTCCCGGCGAGTAAACCGAATTGAATTTACCAAGCGTGCCCTTTCGGGCACGTTTTGTTTGAAATACGGGCGTGGTATAGTGCATACGGGCTTTTGCCTGTGCGCATGGATCGGCGCCCTGAAAGCGCAAATCCGTGCCAAGGAGGTCTATTTTGAAGAAAACGATGCATTCAATCGTAAATCGAAGCCTTTCTCTGACACTTGGCGTGCTGATGAGCTTCTCTCTGGCGGGCTGTTCCGGCTATCGCTTCATGGGAGCGGCCAGCGAGGCACAGGCGGTTAAGGATACCACCAAGTATGAAGAAGTGAAGAACATTCTGGAAAACGAATGGTACTACGGCGCCGACAACCCGAATCTCGACAGCGAGCTGACGGAAAAGGCGCTCGAGGGCATGACGAGTTTCGAAAACGATCCGCATACGATGTACCTGCCGCTCGATCGTTCGACCGACTACAGCCAGCAGCTCGCTGGAAACAATGTCGGCCTGGGAGTGGTCTGCTATCAGAACGCCGGGCAGCCGATGCGGCTGAAATCGATTTTTATCAATTCGCCGGCGGATGAAGCCGGACTGAAAGCCGGCGATGAAATTTTGAAAATCGATGATCTTGACGGAACGGGAACGCCGCTCGATCAGATCATCGAATACATTAAGGGCAAGCCGAATACATCGGTGCACCTTACGGTGCGCCGCGACGGCCAGACGCTGGAAATGGATCTTACCCCGGCCCAATACGATTCCACAGTCGCGTTTGATGTCGAAGACGGCTATGGTCTGGTGAATCTTTCGTCCTTTTCCCAGAATTCGGGAAAAGACGCGGTTGAGGCGTTCAAGCGCCTGGAAGAAGCCGGCACGAAAAATCTGATCCTCGATCTGCGCGGCAATACCGGCGGCTATCTGCACGCCATGCAGACGATCGCTTCCGCGTTTCTGCCTGCCGACAGCGTGCTGTTCAAGGAAAAGCTGCGTGACGGCACCGTGCGCGAAATTACCGTCGCCGATGACAGCTATCAGGCGAACTTTGATCACGTGTACATTTTGCAGAACGGGCTGACGGCCAGTTCCTCGGAAGTGCTGATCGGCGCTCTGAAAGATCAGATCCCGGACAAGGTCACGACGATCGGATCGAAAACGTACGGCAAGGGCACGGAACAGCTGAACAAAGTCTTTGAGGACGGAACTACGCTCAAATACACCGTCGCCGAATGGCTGACGCCAAACGGAACGTCGGTCAACATGGTCGGCATCGAACCGGACGTACCGGTTGAAGTCGAAGAATACCAGAGCGTCGGCTACCGGCTGATGAACGAAGACGAAGAGCCGATCCGGCCGGATACGGTGAACGACAACGCCGCGGCACTGCAGATTTTCCTGCGCGAGCTCGGCTATCCGGCGGTACGCGGCGACAATTACTATTCGCCCGAAAGCGAAGCGGCTCTGCGCCAGTTCCAGAGCGATAACGATCTGGAAACGACCGGCGAAGCGGATGCGAAAACGTTCGCGCTGCTCGTCCAGAAAGTCTCGGAAAAGATCAATACCGAAGGCTACGACAGCGATACGGTGTTCCAGAAAGCGCTCGAGCTGATGAATTCCTGAAAAATAACGCTTTGTTCCTTTACAGGCGGTCTATTCGGAGTCTTTCGAAAGGCCGCCTGTTTTTTGATACAAAGCGAGTCGGAACTTGCACGGTCCGGCGGGCTTCGTTGACAGAGTGGAGAGCCTCTGGCTATAGTGCATGCGACAGAGTAAGGAAACAGGCGTCAAGTGTGCCGGAAATGGGGAGTCGGTCCGGCAACGAAAAGGGTTACCCTTGCGGTTTGTTTCCTGCATCCCGCTGCACAAGAAGGAACCCTCCTTTTTCTGCAACGAGGAAAGGAGGAATATGTCATGAAAATCAAATCGCTTTTCGAATGGAAAAGCGCCCGTCTGTCCGTCCGTTCCATCGCGGGCATGGCGATGCTTTGCGCCCTGTATGTGGTGCTCAATATGTTTTCGATTTCCCTGAGTGCGACGCTTGAGATTCGCTTCTCGTTCATCGCGCTCGCGCTGAGCTGCGCGCTCTACGGGTTCTTGCCCAATCTGATCTTCTGCTTCGTGGCGGATCTTCTCGGCTTTCTCGCCCATCCGACCGGACCGTACATGCCGTTTTACGCGATGGTGCTCATGGTCAAGGCGCTCATTTACACCCTGTTCTTTTACGGACAGAAAAATGTGAGCGTATGGCGCATCGTTCTCGGGGAGGCGGTGGCCATTCTGGTCTGCAACGTGATTCTTACCCCCTGGTGCTGACCATGCTTTACGGCACGCCGTACTGGATTCTGGTGACTGGCCGCCTGCTGAAAAACCTGATCGCCTGGCCGCTCAACTCCATTATGCTGTTCTTGAGCATGCGTCTGCTTCCAGCGCTCAGTGCCCGCACGCAGCTGCGCTCCTCGCATGCAGCCTGAAGCCGATCCCCAAAGCGAGTACATAAACCGAAAACAAAGCGGAAAGTATACGAAAAATACAAATAAAACCGATAAAAAGACGCCTCTTCGAACCGACCTCGAAGAGGCGTCTTTGCCTAGAAACAGTAAGTCACCCGGGATGCAGCAACGCAGAATTGCAGAATCGCGGAAATGCCGGAATGAGGGGAAGCCGGATCCGCGCAAGTCCGGCTTTGACTCAGGCAGAGGGGGCCTGGTCAATGGCCGCATGCAGAGCCTGAAGAACTTCTCCTGCAAAATAGAGCGAACCGCATACGAGAGTATTTTTATTCGTGCTTTTCAGGCGCTCAAGCAGCGTATCGAAGGAAAGAACATCGAGGTTTTCCTTTTGCGCGAGCGTATCGAGCCGGGCCAGACGCTGCGATTCGAAATGGACAAGATGAATGTCCGGCGCAATCGTTTGCAGCCTTGCGATCATTTCGCGGGCCTGCTTGTCGGCAAGAACGGAAAAGAAAATCTGATCGATGCTCCAGCCGCCTTCCTGAAGACTTTTGCAGAGGGCGTCTATGCCGTTGGCGTTGTGGGCGCCATCTACAAAAAGCAGCGGATGGCTGCGGACGATCTGAAAGCGGGCGGGCCAGAAAAAGCGATCGATGGCCTGTTTCTGCTCGTCTGGCGTGAAAGAGAAGCCGGCCTGTTCGAGCAGCGTTCGCGCGCAAAGATAGTTTTCTTTCTGATAGGCGGGAAGTGCCGGATTCCACAGGGGATCAAGCGGGGAAAAATCGCGCGAAATTTCGATCAGAGTCGCGTGCTTCGTTTTGGCGGCGTCCTGAAATACGCGCAGGCAGGCGGGATCCTGCTCCGCGGTAACTAGAGTCATGCCTTCCTGAATGATGCCCGCTTTGGCCTGGGCAATCTCGGTTTTGGTCGAACCGAGCAGCCCCATGTGATCCAGGCCGATCGATGTGATGATGCCCCACGGATAGTCGAGAGCCGTGGTGGCGTCGCGCGTTCCGCCAAGACCGGTTTCCATGAGGACAAAATCGGGGCGGACTTCCTGAAAGAGGGCGCAGGCCATGAAGAGATCCATTTCAAACATCGTCATGTCGCGCGCTTTAAACGTTCTGGCGTACCGGTCGTAAAGTTCTTCCCATCGATCCATGGAAATCGGCTTCTGATTCAGACGGAACCGCTCGCTGTGAACCACTAGGTGCGGGGAAATGAAAGCGCCGGTGCCCAAGCCTTTCTGGGCGAGCAGCAGTTCCAGCCAGGTGATGACGGAACCTTTTCCGTTGGTGCCGGCGACGTGAATCGAATGGGGGAAAGGGAGGGGCCAAAGTCTTCGGCCAGCCATCCTCTCAGCTGATCGAGAGAATGGTTCAGGCCTTTGTGCCGTTCCATTTCCTCGACTTTCTGCATGCATGTATTCGTCATGGCTATAATGATAAGACGAGGCACAGAAAACAGCCAGCCGGCAAAGCCCCCTTCCAAATCGAAGGGGCGTGTACAGACGTGCTGGAGAAGGGAGAAACTGCATGGAATGGAAAGATGTCATGGAAGAAGAACTTCAAAACGGAACGTTAGGACCGATTCGGGCGTTTCTCGAACAGGCGTACGCGTCTTCTCCCGTCTACCCCGCAAAGGAAAACATTTTTAAGGCACTGGAAATGACTCCGCTCGATCAGGTCAAAGTCGTGATTCTCGGTCAGGATCCGTATCACGAACCGGGTCAGGCGCAGGGATATTCCTTTTCGGTGCCTTCACAGGTGCGCATTCCGCCTTCCCTGCAGAACATTTACAAGGAACTGAGCGCGGAATATCAGGTTCCGGTGTATCGCACGGGCAATCTGTCCGACTGGGCGGCGCAGGGCGTGCTGCTGCTCAACTCGATTATGACGGTGGAGCAGGGCAAGCCGCTTTCCCATTCAAAAATCGGCTGGCAGAAATTTACGGACGATCTGATCCGGGTGCTCAACAAACAGGATCAGCCGATCGTCTTTCTGCTCTGGGGCGGTCACGCCCGCAAGGCGAAGGCGCTGCTTGACAATCCGAATCATCTGGTGCTGGAAGCCGCGCATCCTTCGCCGCTTTCGGCCAACCGCGGCTTTTTCGGGTGCAATCATTTCGTGAAAGCCAACCAGTTTTTGCAGGAACACGGAAAGGAACCCATTTTCTGGACTGAGGATAACAGGCAAATGGCCGACTGACGGCAAGCCCTCTTTTACAATGAAGACAGAAATGAAAACGCCTGTCTGAAAGAGAGGGAGACCTATGAAAAGAAAACGCCGTATGGCAAATGGATTTTCTGGACTGTGATCGGCATTGCCGCCCTGATCGGTCTGTATTTCAGCCTGATGCCTCATTAAGAAAGAAACTGTCCCTTCGCAGCAGTTTTGCGAAAGGAAACAAGGACATAAAGAAACAGAAAAATGGTGCACGCTCCATGGTTTGGAGAATGCACCATTTTTTAACGGGAAATCGAGGAACTTGGCCGGATTCCTGCCGGCACGTTCCTGCGGGATCCTTTTGCGGGCTGTGTTCTGCAGGTCTGGCTGTCGGACGGATTTTCCGTGTTTTCTGTTTTTGGATTTTCCGGCTTTTCGTTTATTGCTTATTGCTTATTGCTTATTGCTTATTGCTTGCTGTTTATCGCTTTTGGCTTTTCTGATTTTTGGATGCAGGCTTCGTCTGATATCAGGCGTCGGCCTTGAGCTCGAGAATCATGTCGCGCAGTTCGGCTGCGCGTTCGAATTCGAGATCGCTGGCGGCCTGCCGCATTTCGGCTTCGAGTTCCTGAATGTATTTGGCCGTATCCTTTTGGAAAGCTTCTGCTTTCTTCGCAGGTAGCGGGCCGTCATTTCCTTCGTTTCCTTGGAATGAACGACTTCGCGGATCGGCTTGATGATCGTTTTCGGCACGATGCCATGCTCTTCGTTGTACGCCATCTGAATGGAACGGCGACGGGCGGTTTCGTCGATCGCGTAGCGCATGGATTCGGTAATGGAATCGCCGTACAAAATGACTTTGCCTTCGGCGTTTCGCGCGGCACGGCCGATGATCTGAACGAGCGAGCGCTTGGAGCGCAGGAAGCCTTCCTTGTCTGCGTCGAGAATGGCGATCAGGAAACTTCCGGAATGTCGAGGCCTTCTCGAAGCAGGTTGATGCCGACGAGCACATCGTACTTGCCACGGCGCAGATCCTGAATGATCTCGGTGCGTTCGATCGTTTTGACTTCGTGATGCAGCCAGGCCACCTTAATGTCGAGATTTTTCAGATACTCGGTGAGGTCTTCGGCCATGCGTACCGTAAGGGTGGTAATGAGCGTGCGCTCGCCTTTGGCGATGCGGTCGCGGATTTCGCCGACGAGGTCGTCGATCTGTCCTTCGGTCGGGCGGACTTCAACGATGGGATCGAGAAGACCGGTCGGACGAATGATCTGTTCGACGATTTCGCCTTCGGTCTGTTCGAGTTCATAGTCGCCGGGCGTGGCGGATACGTAAATGGACTGCGGGGCCTTTTCTTCAAATTCCGAAAACGTCAGCGGACGGTTGTCGAGAGCGGACGGCAGACGGAACCCGTAGTCGACCAGCGTCTGCTTGCGGGCGCGGTCGCCGTTGAACATGCCGCGGATCTGCGGCAGGGAAACGTGGGATTCATCGACGATCATCAGAAAGTCGTCGGGGAAATAGTCAAAAGGGTGTACGGCGTTTCGCCGGCTTTGCGGCCGTCGATGTGCCGGGAATAGTTTTCAATGCCCGGGCAGACGCCGAATTCGCGCAGCGCTTCGATGTCGTAGCGGCAGCGCTGTTCGAGGCGCTCCTTTTCCAGCGGCTTGCCGGCGCCTTCAAAATATTCCAGACGGTCTTCAAGTTCGGCCTCGATGGAATTGGCGGCGCGTTCCATGATGTCCATGCTTGTAGCGTAGCCGCTGGCCGGATACAGGTTATAGAGGTTGTACGCCTGAATGAGCTGGCCGGTGAGCGGGTTGACTTCGCAGATCCGCTCGATTTCATCGCCGAACATTTCGATGCGGATTAAAAAGCGGTCCGTATAGCCCGGCGAAATTTCGATGACATCGCCGCGCACGCGAAACGTGCCGCGCGCCGGTTCCATGTCGTTGCGCTTGTACTGCTGGGCGATCAGACGGGAGAGCAGGCTCTGACGGTCAATCTGCTCGCCGACACGGATCGTGTCGATCATGTTTTCGTACTGGGCCGGGTCCGAAGCACCGTAAATGCAGGCGACCGAAGCGACGATGATCGTATCGCGCCGGTGCAGAACGGAGTTGACCGCGGCCATGCGAAGCATGTCGAGCTCTTCGTTAGTTTTCGTGTTTTTATCGATGTACGTATCGGTTTTGGGCATGTACGCTTCCGGCTGGTAATAATCGAAGTAGGAAACGAAGTATTCCACCCGGTTGTTCGGGAAAAATTCCTTCAGCTCGGCGTACAGCTGGCTGGCGAGCGTTTTATTGTGGGCGAATACAAGCGTGGGCTTGTTGACCGCCGCGATGACGTTGGAAATGGTGTAGGTCTTGCCGGTACCGGTGGCGCCAAGCAGAACCTGATGCTTCTTGCCGGCCTGGATGCCTTCGACCAGCTCGGCAATGGCCTGCGGCTGATCACCGGCAGGGGGATAAGGAGAAACAAGTTCAAATTTTTCGTCCATAGTTCATCCTTTCTAGTCAGGCAGACCGCCATAGGCAAAAACGCGTCTGGACCGATGCCTCTTTTCTGGATGGCGGGCTTTTCGCGGCTGCACTTGCGATCTGCAGGATTCGAAGAAAAAGTCTGTCTCTGTCTGCACGGCGTCGTTTTGTCCGGCAAGCCGAAGGCGCAGAAAGGAATGCGCCCCCAGACAGGCTATACTTAATTTTAGCAGAGCCGTCAAAGGCGCCCGCCTGCGGCCCTTTCTTAAACTGCGCATAGAGGCAGGCTATGGAGTTTCCAGCAGATTTTGCCGGTTCCCTTGCGGAACGGCCGAAAAATACTGCTTTTGCGGCCAGCTGTTTTAGCCAGTGCAGGAAATTTTATGCGCCAAAGAAGACTTTGCGAAAACCAGAGGAAAAATAGAAGACAAAGTGATTTTCCAAGAGGAATGCCTGCCCTGCAGGCCGTAAAATAGATTCAGGAAAGGCGATGATACCCTGTGCACAGAACGAAAACAAGACCGGTATTTGCGGGAAATGTGCAGATCGGCGGAAACAATCATGTGGTGGTGCAGTCGATGTGCTCCATCAAGACCGATCATACTGACGAAGTCATTTCCCAGATTCTCGAACTTGAAAAATGGGCTGCGAGCTCATTCGCGTTTCGGTGATGGATTTCTCCGATGCGCGCGCGATCGAAACGATCCGCAAGGCGATTCACATTCCGCTTTGCGCCGACATCCATTTCGACTACAGACTGGCGCTGGCCGCCATTGAAGCCGGCGCGGACAAAATCCGGCTCAATCCAGGCAACATCGGCAGCCGCGCGAACGTGGAAGCCGTCGTAAAAGCCTGCAAGGAAAAACACATCCCGATTCGAATTGGCATCAACTCCGGTTCGCTCGAAAAGGACATTCACGACAAGTATGGCAAGCCGACTGCCGAAGGCATGATTGAATCGGCGCGCCGCCACGTGGATATTCTGGAAGATCTCGGCTTTTACGATATTGTGCTTTCCTTCAAGTCGAGCGATCCGCTGCTCTGCATGGAAGTGTACCGGCTGGCGAGCGAAACGTTCGACTATCCGCTTCATCTTGGCGTAACGGAAGCCGGCACGCAGATGACGTCGGCGATCAAATCGACGCTCGCGCTTGGCCCGCTTCTGCTTGAAGGCATCGGCAGCACGATTCGCATTTCGGTCAACGGCGACGCGCAGAAGGAACTGCCGATCGTGCGCGAACTGCTCAAGGACTGCCGGCTGCTCGCCGACGTGCCCAATCTGATCGCATGCCCGAGCTGCGGCCGGACGGCGTGGGACATGAAACCGGTCGTCGATGAAATGGAACAGTGGCTGCAGACGCTACGCAAACCCGTTACCGTAGCCATCATGGGCTGCGCGGTTAACGGACCTGGCGAAGCGCGTCACGCGGACATTGCAATCGCGGGCGGAAAAGGCGAAGGACTCTTGATCCGCAAGGGAGAAATTATTGAAAAATCCCGGCCGATCAGATGGTCGAACGCCTGAAAGAAGAGGTCCTCAAGTTCTGAAACCATCCTGTTTTTCGGGGAAAATAAAGCAGTTTGTGAAAGAATGGACCAATTAGGCAAATCAACAGCACAATGGTATATTGGTGGATGGAAATCCATACACACAGAGGTAAACAGAACATGATTATTTCAAAATTAGCTGAACGGATCCGCGGCAAGGATGTCCGGATCGTATTTACAGAAGGCTGGGACAAACGCGTTATGGGCGCTGCCGTTCGTCTTGCGAAAGAAAACATCCTGAAGCCGGTCCTGCTCGGTGAAAAAGAGCAGATTGAAGCCTGCGCAAAGGAAAACGGTTTTGATCTCACCGGCATCGAAATGATCGCTCCAAGCGAATTTGCGGACAAGGAAGCCATGATCACAAAAATGGTTGAACTCCGTCGAGGAAAAATGTCCCGTGAAGCCGTTGCGGAAGCGCTGAGCCACACCAACTACTTCGGCACGATGCTCGTTAAAATGGGCTATGCGGACGGTCTGCTTGGCGGTGCGACCTATTCCACAGCCGATACCGTACGTCCGGCTCTCCAGCTGGTAAAGACGGCTCCAGGTCAGTCCATCGTTTCTTCCACATTTATTCTGGTTAAAGGCAACGAACAGCTGTTCATGGCTGACTGCGCCATCAACCGCGACCCGAACCCGGATGAACTCGTAGAAATCGCCATTCAGACAGCAGACACTGCCCGCAAGTTTGGCGTAGAACCAAAAGTGGCCATGCTTTCCTACTCTTCCTTCGGCTCCGCTACCGGTCACTGCGTAGCCAAGATGGACGAGGCGACGACTCGTCTGAAACGTATGCCGCTCGACTTTGACGTAGACGGCGAAATGCAGTTTGACTGCGCCGTTGTACCGGAAGTCGCTGCACTGAAAGCACCGGAATCCAAAGTTGCCGGTCATGCCAACACCTTCATCTTCCCGAACCTTTCTTCCGGAAACATCGGCTACAAGATCGCTGCCCGTCTGGGCGGATGGGAAGCTTTAGGCCCAATTCTGCAGGGTCTGAATGCGCCGATCAACGACCTTTCCCGCGGTGCCAACGAAGAAGAAATCTACAAGATGGCGATCGTTACCGCTGCGCAGAAAGCCCTCGGTATCTAGTCGATTCTTCCCCGTTTTTCATGGAGAAACTCCATGGATCGAATTTAAAAAGTATATCCATAAGGCTGCGGCTCGAAAAGCTGCGGCCTTTTTCTTTGCTCTGCAGAGAACGGGCGGTATGAACGGTACGAAATGAAGCGGGGCGCCGTATACTGAATAGTATGAAAAACTGGAAAAATTCCCTGGCCGATTGAAGAAGGCGCCGTTGCGGATTTCGCGGACGGCGAACTGATTCTGGCGGTCAAGGATGACGAATGGAACGATGCCCAGCTTGAGCGGGCGGCCGAACCGTTTACGGTCGAAGTGTGCGAGACCAATGGCATTGTGATTTTCTTGATGGAAGGCGGACCGCTCGATACGTGCGACTTCTATTTCAACATTCAGGACTGTGAAGCCAAAGACGAATTCCTGGCGCAGAAAAATCTGAAAGTGCAGGCCGTCCTCATGGACAAGGAGGATATTATCCGCATTATTAAAACGGCTTTGCTTTCCGAAGAAAAACAAAAGAAGTAATCGATCTGCTGAAAAACAGGAAAACTTTGAATTCATGCCCGGTGAGTACGACTGCAATGTGGAAGGGCTTCAAAGCGCTTACGAACCGACGGAACTGGCAAAATACGCGAAAACTTCATTTGAACTTCGTTGATTGCCTGTACATTCGGTAAACTTGAACCTGAACGAGAGCATCCAGACGATGCTCTTTTTAACCCGGCTGTCCGCTTTGGAACAGCCGTCGCGGCGGTCTGGAAATCGGATCGCTAGGAAAGGGAAATCGAAAAGGCCGCAGCCGGCTTCTTTCCATAAGAGCGGCTGGCGGCCAGAACCCGAGAGAGAAAAATAAGGAGACAACGAGATGAAAGCAGTTATCAGTGTAGTCGGCACGGACCGCGTAGGCATTCTGGCGCTGGCCGCCAATGCCTGTGCCGATCATGGCGTCAACATTCTGGAAGTCGCGCAGACCATTCTGGACGGCATCTTTTCCATGACCATGATCGTGGACATGGATCGCATGGATACTACCTTTGATGAGTTTACACAGGGCATGGAAGCGATCGGACTGGAAAATGAACTGGTCATCCGCGTCATGAACCAGGAAATCTTTGAAGCGATGCATACGATTTAGAGGCCGCCATGCAGACAAAAAATATTCTTGAAACCATCAAAATGATCGACGAGGAATGCCTGGATATCCGAACCATTACCATGGGCATTTCTCTGCTCGACTGTGCGGACGCGGACATTCACGCCTCCTGCGCGAAAATTGAAGAAAAAATCTGCCGTCTGGCCAAGAATCTGGTCAAAGTCGGCGACGATATCAGCCGAGAATACGGCATTCCGGTCGTCAACAAGCGCATTTCGGTTACCCCGATCGCAATGCTTGTGGCCGCTTCCGGCGGCGATCCGGTCGAATACGCTCTGACACTCGAGCGCTGTGCGCAGAAGCTAGGCGTCAATTTCATCGGCGGCTATTCCGCTCTGGTGCAGAAAGGCTATTCGCACGGGGACAACGAACTGATTGAAAGCATTCCCCGCGCGCTGTCGCAGACGGAGCACGTGTGCTCTTCCGTTAATATCGGCTCCACCAAGGCTGGCATCAATATGGACGCGGTCAAGCAGATGGGCCGCATCATCCGCAGCTGCTCGGAAATCAGCGCGGATAACAGCTGCATCGCCGCAGCCAAGCTCGTTGTCTTCTGCAACGCGCCGGAAGACAACCCGTTCATGGCCGGCGCCTTCCATGGCGCAGGCGAAGGCGACTGCGTCATTAACGTCGGCGTATCCGGCCCGGGCGTCGTCCGTGCCGTTCTGGCCAAGGCCAGCAAGCACGCCACGATGGATGAGCTTGCCAACCTGATCAAGCGCACCGCGTTTAAAATTACCCGCATGGGCCAGATGGTCGGCAAGGAAGCCAGCCGCCGTCTGGGCGTTCCGTTTGGCATTGTCGATCTTTCGCTGGCGCCGACTCCGGCTGTCGGGGATTCGGTTGCCTATATTCTCGAAGAAATGGGTCTGGAAACGTGCGGCGCGTACGGCACCACCGCCTGCCTGGCCATGCTGAACGATGCCGTGAAAAAGGCGGCGTCATGGCGACCAGCCACGTCGGCGGTCTGTCCGGCGCCTTCATTCCGGTTTCGGAAGATGCCGGCATGATTCACGCAGCCAGCACCGGCTGCCTGCGTCTGGAAAAACTGGAAGCCATGACCGCAGTCTGCTCCGTCGGCCTCGACATGATCGTCGTGCCGGGCGATACGAGCGCGGACGTGCTGTCCGGCATGATCGCGGATGAAGCCGCGATCGGCATGGTCAACACGAAAACGACCGCTGTACGCATCATTCCGGCCATCGGCAAGGAAGTCGGCGACGTTCTCGATTTTGGCGGACTGCTGGGCAGCGGCCCGGTTATGCCGGTCAATCAGGAGAAAAACAGCGTGTTTGTCAACCGCGGCGGCCGTATCCCGGCTCCGCTGCAGGCCCTGAAAAACTAAAATGGGAAACCAGTCCTGAAAATCAAGAAAAAAACGATGAAAAAACGCTTAAACGCTCTTTTCCGATAAAAAGCCGCTCGTCCGGGTTTGCCTTTTGAAGGGCCTTGTGTTTAAATCGTTGCATAAAACGAAGAAGAGAAGTAGTAAAAGCCGGAACCTTGCAGAGAGACCGCGGCTGGTGAAAGCGGTCAGGGATAAAGCTTTGAACGTGTCTTGGAGTGCGGACTAATCCCCGCCGTAATCCGCGTTAAGGATGAAAGAGCCCTGGCTATTGCCGGGGAAGTAAGGTGGTACCGCGTATAATCTGCGTCCTTTCGTCAATTTCGAAAGGACGCTTTTTTATCGGACCGCTTCCTGATTCTGATCTTCTATATGGGCCGATGCCCAGGAAAGGAATAAAAAATGAAAAAGACTGTATCGATCGCATTAAGCGCACTGCTCGCCTGCGGCATTGCCGGATGCTCCTCCGCACCGGCCGAAACATCCAGCAAGGCCGATGCTTCCAGCACCGCGGCCAAAGCGGACGCCAAGGAAATCCTCATTGGTATTTCCCCGACTATCCGCCTTATGAATCCAAGGATTCCAGCAACCAGATCATCGGTTTTGACCCGGATATGACCGACTGGATCTTCAACTATCTCAACGAAAACGGACACAACTACACCTACAAGTTCGAAGAACTTTCCTTCGACACCATTATTTCCGCGCTGCAGGCCGGCCAGATCGACCTCGGCATTTCCGGTTTCACCTACGATGAAGACCGTGAAGGTATCTTCTCCGATTCCTACTACGATTCCGCACAGGTTATCGTTGTCGCTTCGGATTCCGAATTCACTAACGCTGACGATCTCAACGGCAAAGTGGTAGGCGCTCAGCAGGGAGCTACCGGCGAAGAAGCCGCTGCCATGATCGAAGGCGCTCAGGTACAGGCCGTATCCGATGCCAACCTCATGATGGAAAACCTGAAAGCACACGGCATCGACGCAGTTGTCATCGACAAGGCTGTAGCGGACCAGTACGTAGCCAACGGCGATTTCAAAATCATCGGCGACGCTCTGATGGATGAAGAAAACATCATCTACTCCACAGAAGACCACAAGGAACTGATGGATGAAATCAACGAGGCGATCAAAGCCTTCAAGGAAAGTGACGAATACACCGTTCTGACCGAAAAATGGTTCGCTCCGGCGGACAAAGACGCCGAATAAGTGAGGAGATGCCCTGACGAATGGAAAAATTCTCACCCAGGAAAACCTGCTTTTCCTGCTCAAAGGCGCCGGCATTTCGCTGCTTTTAGCCCTGGGTGCTCTGCTGATCGGCATGGTAATCGGTATCCTGCTGGCAGCCGGCCGTCTTTCCAAGGTTAAAATTCTCAACTGGCTTTGCAGCATATATGTAGAAATCTTCCGCGGTACGCCAATGCTTCTGCAGATCATGTTCTTCTATCTCGGCATTCCGGTTCTGATCCGGATGATTACCGGGGTAAGAGTTCGCATGGATGTGTATGCGGTGGCGCTGACCGCTCTGTCGCTCAACTCCGGTGCATATCAGTGTGAACTGTTCCGTTCCGGTATTCAGGGCGTTGACAAAGGACAGTGGGAAGCGTGCGAAACGCTCGGCATTTCCTACTGGCCGATGATGTTTCAGGTCATTCTGCCCCAGGCGTTCAAGCGCATCATTCCGCCTCTGGTTTCCGAGTTCATTACCCTGATCAAGGACAGTTCTCTGGCCAGCTGCATCGGTGCCGGCGAACTGATGCGCAACGCGCAGACGCTCGGTGCGCAGTACTATAACTATCTTGTTCCGCTAATCGTGGCCGGCATCATGTACCTGTTCATGACGCTGATCATCAGCTGGCTCTCAAGAAAGCTGGAAAGGAGGATGGCTGTAAGTGACTGATCCAAAAACAAACGAAGCGAAAGCTTCTGGCATCATGATCGATGCCTCCCATCTTTCAAAAACTTCGGAAAGCTGCATGCGCTGCACGATGCTTCCCTTCAGGTCAAAAAGGCGAAGTCGTCTGCCTGATCGGTCCTTCCGGTTCCGGCAAGTCGACGTTCCTTCGCTGCATTCACGGTCTGGAAACACCGGATGAAGGATCCGTTACTCTTGACGGCAAGCGCATGGATCCGAAAAACAAGGCGGAATACCGCGAGCTGCGCAATAAAATGGGTTTCGTTTTCCAGCACTTCAATCTGTTCCCGAACAAAACCGTTATCGACAACTGCAAGCTTGCCCAGACGACGGTTCTGAAGCGTTCGGATGAAGAAGCCGAAAAAGTGGCGCTCGAATATCTGGGAAAAGTCGGCCTGCTCGAAAAACGGGACAGCTATCCCAACCAGCTTTCCGGCGGACAGAAACAGCGTGTGGCGATCGCCCGAGCGCTGTGCATGAATCCGGAAATCATGCTTTTGACGAACCGACTTCCGCTCTTGACCCGGAAATGATCAAGGAAGTACTGGAAGTTATGCAGGATCTGGCTGCCCAGGGCATGACCATGATCGTGGTTACCCACGAAATGGGCTTCGCCCGCAAAGTCGGCACCCGTGTTGTCTTCCTCGAATCCGGAAAGATCGTGGAAGAGGCGGATTCCGAAACATTCTTCACAAACCCGCAAAGTGAACGGGCAAAAGAGTTCCTGTCCAAAGTTTTCTATTCCTGATCAGGAACCGCCCTGCAGGAAAGGAATTTTATGAACATCAAGGATTTTCTGACTGAACAGTGGATGAACGACTATGAACGTCAGGCGCGTTTCAACATGACCGACACATCGGCTCTGCCGATGGGCATGGAGGAACTGCTGGCGTTTGAACCGGATCTTTTAACGGTCTCGTTCTGGATTACGGATGGATTACCGGTGATCCCGCTCTTCGTCGGGAAATCCTTTCTTTATATGAAGACCAGCGCGAAGAAACGCTGACCATGACCAACGGGACGCTTCAGGCCAATGAACTGGTCATGAACATTTTGCTGAAAGCGGGCGATCATGTAGTGACCATCACGCCGGGCTACCAGCAGTTTTCCGATTATCCCCGCTGGCTTGGATGCACCGTCAGCGAACTGCCGCTCATTGAAGACGGCTGGACGCTCGACTGGATGGCGCTGGAAGAAGAATTTCAGAAGGGCACGCGCCTGATGGTGTTCGCCTCGCCGAACAATCCGACCGGGACCTGGCTCAATCGCGAAGAGGTCCTGCGTCTGCGCGATCTGGCGCGAAAATACGATGTCTGGATTCTTTGCGATGAAGTGTACCGGCAGTACGACGCGGACGAATGCGCCATGAGCGATGTGTATGAAAAAGGCGTCAGCACCGCTTCGCTTTCCAAGCTGTTCGGTCTGGCCGGCGTACGACTGGGATGGGTGAAAGCCTGCCCCGAACTCATCGCGCAGATTAATGTGTTCCGTGACTATACGCTGATCTGTGCCGGACCGCTTTCTGAAAAAGCGGCCTGGGCCGGTCTGCACCACCGTCAGGAAATACTCGAACGCTCCAAAAGAAAATCGCCGAGAACAAGAAAATTCTGGCGAAGTGGCTGGAAAAATCTCCGTGGTTTTCCTGCCAGCTGCCGCGCAAGGGAACGGTTTCCTTTCTGAAACTTCCCGAAGGGCTGTCCAGCCGGGAATTTGCGAAAGGACTTCTGGAAGAAACCGGTATTTTCTTCGTTCCGGGCTGGTGCTTTGGAATGGATCAGTATGTCCGGCTTTCCCTGGGCCGGAATTTCGAAGATCTCGAAGGCGTTCTCGATCGGATCGATGTCTGGACCGCAAAGAAGATGCAGGAAAAAAGAGAAGCTGAGCACATCCGGGCAGTAAATCCGGCGTCCGGGGAAGGGCGAAAGAAGTACGAAAATGGGAAAGAGAACCGTTCGCTTTCTATATCCGCTTTCTATATATAGTGGATATCGACATAGACTCGGATTGGACTTTTCTGAAGACCATAAATTTCCCATTGGACAGTTTTCGAAGACAAAAGCGCGCAGCCTGAAAATCCATCTGTACACATGTGGCGGCTTGAACAGCCGCTTTTTCTGTCGAACGAAAAGAAAAATGAACCGGCTGAGCAGGCTCGCCGGTACAAAGAGAAGGGGATAATTCGGCAGTTTCCTGTCCAAAACGGTAGGATAGAACCGGATGCAGCCAGGTCGCCGGCCCAAGAGCAGGCGCCAGGAAGCCGTACAAACCGGCAGATGGAGGTCATCCAGAAATTTAAGGGGTTGAACGATGCGCTACTACATCGCGGACTGTCATTTCTTTCACCGCTCGCTGCTGACCAAAATGGATCAGCGCGGGTTTGAGAGTGCAGAAGAGATGAATGAATATATGATTGAACGATGGAATCAGAAGGTAAAACGAAATGATGAAGTCGTAATTCTGGGGATTTTTCGTGGGGAAACGGAGAGCAGACGAATGAACTGCTCGAACGGCTGAATGGCCGAAAATTTCTGATCAAGGGCAATCATGACCTGTATCTGAAAGATAAAACCTTTGATCCGGAGTCATTTTGAATGGATCAAGGACTATGCGGAACTGCATGACAATCGAAGAAAGGTCGTTCTTTCGCACTATCCGATGATCTGCTACAACGGGCAGTATCGAACGGACGAGCAGGGAACGCCGACGACGTGGATGTTATATGGACATATTCATAACACCCACGATCAGGACAATCTGGATGTGTGCTGCGACTATATCGCCAGACAGACGCATGCCAGAATCGGAACCGGTGAAATCGCGCAGATTCCGTTGCAGATGATCAACTGCTTCTGCATGCGTTCGGACTATCAGCCGCTGAGTCTGGACGAGATGGATTGAAACAGAAAAGAAGAGGAGAATGCCAAAAGCGGATTTGGCCGAAGTACTCCATGCGCAAGACGTATCCAGTAAATAAGAGGCGTACACAATATATAGAAAGGCGAAAAGCCGATTTCTGAGGGAAGAGACGCTCAGAAGGGATGAACGATACCGGCTTTTGATTGGCAAAAACGTATGACACTGACCGAACGAAAGCGTCTGCTCAAAAGCATGGACGGTGCGAAAAAGGATGAGCTGATCCTGACGTATTTCAAACGGATGGATAAGCAGGAAAAAGAACTGTTTGATCTCTATATCCAAGCCGTGGCGGAAGGTAAGGAACCACCTGACGCGAAAGCGAAAATCATAGATGTCAAAAGGCTCGAACCAAGGCGGAGAAACTGATCGACCGGATGCTGGGCTGGAGAAGATGCCGCGGCGCGACCCGCACCAAAATGAAAAATGAGATGAAAAGCATTCTCAAAGAACTGCCCCTCATGCCAGAAGAAGCCGTAGAGTACGATCTCGCCTGCCAGACGTATCTGGAAATCGCCCGGCAGCTCTGTGTTGTGGATGAACGGTCTTACTACTGGAGCGGCTGTCTGGAAGAAATGAATCTGACCTGGACAGAGCTGTATCGAACCGCCTGTTCCATGTATATGGCCAGAGGAATTCGCGTCGAAACGTTTGAAAAGCTGTGCGATGCGATTTTGCCGATGGCAAACGGCGACTGGATCATTCAGGATGAACTGCTCGACGTTCTGATGGGTTATATCCGAAACGGCGATCTGCGCTTTGATCTGATCGACGACTACGATCAGAAAATTCGTGCGCTCCATGCCGAAGACAGTGCCCAGATTCAAAAGAACCGAAAGCGGATCGATCTGTACGAACATTTTTATATTCGTCTGATGGAAGCCGACGGCCAGAAAGAAGCCGCTCTCGCTCAGGTGCGCGCCTGGGAAGGCAGCGAGCGGCATAGCGAAATCCGGCGCCTGCTCGAAACGGCGGCGCGGGAAAAAAGCGCGAAGAAGAAGAACGCTTTGCAAGTCTGGCAAGGGAAAAGGAAGACGAAAGCGATTGAACCCACAGACCGGGAAAACGAACAGCGGTCATTCTGCATGAAAACGCATACAGGATGACCGCTTTTTACGACGTATTTGGTCAATGTCATTAAGTTAAGATTTCTCAGACCACATCAGCGTTAAGCAGTGATGTGGTCTTTTTCTACTCTTCAAGTCAAATCTCGAATGATTCGAGTTTTTCACTTTTTCTAAAAATCTATTGACAAATTTCTGCCGCCGCGCGTCTGCTTCGCAGCCGATGGGGAGAACTTAAAGGAGTTTTCCCTATGACTGCTATCGCCAAAGAATGTTCTTTCTTCAGAAACACCTTCCTCAATATCATCAGCTCAGAAACGGCGAACCCTGCCAATTTTACTTCTCAGTCCGCCTTCACCCGTAAGCGGCAGATTGACCTGCATGAGCTTGTCCTTCTTCCGTTTCAGCTGACAGAGGAATCCCTCGCTGCTTCCTTTCCCTGGATCCTGTTTAAGGGCGGATCATCTGTTTCAGCCTCTGCTGTGTCTCAGGCCCGTTCCAAAATCAACTCTTCACTTTATAAAAACGTCTTCAATCGGTTTAACAAGGCAACTTCCAGCTCTGATGTTAAAACCTTCAAGGGTTATCGCCTCCTCGCTGTAGATGGAAGCGAGATTCAAGTTCTTCCTGAACAGGACAATGACATCACCTATGGCGCTTCTAAAAAGGCAAGAAGAGGCACTTTGTTCATTTGAATGCCGAATTCGACGCCCTCAACTCCGTCTTTACTGACGCGCTGCTTCAACCCGGCTCTGAGAAGAATGAAGATTCAGCTCTTCTTGAACTCGCTCAGCGTTCTTCATTTCAGAAAGCCATCTTCATCGCTGATCGGGGATACGAAGCTCTTATGTCTTTCTATCGCCTGCAGAAGGAACATGTCCCTTTTGTCATACGTATCAAAGACGAGACATCATCTACAAGCATTCTCAAGTACTATAAGACTCCCGAGTCAGAAGAGTATGACATTCCTTTCAATGTGATTCTGACCAGTAAAAACAACAGGCATGTCAAAGACCATTGGGATGTCTATAAGTACATCTCTTCGTACAGGAAGCAGCCTGAATTTGACGGTCAAACGACTGAACTCCCTTTAAATATCAGGGTTGTGAGGTTCAAAGCTGCCTGCGAAGGGAATGAATCATTCATTACCGTCTGCACCAATCTGTCGGAAGCTGAGTTTGGGACCGAGGACATCAAGCAGATCTACCGTCTGCGCTGGCAGGTTGAAGTCGGCTTCAGGGGACTGAAACGAAACACCGATCTTGAATGGACTCATTCAAGGAAGCTTGATCTGGTCCAGGCAGAGATCTATGCCAAAATGACTCTCTACAATCTTTGTTCCCGTTTGCGCAACAAGGTAGAAAGATCTCGTCAGCACCAGAAGCGCATCGCTCAGGCCAAAAAGCACAAGCAGAAGGCAGATTTCGGATTCATCATCAAAACGATTCAACAGTGGCTGTTCAAAAAGCCAGAATCAGCTTGAGTACACTGGAAGATCTTCTTCTGGCCAGGATATCTCCGATCAGAGAAGGAAGAGCTGATACCAGAAAGAAGAAGTGACAGATTTGAAAACCGAAAGTCATCAGGATGATTTTTTCAACAGGTAGAAAATCATCCTTTTCGTCATGCCTGAGACGCAAAATATAAGAAATGACAACGCTCATGAACAGGGTATACGATTTTTATCCCTCCTTAACTTAATGACATTGCGTATTTGGTAAACTAAAAAGAAATAAACTCCCCGTTCGGGCTAAAAGGGAGCCCGTTTCAAATGAGAAAGGAAATATTGGGATGAAAAAATATACCTCGCGTCTGCTTGCGGCTCTGGTCAGCGCAGCGATGCTGCCGCTTCCTTCTGCACCCGTGCTCGCTGTGGAAACGCCGGAAGCAGAGCCGGAAACAGATCGTTATGAAGTCTATCCGATTCCGCATTCCGTGGAATATCCTGCATCGGACAAGTTCACCGTTTCAAACGAGGTGAACGTTGTCTATGAAAATGATATTGATCAGTACACCAAAGACTATCTTCAGGAAATTCTGAAAGAAAACGGACTGACCGCCACAACCGGAAGTGAAGCTGTGAGCGGAAAGACGAACATTCTTCTGGGCGTTCATGATTCCAACGGTGCCGCTGATGCCTGGTTTGATGCCAACGAACAGCTGAGTGCCGATCTGTTTGAAAAGACCGACGCCTACGCGCTTGATGTCGATCAGGATGGAAACACGAGTGTAATTGCGATTGTGGGCAAGGACACCGATGCTGCTTTTACGGTCTGTCCTCGCTGGAAATGATGTTCTCTTCCTTTGAAGGCAATCAGCTAAGAAAGTATCGATTGAAGACTATGCCGATAAGGAACTGCGCGGATTTATCGAAGGCTTTTACGGCGGATTCAGCTACGAAGACCGCGAGACGCAGATTCGCTTTCTGCGCAAGGTAAAAGGCAATATGTATGTCTTCGCGTCCAAGACCGACCCGTATCACGGCGGTTCAAACTGGCAAGCGCAGTATCCGCAGGAAGAGCTCAATCAGATTAAGCACCTTGTCGATGTGGCCAAAGCCAGCAAGGTTCGCTATGCGTGGTCGTTCCATGCCGGAAAATCGGCCTTTTAAACGGTGCTTCGCCGCAAAGAGACAGTGCAAACTACGGTGTATATCAGGAGCGGCTGGCTGCACTGCTTGCAAAATTCCAGCAGCTGTATGACATCGGAGTACGCGATTTCCACATTTTGAACGATGACTACAACAGCGGAGCCCCCGCGGATATCGCGCTCTTTCTGAACGATGTAAACGCCTGGCTGAAAGCAAAGGGTGACTGCGGACCGTTGGTTTACTGCCCGATCAACTACAACCGGACCTGGGCAGCGGAAGCCACAGTTACCAATGAGCTGAACGCCTATAAAAATAATCTCGACGACCATATTCTTCTGTACTGGACAGGAGAACGCGTAAACTGCCCAGTAACGCAGACGGATATTGACTGGGTCTACGAACGATCCGGTCATGAAATCGTCAACTGGCTCAACTATCCGTGCTCCGAGCACGATAAAGCCGGTATTTATCTCGGCAATATCGATTTTTATTTCTCGACCGCCGATAATCTCCAGCATACAAAAGGTCTGATGTCCAATCCGGTCAATTATCCGGAAGCGAATAAGGTCGCTTATTTCCAGCTTATGAGCTGGCTGTGGAATACGCAGAACTTTTCCGAGAACGTCGATACGATCTGGAAAAACAGCTTTAAGTACATCGAACCGGAAGTGGCAGACAGCTATGCGGTTGTGGCAAGACATCTGTCGAACTGTCCGGACTCCGGACGCTATCCAGGCGGTTTCCCGGAATCGGAAGACCTGAAAGAAAGTCTGGAAACGCTTCAGAACAGACTGAACAGCGGAATTCCCGCAGAGAGTTCTGAAGAGTTTGCGGCCGTGTATGACGAGTTCAAGGCCATTACGGCAGCCGTTGCCGATATGAAAGCCAACGGAAGCGAAGCGCTTCTTTCGGATCTGAATCCGTGGCTCAATTCGCTCGACGCGGTGGCGAAAGCCGGCATCGCGGCCATGGATGCCTATACGGCGTTCAGCGCAGGCGATATGGAAAACGCCTGGATTCACCTCAGCAAAGCCAACGAAGAATTCGCCAAATGGGACGATAACAGTCCGCGCGAATATGCCGATAAGACGGCTAAGGGCGGATCGAAGCGGCTCTATCCGTTTGTGAAGAATCTGCTGACGAAAATGTCCAATGAAATCCTGCTCAACCTGAATCCGGACTACGACGGCTTTACGCCTTCTGTAATTTCCAGCTTTGGAGAAAACACCAATACGCAAAAATGATCGACGGCGATGAAACGACGTTTGCTTCCTGGAATAGTGTCCAGACCGCTGGTGACTACTATGGTCTCGATTTAGGCCGTATGCTGAATATCCATGATGTGGAAATTATTCAGGGCGAAACGGATACGCATCATGACCGCTTCCACGAATCCACTCTTGAATACTCTGCAGACGGCGAAAACTGGACACCGATTGAAGAAAATATCAACGAAAGCCGTATCGTACGCAAAAATCTGGATGTTCGCGCCCGCTACATTCGACTTCGCGTTACTGGATTTACAGACCCGAACAACCCGAACAAGCACGATTTCTGGACCCGCGTTCGCGAGTTCACGGTAAATAAGTCCGCTAACACCCCTGCACAAATTTATTCGACGCAGGAAAATGCCGGTTCAGCTTCGATTGAATCGACAGACAGCACAGTCACACTGAAAACAAATTCCGCTTTGACTCTTGAGGCGGGTCAGTCCATCGGTGTGAAACTGACCGATCCGATCTTCATTTCCGCCTTGCAGGCTGCACAGGCCCCATCGGGCTGCGTCCTGGAATACTCGCTGGATGGTACAGCCTGGAGCAGAGAGACGATTTCCGGACGAGAGACCGTTCGTTTTGCGCGGGTACGAAATACCACGAATGCGGAAGTTGTGCTTCCTGCTGATTTTGCCCTGAACCTGATGAAAACAACGGGTGTGGTTCCGACGGTTACTTCCGATTTACCGCTCAAAGAGGGCTCCTGGTCTGCTTTGACCGACGGCAATTTGACGACGTATGCATGGACAAGCGTCAATCAGGCGGCTGGGCAGAGTATCATGATTGATCTGGGCCGCGAACTGCCGTTTAACGCGCTTTCGATTTATATGGCCGAAAATCGCCCGCGTCTTTACCATGGTGATATTTCGGTTTCCGCCAATGGAACAGACTGGAAAAAGTCATGACTGTCAATGCCGCGGATGACAAGACCGTAATTGACAGCGCACTGCGCTACCAGCGTACAGAAGGTGACGGCTCGCGGATTCGTTACATTCGAATCGATGTTACGGACAGTGCCAAAGAGGAAGCAACGGAGCAGTCAGCCTACCTGAAACTGCATGAGATTTTACTCAATGATGCACCGCTTCCGGAAGACGTTCCGTCTCTGTTTACAGGTACGGAAGAAAATATGCAGCTTGCGGCAGACAACGATCTGACAACATGCTTTGAACCGAAAGCGCCGGCAGGATCCTTTGAGTATGTCATTCCCGAAAAGAACGAGCTGCCTTGCCTGACTATCGTGCAGGACGCGGAAAACTTCTCCAATGCGGCTGTTAAAGTCCTCTATGAAGGAGATGAAGAGTGGACAGATCTGGGAACTCTGGAAAAATCGGTGAACCGCTTTGCGCTCGATGGTACAAAGAAAGCCCTTCGTGTGCGTGTAAACTGGAGCGCCGATCAGCCAAAACCAAAAATCTACGAGATCGTGATGACCGGGGACACCGCAGAAAAGTCTCAGCTCAGCACAGTGCTGACTAAAGCCAAAGGAATCAAACTTTCCGACTACGCACTTGAAGGCCAGGCGTTGGAGCAGTGGACTAGTCAGATCCGCGCTGCGCAGACCGTTTATAACAATACGAACGCTGATCAGGCTGCAGTGAACGAGGCAGCCGAAGATCTGAATCGCGATCTTCTTGCTTTACGCCTTGCCCCAGATGCAGAAAAAATCGACGCTTTAAATCGCTGATCGCTGATTTTGGGAAGAAATAGTAAATAACAAGCTTGTGTTACGCTAAAGCGCAGGTCACCATCTACCGGTGCCCTGCGCTTTTGCCTTTATTGGCGAAATGAATGACATATAAAATCAAAATAAATTGATTTTAGGATAGAAATCACGAGAGATATGCTAAAATGTTCATGGAAACTACTGGGATAAGCAAAGCAGTCATCAAGTGATGTCCACATGGAGCTTGAGAGATCCTGTCTGTCGCTGCCCTTTTGGTTTTGATTTCTGTTGTCCCCGCATCCGCGGGGTGATCCTTCGATCGTTCCTTTGGTGAAGACTGTATGGACGGAATCTCAGAATTTGGGGAGCGATCCTCGCTGTCTCAGTGTACGGGGACCCGATTCTTGGCTGTCCCAATGCTTGCAAAGGAGAGCAAAAGCAAAAAGGTTGCAGCAGATTTGATCTGTTGCAACCTTTTGTTTTCGGTGGTGGAGCGTAGGGGATTCGAACCCCTGACCTCTTGCATGCGAAGCAAGCGCTCTCCCAACTGAGCTAACACCCCGTGCAAGTCAAAGTATATCAAAAACTGATAGAATTTGAAGGCCTTAAATTTTTATTTTTGAAGAGTACATTTTATTTGCATTCTATAGAACAGATGATATTATGATTAAGCACTAAGACGACGGCGCGTTGGAGAAACGGTTAACTCATATGCCTTTCACGCATACATTCACGGGTTCGAATCCCGTACGCGTCACCATAGAAAATTCACCCGGAGATATCCGGGTTTTTTGTGCTTAAAGTATTTTTCTTTTTAGTTGCAAATGCATTGGATTGTGATATTATAACGAAGCCGATCGAGGCAAAAAAGCAAACGGCGCGTTGGAGAAACGGTTAACTCATATGCCTTTCACGCATACATTCACGGGTTCGAATCCCGTACGCGTCACCATTGAAAATTCCTCCGGGTAGATCCCGGAGTTTTTATATAATACAAACTCTGCAGAATGGCAGTGTGATCCAGATCTGGGATACTGACGTATTTGAAAGCATCGAACTTGCCCTATCTATGGGGATTTTGACGCTTTTTCACACTCTTTTCCCATTTCTATCGATTGCAAAAAGGTTCTTTCCGAGTAATATGTTCAAGGCATGCGTGGGAGGACGCGTCTTTCGTGTCCGTAAACCACTGCATAAGACCAATACAGGAGGAGAGTCTTATGGCTAAGAAAAAGAAAAAGATTACCAAAGTTGTAAAACTCCAGTTCCCTGCTGGCGGAGCCAAACCAGGTCCAGGCCTCGCAGGTGTTGGAATCAACATGCCGCAGTTCTGCTCTGCATTTAACGATGCAACCAAAGAACGCCGCGGCGATATCGTGCCTGTTGTGATCACTGCTTACGAAGACAAGAGCTTTGACTTCGTGCTGAAAACAACTCCGGCTGCTCAGATGATTAAAAAGGCAGCAGGCGTTGCAAAAGCAAGCGGCGACCAGAAACAGACTGCTGGAACAATCACTGTTGACCAGCTTAAAGAAATTGCTGAATACAAAATGCCCGATCTGAACGCTAACGACATTGAAGCTGCTATGAAGATCATTGCCGGTACTGCAAAGAACATGGGTATCAAAGTTACAGGATACGAAGGATAAGGAGGAAGACCAATGGCAAAAGTAAGTAAACGCTATGCGGCAGCGAAAGATCAGATCGATCGCTCTAAAGTATATACCGTTGAAGAAGCTGTTGATCTGGCTAAAAAGCCAGCTCCGCTAAATTCGACAGAAACAGTTGAAGTATCTTTCAACCTGAACGTTGACCCGCGTCATGCTGACCAGCAGATCCGCGGCGCAATGGTTCTCCCGAACGGAACTGGCAAATCCCAGGTCGTTGCTGTTGTTGCTGAAGGCGACAAAGCAAAAGAAGCTGAGGATGCCGGTGCGGATTTTGTAGGCTCTGACGAACTGATCCAGAAAATCCAGGGCGGATGGTTCGATTTTGATGTTCTTATCGCCACTCCGAACATGATGGGTAAACTGGGCCGTCTGGGACGCGTACTCGGACCTAAAGGTCTGATGCCTAACCCAAAAACCGGTACAGTAACGATGGATATTGCTAACGCTGTTAACGAAGTTAAAAAGGTAAAATCACTTACCGTGTTGACAAAGCCGGCAACATCAACGTACTGATCGGAAAAGTATCCTTTGACAACGACAAGCTCGTTGAAAACTTCAACGCAGTTTACGAAGTAATCAAAAAGCTCGTCCATCCAAAGTTAAAGGCACTTACATGAAGAACCTTGTTCTTTCCACAACTATGGGTCCTGGTATCCATGTTGAAATGAAGTAATTGACAAGCGCAATCTTCAACCGTACTATTTGATTGTTTCAATATTCCAAAGACAGTAACGGCGAAAGCTTAATCATGTTACCGAGGGATTGAAGAGCATTATTTTCATATGCCATTCAAGCCCGCACGCGCGGGCTTTATCTTTGAATATTGATGCAATATACAGAAAGCAGAGGAAAACTCATGAACAAAGATGTCCTTGCTCAAAAGGAAGCTGATGTTGCTGAGCTCTCGAAAAAGATTTCTGATTCTAGCTCTGTTGTCGTAGTTGAGTATCGCGGACTTACCGTAGCGGAGATCACAGAACTCCGACATGCTCTCCGCAACGAAAACGTTGAGATGAAGGTTTACAAAACACCATCGCTCAGCGCGCTGTTGAACAGCTTGGCCTCGACGGTCTGGATGCTGCACTCAAAGGACCGAACGCACTCGCATTCGGCCACGATCAGGTAGCTCCTGCTCGCGTCCTCGCTGATTTCGCAAAAACTCACGACAAGCTGATTCTGAAAAGCGGCATTGTAGACGGTGCCGTAGTAGACGAAGCAACAATCAAAACTCTCGCTGGTCTGCCTAACAAAGAAGGCATGCTCGCAAAATTTGCATCTACCCTGAATGCACCTGTTATCAAGTTTGCTCTGACCATCAAAGCTCTTGCTGAGAAAAAGGTCAGGCAGGCGAAGCCCCTGCAGAAGAAGCTGCAGCGTAATTGGAGGAAAACTTAACATGGCTAAACTGACTCAGGACGAAATCCTGTCCTATCTCGAAGAAGCAACAATCCTTGAACTGAACGAACTCGTAAAAGCAATCGAAGAAAAATTCGGCGTTGTAGCTGCTGCTGTAGCTGCTGGTCCAGCTGCTGCTGACACTGCTGCTAACGACGAACCAAGCGAAGTAACCGTAACGATGACTAACGTTGGCGGAACCAAAGTACAGGTTATCAAAGCCGTACGTGAACTCACTGGTCTCGGTCTGATCGACGCTAAGAAACTCGTTGATGCTGTTCCTGCTGTTATCAAAGAGAACATCTCTCCTGATGAAGCAGAAAAGATCAAAGAAAAACTCATGGAAGCTGGCGCTACTGTCGAAATCAAGTAATTGGTTCCACAGACGCACGAATTCTACTTTTAACACAATTAAAAAGAGCGAAGCCTTTCGGGGCCTCGCTCTTTTCTTTCGGCCGGAAAAACCAGGGCAAAAAAAGACCGGATCACTCCGGTCACTCAAGAAATGAGATTTTTGCCTGTTGTATGTACAGGTGGGTTTTCTGCCATTGCGTTTAGGATCCCAGCTTCATCCGCGAAAAAGCAGCTTATTGCTGGTATTCGACACCGGCAAGAGCATCCGAAATCCCATATCTCAGATGTAGGAAAAATGTAATTCCTTGAGCGGCTTTATTATAGCAAATCATATAAACGATGTCAGTTTGATCACCGGAAACGTTGAAGAAAGAAAGCGATCAAAAATAGCAGCACTTGTTGAATCCGATATCTGGGCCTGGAAAAACATGTACATATCCATTTCTGGATAAATTTGCAAAACAGCAGAAAACCGATCAAATTCACGCAGAATCCAATAAATTGACTAATCGCTATTGACAACTCTGCTATGCGTGAAAGGTGAAAGAGGATACATATCTGCAAAATTCGCATTAAGAATTCTCATGTAAACGAATACATAAATTATAGTTAGATATCAACCGGAAAAACTTAAAATAAACAGGCCAAATTTCTTTTCTCCTTCACGGAAGTTCCTATAATAAAGGCGAAATAAAGAAGGAGACATAAAAACATGAACAAGTTTACAAAATCTATTGCCGCAGCGGCTATGGTTCTTTCCCTTACAGGATGCGCTGCAGCAGCCCAGACAAACAGCGAGGTATCTGAAGCGGCGGTTCAGGAATTTGGTGCTTATGGCTATTCGGTAGAAGACGTTACAGAAAATGGCAATAAAGTCAGCTTCAAGGCTGTTGGTGAAGACGGCGGTGCAAATGTAAGTGTTACTCGTTTTGATGACCTGATGAGTGCTGTTGAAGCCTATGACCAGGAAAAAGCAGTTATGACGCAGTCGGATTACTACATGCTTGCAGAACAGGAAAACGGAGCTGGCAGCGTTGCAGTATTCAACAACTCCATCAACTACGTAAATGCAATCGTGGCTTTTGATGCAAAGAACAACAACATGATCGTCGTAAGAGAGATCTCTCAAACCAACATGGATCAGGTTTACGATTATCTTGCAAAGTTCGGATTCAGATTCCAGTAAGAAAGCAATAATTGAAAAGAAATACAAAAGCCCGCTCGACGGGCTTTTTGTTATCGTAATTCCATAGACAAACATGAGGAAGCTTGAAAATGGACTACGATACGACGGGCATCGAGAAAAAACAGGATGATTCTTATGAGACTTTAATCACAGCCCAAAAATCAATGTTACTCTTGGCGGGAAAACGATCCTTGAAGATTTTTCGCTTACAGTTTGCCGTAAAGGAAGAGTAGCGCTGTGCGGTCCTTCTGGAATCGGGAAAAGTACCGTGCTCCGCGTTCTGGCCGGACTGATTGATCCAAATCAAGGAACACTGGATCGAGTCGGAACGGTATCCATGGTATTTGATGATGATCGGCTGTATCCCTGTCTCAGTACACTCGAAAACATTTGTCTGGGATGCGACTGGGGAACGATTCCGCGCGCCTTACGAACGAACGCCGCCAGGAACTGGGCATCGATTTTTCACTGTGATACCTTTCTGAAACAGAAAGCAGGGACTTTGTCAGCTGGTCAGCGGAAACGCACAGCACTCGCTCGCGCCATGATGAAGAATCCGGATCTGCTTCTTCTGGATGAGACTTTCCATGCGCTGGATGAAAAGCTGCGTTACGTGCTTATGGATACGCTTCTGCAGCTGCAGAAACAGATGGGGTTCGCAATCGTCTTTGCAACGCATGATCTTCGGGAAGCAGAATATATGAATGCCCGAATTGTCTTTTACAAAATTCAGACCGGGAAAAGCCGATAGAAAATACTTACGTATCGGCTGACTCAGTTAGGAAGGGCGATGAGTAAGGGCGAAAAGTGGTCTGAGAGTGAAAATTCCGGTTACAAAACAGTTTCATAATTTTCATGATTTTTGTGATTGACATATATTTTGTGATCTACTAAACTGTCAAAGCATGCGCGGGATAGATTCCCGCTTTTAAAAGGACGAAAAATGGTCCACCCGGATTCGTTCGCATGAATAAGTTGATACAAGTAGATAAGGAGAAGAAATGCCTACTATTAATCAGTTAATTCGCAAAGGCCGTCAGTCCAGCGAGAACATGTCTAAATCTCCTGCACTGAACCGCGGATACAACTCATTGAAGTCCAGACCGACAAGCCTGTCCAGCCCGCAGAAACGCGGCGTCTGCACCCGTGTCGGAACAATGACTCCGAAGAAACCTAACTCTGCTCTTCGTAAATATGCTCGTGTACGTCTTAGCAACGGAATGGAAGTTACTGCTTACATTCCAGGTATCGGACACAACCTCCAGGAGCACTCGGTAGTACTGATCCGCGGCGGTCGTGTTAAAGACCTGCCTGGTGTACGTTACCATATCGTTCGCGGTACTCTTGACTGCGCAGGTGTAACGGACCGTCGTCAGAGCCGCTCTCTTTACGGAACCAAGAAACCTAAGAAATAAGTCAATCGTGAAAGGAGAATAAAAGATGCCAAGAAAAGGACATATTGCAAAACGGGATGTACTTCCAGATCCTATTTACAATTCCAAACTCGTCACTCGTTTAATTAACAAAATCATGATTGACGGAAAACGTGGAACTGCACAGAAAATTCTGTACAACGCCTTCGACATTGTCGAGGTTAAGACTGGCAAACAGCCAATGGAAGTTTTGAACAGGCGCTGGGCAACATTATGCCTCAGCTCGAACTTAAGGTTCGCCGTGTAGGCGGTGCGAACTACCAGGTACCAGTTGAAGTATCTGAAGAACGCCGTCTGACACTTGGACTGCGCTGGCTCGTGAACTACGCACGCCTGCGTAACGAAAAACGATGGAACAGCGACTTGCTGCTGAAATCATCGATGCCGCTAACGGTGTGGGTGCATCGGTAAAACAGCGCGACAACGTTCATCGCATGGCGGAAGCCAACAAGGCTTTTGCTCACTACCGCTGGTAGTCTGCATCCGATTCAGCTGTTATTAAAAACGGCAATCGGAGCTCTAGAAAGGATGTCGAATTATGCCAAGAGAATATTCATTAGAAAATACCCGTAATATCGGTATCATGGCACATATCGACGCCGGCAAAACAACCACCACTGAACGTATCCTGTATTACACAGGTCTTAACCACAGAATTGGTGAAACTCATGATGGCGCATCCACAATGGACTGGATGGAACAAGAAGCTGAACGTGGTATCACGATTACATCTGCGGCTACAACCGTTCATTGGAGAGGCAACCGAATCAACATTATCGATACTCCGGGCCACGTTGACTTCACAGTAGAAGTTGAACGTTCCCTGCGCGTTCTCGATGGTGCGGTTACAGTCCTCGATGCCAAGGCCGGTGTTGAACCACAGACTGAAACAGTATGGCGTCAGGCCTCCGAATACGGAGTTCCCCGTATTGTATTCGTAAATAAAATGGACTCAACAGGAGCTGACTTCCTGATGAGCTGCCAGACGATCGTTGATCGCCTGGGCGTTAAAGCTGCTCCAATTCAGCTGCCGATCGGCGCTGAAAGTGAATTCGAAGGTCTTGTAGATCTGATCGAACGCAAAGCGGTCTATAACAAAGGCGACAAAGGTATCATCGTTGAAGATGGCCCTATCCCTGAAGACATGGTAGACATGGTTGAAGAGTATCGCATGAAACTCCTCGAAACTCTGTCTGACTTTGATGAAGATCTGATGATGCAGGTCCTCGAAGGTGAAGAACCTTCCATTGAAGATATCAAGCGCGTTATCCGTAAAGCGGTATGCGACGTTGAATTCTTCCCGGTTCTTTGCGGATCCGCTTATAAAGACAAAGGCGTTCAGCCAATGCTCGACGCAGTTGTTGACTACCTCCCGTCTCCGATTGACGTACCGGCAATCAAAGGTACGACTCTTGATGGCGAACCGGATGAACGTCATCCTTCCGATGAAGAACCGTTCTCTGCGCTTGCTTTCAAAATCATGACCGATAAATACGTCGGAAAACTTACGTTCTTCCGCGTTTACTCCGGTACAGCTGATTCCGGAAGCTACGTTCTCAACTCCACAAAGGATACGAAAGAACGTTTCGGCCGTATCATGCAGATGCATGCCAACAGCCGTCACGAAATCCCGCAGGTTTTCGCAGGCGACATTGCGGCAGCAGTAGGTCTGAAAAACACCACAACTGGTGACAGCCTCTGCGAGCCGGACCATCCGATCATTCTTGAAAAGATGGAATTCCCGGAACCTGTTATTGAACAGTCCCTTGAACCAAAGACGAAAGCTGACCAGGACAAGATGGGTCTGGCTCTTGCCAAACTGGCTGAAGAAGACCCTACGTTCAGAACTTATACAAATAAGGAAACTGGACAGACCATTATCGCTGGTGTAGGTGAACTTCACCTCGATATCATCGTTGACCGTCTGCGCAGAGAATTCAACGTCGATGCGAAGATTGGCCAGCCGCAGGTTGCTTACCGTGAAACAATCCGTAAAGCTGCGGAATGTGAAGGTAAATACATCCGTCAGTCCGGTGGTAAAGGTCAGTACGGTCACGTATGGATCAAGTTTGAACCGAATGAAGAAGGTAAAGGATACGAATTCATCGACGCTGTTGTTGGTGGAACCGTACCTAAGGAATACATCAAGCCAACCAACGAAGGTCTGCAGGACGCTCTTGAAAAAGGTGTACTCGCCGGCTACCCGATGATTGACGTTAAAGCAACTCTGTTCGACGGAAGCTACCATGATGTCGACTCCTCCGAACAGGCCTACAAGATTGCTGCTTCCATGGCTCTTCGTGAAGCTGCCAAGAAGTGCGATCCTGTACTGCTCGAGCCAATCATGCTCGTTGAAATTACAGCACCAGCAGAATACCTTGGTTCTGTAATGGGCGACGTATCCAGCCGTCGCGGTCAGATCAACGATCAGGAAGAACGCGGAAATGCCGTCATCGTACGTGCATTCATCCCGCTGTCAGAAATGTTCGGCTATGTAACTGACCTGCGTTCCTTTACCCAGGGCCGCGGCAACTACTCGATGAAATTCGACCACTACAGTGAAGTACCGAAGTCGATTTCTGAGAAGATCATTGCCGAGTCCGGTAAGTAAAATACTCATTATTGCTTTTAAAATTCGAAAGCCTTAAAATGAAACAGTCTGAATAACTCTAGGAGGAAATAATGGCTAAGCAAAAATTTGACAGAAGTAAAACCCATGTCAACATTGGTACCATTGGACACGTTGACCACGGTAAAACAACTCTGACTGCTGCAATCACCAGCGTTCTCAGCGGCAAAGGCATGGCTGAGAAAACAGATTACGATCAGATTGACGGTGCTCCAGAAGAAAAAGAACGTGGAATCACCATCAACACCGCTCACGTTGAATACCAGACAGACAAACGTCACTATGCACACGTAGACTGCCCGGGTCACGCTGACTACATCAAGAACATGATCACTGGTGCAGCTCAGATGGATGGCGCTATCCTCGTTGTAGCTGCCACTGACGGACCTATGCCTCAGACTCGTGAGCACATCCTGCTCGCTCGTCAGGTAGGCGTACCTAAAATGGTTGTATTCCTGAACAAATGCGACATGGTTGACGACGAAGAACTGATCGACCTTGTTGAAATGGAAATTCGTGAACTCCTCGACGAATATGAATTCGACGGCGACGACACTCCAATCATCCGCGGATCCGCTCTGAAAGCTCTCGAAGGCGATCCGAAATGGACACCGGCTATCGAAGAACTGATGGACGCTGTTGATTCCTGGATCGATGATCCAGTTCGTGATGTCGACAAACCATTCCTGATGGCTGTCGAAGACGTTATGACAATTTCCGGTCGTGGTACCGTTGCTACAGGTCGTGTAGAACGTGGTACTGCTCACCTGTCCGACACAGTAGAAATCGTTGGTATCAAACCAACTCGCTCCACTGTACTGACTGGTCTGGAAATGTTCCACAAACAGCTCGACGAAGCTCGTGCTGGTGACAACATCGGTGCTCTGCTCCGTGGTGTTGCACGTGACGAAGTACAGCGTGGACAGGTTCTGGCAAAACCAGGATCCGTTCATCCTCACACAAAATTCAAAGCTCAGGTTTACGTACTGAGCAAAGATGAAGGCGGACGTCACACACCGTTCGTTTCCAACTACCGTCCTCAGTTCTACTTCCGTACAACTGACGTAACTGGTGTAATCACTCTGCCAGAAGGCGTTGAAATGGTTATGCCTGGCGACAACGTTGAAATGTCCGTTGAACTGATCGCTCCTATCGCTATCGAAAACGGTACTACCTTCTCTATTCGTGAAGGCGGACACACTGTAGGCGCTGGTAACGTTACTGAAATCGTTGAATAATCGACGTTCAGAAACTGACGAAGCTTTCAGCTAACTAAGAAATTAAGGAGAACCCAATCTTACGAATGGGTTCTCCTTTTGTTTTTTGCCTACCAAGAAGAGACGGATTCGCCAGTTGAAATCAGGGCCTGACCGATAATGGCTGCCTCTCTGCACACACGATCCTCTAGCAATTCTTATTTCCTCTCAACTGTATATTTGAAAAAATTCAATGGCTGGGGAAATTGGGTCCTTATTCATAGCTTGCGGTCTAGAAAAGCGTATGAGGCCTTTCTGACGGTTTTGAAGAGAATAACAGGAAAACTGTATCGCATTCATATACGAGCAGCAGAACGCTGTTCTGGAGCCTTATTCTGCCGAACCAGGAAAACCATTGAGACAACCATAAATCTCTGACTGCAAGCTCAAGGGTTTTAGTACGAGCGGAAGGGAAAACGTGATCTAGCGGACCAGACGAGGAATGCATTAAAGTTCTGACTGTATGCCGAGATGATTTCGAATGCTGAGACGATCATGCATGCTGCAGCGGCAGACAAAATCCATTCAGAGTCCCCTTTTAATGTTAAAAGCGAATGTGTGATGGAACACAGACTGTTTACAGATGTAAAACATCCGTCTACGAATCGCGAAATAAAGTGTTGACAAAACGAAAATGAGAGCACAAAGTGTCGATTTTCACTGTTTTTACATTTTTACGCCAAGTAAGGCAATTTTGAAACCTGCCTGACAAAAATTTGGTTAAAATTTGTGATGAAACAAAATGAAATTATGAAAAATTTATCTGAAATGTGTAATAATGGTAAACGCACATGCTAAGTGAATGCCTTGCATCAAAAGAGGCGGGAATGCTCTATTTTGACGTTCTGAGCAGATTTTGATCTTTAGGAGAAAATGTAATGTTTTTAAACGCTTAGATTATCCCAAAATCCGTATATTTATGGGATAATGTGTCAGAAAGGAGTGTTCTCAAATTATGAACCAAACGAAAAGTTCAGCCGGAACCGATACTAAGAAAATCACCTGGCTGACTCTGGCGTTCATGGCGTTCTCAACCGTATGGGGATTTGGTAACGTCGTAAACGGCTTTGGGTACTTCAACGGCACACAGGTAATCTTCTCATGGGTAATGATGTTCCTGCTGTACTTTGTACCTTACGCATTAATGGTTGGTGAACTTGGTTCCGCTTTTAAAACTGCCGGCGGCGGTGTAACGAGCTGGGTTCTGGAAACAACCAATCCTAAACTGGCGTATTACGCTGGTTATACGTACTGGGTAGTCCATATCCCTTACATTGCTTCGAAGGGAAGCGGCGGCCTGAAGGCTCTCGCATGGATGTTCCTGTCCAACGAATGGTATGACAGCCTGCCTGCAATTCAGGTACAGCTGGCGACTCTCGTTGTCTTCATCATCTTCCTCTGGGTAGCTTCCCGCGGCCTGACACCGCTTAAGGCTCTAACCTCCGTAGCTGGATCGAGTATGTTCGTAATGTCTCTGCTCTACATCGTAATGATGTTCGCAGCACCGGCGATCAACCCGTCCGCTTCGTTCGCTCCTATTGACTGGAGCTGGGAAGGTTTGATCCCGACATTCAACTGGCAGTACTTCACGTCTCTGTCGATTCTTGTATTCGCAGTCGGAGGATGTGAAAAGATTTCTCCTTATGTAAATAAGGTTAAAAACCCTGGTAAAGACTTCCCGAAAGGTATGATCTCCCTGGCAATCATGGTTATGGTCTGCGCTATCCTCGGTACCATCGCCATGGGTATGATGTTCAACTCTGCAGATCTGGCCAACCCGGATTTCCAGAAACAGTTCATCGCCAACGGTGCTTATATGTCCTTCCAGAAACTCGGTGAATACTACCACCTGGGCAACTTCTTCGTTATCGTATACGGTGCCTGCAATGCGATCGGTCAGTTCTCTACTCTCGTTCTTTCCATCGATGCTCCTCTGCGTATGCTTCTTGACGATGAATCCGCTCGTCAGTATGTTCCAAAGAGTCTGCTCAAGCAGAACAAATACGGTGCATACACCAACGGTATTCTGCTGATCGGTGTTCTGGCTGGTTCGATCATTCTGATTCAGATGCTCGGAACTGGTGCAGCCGATATCATCACCTGGCTGACCAAACTGAACTCTGTCTGCATGCCAATGCGTTACCTCTGGGTATTCTTCGCATATATCATGCTGCGCACAGCCGGAAACAAATTCCACAGCGATTACGTATTTGTTAAAAACAAAACCTTCGCCATCGTTGCTGGTGCATGGTGCTTCTTCGTTACCGCATTCTGCTGCATTCTCGGTGTTTATGTAGAAGGCGATGTCGTACGTACAATTCTGAACATTGCGATGCCATTCGTTCTGCTTGCTCTCGGTCTGATCATGCCGGAAATCCGCAAGGCCGAAGATCGCAAAGCTGGTATTGTAAAATAAACGTCTCTGATCTTTCTGAATTCGAATCCCTTCGGTTTGAGCGGATTTGAGTTTATTCGGAGAATATAAAGCGGAATGTCTTCGGGCTTTCCGCTTTTTTCATCCCTGTCCTGCAGATCTGGTGATCTGGCTGCCGATACTGTCTGCCAAATGCGTCCTTGCGCTGAGAGAAAGCATGCAGCCCATAATTTTTGACCATGGCTTTAATGGGAACCGACCGGCTCGGCGCACTTTCTGCTCAGAAAGACAGACCGCCCGCAAGGAAGGAAAAGGGAGTCTGGAAACCGTATTAGACCAGCGATGTTTTTCGTTTTAGTCAGGACTGTCATTCTGTACTTGAGTCGCTTTTCCAGGACATCCTGTTTCTGCTGGATATGGTATTGTCTTAGATAAGGAGGAAAACTTATGTCCTACAAAGAATTTGCAGGCAAGCTGACCGATTTTATTGCAGCGTGCCCAAGCATGTTTCATTCCGTACATTCCATTGCCGCTGAACTTGAAGCCAAAGGATTCAGCGCGCTGAAAGAAAAAGACGCCTGGAATCTTGAACCAGGCAAAGGCTACTATACAATTCGCAACAACAGTTCCATTATTGCGTTCATGATTCCGGAAAATCTGACTGACTATCATTTCCAGATGAGTGCAGCGCATACCGATTCTCCAACGTTTAAAATCAAATCCGTTCCGGAAATTACCGGGCCGGCTGAATACATCCGTCTTAACGTCGAGGCGTACGGCGGAATGATCGATTCCACATGGCTCGATCGTCCTCTGACTATTGCCGGACGTGTCATGGTCGATACCGGCAACGGTCTCGAAAGCCGTCTGTTCTATATGGATCAGGATATTCTGACCATTCCAAACATGCCGATCCATTTCAACCGTGAGATCAACGAAGGCTTCGCGTTCAACCGTCAGGTGGATCTGTGCCCTCTGTTCTCCTGCGGCGCAATGACCAAAGGCTCCTTCAATCAGATGGTTGCTGACGAACTTGGCGTAGATGTAAATGCCATCAAGGGCAAGGATCTGTTCCTGGTTAACCGTCAGAAAGGCATTCTCTGGGGCTACAAGGATGAATTCGTATCCAGCCCGAAACTTGACGACCTCGAATGCGCCTATACGACTCTGCAGGGCTTCCTGAATGCAGAACACGGAAACAAGATTGATGTTTACTGCTGCTTCGACAACGAAGAAGTCGGCTCCAACACCAAGCAGGGCGCTATGTCGACCTTCCTGCACGATGTGCTCCGTCGGATCAACAGCGCGCTCGGCAAAACGGAAGAAGAATACTACCGCGCCGTATCCGCAAGCTTCCTCGTATCGGCGGATAATGGCCATGCCGTTCATCCAAACCATCCGGAAAAACCGATGCCGGCGAAAACACGGTTTACATGAACCACGGCCCAATTATTAAAGAGGCCGCTAACCAGAAGTACACAACCGACGCCTTCTCGAGATCTGTATTCACAATGATCTGCGAAAAAGCCGGCGTTCCTGTACAGAACTTCGCAAACCGTTCGAATATTGTCGGCGGATCGACGCTGGGCAACCTTTCCAATACTCAGGTATCTGTACACGCTGTTGACATCGGACTGGCTCAGCTGGCCATGCATTCTTCCTTTGAGACCGGCGGTGCCAAAGATCCGTACTATCTCTTCCAGGCGATGCAGACTTACTTCAGCACCAATATCAAGATTGACGGAGCAGACTCCGTAAGCTTCGAATAAATGGCGAAGAAGAAAAAGAACCGGTCTGGCTGACCAAATCGATTACCAGCAACACCGCTGGCCTGATTGACGATGTTCCGTATCAGAAAGCGCTCGAACAGATCGATCGAACCGACGAGAGCGCCGGCATGAAGCATCTGCTGATCGGGTGGGCGGCTCAGGAGAGACTGGAAGACCGCAAACTTCCGGAAAAGCTGCTTTCCCGCAAGAGAAGCACTTCCTTTCGGGACTTTGCCAGAAAACAGATGATTGAAGATCGAGGAACCTTTCGTCTATCCGGCATAACGACCGCGTTTGCGATGGTTCTGCTCTGCTCCTTCATCCGCAATGCCATTTTCGGAAAGTATCTCGTTAACTTCTCGGTGGACGCCGTCGTTGCTGCCATTGGTGCAGCGCTTGCCATCCTGAACCTTAGAACGCAGCTGCAGACCGCTGAGCTGTACGGCAATACGCGGCCGATGGTTCTGACCGACGTCCTGGCTCTCGTCCTCTGGTTTTGATGATGCAGGTCTTCCGCAATTTTGACAGCTCGATTGTGATTTTCCTGGTCACCTATTTCTTCAGCCTCTGGCGTTTCAAGAAAATGCAGGAAAAATTTATTCAGGAAAACCATTTAGAAATCAGCCTGAACGCTAAAAATAGCGTTCAGGCTTTTTCTAATATAAGAATCTGTCAGAACGCGAAGTCGGATCATCTAGAGACGCTCCGGATCCGGGCTGCGATCCTCTTTCTGGGGTGAGGATGATACGTGAACAGTGATAGGTGAAAGGCAGATCGAGCTGGAATGGAGGGATCGGTCTGCCAAGGTCCGAACTTTGCGTGGTCAGGCTAGATTCTATGTGCCGCTTTAATTGCGTTATATATGGATGAATGGGGAGAGCGTGCATACAAGCGAGGCGAACATATGGAAGAACGCGCAAAAATTCAAATAAGCGAATATGAGGGCAAATATAAGAAGCGCATATACGGCAAATAAGGCAAATAAGATAAATATAAGAAAGGAAAACGCAAAGTCGCCGCGACGGAAGCATGAGATCGGAAGGACATGTCAAAAATTTTGTGTAAATTCGTTTTTGGTGGTAAAAACATTTGGCCGTTTCGAAGGCCCGAAACACGTCGCTGGACGATGAGCGATTGAAAATTTCTGGAGCGGCCCTTTATAGCGGGCGCCCCCTGCTAGACTTGTGACGTCCCTGCCAGGGTGGCATTTTTCGACGGCGGGGACGTCTTCAGGGGGTGCAGGGGAGCGGGGACCCGCTGTAAAGGGTTTAAGCGGAAGAAAATTTCATGAGCGGATTTCGGATCTGCCGCTTATCTGGCTGAGTACTTCTCCAGCCTGGCGCCCAGTTCTTCCTCGCACAGGAGCTGATTGCGTACCATTGCCCAGTTTTGAACCGTTCGTCCCTGCCATTTCTTCTCAAGCTCCACAATGCGTAGATACAAAGCCTTATAAACTGAATCCTCATTTGGAAACGAGCCCTTTTTGTTACTTTTCGCAGGCTGGAGTTAACCGACTCAATCGCATTGGTTGTATATATTATCTTTCGGACAGCGCTGCCGTGGTTAAACAGCTGGAGTACGTGATGAAAGTTACGTTCCCAGACGCTCACGGCACCAGGATATTGGCTCCATTTCTCCTCAAATTCATCGAAAGCACCCTCTGCTTCTTTAGCGTTCAAAGCACCGTAGACTCTCTTGATATCCTTGCGGAAACCAGCTCTTTCTTTGTTTGGAATATATTTAAGCGAGTTACGAAGAATATGAACAATGCAGCGCTGCACAGTAACGTTCGGAAATACAGCCTGAGCGCCGCTTTCAAGCCCGCTTACACCGTCCATGGACAGGAAAAAGATGTCTTCTATGCCTCGTGCCTTCAGTTCGTCAAAGATCTCCATCCAAAAGTGCCTGGACTCGCTCTCGCCGATCCAGATGCCAAGGATATCTTTGCAGCCTTCCGTGTCATAGCCAAGAACCACATATACAGCCTGTTCTTTTGCACCACGATCGGTTTTGACCGATACATAAAGGCAATCGACGAATACGAAAGGATAGCACTTCTTCAGGGGACGATGACGCCACTCATCAACAACCGGATAGACACGATCAATGATGTTTGAAATCGTATCCGCAGAGACCGGGAAGCCATAGATATCCTGGATGATGTCGGAGATGTCGCGCTGCGACATGCCCTGGCCATACATACGGAGTATTTTGTCCTCGATATCTGAAATATCCCGACTGCCTTTAGGAACAGCCTGCGGTTCGAATGTACCAAGGCGATCACGAGGAATACGCAGATCCAGCTCGCCCTGAGAAGACCTTACCGTCTTCTCAGAATAGCCGTTGCGGCGGTTATCCGTCGATTTAGGGGCATGCGATCCGCTGGTATAGCCGAGATGCGAATCAAGCTCTCCCTGGAGCATCTGCTCAAGGACAGGGCAAAAGATTTCCCTGATGAGGTCTGAGGCTTCTTTAAACGTCTTAGGTTTGTATTTCTTAACGATGGTTGAAGCAATCTGTTTCTGAAGGGCTGGTGCAGCTTTAGCTTTACGTGGCATAAGTGGTCTCCTTGTATAAATTTGTCAGGCTCAAGCTGATTGTATCAGTCTGATGCCTTGATGGAATTTACACAAAAGACCTTACACTCTCGATCGGAAGCCTGACGCCTGCGAGAATTCTGAGACTCTGGTGAATGATACATGAATCAGAGAGGACCGAGAACACTCAGGAGGATCAATGGAATGTCACAGCCATTTATACAGAAGCATCCACGTGCTGAGAACAGAGAAAAGCGGATTCGAAAAACGTACATAACTTCGATTTGGCGACGTCTTTTTATCGTTTTGCCAAATACGAAATGACGACGTCAGGATTAAAAGAGTAAAAGCGCTTACACAATGATGAAAGAATTTTTCAATACGGAAAGAGGCTGAAAATCCGAAAAAGCCTTTACTCGTCGGGCCGGATCTTAAGAAAATGTAAAAATCGCCGAGAAATATCGCTTGTAATGAGGGGGATATTCTGATAGACTGTTCAAGCACTGCGAGGAAGTGCGAGGTTGCTGACCCACTGAAATACGTTGTCATGGAATGGGTTGGGGAATTCGCACAGAGCATGTTTATCAAGAATAAACGAAAGGAGTAACCATGGCAAAAACACAATGAGAATCCGCTTGAAAGCGTACGAGCATCGCATTCTGGACGACAGCGCGAAGAAAATCGTTGAAGCTGCCCAGAAACATGGTGCAAAGAAAGTGGTTGGACCTGTACCTCTGCCAACAGAAAAACAGATCGTGACCATTCTTCGTGCGGTTCACAAGTACAAAGATTCCCGTGAACAGTTCGAAATCCGTACGCACAAGCGTCTGATCGAAATTGTTTCGCCGAACAAGGAAACTATCGATGCACTGCAGAGACTGGAACTGCCCAGCGGCGTTGACATCGAAATCAAACTTTAATGGAGGAAGTCATCGTGAAAGGTTTGTTAGGAAGAAAGTTAGGGATGACTCAGGTCTTCACAGAAGATGGCGTCCTGATTCCTGTAACTGTAATCGAAGCCGAACCCAACATTGTGCTGCAGGTGAAAACCGTTGAAACAGACGGCTACAATGCTGTACAGCTTGGTTTCGAAGACGTAAGAGAAAAACGTTCGACAAAACCTGAAATCGGACATGCCAAAAAAGCTGGCACTGCCCCGAAACGTTTTGTCCGCGAAGTCCGCGACTGTGACCTGGAAGTTCAGCCAGGCGACGCAGTAAGCGTAGACATCTTTACTGCTGGAGAAACTGTCGACGTAATCGGCACATCCAAAGGTAAAGGATATATGGGTACCATTTACCGCAACAATGCGCATCAGGGCCCAAAAACACATGGTGGATCCAAGAACATCCGTCACATCGGATCTCTGGCTACCAACGGTATTACATCCCGTCAGGGACGCATCATGAAGGGTACTGCAATGCCTGGTCATGAAGGTGCCAAACGCACAACTGCTCAGAACCTGACCGTAATCAAAGTTGATCCGGAAAACAACTACGTACTGATCAAAGGAAACGTTCCTGGTCCTAAAAAGGAATGGTTATGATCCGCACAGCCAAAGCTTCTAAAGGCGATAAGGCTCCTGTAGTTCTGATCAACCGCACAGAGGAGGCTGGAGAATAATGGCACTCATCAATGTACTGAATCAGATGGGCGAAGTTGTCGGCTCCATCGAGCTGAACGACAGCATCTTCGCCATTGAACCGCATAAAGACGCTCTGTACGAAGCTGTTAAAATGCAGCAGGCCGGCAAGCGTCAGGGAACGCACTCCGTTAAAGGCCGCAGCGAAGTAAGCGGCGGCGGACGTAAGCCCTACCGTCAGAAAGGCACCGGACGTGCCCGTCAGGGTTCCATCCGTGCTGCACAGTGGAGAGGCGGCGGAATTGTATTCGGCCCGACTCCCCGTGATTACTCCTACAGAATCAATAAGAAAGTTCGCCGTCTGGCTCTGAAATCTGCGCTTTCCAGCAAGGTTCAGGACAACGAATTCGGCGTACTGAACGCTCTGGTATTCGACGCTCCGAAAACAAAAGAATTCGCAGCTGTTGTGGAAGCAATCAAAGCTCCAAGCAAGACCCTGTTCGTTGTAGGCATGGACGAAGATACAGATAATGCTTATCTCTCCGCCCGCAACATCCCGGATGTCATGATGATGAACTCCCGTGGCATCAACGTTTACGACCTGCTCAACGCAAACCAGGTGTTCATGACTGAACAGGCTGTAAAAGAAGTAGAGGAGGCCCTCGCTTAATGAAAGACTACAGAGATGTACTGATCCGTCCGGTTATCACAGAACAGTCCGTAGCCGCGATGGAAGACGAAGGCAAATACACCTTCGAAGTGCCGAAACAGACCAACAAGATCGAAGTTCGTCAGGCTGTTGAAAATCTGTTCGGCGTTAAGGTTGAAAAAGTCAACATCAGCAATACCAAAGCCCATACAAAACGCAGAGGCGCTACAGTCGGCGTTGTCAATGGTTTCAAGAAAGCCGTTGTTACTCTGAAGAAGGGCGAAAAGATCGACATCTTCGGCGAAGAAGAATAAACGATCCATAGCTTCCTTCCTCTATCTATATAGAGACAAGGAAAATTCGCAAAACTGATTCCGAGGATCGAAGCCGATCCGATAAAAGAAACGGTTTTGCATCAGGGAGAAGACGCTATTTCCTGAATAAACATCGCGTATTGAGAGGAGAAAAAGTTTATGCCAATCAAAAGTATAAACCGACTACACCCGGCCGCCGTGGAATGTCTGTTCTGACTTTCGAAGAAATCACAAAGACAACTCCGGAACGCAGCCTGACTGCTCCGCTGAAATCCAAAGGCGGACGCAACAACACAGGCCGCATCACCACCCGTCACCAGGGCGGCGGTCACAAGAGAACTTACCGTATCATCGACTTCAAACGAAACAAGGACAGCATCCCTGCAACCGTTAAGGCGATTGAATATGACCCAAACCGTACTTGCAACATCGCTCTCGTAGCATATGCGGACGGTGAAAAACGCTACATCCTCGCTCCGAAAGGCCTCGAGGTCGGCGCTAAAATCGTTTCCGGTCCGGAAACGGATATCAAAGTCGGAAACGCATGCGAACTGCGCAACATGCCTGAAGGTACGATCGTTCACAACGTTGAGCTCCGTCCTGGCAAAGGCGGCCAGATGGCCCGTGCAGCCGGTGCTTCCGCACAGATTCTCGGTATTGAAGACAAATACGTTACGATGCGTCTGACATCCGGCGAAGTTCGCAAGGTACTCGGAACCTGCCGCGCTACTGTTGGCGCAGTCGGCAACGAAGACCACGCTCTGGTTAACCTCGGTAAAGCCGGAAGAACCCGCTGGAAAGGCGTTCGCCCGACAGTACGCGGTTCTGTAATGAACCCGAACGATCACCCGCATGGCGGTGGTGAAGGCCGTACGCCGATCGGCCGCAAGTCTCCAATGACGCCGTGGGGCAAGAAGGCTCTTGGCGTGAAGACACGTGCTAAGAAGAAAGCGTCGAACAAACTGATCGTACGCAGAAGAAACGGCAAATAGACAAGGAGAACGTTGAAATGAGTCGTAGTTTGAAAAAGGACCTTTCGTCGACGAAAGCCTTATGAAAAAGTTCAGGCTCTGAACGCTTCCAATAAAAAGAAGTCATTAAGACCTGGAGCCGTCGTTCAACTATTTTCCCTGAATTCGTTGAACACACATTTGCCGTATACAACGGCAAGGAACACGTACCTGTGTTCGTAACCGAAGACATGGTTGGACACAAGCTCGGTGAGTTTGCCCCAACCCGCAAATACCTCGGCCACGCAGCCGATGACAAGAAAGGCAAGAAGTAGGAGGTCAGTATGGAAGCAAGAGCAACCGCAAAAACACTTCGCATTCAGCCCCGTAAAGCCAGACTTGTCCTGGACCTGATCCGCGGCAAAAATGTTGAAGAAGCTGCAGCCATCTGCAAGTTCACTCCCAACAAAGGCGGTGAAATGGTCGGCGCAGTCCTCAAAAGCGCAGTCGCCAACGCGGTGAACAACCACGAAATGGACGAAGAAAAACTGTATGTAAAAGAATGCTACGCAAACGAAGGCGTAACACTCAAGCGCTTCATGCCTCGTGCAAAAGGCAGCGCCAGCCCGATTCATAAACGTACCAGCCATATCACTGTTGTTGTGGCTGAGAAAGACTAAGGAGGAACACCATGGGTCAGAAAGTAAGCCCGATTGGAATGCGGACCGGTATCATCCGTGACTGGCAGTCCAGATGGTATGCAGATGATAAAGAATTCTCGAAACTCCTGATGGAAGACGTGAAGATCCGCGAATTCGTCGAGAACTATTATGCAAATCTCTCCAAAGCAGCAGCAGATAAGAGAAAAGCCGATCCTCAGATCTCGAGAATCGAAATTGAAAGAACGCAGAACCGAATGACTCTGATCATTCGTACTGCTCACCCAGGCGTTGTCATTGGTCAGGATGGAAAATCCATTGAAGGCCTGAAAAAGCCCTGCAGAAAATGACTTCGGTTAAAAACCTGCAGATCAACGTCGTAGAAATCGCCAACCCGAACCTGGACGCTCGTCTGGTGGCTCGCTGGATCGCGAACGAACTCGAAAACCGTAAATCGTTCCGTGCAACCCAGAAGAAAGCCATCCAGAACACCATGCGTTCCGGTGCGAAAGGCATCAAGACATCTGTTTCCGGCCGTCTTGGCGGAGCAGATATCGCCCGTACCGAAGGTTATTCCGAAGGTGTTGTACCACTGCACACACTTCGTTCGGATATCGACTATGCCCTTGAAGAAGCAGCTACCACTTACGGCCGTCTTGGCGTAAAAGTATGGATCTGCCGCGGTGAAGTTCTCCCTGGAGAAATGGTTAAAGAACCGGAAGCTCCAAAACAGAGACGCACTCGTCCTGCAAGAGGCAGAAACGGACGCAACGGCAACGACCGCCGTCAGGGCGGCAGAGGTGCCGGACGTCAGCCCTGCAGAGAAGGCGGACGCAGAGACAGCCGTTCCAATGCGAACGCTGCACCTGCCGCCGCAGCTCCTAAAGGAGGTAACGAATAATGTTAATGCCAAAGCGTACGAAGTACCGTCGTCCGCATCGTCTTTCCTACGAAGGACGTTCCAAAGCCGGCCGTAACGTCGAATTCGGCGAATACGGTCTGGTAGCAGACAGCGGCAACTACGTTTCCAACCGTCAGATCGAGGCAGCCCGTATTGCCATGACCCGTTACATGAAACGTGGCGGTAAAGTATGGATCCGGATCTTCCCGCATCTGGCCAGAACCAAAAACCTCTTGAAGTCCGCATGGGTTCCGGTAAAGGTGCTCCAGAAGGATGGGTAGCTGTTGTTAAACCCGGCCGCGTAATGTTCGAAGTTGGCGGCGTACCGGAAGAAGTAGCTCGCGAGGCGCTCCGCCTGGCCAGCCACAAGCTTCCAGTTAAAACTCGTTTTGTTAAGAAAGGAGAAACTGAATAGTCATGAAGGCAAGTGAACTTCGCACAAAGACAGAAGCTGAACTGCTGCAGGAACTCAATCTCCTCAAAGATGAGCTGTTCAATCTCCGCTTCAAACAGGCAACTGGCCAGCTCGAGAATACTGCACGTCTTAAAGCGGTTAAAAAGACATCGCCCGCATCAAAACCGTACTGGGCGAAATGAAACAGGCTTAATCAGGGAGGACTTGGACATGGAAGAAAGAAACAACCGAAAAGTTTACCGTGGCAGAGTCATTTCTGACAAGATGGACAAAACTGTTACGGTTGCCGTTGAAACGATGAAAAACATCCGCTCTACGGCAAGCGCGTTAAATACACTAAGAAATTCAAAGCCCACGATGCGAAAAACGAAGCTAGAGAAGGAGATCTCGTTGAAATCATGGAAACAAGACCTCTTTCCAAAACCAAACGTTTCCGTCTGGTTAGCGTAGTGGAAAAAGCACGCGGCTAGAGTCAGGAGGAAGAGCAAATGATTCAAAATGAAAGCCGTTTGCGCGTAGCCGACAACACGGGTGCCAAGGAAGTCCTTGTCATTCGTCCTCTTGGCGGAAGCAAGCGCAAATTTGCCAACATCGGTGATGTCGTTGTCTGTGCTGTTAAACAGGCAGCTCCTGGCGGAGCCGTTAAAAAGGGTGACGTTGTAAAAGGCGTAATCGTTCGTTCCAAATACGGCGTACGTCGCGACAACGGAACCTACATCAAGTTCGACGACAACGCAGTCGTTCTGATCAAAGATGACAAAACCCCCGGGGTACTCGTATTTTCGGCCCGGTTGCCCGTGAACTTCGTGACCACGACTTCATGAAGATCGTTTCTCTGGCACCGGAAGTGCTGTAAGGAGGATTTCTCGTGAAGATTAAAAAGGTGACAAAGTTCAGGTAATGACCGGAGCTTACAAAGGAACCATCGGCGAAGTCCTTGCTGCATTCCCGAAAGAAGGCAAAGTCATCGTTGAAGGTGTCAACATCGTCAAAAGCACATGAAACCGACCCAGTCCAACCCGGATGGCGGAATCGTTGAAAAAGAAGCGAAGATCGATGCATCGAACGTCGCTCTCTACGACGAAAAAGCCAAAGAAGCCGGCCGCATTGGCGTTAAGGTTTCCGTTGACGAAAATGGCAAGAAAACAAAAGTCCGCTACTTCAAGAAGAGCGGCAACGAACTGAAAGAAAAGAAGTAGGAGGATAGTAAATGAACCGGTTAAAAGAAAAATACCAGTCCGAGATCGTCCCGGCTATGATGAAGCAGTTCAACTATTCTTCCGTTATGCAGGTTCCGAAGATCGAAAAAGTCGTAATCAACATTGGTGTCGGCGATGCGATCCAGAACTCGAAATATCTTGACGAAGCTGTAGAAGAACTCGCAGCGATTTCCGGTCAGCAGCCGGTAATCACAAAGGCGAAAAATCCATCGCGAACTTCAAGGTTCGTGAAGGCATGCCGATCGGCTGCAAGGTAACCCTGCGCGCGGACAGAATGTATGAATTCCTGGACAAACTGTTCAACATCTCTCTTCCGCGTGTAAGAGACTTCCGCGGTGTTTCAGACAGCGCCTTTGATGGACGCGGCAACTACACTCTCGGTGTTAAGGAACAGATCATCTTCCCGGAAATCGACTTCGATAAAGTCAACAAATCCCGTGGTATGGATGTCGTTATCGTAACCACCGCAGATACCAACGAAGAGGCAAAAGAGCTCCTTACCGCTCTTGGCATGCCCTTCGTTAAGAAATAGGAGGAACTCATGGCAAAAAAGCGATGAAGTTGAAACAGCAGCGTCCTCAGAAATTCAAAGTTCGCGAGTACACTCGCTGTCAGAGATGCGGACGTCCGCACTCCGTACTGAAAAATACGGCATCTGCCGTATCTGCTTCCGTGAACTGGCTTACAAAGGCCAGATCCCGGGTGTGAAAAAGGCTAGCTGGTAAGCAGGGAGGAAACAAGCATGACAATGACTGATCCGATCGCGGATATGCTCACCCGCATCCGCAACGCTCTTGCTCAGAAGCATGAGACTGTCTCCATGCCTTCCAGCAAAGAGAAGGAAAGAATTGCTAAAATCCTGGTCGAAGAAGGCTACATCAACGGTTTCTCCACAGAAGCTGACGGTGTTAAGAAAACGCTGACCATCGATCTGAAATACGGCAAGAACGGAGAACGCGTAATCTCCGGTCTGAAGAGAATTTCAAGCCAGGCTTCCGTGTATACGCCGGCGCAGACAACCTGCCACGCGTACTGAACGGACTTGGCACTGCGATCATCTCCACATCCCACGGTGTGATGACCGATCGCGACGCAAAGAAAGCCAATGTAGGCGGCGAAGTACTCGCCTACATCTGGTAATAGTTCAGCAGGAGGAAAATACTGAATGTCACGTATCGGCAATAAACTGATTACCATTCCTGCCGGCGTAACTGTTGAAGTTGCTCCAGGGAATGAGGTGACTGTCAAAGGTCCTAAGGGAACTCTGACAAGAAAGTTCTCCGACATCCTCACGATCGAGGTTGAAGGAAACGAAGTAACTGTAAAACGTCCAAACGATCTCAAGGCCACAAAACAGCTGCACGGAACAACCCGTGCTCTGCTGCACAACATGGTAGTCGGCGTATCTGAAGGCTTCCAGAAAGATCTTGAACTCGTTGGTATCGGTTTCCGTACAGCGGTTAAAGGAAACAAGCTGACCATGAACGTCGGCTACTCCCACCCCGTTGAAAAAGAAATCTTCGAAGGACTCGAAGTAACCTGCCCAAGCGCAACCACAATTACCGTTAAGGGCATTGACAAGCAGCTCGTCGGCGAATTCGCTGCAGAAGTGCGCGCAGTTCGCAAACCTGAGCCTTACAAAGGAAAAGGTATTCGCTATAAAGGTGAACATATCCGTCGTAAGGAAGGTAAGACTGCTGGTAAGAAATAGTGGGAAAGGAGCAAGACTATGATTAAAAACAGTCAAAAAACGAAGCAAGACAGAAACGTCATCTTCGCGTTCGCAAGAATGTCAGCGGAACTCCTGAATGCCCACGTCTGAACGTATTCAGAAGCAACGCCAACATCGAAGCCCAGATCATTGACGATACAAAGGTCATACTCTGGTATCCGCTTCTTCCGTAGCCATGAAGCTCGAAAACGGCGGAAACATCGAAGCTGCCAAGAAAGTCGGCGCAGAAATTGCCCGCCGCGCTCTTGAAAGCAATATCAAGAAAGTCGTATTTGACCGCGGCGGATATCTCTACACCGGCCGTGTTCAGGCTTTAGCTGATGCCGCTCGCGAAGGCGGCCTGGAGTTCTAGGAGGTCGCCATGGCAAACAACGATAGAAGACAGAGAAGAGAACCGAAAGAGTTCGACGAACAGGTCATTTCCATCAACCGAATCTCCAAAACCGTAAAAGGCGGTCGTAAAATGCGTTTTGCGGCTCTGGTGGTTGTTGGTGACCGTAAAGGCCGTGTCGGTGTAGGTACCGGCAAGGCAAAAGAAGTACCGGAAGCGATCCGTAAAGCTACCGAAGCTGCACGTAAGAACATGTTCCTCGTGCCAATCGTTGGAACAACCATTCCACACGAAGTTACCGGTAAATACGGCGCTGGTGCTGTATTCATGAGACCCGCTACAGAAGGTACCGGTGTTATCGCCGGCGGCGCTACACGTGCCGTTCTGGAGCTGGCCGGTATCACCGATATCCTGACCAAGAACCTCGGCAGCCGTACAAAAATCAACACTGTACGTGCTACTGTGGAAGGACTTAAATCCCTGCGTACCCTGGATCAGGTAGCTGAACTTCGCGGTAAGAAACCCGAAGAAATCCGCGGGTAAGAAGGAGGAAACGAAATGAAACTGCATGAACTTTCCCAGAGTCAGTCCCGCAAAGCGAGAAAAGAGTAGGACGCGGACCTGGTTCCGGCCTCGGCAAAACTGCCGGCCGCGGACAGAAAGGTCAGAAAGCCCGTTCCGGCGGCGGCGTTCGTCTCGGATTTGAAGGCGGACAGACCACACTGGCCCGCCGTCTTCCAAAGCGCGGCTTTACCAACTTCAACCGTAAGGAATATGCCATCATCAACGTGGCAGATCTGAACCGTTTTGAAGACGGAACCCACGTAACGCCACAGCTTCTCAAGGAAACCGGCATGCTGAAAAACAGCTCGCTGGTGTCAAAGTCCTCGGTGAAGGAACTCTCGAGAAGAAGCTCACCGTAAGTGCTGCAAAATTCTCCAAGAGTGCTGAAGAAGCCATCGTCAAAGCAGGCGGAACCGTAGAGGTTCTCTAAAATGAAAACTGTTAAGGCAATCTTTGAGAACAAGGACATCCGTAACCGTCTCCTGTTCACTCTCTTTGCCTTCCTGGTGTACCGTCTGGGATGCGCAATTACCGTCCCCGACGTAAACACCGCCGGACTGGTTGGCAGCCTGGAAAATAACAGCCTGTTTGCGATGATGAGCCTGCTTGGAGGCGGCGGACTGGAACAGTTCTCCGTTTTCGCAATCGGTGTTACTCCCTATATCACCGCTTCCATCATCATCCAGCTCTTAAGCACGGATGTTATCCCAGCGCTGACTGAACTTTCCAAACAGGGTGCAACCGGACGCAAGAAACTCGATCAGTACACCCGCTATCTGGCGGTTGTCTTCGGTTTCGTGCAGTCCATCTCCCTGACGTACAGCTTTAACAATATGTACAGCGGTCTGTTCTACAACGGTCTTTCGACCGCCAGACTTCTGTACGTTGCCATGATCTTTACTGCAGGCTCCATGTTCCTGGTATGGCTTGGTGACCAGATCTCCTTAAAAGGCCTCGGCAACGGTATGTCCATGATCATCATGGCCGGTATCGTCGGCCGCATGCCGCAGCAGTTCTCTGCTGCGTGGTCTTCCCTGGTTACCGGTGCAGACGGTGCAGCTGCTCCCGCAAACGGAGGCTGGATCTTCGCCGCCTACATCCTCGTCTACCTGCTGATCATCGTCTTTGTCGTACTGATCAACACGGCAGAGCTGAAAATTCGAATCCAGTACACTTCGAGTTCTATGTCTCTGTCCAAAAAGGCTACGATGAACTACCTGCCGCTGAAGATTAATACGGCTTCCGTTATCCCAGTCATCTTTGCTTCTTCGGTAATGATGGCTCCGATTCAGGTCGCCAGCTTCTTCGCAAACGGCGCTTCCTGGTACACCACCATGTCCAACTGGCTTGGCCTTCGTACCTGGTACTCGCTGACCATCTACGTAGTTCTGATTATTCTGTTTACCTTCTTCTACTCCAAGATGCAGGTTAACCCGGAGCAGGTCGCTGAGAACCTCGCCAAATCTGGCGCATACATTCCCAGCGTTCGTCCAGGCAAGCAGACGGAAACCTATCTGGACAAAGCCCTTTCCCGTATTACCGTACTCGGCGCGCTGGCCCTTTCGGCTATCGCTGTTCTCCCGCATCTGATGCCTCTCATCTGGCCTCAGCTGCCGACGTCCATGGCTCTGGGTGGCACCGGAATGATCATCGTTGTCGGTGTTGCGATTGAGACCGTACGTCAGATTCAGGGACTGGTAACCCAGAAAGCGTACAAGAAGTACTACGACTTCGATTAATCAACACGAAACTATGAATCCGGCTGATTAACTCAGCCGGATTTTTTGGAGACAGACTATGAATATTTTAATTATGGGAGCCCCAGGCTCTGGCAAAGGAACCTTCAGCAGCCGTCTGAAAGAAACGTACAACCTTGACCATATTTCTACCGGCGATCTGTTCCGCGAAAACATTTCCAAAGGAACCGATCTGGGCAAGGAAGCCAAAAGCTGCATCGATGCCGGTCACCTTGTACCGGATGATATCGTTAACCGCATGGTTCTGGACTACCTCGCTAACCGCATGGACAAATCCAAGGACGGCTATCTGCTCGACGGCTATCCCCGCACGCTCGAACAGGCTAAAACCTTCAAGAAGATGACCGATTCCACGGATCTGGCTACCGATGTCGTTCTTTACCTCGACGTCCCGGAAGATGTGCTGACCAAGCGCATTCTCGGCCGCCGTTCCTGCCCGAACTGCGGCGAAATTTTCAATATCTACTTCAAACCGTCCGCAAAGGAAGGCATCTGCGACAACTGCGGTCATGAACTGACTTACCGCGCAGATGACAACGAAGAAAGTCTGAAAACACGTCTCGGCGACTACCATGCCCTGACGGAACCAGTGATCGGCTTCTATCACGATCTTGGCCTCCTCAAAAAGTGGATGCTAACCGCGATTTTGAAGCGATCTGGACAGACATTGTCGAAAACCTGAAGCAGGCATAACATTCCGACCTTGCCTGCTCTACGATTCGATTCTGATGCGCGTCCTGGGAAATCCAAATCTTTATCCCCGTTTTGGATTCTGATCCGCACCGTTTCGAATCGCATTTGCCTCAAAACGATATTCATCTCTAGTTCTGTTTTCTGTTTCAAAGCGTAAAATCACACGCCATTCCGCTCCCCGCAAGCTGCGGATTCATGCAACAGGAACGCAGGATATTAGAGTCGATCGATCCTCAATCCCTGCTTTTCTTTCGAAAAGGGGATTTTTAATACGCCAACGCCGTTCATCCGATCGGCAGCTCCGTTTCAACGACACCCGATCAGTGGGCCCCCATCGCCCTAAAACGACAGATGACAGGTCAGCTGCAAGCCGGAATTGCGCCTTAAACACAGTCAAAAAGGTGTCTGATATTTCTGCATATCCAAAACCGTACTCCCGTGAAGCGGGCATAATAAAAGTACAGATGAACTCTTCAAAGAGCTATTCTGTCTCATCATCATCAGCGGCCATCGCCGCATAAACAGGAGATGTAATCAACCATGGATAGAAAAATGAATCCAGATCATAAGGACATTGCGCAAGACTGGATGAGCGTTCGGCATTCGGTTCATCAGTACAACGGAACGCCGTTGCCCATGGAAAATCAGAAAAAAGCGTCAGTTCGGACGCCTGAATGGGTTCAGAATGCGGTATTCATCTGCGATGCACCAATGGTTCTTTTCATGACCGTGATCGCGGCTTCATGGCCTCTGGAGCCTCCATTGCTTGCGCAATAGTTCAGGAGCACTTCGAAGGGAATATCGGATTCGAATGCGTCGGTGCAGCTTTTCAGTACGCAGCAGTCGGTATCGATCCCGACAAAGTAAAGCCGGTCAATGGAATTCTGCGCAAGAAATTCCCTGAACTCATCCGTAAAACAGGAATAGATCTTTTTCTGGATAATCCGTTCACTTACCTGCGCGACGAAAGGATCCACCTGCGTAGAAGGCGTGTTTTCCATCAGACCCGTCCAGCCCATTCGAGAGACATAGGGGAATCTGGCGTGTTAATAAACTGGGTAGCGACGAAATGATCAAAATGCCGCCGGGACAGCAATGTTTTGAGGTTTGAAGGGACATCTTCCGTCGCAGGGGATAAAACCCTTTCTGTACATCAATGATCACCAGACAGTCAGACATCGAAATCACCCCTTCTTGATAATAAAAATAATACCAGAGACAAAGATGATCCCGGCAGCCGTTATCCAGAAGAAGCGCCATCCATCCGTAAGCTGTTCTTCGAAAAGGGAAAAGAGCGTAGTCAGAATATCCAGATACGCAATGATGAAAAGCAGGATTTCACTTAGCCAGCCATATTTGCGCTGACGCTGGTTTTCCTCGGTTGTACGATCTTCAATCAGATATTCCAGGCGCTCAATAAGCTGATCCTTGTACTCCGTAAGTCCGCTCGACTCGATCAGCGCATTTCGAATTCTTGAAACGTAAACCGGCATGCTGGAATCCGCGGTCGTCATGAACTGATTGTAGCGAGTAAGGTACTGATTCCGTAATTTTCGCAGACTCAGGGAAGAAGCGGTTTCGGTGTCGGGACAGCCGAGATCCTGTAAAAGACAATACGTATACATCCACATGGCCTGCAAATCGATTTCCAGTGCATCCATAAACCGGACATAGTCTTTTCGAATTTCCCTGGAAGAGGTTATTACGGCAGCCCAGCTGATGTATACGTCGATATCTTCCCTTAATTCATAATCGTGAGGCAGCTCAACATCGGAAAGATCGGACTGATAGGGATCATGCATGTCATCTGTCAGAGGACATACGAAGGAATCTTCTTCATTGGCAAGGCTTGGCATCAGAAGAATTTTTAAAGATTTCACAAATGTGTCATCCGTTTTCATCATTTCCATATACTCCGCTATACTCCGCTGGATCAAGCCCTGTACAGAAATGACTGACGGTCATGACATACGACAATCCATTCGATTCCCAGTCTTCTTTCGAACTCTGCCGATGAGAGGAAGGAATGAGCGCACAAATCTGATGAAGCGCACGCAGCGTTTTCTGCATGGCGAGGAAACAGCCGGATCTTCAAAACTGCAGATCCGGCTGTGCGCTTCGCGCCGGGAACAGCAGTAGTCCTTGGCAAACTGAGCTTTGCGAATGAGAAAGGAATCGTCGCACAAGGAGAAAACGGCAATGCCGCTTTTAAAGATATACAGATCAAGCCGGCTTTGAATATGCCAGCCTGCAGCAAGATCCGGGAAAGCTTAACCAGAAATTCGGATCGTTCGACAGGAGCAAAATGATTCAGGCTCATGTACCGATCGATATGTTCCAGAGAGGTACCAGTTAATTCGCCGCCCAGATCGGCGGGGATATAGCGCCAGGGCTGAATAAAGGGTGAAGGGCATACGGTCTCCTGCTCAGGACTTGATCCTGCTGCAGACAAATCGGCCGTCGGACAGAAAAGGTAAGACAGAACGCCCAAAGAGCAAGAAGAGAAGACAGAATATCCAGATTTCATATTTCGTCAGTTTCTTCTGCACAACGCATCGTGTCGGATGGTTTTACAGGCAGGATGAGCAAGTCAAATGAGAATTTTATTTCCATATATAATACGGACTGGTCTACGACAAACCAGATCGATTTCTGAGGATGGATAAGAAGTGAAAAGAATGAACCGAATAAAACCAAAAATGAAATCAAATCATCGGCTTCTTCTTCTCCCCCTCAACCCGCACATCGTCTATAGATGCCTGTTGTTTTCAGGTGCATTCGATGCCAGCGCGAAAATGAGAACGAAATAACAGAGCAAGGAAATATCATCGAGCGTATTTCTGTGCCGGGACCGATGGATAATCGAAGCCGAAGGGGATTGCCGCCAGCAAACCGGCTGACCCTTGCATGAATCCATAATGGATATTTCATGTCGAATCGCTGAACGAACTGTTTTTCCTTTTGACGGAACAGGCAGTCTGGAAAGGAAAAAGAGTCCCATAAGAGGAGAATGTTTCGTTTTCCGCTAAGATAAAGGAGAAGAAGTACGTACGGGCAGAAAAGACCCGTCCGGATTCGTTCACAAACTTTCACAAAATGTTTCAAATGGGTCATAACTTGAAACGAAAGGCAATTGCGTCTATACTGATTAGGCGCAATTTGTTTTACCAATGGTTCCTGAACGTGAATCATCAGGGCAGCGCCCTCAGCCGTCCGGCCCGCGGTCAGTGCCCGAAAGGGAATTCCGTGAACGCCGCGAAAGCGACAAGTAATGGATCGCGCCATCAGAAATTTCAATCATCACGTTTCTGCTAAAATACGCTCACTGTGTATGAGCGGATTTTAGAAGGTTGAATACGTGAATACGAAAGGGGTATACACATGAAAGTAAGACCATCCGTGAAACCCATCTGTGACAAATGCCGTGTCATCCGCCGCAAAGGCAGAGTCATGGTAATTTGCGAAAACCCGAAGCATAAACAGAGACAGGGTTAATTAGGACAACAGGAGGAACAAATGGCTCGTATTGCAGGAGTTGACATTCCAAATAACAAACGGTCTGTCATTGCCTTAACTTATATTTATGGAATCGGCAAACCTACTGCCGAAAAGATCCTTGCAGACTGCAAGATCAGCGAAGACACCCGCATCAAAGATCTGAGCGAAGCAGAAATGAACGCACTGCGTAAAGCAGTTGACCAGATCAAGGTAGAAGGCGACCTTCGCCGTGAAGTACAGCTGAACATCAAACGTCTGATGGAAATCGGCTGCTACAGAGGTATCCGTCACCGCAAAGGACTTCCAGTTCGCGGTCAGAGAACCAAGACTAATGCCAGAACACGCAAGGGCAAGGCGAAAACAGTAGCCAACAAGAAGAAGTAGAAAGGACTGGTGAAATACTGATATGGCAAAGAAACAGCAGATTAGAAAACGTCGCGTTAAAAGAATGTTGCCAGAGGTATGGCGCACATCCACTCTACATTCAACAACACGATCGTAACCATTACCGACGAAGGCGGTAACGCAATTTCCTGGAGCTCCGCTGGAGCACTCGGCTTCAAGGGAAGCCGTAAGAGCACACCGTATGCAGCACAGATGGCTGCTGAGGCTGCAGGCAAGGCTGCAATGGATCACGGTATGAAATCCGTTGCGGTTGAAGTAAAGGTCCAGGTCCTGGACGTGAAGCCGCTGTCCGTGCTCTGCAGGTTGCAGGTCTGGACATCACAATGATCAACGACGTAACACCTATTCCCCATAACGGATGCCGTCCGCCGAAGAGACCACGCGGCTAATCCATCCGGATCAATTCATTTCCTGAACATCACTGATCCATTGGCCAGCCGGCTATTCCGGTTTCGGGTCAATCCATTTTGTTTTGGATGAAATCCGGTCAATGATAAGGAAAGAATTCATCGCTCTATTGGGAAATAAAGGAGGCCCGGCAGAATGACTAACTACGAGATTACTACGCTGGAAGAGACTGATACCCTTGGAAAATTCGAAATGTCGCCTCTCCCGGATCAGTTCGGAATTACCCTGGGAAATTCACTGAGAAGAGTGCTTCTCTCTGCAATTCCTGGAGGCGCTGTCTTCAGCATTCGAATTGATGACGTCTATCACGAGTTTACAGGTGTGGAGGGCGTCACCGAAGACGTTTCGGCGATCATCCTGAACCTGAAAAAACTGATTCTGAGTATCGATATCAGCGACAACGAGATTTATACATTGCGCATTCATGAAACAGGACCATGCGTTGTCACTGCAGGCGATATTCAGTGCCCGGAAGGGGTTAAAGTGCTTAACCCGGATCTTCCGATCTGTACTCTGTCTGCCGGTAAGGAATTTTCCATGGAAATGCAGGCCAAACTTGGCCGCGGCTTTGTGGCAGCTGATATCAACAAGCACCGCCACGCTGGCCCGAACTCCCCGATCGGAGTCATCTACACCGATTCTCTTTTCTCCCCGGTAGTACGCGTTGCCTATTCCACACGTTCGGAATACAACGAGGACCACAAGCCTTATGACGTACTGACGATGGAGATTGAAACCGACGGAACTCTCAAACCGTTCCAGACGCTCGCCATCGCATCGAAGATCCTGCGCGATCACCTTGCGATTATCGGTGAAGCCAATGTGGCGCAGGAGGATCCGGCTCTTGAAGAAGAAGAGATTCTCAAGGAACGCAATGCATCGCTCAAATCCAAGATGATTGAAGACCTTGAACTTTCGGTTCGTTCCTACAACTGTCTGAAACGTGCCGGTATTTCCACCGTAGATGAACTGTGCCAGAAGACTGAATACGAAATGCAGCATGTCAGAAACCTTGGCAAGAAATCGCTGCTTGAAATCAAAGACAAAATCTACTCCCTCGGTCTTTCCTTTAAGGCCGGCGGAGATAATCAATAGGAGTCAAAGATGAAAAACCGTAAACTCGGCCGCACTTCTGATCATCGTAAAGCCCTGCTTCGCAACATGGCCACTTCGCTGATCGAAAACGGCTCAATGGAAACCACTGAAATGAAAGCCAAAGAGCTCAGTTCAGTGATGGATCGTCTCGTCACTCTCGCTAAACGTGGAGATCTTCACGCTCGCCGTCAGGCAGCTGCGTTTGTTCGCAACGTTGAAGTTGATGACGAAGGCACTACTGCTCTGCAGAAACTGTTCGACGAAATCGGACCCGCTTATGCGGATCGTACCGGCGGATACACACGTGTTGTTAAAACACGCATCCGTCGCGGTGATGCTGCTCCGATGGCAATCGTTGAATTCGTGAAGTAAACGATCATATAACCAATTTGAAGAAGGCTTCGGCCTTCTCTTTTTCGCTCTTTTGAAAAATCTGGACCGAGATACTCTTTCGTCTGTTCAAAAAACCGGGAGTCCGTCAAAGCGGAAATATGAATTGTGATACCATAAAACCATGAGTACGTTTGAACAGCTTACGCAGTATGGACATGCCCATCAGATCCCGATTCTGATGGACGAGTCGATGGAATGGCTGGAGAAAATTCTTCTGGAATACCGTCCTTCGACCTTTCTTGAAATTGGAACCGCCATTGGCCGAACTTCCATTGAAGCGGCCCGCATTCTCCCCGATCTTCAGGTCATGACGATTGAGCGGGATCCTGAAATGGCCGCCCAGGCCAGGAAAAACATCGAAGCCAGTGAACAGAAAGATCGCATTACCTTTATTGAAGGCGACGCCCGAGATGTCGATCTGAGCGGCCAGACATTTGATCTGATTTTTATCGATGCTGCCAAAAGCCAGTACAGACGCTTTTTGAGAAATACAGTCCGCTACTTTCCGAGAATGGTCTGATCATTACCGACAACATGTTTTTCCATGGCCTGGTCGAACATCCGGAACGAACGCATAATCGACATACGAAAGGTCTGATTCGAAGACTTCGGGCGTACTGGGAGTTTCTTGAAACCAACGAGGAGTTTGAAACGACCATTCTGAACATCGGGGATGGTCTCGCTCTCACAAGGAGGAAACATGCTTAAATTCTTATTGAAAACTGGTGCCGTCGTCGCAGCAGCCGGGCTTGTACTCGGTCTGATTAAGAAATACGAAGACGACCGCGCTATGGACGAGGAAGACTGGGATTACGAAATCCAGAAAACTCCGGAAACCGACGCAGATGACGCAGCGAAGGAAACGCCGACGGATACCGCAGAAGTAAAATCTGCACCGGAAGAAACCGCCAAGCCAGAACCGGCAGAAGAGAGCACAGACGAAGAACAGTCTCTTCCTGCCATTCTTCCCGAAGAAGAACCCGTACCGGTTACAGACGAATCCGTAACGGCTGAAACGACGACACCGGAACACGAATCCGAAACGCCAGCGGAAAACAAGCCGAAATCCACTGAAGAATAAAGTCTCTTCCTCTTATGAGGAAAGAAAGCAGGCTGCTGTACAGCTTCCGATTAGAGCTGTCCAAAATCCGCCTGAAGAAAGAAGGGTAAATCATGAAAGGTCTCAACAGGTTTCTGAAATTTGTGGCCGCTCTGGCGGCGATCGCCGCTGCCGTCGCAGCCATTGTGTATTTCTTCGAACGGCGCAACCGTGAGATGGAAGAGCTAGACGCCTATCTGATGGGCGATGATCCAACGTCCTCTTCCACCGATTTCGTTTCCTCGAATACAGATGCTGCACCGGATTATCTGAAAGAAGACTTTGAACAGCTGGGCACGCTCGATCAGGGCGAAATCATTAACGTATCCCTGATGGCAAGCCCCAACGATGTACAGGCTGTCCAGGAACAGCTGGCCGCAGCCGGGTATTCGAGCACATACGATCACGAAGGCATGATTCTCGACATTACGCTCAGCGGTCCGAAAGACGAACAGGAAATTCAGGAGTTCGTTGAGGAACTCGAAAAGATTTTAAGCAGCCGCAGCGTCGAGTATATCGGCTACGCCCTCGAATAATCTGAAAAAGGATCAGATCCAATTCAACAGAAACAAGGCTCTCGCAACGGACGAACCAGCCCGGAAAGCGAGAGCCTTTTTGTATGCGGATGATCTGTTCTCAAATTGTAAGCGTCAAATAAAAGACGGGTATTTTCTCGACCGCCTCCTTGGGATAATTCCTTTATTCAAGGAGGCTTTTTCATGGAATCAATCATCCCTGCAATCGATCTCGGTATCGATTTCTCCAAAGTTAAAAACATCTATCTGGCTCAGATGCCTGCTGACCTTCGCAAAGGAATTGACGGTTACGTCTCCCTGGTTCAAGGACCTCTCGCTCTGGATCCGCTGGATGGATCCCTCTTTCTCTTCGTTAATCGACAGAAGAACAAGATCAAAGGTATCCTTCGTGACGGAAATGGATTCTGGCTTGTTTATAAGCGACTCTCCAGATCTTCCCTTCAGTGGCCTGTCAGCACTGACCAGTCCGACTTCATGCGAATTGACTGTTCGCAGCTGGCTTCTCTGCTTTCCGGTCTGTCGATTGTTCCCCAGCCGGCATTTCTGCCACGAACTTATAAGTATGTTTAAACCAATTTAAAAGGATGATTTTTGAAGGAATATCAAGATAAATCATCCTATTTACTTTATCTATCGCTCTAAATATGTTAAAATTAATACATGAATGTGCCGAACCCTTACCAGACAATCCGCAACGAGCTCCTCGAAGATCTTCATCATCAGATCAGCACCATGACGGAAGAAGAGAAAGACAAATTTATTGAGGATATGTACCTGGATCTCTATTTCGCTAAAGAAATCAATAAAGCCGTGAAAAGCGGCCGCTTTGGTCCTTCTACGGAAAAGATGGTTCCCTTGAAACTGGATTACTCTGAAAACGAGGACGGCGGCCCAGATATCAATATTCTGAATAAACAGCTGGCTCAGCTTGATCTGAAAGCCGATGTTTGTTTTAACCGGGCTGCGAAATATCAGGAAGAGGGAGACCGCTATCGTAAAGAAGCTGAAGATTTAAAGCTCAGTTCTGTTGAAGGAAGCAAGAAAAACCTTCCACCAAGTGCAGAAAGCAGGAAGCGGTCAAAGAAACCACTACCTTCAGTGTAGAAGGGAAAAGCGCATTTGCCCAGTTTGCGGCTGTGAGATGAAAACTGTTGGAATGAAACGTCACTATAGGATTCATCGGATTCCCGCTCGCTATAGGCTGGAAGAAGTGCTGCGTGAGACAGTCGCGTGCCCAAACAAGTGTACGGATGAAAACGGGAAAGCCATCATCCGCACCGCCGAACCTGACGAGCCTGCACTGATCGACAAGAGTGTCGCAACTTCCTCTATGGTCGCGGGAATTGCCTACGATAAGTTCGTAATGGGAACCCCGGCCTATCGTCAGGAAAAGCACCTGAGTCTCACGGGACTGCCGATCAGCCGTCAGACCATGGGCAACATCCTGGAAAAACTTACGATCTTTATCTGAAGCCCCTCGTAAAACAAATGATTGAGGATCTCCCAAACTGTAACGTCGTCCATATGGATGAGACGGTTTTAAAGTGCACGGAGGTTAAAGATCGAAAACAGTCTTCTATGGTTGTCGCCGTCAGCGGAATCTATGAAGAGAACCAGATGGCTGTCTATAAGTTTTTCCCTTACAAGAAACAGGAGTTCGTAATCGCCCTCCTTGGCGGTTCTTTTCGTCATGCCCTTATGACAGACGGGCTTTATGCATATGCCAACTACTATGGCCCCTGCAGAAAGCTCAACTGTATGGCCCATGCGAGAAGAAAGATCTTCGAAGCCATCAAAGTCCGGTCAGACTTCGCGCAGTATCAGGCAGACGTCCTGAAGTGGGAAAAGACCACACTGGAGAACGACGAAGAGGCCGCAGAAGCGGCAGCCCAGCTGGACGAAACAGAGAGACCCGAACCAAGTCCGGGTCTCCAGATTCTGCTCACAGCCCTGTCTCTGTTCGGGAAGCTCTACCACATCGAATCCCACGTTGCTTCTTACTCGCACGAGGCGAGAACCGAAGTTCGGCAGGAACTTTCAAAGCCCTGCTTTGAAAGACTCACAAGAGTCATGATGGAGATTCAGAGTGGATTCGAGGAAAGAAGCACCGCCTACAGAGCAGCCAAGTACTTCATGGATCGAGCGAACTCGCTGGGAAGGTACCTGGAAGACGGTGATTATCCGATCGACAATAATGTGGCAGAAAGAGCCGTAAAGCCATTCGTGATCAATCGCAAAAACTTCCAGACTACGAAGAGTATCAAAGGTGCGGAAGTCGTCGCAGCGTTTATGACTTTGTTTCGATCGGCTGAAATGAACGACTTAAATCCAGAGCGCTACATGGAGTACGTTCTGGATGAACTCAAATGGTTCAAAGACGATGAAATCGCGGTAGATGTATTGAAGTCACTTCTGCCGTATTCAAAGGATTTACCTGAATATCTTCGAATTGGATACCGTGGACCGGATCCGAAGTATGAAGAAAACGATGAAGAATAAAAAATACGCCAAGCGGGATCTCGAAAGGGATCCCGTTTAGCGTATCTAATATTCAGTCTCGCGTATACCCGTCGATTGTTTGACACTTACCTCAAATTCGTATCCCAAAAGCAAACATCTGCAGACGGGCGTTTCCAACAGAAAGAAAGAAATGGATCTTGACAAATTCTAATCCTTTAAAATACACGGCGAATATAAAATAAAACACGTGTACGAATCGCCAAACGGACTGAACTGAATCAAAAAAGAGGAAAGTGCTTTCAAAAAACATTGAATCGACACCGTGAAGACCAATATAATCTAAGTGATTCATTCTGCCCGAACCGGCAGAAGAGGAAAGAGAAAGGATTGAAACAGTATGAATAAGAGAAGACTGACTGCTCAGCTCCTCTCTGGTGTTTTAGCCGCGCAGGCTTTCCTGGCTGCGACTCCGATTGCTGCTCAGGGCGAACGAGCCAGCGATCTGAAGCCAAACGATTCCGTTACACAGGATCCTGCCGCTTCTAAATTCACAGGGATGGAGTGGAGCGGTACCGATTACACCGTCGATGGCAAGACTGAAAACTATGTCGACACCTTTGGCGTGAATCGGGAAGATGCTTCGACCATGATCGTTCCGTTCCAGGACGACGCATCCGCACGAAAAAGTGCCTTTGAATACAAGGCCAGAGAAAATTCGGACTACATGCAGATGCTGACAGGAGACAACGAGACATGGCAGCTCAATGTGGTTCAGAATCCGGAAGCCGCCGAAAAATTTGAAGGCGCAAACGGGTTCACCAGTAAAGAGTTCTCCAATGATGCATGGAAAGACGTTACGCTCCCCTGTTCCTGGACGATGCAGGGTTTTGATTTCTCCATTTACACCAACCAGACCATTCCATGGCAGACCAAATACGGCGACAGCACCTCGCCAAACCTGGCGCCTGCCGCTCCGACCCACTACAATCCGGTCGGCATGTACCGCAAAAACTTCACACTCAAAAAAGGCATGCTCGATGACAGCCGCCGCGTGTACATTAACTTCCAGGGCGTTGAGTCTGCGTATTACGTGTATGTCAACGGCCATGAAGTCGGCTATTCCGAAGATACTTTCTCGCCGCACAAATTTGATATCACCGATTACCTGCAGGAAGGCGATAACTTCCTGGCGGTTAAAGTTCTGAAATTTTCCGACGCCGTATGGATGGAAGACCAGGACATGATTTATGACGGCGGTATTTTCCGCGACGTCTTCCTGACTTCCGCACCGCTCGCCCAGATCAAGGACTACAAAGTGGAAACCGATCTCGATTCGACGTACACCAATGCCGATCTGAAAGTGAAGATGGATGTAAGCAACCTTTCGTCTTCCAATCTTGAAAACTGGAGCGTGGATCTGGCCGTTTATGACGAAGACGGTACGAACATTCAGGCCAATGCCACAGATATCAGCCAGGCTGTATCTGTAAACGCCGGCGAGGAAGGCATCGTTCAGATTACTTCCCGCGTCAACAATCCAAAACTCTGGAGTTCCGAACATCCAAACCTGTATGCGCTCGTTCTGCATCTGAAAGATGCCGACGGAAATGTTGTCGAAACGCTGTCCACACAGCTTGGTTTCCGCGAAATCGAATACACGCATACCCAGACCGATGACGATGGCTGGACCACCACGACGAAGTGGGATCCAATCAAGATCAACGGTGAAAATCTGCTGCTCAAAGGTACCGACCGTCACGACTCCGATCCGGTTTACGGCAAAGCCACCCCGATGAAATCGGTGGAAGCCGATCTGAGCCTGATGAAGCAGAACAACATCAACGCGATCCGTACCTCTCACTATTCCAACGACGACTACCTGTACTGGCTGGCTAACCGCTGGGGCCTGTACATCATGGCCGAAACAAACGTGGAATCCCACTGCTTCATGTCCGACGGCTGGCTGGGCGGCGAGTCTGGCATTGCCTCGCGCTACAAAGCAAAATTCTACAACGTCATCATGGACCGTGAAGAAACGGCGTTTGAACGTCTGAAAAACAATCCGTCCGTCGTGATGTGGTCTTTAGGAAACGAAACTGCACGACCGTATAAACTCGACGACGGCAACTACGTCTTCCGCGATGCGATGCGCTATTTCAAGGAAGAAGACCCGACCCGTCCGGTTCTGTTTGAATCGTTCGGCCCTGACATGGGCGGCGATCTGCACGGCGAACAGTATACTGGCGTAGACGGCATTAAGTACTATGCCGGCGAAGGCAAGATTCCTTACGTTCTGACCGAGTATGTTCACTCGATGGGCAACTCGACCGGACACATTTCCGACTACTGGGATGTCATCCGCTCCGCAGACAACATGGCCGGCGCCTTTGTCTGGGACTGGGTAGACCAGTCACGCTACAAGAGCCTCAGCGACTTCTTCGCTGGCTGGAACTTCAAGGAAGCCCAGCATAACCTCACCGGTACAGCCGAAGGTGAACGGAAGGATCTGCAGACCGGCCTGGACGGCAGCAAAACCCTCAACGGCGGCGCAGCGCTTCAGCGGCTACCTTCTGATCGACCAGAACGATAAGATCGATGAAACCCTCAGCGGCGCGGACCGTACGTTCACGCTCGAAGTCAACGTGAAGCCAAAATCCGTGGCCAGCGATGATGTGTATCTGACCAAGGGCGACTCGCAGGTAGCGCTCAAGACGAACAAGTCCAACCAGATTGAGTTCTACGTTTACGACAGTACCTGGAGAAGCGTAACCTGGCCGATCCCGGAAAACTGGGCCAACAACTGGCAGCATCTGACCGTGACCTACGATAAGGGCACCGTAAATCTGTACATCAACGGAGAAAAATACGGCGACACCAAGTCCACAGGCAACATCACCATCAAAAACACCAGTTACCAGCTGGGCGTAGGCGCACAGACCGAAGTCAATCTGCGCCGCGTCAACGGCGACATTTCCATTGCCCGCATTTATAACAAGGCCCTCACGGCGGACGAAGTCAGAGGCCAGCACTCCGCAGAGCCGGCCATCGGCAAAGGCGATGACTCTGTAGTCCTCTGGGTTGACTATGCGGACAAGGAAACCACACAGCTGACTGATAAGGATACGAGTGTCTGGGATTACTACAGTACCGAAGGCGCGCATGCCGGCATTTATCCAGAGGAAGCCGAAGGACACTTCCTGGCGTACGGCGGCGACTGGGGCGATGTTCCAAACGACAACTCCTTCTGCGCAAACGGTCTGGTTTCCGCCAACCGCGACCCGCAGCCGGAACTGAACGAAGTCAAATTCCAGTACCAGAACCTTTGGTTCACCGCGACGGAAATGCAGCTGCTGTCCAAGAAAGTCACCGTCTACAACGAAAACAACTTCGCTAACTTCAACGAATACGATGTGGAATGGGAAGTTCTTGAAGACGGCAAAGTCGTTAAGAGCGGAACGGTAGTTACACCAAGCATTGAAGGACGCGAAACGCAGGAAATTTCCGTTCCGTATGAATTCCCAGAGCTCAAGGACGGATGCGAATATCTGCTCAACGTACGTGCAAAACTGAAAAACGACACCGACTGGGCCAAAGCCGGCCACGAACTGTCTTACGCGCAGTTTGTTCTGCCAACCGACCAGGCACAGTATCAGGCAGCAGCCAATACGAACCCGGTAACGGTTACTCCGGACGATACCAAATTCACCGTTACTGGAAACGGCTTCTCCTTTGATATCGATAAGACGAGCGGTCAGATGCTCAACTACGTTTACGGCGATGACACTGTCATTAAGGAAGGTCCAAAACCGAACTTCTGGCGCTGCCTGACCGAAAACGATGAGCGCGAAGGCGATTCCATCTTCGACCACAACTGGAGAAATGCCATGAATAACGCCACAGCGGAAGTAACAGCTGCTGTGGAAAACGGCAAGAACGTCATTACCGCCGTTCTGACTCTGCCAAGCGCGCAGGATGCGAAAGTGACCATCGTCTACACGATCGACGGCAGCGGTGCCGTAACGATGCACATGAAGAGCGATGCGACAAACACCACCATGGGCAACTACATCATGGTCGGCTCGAACATGATTCTTCCGGAAGGATACGAAAACGTCAGCTGGTATGCGGACGGACCGGATGAAACGCTCCTTGACCGTATGACATCCGCTCGTGCGACAACCTTCTCCAAGACCGTTTCGGAAAACTTCTACCCGTACATCAAAGTCGATGACACCGGTATGTATCCAGGCACCCGCTGGATGCGCGTCTCCTCGACAAACAGCGATACCGACCTGCTCGTTGTCGCTAAGAACACCGTTCAGACCAGTGCTCTGCACTTCACCCCAGAACAGATGAACGCAGCCAGCCATCCGTACGAACTGACACCGATGAAGGATACCGTAATCGGCATCAACTACGGATCCAAGGGTACCGGCGGCGCCACCTGCGGGGAAGGCACCCGCGCAGAATACCGTCTGCCAAACCAGGTTTACGAGTGGGAATTCACTCTGGTTCCAGTCGCAAAAACCAAAGAAGACATTTCTACCGAATACCATACGTTCCACAACGCACAGATTCTGACCACCGAAGATATCGTTGAGAACGCCGCAGACGCGATGAACGAAAAGATCACCGCGTTCCTGCCGGCTCAGGCTTCTCAGCTTGACGAGGCTAAGGCGCTCAAAGCGGAATACGACGCTCTGCCAGATTCTGTAAAAGCGAAGATCACCGAAGACAACAAGACCAAAGTCAGCGGAATCGTTGCGGAAGTCGAAGCCTTCGTAGGCAAAATCAGCGTTCTGAAAGACCAGTCAAAAACCATCTCGACGTACCTCTGGAAGATACGATGAAATTCGCGCGTGAAGCCGACGGCACCGAAGCCTTTGGCGGCTACGCGTACCTCGGTCACAACGACGTGATTGCTCCTGTCTTTGCGGCAGGCAAATCCTGGACGATGGAAACCGTGATTATTCCGACAACCATGTCCGGACAGAAAACTCTGCTTTCCAAAGGCGACTATCTGACCACGCTCCGTCAGCAGAATGCCAACCTCTCCTTCCACATTTCCAACGGAAGCAGCTGGTATGCGACGGACACAAACGACAGCACCGGTTTCACCAGCGAAGAACAGGCAAATTTCGTCGGCAAGCAGCACCGCATTACCGCGATGTATGACTACACGGAAGGAACGCTCTCCATCTACTACGATGGCGAACTCCATACGACAAAGAATGTCGGCCAGGTAGACATCGCAAGCTCGGTAAACGAAGCCCAGCAGCTTTGCATCGGCATCGACCCGCAGAACACGGATCGTATCGGCGATGCGAAGTACGTCTCTGTTCGTCTCTTCAATAAGGCTCTGAGCGCTGATGAAGCGAAAACCGGCCTTACTGCAGACAATGAGAGTACCGTTCTCTGGCTTGATGCCAGCAAGCGTGCTTCGCTCGATGTGGATCTGAGCTATCTCGAACTTGCAGCCGGCAAAGCTGCAGAAGCTAACGCGCATGCAATGGACTACAAGGAAATTTCCAATGCAGTCAAGAACGCAGCCGCAACGGTTTCTGACCTGCGCAGCCAGGTTCTGGCTGGAACCGCTACGCAGCAGATGATCAACGAGAAAGCCGCTGAAATCAACAACGCGGTACTCGCTCTTCGTCTCAAACCTGTCGCTTCCAAGCTCGAAGATCTCGACTAAGCGCAGCAGCACAGCGGCCAGATGGCTAGTCCGCCTGAATGCTTATGACGATGACGTCGTGATTCCCACGTAAAGCGCGCGGATCCTGGCTATAAACCGCCTAAGCTATGCAAGTACAAGTCATTCCAGCTCAATTGACCTCTATGAAGCTCTGTATGCCCCTTTTCAGGGACATATGGGGCTTCTTTTGTCGGCCAGCCTGGAAACGCCGGACACACGGTTTTAAAACGCCTTAAAATTTCGGGCGCCTTCTGGGCAAAGAAAAGCCGGCGGCTGAAGCAGCGCCGGCTTTGAAAGGAGCGGGGCGTAAAATGACAGAAGAAGCAGAAAGTATTGAAGAAACGGCCCAGGGTGAAGAAGAGCGGAACGATCCGCTTCAAGATGAACGGACGGCTTTTTGCCTGGGTCTGCGCGGGTCGATGCGACGCTTTTCGCACAGCCGTCTTCAGCATGAATTTCCTTTCGGATCTGCATCCAGTCCACATGATGGGAGCAGTGCGCGCAGTCTCCGCTGCAGGATGTCTTCTTTTGATGAAGTGCGCCCCAGAGTATACAGAATACGATGGCGCCCAATCCAAGCGTCACAATCCAGTCGCCAATGGACATCGTGTTTCTCCTTTCCAGTTTTTAATTAAGCAGGAGCGCATCCCGTTTTCCGTCTTGCCTTCAGGGCAGAGGAGGGGATGCGCTTATTCAGCGTTATCGCTTTTCCAGGGCAATTTCCACAGGAAGCGCCCGATTACGCGCCTCATAGCCTTTTCGAAACAGCAGGTAAATCAGCAGCCCAAGAAGGGCAAAAGCGACAAGGCTGAAGACGTTAAAGGCCACTTCGCCGGTGATCAGGCCGCCGATTTGATACACCATCAGCGCGATGGAATAGGCAAAGACGCACATGTAGCCGATCGATGCGAGCGTCCATTTTGTATTGTTCATTTCGCGCTTGATGGCGCCCATGGCCGCAAAGCAGGGGGCGCAGAGCAGGTTGAAAATCATGAAGCTCCAGGCAGCGAGGGCCGAAAAGTCGGCTGCGATCGCCGTCCAGATTTCCATTCCGTTTTCTGCCACGGGCCCGGCGGAGTACAGCACCCCAAACGTATTGACGACTTCTTCCTTGGCAATGAGGCCGGTAAATGTCGCTACCGTGGCTTTCCAGGCCATGTCTCCGATCCAGCCAAGCGGTGCAAAAATCCAGGCGATCGAACGGCCGATGGACGCCAGCAGGGAAACGTTGTTGTCTTCGACCATGACGAACTGTCCGTTCTCAAAGCCAAAGCTCTGTAAAAACCAGAGCACGATCGCCGAAGCAAGAATCAGCGTACCGGCCCGCTTGATGAAGGACCAGCCCCGCTCCCAGGTCGATGAGAAAATATTGCGCAGCGTCGGCATATGGTAAGCCGGCAGTTCCATGACAAACGGCGCCGGTTCTCCCGCAAACGCCTTGAACTTTTTCAGGATGATTCCGGAGCAGACCACGGCGGCGATGCCGATCACAAATGCGCTCACGGCGATCAGAGAACTCTGGCCGAATACCGCACCCGCAAACAGGGCGATAATCGGCATTTTGGCTGAACAGGGAATGAAGCCGGTCGTCATGATCGTCATCTTCCGGTCCCGGTCTTGTTCAATCGTACGGCTGGTCATAATGCCCGGAACGCCGCATCCCGTCGCAACCAGCATCGGGATAAAGCTTTTCCAGACAGACCAAACCGCCGAAACAGGCGGTCCATGATGAACGCCACGCGCGCCATGTAGCCGCAGTCTTCAAGAATGGAAAGCAGGAAAAACAGAACGAGAATCTGCGGCACAAAGCCGAGAACCGCGCCGACGCCGCTGATTATTCCATCCTGAATCAGAGAAGCCAGCACTGGATTGACATGCATCCAGACGAGCAGGTTTTCCACGCCATTTGGAATCCATTCTCCAAAAAGAACGTCATTGACCCAGTCGGTTCCCATAGTACCAATGGAAACCGCCGTACTGCCCATCGCAATCGTATAGATGATATACATGATCAAAATGAAAATGGGAAGCGCGAGCCAGCGGTTCGTCACGATCCGGTCGACCCGGTCGGAGAGGGTAAGATCTGATTTCCGGGCTTTTCGCGTAAAGCAGTCTGTAAGAATTCGAGCAATCGCGTCATACCGCTGAGAGGTGATGATCGATTCGCAGTCATCATCCATTGCCGTTTCGATCTCTTTGCGAATGGCCTGAATCTCTGCCGTCTGTGCCTTTGAAAGCTTCAGTTCGTTCAGAACGCGTTCATCGTTTTCGAAGACTTTAACCGCATACCAGAAGCGGGTCTGCGTATCCGTTTTCGGGGCAAGAATCGCTTCGATTTTTTCAAGCGCTGCCTGTACATTCGCGCTGTACAGATCGAGAGGTTCGGGCTGGGAAGGCATTTGATGCAGGAGCTTTTCCAGTTCGTCCAGTCCTTCTTTTTCAGAGCGGAAATGGCGATTACCGGAATGTGCAGCTTTTGGGAAAGCTTCTGCAGATCGAGCGTGTCGCCGCTGGCCCGGACCAGATCGGCCATGTTAACGGCCAGGATTACCGGAATTCCCAGTTCAAGCAGCTGGGTCGTTAAATACAGATTACGTTCGATACTCGTTCCATCGACAATGTTCAGAAGCAGATCCGGCTTTTCCTGAAGCAGGTAGCTTCGCGAGACGACTTCTTCCAGACTGTAGGGGAAAGGGAATAAATGCCTGGAAGGTCCTGAAGGCGAATGGAAGAATCGTTTCTGAGCGGACCTTCTTTCTTTTCCACCGTTACGCCAGGCCAGTTGCCGGTGTACTGGCGCGCACCGGTGAGCTGGTTGAATAAAGTCGTTTTGCCGCAGTTGGGATTGCCGGCGAGTGCGATTGTCTTCATGCGTTTTCTCCTTTCCGCGGGCCCTGTCGGAAATTTCCTCGACTTCGATCATGGCTGCATCGGCTTTTCGCAAAGAGAGCTCATAGCCGCGCACATTCAGTTCCATAGGATCGCCAAGGGGCGCCACTTTTCGAATATAGACGGTCACGCCTTTGGTCAGTCCCATGTCCATAATGCGGCGCTTGACGGGTCCCGTTCCGCAAAGACGAACAATGCGAAGCGTATGACCAGGGGCAAATTCATTCAGAGTCATTGGGGCATTCCTCCATCAGAATGCGTCTGGCCATCGACGCATCGATCGCCAGACGGGTTCCTTTCACTTCTACAATCAGATTTTCTGCGATTTTCTGACGGACGACGAGTTTCGCCTGCGGAAAAAGCCAAGCTCGGCAAGCCGGGTACGCATTTTTCGCCGCCTGTGATCTTGGCGATCTGCAGGGGCGTGTCCTTGTCACAAAGGGATAAAGGCATCATGGATTCTCCTTTCAGCTGGGAATTGCAAGAACGTTCGGCAATAGTTAGGTTTAACTAACAGCGTTTAGTATAAGCTAATTGAAATGTACGTCAAACGGAATTTGTCCAGACTAACTATGTTGAATCCAATTGTGCAAACCGTCTGGTGAAAATGGTCTGACTAGACAAAGAAAAGCTGTCGGAAGAAAGAACTCTTCCGGCAGCTTTTTGCCCGTATGTTCTGTAAGGACGGTGTGGTCTGTCCTTTGATTTCGTTTCAGGCAGTCCGTCTCTGGATCCGCAGGGATCGAGACGTTCTGCAGACTGGTTTGAAGACAAGAAATACGTCCTGGGTGCATTCCATTCTCTGTTCTGTTTTGCCCGACAGAACGAGAGGGAAGAAGGCATTGAATGGGAGGGATTTCTTCGCAAAACGGATGGACGATCGCCGGTCCCTGCTCTGGCTTGCCCTCCACAACAGGAACGCAGGGATCGATGGGTTGTTAAATCGTACCAGTCAAAGGTTTGTTTCTGGCCAATGCCGATGGCGTAAATCGGATTCGACGAGAAGCTTTGATTACTTAGGAAGCTTTTCGCTGGATGGAGTCTTGCGCAGAGCGAGCATCGCATTGCTGAGTGCGGCTGCTTTTTCGTCTACGGCTTTCTGACTTGTCGGATGCTCCAGAGCGGCATCAGCAGAGGCTTTGGCGCTGCTGAAGGCGTTTTTGCCTGTGGTGCCAAATTCAGAGAGGTCAAGTTCTGCAGCTTTGGTGCAGGCGGCCTGCAGAAGCGTGAGATCGAATGTTTCCAGCTCATCAACGGTTTCAAGTCCGGCGATGGCGGCTCTCAGGTCTGCAGCGGCTTTGTTTACGTTTTCTGCGGTAGCGTACGTGCCGTTGATGGATTCTGCTGCCGCTTTGGCGCTTTCAAAGGCGCTCCAGGTAGCCTCTGTGTAGTTTTCGCTCTTCAGATCTTTTGCGATGTTGAGCTGTGCGTTCAGTGCATTTCTGGCGCTGCTGATTTCGTCGGCCGCAAAGTCGAGCCAGAGAACAACGTTTTCATTGTCGGCATCCGATGTACCAGCAGACAGCGCTTTGAGTTCGTCAGCGCTCAGGGCTTTAGAGAGAACCTTGATGTTCGAGAAGCCCATTTCCGACTTGCGGTCTGGCTTGTCGGCCATGTAGCCGATGGATGGGGTCAGCGCTTCGCTGGCGGATACGCTGCCGTTCACATCGACTGGATCGCCGGTGGCGACGCCGTCGATATAGGCGGTCAGAGTCTGGTTCGTACTGTCGTAAACGGCAGAGATTTCATGCCACTTGTTGAAGAAGCTGTCTTCGACATCATCGCCGCTTGCCTGGTACCATTCACCGTCCGTGGACTTCACGTATGTGTGAACCGCGGTACCGGTCTTGCCGGCATTCTGGTAGAAGCGCAGGCAGAAGGTGTTGTCGCCAAGCGAGAAGATGGTGCTGTATTTCTCGCGTTTATTGCTGCCGGATTCCCAGCTCCCGCTTTCGGAAGACTTGAGGGCTTCTGGAACGTAGAGCCAGCTCGAAACGGTAAAGCTGCCGTTTGCGATGGCGTTCTGAACTTTCTTGTTTGGATCCTTGAGATCCATGCCGCCGATCATGACGGTCTTGCCGTCCATTTCGTCGAGTTCTGCGGTGTGGTTGAGCGGTGTATCCAGATCGTTTGGACCAAGGTCATCGGCCACAGTGGAGGACTGAGAATGGATGGTGATGGATTTCTGTGCGGACAGATCGGTGCCGTTAATTTTGCTGGCCTTGACGATCAGCACGGTACCGTCATCCAGTTTGTTTGCGGTCAGAAGCTGTGCGTTCGCGCCTGTACCGGAAACGAGTGCGCCGCTGATTTCCTTGCCGCTTTCGTCGGTAACGGTCCAGTCGGCAGAGAAGATTTTCGCGTCAGCCGGAGTAACCGACAGAGTGAAGTCCATGGAATTGCCGGCGTCGAGGGTATCGGCATCGGAATTCAGGGCTGCTGCGGTAATGGTCGGGTTTTCATCCGCAGAGAAGAGCGGGGTGTCTTCACTGGTGTTGTCGATCCAGAGGACGGTGGACGCATCGGACGCTTTTGCGGATGCGAGCGTTTCGCCGTTCTTCGCTTCGGAGAAGACTTTTACGGATGCGAACTTGGCGTCGCTGTCGCGTCCAGTGGACGGGCAGGCACCCAGGGTGAAGTTGTAGCCGGAATAGTGCGGGTACGCGCCTTCTGTCAGAGTCTTTTCGGCTTTCTTGACGCCGTCGATGAAGACGATGATCTTGTGGGCGTCGGCATCAAAGACGGCCGTGTAGTTGTGCTGCTTGTTGAGCGTGTCGGCTTTTTCAGCATCCGACATCTTGTATTCAATCGGCTGCCAGTCACTACCGTCGTAAATGTGGAAGTCATAATAGCCTTCACGGAAACGCATGGCGAAGGTGTTGTCGCCCATACCGGCAAGCATGTTGTAGTTTTTCCAGATCGTCGGTGCGGCGTCGATGGAAATGGTCCAGGACTGGCCTTCGGTAAAGACGGATTTCCAGGTGTCTTCATGGCCGGTCTGAACGTAAGCGTCAAATAAAAGACGGGTATTTTCTCGACCGCCTCCTTGGGATAATTCCTTTATTCAAGGAGGCTTTTTCATGGAATCAATCATCCCTGCAATCGATCTCGGTATCGATTTCTCCAAAGTTAAAAACATCTATCTGGCTCAGATGCCTGCTGACCTTCGCAAAGGAATTGACGGTTACGTCTCCCTGGTTCAAGGACCTCTCGCTCTGGATCCGCTGGATGGATCCCTCTTTCTCTTCGTTAATCGACAGAAGAACAAGATCAAAGGTATCCTTCGTGACGGAAATGGATTCTGGCTTGTTTATAAGCGACTCTCCAGATCTTCCCTTCAGTGGCCTGTCAGCACTGACCAGTCCGACTTCATGCGAATTGACTGTTCGCAGCTGGCTTCTCTGCTTTCCGGTCTGTCGATTGTTCCCCAGCCGGCATTTCTGCCACGAACTTATAAGTATGTTTAAACCAATTTAAAAGGATGATTTTCTTGAAGGAATATCAAGATAAATCATCCCATTTACTTTATCTATCGCTCTAAATATGTTAAAATTAATACATGAATGTGCCGAACCCTTACCAGACAATCCGCAACGAGCTCCTCGAAGATCTTCATCATCAGATCAGCACCATGACGGAAGAAGAGAAAGACAAATTTATTGAGGATATGTACCTGGATCTCTATTTCGCTAAAGAAATCAATAAAGCCGTGAAAAGCGGCCGCTTTGGTCCTTCTACGGAAAAGATGGTTCCCTTGAAACTGGATTACTCTGAAAACGAGGACGGCGGCCCAGATATCAATATTCTGAATAAACAGCTGGCTCAGCTTGATCTGAAAGCCGATGTTTGTTTTAACCGGGCTGCGAAATATCAGGAAGAGGGAGACCGCTATCGTAAAGAAGCTGAAGATTTAAAGCTCAGTTCTGTTGAAGGAAGCAAGAAAAACCTTCCACCAAGTGCAGAAAGCAGGAAGCGGTCAAAGAAACCACTACCTTCAGTGTAGAAGGGGAAAAGCGCATTTGCCCAGTTTGCGGCTGTGAGATGAAAACTGTTGGAATGAAACGTCACTATAGGATTCATCGGATTCCCGCTCGCTATAGGCTGGAAGAAGTGCTGCGTGAGACAGTCGCGTGCCCAAACAAGTGTACGGATGAAAACGGGAAAGCCATCATCCGCACCGCCGAACCTGACGAGCCTGCACTGATCGACAAGAGTGTCGCAACTTCCTCTATGGTCGCGGGAATTGCCTACGATAAGTTCGTAATGGGAACCCCGGCCTATCGTCAGGAAAAGCACCTGAGTCTCACGGGACTGCCGATCAGCCGTCAGACCATGGGCAACATCCTGGAAAAACTTACGATCTTTATCTGAAGCCCCTCGTAAAACAAATGATTGAGGATCTCCCAAACTGTAACGTCGTCCATATGGATGAGACGGTTTTAAAGTGCACGGAGGTTAAAGATCGAAAACAGTCTTCTATGGTTGTCGCCGTCAGCGGAATCTATGAAGAGAACCAGATGGCTGTCTATAAGTTTTTCCCTTACAAGAAACAGGAGTTCGTAATCGCCCTCCTTGGCGGTTCTTTTCGTCATGCCCTTATGACAGACGGGCTTTATGCATATGCCAACTACTATGGCCCCTGCAGAAAGCTCAACTGTATGGCCCATGCGAGAAGAAAGATCTTCGAAGCCATCAAAGTCCGGTCAGACTTCGCGCAGTATCAGGCAGACGTCCTGAAGTGGGAAAAGACCACACTGGAGAACGACGAAGAGGCCGCAGAAGCGGCAGCCCAGCTGGACGAAACAGAGAGACCCGAACCAAGTCCGGGTCTCCAGATTCTGCTCACAGCCCTGTCTCTGTTCGGGAAGCTCTACCACATCGAATCCCACGTTGCTTCTTACTCGCACGAGGCGAGAACCGAAGTTCGGCAGGAACTTTCAAAGCCCTGCTTTGAAAGACTCACAAGAGTCATGATGGAGATTCAGAGTGGATTCGAGGAAAGAAGCACCGCCTACAGAGCAGCCAAGTACTTCATGGATCGAGCGAACTCGTTGGGAAGGTACCTGGAAGACGGTGATTATCCGATCGACAATAATGTGGCAGAAAGAGCCGTAAAGCCATTCGTGATCAATCGCAAAAACTTCCAGACTACGAAGAGTATCAAAGGTGCGGAAGTCGTCGCAGCGTTTATGACTTTGTTTCGATCGGCTGAAATGAACGACTTAAATCCAGAGCGCTACATGGAGTACGTTCTGGATGAACTCAAATGGTTCAAAGACGATGAAATCGCGGTAGATGTATTGAAGTCACTTCTGCCGTATTCAAAGGATTTACCTGAATATCTTCGAATTGGATACCGTGGACCGGATCCGAAGTATGAAGAAAACGATGAAGAATAAAAATACGTCAAGCGGGATCTCGAAAGGGATCCCGTTTAGCGTATCTAATATTCAGTCTCGCGTATACCCGTCGATTGTTTGACACTTACGTCTGAACGGTTCCGGCGAAGTTATATGCGTCGCCGTTTTTAACAATTTTCGCACTGCCAAGTTCCAGATCGTTATGGTTATTCGACTGGTCTTTGAGGTGCGTGATCTTCGTGCTCATGGCACGGATCTGCTCGACATAGCCTTTTACAAGTTCGGTGCGGTTTTTGTCCGCATTGACAATGTCCGCCTGGGCTTCTGGCATATTGAGCAGCGCATTATAGAGCGTCTCAACATCTTCGAGCTGGCTGTAGGAATACGGAATGAAGGAGTCCGCCTGTTCGATCAGTTCGGCAGCGCGATCGGCATCATGCTTTTCACGGTCGAACGTTTCGATCGTACGATAGCCTGCGGCGGTATCGGTCAGCGACTGATTGTCCATGGCACTTCCTTCCACCGGCAGAATGGTGAATTCCCACTCGTACGCTTTATCGTTGTAGAGCTGGTACTGGCTTAACGTATCTGGTCCGCAAGTCGCACCGCCGGTTCCGCGGCTGCCGTAGTTGACGCCGACCATGGTTTCCTTGCGCGGTTTAAGACCGTACGGGTGATCGGTGGAGTTCAGATCATCCGGTGTGAAGTGCAGAGCCTGCATTTCCAGCGGAGTCGTCGCAACGACAAGCAGGGTATCCTTGCCTTCGCCGGAAAGAGCCATCCAGTTCGTGTCGGTCATCGTTCCGGTGTCGTCGACTTTCAGATACGGGTAGAACAGATCGTCAACGGTCGACTCGTAAATGCCCTGGCGGGCGAACGTCTTGCGGTCGGAGAGGGACTCAACCGGTCCGTTTCCGTACCATTTCACATTTTCATAGCCTTCCGCGGTCGTCATCAGCGAGCCGACGCGCAGGAAGCTGCCCATGCCGCTGTGTGTGGCATCGACTTTCATATCCACTTTGACTGCGCCGTCGCCCAGAATGGTGTACGTCATGACAAGGGACGTATTGCCGACCTGCGGCAGGGTAACGTTCGTGATAATGACGTCATTATTGTCTGCGTCTTTGGAGGCGGAGATCGAGTCTACACGCAGTTCGTCATCGCCTTTCCACCAGTTCCAGTCAAAGCCGCCCTTATCGTTTTCGAACGTACCGCGCCAGAAGTTGGGTATTGGTCCGGTTTCAAGCATGAGCTTGTCGTTAAAGGTGTAGTTTTTGATGATGCCGGTCGATTTGTCGATTTCAAACGCGTACTTGTCGCCGGCAACGGTGTATTTGTCTTCTCCATCGGTGATGGATGCGGAATCCGAAGCGGCTGCGCGCGTTTTCTGGCCAGCAGAGGTTGGAATGGAAATCTGATCCCAGCAGAGAACGAAATCTTTATCCGCCCATTTTTCCTGGTCTTTTGTGGAAACGTAAAGGTTCAGATAATAATCCGCACCGTCTTTAATGGTCGCTGGCAGTTCGAATGGAACCGAAATGCTGCCGTGGGTCTGCGGTTTTACATCTACGTTCTGTGCCGTTCCGGTATTCACAACGATACCGTTTTCGAGAACTTCCCAGGTCACGTTGTATTCGTTCAGATTGGTGAAGCTGGATTCGTTGTAGACGTTGACTTTCTTTGCATCCAGATCGTCGACATCCGCGCTGAACCAGTAGTTCTTGTACTGATTCTTGACTTCCATCAGTTCCGGCTGGGGTTGCGGTCTGGCGAAACGAGGCCGTTTTCGCAGAACGAGTTGTCGTTTGGACGATCGCCCCAGTCGCCGCCGTAGCCGTAGAACTTGCCTTTGATTTCGTCCTTGTACAGGTTCGTACCATTGGTCTGACCCGACTTTGTGGAGTAGTAATCCCAGGCATCGACCTTGGCTTCCCTGTGATCATCCGCGGCATCCGCCCAGAAGAGAACGGAAGCGTCATCGGACTTGATGGCAGGATTTGCCGAATTCTGTCCGGCAATTTCTGCAGCGGTGGGGGCTTTGTTATAAATACGGCCCATCGCCACTTCACCGTTGAAGTAGCGGCCTTTTACCGTATCCGCGCCGACCTGGATCGCGTGATCCTGCGATTCGATGGATGCGGCAATCGTGCCTTCTTTCAGCAGTTTGCCATCGGCGTAAATTTTCGCCGTGCCGTTATCATACGTAGCGGCAATCTGATGCCAGCTGTTGTTCCAGTTGGCTGGTACGTCGCACTGGATGCCGGACCAGCTGTTTCCGCTCTTGACGAAGAACTCCAGCTTGCCGTCGCCGTTCATTTTCAGCGTGGTCTGATCATCGCCCTTGGACAGGAAGACATCGTCAGCCACAGTGGAATACGGTTTGACGATCGCTTCCAGCGTAAACGCCTTGCCGGAGCCGGAAAGTGCGCTGCCGACTTTGCCGTCAGTATCCGGATAGGAGAGGTAGCCGTTTAAAGACTGTGTAATATGGAACGTTTCGTCTGGCGTTTCGGAAGTGACCCACTCGCCGTTGGCTGTACCGGACAGACCTTTTTCTCGGTAACGCCATAGCTTACGCCAAGATTTTTCAGATCGACGGCGCGCGACTGGTCCACCCAGTCCCAGATAAAGCCGCCAAGCTGGTTTTCACTGGCGCGGATGGCATCCCAGTATTCTTTCAGGTTGCCGACGGAGCTGCCCATCGCGTGGGCGTATTCGCACATGACGTATGGCATTTTGCCTTCGCCGCCGCGATCCCATACGGTGCCCGTACTCGGGTACATGTTGGAACGCATGTCGGTACCCAGGTTGCCGTCGTTTCCTTCGGAATGAACCGGACGGGTACTGTCATGATTTTTGAAGTACCAGATCATGTCGCGCTGAAGACCGTTTGCGAAGTTCTTGTCGCTGTTGTAGGTCATTTCGTTTCCGATTGACCAGATCACAATCGACGGGTTGCTGCGCAGACGCTTAAAGGCGGTTTCTGTACGATCCAGACCGAGTTCGTAGAACCAGCCCTGCTTTTCGGAATTGCCCATGATCGCGTGGCATTCCATGTTCGTTTCGCCGATGAGGTACATGCCCCAGTCGTTGGCGAGCCAGTACAGGTAGTCGTCGTTGGAGTAGTGCGAAGTACGGATGGCGTTCAGGTTGTTCTGCTTCATCAGCTTCACATCTTCTTCGATAGCCGCCTGCGGAGTGGCCTTGCCGTGGAACGGGTCGGTGTCGTGACGGTTGGCGCCTTTCAGCAGCAGACGCTTGCCGTTAATTTTGATCGGGTCCCAGTGAGTGGTGGTGACGTTGTAGTTTGAATCGACTTCGGTGCGTGTGAATTCGACCTGACGGAAACCGAGCTGAGTCGAGACGGTTTCAGCAACGTTTCCATCGCCGTCCTTTAAAGTCAGAACGAGCGCGTAGAGGTTCGGATCTTCTGCGGACCAGAGTTTTGGATTTTTACGAGCGTAGTCAGCGATACGGTTCCCGTATTGCTGCTCTCGAGTTTTGGAATATCGACATTTTCATCGGTAAACAGAGCGGTGCCCTGGCGATCGTACGCGGAAGCGGAAAGCGTCCAGCCTCTGTTTTCTGCCGAAGAAAGGTTGCGGATATCGGCCTGGACGTTCAGAACTGCGTTGGTGTAGGAAGCATCCAGTGTTGTGGTGTAGTGATAGTCCTGAATCTGTACGAGCGGTGCGGATGTCAGATAGACATCGCGGAAAATACCGCCGTCATAGATCATGTCCTGGTCTTCAAACCAGGTTCCGTCGCAGAACTTGTGAACTTTGACAGCCAGCAGGTTCTCGCCGTCCATGTTGACGTAGTCGGTGATGTCGAATTTGTGCGGGCTGAAGGTGTCTTCGGAATAGCCGACTTCCTTGCCGTTCACGTAAACGTAGTAGGCGGATTCAACGCCGCGGAAATCGAGGTAAATGCGGCGGTCGCTTCCGCGCAGAGAATCATCAATGGTGAATGTCTTGCGGTACAGGCCGACCGGATTGTAGTTGGTCGGCGCAGCCGGGCAGTCTACATTGGTGTCGTATTTGGACTGCCAGGGCATCTGGGTGTTGGTATAGATCGAGAAATCAAATCCCTGGGTTGTCCAGTTCTGGGGCAGCGTAACGGATTTCCAGTCTTCGCCTTCGCCCTTCTTGAAATCGGTTTTGTAGAAGGCATGATCTTCCGTCATCATTTCATTGGCAAGTGTTTCATTCTGAACGACGGTCAGATCCCAGTTTTCGTTTTCCCCGGTCAGCATCTGCATTTTCTGAGATTCTTCACGGGCGTTGTAGTTCCATACAGCCTTCTGTGCAGCAGCAGAATTCTGATAGGGGATGATCTGGGTGCTGGCGGCTTCGCGGTTAATGCCGGTTACATCTTCTGCAGCCTGCGCGTTGCCGTCCACATCCGTGTAGTGGGTTCCCGTCCACATCCGTGTAGTGGGTTCCCGTCCACTCCTTGTGAGTGAACTTGGTTTTGTCGACGTTGGCTTTGATGGAATCCGCCGGACTCAGCCCTTGAGAGGGCGTTCCTTTCGCGGCGACGGGGATCGCCGGGAACGCGGAATAGGCCATCGCAGCAGAAACAAGCAGCGATAAAACCTTATGTTTCTTCATTCCAGTTTCTC